>CAWJDT010000008.1:0-19628 GCA_963841735.1 uncultured Actinomycetes bacterium | reverse complement strand
TACTGCTCGGTGACGATGCGCTCGACCCTCGCCGTCGATCACCTCCTGAGTATGTGGGCGCACCTGCCCGTCGCTCTGCAAACCGCTCACCCATGTATTGGAGCCGCTGGCCGGCGTAAGCGTACCGAGCCCGACTTGTCGCTCATGCCGAACTGGTGACCATGCGGCGCACGAGCTCGGTGGGCCTTCTCGGATGTGTCGCTGGCCCCCGTGCCGATGGCGGCGCCGAAGACGGTCCTGGGTCGGCGGCCCGGCCACCCAGCATGACCGCCACCCGGTCCGCCAGTCGTCCTCGGTCAGGATGTAGCGGTGCTCCGCCGGCACTGCACAGCGAAGCCCAAGGCTCCGCGGGCATGGGGGATGATGCTGATCTTGGCCACCGGGTCTGCATGGGGTACCACGCTCGCGATCAAGGCGTGGCCGGACTCGTGGTAGGCGACGGTCTTCCGCTCCTGCGGGTTCATCACCCGGCTCCTCTTCTCCAGACCGGCTACGACCCTCTCCATCGCGATCTCGAAGTCCTTGATGGTCACAGACTTAGACTTCCGCCGGGCAGCCAGCAAGGCGGCTTCGTTGATGGCGTTGGCCAGGTCGGCGCCGCTGAAGCCGGGGGTGATGCGAGCAGCTCGCTCGATGTCGAAGTCATTCGCCAGCTTGATGTCCCTACTGTGGATCTTGAGTATCTGCACACGGCCGATAAGATCGGGGTTACCAACCTCCACGTGACGGTCGAAGCGACCTGCGCGCAACAGCGCTTTGTCGAGCACTTCCGGCCGGTTGGTGGCCGCCATGATGATCACGGGGCGCGACGAGTCGGTGTTGAAGCCATCGATCTCCGCAAGCAGCTGATTGAGGGTCTGTTCCCGCTCGTCGTTCATGCCGCTTTGGCCCAGGCCGACCCCGCGACTCTGCCCGATGGCGTCGATCTCGTCGATGAAGACTATCGCCGGTGCCGACTTGCGGGCCTGCTCGAACAGGTCGCGGACCCGGGCCGCGCCGACTCCCACGAACATCTCGACGAACTCGGAGCCGCTGCTCTCGAAGAAGTCCACGCCGGCTTCGCCGGCCGTTGCCTTGGCCAGCAAGGTCTTGCCCGTGCCGGGGGGCCCCACCAACATGACGCCCTTGGGTATGCGCCCCCCCAGACGCGCGAACTGCTCTGGCGTCTTGAGGAACTGGATGATCTCCTGAAGCTCGGCGATGGCCTCATCTGCGCCACCAACATCCTTGAAGGTGACCCCGACCTTCTCCGGCTCCACCTTGGTGGCCTTGCTCTTGCCCACCCCGAACATCCCGCCGGCACCTCCGCCTCGCCCAGACAGGCCCACCATGCGCTTGTAGACGATGTACCACACCACGCCTATCAGCAAGAAGGGCAGCAGACTCAGAAGCACCCCCCCGACGGGGCTGGCCGGCGCTGAGAACGAGTACGTGACGCCGGCGGTCTGGAGGTCAGAGACCAAGTTCGGATCGGCGTCTGGCTCGTAGTAGGTGTGGAATGCGGTTCCGCTCGAGTTCGTGCCCGTGGCCTTGAGCGTGCCGGTGATCTCTTGCTGCCCGATCAGCACCGAGGCCACTTGTCTGCTGGTGACCCTGGCCTTGAAATCGTTGTACGACAGCTCTGTGGAGGAACTGGTCAGCGGCCCCACCAAGAACTGCTGGAAGAGATACAGCGCGACCAAGGCGACGATCAAATAAGCGACCAGATGCCAAGCGTGCCGCTGCTTGAACCGCTGCCCGCCATTGGCGTCCCCCTGGCCTTGAGGGGGCGTGCCCGGCGTGCGGCCACCGCCGGGCCGGGTGCCACCGGGCCGGGTGCCGCCGGGCTTGGTGCCACCGCCGGGCCGGGTGCCGCCGGAGCCTTGCTGTCCGGGATAGCGCGGGGGCGTGTCTTCCTGCGCCTGTATCAACGTCTCATGTTCTTCTGTTCTCTGCTTCATCGCACCCCATCTGTGTGGTTGGTGCCTTCACTTTCCCCGTTAGGGGGGCGGTGAACCCTATCGACCCGGGCTCTTGCTCAGAAGGCCCCCAGCTGGCAAGGCTTGATCTTGAGCCCCAGGCTCTCGCAGGCAGCGGCTACCTCGGATTTCTCGATACCCAGGCTGACGGCGAGCCCCCAGCAGTCGGCGCAGCAGATCCGTCCTTCTGGAGCGGCGCTCAACAGCCCGTCACGCAACTCGGTGGGTATCGTGTCGGCCGCTTTCAAGACCTTCTTCTCAGGCTGATAGCCGAATATGCCCATCTGGCATTCGACGATGCGCATTTCGAGCAGGTCCATCGTCCTGCCGACCTCGGCGGGCGGAACCCTCAGCTCGGCAGCAACGGCATGGGCCCGCGGGCAGGTGACGCGACCGTTGTCTGCCACCCTCTCCAGCGCCTCCGCGATACGCGTGTCGGCCTGAGCGCCGGCGGGGTGTTTGGAGCCATACTTCATCCCGGTAGACTAGCACGTGTATATACAGCACCGGCGGAGTGGGAGGTGGCAGGTGGACAAGGGGATGGCAGCACGATCGGTGGACGAGCACATAGCCTCTGCACCCGCTCAGGCCCAGTCGCTTCTCAAGGAGATGCATTTGGTCATCAGGCAAGCGGCGCCCGGGGCGACTGAGTCGATAAGCTACGGAATACCCACCTACGATCTTGCCGGCGAACACGTGGTCCACTTCGCTGGGTATGCGGGCCACGTGAGCCTCTACCCGGGTGCCGGCGGCATCCAGGCATTCAAAGAAGAGCTCGGGTCGCGCGCGACCGGCAAAGGCACCGCCCAGTTTCCTCTCGACCAGCCGCTGCCGGCCGATCTGATAAGGCGGATCGTGGAGTTTCGGGTGAGCGAGGTCCTCGCTCGGCACTAAGGCGTGCCGGCTACGCCTCGTGGGCCAGTCGTGCCTTGACTCGCAACACAGACACGACGATCATGCCTGCCCACACCACGAGCACCGCCCCTGTCATGGCTCCCCCGGTCACGAGGATCTCGCGGAGCATGGGACCGACTTGTGCCGGTGTCTGCAATGCCGTGAGAAAAGGCGGCTGGAACGTGAGTTCGCCGGATATCAGGTGGTCGAGCACCAGCATGATGGTGCCGCCCCACAGCATGGTGTTGAGCCAACCCAGTCTCTGAGTCCACTTGCCGGATAGCTCGGCAGCCGACGTCTCGGCGTGCTCGGTCGCTACCTTTGCCTCTCTCTTCTGCACGACCTTGCGTACCGCTGTGGTCGCGAGGGCGACGGTCGCGGGGGCTACGAAACAAGCCATGGTGCAACTCTCCTTTCTGTGGCGGCGCGGGAGCGCCGCGCCTCAGCAGAGTCTAATGTACCAAGTCGGCGGCGTGTCCTGCCAAATCTCAGTCCGCCGGCTTCCCACGCGGCAACGCGGCGTACCGGTAGACGACCGCTAGCGCGACCGCCAGGCGATCTTGGCCGCTTCGTCCACTACTGATCCAAGTGGCCGACGACCGGCATCGTCTGCAGCAGGGAGCGCATATTGGATGGAGCTTGGGCTATTACCGAAGTGAGGTCTTTCCCGGCGACAGCGCCCAGGGCGCAAGTGATGTGCCTCCCTTCGCGCCACAAGCTGCTCGCCGAGACGTCGTAGACGACCCCGTCGACGGCGACGTAGGCGGGCTGACCATCCAGGCCATCGTACTGGGCGAGCTCACTCTGGGTGAAAGTCTTGTCGGCCGGCGCATTCGTCGACGCGGTCGTCGGGGCAGTCTTCGAGCTGCCGCCGCCGGGCGCGACGTCCGTGCCGCCGGATCCGCACGCCGCCAGGACAGGCAGGCTTGTCAGCATGGCGACCAGGAGCATCAGGACCACGATCTTCTTCACGACTCGCCCCCCTTTCGAGCATATGTTGCCCCGCGAGGACTGGTCGCGAAACGTCAGACGTGTTCTCGAGCGAGGATCATGCGCACGTTGTATACGACCGAGGGCACCTGCGCGTCTCCCAGTGTCGTCCACATGTGCCGGAGCGCCTCGAAATCCATGGGCTTCAGCGTGAACATGACCCTCTCCAGCCCTTGCGGGAATGGATTCTCAGGATGCGCATCGGCCTGTGTGTAAGCGGGTTTGGCATGAAGCAGCTGCATGGTGCGATCGAGTTGTGTGAGGCTGGTCTTGTAGTGGGGGAAGCGGAACGAGACGAGCACGGTCAGCTCGACCAAGTCTTGCCATCCAGGCTGCTTGAGGGCGCTGCCCTGATAGTTGCTGACCCCCACATTGACCAGGGTGATGACCACCCCCCTGGTGTCGGAGGCAAGTGAGAGCGAGCGGGCATTGTCCAGTGTCACCTGGTCGTCGGCCAAGCCTAAGCGGAAGCGGAGCTCCCGGCGCATGAAGTCGAGCGTCTCGTCCATCTGCGACGCAGTATAACCTGTGAGCGCTATACTCCCCCGCGACAGTCAGCCCTTGTTGGTGCGGGGGCGCTTGCGGAACCGTTGGACCATGCTGTGCTGTCTCGTAGTAAGTTGTAGTTGTATCAAGGAGACATTGTGGCTGGTCTTGCCCGCTGGTGCTATCGGCACCGCGTAGTCGTCGTCGTCGTTTGGCTCGCTGTTCTAGTTCTGGTCTTTGGCTTTCGGCATGCCTTCGGCAGTGCCTATTCCGATTCGTTCAGCCTTCCGGGCGCGGAATCGACCCAAGCGTTCAACCTTATCAAAGCGTACATGCCCGATCAGTCGCGCGACTCAGGGACTGTCGTCTGGCACACGTCCGAAGGGGATGTGTACGACGACGCCGTGGAGGCGCGCATGGAGGCCCTCTTGACCGAGGTGGCGGCATCGCCGTCGGTGGCCGAGGTGGTGAGTCCCTACGATGAGGCCGGTGCCGCGCAGGTGAGCGCAGACGGGCAGACGGCGTTCGCTACCGTGACGCTTACCGGCAAAGCCGAAGATCTGCCCAAAGAGGACATCGTGGGCCTCATGGATCTGGCCCAGGGTGCCTCCAGTGCCGGACTGCAGGTAGAGATGGGTGGAGAAGCCGTCGAAGGAGTCACCGACGTCTCTCTGTCGAGCAGCGCGGCAATCGGGCTGGGTGCGGCCGCGGTGATAATCCTGTTGGCGTTCGGGTCGTTCTTCGGCATGCTGTTGCCTCTTCTGACGGCCGGCTTCGCCTTGGGCCTGACCCTTCTTGGCATAGATCTGCTGTCTCACGGCGTGGGTATCAACTCGGTCTCGCCGACGATGGCGGTGGTGGTGGGCTTGGGCGTCGGCATCGACTACGCATTGTTCATCGTCACCAGGCACAGGCAGGGCCTCAAAGAGGGACGAACCTGTGAGGAGGCCGCGGTGGGGGCCCTCAATACCGCCGGACGAGCCGTGCTGTTCGCGGGGGCGACTGTCTGTGTGGCTCTGCTCGGACTGCTGATACTGAACGTCAACCTTCTGAACGGCCTGGCCTACGCCACAGTCTTCGCGGTGGTGCTCACCTTGGCGGCGGCAGTGACGCTGCTTCCGGCCTTGCTCGGTCTCATGGGTCCTCGCATCCTCAGCCGGCGCGAGCGCCGACGACTGGCCGAGGACGGCCCGAGACCGGTGCCGCAGCACGGTTTCTGGGCCCGTTTGGGAGGATACGTGTCGAGGCGACCGGCGATACTCGCCGTCAGCTCTGGTCTTGTCATGATTTTGCTGGCCGTGCCCTTCTTGTCACTCAACCTTGGGTTCTCCGATGCCGGGAACGAATCCGCCTCAGCCACCCCTCGCAGAGCCTACGACTTGCTCAGTGAGGGCTTTGGACCGGGGTCCAACGGTCCGCTGCTGCTGGTCGCCCAGATGAGTGCACCCGCCGATAGTGAGGCCCTGCAGGCGTTGGCCGTCCGGCTCGACAGCACCACAGGCGTGGCCGCGGTGGAGGCCTATCCGTATCCAGAGGGCTCACCCCTGGGCGTCATTCAGGTGATCCCGACCACTTCACCACAAGACTCGCAGACCAGCGAACTCATCGGTCGCCTACGAAGCGACGTGATACCTGCCGCCGAGCGGGGTACCAGCCTGGAAGTCCTGGTGGGTGGCTCCACGGCGGTCGCTGATGACTTCGCAGGGGTGATCACTGCGAAGCTGCCGCTGTTTCTCGCGATCATCGTCTCGCTTGGGGTCGTGCTGCTGTTCTTGGCTTTCCGCAGTTGGGTCGTGCCTCTGACTGCCGCCTTGATGAATCTGCTGTCTGCCGCCGCCAGCTTCGGCGTGGTGGTGGCCATCTTCCAGTGGGGCTGGGGCTCGGAGCTGCTGGGTCTAGGTGGCGCCGGCCCGGTGGAGGCCTTCCAGCCGGTACTGATGCTGGCGGTGCTTTTCGGCCTCTCGATGGACTACCAGGTCTTCTTGGTCAGTCGCATGCGTGAGGAGTGGGTGGATACGCGCGACAATCGCCGGGCGGTGATCATGGGTCAGACTGCGACCGGAAGGATCATCACCGCCGCAGCGGCCATCATGTTCTGCGTGTTCGGAGCGTTCGTGTTCGGAGGCGACAGGATAGTGGCCCAGTTCGGGGTCGGCCTGGCGACAGCCGTCTTCCTGGACGCGTTTGTGCTGCGCACGATATTGGTGCCGGCACTCATGCATGTGCTGGGCAAAGCGAACTGGCATCTACCCAAGGTGATCGAGCGCTGGCTACCTCATATAGCCGTGGATCCGCCACGCAAGCCCCTGCCATCCGTCGACTGACGGGGTCGCACTTCCGATAGAAGGACAGAAGTACAACAAGACCCCCGCCGCCTTGTACATCGGGCCATGCACTGGGTCTCTTCATCTTCACTAAAGTGTGGTCAACAGCGCTGTGCTCATTGTCCGCATTTCGTAGGAAGGGAGGCGACTCTTGGATGCTACCTCTATCGTAGACGCTACTGCACAGGTCCAGACCAACTTGGACATAGTCTGGACGTGCGTGGCCGCTTTCTTGGTGTTCTTCATGCAGGCCGGTTTCGCCATGGTCGAGACCGGCTTCACAAGAGCCAAGAATGCGGTCAACATACTCATGAAGAACCTGATGGACTTCTCCGTCGGCAGCCTGGTCTTCTGGCTGGTCGGCTTCGGCCTGATGTTCGGCGTGACCAACGGCTTCTTCGGGACCAGTGGTTTCGCCGGCGAGGGCAGCGACTGGACCGGGGGCGGCTGGAACTTCACCTTCTTGATCTTCCAGACGGTGTTTGCAGCGACCGCGGCCACCATCGTCTCGGGCGCCATGGCAGAGACGGACCAAGTTCAAGGGATACCTCATCTACAGCGTAGTCATCTGCGCCTTCATCTATCCCGTCTTCGGTTCTTGGGCCTGGGGCAGTCTGGGCGACGGCGGCGGTTGGTTGGAGAACCTGGGCTTCGTCGACTTCGCCGGATCCACCGTCGTGCATTCCATCGGCGGCTGGCTGGCTTTGGCCGGCGCCATCATCCTCGGTCCCCGCATCGGCAAGTACGGCCCGGACGGCAAGCCCAAGGCCATCCCCGGTCACAACCTCCCCCTTGCGGCCCTTGGTGTCTTCATCTTGTGGTTCGGATGGTTCGGGTTCAACGCCGGTAGCACGACCGCTGGAATCGGTGAGATCGGCAGGATCGCGGTGACCACAAACTTAGCCGCTTGTGCCGGCGCCGTGGTCGCTCTGGCGACTTCCTGGATCATGTCCAAGAAGCCCGACGCCTCGATGACAATGAACGGCGCCCTGGCAGGCTTGGTCGCCATCACTGCCGGATGCTTCTCGGTGTCTGGCTGGGGCGCGATTGCACTCGGCGCGGTCGCCGGTGCCCTCGTGGTCTTGAGCGTCCGCTTCATCGACACGGTGCTGAAGGTGGACGACCCGGTCGGTGCCGTGAGTGTGCACGCCGTCTGCGGTGCATGGGGCACCCTGGCGGTGGGACTGTTTGCGGTAGACAGCGGATTGTTCTACGGCGGCGGCGCCCATCTGCTTGGTGTGCAGGCACTCGGTGTGGTGACTGCCTTCGCATGGGCTTTCGGTCTTGGCCTGATACTCTTCTATGCGATCAAGAAGACAGTCGGTCTGCGAGTGTCGCGCGAAGAGGAACTACGTGGCCTGGATGTTGGCGAGCACGGCATGGAAGCTTACGCCGGGTTCCAGATCTTCACTACCAACTAGCGACCGGGCTCAAGGAGGAAAGACGATGAAGCTAGTGATCGCATACATACAGCCCGAGAAGTTGGACGACGTGAAGCGAGCGCTGTTCGAGAAAGGCGTCACCAAGATGTCGGTCACCAACTCGCTCGGCTGTGGCCAGCAGATGGGATACGAGGAGACCTACCGGGGCGTCAAGATGGAGGTCAACCTGCTCAAGAAGACGAGGCTCGAGATCGCAGTCAACGATGACTACTTGGAGCCCACCATCGAAGGCATCGTGAACGGAGCGCGCACGGGCGAGATCGGAGACGGCAAGATATTCGTCCAAGATCTGGTCGAGGTCGTGCGTATCAGAACAGGCGAGCGCGGAGGACCAGCCATAGGCTGAACGTGCGCGGCATGTCGCACGAGCTTAGTGCGACACCCTCCCTGTACGACGCCCGCCCCCGGCTTGAGCCGGGGGCGGGCGTCTCGCTACTGGTCATATCCGCGACGCCCAGCAGGGGCGCGTCTACGCGATGCAGGCCTAGACTTCCTCGAGCATGGTGGTGAACAGGTCGTGGTGCTCTTCCTCATCGGAGAGGATGCCTTCGAACATGTGCGCGGTGGTGACGTCATGCTCCTTGCGCGCCAGTTCGATGATCTGGCGGTACAGCTCGATGGCTTCCACCTCGGCCTTGGTGTCGACCTCTAGGAACTGCTTCAGGTTGTCCCCGACGATGATGGGGGCAGGCTTGGTGGTCGGGGTCTCTCCCAAGTACCAGAGCCGCTCCGCGATCATCTCGGCATGCTTCATCTCGGCGATGGCCACCGAACGGAACTCGTCGGCGACCGCCACGCCTTTCACGCCTCCAGCTTGGACGTGCTGCCACATGTACTGCACTGATACTTGGATCTCCCGAGCTATCGCGGCGTTCAACAGATCCTTCAACTCTTTGCTGACCTTGGTCGCAGGGTCCAACGAGGCCATGTGCCACCCCCAGGGGTCGATCTATACGATTCGTGCAAATGGTGGTGTTGTAATACCCAGATGATGCCCGCCAAGAAACAGCGCATCTAGAAGCTCAGAGAGGTTCGCCGTGCTCCCATCTCTCCCAAGCATCCAGTGGGCGTTTGTAGTCCGGCGGTTCGGCCTCGGCCTCAAGTGGCATCAACGGCTCGCGTGCCAGTGAAGCGGCGGCGTCGTTCATGGAGGAGAAGAAGCGGACCCTTGCGACGTCTAGGAGTCCGGCGTAGGTGAGCACGCGCTTGATCTCTGGTGCGACGCCGATGAGCCCCAACCATCCGCTGTCGGGCAGTCCTCTTAAGGCGGAGAAGAGAACACCCAGACCGGCGCTGTCTAAGTACGCGCAGTCGGTCATATCTATGAGCAGGTTCTGGGGCGGGTATGCGCCGCGCACAATCGAGTCGACGGCTTCCCGGAACTCTTGCTTGGAGGAATGATCCAGCTCCCCCTCTACCGACAAGAGGGGAAGGCCGTGCATCTCGCTCTCGGTGATGTTCATCTAAGACCCTCGCTGAATCTTCGGTCGCGTCGTGGCCGATGAGCTTGCGTATTCCCACACACGCTGGCCCGTAATCATCGGCCGGTCGCCTGCGTCCCCGGACCTTGCGCGCGCAGGTGTGATCGCTAAGATACGCGCCTCGGCGCTATCATTGGGTCATCAGCTTCGACACGGCATAAGACCAGAGGTGATGATGGCCAAGATCGCATACTCGCGCGGGCAGATGGGCGGAGAGGTCCAGGCCCCATGGGGATACTACCAGCCGCTGGAGGAGGGGTCGCTCGAGTACGCTGGACGACGGGTGATCTACACCCTGGGCAGCGCCTGTGTAGAGGTCTCTTGCTGCGGACACGGCAGCTGGGACTATGCGCGGGTCGAAGGATTCCTTTCTGCCGCGCGCCCGAGTACAGCCGCCGGCGTCGCGAGCGATGACAGCACAATCGAACTCGACACGGTGGAGGGTCCAGACCAACGGACCGCTATCGCCCAGCTCATCCAGCAGATGCACCCGGGAGTGAGGGTGGAGTTCCGCTAGAGGTTTCGATCGAGGGCGACTGACACATAACCCCCTCATGGGAGGTGTGCAGTTGAAGTCCCTCGACTTGAACAAGAGCCTGTACGACCTTACCGAGGAGTATCCGGAGCTGATCACTATCCTCCGAGACAACGGGTTCGAATTCGAAGGTCCGAGCCCGTCGCAGAAGTGAGCGCGCGGGTCCACCGGGCCGCAACCGACGGGCAGGGGGTACAGCATGGCAAGAGCATCCGAGCTGGTGCTCGGCCAAGAGGTCGAAGTGACCTCTTTGGTGGAGGTGCAACCCGGTGCTGTCGTGAGCCGGGAGGTGATCAGCAAGCCGCAGGGGACGGTCTCGGTGTTCGCGTTCGATCAAGGGGAGGGCTTGAGTGAACACACCGCTCCATTCGACGCGCTTGTCCACTCACTCGAGGGCCGGGTGCGAGTCACCCTCGATGGGGTCGCGCACGAGGTCGGCGAGGGGCAGATGATCATCATGCCGGCCAACGTGCCTCACGCGCTGGAGGCCCTGACCCCCTTCAAGATGATGCTCGTGCTCATCCGCGCGTAGCGCGGGAAATGTATGGGAGGAGAAAGAAGCTCATGAAGAGGAACCTGCTGACATTGGCCATCCTTCTATTGGGATTCGCGGTAATCGCCTTGGCGGCGTGCGGAAGCTCAAGCACCGAGACGACCGTGGCACCGACAGAGACCACCGCGGGGGCGACTGAGACCACGATGGGCGCGACTGAGACCACCATGGGCGGCGTGGACATCCCCGGGACGATGGCGGGAGAGTACGTCGACCTGACCCCCGAGCAGGCCAAGGCGCTCATCGACACGATGCCCGACGTGATCGTCGTCGACGTTTCGCCACTGTATGCAGAGGGGCATCTGCCGGGAGCGGTCAACTACTACGGTGGCGACGGGACTCTGGCGGCTACCATTCCATCCCTTGATCCCACTGCCACCTACCTTGTTTACTGCCACAGCGAGAGCGCGTCCAGGGCCGGAGCCCAAGCTCTCGTAGATGCCGGATTCGACAACGTGTATCGGCTGGCGGGCGAGTACGACGCATGGGTCGCAGCCGGATATCCGGTCGAGATGTAAGAGAAGACGACTTCGGTGAGATGTCGAGGCGACGGGCAGGGTACCTGCCCGTCGCCTCGCTATTTCTGAGGGTCTAGAGCTCGAACGCTGGCAGTCTTTTCGGCACGGCCACGTTCTTGAGCGTCACATAGTCGGGCAGTCCATCCTTGTAGGGTGGGTAGGACTCCCCTTGGATCAGTGGGATCAGATACTCCCGGCAGGCTGGGGTTATGCCGAAGCCGTCCGCGCTGATGAACTCCGCCGGCATCTTCTTCTCGACATTGGCCACTTCAGACAGCGCAGCTTCGCCTATCTCCCAAGCGTAAGGGTCGGAGGCCGTGCGGGCGATCGCCGGCATCACCGAGTTCTTGCCCGCGAGCGCCATCTCCACCGCCGCTCGACCCACCGCGTATGCTTGTTCAACGTCGGTCTTGGACGCGATGTGACGGGCCGAGCGCTGCAGGTAGTCGGCCACGGCCCAGTGGTACTTGAGCCCCAGGCTCTCCCTCACGATATTGGCCACCACCGGCCCCACGCCGCCCAACTGCGCGTGGCCGAACGCATCAGTAGAGCCTTGGTCCGCGAGGAACTTACCGTTGTCACCCTTGACGCCTTCTGAGACCACGACGGTGCAGAAGCCATGCTCCTTGACCAGCGAGTCGACCTTTGTGATGAACCGCTGCCTGTCGAATGCGACCTCTGGGAACAGGATGACCACCGGTATCTCTGTCTCGGCGTCGGAGGCGAGGCCGCCGGCCGCGGCTATCCAGCCGGCGTGACGGCCCATGACCTCCAGCACGAAGACCTTGGTGGATGTCGCCGCCATGGAGCGGACGTCGAAGCTCGCTTCGCGGGCAGACACGGCGATGTACTTGGCCACCGACCCGAAGCCCGGACAGTTGTCGGTGACGGGGAGGTCGTTGTCCACGGTCTTGGGCACATGTATCGCTTGGATGGGCACGCCCATGGTCCCCGCGAGTTGTGAGACCTTCAGGCAGGTGTCGGCGGAATCACCGCCACCGTTGTAGAAGAAGTAGCCGATGTCGTGGGCCTCGAAGACTTTGATCAGCCGCTCGTATTCGCGCCTGCTGTCTTCCAGGCTCTTGAGCTTGTAGCGACACGACCCGAAGGCTCCCGCAGGGGTGTGACGCAGCGCGGCGATATCAGCGGCAGACTCGTGCACGGTGTCGATGAGGTCTTCGGTCAGAGCCCCTATGATGCCGTTGCGGCCGGCCAACACCGCGCCGATATTATCGGCGTTGGCGCGGGCGGTCTGGATGACCCCGCATGCGGACGCGTTGATCACTGCGCTCACGCCGCCCGACTGTGCATAGAAGGCGTTCTTCTTGGTCATGAGGTCACTCGCCTGCCTCTCCGTGGTCGTCGGCTTCAATGATACGCCGTGCGCCGCTATGGCTATCCTCCCGGCTCCGGTTTCGCTCCTTTGTCGCCCAGCTCTCTCAGTGCTGCCGACGCAGGCTCACCAGCCACTCCCTTATCTGCTCATCGGTGCGGTACTTGTTCGGATCGTAGCGCTCGTGATGGGTGAGAGCCTCGAGCTCTCGCACCGCTCGCGGCTTGGGCTCCATGGCCGGGTAGCCCAGACCGAGCATGTCGTATATGTGGTACCCATCAGGTATGCCCAGAAAAGCGGCGATCCTGGCCGACGGATACGTCGCGGCCACCATGCTTGTCCAATGGCAGCCCAGACCCAGGCTGGTGGCGGCCAAGGTCATACACAGAAAGGCGCTCGCAAGACCCGAGATGAAGTTCATGTCGCCCCGCTCGATGTACGTCAGCAGAGGGAACGACCGGCTGACCCTTGGGTCACCGACAGCTAGGATGAGCACCGGGGTGTTCTTGAAGCCCGGGTCACTGACGGGGCGCGCGGCCGATGGCCAGCGGAGCTCTTCGGGCCGGGTCATCTCGGCCTCGTGCACGAGCTCTTGATGCTGCCTGCCCCACTGGGCCATCTGATCCTTGGTGGCCTGGTCGCGGATGACGATGAACTCCCAGGGCTGCGAGTTGGCGCCCGACGGTGCCCAGCGGGCCGCCTCGACGACCTTCGTGACCACCTCATCAGAGACGGGCTGATCGGTGAAGGCGCGGATGCTTCTGCGGCTCTTCACCAGTTCGAGTAGTCCTTCGTAGTCCATCTCGCCCTCCTTTAGAACCGTTTCGACCGCTTGCGTATGGGCAAGACCTGGTCGGGTCTCACCGCCCGCGAGCCATCAGCTCCGGACAGGTGGAGACTGACCAGGCCAGATCTGCTGATGCTCGCGTGTTTGTAGATGAAGACTCCCCGTTCACCCTTGATCTTCAGTCGGTCTCCGCGCTCATAGTGGTCTTCGCTGCGCATGCCCGGCCCGACGACCGTAGAGTCCAGCGACAGCTGCTCGAACGAGTCGGCGGCCGGGTCGGCGTCCAAACGGGCCTGGGAGCCCGGGCCTGACGTCTTGGCCTGGGAGTTCTCTTTTCGGCGCGATGGGCCGCCCGAGGATGGTGTGTCGAGGTCTTCTTTCATACTCTCCACCATATCGCAGCCGGCGGACGACGCCCAACGCATATACCAAGCCTTCCAAGGGTAGAACCCAATCCGTCTCATGAGGACGTCAGGATCGACTTAGGTAGAGGAGGCCGAGATGCGTGCAGGCAAGGTCGTAGCTTTGGTGGTGGGTATCCTGGTCGTGCTTCTCGCGCTGGCGCTCCTGGTGCCGGGCGGGGTCCTTCTGGGCTATTACGGCACGCAGCGCGACAGTGATGGCTTCTTCCAAACGTCGAGCCGCGTGCTGTCCACCAACGGATCAGCTCTGGTCACCCCCGATGTGGAGCTCAACATGGGGCCGTTGGCCGGCCGCTGGTTGCCGACAGGGGGCAGAGCGGCCATCCGCATCGCTGCCGAGGCGACCGCCGGAGAGCAGTTGTTCGTCGGCATCGGGCCGAGCAGTGACGTGTCCCGTTATCTCGATGGGGTGGACTACGACGAGGTCACTGACTTCGGCTGGGGTTGGAGTTCGGTGAAGTACCGGCACATGGACGGCAGCATGCCGGCCACACCTCCCGGCGACCAGGACTTCTGGGTGGCTGAACAAGAAGGTGCGGGCACCCTGACCCTTGATTGGGATATCGTCGACGGCAATTGGACCGCCGTGGTCATGAACGCTGACGGTTCTGCGCCTGTTCGGGCAGATGTCGGCCTCGGCGCCCGCTTCGACATCCTGTTGCCCATCGGCATAGGCATCACGGTCGGCGGCGTGATCCTATTGGGCCTCGGCATCCTGTTGATAGTACTCGGCGCTCGGAAGTCGGCGACTCCGCAGCCTCCTAAGGGTGGCGCATCGCAGACCGCGTCGCAGGAGACGAGCCCGCAGGCTCCGCAGAGCAGCGGGTCGCAGGCGAAGGTCTCGGAGTCGGCGAGCGCGCAACAAGCTGACCAGCAGCCGCCGGCGGCCAAGTCGTCAGATTCATAGTGGGCCGAGTGAAGTAAGAAAGGGGTGCATCATGTCCATAGCGCGAGTGACCGAGATCAAGGCGGCTTCGCCCAAGAGTTTCGATGATGCGATGAAAGTGGGAATCGAGAGGGCGAACAAGACGCTCATGAACGTCAAGTCGGCGTGGATAGAGAACAAGGAGGTCTTGGTCGAGGATGGCAAGATCACCGAGTACCGGGTGCAGATGAAGGTCACCTTCATCCTGAACGACTAGGCAGTCTGCCGCGGTCGAGCCAGCGCATCAGGGCGGGCACCACGGTGACGGTCGCCACTAGGGCGAAGACCACATCTACCACCACCACTATCCCGAAGTCCCGCAACGCGGGGAACTTCGAGAAGACAAGCGCGCCGAACCCGGCCGCGACCGTGAGGCCGGAAGCGGCGATGGCTTTGCCGACCCTGGCGACAGCTTGGTCCATGGCCATGTCACGGCCTGTGCCTTTGGCGCGCTCCTCCCAGTAGCGCGCCAGTAGGAGTACGGTGAACTCGGTGCCCACTGCTATGACCAGTGCACCCAGCACGGCAGTGAGCGGATTGAGATCTACCCCGGTGACCCACATGAACGCTGAAGACCACCCTGTGACGAGGGCGATGGGTACGACTGCGACGAGGGCTCGCCGCCAGTCTCTGTAGATCAGAAGGAGTCCAAAGAGCACCGCGAGGATGCCGGTGATCTCTATGACTCCTCGTCTGACTGTGAACGCTTGGACGGTCCTGGCGGTCAGCGTGGTCAAGCCACCAGGCGTCAAAGTGACGCCCGCCGGGATGTCGTCGCAACTTCCAATCTGGTCGATAAGATCGTTGATGGTGTCCGTGCGCATCTCTCTCAGGCTGAACGTCAGCGACGCAGCAGACCTGTCGGCAGTGACAAGACCCTCGCGTATCGGCGCCGGCAACGCGTCCAGCTTCTCCTGGACGGCCTCCGACGAAGGCGGGGGGCCTCCTGGCTGCAGGCCCACGGCTGAGGCGAGACTGTCTGCGCCGGTGACCTCGGCGCTGGAGGCCATGATGTCTGCCTGGAGGCCGGCCAGCCACTCCAGGAACTCCGGGGCGGTCACGTCTGGAGCCTTCACCAGGAAGGGCAGGTCGACAGTGCTGCCAACGATGGCTCGGGCCTGGTTCAGTGCTACCACGCCGGGCGTGTCTGAGGGGATGAGCTTCTCGATGTCGGTCTGGACGGGGAGGTCCCGGTCTGCGACCAACCCCAGGACGGCGAAGATCACGGCGACAGTCATGACCGGTATCGAGAACCGTCGTGACCACCGAGCGGCATGGGGGAGCGTTCGCCCCAGATAGAGCCAGTCTCTCTCCAGAAGGCGTCTCCAACGACCTTCGTCGGGGCCGGCTTCCCCCAGCAGCCGAGGCCGGCGGTCGAAACGGCGAAGGAAGGCGTTGAGCACGAACAAGGACACAACGAACAGGACAGCGGCTCCGATCGCGAGCAGGACGCCGAAGTCGCGTACCCCGGGGACGGCAGACATCAACAGGGTCAAGAAGCCGAGGATCATGACCGCGACAGCGACGCCTACCGTGGGGGCTATGTGGGAGACCGCCGCGGTCAGGGCACTGTGAGGATCCTGGCCCTGTCTCATCTCCTCCTCGTATCGGTTGTGGAACTGGACTCCGAAGTCGACCCCCAGGCCGATGAGTATGGGCAGACCGGCGAGTGTGACCAGGGTCAGGGGCACATGAGCGACGGCCGCGATCCCGAAAGTCCACAGGACGCCGAGAAGTACCAGTGGCAGTGAGAGCAACCGCCAACGAGCTGGAAAGGCGAGGAAAAGCACCAAGATCATGAGCACGACCGCTATAGCCCCCGACTGAGCGAGACCAGAGAAGATCGCTTGTTTGATGTCCCCCATCAAGCGGGGATTGCCGGCCACGATGGCTTGGGAAGAGAACGGGTCGGCGGCCACCGTGTCGCTGACGAAAGTGGCGGCAGCCGCCTGTTCGTCTGTGCTCAACGCGCCTGCTAGGCGGACTATTACCAGCGCGTGGCCAGCGGGAAAGAAGCGGGCCAACTCAGCCAGCAGAGCCTCGTCTTGCATCGCGAGCTCCAAGGCAGCGGCGGGTGAACCGCGGTCGACCCCTGCCTGCCCGGCCGCGGCCGCGAACAGGGTGGTGGGACCGATCACAGAGAGTACACGGGGATCGACGCTGAGGGCCTTGTCCAACCGGGCGAACCCTTCGAGAGCCTCGGGTGTCGCGAAGTCCAGAGGCGCTCCCGGTATGAGGACGATGAGCGCGTCCCCACCGAAGGCCCGCCCGTACTCCTCGAAACCGCGGTATGCCTCACTGTCCGTGGAGATGAACGCGTCCTGCGAGGTCACGATGGTCGTCTTGGTGATGCTCCAGCCCGCCAGGCCTGACAAGGCGAGCGCCAACAGCAAGAGGACGATAGTTCGACGCTCGATGGCTCTGATGATCAGTTGCCTAAGCCTCACCTATGTGGTCCTTTTTTGTGCGAGTATCGATAGGAGACGGAGGGGCGTAGTATAGCACGCGTCATAGATTATTCGCCTGAGGTGAAGCACTGTGAGCCATCGTGACCGGCTGCTAAAAGACATCGGCGCTCTCGAGATGCGTCTGCTCGCGGGCGGTCTGCCCGAGGAGACGGTGTCGCTTCTCGACTACGACCTGACCCTACAGCAGCTTCGAGCGTTCTCGGTGGTGTTCGGCCGCGGGCAAGTGGCGGTCAGCAGGGTAGCTGAGGCGCTGGGTGTGAAAGCCAACGTGGCCACCGGGATAGTCCAGCGACTGGTCGACCGGGGTCTGGTGGAGCGGAACGAAGACCCCGTGGACCGGCGCGTGCGACTGCTCACGGTCACCGATAAAGGCGCGGCTTTGATAGAAGAAGTGGGGTCGATAGTCCTCGCCAAAGGGCGGGTGATGTTGGAGCGCTTGAGTGATGCGCAACTGGAGCAACTGCGCGACATATTGGCGGCGATGGAGATGCCCCCGGAGCCCGAGGGGTGACCGACAGGGTTGTGACGCGGACAAGGAGAGCAGATGAGTAAGACGGATGTCACCTATCGCGAAGAGCAGCGGTTCCGTCAGTGGTGGGTGTGGATCATCGTGCTGGGCGTTGGTGCGCTTGGCTGGTGGCTGTTGGTACAACAATTGATACTGGGGCAGCCGCTGGGCGATGAGCCCATGCCCGACTGGGCGGGTTGGCTGGTGTGGGCGATGTCGGGTGTGGGGTTGCCGCTGCTCTTCTGGAACATCAGATTGCTCACGAAGGTCACGACGGAGCAGTTGATCATCAGCTTCAGGCCCTTGGGACGCAGGACCATCTGCCTTGCCGACATCCGCGAGGCTTCAGTGCGTACCTACAACCCCATCAAAGAGTACGGAGGTTGGGGCATCAAGGGCTGGTCGACACGTAACGTGGCCTACAACGCCAGTGGGAATCGCGGCGTGCAGTTGGTGCTCGGCGATGGGCGCAAGGTAATGGTCGGGTCGCAGAGGCCGGAAGAGCTGGCCCGCGCCCTTGCTTCCGCGCGTGACGGGCTCGGAAGGAAGGTGAGTTGAGGTGGGTGGCGTCTCCGACAAGCGTTCTAGCAGGCGACCTGCCTCTGTCTGACGCTCCAGGTGATCATGGGTGTTCTCGGAGTGGCGGTGTTGACACTCGCCCTTCTGCCGTCCACGCGCCGCTTCTTTGGGACAGGGGTCCGCACCGCGGGCGCCTGAAGGGTCCGCCGGATCAGAGCACCCTTCGCGCCCCCACGTAGTTGCTGGTGAACACGTTGCTGATCTGCACGCGGTTGCCGGTGGCGTCGATCATCTTCCCGTTGCCGATGTAGATGCCGACGTGATGGATCGGGCTGTAGAAGAAGACTATGTCGCCCGGCCTGAGATTGCTCTTGGAAACCGGCGTGCCGTAGTTGAACTGCAGTCGGCTTGAATGCGGGAGTGAGACCCCCACCTTGCCGAACACATACTTCACCAGACCAGAACAATCGAAGCCACTGGGACTGCTGCCTGCCCACACGTAGCGCACCCCGAGATAGCTCTTGGCGAGGGACACGACCTTACCGGGCCGGCTGGCCAGGAAGACCTGATACTGCCTGGCCTGCTCTGCAAGGCGCGCCTGCCTCTCGGCTTCGGCCTTCTTGAGCTGAGCCAACTGGGTCTCTTTGCCCTTGAGCGCCTGCTGCTGCTTCTCGAGCTGAACCTGCACCTTCGCCTGTGCTGCCGCCGTCTGAGCCTTGTACTCCGTGAGTTGCTTCAGCTGTTCATCGAGTTCGGCCTGCAGCTCCGCCTGTTGATCTCGGTATCCCTGGACCTCTTCGACCAGCCGCGAGTCCTCTTGGGCGAGCGACCGGAAGTCGTCCATGAGACTGAGGGCCTCGGTGATGCTCTCGGCATTCAGCAGCGCGTCGATCGCTCCGATATCGCCCGTCTTATAGATGCTCACCAGGCGCTCGCAGAGACGTTCACGAGCCGCGACCAAGTCCGCTTCGGCCTGCTTCAGGTTGGCGGTAGCTTCGTCCGCGGCAGTCTGGGCGTCTTCGTACTGCTGGTTGGCGTAGTTGTACTCTTCGGACGCAACGTCGAGCTCGTCGCTCAACTGGTCGACCAGGTTGCTGAGTGCTTGCAGTTCGGCTGTCGCGCTATCGATGGCTGTCGTAGACGCTGTCGCTGAGTCGGCGACGAAGAAGCCTAGGAGCCCTGCCATCAAGAATATTGCTAAGAAACGCCAGTTGCGGGTCTGCTTGCCGTTCAGGTAGCCAGACATCACCTCTCCTGGTTCGCTTTGACTTCTGGGCCGCCTCGTTCTAGTCGGCCATCAAGTCTTGCTATCTAGATTATACAGACGGGCCGTCGACCCTGCCTTGTTCCAGGGCTTGGCTGCTTGCCGACTCGAAGTAGCCCCGCCACGGGTCGTCATGAAGATGGCTCAGTCTCTTGCTGAGTGTCGCCAGCGTGTACGCCGCGGGGGGCTTGCTGCCGCTCAGCTCTTCCCAGCGCAGGTCT
>CAWJDT010000007.1:0-88498 GCA_963841735.1 uncultured Actinomycetes bacterium | reverse complement strand
TTTACTTGGTTTATCTTATCCTTCTTAGCAGAGATACCAGTTACAGAAGGAACAGGTCTTTTATCCTTACAGCTCTGTTTGCATCATTAATTCTTCCGGCAATTACTATCCATACTTCCAGACCTCTGGACAATATTTAGGAATAGTGCTCAATGAGGTATTCATTTCAGCTGAAGCACATGAGAATATCCAAACAGGTTTATGGTTTGGTAAATTTGATACAGGGCAGGTAATATTCATTATATATATAACAGGTGTTGTCATTTTATTCTTAAATTAATAACCAACCTTGCAAACCTGCTATTTCTTATTGTCAGAAACAGACAGGAAGGAACCAGGATATTATCAGGTTCCATAGCTTCAATACATCAGGGTTTTCAGCAATGGGATATATATTTCTGAATTCTAACCTTGACAGCAGTGATGTTGAAGAAATTATAAAGCACGAAAACAATCATCTTAGGAAACATCATTTTATCGATATAATTCTAGTGGAGCTTGTAAAATCTTTCCAGTGGTTTAATCCTGTTGTTTATCTGACTGACAGATCTCTCAGGGCAATTCATGAATACCAGGCTGACCAGGAGTGTCTTTGCACCGGGATTCCTGTTGCCAGCTATCAGAACCTTTTCTACCAGGTTTTCCGGACAAAAGCCTTCAATCTCACAAACAGTTTTTCAAATCCCTCAATGATCAGAAAAAGGATGGTTATGATGACCCGGAGGCCCACTCCTGCACTTGCAAACCTGAAACTTCTGCTTGCAATACCGGCTGCAGGAATAATTTCCCTGGCCATATCTGCCTATACTGATATTCCTGATTATTCAGGCAATAGTAAGAATTTACCAGGTATGGGAAGGCAGACAGAAAATCGTGAACTAATTTTAACTGAACCATTTACAGTAGCTGAGCAGATGCCTGTTTTTACAGGAGGTGATGCTTCCCTTCTTCAATATCTTGCAGAAAATACTGTTTACCCCGAAAATGCTAAAAATAAAGGTATCCAGGGAAGGGTTATTGTGCGCTTTTGCATAACAGAAAGGGGGACCATAAGCAGGGTCAGTGTACTGAACAGTGTTGATCCTGAACTTGATGCTGAAGCAATAAGGGTAGTAAAAACACTTCCTTCCTTTATTCCCGGGAAGAATGGAGGCAAGGCAGTTCCTGTCTGGTACATGATACCATTAACCTTCAAATTGAGGTAATTCTTATTTCCGGAAAAATGATAACAAATCGAGTGCTGCATTCACTTGTAAACAATACATCAGCTATAATAATTACTGCAGGACTAGCCTTTAGTCTGACGTTTTATAGCTGCGGCGACAGAAATAGAAAAAAAATAGAATCTCCGCCATCCTTAATGCCTCCTCAACCACCCAAAGCTCCCTCAATGACCGGTGCAGATACAATCTGGAATTTTGCAGGAAGTATTCCCACATTACCAGGAAATGAAGAAGCACTCTTTGATTATATTGGCAGAAACCTGGTCTATCCCGAATCAGCAAGGGATAGCGGTATACAGGGAAGAGTAGTTGTGAAATTCATTGTCACCCATAAGGGAAATGTTATCAAACATGAAGTTAAGGAAAGCGTCCATCCTGTTCTGGATGAGGAAGCACTGAGAGTCATTAAAACTATAACACGTTTTGAACCAGGGTACAGCGATGGCAAAGCTGTGACTGTCTGGTATGAAGTCCCAATTTCTTTTTCCCTGAAATAGGTTTTGGTTAAGGATGCAATTTCTTCAGAAAAAAATTAAAAAACTGAAAATAATTAATTATTTAGTTGCATAACTATTTTATTAGTTATATATTTGGTATTAGATTTTGCTTTTGCCATTTACAACTAAATAACTCAATTATGAAAACACAAACTAATTCAGTGATGAGGGGTAAATTGAGAATACTAACAATTTTCATTTGCCACCTATTGTTATTCGTATCGGTTTCATCCTGCGGGGATACAAAAAATTCTGAGGACCCGGCTGCAGAAAAGTCAGCATTTCCAAAAGTTCCAACAATGACCGGAAGCGACACCACCTGGGTTGAGGTGGATGAGATGCCGGTATTCCCCAATGGAGATTCAGCACTTTTAAAATACATAGGAGATAATGTCAAATATCCTGAAGTTGCTAAAAAAGAGGGTATTCAGGGAAGAGTTATTGTAAGATTTTGTATTACCAGCAGAGGAAATGTCACAAGTTGTGGTATTTTGAAAAGTGTAAGTCCGGAAATTGATGCCGAATCACTCAGGGTAATAGAATCATTGCCTGATTTTGAACCGGGAAAAGTTGACGGAAAACCGGTTTCAGTATGGTATATGGTTCCGATAACCTTTGCGCTGAAGTAGATACCATCATATATATTATACCCTGGTATTCAAAGTTGTTGTGTTCCTGCCCCGGGCTGAAGTCCGGGGTTAGTTTTGTCATACTAATTCATTAGTTTTGCATCTGAATTTAGATATGATGAAGCTTAAGGAAAGAATATCTGCATTTGCGGAGCTAGGTGAGCGTTTGAGAAATGCACTTCCCGGACCTGATAAGAACGGTGACCCGCTACTGTCAGAGTTAATAAATAGCCAACAGTACAGAAATGCCTGGTTCACTCCCGGAAATGTAACAAATGCCATAGAAGCGATAGCAAATGAACTTACAGCTGACAATCTTTCAATATGGACAGGCAAGTATCCCGGACTGATGAACGAAAGACCTGCAGCTACTGTTGGAATAATAATGGCAGGTAATATACCTCTTGTGGGTTTTCATGATTTTCTGAGTGTATTGATCACAGGCAACCGTGTTTTAGCTAAAACAAGTTCTAAAGATACCGGGCTGATATTATATATAGGTGAATTGCTTTGCTCAATCAATTCAGGATTCAATGATTTGATAATATTTACCGACGGAACGCTGTCAGGATTCGATGCTGTAATTGCCACTGGAAGCAATAACAGCTCAAGATACTTCGAATACTATTTTTCCAGATGCCCCAGTATTATACGCAGGAACAGGAACAGTATAGCAATTCTGACAGGAGATGAAACTGAAATGGACCTCCTCGAGCTTGGCAATGACGTATTCACTTACTTCGGGCTTGGATGCAGAAATGTATCCAAGATTTATTTTCCGTTTGGATATGATCTGAATAAACTACTAAATATCTGGGAAAAATATTCAGAGGTAATACAGAATAATAAATATGCAAACAACTATGATTTCAATAAGGCCGTTTACCTGGTTAACAAGGTTAAATTTCTCGATACGGGCCACCTCCTTTTAAAAGAAGAAAAAGGTTTATCTTCGCCTGTTTCAGTATTATATTATGAGTTTTATAACTCATACGACTCCCTTATGCAACAGATTGAAGAAATGAAAAATAAATACAATGTATTGCAGGATCAGGAAACATTCCGTTCGGAAAATCACAAAAGCCTGCATTATGGGATTATGCTGACGGAACAGATACAATAGATTTTCTTTTAAAAATAAAATCATCAGGAATATTGTAATATAAAAAATATTATATTGCACCCATCGAATTTTAAAAAATTATGGTTTATAAATTTGTAGTGTTATCAGATGAGGATGAGTCGTTTGTAAGGGAGTTTGAATTTCTCGACACCCATACTTTGTTGGATTTTCACAACCTGATACAAGATGAACTTGAGTTTGACAAGTCACAAATGGCTTCTTTTTTTATGGCCACAGACAACTGGGAAAAAGAGGAGGAGTTTACTCTGTTTGATATGGGTACTGGTTCTTCCACCATGGAAACAGCAGTGCTTGAAGATTTAATCTTCCGTAAAAACCAGAAATTACTTTATGTTTTCGATTTCTTCAATGAAAGGGCGCTCTTTGTTGAGTATACGGGTGAGACCAAAGAGATTGAAGGACGCGACCTGCCTGTATGCACAAACTCAAAAGGAGTACCACCCAAGCAGGTAATATTTGGTGGAACATCACGCAAGCTTTATAATAATATTGTTGTTGCTGATGAGGACGATGATGATGAACCGGAGGTTGATGATCTCTTTCTCAGCGAGGATGATGAGGAGACCTTACCTGATTTCGACAATATTGATAATCTCAGCGAGGAAGAGGAATAGTCCGGTCCGGATAATATTCCAATGACAAACAATCTCATAGTATTGCTTGGACCCACAGGTGTCGGTAAAACAGATATTGCTGTTGATCTGGCCCAGAGTCTCAGGTGTGACATTATCTCAGCCGATTCAAGGCAATTCTACAGGGAACTGAAGATCGGCACTGCTGTCCCTTCTGATGAACAGCTTAGATCTGTCAGTCATCATTTTATCAGCCATTTATCTGTTGATTCATATTACAGTTCAAGCCTGTATGAGAGAGATGTAATGAAACTGCTTTCTGATCTTTTCTCTAAGAGAAACATCGTAATAATGGCTGGTGGTTCAGGTATGTATATCGATGCTGTCTGTCATGGGACAGACGATATTCCTGATGTTGAACAGGATATACGAAATAAGTATAATGCCATGTACCTTGAATCAGGGATAGAAGGTCTTAGAAGAGCACTCAGACTGCTTGATCCTGAGCATTTTAACAAGGTGGACCTAAAAAATCACAAACGAATTATCCGGGCTCTTGAAATATGTGACTCGACCGGAAGGCCATATTCATCATTTCTTCTGAGGAAGAAAAGGAAAAGAGAATTCCGCATTGTCAAAATCGGACTCAGGAGAGAGAGAGAAGAGCTGTATAAAAGGATAAACGACAGAGTTGACAGTATGATTTCAGCAGGTCTTGAACATGAAGCCAGAGATCTTTACAGGTACAGGAACCTCAATGCCCTGAATACTGTTGGTTACAGAGAATTCTTTGACTTTTTTGAAGGTAAAATTACAAAGGAGAATGCTATTGATCTGATAAAAAGAAATAGCCGCAGATATGCAAAAAGACAAATGACATGGTGGGCAAAAGACGATGAGATACACTGGTTTGAGGCAGAAAATAAGACTGATATCCAAAGATTTGCCGAGGCAGCAGTTTCAGGTCAGGGACTTTAACCTTTGAATAGTAGCTTCAGGATCAGATGAGCTGAATACAGAGTTACCTGCCACAAGCACATTAACCCCTGTTTTTATTAGTTTGGAAGCATTGGTTGTATCAATTCCACCGTCTACCTGAACAAGAATTTCATATCCTCCAGAGTCAATCATTTCTCTTATCTCCTCAATCTTACTATAGCTTTCCAATATAAACTTCTGCCCTCCAAAACCCGGATTCACAGTCATAATAAGTACCAGATCAATATATCTGAGAGTATTTTTCAGAAAAGAGACAGGGGTATGCGGATTTAAGGCAACACCGGCTTTCATTCCAAGCTCCTTTATTTCGGTAACAGTTCTTTGAAGATGTGTGCACGCCTCATACTGTACGGTAAGGACAGATGCACCTGCATCCCTGAACCGGGTAAGATAACGATCGGGATCAATTATCATAAGATGCACATCAAGAGGCTTTTCTGACAGCTTTTTTACATATTCCAGAACCGGAAATCCAAATGAAATGTTTGGAACAAACACTCCATCCATAATATCAAGATGCAGCCAGTCAGCCTGACTTTTATTTACCATCGTGATATCTTTTTCAAGGTTACCAAAATCGGCGGCAAGAAGTGAAGGAGAAACAAGGTGATCCATTTGAGAATTTTATTTGAACTGATTTTAGCCCAGATATGTCTTCAGTATCCGGCAACGGGTTGTGAACTGTATTCGCTTTATAGCTTTTTCCTTAATCTGTCTTACCCGCTCCCGGGTCAGGCTAAGCTCTTCTCCTATCTCCTCAAGCGTATATGGATGTTTCATTCCAAGCCCAAAATATAGTTTAAGTACTTTTGCTTCGCGTGGCGACAGTGTACATAAAGCACGTTCAATCTCATAGGCCAGCGATTCATTTATAAGGTTTTTGTCAGGGCTTGGAGCATCATTGCTGGGGATTACATCATACATTGTATTGTCTTCCTCAGAGCTGATCGGGGCATCCATACTTACAGTACGGCCATTGGTCTTCAGGGCTTCCTTAACATCTTCAGGTATCATCTCAAGCATATCTGCAATTTCCTGAGATGACGGCTCGCGCTCATAAGTTTGTTCGAGGCGTGCAAAGGCTCTGTTTATACGGTTTATTGAACCAATCTTGTTGACAGGCAACCTTACAATCCGTGATTGTTCTGCAAGTGCCTGTAAAATTGCCTGCCGGATCCACCACACGGCATAGGAGATAAATTTAAAACCTCTAGTTTCATCAAAACGCTGAGCCGCTTTCATCAGGCCCAGGTTACCTTCATTAATAAGATCAGGGAGGGTGATGCCCTGGTTCTGATACTGCTTCGCCACAGAAACGACAAACCTGAGATTTGCCTTAACGAGCTTTTTCAGTGCCTCGTTATCTCCGGATTTAATTTTCCTTGCCAGAAAAACTTCATCTTCAGGAGATATCAGTTCCACTCGTCCAATCTCCTGCAGGTATTTATCAAGAGAGGGAGTGTCGCGATTTGTAACCTGTTTTGTTATCTTCAGCTGACGCATATCCCTGCAGCTTAGTTAGACTTAAAGAAATCTTTCGTAACTGTCACAATTTTAATAAAAAAAAGCGGTCTCCCAACATGAATACCTAAATTTTTTTGATTTTATAAAATAAAACCATTATATTGCAACGCTATTTCATATTCTGAAATTCAGATCTTTTATTGATTTGCAAACATCCGTTGCATTTTAACAATTTTTAACATAAGTATTATAAGTATTTTTTTTTAATATTGCATCGGTTTTCGGGAGTGTGAAATATGTGCTTGGTTTATCCGCGGAAAGACCCGCGTTTCTTATCCCGTGTTTCCATAACAATCGATGCTATTTCTTAAATTCCATTTATCATTAAAATATGTACGACATTCTTGAGTTAAGTAAGAAGCTGCTTCCTGAATTAAGGGATATAGCAAAAGGGCTTAATATTAAAAAGGCAGAGTCTTTAAAAAAACAGGACCTTATCTACAAAATCCTTGATCAGCAGGCAATTGAGGCAGTAGAACCAAAGCCATCACAACCGGCGGATAAAGGAAGATATTCCTTTGCCCCAAAAGTTCACAGAAATGATTCGGATGCATCAGGAAGAAGAGGCAGACGTCCACGGACAAATAAACCAGTCACTTCACGTCATGTAGAATCAGTAATGACAGTATCACCTGATGGTATGAAATTTACCGAATCGAGGCCTATTGAGAAATCTGAAAAAGATCAGAATCCTTCTGCCGTAATCGATGATAAATCAGAAGCTATGAGTCAGAACTCACCTTCCGGCGATAATAAAGGTGAATTATTGAATAACAGGAAAAAAGATGAGGACGTCAGGGAACAAAAAAGGGATCAGCCTGAGAAGGTTATTGACGACACACTTCCAGATCAGACAGATATTCCATTTGATGAAAAAGCAACAACATCCGATATCTATTATGGTGATATTATAGTTGAGCCTCCGGTTAAGGAAGTTGTTCCTGAAGAAGTACCGCAAAGAGAAGAGAGAAAAGAAAAAGCCTACGATTTTGAAGGTATAATCTACAACACAGGTGTACTTGAAATAATGCCCGACGGTTATGGCTTTCTCAGGTCACCTGACTACAATTATCTGAATTCTCCTGATGATATTTATGTTTCGCAGTCGCAGATAAAACTGTTCGGTCTAAAGACAGGCGATACAATTAAGGGTTCAATTCGTCCCCCTAAAGAGGGTGAAAAATATTTCCCTCTTATAAAAGTAGATGAAATTAACGGAAGAAGTCCTGATTTCATAAGGGACAGGGTGCCGTTTGATTTTCTTACACCATTGTTTCCAAATGAAAAATTTACTCTGTGCCAGCCGGGCGACGGTTCATTATCAGTAAGGATAATAGATATGTTCACACCAATCGGAAAAGGTCAGAGAGGGTTAATAGTTGCGCAGCCAAAAACCGGTAAAACAGTACTCCTTCAGGAAATAGCAAATGCAATAGCAAAATATCACCCTGAAGTTTACCTAATGATCCTTTTAATTGATGAAAGGCCTGAAGAGGTAACAGATATGGCAAGGAACGTAAAGGCAGAGGTTATTGCATCAACATTCGACGAACCGGCTGAAAGACACTGCCGCGTAGCCAATATTGTACTTGAAAAGGCGAAACGTCTTGTTGAGTGCGGACATGATGTTGTTATTCTGCTCGACTCCATTACAAGGCTTGCCAGAGCATTCAACACTACCGCTCCTGCTTCCGGTAAAGTATTGTCAGGTGGTGTCGATTCGAATGCCCTTCATAAACCAAAGAGATTCTTCGGAGCAGCCAGAAATATTGAAAATGGTGGTTCACTGACGATTCTTTCAACAGCTCTTACCGATACAGGATCAAAAATGGATGATGTCATTTTTGAAGAATTCAAGGGAACCGGTAATATGGAACTGCAGCTCGACCGTAAGCTTTCCAACAGAAGGATATTCCCTTCAATTGACATTCCTGCTTCGAGTACCAGAAGGGAAGATCTTCTGCTCAATAAGACCATTCTCCAGAAGATCTGGGTACTGCGTAATTTCCTTGCTGATATGAACTCGGTTGAGGCCATGGAGTTCCTTCGCGACAGGTTATTACAGGCAAAATCGAATGAGGAGTTTCTTGTTTCAATGAATGGCAGTTAATTTTAATAGTTTTTGCTAGATTTGCACTTAATTTCAAACCTTACTTAAATCAAATATATTTTATAATGAGAACAAAAAAATTTATAACATGTGACGGCAATCAAGCTGCGTCTCATGTTGCATATATGTTCAGCGAAGTAGCTTGCATATATCCCATTACACCATCATCAACAATGGCAGAATACGTAGACGAGTGGGCTGCCAATGGTTTAAAAAACATGTTTGGTGATGTACTCAGGGTTGTTGAACTTCAATCGGAAGCAGGTGCTGCCGGAGCATTGCACGGTGCTCTTCAGGCAGGTGCACTTGGCACAACCTTCACTGCCTCACAGGGATTGTTACTAATGATCCCAAACATGTACAAGATGGCAGGAGAACTTCTTCCTGCAGTATTCCATGTATCGGCACGGACCGTTGCAGCTCATTCACTTTCAATATTTGGTGATCACAGTGATGTTTATGCAACACGCCAGACCGGATTCGCGATGCTTGCTAGCGGAAGTGTTCAGGAGATTATGGACCTTGCAGGAGTCGCACATCTTGCTTCCATAAAATCAAAAATTCCATTTCTCCACTTCTTTGACGGATTCCGCTCTTCAGCTGAAGTTCAGAAGGTCGAGGTAATGGAGATGGATGATCTGATTAAACTGACTGATTTCGAATCAATTAAAAAATTCCGTGACAATGCTTTAAATCCTGATCATCCCGTTACAAGAGGAACAGCTCAGAACCCTGATATCTTTTTCCAGGCAAAAGAGGCTATAAATCCTTTCTATATGCCGATACCTGATATCGTCAACTCATACATGGAAGAGATCACCAAAATCACCGGAAGAGAATATAAGCCCTTCACATACTATGGTGCACCCGATGCTGAAAACATTATTATTGCAATGGGTTCAATAACCGATACAACCAAAGAGGTAATTGATTACCTTATGGCTAAAGGTGAAAAAGTTGGTCTGATAACAGTTCATCTGTACCGCCCGTTCTCAGCGAAGTATTTCTTCAATGTTCTGCCAAAGAGTGTAAAGAGAATAGCTATTCTTGACCGGACAAAAGAACCTGGAGCAAACGGTGAACCTCTTTATCTGGATGTGGTTGAAATGTTTTACAACAGGTCAGTTAAACCTCTTATCGTAGGTGGCAGATACGGACTAAGCTCAAAGGATACAACTCCTGCACATGTGCTGTCAGTATTTGAAAACCTGAAGATGAATGAGCCTAAGAACGGTTTCACAGTAGGTATTGTTGATGATGTAACCTTCACTTCACTGCCGATTCTGCCTGAAATACATGTGGCTGCCCCGGGAACCTATTCTGCAAAATTTTACGGACTTGGTTCGGATGGTACTGTTGGCGCCAACAAGAATTCAATAAAAATCATTGGTGATACCACAGATAAGTATTGTCAGGCGTACTTCGCCTACGACTCAAAGAAATCAGGAGGCATCACAACATCGCATCTGCGTTTTGGTGACAAACCAATTCGCTCGCCTTATCTTGTTATTACACCTGATTTTACGTCTACACCATCCTTCCTTCCTTTCCACTGAAAACGCCGCACAGCCCCCGTGAACGTGCCCAGCGCAGGCGTGATCTGCTCCGGCTGCAGCCCGAGTTCGGTGAGGGTGGCGAAGCACGCCAGGGCATTAAGCACGTTGTGCTGGCCCGGCACCACCAGGGTGGCCGAAGCCAGCCTCTGGTTGTCGCACCAGATGTCAAAGGTGCTACCCGGAGGCTCGATGGTCACCTCACGCGCCTGATAGTCGAACGAGGGTCCAAACCCGTACGAACGCGTGAGACACCCAGCCATGCGAGCGAGAGCCGAAGCCCGCTCGTCGTCGCCGCAGTACACCAGCAATCCCGTGGGTGGCAGGCAGGCCAAGAACTCCCTGAATACCCGCTCCACATCCTCCACGTGCAGGTAGTGGCTGTGGTGATCGAGTTCCACATTTGTGAGAACCACAACCTCCGGTCGCAACAGCAACAGGGAGCCATCAGACTCGTCAGCCTCGCAGACAACGAGCTCGCCCTCGCCGTGACGAGCGTTGGAGCCCATGTCGTTCAACTCTCCACCCACCAAGAATGTGGGATCGAAACCGCCATCCACGAGAGCCCGGCTGATCATGGAAGTGGTAGTGGTCTTACCGTGGGTACCGCAGACGGCGACCCCCCGGCCCGACTGCATGACCCAGGCAAGGGCCTGGGCTCGCTTCACCACCATGATCCCCCGACGACGGGCTTCCTGCAACTCCACGTTGTGCGGCGGGACGGCCGACGAGATCACCACCACGTCCGGGTGGTCCAAATTGACCGCGCTGTGGCCCATCATGACGGGAACCCCGGCCTTCTCAAGCAGTGTCACGTAGCGAGACGACTTGAGATCGGAACCGCTGACATCATAGCCCCGTTTGCGCAACACCAGAGCGATGCCGCTCATGCCCGCTCCGCCTATCCCGATGAAGTGCAGGCTCCGCAGCCATTTGGGCGCGGTGACGTTGTTGGTTTTGGTGGAGGTAGATTCAGTCATGGTGTCCCCCGGAACGCCGGGTCGTCAATTCTACTACTACGTCGGCGATGCGGACAGCCGCGTCCGGCTTCGCCAGAGACAGGGCGGCCGCCCGCATGCGAGCATTCACTTCCGGATCCAACAGAGTGTTCACCGCCTGCACGAGCTTCGTGACATCGAGGTCAGCGTTGGCAATGGTCAAAGCCGCGCCGGCGGCGGCCACGCTCTGCGCGTTCTTGGCCTGGTGATCTCCCGCCGCGTACGGATACGGGCACGAGCAGCGACGGGACACCCCGGGCCAGGATCTCGGCCACCGAACCGCCGGCCCGAGCCACCACGACATCGGCGGCCGCCAAAGCCAGAGGAAAATCGTCCAGGAACGCGTGGACCTGATAGTCCGGATTGGCCCCCGGGCGACTGAGCGCTTCGCTCACTGCTGGGTAGTCCCGCTCCCCGGTGACGTGCACCACCTGGAACGCCGTCCTGGCGCCCGCAAAGCCTCCACGACCACTTCGTTGATGGCATGTGCGCCCAGGCTGCCCCCGAAGATCAGCAGCACCGGGCGATCAGGGTCCAGCCCAAACCGGGCGAGCCCCTGCGCACGCGTGGCCGTCAGCAGAGCAGGCCGCAGAGGCCTCCCGGTGTAGACGTACTTGTCTCCGGACCCCTCGGCCACCGGGAACGAGACACACACCTTGTCCACCATCAAGCTGAGGATGCGGTTTGTCCAGCCCATGTGCGCGTCCATCTCCACCGCCACCGTGGGGATGCCCCGCACGGCCGCTTCGGCCACCACCGGTCCCGAGGCGTATGCCCCCACCCCGACCACACAGTCAGGACGGAACGACCGCAGCACCCTCCACGCGTCCCTCGCCGCAAGCGGGAGAGAGCCGATGGTCTTCAGGGTGGACACTCCAAGCGCAGCGCTCGAACCCGCGTATGCGCACGACCGAGAAGGGGTAGCCCGCACGCGGAACCAGCACGTTCTCCATGCCCCGTCTCGGTGCCGCAGAACGCTATTTCGTAGCCCCGCTCCGAAAGGACATCAGCCAGCGCCAACGCGGGCACTACGTGGCCCGCCGTCCCGCCGCCGGCGATCAATACTCGTGACATTCTCACACCTCGTTGCTGGCGAAGGAGCCGACAAAGCCGGCGCGCGCCTTGCGACCGCCAAGATCAATCCAACAGCCATCAACATGACCAGCAGGCTGTTGCGACCGTAGCTTACGAAAGGCAGCGGCACCCCGGTCAGAGGAAGGGCTCCGTTCACGCCGCCGATATTGATGACAGCTTGAAGCGTGACAAGCATGCCACATCCGGCGATCAGGTACTTGCCCATCTTATCGGAACAACGCCTGGCCAGATGCCAGCATGCCATGGCAAAGACGGCAAAGAGCACGATGATCAGCCCCGCTCCAAGAAAACCGAACTCTTCCCCAAAGATCGCGTAGATCATGTCGTTGTGAGCCTCCGGCAGATAGGCGAACTTCTGCACGCTCCCTCCTGGACCCACCCCGAACCAGCCTCCCCGGCCCAGAGCCACCAGGGACTGCCAGAGTTGATAGCTCGACCCCTGGGCGATCGTCGGCAGGATCGACGACGGCCAAAATGCGGCTCATACGTTCCCCGCTGCTGAGAATGATGCCCGCTGCCGCGGCCAAGCCGGCTCCCGTCACAGCCAGCCACTGCCAGGCCTTCATCCCCGCCAGCCAGAACAGACCCAACATGAGCCCCACAAGGATGATAGAAGTCCCAAGGTCGTTCTCCCACATGACAAGTGCGCACATGAGCGACGCCCACAATGCCGAAGGGCAAGATGTAGCTACGGAATCGCCCGCTCCTTACCCAAGGACTCGAGAGCAGATGCGCACCCCCCACGACAAGGGCCAGCTTGGCGAACTCCGACGGCTGGTAGGTGATGGGTCCCACCTGGATCCAACTGGAGGCACCACCTTCACTCTGGCCCACTCCCGGGATGTGCACGGCGATAAGAGACGTGATGGCGACCGCCAAGAGAAACAACGACGGTACCCGCAGCTTCTGGTAGTCCACCCGCGACAGCAGGACCAAGAGCACCAGCCCCATCAGAGCGGTGATCCCCTGGGGACGCACCCATTCGTACTTGTCGCCGCCGTTTACCGTGTTCGCCAGCGACACCGAAAGCACGGTGCAAATGCCTGCCGTGAGCAGCAGTAGCGGCGCTATCCAAATGAGGTGAAAGGACACCGGCGCGGCATCGCGCAGCGTCACCGTGACCCGCCGCTGACGCCGCGGGGGTGCCTCGGGGAGCTTGGACTCCGACCGGGGGTGAGGTCGATGGGCGACTGCAGGATCCATGTATCTCTGACATACGGCGTGCTACCGGCCATTCCTGCACTCCGCTCCGGCGCGGGCCTTGCCCGCCTGCAGCCCTTAGCCCGCGGGAAATCGCGCGTTGCTCAAGTAGTACAGGGCGAAACCGGCTCCCGCCAGAATGGCGGCAGATAATCCAGAAACGAACGATGATCTTGGTCTCCGACCAACCCTTCAGTTCGAAGTGGTGATGGACAGGGGCCATCAGGAACACCCGCTTGTGAAACACGCGGAAGCTGAACACCTGGATGATGACACTCAGGGCCTCGACAACGAACAACCCGCCCATAAGCAGCAGCAGCATTTCCATATTCGTGGCTATTGCCATGCCGGCCAAGCCGGCTCCCAGCGCCAGAGACCCCGTATCGCCCATGAACACGGTGGCCGGGTGCGTGTTGTACCAAAGGAACCCGACCGAGGCTCCCGTCAGGCACCCCGCGAGCATAGCCAGATCGGTCTCCCCTTGGAGGAAGGCGATTCCGGCGTATCCGAAGAAAGCCACCGCCACGGTACCGGCCGCCAGGCCGTCCAGCCCGTCGGTGAGGTTCACCGCGTTCGAGAATCCAGAGATAAGAAGGAAGGCGAATGGGTAGTACACCCACCCGATGTCGAAGCCATCGCGGATGAAGGGCAAGGCCAACTCCGAATTGACGCCCCCGTACTGCAGCCCGAGGAAGACGGCCCCTCCGACCAGAGGGATCTGCAGCAGGAGTTTTGTGCGGGGACTGAGGCCCAGAGATCGCTTTCGCCACTGGCTGATGAAGTCGTCGGCAAAGCCGATCAACCCGGAGCCGAGGGTCAGGATCACGACCATCATGCTCACCACCGACTTAGTCCCCCAGATCAGATAGGGGATCAGAGCCGAGACAAGGATGAGCACCCCACCCATGGTGGGGGTGCCCTGCTTGGCCGTATGACCCTCGGGACCGCACTCACGAATGTTCTGCCCAATGCCCCGCCGTTGTAGCCAGCGGATGAATTGTGGGCCCGCTGCCATGCCGACGACAAGAGCCACGAGCGAGGCCCCCATCAACTTAAGCACCGCCGCGCCTCCCAGCTTCCTCGACTATCGCCTTCACCATCATCTCCAGACGCAGGCTGCGAGAGGCTTTGAACAGCACCACGTCGCCCCAGCGCAGCCCGGCGGACACCGAAGAGCTTTCTTCGCTTGACTCCACATGTCCTGCATACCAATCCACCTCGGGTCTCGTCCGCGCCAGCATCTCCCGGCGATAGCCCTCCACCGTCGCCCGCGCCAGCGGGCCCACACCCCAAAGCGCCCTCACCCCCACAGCCGCGGCATAGGCCCCCACCTCTTCGTGGTAGCGCGCCTCCTCCGGTCCCAGTTCGAGCATGTCGCCCAGGACGGCCACCGGCCGGCCGTCGCGCCCGGTCGCCAGTCGCATCAGATCGTCCAGCGCCGCCCGCACAGCAGTCGGGTTCGCGTTGTAGGTGTCGTTGACGATACAGAGACCCTGCCCCTCGACGACGTCACCCCGCCCCGCCGAGAAACGCACGTCGTCGATCCCCGCCACGCACTCCGCCACCGGGAGCCCCGCCGCATAGCAGGCGGCGGCCGCCGCCACAGCGTTCTCGACCTGATGCATGGGCATAGGCGCAGTCTCTATCCGAGCTTCACCCTCGGGCCAGCGCAGCACAAAGACAGCGCCTACCGGCTCCCCTCCGGCCACTCAAGCCAGCCGTGGACCTCAGCCTCACATCGGCTGTCATCCGACCCCGAAACGCACCACCCGACAGGCCGCTCTGCCACAAACGGCCGCAAAAGCGCACAATCCGCAGGCACCACCGCAGTCCCTCCCGATCTGACGCCTCCGACAAGCTCAGCCTTGGCTTCAGCTATACCCTCCAGTGTGCCCAGAAGCTCGAGGTGAACTGGATGCACGTTGGTGATGAGGCCCACATCGGGCTCGGCCACCCGGGCAAGGTCGGCGATCTGGCCGCGCCCACGCATGCCCATCTCCACGACTACCGCCTCGGTCTCCGGCTCGATGGAGAGCAGGGTCAGCGGCACCCCCACTTCGTTGTTCTGATTGCCGGCCGTGGCCACCACCCGGCGCACGCGCCCCACCATAGCCTGCAGAAGGTCCTTGGTACTGGTCTTGCCGACGCTGCCTGTGACGGCGAACACGGTGACCCCGGAGATCCGGCGCACTTCCCGAGCCAAAGCACCCAGAGCCGCAAGCGTGTCGGGCACCTGGTAGAGGTGACCAGCTGACCCCTCCCCCATCGGCTCCGCTGAGCCCATGCCTCCTCGCTCCACCACGGCCCCACACGCCCCTGCCGCAAACGCCGCTTCCACGAAGTCGTGCCCGTCGAAGCGCTCGCCTCGCAGTGCCACGAAGAGATCGCCCGGACGAAGCGACCGCGTGTCGATGCTCACCCCCGGCACCGGGCCGGCCAGAGGCACCAAACCCAGCGCCGCTCCGGCGCGCTCAGCATCGAGAGCTATCATCGCGACTCCCAGCCCTGCGCGAGCAGCGCCTCACGTGCCACCTGCCGGTCGTCGAAACGGCAGCGTCTCGGTGGCGAACTCCTGCCCCGATTCGTGACCCTTGCCCAAGATCAGCACCACATCGCCGACCCGAGCCTCGGCCATGGCCATTCGGATGGCGAGACGTCGATCGGGCTGCACCTTGGCGCGCTCAGGAGCCGACAAGCCCCGCGACGATCTCGGCGATGATGGCGAGCAGGCTCCTCCGTGCGCGGATTGTCTGAGGTGACAATCACCAGGTCGGCGGCCTCTTCGGCCTCCCGGCCCATGAGCGGCCGCTTGCCCTTGTCGCGGTCGCCTCCACATCCGACTGACCGCGATGAGTCTTCCCCTGCGTGAAACCCCGGGCCGTGCGCAACGCGTTCCTCACCGAATCGGGGGTATGAGCGTAGTCCACCAGCACGGTGAAGTCTTGACCCGCGTCCACCGGCTCCATCCTGCCCGGGGACACCCCGGAAATCGCCCAGCGCCTCGACGGTGCCCGCTCCAGGTCAAGACCGAGGGCCAAGCCGACGCCCAAGGCCGTCAGAGTGTTGGCCACGTTGAATCCACCCACCAGGGGCGTGGCCACTTCGATGCGCGCCTCGCCTGCCCCGGCGGCGTCCGCACCGCCGGCCGCCCGATGCCGCCCTGGCCAACAGCCAGAGCAGTGCCCCGCAGCACCATGGTGCCGCGCGTGCCGCCCGGCCTGATCTCGTAGTCACTCCATTCCAGGTCCGCCGGCCCCCAGTCTCCGGCCGCACCCGTCGTGGAGAAGCCAAGCAGCCGTTCCCGGGGATACTTCGCCGCCAGTTCGCGCCCGAACGGATCGTCCACGTTGATGACCGCGTATTGCGGATCTCGGCCCTGTACTGGGGATCGAGGAACAGCAGGCACTTGGCCGCGTAGTAGTCCTCGATGGTCTTGTGATAGTCCAGGTGGTCCTGGCGTCAGATTGGTGAAGGCGACCGCCCTGTAGCGGGTACCCAGCACTCGCCCCAGGTCGAGCGCGTGAGACGAGACCTCCATCACCACCGCCTTGTCGCCCGCCTCGACCATCTCGGCGAAGTCCCGCTGGACATCCACAGCTTCGGGAGTGGTGCGCCCGGCCGGAAGAGTCTTGCCCCCTATCCGGCGCTCCACGGTGCCCATGAGCCCGGCCCGCAGACCGGCGCGATCAAGCAGATGGGCGATCAGGAAGGCTGAGGTGGTCTTGCCGTTGGTGCCCGTGATGCCCACCGTCAAGAAGCCGGTCGCCCGGGATGACCGAAGAACGCCGCCGCCACCGGTCCCATAGCCCTGCGCACCGACGGTACCACCGCCTGGGCCACGGGCAGATCGAGTTCACGCTCTACGCAGAGAGCCGCTGCTCCGTGCGCGACCGCGTCGGCAGCGAAGTCATGGCCGTCGCTCTTGAAACCGGGGACGCAAAAGAAAAGGCTGTCGGGTGCCGGACTCGTCGCTCCGAAAGCTGAGCGACGCTATGTCCACATCGGCCGCGCCTGCCAGGCGCCAGCCATCGACGCCGGCGAAGAGTTGACTGAGTCTCACGGCGAAGGATTCTATCACCAGCGAAGCCTCCAAGCCTGAGACACCGTACTGTCTGACTACCGCGCGACCGTGCGCGCCCTGCGCGCCGCGAGTCCCTGCCGAAGACCTTCTAGTGCTCCGCCGTGGTGCCAGCTTCACCTGCGGAGCCGTAGTCTTCAGCACGGCCGTTCGTCGGCGCGATGCCCAGGCGCTGAAGTGCGAACTTGGCGATCTTGGCGAAAGCCGGTGCGGCCACATAGGCGCCCAGATGCTCAGTCGAAGGCTCGTCCACCATGACCAGGATCACCAACTGCGGATTCTCGGCCGGCACCATGCCCACGAAGGAAGCGACGAAGCGGTCTTCCGCATAGCCGCCCTCGTCGTTCACCTTCTGCGCGGTGCCTGTCTTGCCGGCCACCTCGTAGCCTTCCACCGCCGCCCGGCTGCCCGTCCCGTCTTCCACGGTCACTTTGAGCATCTCCCGCAACTGTGCGGCCACCGCCGGGCTGACCACGTCGCGACTCCAGGGCTCCACGAGGTCCCGCGCCAGATGAGGTTGCACCAGCACCCCGTCATTGGCGACAGCCGCATACGCCGCCGCGAGCTGCAGAGGAGAAGCAGCGATGCCCTGGCCGATGGGCACGTTGGCGATGGTAGTGCCCGACCACTTCGCGGCGGCCAGCATCTCGCCCGGGGCCTCACCTGGGTAGTCGATACCCAGTTTCTCGGTGAATCCCATCTTGTCGATCATGTCCACCAGGCGGGTCTTGCCCACCTCCAAGCCAAGCGTCACCGCACCCACGTTGGACGACTCCGCCAGGATCTGGGTGACAGTGAGCCGCCGCACCGCCGGTACGTTCTCATGCGCCTCGTGGACCACCCTGTCGTACACTGCGATCTCCGGGCCAAGCGAGAAGACGGTGTCGGGCTCAACCAGTCCCGCTTCGAGCGCGGCGGCCGTGACCACCATCTTGAAGGTGGACCCCGGCTCGTATTGGTCGGTCACCACCGAGTTCCGGCGATCAACCTCGGCTATTGCAGCCGAGGCGTAGTCGTTGGCGTTGAAGATAGGAGTGTTGGCCATAGCCAGTATCTCCCCGGTCGACGGATCGATGACTACCGCAAAGGCCTTCTTGGCCTGGAACTCCTCCACCACCGAAGCGAGTACCCTCTCCGTCTCGAACTGGATCTGCTCGTCGATGGTCAGCGTGATGGACTGCCCCGGTTGCGCCTCTTGCCGGGACACCATCGCGATGCGGTTGCCCGACTTGGGGTCGCTGATCACCTGCATTTCACCCGGCTTGCCTGAGAGTTGTTCGTCGTACTGCAGCTCCAGCCCAGCGATGCCCGTGTAATCATCTCCGCCCACGAAGCCCAGCAGTTGCGAGGCCAGAGCCCCTTTCGGATAGACGCGCTTGTCTTCGGAGATCACCCCGATGCCATCCAGCTCCAGCGCCTTCACCCGCTCGCCCACGGCCGGGTCGATCTTGCGTGCCAGGTAGCAGAACGACACATCCCTGGTGAGCTTCTCCAAGAGCTCTTCCTCCGGGAGCCCCAGACACGGGAGCCAGGTGTGGCCGCGGTGGTTCCGGCGTCTGCGATATGCGGACGGATTGGCGTAGATGGTGGCCATCTTCTCGGAGATGGCCAACGCCTGACCATCGCGGTCGTAGATGACACCGCGGGCGGCGCTCAGTTCCACCACCCGAGTATTCTGGTCGACCGCCCTCTCCTGCAGAGCGGGCGCTGCGATCACCTGCACGTAGAAAGTGCGGGCGAACAGAGCCACCAGGAACAGCACGGCCAGCCCCATGAACAGCGCCAGACGCTTGTTCGTACGGCTCATGCTCACCGGTCGGCTACTTCAGTTTCACCTTCCGGGTCCTGGCTCCCGGGCGTGGCTGCCACGTAACTGACGTCGGTCGCCGGTACCATTCCCAACCGGGCGGCCTGTTCGGCCACCCTCTGAGGAGAGGACAAAGCCGATATCTCAGCCGCGAGTGACGCAGTATCCGCAGCCAGTCCATTCTGCGTGGCCTCCACACCGCCCACCGCCGTCTCCACCTCGGTCGTGGCCGAGCTCACCATCACCGGAACGATGACAGAACTGCCCACAAACACCAGGGCAAAGGCCAAGACCACCAGCACCAGCCCCCACCGGGGCCGCCGCCGCGTCGCGATTCTGAGCACGGGCACGACTTCGGCACGCTCGGCCTCGCGGCGCGGGCTCGGGCAACCGAGCGGTGGCTTCGCGGCCGTAGTAGCGGCTGGACCTGGCTGTGGGCGGCTACTCGCGTCGATCGCGCCGTGCGCTACGCCTTGCCGCGGCCGAAGGGGTGAGATCCTCCTCCCAGGCCTCCATCCAGGCAGACATCGAACCGGCGGCCATCACAGCCTCCTGAGTGCCCTCAACTTCGCCGATCCAGAGCGGGGATTGAGTTCCAACTCACGCAGGCCGGGGGTGACCGGCTTGGAGGTCATGATCTCGCCGGACGCCCTGACTCCGCACACGCAGACGGGGAAGTCCGGTGGGCAGGTGCACGACCGGGCTTTGCCGGCGAAGAACTCCTTGACTATGCGATCTTCGAGCGAATGGAAGCTGATCACGGCCAGTACCCCGCCCGGTTCGAGCAGCGAGAAGGCCCGCGGCAGCGCGCTCTGCAGGCTGCCGAGTTCGTCGTTGACCTCGATGCGGAGCGCCTGGAACACCCGACGGGCCGGGTTGCCGGCGCCGAAACGGGCGGGCGTGGGAATGGCTCCCTTGATCGTGTCGACCAATTCGGCCGTGCGGGTGCAAGGGCGTGCTCGCCCTGCGCATGGTGATCGCTCGGGCGATGCGGCCGGAGAAGCGTTCTTCGCCGTAGCGGCCGAACAGGCCGGTCAGAGCCTTCTCCGGCCAGGTGTTGACGATATCGGCCGCGGTCAGCGACAGCGACGGGTCCATGCGCATGTCGAGAGGCGCGTCGTAGCTGTAGGAGAAGCCGCGCTCGGGCGTATCTATCTGCATGCTGCTCAGGCCGAGGTCCATGTAGATGTGAGTGGCCGCGAAGCCCTTCTCCCCTAGGTCCGCCAGCGTATCGGCGAAATTGCCCAAGAAGAAGCGCGACCGGCAGGCCAGCGTCGGCCTGATATCCAAGTAGTACTCCTCCGCGACGGGATCCTGATCACAGGCCACCAGCACGCCTTCGGGGCCAAGCAGACCCGCAACAGCGCCGGCATGTCCGCCGCCGCCGAAGGTGCAGTCGACCACCCGGCTGCGAGCCCGCACGTCGAGCAAGTCGAGCAGTTCGTCGGTCAGGACCGGTACGTGGGCCATGGCCATCTCCGTCGCGAATGAGGCCGCCGCGCTAGGCATCGTTGCCTAGCCTTCCCTGCTCCGCGGCAGCGAGCGTTTCCGGATCCCAGATCTCCAGATGGGTGCGCACCCCGATGATCTTCACCTTGCCCGACAGGCCCAATTCCTTGATCCGCTGAGCGGACAGCAACACACGCCCCTGCTTGTCCGGCTCCACCTGGTCGTGGTTCTTGTAGATCTCGCGCACCTCGCCAACGATCGGCTGCGCTCTCGAAGAAGTCCTGAGTCTCCAGGTACTTCTGGTCGAACTCCGCCCACGATTCGGGGTGAAATACGCTGATGCAGGGCTCACGATTGGGCAGGCGGACCAGCACGGCGCCCTTCTCGAAATACTCACGATAGCGGGCAGGTAGAGTCACTCGTCCCTTGGGATCAAGAGTGTGATCGAACTCGCCAGATAGAAACATACCCACCATGGGTACCAACCTACACCACTTCACACCATTTTGCAACACCTTACTTATCCTCTGCCCCACTATTGTTCTCTGCGAGCCCAAGTAGTCCTCTCTTGGGGCTCGCAGAGCGGGAGTCGAGGAAGAGATCGAATCCGGCGTCGGTCCATGCAATGGTAATTGCAGCCAGTCCATCGCTGCAATTTATGTTGCAGCTAGACGGCGGTCAGGAGAGCGAGGTGGAACACGAGAAGAAGTAGCCCCGCCCTATAGATCAGGGTCGTCGCGAGGCCGGACTAGGTCTGCGCGGCAACCGCCCCAGGCAACACCCAGAGAAGGTCTGTCAGTGCTCGGGCCTCAGCTGCGGGAACAGGATAACGTCGCGGATGGAGTCCACCCCCAACAGGAGCATGGCCAGCCGGTCGATACCGATACCAAGGCCGCCCGCCGGGGGCATTCCGTACTCAAGAGCCCGAAGAAAGTCCTCGTCGAGCACGTGGGCCTCTTCGTCGCCGGCTTCCTTGTTGCGCGCCTGCTCCTCGAAGCGGCTTCGCTGATCCAGGGGATCGTTCAACTCCGAGAAGGCATTGCCCATCTCCTTGCCGGCGATGATGGGCTGGAAGCGCTCCACTAGCAAGGGGTCATCGGGACGGCACTTGGCCAACGGGCTCAGCTCAAGCGGGTAGTCGATGGCGAAGATGGGCTGCACCACCGATGGCCAAACCGCATGCTTGAGCGCCTTGTCAACCAGGGTGGCAAAGGTGTCGCGCTTCTCCACCTCGATCTTGCGGTCAACGAGAGCCTGCTTGGCCGCCTGCGGATCGGCCCGCATGGCCGCCAGCGACATGCCCAGGTGCTCCTGCAGCAAAGAGTCCACTGTGCGCCGCGGCCACGGCGGTTTCAGCTCGATGCGGTGCTCCCCCACCACGATCTCGGTACCGCCCACGACTTCCTGGGCCAGCGCCGCGATCATGTTCTCCACCAGTTCCATGATGGCGTTGTAGTCCACGTAGGCCCAGTAGAGCTCCATCATGGTGAACTCGGGATTGTGGACCAGCGAGATACCTTCGTTACGGAAATTCTTGCCTATTTCAAAAATGCGATCGAATCCCCCCACCAGCAAACGCTTGAGATAGAGCTCAGGAGCGATGCGCAGGTAGAGATCGGCATCGAGCGCGTTGTGGTGCGTGACAAAAGGCCGGGCCAGGGCGCCCCCGGGAAGGGGCTGCAGCGTGGGAGTCTCCACTTCCACGAATCCCTGATCCTCTAGGTAGCGGCGCATTGCCGACACCAGCTTGCCCCGGGCCCGCAGCTGCCAGGCCACCTCGGGATTGGACACCAGATCGATGTAGCGCTGGCGATAACGGGTCTCGCGGTCTTGCAGGCCATGCCACTTCTCAGGCAGAGGCCGTAGCGACTTGGTCAGCAAGGTCCACGACTCGGCGAAAACGGTCAACTCGCCGCGACGAGTGCGGAACACATGCCCCTCACACCCGACGATGTCGCCCAGATCCAGATCGGTGAGCAGACCGAAAGATTCCTCACCCAGGGTGTCCACGTTGCTGTAGATCTGGAGGTCATCCCAACCGTCGCGAAGAGTGAGAAACGCGGCCTTGCCGTGCTCGCGCCGTCGACATCACCCGGCCGGCGACCCGATAGGATAGGCCTTCGGCCGTCTCGCCGGTAGCCAGTCCGGAGTGCGTCGCGGTGATCTCCCCCAGAGGGGTGCGGGACTCGAAAGAACGGGCGTAAGGCTCAATGTTCAACCCACGCAGCCGGGCGACCTTAGCCAACCGCTGACGTTCCCATTCGGGTGCTTGTGACTCGGGTGCGTCGCCTCCGTCCGGACCCTCAGGTGGGACCGAGTGGTCCACCTACGACATCTTCCCGATGGCGAGTACCTCGTACTTGAGAGCCCCAGCCGGAACCGGCACGGTGACGACGTCGCCTATGCGCTTGCCGATGATGGCCTGCCCGACGGGCGATTCGTTTGAAAGCCGAGCCCTGGACGGATCGGCCTCGGCCGAACCCACCAGGGTGTAGATGCGGATCTCGTTGGCATCCTTGTCACGAAGCGTGACGGTACTGCCCACACACACCTTGTCGAGATCGATCTCGGAGTCTTTGATCACTCGAGCCCGGCGAAGCTTCTCCTGAAGCAGGTGGATGCGGTTCTCAAGCAGAGCCTGCTCGTTCTTGGCGTCATCGTATTCGGAGTTCTCGGTGATATCGCCGAACTCGCGCGCGGCCTTGATGCGCTCGGCCACCTCTTCCCTCTTGATGGTGGAGAGGAGAGCTGACCTCTTCTGTCAGCAGCTTGAGGCCTTCTTCTGTAAGAACGACTTCTTTACGAGTCACGAGAACCTTCCTTAGTGGGCTGCCCGTGCATTTCGCGCCAGAAAGTGGCGCCTGAAGTAGCGCGGCATTATAGGTAACGGGGGGTCAGATGTCAACAGGCTAGGGGAGTTCATGGCCGCCGTTCCATCTTTGGACCTACGTGGGGCTGACCGCCCCCGCTCTGCCTGGCTACCCCTCGTCGAAATGCGTCAAACGCTTGAACTGACGGAACCTATCCCCTATCTCATCCTGCGTGAGTCGGAGCAGACGATCCAGACTGAAGTCCTCCACCGCAAACGACGCCAACGTACTGCCGTAAATGATGGCGCGCGCCATCGCCACCTGGGTGACCTCGCCGCAGGCCGCGAGCGACCCCAGGAAGCCACCCGCGAACGTGTCGCCGGCCCCGGTGGGATCGAACACCTCTTCAAGTGGCAGAGCAGGCGCCGAGAAGAATTCGCCTTCGCCCGGACAGGTCATCAGACAACCGTTCTCACCCCGCTTGATGATCGCCGTCTTGGGACCCATCGCGCGGATGGCTCTGGCGGCCTTGACCAGATTGGCCTCGCCCGACAGTTCCCTCGCCTCGGAGTCGTTGATGATGAGCACGTCCACGCGCTTCAGGACTTCCCGCAGATCGTCCAGCGCACCCTCGATCCAATAGTTCATCGTGTCGGCTGCCACCAGACGCGGAGCCTTCACCTGGTCGAGCACGTCGAGTTGCAGACGCGGATGGATGTTGCCCAAGAACACGAAGGGCGACGAACGGTAGGCCTCCGGAATGACAGGCTCGAAATCCTCGAAGACGTTGAGCTTGGTGTAGATGGTCTCGCGCGAGTTCAGGTCGAACCCGTACTCACCCTTCCAGCGAAAGGTCTCTCCGGGCACGGTCTGCAGGCCGGCTAGGTCGATGGAACGTCCGGCGAATATCTGATCGCCTCGCTCGGCGAAGTCCTCACCCACCACGGCCACAAGCCTCACGTCGGTGAAGAACGAGGCCGCCACCGAGAAATACGTGGCCGAACCGCCCACCACGCGCTCGGCCTCGCCGAACGGGTTCTTGATCGTGTCGAAGGCCACCGAGCCGACAGCCAGAATCGGATTCACCGTCATCTCCCCCACCTCACTTGACATACTTGCCGATTATGGGGGCAAGATCGCGCTTGGTCTGAGCCGGGATGGCATCCGGACTGGTGAGGATGGCTGTCGCCAACGCGCTCGCGCACGCACAGGTGCGGCCCGCCGGCACCCGCCCGACGGCCTCGGCTATAAGCTGCTGAGCCGTCTCGGCGTTCCGGGTGAGATTGGCCACGATCATGTCTACGGTCACATGGTCATGCTCTGGATGCCAGCAATCGTAGTCGGTGACCAGGGCGATGGTCGTGTAGCAGATCTCGGCCTCCCGGGCCAGTTTGGCCTCCTGGAGATTGGTCATGCCGATGACGTCCATCCCCCAGCTCTTGTAGAGCAGCGACTCGGCCTTGGTGGAGAACTGCGGCCCCTCCATACAAAGGTAGGTGCCGCCCATATGAGCTCGGGCGCCCACCGCCTGCGCCGACTCGAACGCGATGTTGCTCAGTTCAGGGCACACGGGATTCGCGAACGCCACATGCCCGGCGATGCCCTGGCCATGGAAGAAGGTGCTGATGCGTCCCCGGGTGCGGTCGAAGAACTGGTCGGGCACCACCACGTCCATGGGCGGGTATTCCTCTTTGAAGCTGCCCACGGCGCTCGCGGAGAAGATCCTCTCCACGCCCAGGAGTTTGAAGCCGAAGATGTTGGCGCGGAAGTTCAGTTCCGACGGCGGGATACGGTGGCCGGCACCGTGCCGGGCCAAGAAGGCGACACGATGCCCCCGCAACGTGGCCATCACATAGGGCCCGCTCGGGTCCCCGAAGGGCGTTGACAGCCGAATCTCCTCGCGGTCTGCCAACTCCACCATGTCGTAGAGCCCGCTCCCACCGATGATGCCAATCTGAACCGACATGACCCTCCTTCGTGGACGATAGCGCCGCACTCCGACGACGCACGACTTCACATATCCGTCGGCATAGAGCCCGGCCGACAGCTGGAAAAGCGTATCACGAGCCTGCTTGACTGCCGCGACGCGGTTTGTCTGGCTTGGGGTCGGCCTGCCCCGTCGGGAGCCTCGGCGTCATCGCGGGGTTCGCCACCACCGATTCCGCAGTTGGCAGCCTCCGCGGCTTTCCGCGGCGTCTCGGCGTCGGCCGTCTGCGAGGCCTCGGACTCCGCCGGGGCCTGACCCTCCGCCGGCTCCGCATGCGGAGCCGCAGCGGTGACCGCACCCGCAAAGGCCAGCTGGAGTTGGGCCACCATTCCGCGGTGAGCCGCGATCTCGCCTGCCGGTCGCACCTGCTCGAGCACTCCCACCAAAGCCTTGATGGCCTCTATCGCCAGCCGCGCTTGGGCCGGGTCCCTCTGCCCGGCACCGTCTGGGCTCAGGCCCAGACGCCCTAGGGCCAACGCCGAGAGAGAGTGCAACATGTAAGACCAGATGGTCCGCGACGGACATATTGCGGATCTCTTCCTCAAGACGAGCCATCAACTCAGCCTCGTCGCCCTGTGCGTCCGGTCCCCGATGAAGCCCTGTTTTCTTCTCCCGCCATGAGTCTCTAGACCTCCTGCCGAGATTGCCTTTAAGTGTCGACGTTACCACAGTCTCCACTGTTAGAATGACGGACAGGCGCATGGACAACGAGCGGAGGAGCAGGAAACAGGCTTGAGGGTGACCGAACAGGTGCGCGATGAGGACACCGACCTGGTGAGACGCTCCCGCGCCGGCGATGCCGACGCGGTTACCGAGCTCTACCGCCGGCACGAGCGGCGCGTCTACAACCTGACCCTTCGGACCTTAGGCAACCACTGGGATGCGGCGGACGTAACCCAGGAAGCCTTCATCAAGGCTTTCAGAAACCTGGATTCTTTCAAGGGCGAGGCCCGCTTTAGTACCTGGCTACATCGCATAGCCGTGAACGCCGCCTACGACCATCTGCGCCGGCAGAGACCCGAACCCATGGATGCCGAGATCCTCGACGACCTCTCCGGGCCATGCGGTGCCGCCGCGGTGGTGGGCTCTGGCCGCGATGGCATCGACCCCGCCGTGGATGGGCTGTCCGCTCCCCTCCGGGCAGGCGCTTATGGGGCTGGAAGAAGGTTTTCGCTTCGCCGTAGTACTGTGCGACTTGCTCGGCTTTCCATATAGCGAAGCCGCCCAGATACTCGGAGTCCAGGAGGGCACCATCAAAGTCGCGCATCTTCCGAGCCCGTGAGGCTCTTGCAGAAGCACTGACCCATTGCTGGCTACGAGGTCCCCGGCGGCGGAGGCCGAGCGGGTAGGAACCCCGGACCAGCAGAGGCCGTCACACCAACAAGCCTGATAGGGGATGAAGTGTGATGTTCTGGGGCAAAAGATCAAGCGACCGCATACCGACGCCCGCAGAGGCGCTGTCCGGCCACGTCGAAGCTTGGGAAGAGCTGGCCATCGATTACCTGGACGGCCAGCTCGATCCACGGACCAGGGACGCCATCGACCGCCACCTCGCCGGTTGCTCAGCCTGCGCCTCCCGCCTGCAACTGCAGCAAGTGGCCATCGACTATATGCAGGCTCTCCCGCTCAAGGATGCTCCCCCTGCCCTCGAGGCCGCGGTGGTCAGCGAGGCGCTCTTCCCCAGCCGCGCGACCCAGCCGGTACGAGACGTTGGGCTGGAGCGACCGGCGAAATGGTCGGACACCTGGCAGCGCAAACGCAATTCCTGGCTACCGGCGTCGGCGATCGTGGCCGCTGTTCTGGTGGCTCTGGTGGGCTTTGCAGTGCTCCGCTCAGGCGCGGGGTCGATGGACGAGGCCGCGCGCACCACGGCAGTAGCCGCGGGTGATGCCTATACCAATATCGATGGCTCTATTTTGGGAACGGCAGCGATGCCTGAAGACGCTCAGTACGTCGGCGCCACAGAGGGTACGGCACCCCCCACGGGCACCGCCACCACATTAGCCAGCGCGATCACCATGACGGGGGCAACCGACGACGCGGCCACGATCAAAGCCGCCGAGCCCGCACCCATACAAGATAGGGCCGAGATGATCGGTGGCATGACTGCCGTCCCGGGATCCCCAGCCTACTTCGTGTTCGAAAGCGCATCGGCTCCCATCGTGGAGGGCCTGCCCAAGGAGGCTGCTGAGGGAGGCACGCCAGACTCACCTCAGACGACTATCCCCAGCCCCATAACCGGCGCCGGAGACACATTCGTTACCGTCGCCCAGTCGGGGACGATCGCCGCCCAGATCACCGCTTTGACGGGCCTTTATCCCCTAGACAAGGAACTCGGTTTGAGCCGACCCACCTTCGCGGCATACGTTCCCAAGGACCAAGCGCCCCAATTCATCGATCTTCTGCGAGCGATCGCCGCCTCAGAAGGCCTCGTGGTGGCGCTTGATCTGATGCCGGAGCCCGCGGTCATGGAATGGACGAATCTGCTCTTGCAGCGAAAGAACCTGCTGGCGGTGCTCTCCGCCCAGCGGACGCCGGCACCGGCGGTGTCATACTGGTCGTTCACCACTTCCACGCTGCTGCCGCCGACTACCGACGCGGCCCCGCCCCCCCAGCTGACCACGCCCGACGAAGCGGGCACTCACGTGCTGGTGGTGATATTGGTGAATACCCTGCCGTAGCCGCTTGGCCTACTCGAGGTGGCCACTGCTCCGTCCCGGCGTCTTTCTGCTGGCATCTTCTGTCTATGGTCGGGGTGCCGGGATTTGAACCCGGGACCTCATCGTCCCGAACGATGCGCGCTACCAGGCTGCGCTACACCCCGCCGCATGCCGCCAATGTCACACTTCTGGCGGCCGCCTATTGTATACCATCGACTAGAGACAGGCCATGCCCCCGCACAGGCTCGCGACCACGCAGCGGCCGCAGTTCTCTCCGTTTGTCGCCGGGAAACGCCCTTGACGCAGCCCCGCAAGCGCCTCGTCCAACTCGTCCGCCAGCAAAGGCATGTCCTCCGGACTCGACCGAACCATCACAGTATCCGAGGGCCGCTCCAGAAACACGAAGTCCATCTGGACGGCCGGCGCCCCCGCCCGCAGCGCGGCCAGGCGATAGACCACCCCCTGCAATCGGTACTCCAAGGCCAACTCGCTGGTCGAACGCCCGCTCAGCGCGTTGGTCTTGTAGTCGACTATGTACCAGCAGCCATTGTCGACGAATACAAGATCCATGATGCCCGAAACCACCGTCTCGGCCTGAGCGAAGAAGAACGGCGCCTCCCGCCGAGCGGACGGCGCCGAGAGTCCGGCGGCGACCGGCGACAACCAGAAGGCGCTGGTCAGCTCAACAGCCCTCTCGAGCGCTTCCCGAGAAAGATGCACGCCCGTCCGGCGCCGCCACTCCTCAGCTTCGTCCAACAGCGCTGCCCTCGCCGGAGCCTCCCCGGTGGCAGGCGCCCGCTCCAAGAGGGCGTGCACGAGCAAACCCACGTCGCGTCCGGCGTGTTGCTCCTCCGGATCCAGTAGACTGTGCTGCCAAGTGCCGGCGTCGTCCTCCTCGCGAACCGGCTCCTCCCCTGTCAACTTCAGACCAAGTACATGTTCCAGATAGAACTGCTGGGGACACCGCTGATAGGCGGCGAGCGCCGAGAAGCTCACCTGCCGGTATAAACCAAAACGAGGAAGCGTTTCTATAAACTGAGGGCAGGCAACCGGTCGCCCTTCGAACGACGGCGGCGACTCAGACTCCGACTCCCCATCTTGCTCGTGCCCGCGCCTACGAGCTTCCGCCGTCGAGTCCACCCCCCTTACCACCGCGTCCAAACCTTCCAACAAGACAGCCTCGCCCGGCGCCGGCACGGCATCAAGTCCCAGTGCGCCCGCGATGCGGGCGATCCGACCAACGACAGCCTGGCCTGTCTTCGGACCACCCCCCACCAGAACCAGCCGTTCCTGCGCCCTAGTCATGGCCACATAGAGCAGACGCACATCTTCTTCCTCGTCCCGCGTCCGCTCCTGGGCGGCGATATCGTCGGCCGGACCCCAGCAAAGGTCGGCCTCCTCGTACGTCTTGTGCTGGGATCCCTTGAGAAACACCCCCATGCGTCCGTCGCCACCGATAACGAACGCCGGGAAAGAGCCACGCGGAACGTCCGACCCCAGGCCGGCCAGCACTACCACGGGAAACTCCAAGCCCTTGGCTTGGTGCACGGTCATCACCCTGACGACGTCCTCACCCTCGGTGAGCGTGGGGGCACTCCCTTCGCGGTCGCCTAGATCGTCTCGAGAGCGGAGCGAATCGACAAACCCGGCGAGGTCCGGGCCGCTGACCGCCTCGAACTCGGCCGCAAGGCGCATGAGCTTGCGCACATTGGCGTAACGGCGCCGGCCCCCAGGTGAGGCCAGCAGGCACAGGTCATACGCGCAGGCGCTAACGGCATTGTCGATAAGTCGCGCCAACCCAGGCCTTCCCACCCGGCGCCTGAGGCCGCTCAGTCTGCCCAGGAAGTCACCCAGAAGCGACCTGTCCACGGCCCCCAATGACTCCGGAGCCCCGGCCTGGACCGCCTTCCACAGAGAATCCGCCCGCATTGCCCGACCGGCCCTGCCCAAGATGTACAGGCCGTCGTCCGACAAACCGACCATGGGCGACCGCAGCACGCTCACCAGCGCGAGATCATCGTGGGGATTGACTAGCAGCCGGAGCAGTGAGACCACATCGGCCACTTCATCCTGCGAGTAATAACCCTTGCCGCGCACCACGTAGACGTCCACCCCCTCGGCCAGCAGCGCTTCCTGGTAGCGACCCACGTGGGTCTGGGCCGGCAACAGAACGACGATGTCGCGCTGCTGCCACCCCTGCTCATCTACGAGTCTGCGCACGCTGCCGGCAACGGCAACGGCCTCCGCGTCCTGCAGCGGCATGGCACAGTCGTCCGCGGTCCAAGGACCGCGATGCGCCACAACAACCTCAACGGAGGGTCTACCCTCCGCGTCCGCGGCCGCCGACCGTGCCGGATCGGGCTGCAGCGGGACGAACCGACCGCCAAAGAAGTCTGTATGCGCGAATAGCCGGTTTATGAAGGCAACCACCTCGGGGCGACTGCGATAGTTGACATCCAGACGATGCACGGGAGCGCCCGCACAGACCGCCTCAGCACACGCCCCGGCGGCCGCGCCCTGCTCCCCGGAAGCCTCCAACTCCGCCTGCCGATGCCGGAAGACATCCACGTCGGCTCCACGAAAACGGTAGATGCTTTGCCGCTCATCCCCGACCATAAGCATGCGGGTCGTCAGAAGGCCCTCGAGTATGGAGCACTGCAGCTCGTTGGTGTCCTGGAACTCGTCCACCAAAAGCAAGGTGCCGGATTGGGGCGAGACGGCCGGCCCCCCCTCACCGGGGCGTGTCACCAGATCACGAGCCAGCAACTCAAGATCGGTGAAGTCCACTAAGCCCTGCTCTTGCTTGCGGGTGGAGTAGAGCGCGTGAAATTCGGCCAGAAGTGCATTGACGGTGCCAACCAGCGGCTCCAGGTACATCTTGGCCAGCGCGCGCCGGTAGCGCGTCAGGGCCTCCCGCACCGGAACGAAGTACGGCTCCATGGCCGGAGTCCGCCGGCTCGGAAAGAAGCGGGCGCTCGCACGCAGGCAAGAGCCCACCGGGGAGACGACGCCCGAAGAAGCGCCGCAGGGCGGATCCTGCTCCAGCCAGGCGAGGCAGGCCGTCAGCGCAGAGAGATCTCCGTCGAGAGTCTTCGAGCGTTTGGGCAAGGCGGCACCGGCGACCAAGGCTGCGCCGGCTGAGCGGATGAGGTCCAAGCGGGCAGGCTCTTCGGACACCTCGGCATGTATGGAGAGCCGCGGGTGGTCATAGCCCAACCCACGTAGACGGTCGTATAGGGAGATCATTTCCCTGCGCAGGCCCTCTCCCTCAAGCGCGAGCACCTGCAGTTCGGCTTCACCCGCCCGCTCGACAAAAGCCTCCCAGGCCAGGCGGCCGACTTCTTGTTTTAACAAATCGGCGGCGTCGGCCTCGAGAACCACGCAGGCGGGATCGACTCCGCTTTCGAGCGCGCGGTCTTTGACCAAGCGCCGGCAAAGACTATGGATGGTGCCGGTGGTCGCCAGATCGAGCAACCTGGCCAGATCCGGTCGCCCGCACTCTTCCAGGCTTGTCCTGATGCGAGTGACCAATTCGGTGGCGGCCTTCCGGGTGAAGGTGACGGCGATCAGCCGCTCGACAGGCAGACGCCTCTTCGATGAGGGCGTGCAACACGCAGGCGATCAGCAGACGGGTCTTACCGCTCCCGGCTCCCGCCGCCACCAACACTCGAGGCCTTCCGTCAAGAACGGCCGCCGACTGTGGGTCCGAAAGCCCCATGCCCTTGATACAGCTCATGGCCTGTATCCTCCGGAGCCGGACCGGCAGGCCGGGCCCAGTCTGCACCACGGCGGACATTGCCTGCCGAACCGGGGCGCGATTTCGCCCGCGCGCATTCCCGCGGCCGCCACGCGCGCTATAGCGAGAGTCCTTTCGTATAGCTCGGCCGCACCATCCTCGTCCAACACCCGACACCCTTCGCCTCCCGCCCCCAGCACCCCCTCGAACCCGGCCGACACCACCCCCACGCGCTTGCCCTCGGCCAACGACAGGTACGCCCCGCCGGCCACCCGCACATTTGGCCTCTCCACGGCGAGTGCTCGGAGATAGAGTGGGAGCTGGAGCGCCTCCTCCGTGCCCAGAGCGTTCGCGGAAGGGGTCTTTCCGCTCTTGTAGTCAATGACGAACACCGTGTCCCCCCCGGCCGTGGCGTCCACCCGATCGATGCGCCCCCTGATGCGCAGTCCGCCGATATCCACCCCTTGCCGGCCGCCCACCCAGGTCTCGGTCTCAGAAGGGGTGAACCCACTATTGGAGCCTGACTCCCGTGCAAGGAGGCCGCGCACCATGCCCTTGAGCCTACACGTCGCGAGACGCCGCTGCGCTAGGCTGCCAGGGCAACGCTCGCTCTGCACAGCTTCGTCGATTGCTGCCATCGCCACCCCCTCAGCCGCGGGCAGGCCTTCGGGCCGTAGCGGTAGAAGGCCCCGCTGGGCCAGCTCCGCGTACGTAGCACTGAGCGCGGAGTGCAGAAGCTCCCCCATCGTTTGCGCATCCAGATTCACCTCCAGGTCGTCAACACCCACCACGCGCTCGACGAACCAGGCAAACGGGCAACCTGAGTATGATTCGAGCGCAGAGGGACTGAAGCAGTCGAGAGACGCCAGCTCTTCGAGCACCGTGGGGTCGGTCAGCCGCGGAGGCTCGGTCTTCCAGGGGCGCACCGGCCTATCCAGTCTGACATCCGGGCCGAGACTTTCGAGTGCCACGCCAGAAGCCGCGCATCCCCGCAAGTAGTGCCGCGCGGAGGGAGCCAAGCACGGGGCGAATACCAACTCAGCCAAGGTACGCACCTCGTGCTCGCCCGAGCCCACCCCGAGGAGGTTTTTCGCCGACTGCCAGAAGCGCGAGGGCGCCGCCTCGCCACCGTCGTCTTCGGCATCACGCGCGCTCAGATAGAGAAGGCGCCGGGCCCGCGACGCGGCACTGACGAACAGGGCTTCTTCCTGGTCGATCTCCGGCGCCAAAAGCCCATCTCCGAGCTGATCAAGCCGCGCCCGTTGGGCAGAGCTGAGCAGCGACGGTGTGTCTGGCCGCCCGGGGAACTCGCCTTCCACCAAGCCCAGCACCAGGACCGCCTCGAACCGGCGGGCCCGAGCCCGCTGGGCGCTGAGCACCTGCACCGCATCGCCGCAGTCTCCTCCGACGGAAGGCACCACCACCTTTGCGAGCACGCGCAAGAGCAGACGGGAGTCGAGCGCGTCGTCAGGACCCCGACCCGCGGCAAGTACTCCGATGGTCTCCAACGCGATCTGAATGGCACGAAACGCCCGAGCGTCCTCACGTAGCTCCCCGGAGTCCGGCTCGGTGCCGATCGAACCGGCCACCAACATGCGCTGGGCCAAGGCGGCAGCCTCGACCGGGTCGATGACCGACCCAGCCGCCCTCGCAGAACCCATAGCTCCCGCCCCGCCGGGGCCAACGCCGCCCCCCGGGTCTGCGGCACCTGGGAGGACCAGGTCCCAGAGCCGGCGCACCGACTCGCGGCAGCCCTCTCCGGCGGCCCCCGCCAACGCCCGCGCGCCCCGAGCGGTCCGCCGCCGGTAGAACAGCTCAAGGTCGGCGGCTTCTTGCGCGCCGAGACCGCTGTAAGGACTGCGTAGATAGCTGAACAGGCCTGAGTCGTCATCGAACACCACACCCTTCAGGGCCCCAAGGAAGGCATGCCCGAGCCCGGTCTCGCCGAGAAGGCAACGATCATCCATGTGGTAGATGATTCCGCAAGAGTCGAAGACGTCACCCAGCAGACTGCTCCACTGACGGACCTGCCTGACGACCACACCGATGTCGGCCGGCCGGACCCCCGCTCTGAGCAGCTCCGCGATCCGCTCGGCGGCCGCTTCGGCCTCGGCCCGACGTCCGGAAGCCAGTACAAAGCACACTCCCTCTCGGGCAGAACCGGCAGCGGGTGGACCAGGCCGAGGCCCGTCGCTCGCGGCGTATCTCTCCAGATAGGCGATCGCCGGAGCTGCGTACGAAAGCGCATCGGGCTCAGACTCCACCACTCGGCCCGCACGCGCCATCCACCAAGCCAACTCGTCGGGCCTTATAAGACCGACCTTGTGCTCGCGCCTGTGCGTGAAGGCGATCAACACCTCGACCGAACGTGACAGGGCCTCGAGCAGATTGCGCTGCCCACCGGTAAACGAGGTGAAACCGTAGAGAGCCAGCGGCCGTTGCCAGCCGGAGGCCGCCGACATCGTTTCGCGAAGAGCCGGAGGGCGATCGGCCAAGCCGAGTTCGGAACACTTGCCCGCGAAAGCGGCTGCCAGCTCACAGATTTCGGAGGCCAGCACGGCCGCGTGAGGATCGACCGATGCCCAGCGCCGGAGCACCGCCTCGATCTCTTCCGGCGCTCTGCCGCTGTCGCTGAGTTGTTGCAGCAGCACGGCGAGCGCGGGGGCCAGCGACGGGAGCCGCTCGCTACCTCCGAGCACTCCAACCGGTAGGTCCCGCAACAGGCAAGAAACGATGAGGGTCCTCTCGAGATCGGTGGCATACCGGGGAGAGCGGCCCAGTACCTGACGCACCAGACCGTCGAAGGTGACCGCGGCATCCTGGCCCACCAGCCCGCCCGCGCGCTGCGCCATCTCGGCCGAAGCCTGCAGAGCGTCGGGCGCGGTGGGCAGGACCACCAGCGGCCTCAGCGGCAGTCGCTCCTGCCACCAATCAAGCACGCGCCCCATCTTGCCCGAGTTCGCAGGTCCCAAGATCAGCGTGATTCCGTTTTTGGGAGATGTGTTCATATCTACTCATTGTAGAGCCCACCCCGGACGGACGCTGACCGCTCCCCGCCGGGTGCGCTAGTCTTATGACATGAGCCGCGACGAGGACAAACTCATCCGACAGCTGTCCCTCCTCTCGTTCCTCCTTAGCCGCCAACGGCCTTTCACGGCCCAGGAGGTGCAGGAGTCGGTGGAGGGATACTGCCGAGATGAGTGACGACACCTTCACCCGCCGCTTCCATGCGGACCGAGCCGATCTGGCCAAGGTGGGTATCGAAGTGCGGGTTCTGGACGGCACGGAGTCCACCGGGGCGGACGAGGCCCAGCTCTACCTACTGTCCGAAGGAGATTTCCGTCTACCTGCCGTAGAGTTCTCCCCTGCCGAGCAGCGCGCCCTATCCCTCGCCTTACTGGCCCTGCACGGCAGGTTCGCCTATGCTCGACCTCTCCGTTTGGCACTGACGGCGATCCTGGGCGGACGGCACGACTCGCTTCGTGCCGAGCTTGACAGTCTGCCGGTCGCCTTGGCCCCCGACGAGGACGCCCGCAGAGCCGGTCGCCGTCTCTCCCGGCTCGAAGACGCTGTTGTCCGGGGCAAGACGGTGTGCTTCACGTATCCCTCTCAGAAAGAAGGCGTACTCAAGCGCACGCTCGACCCGTACAGCCTGTTCGTTATACAAGGTCATTGGTACATCGTGGGCCGGGACCACCGACGGGACGCCATCCGCACCTTTCGGCTGGGACGTATCCAAGGCGCGATCGGCTTTCTCACCGAGAAGGGTCGAGACTTCTCCATACCCGCCGACTACGACCCCGAGAACTACCGAGCCCGGCCACCCTGGCTCATCGGAGCAGTCAGCCGGCACGGCCGTCATCGCAGTGGACGAACACCTCTCCTGGTGGGTCAAGAGACTCGAACCACATGTACAGGCCTTGAGGGCAATGGCGGAAAGTGACGACGCCCGTACCCTGTTCTCGGTCCCCTACGCCGACGAGTCGGTGCTGCTCTCTTGGGTGGCGGGCTTGGGTGGCTGCGCCGAACTGCTGGAGCCTCCAGGCGCGCGGGCCAGACTCGCCGAGACTGCTGGCCAAGGTCATCGCCGACCATTCCGGACCCGCCGACCATTCCGAGACGCCGTCTCCGCCCAAGCGGTATCCGAGCCACATCCCCCGTCCCCCGCCGCGGCGCTGCCGCCTCCGAGGAAGACCTCGGTCCCATAGCCCCGGAGCACCTCGCCCGGGCCATGACCCTGCTCTACTACCTTGTGGACGCGCGACGCTCCGTCCCCATCCCCTGGCGTGCGTTTGAGACCGACCTGGGACTCACCCGGCCCGAGGTGGAGGAGGACCTCTCTCTGATCAACCTCATGAACTTCGGCGGCGGCACCTACACCCTGACCGCCGAGGCCGGACCCGAGGGAGTGGAGGTGGTCCGCGAGGTCATGGCCGATACGTTCTCCCAGCCCGCCCGGCTCTCCCCCGTACTCGCCCGCGCCCTACTCCTGGCGCTTGATCTTCTGGGAGACACGTTCGCCCTGGAAGGGGCGGAGTCGCTCGCTTCGGTACGTCGAGAAGGTGCGCCTGCTGATCGGGAATGACCGGGCCGAGGGAGCCGTGATAGTCGATGACGTCGTACCGCCCGATCCTCAGATGGTGGAGATATTGAACCGAGCCATCCGCGACCACGCTCTGGTGTCGCTGGAGTACTACACCACCTCCAGGCAGGAGCTCAGCGAGCGCTTGGTGGAGCCGTACCTGCTCTTTCACTCCCCGGATGGCTGGTACTTGGAGGCATACTGCCTCAAGGCCCAAGAGCAGAGGACGTTCAAACTAGAGCGCATCCGCGCCGCCCTCGTATCCGCCGACCGATTCGTCCCCCGGAAGGACGATCGACCTGACTCGTCGCAGACAGGGTCAGCCCTACCTGTCCGACCGAGGTGGCTACTTGGGCGACCATGCGCTTCCACCCCCGGTGGCGCACATACCTTGAGGAGCAGGACACCGAATGCACCCCCCTCCCCGACGGAGACCTGGAGGTCAGGATGCCCTATCTCGATGAGCGTTGGGTGGCCCAGGAAGTCATCCGCTACCTCGGTGACGCGGTGCTGGTGTCTCCAGCGCCCACCAGGCAGATGATCAAGAACTCGGCCGGGCTGCTCGCGGCCCGCTACTCGGTCTCAAGGACCGGGGGCGCCATCTCTGGTGATCGAAGAGGAAAACGCATGAGATTCCTGCTGCGATGGTTCTCGAACGCCTTGGCCTTCTACCTGGCCATGTACCTGGTGGATTCGCTTTTGGCGCCTCGCTTCTTCATCGGAGCCGTTTGGGTAGCGATCCTCTTGGCGCTGTTCTTGGGGGTGCTGAACAGCACCATCCGTCCATTGCACCGCATGCGCGCCAGACCCGGTCAGGCCTGGGGCACCGCCGTAGCCACCGTGATCATCAACGCCCTCGTCCTACAGCTGTTCATGTGGATGGATGCGCCCCTGTCGGCCACCGGGTTCCACTGGGTGCTGGTGACCGCGCTCTTCTTGACGATCCTGGCGGGACTCATCAACTGGCTCATCGGCTTCAAACCGCCCAAAGAGCCCAACGTGATCACCCGTGATCTACGCGTGTCCCGTGAGGCACGCGGCCGCGATACCGCCAAGGCGCCCCGCCCCAGGAAGTAGAGCCTACTTCGCGCCGAGGGGGACGTCGCCCGCGACCAGATGTCCGCGGGACTGCACCAGCAAGCGGAAGTCATGCGGATTGCTGGTGATCATCTGCGCGTCCGCCAGATTGATGAGGCCCTTCTCATAGAGTTCGATGCAGGCTCTGGTCGAACGTCTGCATGCCGTAGTAGTCTCCCTCTTGTACGGCGGCGGTTATCTGATGCGTCTGAGCCGGGTCGAGGATCATGTCGCGTATCCGCCCGGTCATGATCATCACTTCCACGGCAGGCACCCGGCCCTTGCCGTCGGAGCGCACCAGCAACCGTTGGGAGACGATGCCGCGTAGGGAGCCGGCCAGCATGAGCCGCACCTGCTTCTGCTGATACAGCGGAAAGAAGTCGATGATGCGGTTGACTGTCTCGGCCGCGTCGATGGTATGCAGCGTGCTCATGACGAAGTGCCCGGTCTGCGCGGCGGTCAGAGGCCGTACGCACCGTCTCCTGGTCGCGCATCTCCCCGATGAAGATGATGTCCGGGTCTTGCCGCAGCACGTACTTGAGCGCCGTGTTGTAGTTCTCGGTGTCCAGCCCCACTTCACGCTGGTTGATCATGCATTTCTGATCGCGATGCAGGATCTCGATGGGATCCTCGATCGTGACGATGTGCTTGTGCACGCTATGGTTGATGTGATCGATCATGGCGGCCAGAGTAGTGGTCTTGCCGGAGCCCGTTGTCCCGGTGACCAGCACCAATCCGCGAGGCTCAAGAGCCAACTTCTGAACGATCGCGGGAAGCATTGAGCTCGGTGAAGTCGGGGACCTGGGTCACCACTCGGCGCAAGGCGATAGAGATGGCCCCCCGCTGACGGTAGACGTTGACGCGGAACCGCCCCACGTCGACAGCGCTGTAGGCGAAGTCGATCTCGTTGGTCTCGCTGAAACGCCGGATCTGCTTGTCGCTCATGAGCGAGGCGGCGTAGTCCTTGGTGTCGTCGGGATTGCAGACCGACTCTTCCAAGTTCATCAACTCGCCGTCCACCCGGATCATGGGAGGACTACCGACCTTGAGTGCAGATCAGAGGCGCCGGTCTCGGCACACCCTCCGTAGCAGATCGTCTACTGACTTCATCGACCCCTCCAGACCACCATGGGTCTGCGTCGCGCTCCCGCCTATTCCCTCCCTACTCTTCGGAGGAATACCACCCGCGACTTGAGAGAATCCGCGATCACAAGGCCCCTTTCCAATGGTTCGGGCCTCCTCGAGAGCCTCGCGCACGTCCGCCCGCTCCTCGGCGGAGGCGATCGGCTCGAAAGTCGGCATGTCGCCCTGCATCCCCCGCAGCGTCGCGAGTATCGACTGGGCGGCCATTTCGGGCGCGTAACCCCCCTCCAGGAAGCACAGCGGACCCGCCGCGCCGGTCTCCCGGCAGAGAGCGGCCAGGAAGGCCGCCATCCACTGGAACGCCGTCTGTGAGAACTCAAGATCACCCAGGGGGTCGCCCTTCTGCGGATCATACCCTGCCGACACCAGCACCAATTCCGGCCGGAATGCTCTGGCAAGCGGAGCCAGCAACGACTCAAACGCCAGCTTGACCGCGCCGTCGCCGGACCCCGGCTGCAGCGGTACATCGACCGTAAAGCCCTCGCCGTCCCCCTTGCCCACCTCTCCGGCCATGCCGGTACCTGGATAGTGACCGGCCTGATGCATGCTGAAGAACAGCACCCGCGGATCGTCGTAGAACGCAGCTTGAGTGCCGTTGCCGTGATGGACATCCCAGTCAACGATGAGCACCCGCTCCAGACCCGCCTGCTCCAACGCGTACTTCGCGGCCACGGCTATGTTGTTGAAGAGGCAGAAGCCCATGCCCCGAGCCCTGCAGGCATGATGTCCCGGGGGACGCACAAGCATGAACGAGTTCTGCCCGGAGGCTAGACACTGGTCGACCGCCATTATGCCCGCACCGGCCGCCAGGAGAGCAGCATCATAGGAGTGGGGCGAAACGGCAGTGTCCGCGTCCAGCCAACCACCGCCCTGCTCGGCCATCTGCCTGACGCGCTCTATATAGGCCGGGTCGTGGATGCGGGCGATTGCCGATACCGGCGCCGGTTCCGGGGTGATCCAGTCAACCTCGATACCGCTGTCCTCAATAACCTGCTTGGCGACGATCAGCCGCTGCTTGTTCTCGGGATGCTCACCCGTCTCGTGCTCGACGAAGAGCGGATGATAGTAGACCGCGAGAGTATCCATCACCAGCCGCCCTAGAGTATGCGGCGGGCGCTGTTGTAGCTGTTGGTCCACACCTCGTCGATGCGCACCCCCTTGCCCACCCCGGCCGCGTGCACCATCTTGCCATTGCCGATGTAGATGGCCACATGGTGTATGGGCGTGTAGAAGAAGATCAGGTCGCCCGGCTGCAGAGCTGCGCGAGAGACGGCCGTTCCGTAGCCAGCCTGTATACGGCTGGAATGCGGCAGAGAGATCCCCACCTTCTTGTAGACATACATCACAAACCCCGAGCAGTCAAAACCGCTCGGGCTGGAACCAGCCCACACATAGGGACAGCCCAGGTACTGCAGGGCTGCCGAGACCACCGCGTCCGCGTTGGCCGCGTCCGGCAGATCAACCGGTCCGGGATCCGGCGCTGCCGTGGTGGCAGTAGTACTACCCGCCTGCGTTGTGCGGGTGGTACTGGCCTTGATGGTCGTGGTGGTGACCCTCTTGGTGGTCGTGGTCTGCTGGGCTTTCTGCAGCGCCGCCAGCGCCGCCGCCTTGCGCGCCGCCTCCTCCTGGGCCTTCTTGGCCTCCGCTAGGAGCCGCGCCTGACGTGCCTCCTCTTCTTTGACCAACTGAGCAATCTCGACCTGCTTGTCGGCCAAGGCCTCCTCGTTGGCCGCCAGCATCTGCTCCACGTTGACTCTGGCCGTGTCGGCCGCGGCCGCGTACGCCTGCTGATCTGCCATTTGCTGCGCCAACTCGTCCGCGCGCGCGCTCTTCTCCTCGGCATAGGCCTCGACGTCGCTCACAATCTGAGCGTCCTGCCCACTCATGCGCTCCAACCAGTCGAGGCGATCCACCACATCACTAAACGAATCGGACCCCAACACTGCATCGAGGGCGCCCAGCTGGCCTTCCTTGTAGATCTCCACAAGCCTTTCGACCAGCTGTCCTTCAGCCGCGTCGAGATCGGCCTCTGCCTTGGTCAGCAAGACCTGAGTGTGCTCAGAGGCGGTCTGGGTCTCGTTGAGCATAGCGATGGCGTAGTTGTATTCCTCGACTGCGTAGTCGAGTTCGTTACTCAGAGCGTCTACGCGCTCTTTCAGCGTCTGAGCCTCCTGTTGCGCCTCTGTGATGGCGCCCGGATCGGCCCACGCAAGCTGGCCTATCACTAGGCCAAGAGCCGCGAAGATGATGGTAAATAGGCTGAGACGCCGCCCGATGCCGCCTGACTTGCCGGTGTCTATCGGTGCCTCCCTCATGTTTCTCGGCTTAGAGCCGCTACTTGCCGCCCATATGGGAATTCCATGCACTCTACCATCCTCCTCGCGCACAGACCAAGGCGCGCGGGCCTCCACGGAGCCGTTCCTGGGGAACGTACCCCAGGCGAAAGCCCCGCGGATGACCGCTCAAAGCCGGGCGAGATAGGCCTCTATGCCATGCCTGATCGCGACTGCTTCGCGGGTGATGACCTCCGGGTCGAAGAGAACTGGCCCCTCCTCCGGATGGCTCATGTAGCCCGCTTCCACCATCACGGCTAGGGGTTTCACCTCGCGCAGGCAGGAGTAGTTGCGCCCGTGTTTGCGCAGGTCGACCCGGCCCAACTCCCGGCTGAGCGCGTCGACTATGTAGCCCGCCAGGCGTTTGCCGGCTTTGGATTCGTAGAAAGCGTTGGCGAAATAATACGCTGCTGCTCCCTGGGCCTTGGGATTGGCATGGCAACTCTGGTGCAGGCAGACGTACAGATCGGGCGACCACCCGCTGGCCAAGTCCAGCCTCTCGTAGAGCGGCATCGTTACATCGGCAGCCCGCGTCATGGTCACCAGGGCACCGCAGTTCTCCAGGAGTTCGCCCAGCTGTTTCGCCAGCGCCAGGTTGATGTCTTTCTCGAACACGCCGCGGCACTCACCGCACCCGAGATCGGAACCGCCATGAGCTGGGTCGATGCTGACCCTGAGCCCTGACAGAGTCCGCTTGCCTACATAGCCGTTCATGCGATCCGGAATATTCACCGGACGCTTGTCGTCGCCCACCTTGTGCAGCAGCCTTAGTCGATCGAGCGTGGTTTCGCCGACGATGCCATCGACAGTCAGTCCGGTGTTGCGCTGGAATTCGGTGACCGCGACTTCAAGCGCCGGACAAAAGACTCCGTCCACCGCTCCACAATCGAAGCCTAAGTCGTCGAGCCTTCGCTGTAGGAACAGGACATCGTCGCCGCGCATATAGGGCACCCGCAGATATAACAACCGTTCGCCCGGCTTGTACCCGGCCTCTACCAGCTCGGTCCAAGTGTTATCTTCGACGACACCGTCGAAAAAGAGCAATCGCTGCTGTTGAAAAGCCCGGATGGCGGCTTCGGTATGTGGTCCGAAAAACCCATCGGCGCCCTCGTGTCCCAGTTCATACCCCAGGGCAGCCAGGCGCGTCTGGATATCGACCACTCTCTTGCCTTTGTCTCCTCTGCCGACCGCACGCATTGGGCTATTATACTCGTAGACATGCCCTCCAAGACCACACGCGGCCGCACCCGGCCCATCAAACGCCCCCTTGTGCTGGTCGTAGTCACTCTATGGTTAGTGGTCGCCGCCCTGGCCGGTTACTACATCTGGCACGTCAAGACGGCTGGATCTGCCACTGCCGAGTTCGTGACTAGTGAGTCCACCACGACCACCAGCGAAACGCCTCTTGGCACTACGACGACCCTGCCGCCCACCACGACCACAGCGGCGTCCACGACGACCACCACCGAACCGCCCGCTTTGAGCGTGGCCGCCGGAGGCGACGTGATGGGCGACCGCGGAGTCGGTGACTACATCGACAAGCACGGAGGCGAGTCGGTCTTCGAGTTCGTGAAACCCTATCTCGCTCCCGCCGACGTGTCCTTCATCAATCTCGAAGGCTCCATCTCCAACCTGGGCGGCCCAGTGGCCGGGAAGAAATTCACCTTCGAAGCGCGCACCGCCCTCACCGCGGGTCTGGCCTGGGCGGGCATCGACGTGGTTAGCCTGGCCAACAACCACGCGCGCGACTACGGCTCGGAGGCTCTACTAGACTGCATCGCCCGGCTGGACGAGGCAGGCGTCGCACATGCCGGAGCCGGGGCCGACGCCACAGCGGCGGCGGCGGCGGCCAACCTGCAGACCCCCGCCGGCACCGTGGCCGTTCTCGCCGCCAGCGAGATCACTGCTGGGATTCGCCGCCACCGCGCGCCAACCTGGAACAAACGTCACCTCATCTCCCAACGAGAAACTAGTAGCCCAGGTCGCCGCCGCCGCCAAAGAGGCCGACTTCGTGATCGTCAGTCTCCATTGGGGTACCGAATACGATGCCACTGCCGACTCGTCCCAGCAGAACCTCGCGCACAAGCTGATCGATGCCGGCGCCGACCTCATCTTGGGCCACCACCCCCACGTCATCCAAGGGCTCGAGATCTACAAGGACGGCCTGATCGCCTACAGTCTGGGTGATTTCATCTTCGACCACTACTCCCGAGCCACCGGCGAAGCGTTCGTCCTGCAGGTGACCCTGCAGCGGGAGGGACCGCCTTCGGGCAAGATCATTCCCGTGTATCTACACGACACCCAAGGGGTCCCCAAAGTGGTGAGCGGCAGCGAGGCCGCCGTCATCCTGGACCGCCTCACCGGTCTTAGCGCCGATCTGGGGCTTGCAGCTGACGCGTTCGCGGCGACCAAGCGCTGCTTCGGGACCCCCTCCGAGTAGCCGCTACCATTGCCCACCCCAGCTCGCGCGGCTACAATCACACTGGACCCGACGAGGGAGAGGTGCGCGTGATCCGCCCAAGAGCAGCGATCTTCTTGGCAGTGGCGCTGGTGCTGCTTGCCCTGTTGCTGTGGGCGAGCCCCGACAGTGCCCAAGCCGAAGAGCCGATCGGGAGCGAGCTTTCGCCCGACTCGGCTGGAACGCTGGCCACCCGCTTCGAACAAAGCGACTCCCACCTGGCCTATGCAGGGGCCTGGAATACCGTGCGCTCGAAGACCCGCGAAGCCTCCCAGAACACCTTCCGCTGGACTGACTCCACCGGGGCGTCGCTCATCGTGCGGTTCACCGGCACCAAGCTGGTCTGGATCGCCAAGACCAGCCCTGTTTACGGCATCGCGAAGGTGAGTGTTGATGGCTCGCCGCCGGCGGACGTCGACCTTTCCAGCCCCACCATCAAGTGGCAACAGCCGGTCTGGAGCACCGAGACCCTGGCCCAAGGCGCCCACACCGTGATTATCAGCTGGAGCGGCTCCAAAACGGCCGCGACCGGACATACATACGTAAACGTGGACGCGTTCGACATCATCGGGGTGCTCGAGCAGGCCACGATACCCGTATCCTCGCTGACCGTAGCGGCCGGCGGCGACGTTCTGGGTGACCGCGGAGTGGGCCTTTTCATGGACAAGAACGGCGGCCCGGCCGTCTTCGCTCAGGTCAAGCAGTACCTTGCCCCAGCAGACTTGGCCCTCGTCAATCTTGAGGGGCCCATCTCCAATGTGGGCAGCCCGGTATCGGGGAAGGAATACACTTTCCGAGCCCGGCCGGCTCTGGCACAAGGCCTGCTATCCGGGGGCATCGACGTGGTGAGCTTGGCCAACAACCACATCCTCGACTACGGCTCGGCGGCTCTGCTGGACTGCATCGCCCGGCTTGACGCCGTGGGCGTCAAGCACGCCGGCGCCGGCGCCAACGGCGCGGCTGCGGTGGCCCCCGTCATTATGGACACCCCCGCCGGTAAGGTCGCGGTGCTTGCCTACAGTAGCATCGTCCCCTCCGGCTTCGCCGCCGGCGCCGGCAAGCCTGGCGTCGCCACGACCTACGACCCCCGAAGTATCGCCAACCAGGTGGCAGCCGCCGCTAAGCAGGTGGATTTCGTAGTCGTGAGCTTCCACTGGGGAGTCGAGTACTCACCAACCGTCACCTCGGCCCAGCGGAACCTCGCCCACGCGGTGATAGATGCCGGCGCCGATCTGGTTCTGGGTCACCATCCCCATGTGGACCAAGGGTTGGAGATATATAAGAACAAACTCATCGCCTACAGTTTGGGCGGTTTTGTGTTCGACAGGCACTCGCGCCCCGAGACAGGCCAGTCGTTCGTGCTCCGGGTGAGCATACCCAAGGAGGGGCGCCCTACCGGAGAGATCATCCCCATATGGCTCAGCGAAACCTCGGGTGCCCCGGCCCCGGTGACCGGCGCTACGGCTAAGATCATCCTGGACCGCCTCACCAGCTTGAGCAAGACTCTCGGGCTGCAACTCACCCGTGTGGGAGACCACGCCACCTTCTAATCCCGGCCCCGATCGTCGCGGGAGCGCGGCCACCGCCTGAATCACAGCCACGCGAGGAGGCCCCCCCGCGTCACTCTCGCGCCTGCAGCAACACTTTGAAAGCCCCGCCCAGGTCCTCGCCGTCCAAAAGCTTCTGGAGGATCGAAGCCCGGCGATCGATCTGCAGTGAAGTGGCGGCACGCTCCCGTAGCGCCCGCAGCGTGTCCTCTGCCCCGACCGCCGTCAGCAATCCCGCCACCGTCGCATACAACACCGTCTCGAACCCCGCCCGGCGACCATGAAGGTCAAGAGCCCGAAAGTCCACGTCGGCCGTCAGGTCCTGCCGGCCTATCCGCACATAGGGATCGGCCTCCGGCTGGTGCCTGAAGTAGCCGCGCACCGTCCGCCTGTAGGGCGCCGAGGGAGCGGCTCCGCAAACCGGGCCACCGAACCAACCGCCGTAGTCAATGGTCAACAGACAGCACGCCTGCGCGGCCGCCGCCACCTGCTCCAGCAGCGTGGCTGCGGAAGGCCTCACCTCAATGATGCCGTCTTGGCTCAGCGAGCGGAGATCGCCGGCCACGACGGTACCAAACAACCTACGCAGCTCGCCCAGAGCCTCCTGTGTGGGCGCCCCCCAGACCTCCCGCGCGCGGACTTGGGACGCGCCCGTCGGTGCGGTGCGGTCCAACTCCACCCAGGCCTCCAGAAGCTCGTCTCCCCGCACATCGATAAGGTGCACGGGCAGGGCGTCGATGAACTCGTTGCCCACCCCCACCACCGAGGTCCCGCGCGCAACCGCGAGCGCGTCGTCAGTCGAAGCCACCCACTTCACCCGCCAACCGCGAGCCGTGACGCCCGCCAGCGCCCGTCGCTGCTTCTCTCGCAGGGCGCCGCTGACCTCCACGATCACGTACGTGACTCGCTCCCGCAGATCAGGCCGGTACCTATCCCAGCCCCGGAGAACGGCTTTGGAGAGATCACCGTGTCCTCCCCCAAACTCTATTGCCGTCACCATCTCAGCATCTCCCCCCTGGGAAGACACGGAGGCATCCACCAACTCTCGCAGGACCCGTTCCACGGACTCATTGAACTCAGGCGAAACGCAGGGTGCTGTGGTGAAATGGCCGTACGGACCGAGCATATCCCCGCCCCCGCCGTAGTAGCCGTCTGTGGGATGAGTCAAGGCCAGATCCATGTAGCGGGCGAAGGGCACGCGGCCGCCTTCGGCAGCCATCGCCTCGGCGATGCCTTCGGGGACCGACCCGGGGGTCCTCCCGCCGGCCCTTCGCAAACTGTTACTCATGACTACCGATGGTACACCCGGCTACGGCGCCCCTTAGCAGTTGAGGTCGCGGCCCTTCTTGCGCAGGTACGCGCTGTAGGCCGCCATCTTGCCGAGTATTCGTACACCTTTCAGAGGCGAAGGAAGGACGAAGGTGGCGTAGCGACCTCCCTCAGAGAAGATGGCCTGGCTCATGGGCTTCTGTGAGATGTTGGCGATGGGCTTGCAGTAGCGGTCCATCAACGCCGCGTTCTGCATTATGAATGCCAGCTCCCGCTCGCTCAATTCCGGCTCGACAGGCTCGTTGTCGCCACACCCGTCGGTGCCGGCGGCCGCTTCGGCCGCTCCGGTCGCGTCCGCGGCACCCGCTGCAGCCGGCGGCATACCCACGCAAACGGCCTTGAGACTCTCTATCTCAGTGATGGCCCGGCGACTCTCGCTCATGGAACCGACCACGCCCATGACTATCACAGCATCTATCGCGTCACTGGCGGCCAGTATCTCGACAACCGCTTCAGGAACCCCAGGCGTCACGGTGGCGACCATATCCACCGGGTTCGCGTGGCTCCAGAATGGAGGCAGGAGCTTGTTCAAGCTCTCGATCACATCGGGGGTCAGCTCCGCCAATTCCAATCCGCAACGGGCTATCTCGTCCGACACCAGCACCCCCCAACCGCCACCAAGGGTAGCAACAGCCACCCTCTTGCCGGGAGGAAGGGGCATGTAAGAGAGAGCAAAGGTAAGATCCATGAATTCGTCCGGATCGGTAACCACTATCAGCCCCGATTGCCGCGCCGCCGCCTGGAACACCGCTGTAGACGAGGTCAGAGCCCCGGTGTGCGAGGCAGCGGCCTTCTTGCCGTAGTCGCTCATGCCCCCGCGCAGTACCACCACCGGCTTGTCCACCGTGGTGCGCTTGATAACATCCAAGAGGCGCCGGCCGTCGTCGAAACCTTCCATGTAGGCGACTATCGTGTTGGTGTCGGGGTCGTTGTGCAGATAGTTGATGAAGTCCACAGCGTCGATCATGGCCTCGTTGCCCACGCCGATGAACTTGCCAACTCCCCCCTTGCGCCTGTCGGCCGACACGAGCAGTTGGAGGCCCAGGTTGCCCGATTGCGACACCATGCTAGCTCCCCCGGGAACCGGGCGCACCAGCATGAATCCCGTGCCGTACAGCTTATGGTGTGAGGAGATGACCCCCATGCAGTTGGGACCCACCAGAGCCATGTCGTACTTGTCGGCGATGGCGACCATCTCCTCCTCCATCGCCCGCCCTTCTGGGCCGACCTCCGAGAATCCCGCCGACACCACCACGATCGCTCCCACACCCTTGCGGCCGCATTCCTCAACAACGTCGTTGACCAACGCCGACGGCACCGCTATCAGCACCAAGTCGGGAGTCTCCGGAAGCTCGGTCACGCTCGTATAGACAGGCAGGCCCAGGATGGTGCCTCCCTTGGGGTTCACCAGATAGATGGGACCAGGAAACTCGCCCAATCTCAGGTTGGCCGTGATCATGCCGCCCCACTTGGCCGTGTCGGACGATGCGCCCACCACGGCGACACTCCCCGGAGCCACCAAGTGATCCAACTGGGAGATGTCGGCCGGCGGCCGGGTGGAAACGTGCACGGGCTCGCCCACGGCGATAAGAGCGTCCACCGCCACGGGGACAGAGCCGTCGATGAGCAGAGGGTTGACGTCGATCTCGCGGATCTCGGGATGATCCTCCGCCATCTGCCCCACAGCCATGATGACCCTCGCCAGAGCCGCGCGGTCTACCGCCGGCTCCCCCCGCACTGGGCCGAGAAGCACCTTGGCTCGAATCTCGTCCATGAGTTCGTACGCGTCGTCCTCCGAGACAGGCGCGACGGCGAAAGCCACATCCTTGAGAGCCTCGGTGTATATACCTCCCAGACCGAACATGACCACCGGTCCGAACAGCAGGTCTCGAACCAGACCCACCACGAACTCGCGCCTGCCGATGACCATGTGCTCCACAAGGACGCCTTCCAGGGTGGAGCCGCCCGCGGCCGCCCGCGCTTCCAGCGTGCGGTACGCCTCGCGCACCTCCTTCTCGTTGCCGATGCGCAGCAGTACCAAACCGGCATCGGTCTTGTGCTGGATGTCGGGAGAAGCCCCCTTCATGACCACCGGGTAGCCGATGTCATCGGCCAGACGTACGGCCTCATCGGCAGAATGCACTGTGCCCCCCTGAGGGACCTCTATGCCGTAGGCCGCAAAGAACTGCTTGCCGTCGTCCTCGTCCAATGCCCCGGCACCGCTCGCTAGGGCAGCTTCGACCAACTCACGTCCAGGTCTATTCATGGCAACAGCGCCTTCACTTGACTGATCACCGGCTCGATCATGGCGATAAAGGATACATGCTGAACATTCTCGGCCTGGCCTGCTATCTCAGCGGCGGTGACACGGGGCAGTGGGCCGAGCAGCGGGCTGAGTAGCACGATGCCCCTCTCCTGGGCTAGATAAGGCCCCGCGGCAAGGGCATCTGGGAACTTGTCCCCCGTGACGATGCCCAGGTGGTCGAAGGTAAGGCCGGCGTGGGTCCGAGCCCATTCGGCCACGTTGACGTTGGTGGCATACCGATCGGAGCCGGACAGGTTGGCAAGCCCCGTCACCCCTACCGGCAGAGTCGCATAAGTGCCCACTTTGATGGCTGTGCCAACGCGCAACTCACTCAGCGTTCGACCGGCACTAGCGCTAAGAACGGTACCCTTGCCCGTCAAAACAATGGGCCACATCTTGGCACAGGCCAGCGGGGACACCCCGATGGCGTCGGGGAACACGTCGCCGCGGGTGACTATGGCGGTGGCTCCCCTGAGATCACCCACCTTGGCCTGCAGGGCCTTCGCCACCCTGTAACTCATGTCATACACGCTCGTCCCCCTGATGGCGATCACGCTACCGGTATGCGCCAGGGCAGCCTGGACTTTCAACTTGATAGCGTCGGAGAGGCCGACACATATGACCGTCTGCGGCCGGAGCCGCAGAATCTCAGCCTTGACCGCGTTATTGAGCCCCGTACTGGGAGTGAGCAGTACCGGCCCGCCGTAGGCGGCGGCCAGCGGACCACCACAGAGGGCCTCCTGAAACGTATCTCCCGGCGCCAACACCAGACCCGCACCCGGCTCCAGGGGCCCTGGGAACATGGCCCTCGCGATCCTTATGGCGGTGTCGTACCGGTCGGTGCCGCGCAACGAAACATAGCCGGTGAAGTAGAAAAAGTCGTCGGCGGACCCGTTGGGCGTCGCCCCTCCCGCCGCCGTAACCTGCACCTGCACCCAGCCAATTTGGTGAGACGGAGACACCGCGGTGATCTGCGTGGACGAGTCGACCGCGAAGTCGAGGGCCGGGATGCCACCGAACGTCACCGAGGTGACCCCGTAGAACTCGGTGCCGGTTATGACAACGTCGTTTCCGCCGGCGAGAGGACCGGCGGCCGGTTTGAGAGACGTGATGGCCGGCCGACCAGCGTACCTGTAGTCATCGGCCTCGGTATCCGCGGTCGCGCCCTCGGCGGAGGTGACCTGTACCTGCACTACCCCGGCCGCCCCCGCGGGAACCGTGGCGACGATCCGGTCGGAAGACTCGACGGTGTAGCCAGCAGCCGCCACGCCGCCAAAGGTCACGCCCGTCACGTCGAAGAACTCCGTGCCCAGTATCGCGACTTCGTTGCCACCGTCAACGGAGCCGACGGCTGGGTCGAGGGAGACGATGCTCATACTCAGCGAAGAGTCGGCCAGAAGCTGCAGACGGCGGGAGGAGCTGCCCCAACTCATCCCATTGATGCTGTAGATACCCTGGCCCTCAACACCCACCGCCGGGCTGCTGTGCGCCGCGGACTCAGACGGAAGCGCGAGTACTAGGGGCGACAGGTCTTTCCACGTCTCTGTCGCTGGATCGAAGCGCAGAACGGTCCTCATGCCGCCCAGCCACCAGTCGGTGTGGGTGCCTCCGATGAGGTAGACCATGCCCCCGTATTCGGCCACCCCCATCCGCGCCAGTGGGGAGGGAAGATCCGACAACGTCGTCCAAGAACCGGCCACGGGATCGTAGACCTCGGTGGTACCGACGTAGTCGTCAGTGTCAGACCACCCACCGAAGAAGTAGATCAATCCATCAACGGCGATGCCCGCCCCTTCGATGCGGGGGGATGGCCCGGCCGAAACCGTCCAGGAATCGTCGCTAGGATCGTAGACGTACAGATCGGGATTCATGACGCCGTTCTCGTCGCTGCCTCCGAACACCCAGATCAACCCATCCACCTCCACCGCTTCGTGGAACATCAGCGGAGCCGGGAGCGGAGCCATCGTCAGCCACTCGTTGACCGAGAAGTCGTACGCCCACATGTTGTCGTGAGCCTGACCAAGGCCGTCCTCATAACCCCCGATAACGTACACGTAGTCGCCGGCAGCGGCCGAAGCCGCATACACGCGGGGCTCAGGCAGGCGCAACTTGGACGACGCCAACCAGGTGTCTTCATAGGGGTCGTAGAGTTCGATCGTGCTGGTGGCCAGCACCCCGCCCTGCGTATAGCCACCAAATGACAGGATGCCGTTGTCCGTGGCGAGAGCCGTGTTGCCATCGCGGCCGAGAATCGAGGAAGCTCCGTCGGCCCAGGCGGACACCGTCCCAGCGGTGCATCGAGCGGAGTCCGCCCTTTCCAGAATGACCATGCCATTGCGCGTATCCGGCATCGTGGCCTCGACCGCTCCGTCGGCCCAAGACACCAGCAGCGCCTCGACTTCCGTGGCGCCGTCGGACACAAGCACTTTTCCCGCGTCGTCTCCGAACAGGACCCCCTCCAACATCAACAGGGAACCCGCGGTCACAGGGCGCTCATACAATAGTCTGGAGACCCAGGGAACCGGGACAAGACCGGCGTCGATTGATCGGGCCAGATTGAGCCTCCCCCCGGTGTTGGCCAAGCCGTCCAGTTGCGGCAGCACGTCGACTCCGGAGCGAATGCGGCTGATGCGTTCCAGCGGGCTGTCGGCCGGATACTGCGCAGCCAGCACCGCGATAGACCCGGTGACATGCGGCGTAGCCATAGAGGTGCCACTCCATCGCTCGTACTTGTCGGAGGCCCCGGTCGCCCCGATACCAAAACCGTCGATGTACACACCGTCGGCCACCTCTCCATCCTCCGAGTCGGTGACCAAGCAGAGGCGAGCTCTGAACTGATCGGTGCACAGATACGACGGTATGGGCACGCTGATCGATTCCCACGAGCCACCACTCGATCCGAAAAGGGCGGCCACAGATTCCCAGGTCGCTCCGTCGTCGCCCGAGAACTCCACCAAGAGCATGTCCAGCTCCGCGCTGCCCAAGTCGTAGCAGGCGCTGAACCCGAGCATCGGGTGGGCCGGAGCGGCCGTCAGATCGAGCAACGCCGTAGTGATGGCGCTCTGGGTGTCGTCCAAATAGTCGCCTGCGGGACTGTCGGACCAACTATAGCTGCCCGTTTCGGGCTTCTCGCTCGTGATGCTCCATGTTCCTTCCGGGGCGGCCCATTGGCCCGCTCCGGCCTCCATGTCGTCGAAGAAGATAGTCGCCGGCGCCTGGTGCATACGCGAAGTTGGGCAGCGTACTCAGGATGCTCTCCCCCGGTGCGAAGAGATCCACCGAGGAACTCCCGTAGTTAGTGAACCAGGTGGGGAGATCGTTATGATCGGTCGCGCCCACAGACACGATGGTGGCGGGGTCGTAGCCCGATGGGTAGTTGGATACCACGTCGGTATTCTGGGAGTCATTGCCGGCAGCGGCCACGAAGATGATGCCCGCGTCCCCGGCGTCGGCAATAGCCTGCTCGAGGACTGCATCGTATCCCCCCCCACCCCAGCTCGCGTTGATGGCCACCACGTTGACCCCGTTGTCGAGCTTCTGACCTATCACGTAGTAAATGGCCTCTACGGCCGCGGCGTCGCTGCCGGACCCCGCTTGATCCAGGAACTTGACGCCCATTACCTTGGTCGACCACCCCACACCGGCCACTCCCACACCGTTGTCACCCACCGCCGCGATAGTCCCAGCTGTGTGCGTCCCGTGACCGTGATCGTCCCAAGGATCGCTGTCATAGTTGGCCGTGTCTATGCCGTACACATCGTCCACGTAGCCGTTGCCGTCGTTGTCAATGCCGTCGCCCGCAATCTCAGACGGATTGGTCCAGACGTTGCCTACCAGGTCCTCGTGCGTGTAGTCGATGCCGGTGTCGATATCGGCGACCACCACTCCCGACGATCCCATTGACACATCCCAGGCTTCGGGAGCGTCGATGTCGGCGTCGGTGGCGCCTCCGGTCTGACCGATGTTATCCAACCCCCACATTTCTCCAAACAGGGGATCGTTTGGCACCGTCACGGCTACGCGTTGCTTGTAGTTGAGACTCACCGCCGCCACCGCCGGGTCGCTCTGCAGCTGGTCGAAGAGTCCGGCCGCGCCCAGACCTCTCGCCTTGATGACGGCTATCCTCTGGCCCGCATACCTGGAAGCCGAGGTCAGTACGCCTTGCACCTTAGCGCCGTACCTACCGACAAACTGCTGGGCGGTAAGAGCGTTCACCCCTTTGCGAAAGGCCACCAGCAGCTGATCGCCCACCACTTCCGGCCGGTCGGGGTTGCTGAGCAAAGACTCGAAGGTTAGCGGGGCCTCCTCCCGCACTGTCTGCTCGTCCACTGTCGCCTGCGCCGGAGCCACCCCCAGCATCGGCAGTCCGGCAAGCAGCACCAGCACGCAAAGAACGACCAACCCCGATATCGCTGCCCGGTTTCCGCACTTCCTCCACCCCATGGCGGCTCGGGGAATCATGTGACCACCTCTCGTTTGGTTTGCTCCCCTATGGAAGCAATACCTTGCCTTCACTCGTCTGCAGCACATGCGTCGCGCCCCCCAGTCTGATGGTGCCTCCAGCCGTCTCTCTATACCATGCCGCCCAGGGCCGCGCAACGACGACCGACCGAGTCCCACGGCAGCAGGCTGTTGGAGGCCACCGACCTCAAACTCGCAGAAGCTCCACGGGAACCGACTCGTCCCGCGGAGCTTGTGTCTACCGGTCACTCCACTGCTGCCGCCGCCCAATGGCCGGCGCAGCCTTACGACGCCCTCCGACGGCCGCGAGCCCCACTATCGTCCCGAGACGAACTCCTGCACCGCCGGCACGTCCACGTTCTTGTTGTAGACCATCTGAGAGTCGCTGCCGGCTGCGCCCACGATCTCCAGTGGCACAAACAAGAATTGCGGATCACGCTTCACGCAATAGGCGGCAGTCGCGGCGATGACCGGCCAGTCCCCTGGGGCGATGCTGGTGGAGTAGGTGCCGGCAACGCTGCCCGCGACGCTCACCAGGTCTTCGCCGGCCAGCCCAAGGGCCCTGATACCCAGCACGACGGCCCTGAGGATGGTCTCGTGCCTATCGCGGAAGAGCAGCTCCTCTTCCTTCATGGACTCGTCGGTCTGCGGAACGGTGTCAACGAAGTACCCGGCCGTCTGCACCCCAGAGAGCACCTGGAGTCCTGTGCTCATGACTTCTTGCCAGGGCACACCCAGAATATCTACGAGGTGTTGGGCCGCCTCGTTCAGAGACAGACTCTCAACGTTGATCTCGATGCCGCCCATAGCATCGACGATGTCCACCATTCCGCTCATGTTCATGACCATCCAGTGGTCGATCTCGATGCCGAAGTTCTGTTCCAGCGTCGCCACGACCTTCTGTTCGTCATACTCGCTGGAGACCGACTGAAGCGCCATCGCTTCCAGCCCGCTCTCCCTCTCCACATCGACAATGAGGTTGTAGGGGAACTGCGTGAACTTGATCAACCGCGCTTCGGGGTCGAGCGTGATGAGAATGTGGGTGAGAGCGAAAGTCTTGCCCCCCTCGCTCGAGAAGTCCTTATCGGCCGCGCCCATCAGCAGGATGCTTGTGAGAGCGTAGCCTTCCGGCATAGTCGACACCGTGGTGGTGGCCCCTTTCGTGGATGGAGGCACGGCGCTGGTAGTCGTCACCGATTGGGCAGCCGTAGTGATGGCCCCCACCGTGGTGACAGTGGTTTGCTCCGTGTCGACCGACCCGGAGCAGGCGAGTAGCCACAACAGCGGGACAAGCGTGATCGGAAGGAACAGCAGTCTCTTCATCGCGTCGCCCTCCCAGGTGAGGTCGGCGTTGGGCGTCACCAGCCGCCACGCAATGGTGGAGGCGGGGGGAATCGAACCCCCGTCCGAAACTCGTCGAGCCTAGATATCTACGAGCGTAGCTCTTACATTGTTTCTCGCCTCGCGCACCCGTAGGAGCAGGGAACGTCCGGCCAGCCACCTTAATTTTCTCCCGACGCCGGCGGCACTCGCCGAGAGTAAGTCCGCCTGGTTTATGCCACGACCCTCCCCGGCAGACGCGGGAGGCGTGACAGGCGCTGTAGTCTAGTTAAAGACTAAGCGGCCAGAGCCAATGAAGGTTTGGCAATTGTGTTTTCCAGCCTGTTTAACGAGAACGGCCGGGATCTCGGCTCGCAACCTAAACCCAGACATGAGCCCCGTCGAAACCATGTCGCCCCCACGAGACCCAGACACCCGGCTCCTTCTGCCGAGCTGACTGAGTTGGGAGATTATACTCCTCGGCGGCTTGATCGAATGCGTCGACAAACAGCCCGGCCGAGACTATTCTGGATCCATGGACACAGTAGTCTCACCACACGGAGGCAAGGGCCTCCTCTCCCGCCTGCTTGCTCGCCGCCGGGCCAAGCGCGAACAATGGCTGAGCCAGTTGTCCTCTGACCCCGAGGCCATCGACGGCCGACTCGCCGCTAGGCAGATCGCCCAAGATGTGGACCTAGCAAAGGCCGAAGCGCTGAAGTATCAAGACAACACGCCTTACCCGTTGGTCGGCCCCTTCTAGTCAGTCTTCCCTGCCGGCGCGGCGGAAGGACCTGGCCATGTCGCGCTCCGCTTCTTTCGTGGCCAAAACCTGGCGCTTATCGTATAGAGCCTTACCCTTGGCCAGTCCGATTTCCACCTTGGCCCGACCATCCTTGAAGTACATCTTGGTGGGCACCAAGGTATAGCCGGCGACCTTCACCTTGCCAAATAGACGGCGCAGCTCGCGGGCATGCACCAGAAGCTTGCGGGAGCGCACCGGATCGTGGTTGAAGATATTGCCCTGCTCATACGGGCTGATGTGACAGCCGACGAGGAAGAGTTCGCCCTTCTCCACAGCAGCATACGAGTCGCGCAGGTTGGCCCGGCCGACCCGGAGCGACTTGACCTCGGTGCCGGTGAGAACGATACCGGCCTCCAACGTCTCCTCGATGAAGTAGTCGTGGTAGGCCTTCTTGTTCTGCGCGATGAGCTTGATGCCGGTGGGTTTCATTGTCAGCCGAGTATAGCCGACGGGGCGCGGTTCAAATCCACTATGGCCCGCTCGACACCAGTGGAATCTTTGGCAACGTCGCTACCTTCCAGCACTCCACGCTTGCTCAGCCATCTCGCCCGGGTGTAGTCTGAGGCTCACCAATCTGGTGACTTGTAGGGGGAGGGCAATGCGTTTCTATACCGACGAGGAATGCAAGGACTGGCTGCACGGCCGAGGGCTGCAGACACCGGAGACCATTCCGGGGGCCCGCAGAGAGGAAGTCAAGTTTCCCCAAGAATCGGGGCAGATTCTCTACTTGGCGCATTGGATGGCCACTTCTCTCACATGTGGAAACGAAGCGCTCCTTTGGATCACCAATCCGCTGATCTTTCCCTCGTGCGCCAACTGGCATCTCTACTACAAACTCCGCCAGAGCTACGGGGATCATCGCCTTTGGCATGAAGCGCCCGGTCATCTCTTTCTGGGCTACGAGACAGAGGACCTGAACTCATTCCTCTACCTCTCCATGTTGAGTAGCTGGGATGGCGACCTAGTCATCGCAGCCTCGGACATCCACGCGTCCTTCGATCACCACGATTACGTCACGTTCTATGCCGGGGAGGAAGAGAGCCTCGACTACGTCCGCCAGAACCTGCTACCGCGATTTGCACCCCCGTCTGGCTGAGTTAGCGTAGAAGAGTCACACCGTTCGAAGTCCATGTAGTACCCCCCGGTGATGGCAACCCAGAATGGAACGACATGATGGACAAAGAGCCGAGCACAGTCCGAAAGATCCTGCAAAGTGTATGGCAGCGTCTAACCGTTCGCGGGCCCAAAGAGGATCTGGTCGATAGATTGCCTACATCCGGTGGGGTGCCAGTCGTGCGTGGCTGGATGACAGTCAGAAGGCCACGAGAGCCGCGCCCGACCGTCTGGTCCGATGACTTCGAGAGATCAGGGGAAGACGGCCGCACTGACTGAGATGACGCCTCACAGACTCTAGACGATTCGAAGTCCGCACAGTATCGCCCGGTGGTTCTATCGCTGCGAGTGGCAAACAAGGATGAAAGGACGCGCCCGTGGACATGGACATGTGGAAGTACTTTGGCATCACCCACACCGACCATACGGTCATGAACCCGACGAGCCTGGCCAAGACCAGAGAGCTCATCGACCTCTTGCGCCTGCCTGAAAACGGGCGAGTCCTGGACGTGGCCTGCGGCAAGGCCGAGTTTCTCTGCCTCGTGGCGGAGCGGTACGAGGTGACCGCTACGGGGCTCGACTTGTCTCCGGTCACCTTCGAGGAGGCGCGAAAGAATGTTGCCGCCCGGGGACTGACCGATCGTATCGCGCTGCTGAACATGGACGGTGGCAAGTATGCGCCGGATCAACAGAGGAGTCTGGACATGGCCTCATGCATCGGCGCCTCCTGGGTCTACAACGGCCACCAGAGAACGCTCGAAGCCTTGGGCAAAATGGTGAGTCCCGGCGGTCTCGTGCTCGTGGGCGAGCCATTCTGGAAGATCCCCCCGCACCCGGAGTACCTGAGACTGACCGAACAAGAGGCCGAGTCATACGGTTCTCACTCCAGCAACGTTCAGACAGGTGTAGACCTGGGTCTTACATACTTGTACTCCGTCGTGTCCTCTCAGGACGATTGGGACAGGTACGAGGGCCTCCAGTGGCAGGCCGCCGAACGGTACGCGGCCGCCCATCCCGATGACCCAGACGTAGAAGCGCTTCTCAGCACCGCGCACAAGAGCCGGGACGGCTTCCTACGATGGGGACGTGACTGCCTGGGCTGGGCCATGTACCTGTTCAGTACGGTTTGATGGCTTCGTAGCAACTCGACGTGAGGTCGATCAGATTCAGCGATGCAACCAACCCTCGCCATTGTGCGCAACATCGAGATCTCTGTGATCAGGGTCGCCCGTGCCGGGCCCAAGTGAGCCCCAGCCAGCGGACGTGCTGAGTTTCGCAATTGAAGTCACAGTCCCAGGAGCCGGTCGGTCAACCGTCGCTTGGCACCGGGCCTTCTGTCAAGCATGTGCAGGGGGATGGTCTTCCAAGCTCTTTGTTTGAGCCTTTGACCTTCCGGACCGCGAACAGCTCCCTCCCCCACCACGGAGACAAGGAGTCGCGATTTCCACCCCCTGTCATGTAGGTCACTGAGTCGCAGTGACCAGCCCACGAGTTGGCGTTGAAGACGCTATGCTTTACTGAAAACTCCATTCTTCAACATTCCCTGTATTATTAGACGTGGATCGATGAGTAGAGTCGAATCGCCGGCAAGGGGGTGCGGCGTGAAGAAGAGTCTGCTGGTCGCTAGCGTTCTGGTGATGATGGTCCTTCTGGGGGGCTGCTCGGGCAGCGCGGGAACCACCACGACTTCGACCAGTCTTCCCGACAACTCGACTATCCCAGAGACGACCTCGACCACTGCTACCAGTCTGCCTGTTGGTGTCTTTGAGACCACCACCCACCAAGAAACCGAACGCCGATTCACCTACGCCGGTAGTTGGAAGGCCTCTGACAACAACTCGGCCACCGGAAGCAGCTTCACCTTCGCCAACTCCTCCGGTGCTTCGCTCACCATCCGCTTTGTCGGCACTGAACTTTCCTGGATAGCCAAGAAATCCCCTGTCTACGGCCAGGCAGAGGTCACGGTGGACGGGACCAGCGTGGGCAATGTCGACCTCTACAGCGCAGACGTGGTGTGGCAGCAGGTGGTATGGCAGACGGGTACGCTCAGCGTCGGCCCGCACGTAGTCACCATCGCCTGGACTGGGCAGAAAGCACCGGCGGCCACAGATGACAACATCAATGTCGATGCCATCGAGGTGCACGGGGTGCTGACCGGCCGCTATCAACAGACCAATACGAAACTCGTCTACGCCGGCAACTGGAAGGCCACCTCCGACTCGTCGGCCTCTGGCGAGAACTTCGCTTTTGCCAACGCCTCGGGAGCCTCGGTGACTATTCGTTTCGACGGCATTCAGCTCGCCTGGTTGGCTAAGAAGAGCTCTGTCTACGGCGAGGCCCAAGTGACGGTCGATGGCGGCGACTCGGTCACCGTCGATCTCTACAGCGCTGATGTCCTTTGGCGCCAAGAGGTCTGGAACTCAGGCATGCTGGGCAGTGGATCGCACACCGTGGTAATCCAGTGGACCGGGCGCAAGAACGCTGCTGCGACCGACACCAATATAAACATCGATTACCTGGAGGTCACCGGGACCCTCGAGTAGGAGTTCGAAGGGCGCCCAGCATCGGCCTCCACGTCTTCGGCGATGTGCCACAACGTCGCCCTTGTTCCGTTGTCAGACAGATTTGCGGGAAGCGGCCTGTTTCCCGTATGATGGCGCGGATTCATATGCAACCATCGACGGATAGCCAACACACACCCGGGCGCGCTTCAGCCCTTAGCCAGCTTCTCGGACCCCTGCGTCCCGTGCCCTGGGTCGGCTTGGCTTCGACGCTGTTCTGCGGCTTCGTGGCCACGGCCTCCCTGCTAAGAGTCGCGCCACGGCCCCCCTGGGGCATCGTGCTCTTGCTGGCAGCGCTTGCGGCCCTGCTGCTACGCCGGACGGTCTGGGCAGTGATGGCGTCGGTGGTGCTGGGCTCCGCGGCCTTTGTATTTGTGAGCTTTGTCTACCCCTCTGCCCGGCAAGATGTGGTCGACTATATGGCAATACCCGCCGGAGTGGTGCTCGTGCTCGGCATCGGATTGGTCTTCCGACGCGTCAACTTCCGGATTCTCTCCTACGCCGTAGCGCTACTGCTCTGCGCGATCTTCCTGCTGCAGGCGCATAACCAGGCGGAGACGGTCGAGCGATACGTCGCCCGAGAACCACCGGCCGAGTCGTACAACTACGATCCGGTCTTCTTTATGAAGACCTTTTGGCTGGTGGAGAAACATGACATGGGCTTCTACGAAGCCTGGGGTCAGGCATCACAAGCGGATGCCCGTTTCGAGCAGCCCACCACCAATCTCGCCGGCTGGCGCACTCCGGTGGCCACGCGTTTGTGGACGACCCTTTTCGATTCGGGCACAGGCATCCTTCTGGGCTACGTCCTCGGCGCTACCTTAGCTTTGCTGCTCGCGTACGCCCTGGCTGCGCGCCTAAGCGACCCGGCCACAGCCCTGCTCGTGCCCATTGTGCTGATCCCGTTCTATCTGTCTGCCATCACCACGTACCAGTATCTGTCGTACGAGACCTGGGGCGGCTTCTTCGCGATAGCGGCTGCCTTCTTTGTAGCCCACAGGTTGGAGCGCGCCGGACTGGCCTTCTCCTTTGGGGCGGCTATCCTGCGGGAGTGGTTCGTGTCGGCGTTGTTGGGTGGGATAATCATGCAACTTTGGCGGCGCCGCTGGCGCGAAGCCTGCCGCTGGGGGGTGGCCCTCGGGCTCACCTTCCTCGTCTGGGGACTCAACATATGGCACGCTCGGCAGTACCTGCGCTCGGCCGGCGTAGATACCACCCTGGGAGCGAGCGAGCGCTTTGGCGTAGGTGGTCCAGGTTTTCTCTTGCACACTCTCTCGTACAACTCGCAGGGCTACGCTTTGACCCACGTGGTGCCCCTCGTAGTCTTCTTCTTTGGGCTGGCCGGCGTTGCTGCTCTGCTGATTCGCAAGCAACCGTTTGTGCCCAGCCTGATCCTTGTGCCTGTTGCCATATTTCTGGTCTCAGGCTCTGCTGGGTACCCCGGTGGCCCATATACCGGTGCCTGCTATGGCGGAGCGTTCATACCTTTCATAGCAGTTGCCACCTGCTGCGTGTCGCTCTTCTTCGCGCGCCTGAGGACCAAAGAGGATGCGTTCTCGGCCGGCGTGCGCCGAAGCCTCCCATTCGACGTCGCTCAGCCGAAGCCCCACCTTGCGGAACAGGTAGGCCGGGCGATAGGCAAGATGTTCCGCCGCCGGCAGGACTGAAGACGCAGGCCGCTCTCGCGCTCAACCCACTCAGCGCGGCATGACCGGAGGCCCTTCCGCCTCCCGAGCGGCTGGCTGTACGTGGTAATCTATCCGGGCTCAATTCGTGTAATTTTCGGCGGTCAAGCCGCGCCACCGGTTGCCTCACAACCACCGTCATCGGCGCGCTTTCCCCCGTAGTACATGCGGAGGTTCCGCACAACGATGGCGACGCTCGGAATCGACATAGGCTGCATCAGCGTGAAGATCGCGGTGGTCGGCGAACCCCAAGACCGGGAGACCTTCAAGGCCCTGGCGGCAAACGCGACGGCCGGCGGTTCTCCCCTTTTCCACGAACCCCTGGCCGAGGGTCGCACTCTCCCCCGTGCTGATGCGCCGCCCCTCCTGGTGACGGCCTACCAGCGCATCAAGGGCGGCCCCGCCGATGCGGCCCGAGAGCTACTCACCCAAGTACTTGAAGCCCTGCCCGAGGGCACGATCACGGCCGTTGGCGTCACCGGCACCGGCGGACGCCTGGTGGGCAGCCTGCTCGACATCCCCTACGAGAACGAGTTCAAGGCCATCGCCCGCGCCATCGGCGCCCTGCATCCCGACGTCACCACCGTCTTCGAGATGGGCGGCGAGACCTCCAAGTTCATCCACCTCGAGACCGACGAGGCCTCCGGACAGGTGGGCATCGTCGACTACGGCACCAACGGCGACTGCGCCGCCGGCACCGGCTCGTTCATGGACCAGCAGGCCAACCGACTGCTGTACGACATCGAAGACGTAGGCGACATCGTTCGAGACGCGGGCAAAGCCGCTTCCATCGCCGGGCGTTGCTCGGTGTTCGCCAAGTCGGACATGATCCACGCCCAGCAGAAGGGCTATCAGCCCACCGGAGGTGCTGAAGGGCCTCTGTAACGCAGTGGTGCGCAACTATCGCAGCACCATCACCAAGGGCAAGGAGATCGGCGACCTGGTGGCCTTCATCGGCGGCGTGGCGGCCAACAAAGGCGCCGTGGACGCCTTGCGCGAAGCGTTCGAGATGGACGAAGGCCGGCTCATGGTCCCGGCCTACTACGCCTGGATGGGCGCCATCGGCAGCGCGCTGACCGCCGCCGACGAGCAGTCCGGCGTCGAGATGGTCACCATCGACCCCTCTCGGCTGAGCAAGGGCCAGACGGCCGACTTCGAGACAGCCGACGCGCTCTCCATGGACCGCGTCATCCTGCTGCGCGACCGCGTGAAGCCCTACCAGTTCCCGGCCGGGCGACGGCAAGGTCGGGGCCTACCTGGGCATCGACATCGGCTCGGTCTCCACCAACCTGGTGGTGCTGGACGAGGCCGGCGAGGTGGTCAAAGAGATCTACGTCAAGACCGACGGCCGCCCCGTCGAGGTGGTCAACAAAGGTCTGGCCGACATCTGGAACGAGATGGGCCCCCGCCTGGACATCCTGGGCGTCGCCACCACCGGCTCGGGCCGCGAGCTCATCGGCGAGCTCATCGGGGCCGACACCGTCAACGACGAGATCACCGCCCACAAGACGGGCGCCACCTTCATCGGGCGCAAGTTCATCGACCGGGTGCCCGACACCATCTTCGAGATCGGCGGGCAAGACTCCAAGTTCATCAGCCTGCAGGACGGCGTGGTGGTCGACTTCGCCATGAACGAGGCCTGCGCGGCCGGCACCGGCTCCTTCTTGGAGGAGCAGGCCGAGAAGCTGGGCATCAAGATCATCGGCGAGTTCGCCGAGCTGGCCCTGTCTTCGGAAGCGCCCGTGCGCCTGGGCGAGCGCTGCACCGTCTTCATGGAGCGCGACGTGAACTCGTACCTCCAGAGGGGTGCTGATAAGAAGGCTCTCGTGGCCGGGCTGGCCTACTCCATCGCCTACAACTACCTCAACCGCTTGGTCGGCCGTAGACACATCGGCGACACCATCTACTTCCAGGGCGGCACCGCCTACAACGACTCGGTGGCGGCCGCGTTCAGCCAGATCCTGGACAAGGACATCATCGTGCCGCCGTACAACGGGGTGGTCGGCGCCATCGGCGTGGCGCTGCTGGCCCGCGAGAAGATGGCGGCCACCAAGGCGCCCTCCCGCTTCCGCGGTTGGGACCTGGAGAAGGTGGACTACACCATCCGCGAGTTCACCTGCAAGGGCTGCAGCAACGAGTGCGACATCCGCCAGTTCACCATCGGCGACGAGAAGACCTACTGGGGCGACAAGTGCTCCGACCGCTACCGCAAGCGGGCCAAGGTGGACAAGGAGCCCATCATCCGCGACCTGGTGGAGTACCGCAACGCCCTGGTGTACTCCTACGTGACCGAGGCCGAGGACACCGCCACCCTGCTGCGTTCGGGCACCGGCGCTCCGCGCGGCACCATGGGCATCCCCCGGGCCATGTACACCTACGAACGTCTGCCTTTCTGGGCCACCTTCTTCAAGGCCTGCGGGTTCGACGTCATGCTCTCGCGCCAGAGCGACAAGAAGATCAGGGCAGCTGGGCGTCGAGGGCTCCGTGGCCGAGCCCTGCTTCCCCATCCGCGTGGCCCACGGCCACGTGGCCGAGCTGATCGAAGAGGGCGCCGATCACATCTTCCTGCCGAACTTCCTGAACGAAGAGACCGACCACTCCCGAGATCGAGTCGCACGCCTGCCCCTGGGGCCAGACTCTGCCCCACGTCATCCGGATGGCCCCGCACTTCGAGGCCTCACGCCGACAAGTTCGTGGCCCCCATACTGCACTTCCGCCGCGGCCCCGTGTTCGTGGGCGAGGCCCTGCGCGCGGCCCTGAAGCCCCTGGGCGTTCCGGCCCGCGTGGTGGACGAGGCCCTCGAAAGAGGCCTACGAGGCGCAGTCGGAGTTCCGCGGCCGCCTTGCTGGCCGCGGGAGCCGAAGCTCTGGCCGTGCTCGAAGAGCACGACGAGCTGGGCATCGTGCTGGTCGGCCGGCCGTACAACATCTACGACGCCGGGGTCAACATGGACATCCCGGCCAAGCTCCGCCGCTACTACGGGGTCAACCTCATCCCGATCGACTTCCTGCCCACCTGGGGCGAAGAGACCCGGGACATCACGCCCAACATGTTCTGGAGCTACGGGCGCAAGATCCTGCAGGCGGCCAAGCTGGTGGGCGCGCGGCCCAACCTGCACGTCATCTACATGACCAACTTCAAGTGCGGCCCCGACTCGTACATCAAGCACTACATGGGCGCGGCAGCACCCGCCCCCTACCTGGTGCTGCAGTTCGACGAGCACACCAACGACGCCGGGGCCATGACCCGCTGCGAGGCCTACCTCGACAGCAAGGGCTTCCTGCGCTGGTGGGCACGCGAAGACCGGGCCAAGCAGCCCGTGAGGGAGGGCTAGTGGACATCGGCGCCGACGAGCCAGACACGACCACCAAGGCGCGGCAACGGCAAGCCCACCCGCGAAGCGGCCGAGGCCGCCGCGGCGAAGCTGGGCGCGCTGCCCAAACCGGTCGGCGCCATGGGCGCCGAGCAGCAGCCCCATCGACAAAGAGGCCGACCTCGCGGTCGCGCACCACCTTCCTCCCCCGCATGCCCTACGGCGGCTCGCGCATGCTGGCCGCGTCGTTCCGCTCCATCGGCCTCGACACCGCGCGTCACTCCCGAATCCGACTCCCGCACCCTGGAACTGGGCGGCAAGTACACCTCGGGCGACGAGTGCTATCCCCAGCGGATCGTGCTGGGCGACTTCATGAAGCTGCTCGAAGACGAGAAGCTCGATCCCAAGAAGACCGCCTTCCTCCTCCCCACGGCCAACGGGCCCTGCCGCTTCGGGCAGTACAGTCGCGCTGGTGCGCCGCATCCTGGACGACCAGGGCTACCAAGACGTCACCATGATGTCGTTCACCTCGGCCGACGGCTACGCCGGCATCGGCGACCAGGCCGGCGAGGTCATCCGCACCGCCTGGCGGGCGGTGGTGGTGCAGGACATCCTGCTCAAGCTGCTGCTCATGACCCGGCCCTACGAGGTCAACGCCGGCGATACCGACAAGGTCTACCTGGATGGCCTGGACATCATGGAGGCCATCATCGCCGAGCAGGGGCTGAGCAACAAAGAGCGCATGGTCAAGCTCAAGGCCGGGCTGAGCAAGGTCAAGACGGCCTTCACCGCCATCCCGGTGAAGCAGGAAGACCGACCCCTCATCGGCGTGGTGGGCGAGATCTTCTGCCGCCTCAACACCTTCTCCAACAACGAACTGCTGCGCCACATCGAGGCCCAGGGCGGCGAATGCTGGCTCACCGGCATCGGCGAATGGGTGCTCTACACCAACAACGAGGCCTTCCGCCGTCTGCGCGAGGAGAAGCGCCGCGTCAGCAAGGAGTGGCTGCGCACCTTCCTCACCTACCGCATCATGCACAAGGACGAGAAGGCCCTCCACGGCGGACTTCGAGCACATCTTCGCGCGCCGCCCCGAGCCGCAGCGTCACCGAGGTGCTCGAGTGCGCCCTGCCCTACCTGCCCCAGGCGGGGTCGCTGGGCGAGATGGTGCTCTCCACCGGCGGCGCCATCGCCTACTACAAGCGGGGCGCCGACGGCATAGTCGACATCAGCCCCTTCACCTGCATGAACGGCATCATCACCGAGGCCGTCTACCCGCGGGTGAGCAAGGACCACGACCACATCCCCATAAGGGTGTTCTACTTCGACGGCACGCAGAGCGACCTCGACCGTGACGTCGGCATCTTCCTAGAGCTGGCCAAGACCTACAAGCGGCGCAAGAAGATCGCGACGCCTTAGCGATGCACGCGATGGTCACACTGGTGCCGGCGAAGGTAACAGCTAGACCATGTTCGCCCGTCTAGGCTCTTTCGCAGTCCGCTTCCGCTGGTACATCATCGCCGCTTGGGTGGCGGTGGCCGTGGTGCTCACCCTGGTGGCGCCCAACATCAACGACGTCGTCGGTCAGCGACGAGCGGGCCTTCCTCTCGTCCGAGGCGCCCAGCCTGGTCGCCCACGAGATGGTGCAGAAGTACTTCCCCGACCGGATCTCCCCCTCCAGCGCCGTGCTGGTGGTCGACGCCGGGACCGGCGGCGACGTCACGCAGGGCGAGGCCGGCGGCGTTCGTGGCCGGACTCACCGACTGGTTGACTGCGGCTCCGACGCCCCCGCGGCTGTCGACCGGGTGTTGTCGCCCACCTTCGGCGACGAGATGACCAGGGCCGGGCTCACCAGCGCCGACAAGCAGGTGGCGCTCGTCCTGGTGCGCTTCAGCACCATCGGCACCGAGCCGGTCACCAAGGAAGCCATCGCCGCCATCGAAGCAGCGGCTCGCGCAGGCCCCCTCGTCGCGTGCAGGTCTACATGACCGGCGACGCGCCCATCCTCGCCGCCTACAACACCGCCTCGATGAAGAGCATGGAATCGACCACCTGGATCACCATCGTGCTGGTGGTGATCATCCTGCTGGTCATCTACCGCTCGCCGGTGAGCCCCTCTGATCCCCCTGGCTACGGTCGCGCTCGCCTATCTGATCTCCCGAGGATTCATCGCCTTCCTGGGGCAGGCCGGCCTCACCATCTCCATGTACACCAACGTGTTCTTGGTGGTGGTGCTGTTCGGGGCCGGCACCGACTACTGCCTGTTCCTCATCAGCCGCTTCCGCGAGGAGATGACCGGCGCCGCCACGACGGTGCCCGCCGTGAAGACCACCGTGCGCGCCGTAGGCGAGACCATCGCCTCCAGCGCCGGCACGGTGATCGTGGGCCTGGCCATGATGGCCTTCGCCGAGCTGGGCCTCTACAACACCAGCGGGCCCAGCATCGCCATCGGGGTGGTGATCGCCCTGCTGGCCGGGCTGACCCTCATCCCCGCGCTGCTGACGATCCTGGGCCACCACACCTTCTGGCCGCGCAAAGCCCGGCCGGTCAAGGAACGTGGCTTCTGGCCCACTTGGGCGGCCCGCGTGGTCAAGCGGCCCCTGGTGGCGCTGCTGGTGCCGGTGATCGTCCTGGTGCCGCTGGCCATATACGGCAGCGGGCTGGCCCGTGACTTCGACCTACTGGGCGACCTCCCCGACCAGGACGAGGCCCGCGTGGGCTTCGAGATCCTGGCCGAGCACCTGGGCGCCGGAGAGCTGCAGCCGCTCAACGTAGTGGCCGTCGATCCGGCCGGCTACGACACTCCGACGGGTATGGCCCGCGCGGAAGAACTGGCGACCGGCCTGGCCGAGCTGGACAACGTGAGCGCCATCCGCAGCTTCGCCGGCTCCTTGCCCGACCGGTCGACCCTCAGCGTAGCCGACCAGTTGCTTGTGGTGGCCGCGGCCGTGCGCGACGGCATCACGGCCCTGAATTCGGGAGTCGCAGAGCGGCTCCACGTCTGGACTGCAAGCGGCCGCCACACAGCTGGCGGGTGTCGGCGGCTACCTCCTGCAGTTGGCCCAAGCCTACCCCGAGGTACTCCAGGATCCCGGATACCAGCAGGCGGCGACCGCCCTTCAGGACCTGGCGGCGCTCTCCAAGCAGACGGGCGCGGCCGCGGGCGGCGCCGCCCCAGCCTCCGGCACGGCGGGGCTCATGCAACAGGCAGTCACCATGCTGCAGTCGCTCGCCGAAGGTCTCGACGCACTTCAGGTGTCGTTCACCTCCCGGCCGGAAGCGATCCTTCTTCCCGATCTTTATCTCCAGAGCAACGAGGGTCTCAAAGCCCTGCGCGACGCCTACTTCTCCGCCGACGGCACCGCTGTGCGCCTGCAGGTGGTGCTGAAGTCCGATCCCTACGGCCCGGCGGCCATGAAGACCGTGGAGGACATCCGCCGGGTCTTCGACGACAGCGGCGTCGACGGCTTCGTCCAGGGCGGCCCGGCGGTGCTCGTGGACCTCCGCGACGGCTCCGACCGCGACATGACCCGGGCGTTCATCTTCGTGCTCGGAGGGCATCTTCGTGGTGCTGCTCCTGCTGCTGCGGGCCCTGGTGGCGCCTGATCTACCTGATCCTCACCATCCTGCTGTCCTACGCCGCCACCCTGGGCGTGATGCGGCTGGTGTTCGTCGACATCATGCACACTGCCGGCGTCACCTGGTGGGTGCCCATGTTCATGTTCGTGATGCTGGTGGCCCTGGGCATGGACTACAACATCTTCCTCATCGGAAGGGTGAAGGAGGAGGTGGCCCTGCACGGCACCCGTGACGGCACCCGGCATGGCGCTGGCCCGAACCGGCGGCATCATCACGTCGGCGGGCATCATCATGGCGGGCACTTTCGCGAGCATGATGAGCGCGAGCCTCGTGGGCCTGCTGCAGATAGGCTTCGCCGTGGCCTTCGGCGTGCTACTGGATACCTTCGTCGTGCGCACCACGCTGGTGCCGGCCATCATCGTGCTGCTGGGCCGCTGGAGCTGGTGGCCGCGGCGCGGGCCGGGAAAGGGCGGGGGGCCGGCCGCCTCCTAGACCACTCCCGCGAGGTCCCGCTTGACCACGAGTTGGCCGTCCTTGTACACCCGCCACACCGGGTTCATCCCGTAGCGATACGGGATCTCCACGTGACGGTGGCTATCGAGGATAAGAATGTCCGCCTTCTTGCCGACCTCCAGGCTCCCCACCTCATCGTCCACAGCAAGCGCTGCCGCCGCCTCGATGGTGATGGCCCGTATCACTTCGTCGGCCGTCATCCTGAGCACGGAGCAACCCATGGTGGCCATAAGCCACAGGTTCTGGGTGGGACTCGAACCGGGGTTCATGTCGGTGCTGAGCGCCACCCGGGCGCCGGCGTCAAGCAACCGACGGGCCGGGGCTTGGCTGCCTTCACCCAGGAAGAAAGTGGCCCCGGGCAGAAGAACCGCCACAGGAACCCGCCGCTGGTCGCTCGACGCCGCGAGCGCGGCGATGCCGGCATCGCTCACGTGATCCAAGTGGTCCACCGAGACGGCCTCCAACTCAGCCGCAAGCTCCGCCCCGCCCATGTTGCTCAGTTGGTCGGCGTGCAGCTTGGGCGCAAGCCCGTACTCCTTGCCGGCCTTCAGCAGCATGCGGCACTGATCCACCGAGAAAGCCCCCTGCTCGCAGAAAGCGTCACAGAAGCGGGCCAGCCCGCGCTTGGCCACCACGGGGATCAGCTTCTTCACGACCATCTTGAGGTATTCGTCGGCGCGTCCCACGTACTCCACCGGCACAGAGTGCCCGGCCAGCAGCGTGGGCACCACATCCACCGCATGTGCCATGCCCACGTCCCGGTAGACCTCGAGCAACCGGAGCTCCTGCTCCACCGTAAGGCCGTAGCCGCTCTTGGCTTCTACGGTGGTGACCCCGTAGCGTAGAAAGTGATCCAGCCGTCGACGGGTGAGGGCGCGAAGGGTCTCGTCGGAGGCGCCCCGAGTAGCGTGCACGGTGCTCATGATCCCGCCACCGGCAGCGGCCACTTCCTGATAGGTGGCCCCGGCCACGCGCAGCTGGAACTCCTCGGCCCGGTCGGCAGGCATAGGCCAGGTGAGCGTGGCACTCCACCAAGCCCGGCATGACCAAGCGTCCCTCTGCATCTATCTCTTGCCCGCCACGTATCAGACGGACCTCTTCTTGTAGGTCGAGCGCTTTGCCCACCCACACAACGCGCCCTTGGCGGACGGCCACCGCGCCCCCATCGATCCTGCCCAACGTAGAGCGCGCTCCCGAGCTCTCTCCGGTGCGGGCACAGGTGAGAAGCTCACCTGCCCCGGTTATGACAAGATCAGCCTCCACCCAGGTCTGCGCAGATTCGTTCACTTACAGCCCCCTGACAGACTACCCATAATTCCCTATCGTCTTACCTGTCGATTTTACGCCTATGTTTGGCGGGCGGCTCATTTTCTTCGCGCCAGTCAGACATCCGCTGCCTCGCGCTCTGCTCGCGCATCGCTCGTTTCAGCGTCGTCGGCCTGCCCTCGCTGCCGACCTTCTCTTCGCCTCTGCTTCTGCTCGCCGATGGTCGCCGCCCCCATGTGCAGGGGAACGCTCATCACCCCCACCCACGGAACCCGCAACAACGCCGCCTTCAGACGTAGCGCGTCCTGATTGTGGAGCAGTTGCTCCCACCAGTGTTCTACCACAAACTCGGGGATCACAACGCTCACCCAGTGCTTCGGACTGGGGTTCAACGACTTGACGTATCGCACCGCCGGCCCCACGAACTCCCGATAGGGCGAGTCCACCACCTGCAGGCGAATACCTAGATCCATTTGCACCCAAGTCGACTGCAGACGCTGGAGCCGCTCGGGATTGCTGCTGATGGTCACAACGTTCAGGTCGTCAGGCGACAGGGCCCGGGCTATGGCGAGCGCGCGGGCGGTCATTGCGTTGACCTGCGCCACGAACACCACCACCGTGCTGTTGGGCACGGCCCCTGCCACCAGACCGAGTTCCTCGAGCTCCTCGCCACTCTGCGGCTCCAAGCACTTGGGCCACACGCAGGTAGTGCCGCCTAACCCAGTAGAACGAAGCCACAAGCACCGGAACCGCCCCGATGACGATGTACCCACCTTCTGTGAACTTGGTGATCACAAGTACCACCGCCACCACGCCCGTGAGCAATGCCCCAAACGCGTTCATGGCCGCCCGGGGCCGCCAACCCTTGGTCCGCAGCCTGCGCCAATGCAAGACCATGCCCGTCTGCGACAGCGTGAACCCGATGAACACACCCAAGGCGTAGAAGGGGATCATCCGGTGCGTTTCGGCCTTGAAGGCCACGATGATGACGATAGCGACGATCGTCAGCCCGACGATCCCGTTGGAGTACACCAGCCGGTCGCCCCGGTTCATGAACTGGCGAGGCATCAGGCCATCTCGGGCCATGACCGACGAAAGCCGGGGAAAGCCCGCGTAGCAGGTGTTGGCCCCCAGAACGAGGATAGCCATCGTCGCTATCTGCAAAGCGTAGTAGAAGAAGCCGCCGTTTCCGTAGACCAGACGCGCCACCTGGCTTAGCACCGTGTCCTGCGGCTGAGCTTGGACCTTGGTGATCTGAGCGAGCACGGTGACCCCGATCAGCAGGAAGCCCAGCAAGGCCGCCATGAAGGCAAGGGTCTGTGACGCGTTCTTGCTCTCGGGCGGCTTGAAGTCGGGCACGGCGTTGGAGATGGCCTCTGTGCCTGTCATGGCGGCGCAACCGCCGGCGAACGCCCGCAAGATCAAGAACATAGTCAGAGCCTGGGCTCCTTCAACACCCTGCTGCTCCACCGCGTGCAGGTCACCCATGAGCCAGCGCACGAAGCCAACCACCACCAGCCCCCCGCAAAGCAGAACAAACAGGTAGGTGGGGGCCGCGAAAATCCGCCCCGACTCCCGCACTCCCCGCAGGTTGGCAAGCGCGATAAGAACCACCAGGCCGACACAGAGCAGCACCCGTTGGTTATAGAGACCGGGGAAAGCCGAGGTGATAGCCGCGACGCCGGAGGAAACGCTCACGGCCACCGTAGCGACGTAGCCGACCATCAGCGAGGCGGCAGCGATCAGCCCCGGGGCCAGTCCCAGGTTGGCCCGGCTCACCGCGTATGAGCCGCCCCCGCTGGGGTAGGCACGCACCGTTTGCTGATAAGACAAGGCCACGATGGCCAGCAAGGCCGCGACGCGCCAACGCGATGAGAGGCGACCACACCAGCGCCGCCGTCCCGGCCGCGATGAGGGCCAGCAGGATCTCCTCTGTAGCATATGCGGTCGATGAGATAGCGTCCGCGGAGAAGACCGGCAGAGCGAACATCTTCGAAAGCCGCTCTTGATGCTCCTCAGCGGTCGCCAAAGGCCGTCCCAGCAGGATCCGTTTCAGACCGCCGCGGCTAGCCACTCTTAGTCATCCTCCAGTGGGACACCGATATGGAAGGGGATGCTTATCACCACTACCCAGGGTACGCCAAGGAGCGCGGCCTTGAGCCGGAGAGCGTTCTGGTTGTGCAAGAAGTTCTCCCACCAGTGTTCCACTACGAACTCGGGAATGATCACGGTGACCGTGTGCTTCCGGCTGGGCCGCAGCAAGCGCACGTACTCCACTGCCGGACGAGTGAACTCCCGGTAGGGCGAGTCCACTACCACCAGAGGCACATTGATATCCATCTCAGCCCAAGTCCGCTGCAGGGCCGAGCACGCCTGTCGGGTCGCTGGCGATGGTGACCGCATGGAAGTCGTCGGGCGAGAGTCCCCGGCCCAGCGCCAGAGAGCGAGCCGTGAGCTCGTTGACCTGCGAGGCGAAGAGCACCACGGTAGTCTTCGGACGAGAAATGGCCACTTGCCCCAAACGCTCCAGTTGCTCGGGGTTCTGCGGCTCGAGGAAGCGAGCGACCTTGAGATAGTGATGGCGCACCCTGTAGAACACGGTCACAAGCACGATCACCGCGATCAGCACGATGTAGGCGCCGTGAGTGAACTTGATGACCAACACCACGATGGTCACCACCCCGGTGAGAAGCGCCCCAAAGCCGTTCATGAGGGCGCGCCATCGCCAGCCGGGAGAACGGAGCCTGAACCAGCGGACCACCATCCCCGACTGCGACAGCGTGAAGCTGGTGAATACCCCGACAGCGTACAGCGGGATCAGGCTATGCACGCGGGCCCGGTAGACGACCAAGATCACGATGGCCGCGATGGTCAGACCCACGATGCCGTTAGAGAACACCAGTCGATCGCCCCGGTTCATGAACTGACGGGGCATCAGCCTGTCGCGGGCCAGGACCGAGGCCAGCCGCGGGAACCCGGTGAAGCTCGTGTTGGCAGCCAGCACGAGGATGGCCATGGTAGCCACCTGCAGGGCGTAGTAGAAGAACCCTCCCCCGTAGACGGCCTTCCCGATCTCCCCAAGCACCGTAGTCCCCTCTTTGGGCACTATGTGCAGCACCTGGCTCAGGGCGGTCACGCCCAGAAGTAGGAAGCCCAGGATGGCCGCCATAACGCCCAGCGTGATGGCGGCGTTCTTGCTCTCCGGCTGCTTGAAGACAGGCACGGCATTGGATATGGCCTCAGTCCCGGTCATGGCCGAGCACCCGCCCGAAAAAGCCCGCAGCACGATCCACATCATCGCGAGTCCCTGAAGGGTATTGCCGTCGCCAGGCAGAGGTTGAGGATGCAGATCGCCCATGATCCAGCGGACCATGCCCACGACCACCAAGCCCACGCACAGAACCACGAACAAGTACGTGGGGATGGCGAACAGCCTGCCCGACTCCCGGACACCCCGCAGGTTGGCTATGGCGACCAGGATGATCAGGCCAACGCAGATGAGTACGCGGATGCGATCCGGATGCGCCGCATCGTCGACCAGCGAGGGAAAAGCCGCCGGATATGGCAGCCACCCCGGCGGCCACACTGACGGCCACGGTCATAACGTAGTCCACCATCAACGAACCGGCAGCTATCATCCCGGGAAGAAGACCCAGGTTCTCCCGGCTCACCACGTACGAGCCGCCCCCATTGGGGTAGGCATGCACGGTCTGCTGGTAAGAAAGGGCCACAAATACGAGCAGCACCATCACAGCTAAGGCGATGTAGATGGAGAAGCTCACCGCGGCGACCCCTGCCGTCACCAAAGCAAGCAAGATCTCTTCGGTGGCATACGCGGTAGACGATATGGCGTCGGAGGAAAAGACGGGCAGGGCGTACTTCTTGGGAAGACGCTCCTGCATCTCCTCGGCGGTGGCCATAGGCTTGCCGACCAGGCCCCGCTTAATCATCGAACCAGCACCCAAGTTGTCTCACTCCTCCAAGAGCATGTAGAACGGCCCCATTTATCCCCCGTGGAGCCGGCTAAGTCAAGACGCAAAGGGGGCCGCCCGCCACGGAGTGCGGCGGGCGGCCCGGAACTCATCGTCTGGTGCGCGGCTCCCTGCGGGGCCGCGACCGAAAATGGTCGGAGTCTGGAGCTAGGCTTCCTTCTCCTTCTTGATGCGCATGCCGTAGAACGAACGGTGCACGAAGAATATCGAGATCAGGAAGAACACCCCGGCCAGGATCCACGTAAGCGCGCGGTTGCCCTGGTCGTTCACGATGGTGACCGCCAATTCGACGGCCAGCAAGCCGAACAGCGTGGTGAACTTGATGACGGGATTCAAGGCGACCGAGGAGGTGTCCTTGAACGGGTCGCCCACGGTGTCGCCGATGACCGTAGCCTCGTGCAGTGGGGTGCCCTTCTCTTTCAGGTCCACTTCCACGATCTTCTTAGCATTGTCCCAGGCGCCCCCAGCGTTGGCCATGAAGATGGCTTGGAACAGGCCGAAGACGGCGATGGACACCAGATAGCCGATGAAGAAGAACGGCTCGACAAAGGCAAAGGCCAGCGTGCCGAAGAAGACGGCCAGGAAGATATTGATCATGCCTTTCTGCGCGTAATCCGTGCAGATGCCGACCACCTTCTTGCTGTCTTCAACGTTGGCGCTACCGCCTTCCACATCAAGCTTGATGTGAGCCTTGATGAACTCCACGGCCCGGTAGGCCCCGGTGGTCACGGCCTGAGTGGCCGCGCCGGTGAACCAGTAGATCATCGCGCCGCCCATGATGATGCCCAGCAGGAACGGCGGGTAGAGAATGGACAGCTTCGCTACAGCCGAGGTGCTTTGGAGCCCGTCGGTGAGCATCATGATGATCGAGAAGATCATCGTGGTCGCGCCCACGACGGCGGTACCGATGAGAACCGGTTTTGCCGTCGCCTTGAACGTGTTGCCGGCTCCGTCGTTCTCCTCCAAGTTGTCCTTGGCCACATCCCACTGAGGCTTGAAGCCGAAGTCCTTCTCGATCTCAGCGTCGATGCCTTCGATCTGCTCGATGGTCGAGAGCTCATAGACCGACTGAGCGTTGTCGGTGACCGGTCCGTAGGAGTCTACGGCGATGGTGACCGGGCCCATGCCCAGGAAGCCAAAGGCAACAAGACCAAAGGCAAATACCGCGGGGGCAAGCATGATGTCGCCAAGCCCCTGGGTGCTGACCGCGTAACCGACGCCCATCAGGATCATGATGGCGAAGCCGATGTAGTAGGCGCTGAAATTACCAGATACGAATCCGGAAAGGATGTCGAGCGAAGCACCGCCTTCTCTGGCGGAAGCGACCACCTCTTTGACGTGCTTCGACTTGGTGGAGGTGAAGACCTTCACCAGCTCAGGGATAAGAGCTCCGGCCAACGTGCCCATGCTGATGATGATCGACAGCATCCACCAGTAGTTGCCGTGCGCCTGACCGACCTGTGTGCTGCCGCCGATCAAGGCGTACGACACCACGAAGGTAAGGATCATCGACACTATCGAGGTCATCCAGACCAGGGAGGTCAGGGGCGCCTCGTAGTTCATCTTGCTGGCGTTCTTGTAACGGGCCTTGGTTATCGCGGCGTTGATGAAATACGACCCGCCGCTGGAGACGATCATCATGACGCGCATTGCGAAGATCCACACCAGGAGAGACACCTGGATGAGAGGCTCGGTCACCGCGAGGATGATGAAGGTGATGAGCGCCACGCCGGTAACCCCGTAGGTCTCAAAGCCGTCGGCGCTGGGGCCGACCGAGTCGCCCGCGTTGTCGCCCGTGCAGTCGGCGATCACACCCGGGTTACGAGCATCGTCTTCTTTGATGTTGAAGACGATCTTCATCAGGTCGGACCCGATGTCGGCGATCTTGGTGAAGATACCGCCCGCGATCCGGAGAGCGGCCGCGCCCAGGGACTCACCGATGGCAAATCCGATGAAACACGGACCGGCAAGATCACGCGGGATCCAGATGAGGATGATGAGCATGATCACCAGCTCGACGCTGATGAGCATCATGCCGACGCTCATGCCCGAGCGCATGGGGATGTCGTGGATGTCGTAGGGCTTGCCCCGTAGGCTGGCGAACGCCGTGCGCGAGTTGGCGTAGGTGTTCACTCTAATGCCGAACCAGGCCACGCCGTAGCTGCCCAGGATACCCACGATGCTGAACAGCAGGATGATGACCACCCTCAGCCCCGTGTTTCCCGTTGCGGGCTTGCTGAGCCAGCCGAAGTACACCCCTATGACGATGGCGATGAACACCCAAAGCCCGATGAGGAAGATGCCCTGCTTGGCCAGATAGGTCTTGCAGGTCTGCCAGATGAGTTCGGAGATGTCCTTCATCGACTTGTGGGCCGGCAATTTGCGGAGCTGGAAGAAGATCACGATGCCGAATAGCAGACCCAGCGCGCAGATGATGAGGCCCAGAGATAGAAGCAGACCGCCCGAGATCCCGTGGAACTTGACGTCGTTCAAGTTCGGCAAGATCAGGCTTGCCTCGCCCCCACCGCCTTCGGCTGCCAAAGCGGCCGGCGCGAAGGCCAGTAGTGAAGCCACCGTCGCGCCAAAGAAGAGTACCAACCTCTTCCAACGACGCTTAGGCGTTTCAGTTGGTTTGAATTCCATGCAGCATTGCCTCCTTCAAATCCCCTGTGGCGTATAACGTACGGAGTTCAACCCTCGGCCCGGGAACAGCCCGGCTAAGACACTTGGCACATTTTCCACTGGCGCCAAAAGCCCCTAAAAAGGCAAAATCCAAACATTCATGCTACAGAACTGAGCGCGTATACGTCAAGGACAGGAGCCGCGGCCGACCTTGTAGCACAGGAAGGATTGAATCTCCCCCGAAATGGAGATACAACGGCCAGGTAGGGCCGGCCACCCGATCGGCCAAAGAAGAAAGGATCGACCGATGGACAAATGGCAGTGCCTGTTGTGCGGCTACATCTACGACCCGGCGGAGGGAGACCCCACACAGGGAATCGCACCGGGGACCGCCTTTGAAGACCTGCCCGCGGACTGGGAGTGCCCGGACTGCGGCGCAAGCAAGGACGAGTTCGAGAAGATGGCCGACTAAGAGTCGCGCCATTGCTGGGCCGACGCCCGCGGCAGCCGCTGCGCCTTCTCCGGCGCGCCCCCGGCAGCCGCGGGCGTTTGCATTTTCCGCGGCCCGCAGCCGTGAGCGGCGCCCCGGCGCCAGGCATCCGCGACTTCTAGTGGGCCGCCAAGAATCTGGGTAGCAGGCGGTGGCCCGGCGCCACGGCGAAGCCCGTGGCCCGGGCCTCCGCCTCACTGTAGGCCTGGGCACCGTTGGCCGCGAACCCCGGGCCCCACATGACGAAGGGCACCGGCTCGGCCACATGGGTCTTGATCTCGAGAGGGGTCGGATGGTCGGGCAGAACCAGCAGACTGACGTCGCCGCGCGCCGTCGCCTGCGGCACCATCAGGGCGTCGACCTGCCCTATCGCCCGCACCTTGCCGGCCATATCTCCGGCGTGTGAAGCCTCATCAGGCGCCTCCACGTGCACGAAGACCACGTCATGGTCGGCCAAAGCCTCCAGGGCGCCGGCCATCTGGGTTGCATAGTCGTTATCGCCACCATCGGTGACCCCGGGGATAGTCAGCACGTCCACCCCGGTCTGCAGAGCTAGGCCCCGCAACAGATCGACTGCCGAGGTCAGGGCCGCCCTCTTGCCGCCGTTCATCTCGGCGAAGGTGGGCATTCGCTCCGACTGCATACCCGGCCAGAAGAGCCAGATCTGAGTGGCCGGCGGCAATCCCAGGGCAATACGCCGCGCATTCACAGGATGTCCTGCCAGAACGGCCTTCGATCGCTCGCTCAGGCCCAGCACAAACTCGGCGCCGGCACCCTTCGGGCCATAGTCGGCCGCAATACGGTCGGTAACATCGTGCGGAGGCGTGAAGGTGGTGGCGAGCAGATCGCCCCCCTCCCGGACGGTCATGATGTGTCTGAAACCCACCCCGGGATAGAGCTTCAGCCGCTCGTCGTCCAACTCGTCCGCGAGGGCGGACACCAACTCGGCGCTCTCCTCTGACGTGATGTTGCCGGCGGAGTAGCTCACCAGCCGGCCGTTAACAACGGTCACGAAGTTGCAGCGCATAGCCACTTGGCCCGGTTCGAGTTCGATCCCCATGGCCCCGGCCTCGATAGGCCCTCGCCCGGCGTAGTAGGCAGCTGGGTCGAATCCCAGAACGCTCATGCAGGCGACGGCGCTGGAAGCCTCCATGCCCTCGGGAACGTTGTGGGCAAGCCCGACCGTGCCCTCCCGAGCCAGCCGGTCGAGGTGAGGTGTGTGGGCCGCCTCCAGAGACGTGCGGCCCCCCAGGGAAGCCATCGGCCACCCTGACGCCCCATCGATGATCAGAACTACGTACTTCACCGGCCGTCCTCTCCGCTTCTGTCCGGCCAATTATATGCGGTTACCCGAAGTACTTCTCCCCCACCTTGCGCAGCACCGGCAGCGCGCAGTCCACCGTCTGCGGCGACACGCAGTAGGCCATGCGGAAGTAGCCGGCCAGGCCGAAGCCGCTGCCCGGCACCACCAGTACCAGGTTGTCCTGCAACTCCCGGCAGAAGGCCACGTCGTCCTCTATGGGCGACTGCGGGAAGAGGTAGAAGGCGCCCTCGGGTTTGTACACCGTGAACCCGGCCTGGGTCATCGCCTCCCAGAGAACGTCGCGGTTGCGCTGGTAAGGAGCCACGTCCACCCCCACACCCTGCAGCCGGGCCACCACTCGCTGCATCAGGGCCGGTGCGTTGACGAAACCCAGCACCCGGTTGGCCAGGACCAACCCATCCATGAGTGCCCCGATCTCGGCGATAGCCGGGTTAGCGACCGCGTAGCCGATCCTCTCCCCCGGTATTGACAGCTCCTTGGAGTAGCTGGAGGCGATGATGGTGTATTCGTAGGCAGCCATCACAGGGGCCACCCGCACTCCGTCGTACACGATCTTGCGGTAGGGCTCGTCCGACAGCAGATAGATGACCCGGCCCCGCTCGCCAGACCGACGGCGGAGCAGCTCTCCCAAAGCCTGGACGGTGCTCTCCGGATAGACCCGCCCCGTCGGGTTATGGGGTGAGTTGATCAACACCGCCCGCGTCCGCTCGCCGATGGCGGAGTCGATAGCATCGAGGTCCAGATCGAAGTCGGGCTTGGCCGGCACGGCTTTGAGCACGCCCCCGTGATTGTCCACATACGACCCGTATTCCACGAAATAGGGCCTGGGCACGATCACCTCGTCGCCCGGGTCGACGATGGCCTTGAAGATGATGTTGAGCGCACCGCCGGCGCCGCAGGTCATGACCACGTTGGCCCCGGTGACCGGCACCCCCTGGTCTTCGGCCAGATAGGCGGCGACCGCATCACGGGTCTCCTGGTAGCCGGCGTTGGCCATGTAGCCGTGCATCCCAGGCGTGCGATGGTGCACCAGCTCTTCGAGCACCGCCTGGAACTCCTTTGGAGGCTCCAGGTTGGGGTTGCCGATGCTGAAGTCGAAGACGTTGTCGCACCCGTGAACGGAGGCCAGACGGGCGCCTTCTTCGAACATCTGCCTGATCCACGACGAGCGCTTCGCGGCTTCAGCGATCTTCTTGGCTACGGGCATCGAAAACCTCCGGAAGAATGGATTACGGACTTCTGTCAGCCACCCGAGACGGCCGGGAAGAGTCCCAGACGGTCTCCGTCGGTGAGGGGTGTGTCAAGGTCGACTCGAACGCTGTTGAGCATGATGATGTACACGTCTTGTGGCGGACGCCCGCCTCGGCGACCACGTCCCTGACGGTGAGGCCCGGCCGAGCCTTCACCTGGAACTCGGCCGAGCGGGGCGCCGGTGGCGCGCCCGCGCCGGTGGACTCTGACACCGCGCCGCCCGCACTCGCGGCAGCGCGCGGCCTAGCCCCTCCGGCGATCGGCGGCCCGCCGGTTTCCGGCATCAGATGGGCATAGAGGCGAACGTCGATCATGCCGGTGCTCCTCGCTACTCGCAGGTCGAAGGCTCACGGAGCACCTCAAGAACCGCCTCCACCACCCGGTCCCCCCCGGCCGGCGTGAAGTGGATGCCGTCGTCTCTCGCGCACCAACTGCGTTGTCGCCGTCTGAGTCGATGAGGTACGCCGAGTACTTGCCGTTGGCGTCGGAGAACAGCTCGTAGGCGTCCAGGTAGAAGGCGGTCGGGGTCGTCATCGCAGATCTGCTTGTACAAGGCGTTGAGCGTGCGGGCGGTCTCTGAGAACTCGTCGCTGCGCATGATCGGCATGCCGATCCACACGACGATCGCTCCGGTGTTCGTGGTGATGTCTATACCCGCCTGCACCCGCTTCGACGTACTCCGCGTTCCACTCGTCGGTGAAGGGCTGCACCTTGACCCCGTTGATGGTCATGGGCACCTTCTCGTTGCCCCCGAACAACATCACCGTGACGCTCGGTTTGAACTCGCCCACGTCCTTGGTGAGCTGCTTGGGCCAGTCGTAGAACTCGGGATCTGGCGAAGCCGGAGCTACCGGGTTGCGAGGCTTGAACAGCGTCGACGGAGGTGAGGCTCTCCGACTTCCGAGTGAAGGCGTGGCTCACCTCGATCATCAACGAGTCACCGGCCAGGTAGACCTTGAGCGGTCTGTCGGCGGTGAACACCGGCTTGGTCGTCGTTGTGGTGGTGGTGCCGGGACTCGTGCCGTTGTCGGTGGTGTTTGTGGTAGTCGTTGTGGGCCCGGTGGTGGTTGTGCGTTCAGTGGTATCCGTGCTCGCCACCTCTTCCGTCGTCGCCGTTGGCCCATTCGTAGAACTTGTCGATGCGAAGTAGGCCGCTCACCGCCGCGATCGGGGCGGTGACCACCCGGCGAGGCCGCGGAGCGACCCCGACTCGATGTTCTTGGCTGCGGAGTCCAACGGCTGGGCCATGAGCAGACCGGCCACCAGCATGGCGACCACCAAAACCATGAGCGCCTGCCAGAAGCCGAGAAGCCGGCGCTGCCGCGGACCACGGCTCCTCGGAGTAGATCGCAGGGCCCTCCGCAGGCGCGAAGGAGGCGACGGTGCGGCCGCTCCCCGGGGCCGGCCGCGCCTGGGGCCCGTCGCCCGGCGGTCTGCCGGCCTGGGGCCTACCAGTCTCAGTCGCTGGTCGAGAACCGCGATAGCGGCTGTCTATCCCGCTTGCGGCGGCTGGGCGCTTGGTCCTCTACCTTTCCGGTTCCGCTGGTCTCTGGGAGTCGGAGGGGGCCGCCCACCGTGGCACCACAATAGGGACAGAAGCTCCTTTGCGCCTCGATAGCTCTTTTCCGCAGTTCGCGCAGAGCATCGCTTAGAACCCCACGTAGATGAAGTTGGTCACGCCCTCGGCGCCCAGCAGACCCACCAGCACGAAGATCAGCAGGCCGACCACCAGCCCCTGCACCACCGGGCGACGGAGCGACAGCATAGCCTGTAGGCGCTCGGACACTCGGGTGGGCAGGTATTGGAACCCTATGCCCACCGCGATGGCCAGTATGACCAGCCAACTGAACGAAGGCGCCTTGTTCCAGGCCGTGAACGTGCGGGCGATGACGTCACCCGCCGCGCTCAGCGAATCGGCCCTGAAGAAGACCCAGGCGAGACATACGAACTCAAGGGTGAAGAGCCGCCGCAGGAACAGACGGCGTCCGCTTGGGGGAGGTGGCTCGACGCCCCGCTTCTTGTTGCGCGCCGCGAAGTAGTGCTCGACGGCCTGCCCGGTGCCGTGCAGCGCTCCCCACACCAGAAAGGTCCAGCCGGCGCCGTGCCACAGTCCCGCCAGCACCATGGTGACCATGACGTTGCGATAGGTGGCGATGGTGGACTTGCGGCTCCCGCCCATGGGGATGTAGAGATAGTCGCGCAGCCAGCGCGACAGGGTGATGTGCCAGCGCCGCCAGAACTCGCGCAGCGAAGCGGCGATATAGGGACGGTCGAAGTTCTGCGGCAGCCGGAAGCCCAGAAGAAGGGCGACGCCCAACGCCATGTCGGTGTATCCGCTGAAGTCGCAGTAGATCTGCACAGCGTAGGCGTGGATGCCCACCACCGTGTCCAGCGACGAGAACTGGCCGGGCGTGGAGAAGACGCCGTCCACCAGGCTGCGGGCCAAGAAGTCCCCGATGACCAGCTTCTTGGCCAGCCCCAGCACGATGAGATAGAGCGCCTGGGCAGTGTCAATCTTGCGGGAGCGGCCCCGAGACTTGAACTGAGGCAGTAGCTCGTTGGTACGGACTATCGGGCCCAGCCGCCAAATAGGGGAAGAACGACATGTATATGGCCAAGTCGATCGGCGTCGCCTCTTCGGTCTGGCCTCTGTACACATCGACGATGTAGCTGATGCCCCGGAAGGTGGTGAAGGAGATTCCCACGGGGATGACCCACTGGACCAAGGGGAGTCCGACCCCAAGCCCAACCCCGAGAATCTCGGAGAGGTTGAACGCGAAGAAGCCGTAGTACTTGAAGATGACGAGCGGCAAAAGATTCAGGGCCACGCCAAGCGCCAACACAAGCTTCCGCCTCTGCTTGGCCCGGGAGAGCGCCATGCCGCACAAGTAGTCGACCACGGTGTACCCCAGCAGTAGGAACAGGAACTTCCAGCCCCAGCCGGAGTAGAAGAAGTAGCTGGCCACCAAGATGAACGGCTTCCAGACGCGCGGACGCCTGGCCAGTGTCCAGCTGACCACGAACACGACCACGAAGAAGGCGACGAACGCCCCTGTGGGAAAGAGCAAACAGACCTCCCAGGCGAACCAACTCATCCCGCGCGAACCACCGCCGGGTGCATAGCCAAATCTTACACAGAATCGGCGCCCGTGCGCCAACAAAGGGGCCGCGCGTCAGGACCGAGGGTGGCACTAAGCGCTTAGGCGGTGACCGCAGCGCGCCCCACGCCAGCTAAGGCTACCGCCGACCTTGCTGATATACTAACCGCCATCCATCATCCGCATTCCTCAGCGCCCGGGACACGTTGGGGAAGGAGGCGCGAACCATGGCCTATTCTGATGACTTCCTCTCACCGCGAGATCATTGCGAGATCTGCGGAGCCGGAACTCGTGGACGACATCGTCATCCAGGAGTTCGCCGACGGCAGTTTGGCCCGGCTATGCCCGGAATGCGCCGCCGGTGCGGCCCTGACAGATCTTCCTCCCTACGAGCCCGGGGCCGACGAAGCCTCCCGGCCGCGCAAGCGCCGGCTCTTCTCTCGCGGACGAAGCGAGTCTCCAGACCGCCGCCACGATACCAATGACGACACCGTCCCCTGGGACGCGGGGCCACTAGAAGACGACGGGCCCTATCTTCCTGAGGTTGCGCGCGCCGAACGGCCTCCTCGCGCCGAACGGAGCGCTGCCAGCGAACGGCTCCTCGACCCCCAGCGGGCCTCCGCAGACCCGCCATCTCTCCCCTGGAGCGCTGCACCGGCCACTTCGGTCGTGCCTGCGCCCGGCCGAGCCGAGCCTTCCGCGGCCGAGCCCGCCAGACAGAATCGCACCGCCTCGGACGAAAGAGCCGACCAAGACCTCCTCGACAAGACCCGCGAACTGCTGATGCCTGTTGCCGATCTGCTCGCCCTCCAGGGTGAGATGCAATCGGCCCTCGAGCGGCTGGCCTCTTCGCTGGAACAGTTTGCCGCGGAGATGCTCACCGACACTCAGGGCAAGTCATCACTGATCAACAACCGGCTCAAGGAGTTGGAGCGAGAGCTGGAGATCACGCGTGGCCGCCTCCGCGAGGCCGAGTCTCTGTTGCCCGACGCGGTCGCGGCGGAGACTGCGCCCCACCCAGAGGCATTAGTATGGCCTGAGGAAGTTGCGCCCATCACTCTCGACTCGCTGGTTGCCGAGTCCCGAGCCGCCGCGACCACTGCAACTGAAGCTCAGGATTCCGAAGCCGTAGCGCCGTTGGAAGCCCCTGCCCCTGTCCCTGTCCCGGCCGAAGCTGAAGCCACCGTCGAAAGCGCCGAACAGGGCAAAGCCGCACTCAGCGCAGCCTCCACTCCGGAGCAGAGGCCCGTGAAGCCCCCCTCCAAATCGGCCGCGGCCAAAGCCGAGGCCGACGGAGCCGCTGCTGAGCGGGTGGCGGCCAAACGGCCGGCCGCTAAGCCGGCCGCCTCCGAGCCGGACGTCGCAGCCTGGGATACGCACCAGTTGGCGGTAAACGATGGGCAGATCACAGGCACCTTCGCCATCAGCGACGTACAGGCCGCTCAGCGTTACTACAACGAGAGCGTCTTCGTCGACCGCATCCGCGACGTCCGCCGCAGCCTGGGCAAACCCAAGGCGAGTCTGGTGCGTCTGGCCGGAGCCGAGCCGCAGACGATTCTCACAGTATTCTGGGACATCGTTTGGTACCAGTATCTTATCGACCTGCGCCGGGACCTCCCCAGCACCGCACCACGCGTAGTGCTTCACCGCGAGGGCATGGACCTCGACGAGCTTGCCTTCCACTTCAGGGACAAGAACTCCACCGTCAACGACGACGGCCGCCTCGATGCTTCGGAGTTGGAAGTGCGCCTGCTCAGCGACCCCTCGGTCCTCATCACCGATATGCCGATGGAAGAGACCCAGGCTGCTCGAAGACGCTACCGAGGAGATCTGGGAACAACGCATCTCCCCCGAGTTCAAGTGGGACGCTTAGAGAACCACAAAGTCCGCGTGAGGTGAAGTCCGATGTTCAACGTGCAGGCGTCGCTGGGTCCGGCCCATATACTCAAGCCCCCGTTCGGAAGCGACCTTCTTAAGGAGCTAGAAGAGCTTCGTAAGGGACAAGGGCATCAACCTGGCCTGGCTATCCGGCATCGGCGCGGTGTCCCGAGCGACCATCCGCTACTACGATCAGGCCAAGAAGGACTGGATCGACCTCGAGCTCGATCAGAGACTCGAAGTGGTGAGCATGACGGGCAACGTGTCGCTACTCAACGGCGAGCCCATCGTGCACCTGCATGTCGTGCTCGCCGACGAAGAAGGGCGCTGTTACGGCGGCCACCTGGGCAACAACACCCTGGTGTTCAACCTCGAGATCCTCATGAACACGCTGTCCGGGCCATCGGTCATCCGCAAGATGGACGCCCAGACAGGGCTGACTATCTGGCACTAGACGCTCGGTCCGGCTGCGCGGCCCCCAGTTGCCGACTGAGGCGCCGATGAGAGCACCCGCCGGGGCCTCCTTTGTAGATCGCCGCAGCCGGACCTGCCGGCGTCGTGCTCCTACAGGCTGTCGATCGCCAGGGCCAGCTCAGTGAGCCTGGTCGCGAACGCGTCCTGACCCTGGGTCCACTCGATCTGCGCCGCATCCTGGACCGACTGCCAGTTGGTGAAGTCCTGCTCCAGCGTCGTCCACTGGGCCGCGAACTGGTTGGCAAGCGTGTTGTACTGGTCGAGTTCCTCTGGTGAAAGGGCCTCCGTCCGGCCGGCCTCCGTCCCGCCGCTCAGAATCTGGACAATCTGGTCCGCGGTCTGCAGAGTAGCCGCCGCATCGGCCACGATGGTGGCGTGGATCTCGGCGAAACCATCCGGTACCTTGAGCGTCTGCAACTGGGCGGCGAAGTTGTCAAGGCCCGCCTTCACGACGATCGGTCCGCCTTCCAGAGTCGGAGCCACCAACTCGCCGTAGGCGGTGATGATTCCCGCGGTGTAAGCGGCCTTCCCGGCCAATTGGTCGATAGACGCCCTGTATTCTCCGAGGAAACTGGCGAGATCCGCTTGGACGGTGGCAGCTGCGTCAGGCGGAGTGATTGCCCCAAGGGTGGTCTGAGCCCCACCGATTGCGGTCGCCCACTGCGCGGCGGCCTGCTGGATCAGCTCGGCCTGTGCCAGGCCCGCCGCCGTCTCGCTGCCGGCTTGGCCGGGCGCGTCACTGATAGCTGTAGCTGCGGTACTGCCCGCGCTCTCCAGATCGGTGAAGATCGTTGCCACCTCGGCCTTGTAGGCGCCGACGGTCATGTCCGTCGGACCGGCGGCTGTGGTAACAGGCGAGTCGGTTCCGCCAGAAACGCACCCCAGAGCCGACAAGGCTACGATCAACAGTAAGACGATGATGCCAAGGATCCCCTTGAAGCAACGTGAGTTCATCGAAATCTCCCTGGACGCCTTAGGCACACGCTGCGAGCCGTCGCCGCAAACGAGCCGCGGCGACGGACCCCTCGGCGACCATAGCAGGCGCGTTCACCAGCGTCAAAGCGCGGGAGCCCTCTTGCGAGGGCTCCTTATCACGCGGCCGAAAGTGCGCGCCTCACCTACCTGCTGGCCTTGAACTCCTGGTACCACTTGTTCAGCAGGGGGACGAACTCCTGAGCCGCCTTGTTGCTTCCAGTGGCATTGGGATGATCGTCGCCGCTGGAATCGTAGTAGAGGGTGTTCGCGCCCGAAACCACCTCGTGTACCTCCGCCCCACCCACCAGGCGGTGGTGAGCGTTCGGGTTGGTCAGCACGTTGTAGAAGTCAAACACGAAGACGTTGCCCGTGGTGAGAGTCTTGAGCCAGCCCGTGTTGCGATCGGTGAGCCAGTTGCACAGCTCCCGAGTCTTTAGAGGATAGGAGATATTCTGCATGGGCGGCGGAGTGATAAGCACGAACATCTTGTCCGGATGCGCTTGGAAGTACGGCAACAGGCTGTTGTAGATGGCCTTCTCGTCGGTGATGCTTGAGCCCACGTCACTGTTGGGGTAGCAACTCTTGAACATGATCACCGTGTTCTCACCCGGGGCAGCCGCAACGGTATTGTGCGCAGTCATGGCGTCCATCTCGTCGTAGGCCAGGTTCATCACGGTGTTGGTGAACCACGTAGGCCAGTCGACGGTGTCGGTCCTGCTTCCGTAGTCCACTCCCCCGCCGCCCGTCCAGCCGTACGTGGTGTCGGCCACGTGGTATTTGCTGGCGTTCAAGGCCGCGCAGAGGCCGTTCGCCAACCAGTTCCCCCCCACGCTGTGGTGGATGAAGATCAGGTTTACCGTCGAGCCCAGCAGCGCCTTCACCTGCCCTATCACCGGCTCGATGCAGGCGATGTAGGTGAGGTGCTGCACTGCGGCCTTGTTGGCGGACAGCACGGCGCCGATAGGCGTGGGCACCGAACCGTTGAGCGGCGAGAGCAACAGGAGGCCACCGTCTTTGGCCAAGTACGGTCCGGAGGCCAGGGCATCGGGGAACTTGTCCCCGGTGGCGAAGGCGGTGTGGGTGAAGGTAAGACCGGCATAGGCCTGGGCCCACTTGGCCACGTTGGCGTTGGTGAAGTAGCGATCGGCTCCGGAGAGATTGTAGTAGTTGATGTTGGCCGGTGTGCCGGCATAGGTGCCCACCTTGATGGTCCAAGTGATGCCCAGCTCCGCAAGCGACTGGGTGACCTTGGGGTTAAGGTCTGGATCGGGATCGGCCGTGGTAGGCCCGTCAGTCAACAGCACGGGCCACAGCTTGGCACAAGCCAGGGGCGATACCCCGATGGCGTCGGGGAACTTGTTGCCCACGGTGATGATGGCGGTAGCCTCCGTCATCTTGCCGGCGGTGCCCACTTTGGCCGCCAGCGCCTTGGCCACCTGGTAGCTCATGTCGTAGACGTTACCGGCGGCGCCATTGAGGACGGTCACGGTAGCGGTGGGAAGAGCAGCTTGGACGGCCGCGACCGCCACCGGGGACAGACCGATACAAAAGATCTGGGCCGGGGCCAGGCGCTGCAACTCCGCCTTGGTGCCGTTCTCCAGACCAGTCGATGGTGTCAGCAGCACCGGGCCTCCCCAGGCCGCGGCCAGGGGCGCGCCGCACAGGGCCTCCGCGAAGGTCTCACCCGGGGCGATCACCAGACCGGAGCCGGCCGGTAGCGCTTGCGGGAACAGGGTCTGGCTGATGAGCTGGGCCGTGTGATAGCGGTGGTCGCCGCGGATGGAGGTGTAAGTCGCTGCCTGCGCGCCCCCCGGCCAGGCAAGAACGGCCGCCACTACAAGAGCCAGCAGAGCACTCGTGAGAATCGTTGCCTTCGACCTACTCATGACTCCTCCAGTCGGGAACCGTTGGCACCACGCCGAGGGCGCTAGGCCTCCAGGCATTGCGGCGACTGCTTTGTCTAGGGCGAGTCTAGTCCAGGGCTCTACCCCCGCGCAAGGGCCAAACTACGCTCTTCCTCTACGGCAACAGCCCCTTGACCTGCCCGATCACCGGCTCGATCATGGCGACATAGCTGAAGCGCTTCACAGCGGGTCCGTTGGCGGTAAGAAGGGCGACGATGGGCGGCGGCACAGAACCGTTGAGCGGGCTGAGCAGCAAGAGACCGCGGTCCTTGGCCAGGAACGGCCCGGCGGCCAGGGCGTCGGGGAACTTATCTCCGGTGGCGATGCCGGTGTGCGTATAGGTAAGTCCGGCATAGGCCTGGGCCCATTTGGCTACGTTGGCGTTGGTGAAGTAGCGATCGGCTCCGGAGAGGTTGTAGTACTTGATGTTGGCCGGCGTGGTGACATAGGTGCCCACCTTGATGACCTGGGTGATGCCTAGCTCAGATAGAGCCTGGCCGGCTTTGGGGTTAAGTTTCGGCTCAGGTACGAGCTTGGTGATGGGTTCGGTCAACAGGATGGGCCATAGCTTGGCACAGGCCAGCGGAGAGACCCCCAGGGCGTCGGGGAAGTTGGTGCCTATGGTGATGATGGCGGTGGCTCCGGTGAGGTCGCCCACTTTTTGCTGCAGGGCCTTGGCCACCCGGTAGCTCATGTCGTAGACGGTGGTCCCATTGATGGGGATGACCGTGAGCCCGGGGAGAGCTGCCCGGATGGCGGTTATCACCGTGGTGGAGAAACCGATGCAGAACACGGTGCTGGGCGCCAGCCTCAGTATCTCGGTCCTCACTTCATTCCTGAGGCCGGCACTGGGGGTAAGCAGAACCGGGCCGCCGTAAGCGGCGGCCAGCGGAGCTCCGCAGAGGGCTTCGGGGAAAGTCTCACCGGGAGCCAAGACCACTCCGGAGCCGGCGGGCAGAGCCGCCGGGCAGATGGCCTTGGAGAGGCGGATGGCGGTGTCGTAGCGGTCGTTGCCGCGGTAGGAGTTGTAGG
>CAWJDT010000006.1:0-96939 GCA_963841735.1 uncultured Actinomycetes bacterium | reverse complement strand
GCCAACCTGCCGGAATTCGGGCATCAGACGGAATAGAAGATATGGGATTTAATATTTTACCATTGATAATTTACCGTGAAAATCCCCCTAAATCCCCCTTTAAGAAAGGGGGACTTGAAAAGCAGTGCTTTCCTGCTCCTAAGGCAAAATCACTAATTCCCCCCTTTTCTAAAGGGGGGTCAGGGGGGATTTTAATAGTTTCCATTTCACTACTTTCTTAATTCCACACCATTGAGGGTTGGGGTGAGGAGGGAATACCTGGTGCGAGGATGTATCATGTTTCTGGAAATTTATTCTAAAAATTATAGGGAAGTTACAGTGATGAGGATCTTCACGTTTCTCTGTCTCATCCTCCTAGGTGCCGCCGGCTGTTCCGGTCCAACGGCCCTGGAGCGGGATTACGGCAACTCCTGGGCGTTTAATGAAGCCGTGCAGATTGCCAATCCCGATGCCGCCTTAGTACAAACTCCCGCCACCGGCATGGACCCCACATCAGCCAAGACCGTCATGGAAGGCTATGCCAAGAGCTTTGAACGGAAAAAGACTGAAGAGAAGCCGGGAACTTTTATTAATGTCGGCGGCGGTAAATAAGAAATAAGTCAAAGATACGAGGTTGTTGCAAAAGTCACCTTAACCCCTAATTGTCATTCTGAGCGTAGCGAAGAATCTAGTCTTTTCAATCAGAGATAAGTCCTTCACCACGTTTAGGATGACAAAAACAGCTATTTTGCAAGATGCTCATAAGTTCCAAGCTTCTCCTAGAAAGAAATTTTGATTTTAGGGACACCACTTAAAAGTTGGGGAAATGCTATGAACTCCATCACAGCGCTGGTCTTAGGTTCTAGTCTGTTGGTGATGGGAAGCGGCTGCCAACACGCAGTCTCTCCCTCCCTTAAAATGCAGGAAAAATTCTTTTCATCCCTTCTTGAAAAATGCTAATCCCGAGGAAGAGCGGGCTTGGCGTTCCGCCCAATATTATCAGCTCGTGGGTCGCTTTGATCTGGCCCTGAAAGAGCTTAACCAGGCCGTTGCCGTAGATCCTCACAATGTCAGACTGCTCAATGCCTTGGGAAGCTGCTACGACCGGTTGGGGGAGTATGCCAAGGCCCAGGAGATGTATGAGAAAATCTTGGTCCAGGAGGCCGGCAATACCCCGGCCAGGAACAATTTGGGGTATTCGTATTATCTGTCCGGTGATCTGGTCAAGGCGGAAACAGTATTTCAAGCAGTTCTAGCCAAGGACCCAAAAATACCGTGGCTCAAAACAACTTGGGCCTGCTCTGGTGTCGCCAGGGCCACGAAAATAAGGCCTTGAGTCTCTGGCAAAAAACCGACGGGGATATGTCAGCTCGGGAAAAATTGACCCAGGTTTTAGCCTATTTAGGCAAATCTGGAGAAAACGGCAACCATCTCCCCTAACGCCATCACTCCGCAGATACCAGTAGCCCGTAACCACTCTGAAGACAAGCGGGAAAAACGGGTCCTGCCGGCAGAACTAGCCCGGAGTGAAAAGATTCCGGCTGCCAACCAACCGTCTCTCCAGGTTGCCTCAGACCTGGAGCCAAACCCGGTGCAACCTGCGAAAGCACTTAGAACGCCGGGAAAATTTCCTCAAGCAGCCCAGGTTACAGTTGAGGAAGTACAAATGGTAGTTCAACCGGCCTCCTATTCTCCACCTCAAGCCGGGATGAACCCGGCGGCCGAGGACTCAATCCCCACCGTGACCCCGACTAGAGGGTTACCAGGAAAATCCGCGCCCGGCAAAACCAATCCGGCCCAAGCCCAAACACTCATAAGCGAGGCCGATCTCGATCAGATCGATACCGTCACCACCCAGGCGCTATTATCGCCCCAGACAATGGAAAAGATATTGGAAGCCAAGAATGGTAATCTACACTCCCCAGGAACCTCAAAAACCGGCCCAAACCCATGAAAGATTATCTCAACACGGGTCTAATCCATGGGAGTGCTGCGAGCGGGCCGGAAGCGGCCATTTATTAGTATTGGAGACAAACCATGAAACCAGGTATGTCCTCAGGGGAGAAGGTGATACCTCTATTAATTATTAAACGTCTTTCCAGTTATTATCCCCTCTCCCCTCGAGGAGCTATCCATTACCCACAACTTAATATCCTATTGATATTCTTCCTTTAGTCCCCTCTCCCCCTTGGGGGAGAGGGTTAGGGTGAGGGGGTATAAAATGGCCATATATCAACAAGTTCCGAAAACCTTAACTGTAGCTCCTACACTTGTGGGTAATGATAAGCCTCGAGGGGAGAGGGTTAGGGTGAGAGGTGGCGCGGACATAAGTAATTGTCGCGGAATTATGAAGAAAACCCTGTCAATCTGCCTGATATCCCTCCTCATCTGCTCCTGCCTCACCACCAAAGGCTCCAAAAATACTCCGGCTAGGCGCACACCACATCGGGATTGATTTGGCGCATCGCTTCCGCGACGGCTTCGTTCCCGGTGACGGCGAGCGTGCCGGTAGTCTGTCCGCTCACCTCGTCACTCCTTCTCTTCGGTCTTCATAGTGATGGCAGCCGCCGGGCATTCCTTGGAGCAGATGCCACAGCCCTTGCAGTGCTTGAGATCGATACCCACTGCTTTGCCGTCCTCGATGATGATGGAGGCGTCGGGGCAGTAGAAGTAGCACAGCATGCACCCGGTGCACTTGGCCGAATCGATGGTTGGGACCAGCGACCGCCAGCCGCCTGTCTCGAAATCCTCCGAGTTGCCCGACGTGGGGATTGTCGCCCCCAACTGGTGCTTGTCGGGGCCCCAGTTATCGACATCGCTTATGTCCCACTTGCGCTTCTCGACGGCGCTCACTCGCTCTGGACCTCCTCGTAGGCGCGCGTAATGGCCAAGATGTTGCCTTCGACCACCTTGGGGGGGAATTTCTTCCCGAATTCGTACCGCAGGAATTCGACTACCTTCTCAATTGGGAATAGCCCAGTGATGCGTGTCAGCGCCCCCACCATGGGAGTGTTGGGGATGGGCCGCCTTATTGTCTCGTTCGCGATGCGGGTGGCGGCGATGGTGAACAGGCGGCCGCGCTCGAGCCCGTGGCTCTTGCGTAGCTCAGCCGGCGACATCTCGCTGTTTACCAGCACTATCGCGTCCTCAGGCGCGCCGTGGGTGACGTCGATAGCGCCAAGGAGCGATGCGTCGAGCACCACCACGATGCCAGGGTGCTCCACGCCGCAGTACAGCTGGATGGGATCGTCACTCACGCGGGTGAAGGCGACGATGGGAGCCCCGGAACGCTCGGGCCCGTATTCCGGGAAGGCCTGGAAATACTTGCCCTGGCCCAACGCAAGCTCGGCCACCATCTTTGCCGCGGTGACGGCACCCTGGCCACCTCTGGCATGCCAGCGGATCTCCGTGAGCTTGTCCCCGGCATGGCCCGGGTTCTGGCCCTTTTCGTGGGCGGCGTTTTCAGCAGGCACGATCACTCCCATCCATACGTGCGGGTCATGTTGTCGGCGTCGGTGACGTGGCGACGGTCGGCGGGCACGTCGATCGCACTAGAGGGGCCAGACTGAATCTGGCCGCACCACGAGTAACCGGGAAAAGCGGCGTTATTATACACCTGTCACCGGCTCTGTTCGGCCGCCGGCGCGCGGGGGCGAAGGGTGGCTGGGTCAGTCCGGCCGGACGGCGATGTTATAATCTCTGCGTATCCGACATACCTTGCTAGGGGAGCGTTTAGCTGAGAGTGTGGCCTTGCCACAGACCCTACGAACCTGATCTGGGTAATGCCAGCGAAGGGAAGTTACGGTGATCTGTTCCAGCCCAGTCGTCTTCTGACCGTCTTGCGGCGCGGCCTCGGTGTGCGCACCGGTGGTCTCAGCTCTCCCCATGCTTGAACGAGGAGTCGACCATGCACGTTGTCATCGTGGCGGGATCGAATCTGACCGGAGAGCTAGATCCCGGATCTTTGCGTGCCGCCGACCTGTTGGTGGCGGTGGACACCGGGGCTGATGCTCTTGCCAGAGTGGATGTGGTGCCCGGGTTGCTCGTAGGCGACCTTGACTCCATCGGCCCCGGCACCCGAGAGGGGCTCGAAGCCCAGGGGGTCGAAGTGGTCGTGCTGCCTACGGCCAAAAACGAGACCGACACAGAGGCAGCGCTGCGCATGGCAGTCGAGCGGGGCGCGACCGACATAACCATCTTTGGGGGACTGGGGGGGCCGCGCCTAGACCATCAGGTCGGCAACCTTCTGCTGCTTTCGGCGGACTGGCTGGCTGGGGTGGGAGTGCGCTTGGTAGACGACCTGCATGAGGTCTTTTTGGCCAAGGGCGATGTGGTGTTCGGTGGACGTCAGGGAGACCTGGTCTCGTTGTTGCCGCTTGCCTCGAAGGTCGAGAGCGTGCGGACCGAGGGGCTGGCCTATCCGCTGACCGGAGAGCCTCTCTTTCGGTCGGCCACGCGCGGAGTAAGCAACGCCATGATTGGCACCGAGGCTCGGGTAACCCATGGCGAAGGAGTGCTTCTTGTTATCCACTATCGAGGAAGGTAGAGGAACATGTCAAAAGGACCAGGCTATTTGAGCCCGGACATCGTGGGCTGCCAGTTGTCGGTCTACCCGCTCAGACAGGACGATATCGGCGTGCCCATCCGCGAGGCCATCAAGGCGGTGCGCGCCGAGGGCTGCTCCGTCCGGGTGGGCAACCTGAGCACGCTGCTCACGGGTAGTGAAGACCAGGTGTTCGCGGCGCTGCGGGCGGCGTTCCGCGCCGCGCAGCACCACGGCTCCGCGGTGGTGGTCGCCACCTTGGCCGCGGGCCTGCCCAGTGACGAGCTGGTGGGCGAGATCCAGGGCAACGTCGACGCCGGCGCGACTCCCCCCAGCGCCGCACTTTCCGGGGCGGCCGCGGGGGCTTCGGCGGCCGGCGGCGCGGCGGCCGTTGGGAGCGAACGATGAGTTGGCGGAGGCTGGCTTCTTTCAAGGACTGGACCACCCGTGATCTGGTGGTGGCCGCGGTGCTATCGGTTGCCGTGGGGGTGGTCTTCTGGGCCTGGGGAATGTTGTGGACGGCTACCGGCATGGACAACCTGTTCCCCTCCTCCTATGCGCTGGTGGGCCTCTGGATGATGGGGGGGCTGTTGATCCCATACGTCATCCGCCGCCCCGGGGCGGCACTGTTTGGCGAGCTGGTCGCCGCCTTCGTAAGCATGGCCTTGGGCAACAAATGGGGCATCACCACCATGGCCAGTGGTCTCGTACAGGGCGTGGGGGCGGAACTGGTATTCGGGCTGGGCATGTGGAGGCATTTCCGGGGAGCCGAGTTCCGGCTCAGGAAGCCGCGAGTTTTCGGCATATCTCTTGCTCTCCCCGTTTGGCGCGCGGGCAGCGGACTGTTCTTCTATGGAGCGGCTGCGCTCGCCGGGCTCTTCAGCATCGTCCTGGACATCTTCGTGTGGAGCTATTATGCGGCCTACAGCTGGAGCGCCATCCTGGCGGCTGCCATCCTTTGCGTGGCCAGCTCGGTGATCTTGGGTGGTGTTCTGTCCCAGGTACTGGGAGAAGCTCTGGTCAAGACCGGAGTGCTCTCAGGACTTGAGATCTCCCGGGGAAAGGTGAGGCGCGTCTGAACCACGTTGTCGCACCCGTTCGTGCTGCCGCGATAGAGGTCGCCGGGCTTTCTTTCACCTACGCTACTCGTCTCAAGCCCGCGCTGGCGGATGTGTCGTTTGCGGTCAGCCCGGGGGAGACCTTGCTGGTGCTCGGCCCGAGCGGATCGGGCAAGAGCACGCTTACCCTATGCCTGGATGGCCTGATCCCCCACGTTGTAGAGGGCGACTACTCAGGTAGCGTGGCCGTCGCCGGTCTGGTGACGAAGGACAGTCCGGTGCATCTGTTGGCGCAGGAGGCCGGCCTGGTGTTCCAGGATCCCGACGCGCAGTTCTGCACCCTCACGGTGGAGGACGAGATAGCCTTCGGTCTGGAGAACCTGCGCCGCTCCCCTGAGGAGATCGAGGCCGCCATCGACAAGTCTCTTGTCTCGGTGAGGCTCGCCGGGTACCGGGAGCGGATGCTGAGCGAGCTATCAGGCGGCGAGAAACAGCGCGTTGCTTTGGCTGCCGTGCTGGCCATGGGGCCTCGCGTGCTGGTTTTGGATGAGCCTTCGGCCAACCTTGACCCACAGGCCACCTCCGAGCTGTTCGGACTGCTGCGGCAACTGGCTCGCGACGGGCGGCACACCATAGTCATTATCGAACACAAGCTGGACGAGATCATAGACTGGGTGGGCAGTGTCCTGGCGCTCACCTCGGGCGGCCGGGTGCTGTATCGAGGAGACCCCCGGACGGCCTTCTACGAGCAGGGCGTGGCCTTGTCCGCCGCTGGGGTGTGGCGTCCGCAGACCGTCGAGTTGGTGAACGCCCTGCGCGAGACGGGCTGGGGTGTGCCGGGAAGCCCTCTCTCGGTAGACGAGACCGTCGCGGCGCTGGTGGCCACTCCAGGTCTGGGCGAGAGAATGGGGCGCGCCGTCGCCGTGCCGGCCGGCTCCATTACTCAGGCCGAAGCGCTGATATCCGCCACCGGGCTGAGCTACCGCTATCCCGGCAGTCCGGCGGGACGCAGTGCTCTCTCCGACGTCTCGTTCGCCGTGCGGCGCGGCGCCTTCCTGGCTATCGTGGGGGCCAACGGTGCCGGCAAGAGCACCCTCGCTTCGCTGTTGACGGGAGTTCTGGAGCCGCCGCCGGGCACGGTGCGGCTGGAGGGCAATGACCTTACCGCGATGTCCGCGGCTGCACTCAGCGAGCGGGTGGGCCATGTCTTCCAAAATCCGGAGCATCAGTTCGTCAGCGACACGGTGCTCGGGGAGCTTGCCTTCAGCCTTTGTCCGAAAGCGGGCCGCAAGGGTGCCCGGCATCTCACCGCCGAGCAGCGGGATAGGGCCGACGCCTGGCTCGAACGGCTTGGGCTGCTGCCTCTGGCCGAAGCCAACCCGTTTACCCTCAGTCACGGTCAGAAGCGCCGGCTGAGTGTCGCGGCCATGCTCATCCGGGGCCAGTCGCTCCTCTTACTCGACGAGCCCACCCTGGGGCAGGACGAGGAGCAGGCCGCCCGGCTTATGGCCATGATGCAGGCGTTCCGGGCCGGGGGAGGCACCGTGGCTATGATCACGCACGACATGCGTTTGGTCGCCGAGTACGCGGACTCGTTGTTGGTGCTGGCCGAAGGCCGGGCGTTGTATTCGGGGCGATCCGGCAGGCTTCTTCTCACGACCCGATCTTGTGGCCGCGGCCGGTCTGGCGGTCCCGGCCCTGGGGCGCGTGGCTGTGGGGCTGCACCAACTGGTTGGAGCACCAGGAGGCCTTCTCACCATCGCGGGTCTCACCCGGGCGGCCGGCAGAGGCCCAGGCCGGGCGGCCGCAGGGCCTGCCCCTCGGGAGGGCGACCGGTGAGCGCGCGCGCGGCCGCCGGCTGCCGGGGCTATCTCGGGCGCCGCAATCCCTGTATGAAGCTCCTGGCCGTCGCCCTAGCCGCCCTGGCCCTGACCTTCATCTTCGATCCGTTGACGCCGGCCGTGATCTTCGTTCTTACCCTGCTGGCCGGCTGCGTTCTGGGTGGTCTCAGCCTGAGCACTCAACTCAAGCCCCTTTGGATCTTCCTTGTGGCTGGGGTGGCCATCCTTTTGGCCAACATTCTCTTCAACAAGCAGAACGCGGCTGCCGAGGTATTGGTCCACCTGGGTTCGCTCAAGATCACCGGTCCAGCCCTGTGGGCGGCGGGGACCCTTTGGTTCCGGCTGCTGGCATTCGCACTGCTTTCCCTTGTGTTCATCAAGACCACCGAACCTCAGCGCCTGATCATCAGCTTGGTGCATCAGCTCCATCTGAACTACCGCGTGGCCTTTGGGACGATGGTGGGCTATCGCATGCTTCCCTTGCTCCAGAACGACTATCTGACCATCCGGGCGGCGCAGAGGGTGCGGGGGGTCAGGGAGGCACGGGGCATTCTGCACCCGTGGACTCGCTCTCGCCGCTATGCCCTACCGCTGCTTACCGGGGCCATCCGCAAGGCCGGAAGGGTGGCCATGGCCATGGACGCGCGGGCCTTCGGGGCTCTGCCGGGCCGCACCTATCGGGAGCGTATGGTCGTGGGGCGTGCCGATTGGCTCTTCCTGGCGACCGTCATCGTGGTGGTGGCGGGCGTGGTGCTGGGGACTTGGGGAGCCGGCATCGCTCGGTTCACCGTGGGCTAGGGAGCCGCTCAGAACCCGGCGGCACTCTCATACCACCAGGTGTCGGTCGTCGTCGTGGTCCCCTCGCTACTGTCCCGGGTGGCCGCTCACGCGATCAGGGCCGGACGTTGCGTCCTCGCCCCTCTTCTCACCGAGATTCGCCTTGGCGGGAGCATCTTCTCTTCCGAAAGCGACCTACCTGACGCGGGTGAGGGTTTGTATGTCTCCCGTTCCCGGATCGGTGATTTGGAGGGTATCGCCGTCGAGGGTGAAACGCATCGGGAAGTCCATCCCCATCATGCTCATGTTGAGCGTGTCTTCGTCGATCGTGTAGGTGATCTCGATGTCGAACTCGTCACTGATCAGCCTGCCGTCCGATGTGAACTCGGTGATCATGCCGTCCGCGTCCTGCCACTTGCCGACGAGTTCCTGGGTAACCGATGACTCTCGAGTACTGGTCGAAGTCATCCAGATACCAGGACCCCTCGCTTTCGACGAGATAGAAGTGCGAAACTCCTTCGTCGTGGATGTCGTAGCTGCCGCTGAAATATCCGTCCGGGGTGTCCCTCACCACTGCCCTGCCCGCGACGACTGCAACAACCGCGGTCGACCCATTGGGATGCTGGGGGATGAGCCTTACATCGAAGAACTCCACCGAGAACCGCGCGCTCAAGTACTGGCTCACCTCGCTCTTGACGCTCTCAAAGTCCGGGCCATCAAATCGATCGGCGATGTCCTGTTTTAGAGTGGGCGAGAGAAGCGAGAAGAGAGACTCGACGTCCCCTCTCTGCGCAGCGTCCAGCGCTCGTCTCACCGTCTCCTCAGGGGTGGGGGCGGGTCCGTTCCCACCTTCGAATACCACAAGGCCGAGGATAAGGCCGAGGGCCGCGGCCAACACCAGACCACCCAGCGTCAGCCAAAGCCACATTCGGCCTCTGCCCTTTCGGACACGAGCGCCGGCGCCCATGAGGCAGCCTGCTTCCGGGGGAGAAGCCCCACCGTGTGGCGCCGGGCCGTGGGGTATCGGCGCCCCCTCCTGGCCAAGAGGTCGCCCACAGCTGCGGCAGAAGTGCTGGTCTTCGCGGGCTTGCGCTCCGCAGTCGCCGCAGTAGGTCATCTACTCCCCCTCAGATGGTCGATTGCAGCCGACGCTACAGCGCGATCACGCGGAAGGCGCGGACATTGATCTGGCCACCCGCGCAGTATATGCCCGCTGTTCCGGCCTCAAGGACACGATTGTCCATGGCCCTTGCTACTTCGGCGCCGTCGAAGAACAGTTTCAGATTATTGCCGTTGACCTCAAAGCGGTATGTGTGCCAGTCGCCGTCGATGGAGAAAGTTGTTCGTGCAATACTCGTCTGGTCGTAGCCGATTCTCATGTACCGGTTGCCGTTTTCCAGGCCAGGGCCGCCCCAGTAGCCCACTCCGTTGATGAGCCTAGCCTCAAGATAGAACCGGAGATTTCTTTCGTCGCCGACCGCTTGAATCTCGGCTTCCATGGCGTAATCTGGGCGGTTGCCCAACTGCAGTGGGGCTATGGCTATGGACATCTCGGTTCCATCGGCCACCAGCATGCGGGTCACAGTCTTCCATTGTCCGGTCAACGCCCAACTCGAATTCCCTGACCAGTCGTGGATCTCGTACAGCACGGTCCCCGGGGCGACCACAGCCGGGGTGGTTGTGGTCGTGGTGATTGGTGCGGAGGTGGTGGTCGAAGATGTCGTTGCCGGCGTAAGGGTAGTGGTGGTCGTTTCGACTGCAGTAGTCGTCGTCTCGGGCCCCGTGGTCGTCGTTGGAGCGATCGTTACAGGAATGGTGGTGCTCTGGTCCGGGGGACTGTATATCGATGTGTCGCAGCCGGTCGGCAGGAGCAGCAGGGGCACCAAACAGGCCACCAGCAGGAGCCAATGTGGTTTGCGCGCCCACCGATGATCGCGTGCGAAGTCAGTAGCCCCCGAACCTCTCATTGTTGACCTCCTGCGTACGGAACTTGGAAAGGATCGATCGATCGGATTGGCCTAGGCAAGTTGCGCCCCGCACTTGCGGCAGAAGCTCGCGCCGTCACTTGGGAGGTCCGCTCCGCAACTCCCGCATGAAGGAGCTTCCTCCACCTCCGGTTCGTGAGCGGTGACCACGGATTCTTCGGCCGGTGGTGCGACTGGAGGCGCTGCCGTCGCCGACTCACTTTCCTGCGGGACCACGGCTGGTTCCTGGGCCTTGCCCTTCCGCCACCACCGCAGCACCAGTGCGATGATGAGCACCAAAACGATCGCCCCGGTGAGGAACCACGCGGCGGTCAGAAGAAACTCGCTGAGAGTGTCTTCGAGGCTCATTCTTGTCGCGACGACCAGCGCCGCCAGCACGAGTGTGCGTACGTATTGCCTCTTGACTACCCACGAGATGGCCAGTAACACAGGGGCTACCACCGTCACCCAACTGCAGATGACCAGCGCTAACGAAGGAACGCTCATGCCACGCATGTACTCGAGCGCGAAGAAGCAGCTGAGCGTCAGGACTGAGAGTACTGCTTGCCATACTCGCTGGAACGTCATTCCGTGACTCCTCTCGAACCTAGCGCTTTTGACTAGCCTACCTTGGCTCCGCAGTTGCCGCAGAACACCGACCCACCCTCCACGGCCTGGCCGCATCCTGGGCAAGCGTCGGCCGGCGAGCTCTGGCTTCCCGCGATGCCGGTGGCCGCCGCAGCCGCCGGTGTTCCGTGGGCAGCCTGCGGAGGATACCCGTGTAGTTCAGCGTGGGGCCGGTCTTGGTACCACTGCTGCTGAGGCGGGTAGCCGCCCCTGGCTGTCGGGGAACTAATGAGCCCGGACTGCACGAGCATCACTATCAATCCGTAGAGAGCTGCCGCGAGGGGCAGCGCCAACACTACTGAGGCGTAGGAATGGAGCGCGCCCACCCCGGCCGCCGCGAGGACTGCGGCGGTGATCAGCAGCCAGAGGCGCGGCCCTTCCCTGCGGATCTTTGAAGAAACCGCTGCGCAGCCCAAGGCGAAGAAGAAGGCCAGTGTGAACGACGCTATGAACCCGCTTTGATGGGCCACCTCACCGTACCTGTAGGGGTCGACGTTGCCCCAAACGTAGTCCCAAAGAGATTCGAGTGCATAGGGATATTCGTTGTACTGGTAGTCCGCTGGGACCTGAACCAGTTGGGCGGTGCCGCCCACCAGGAATATCATGAGGAAGATGAACCCCAGCCCTACGAGGGCGACAATACTCGCGTAGTGGAGGATGTCGACGTATAGGCTGCGACCGGGCTGAGCTGATGTGGGTCGGTTCATCGGGCAAGTCCCCTTTGCGCTCTGTGTTGGACAGCACCACTCGTGTCTTGCCAAGCATCATATGTGCCGTTCGCAGCGTGCGCAATCCCCTGAGGACCAATTGGTCAACATCTCACCACGGGCGTGCGATATGGTGGGCTCGGACCGCGGGTCGGTATGGCGTAGCTCACATGACAAGGGAGGGCACGATGTGGCGCAAGTTTCTGGGGGTAGGCATCCCCATGCTGGTGAATGCGGGGCTTATCGGCGCCGCTGTGGGCGCCGGCATTCGTAGCCCAACGCAGTCCCGCGGCTTCGGCGCGCCAGCTGTCGCTACTACCTGGCCCCTCGCCCTCGGGGCGCAAACTCGCGCCGAGGAGTCTGCGCCGTTTCCCGCGAGGGCGACCTCGCCGGTGATCGCCGCTCATGTGGTTTCGGCGGGTGATGTCAAGGGACTCAAGCTCACGGGCGTCACCGACCCGGTCGGAGTGGGCCGGGCCGGCGAAATAGCCGACACCTTTGGATGCCCCGGATGCGGGCAAGTCTCCGAGTCCGACGCCGTCTTCTGCGGAAAGTGCGGGCTGCGACTTGCGGACTAGCGTACTTCCGCGCAAGCTCTGGTCTGGCGCCCTTCACGCTCGTCGGCGTTCGCTCCCGTTGGCAGCGCTTCTGGTTTGCGTCGGGACGCTTGTCGCCGGGTGCAGCGGACTCGACTCGGGCTTGGCTGAATCGACTGCATCGTCCGCGGCCAACGCCGCTTCGGTGGGCGCGAGTTCGGCAATTACATCGGCTACGGAGGTCCAGCCACCATCGACTATCGCACAGGCTGGGCTAGCGCTCTCGTCTGTCACTACCGCGACAGCCGCCACTACGACCACCACCGCTCCGTACGACCTGCCTGTGATCGCTTGGCAACCGTCGCATCAGGACGACACCGGCGACGAGGCTTGGCACGAGTACGTGATATGTGGCGACATCGTCGAACGCACTATCGCTCTGGCCCCCGGCTTCACCCACGTTGTCGCTTGGGAGACAGAGCTGGGCCTCACCGGAAGCAACAACAACGGTGGGTCGAACGTGGACGCCTTCGACTCCGAACTCCAGAAGGCCAACGACGCCGGTGCCGACTACTTCATCTCGGTGCACAATGACGGCAACGCGCCCAGCGGGGTGATGGGCATGTACTTTGAGGGCGACGCGGCCTCGGCTGATATCGCGGAGCGACTTGCAGAGGCGCTTGCGGAGGGGCTCGGCCTGCCGCTGCGTGCTACCGTTGGACGAGACTTGTATAGCCTGGATGCGGCGCGCAACGAGGCGCCCATCAGGGTCCTGCTGGAGATCGGCGACAATGTGCGCGACAGGGACCTCCTGGAGGATCCGGTGGGGCGGGCGAAGATAGCCGCTCTGTTGGCACAGGCACTTTCGGACGTACTCGGTACAGCGGTCCCCGGGGAGGAATAGCACATGTTCTGCACGAGATGCGGCAAGGCAATGGCGGCCGGGAGCAGCTTCTGCATAAGCTGCGGCGCTCGCCTGGCCGGGGCGCAAGAGGGAGGGCAGACCCAGGTCAAGATGGGTTCGCCCGGCTACGGGGTAACCTTCCATCCGGCTCCGGCTCCGGCTCCGGCTCCGGCTCCGGCTCCGGCTCCGGCCGCCGGCGGAGGTTCAGGCGGCTCCTCTTCGCCATCTTCCGACCGCCGTGCCAAATACCTGGTGATAGCCGTCGCAGTGATCGTGGCGGTGGCGATCGGCGTGGTGGCAGGTGTGCTGATCGCCAAAGTCGGGGGTGGGGACTCCGGCGGAGGTCCGACGACGGTCACGATCGCTGCCGGCGCAGCCGGCGCGTTGTCCTCGTCTACGAGCGGTTTGTCGCAATCATCAGTGACGACCGCGGCGCAATCGACCACCAGCATCATCGCGACCACCACCACGGCCGCGCCTCCCACCACAGTCTCACCGGCGGCCTCCGACGACTGGCCCGAGATGGACGGTTGGACTGTCATAGTCGCGAACTTCGCGATCGACGATCCATCCGGAGAGAGCCAGGCGCGGGCTGTTCGAGACGACATGAGAGACAATGGCTATCTAGATGGGGCGGGCATCCTCTACTCCTCGGGCTACAGCAGTCTGAAGCCCGGCTGGTGGGCGGTGTTCTCAGGCTTCTTTGACACGAAGGCCGAGGCAATCCAGTACCAGAACTACCTGATCGATTCTGGGTACACGGTTGCGTACGCGCGTGAGGTCATTCGCTGACCCCGACCGCTCGGCCGGGTTAGAAGACGGTCGTGGGGTTGCCTACTTAAAGAACCTGATCTCGGAGATCTCCACGCCGTAGCGTTCGCTGTCTGTGAGCTTGGTCAACTGTGTGAACCAGAACTCGCCCTTGGAGATCGAGTTTCGCAGGGTGATGATCTGGCTCGACTTGCCCTCAAGATCGCCCAATTTTGCCCCAGGGTCCGTGGACGTGCCTTCCAGCAACTGTCCCTTCCAGCCTTCGACGGGAGAGATGATCTGGATGATCGTCGCCTCCTCCTCCAGGGTGAAGTCCAGACCGACTCCGGTCTTGAGGTTGCTGAAGTTGGCGGTGCGGTAGAGCTCGGTGGTCCAACTGGTGCTGTCCTTGCCGTCAGTCAGGTTGCCCACCTGGTCGCGGTTCTCCTCGCCGTTGTCCCCTTCTGGGTCGGCGTCGATGATGGTGGCTTCGACCGCGACGGGCTCCCGGCTCACGGTCAGCCGCAGGATGCCATCATCGGACTGAGCGCCCGCGATGGGGTCTTGGCTCAGCACGATGTCGGGGTCCTTGCCAAAGGTGGGCACCTTCTCAGTGACTTCAACCGTCATCCCGGCGTTCTTCGCCTGGGTCTCGGCTTCTGTGCGCGTGAGCCCGAACACGTTGGGCGCTCCGCTGCCTCCCGTCTGGGTGGCCACGAGGACTATGACCAGCACAATCACAGCGATCGCGGCTAACCCTCCCAAGACCTTCAGGCGCCGGCTGGTCCGCCGTTTTTTGGCGGTCATACGGGCGTGGTCTCTCACCCAGCGCCTGTCACCATCGTAGTCATGTTCACCCGTGTCGGACACAGCCGCGCCCGCGGCCGGGCGTCTGGCCGGTCTCTCCTCGGGGACACTGCGGCGGTGGCCGCGCCGGTTCTGATTCGAAACCTCTGCGGTTCGCTGTGGCATGTACAGCCCTAGGCCCACCAGGGCGCCCAGCAAGGCGTCCATGGAAGAGAATCGGTCATCGGGATCCTTGGCCAAGCAGCGCATAACCATCTTCTCCACCCCCGCCGGTAGATCGTCCCTGGCCTCGCCCAACGGGGGCGGTGGGGTGTTGAGATGCTGCCTGGCTATCTCCGGCATGTTGGTGCCGTCGAAGGGCGGGCTGCCCGTGAGCATCTCGTACATGACCACGCCCAGCGAGTAGATGTCCGAACGAGCGTCAACCGGCTTGCTCCGGATTTGCTCGGGACACATGTACCGGGCGCTGCCGATCACTGCCCCGGCTTTGGTAACGCGGGTCCAGTCCGGACCGGTGGCGATGCCGAAGTCGGTGACTTTCGCGTGTCCCTGGCGATCGATCAGGATGTTCTGAGGTTTGACGTCGCGGTGGATAATGCCGGCCATGTGGGCGTGGGCAAGACCTTCTGCGACTTGGCCCACGATGCTCCCAAAATCCGCGATGCTCATGTTCCCGTCTCGGATTACTTCCTTGAGGGAGCGTCCTTCCACGTACTCGAAGACCAGGTAGTCTTCGTTGTCATTCGATCCGCGGTCGACCAGAGTTACCACATTGGGGTGAGAAAGTTGTGCCAACGCGCGGCCTTCGCGGTCGAATCGGGCTCGGGTGCGCGGGTCCTCGTTCAGAGGGGGCTCAAGGCGCTTAACGGCCACATTCCTCTGCAGCCGCGTGTCCAAAGCCTGGTAGACAATGCACATGCCGCCGCGACCGAGCACTCTGCCCAGCTGATATCGGTTCTTGAGGAGCGGTCCCGCTCCGCTTTCGTCGCCGGTAATAGCCATGCGCAAGTATTCAGCTCGTGGGTCTTGGACTAAAGGGCAATGAGACACTATCATAGTACGCGACGGAGCATGGGAGGTGGCGCCTAAGTGATTTACTATGTGATTCCGCGTGAGCTCGCCGACAAGTACTACAGGGAATTCGAGAAACGCTTCGCTGATGTGCAGGGCGTCGAGGTTATCGTCGACCGGCGGGAGATCGATCGACGTGCCGGCAAAGAGGGCGGTGGCCAGCGGGTCATTCGCGATCGCAGGCGCCGTCGCATCGGTGGCTCTTTCCCTGACGTATGACCGCATCTGGCTCCAGTATCAAGCTGGACCTGCATAACCACACTTTCTTCTCCGCCGATGGTCTAATGACCCCGGTCCAGCTGCTACAAGCCGCCAAGGCCCGGGGTATCGACTTCTTGGCCATCACCGACCACAACACTGTGCAGGGGGGTCTCCAGGCTCTCGCTCTATCGGAGGCCGATCCCTCTTTGCCCAGGGTCATCCCTGGGGTCGAGGTGCGCACGGCGGTGGGCGAGATCATCGGGCTCTACGTGCAGGAGGAGATTCCACGGGGGCTTTCGCTGGAGGAGACCGCGACGCTCATCAGAGAGCAAGGGGGCTTGGTCTATCTCCCGCATCCCTACGATGTGTTCCGGCGCGGAGCTGTCTCCAAGGGTGAGCGCAAGCAGGCCGCAGCCCTGGCCGACATGGTCGAAGTGGTCAACGGACGTTCGTTGGGGCCACGGGCGGGGCGCAAAGCCGGACGGCTGGCCGGGGCGCTAGGCAGACCCGAGGGGGCGGGCAGCGACGCGCATCGCAAGGGTGAGGTCGGACGGGTGCACATCTTGGTGGGAGAGCGTCCCACACGCGACACCCTGGTAGCTCTGGTGGCGGGCGGTACGATCGTGCACAGTCTTAACTGCCGGCAGTACACTATGAATTGGGGAAGGCAAGCTCTGTCGCCGGTGACACGTCTCTACCGGAGGGTCACCGGCGATCTAGAACTCGTCTCGGAATGAAGCTCCGCGGGAGGTAGCGACGGTGGAGAGTGGCGGGGCTGCCGAAGGTGTTCAGGCCGCGCTGTGGCGGGAGTGGCGGGGGGGCCCCTCAGTGCACTGCTTTCTGTGTGCCCACCATTGCCGCATCTCCCCGGGGGAGAGAGGTCTCTGCGGCGTCCGCGAGAACCAAGCGGGGGTGCTCTACACCCTGGTCTACGGCCTTCCGGTCTCGACCGCGGTCGATCCTATCGAAAAGAAGCCGCTCTTTCACTACCTGCCGGGCAGCCTGAGTTTCTCCGTGGCAACAGTGGGCTGCAACTTCTCCTGCGAGTTCTGCCAAAACTCTGAGATCAGCCAGATGCCGCGCCGGACCGGCAGGATCGCAGGCCGGCCGGTGGCGCCCGAGCGGGTGGTCGAGATGGCGCTTGCCGAGGGCTGCGCCAGCATCTCCTACACCTACACCGAGCCGACCATCTTCTATGAATACGCCCGTGACTGCGCCCGCCTGGCCACCGAGGCCGGCTTGAAGAACGTGTTCGTCACCAACGGCTATATGACTGCCGAGGCCCTCGAGGATATCGACGGTTGTCTGCACGCGGCCAATGTCGACCTCAAGTCGTTCTCCGACGATTTCTACCGGGCGCTGGCGGGGGCGCGGCTGAAGCCGGTGCTGGACTCTATCCGGCGGCTATGGGAGATGGGAGTCTGGGTAGAGGTGACAACGCTCTTGATCCCGGGCCGGAACGACGGTGAGACGGAGCTTCGCTCGTTGGCGGCCTTCTTGGTGTCGGTCTCGCCCGACATCCCCTGGCATGTCTCCCGTTTCTATCCCTCCTACCTGCTATTGGACACGCCTCCAACTCCGGTCGCGGCGGTTGAGCGAGCTCTCAGCATCGGGCGGGAGGCTGGTTTGGCATATGTATATGGGGTCAACATCCCCGGCCACGATTCGGAGTCGACGATGTGTCCCTCGTGCGGAGCGATCTTGATCGAGCGCCGAGGTTTCAGAACGTTTAGGCAAGGGATAAACCAAGGCAGGTGTTCTCGCTGCGGCATGGACGCCGCCGTGTACCCGAAGGAGGTCCAGACATGACCTTGAGCGGCTGTTTCGTAACTCCACATCCCCCGATCGTCGTCCCAGAAGTGGGGGGCTCGCAGTTGGGGGAGGCCCAGAGTACGGTGAGGGCTATGCTCCGCGTGCAAGAGAGGGCCGCCGCTCTCGCTCCAGAGACGATCGTGCTCCTGTCTCCACACGCGCCCCTCGGCGCCCGGCACATGGGGGTGTCGCTCGCTACATCTTACTGGGGGAGCCTCGCCCATTTCCGCGCCCCGGATGTGAAGGTGGAGGCGGCTGGTGACCAAGCCCTGGCGGAGGCGATCATCGCAGGCGCAAGGGAGCACGGTGCACCCGTAGCCGCGGTGCTTGGCGACGTGGCGGAACTTGATCACGGCGCCACGGTGCCTCTGGTTTATCTGATGGGTGGGTTCGAACGACCCTGCCGGTTGGTGCTGCTTTCGTTCTCGGGTTTGAGCACCGAGGAACATGTGCGCTTTGGCGAGGCTGTTGGAGCGGTCCTCCTTGAAGCTCAGCAACGCACGGTCTATGTCGCCAGCGCTGATCTTAGCCACCGCCTTAGCCCCGGAGCGCCTGTGGGCTTCGACCCGCGCGGGGTTCAGTTCGACCGTCTTGTTGCCGATACATTTGCCGCGGGCAACTGGGAGGGGCTTCTTTCCATCGATCCTAGGACGATCGCGGCAGCCGGGGAATGTGGCTATCGCTCTTTGGCCGTGTTGTCCGGGGTGGTGGCGTCGGCGGTAGCCGCGGGGCTGCAGACGCACAATCATCTATTCTCTTATGAAGGCCCGTTTGGCGTGGGCTACATGGTGGGTGAAGTTGAGATCAGGGAGGCCGCGTAGGCGGCAGGAGGAAGCAGTGACCAAAGAGACAAAAGCGGAGTCCGGTTCTCTGGTGGCTCTGGCGCGCAGGGCTGTCGAGTCGTATGTGCGCGACCATTCCGTTCTACGTGTATCGCCGCCCGCTGGGGAGTCTCCTCGCCGGGCGGGAGTGTTCGTCTCTTTGCATCTCCCCGATGGCTCGCTCCGTGGTTGCATAGGCACCACTGAGCCTCAACTCGGTAGCGTGGAGGAAGAGACGGTGGCCAACGCCATCAGTGCCGCCTCTGCCGATCCTCGCTTCTATCCCCTCACGGAGGCAGAGCTGGCCAATCTGGATATATCGGTGGACGTACTTGGACCTCCTGAGGAAGTCGACGGCGTAGAAGACCTCGACCCCAAGCGCTACGGCATCATAGTCCGCACCATCGACGGGCGGCGGGCCCTGCTCCTACCGGATCTCGAAGGCGTGGATACTGTGGAACAGCAGCTCCGGATCACCTGCCGCAAGGGCAGTATCGATCCGAACGTCGACCAGTACCGGATCTACCGTTTTGCGGTCGAGCGCTATCACTGAGAATTCTCGGGTTTGCCCCGAGGCGGTCGTGGGGTATCATACACACGTGCTTTGTTCTGGAATATCAACGGGGGAGTAACCCGTGCAAACAGATGTTACAGGTGTGGCCCTGGTTGTTGGACGCCCGCGCCGCCGCAAATCAAGACGACATGTCACCGGCCACCTAGTGTGGGGCGGCCTGCTTAAGATCATGCAGCGCATGGCAGGCTACAAGCGAGGGGAGCGGCAGGAGTTCAAGATGAGCTTCTCTGTGCGCGACCTTCTCACCGACAAAGGCCGGGCGGTCAGGCACCAGGCCGAAGCCCTAGTGCAGGCCGTACAGAAGGCCGGCTCCTACCAGGCCAGGGAGGATGCCACCCGGGCCGTGCATGCGGTCATCGACGCGCTCAAAGACCGGGTACCACCGGATGTGCTTTTGCGGCTTAGTGAGTCGCTGCCGGTGCGAGAGGCCGCGCGCCTTCGCCGGGCGGCCGCCCAACGTTTGGAGAAGAGCAGTCGCAAAGCCCGCAAGCGTGGAGAAACACCCGGGCCGGAGGGCGGCACCGTTCTTCAGACCGAGAGTCCCGCGCGAGGCTAGCGCCCGCCGGCACCGCATCCCTTAGGCTCTAGCCTTTCACCACCCCTAGGGGGCGCAGCCGTGCGACCCTGGGAGAGATGCCGGCACCGTCCATGACCGACACCACCCGTTCAACGTCCTTGTAGGCTTCGGGCATCTCTTCGGCAAGCGTCTTGCCTCCACGGGAGCGCACAAAGATGCCGGCCGACTCGAGCTCCTTGTCGATAGCTCTGCCGGTGGCGTGCTTGAGAGCCTGGGAGCGGCTCATCAACCTGCCGGCGCCGTGACAGGTGGAACCGAAGGTCTGGGCCATGGCGGACTCGGTACCCCTGCACACGAACGAGGCAGTGCCCATGTCGCCGGGGATCAGCACAGGTTGTCCGACGGTGCGGTAGTCGGCTGGAATCTCCGGCCGGCCGGGTGCGAAGGCGCGGGTGGCTCCCTTGCGGTGCACGCAGCAACGTATCTGCTCCCCGTCGACTTCATGGTTCTCCAGTTTCGCGATGTTGTGCGCCACGTCGTACACGAGCCGCAGGCCGAGCTCCTTTGGCGAAAGATGGAGCGCATGGAGAAGGGCCTGCTCGGTGAGATGCATGATCATCTGCCGGTTCGCCCACGCGTAGTTGGCCGCGCAGGCCATGGCGGCCAGGTAGGCGCGTCCCTCTGGTGAGGCAACCGGAGCGCAGGCCAACTGGCGGTCGGGCAGTTCTATGTGGTAGCGCCGGCTGGCCGAGGCCATGGACTCCAGATAGTCCTCACACACCTGATATCCGAAACCGCGCGATCCGCAGTGCACCATGACGGTCACCTGCCCCTCATGCAGACCATAGGCGGCGGCTGTCGCACTGTCGAAGACCTCGTCCACTACTTGGATCTCCAGGAAGTGGTTGCCGGAACCCAAGGTGCCCACTTGGTCGAGGCCGCGCGTGTAGGCCCTCTCACTGATGGCGGCCGGATCGGCTCCGGGCAGCGCCCCGCCGTCCTCGGTATGGGCCAGATCAGCGGCTGAGCCGTAGCCTTGCTCCACCGCCCAAGCCGCCCCCTTGGTCAGCAGCCCTTCCAACTGCCTGCGCGATAGCTTCGCGATCGCTCCACTCGCGCCCACTCCGGCCGGCACGTCCCTGAACAGTTGGTCGATCACGCGCCGGGTCTCACCCTGCAGGTCACTTGCCTGGAGATCGGTGGCCATGAGCCTGACCCCGCAGTTGATGTCATAACCCACGCCTCCGGGCGACACGACGCCTTCGTCAGCGCTGAAGGCGGCCACCCCTCCGATGGGGAAGCCATAGCCAAAGTGGATATCCGGCATGGCCATGGAGTAACGGAGGATCCCGGGCAGATGGGCGACATTGGCCACCTGGGCGAGGCTTTGGTCTTGCCGCACTGCTTGTGCGAGCACCTTGTCGGCATATACGCGCCCCGGTACCCGCATGTCCCCGGTTTGCGGGAGCTCCCAGACCCACTCGCTGATCTGGTTGAGAACCGGTGCGTCCACGTGCTCCTTCATCGCCTGTTTCGCGCTTTCCGTCGCGGGTTCTTAGGCGTCGAACAGCACAGTGGCCCGCCAGCTGCCATCAGGCTGGGGCTCCACCGAGAGCTTGTGATACGTGACCGCTTTGACCTCGGTCAGCAGTGTGTGGCGCTGCCGGTCGACGGTCTCACCGTGCAACTCGGCAGTGACCTCGATTCCGTCCGTCGGTGTTGTCTTCACGTCTATCTCCGCCCGGGTGGCCACGAAGCCTTTTGTGGCAAACCGGTAGAGGGCCTCGGACAACAGGGAGCGGAGTGCCTCCGCAGGGGTGGGCGCATTCACCGCCATGATCTCCTTGCGCTCAGCTTCGAATCCCTCGAGTTCCGCAAGCTGGTCATACAGCGCGAACAGCGCGTTATCGAAGAGGCCAGGTAGGTTCTTACCCCAGATCTCTAGCAGTACGTCGGCCGGATGGTCAAGCTCGGTGTAGGCCCCGTCCCGGTCCGCCGGGCTCCAGCGGTTAGGCACGGGCCGGCTTCGGCGCGACGCGTTTGGTCGCTCCTGAGAGCAGGACCTGGTCGAACGCCATACCAACGTGCTCCACGTACGTGAACGTGATGCCTTCGAGCACCGCGTCGCCGCGGATATCGTCCACATCAGCTTCGTTGCGGAAGGGCAGGAACACGTGGGTGATCCCGGCCGCCCGGGCGGCAAGCACCTTCTCTTTGATGCCGCCCACCGGCAGTACCTGCCCGGTGAGGGTGACTTCGCCGGTCATGGCCACGCTCGGATCGACGGCCCGTCCCGAGGCCATGCTGGCCAGGGCGACCGCCATCGCCACCCCGGCCGAGGGGCCGTCCTTGGGCACCGCCCCAGCCGGCACGTGCACATGTATGTCGTGCTTCTGGAAGAACTCCACGTCGATGCCCAGCCGGTCGGCATCGCTCCGTACGTAGGTGAGGGCCGCCTGAGCCGATTCCTTCATGACGTCACCCAACTGTCCCGTAAGAGTGAGGCGACCGCTGCCCGGCATGGCCCGCGCCTCGATGAAGAGTATTTCGCCCCCGGCGGGTGTCCAGGCCAAGCCGGTCGATACTCCCGGCTCGCTGGTGCGCCGCTTGGTCTCGCGGAACACCTTCTTCTTGCCCAGGAACTCGACCACTCTCTTCTCACCCACCGTGATCCGCTTGCGGCCGTCCTCGGCCACCATGCGCGCGAATTTGCGAGCCACCGAGCCTATTTGCCGCTCGAGCGAGCGCACTCCCGCTTCGCGCGTGTAGCCCTCGATCAGCAACCGCAAAGCGGCGTCTGTGATGGTGAGCTGGCCCTTCCTTAGACCGTTGCGCTCCAGTTGCCGCGGCACCAGGTAGCGCCGGGCGATGTGTAGCTTGTCTTCTTCGGTATAGCCGGCGATGGAGATGATCTCCATGCGGTCGCGTAGCGGTCCGGGGATGGTATCGAGCATGTTGGCCGTGCAGATGAACATGACCCTAGACAGGTCGAAGGGTAGGTCGAGGTAGTGATCGCGGAAGGTGGAGTTCTGCTCGGGATCCAACACTTCCAGCATGGCGCTCGAGGGATCACCCCGCCAGTCGGAGCCCATCTTGTCGATCTCGTCGATCATGAACACAGGGTTGTTGCTGCCGGCGTCGCGAATGGCTCGGATGATGGTGCCGGGCATGGCGCCCACATATGTCCGGCGATGGCCGCGGATCTCGGATTCGTCGCGCACCCCGCCCACGCTGACGCGGATGAACTTGCGCTCCATGGCCCGAGCGATGCTCTTGCCCAGGCTGGTCTTGCCCACGCCGGGAGGCCCGGCCAGGCAAAGGATGGGTCCTGAGACCTCGTCCTTGAGCTTCTGTACCGCCAGGAACTCGAGGATGCGGTCTTTCACATCCTCTAGGTCGTAATGATCCTCGTCGAGCACCTTACGGGCGTTGCCGATGTCCAGGTGGTTGGGGGTGGTCACCGACCAGGGCAGCGAGACGATCCAGTCGAGGTAGGTGCGAATAACTCCGTACTCAGCGGCGGCGGCGGGGAGCTTTGACAGCCTGTCCAGCTCGCGCCGAGCCTGCTTCTCCACGTCTTGGGGGAGCCCGGCCTTGTCGATGCGCTCGCGCAGCTCATTTGCCTCGGCTTGGGTCTCATCGGTCTCGCCCAACTCGTCCTGGATGGCCTTCATCTGCTGACGGAGAACATACTCCCGCTGGCTCTTATCCATCTCGGACTGAACCTGGTCCTGGATTTTCGAGCCCAGCTCGAGCACTTCCAGTTCGCGGCTCATCAGTGAAGTCAGCCGGCGCAGGCGCTTGGAGAGCTCCACTTCTTCGAGGAGAGCCTGCTTGTCCTCGGTCTTGAGGCGCATGGTGGAGGCGATGAAGTAGCCCAACGCGGCCGGGTCGTCGATGCTGGCCACGGCCATCTCCAACTCGTCGGGCAGATAGGGTACGAGCTGGATGATCCTCGTGTAGACCGATACCAAGTTGCGCTGCAGGGCCTCCAACTCGGTTCCCAACTCGACCACGTCGGGCAGATCGCGGACCTCGGCCGACAGGTAGGGATCCTCAGACTCGAAGCCCTCTATCTCAATGCGGCGGATGCCTTGAGCAATGATTCGCAGGGTACCATCAGGGGCCTTTAGCATCTTCTGGATGCTCGCGAGCACGCCCACTCTGTGCACGTCGCTCGGGCCCGGGGTCTCGAGCTCGGGGTTTTTGGACGCGAACAATCCCACCAGTTTGTCCGTCTGGAGAACGTCTTCTATAAGGCGCACGGAGCGCGGTTGGCCGACGGCCAGGGGCATCATGGTCTCAGGAAAGACCACGGTGTCCTTGAGCGGTAGGATGGGCAGGTGGGTGGGTACGGGTTCCTGGGCCTCGTCCTTGGGCTCTCGGGAGAAGATCACGAAGTCCTGACCGGCGGCCGAGAGCACACCGACCTCGGCGCCACCGCGGCCGAGCCCGAGACGCTCACGTCCTGTTTCGCGGGCAGTCATTCCTTCTCGTTCTCCTTGTCTTCGTTGGACGGGGTGATGACGATGTGTCTGGCCGCCGAGCGTTGCTTGATGGGCAGTCGCACTTCCAGGTAACCTCCGTTGTAGTCTGCGGTGGCCTGGGCGATGTCCACCTCCGGCGGGAGTGAGATCACTCGTTCGAAACGGCCGTATGAGATCTCCATCTGGTGGTAGACGGCATCGGGAGGACGTTGGTCGCTGCGGACGCCACCCACCCGGAGCAGGTTGCCTTCGATCTCCAGGGTGATGCGGTCGGGGTCGATACCAGGTAGCTCCAGTTTGACTACCACCGACATCTCCCGTTGGCAGCAGTACACGTCGGCGTTGGGCTGGAAGGCCGCAGGCCCCTGTCGAGGGGCGCGCCCGCTGCGCAGGAGGTCGAGAAGCAGCCTATCCACATCTCCATGAAGCCTCCGCGCTCCAGAGGCTTCATCCTCGTCTTTCGTTCCCACCGCAAACCTCGTCTGATCGCTCTTGTCAGCTACGGTATTGCCACAAAGCGTACGGTGCAAACCGAGGGCATCGTATCCGGGCGCCTCGCTGGAGGATACGATGCCCTCGTGGGTCTATTGTCCTGCCGTGAGAGCCGCCTCTAGGATCCGACTAACCTCGTCGATCAGCCGTCCGTATTCGGCCCAGTCTCCGCGCTTCTGTGCCTCAAGTGCGGCCTTGAGCGTCTGGTCGGCCAGCGCGGCAAGCGCGGCCGGGTCGGACGGCAGCGTGGTGGTCGGACCGCCGGAGATCGTGGTCGTCGTAGTCCCACTCGGCGTCGTCGTGGAGGTTGTGCTACCCGGAGTGGTGGTCGGGGTCGTGCCGCCAGGCACGGTGGTCGTCGCGCCGCCCGTCGGGACGGTAGTCACCGGGCCTCCGGACTCACCGAAGATCTTGAGAAGGGCTTCTTTCAGGGTCGGTTCCATGACCGCGTGCTCGCCGTAGACAACGATGACACGTGCCAACTCCGGTATCTTCGTCGTCTCCGACTGAAGGTACACAGGCTCGAAGTACATCACCGATTGGTTCACTGGGACCACCAGAAGATTGCCGCGGATGACCGTGCTGCCGGCTTGGTCCCACAGGGTGAGTTGCGGCGAGATGACAGGGTCGTTGCTTATCTGGGCTTCCACTTGGGCCGGGCCGTCGATGAACTTGTCCCTGGGGAAGTTGATGGCGAGCAGTTCTCCATAATGATCCTTGTCCTGACGGGCTACGAGAAGCGCAGTCATGTTGGTCTTGTTGAGCTGCACGAACGGGAGCAGGAGAGCGAATTCGGCCGCGGTCTCGCCAGGCAGGGTCAGCAGCTCGTAGTACGGCGTCACGGGGATCTCTTCTGTTCCGTACAGCTCCTTGGGAATCTGCCAGGCGCCCTCATTGTTGTAGAACATCGTCAGGTCTCGCACGTGGTAGGTGGAGAGAACTTCGGCCTGCACGCTGTATAGGTCTTCGGGGTAGCGTAGGTGCGTCCGCAGGTCGGCCGGCATCTGGTCGCCAGGGGTGAACAGACCTTTGTAGACCTTGCCCCATGTGTTGACGAGGGCATCGGCGCTGTCCATTTGGTAGAGCGTCATGGTGCCGTCGTACGCGTCTATTACCACCTTGACGGAGTTGCGGATGTAGTTGATCCCGTCGGCTCGAGGCTGAGAGTAGGGGAAGCGGCCGGTGGTGGAATAGGCATCCCACATCCACACGAGTGAGCCGTCGTCTCGGACCACCAAATACGGATCCTTGTCGTAGGAGAGGAAGGGGGCGACGGCCTGGACCCGTTCCTGGATGGTGCGGCGGAACATGATTCGGGAATCGGCGTTCAACGAACCGGAGAAGAGCAGCTTCATGCTGTTGAAGCGGAACGCGAAGGCCAACTGGCGGGCTGTGCTGCCCACGGGGATGCCTCCGTCGCCGGCGTAGGTGGTCTTGGCGCCGGCGTCACCCATGGGGTAGTCGAACTCCGGATTATCGGTGTGTACCACTACGAAGTCGTTGCCCAGTTCCCCGTAGTAGATCTCGGGCCGCGTGACTTTGAGGTCGGTGCTCATCATCGGAGGGATGTTGCTCACGAAGAACGAGGGGAGCCCCTTGGAGGCCACCTCGTTCGCCGGGCTCAGCACGATCCCATAGCCATGGGTATAGGTGAGGTGTTTGTTGACCCAGGACTGAGACTGGGGCGGTAGCCCGACCTGGTTGAATTCGCGGGCGCTCAAAAGCACCTGGCGATACTGCCCGTCGATGGTGTAGCGATCGACATCCACGTCGTTGAAGGCGTAGTAAGGGCCGAGTTCCTGGATCTGCGAATAGGTGGACAGCGCCGGCCTGGGTTCCCACAGGCGGATGTTGTCGATGGTGGCCGCATTGGCTTCGATGTCCTCGGCGGTGAGGTCCTCGCTCGCCGAGATGGTGCTCTCGGAGATCTTGTCTATGCCGTAGGCCCAGCGGGTGGCCTCCATGTTGGAGGCGATGTACTCGCTCTCCTTGACCACCTCGTTGGGCGACACCTGGTACTGCTGGATAAGATACGGAGCAAGCTTGCCGCCTATCGCCCATGCGAGGATCATCAGCCCGATGGCCACTGCGGGAAGCACCCATCGACGGAAGCGGATGTTCACAAGAAAGAGCACAGCGGCGATGAGCGACACGATGGCAAGGAAGCGAAGCACGGGTAGCGAGGCGTGTACGTCTGTATAGCTCGCTCCGAAGGTCACTCCCCTGATAGAGAAGTTAAGTTCCCAGGTCTGGAGCATGTAGTCGCCTGCCTTGGCCACCATAGCGAGGGCCAGGATGGCCGACAGGTGTCCCTTGACATGCGGCGCCAAGGTGATGCGGTTCTTCTCGGTGAGCACCATGGCCCGGTCGGCTACATAGGTGAATGCAGTAGCAATGGTGGCGAGCAGTACCGTGACCCCGACGAAGTTGACCAACATCGACCACATAGGCATGGTGAAGACATAGAAGGAGGCGTCTTTGCCGAACAGTGGGTCGGAATAGCCGAAATCCTGCTTGTTTAGGAAGAGGAGCACCTCTTGCCAGCGGCCGCTGTAGGAGATGCCGACGATGGCGGCGATCACAAGGGAAGCGAGCAGCAGCAACCGGCTCGGCCAACGACGGCGGGTGATCAGTTCGAGCACGTTGCCGTCCGGGCTCTCGGAGGCGGGACGGAGACGGGGGGATAGCTTGCGGGCCGTCCAGATGCTGCCGTAGAAGAGCGCGAAGAAGACCACGCCGAAGAACAGGCCCACCAGGATGCGGGCCACGACGGGTGTCGTGAAGACATTGGTGTGGCCGACCTCTTGGTACCAGAGGTAGTCTGTCATGATGCGCGAAATCAGACCGCCCAGACCGTAGATCACCAGAATCGCTACGGCGGCAAGAACCAGGCGACGCAAGGGCCCTGGCTTTACGCGCATAACCCGTTGCAGAAAATCGGGACCCTTCTTTTCTTTGGTCTTTCTCGCAGTCTTCTCGGCTGCAGCGCTCTTGTCCTCGCCGTTTGTCTTGGGGGTATCTTTGTCAGATGAAATGGCTACGATCCTCCCTACTGGATCCGATGTCCGTGGTTCTTTTACTCTATCATCCAAGCCGTGAGCCTGCGGTCGCCGGTGTTTGGGGCTGCCCTAGCGGGCGTGCCTCAGGACGACAGTGGTCCGCCGTTTCGGAAGGGTGGCCCTGGTCACTTCCAGAGTCGAACCGGCCTCGTGATGCACCGTCGTCTGTGTCGCGAGGAACTGATCGGCCGGTACTATCGGAAAATCTACCTTGTTGGTTTTGTAGTGTATGGGCAGCACTACCCAGGGGGACAAGGCCTCGACCACGGCCGCCGCTTCTTTGTAGTCGATGGTGAAGAAGCCCCCTACGGGCACCATGAGTATGTCCACAGGGCCGATCTTCTTGACAGTGTCTTCGTCCAGGGGATGGCCGAGATCGCCCAGATGCGCCAAGCGCACATCGCCGTCGTCCAGCACCATGATGGTGTTCTTGCCCCGTTTGCTGCCGGCGGCTTCGTCGTGGGCCACTTCGATCCCAAGGATCCGCACCCCGCCCACTTCCGCTGCCACCGGATGCACCAAGACCTGTGGCTGGCCGGAGATGGTGTCGGCAGCCCCGTGGTCGTCGTGCTCGTGACTGGCAAGCACCGCGTCAGCCGGCTCGTCGACGGGCTCGTATCTCAGCGCCCCGTCGTATGCTCCATGCCGGTACGGGTCGAGGATGATCCTGGTGCCATCCTGCGCCTCCACAAGAAAGCAAGAGTGGCCGTAGTACGTGAGTCTCATGGCGATAGCCTCCGCTCGGGCTCTGCATATCCTGATCATAGGTTAGCGGATTGGGGGAAATGGAAACAATATGGACAGCCGCGGGGCTGGAGTGCGCGTTGCCCGTCCGCCGTGTCGGCTATCATGACTAGGCACAAGCCGGAAAGTCGGCCGGGAGCAGAAAAGGAGAAAGCGATGAGCGATGGGGCCGTGCAGGAAGTCAATGCCCAAGAGTTCGACCAGATAGTGTCCACAGAGAAGGTTCCGGTGGTGGCCGACTTCTGGGCACCCTGGTGTGGTCCCTGCCGTATGGTGGGCCCGGTCTTGGAGAAGCTGGCGGCCGACCATGTGGGCACCGTCAAGGTCGTGAAGGTGAATGTCGACGTCAATCAGGAACTGGCTGCGCGCTTCGGGATCATGAGCATCCCTACGGTTCTATGTTTCACCGGGGGCGAGCTCAAGGCCCAACTCATCGGCGCCCGCAATCAGCAGGACTACGAGACCGAGTTCGGCCTGGCCTGATGGCCGGCTACGATCTGAGATGCCGCACCTGCGGCAAAGATTTCGAGGTGTTCGTTCTGGGCTTTCTGAAGGACGATGCCAAAGTCTGCCCGGAATGTGGCGGGCGTGAGGTGGAACAGCGCTTTACTGGCTTCGGGGGTATCACGGGGCTGAGCCCGGCGGCTTCTTGTCAAGACAGTAGCGGCTGCGGCCCCAAGAGCTGTTCGGCTGCCTCGGGCTTCAGCTGAGCTCACTGACCTGGACGGACCCGTGTGGTCCGCGTGAGATAATGCTCGGCCGCTCGACTTTCTGGTGGAGCGGCGGTGGCCAGGCCTCGTCCAAGGAGCCTCATGTACCCAGAACTGTTCCACATCGGCGGCTTTACGATGAACTCGTTCGGCATCATGATGGCGCTTGCGTTCATCGTGGGCGGCGTGGTGGCCCGCTGGCAGTTTAAGAAGCGGGGCGTCGCCCCGGACTTCATCTACGGGGTGGTCATTGCCGGCGTGATCGGGGGGCTGCTCGGGGCAAAGATCCACTTTCTCATCATCCACCCCGACTTGTGGCCTCGCAATCTGCTGAGCGGAGGGGGCCTGGTATGGTTCGGGGGCATGTTCGGGGCTTTGTTGGCGGTTGTGATCGTCACCGTTCTCTCCACCCAGAGGTTGGCGGCGGTGATGGATGCGACTGCCGTTGCGATCGCGTTGGGCTATGCGGTCGGGCGCGTCGGCTGCCTGCTTCGGGGCGACGATTACGGCACGCCTACGGATCTGCCCTGGGGGATGTCTTTTCCTGAAGGCATACCGCCTACTCTGCCAGGAGTGCATGTGCACCCCACTCAGATATATGAGTCGGCCGCGTCCTTGGTCATCTTCGCACTCCTTGTCTGGGTCCTCGGCCCTCGTTTCAGGAGAGAGGGCCCGCTCATATTCGTTTATGCCATCTTTGCCGGTATCGAGCGTTTTCTGGTGGAGTTCATCCGCACCAATGATCCGGTAGCTCTTGGCCTCACTCAGCAGCAGTGGATCAGCATCGCCTTGATACCGGTGGGCGCAGTGGGTGTTTGGTGGTTCGCGACGCGCGGTCGTTTGCGCCCGGCGGAACTCGCCAAGGAAGCTGCCGGTGCTGGCACGTCGGATCCCCTCGGCCCGCCCCGGTCTGCCGAGAGGGGAGAGCCATCGCATGATGGGCCGTCGTAGTCGCGGCGCGCGCGTGGTTGGCGCGCTGCTAATGATGGGCGTCTTCTTGGTCGTCGGTTGCGGTGGTTCGGATCCGGGCGGCGGTGCCTCGGTCAAAACGGCTCCGGATTTCTCTGGGATCACTCTGGAAGGTAGCCAGGTCTCGTTGAGTGAGTATCGCGGCAAGCCGCTGGTGCTGGCCTTCATGGCCAGTTGGTGAAGCACCTGCAGGGCGGAAGCGTCCGAACTCGATAGGTTCTATCGAGAAAACGAAGACAAAGCAGCGGTATTGGCCATGGCCATCGGCGACAGCGAAGCGGCCATGGCGGACTTCATGAGCGAGGGCGGGTGGGTCTTCCCGGTGATGCTCAAGGCCGAGCGGGCGGCCGGCGCGTATGGGGTGGTGCCCATTCCTACTCTGTTCGTCGTTGACGGTGAAGGAATCATCGTGAAGAAGATCGTCGGCAAGGCAAGTGCTGAGGATTTGTCGGGTCTGGTGGATGGCCTTACCGACTGAACTGGGTTTCATGGCCTTTCTGGTAGCGCTCGCGGGTGGGGCGGCCAGTTTCCTCAGCCCCTGCGTGTTGCCGCTGCTGCCTGCATATCTCTCGTTTGTCTCCGGGCTGAGCGTGGAGGAGCTTGAACGGGGCAACCGGCGAGTGCTTTGGAGCACTGTGGCCTTCGTGTTGGGGTTTTCTCTGGTCTTCACCTTGCTTGGCGCGGGCTTCTCGTTCATGGGTGGGCTCGTTGCCAACAAGCGGGCGCTGGAGATTGTCGCCGGAGCCTTGCTTATAGGGCTTGGGGCCGTCGTAGCGGGTCTGACTATGCCCCGTTTCATGCAGAGGGACATGCGCCCTCTCCTCAAGCGGGCGCCCGGGGGCTCGGCCGGCGCCTTTCTTCTAGGGGTGGCGTTCGCGTTCGGGTGGACTCCTTGTGTCGGTCCCATCCTGGGCTCGATCCTGACCATGGCCGCCGAGGGGAACGATCCGGCCGCGGGGGCCCTGCTGCTCTTTGTCTATTCGTTGGGCATGGGGATACCATTTCTTGTGGCCGGGCTCTTCGCTGGCTGGGCTCTCCGCGCCTTGGCGCGCATCCGGCGTCACCTCCGGGTCATCCAGATAGTGTGCGGGGCCGTTCTCATCGTCTATGGGGTGTTGTTGATAAGCGGTGCTTTCAGCAGGCTCATCCGTCTGACCGACTGGGGGCTGTGGTAGCAGGTTCGATCGGCGGAACTGCCCCCAGACGCTCGGCGTCCTAGAGCCGGCGGGGTTTCAAGAACAGCAGTCAGGGGTGGGCCATGAGCGCGAGAAGAAAACATAGGGGATGGATAGTAGCGGCCGCGATAGCTCTCTTGCTCGGGCTGGCCGGTTTGGCGGGCATCGCGGGGTGTGGGGGCTCAAGTGACGAAGGGGTCTCGTATGGCCCGAACGGCGCGAGCGGTCCCCCCACGACGGTCTTCTGGCGGGACGAGGCCGCCGGGGAGGTCTCGCAGACGGCGGCAACTGGGATGGAACAGGCTGTGAGCGGCACGTTGGGCGTTCTGGCGGCCCGTACGGATCAGAAGGTCATCACCACCGCCCAACTCGACATCGAGGTCGAGTCGGGTAAGTTCCAGAACGTGTTCGATCAGGCCCTGCTCCTTGCGAACCGCTATGGGGGTTACATCGTTAGCTCCAACTCCCAGGCGAGCGGTGAGGAAGACAGCATGAAGAGCGGCACCGTTACGCTCCGGCTACCGGTGAGCGACTTCAGCATGGCTATGGGCGAAGCGCGCAAGCTCGGGGAGATCAAGAGGCAGTACATCACTACCGAGGACGTCACCGCGGAATACATAGACCTCGAGGCACGTATCACTAACTCCGAAGCCAACGTGCGGCAGCTTCTCGGGCTGCTCGCCAAGGCCAAGACCGTTGATGAGATTCTGCAGGTCCAGTCGGTGCTCACCTCCGCCCAGGCGGAACTGGAGCAGCTAAAAGGGCAGCAGCGGTACTTGGACGAGCACACCAGCTACTCCACGCTCACCATGAGCATCTACGAAACCGGAGTCGAAACAACTCCCGCGGGGGAGTGGGGTTTCGTAACCGCTCTCAAAGACGCACTCCATAACATCGTCGAAGCGATCAACCAGATAGTCCGCGGTCTGGGGTGGCTCATCCCGACTCTGGTGGTCATCGCCCTCGTCGCCTTCATCGTGTACCTGATAGTGCGGAGGCTCGCTCGGCGCAGCCGAGAACGGTCGCTTGAGCGCTATCAGGGCTATCGGCAGCATGGTTGGCAGGGGCAGCCGGGACCGGACAACGCGGCTGGATCGCCGGTGGCGGCCACGACTCCTGAGCCGTGCCCGCCGGCTGACAGTGGACCCGCCGGACAGACCGGGGACGGCAAAGCCAAGTAGATGTCGGGTCCTCCGCCGGGTGAGATGCCGACCGGCGGAGGTGGTGCACATGAGGCCACGCGGACCCAAGACGGGGCGCGGGGAGCACCTGCTTTGGTGCTCCCCGCGCCCCCGGTGTATACTGCCTCCTTCGCGTCGGCTGCCCGGCCGTGGACCCACAAAGTCCTGTCCGGCGGCGCGAGTACAATTCCATAATGCACCCCTGCTCCGGCAGTAAGGCCGGGGCCATTCAGACCGTAGGAGGTGACCCAAACTGAACAGCTATGAGCTGGTTCTCATCCTGCGTACCGACGTAACGGATGAAGAACGCAACGCGGTCGTAGACCGCACCAAAGAGATCATCACGGGTGACAATGGTGTCATAGTGAAGATCGACGAGTGGGGCAAGAGGCGTCTGGCGTACGAGATCAAGGACACCATGGACGGTGTCTACTACATCTGGTACTTCGAGGCGGCCAGCAAGACGCTAGACGAGGTGACCCGCGTCTTGGGTATCACCGACTCTGTGCTTCGGTTCATGCCCATCCGTCACGAGAAGCCTTTCGGCTTCAAGGCCCCAGTAGCTCCGGCGGCCCCAGTGGCCCCGGTTTCCCCGGCGGCACCAGTGGTACCAGTGGCACCTACTGCTCCCGTTGCTGCGGGCCCACAGGACGAATAAGGCAAAGGAGCACAGATGGCTCGCGGCATCGCGCATGTGACCTTGGTGGGCAATCTGACCCGGGACCCCGAACTGCGTCAGACCCCCAGCGGCACCTCGGTGTGCCAGTTGGGAGTCGCGGTCAATTCGTCGTACAAAGACGGTTCCGGGCAGTGGGTCGAGAAGCCCAACTTTTTCGATGTGGTGGTTTGGGGTGCCCAGGGCGAGAACTGCGCCAAGTACTTGAGCAAGGGCCGCCAGGTGGCCGTTGACGGCAGACTCGATCAGCGGAGCTGGGAAGCACAGGACGGTGGTAAGCGCAGCAAGGTCGAGATTATCGCCGATGTGGTTATGTTCATCGGCGGCCAGAATGAGACGCGTGAGCCGGTTTCTCGAGGCGGGGCAGAACCCGCGTCAGGGGCGGCCGCGCGGGACGATTTCCGTGACATTGATTTCGGGGGCGACGACATACCTTTCTAGTCGTCTCTACGGAACGAGAAAGAGGTTAAGAAAGTGGCGAATCCCAAGAAGCCGCAAAGGCGCACTAGGCCTGTGACAGGCAACCGCCGGCGGAAGTACTGCTTCTTCTGCAAGGAAGACGTCGAGACGGTGGACTACAAAGACTTTGGCACTCTCCGCCGGTTCATGTCCGAGCGGGGCAAGATCAAATCCCGCCGCACCACGGGTGCGTGCCGTCGCCATCAGAGGCAGGTGGCCGTGGCTATCAAGCGGGCCCGCGAGGTCGCGCTGCTTCCTTACAGCAGCCGGTAGAGGACTGTCTGCATCCATGCAAGCTGGGTCCGTGAACGCCACGTCTGCGCCCCTTGCGCTACGAGTGGCCAAGGCGGCCGCTGTCAGCGTCATCTTGGGGATGTGCGTGGCGGTTCTGCCGTTTGTGCCTGTGTTTATCGTTCCGTTCCTTTGCCTTCCCTTGGCGTACGTGGTGGTTCTTTGGGGCTTTGCCAATGGGGCGATCGTCGCGGCGGCCACTGGGCTGTTGGTTTATCTCGGAGCGGGTGCAGAGGCGGCGGTGCTGGTGTTTCTTCTGGTGGCGGGGATGGGCGGCGCTATTGGTTGGGTTCTTCGCAGAGGCTGGAGGTTCGACCGGAGCTTCGCGCTCACTACGGCTGCAACAGTCGGCGCCTTGGTCTTGTGGGGCGTGTTCGCGTGGCTGGCCCTAGGAGTCACTCTAACCCGGATACGAGAGGTTTTTGGGAGTTGGATCGACGACTATGTAGCCAACGGCGGTGGGCCGGGAGTGACCGCCGATAACGCCGGGGCTGTGGCCGAGCAACTACGCAGTTTCATGGACATCGGGCCGTATCTGGCTCCCGGTGTGTTGGTCATGGGCGCCATACTTCTGGCCGCATGCTCGCTTGGATTGGCCGGCCGTATCTTCCCGAGACTACGCCAGCGGGTGGCGGTCGATCTGTCCTTTGCGGAGTTCCGGATGCACTGGGGCACTGCCTACGCGACCATAGCCGGACTGGCCATGGTGCTCTTTTCGAGGATGGACGGCCGGTTGGCTGAGGTGTTGCTCCACGCGGGCATCAACGTGCTTCTGGTATCACAGACATTGTTCTTTCTGCAGGGTCTGGCGGTTGCGCATTGGCTGGCCGTTCACAGGCGGATGCGGCCTGGTCAGCGCGTGGCGCTGTACATCGCGGCGGGACTCGGCCAGTTTCTTCTGCAACTCACCGGCATATTCGGGCTATTTGACACCTGGGTGGACTACCGTAAGCGGTTCGCCCTCAAGATCCCGGGCGCAGGCCCGGCGAAGTGACATTCACAAGGAGTGACCCATGGAGATAATCCTTCTGCAGGACGTGGACAAGCTGGGCAAGAAGGGCGAATTGGCGAACGTGGCCGAGGGCTACGCCCGCAATTTCCTGCTGCCTCGCAAACTGGCCGAAATGGCTACCCCGGGACGTATAGCCAAGGTGCGCCAGATCATGGAAGAGCGCGCTGCTCACGCCCAACGTGAAGCCGACCGGGCGGACGAGACCCGGGAGATGCTCTCCAAGACAGTGCTCACTATCACGGCCCCAGTGGGCTCTGGAGACCGTCTTTTCGGGTCGGTCACCAATCAGGACATCGCCGACGCCATCTTCGCGGCCCGCAAACTCCGTGTCGACAAGCGCAAGGTGGACCTCGAAGAGCCTATCAAGACGGTGGGCACGTACATGGTCAAGGTCGATGTGCACAATAGCGTGGAACCCGCCGAGGTCAAGGTCATAGTGGCTCCTGAGGAGAACAAGAGCTAGGGGCGGAGACGGTCTTCCCTAGGAGGGAGGGGCGCGCGTGGAGATGAGGGCGGGCGGCGCCGGTAGTTCCGGGGCGATCGACCATGTGGTACCGCAGAATCTGGATGCCGAGATATCGGTCCTCGGCGCCAGCATGCTCACTCCCAACGTCATCCCGGGCGTCAGTGAGATCATCCGGCCGGTCCATTTCTACCGGCAGGCTCACCAACGTATCTTCGAGGCCATCGAAGACCTCTTCTCTCGCGGAGAACCGGTCGACCCAATCACCGTTAGCGAGGAGCTGGCCAACCGGGCCGGCCTGGAAGCGGTAGGAGGGAAGGCCTTCGTGCACAGCTTGGTCACAGCTGTACCCGCGGCCGTGAACGCCAGGCACTACGCCGAGATCGTGCGCGAGAACTACTTGCTCCGCTCGTTGATAAGGGTGGGAAGCGACATCGCGGAGATGGGCTACCGGCGGGAACAAACCCCGATCGACCTGATCGACCGGGCTGAGCAGATGGTGTTCGACATCTCGCAGTCTCGGGTGACCGGAGAGTTCGAGCCCATTGCAGACCTCATCACCGAGAACTACGCGGAGCTTGAGCAGGGCGGCCACCGTGGGACACCACACGGTGGGCTGCCAGACCGGTTTCCGAGACGTTGACGAAAAAATCGGCGCTTTCCAGCCGTCCAACCTGGTAATCCTGGCCGCTCGGCCTTCCATGGGCAAGACGGCATTTGCCCTCAACATCGCTCGTAATGTCGCGGTGGATCAGCGAAAGGGCGTGGCCTTCTTCAGTCTTGAGATGTCCAAGATGGAAGTAGTCACCCGTATGATGTGCTCCGAGGCCCGGGTGGATCTCTGGCGAGTGCGCCGGAGCGTCATGCAGCCCAAGGAGTGGAGTCAGTTGGCGGCCGGTTGCACGGCACTGCACGCCGCGTCCATCTTCATCGACGACACTGCCTCGCTCAACCTCATGGAGATGCGGGCCAAAGCCCGTCGGCTCAAGGCCAAGGAGAAGAACCTAGGACTCATCGTGGTGGACTACCTCCAGTTGATGGTGGGCGACGCCAGCACCGAGAACCGTCAGCAGGAGATATCGCGCATCTCCAGGGGGCTCAAGATCCTCGCTCGTGAACTGGAAGTCCCGGTGCTTGCTCTTTCGCAGCTTTCCCGGCAGGTGGAGCAACGCGCGGGTAACAAGCCGGTGCTGTCGGACCTTAGGGAATCTGGAGCGCTCGAGCAGGACGCGGACGTAGTGCTCTTTATCTACCGCGATGAAGTCTACAACCGGGACAGCCCTGACAAGGGTACGGCGGAGATCATCGTGGGCAAACAGCGGAACGGCCCAATCGGCGACTGTAAGGTGGCCTTCATGCAGGACTACACGCGCTTCGCCGACCTGGCCGACAGGCGTCTGGGTACGTAGACCTTATGGGGCAGTCTCGCCTGCGTGGGGCCGGGCATGGTCCAGGGCTCGCAGGAACGCGGAGGAGCGATGACCTCTCGCAAAGACAGAGAGTACGACGTCATCATCGTCGGCGGCGGACCGGCCGGCATCTTCGCCGCGCTCGAGTTCTCCCGAGGTTCGAAGCTGCGGGTTCTGCTGCTCGAGAAGGGGGCCGATATCTCCGAGCGCCGTTGCCCGGCGCGGACAGCCGGTTCTTGCGCTCACTGCTCTTCTTGTGACATCACCACAGGTTGGGGGGGAGCGGGGGCTTTCTCCGACGGCAAGCTGACCCTGACCTCCGAAGTGGGTGGATGGCTGGGGGAATATGTGGATGCAGCCACGCTGCAGGTCCTGATCGCCGAAGTCGACCGAGTGTATCGGGACTTCGGGGCGCCGGATAGGCTGTACGGCGACGACCAGGAGAGCCTCGACCGGTGGGTGGACGCGGCGGCGCTGCAGGGTCTACGGCTGGTGCGTTCGCCGGTTCGGCATCTGGGCACCGAGCGAGCGGCCGCGGTGCTTGCGGCTATGAGGGCCGAGCTTGAGAACAAGGTCGATATCTGCACAGACACGGCGGTAGCGCGCATCCTGACGGCCGGCGACGCTGAAGCCGGCGCGTCGGGCGGTCGACGCGGCCGTCGGCGGGGCCGGGCGTGGCTCGGGTCACCGGCGTCGAGACCGAGACCGGAGAGATCTGCCGGAGCCCGGTGGTTGTCGTCGCTCCGGGGCGGGAGGGATCCGCCTGGCTCAGCGATGAAGCCAGACGTCTCGGGATCCCTCTGGTAAGCAACGCCGTGGACATCGGAGTGCGGGTGGAAGTGCCGGCCGTGGTCACCGACGTCATTACCGACGAGCTGTACGAGCCCAAGCTGCTCTACACCTCGCGTCACTTCGAGGACCAAGTGCGCACGTTCTGCATGAATCCTCGCGGGGTGGTGTGTACGGAATGCTGGGGTGACGCCGTGACCGTCAACGGCCACAGCTACGCCGACCCCGAACAGAAGACCGCGAACACCAACTTCGCCCTGCTTGTTTCCACGCGCTTCACTGAGCCCTTCAAGGAGCCTATCGAGTACGGCAAGTCGATCGCCCGGCTGGCCAACATGTTGGGCAAAGACATCTTGGTGCAACGGCTGGGCGACCTGAGGGCAGGGCATCGCACCACTCCTGAGAGGATGCGGCGTGGCGCGGTGCTACCCACGCTCCGTGCCGCTACCCCGGGCGACTTGTCCTTTGCCCTGCCGTATCGTCACTTGCAGGACCTTATTGACATGCTGGACGCCCTGGATGCGCTCTTGCCCGGCGTCGGCGGCCGGGACACCCTGCTCTATGGGGCGGAGGTCAAGTTCTACTCGTCCCGGCTCGCGCTGGACTCGAGTCTGCAGACTCCGGTGGCCGGGCTCTACGCGGTGGGAGACGGAGCCGGGGTCACTCGCGGTCTTGTGCAGGCGTCGGCTTCGGGTTTGGTGGCGGCCAGGGCCGTTGTGGGTATGGGGGCCTCCGCAACTGCTCCCCGAGCGCTCCGTAGCGGCCGGTAGATCATCGATCGTGGCGGCTCCGTCACTGGCCTGGTGTAAACTGATAGCGTGCGCCGGAGTGGCGCCGCGCTTTGCGCAGCGACCGGTCTGTCGGTAGTCGCCAAGACGGTGCTGCCGGATTCAGGAGAGTTTCAAAGTCAAGATCGAGCGGGAGGCATCGTGCCGGTTCTCGTAGTAGTGGGTGCCCAGTGGGGCGACGAAGGCAAGGGCAAAGTCACCGATCTGTTGTGCGAGATGGCCGAAGTCGTCGTGCGCTACCAGGGCGGTAACAACGCCGGACACACGGTGGAGAACAAACGCGGCAAGTTCGCTCTGCATCTGGTTCCTTCGGGGATATTCAACCCCAGCGTGACGGCCGTCATCGGCAACGGAGTGGTCATCGATCCCACGGTGCTCCGCGCCGAGATCGACGAGCTGGAGCGCCGGAAGATCTCCACCCGCAACCTCAAGGTGTCAGGCAAGGCGCACCTGATCATGCCCTATCACATCATGCTCGACCATGTGCAGGAATCCCGGCTGGGCGAGGGCAAGATCGGTACCACGGGGCGCGGCATCGGCCCGGCCTACGCCGACAAGGCCGCCCGCCAGGGCGTGCGCATGCACGACACGCTCGATCCCCAGGGATTCCGTGAGCGGGTGAAGTCCGTCATGGAGGCCAAAGCCGAGGTCATGGCAAAGGCCTTCGGGCAGGATGTGAGCAGCCTCGAAGCCGAGTGCGAGCGTTACATAGAAGCGGCCGAGTCTCTTAAGGCTCATGTCGAAGACACCGAGCTGCTGCTGTGGAAGGCACTACGCGAGGACAAGTCGGTGCTTCTGGAAGGTGCACAAGGCACGATGCTGGATCTCGATCACGGCACCTATCCGTTTGTGACTTCCTCGAATCCGGTGGCCGGCTACGCGTGCGTGGGCTCCGGCATCGGGCCGATCGAAGTGACCGAGGTTTGGGGAGTGACCAAGGCCTACACCACTCGGGTGGGCGAGGGGCCCTTCCCCACTGAGCTCACCGACGAGACCGGAGAGGAACTGCGCAAGACCGGCAACGAGTTCGGCACCACCACCGGGCGGCCGCGGCGCTGCGGTTGGCTCGACCTGGTGGCCCTGCGCTACGCGGCCAGGGTCAACGGCCTTACCGGCCTCTGTCTCACCAAGCTGGATGTACTCGACGGCCTGGAAACGATCAAGATTTGCACAGCCTACAAATACCGCGGGGAGACCCTGGAAGAGCTGCCGCCGGCGCAGGCGGTCTTTGCCGAGGTGGAGCCGGTTTATGAGGAGCTGCCGGGTTGGAAGACCGACATCTCCGGCGTCACCAAGATCCAGGACCTGCCGCAAGAGGCTATCGACTACCTGAATTTCATAATCAACAAAGCTCAGGTGCCCATCTCGCTCATCTCGGTGGGCGCGAAGCGTGAGCAGCATATCAAGGTGCCGTATCCCAACATCGGACGCAGGCCTGGCCCAGGGGAAGCGCGTGAGGCGGGCGGCGGGCCCGTCCGTGGTCGCGAGAACGCCCACTGAGGGTGAGGGAGGGGGCGTGACTCCTGACCGGCTGGATGTTCTGGTGGTGGGCGGAGGTGCCCGGGAACACGCACTTGTGCACAGTCTGGCCAGAAGCTCCCGCATCGGCAGGGTGATCGCGGCTCCCGGCAACGCGGGCATCGAAGGCGACGCCGAAACGGTAGCGATAAGTGCCGAAGACGTGCCCGCCCTGGTCGCCTTTGTCGAGCGGGAGCAGATAGACCTCACAGTGGTGGGGCCGGAGGCCCCGCTGGTGGCCGGGTTGGCCGATCAACTGCGGGTCAAGGGTTTCGCGGTTTTTGGTCCCGGGGCCGACGGCGCGCGCATGGAAGGCTCCAAGGTCTTTGCTAAAGAAGTGATGCAGGCGGCCGGGGTGCCTACGGGGCGCGCGGATAGCTTCTCCGATTACGACTCGGCTTTGGCCTATGTGCGTAGGCATGGAGCGCCGGTGGTGGTCAAGGCCGACGGTTTGGCCGCCGGCAAAGGGGTCATCGTGGCCGAGACTTTGGAAGAAGCGGAGGCCGCCCTCGCTGAGTGCTTCGTGGAGCGGCGCTTTGGAGACGCGGCGAGCCTGGTCCTCATCGAGGAGTTCTTGCAGGGAGAAGAGGTGTCGCTGCTCTCCATCGTAAGCGGCGACCAGATTTTGCCCCTTGCCCCTGCTCAAGACTACAAGCGGGCTTTGGATGGGGACAAGGGCCCGAATACGGGAGGCATGGGCTCGTACTCGCCGGTACCGGCGGTGGATGACGCGCTCTATGAGAGGCTGGTTGCGGAAGTGGTGCGGCCCACGGTGGCCGAGCTCAAGCGGAGGGGTATCGACTTCCGGGGGGTCCTTTACGCGGGAGTCATGCTTACCGCAGCAGGGCCCAAGGTACTCGAGTTCAACTGCCGCTTCGGCGATCCGGAGACGCAGGCATTGTTGCCCCGGCTGGAATCCGATCTGCTCGAGCTGCTGTGGGCGGCGGCTTTGGGGGAGGCGTTGCCGGCGACCGCTCAGTGGCGCCCGGGGGCGGCTGTGGGAGTGGTTCTGGCTTCGCGGGGCTACCCGGCTTCGAGTTCCAAAGGGGACGTCATCACTGGGGCCGAGGAGGTCCGGGGCGTGGATGGGGCGCAGGTGCTTCATGCCGCCACCGGACGTGTCGACGGCAGGCTGGTCACCAGTGGCGGCCGGGTGCTGACCGTGACGGGCCTGGGCGACACCTTCGCTGAGGCGCGGGCGCGGGCCTACGAGGGCGTGGCGAAGATCGCCTTTGCCGGTGAGCAACATCGTTCGGATATCGCCCTGCGGGCGGAGGAGTGGGAGAAGCGCCACTAAGAGCGGCGAGGCGTGAGTCGAAAGGGGATTACATGGCGGATCAGCCGTTAGTCGGGATCTTGATGGGTTCGCAGTCCGACTCCGAGGTCATGGGCGGGGCGGCCGAGGAGTTGGAGGCGCGCGGTATCGCGCATGAGGTCAACGTGCTTTCCGCGCACCGCGATCCGGAAGCGGTGCGGCAATATGGGCTCAGCGCCGAGGCGCGGGGGCTCAAGGTGATCATCGCCGGGGCGGGGAAGGCGGCGGCTCTACCGGGAGTGGTGGCGGCTTTGACCGACCTGCCGGTGATCGGAGTGCCCATCCGCACCTCGGACCTGGGTGGACTCGACTCGTTACTCTCCATGGTGCAGATGCCGTCGGGCGTGCCGGTGGCTACCGTGGCCATAAACGGGGCCCGCAACGCCGGCATCCTGGCGGCGAAGATCCTGCGGGTGGCCGGGCTGACGGTTGCGGCGCCGGCGCGAGAGGCGACGGCTGAGGTGGCCGGGGCGCCCGCGGGAACAGCCGGGGCCGAAGGCGGCACCCAATGATCGAGCGCTACTCCACGCCCGAGATGACGGCTGTCTGGACCGATGAGGCCCGCATGGCGGCCTGGCTGCAGGTGGAGCTTGCCGTATGCGAAGCGTGGACCCGCTTGGGCAGGATTCCCGAGGAAGCCATGGCCGATATCAAGGCCAAGGCCGCCTTCGACGTCGACCGGGTGTGCGAGATCGAAGAGACCACGCATCATGACGTGATCGCGTTTGTGAGCTGCCTGGCCGAGAACGTGGGCGAAAGCTCAAAGTACATCCACTACGGGCTGACTTCTTCGGATGTTCTGGACACCGGGCTGGCTCTGCAATTGCGGGCAGCCGCGGCGCTTCTGGAAGAAGAGACCAAGAGGCTGGGGCACATTCTTCAACGCCGGGCGCTGGAGCACCGTGACACGGTCATGATGGGCCGCACGCACGGGGTGCACGCCGAGCCCATCACTTTTGGCATGGTGCTGGGGCTATGGGCCTTCGAGGTGCAGCGCGACCTGGAGCGGCTGCGGCGGGCGGCGCACCAAGTAGCGGTGGGCAAGATCTCGGGTGCCGTGGGCAGCTACGCCAACGTGGACCCACAGGTGGAGCAGATGACCATGTCGATGCTCGATTTGGGGTCGGCGCCTATCTCCACTCAGATCGTGCAGCGCGACCGGCACGCCGAGTTCATGTCTTCGCTGGCCCTCCTCGCCACCACCATCGAGAAGATCGCCCTGCAGGTGCGCCATTACCAGCGCACCGAGGTTTTGGAAGCCGAGGAGTACTTCGCCCCTGGGCAGAAGGGCTCGTCGGCCATGCCGCACAAGCGCAACCCCATCATCTCCGAGCGTCTCTGCGGCCAAGCTCGCATTATCCGTGGCAACATGCTGGTGGCCTTCGAGAACGTCGCGCTGTGGCACGAGCGCGACATCAGCCACTCCAGCGCCGAGCGGATCATCTTGCCCGACAGCACCATTCTGCTGCATTACATGCTGAAGAAGGCCTGCTGGCTGGTGGACAAGCTGAATGTCTACCCCGAGAACATGGCCGCCAACCTGGACAAGAGCTTTGGCCTGCTTTACAGCCAGCGGGTGCTGCTTGCCCTCGTGGAAGCTGGGATGCTCCGGGACGACGCTTACGCGGTCGTCCAGCGCAGCGCCATGAAGGCTTGGGAGCAGAAGACCCCATTCAAGGAGCTTCTCAAGGCCGACTCAGAAGTGACCGCTCGGCTGGGCGACGCCGAGATCGAGGGGCTGTTCGATGCTGGCCATCAACTGCGCAACATGGGCGTGATCTTCGAGCGGGTGAACGCCCTTGAGTGGTAGCGTCCGCTTGAGTGGGCTCTGCGGGTGACCGTGGAGCATAGCGAGCGAGAGAGCCTATTCGAAAGTCTGTAGTCTCTCAAAGCGCACGACCCGGTCGGGGCGTCTGAGAACGTCGAGCGATTGGCGGCGCTGGATAGCGTGGTCATGATCGCTGAAGGGACTCAGGGCTCGGCCAGCGTCGAGATGTCCCCGGACGCGGCGGAACCCGCCAGGATGTTGGGGGCTGCTGAGTCAATGGGCATCATCACCGGGAGTGAGCGTGAGACAGTCATCACGCCCGGCCCTGTGGCCCGCGGTGTGGGTGTGGCGAGGCTTGGGCAGCCGTCTTGCTCCGATGCGCGAGGCCACTTTGACCGTTGTGGACGGGGTCTCTCCCTAGAATCGAAAGCCCACGCCCGATTGCTCGGACGTGGGCTTTCCCCCCTGCTTTCCCGCTATCGACAGACGCCGTGCCCGGCTGGTCAGGCGGACACAGCACTATCTTCAGATATGGCGCTTCTCTCCCACTCGGCGTCGATCGCGGTCTCGACGACATCTTCGGGAGAAGGCGACTCGAACCAGTCGGTGGTCATGCCCGGTGCCTGCCACCAGTCCTCGGAGCCACGCTGGACGCCATAGAGCCACTTGATGTAGCGGCTCCCCGGCCTTGTCGACCATGTCGGCCCGCACCGGCGCGATCTACGCGCGTTCGTCGCTGTTCAGCCGGTTCACCAGGGAGTGCAGCTCGATCATCAATGACAGACCCCAGAGTCGGCAACAGCACTGTAGCGAGTCTCTGTCTCACCTTTGGAATCTCCTCGCGTCTCTCCTAACCCTCTCTAATAGTATATGTCCGGCAGCGACGCTCTTGTGACTACGGTGAGTCAACGCGTCATAGGGCGTCCTAGGCCCATCTCGCGTGGACCAGCGATATTCGGCACAAAATGCCCCTTGTCGGGCATCAACTAGGCGAAGGGTGGATAGCGAGCGACTGGAGAGGGCGGCTTCGAAAGGGGGCAGACTCTCGCCGAAGAGCTCCAACACCGGCTCCGCCGCATGTAAGTGATCTTGATGTTGGGCCACGGCAAGGACGCTATGGCGCAGAGTGCTGGGGAATGAGAGCAGATTCGCCGGCGCTAGGGCGGCTGCTCACCCGCGCGGTTCCGTGCCGGTTCTAAGCCGGCGCTGCTTCTACCGCTCTTTGCGCTTGCGCTCCTCGGCGCCGGCTTTGCCGCCAAAGACGAGGCCGACTATCACGAGAAAGAGCGATATTCCGACTGCCACCCAGAACGGCGTGCCTTCGAGTTTCCAGGACACGCCGCCGGCAGCTATGCCCAGCACGATCAGCGAGATTCCTATGACGTGATACCTGCGCTCCCGGGTCACTTTTGCCTCCGCTTAAACTGGACTCGGATGGTGTAGCCGTAGAGGCATATGCCCACGACGAAGCACGCTATCCCTGCTCCTACCAGCGCCCAGAAGGCCGCTCCTTCGACGTAGTTGACCCCGCTCAACGCCGCGGCGGCCAGCACGATGAGAACCGCTCCGGCGATGGCCATCCTGCGTTCATTCGTCACGGTCTGCTCCTGTGCCCGGTCGTCGTGGCTGCGGTCACCGCGGTGTTCGCGGTCTCCTAGGACAGTAGGGCCATATCGGGGGTCTTGTCAATGCTGCATAGGACCGGCTGGATCGCGTCCGGCATCGCAGAGGTGGCCCATTAGTCCGTCGCCGCGTCGGGCGAAGCTGGTAGAATCCAGATGTAGTCTGTTACTCATTGGGGCGCCTTTCGAAGGTGCCGCTTGTTCGTGCCACCAGGATCTGAAGGGGCGAAGACGTGTACAAAGTCTCGGTCTATGTGACACCCAAGGCCGGAGTAGTCGACCCGCAGGGCGCGGTGGTCGAAAGGGCTCTGCCTGCTCTGGGCCATACGGGCGCGCGTAACATCCGCGTGGGCCGCTACATCACCCTCGAAGTGGAGGGTGGCGATCCCACCAAAGCGAAGGCCGCCGTCGACGACATGTGCCGCCGGCTTCTGGCCAATCCCATCATCGAGGACTACCGATTCGAGATTCTCGCGGACGAAGACAAAGCGGGGGAGGGGGCCTGAAGTGACGGCAGAGACCGTGCGTTTCGGCGTCGTGGTGTTCCCCGGCTCCAACTGTGACTACGACGCCTCTCACGTACTCTCCGGCTTCCCCGAGGCCAACCCGTACTACCTCTGGCACAAGGACCACGATCTCAAAGACGCCGACTGCGTCATACTCCCCGGCGGGTTCTCGTACGGCGACTATCTGCGCACCGGTGCGGTGGCCCGTTTCAGCCCCATCATGCAGGAAGTGGCAGCTTTTGCCGCCGCGGGTGGGCTGGTGCTGGGCATCTGCAACGGCTTTCAGATTCTCGCCGAGGCCCATCTGCTGCACGGGGCTCTGCGTCGCAACCGGGGTCTGCGGTTTATCTGTCACCCGGTCTACCTGCGGGTTGAGCGCACCGACACTCCTTTCACCAGCTGCCTTAGCGTGGGTCAGGTGCTCCAGATCCCGGTGAACCACAACGAGGGTAACTGGACAGCGGGCGCCGATCGGCTTCAGGAGATCGAGGAGCAAAATCTGGTGCTGTTCCGTTACTGCGACGTCAACGGCAATGTGACCGATTCCGCCAATCCCAACGGGGCCACCGACAACGTGGCCGGCATCGTGAGCGAGAGCGGCAACGTCCTGGGCATGATGCCGCATCCCGAGCGGGTGTGCGAGGACATTCTTGGTGGGGTCGATGGCCGGGGCATCTTCCAGTCTATGATTGACTACGTTCTGGCGAGGCGGTGACGGGCATGGCCGAGCTTTTTGAGAAACTGGGTCTGAGCCGTTGGGAGTACGAGCGCATCTGTGCCATACAGGAGCGCGAGCCCACCCACGTGGAGTTGGCCGTCTTCTCGCTCATGTGGAGCGAGCATTGCGGCTACAAGCACTCCAAGCCGCTGCTGAAGCGCTTTCCCACCAAGGCCGACTATGTGCTGCAAGGTCCGGGTGAGAATGCCGGCATCGTGGACATCGGCGGCGGAGTAGCTGTGGCCATGAAGATCGAGAGCCACAATCATCCCTCGGCGGTGGAGCCCTACCAGGGGGCGGCTACCGGAGTGGGTGGCATCATCCGCGACATCTTCGCCATGGGCGCGCGCCCCATCTGTGGACTTGACTCTCTGCGGTTCGGCGAGATCACGCCGCTGCCGGCGCGCTCCGCGCGCGGCGCGGCCCCGGCTGTTGCCGGCGCCGCGGACGGCTCTGCCGTCGCTCCGGCGCTCATCCCTGATGACGAGCCCCCCTCGGAGGCCACCACCAACCGACAGCGCTACTTGTTCGAGCAAGTGGTGGCGGGAGTCGGTGGCTACGGCAACTGCATGGGCATACCCACGGTGGCCGGTGAGGTCTACTTCGAAGATCCCTATGCCGGCAATTGTCTGGTGAACGCCATGACGGTCGGCTTGGTGAGTCAGGACGACATCATCTTGAGCAGCGCTGCCGGCGTGGGCAACCACGTGGTGCTCTTTGGTTCGAGGACGGGCCGCGACGGCATCGGCGGGGCGAGCGTGCTTGCAAGCCAAGTGTTCGACGAGACCCTGGAAGAGAAGCGCCCGTCGGTGCAAGTGGGCGACCCCTTCATGGAGAAGAAGCTGCTCGAGGCCTGTCTGGAACTCCTGCGGGGCGATTTGCTGGTGGCGCTGCAGGACTTGGGCGCGGCCGGCATCACCTCCTCGTCCAGCGAGATGGCGGCTAAGGGCGAGGTGGGCATCGACCTGCACGCCGACCGCGTGCCTCTGCGCGAGGCCGACATGGAGGCCTGGGAGATCATGATCAGCGAGAGCCAGGAGCGCATGCTCTGCATAGTGGCTCCCGAGAAGTGGGAGGGCCTCAAGGCCGTCTGCGACCGCTGGGATCTCGACGCAACCATCGTGGGCGAGGTCACCGACACCAAGCATCTGCGCGTGTTCTATGGTGGGCAGATGGTCGGCGACATGGACGCCGTCGCCTTGGCCGAACCGCCCACCTACGACATCCCTCAAGAGCGCCCAGCGCACGAGGTGGATAGTCCTATCGACCCGGCCGCGTATCCCGCGCCGGAGGCGTCGCTCGCCGACATTCTGTTCGACCTCGCCGGTTCGCCCAACATAGCTAGTCGCCGCTGGATCTGGCAGCAGTACGATCATCAGGTGCAGCTCAACACCGTCATCGTACCGGGTGGTGACGCCGCCCTTATTCGCATCAAGAAGACGGGGGCCGGCATCGCGGTCTGCACCGACGGCAACGGCCGTCAGACCTATCTCGATCCCTACCGGGGCGGCAAGGCGGCCGTGTGCGAAGCGGCGCGCAACGTATCGTGCGTAGGCGCGAAGCCCATCGCCATCACCAACTGCCTTAACTTCGGCAATCCGGATAACGGTCCCATTGCCTACCAACTCGCTCAGGCCATCGAGGGGATGTCCCAGGCCTGCGAGGCTCTGGGCACGCCGGTGATCTCGGGCAACGTGTCGCTCTACAACGAGAGTTTCGAGCAGCCCATCTATCCGACCGCGGTGGTGGGGATGTTGGGCGTCATGGACGACGTCACCGCCAACTGCACCGTGGGCTTCAAGACCCCCGGTGACTTGGTGTACTTGATGGGCGACGCGACTCCCGCGCTCGATGGCTCGGAGTATCAGAAGCGCTGGTTCGGTGGCGCGAAGGGCCGGCCGGCTGGGCGGATCCCCGACGTCGATCTAGGGGCCGAAGTGGCTCTGCAGGCGGCGCTGCGGCAGGCTATCGCCTCCCGGCTGCTGCGTTCGGCTCACGATGTCTCTGACGGAGGCTTGGCTGTGGCCGCGGCCGAAAGCTGCATGGCCGGCAAGATCGGGGCCAGGCTGTCGCTGGACGCTGTGCCCTGGGTGTTCGGCAGCCCGGGCTGCGCTGCGGCGGCCGGGGGCGCGGAGGTCCGCACCAGTTTGGTGGGTGTCTTGGCGCGCCGTCCCGACCTGGCCTTTTTTGGCGAAACGCCCACCCTGGCGGTGGTATCCGTAGCCCCAGAGACCGCCGACCACTTCGAGGATCTGTGTGAGACGGCGGGAGTACCGTGCACGCGCCTCGGCACTGTGGGGGGAGATGAGCTGGTCATGGCTCTAAGCCACGCGGAATTGGAGGGCGCCGAGGGCACAAGCACTTCGGCCTCTGTGAGTGCCGGCGCTGGTTCCGGCGGCGAGCGCGGCCACGTTGGTTTTCGGGCTTTGGTGGCCGCTCTTGACGAGGTCTACGAATCGGCTCTGCGCCGCGCCCTGGGGGAATGATGTCCGAGGGCCGGTGCGAAGACTTATCCTGGTGGCAGGATGACTCGCCCCATGACGAATGTGGGGTATTCGCCATTTACGCCCCCGAGATGGACGTCGCTCGGCTCACCTTCTTCGCCCTGTTCGCCCTGCAGCATCGGGGACAGGAGTCGGCCGGTATAGCGGTCACCGACGGCGCGCGACTGATCGTCCACAAGGACATGGGTTTGGTCTCGCAGGTGTTCGAAGAGAAGACTCTGCAGGCGCTTCCCGGCAAGCTCGCTATTGGGCACGTCCGTTACTCCACCACCGGTTCGAGCGAGCGACGCAACGCCCAGCCCTTCGCCCGCACCCGCGACGGTTCATTCATCGCTCTGGCCCACAATGGCAATCTGGTCAACACCGACGATCTTCGGGCCAATCTGCTGCAGAACGGCCACGTCTTCGAGAGCACCTCCGACACTGAGGTCATCGCCGCTCTTTTGGCGGAGCACCCGTCTCGCGATATCCGGGTGGCCTTGCGGGACGTGATCCCCCGGCTGCGGGGGGCCTTCAGTGCAGTGCTGCTGACCAAGGACGAGGTCGTCGGCTTCCGCGATCCCTATGGCGTCCGGCCCTTGGTGCTGGGTCAGATAGAAGACCGCTACTGTCTGGCCAGCGAGTCTTGCGGACTGGACATCATAGGCGCCCGGGCTATCCGCGAGATCGAGCCGGGAGAGATCTGCCTCATCGACGAAGAGGGCTACCACATCGAACAGGTGGTGGATCGTGAACGCGAGGCGCTCTGCGTCTTTGAGTTCATCTACTTCGCGCGTCCAGATTCGGTCATGAAGGGGCAGACCCTCTATGCGGCGCGCAGCCGGATGGGCGAGGAACTGGCCCACGAATCGCCGGTGGATGCCGATTTGGTCATACCGGTGCCCGACACGGGCAACTCGGCCGCCATCGGGTATGCGGCCGGCAGCGGTATCACCTACGGCGAGGCTCTCATCAAGAACCGGTATATCGGCCGCACGTTCATCAACCCCGAAGACCGCGTGCGCAAGCTGGGCATCCGCATGAAGTTCAACCCCCTGAGCTCGGCCATCAAGGGCAAGCGGCTGGTGGTGGTTGATGATTCCGTCGTCCGCGGCAATACCACTCGGGCGCTTGTGCGGGTGCTTTTCGAGGCGGGGGCCAAGGAAGTGCACCTGCGCATCAGCTCACCGCCCATCGTCTTTCCTTGCTTCTACGGCATCGACATGGCCGACCAGGATGAGTTCATCGCCTTTGGCAAGAGCATCGAAGACATCAGCCGGGAGCTGGGGGCCACCTCGGTGGCCTACCTTTCTTTGGAGGGGTTGATGAACGCCACCGGCGTCGAGCGGGGCCAACAGAGTTTCTGTGCCGCCTGCTTCACGGGCGAGTACCCGTGCGAGGTGCCGGAGCAGCTGCGCTGCTCGAAGTTCCGCTACGAGGAGACTGCCTGCGGCTCTCCGGAAGGCTAGTAGCCTTCCAGGCCTGCCGCTCGCCCTACCTGACGAGCAATCTCACGGTCCGTCTCTCACCCCACCGGGTCAGTCGCCCCCACCGCCTGCGTTGGTGTCGTGGCACTTGAGACAAGAGTAGCTTCCGAAGCCGTTGGGATGGCAACTGGCGCAGTCCACGTGTACTTCGCCGGAAGGCATGTGCTCACCCACTCGCTCATGGACGAAGTCGGCCGGTATCCAGCCGGCGATGGCGTGGCAACTCGCGCAGTCGGTCAAGCCGTTGTGCTGGTCGCCGTGGCACGAGATGCAGGCGGGATCCGGCCTCGGCAGGTCGGTGCCCGGGATGATCTCAGACCCAGGCTTATTCACGTGGCAGTCGGTGCACGCCAGACCGGCATGACCACCGGTGCGGGGGAAGGGGTGTTCCGTCGCGCCGCCTCTCCAACTGTCAGTGTTGTGGCAGGTGCTACACTCGCCGCGGGGTTCATGCCCTGGGGTGTGGCAGGCGGAACATTCGCTGGGGGCGGTGGTGCCGTCATGGCACTCCAGGCAGGACGACATAGCCGCGGGTGACTTGTAGTAGGGCGGGTTCACGTCCCGATGGACGAGGCGTACGTGACAGGTGATGCAGAACCGACCCTGGTGGATCTCGTGCGAGAACGTGACATTGGCCAGGTTGACCTCCGCAGGCGTGGGCCCGGGACCGTTGTTGTGGCACCGGAAGCAGCTTGCATTGGGGATCTCACGGGTCACCGCGAGAGGAGCCTCCGCCCCGTTGGTGATGTGCACCCAGATCTCACGGAACGAGAACAACTTGGTCTCCACGTAGGCGACGAACCCAGGTGGGATGTGGCAATCCCTGCATTCCGCCGTCATGTGTGAAGAGGCCTGCCAGCTGGCATAGTAGGGTTCCATCTCGTGGCAAGAGTCACAGAAGGAGCTACGACTGGTGTAGTGGGCCGTGATGAAGGCCGCGATGACCAGCGCCACGATCACCGCCGCCACGACGATGAGCGCTATCCAGCGGCGCCGCAGCCGCCGCGGCTTGCGCGGCTTGGGCTGCTCGGAGATAGGTTCGTTCGCGCTCACCTTGGTCCCCTTCGCCGGTCACGGCTGTCTGCAAGACCACTGGATTCACCATAGCCGTCATGGCGCGGCTCGCAAGTGACGCTGCGATCTGGACCCTTCTACTGCCTCTATTACCCGCTACCCTTTTCTCTATCCTCTTGTCCCTGCTAGAGTGCGCCGGTCAACCATGGAGTCTGACGGCCCCCGCAAGACGAGGAATCCCCGCAGGACCAGGCTGCTGGTCGGAGTAGCGGTCGTGGTGGTGGCCGCGGGGGTGCTCCTGTGGCTGGCCATCGGTCGCGGGACTGTCTACTACTACTCCGTCTCCGAACTGAGAGCCCTGGGTAGCGCCCAGAACGTGCGGGTCTCGGGGGAGACTGGAGGGCGGTTCGTTGGTGAGCGAGGGGCCGGCAGAGCACACCTTCACCATCTATGATCGCGACGATACCTGCCGCGAAGCTCACCATCGTGCTGGACGGGGCACTCCCCGACGCCTTCAAGGACCAAGCGGGCGCGGAAGTGGTGGCGGAGGGCGACTACGACGGCAGCGACACCTTCCTGGCCAACAGCCTGATCACCAAGTGTCCCAGCAAGTACGAGGCCGCTCCGTGAACGGCGCCGGCAACGCTCTACTGGTCGTCGCCGCCATAGCGAGCCTAGCCGGGCTGCTCCTGCCGCTGCTGGGGCGTACCTTGGGGCGGCCCGTCTGGTCCGCGCCGGGATGTGGGCGCTCTACGCGGTCCTGGTGGTGGTGGTGGCCGACATGCTGGTGCTGCTGGGCGGGTTCCTGACCCGGGACTTCGGCAATCTCTACGTCTACGAGCACAGCTCGCGCGCCCTATCCTGGATCTACACGATCTCGGCCCTGTGGGCCGGCAACTCCGGGTCGCTCCTGCTGTGGCTACTGCTGATGGCGCTGTTCGCGGTCATCGCCGCCCGGGGAGGCCGCAGGCGCGATGCTGGGTCGGTCTCCTACCTGGTGGCCGTGCTGTCGTTGATGAACCTGTTCTTCTCGCTGCTCGTGCTGTTCGGGCCGCAGTGCAACCCCTTCGTCGCCAATCACGTTTCGTCGGCGCCCGCCGACGGGCTGGGACTCAATCCCATGCTGCTGAACCCGGGCATGGTCGTCCACCCGGTCGCGCTCTACCTCGGCTACGTGGCCATGGCCATCCCGTTTGCCCTGATGGTGGCCGGTCTGGCCAACCGCAGTCCGCTGGCCGGCTGGATCACGGGGGTGCGCAGGTGGGCGCTCATAGGGTGGTTGTTCCTCACCATCGGCAACGTGGTGGGCGGCTGGTGGGCCTACGTCACGCTGGGCTGGGGCGGCTATTGGGCCTGGGACCCGGTGGAGAACGCCTCGCTCATCCCCTGGCTTACAGTCACCGCCTTGTTGCACGCGGCGCTCATGGCGCAGCGGCGCCAGCGGCAGCAGATATGGATGGTCTCTCTGGTCTCGGCGACCTTTCTACTCACCATCTTTGGCACCTTTCTTACCCGCACGGGGGTGGCGGCCTCGGTGCACGCTTTCACCGAACCCGGTCTGATCGCCTGGTTCGTCGTCTTTATGGTTGTGATGCTGGCGCTGTCGGTGACGCTCATCGTCATGCGCCGGGCTGCGCTGCGGGGGCCGGACGGCGCCGCCGCCTTATTTGGAGAGAGCTCCAACGTCTTCAGCACTGTGGTTCTACTCTCTGTCCTTACCTTCCTGATCCTGTGGGGCGTGATCTTCCCGCCCATCGCTCAGTCGCTTTACGGGGGTGAGTTTCTGCTGGGCACAGGTTTCTTTGACGCGGTGGCGGCTCCGCTCGGGCTTCTCCTGCTCCTTCTGATGGTCGTGTGTTCGCTGGTCTCCTCGTCGCGTGGTTCCCGGCGCAAGCTGACCATCGGCGCGTGCGTGGCCGGTGGTGTGGGTCTGGTGGTGCTGGTGGTGTTACTGGCGACCGGGGTGCGCAAGGGTTATCCGGTGGCGGCCTTCGCGCTGACAGGCGCCGCCGTCGCCTCGGTGGCAATGATGCTGGTCCGCGGGGGGCGCAGCCGGCGCCGTTACGGCGCCCTGCTGGTGCATCTTGGCCTGCTGATCCTGGTTATCGGTCTGGCCGGTTCTTGGTCTTTTAAGGATTCGGTCGAGGGCGAGTTGGCCCTGGGAGAGTCGCTCACCTTGGGCAAAGTAGAGGTGGTCTACCAGGACCTGAATGTGCAACCGGCCGGTGCCACCGACAAGGAGGTCACCCGCGCCACGCTCTCCCTCAGCATAGACGGCAAGCGTGCCGGCGAACTGGTGCCCTTGATCGAGTACTATCCGGCGAACAACGAGGTGTGGAAACGCGTGGCCCAGCGCACCTCGGCGGCGGGAGATGTCTACGTGCTGCTGCTCGGGGTGGGCGACGACGGGACGACCATCGACCTGGAGATCGAGTACCATCCTTTGATCGTCTGGCTGTGGATCGGGGGCGGCATCATGAGTCTGGGCGCGATCGTGGCGCTTCGGCCACCGCGGCGTCGCCCCCGGGGGGCGACGCTCGATGTAGCCGGCGGGCCGGCCGGCGACGACCCATCGGCCGCGGGCGACCCGCCGGCTACCACGGACGCCCCTGTCGCGGGAGCGTAGGGTCGTGCCGGCGATCGAGGCAGAGCGAATCGCCTTCTCCTACGGTCCGCTGAGTGTCCTCCGTGAGGCGACCGTGCGGGTGGAGCGCGGCGAGGTGCTCGCCGTCGTGGGGCCCAACGGCGCGGGCAAGACCACTCTTCTCAAGATCCTCGCCGGGCTGCTCCGGCCCGGGACAGGCCGGGTGCGCCTCGATGGCGTCGAGTTGGCGCAAGACCCGGTGGGGTACCGCCGGCTCATCGGAGTGATATCCCATCAGCCCTACGTGTATCCCAGCCTGAGCGGACGCGAGAACCTGGAGTTCTACGCGCGCCTTTACGGGCTCGAGCACCCCAAGGCCGACGCCGCCCGTATGCTGGACGAGATGGGACTCTCCGCCGCCAAAGAGAGGGAGGCGTCCACCTACTCGCGAGGCATGCTGCAAAGGCTGGCCATCGGGCGCGCGCTGCTTCACGGCCCCCGGGTCTTGCTCTTGGACGAGCCTTTCTCCGGACTCGACCAGCAGGCGCGGGAGAAGTTGGAAACGCTGCTTGGCGCACTCCGAGATGGGGAGAGGGCCGTGTTTATGACCACCCACGACGTGGACGCGTGCCGAGGTTTCGTCGACCGGGTGGCGGTGCTGGCCGGGGGGAGGATAGCCTCATGAGGGCGGCGCTGGCGCACGCTTGGCTTATCACCAAGAAGGACCTGCGCTGCGAGCTACGCTCGGCCAGCGCCGTGATCACCATGGTTCTGCTGGGCTTCCTGGTGGTCTTGGTGTTCAGCTTCAGCATGGAGCCGGGGTCGAGTGACTCCGAGATGGCCCGCTCTGGAGTGCTGTGGGCGGCCTTTCTCTTCCCTGGGTTGCTGGCCGTCGGACGGTCCTTTGACGGGGAGAAGGAGGCGCAATGCCTGGACGGGCTGCTGCTCTCCCCGGTGGATAGGGGGGCCATCTACCTAGGCAAGCTGCTTACCAGTCTCATCCTGTCGTTCGCGGCGGGTCTGTTGGTGCTGCTGTTCTTTACCGTGCTCTACGACGTGGGGCTTGGCCTTGCCTGGCTGGCGCTGCTGGGTGTCATGCTCCTGGCCGCGGTGGGCCTGGCGGCCATCGGCACCCTGGCCGCCGCGATGACGGCCGGTGTGCGCGCCCGGGGGGCGTTGCTCACCGTGCTGGTGTTGCCGCTGCTCGTGCCGCTGCTCATCGCCGCCGCTCGTTGCTCGGTCGCGCTGCTGGGTGAGGAGCCCTGGAGCATCCCCGGCTTGTGGGCGGCGTTCATGGCGATATACGATGTGGTGTTCGTGGCCGTGGGATTCGTCCTTTTTGACTACGTGGTGGAGGGATGAAGGTCAAGCCCGCGACAATCTGCAGATCGACCACCGTGTGGGGTGCGGTCGCCGGAGCAGCCATGGTGTTCGCCACCCTGGCTGCGCTGGTGTTGGCCCCGCGCGAGGCCGAGATGGGCGACGTGCAGCGGCTCTTCTACTTCCACATGCCCAGCGCCTGGATCGCTCTGGGCCCGGCCTTCACCTGCGTCTTTGGTTTCAGCATCGCCTACCTGGTCACCGGCAAGCTGTGCTACGACCGGGTCGCCGGGGCGGCGGCCGAGATAGGCGTGGTCTTCACCACCATCACCCTGGTGACCGGCCCCTTGTGGGCCAAGCCGGCGTGGGGCGTCTTTTGGACGTGGGAACCCCGCCTGACCACCACGCTGATCCTCTGGTTCATCTACGTGGGCTATCTGCTGCTCCGGTCGGTCGCTCTGCCGGGGGTCAAACGGGCGCGGCTTTCCGCCGTGTACGGCATCGTGGGGTGGATAGACGTGCCCATCGTGTTTCTGTCCATCTGGTGGTGGCGTACGGTGCATCCTCGCCTCCTCGGTAAGGGAGGTTTCGCCATGGATACCACCATGGTCTGGGTGCTGGCGATCTGCCTGGCGGCCTTCACCCTGCTGTTCGTCTATCTGCTGCTGTTGCGTGTGGGCATCGAGGGAATGAAAGACCGGGTGGATCGCATGGCTTCTCAAGGTGACGAGTGGGGAGGTGACTTATGAGCGGCATGGGCTATCTCGCCGTGGGCTACGGAGCCATTTGGCTCTTGCTTGCTGTGTACCTGCTCTGGCTGGGCCGCAAGCAGGTGGTGCTGCGCCGGAGGCTCGACGAGTTGGAGGCGCATGGACCCGGCACCGAGGAGTAGGGCGTCGGCGAAGGCCTAGCCGCTCGGAGCATGTCTGGGGCTAGGAGGCGATCTCTTCCGCTGCCTGGGCAGAGTCGGAAACTGCGATGGCGCCCTCCGCCAGCAGTTGCCCCAGCAGCGTTGTCGCCCTACCGTCGCTTAAATCGCGCTCGTTGAAGGGTGGTTGCGCTACCACGATGACCTTCTTGCCGCTTCGTGCCGCCTGGAGCGCAGTCTCAAGGGGAGCGAGGTTTCCTCGTCCGAAGAACACGGGGGCGATGATGATCACCTCCGCACGTTCGATCAACGAATCAAGTTCTTGTACGGCTTCCTCCGGAAACGGCTCGAATGGGGGTGCCGAAACCACTTCCAACTCGTATCTCTGGGCTGTGGCGAAGTCGGTGTCAAACACACTCACAATGCCCACGGACGGGGTGAAGCCGCGGGCCACCAGTTCTTCCACCAGTCCGGAGGCCGCGCCCCCGCCTCCGATCACGTGCACGCGGGGTTGGTCCGCCGCGGGCGACCGCACCGACACTCCCGACCATAAGGGGGTGAGGTACGGCCGCCGGCCCTGGCGGTGGGCGGCCACCCTGACCTTGAACACTTCCAGGATCAGCCTTGGGTCAAGAATGTCCGCTGCTTTACCCCGTGCCGCCAACTGTCCCTGGTCGAGCAACACCAACTCCTCGCAGTACTGAGCGGCCATGTTGAGGTCGTGCAGCACCGCGATGATGGTCCTGCCTGCCGAGTGGAGACGGCTGAGCAGTTGCATGGTCTCCAATTGATGGTTGAGGTCGAGGTTGTTGAGCGGTTCGTCCAGCAGCAGCACGGGCGTTTCTTGGGCAAGAGTTTGAGCGATGAGGGCTCGCTGGCGCTCTCCCCCCGAGAGCTGGGTGATCAGGCGCCCGGCAAGGTCGGTGGTGCCGGTGGATTTGAGCGCGGCGGCCACGGCTTCGCCGTCGGCCGCCCGCTCGCCTGTCGCCGCGTTTCCGTGCGCGTAGCGGCCCATGGCCACCATCTCCTCAACAGTGAAGTTGAAGTCGAGAGTGAAATGCTGGGGCACCACGCCGATGGTGCGTGCCAGTCCCGGGGCGTCGTAGCGTCCCACCGGTTTTTCCTTCCAGCAAGACCTCGCCGGCTGTGGGCCGAAGTCCACCGGAGAGTGCTCGGAGCAGGGTGGTCTTGCCCGAGCCGTTTGGTCCGAGGATGCCGACGAAGGAGCCGACGGGCACCTCCAGGTCGAGAGGGCCGAGCACTTTGCGACCGCCGAGAGTCACCTCGAGGGCTCGCACGTCGTAGACCAAGGGCGGCGACTCCTGGGGTTTCACCTCAGACCCCTTTCCTGGCTCGGAGGAGGTAGAGGAAGAAGGGTCCTCCGGTCGCGGCCGTGATGATGCCCACCGGGATCTCCGACGGCGCAATGACGGTGCGCGCTACCGTGTCGGCCACAAGCAGGAGAAGCGCGCCGAACAGGGCAGCGGCCGGGCAGCAGGCGGCGATGATCGGGTCCCACCAAAAGACGCATGATGTGCGGCACCATCAGCCCGACAAAGCCTATCAACCCCGAAAATGACACTGCCGCGGCGGTGGTAAGGGCGGCGACGACCATGAGGTTCCGCCGGGTGCGCTGGCTGTTGATGCCCAGCTCCCTGGCCCTTTCCTCGCCCATAAGCAACAGGTTCATGCGGCGCGCCGAGAGCATCATGTAGATGAAGCCCCCGCCCACCACCGGCAGGGTGATGTAGATCTTCACCCAGGTAGCCGTGGTCAGCCCGCCCATCAGCCACACCACTACGGTGTGGAGGTCGTTCTCGGTGGCCACCATCATGAACGACATGATGGCTGTGAGGGTGGAGCCTACGGCCACGCCCGAGAGCAGCAGAGACGCGCCGCCGGTCTGCCCGCCGAACGTGGCCAGCCGGTAGACCAAGAAGGCCGCGAGTGTCGCTCCGACGAAGGCCAGCAAAGGCAAGGTGTAGATGCCCAGGGAGGCCAGCGGCTTCATGACTATGGCAATGGTGGCACCCAGGCCGGCACCGGCCGATACCCCCAGAAGGTAGGGCTCGGCCAGGGGGTTGCGGAAGATGCCCTGGAAAGAGGCGCCGGCGGTCGACAGGGCCGCCCCCACGATAAGTGCCAAGACGATGCGGGGTAGGCGGAGGTTTAGAAGCAGACCGGGTGCCCAATCGGGATAGTCGCCGGTGGCGCGGGCGCCGTGGCGTATGAGCCCGGCGAAAGCTCTGAGCGCCTCGCCCAGTGAGAGACCCGCCGCGCCCACGACCATGGCGGTGAGCACGGCAGCCACTAGGCCGGCGGCCAGCACCGCCATAACCAGGCGGTACACCTTGTGTCGATTTCTAGTCATGTCCACCTACGCGGCTCCTCGTCGTGACCGCGATGCGATTCTCTGTCGCCGCACCCCACCCGCTCCAACGCGCGCAGAGTGGGTGGGGTGCGGCCGCCGGTGCTGCCGGGGGCTACAGCAGCCCGGGATGTACGGCTTCCATCAGGATCTGTAGGCCCTGGGCGATGCGCGGCCCGGGGATAGTGAGGATCTTGTCGTCTATGAGGTAGACATGGCCTGCCTGCACTGCCTTGAGCCCCGAGAAGCGGGGGTCGGTGGTGAACTTATCCACGCTGGTAAAGGCAAGTTTAGACAGCAGGATGATGTCTGGATCACTTGCCACCAGTTGCTCGGCTGAGAATTGTGGATAGGCGTCGGCAGGCGTGCCGTCGGCTTTGGGTTGCGCCGCCACATTGGTGGCGTTGGCAAGGCCAAGCAGCTCGTCCACAAACGAACCTGGGCCACTGGTGTAGAGAGTGTCGTCAAGGGCGTAGAACACGGACGGTGTTTCCCCGGCAGCGGCCGCTGCCTCGGTGATCGCGGTGATCTGGGCCTTGATCGACGCAACCAGGTCGGTGGCTTCGGTCCTGGCTCCGGTCGCTTCTCCGACCATGGCGATATTGGCGTAGATCTCGTCCAGGTTCTTGGGGTTGAGGATCAAGACCGGCGTTCCGGCTGTCGCGATGGGCGCGAGCGCCTCCTCGTTGCCGGAGTAGCCCACCACGAGGTCGGGGCTGAGGGCGACGATGGCCTCAGCGTTGGCCTGGTAGTCGCCCACCTTGGTTATGCTGGCCACTTCAGCCGGGTATTCGTCGAGCGAGGTGACCCCAACGACCCGGTCGCCCAGACCGAGGGAAAACAGCGTCTCCGTGTTGGCTGGGGCCGTAGACACGATGCGCATGGGCTCGGCATTGATGGTCACCATGGTGCCGTTGTCGTCGGTCACTGTCGCGAATGCTTCGCCGGCGCCGGTCTTGTCCGAAGCGCAGCCACCTACGGCAAGCGAGGCGACCAGCAGCACTGCCATTAGCAGCACGGCGAGTAGGGGGGTGCGGGAATTCTCGCGCTGCCCACAGGGCAGCAAGTGTGACCACACCGCTTTGCGGCGTGGCGTTGGGTGTCCGATCATGCGGACTCCTTTCGGTTCAACCTATGGTCAAGGCCCGCAAGATGGTGGAGAGCAGGTTGGCTACTCCCCGGCCGGACCAGTGACGGTCGAACCGAGTGGCGTCCCGCGCGCGTCGGGACGGAGTGAGCTCTCTACCACGGAGAGCTGATGCTCCTCCTCTACAGCAGGTATCTGACTCCCGGGCTTTCGCGTGTTTTGTCACTCGACCCGGTTACAGTGGCGGGACCATGCCGGCTTCTCACCGGCTTCCCTCTCGGCTCCTCTGTTGCTCGGAGCCTAACTGTGGAGGCACCATGCTTGCTGGTGGGAAGGGTAGCACTTTGGAGGAGGGGTGTTCAAATGCAGTATCTCCCTGGCTGGCAGAGAGGAGTAGCCAAAACGCCGCGGCCCCGAAGACCGCGTGAGCTTGAAGGCACGCGTCGGAGGGATCCTTTGCGCTAGGTGTCTGTGGCGTGGACCACCGAGGACGCTATTCCGGTGTCGGGGGGTCCCCGATTTTGGGCTCTGCCATCAGTCGCCCCACTGTGTCCCACAGGAGGGGATCGTGCGCTCGCCCCAGTGAAAGGATATGGCGTGCGACGTCGAGTTCCGGCTTGCAGAATTGCCCAACAATATGCGAAATCGGGCGTCCGGTTAGGGCCGCAAGCTCGCGAAGTGTCTCAACATCTTCCCGCGGAAGACTTATCGAGAGGCGTTGGATCTCACGTGGGCCCATTGCCATGGCTTTCCTTCGAACCGAGGTGTTGTAAACAGCAAACTTGCCTAATGAGTCTATCAGACGCGAATGTGGTGCCGTAGCCCCGCCAGCTTCCTTCCCCCGCAGGCTGAAGCCTCGTTCGCTGGACGCCGTTTGTTCGGGGGAATCCGAACCGAGATGGGACGGGTCGGTCGCAGTGTGGTAATACGCAAAACAACGAATACCTTGACAAACAGGCGCTGTATGGGCCATTGTGGTCATACGCGCGTATTACACAGATTGTGTGGATACGCTCCCAAGGAAGCAATGATTGACGGCAAAGGGAGACGGTACAAGACATGTTAAGTCCTCTGGTCCAGGCAGCCATCGCTGTCGCAGCATTGATAGTATGGGCATTCATAATCATCGCGCTCACAAGGGCAGACGTGAAAGCAGATCACCGCCGTGCGAGTCGCTTGGAGCAGAAGGCTACAGCGGGTAGCTCGCCCTTGTCCCAGGGCTAGAGCGTCAATATCGCCTACTAACCCGGACGGTATGCCCTCGGCGGCGTCGTCTAAAGTTCGCATGACGACTCAGAAGTCACGGAGTCCGTCTTTCGAACCGGCGCCGAAACCCTAGTCATCAGGCCGCAGTGGATCTCTCCGGTTGCGGTCAGGCTCCGCTGGGCTTGAAGAACGTCCATCATACTTACGTCCGCGTTGACCCTCTGGAGGCCGGAGCTTTTTGGGGACAGGCTTCTGCGGTTTTGATACCCTGAAGGAATGAGAAGCTCTGTCAGCATAGTCCTGTTCCTTCTCTTGAGCGGCTTGTTCTTGTCGCTCTTGTTGGGAGCCATCGAGCACAGCCGCAAGCTCCTGGCTATCGCCGGGGCCTGTCTGGCGGCGGTGGTCTGCGTAATCGTGATCTTGACGCCGGTGCAACTGCCCAAACTGGGGGGGTTGTTCGGCGACGATGACGGACAAGGCTCGGAGGCCGCTGCCGCTTCTACCACTACTTTGCCGGCCGCTCCTGTGACCATCTCGACGGTCACTTCTACTCCCACCACCATAGTTGGTGTCCCGATCTTCATCCAGAGGTTCACCGACACTACCTTTGACAGCACTGTGACCACAGGGGGACCCATCGATGGGAGATACTGACGGCGATCTGACCTACCGCTCGGCCGGGGTGGACATCGACGCCGGCGATGAAGCTGTAAGGTTGATCAAGAAGGACGTCGAAAGGACCTACATCCCTGGTGTGATGGGCTCGTTGGGTGGTTTCGCCGGTCTCTTCGCACTCCCCAAGGGCATGGAGAACCCCGTGTTGGTCACCGGCACCGACGGAGTGGGTACCAAGATCCTGCTGGCCATGGAGACGGGCCGTCTGGACACCGTGGGCATCGACCTGGTGGCTATGTCGGTGAACGATGTTCTCACGGTGGGAGCTCGTCCCCTCCTGTTTCTCGACTATGTAGCTGTGGGCAAACTGGTGCCCGCGGATATGGCCCAGCTGGTCTCCGGTGTGGCCGAGGGTTGTTGCCGGGCGGGATGCGCCCTTGTCGGCGGCGAGATGGCAGAGATGTCCGGGCTCTACGCTCCCGGCGAGTTCGATCTGGCCGGCTTCTGCGTGGGCGTGGGGGAGCGTGACAGGCTGCTCGACGGCTCGGGCGTCCTGGCGGGCGACATCGTTATTGGCCTTGGCTCCGACGGCGTGCATTCCAACGGGTTCACGCTGGTACGCAAGATCCTTGAGGCGGGCGGACTGAGGCTCGACCAGTGTCTTCGGGGCTTTGAGGAGAGCGTGTCCGATACGTTATTGAAGCCCACCCGCATCTACGTGAGGAGCGTGCTCGGGCTGCTGGAACAGGGAGTGCCCGTGCGGGGCATGGCCCACATCACCGGCGGAGGCATAGCCGGCAACCTGGGCCGTGTGATCCCCGAGGGACTGTCGGCCAGGTTGAGCGTCGACGCCTGGACGGTGCCGCCGGTCTTCCGGGCTCTTCAGGAGTTGGGCGGCGTCGCCCAAAGTGAGATGTTCCGGACCTTCAACATGGGGGTGGGCTTTGCGTTGGTGGTGCCCCCAGAGGCCGAGGCGCAGGCGACGGAGCTGTTGGCCGCCGTCGGTGAGCGGGTGTTCCGTTTGGGCGAGATAGCGGCCGGCTCTGAGCGGGTGGTCTTGGAGGGGCTGGAGTGAGTCACGAGGGGCCCTCGGGGCCCGGCGGCGCCTGCGGCGCCGCGGTGGGCGCGGAAGCCGGGAGCGGCTCCCCGGCTTTTCGGCTGGTGGTGCTGGCTTCAGGGAGCGGCACCAACCTGCAGGCGATCATCGATAGCCTGCACCCACAGCCTATCGCGGAGCCTGGCGCGGGCCGAGCCGAGCCTGGCGGCGCGCCGGCAGTGACCGCGGCCACGGCGCCCTCAGTCGGGAGCCCTCTTATTGAGGTGGCCCTTGTGGTGAGCGATCAGCCCGGCGCCGGAGCGCTGGGGCGGGCGCGGGCGGCAGGCATAGCCACGGCCGTACTTCCGGCCGGTGACTTTGCCACGCGGGCTGAGCACGACAGGGCCCTTATCGCCGCCGTCGCTGAAGCCCGGCCCGATCTGGTGGTGCTGGCCGGTTACATGCGTCTTGTGGCTTCTGAGTTCGTGCGGGCCTTCCCTTGGCGGGTGATCAACCTTCACCCGGCGTTGCTGCCTGCGTTCCCGGGCACCACGTCCATCGGCGACGCGGTGCGCTACGGGGTGAAGGTCACCGGAGTGACGGTGCATTTCGTCGACGAGGGCTTGGATACCGGGGAGGTCATCGCCCAGGAGGCGGTACGGGTGAAAGAGGGCGACACGGTCGAGAGCCTAGCGGCTCGAATACATGCCGTGGAGCATGAGTTGTTGCCGGCCACCATCCGCATGATCGCGGAGGGGAGGGTGCAAACCCCTCATTCGGGAACCCGGCAGGTGCAGGTAGACTGGGATAATAAAAAGGACTGAGGAGGATATAGTGAAGGTCAAACGGGCACTGGTGTCGGTGTCGGACAAGAAGGATCTCGCCCCGTTTGTGCGGGGCTTAGTGGAGTTGGGCGTGGAGGTCATCTCCACCGGAGGGACGGCCCGCTACCTGAAGGAAGAGGGACTGCCGGTTACCGGCATCTCCGAGGTGACCGGGTTTCCCGAGATCATGGACGGACGGGTCAAGACGCTGCACCCCGCTATCCACGGGGGCATTCTGGCCGACAGGCAGCGTGCCTCTCACATGAAGGCCATCGCCGATCTGGGCATCGCGCCCATCGATCTGGTGGTGGTGAATCTTTATCCCTTTGAGGCGACGGTGGCTGAACGCGGCGTGACCGAGGCCGACGCCGTGGAAAACATCGATATCGGCGGTCCCAGCATGGTGCGCTCGGCCGCAAAGAACTTCTCGGCGGTGGGCATTGTCACCGACCCGGGCGACTACGACACCGTGTTGGCGGAGCTCAAGGAGAACAAGGGCGAGCTGTTGCGCGAGACGCGCCGCCATCTGGCCGCCAAGGCCTTCCATCACACCGCTCACTACGACTCGGCCATCGCCAACTGGTTTGGGGAACAGGAAGCGGATTTTCCAGAGCATTTTATGATCGATCTGGTCAAGCTCGACGATCTGCGTTACGGCGAGAACCCGCACCAGCGTGCCTCGTGGTACTCCGAGGTGGGCGCGGGTGGCTCCCTGCCGGCGTCGCTGGAGCAGCTCCACGGGCAGAAGCTCTCGTTCAACAACCTGCTCGATTTGGATTCGGCCCGGCGGGTACTGGACGAGTTCGCCCTGCCGGCCTGTGTCATCGTCAAGCACAACAATCCCTGCGGGGTGGCGGTGGCCGAGACGGTGGCCGCTGCATACGACAAGGCTTTCTCGTGCGACCCGGTCTCGGCGTTCGGCGGAGTGATCGTGGTCAACCGGACAGTGGACGAAGCACTTGCCCTGGGGCTGTCGGCCATCTTCGTGGAAGTGCTGTGGGCTCCCGCATACGCGGACGACGCTCTTGAGATCCTGACTCGGAAGAAGGACATCCGCCTTCTCACCGGCCAGCTCAACCGCGACACCTGCGGAACCTTTGACATGAAGCGGGTCATGGGCGGCATGTTGGTGCAGGATTGGGACTGCGAGGTCGACCAGCGCGAGAACATGCAGGTGGTGAGCACGCGTCATCCTACCGAAGCCGAGTGGGGCGATCTGCTGTTCGGCTGGCGGGTGGCAAAACACACCAAGTCGAACGCCATCATCTTGACCAAAGAGCTGATGACCGTGGGCGTGGGCGCCGGGCAGATGAGCCGGGTGGACTCGGCCAATCTGGCGGTCAGTCGGTCGAGGTTCCCGCTGATGGGAACCGCCGTGGCCTCAGATGCCTTCTTCCCCTTCCCAGACGCGCTGCAGGTTTGCGCCGACGCGGGGGCGACCTGCGTGATCCATCCCGGGGGTTCCAAGAGGGATGACGAGTCGCTGGCGCTGGCCGAGGAGCGGGGTCTTGCCATGGTTGTGACGGGCCGCCGACACTTCAAGCACTAACCGCAGTGGCCCCAAGGGGCCGCATAGGTGCCCTTCCAACTTTGAACGCGGAAGGTCCCGCGAACCGTTCCAGGACACCTATGCGACCCCTTGGGGGACCTCCCCGCTCGGGCTTGGCCTGCCGGCCTCATCGTCATGTGGTGGCCTGGGGGCCTCACTCAGTTGAGGTGGCTCGGGTCGCTTCGCTTCCGAGCCTCACTCACACGAGGTGGCTCGGGTCGCTTCGCTTCCGAGCCTCACTCAGTTGAGGTGGCTCGGGTCGCTTCCGAGATGATGCGGCGACCAGTATCGGTCTAGAGTCCTAGTCTGTCTCCACGCGCCTGGTGTCATCCTGGGGCCGATGGACAAGCCTCGACTCCTCGAACAGATGCACGACGCGCTCCGCAGCCCTCACTACAGTCCGTGCACTGAGCGCGCGTACCTGCTCTGGGTAAGGCGCTTCATCTACTTCCATCACATACGGCATCCGGCCGAGATGGGCGAAGACGAGATCAACGCCTTCCTCACCCACCTCGCGGTACGTGAGAACGTGAGCGCCTCCACGCAGAATCAGGCCTTGGCGGCGCTCCTCTTTCTGTATCGACACGTCCTTCAGAAGAGTGCGGGAGATCTCGAAGGGATCGTCAGGGCCCGGCGTACCGTCATCGTACCGGTGGTGATGACCCGCGCGGAGGCCCAGGCCGTCCTTGCCGAGCTCGCGGGCGACAAGTGGCTGATCGCCTCCATCCTCTACGGCTCCGGTCTGCGTCTCATGGAGTGCCTTTGTCTCCGCGTCAAGGACCTGGACTTCTCCCGCAGAGAGATCACAGTGCACGACGGCAAGGGCGGCAGAGACCGAGTGACCATGCTGCCGGCCACCATCGTTTCTCCTCTGGAGGGACATCTCCAGCGGGCGAAGATAATCCGTGACCACGACCTGGTCGATGGCTGGGGCCGGGTGATGCTGCCTGAGGCCTTGGACCGCAAGTACCCCTCCGCTCCCACCGACTGGCGGTGGCAGTGGGTGTTACCTCAGGCTACGCGCTGGAAGAACTCGAAGACCGGGGAAGAGGGACGCCACCATGTCCATGAGAGTCTCGTGCAAAGGGCGGTGAAGGAGGCGGTGAGCCGGGCCGGCGTGGTCAAGCACGTCGGCTGCCACACGTTCCGGCATTCGTTCGCGACCCATCTCCTTGAGGCCGGGTACGACATCCGCACCATCCAAGAACTTCTGGGCCACAAAGATGTGCGCACCACCATGATCTACACCCATGTGCTCAACCGGGGCGGCCGAGGCGTGCGCAGCCCGCTTGACGCTTTGTAGTGCTGCATATACAGATGGGATGAGAAGGCCGACCTCCCCCGGAGTACCGTGAGGTCCCCAATCAGAGTCGGGCTCGTGGGCCCAAATGAAGGAGGCCAGCCATGTGCGATGCTAGCACCACCGAGCAAGCGAAGGTGACCGTGGGTCTCGATCTGAGCGACCGTTGTTGTCAGATCTGTGTGCTCGACGAAGCGGGCGAGGTGACCGAGGAGGGCCGGGTGACGACCAAGCCGGAAGCCTTGCGTCGCCGCTTCTCCGGGGCGGATCCGCTACGCATCGTGATCGAGGCCGGCACCCACTCCCCCTGGGTTAGCCGTCTGCTTTCCGAACTTGGACACGACGTTGTCGTGGCCAATCCCCGCAAGCTCCGCTTCATCTACCAGAACGACTCGAAGTCAGACCGGGTGGACGCCGAGTACCTGGCCCGGGTCGGTCGTCTGGACCCGGAGCTGCTGGCCCCCCTCACCCATCGGAGAGCCGAGACCCAGTCCGACCTCGCGCTTGTGCGCAGTCGCAATGCCCTGGTCAGGGCTCGCACCCGTCTGATCAGTCATGCCCGCGGCTGCACGAAGTCCTTGGGCAGCCGCCTGCCCACCTGCGCGAGCGACGTCTTTGCCCAAAAGGCCGGGCCGTGTGTCCCCGAGGAGCTTGCTCCCGCCCTGGCTCCGGTCCTCACCGTCATCCAGAACATCTCCGATGAGATCCGCGCTCTCGATCAGAAGATCGAAGACATGGCCAAGGAGCGCTACCCAGAGACCGCGCTTCTCTCCCAGGTGCCCGGCGTGGGCACGCTTACGGCCACAGTCTATGTCCTTACCGTGGAAGATCCCGAGCGCTTCCCCAAGTGCCGCTCGGTGGGCTCGTATCTCGGCCTCAGGCCCCGGCAGGCAAGCTCCGGTTCCCTGGAGCCTCAGCTGCGCATCACCAAAGCCGGGGACGAGCACCTGCGCTGGCTCCTCGTGAGCGCCGCCCACTACATCCTCGGGCCCTTCGGCCCGGACTCGGATCTCAGGCGTTGGGGTCTTGCCTTGGCCGCGCAGGGCGGCAAGCGGGGCAAGAAGCGAGCGGTAGTGGCGGTGGCCCGCAAGCTCTCGGTGCTCCTCCTGCACCTCTGGAGGACCGGTGAGGTCTACGAGCCACTGCGCAACGTCCGGCTCCGCGGCGAGACTGCGCCCACCACCTAGGAGCGGTGAAGATGAGAGATGCCGACGGGAAGGATCGATAACCAAGGAAGACCGGCGGGTGAACCCATCGCAGGAGACCAGCAAAAAGACCAACCGCCCAGGGTGAAAGCGACTGCGCACACAGACTCGGCCGTACAGAACGACACCAACCCGGTGCCGTCCCCAAGGCCGCTATACAGATAGCAGCGCTTCCCCCCGGCCGGACCCCAACGTGCACCGGGTCCCGCCATAGGTTCCCGACAAAAAGTGCGAATGGAAGCGTGGCCGTGGTCTTGGCTCTTCGCGGCGGAAGAGGGATGATAGAAACCGAGCAGAGGAGGAAGAAGCAACCCAAGAATCGCTCTTGACACCGGCCGGCTTCTCATGGAAGTCTGTATAACACCGCCACAGTCGCCGGGGGGGACGCGCGCTTTCCGCTCTACGAGCCTTTCCCCGACCTCCCCGGCCGCGACGGACGCGGAGTTATGCCGACACTCCGATGTCGTGTCGGTGGAGTTACACAGACCAGATAAGTATTGTTAGGCAAACAACCGGAGTTCGTTCTGGGCTTGACGTGTGTCACGTGACGCGTTACGCTATCCGCCATGATCAAGACGTTCGCCGATGCGCAGACGCAGGAGTTGTACCTGACCGGCAAAGCGCGACGTGTGCCGCCCGACGTGGCCTCACGAGCCGTGCGCAAGCTGGAGCAGGTCAACGCCGCCGCTCAGCTCGATGACCTGAAGGTCCCGCCCGGTAATCGGCTGCATCCGCTCGAAGGCGACCGTCGCGGACAGCACTCTATCTCGGTAAATGACCAGTGGCGCATCTGCTTCCGGTTCGAAGACGGCGATGCCTATGAGGTCGAGTTCTGTGACTACCACTAGAGGTGAGAAGTGATGAGTATCCCGAATGACATACCGCTGAAGCGTCGGCCCACCCATCCGGGCGAGATCCTGCGTGAGGACTTCCTGCCCGACTATGGGCTTACGGTCAGTGGTCTTGCTGAGTCGCTGGGCGTCTCGCGCCAGACCGTGAACGAGCTTCTGCGCGAGCGGCGCGCTTTGTCTCCCGAGATGGCGCTTCGTCTGTCGGGCCTCTTCGGCAACTCGCCGGAGTTCTGGCTGAATCTGCAGCGCGCGGTCGATCTGTGGGACGCTCAGGTTGTTCTCAAGGACGACATTCGGCGTATCAAGCAACTCCGTGTTGCCTAACAAGTCGGTGCAGCAGACCAGCAGAGCTGGCAGCTGACCGACTCAACGTTAGCGCCACAGCGTCGCGTTGACCGGTGCTCGCGCGAGGGCTATACTTGGGCTATCCAAACGAGGGGTAGCGTATGATCACGAAGGTTCAGAAGTGGGGCAACAGCCAAGGGCTGCGGCTGAGCAAGGAACTCCTTGCGGATGTCCACGTGGAGGTCGGCGACTCGGTCCAGGTTAGTGTCCAGGACGGTTCGCTCATCATCACGCCTGCCCATCGTGTACGCGGTGGTCGCAGCCTGGAGGATCTCGTGGCACGTGTGCCTAAGGACTACAGGCCGGGTGAGCTCGATTGGGGTCCGCCGGCAGGTCGCGAGGTTTGGTAGTTGGCGGCCTACGTTCCCCGTAGGGGAGAATTCATCGCCGTGGACTTCGACCCGCAGTCGGGGCACGAGCAGAAGGGGTGGCGTCCGGCGCTAGTCATCAGTAACGATCTGTTCAACAAGTCGACGGGTCTTTGCATCGTCTGTCCAGTGACGAACACCCGCCGCGACTACCCTTTCCACGTGGAGATTCCCGAGGGCTCGGGGGTGACCGGCGTTGTGATGGTAGAACAAGTGAAGTCACTCGACTTCCAAGCTCGAGGTGTCAAGCGCATCGGTCCAGCTCCTGAGCCGGTGCTCGAAGAAGTGCTGTCGATTCTGGACGCCTGTGTTTACTGAATGCTGGCTAACACGCCGGTGCAGCAGACGACCTGCGGTCGCTGCTGACCGGCTGAATCGTTAGCTTCATCAGCGATACGGTTCACGAAAGTTGCGCGGAGGGGTATCATCGCCTCATGGGACATCCTGCGATCGACATAGACAGCATGGCGCCTGAAGACCGGCTTGAGCTCATCGGTGAGCTTTGGGACAGTTTGCAGCACACGCCTGAGTCGATTCCTTTTCCAGATGCTCACCACAAGGAACTCGACGCCCGGCTCGACGCCATAGACAGGGGCGAAGCCGAATTGGTCGAGTGGGATGAGGCCCTTCGCAGAATGCGGAAGTAGTGGCCGACGTCAGGTTCGACGCCGCCGCAATCGTCGATGTCACCTTCGCCCGTGACTGGTACGAGGGCGAATGCGCGGGCCTCGGTGAGCAGTTCGTTGATTTAGTCGAGACTACCGTGAGTCGCATCCGGTCGTTCCCGAGCGCTGGATCTCTTGTGCTCCCGGGTCTTAGACGCCAGCTCATGGCGCGCTTTCCCTATGTTCTGTACTATCGGGCGGATGACGCAGGCGTCCTGGTCGTCGCGTGTCTGCACGTGGCACGTGGTCCGGAATGTCGAATACGGCGTCTGCGTGGCTAACACGCCGGTCCGACTCCGGCGTTGGCTTATATCGCATGGAGTACCATGGCCGGCGGGCGCTGCTGACGCGCTAGAACGTTAGGCATACGGGGACTAGCCGCGGTTGACTCACGGTCTGGTATCGTATACGATACCGCTATGGGTCCATGCGTCGTCATCGATACTAGCGTGTTCATCTCGGCTCTGCGTTCGCGCCGCGGCGCATCACATCGGCTGCTGATGCTGATCGGTGGGACGCGGTTTGAGATCGCCCTCTCGGTCCCGTTGGTGGTCGAGTACGAAGATGCCGCGAAGCGCATGCCCGAGGCGACGGGGTTGAAGCCCGAGGAGGTCGACGATGTCATCGACTACTTGTGCAGCGTAGCCCATCTACAAGAGATCCACTTCCTGTGGCGGCCGGTCTTGCGAGATCCTCGGGACGACCACGTGCTCGAACTGGCTGTCGAGGCGGGATGCGGGATTATCGTCACTCACAACATCAAGGACTTCACGGGAGCTGAGCGCTTCGGGATCGAAGCAGTCAGGCCGGGCGAGTACTTGAGGAGGATCGGAGGCAAGTCATGAGTACCATCAGCCTACGTTTGCCAGAGTCGCTCCACAAGAAGGCGCGCGAACTCGCCAAGTCAGAGGACGTCTCCATCAACCAGCTCATCACCACGGCGCTCGCCGAGAAGATGTCGGCCCTTATGACCGTCGACTATCTTGTGGAGCGTGCCGCGCGTGGGGACCGTGGGCGGTTCGAGCGTGCGATGGGCAAGGTGCCCGACGTCGAGCCCGATGAAGGGGACAGATAGCCAAGTGTGACTTCAACTTAGAAGTGCAGCATGACGGCAGAGCTTCTGCTGACAGGCTGAGTCGTTCGACAGACCGTGGTTCTGCCAAAGCCGTGTGATTGGGGGCGGGCTTGAGTGATGCCATCGAAGCTGGACGCAGGGCATGGCGCGAGGGGGACGAGGTAGAAGCTCGGCGTCTAGCTGAGCAGGCATTGAGCGAAGCCGAGAGCGGCGGCGATCGGCGCGGGATTGTAGAGGCTCTGACGTTCCTTGCCGAGCGCGCGCACAGCGACGGCGACTCGGCAACAGCTATTCGACTCAGCCAACGTCTTCTGGACCTGCAGGCCGAAGAGTACGGGCCGGAGTCATTGGAGCTTGTGCCCGCACTAAACAACCTATCTTTGATGTACGGGAGCGCCGGAGACCTTGAGGCGCAGAAAGCCACGCTGCATCGTTCCTTGGCCATCATGGACTCCCACCACGTGATCAACGACAGCTACGGCATCGCCTTGTACAACCTCGCGCATGCGGTCCGCCACTCCGGACGCTTTGATGAGTATGTCTCGCTCCTGGAGCGCTGCCTCAAGGTGAGCAAAGCCGTCACGAGGAAAGATGACCCCTATCTGGCCGATACCATCTACCACCTTGGCTTGGCTAGGGTCGAGCAGGAGCGTTGGGATGAGGCCGAGGAACTACTCTCATCTGCTCTTTCGATGGCGCGGAAGTTCCATGGCAGCTCCTCTTGGTCGTTCAAGTTTCCGCACGAACTGGGGTACCTGTATGCAATCCACGACCGGTGGAACGATGCCCTTCCGTACTATGAAGAGGCGCTAGCCACTACACGCCGTGAAGGCGATGAGTACTCCATATACGTAGCGCAGACCATGTCAAGTCTGGGGCTATGTCTGAGCCGCCTGGGTGAGGGCGAGCGGGCGGAGAAGCTCCTGACCGACGCTCTCGAAATGCTGGTTGATCTTGGGGCCCCGCCGGAACGGGTTGGCGAGACCGCGCTCACGCTTGCCTACGAACTCAGCCGGCAAGGCAGAGACGAGGAGGCTAGGCGCGTGCGTGTGGATCACGGCGTTGGGCGGCCCGAGCCCGTCGTTTGAGCGTGGGCCCCCCGTCGAACGAGCGCGTGCAGACCGACTTGTCTGCGTTGTCTATTGTATGGAGTACCATGGCCAACGGTCGCGGCTGACCGGATGAGACGTTAGGTGTATTCGGGAGTCGTCCGAGGCCGGTGCTATAATCGGCACCAGAATGTCGATGCGGTTGGAGGTCTGTCATGCGGAGCGCCCCGGTGAAGTTCTCGGAGGATGTCGTCCCGCTGGGCGATTTGAAGGTGAATCCCGGCAAGATAGTCCGTCGTGTTGATGAGACCGGCCGGCCTGTGCTTCTCACAAGTCACGGCCGTGGGGTAGCGGTGCTACAGGCGCTTGGTGAGTATGAAGCAGCCCAAGAAGAACGCGACTTCATGCGAGCAGTGGTGGCGGGTCTTGCGGATATCGAGGCCGGACGGGTCATGTCGCTTGACGAGGTCGTGAGCTCTCTCGGTCTGGAATGAGCGATACGCGGTGCCGCGTCGAGTTCGCGCAGTCGGCGCGTGACGACTTACGCGATATCCTCGATTGGTATGAGTCTCAAGGAGTCCCGGAAGTCGGCAAGCACATGGTGCTAGAGATCGTGGCCCGCGTACGAAAGCTCGCCGTGTTTCCCGACAGTGGCAAGGTCGTGCCAGAACTGGACACGCCGTGGCTTCGCGAACTCGAGCAGCCGCCGTTTCGGATCGTCTATCGGCGGGATGAGACCGTTGTCACCGTCGTGCGTGTGTGGCGCAGCGAGCGTTTGATGGATTCGGGTCTTGCGAGAAACGTCTGACTTCAAGTTTGAATCGCAACACCTCCTCTGATTCGGGCACTCGCGTCTGCCTGGCTTAGGCATAGCAGTCCTTCGGTGTTCGGTAGCCCAGCCGCTTCCTTGGCCGTGAGTTGAGCTTGGCCGCGATAGCGTCGCAGCCAGCTTGGGTGGGCTGAGCGAAGCTGGTCTTCTTGGGCAGGTACTGGCGGATGAGGCCGTTGGTGTTCTCGTTGGTGCCAAGCGTTGACACCTGAATGCGCGTCGGGCACACGTTGCCGTCCTTGGCTCCGTGATGGGCTTCGGCGCGTCGCTCTCTAGCGGATCTCGGCGGTTATGCGGGCCGCCATTCTATCGAGCAGCTTGAACAGGAGCGCGCGGCAGGTGTCGTAGGGGGCGTCGGCGGTCAGCAGCTCTTCCTGGGACGCGACCCAGGGCTCGGTACCCGCCGCATCGAGTTGCGCGGAGGCGTGCTCCACTAGCACGGCCAGCGAAGCAGAAGTCTCTTCCAGATGGAACTGCAGGCCCACCACCCGTCCTCCGTCCAGCGAAAACGCCTGGTTGGTGCAGGCCGCCGAACCGGCTGCATGGGTGGCGCCCGGTGGGATGGCGAAAGTGTCTCCGTGCCAGTGCAATGCTGTGAAGTCGGCCGGGAAACCGGCAAAGAGCGGGTCGGTTCGGCCCGCCGGGGTGAGCTCCACTGGGTGCCAGCCGATCTCGGGGTGGGTATTCCTGGTCACCGGCCCACCTAATACATCCGCGATGAGTTGCGCGCCTAGGCAGATCCCCAGCAGGGCCTTGCCGCCGATGATCGCGGCCAGGATGAAGGCCTTTTCGCTCTGCAGCCAGGGATGGTCGGCGTAGTCGTAGACACCCATGGGGCCGCCCAAGACTACCAGCACGTCGATGTCGTCGAGGGCGGGGAACGACTGTGGGTGCTCCGGAGCCACGGAGGTGTTCGCGGTTGACGGCTCTCGGAACAACTCCGTGCCCGTCAGGCTGTGGCCGCGTGTCTTCACCCAGCCGCCGATGGCCGCTGGGCCTTCAAAGGCCACATGCTGAAGGTAGTGGACTCTCATGCCCGCGATACTACTGCATCTCTAGCCTGGTCCAAGGATTGGGCGAGAAGGGCCGGCGACCGCGAGGGCGGGCGCGGCATCAGCCGGCGAGTAGGCGGCCACCCTATTAGGCCCTTTTGCAGGTTGTTAATGCAGGCTTTGTGTCGTAACCGAATGCGTGTTAGTCTGTGCGCATAGGATCGGACCGCACAACCGGAGGTGAAGTCAGATGCTGGTGCTCAGGAACGCTCGGCTCATCGACGGGACCGGCCGGGAGCCGGTCGCCGGCGCGAGTGTCGTGATCGAGGGCGATCGGATCGAATACGCCGGCACCGCCCCGCAGTACGGGGAGACGGCCACGGTGATCGATCTTGACGGCCTTGTTCTCATGCCTGGACTCATCGATCTGCATGTCCACTGTGGCGGGATAGTGCACCTGGAGGAGGGCGAGCCCAACTTCGTGGATAGGAAAGCCTCCGACGACTACTCCGAGGCTCGGAAGCATGCCATCGCGAACGGTGTGACCACTCTGCGGAGTTGTGGAGACTTTTTTCCGGATTGTGTCGGAGTCCGCGACGATATCAATGCCGGGCGTCTTCCCGGTCCGCGTCTTTCTGTCTCGGGAGTGCAGTTCATAGCGCCGGGTGGCCATCCCGCCTACACCATCATGGGGGGCGATCCGTACATTCTCGAGCACTCGGTGGTGATGACCGACGACCCGCGGGTGGGCAGAGAAGAAGTCCGCAGGGTGGTCGATGGGGGAGTGGACTTCATCAAGGCTCAGTTGGCGTCATTCGATGCCTGGAACTACCCGCGGAAGTTGCCCAAGCTCTCTCTGGATGTGCTGGAGGCGGTCATCGACGAGGCGCACAAGCTCGGTCGCCGCGTCGCCGTGCATTCCGAGGCTCCCCAAGACGCGTACGACGCCATCATGAGGGGGGCGGATAGCATCGAGCATCTGATGGCGGTGGGTTCCGACACGGCGGACCTACCCGACGGGCTCTTGGACCTTATGCTCAAGAACGGCACCTACGTAGTGCCTACGCTCGCAGTCACCAGTCTGTACACCGATCTTCACTCCGGCCCCAAGAAGTATCCCGAGTTCAAGGTTAATCTTGCGGCCATCTACCGGGCTGGGGTGAACGTAGTCGCCGGTACCGACGCCGGCGCCCCGGACATCCAGTTCGGCGAGGCGGCGCATATTGAGATGGAGCTTCTGGCAGGGGTGGGCTTGAGCAACATGGACGCGATACTCGCGGCAACGGGAAAGGCCGCCGCCTGCTTGGGCTGGCAGGAAGAGCTGGGAACGGTTGAGAAGGGCAAGCTTGCCGATCTCGTGGCCGTTTCTGGTGATCCGCTCACCAATATCTCTGACACCAGGAACGTCAAGCTGGTGGTGGCGGACGGGAAGGTCGTAGTGGACAGGCTGAACGATGGACCTCGGGGATAGCGCCATGGGAGGGCCGACCAACGAACAGCTTGTCCAGCTTTACACGAACATGGTCAGGGTGCGGAAACTCGACGAGTTCCTGGTGGGTGCCTACTACGCCGGTGAGTTGGCCGGTCCGTTCTTTCACAGTCAACAAGGGCAAGAAGCCATCGGTGTGGGGGCGTGTACTTTTCTGAGGCCGGACGACTACATCTGGTATACGCATCGCGGCCACGGCGTCTGTGAGGTCATCTCCAAGGGCCTTGCTGTGCGGGCCTACGTGGCGGAGCACCTCGGCAGGGCGACGGGTTCGAGCAACGGCATAGGCTTCATCAATACCTGCGCTCCGGAGATCGGCATCTTCGGCATGGGGGGCACTGTGGGGGGCGAGTCTACCCTCGCGGCCGGTACGGCCTTGGCGGCTCAGTTCCGGGGGAAGGGGCAGGTGGCGCTCTGTTTCTTGGGAGACGGCGCCCTGGGCGAAGGGAGCGTGCACACCGCGCTTCTCATGAGCGCCAATTGGAAGCTGCCGGTTGTGTGGGTGTGCTCCAACAACGGGATGAGCATGTGGGTTCCTACGGACGCGGCCTATCCCAAGGAGAACGTCTCCGACTTGGCCTGTGGGTACGACATCCCGGCCACCATCGAGGACGGGCAGGATGTGGCCGCGGTTTACGCAGCCGTTCAGTCCGCGGTCGAGCGGGCGCGGTCGGGGCAAGGGCCGAGCTTTCTCGAGTTCAAGACCTGCCGCTATAAAGCCCAGGTGGAGGGGGTTGGGGACTACAGCCTAGACTCCCTGCGCGACGAGGTCGAGGTCGAGCGCTGGAAACAGAGGGATCCCATCAAGCTGTGCGGGCGCCGTCTGCTGGACGAGAAGATCCTTGTGCGAGAGGACTTGGATCTGATCGAGCGTGAAGCGGTGGCCGAAGTGGAAGCGGCTGAACGCTATGCCTTGGCGAGCCCCCTTCCGGACCCGAGCCTTCTTGCAACGGCCCTCTACGCGGACTGAACAAAGGACACGACGTTGAGAGAGATCACATACAGACAGGCCATCAACGAGGCCCTGCACGAAGAGATGGCGCGAGACGAGTCGGTGTTCATCCTCGGAGAGTCCATCTGCCACGAGCAGTGGGACACCCACGCGGGATTGGTGGAGCGGTTCGGCCGGGAAAGGATACGCGACACCGCGATCAGCGAGACCGCCATCGTGGGGGCCGCGGTCGGAGCTGCGCTTGCAGGCTACCGGCCTGTCGCCGACATCATGTTCTCGGACTTTCTCTTCTGCGCGGCGGACGAGACCCTAAATCAAGCGGCCACGCACCGGTTCTCCAACGGGGGCAAGACTCGAGTACCCCTGGTGATCAAGACGGCCATCGGAGGGTACGGCAGTGCCGGGCCTATGCACTCGCAGTGCCCTGAGGCCTTCCTCTGGCATCGCCCAGGGTTGAAGATCGCTCTCCCCTCGACCCCATACGATGCGAAGGGTCTGCTCAAGGCGGCCATCAGGGACAACAATCCGGTGGTCTACCTATTCCACAAGATGCTGCTGGATGCCAAAGGGGGCGTGCCCGAGAAGGAGTACGTCATCCCCCTGGGCCTGGCTCACGTCAAGCGGGAAGGAACGGACGTCACTGTGGTCGCGACTTCGTACATGGTGACTATGGCTCTTGAGGCGGCGGAGCAGTTGGGGGAGAGGGGAATCAGTGTTGAAGTGATAGACCTCAGGACTCTGGAGCCCTTCGATCTGGAAACCATACTTGCCTCGGTCGCCAAGACCGGGCGGGCGGTCGTTGTTGACGAGGACGTTTCGCGCTGTGGAGTGACCGCCGAGATCGCGGTGCGGATCACGGAAGGGGCTGCCCGGCCTCTTGCCAGCCCCATCAGGAGGGTCGCCGCCGCCGACCTGCCCATTCCCGCCGGCTACCTGGAGCGGTGGGTCTTGCCGAAGCCGCAGGACATCGCCGATGCCATTGTCTCGGTCATGGGCATAGACGAGCGCTTTGTCGTGAGGGCGGCCGCGGTGGAGGGCGGGTTCAGCGTAGGCTGACCCAGACGCTGCTCCCACGGCTCGTTCTGTGAGCGCAGCGAGAGGTCTGACCTAGAGTTCGCTTGACATCGCACGTCCCGTGGTTTATAAGTTCATGTGTAACCTAACGAGCGTAAGTTTGGGAACGCTGGGCGGTCTCTTTTGGCCTCCTTCGCCTTTGGGCCGCCGGCCGGCAGGACCGGACGGACCGGCGGCAAATGGCCTGAGTGACCCGCCTGACTCACTCTGCATCGCTGGCTGCGATTGAGAACGGATGGACGACGATGAGAGTCTTGGCGATTGGGACCTTGGACACGAAGGGCCTCGAGCTTCAGTATCTGGTTGAAGAGCTGAAGCGAGGGGGCCTCGGCGTCCTGACTCTCGATGCTGGAGTCATGGGGGAGCCGAGCTTCTCGCCCTCCATAGCTCGCGAGGAGGTGGCCAAGCGAGGGGGCGGGTCGCTGGACGACCTGCGCGAGTCGCAGGATAGGTTCAAGGCGGTCAGTATCATGTCCCGGGGGGCGGCGGTCATCGCCAAGGAGCTTTTCAGGAGCGGTGAGATAAACGGGGTGATCGCGGTGGGAGGGTCGTCCGGGGCCGCCATCGCCACCGCGGCCATGCTGGCGCTCCCGTTTGGGGCGCCAAAGCTACTGATCTCGCCGGCGGCGTCTAGAGCCATGGAAGCGTTCGTCGCGACGAAGGACGTCACCATCTTGAATTCGGTGATAGACATCGAAGGTCTCAACCGGATATCCCGCAAGGTCTTGAGCTGCGGGGCTCGTGCGATGGTGGGCATGCTCACCGGTGGCGCGGCCGGCGCCGAGGGGGGCGCGGGCGGAGGTGATTCGACCAGGCTGGTCGCGGCCTCCATGATGGGTGTCACCACTCCCTGCGTGAGCCGGGTCCGTCACGTGCTGGAGGAATCGGGGGTGGAGGTGGTCGTCTTTCCGGCCATAGGCAGCGGCGGTATGGCGCTCGAGAGCATGATCGACGACGGGCTCGTCGATGGCGTGCTCGACATGACTACGGGCGAGATCGTCAATCATCTGGTAGGCGGCATCTGCGACGCCGGGCCGAATCGCCTTGCGGCTGCGGCGCGGAGGGGAGTTCCCCAGGTGGTCTCGTGCGGAGCCCTGGATTTTGTGAACTTCCTGGCGGGGCGGATACCCGACCAGCTCAAGGGGCGGCAACTACACGAGCATAACCCCGCGATCACCCTCATGAGGACCACACCCGAGGAGAACGCGGAGGCAGGCCGGGCGATAGCCGAGAAGCTAAACGCGGGCGCGGGCGAAACCCTTGTGCTGATCCCCAACAAGGGGTTCTCTGCACTGGATGTGGAGGGTGGGCCTTTTTGGGATCCCAAGGCCGACCAGGCCTTCGTCGACGCACTTGACTTGGCGCTTTGGCCGGGTAGTGCGGAGATCCGCAAGCTCGACCTGCATATCAATGACCCCGGCTTCGCCGACGAAGCCGTGGGGTGGCTCATGAGAAAGCTTCGGTAGACCCACAGGAGCGTGGCAAAGGGCGTACTAAAGGAGTCGTGCGATGGGCCGTAGGATCTTCACGCGGGCGGAAATACTGGCGAGACTGCGCGGTCTTATCGAGACACGCGAGCCCATTATCGGTGCTGGTAGCAGCTGCGGACTCATCGCGAAGTGTGCCGAGGCGGGCGGGGCCGATCTCATCATTGTCTACAGCACGGGGCTATCCAGGCTCAAGGGTCTTCCGACGGCCCAGTTCGGCGACGCGAACAACACCACCGTCGGGATGGCCGAAGAGATTCTCAACGTAGTCAAAGACACTCCGGTGATCGGCGGGATCGAGGCCAGCGACCCCCGATACTGGGACCTCGACTACCTGATAGGCAAGTTCACGGCAGTCGGCTATTCGGGCATCATCAACTTTCCGACGGTGGGCTTTCACGCCCCCGGCACCACCTGGCGTGACAACAAGGACCACATCGGCCTGGGCATGAAGAGGGAGTACGACCTCATCCGCATCGCGCGTGAGATGGACATCTTCACCATGGGCTACGCCTTCCGGGTGGACGAGGCTCTCGAGATGGTCAAGGCGGGCTTGGATGTGCTCGTGGTCCACGTCGGTGGCACTTCTGGGGGGATGACAGGATTTGCGGCCAAGCCCTTTGAAATCTGTGGCGCCGTTGTCAACGAGATGATCACGGCTGCGCGGAAGATCCGGCCGGACATCATCTGCTTGGCTCATGGCGGTCCCTTCGACCAGCCCGAGAATCTGGCCTACCTGTATGAGAACACCCAGGCCCAGGGTTTCGTGGGGGCGTCGAGCGTCGAGCGCATCCCGGTGGAGCAGGCCGTTACCAAGGCGGTACAGGGCTTCAAGGCCTACACCACCAAGGGCTGATCGGCTAGGTAGCTCTATCGCCAGTGAGGCAGTCAACGGAACGGAGGATCTAAGGTGCAGAAACTACTGGTCACGGGAGGGTCGGGGCGACTGGGTCAGGTGCTACTGCCCCAGCTTGTCACGCGTTATGACGTGGTCAACTTCGACGCCAGCCCGCCGGCAGACACCGCGGTGCCTTTCGTCCAAGGCGACATCACGAAGCTGGAGGATCTGGTCCAGGCTACCGAGGGAGTCGATTCGATCATCCACCTGGCCGCCATCCCCATGTATACCGGGGACAACGTTAGTGTCTGGCGTGTGAACGTGGACGGTACCTTCAACGTGTTTGAGGCCGCGAAGACCAACAGAGTCAAGAATGTGGTCTTCACCAGTAGCATCTGCGCCTGGGGCGCGATCTTCAAGACAGGCGGCACCCCGCCGCCGTATCTTCCCTTCGATGAAATCTTTCCTCTGCTTCCGGACGAGCCATACGGCCTTGGCAAGCTTTGGGGTGAGCATCTCGGCGCCGCCTACAGCAGCCGGTACGGCATCAACTGCATCTCGCTCCGGCTGGCCACCGTCCATTTCCCCAACCCCATGTGGCAAGAAGCCAGGGACAACATCTCCGACCCAGAGTACAAGTTCGAGGGCAAGTCGGTGAGTCTGCGTGACTTCCTGTGGCAATACGTGGACCCCAGGGATCTGCCGGACGCCTACCTGCTGGCGCTCGAGGCCATGGAGGCGGGCAAGATCAAGTGCGATGTGTTCAACATCGGCGCTCCCGACGCTTTTGCCACGGTGGATACCCTCGAGCTGATCAGGCGCTACTATCCCGATGTGCCCTTGATCAACAACAGCACCGGCCTGCTGGTGTATGCCCACGCGCCCCTGTTTGACATCGGGAAGGCCAAGCGAGAGCTCGGCTACGCTCCGAAGTTCACCTGGAGAGACGCTATCTGACGAATTGACCGGAGGGAGTGGTCGCAGTGGCGAAGGACCTCAGAAGCTTCCTGCAAGAAGTGCGGGCTTTGGGCCCCGACTCCTATGTGGAGCTCAGCCGGCCGGTGAAGCCGGTGCTCGAAGTCACCGTCATCCAGCAGAAGCTCACCAAGGATGGCCGCGGCCCGGTGGTCTACTGCCCCCAGGTGGAGGGGAGCGACCTTCCCCTCGTCACCAACCTCTTTGGCAGCTATGACCTGCTTGGGCTCGCTCTGGGGCTCGATCCGCACTCCGTGTCCAAGGCCGGCGTACTTCCCGAGTTTCGCAGACGGGAAAGCTCTCCTCGCCCGGTGCAGGAGGTGCCCAGGGAGGAGGCACCGGTGAAGCAGATGTTGCTATCCGGCGAGGACATCGACATGGGCCTATTGCCGGTGCCTCAGCACGCCGAGCTCGACTCGGGCAAGTACCTCACGGTGGCTTGCACCATATGCCGGGATCCCGATACCGGCATACCGAATGTGGGCGTGTATCGCATGGAGGTGCGGGGGAAACAGCAAGTGGGCCTCATGGCCAACCCCATCCACGACTTCGCCCATATCGCGAGGCGGCATGCGGAATTGGGCCGCATGATGGAGGTTGTTGTAGCCATCGGCCATCATCCGGCCGCGATCTTGGGGGCGTTGAGCAAGGGCCGGGGGGTGGACCTCAACGAACTCGAGATCATGGGCGGTCTGCTGGGTGAGCCTCTGCGAGTCACAGCGGGGGAGACCGTCGATCTTCCCGTGCCGGCCGATGCCGAGATCGTTCTGGAGGGGGTAGTCGACCCCAAGGAGATCGTGGAGGACGGTCCGCTAGGCGAGTTCACCGGCTACTACGGTGGCAAGCAGCAGGCTTGGCTTATCCGGTTGACGAGCATGACCATGCGCCAAGACGCTATCTATCTGGATCTGGCCCCCGGCCATCGGGAGCACGCGTTGGCCCTCATTCTGCCCAGCGAGGCGGTCGTTCACGATGCGGTTCAGCGGGTGGTGCCGTCGTTGAAGGCTGTGCATCTGCCTCCCTACGCCGGCAGCCTTTTCCATCTGTTCATCTCCATTGACAAACGCTCGTCGGGTGAGGGCAAGGTCGCCGGGATGGCCGGCTGCATCGCCGAGCCCAACGCCAAGTTCGTGGTGGTCGTCGACAAGGACATCGACGTCTACGATGTGGAGGAAGTGATGTGGGCTGTCGCGACGCGAGTGGGCAGCGATCGGAACATGACCATCATCAACGATGCCATGGGATCGCACCTGGATCCGACGGCGAGGGATGAAGCCGGCAATCGAGGGGGAGTCCTTGTGACCAAGGTGATCGTGGACGCCACCCTGCCTGTCGGAGCCCCGTTCCCCACGCGCGTAGTACCTCCGAAGGAGTTGTGGGGCTCCATCAGGCTCGAGGACTACCTCAAGTAGCGCGCCCAGGCTTTCGGGTCGGTCTGCCGAGCGTGCCCCAGGCGCTGCTAGGTTTATGAACAACGGGGCCGCGCCCCCGGGGGGCGCGGCCCCGTTGTCCGGCTGAAACCGGAGTTGGGCTAGATCTCCCGGGCAACCGTGTAGGCGCTCCAGATGGCGTTCATGATCTCGCCGGTCTGCAGGGAGTCGCCGACGTTGTACACATCTAGCTGGGGGGCTCGTTCCACGAGGCTTCGGTACAGGTCGTTCTTGGGCACAGAGCCTACAGCTACCACCACCGAATCGCAGGGGATCAGCCTTGGCGCGCCACCGTTTGCGCTCGTGATTTCGACTCCTTGCGCAGTGACGCGAGACACCTGGCTGCTCGTGAGGGTCTCAACCTTCTTGGCCTTGATCAGGTCGAGGAGCATGTCTCTGTTGGCAACGCAGGCGTCGGTCGCCATCTGGGGAAGTATCTCGACGCCGGTTACTTTCTTGCCCTGGTTTGCCAGCCACAACGCGGTCTCGAGGCCGACGAGGCCGCAACCCACGACTACGACCGACTCGCCCGGGTCCTTTCGTCCCAGCAGGACATCGGCGTTGCACAGCACCTTGGCGGGGAAGTCGGCGGCACCGGCGATTTCCACCGTGGCCGCGGCGGAGCCTGTGGCGACTACCACGGCGTCGTAGCTTGAGTCCGCGATGGCCTCGGCGGTGGCTTCCTTCTTGAACTTGATGGGTACGCCGAGGACTTCCATCTGCCGCACGTACCAGTCGCGCAGACGCTTGATGTCGTCTTTGAAGTCGGGTGCGCCGGCTTCGGCCAGATGACCTCCCAGCTCGCCGGTCTTCTCGAAGATCACCGCGTCGTGACCTCTGGTCTTGAGCACCCGGGCTGCTTCCATGCCGGCGATGCCGCCGCCGACCACCAGCACCTTCTTCCGGGCGACCGCCTGCGAGAGCCCAAAGATGCCCTCTCTGCCCGAAGCAGGGTTCACGGCGCAACTCAAAGGTTTGCCTATGATGTGGCGCTGCAGGCACCTGTGGCAGGCGATGCAGGGGCGGATATCCGCGGCGGCTCCGGTGCGGACCTTGTTGGGCCAATAGGGGTCGGCCAAGAGGGCGCGGCCCAGGCTGATCATGTCCGCCTTGCCGCTCTCCAGCACCTCTTCGGCCAAATCGGGCACGTCCAAGCGTCCGGCTACTATGACCGGGATGCTGACCACCTTCTTGGCCTCGGCGGCCAAGGGGACCAGGCAGCCATGGGGATGGTAGATGGGCGGGTGCGCCCAGTACATGGCGTCGTAACAGCCGGCATCGACGTCCAAAGCGTCGTATCCGAATTGCTCGAGCAGGCGCGCGACTTCCTTGCCTTCCTCGATGTCGCGGCCCACTTCCACGAAGTCTTCGCCTGGGAGGCCGCCGACGTGGGGGGCCTTCATGTAGTGCTTGAGACCGAAGCGGTAAATCACCGGGAAGTCGGGGCCGGCCGTTGCCTTGATCTTGTCGAGTATCTCCTTGCTGAACCTTAGCCTGTTCTCCAGGGAGCCTCCGTATTGGTCGGTCCTCTTGTTCCAGAGAGCCATGGTGAATTCGTCCACCAGATAGCCCTCGTGACCGTTGATGCCGACGCCGTCGACGCCGACCCGTCTCAGCATGGCGGCGCCCCGGCCGCACGCCTCCACGATGCGGCTGATCTCCTCCACGGTGAGGGCTCTGGCCGTAACGTTGGGGTTGAACTTGGACGGTATCTCCGAGGGGCCCACGATCTTGGGCTGCGGACTGTTGCGGCCGTCACCGGGCGTCAATTGCACAAACACCTTGGCGCCAAAAGCGTGCGCTATCTCGGCGATCTCGCCAAGTCCTGGTAGGGCGTAGTCGGTAAGTTGTATTCGCCCGCCGCTCGCGACCGGCTCGTATTCGATCTCGTTCTCCACCTTGGTGACCGCGATGATGATGAGGCCGGCGCCGCCTCTGACCCGCTCCACGTAGTAGTCGACGCCCCGCTCAGTGAGCGCGCCGGCGCTGTTGAGGAGACCCCCGGTGGCCAGGGGCGCAAAGGCCACTCTGTTCTTGATCTCAAGCGAACCGATGCGGAGCGGCTCGAACAGCCGGCGATACTTGACCATCACGCGCCTCCTTGTTCTTGGCTGAGCAGGGAAGTCCGGCCTGTCTGCCCAAACTTACGTTCGTTAGGTTGCATCTTGGCCCATGAGACGTGCTCTTGTCAAGATGGTGAGAAGGAGTGGAAGAGAGGAAGCGATCACGGACGGTGTGGCTTTCGTCGTGACGCCTTGGGGGCTACTCCGGGCTCGAGACCTCGCTAGAAGCGGAGTTTTCCGGGGCCGCCATCTCGCTGAGGAACATATCGAGGATCCTCTTGGAGATGCCCTCAGACACGAACTCGTCGATGCCCATGAGCTGGGTCACATCTTCTGCCCAGAAGATAAGCATCAGCTCGTAGGCCGCCATTCGCGAGTCTATGTCTTGGCGTATGACTCCCTGCCCCTTGCCCTCTTCCACTATGGCCGCCAGCGTATCGAGGCCCTCGCGTTGCCGCTGACCGACTGCCTCGCTCAGCCCAGAATCGCGAGGGGCGGTCATGAACTCGAAGATGGGTATGACGAAGCCGTCGAATTCTCCCGTGATGAAGGTCGCGTGATGCTCACCTATGGCTCGCAGACGCTCAAGCGCGTTTTTGGCGTCTCTGCCGAGGGATAGGTGTTTGGCCACCCTCTCGAACAGCACATCGACGGCAGCCAGCAGCATATCTTGTCGGCTGGGAAAGTGAGCATATAGAGAGGGGGCCTCCATGCCGACCTCTTCGGCGATGCGCGACACGGTGGTGCCCTGCAGCCCATGGCGAGCCATCAAATGCAGCGTGGTAGCCGCGATCTGGGCTTGTCTTTCGGGACCGCTTCGGCGGACGCGACGAGGCTCGTCCGCCGACCTGGTTGTACGCCGGGTCCGCGCGGACTCATCACGGGTGTCATTCTTGTGTGTCGAATCTTCCATGACCGTATTTCCCCCCGATATCAGCTGAGCCAGTGTCCAGTGTAGCCCAACTTCGCGTCGAAACGGTCGCTTTTGGGTCCGCGCCTTGATGTGCCGGTGGCACCGTGATATAGAATATCACCATCCCTAACTAACAAGAGTTAGGGACACAGAAGGAGGAATCAGTATGAAGAAGGCGAGGCTTTGTCTCTTGGACGGCGGCACCTTGGCTCTCGAGGGATACAAGCTGTTCTGGGGTCGTGGTTCGTCCGAGCTTATCCGTTTTGCCTGTTATAGCGTGTTGATCGATCACAAGGACGGCTTGTATCTCTTCGACAGCGGATACGACGGTGACTTCATGGACAAGTGGACTCCGCAAGACAATGCGGTCCACGACCCCGAGCAGACCATTCCGGCTCAGTTCGCCAAGCTCGGGATTGACATGAGTGAGGTGCGGTACATATTGAACTCGCACCTCCATATCGACCATGTGGGGGGGCACAAGTTCTTTCAGGACGCGACTATCGTGGTGCACGAGAAAGAGTATGAAGCGGCCAAGAATCCCATGCCGTTCGAGTATCAGAGTTACTCGGACCTCTCTTTCGATCCCGAGCTGCATCGTCTCAACTTTGAGGGTGCACGAGACATTCTCCATCGGGCCGGCACCGACGAGGCCAAGCTGGCCAGCCCGAGGTCGCCGAAGTACGAGCTCACCGGCAAGGACATCGAAGTCGCCGAAGGCATCTGGCTGTACGAGACGCCCGGGCACTCCTTGGGCCACATGAGCCTGGTGGTAGACGGCCTGGACCGCGCGCCGATGATGTTTCCTGCCGATGCATGCCACCTGCCGCGACATCTGGAGGAGATGATCGTGCCGGGGTTCCATGTGGACCCAGTCGCTGGGTACCGCTCGATAGAGAGGGTGAAAGCGTTGTCCGCCAAACACGGCGCCGAGATCTTCTTCGGGCATCCACCGGTTGACTCGCTCCGCTACCGAACTGCTCCCGAGTGGTACTGATGGACGCCACCGACATCACCGATCTGCGGTCGGCACTCAAGTTCCTCGAAGCGATACCCGGCCAACTGCTCTCGACCAAGGCGGAGGTCGACCCGTATCTGGAGTTGGCCGGAGTGTACAGACGGGTGGGATCGGGCACACCGACGGCTCCGCCCACCAAGATCGGGCCGGCCATGCTCTTTCAGAATGTCAAAGGGCATGACTTGCCGGTGCTGGTAGGCATGCTGGCAAGCCGGGAGCGGACAGCGCTCCTCTTGGGCAGCAAGAAGGAACGACTGATGTTCGATCTTCTGGCAGCGCTGGAGAACCCGGTCCCCCCAGTGCGGCTGTCGGCGGGGGCGAAAGCCCCTTGCCAGGAAGTTGTCATCAAGCCGCCTTTCGACATCCGCAGGTTCCTTCCAGCCGTAGTCAGCACCAAGAGGGACGCCGGGGCCTTTCTGAACATGGGAATAGTCCGCGGGGAGGATCCTGAGAACGGTCAAGCGGACGTCACGTTCCATCGCATGTGTCTCCAGGGACCCGACACAATGACGGTGGAGTTCACCCCGGGCCGACACATCGATTGCTTCCGTCTGAAAGCAGAGGCCAAGGGCAAGTCGTTCCCCGCCTCGATAAACATCGGCTTGGATCCAGCGGTGCACATGGCCACCTCTTTCGAGGCTCCCACGACACCCCTTGGTTTCGACGAGTTGACGGTAGCCGGGTCGTTGCGAAAGCGCCCCGTGGAGCTGGTGGATTGCGTGTCGCAACCCGCTCGCTCTCTGGCTTGGGCCGAGATCGTGCTGGAGGGCGAGTTCAGACCGGGCGAATACGCGGACGAAGATGCGCTCAACGGGGGGGGATGGGCGATGCCCGAGTTTCCGGGCTACGAGGGCTTGGCCCATGCTCACCAGCCCCTCTTCCACGTGACCGCCATCACCCACCGGATAGATCCGATCTTTCAGATGTTGATAGGGCCCGGAGAAGAGCACGTCACCCTCGCGGGCCTGCCCACTGAGGCCAGCATCTACCGGCTCATCCACGACGCGATGCCCGGTCTTCTTCAGAACGTGTACTGCCACTCTTCGGGGGGCGGCAAGTTTCTGGCTGTTCTCCAGGTGAAGAAGCGGTACCCCATGGACGAGGGCCGCCAACGCCAGGCCGCGCTCTGCGCCCTTGCGGCCTTCTCGGAGTTGAAGCACGTGATCATAGTCGACGAAGATGTGGATCTCTACGACACCAACGATGTCATGTGGGCCATGACCACCCGGTATCAGGGAGACGTAGACACCGTCTGCATACCGGGTGTGCGTTTTCACGGGGCGGACCCGACCGCCAACCCGGAATACAACCCCCTGTTGCGCGGCAGGGGTATTTCCTGCAAGACCATCTTCGACTGCACCGTTCCCTTCGGTATGAAGGAGCGCTTTGAGCGTGCGCAGTTCGTGGATGTAGACCTGGGGAAGTTCTTGGCTGAGTGACCGCGCCATGGTTCTCCGCTTGTGCCGAAAAACGTTCTTGACAAGACCCATGGCAGCCCCTAACATGTGTTCGGGACCTAACTAACGTGCGTTAGGAACCAAATGGGCTGGACAGAGCGATCAGGGAGAGGTGAGAGATGAAGATGTGCAAACCACTAATGCTGCTGGTACTCGCGATTGTCGCATCACTTCTTGTAGTAACCGTAGTTGCATGTGGTGGGGACACAACCACGACTACCGCGGCGACGACCTCAGGGACCACGGCGATCTCCACCGGGACCACGGCGGTCTCCACCGAGACGACCGCCGCGGTAGGTGAGCCGATCAAGATCGGCGCACTCCTGGACCTGACCGGATTCCTCGCCTGGACGGGGACAGACAACCAGAAGGGCATGGAATTGTGCCTCGAACTGGCCGGTAACCAGGTAGCCGGACATCCCATCGAGCTCCTAGTCGAGGACGCCGCCACTGACGGAGCCGTTGCCATGGACAAGGCGAAGAAGCTGGTCGAGACCGACAATGTGTGCATGGTGCTAGGTCCCGTCAACGGCATGGGCGATGCGGCGATCACCGGGTACATGGACGAAAAGCAGAGGCCCCGTGTCGAGCTGGCGCCTACTGAAGAAGTGGTCGCGGGATCAGGGGCTGAGTGGAACTTCATGCCACACGGCTCCGGCATGATGTACGGCTATGCCGTGGCCGACTATGCGTACAACGACCTGGGATACAAGTCGTTTGCCGGCTTGGGTGCCGACATGGATGCCGGCAGGACCTTCCTGGGCGGCTTCCTCACGGCCTTCAAGAACCTGGGTGGAACGGTGCCCTACGAGACCTACTACGCCCCCGGCACGACCGACTTCCTGCCGTTCTTCGCCAGCATGCCGCAGGTTGACGCCGTGGCTACGTGGTGGCCGGGCACCGACGGGCTCTCCGGGTTCCCGCAGTACAAAGAATCCGGTTTGACCATGCCGATGATCCAGCCTGAAGACGGTGGCCTCACGGCCGATCCGAAGGCCCTGAAAGACCTGCCCGCCGCCGAGGGTTGCGTGGCCGGTACTCTCTATACCTATCTCATGGATACGCCGGGCAACGCCGAGTTCGTCGCCGCCTATGAAGCCAAATACGGCATGAAGCCGGGCGTCTTCGCCGGCTGCGGCTACGCGTCGATGCAGTACATCCTGGCGGCCCTGGAGGCCACCAACGGTGATACGACGCCGGCGGCGCTCAAGGCTGCCCTCAAGGCGGGCAACGTCGATACCGTCTGCGGTCCGGTCATCTTCCCGGTCGCAGAGAACAACATCGCAGCGGGCAACATTGTCATAATGAAGGTGGACGCCCAGTTGGAGCCGGCGACGGTCAAGATCATCGAGGTCCAGGAGTCGCACGACGCTGCGGGCGCCCCGGTACTCTCGATACTCAAGTAGCCTGATCACGCCGAAAGCCAAAAGCAACTGCTGACTGTCTAGGAACGGGAGATAGAGTGCCACGGGTCTTCACCCAGAGTCCATTCCACCGCCTCGGCGAGGTGGCTCAGGGCGAGACCCGTGGCACGCGGTATTCGCCGAAGGTCCTGGCCGTTTCTCTCGGAGGGGGCACAAGCCCCGAGAGGGCCTGACCTCAGAATGAGTGCAGCCTACTCGATCCTATCCGGGATCTCCTACGGGATGGTCCTGTTCCTCTTGGCCGCGGGTGTTTCCATAGTGTTCGGGCTCATGAACGTCGTGAACCTGGCACACGGAATGCTCTTCATGCTGGCCGCGTATGCCGGCATAGAGGTCGCTAAGTCCAGCGGGAGTTTCTGGCTTGGCTTGGTGGTGGGTGTCCTCGCCGGTGGAGTCGCGGGATTGATCATAGAGCGGGGGTTCCTCCGCACGCTCTACGCCAAGCAACTGTCTCAAATACTCGTTTGTTTCGGCTTCATCTACGTCATCACCAATCTGCACCTCTGGTTCTATGGGCCTATTCCGAAGGCACTGCCCATTCCCAAATTGTTGATGAACTCAGTCCCCATAGGACCGTACAACTTCAGCTACTACCGCATCATGATCATCGGCGTCGGCCTGCTCCTATGCGGGGCTCTCTACTGGGCCCAGGAGCGCACCAGAGTGGGGGCGATCGTACGGGCGGGCATGGAGAAGCCCGAGATGGTGAACGCCATGGGTATCAACCTGATGGCGGTGAACATCGGAGCTTTCTTTGTGGCCTCTTGCCTGTCGGGTCTGGCGGGCGTTCTCGGAACAGGGGTCATCGGCGGGATTTCTTACTTCACCGGGGGAAATTACACTTTCCTGGCGATCGCCGTGTGCATCATCGGCGGTGTGGGCTCGGTGCAGGGAGCTTTGGCAGGCGCGCTGATCATAGGCGTGTGTGAGTCCCTCGCGAAGACGTTCTATCCCCCGTTGGCCTTGTACATCATGTACCTTCTGATGGCGCTGGTGATCATGTTCCGGCCCACCGGATTGCTTGGCAAGAAGTGAGCGAGAGGCGTCCCACAGATGGCTCTTCCGCTGCCGGCCGGGCGCTGCCGTCGCATCTCGGTAGACGGCTGGCATATTTCAGTCCGACGGCCGTCATTCTCGTGTTTCTGCTGACGCTCCCCCTTTTCATGCGTGCGGACTGGGTCAGTCTGTTCACCAAGATCATCATCTTCGCTCTCCTGGCGATGAGTCTTGATCTGGTCTTCGGGTACTCGGGCCTGTGGTGTTTTGGGCATGCGGGCCTGTTCGGAGTCGCCGCTTACACTGTAGCCATCCTTGTGGTGAAGGTAGGTATCACCAACTTCTGGGTGGTGGCTCCCTGCGGAGTAGCGGTTGCGGTTGTCACGGCCGCGCTGTTCGGCGTGTTTGGTCTGCGTTCCAAAGAGATCTACTTCATGCTGATCACGTTTGCGTTTGGCCAACTGATCTATGTGGCCGTGTATACCACCTCCAAGTACACCGGAGGGTCCAACGGCCTCACCGGCATCTCCTACCCAGATCTGGGCGTTGGCGCTCACTTCACCGAGAGGAGCTACTACTACTTCGCTCTTGCGGCGGTGGTCATCGGGGCCGTGCTGCTCCACCGGGTCATCAAGTCACCGTTCGGGTACAGCCTCATGGGCATCCGGGATAACGAGGTGAGGGCCAAGGCTCTTGGCTACAACACTTGGCGGCGGCGTTTCCTGGCCTTCATAGTGAGCGGCTTCTTCGCCGGCGTGGCTGGGGTGCTCTACGTCTACTACAGGCAGAACATCACGCCCAGCGAGGTGGGTCTGGACTACTCCGGTCTGGTTATCATGATGGTGATCATCGGCGGCGTGGGCACGCTTTGGGGGGCGGCGATCGGCAGTGCGGTGATCCTGTTTCTTCAGTATCTAATAAGCTTGTACACGCCGGCTCGGTGGCCGTTGATCCTTGGCTGCCTTTTCATCGCCGCTGTGTTCTTTGCCAAGGACGGCATCTTCCCCCGTTGCGCGAAGTTGTGGAAGCGGGTCTGTCGGTGCCAAGAGAACGGGGACAATCGCCTCGAGGCGGCACCGGATGAGGTGTCTTGCCGCGATGAGGCTTCCTGAGATGACTGCCATGCTCAAGATTGACAATGTGATCCAGGCCTACGGCGGTCTCACGGTACTGCAAGGCATCAGTTTCGCTGTCGCGGCAGGGGAGAAGGTGGCGCTGATCGGACCCAACGGGGCCGGCAAGACAACGGCGCTGAACGTGATCACGGGCATGCTCGCTCCCACTTCGGGGAGTGTCTACCTAGCGGAGCAAGACATTACGAAGCTCCCGGTGCAGCGCAGGATCGCTCTCGGTATGGGCCGGAGTTTCCAGATCACCAGTCTCTTTCCGGAACTCAGCATCTTGCACAACGTCCTACTGGCCTTGCTTGGGGTGCAAAGGGCGAGCTACCACATGTTGCGGAGCATCACTTCGTTCAAGTCCGTGAACGTCGCCGCAAAGCAGCTGCTCGACTCGGTTGACCTGTGGGATGAGCGTGCTCTTCTGCCTACTGAGATCTCCTATGGACAGCAAAGACGTCTAGAGCTCACCTTGGCCTTGGCTTCCCATCCGAAGGTCCTGCTGTTGGACGAACCGAGTGCCGGCCTGTCGACCGAAGAATCAACCGCCCTCGCCAAGTTGCTGCGACTGCCGGCCTACGAGCATGTGGCGATCCTGTTTGTGGCCCACGACATGGACCTAGTCTTCGGGGTGGCCGATCGAATTCTGGTGCTCTACTACGGCACTATCTTTGCGGAGGGCACTGCCCAGGAGATCCAGACGAACGAGAAGGTCAGGGAGATCTACTTCGGGTCGGAGGCTTACCGTGCTTGAGCTTGTGAGCATCGATACGTACTACGGCCAGACCCAGATTTTGCGGAACGTCTCTTTGACCGTGCAGGAGGGCAAGATAGTCGCTCTTCTCGGACGCAACGGCATGGGGAAGACCACCACCGTGCGCTCCATCATGGGGCTGACGCCGCCTCGCGCCGGATCCATCACGTTCGAGGGCAAGGACATAACGCGTCTGAAGCATTTCCGCATCGCGCGCCAAGGGGTAGCCCTAGTGCCGCAGGGTCGTCAGATATTTGCGTCGCTCAGCGTCAAGGAGAACCTAACCATGGGCATGCGGGGGAAAGGGTCCACGCTGGAAAGCATCTACGAGTATTTCCCCGTTCTGAAAGCAAGGTCGAAGCACAAAGGCAACCAGTTGAGCGGGGGCGAACAACAGATGCTGGCCATAGCCCGGGCCTTGCTTGCGAATCCCAAGTTGCTGCTGTTGGACGAGCCCTCCGAAGGGCTGGCTCCGAGGATCGTGCAAGAAGTAGGCGAGATCGTCCTGAAGCTCAAAGAGATGGGGCTCTCGGTCCTATTGGTGGAACAGAACCTGTCCCTGGCCCTGGGGACCAGCGACTACGCATACGTGATGCACAAGGGGGAGATCGTCTACCAGGGTGCCAGCGCCGAGTTGGCTGATGACCGCGCCGTTCTTGAAGAGTACATCGGCGTCTCTGGGCGGGGACAGAGCGAGAATTGAAGGTGAGCGAGAGGAGAACGATCTGATGCACGAGATCGATTTTTCCAAATACAGGGACGTGCCGCCCTACATGTTCATCCCCTTTGCCAAAGACACCATCATGGATATGTCCTATCACGACAAATGGGACATCCCGGAGAAGGTTGGCATCACGGTGGCGCCGGTGGGGGCGTTCGTCAAGCGGGACCAAAACCCCTACCAGCCCTACACGCCTGACGAGATAATCAAAGAGTGCATCGAATCGGTCGAAGCTGGCGCCTGCGGTGTCCACATTCACGTGCGCGACGAAGAAGGCAACCCGTCCGTGCGACCGGACTATGACTCTCAAGGTGATCAACGCGCTGCGCGAGCGCTTCGGGGACACTATCTACATCGAGGGCGAGTCCAACACGGGGCCGGACTTCGAGACCATGATGCAGCCGCTCGTGGAGGACTACCTGGAGAACGCCGCGGTGAACTGCATGGCCGACTTCATCGGTGATGCCCTGTTCTGCCTGCCGCCGCAGACCTGCCGGGCGACCGCCGAGGTGATCCAGGCCTGCGGCAAGAAGGTCACGTTGGCTGTATACAACGCCGGCGATATCGACAACACGTACCGGTGGATCATCAAGCCCGGTATCGTCAAGCCCCCGTTCTGTTGGGGCGTCTGCATAGGCACGCCGGGCGGCGCTCCCGATGTGGGATCCGCTGGGCATGGCGGAGACGCTCGTGGGCATCATCAGACGCATCCGCGACGTCGACCCCTCCAGCAGTCCCTTCATCACTGTGTGCCAGGCGGGCCGGGCCTCCTCTTACCTGTCGACGTTGGCCATCCTGCTGGGATGTAACGTCCGGGTGGGCAAAGAAGACGCCATCCACGTGGTGCCGCACAAGGACGACAAGATCGTCGTCGTGCCGGGACGCCGTGGAGCAGCACGTGGCGCTAGCAAGGCTCCTTGGCCGGGAGCCCATGACCGCGGCTGAGTATCGGGTGGCCAACGGCATGGCTCCCTACGAGTACAAGGGGGCCTACGTATGAACCGAGTCAAGGACAAGGTAGCCATCATCACCGGGGCCGCCAGCGGCATGGGGGAGGCGTCGGCCCGCCTGCTGGCGGAAGAAGGCGCCAAGGTAGTGATGACCGATGTCAACGAGATGGCCGGTGTCCGGATAGCCCAGGAGATCGTTCGAGCGGGGTGGCATCTGCGTCTTCATGAAACACGATGTGGCCGGGGAGGCCGACTGGCAGCGAGTGATCGCCGGCACGGTGGAGCGCTTTGGCAGGCTGGACGTGCTCGTGAACAACGCCGGTGTCACCGTGAACAAGGACATCGAGTCGACCACACTGGAGGAATGGCGCTGGCTGATGAGCATCAACCTCGATGGCGTGTTCCTCGGGGTCAAGTACGCCATCGGCGCCATGAAGAAGACCGGCGGCGGTTCGATCATCAACATCTCTTCGGCCGGGGGGATCGTGGGCCAGCTATGGGCCGCCGCCTACAACGCCAGCAAGGGCGGGGTCAGGCTACTCACCAAGGCTGCCGCGCTGGAGTGCTCGAAGACGGGGCGCGACTACAACATCCGGGTCAACTCCATCCACCCTGGGTGTGTGCGCACCGCTCTACTGGAGCCTCTGCTGAAGAAACCAGAAATGGCGGCCATCATCAACAACCTCCACCCGGTGGGTCACCTGGGAGAGCCAGAGGATGTGGCCTATGCGGTGTTGTATCTTGCGTCCGACGAGTCCAAATTCGCCACCGGGTCTGAGCTGGTGATCGACGGGGGCTACACCGCCCAGTAGGGGAGAGGGGCAGAGATGAAGAAGCTGATCAACGATCCGCATGCCGTGGTCGAGGACACGCTCGCGGGCATCCTTAAGGCGTATCCGTTCCATCTGAGAGCGTCGCGAGACAGTGGCCGGGCTTTGGTGCGGGCCGATGCGCCGGTCAAGGGCAAAGTGGGCATCTGCACGGGTGGAGGTTCGGGCCACATCCCCGTGTTCCTGGGCTACGTCGGCCCGGGCCTACTCGACGGGGTGAGCGTGGGCAACGTCTTCTCCTCGCCCGAGCGCCGATGACATGTTGGCGGCGACCAAGGAGGTCGACGGCGGCGCCGGGGTGCTCTACCTGTTTGGCAACTACCAGGGCGACATCATGAACTTCGAGATGGCCGCGGAGATGGCCGCACTCGAGGGCATCACCGTGCAGACCTGCATCGCCGCGGACGACGTGGCCTCGGCCCCGCGTGCGGAGAGCCGGTACAGGCGGGGCGTGGCCGGCATCTTTTTCGCCTACAAGATCGCCGGGGCCAAGGCCGACACCATGGCCAGCCTCGACGAAGTCAAGGCGGTGACCGATCGCGCCATCGAGAACACCTGCACCATGGGGTTCTCGCTAAGTCCGTGCATAATCCCCGCGGTGGGAAAACCCACCTTCACCATTGCCGACGACGAGATGGAACTGGGCATGGGCATCCACGGAGAGCCGGGCATCGAGCGCACCAAGCTCAAGACGGCGAACGAAGTCGCCACCATCGTGACCCAGAAGCTCCTCGCCGACCTGCCCTTCGAGTCGGGTGACAAGGTGGCGGTGTTGGTCAACGGTCTGGGTGCTACTCCACCTGAAGAACTCTTCATTCTCTACAGCAAGGTGCACGACATTCTGCAAGAGCAAGGCATCAGCGATCCACCGCGACGTACGTCGGTGAATACGCGACCTCCATGGAGATGGCGGGCGCGTCCATCTCCTTGTTCAAACTCGACGAAGAGCTGACGACGCTGCTTGACGCCCCGGCGTATTCACCGTTCCTGCTGCAGTGGCCACGAGCATGAAGGCGCTCACGCTTGACAGTAAGGCTCTTCGCGGGCTGCTTCTCGCGGTGGCTCCCGCTCTTGCGGAACACGCCGAGGAGATACGTGAGCTTGACGCCAAGATGGGCGACGGTGATCTGGGAGTCACGGTGGGACTGATGGCCAAGGCCCTGATCGAGTTCGCGGAATCATCAGCGGAGGCCGACATCGGGCGGCTGCTGATGCAGTGCGGCATGGCGGTCAACCGGGCCAATCCCTCCACCTTCGGCACCATCATCGCCTCTGGGTTCATGGGCGGAGGAAAAGTCGTCATGGGCAAGACCTCCGTGGACATCGCCGACTGGGTCGCCATAGGCGAGGCCGCGGTTGAAAGCATCAAAAGCAGGGGCAAGGCCTCTGTGGGAGACAAGACGCTGCTGGATGCCCTAGTTCCCGCGGTAGAGGCTTTGAAGGCCGAATGGGGCAAAAGCAGCGAGGAGCGGGCGGCGGTGTGGGCGGCTGTGCGCGCCGCCGAGGAGGGGATGAGGGCCACCACGAGCATGGTCGCGAAATGTGGCAAGGCTAGGGCGTTCCAGGAGAAGAGCGTGGGCGTCCAGGACGGCGGCGCGACGGCCGTGTACTACATGCTGAAAGCAGTTGGGGAGTACATCGATACCTTGTGAGCACAGAACTGGGTGCGCCAAGAGGCCGCCCGACGCAAGCGGGGAGGAAGGAGAGCGAGGGTGAGCGCCACAAACGCCATTCCCAGGAACGCGGCGACTGCCATCTGCGACATGTTGGACGGTTGTGCCCGCATCAAGCCGGGGGACGAGGTCCTGATACTCGCTCATGTCGACGGTCTGCACGGAGGGGACAACCTGGTCGACGAGCGGGCCATCTCGTGGATCGAGTCGGGCGTCAACTTCCGGGGGGCAAACGCCGCTGTGCTCTGGATAGACGAACCGGCGAGGGTCCATGCCTGGCGCCTTCCGCCTATTGCCAAGGCGGCGATAGCGGCGTGCGACATCCTCATCAGCAACTCCTTCGATCTGGTGACCGAAGAGCACGTGGAGTACAGAGAGTGGATCAACGAGCAGGAGGTGGTGCTGGTGCGGAACTTCGCCACCACCGCTCCCCTGCTGTGCTCCAATTGGGCGCTGACTCCCTATGAGCTCGTCAGCGAGATCCGTTACCGTGCCTCCGCCGCCTTCAAGCCGGGGCTGCCCTGGCAGATGACCGACGAAAACGGCACCGACCTCAAGGGCGTTATCATGCCTTGCTCCAATCCGGCCTTTCCCGACTACGCCGTCAGGCGCGAGGAGTACGGCTACTATAGGCCGTGGCCCGAATGGGTCCATCCACCTGTGAATCTGGCCGACGTGTCCGGCGAGTTCGTGTTCGACAGCATGCTTAGCTGGTGGTCGCGGTACATAGGTATCGCCCCCTACTTCACCGAACCTATCCGACTTACCATTGTCGACAGCAAGATCACGGCTATCGAGGGGGGCGACGAGGCCCGGGCGCTGAAGCGCTTTCTGGAGGAGATGCGACCCCGGGTGGGGGATGGAGTCTACGCCTTCGACACTCTGCACTTCGGTGTGCATCCGCAGGCTGCGATCTGCGCTCATCAGTGTCCGAGCACGCTCTATCGGCGCGTGATCGACCATTCGCACTCGTCCAACATCCATGCGCATATCGGCGCCCCGCTGGGTACCACCCCCTCGTACCCGTATTGGATGCACTGCACGGGCGACATACGCTCCGCGACGTTCAAAGTGGGAGACACGCTCGTCCACGACCGGGGCTATCTGACGGCGCTTGACGACCCGGCGGTTGTGGCGGTGGCGGCCAAGTACCCGGATCGTCCGGGACTCACGCCAGAGCCGAGGTCCTGCTAGCGGAGGGGGCTACGACCCAACGGTGGGCCGAATCCCTACGCCTCGCCCACCTGGCTGGGGGTGGCCGCTATCTTGCGCAGGAAGAGGTCAAGGATCTTCGCGGAAATGCCCGCCGACACGAACTCGTCAATTGCCATGAGTTGGGTCACGTCCTCGGCCCAGAAGAGAAGCATCATCTCGTAGGCCACCATCCTCGAGTCGACGTCCTGTCGCACCGTCCCCTGGCGCTTGCCCTCTTCCACGATAGCGCCCAGAGTGGCTAGGGTCTCCAGCTGCTTCGCGGCGGCGAGTTCGGCGAGGCCGGAATCGCGGGGAGCGGTGAGAATCTCGAACGTTGGTATGACGAAACCGTCGAACTCGCCGGTGATGAAAGTGGCGTGGGTTTCGGCAATGGCCCGCAGACGGTCAAGCACGTTCATCTCGGAGGGCACTGTCAGATGCTTGCGGACTCTAGCGAAGAGAATGTCCATGGCGGCCAGAATCATCTCGTGCCGGTTGGGGAAATGCTCGTAGAGTGAGGGGGCCTCCATGCCGACCTCGTCGGCTATGCGGGAGACCGTGGTGCCCTGAAGTCCATCGCGTGCCATGACCCGCAACGTCGCCTCAGCGATCTGGGTGCGCCGCTCCGCCCCGCTGCGCCGGCGCTTCTTACCCCGGGGACCGGCTTCACGCGGACGACTGGCTCGCGAGAAACTGGGGACCTTGTCCTCTGTTTCGGCCGAGTCGCTCACCAAACTTCTCCTCCTGGGCAGAGAGTCTTCGGACTTTCGGCGTGACAAGTGCCGAACACCCCGCACCTAGACTACCTAATGCACATGAGGAT
>CAWJDT010000005.1:0-318619 GCA_963841735.1 uncultured Actinomycetes bacterium | reverse complement strand
AATACAACGTTCTGTCAGAAAGTGCGAGCGGCGCCCGGGCCTGTCGGCCCGGGCGCCGCTCCGGAACTTCCCTGCGCTCCGGAACTTCCCGGTCTTGAGTGTTCCGACTCGACCGGCGGCGCTGCTACTTCATCTCAGGCTCGGCCCAGTGGCGCGGGGCCGGGGCCTGGGAACGGCGCTCCGTCGCGTATCCAGCTGCGGTCACGCGGCCAGGCTCGGTGGCCGCCCCCGCGCGTTCGCGCTCGATGCGGCGGGCTTCGCGTTCGGCCAGGCGCTGGTCGCGGGACTCAAGAACCAACTGCGGACGTGCGGGCACTCGGACCCGTTCGCCGGCCCGCTCGGCTTCGCGGGCGACGCGGACTTTGGCGCGGCCGGCCCGGACCAGGTTTCGGTAGTACTTGAAGTGCCAGCCCATGTGGAAGAGGGAGATGAGCGTCATCACGATGCCTGCTTCCACGTGCCAGAACAAGATGTTTATGGGGATGGTGAACGGCAAGGTGTAGTCGAGCTGGATGGTAAGGAGCAGCCCGAAGATGCCGGTGATCAAGAAGGTGGCCAGCAGGAGGACGTTCCATATCTTGCGGTGCGTGGTCACGCGGATGCGCTTGGTCTTGTAGAGGGCAAAACTCACGGCGTAGATGAGGAAGAACCCAAGAGCGATAGGGCTGACCATGTAGTGGGTGAGGAGGGTGGCACCGCCGGAGTCGGTCGCCGCAGCGGACGCTACCGTTGCGGCAGAGGCGGCAGAGGCGGCAGTGGCCGCAGTGTCCGAGCTTCCCGATCCGCCGGAGGTCGGTGTAGTGGTGGAGGTGGCGGCCGACGCGGCGAAGGCGACGAGGGCGGCTTCGGAAGCAGTGCCATCGACGATGCTTGTGGAGATGGTGGAGTCCACGATGGTGGATTCCACGATGGTGTCCAGGCTGAAGCTGGCGCAGGCGCCGCAGCCCAGGCAGGGACCAAGCGGGCAACTACCGGTAGGGGGCTCTCCGGACGTGGTGGTAGCCACAGCCACGGTGGTGGTGGTCGCCGTCACCTTGGTGGTGGAGGTGGTGGTGGAGGCGACCGGTTCCGATTGCGAGAGATCACAGATGTTGTCACCGTTGGTGTCCACATAGCGCCGGCACGCTCCCGGGTAGGGATCGTTCACCAGTCCCTTGGGGCAGTTGTTCCAAGCCAAGGCGCCGGAGGGGAGCGCGAGCAGCAGGGTCATGCAGAGCATGAGCATGAGGGCGATGGTTCCCGCGGTCCTCTTCGTTCTCTTGTGAAGGGTCATGTCGTTTGCCTCTTGTGGTTTCACCGTGTGTGGTCTAGGTCCAGGTTACCCAGTTGGGAATAAGGCTAACGTTAGAAAATGGTTACGGTTCCGTAACGTGCGGGGGCGGTGACGCGGCTTGCTGCGTGGTTCGGCGCGCGTTGACATCACCTGGGGCCAAGGCTACAATCTGACGCCTGCGTGGGCCGTTAGCTCAGTTGGTAGAGCACCGGACTTTTAATCCGATGGTCGATGGTTCGAGTCCATCACGGCTCATTAGAGAAGCCCCGTTTTGCGGGGCTTTCTGTTTGTAAGGATTCACGCGGTCGGCTACACGGCCCGACCCGTCCGAAAATGCTCACCGAAAGTTGTGCAGTTCCGGTAGATCAGTGCGGCTTCTGGACCTATGTGACCTTGCTGACCCCTTCATTGTCGAGGAATTGCTGCACCGCTTTGGCCATCAGCTCAAAGGCGTGGCTGACCGTGCCCAATTCCCCCAGGCTGAGAGTCTCGAACCGACTGGCCATGAGCCCTCGCTGATGCTGATAGAGAATATTGATCAGCTCCTCGCCAGATTGGGTGAGACGGCACAAGACCACACGGCCATCGCTCTCGTCGTGCTCCCGCTCGATGAGACCCCGCTGCTCCATGCGATTGGCGATGCTGGTCGCCGAGGGCAGACTGGTCCTTAGCCTCTCCGCAAGCCGGCCGATACGCTGGGGCCCCGGTCTCAGGAACATGAGGACACATAGCTGTGACACTGTGAGGTCTACTAGGTTCGCGTGGGAGAGCCCATCGAGTATGCCGGAGCTCCCTGCGCCGCCCCACAGTTCATCGAACGAGTCGAGGAGTTCAATAATCAACTGATTCTGAGCTTCATCCATGCTCATACACCTTGTGCGACAAACGTGGTTTGGTCGACAGAGTCATTATCCATGATTTCGGGCGGCGAACCTGCTTCGTTGGCGCGGCGCTGCTTGCGCTCCAGAGCATAAGACTAAGTGATCATTAACAATATCGGAAAGCAAAGTGCTGGCGTAATAGAGTTGACGGATAGTAGCTTCACTGTATACTGCACGACCAGTTAAGTAGTTTCGGGCATCTGCCGATACAGTGTCCGATCTGTCATGCATTGGTATTTCGCGGGGGTTTTCCCCCGACAAAGAGAAAGGTATCCGCTAATGGCCAAGGTTCTTCATAGGCTCGGCGTGTTCTGTTACCGGCGCCGCAAGCTTACTGTGGTCATCTGGCTTGGCGTACTGGCCGTCTTCGTGGTCGGCGCTTTGACTCTTTCGGGACCATCCTCGACTGAGTTCTCTATCCCTGGGACCGAGGCGCAGAAGGCGATCGATCTGCTTGGCGAGCGCTTTCCTCAGCTTGCGGCTCAGGGGGCGACTGCCCAGGTCGTGTTCGCTGCTCCCGCGGGACAGACTCTGACGACCGCGGGCAACCGGGCGGCTGTCGAGCGGGTGGTCGACGAGCTGAAGGCGGGACCTGAGGTCGCTCGGGTGGTCGACCCGTTCGAGGCTCAAGCAGTCAATGAGGCCGGGACGATCGGTTATGCGCAGGTCACCTATAGCGCGGCGCCGATCGGCCTGACCGACGCTGCTCGGGACTCTTTGAAGGCTGCCGTAGAGCCAGGCCGGGACGCCGGGCTCACAGTGGAGATCGGCGGCGACGCTCTGCAGGCGATTCCCGAGATGGGCGCTGCTGATCTGTCGGGAGTCGTTATTGCCGCGCTTGTGCTTATCGTCACTTTTGGCTCGCTCGTGGCCGCCGGTCTGCCGTTGCTAACGGCCATCCTCGGCGTGGGGCTCACGATGGCTATCATGACCACGCTGAGCGGGTTCATTCACATACAGTCGGCCACCCCGACACTTGCGGTCATGATCGGTTTGGCGGTAGCCATCGACTATGCGCTTCTCATTGTGTCGCGGTTCAGGCATGAGATCGCCATAGGCAAGGACCCCGGCGAGGCCATCGGCCATGCGACGGGCACGGCGGGATCCACAGTGGTGTTCGCCGGTCTCACGGTTGTTATTGCATTGTGCGGGCTTGTTGCCATCAACATCGGCACCACTACCTTGATGGGCCTGTTTGCAGCGCTGGGAGTCGTTATCGCTGTGCTGATGGCGCTCACCCTGCTGCCGGCTCTGGTCGGTTTCGCCGGGCGGAGGGTCCTGTCCGGGCGGATCCCGGGGCTGCGCGCACGCGATCCCGAGGCCGTCAGCGCGAGGCCCGCCGTGGGCCAGCGCTGGGGAGCCTTCGTTGTTCGCCATCGCGTTCCCTTCCTGATTGCGGGGCTCGTGCTGCTGATCGGTCTTGCCCTTCCGGTAATGAGCCTGCGGATGGCTCTGCCTGACAACGGCACCGCCGCGCCCACTACCACGCAGCGGAAGGCATACGACTTGCTGGCCCAGGGCTTTGGCCCGGGCTTCAACGGGCCTCTGATGGTGGTCGTAGACGCGACTGCCAGTTCGGACGGCAACGCAGCGGCCACCTACGTTGGTGGCGCCATCAAACAGCTCGGCGATGTGGTGATGGTCACAGATCCCATGTTCAACGAGAGCGGTAACACCGCTGTCCTCAGCGTCATACCCAAGGACGGCGCGAGCAGTCAGTCGACGAACGACCTTGTCAAGGCGATTCGGGGTGAGAGCGCCTCGCTCCGTGCACAGACCGGTGCGGAGGTCCTCGTGACCGGAAAGACCGCCCTGGAGATCGACATGACCGCGAGACTCAATAGCGCGCTGCCGCTGTACCTGGTGATCGTCGTCGGGCTCGCTTTCATCGTTCTCACGCTGGCGTTCCGGTCTCTCGTCGTGCCGCTGATCGCCTCGCTCGGATTCCTGGTCAGCATAATGGCCACTCTAGGAGTGATCGTCGCCGTCTTTCAACAAGGTTGGCTTGGCAGTCTGTTCGGCATCGTGGAACAGCCTGCCCCGATCATGAGCGTCATGCCCATTCTTCTGGTGGCCATCGTATTCGGGCTGGCCATGGACTACCAGGTCTTTCTGGTGATCCGCATGCGCGAGGAATACATTCACGGGGCCTCGCCACGCGAGGCCGTCGTCTCGGGACTCGGTCATGGGGCACGGGTGGTCACCGCGGCCGCGCTCATAATGATGGGAGTGTTCGGCGGGTTCGGCGTGTTCGCCGGCGACCCCACTATCGCCACGATCGGGTTCGGTCTCGCCTGCGCCATACTGCTGGATGCCTTCGTGGTGCGCATGACCATCGTGCCTGCCGTGATGGCGCTGCTTGGTCAGAAGGCGTGGTGGCTACCACGGTGGCTCGACCGGCTCCTGCCCGACTTCGACGTCGAAGGCAAGGCTCTTCGTCCCAGTCACAAACGCGAGATCCACGAGATCGGTGTGGTGCCCAAGCTTCAGCTCGAAGAATGATTGGCGAGCGATCACTCCGCGGGTGTAGCCGCAGCTAGCGATAGAGCAGGCGGGCCACCATCTCCGCTCCGGTGACGGCCAAGAAGGGCTCGTCACCGGGGTTGGCGTTCTCTCCGGCGGCGAAGGCATGGCCGTCAACGTGTCGCGCCTGTTGCGCCAGGGTGTACTTGAGATGGGCGTTCGCCCAGGCAAAAGCCTGTTTGTCGACGTGCTGCAAGAAGGCCTCCACGTCCATCTGCGCGAGGTTGAACTTTCTATACGAGCTGTAGTCGCACCCGTAGGGGTAGTAGACATCAGCCGAAGGCCGGCGGGCCGGATCTAAGCGATAGATGGTCCCGCCGGTGAACCGCAGCCTGGTGAGTGCTCTCCAGACCAGCGCGAGGTTGTTGGAGCACTCCCAAGGGGCGCTCGTACCGGTTTGCCGGGCGACGATGTGCGACTTCATGGCGAACTCCGCTTGGCAGGTGAAGTAGTCGACGTTGATATAGCCGTGGTTGATCACTGTGCCGTCGGAGTTGATGTTGCTCCCGGTGATTCGCCGGTCGGTCCCGATCTGTTGGGGGGAGGCGTAAGCGGCGATCATGTACCACCTGGCCTGCGCGTCCCACTTCGCGGCGCTGGGTTGAGCCAGAAACATCTTTGCGGCCATAAACAGCAGCGAGGCGTTCCACGCATTCTCCTCCGACTTGGAGTCGCCCGGGGAAAGCACCTTGCCGTTCTTGTCCGCATAGAAGGGCGGTGGGATGGTGAGCAGGTAGTTGGCCTCGGCGGTGACGGCTGCCGTCACCCTTGTCCGAGTAGCAGGGGGGAGGGAGCTCCAGACCTGCTTGGAGCCGAAGGCCCAGTAGTACGTCCACAAGGCCGACTGCCAGCCCTTGCCCCAGCGCTGCTCGTTGTAGGACAGCGCCAGCGCGTTGGACCAGGCGACTACGCGCCTCCGGGCTTCGTTAGCGGACACTCCGGTGGTGGCGGGGTCATATCTGCCGGTGTTGAGCATGAGTGCGGTGGCGCAGAGCGCTGATGCCTGGGGGCGGATGGAGGCTTCGTTCGTCAAGGGCACGGCGGGCAAGGCCATTTCCATGCCGCCAACGACCTCATAGTGGTAGTTGGCCTCCCAGTAGGTGGTGTGGAGATACTTGAGCGCGTTGTTGGTGAGCCTGGTGGCGGAGTCGAGGAGGCTGAGCCTGTCTCTCTCGGAGATGCCGGCGGCGTGAACAGGAGCCGCCGTCCCGGCCAGTAGGGCGACGGCGGCCAAGGTGCACACCGTGGTTGAGAGGATCAGTTTGACTCGGTTCACGCCGCGGACGCAGTCGGTTGTCTTGTCGCCGAGCGGGGTCACCGGTTCTCCGGGCGGGGGAGGAAGTCTGTGCGCGACCGGACGAGGCGGATGAGCCACCGCGGGGTCAGCGCAGTTGCCGTGGCCATGAGTTTCGCCGAAGTGCCGGGAAGCACCAAAGCTCTACCGCGGAGCATGCCACGCACCGCGGCCCGCGCCACGCGGGCCGGATCGCCGAGTAGGCCGGCCCTCGCGGCCGCTGCGGCCGGGCCGCCCGCGCAATCATAGAGGCCGGTGGCAACGGCTCCGGGAGCTAGGCAGGTAACGCTTACGCCCCAAGGACGCAGCTCCTCGCGCAGCGAAGCCGCGAGACCGCGCAGATACCTTTTGGAGCCGCCATAGAAGGCGATGCCGGGGAAGTCACACCAGGAGGCCGCGCTTGAGACAAGCAGTATTTGTCCGTGGCGGCGGGCACGCATATCGCGGCCGAAGTAGTGCGCAAGCAGAGAGGGCGTCACTACCTGCAGTTGAAGCATGTCGTTCACTCTAGCCGGGTCGGCCTCGGCCACCTCACCGAAGAAGAGCATGCCGGCGTTACTCACCAGCACATCGACCTCCGCTCCCAAGCGGCCCACCTCCTTGTAGAGGTCTCCGGCGGCTTCAGGTCTAGCCAAGTCCGTGACTACCGGGTGGGCGGCCACCTCATACTGGGCCGCGAGATCCTTGGCGGCCTGCTTCAACTCCGCTCCTCGGTTACTAACCAATACCAGCGAGTAGCCTCTGGCCGCAAGCTCGCGGGCGATGCCTAGGCCTATGCCGGAGCACGCTCCGGTTACCAGCGCCCACTGGGTCTGAGCCGTCATGCCGGCATCATCGCCGCGGGTCTATTGGCGCGAAGGAATCTCTCTCGGTAAGACGAAGAGTTGGGCATCGGAAAACCAAAACACAGACCAGCTCCGCCCCCCCGGCAGGGAGGGCGGAGCGATTTGCATAGAGAGATTGTGGCCGCTATCTCTTTTCGGGCGTGGGCGCCGCGGCCTTTGGCATCAGCGGTATCGGCGTAACACCGGCCAGCTCCCCTATCACGTTGATCAACTGGGTGTCGGCCGGTACCACTATCTTGGCATTCGAGACGAGCGCCCGCTCTACCGCCTCGAGCTTCCGCAACACCTGAGCGTTGCCGACGAAGTACTTCTCGGCGGCCTCGTTGACCAGTTGTATCGCCTGGGCCTGCCCCTCGGCTTCGAGGATCTTCGCTTGCCTGCTACCCTCGGCGACTTTGATCGCGGCGCGGCGTTGGCCGTCGGCCTGCGTCTCGGAGGCGGTGGCGTAGTCGACGGCCGCGACCTTTTCGTTCTCGGCCTTCACCACTTTGTTCATGGTCACCTGCACGTCCTCGGGCGGGTCTATCTCTTTGAGCTCCGTCCGAAGGATCTCTATGCCCCAGCTGGCCGTCTCGGCGAGCAGGGTCTTGCGCAGCTCTTCGTTGATCTTGCCCCGCTCGCTGTTGGCCGACTTCAGGGTCAAAGTCCCGATGATGTTACGGAGCGTGGTGCGGGCTAGGTTGACGATCTGCATCTCGTAGTTGGCCACGTTGTACTGGGAAGCTTTGACGCTTTGTTCATTGGCCATCACCTTGAGATACACCTGGGCATCGACCCGGGCGTTCAGGTTGTCGTTGGTGATGATCATCTGGGGCTGTGCGTCCACAAGCAGCTCGCGGATATCCACCCGGAACATCCGCTCGACTATCGGGAAGATCCAATGGAACCCGGGGTTGGCGTAGCGATTGTACTTGCCGAAGCGTTCTGTCAATCCTCGGTGGGTTGGCCGCACAACCCTGATTCCTAAGAACAAGAATACGACTACGACCACGATAATCACGATTCCGTATGTGGGCATACAGCTCCCCCTTTGATCTCGGTGTTGTCGGCAGGCTCGGGTGCCGCCGCGCTCTCTCCATGCTACGGGTTAGACCCAGCGGAGTCAAAGACCTCTACGAGTTTTGATTGAGTGCCTAGAGGAAGAAGATGACCGTGATGATGGCGAAGATAGGCACCAGCACCGCCAATGAGTACTTCATATAGCCGAAGAAAGAGGGCATCTTGAGGCCCGACTTTTCGGCGATGCATTTCACCGCGAAGTTGGGGGCGTTGCCTATGTATGTCATGGCGCCCAGCATCACCGCTCCGCACGATATGGCGGCTAGGAAGGCGGCGGGGGAGAAGCCGAGGCTGGGGATCACTCCCGATGCGGTGAGCGCACCCACGGAGTCCGCTCCAACCTGTCCCTGGGCCACCGAGGTGAAGGCTAGGTACGTGGGGGCGTTGTCGAGGAACGCCGAGAGCCCGCCCGTTGCCCAGAAGTACTGCCACGCCTGCGTTATTCCTATGGAGGCGCCACGTGCCTGCAGTAGCGCAAGCGCTGGGATCATGGTGGCGAAGATGCCGGCAAAAAGCACGCCCACTTCGATCATGGGACTCCAGTGGAAATGGTTGGCCGCTCGGGGCCCTCGAGGACCTACCGTTAGCGAGACGATGGCCAGGGCCACCAGGATGACTTCGCGGACAAACGGGAAGTGGATGGCATCGCCGGCATCCTTCAAGGTGTTGGAGAGCAGCACCGCGACTATCACAAGGGCCAGGGGGATCGCGTTGAACCAGCCCTTGATCCGCATGGGCACGTAGTCGGCCACGTCGGCGCGTATTGCCGCCTCGGGTTCCTTGCGGTGGTAGTAGAACTCGAAGGCCATGTACGCCAGCAACACAAGTCCAACGCTCGTCAGCCACTCGGCCCACAGACCGAAGGTCCAAGTAAACGGCACCCCGCGCAGAAAGCCCAAGAAGAGGGGCGGGTCGCCCAGCGGGGTCAACAGCCCACCCATGTTGCTGACGGCGAAAATGAAGAAGACCACCGTGTGCTTGGCGTACTTGCGCTCAGAGTTGGCTCTCAGGAGGGGGCGGATGAGCACCATCGAGGCTCCCATGGTGCCGATGAAACTGGCCAGCACGGCGCCGACGGCGAGGAACGCGAGATTGTGACGCGGAGTGGCGACTAGGTTACCGGTGAGATAGATGCCTCCGGAGACCGTGAACAGCGCGAAGAGAAGGACGATGAACGAAACGTATTCGTGACCCGTCTCCGCAGCCAACTCCAGGCCGGTGTGACCAAAGTGGGCGATGAGATACACCACCGTGGGTACGCCCAACACCAAGGCCACGATGCCCTTGTTCCAGTTGCGTTCAAACCAGCACCCGCAGACCAAAGGCATGATCGCCACCGCGACCAGCATGCAGGCGAAAGGGGCAAGGGTCCAGAAGCCCAGCTGCTGGCCGATCTCCACACTCGCGCTCACTAATATCTCCTATTCGTGTGCTTGGCTAAGTGCCGATGACGCTCAGTCGCACAATCGCGCCCCGGTGTCGGGGCGCGATTGTGCGTCAAGGTTAGTACATCGAGCTCAATAATGTAATGGAGACCGGCTAGTTGGAGCCAGCCGTTGGGCCGTAGCCCCACTCGATCTGCCTGGGGAGCATCTTCCAGTAGCTTTCCAACTGGTCCTTCTTCTCCGTGCCGTCCGGCCACGTGACGGTGCGGTCCACCATGATCCTTCCGCCCGGTTGACCCTCATAGGCGATATTCATCTTCATCCACTCCAGCGAAGTGTTGGTGGCACTGACCACCACTGTCGGCACTACGTCATAGAGTTCGCCGGTGGTAAAGCTGACCTGGCGGCCGTCATCGGTGCCGTAGATATTGAAGGTGGTTCTGATGCCGGTGGAGGTTCCGCGGACCAAGATCCAATTGTCGGTATCGTTCTTGAAGCGCATGTTGGCGCCCACCGTCACCGTTGCGTCTCTACCCAGGGGATAGTGTTCGATGTAGAGGGAATGGTTATGGCGCTCCACAATGGCCAGACCGGCCAAGAAGGCGGCGTTGAACAGGGTGGTGGATACCTGGCAGATGCCGCCCCCCAGCACGTCCTCCAGCTTGCCCGGCCCGGTTATGCCCTTCGCCAGCTGGAATCCCCGCTCTTCGGTGCGGGGGCCGATCTCTCTCTCGAAGTCGTACACATCGCCTGGGCGAACCAGCACGTCGGTCACATATCCTGTGGCCACCCTTACGTTCTCAGCTCTCTCCCAAGTGCCGCCGTCCCATATGGTGGTGTATCCCGGTCCCAGCTTGTCTTTGATACCCATTGCCTGGGCGTCCGCGGTGGTGCGGTCGGGCTCCTTCGTCACAAGGACTACCTCCGCCGTCCGTCCGCTCGTCTTGAGGGTGGCGGCCGTAAGGGCGGCCGCGGTCTTCTCAGGGTCGAGCACTTCGCCGTTGACCCCAGGGACCACCCAGGCCTGGGTTCCGTCGCTCTCGAAGGTGGCATCCACCGGCTGCGTGCCGACTTCGGCGGAGATCTCGGTGAACAACGGGCTCATCTTGTCCGCCGAGACGTAAGGCACCAGGGTGGAGATCCCTGCCACGATCTTGGAGCTGAAACCCAGATAGGTGGCGATCTGCTTGGGGGAGAAGGTCCAGGTCTTGTCCTTGTAGGTGAGGGTCATAGGTGCTCCGAGGATGGTCTTGGCCTGTTCCAAGGCCGTGGTCTCTTGGTCGGCCTTGACCTCCGCCTCCTTGACCATCATGGGGATCTCGAACTCGGTAGCGTGAAGGGTGAACAGCAGTCCGCTGAGCTGCTCTTGCAGTGCGGGCTCGGTCGACCACCCAACCGCTCTGCGCCTCGATCATGCTGATGGATCCGTTGTCATCGACAGCCAGACCGGCATCGACCGGCGGTAGATCGAGGTCACCGGCCACATCGGATATGACGGTATCCATCTTGGCGATGTCGACCGTGCCCTGCAGCGGCACGTCAGTCGAGCTGGAGTAGAGTCCTCAAGCGCCGCCCAAAATCGACAAGCAAGTTGCTCTTGCGGGTCACCTGCATCGCGGTCTCCACCGTGCCGGTGATGTCGATGCTGATTCCGACGTCTTCGGGCATGACCTTCCAGGTGCTGTTGCCGCTCACTAGAGTGATCGGCTGTTTCTCAGCGGTGTCGACGTACCGGGTGAGGGCGGCCGCGGCTTCATCGCGGGTGAGACCAGCCATGCTCTGTCCGGAGATGTTGACTCCCTCGTGGATCTTGTTGTAGGAGAGGCTGGAGTCGATGACGACCAGCAGGGCCAGCGTCAGGACCGCGCGCCGACGCCGAGCAGGACCAGACGTCGGATCTTGATCGAGCGCGCGGAGCGTGTCGGCCTCCGGGTCGGGCCGGAGTGGGGCGCGGACGAGGAACGACTGGTGGGTCGTGGAGTCGACCCGGACGGAGAGAGTGCGGGCGCCTTGGAGCCGGACTTCGGCCGGGAGCGGCTTGTCTTTCGGTTGGAGGATCCGGCGGTGAGGACGCTGGGCCTGCTGGTGCCGCGCCCGCGGCTATCTGTGCGGCTACGATCCATCGCTCACGGTCTCCTGGTTGCTCGACGGAGGTCGTTTGCGCACGACGTCGAAGATCTGCTTGGCCCCCGAGACCACGGCTAGGGCCAGGGCCAGCCACAGCATGATAACGGGACACATCCAACAGCGTGTCCAGGTCGAGGATGCCCGCTAGGAGAAACAAGAACAGCGCAACGCTCTGCACCGTCATCTTGGCCTTGCCGAAGATATTGGAGGGGCTGGAACTGCCCGTCTTCAGAAGGACGCTTGCACCGACGGCGGTGAACACGAGTTCGAGAACGATGAAGGCCAGGAAGATCTGCACCACTAGATCGTGGTACCCCACCCAGGCAAGCACCGCGCCCACCAGCAGTTTGTCGGCGATTGGGTCCACATAGACTCCGAAGGTGCTGATCTGACGGCGCTGGCGGGCCATAGTGCCGTCGATGAAATCGGTGCACATGGCCGCGACGAACACTCCCAGCGCCCACCACCGGTACTCGAAGTAGAGCAACAGCAGGATGACGGGAATGAGCAGCAGCCTCAGGACCGTCAGGTGGTTGGGCCGCACCCAGGAGGGAAAGGCCCACAGGAAGGCCTTCATCACGATCTTGTCCATGGTGCGTTGAATCATTGGGGCATCGTACTAGGTGCAGGGGATTCTGTCGACATGGCCGGGCCCCGACGCCGTCCGCGCCCGGCCGCGCCAGGGCCACCCGGAGAGAACGGATGTTATGATGACTTACGGATTCTGACCGTCGGCGGCCGGTCGTCGGCGGGTTGTTCGACTACGCGACCCTGGGAGCGATCACAATGAAGACGCCCGACCTCAGCCTCTCCGACCTCGGCTCGTATTTCCCCGACGATTTCACCCCGGAGCAGAGGGCCAAGGCTCAGACCATCTTCCTGAAAGAGCTCGCGGCTACCGCTCACAAGTTCTACCGGGGCAAGACGGTGACCATGCCGAAGGCCGGCATCTACGGCTTCAACTGGTTCAACGTCTACTACACGCCGGGCGTGTCCATGGTCTCGACGACCATCCGGGACAATAACGACGCCTCGTTCGATCTCAGCAACCGGGGCAACCTGGTGGCGGTGGTCTCCGACTCCACCCGCGTGCTGGGCGACGGCGACGTGACCCCTCCCGGCGGCCTGGGCGTCATGGAGGGCAAGGCCTTCCTCATGAAGTACCTGGGCGGCGTCGACGGCGTGGCGCTCTGCGTCAACAGCTACAACAAAGCAGGGCAAGCACGACCCCGACAAGATCATCGAATTTGTAAAAATGCTCGAGCCTTCTTTCGGCGCGGTCAACCTGGAAGACATCAGCCAGCCCAACTGCTTCAAGGTGCTCGACACCCTGCGCGAAGAGTGCGACATCCCGGTGTGGCACGATGACGCCCAGGGCACCGCCAGCGTGACGCTGGCCGGTCTCATCAACGCTCTGCGGGTGGTGGGCAAGGAGCTCAAAGACGCCAAGGTGGTCCTCATAGGCGCCGGCGCCGCCAACAGCACCATCGCCCGGCTGCTCCTGACCGACGGGGTCGATCCCGAGAAGATGATCGTGTTCGACACCAAGGGCGGCCTCCACAAGGGCCGCGACGACGTCAAGGCCGACACCGCCTTCTACCGCAAGTGGGAGATCTGCGAGGCCACCAACCCGAAGCGCATCGACACCGAGGCAGAGGCCTTCAAGGGCGCCGACGTCGTCATCGGGGCGTCCCAGCCCGGAGCCATCAAGCCGGAGTGGATCCAGTCCATGGCGCCGAAGTCCATCGTGTTCGCCTGCGCCAACCCGGTGCCCGAGATCTACCCGTACGCCGCCAAGGAAGCGGGTGCCTACGTCGTGGCGACCGGCCGGGGCGACTTCCCCAACCAGGTGAACAACTCCATCGGCTTCCCGGGCATCCTCAAGGGCGCTCTCTTGGTGCGGGCCCGCAAGATCACCGACGAGCATGGCCATCGCCGCCGCCCACGCCGTGGCCAACTTCGCCGAGAAGAAGGGCCTCAGCCCCGACTACATCATGCCCAGCATGCAGGAGACCGAGGTCTTCGCCGTGGAGGCGGCCGACGTGGCCATGCAGGCCATCAAGGACGGGGTGGCCCGGGTCGAGCTGACCTGGGACGAGGTCTACAACACCACCCTGGCCGACGTCAAAGAAACGCGGGCCATCATCGACCTGCTGCAGAAGAACGAGTTCATCAAGACTCCCGAACTGAAGATGCTGGAGGACGCGCGCGACAAGGCAGTTGCCGCCGTCAAGTAGAGCGAGCAGGTTCGGGCTCAGAGAAAGACGTTCGCGGTGACGCTCGGCGTGCGCCGGGCCTCACCCGCATCGGCTGGTCAGACAGACTTGGGTGATGTCACGTTAGGGGAGGGGTGGCATGTTGAACAGTTGGGACTTTGACGGGTCTGGGGCCTGGGACTGATTCTTTGGGTGGTGTTCTTCGCCCTGCTCTACTTGGGGGTCGCGTTCCTTGTCGGGTTCTTCTTCCTGCGGAACCTGCGCGATCTTCTGAACCGGGTGAGTCCTCAGAATCGGGCGATGCCGCCCGGACACGTGTGGCTGAACTTCATCCCCGTCTTCAACTTCGGCTGGATCATATACACGGTCATCAAGGTCAGGGACTCGGTCCAGGCCGAATACCAGACCCGCGGCCTGCTATCTCAGGGTGATCTCGGCTACGGCGTGGGCATGGCCTTCGCAGTATTGATGCCGGCCGCCTGGGTGGTGGACTGGATCCCCACCTTCTCGACTTCAGTGATCGCCTCTCTGGCCGGGCTCGGCGGGTTCGTGTGCTGGATCATCTACTGGGTGAAGACCAACGGCCTCAAGCATCGGTTGGAAGTCTGGGCCGTGCCACCCGGTCATAGCAATCGCCCATCCCCGTCGCCGGGGTATCCAGGCGGGCCGGGTGCCTACGGGCCGCAATTCGGGGCGGCTTTGCGGTGCGCCGCCTGCGGCACGCCCTTTGCCGCCGGCGATGGGTTCTGCCGCTCGTGCGGGCAACGAGTCGGCCCTCCGGCACAGCCTTGGGCTGAGACACGTTGTACTGCTTGCGGGGCCGCCACCGAGCCCGATGACGCGTTCTGCCGGTCGTGCGGAAAGGATCTGCCGGGCTAGGCGGCCCAGGTAGTGCGGTTGCGCCCCTTGGACTTGCTCTCGTAGAGCAGGCGGTCGGCCCTGGCGACCACCGTCTTGCTCGTGTCGCCGGGGCGGAAGAGGGTTCCGCCCAGGGAGATGGTAACGCGCACTTCTTTGCCCTGGTCGATGGTCAAGAACGAATTGGCGACCAGGATGCGCAGCTTTTCCCCCATCGACAGGAGGCCCTCCGAGTCGACGTGTGGGAGGAGCACCAGGAATTCCTCTCCTCCCCAGCGTGCCGCCCAGTCCGACGATCTCACGTTCTGCCTCATGGTCTCGGCCACCATCTTTAGCACCCGGTCACCGATCTCGTGGCCATACGTGTCGTTGACATGCTTGAAGTGGTCGATGTCGATGAAGAGCACGCCGGCGGCAGCTTCCAGCCGGCGTCTCTCGGCTCTATAGGCGTCGAGTCTGGCCAGCATGCTCCGACGGTTGCCCAGTCCGGTGAGGGGGTCGGTCTCGACTTCGACGCTCAACTCCTCGACTTGCCTGAGGGCCTCGACAAGCAGCGAGTTGTCGGAGAAGACCTCCACAGTCCCCTCCACCTGCCCGTCCTTGTCGTGAACGGCGGTAGCGCGCACCCAGACGGGAACCCGGTGGCCGCTCTTGTGATGCAGATAGACCCGGGCCTCGGGGGCCTCACCGGCCATGGCGGCGACTCAGCGGGCATCCGTCTCCGCAAAGGGCTTTGCCGCTCTCGTCCACGTGCATGAGAAGCCCGTCGCCGCAGGATGAACCTCGGACTTCATCGGCCTGGTAACCGGTGATGCGCTCGGCCCCGGGGCTCCAGTAGACGATGCGGCGGTCGCGGTCGCACACGTAGACCCCGTCGCTGATCTTGTCGAGCACTGCCCTGTAGAACTCATCCTTGATGAGCATGCCGCCGTCCCTTGTCGCCGCTTGCGGCCGTCGCGCCGGGATCGCCTGTTGCGGGCGCTTCGCTGCGTCCTATCATCTCCATCGGAAGGTTCCCATAGGAGATGAATCCCAACCGCGGGGCGGCGGTCAGTCCTGGTCGTTCAGGAACACCCGCTCCGACCGGTCGAGGGCGATGTCGCAGGTGATCTCGTAGTTGATGGTGTCCAGCCTGTGGGCGACTTCTTCCACGGTGATGCGTTCTGCGCCGTCGGCGCCGATGAGGGTCACCGTGTCGCCGACCCTGACTTGGCCGTCGCTGCCGACGTCGACGCCGAAAGAGTCCATGGACACCCGGCCGGCCACCGGGTAGCGTCTGCCGTTGATGAGGACCTCGCCCTGGTTGCTCAGGGCGCGGAATATGCCGTCCCCGTAGCCAAGCGGCACCAGCGCCACATCGGTAGGCCTGTCCGCGCGGAAGGTGTGGCCGTAGCCGACCCCTTCGCCCGGCGCCACTCGTTTGACCAGGGCTACCTGCGACCGCCAGGTGAGCACGGGGACGAGTCCTTCGGCCAGAGGGTCTTTCTGCCATGGAGAGAGTCCGTAGACCGCGCAGCCACAGCGGACCATATCCAGGTGGGATTCTCTGGAACAGACAGTGGCGGCGCTGTTGGCCGCGTGCGCGATGGCGCCCGGCCACTCCCGCCGCACCCTCTCCACGGCCGGGAGGAACCGGCCGAGTTGGAAGGCGACGGTGGCGGGATCCTCGGTGACGCAGGCAAAGTGGGTCATGACCCCCACCAGCTCTATCTCAGGGATACCACGGATGGCGTCCAGAAAGGCCCCGATGTCCTCGGGGAACAGTCCTTGCCGGTTCATGCCGCTGTCGACCTTGAGATGCACTCTCGCCTTCAGCCCGGAGTCCCTCAGGCTGGGCAGGACGGCGGCCATGTGATCGCTGACCACGGCGAAGTCGACTCCCTGGCGGGCCATCTCCTCGTACTGGTCCAAGCTGTAGAGGGGGCCCATCACCAGCACCATCCCGGTGAACCCCGCTTCGCGCAGGGCCACCGCCTCCTCGGCGGTAGCCACGGCGACCCCTTGTGCGCCGGCCGCGACGGCGGCGCGCGCCACAGGGAGAGTGCCGTGTCCGTAGCCGTCGGCCTTGACGGCCACCATCATGCGGCAGCCGGGGGAGAGCAAGGCGCGGAGGTGAGCCACGTTGTGGCGGACCGCGGCCAGGTCTATGAGTACGCTGCTTCGCGGAGAGGTCTTCATCGGCCTAGAAGCCTAGCACACGCTTAGTGCCCCGAGGGGCCGCATGGGTGCCCTTGACTTTGGGTGCGAAGGTCCGCAAACCGTTCCAGGGCACCCATGCGGCCTACGGGGTGCCCCCTCGGCCGCGGGGTGCCTGAGGGCCTCACTTCAGGTCCCGGCCTCGTGCGCTGGGTCCCTGGTGGCGATCAGAAGGACGGCTACATCGTCCGCGAAGGCCTTGCCGCTGGCGGATTCGATCTCGGCTATGAGGGCGTCCACGTCCCCGTCGGTGGGCCCAGACTCTGCCCAGGACCCAAGACGTTCCTTCAGCCGCTCCTCGCCGTACCGTAGCGAGGCTCCGGGGGCCACGGGGGCATCGATCAGGCCATCCGTATAGCAGAAAAGGCTCCATCTGGCGGGCAAGGGGAAGTGGTACACCGGGCTGTCGACGGCCTTCGTCGAACCCCAGGGGGGCCGAGGGCTGGGTCTCGAGCGGGGTGACTCGGCCGGCGATGAGCAGCGGAGGCAGGTGGCCGGCATTGATGCAGAAGCAGTTCGTGTTCCCGTAGGTCTATTTGTCCGACCAGGACGGTGGCGAACGCATTGGGCTCTCTCCGTTCACTCAGGAGTACCTCACGCATGATAGAGACCGTCTTGGGGAGGTTCTCGCCCGGCGAGTGCCATGGCCTTCCAGGTCGAGCGGAGGGTCGCTCCCAGAGCGGCTGCGTCGGGCCCATGGCCGCTGACGTCGCCGATGATGAAATGGAGGATGTCGTCGGCATCGACGGTCGAGCCCACGAAGTCTCCTCCCAACCGCAGGCGGTGCTCACCGGGGCGATAACGGATGACGGCTTTCAGCAAGGGGTGATCGACCGGAGCCGTGGGGAGGAGGCTGGCTTCGAGCCGGGCGTGCAGGCGTTCGGCCGACGAACTGGCGAGCGCGAGGGCGAGTTGATCGGCAAATCGCTCCACGATCACCATGAAGTTGTCGTCGGGACGTTCTCGGGGTCGTTTCCAGCTGAGGACCAGGAGGTCTCGCGGGCCGCGCTCGGTGAAGCGGACTGGCACGTAGAGGGCCGAGTGGGTACCTGTTTGGCGGATGACTTCGGGCGGCCAGGGGCGCATCTGGCGGCTGGGGTGGTCGACGTCGGGGATGAAGGTGGGCTTGCGTGAGCGGATCTCGCGCACCAGCGGCATGTCTTCGCTCAAGGCGAAGGTGTGGCCGGGGGATAGCGAATCCAGAGGAGGAAAGCAATCCAGTACCCGCAGGCGGTCGCCCTGCACCTGGTAGAGCGAGGCTCGGTCGCAGTCGAAGGTCGCGACGGCGGCTTCGCAGATGGCCCGGGCCACTTCCTCCTTGGTTCCGCTGATGTGAAAACTGGGAGCAAGGGCCACGACGCGGTGTAGGGTCTCGTTGAGAGCATCGGCGCGACGCTGGGCCTCCAGGTGGAGAGCGCTCTGCCAGGCGATGGCGGCCTGGTCGGCGAAGCGTTGCATGGTGGCGAGAGACTCGTCGGTCGGCTTCTCGATCTCCCGGTTCCAGTCTAGCTCCAACACGCCGACGAGCCCTTCCTGGCCGATGATGGGGGCCCGGACCGTCGACACTACCCCGGTGCTCGCGCGGAGCTGGCGCGACAGCTGCTCTGCGATCCATCTGGCGAAGGTCGCGAACGAACGATGGCCGGTGCTGGGCGAGCATGGTATCGAGTCCAGGAAAGTCCGAGGGCCGCAGGGTGAAGCCGGGCTGGACCTCCTCCGGGGCGGGACAGAGGGCAAGGATGTCGATGGTATCGTCGCTCAGGCGGTACAAGCGCGCGCCGTCTGCTCCGAAGGTGGACACGGCCGTGTCACAGATCGTCCCGGCGACTTCGGCGAGTGTCTCGCCCTCGAAGAACTGCGGGACTGAGGTCAAGGAGGCGGCCGAGGGTATCCCTGGACGAGGCGGTGACCTCCAGAGTCTCTTCGAGCGCAGCCTGGCGGGCGGCTACTTGCCGCGCAGGCGGTCGGTCAAGAGACCGGTGGCCACCGCCGCGGCCACCCAGACCACCGCTGACCGCCACGGCGTTGGCGGTCGCAATGCCACTGCTGAAGTCGGCGAGCAGGAGGAAGGCAACGGCGACCGCCGCCAGAGCGGCCATCAGGCCGACCAGAGCTCCGGCGAGGGCGGCGGCTATCGCCGCGACGGACACGATGACCGCCCCGACGGGAGCAAGTGGATGAAGTTCGGAGTCGGTGAAGCGGATCACGATGACCCAGGAGCATTCAGAACCACCGCGCAGCACAGCACGGCCCATGTGAATGACCCGCGGCTTGGCCGTCGTCCAGCGACCGCTCCCGGGGCGATCGGAGCTTGGTTTGCGGCGAAGTGCCATCATCCTCAGGCTATCAAGTCGGAAGCAGGTGGGCAAGCGCGGCCGGCGCGCTGCAACGGCCGCGTGGCTGCACTGCTGGTGGTCGGGCGCGTCTTCGTGTTAGCATCTCCAAGCTGTGAGCGGCGCGCCGGGCTGAGAGAGCGCCTGGGGGCTGCCGCAGCGCCAGATACGCCCCCATCGTCTAGTGGCCTAGGACATCGCCCTTTCAAGGCGACGGCGGGGATTCGAATTCCCCTGGGGGCATCCTTTCATGGAGGGCCGGGGCGCATAGCTCAGTGGGAGAGCACCTGCCTTACAAGCAGGGGGTCGCAGGTTCAAATCCTGCTGCGCCCACTTGGACGTCGCGGGTCACGCGCGGCACAACCATCTTCGATCGATTTTCAATCGCGCTTGCCAGAGGCTCGAGACGTGCGATAATCTCGCATACCGTTCGCGGGGGTGTAGCTCAGTTGGTTAGAACGCCGGCCTGTCACGTCGGAGGTCGCGGGTTCGAGTCCCGTCGCTCCCGCCTCGGTCTTCCGGGCGCCGCGGTGCTATGCCGCGGTTCAGGTCACGAGTCACGTGGCGGGATAGCTCAGTTGGTAGAGCACATGACTGAAAATCATGGTGTCCCCGGTTCAAGTCCGGGTCCCGCCACCTAGATCTTCCTGGTAGAGGCATACCTTCATCGCTTTGCAGTATTGGTAGAAGACCCTTTCAGCCAACATTCAGCCAACGAACCATCTGGCACCGGTTGTCAACGGACGTTCCTAAGTAGCATTCCCCGCTGTCCGAGGTCCTAGCGCCAGGGACTCCAGTCGTCTTGGATTCCGAGAAGGGCCGGATCGGACCGCTCTCGCCCCTCAAAATGCTCGAGCGCTACAATCAGCAAGTCGCCACTCTAGTCGTGGCATACGATTGAACGAGCCTCCGTCAAACCCGGGGCGTTCCAAAAGACGCTTTACTGGGTAGTGCGCCGGACGCGGGTAAGGTATGGTGGCAAGGGGTGCGAACTCACAAGCGCTCCCTGCGACAACAACTGATCAAACTGCTGCCACGCCGCGCGCGCTCCCCTAGGTCTGCGGCGCTCGCGGCTCGGGATAGATGATGTGAACGTGTACCGGCCAAGCACAGGAAACGACTCGCATACGTGGACAGCGGGCGAGCGTCGTCTGCGTCTGGAAGCAATGTTTCTGGAATATGCCCCCCGTATCCTCGACTACGCCCGCCATCGTGGGGCGACCCTCGTCGAGGCCGAAGATGTGGTGTCGGAGGTATTTGTCGTCCTAGCCCGCCGTCTAGACGATGCACCGGTTGAGATTCTTCCCTGGCTCTACGGAGTCGCCCGCAAAGTGCTGGGAAACCAGATGCGAAGCAAGCGGCGCAGACTCGCGCTCGAGCAGCGTATCGAAGAGCAGGTGATGTGGGCTCACTCAGCCGACTCAGATGCGCCGTTCGCAGGCGCTCGCAGCCTCTTGATCGGAAAGGCTCTGTCCATGCTGCCGGCAAAGGACCGCGAGGCCCTTCTTCTTGTTGCTTGGGATGGACTGAGCTACAAGGAGGCGGCCCAGTCGCTAGGATGCAGTTCCATGGCGTTTGCCCAAGCGCTCCGTCGAGCACGGCGACACCTCTTGGCAATTCTTGACGAGATCCGGACATATAGTAAGGCAGACTCGCCACCAATCCCAAGGGAGTCGGAAGAGTCATGAGAGACGAGGATCAAGACAGATTGATAGATGACATCAGGGCGGCGAGGCCCACACCCCGGCCATCCGCGGAGGAGTGGGTGAAGAGTGAACGGGGGCGGCGTGTACTTGGGCGGGTACTGGCGAGTGTCGATACCCCGGCGTCGGCACCCCGCGTGCGGACCGCCAGAGGCCGTGGCCCACGCACGCGGGCTCGGTCGTGGAGAGCCCCCCGGATAGTGATCGCGGCCGTCATGCTGATCCTTGTTGTTCTCGCGCTGTCGCTATCTTTGTCGTTCGCCGGCCGGGAGGCCGACCGATCTACCGTTGCTCAGGACTCACATACAACCCTGGCAAATCCGGGCACGGCAGAGCTCGCCGGCGGGGTGACAAAACTGAGCGCGGTGGAGCACGTGATGCAACTCGTCTTCACGAGGATTGCCTGGTCGGCAGAGCCCGTTGACAGCCCAACAATGGACCAGGCGTTATTGCTGGATGAGGCAGTCGACCAGGGACTCATCACCCGATCCGAGGTCACCAGTGCATCGGCGGCCGAGCCAATACTTGAGGGGCAGTATGCGGTGTTGCTGTGGAAGGCGTTTGGCCCCAGCTTCTCTGAGACAGCCGTCCCAACAAGCCCGGTTTCCGAGACCATCGATCCGCAGGAGAGGGCTGCCATTCAAGGTCTGCAGTCGGTGGGCGTCATTCGGGAGTCAGACGGGGCATTCGTCGCAGATAGGCCCCTTGACAGCGAACTAGAGCAACTCCTTCTCGGCAGGATGGGAGACGCGCTTCGAGGTCACGTCCCGAAATAGCGCTTCTCCCAGCCAGGTCGCGTTCTCACGACTCGTGTTCCCCAGTCCGCCCATCCCTCAGACACACCGTGGTGCCTGGTTGCGGCCTGCCGTCATGTTTGCCGTTCATCTGGACACAACCGAAGTGATGGCGGATTGCAGCGGCCAAGGAGGTGGGAGCAACGGGAGACGGCTCGATGGTTGTGGCAAATGATGAGAGGAGTGACCTTGATCTTGGGAAGACCCCGATTGCTACTCGTGTTGATCGCTACGATTGTCATTGTGATGGCGTGCGCGGGAACGGCGTGGGCGTACACCACCTACAACGGACACGTGCTCAACGGTGGTGTCGGCGACTACGGTGCCAACGACAGGTACTACTACATCACCAGTTCGGCGAGCGGTCACGAGGGTGACATCACGTCGGCCATATGGGATTGGATACACACGACCTACCGTCTCGGAATAACAACGCCCATTTGCTGGCTCCGTACCTACACCCAGCTCTATAGCGTGATGGATGTATATGACAACTACTACTATGACCCCGCTACAGGGATCGCGGCTGTGACCGAGCATATCTTGAACGGCGTGTGGATCAGTCCGTACGTGACCAACTGGAACTGGGGAAAGATTAAGCTCAACGCACCCCTCTTCGATCCCCTTAGCGACTTCAACGAGAAGGGGACCATAGCTCACGAGATGGGCCACATCATGGGCCTGGGGCACACTGTCTATACGAACCAGATCATGTGCACGCTCGGCGCCGGCCGTACCGTGAACGCCTGCCAGGATAACGACTGCGCGGGCATCAACTACCTGTACTAAGGAGGTGACTGATGAAGCGGAACAAGAGATGGATGATCTCTCTGCTGGCGCTCGTGACGTTGGCGATAGTCGTGTCGGTCACCGTTGGTGTAGGCATTGGAGCCCCGGCCGGGTCCGAGACGGCGCCTACCTTGCGACCGACCGTCACAGCCAGCGCCGATTTCGCGGTGGTATATGAAAGCGTGGACCAGCTCAAAAAGGCCGCCGACCTCATCGTCCGTGGTGAGGTGACCCAGGTTTCGTACTTGGATTTCAACTCCACCGCCTATACCAAAGTAACCTTCAGGGTCTCGAAATGCCTGAAGGGTGACGTCGCCGAGGGGAAGGAGATCACGATCGCTGAAGTCGGCGGAGTCACGTCTATGGCCACGGTGAACGGCGACAAGTTCGGGGCGCCGACGCAACTGGACGCGGAGACCGAAGTCAGCGTGTTGCTGGATGGCGCCCCTCTCAGCGAGGTCGGCGACAAATGCGTGTACTTTCTGGGGACCGGGTCGATCGGTGTCGTCTCCGGTGTCTACTACGTGCCGCTGGGCGCGTTCCAGGGCCGCTTCAAGATCGACAACACCATGGCGGAGCGCTTCGTCCCGGTCGATTGGCAGGACGGCGAATACACCGCGTTACCCATGGTTGAAAGCGCTATCGATCAGACTGTGCTGCGGGCAGAGGCAGAGTAACAGGATCCCATCATGGGGATCGGGGAGCGGCCGGGGGGGACACCGGCCGCTCCTCTTCTTCTTGTGGAGAGGCTCGCGTGGTCGCGGGGCTCTCTCACCTCAACAGTCACAAACGAGCCCTAGCCGGACACTGTAACCAAGTAGATGGACTTGAACCATGAATGAACGTGTTATAGAGAAGCATTGAACAGCCGACGATGCGGTCATTTGTGCGTGACTTCACCAGGAGAGAGAGTGGCCAGCATGTGGGCCATTGGGCGGTGTCGACAGAGGCGCTACGTGCAAGCCAACGAGACCGAATCGAAGCGGCCGGCGACAAACGCCCGCTTTGCGCATCTGCTAGGACGGGCCGACGAAGCGGTCTTTCTGTCCGACGATGACGGCCGCTTCTTGGAGGTCAACGACAGAGCTCTAGAGATGCACGGTTACAGGCGGGAGGAGTTACTCGGCCTTCGCGTGTGCGACCTGGTGCCGCTCGAAGGACGAGCGGCTCAAAGCGAGCGGGTACGGGAAGCACTGGAGACAGGCTCTCCGATTGTGGAGACCGTGCACATCAAGGCGGACGGCACCCGTTTTGCGGTGGAGCTCAGTACACGGCGGGTCGATATCGACGGCAAGTTCCTTCTCCAATCCATCGTCCGTGACATCACCGAGTGCAAGCAGGCGGAGAAGGCGCTGAATGAGAGCGAGGGACGGCTCAATCAAGCCCAGAGGATGGAAGCCATCGGTCGGCTGGCGGGCGGGATTGCCCACGACTTCAACAATCTGCTCACCGCCATCATCGGGTACAGCGACCTGATACTAGCTTCAGAGGAATGCGCCGCCGGCTCACTTCGCGGTGACGTGGAGGAGATCAAGGCGGCCGGCGAGCGGGGCAGCGCCCTAACTCGGCAGATCCTGGCCTTCTCCCGGAGCGAGGCCCTTCAGCCCGAGGTGCTCTCCCTGAACGAGATCCTGACGAGTAGCCAGCGCTTTCTGGTTCGCACCCTGGGCGAAGATATCGATTTGGCCACGCTTCTTCACCCCGAGCTTGGCCTGGTGGCCGTAGACCGCCATCAATTCGAACAGGTACTTCTCAATCTGGCGATAAACGCCCGGGACGCCATGCCGGATGGGGGCAGGCTCACCCTGGAAACCGCCAACGTTGAGCTAGACGACGATTACTGCCGGGTGCACGGAGGGGCCAAACCCGGCGCCTTCGTGATGCTGGCCGTGTCGGATACTGGGGCGGGCATGAACGACGAGACCAAGTCTCATGTTTTCGAACCCTTCTTCACCACCAAGGAACCGGGTAAAGGGACAGGGCTGGGGCTTGCCACCCTTTATGGCACGGTCAAGCAGAGCGGCGGCAGCGTCTTCGTCTACAGCGAGCTCGGGCAGGGCACTACCTTCAAAGTCTACTTACCACGCATCAATGAGCCGGCCAAGGCGCTCGCCGCTGCCGCAGGACCGCCAGCCTCGCTCCTCGGGCGCGAAACCATCCTTGTGGTGGAGGACGAAGTCGCTCTCCAGGTACTGATCAAACGGGTCCTTGGGCATCTTGGCTATACGATACTGGTGGCCGGGAGCGGTGATGAAGCTCTTTCCCCTTTGAAAGGAGCCAGTCCTTCGGTGGATCTCCTGCTGACCGATGTGGTCCTTCCCGGAAGCCTGCAAGGCGACGAACTTGTCCAGGCAGCCAGAGTCCTCCATCCAGAACTGCCAGCGCTTTACATGTCCGGATATACCCGCAACGCTGTTGTGCGCTCCGGTCGGCTGGACGAAGGGGTCGACTACCTCGAGAAACCATTCACGCCCGCGGACCTGGCCCGTCGGGTGCGCGAAGTCCTGGACCGTCAGGCTCAAGCCCAAGAGCGACTCTCGCTCCGGCAGCCGGCGTGAATCACGAGCCGTTGGCCAAGGGCACACTGGGGCGCCGGCGCCCCCAAGGTGATTTCCGAGCGCCTGGGCCGCGCCACAGTGGCCATGACGCTCGACATCTACAGCCACGCGGTACCGGCTCTTTCGGAAGAAGCGGCGAATGTGATCGCTGCCCTATTAGGCAGACAATCGTCGCCGGTTGTGACAATTCTCAGCCAACGCTCGGCCAACGCCGCAGTTGTTCGCGCCTGTTTTCCGTTGTTCGTGGTTGATACGCAGCACCGCCTGTGTGCGGCACTAGTTGGTCTTCGTTGCTTCCCCCTTGTCGGTCTCACCAGATCTTTGCGCGCTGCACAGCCCCTTCGTGTCTACGCCTCGTGGCATTGCCGAAATCCTGCCGGATTGGCACGAGGGTTTCGCAGGTGGTAGAATTTGTGCACACTGTGAGCAAGAGGTGAGCGCATGACTAAGTCGCTCTTGGGTCGTCTTGCCGTCCGTCATTTGAGTTCACACGGGCGATTGGTGGAGGCGGAGGTGCCGCCCCCGCTTCTACTCTGTCGGACTCAACGCCCCAACTCGAGGTGTATGGGATCGCGCGGTTTCACCCGAGGGATGTGGCGGGTCGTGCTTATCGGGGTCTGTACCATCGTTCTTGTGTTATCGGTGGCGGGAGCGGCCGACGCGTATACCATCAAGGGCGGGGACAGGTGGCACCGGCGGATGGTCAGTGAGGTGCTCGACTACCACCCTGAGTTGTTGGCCATAGTCCAGGAAGTGTGGCCAAACTTCACCGTCAACATCAATTATGGCGGACGGGCCGTCAAGGGATCTATTGACGTGTGCATTCTCAAGTCGGGCAAGGTGTTCACCGACCAGGTACTTCATGAGTTTGGACACGAGGTGCAACTGGCCGCCGACGCCAAAGGGGGCAGGCCCCAGATCGACGCCGCCTGGGACCTTGAGCTCACCCGGCGCGGGTATCCCGAATCCAAGTGGGTGTACAGGTTCTGCTACCCGTACTATGGTCGCAAGAACCCGTTTGAGTGCTTTGCCGAGAACTTTGGCATGCTTTGGCCGGCCAAATATCACTACCCACCCGATACCAGATTGGCGAAATTGACGCAACGCGAGATGTGGTCATTCTTCTACAACTCAGGAGTGCTACCCTGACGGGCGAGCGCTGCGCAAGACTCTGATCCACGACTGAGGCGCCCTCCGTCGTCTCTTATCGTCTAGCCGTGTCTGGCCTGCGCGATAGCGCGTCCACTATCGACCGTTGGTTATCAAGGCAGGAGACGAGCATGCCCAACGAGATGCAGGTGCACGCCGTCCGCGAGAGCGGTATGAGATTCGCCGCGAGCGTGGGGGGGCACACAGTCACACTCGACTATCCTCTGCCGCCTAGCGAGGCCTGCTCAGGTCCGAGCCCGCTGCAGATGCTCCTCACGAGTCTGGCGGTGTGCAGCGGCAGCACAGTCGCACTGGTGCTCGAACGGATGAAGCAGCCGCTCACAGGGTTGGAAGTCGATGCTCGGGCGGTGCGCTCCGACGAGCATCCCACCGTGCTTACCGAGATCAAGTTGGATTTCGTGGTGCGGGGAGCGGGGGTGGGCCCGGACTCGGTGGAGCGGGCGCTACGGATAGCCGAGGGCCAGCTCTGCCCGGTTTGGGCGATGCTCAAGGCTGGTACGCCGATCACGGCCTCGTATCGTCTGGTGGCCGTCTAGGCCACGCTCCGGGAGTCCGTTGTTGGCCGGCCGCTTGTCGCGCATCGGTTGTTGGACTAACCTGCTGGGTATTGCCGACGGGGGTCGAAGATAGGAGCAACCGTGTCCAGTGAGCCAGGGCCGATCAAGGCCTCCGATATAACGGATCTACGCACTGCTCTCGCGTTCTTGGCGCAGGCGCCCGGCCAACTCGTCTCGACCAAGGTCGAGGTTGATCCTTATCTGGAAGTGGCCGGGGTCTACCGGCGTGTCGGTGCGGGGACTCCGGTGGCTCCGCCCACCAAGATCGGCCCGGCCATGTTGTTCGAGAACGTCAAGGGCTTTGCCGTATCCGTTGTCGCCGGCGTTCTTGCCAGCCGCAAGAGGACTGCGCTTCTATTGGGAAGCACCCCGGAACGGTTGGCCTTCGACCTGCTGGACGCGCTCAACCGGCCCGTCCTTCCAGTGGTCGTGACTCGGGATAAGGCTCCCTGCCAAGAGGTGGTCTTCGAGTCGGCCATCGATATCAACAAGATCATACCGCCTATCACCAGCACCGCCCGCGACGCGGGACCGTTTTTCAACATGGGGCTCATGCGGGCCGAAGACCCGGAGACCGGCGTCTCCGACGTCACCATCCACCGCATGTGCGTCTTGGGGCCGGACCGTTTGAGCGTCAGCTTCACCCCGGGCCGGCACATAGATGAGTTCCGGCTGAAAGCGGAGGCCGCGGGCAAGCCTTTGCCAGTCTCAGTGAGCATCGGTGTGGATCCTGCCATCTACGTGGCCACTTCGTTCGAGGCTCCCACCACGCCCTTGGGTTTCGATGAGTTGACCATCGGCGGGGGCCTGCGGGGCCGGCCGGTGGAGTTGGTGCAATGCGTGACTCAGCCGGGGGCGAAGGCGATCGCCCGGGCCGAGATCGTGTTGGAGGGGGAGTTCCGGCCGGGAGAGAGGGCTGAAGAGGACGAGAACACCGGGGCGGGCTGGGCTATGCCCGAGTTTCCCGGATACGTGGGACAGGCGCAACACGACATGGCGGTTCTGCGGGTCACGGGTATCACCATGCGCACCGACCCCATCCTACAGATACTTGTGGGTCCGGGGGAGGAGCATGTCACCCTGGCGGGCTTGCCCACCGAGGCCAGCATTTACCGGCTTGTAGAGGATGCCATCCCTGGGTTGCTGCAGAACGTCTACTGCCATCCAGGCGGCGGGGGCAAGTACTTGGCCATCCTGCAGATAAAGAAGCGGCTGCCTACCGACGAGGGCCGGCAGCGCCAGGCGGCCATAGTGGCCTTCGCGGCCTTCTCGGAACTCAAGCACGTCATCCTGGTTGACGAGGACGTGGACCTCTACGACTCCGCCGATGTGATGTGGGCCATGACCACGCGCTTCCAGGGCGACATCAGCACCATCTTCATCCCGGGGGTCAAGTGCCACACGCTGGATCCTTCGGCTACCCCCGAATTCAACCCGATGCTTCGGGACTCCAGCATCAGCTGCAAGACTATCTTCGACTGCACGGTGCCGTATGCGCTGAAGGAGCGGTTCGAGCGTTCGCCGTTCGCCGACGTCGATCTGGCGAAGTTCTTGCTTCCGGAGGACTAGCCTCCCCCATTCGGCGCTCTCTGCACTATCATGTACGCACCTGCGGCCCGGGCGCATCGGGGCGGGGTTCGCCTCACGAAAAGAAATGGATGACTGATGAACATAGCGGTGTGTGTTAAGCAGGTGGTAGATACAGAGGCTGAGGTCAAGCTGGATCCTTCTTCGTGGCGGCTTGATCGCAACGTGACCTGCATCCTCAACCCGTACGACGAGTACGCGGTGGAGGAAGCCCTTCGCATCAAGGAGGCTCACGGCGGCGAAGTAGCGGTGGTCTGCATGGGGCCGGAGAAGGCGGAGGATGCCATCCGCAAAGCTTTGGCTATGGGGGCCGACAGCGCCCTCCTGGTGACGGATGCCGCGCTTGCCGGCTCCGACGCTCAGGGCACGGCCTATGCGCTGGCCGAGGCGCTCAAGACCCTTGAGTGGGACCTGGTGCTCTTCGGAGTCCGCTCCACCGACGGAGAGACCGGTTGCGTTCCGGCCGCCGTCGCCGAGCTGCTTGGGGTCCCCTTGCTGTCGGTACTGGCCAAGGTGGAGGTCGAGAGCTCTAAGCTCACCGTTCATCGCGAGACAGAGCAGGGCTACATCGCCTACGAGTGTCCGACCCCGGCTGTTCTCTCTGTGGTCAAGGGCATCAACGATCCGCGCTTCCCCTCGATGAAAGGCATCATGGGCGCGAAGCGGAAGCCTCTGGATATCAAGGATTGCGCGGCGCTCTCTCTTGACACGAGCCAGCTGGGACTGTCCGGAGCCAAGACTCGGGTGCTGTCAGGCCGCTCTCCAGAGCCCCGCCAGGCGGGCGTCAAGGTAGAGGACGACGGCAGCGGCGCCCAGAAGATCGCCGACTTCTTGACCACCGCGAAGCATATCTAGGCCGGGGGAGACACCAGTGAACGACAAAAAAGGCATCCTGGTCGTGGGCGAGGCCAAAGACGGCAAGTTCGCCAACGTCACTCTAGAAAGTATCACCCGGGCCCGCGCTCTGAGTGGAGCGGTGGGCGGACCGGTGAGCGTCGTGGTCATCGCCGCCGACACCGGCTCGTTGGCTGCTCAGGCGGCCCGTTATGGCGCCGAGAAGGTCTATGTGGTGGAGAGCCCGGAGGCCGCGGTCTTCCGGCCCGGCCCCTTCGTCGACGCAGCCGTGGCCGCGGTCAAGGCGGCCGATCCGGCTGTGGTGCTCTGCTCGGGTTCGCCGGACGGTAGGGACATCGCCTCCGCCTGTGCGGCCCGGCTGGGCTCGGGTCTGCTGGTGGACATTACCGGCATCGAGGCCCAAGACGGCCGCGTGACAGTGACGCACCCCTGCTTCGGCGGCAGCGTGATCGTGGACAAAGAGGCGACCGTCAGCCCTGTGGTGGCCACTGTGCGGTCGAATGTGTTCGCCCGCGAGGAAGCGCCCTTCGACGCCGAGGTCGTGCCGCTGCTGGTGGAGTTCGGTGCTACCGGGCTTCTCGTTAAAGTGGTCGACGTGGTGTGCGAAAACGCCGGCATTGTCAGCCTTGAGGAGGCCTCGGTGATCGTCGCCGGAGGGCGGGGCGTGGGCACCGCCGAGAACTTCGCCCTCATCCAAGCCCTGGCCGACGAACTTGGCGCCGCCGTGGGCGCAACGCGGGCCGTTGTCGACTCAGGATGGAAGCATCACCAGTTCCAGATAGGGCAGACCGGCAAGACCGTGTCACCCCAGTTGTACATTGCCTGCGGTCTCTCTGGATCCATTCAGCACCGGGCCGGCATGCAGACCTCCAAGTGCATCGTGGCCATCAATCGTGACCCCGACGCGCCCATATTCTCCTTTGCCGACTACGGCGTGGTGGGCGACCTGCTCACGGTGGTGCCCGCTCTGACCGAAGAGATCCGCCGGCGCAAAGCGGCGTCCTGACGAACCTGGGGAGGATGCGGCAATGACCGACGAACATGAGGTTATGGATGTCGACGTGCTGTACGTGGGCGGCGGGATCGCCTCACTCAGTAGCGCGCTCCATCTGTCGGGCCTGATCAAAGCCCATAACGCCAAGGGTGAGGGCCAGAAGCTCGGCGAGCTGAGTATCGCTGTACTGGAGAAGGGCTTCACCGTCGGGGCCCACGGGATCTCGGGAGCGGTCATGGACCCGGGCCCGCTCAAGGAGCTGGTTCCCGACTACGTGCAGAAGGGCGCGCCGCTCGAGGGCGAGGTTACGAAGGAGTCCATCTACTTCCTCACTCGAAACGGCAAGATCAAGGCACCTTTCACTCCGCCGCCGCTGAAGAACGAGGGCAACGTCGTGGTCTCGATGTCGCGGCTCAACAAGTGGATGGCCGAGTTGGTGGAGGCGAACGGAGTCGATGTGTTCCCGGGCTTCGCTGGGGTGGAGGTCCTCTATGAAGAGGGCCGGGTCATCGGGGTGCGCACAGGCGACCGCGGAGTCGACGCCAAGGGCGACAAGAAGCCCAACTACGAGCCCGGCACCGACCTGCACGCCCGGGTCACCGTGCTCGGCGAAGGCTCGCGGGGCAATCTGACCAAGGATGTCATAGCGCGCTTCAAGCTGGACACGGGCAAGAACTCGCCCGGGTTCGAAGTCGGGGTCAAGGAAGTGTGGCAACTGCCCGAGGCAAGGCTCGAGCCGGGTGAGGTCATCCATTCTCTGGGATATCCGCTGGAGAGCGACGCCTTTGGCGGCGGCTTCGTGTACGGCATGACCGACAACATGGTCTCCGTCGGCCAGCTCACCAGCCTTGACTATGGCGATCCCTTCATCGACCCGCATCGGGAGTTTCAGAAGTCCAAGATGCATCCGCTTGTGGCCGCTCTGCTCAAGGACGGCAAGGTGGTGCAGTACGGCGCCAAGACGGTGCCGGTGGGGGGCTACTACTCCATACCGGAGCTGTCCTTCCCCGGCGGCCTGCTCATCGGCGACGGGGCCAATCTCTTCAACGCGCAGAAGATCAAGGGCATCGATATCGCTATGCGCTCAGGGATGCTTGCCGCCGAGACCATATTCGCCGGCTTGGTGGTCGACGACCTCTCCGACGCCCGGCTGGCGGGCTACGGCAAGGCCCTGGCCGAAAGCGCCGAGATGAAGGATCTCTACAAGGTGCGCAACTTCCACCAGGCCATGACGCGCGGTCTGTACCGGGGGATGCTGACGGCGGGAGCGCAGTTTGCTTTGGGGGGGAGCGTCATCAGCAAGAGACTGCCGGCTATGCCCGATCACACCCACATGCAGAGGGTGGGGGACCGACACGGCACTGTCACGCCGTCCGACGTGGCGATCGGTGACATCAAGTACGACGGCAAGTTGACGTTTGACAAAGAGACCGACGTCTACCACTCTGGGGCCATCCACGAAGAGGCTCAGCCCTGTCACCTCAAGGTGAAGGACCTGGCCATCTGCTATGGCCGCTGCGCCGAGGAATACCAGAATCCCTGCGTGAGGTTCTGCCCGGCGAGTGTCTACGAGATGACGGTGGACGAGTCCACCGGGGAAAAGACCCTCAAGGTCAACTTCTCAAACTGCGTCCACTGCAAGACCTGTGACATCAAAGACCCGTTCGAGAACATCCAGTGGGTTCCGCCGGAGGGCGGGGGCGGGCCCAAGTATACGGTGGTCTAAGGGTGCCGACGGTGGTCTAGGGAGCCGACGCGTCCTACGCAGGGCATGCAGAGAGGGCCTCACAGGTGGCGAGTGGGGTCCTCTCTCTTTTACGACGGTCAGGAAGTTCTGGGGAAGGTGAAGAAGGCCACTATGCCCGAGGCCAGGATGACGCATCCCGCCACCATAAGCGACCAGCTCACCCCGTTATGTACGGCGTCAAATGCCGCCTGCGTAGATTGCACGATGCCATTGGCCACAACTCGGCGGCGGCCCTTTGTTCACCTGCTGGGAAGGTGCTGACCACCTGCGCAGCTACCTCTATAGTGGGGTTCTGGATCACCGGGAGGTACTTTGGGTCAAGATCGAGGGTGATCTGACCCGTGAGGACGCCCGTGATTATCGGCTCCCTCATTTCCACGGGAAAGCCCAGATCCACCAGGCGCTGGGTTAGGAAGCTGGTCAACCTTCCGCTGAAGAGCGAGCCCAGAGCTGCCACCCCGATCACGGTGCCGACCTCGCGCGTGGTGGTCGTGGCCGATGCAGCCATGCCTGAGTGGCGGGCGGGCAGGGCGGATAGCGCGACGGTGGTGATCGGCACCACTGCGACCCCGAAGCCGATGCCGGCGACGGTGAGGGCCAACACCAGGGGGGCGAAATGGACGTCGGCGGGGGCGGGTAGCAGGGCCAAGTCGGTCAGCAGCACGCCTACACCCGCGACTAGGCAGCCAAAGGTGACCGGAGTTCGTGCGCCGCGCTCAGCCACCCATCGGCCGGCGAACGAAGAGGCGATGATCATGCCCAGCGCCATCGGGACGAAGAGGGCCGCCAGGCGGAAGGCCGAGTAGTGAAGCACCACCTGCAGGTAGATGGCAGTCAAGAAGAAGATGGAGAAGACCCCGAAGTAGGTGGCGAAGGCCACCGTCAGCGAGCCCGAGAAGGGCGCTCGTCGGAAGTACTTGACCTCCAGCATGGGAGTCTTGACTCGGGACTCAGCGAAGATGAACAGGCCCAGAGCGACCGCGCCCACGGCGAAGAGGGTCAAGCACTTTGCCAGAGAAGTATCCGGCCGTCTCGCCGATGATGATGGCGAACACGATGGTTCCGAGCGCCACAGGCCCCAGGATATACCCCACCCAGTCGGTCTTGCCCGTCTCGGGGTCGGCGCTCTCGGGGATTATCGCCTTGGCCGCAAAGAAGATCGCCACTCCGGCGGCTAGGTTGAACCAGAAGATGGCCCGCCACCCACCGAGGCCCACCAGGATGCCGCCGATGACGGGTCCCATGGCCAGGGCGAGACCGGCCATAGCCGCCCACCAACCGATGGCGCGGGCTCGGGCGCCGCGCTCCGGGTAGATCTGACGAAGCACGGAGAGAGTCCCAGGTTCACACGCGGCGGCGCCGATGCCCATGACGCCCCGAGCTGCCACCAGGGACCAGGTGTTGGGTGCCAAGGCACCGAACACCGACCCGGCGATGAATACCAAGACTCCGCCCAGCATCACCCGTTTGCGGCCCAGTCGGTCGCCCAAAGTGCCGAAGGCGAGCATGAGGGCAGCGAACATCAGGGCGTAGCCGTTGATGATCCACTGCAGGTCGGAGACCGAAGTGTGCAGGGTCCCCTGGAGGTCGACGGCGGCGACGCTCATGATGGTGGTATCGAGGAAGGTGAGGAAGAGGATAGCCGTAAGCAGGAGCAGCACCTTGTTCGCGCCGGCGCGTGACCTGATGGCATGTACTAGCTGCATGGGTTTGTCTCCCTCATCGCGGTCGGATGTCGATGGATTCTATTACGTCGTTGTCTATCACGGTGTTTTGGTGGACAAGGCCGACGACTCCTGCTGCAGAGTCAGCAACTCCTGGAAGGACTGCTCCGATACCTTCCACACCTTGTCCTCAAGGATCATGGTGCCTGTCCCGCCCGTGACGAGGGTGGTTCCATCCATGAACAGGTCGTAGATCACCTGGCCTGTTGTCTCGCCCGAAGTCCACGAGGACTTGGTCACGTCCGCGTGCAGGCCCGCGGCAAACGGCGTCGCGGCAAAGTCGGTCAGTTCCCCGACATGCTGCTGGCCGTTCTCGAGAAGCTGCACCTTAGTTGAGACCGGAGTGGGGCCGTAGAAGAAGTACTTCCAGTTGGTAATCATGTCCACCCCGGGGTTGTCACTGACGGAGGGTAGGGGCGGCACGGTGCCGTTCGGAACGGAGAAGCCTTGGCCGGGGGAAGTGCCGTTCGAAATCGGCTCACCGGTATCAGGGCAGGTGACGGTGGTTCCTGATGAGGACGCTGGGATTGTGGTGTCGGTCTCATGGATGTCTCCGGGATCGATAGAGACCAGAGTGCCGTGGAGAAGGGCCTGGCGCGCCTCTTCGTCTTCGTTATCGCACCCGCAACCGAATCCGCTGCATCCGGAGATGGCGACCATCAAGGTCGCCGACACAAGGCCAACGAGAACGTAGCGTAGCCAGACGATCCATACATGTCTCATGCCGAACCTCCCTTCGCTCTGTGTCGCCCAGCTCGGCCGGATGACGGCAGCGAGGGGCCGTAGCAGTCCGGCAACATCTCAAGATATCAGCCGCGCCTACGGGCAGCAACCAGGCTTGCGATTGGGCGGGCGGCGGTTCTGCTCCACGCCGCGTGAGGGCGTGATGGCTCCGCGGCCCGTCGCTGGGTGTCTACTGCTTGACTACGGCTGAGGGCGCGTCCTGGAAGGGATGCGTCCGCACTATCAGCGAGAAGAGATAAGGGTAGTCGGCCTTGAGGTGCTCGACGTAGAGCACCCATTCGGCGAGCAGCGCGTTGTAGGCGCGGCGCACGTCCACCTGCAGGTGGACTTCGTCGGTGGGGAGGAGGTCGGTCAACGAAACGCGTGCTTCTAGCTCCTCCTCGAGGTGCAACACAGCCCACAGCAGGTCGGTGAAGCGCTCGTGCTCCATGAGGTTGGGATTCTCAAGCAGGCGGAGCATGAAAGTGCGCTGTTCAATGAGGTGCGCTTTCAGTGCTTCGCGGTCTATGCGGCCCAGGTCGATGTCGCATTTCAGAGTGTGCGCGAACTTGAAGGCGCCGCGGAAGTCCTCTCTTGTCCACGTAGTCTGCAGATGGAGTCGCTCCCTGATCTCCTCGGCGGAGGACATGGCCGGAAGCAACTCGGCCAGCAGGGGCGAGCCCAACTCGCTGAAGAAGGCTCCGACGACCATGTTCATCCTGTGGACGATCGTTTTCTTCTCGCGCAGTGAGATGAGTCGCTCGACCACGAGGCCCGCCACAAGCAACGTGAGCGGCAAGAAGGCTAGGTCCTGGAATATGTAGAAGAACGTATCGCGGGCGGTGCGGAAGATAGCTATCTGGACAGCGTAAAGGATGAGGGAGGCTGCCGCCAGCCCCGAGGCCAGCAGCCAGAGCCAACGGCGGTCGCTCCGCTTCATCGGGCGATCAACACAGGGACCTTGGCGTAGCGGAGCACCCGTTCGGAGGTGGAGCCCAGCAGCAGATTGGCGAAGGTGCCGCGTCCGCGGCTTCCCATGATGATGAGGTCGACGTGGTGCTCGTCGGCGGTATCCAGAATGCCCTGGGCCGGCACTGCGTCGGAAATGGCGATCTGAGTCTTTATCGCCGACTGAGTGAGCCTATCGATCACCGGATTGAGCAAACGGCGAACTTCGCTCGGCTTTGAGGTGACGGGCAGGTGCCCAAAGGCGTGGCACACAACGACGGTGGCGTCGTACTTGTGGGCCAGGCTGATGGCAAGTCCAGCCGCCTTCTCCGCGCCGTCGGAGCCGTCGTAACAGAGCAGGATTCTGCGGATGACCTTGTCGTCCATTCCCTTTCTCTCCCTTCACCCGGCGAGGTCGCCCTCGCTGCCGCCACTATAGCAGCAAGGTATACTTCCCCAATGGAGGCGGATTCCAACACCGGCGAACAGCAGGGACTTCCCGAACAGGGACTCTACGGTCTCGCGACTATCCGCGAGAACAAGCTGGAGCGGTGGCCAAATCCTCACACCATGCGCCCATACCTGATCTCCTTTGACATCCCCGAGTTCACCTGCCTGTGTCCGCGCTCGGGCTTCCCGGACTTCGCCCTCATCAAGATCCGCTATCAGCCACGGGATTGGATCGTGGAATTGAGGTCTTTGAAGCTGTATATCAACGACTTTCGGGACCGCCCCATCTCGCACGAGGCGGCCGCCAACCAGATCCTTGACGAGCTGGTGGCGCTACTGGACCCCCGCTGGATGAGGGTGATAGCCGACTTCGCCGTGCGGGGGAATATCAGGACCGTGGTGAGGGCCGAACACGGCAGCCGCGCTGTTCAGCAGCCTCTCGAGGAGAGGGCGTGAGCGAGCGGGCACCGGGGCTCACGCGCCTGGACGGGGTCACCCCGGCGGCGGTGACCCATTGTCTACTCCTGAGCGGGGGCCTAGATTCGGCGACCCTGGCGGTGTGGATCGCCGAGCATCATCCCGGGGGACCCATCGAAGCCTTCACCTTTCTCTACGGGCAAAAGCACTCGGTAGAGCTGGAGGCGGCTCGAGCAGTGGCGGCAGCGCTGGCCATGAAGCACCATGTCCTTGATCTGGGTTCGATAGCGGGATCTGCCCTTACCGACGCCGAGGTCTGTCTGCCCGAAGGGCGCGACCTTACCCTAGCCAAGGGCGTGGCTCCGTCGTACGTTCCCGCCCGCAACCTGCTGTTTCTAGCGCGCATGGCGTCCGTGCAGGACGCGTTCGGCCCCGCGGTGTTGTGGCTGGGAGTCCATCATGACGATCACACAGGCTATCCCGATTGCCGGCCTGAGTTCGTCGAGGCGGCCGACCAGGCCGTTCGGCTTGGTACCCAGCACGGGCTGCGGGTGCAGGCGCCCTTCGCGCACTGGTCCAAGGCCGACATCATCCGTTGGGGTCTGGACCACGGGGTGCCATACGAGTTGACCCATTCCTGCTATCAAGGGCGCCGGCCGGCCTGCGGGGTCTGCGACACTTGCCAGGCGCGGCGCGCGGCCTTCGCCGTCGCCGGCGCCGCCGATCCGATCCCCTACGAGAACGGGGAGCGTCCATGAAGACGACCATAACCGTCTCCACGACCTTCGCGGCCGCCCACCGGCTGCCCGACCACGAGGGCAAGTGCTGTCGGCTGCACGGTCACACCTATGGCCTCGAAGTGACGGTGCAGGGCACTCCCCAGGAGTCCGGCCCCGCGGCCGGCATGGTCATGGACTTCGCCGATCTGAGGGCTCGGGTGAGTGAGCTGATCGTGGAGCCCATGGACCACCAGCTACTCAATGAGATCTTCACCTTCGTGCCCACTGTGGAGGCGGTAGCCGCCTGGGCCTTTGCGCACCTTGAGGAAGCTGGGCTACCGGTGGTGCGGGTGCGCTTGAGTGAGGGGCCCAACACCTACGTGGAAGTCACTGCCTAGCGGACCTGCTCAGAGCGCCACAGGGACGAGCTGCTAGTAGACGAATACGCCCGTTCCTATGCCCAGGTAGGGGAAGAGCTCGGCCATGTCCCAGACCTTCAGCCGAACGCATCCGTGGGTGGACGCAGAGGTGGGTACACTGTCCAAACCGTGGATCGCGACCGACCCTCCATCTGGCGCCGGTGTGAAGACGCATGCGTTGTAGACTCCTCCTTGCCACCCGGGGAACTGCGACGTTATGGCGAAGTCACCGGATGGGGTGATATCTCCGACTCTCGCACTTCCGGTAGAACAGGGCAGAGTTCTGATGACCTGGCCCTCGCGCACGTATAGCAGCACCTGCCGGGACTTGTTGATCTCAATCCAGGCAACCGTGCCTGATCTGCGCGCTGTGGGCGGCTTCGCGGCGTACAGCTTGCTCCAGTCGATGTTCGCCATGCTTCCGTCGATGCCCAAGCCTTCCCATTTCTGGAAGGCGACCACCGCTTGGTAGGTCTTCTCGTCGTAGACACCGTCTATCGGTCCGGGCCGGTAGGTGAGACTCGCCAGTTTTCTCTCCAGCCACAGGACCGCGGCACCTCTTGACCCGACACCAACATTGGGAGCGTAGGGCGGGCTGCTGACGGGCGCGAGCAGAGCAAGTTGCCAGGTGGCAGGGCTTCCCAGTCCAATGAGGCTGATGCTTTGTATCTCGGAGACGTGGGCCGCTATCGCAGTCGAAATCGCCGGGGGAACGGTGGAGGGCCCTGTAAGAAGCAGGATGCCTCTTCTTTGGGCCAAATATGGTCCGGCGGCCAGTGCGTCGGGAAACTTGTCTCCGGTGGCGAAGCCGGTGTGGGTATAGGTAAGGCCGGCATAGGCCTGGGCCCATTTGGCTACGTTGGCGTTGGTGTAGTAGCGATCGGCCCCGGAGAGGTTGTAGTACTTGATGTTGGCCGGCGTGGTCGACATAGGTGCCCACCTTGATGACCTGGGTGATGCCTAGCTCAGATAGAGCCTGGCCGGCTTTGGGGTTAAGTGTCGGCTCAGGTACGAGCTTGGTGATGGGTTCGGTCAACAGGATGGGCCATAGCTTGGCACAGGCCAGCGGAGAGACCCCCAGGGCGTCGGGGAAGTTGGTGCCTATGGTGATGATGGCGGTGGCTCCGGTGAGGTCGCCCACTTTTTGCTGCAGGGCCTTAGCCACCCGGTAGCTCATGTCATAGACGTTGGTTCCGTTGATAGAAATGACCTTGGCCCTTGGCAGCGCTCCCTCGATGGCCCTTACCACCGCGGTGGGGAGGCCTATGCAAAACACCCAGGTAGGGGCTAGACGCTGCAGTTCGGCCTTGGTGCCGTTCTCCAATCCGGTTCTTAGCGTAAGCAGAACCGGGCCGCCGTAAGCGGCGGCCAGCGGAGCTCCGCAGAGGGCTTCGGGGAAGGTCTCGCCTGGAGCCACCACCACGCCTGCACCGGCGGGAAGGGCTTGCGGGAACATGGTCTTGGAGATGAGTTGGGCCGTGTGGTAGCGGTGAGTGCCCACGAGGACCTTAGTGTCAGCGGCGCTGGCAGGCGCAGGAGACGAGCAGAACACCACGAGTATGGCGGTAAGACCGATCCATACCGCAACCAGACGACGGCAATTCGGTGATCGTCTACTCTTGCAAGGGTGCGGACTCAAGCGCGGATGCTCTATTGAGCGACAGGCATCGGGCATTGATTCGCCCATTCTCTTCGTCCCCTTGAAGCGGTTGGAGCGCTTCATTTTTTTTGCTGGGGCATTCTAGCTGGCCGACACGGGGATGTCAACGCAACCCACTCTAGGGTAGATGGTTGCAGCGTTGCCAACGCACGGATAAGATCGTGGGGCCATATGACCCCCGAACAGCGAGACCCCATGGCCACTCTCCGTGTGCTTGAGATCTTCGATTCGCTTCAGGGCGAAGGCTTCTGGACCGGCACTCCCATGACGTTTGTACGGCTGGTCGGGTGTAACGCGCCCGAACTGCAACTGGCCTGCACCCGCTGGTGCGACACGCGGGAGAGCTGGGATCCCGGCGCGGGGGAAGAGCTGAGTTTCGGCGAGATAGTGTGCCGCTCGCGGCTGGCCCGGCTGTGTCTTACCGGTGGTGAACCACTATTGCAGGCCGAGGGTGTGGTGGAGTTGCTGGCCGAAGCGCATCGCCGCGAGATTCGTGTCCACGTGGAGACGAATGGCACGCTGGCTCCCCCGGCAGAAGCCGGTGTGGACTTCGACTGGGTCACCGTAAGTCCCAAGGCTCCTCTATATAGGGTGGCACCGGGTTGGTGCGGACGGGTGGACGAGCTGAAACTGGTAGCGGACGATAGCCTCGACGCTGTCACCGCCGAGCGGGTGGCAGCGTCGTGCCCCGAGGCGACGGTCTTCATCCAGCCCGAGAGTGGCACGATCCCCGGCGACACCAACTCCGCCAAGCGGGCCATCGCCTTGGTGATGGCTCACCCTGAGTGGCGTCTCTCGCTGCAGATTCACAAGCTTCTGGGCATCCGCTAGTTGTAGCGTCAGTGTGTTCGCAAGAAGAGCTGGGCCCTTCTTGCCTGGGGCGGCTATATGGATCGGGTGGGATTCGGCCTACTCAGCGACGGGTGTTTCCTCTGTCGCCGGGAGAGAATCCGGGGCCGCCCACCTCTCGCGGTGTGGCATCCAGATGGCGGCGATGGCGGCTGAGACGGCGCAGATGATCGCCGCGACTACCATGGAGAACTTGAGGGTGTCCATCCAGGCGGTCCTAGCCACAAGCGCCAGTTGAGCTCCTGCGTCGCCGCCCTGTCCCGCTAGGGCTAGAGCACCGGCGAGTGACTTCTGCACCAGTGGGCGTGCCTGTTCGGGCAGGAACCCCAGGACGGAGCCGATCTTGTCGGTATATCCGGAGCTCAGGATGGCGCCGAGCACGGCTATACCGAGAGCCGCGCCGAGTTCACGGGTGGTGTCGTTCATCGCCGCTCCCATGCCCGAGCGTGAGCGCGGGACTGCCGACATCATCAGGCTCGTCGCGGGGGTCATAGCGAAGGCCAGCCCGGCAGCCAACACCAACATGCCTTGGTAGACCTGCCCGAGCGAGGGCACCGTGGGCCACTGGGCCATGATGATGAAGCCCCCGGCGACCATGACCAGGCCCGCGGCTACGGTCCAGCGGCTTCCGATGCGCGCTGCCAGGAAGGGAACAAGCGGCGAGAGTATGAGCATGGGCATCATCATGGGGATGATGGCCAAAGAGGTCTTGAAGGCCCCGAAACCCATTACCAGCATGAACAACTGGCTTACCCCGAAGAAGACGCCCGCCAAGGCAAAGAACGCCAGTGTCACCACTAGGGCCGAGATGCCGAAGGCCTTCTGTTTGAACAGGCGCACATCCAGCATAGGGTGTGTAGTCCGGCGCTGCCAGAGCACGAAACTGGATAGGCACACGACGCCCGCGATCAGGCCCAGGAGCACCCAGTGGTCGCCAAGGCCGCGAGAGGGGGCCTCCATGATGCCGTAGACGAGTCCGAGAAGGCCGGTGGCGGAGAGCAAACCGCCGAGCCAATCCACTGGGGTGCGTCTCTGGTCGTGAGACTCCTTGACGAGGAATTGGTTGCAGACTAGGGTGACCACCGCTACCCCGGCGCTGAGGAAGAAGGTGGACTCCCAGCCGAGGTGGTCCAGGAGTACCCCGCCGATCACGAAGCCGAGCATCATCCCTACCCCTGCGATCCCCGTCCAGATGGCTACGGCCCGCGGTCTCTCTTGCGGTGGAAAGACCACGTTTATGACAGAGAGGGTGGTGGGCATGACCATCGCTCCCCCGACTCCCATAACGGCGCGAGCTAGGATCAGCTCCGTTCCGCTCGAGGCCAGCAGGCCTGCGTAGAGCGAACTGAACACAAACAGCAGCAGCCCGGCCTGCATGACCGCCTTGCGGCCGTATCGGTCACTCACCGCGGCGAACGTGAAGAGGAGGGCGGCGAACAGAAGCGAATAGATCTCGACCACCCAGGTGAGGGCCAGCGATCCCAGCTTCAGCTCGGTGGCGATAGCCGGGAGAGCCAGATTCAGCCCGCCGTTGGCGATCATCACCGAAAGCAGGCTACCGCAGAGTGTGCAGAGGATGAACCAGCGGCGCGCAAAGATACTTGCTGGGATGCCCACCGCCTCGGCATCGGCCAGGGTGGCTTTGAGGATGCTGTGGCGGGCTATGTTGGTTCCTCTCTATATGAACTTCGGGACTTGAGCAACAACGCGCGCGACCTGGGTGGAAGCGCGCGCGATTCGTTCACGCACTGTTTAGTGGTCGGCAAAGGCGTAGGAAAGCTGAAGCGAGCCCCAGGGCGTGCCGGCGGAGGGCAGTACCGCGAACCCTTGCTCGGCTAGACGCGTTCAGGCGACGTTCAGGAATCCCAGTGCACACTGGCAGCAGATAGAGGCCCCCCAATCCAAAGCCCCGTCGCAGCGCGGGGCTTTGGTGTTTCTGGGGCCGGCGATTCCTCGTGTGGGATAATGTGCAAGTCCTAGCCGAAAGACGTCCTGGGCGGCGGAGAAGAATCGAGCGGCCTTGCCCAAGATCCATCAGTTCAATGTGCATCCAGATATTCCCGAACGACTCAGCGGGCTAGAAGAGTTGGCCCACAACCTTCGTTGGACCTGGGAGGCTCGGGCCCAGGAGGCGTTCCGGCGCCTTGACCCAGTGCTTATGGAGAAGTGCGGGGACAACCCGGTGTCACTGCTCCGGCGGGTGTCACGGGAGCGGTTGAAGCAGGCCGCTGGGGACGAAGCCTACCTGGCCCTTTTGGATGAGGCTCTGGACGATCTTCATCGCTATTTGGCACAGCCGGGATGGTTTCAGTCGAACCATCCGGGCCGGGCAGATACGTGCGTGGCCTACTTCTGCATGGAGTATGGCTTGACTGCCTGCCTGCCCATATACTCCGGGGGATTGGGCGTGCTGGCCGGCGATCATCTCAAGTCGGCGAGTGGGCTGGGGTTGCCCCTGGTGGCCGTGGGTCTTCTCTACAACAAAGGCTACTTCATCCAGCAGCTCGACCAGGAGGGCTGGCAGCAGGAGGAGTACCGCGGGCACGACTTCAGCACTCTGCCCGTCCTGCCTGTGATGGTAGGGGAGAGTTGGCCGCCAACGGGCACATCGTTGAACCCGGCAGCCGCTCCGGGCGCCGAACCGGCGACTCCGGCCGAGTTGGCCGAGCCTCTCAAGGTGGCGGTGGAGATCGCCGACCGTCTGGTCTGGGCTCGGGTGTGGCGGGCACAGGTGGGTCGCATCAGTCTGTACCTGCTCGACAGCGCCCTGCCCGAGAACGACCACGCGGCGCAGCGCATGACCGATGAGCTGTACGGGGGCGGACCGGAAGAGCGGCTCTCTCAGGAGCTGTTGCTGGGCATCGGCGGAATGAGGGCTCTCAAGGCCTTGGGCGTCAGCCCCGACGTCTGTCACCTAAACGAGGGGCACTCGGTGTTTGCCAGTCTGGAGCGCATCCGCGCCGTCATGGTCGAGTATGGTTTGTCGTTCCTCGAGGCCCGCCAGGGGACCGGGGCGGGAACCCTGTTCACCACGCACACGCCGGTACCGGCGGGCTTCGACCTCTTTTCGGCGCCGCTCATCGAGAGTCATCTGGCCACGTATATCAAGGACATGGGGCTCGATGTCGAACGCTTCATGAACATCGGGCAGACCAACCGGGAGAATACGGAAGAGGAGTTCAACGTAGCGGTGATGGCGCTACGCCATTCGCCTCGCCGTAACGCCGTGAGCCGCCTCCACCGCCGCACCACCGCCGACATGATGAAGCCCGGTTGGGCGCACTTTCCCCGGTCGGAGATGCCGATCGAATCGGTCACCAATGGGGTGCATACCCAGACCTGGGTGGCACACGAGATGGCCGATCTGTACGACCGGCACCTGGGCGCTGAGTGGCGGTTTGATGCCTCGGTTCCCGGGTCCTGGGAGCGGGTGGCCGGCATCCCCGACGAGGAGTTGTGGCGGACGCACGTTGCCCTGCGGGAGCGGCTGGTGGCCTACGCCCAAGCGCAGGCTCAGGCCCAGGCCCGCGGCCACCGGGCCGGGCGGGGGAGAGAGCCACTCGCGCACTTGCCGCTGCGAGGCGACATTCTCACCATCGGTTTCGCGCGGCGCTTCGCTACCTACAAGCGGGCCACGCTCTTGCTTCATGACGTCGAGCGGCTCAAGGCCATAGTCCTAAACGAAGAACGGCCGGTGCAGTTTGTCATGGCCGGCAAAGCCCATCCCCGGGATGGCGCGGGCAAGGATTTCATCCGAGAGATGCTCGAGACGGTCAACCGGGAGGGCCTCAGCGACCACGTTGTCTTCGTCGAAGACTACGATCTGCGCAAGGCCGGTCTGCTGGTGCAAGGGGCCGACGTGTGGCTCAACACCCCCCGCCGTCCATACGAGGCCTGCGGCACCAGCGGCATGAAAGTGGTGCCCAACGGCGGCCTCAATCTGTCCGTCCTAGACGGTTGGTGGGTCGAAGGCTACCGGCCGGGCGTGGGCTGGGCGATAGGCGACGGCCAGGAATTCGCCCATTCGGATTACCAGGACGAGATCGAAGCCGATTCTCTATACACGCTGTTGGAGCGGGAAGTGGTTCCCCTCTTCTACCAGCGCGACGAGGACGGGCTGCCGCGAGGCTGGATCGCGATGATGAAGAAGTCCATAGGGGCGCTGGCTCCCGTCTTTTCGGGCGACCGCATGGTGAGGCAATATGCCGAGCAGTTCTATCTGCCGGCGGCCGCGCGCTATAGGCAGGTGTCTGCCGATGGCTTCGCCAAGGCAAAGGAGATCTCCGCCTGGAAGTCGCGGGTGCGCGACGTTTGGTGTGACGTGAGAGTCACCTGGGTGGACGGTAGGGACGGCTCGGTGGTGAGGGCAGGCGAGGAGTTCGAGGTGACCGCCAAAGTGGCCCTGGGCTGCCTGGATCCTTCGGAAGTCGTCGTGGAGGTCTACACCAGTCGTCTCCGTCCCGACGGAGGGCTGCGCAACGGCCGAGGCACTCCGCTCACCTGGGCGGAGTGTGAGCACGGCGAGCACGTCTATCGGGGGATGGTGGCCGGCCGGACCTCGGGTACGCACGGATATACGGTGCGGGTGCTGCCGCGCAACGACGACGTGCTTATCCCCAATGAATTGCCGTTGATAGCCTGGGAGGAGTAGGCGGGCGGAGCGGCGTCGCCCGAGTCGCGCGCGGCCGGGGGAAACCTGGTGCGAGTAGGATCAGTCCAATCGGCTATCACGTTGGGGAATAGCATGATCGGAGGGGTAGACATGTGGAATCGCACGAGCCATCTGCCCTTCGCCAGTGGTTTGGGGATGCCGATCGCGGCTCTTGTCCTGGCCGTGGGGCTACTGGGAGCCGGGGGCTGCGAGTCGGGCGAGCCCGCCGTCACAACCACGCAGAGCGTCCAGCCGGGCGTCCAGTCGAGCACGGCAGCCGCCGCTCCCAACACCGACCCCAGCACTACTACTCAGAGCACCGTCATGCTGAGCGACGAGGATCTTCACCCGGTGGGCGTGGGCGACAAGATGGGCTACATCGATGGCAGTGGCATCATGGTCATCGAACCCCTGTTCCAGAGAGCCGAAACGTTCTCGGAGGGGCTCGGCCGCGCGGGGGCGGGCGAAAGTCAAAGTTCGTGCAAGTGGGGCTACATCGACAAGACCGGCGCCTGGGTCATCGAGCCACGGTTTGGGGAGGGCCTGGGGGCGTTCACGGAGGGCCTGGCCCTGATTGACGAATACAACGCCGACGGTACCCCCAACCATGGCTACATCGACAAGACCGGCGCTTGGGCCATCGAGCCGCGGTTCGACGACGCCGAGCCCTTCTCCGAGGGCCTTGCGCTCGCATCCGGGTGGGACGCACAGGGCAACAGGCGCTACGGTTTCATCGACAAGACCGGCGCCTGGGTGGTCCAGCCGCGCTTCGACTACGCTCGTTCTTTTTCCGAGGGCCTCGCCGCCGTCCGGGTGCCTGACGCGAACGACATCCTCCGCTGGGGCTACATCGACAAGACCGGCGCCTGGGTCATCCAGCCGCGGCTTGTCCAAGCGTACGGGTTCTCCGAGGGGCTGGCTTTTGTGAGCGATTGGAGTATCTCCGACGGGTACACGAGCGGCTGTGTGGACCGGACGGGCGCTTGGGTGTTCAAGCTGGACTCGCCCGAGGAGCTCGTTGGATGGGATCTGCACTTCTCCGAAGGTGTGGCCTCCATGTGGGTGGACACCAAGAAGACCTATACCCTTCGCAAGTGGGGCTACCTCGACAAGACCGGTGCTTGGGCCATCGAGCCGCGGTTCGACTTTGCGCGCGACTTCTCCGAGGGCAGAGCCGTGGTTTCCCTGGACATCGCCAACGACTCCGCCCACCCGAGCCGCGTCGGGTACATCGACAAGACCGGCGCGTGGGTCATCGAGCCGCGGTACTATATTGGTGACTCCTTCTCCGGAGGGCTGGCTATGGTCATGCCTTGGTACGACGAGATCCCGGACTGGGGCATGTCGTATCCCACGGACAAATACCGCTACATCGATTCGACCGGCAAGGTGATCTGGCCGGGCGCGTCAGTAGAGGACACGAAAGGGGAGGTCGAGTAATGGTGCCCAGATTCCATCTTCTTGCTGCCGCTGCACTTATCGCCGCCGCCTTGGGACTATGGGTCGCCGGCTGTGATTCCTCCGGCGGTGCTGTGGCCACAGGAAGCACCATCACCACCGTCGCGGACGCGGCTACCACCACTACTGCCGTGGCGGGTCTTGTTGACACCGCGAGTTCTGACCCCCAGAAGACTCAGGGGGACGCTCAGACGGAGGACGTCGCGCTCTACCCTGTCCAGGTGGACGAGAAGTGGGGCTTCATCGACAACACCGGCACCATCGTGATCGAGCCGCGGTTTGTGGAGCAGCCCGTCTTCGTCGACGGTCTGGCTGCCGCGGTGGTCTCGGTGGCCGGGGGCGACTTGGAGGTGGGTCCGCCCTTGTGGGGTTTCGTCGACACTACCGGCGCCTGGGCCATCGAACCGCGTTTCGAATGGGTTCTGGCCTTTTCGGAGGGACTTGCCCCCGCCCAAGAGCCGGGTGGCCGGTACGGCTTTATCGACAAGACCGGAGCCTGGGTCATCCCGCCGGAGTTCCAGGTGGTGTCGCCGTTCGCTGAGGGTCTAGCCGGGGCGGGATACAGCTCGGACGATGATCTAAACAAGTGCGGGTTCGTCGACAAGATGGGTGAGTGGGTCATCGAGCCCAGAGAGGAATGGGACTATGCCGATGGCTTCTCTGAGGGCATCGGGATGGTGCAGACGGGCAATCTGATAGGCTTCATCGACAAGATCGGCAAGGTGCTGGTGGAGCCGCGGTACGGTTATGCCCTACCCTTCTCGGAAGGCCTCGCGGTCGTGTGCGCTCACCCCTCCGAGAACACCTGGCTGTGGGGTTTCATCGACAAGACGGGCGCGGAAGTGATCGAGCCGCAGTACGAAGATGCGCAGTCGTTCCGGGAGGGGCTTGCTCTTGTCCGCGTCGATGGCAAAGGATCCGGCTGGATCGACACCACCGGCGCCAGGGTCATCGAACCGCAGTTCCAGGATGCCGGCGACTTCTCTGAGGGACTCGCCGCGGTCTGTTCCGGTGGCAAGTGGGGCTACATCGACAAGACCGGGGCCTGGGCGATCGACCCACAGTTCGCCAGGGCCGGCCTGTTCTCGGAGGGTCTCGCTGTGGCGGGGATGGCGGTGAAGAAAGACCGCGTCAGCGCCGATGACAACCCGTATCTCTTCGGCTACATCGATACGACGGGTGCGTGGGTGATATCGCCGCGGTACACGGGGGCCTCTCCGTTCGAGGGCGCGCTCGCCCAGGTGTGGATGGATGGCCAGCAGGGCTACATCGACCTGACCGGCGAGTTCGTGTTCTCGCAGCAGTGGGTGCCGCCTTCTGGTCCACGCATGTGAGGTGGGCCACCAGAAGTGGTCTGGCGGGCGAAGAATGCAGTACGCGCCGGCCTTGACCGCGTCGTCGCCTGCAGGTAGCGTTTAAGCCTACGCTGAGGAGGGCGGGCTCCGGCCGCGCATAACCGTGAGGAGAACCACTCTGTTGAGACAAGACGCGCCGCCTGAGGGCCAGAAGCTGGTGACCGGTGAATCCAAGGGCGCCGCGGAGCTGTCGGTCACCAAGGAGCCTCGCTTCTTGGGACGCCGTGGAAGGCTGCTGCTCTGGGGCCTGGGTATCGTGATCACGGTGGCCGCCATCGGCGGCGGCGTCTACTACGCCCTGAGGGATGACGGCTCCACTGCTGCCGGCGGCGCGTTGGCCCCCGTCACAACCACCGTCTCGGACGGTATCACCCCTGCCGCGGGGCCGCTCTTCCCGGTTCTGGATGATGCCACCGGCACCTACGGCTATATCGACAAGACGGGCAAAGTGGCCATCGAGCCGCGCTTTCAGTACGCCGAACCTTTCTACGAGGGTCTCGCGGTTGTGACCGTGGACTCAAAGTGGGGGTTCATCGACTTGACCGGGACCGTGGTGGTCGAGCCGCAGTACGCGTTCGCGTACCCCTTCTCCGACGGTCTCGCGCTCGTGACTCTCGCCGACAATGCCACGGGTTTCATCGACAAGACAGGGCAGTTTGTTATCGAGCCTGACTCCAACTATGTGGAGCCGTTCTCGGAGGGACTGGCGGCGGTGTCTGACAAGGGCAAGTGGGGCTATATGAACACCACCGGCAAGCGGGTGGTCAAGGTGCACTTTGAGGAAGCCGCCGCTTTCTCCGAGGGGCTTGCCGCTGTGGCGGTTTTGGACGGCGACGTGACCAAGTATGGCTACATCGACAAGACGGGGGCCTGGGTGATCGAGGCCCAGTTTGACGACGCGGAGTCTTTTTCCGAAGGGCTCGCGGCGGTCATGGCCGAAGACAAATGGGGTTTCATCGACGCTACCGGTGCATTCGTCATCGAGCCCCGGTTCGAACAGAGCTCTCGCTTCGCCGAAGGCCTTGCCGCGGTTGGGGGCGAGAGAGGGCACGGCTACATGGATCGTACCGGAACGATGGCCATACAGCCGCAATACTCTATGACGTACGACTTCTCCGAAGGCCTTGCCGCGGTCGAGACGCGGGAGGGCGGGGTGACGAGATACGGATACATTGACACGACGGGCGCCGTGGTGGTCGAGCCGCAGTATCACTATGCCTGGGCCTTTTCCGGTGGTCTCGCCCTGGTGCAAGGGCGACCCGGAGCCGCGTTTGCGAAGGCCTATATCGACACCACCGGCAAGGTGGTCTGGCAGAGTACACCGCACCCCACAACTTCGGCGGTCACGGCGCCGTGATTCGATGAGACGCCTGTTCATGCTCCTCGTGGTTCTGCTGCTGGTAGGGGCGGTTGCGTTTGCCGGCTGTTCTTCGTCCGAAGCCGGTCATCCAGGGGTCGGGGGCTCGGTCACGACTGGGGTTGGCGCGGCCGGTCCCGGCACCACCGGCGGCACGGGCGCCACCGGCATGATCGATGCCTCACAGCTCTATCCCATCGTCGCCGACGGGCAGATGGGCTACATGGACGGGAGCGGTGCGCTGGTCATCCAGCCGAGGTACTACGAGGCCTGGCCGTTCTCCGAGGGTCTCGCCTTGGTGCGCACCGGCAACCAGAGCAGGTGGGGATACATCGACAGTAGCGGATCATTCTTGATACAAGCGCAGTTCGCCAACGCCTGGTCGTTCTCCGAAGGTCTGGCGGCCGTGCAGCCGGAGTCCGATGGCCTGTGGGGCTACATCGATAGCGCTGGTTCGTTGGTGATCGCGGCCGAGTTCGAGTACGCGGAGAGTTTGTCGGGCGGTCTGGCGATGGCAGGGGCGGGGGGCAAGTTCGGCTACATAGACGATGCCGGTGCTTGGGTGATCGAGGCTCGGTTCGACGGCGCCATGGCCTTCTCCGACGGGCTTGCGGCGGTTGTGGTCGGCGATGGTTGGGGCTTCATCGACCAGACCGGCGCCTGGGTCATCCGGCCGGGGTTCAGCCTGGTGAGACCGTTCTCCGATGGGCTGGCCGCGGCATACGACAGGGAGAAGGGCAAATGGGGCTACATCGACACCAGCGGGGCTTGGGCGGTCGAGCCCCAGTTCGCCGACGCATGGCCCTTTGGCGAGGGGCTGGCTCCGGTGCAGGCAGAGGACGGCGGTCTTTGGGGATATGTGGACACGAGCGGCTCGTTCGTCATCACGCCGCGGTATGACGCGGGCGACCCGTTTGCGGGAGGGTTGGCGGCGGTGCAGCTGATGAGCACCTTGGCCTATGTGGACACGACAGGGTCGGTGGTATGGCAGAGCGACTGGCAGGGGGAATAGCGTGCCATATACCAGGGCACTGACTGAGATCGTCGCGCGGGTAGCCCAGGCCCGCACGTTCGACGAGGCCGCTGGGAGTCTGACCGACTGGGCTCGGGAGCTAACCGGCTGCGACGCGGCCATGCTCAGGATGGTGGAGACAGAGGGACGAGGGGGAGGATGGATCCCCGCCGTTGTCCATCGGGGTTTGAATGCCCGCTTCCTACAAGACGAGGCCCTCATCGGCGCCGGCGAATGCATGTGCGGGCGCGTGTGCTCACGTCTGGGCGACCCTGGGCTTCCCTTCTTCACAGCCGGCGGCTCCTTCGTGTGGGGGAGGGTGCAGTCCATCGGCAAGGAGTTCGCGCCCGAAGAGTTGGGGCACGTGCGGGGGCGGTGCATCCTCGAAGGGTATGAATCTATCGCCATCTTTCCGCTTCTGGGCGAGGACGGCTCCCTGGGCTCTCTTCACCTGGCCGACTCAGCCCCCGAGAAGTTCTCCGCCAGCGCCGACGTTCTGGAGCAGGCTTGTCGGATATGCGGCTCATTTCTTGGCCGCTATCAAGAGGAGGAGCGGCAGCGGGCTTTACTCCAAGCGGTGGAGATGGCTCTCTTGCCGCGGGATCTGCCGCGCATCCCCGGCGTGGATCTGGCCGTGGCCTTCACTTCGGCGACCGAGATGGCTCAGGTGGGCGGCGATTTCTACGACGCCTTTGCCCTCGATTCCGGGGAGGTGGTCGTCTACGTGGGCGACTGTTGCGGCAAGGGAATAGAGGTGGCGGGCATGGCCGCTCAGGCGCGTCGCGGCATCAGCGAACTCGCCCGCACGTGTGGCGATCCGAGTGAGCTGCTCGCGCAGGCGAACAGGTTGCTGGCGGACGTCATCTCCGCCGACCGATTTGTGACTCTGGTGATCTGTCGTTACAGCGCAGCAGGGGAGCTGGCCGCGGCTGTGGCCGGGCACCCGCCTCCGGTCCGGCTTGAACAGGGAGGAACGCTCGAGGAGATCGACCTTCCGGCCAACCTTCCGCTGGGAGTGGGGGCGAGCGAGCTCTTTGCGGGCGGGACGGTTCCCTTCGCCTCGGGCGCGGCACTCCTGCTCTACACAGATGGCATAGCCGAGTCACGCCGCGGCGGTGCGCTGTTTGGCGTGGAGGGCATCACCGCTGTTTGGAGGGACGTCGCGAGCTGCTGCCCGCTCTCCGATTTGCCGGCGGCCCTATGTCGCGCGAGCGAACGTTTTCATGAAGAGAGGCGGTCGCAAGATGATCGCTTGGCCTTGGTGGCGCGGTTCGGCCGCGGCGACGCATGACAAGCGGCAGGTCTTTGGGCAAGTGGGCACGTATCGGCGCCGGCGCAATGCTGGACTGAGGCGGATCAAGCCTTGGCATGTCGGGGTCGTGGTGGCGCTGGCGGAGCTGGTTCTGGTGGGAGTCATGCTTCGCGTGTTCACTTCCCCAGGGATACCCCCGAGGGGCCGAACTGTGCCATCGTCTGGACCGGAGATACGGAGCCGCCGGGGGCGAGTCTGAGACCGTGAGGCCACTATTCCGGGCAATTCTCATCTTGCCGGTTCAAATCCAGTATCCCCCACCAAAGTTTCGTTGTTTGAACCAACAGCCTGGCCAAAAGCCAGGCTGTTGGCGTTATCAGCCCTCCGCGCGGTGTTGCTTGCCCCTGCCGCTTTCCTTGATCTTCCCTTTGGCTTGAACCAACCGACTAAGTCTGGGTCGAGTAGCAGCTTGAAGGGCTCAGCCAACTCGTGCGTCACCGTGCCGTCGTAGCAGATGAGGAGCTTGTCGAAGAACGCCTGGTTGAAAAGCCGTCTAGTCGTGTCGTCTGCGTCTTTGTAGGCCGTGTAGCAATCTCGGGCCAGTTTGAGGGCTCGTTCCATGTTCTTCTCAATCGTATCGAAGGAGACTGAGACGATCGCCAGCTGCCGACGGGCCTCTTCAAGTTCGCGGGTGATGCGCCCCGCCTCCTGCTTGAATAGATCGGCTGGAACGGCATCCGCATAGTGAAGCTGCAAAAGCTTCTCCCGTTCCTTGCTCAGGCGGCTTATTCTCAGAGTCTCCAGTCGCTCGGCCGCTTCCGCCTCTTCGCGGTGGTCGGCTAGGGCCTGCCGCAGCGAATAGGTGATCTCCGCTACCCGTTCTTCTGGTAGCTGGATTGTCAGGTAGTGCTCCTCGACCAGCTTCTCGACTTGAGTGATATCCATGACCTTCTGCGAGCAGCTGTGCTTGTTGTACTGCCGCCCCAGGCAGAAGAAGTAGTGATAGAGATCGCCGTTGCAGCTGCGCGGGTTCATGAGGCTGAGCTTGGCGCCGCACGTGCCGCAGAATATGCTGCCTTTGAGGTAGTGGATGTAGGTCTGTTGCTTTTCCCCTGCGTGCCGATGCGCCACCAACATGGCCTGAACTTGGTTGAAAAGCTCGAGAGGGATCAGAGGTGGGTGGTTGCCGTCATACTGCATCCCGCGATGTTTTACCTTGCCGATGTAGTAGGGGTTGCAGAGCACCATATGGAAGGCCGCCCGACTCATGCGTTTGGCTGGGGTGTTGGGGCCGGGTCGGGATGTGAGACCCATATCAGCGAGCTTGTCGTTCAGCTCGCTAATCGTCCATTGCCCGGTGGCGTAGAGCTGAAACGCCAGCAGGACGAGGGGCGCGCGGTCGGGATCTACTTCGATCGTCTTGACCTCGTGGCCATTTTCCAGCCGGCGGACATGCAGGTAGCCGACCGGAGCCTTTGTAGGCGTTCCACCAGTCTTGGCCTTCTGGTCCATTCCTTTGCGGACTTCGGTCGCCAGGTTGGCACTGTAAAACTCTGCGATTGAACTCATGATGCCGTGCAAGAGAAGGCCGCTCGGCGTCTCGTCGATGTTCTCGGAGCAGGAGACGAGGGTCGCCCCGGCATTCTTCACCGCCACGGTGATGGCGACATCATCGGCTCTGTTGCGGGCCAGACGGTCAACCTTGTGCACGATGACGTACTGGACGGGGTGCTCGCGTAGGTATCGGAGCATGTTCATCAATTCGGGGCGATTGGCGGTCTTGGCACTCTCGCCTCGGTCGACGAACTCCTCAGTGACAAAAGCATTCAGGGAACCGGCCTTGCGTGTGCAGGCTGCTCGTTGAGCCGGGATGGAGTATCCCTCCGCTTCGCCGCCCATCTCAGCTTGCTCCCTCGTCGAAACGCGCAGGTATATGACTGCACGCACGTCTCCTGCTTGAACCGGACTCGCTGTGCGTTCGTCCATGGTGCCCGCCTCATCTGTGTGTTCTGGTGCCATTACCCTCCCTCCTTTCTGGCCCATTGCCTTAGATAGCTACTTTGCGTTTCTTTTCTAGTCGTCCAATTAGTTGCTCGATCTTCACTCTGTCTTCTGCGAGTAGTTCCGGATATTGCAGCCTGAGATAGGTGGACAGCTCTGGCAGGTCGTTCGGGAAGAAGTAGCCGGCCAGGGCGAAGACCTTGCTCGCAGGTAGTTCCAGCGCAGCCGCGATGCGTGCGAGCTTGTCAGAGTGGGGCGCGCTGATACCCCCGCTCTCGATTCGGACGACCGTGGCCTGGTCAACGTCAGCCAGCTTCGCCAGGCGGTGTGTTGACAGGCCAAGCTGTTGCCGCTTCGCCTTCAATAGTTCGCCGAGTCTTTCTGTCTCTTCTTTTGTCATCCCAAATCCCCGCCTTCGTCGCGGTTTCATTCCCTCTATTCTACCAGGAACGATGCGAAAACGCATCGCATAGGGACAATTCTACAACGGTTTTGCAGGGATTTTGTGATTCCTGGGGACCTGGTTCGACGGATTCTGTCCGCGAACCAGGTCCCCGCAACACCGAGTGGCTGCAGGCGAGAGAAAAGTTACTTGGACGGGGTGTTTGGGGTCGGCTCTTTGTGGGCGTCGGCTTTTTTCGGCTCGGGCTTGGCGCCCTCTCCGAACAGCGTGATGATCGCGTATTGGCGGACGTGCGCCTGACGCTCGATGTCATCGAGAACGTCCTGGGCCTTGGCCGTCAGCTCGGGATTGGAACGCTTGCTTTCGATGTGCGTCTCGATGGCTTCCCGTATCTCGTCGGTGATGGTCCGACCGGAAAGCTGAGCGAGAACGCTCATCTGGGCGTGCTGATCCTCCTCCATGCGAATGGCAAGAGTCTTCATCCGTTGACCTCCTTGATTCCGTGTTTGTCTTCGTTGCCGTGCCTTCTCGGTGTGGCGCAGCCCACGGGCGCAGGGCGTCCTGGCGCATGGGCTGCGTTTGATCGAGAAACGGACCGGGCGGGTTCTGTTGAATACTTAGCGGGAGCGTTCCCCAGCCGACCGGCGACGAGCGATGAGAAGGTCGGGTTGATGTCGATTCCCATCCAGTCGCGTTTGTGGCGCTCAGCTACCACCGCCACCGTGCCTGAGCCGATAAACGGATCAAGGACAACGCCGGGGAGAGGTCCTGCTTTGCATGGGCAATTTGGGGCCAGCGTTGCAGTGACGGCCACGTGACCTAGTGACTTCGCTCTCCGCCGGGTCCAGGCCTTGCCGCAGGCCGAGCAGACCTTCTCTGGGCAGCTGGCAAGCAGCGGCCGTTCGACCAAGCGTTCCGGGAATACAGCGTGATGCTGCCCGCGATAGCCAGCCGTGGCCAGGCGCCACACATCGCCGGGGTTCTTGCCGAGCGGATGCCCAGCCAGACCCGCCCGTTTGAGTCGGCCCAAGCCCTCGTTGCGCCCGCTATTCGGCCCGCGCCAGCCTGGCGGCACGGACCAAGTCCCGGCGCTTGCGCTGACCTTGTTAGGCGGGCTGACATGCGGCATGCGGATGGCATCCAGATCAAAGTAGTAGTGGCGGCGGCGGACGAAGAAATACAGGTACTCGTGGGTGCAGCTGAGCCGGTCGCGTACGCTGGTCGGCATGGGGTTGGTCTTGGCCCACACCACCTTGTTGCGCAGAATCCACCCGTCCTTGATAAGAGCGAGAGCCAAGCGCTCCGGGGCCAGAACGAGTGACTTCGGCAGTGCTCCGTCTTCTGTTGAGCGCGAGAACGTGTCGCCAAGGCTCAACCAAAAGGCTCCTTCCTCTTTTAGGACTCTGGCGATCTTGCGGGCCACGGCGCGCAGTTCGCGCACCCAGTCCTCGACATGCGCCTCCAGCCCAATCTGATCATCGTGCTGGTAGTTGCGCAGCCGGTAATACGGCGGGCTGGTTATGACGCAGTCGACCGAATGCTCCGGCAGGCTGTCCAGGACTTGGCGGGCGTCGCCGACCATGACCTGTCCGAGCGGCAGCGGCCTCATGACTCTTCCCCCGTCAGGCAGGCCACGGCGGCCTCACGACTGCACACTTGAAAGAGATCCGGGTGAAGCTGGCGAGAGGCCGAGATCGAGCGTCGAATTAGCGCTTGCCGCCGGGTGTACGGAGTGACCCAGAGGACTTTCGGAAATACCCCCGACCTGTCTTGTTCAATGCCTGTCTGCCAGTACTTCTGATAGATGGCACATTTACGAAGCACCGAGGCGGCGCTATGAGTGGCAAGATCGACCTCGACGAACCAGTGGTACTCGTAGCCACCGGAGCGCAGCGAGACGAAGAGGTCCGGCTTCAGGGTCTCGCTACTTTCCAGGCCGACGGTGAACGGCCGCCAGCATTTTGGCTCGGTCGCGACTTCGAGAAGCTCCAGCGAGCCGCTCCTCTCCTGGACGTGCAGATCGACGGCCAGCCCGGTGATGGCGAGCGTGTGATCGAGAAACTGGGTCGACGGTTCGTTCTGCCTCGGTGGCGAGCCCTCATGCAGAATCCGATAGCCCAGCGCTCCCAGGCCATAGACGTAGGAGGCCGAGCCTGCCCGCACCCCTCCGATGCGTCGTTCAAGCTGCCATAGCAGGCCCAATTTGGTGAGGCGCGACAGCACTCGTCGGCAAGTTCTGGCGGCGGTCGGTTGGCTGGCCTGGTCGGAGAAGTGCAGCAGCTCTAGCTGACCGGAGGACATATAGCGGTAGTCCTCTACGCTCCTGATGATGGCTTCATCGCGTTCACTGAGAGTCTGCCTAACGCCATGAGCAGAGGGGCCGCGCCTCATAGCCTTGTCTCTCGAAGAATGCATACGAGAGAGACTAAGAGTCGTCGCGCAGCGCAAGCGGTTTGCCTCGGATTTGCAGGTGGTCTCGAAAAGCCAAGGCCACGCGAGCGGGAGGGCGAACGGGAGGGTCATGATGACCTCCTGCGGCCAATCGGTGACTCTTCGGGGGCGGCGTTTTCACCGAGTTGGGCGGCGATGTCGCGCTCGATGTCGGCTAGGTCTCGACCGAAACGCTCGCGGCTCATCCGGCGGATGGCCTGCGCATTGCTGCTGGGCTCAGGCGGGGCGATAGTGCGCCCGGAGGCGTACGGTGTGACGTTGCCTTCGGCCACCAGAGACAGGTAGGCTTCATAGCGGCCTAGACTCTGAAGGTCGAGCGGGCCGATTTCAGACAGTCCAGCCGCAACCAGCTTGGCGTCTTCATGCCCAAGTTGGAAGCAGACCCGCGAGCGAGCGTTGGCCAGCACGGCGAACCTGAGGGCGGGTGGCAGCTGGGCCAGGTGCTGATGTGCGAGGGTCAGCCCGACGCCCAGTCCCCGAGCCTGAGCCAACACCTCGGCCAGGTCGGTCGGCAGGTGGATGTAGTCCTGGAACTCATCGATATGGATGAAGACCGGAGAGCGCGAATTCGCTGGGACCCGGGCGCGTCCTAGGGCCGCTTGCCATAGATGGGAGATAGTGAGCGATCCCAGGAGCGCAGCGGCTTCCGGACCCAGCAGTCCCTTAGCGAGCGATACCAGCAGGATGGCCCCGCTACTAAAGACGGTCTCAATATCGAAGCGCGGCTCAGCCTGGCCGATAACCGCGCGCATGCTAGGCCGCAGCAAGAAGGCCCGCAGCTTGTTCATGACCGGTGCGATTGCCTGTTGACGTTCGCCTTCGCTCAAGGTCTCGAACCAGTTCCAGAACGGCTTGAGGGCGATGCCGTCGGTGATGTCGCGAGTCACTGACTTGCGAAAGGCCCGATTCGATAGCAGGATCGGCAGCGCGCAGAGTGTTATACCCGGTTTGCCTGCCAGCGTCAGCAGCGAGGCGTGCAGGATGTCCTGGGTACGTGGTCCCCAGTTCTCTCGGTAGAGATCATGAAAGACCGCCAGCACCTGATCGGCGATCAGCTCCCGTGAGCGTCCGCCGCCCTGCAAGACGTTCAAGCCTACCGGGCGGCGTTCGTCCGCCGGATCGAGCACGACGACATCTTTTTGGCGATCCATAGGCACCCGCTCCAGCACGTCTTGGATGAGATCGCCCTTGGGGTCGATGACTACCACGCCGCGCCCGGCCGCCATGTCCTGGACAATGAGGTTGAGCATGAGGGTGGACTTGCCGACACCGGTCGGTCCTAACAAGTGAAGGTGCTGTAGCGAGTCGGTAGTGCTAAGAGCCAACCTCTGCGCACTTCCGGGGTAGCTGGCGGCGGCAAGAACGCGGCCGTGCCGGGCAACCATGGGACTAGGCGGCAGAAGGCGTGCGCCCTCCCGATTGATGCCGGGATAACTCATCTCACCGAGAGGCCAACCGAGGAGCGAGGCCAACTCCTCGACATTGACGGCGAGCGGCCAGCTTCTCGGTGGCCTGGCCAGGGCGATGCGTTCCGGGTTCTCTCTTCTAAGTGTTATGCGCACGCCGGGGGCCTCCGCCGTGCGAAGCGCGCCCACCAGCCTGCTCGCGATGATATCCGCGGCCTGATCGCTGGATGCGAGGACACCGATGCGGCAGACCGCCCGGAATCCGGCCTCCTCGCTCTTTTCCTTAATGGCCTTGCGGGTGTCGGGGTCGAGCTTGGTGCTTTCCACAAAGGTGCCCTTGAGGGTTTGCTTCCAGGAGGTGGTGCGCAGCAGACCCTCCGATGTGGTGGCAGCTTCCAGGCGCGGTCCGAGCAGCCATTGCACGGTGGCAGTCTCCTGGCTCCTCATAGTGGACAGAGCGGTGATAATGGCCCGGGCGATCGACTCGGGCTGACTGGTACGCAGGGCTCGCTGATGGGAACTCATGCGGACTTGCCAGGCGGAGAGCGGGCAGCGGGTCTGTTCATGCTCGATGAGTTCGGCTGATACGCCGGGGATGTAGGACTTCAGTTGGGCAATGACGAATTGGGCGCGCTTTTCGGCCAAGCCGATCCGATAAGACAGTTGGCCGCCGCTGCCGATAGCCTCCAGAGCCACGACATGGCGCTGACGGTCACTGGCGATGGTGCGCAGGAATCCGACGACGGCCTTGTTGTCCACCTCACGTGGCCAGCTGAGGCGAAACCAGACGGTAGGTTCCTCAGGCTCCCCAGACAGAAGCGCGATCCCACCGGCCGCCGCTCCTGCACCAAGGAGGCTGACGAGGGCAAGAGTTGGATCATTCACAATTCCGCTCATGATTCGGACTCCTGCCCAGATCTTTCGGGCTCGACCCTGACAGGCGGCGGTATGTCGGCCGCCTCATTATTGGTCGGAGCTTCGGCCTCTGCCGCTGCTTTCATGGTCGCCAGCCGCAGAAGCGCCTGACCAAGTTTGACGTAATCAGGCGGGTCCTTCCTGATTGATCGAATGAAGATGCGATGCTCTGGGGTGCGACTCATACTTCCTTCCTCCCTGACCTGCCGAGCGTGCGGCAGAGATAAGGTCTAGTAAACGATGCACGAATGCATCAGTCAATAGAAAATGTACATTTCACAACAGCGACCGGCGAGGCTCGGCCCCTGGTACTACCAGCCTCCGCGCCTGCGCCAGAAGACCGATAGCGCGACTAGGATCACGAACACGATGATGAGGAAGGGCACGGCTGGCTTGAGCAGCGCCCAAGCCAGCCGAGTTGCGACTGCTATTGCCAGCAGAATCGCTAGCGCAGCGCTGATCTTTCTGCCCGGGTTGTCCATCAGTATCCAGAGTGCGATGACTCGTTCTTGCTCGCCCGCTGGACAGCGCCGTGCGAGTACCTGAATGACTCCATGATGAGGGCCTTACGAACCTCATGAGCCTGATCGTTGAGCCAGGTCTGGTGCGCCGTGGCCAGCATTTGCAGCTGTCGCTTGGCTTCGGCCACTTCGCGCTGTATTCGTCCAATCTCTTGGCGGCGTCGCTCCGCCTGCCAGTGTTTGATCAACTGCTGGGAGACAACGCCAATCACGGCCGCGCCGAGAAGAACGATGAGAGTAATGCCAAACGCAAGCATCACTACCACCGCGCGATCGTCTGGGCGGCGCCCATGGTGTAGGCGTCGACAATGTGCCGATAGCGCTCAGCTCCCATCGGCGCAACCTCGATCAGGTGTTGTTCGAGTGCGCTGAGCGCTCCAACGTTCTGCAGGGCCGCGCTGGTAATGGCCGCCCGGATATCTTCGCGCGCCTTCAACACTTGACCCTGGCCTGCAGTCCGTGCCAGCTCAATCGAAGTTTCACGCTGGACCGGTCGGGTGACCCGGTCGAGAGATTGGTGCGAGAAACCATCGCTACCGGACAAAGCTAACCCTTTACCACTCATCATTTTGTATCCTTTCTCTTGGTTTTGCCTGAGCGGCTTTTCTGGCCACCTGGGCCCATTAGACCCCCGGCCCAGGCGGGTTGTAATGACATGGAAGTGACATGGCGTGAGTGGTAGCGCGAGCGCCAGGAATCGATCGTGATAGGGCGGTGACAAGATGGGCGACGACGGCATGCCAGGAAGGCGTCGGGCTGCAGGCTTGCTGATCGCAGAACTACGGGCGCTGCGCAAGCTCCGGCAGACGTTGTCAGCCTCAAGTCTTCATCGTGCGCAGGTGCTCGTGAGAGGTCTTGGCGACGGAGACGCAGACGTTGCACTTGAGCGGTTGATTTCTCTTGCGGATGAATACGGTGAGGACCGCGACATCGCTGCAGCGATGGTGAGCATCGGCTGGGATAGTAGCGGCGAAAACGTGCTTGAGCGCCTTAGTGAGTTCGGCAGCCTCCACAATGTCGATCAGCGCACGGTGCGGAGGTGGAGTGATACAGGGATTGAGAAGCTGGCCATCCTGCTGGTGGGCGCGGCTCCCTGGCTGCAGCCTCGTGCAATCTTGATACTGTCGTCGGTTGGGTCGGTTGTACAACTTCAACTTGAGCTGCGTGTGCCACCGAACATCGCAATGGGAGCACCTCGCCTTCTTCTCAACGGGCAAGACATCCAAATGGATCTACCGATGATTGAACGCTCCGCGCGTGGGGGCCGCTACCGATCACAACTCGCAGATGCCGCTGCACTTGAGGACCTTCCGGTCGAACTCGACTTGCAGTGGCGCGGCGAGAAGCCCGGATCATACACGGCAGTTCTGGAGGGAGGCGAAAGGATTAGGCTGCAGGCAACAGTTCGGCTGGGACACCTTGAATGCCAGCTGTCGCTCCGGGATGGGCGTTCGCTATCCGACCGAGTTCCGTGAACGAGCCGTGCGTCTTGCTCGGGAATCGGACAGACCGGCAAGTGACGTTGCGCATGATTGTGGATAAACATGTTGCGCTAATCTCAAGTCAAGCATAAACTATATGCATACATGCGTAGCAACAAGCGCCCGACCAAGGATCGACGTCCGGCTTTTACCATAGTCGAGCTCTTGGTTGTAATCGTCGTCATTGGCATCCTAGCCGCGATTACGGTTGTTAGCTACTCCGGCATCACTAGCCGAGCCACCGTCGCCTCGGTCCAATCCGATCTGGACAATGCTTCCAGGCTGCTCAAGATGTACGGCGTGGAATACGGCTCTTATCCAACCGCCCTTGATGGCAGCAACTGTCCGACTGCTCCGACGGTGGATAGCAAGTACTGCCTGAAAGCAAGCACCGGCACTACGCTGGCCTATAGCAGCGTCGCTCCTTCAACCTTCCATTTGACGGCCACCAAGAACGCGACCGCCTACGCCGTCACTAACGGCTCTTCTCCGGCCATCGCCACGACCGCCAATGGTTCATCAACCGGCAGTGCCTGCCCGAGCGGTTTCATACCGGTCCCCGGCAGCGGTACTTATGGCACCAATGACTTTTGTGTTATGAAGTATGAAGCCAAAGACGCTGGCAGCAATGTCCCGGTCAGTCAGCCGACTGGTTCACCTTGGGTCAGCATCTCCCAGACTACGGCCATCACTAATAGCGCCAACGTAGCAGGCTGCACCGGCTGCCACCTGATCACCGAAGCCGAATGGATGACCATTGCTCAGAACGTTCTGTCGGTCGCATTCAACTGGAGCACCGGCACGGTTGGTTCTGGTTTCATCTACCGAGGGCATAACGACAACGTACCTGCCAACGCCCTAGCTGTTTCAAATACTGGTGATGGCTACAGCGACACTGGCAACGTGTCCAATTCGGACCAAAAACGCACCCTAACCCTCACCAACGGTGAAGTCATCTGGGACATGGCGGGCAACGTCTGGGAATGGACAAGTGGCACAGTAACCACCGGCCAACCTGGCATAACCGGCGAAGGTACGTATGCTTGGAAAGAATGGACAGCTGTAACCGCACCTGGCAGCCTGACTGTCCCTGCCACCCCTGCTTCTACGGGCATTACGGGCGCAAGTAGTTGGAACACCGGCAACGGCGTCGGCGGACTATATAGTTATGCTGGCGAAACCGCGGCGCGTGGCTTCCTTCGTGGTGGCTATTGGTACGATGGCAGCGGCGTTGGGGTTCTGTACCTGGCTTTGAACTTCGCGCCTGGCAACACGTCCGCGAGCGTCGGTTTCCGTGTTTCCCGCTGATCGCCTGATGTCGACAGCGGTCGCGTGCCCATATGGCATTAGCTCACACTATTCGAGGACCTAGTTGTTCCGGGTCTCTCTGGCCAGACACAATGGCGACAATGTTGACGACGGCAGTTGTGGCCTCTGCGCATAGAGCCGCGTCCCTGAATCCGGCCGTTCGCTTGTGTGTAAGCGCGTTAGCGAGGCTAAGAGCGGCCTTTGCATATCGGCGGACATCTTCGTTTTCCTGACCACCTAGCTCAGCCGCGAGGAACGCGTCCAACATGCGCTTGGCGTCGGTATCACTGACCTCTACGCCGTCAGGGCTCGGATGGTTCTGCGCATCGTATACGGCCTGCGCAAGCGAAATCATCGTCTCACGACAAAGGAGGCCCACGGCCTGATACTGTTCCTCGGTTCGAGCCCGACCCAGCGTAGACCGCACTTCTCCTATGTTCCTGTCCACACGCGGCCATCCGGTCGGCCTTACCGACGCGAGGAGGTCGCTAGAACTTGCCTCATTCCTGAGCTGAAGTATCAGGGGATTCAGAAGCCCGCCGATGTAGACACGACGCGACTGGTAGGAAGGTAGGTCGCCACTGCTCCATTTCCCGTACCAGGCCCAGAGATCGGCGTATGGGTTCGGGTCCTCCAGGCCACGCTCAGTGAGTCCGACCCCTATGCGTTTCTGCCGCGCCGAATATTCATGGTCCACTTTCTGAATTCTGGGACCATCAGTTGACACGGCGATCATCAAGTTCTTCTGAGCTTCTAGATCAGCAACGAGATCCTTATTGGACATAGTGTACGAAGGCAGGTCTCGCCTCCTGAGAGGAGTTGCGAGCTGCGGAAGGATGACAACTTCACCCAGCCACACGTCGGGATACTTGCGAAAAAGCGCCTCGACCCTTTGCTTGAGGGAGACCTCGATACTCTTTAACTCCGATTCCCACTTGGCATAGACATCAAGAGGAATCTCGAGGACGACCCGGTAGATATCCGTTCCACCGTTCCAATTGTCATACCCGGTCTGCTCAATCTCCGCGCGAGCGTCCGCAAGGATTTCGCACTCGCGAGCGCAGTCAGAGTTCCGGAAAAGCTCATAGGCCGTACCGAGCAAGCTCTCCAGATCCTGAGTGATGTCTGCCAAGCGTTTCCCCCCGAGAGGTTCCGCAAATTAGTCGTCCACTGTCTCAAGAAGACTAGCACCCCCCCAGAAAAGACCGGAGTTTCGAGAGGGAGGATGATTTGTGAGTGGCGCTCTGATGCCAGCTGTTCATTTCGTTAATGGCGAAAAGCGTACGGTGCGCTGGCTTGTGTCAAGTCGCGGCATCATGCTATAAATATGTATAGTATTGGCGCCCTCTTCAACCACCAGCAAGAGCTCCAAGACAAGCAAAGCCAAACCCTCGTACCTGTCCGATGCTAGTTGTACAGTGTAGGCAGGGGCGGCAGCCGAGGCCGCTTCTCGACGTCAATGAAGATAACTGGAGATAGACAACACATGGAACACGAGCCCCACGAAACTGCTGTAGCCATCTTCAAGGAGTGCGCGAGTGCCATTGGCCGGGGAGTCCTCATCCGCCGCGTCAGCAGCAGCGACAAGGAGTTCCACTTCCAGAATTGGTTCAAGGATCGGGTGGCAAGCACCGGCTTCAATTACGAGGCGGGGGGCAGGAATAGCTATCCCGACTTCCGGCTTGTCACGGTTCCTGTCGGCTACGAAATCAAGGGCCTAGCTTACCCGGGTAGGGATGCGAGTTTCGACTGTAATAGTCAGGTTCCGGCTGGCTTTCATAACGGGCGGGATATCTACTACGTGTTTGGTCGCTACCCAAAGGACCCCGACGGTGATCAGTACCCTGTACTCGACTTTGTCCTTTGCCACGGCGATTTCCTGAACGCTCAGCATGACTATGTTCACAAGAACAAGAGCGTTAAGGGCTTCGGCAGCTACGGCGACATCATGATACGAGACCGCAAGATGTACGTTGCTCCGACACCGTTCCGAATTGCCGGCGGGTTGGCACATCGGGTAACACTGATTCTGCCAAGTGAGGCTGAAGTCAATGATGATCTTGTGCCCGTCGGCGATCTCATTCGCGTCGAGACCGCGGAGCTAATTGTTGGTTACTCCTTCGATCTTGAGACCAATGAAATCGAGCCTAGCCGTGTGCCAAACCCAGCGGCCGGGACAGCGCATCGGTTCACAGCATGGCGGGCCAAAGGTGCAGCCACAGATGTTGTGAGAATCCGTGACTTCGCAGAGGTCTTGAGCGAAAGCGATATTGATGAAGACGAGTGTTGAGACGCTGCCTCTTCTGGCGAGCCGGGAAGCACAGGTAGTCGGTGGGCAGCCAGCGCTCATAGAGACCGATGCTTTTGACTTTGAGTTTCTAGGGGGCATCGCCGAACGAGAGAGCTGGCGAAAGGAGATCCACCGACCGATTTACCACACGCACAAGTGGTGGGCGAAAAGGCTCGGTTCCGTGTTCCGGGGAATCCTTCTCGGCTGCCTCCTTCCGGCCGATAGCGACTTGCGGAGCGAGTTCTATCGCAGGCAAGACTACGCAGGCGTTACTGCCTTTGACCCTTTCATGGGGTCTGGAACTACAATCGGAGAAGCTCACAAGCTCGGGCTCACCGCAGTAGGTCGCGACATCAACCCGGTGGCGGCTGAGGCAGTGCGAGTGGCATTGGGTGGGCTGGACGAAATCAAGCTGCGAAGAGCCTTTGATTCGCTCTCAGCCTCTGTTGGTGAAGAGCTTCGCGCTATGTACGCCTCGGAAGACAGCAGGGGCGAACAGTGCGAGGTTCTCTACTACTTCTGGGTGATGCAGGCCGGCTGTCCAACCTGTCGAAGCACTGTTGATCTCTTTTCCTCTTGGGTATTTGCGCGGAACGCCTATCCGCGTCGAAAGCCAGAAGTCCAAGTGCTTTGCCCGAAATGCGACCAAATCTTTGAGGGCAGATACGATCAGCCGGACGCGACTTGCGATCGCTGCGGACACGACTTCAACCAGGACGTTGGCGTTGTGAACGGTCGCTCGGCCACTTGCCCTTCTTGCCGCAACGACTTTCGAGTGCTTGACACGCTATCTGGGGAGGCTCCGTCGTCGTTTCGCTTGTATGCCAAGCTCGTCCTGACGCGGGAGGGACGCAAGGAGTACTTGGCCGCAAACGCGCAGGATCTGGCGCGCTACGAGGAATGCTCCAGCGAGCTGAAGCGAGAATTGGAGCAAGGTGCTCTATCCGTTCCCTCGTTGGAACTCGCGGATGGCAACAATACCCGTCAGGCCATTAGTTACGGGTTCAAGCGCTGGCGAGACTTCCACAACGATCGGCAACTGCTGGGACTCGCGAAGCTGCATCGGGCCATTTCCGAAGTGAAAGACACCGAATCGAGAGATGCCCTGTTGCTCTTGTTCTCCGGCGCTCTCGAATTCAACAACATGTTCGCCTCATACAAGGGCGAAGGCACCGGCGCAGTCCGACATATGTTCTCTCATCACATCTTGAAGCCGGAACGAACACCAATTGAGGCCAACATATGGGGAACCTCGAAGAGTTCCGGAAGCTTTTCGGGCTTGTTCGCTGGTCGTCTGCTGAAAGCGATCAGTTACCGGCGCAATCCCTTGGAGATCGTTGGTTCTAGCAGTGGCCAGGCAGTGCAGTGTTCGGCGGCCTTTGCTGGACAAGTCCACATGGACACTCCCCTTAACGGCGACAGGAGCGGACGAGCGATCTATCTTTCGTGCGGCGATTCCAGCGAAACCGGCTTTCCTGCCAGCAGTATTGACCTCGTCGTGACCGATCCGCCCTTCTTCGATAACGTGCACTATTCCGAACTCGCCGATTTCTTCTATGCCTGGCAACAACTGACTCCGCGAGGCTTCGTCAAGGAATCCGGCAGCACTCGTTCCGCCGGGGAAGTCCAAGACGCGCAAGCGACATTGTTTAGCCATAAGCTGGCCTCCGTCTTTCGCGAGTGCCATCGTGTCTTGAAGCCTTCGGGGCTCCTGGTTTTCACCTACCATCATTCGCGAGACGAAGGATGGGACTCCGTAGCGAGGGCCGTGGTCGAATCCGGCTTCGTCGTCGTCAATGCTCATCCCGTCAAGTCCGAGATGTCCGGGGCGACTCCGAAGTCGCAGGCGAAGAGCCCCATTCAGATTGACGCCATAGTCGTCTGCCGGAAGGATGAAGGAACGCGCCCGGCCGCCAGGTCGGATGCTCTTGGCTCAGCAGCGTCGAAGATACGGCGGATGAGCGAAGCCGGAATCAAGCTGTCGCTGAACGACGAGCGGGTCATTGCTAACGCGCAGCTGCTCACAACAATCGGTTCCGTTCGCGACCTCAGCGGCTTCGCCTGGCACTCAAACGGTGAGCGGAAGAAGACTGCATGACTCATCGTTTTGTGGAACGTCGTCCGACCATGGCCGACATCGGATGCAGACAGAGGAGCGAAGCTAACCTCCGTCGCCAAACTGCGGCGGGCTGCTACTACGGACGAGCAAAACGGATGCAACTTGCGGGACGTTCAGTGGCACTCTTGCTTGCGCTAGTCGCGCCGTTGATCTTCTTTATCGCTCCGACCTACGGGCCGCTTCTCGGAGCCCTCGCCGGAGTTTGGATCTTCGTCTCCCGGGTTCTGATTAGTCCATGGCGTGACCGATGTCGGATCAAAGGCGCGCTCGCGCAAGAGATGTTCGACTGCGATGTCCTCGGGTTGCCATGGAACCCAGTCCTTGGCAAGCCAATTCCCGCAGAGGAGATACGGAACGCGAGCAAGGGAGAGGCGCCCTTTGCCTCCGTACGCGATTGGTATCCAACGCAGGCAGCGCACGCTTGGCCCGATTCGGTCCTCATCTGCCTGAGATCCAATGCAGTATGGGCTCGCAGACAGCACTACGCCTACGCGTGGGTGCTGGCAGGCGCGGCGGTGCTCTGGTTCTTAGCCGGTGTTGCACTTGCTTTGACTGGCAACGCGACCCTGGCGGCTTACCTTACAACCATCGCGTTGCCCTCGCTGCCAGCGTTGCTGGACGCTTGCGAACTAGCGCGCGAGCATTTTCAGGCTGCTGGTAGTCGCCAGTTGTTGGAGGATGAGGTTGATAGCCTTCTCTCCCACCTCCCTGGCGAGGTGCAACCGTTGAGGGAGCTGCAGGACGGAATATTCCGGCTGCGCAAGATTGCTCCGCTAGTTCCAGAATGGTTCTACAAGGCACTTGTTCCTTCTTTCGAAGAAGACATGCAGTATGCGGCGAGAAACATCGGGCCGGGGGCAAGCGATGGCCAGGACGGTTGAGCAAGCCTTCAAGGAATTCGCAGCTGCGATCGTCTTGACCGAGGCGCAGCGAGTGACGATGGTCAGTCGAGCGGCTCGGGTCAAGGAACTGCTGGATGAGTCATTCCCCGCTGACTGCGACGTACCACTCAAGACCAGTCGGTTGATGGGGTCCGGGGCACGAGGAACGATGATTCGTCCGCTCGATGACATAGACGTTCTGGCTGTCTTTACTAACAAGAATCAGGTCTTCGAGAAGTACCGGCACGACTCTCAAAGCTTCCTTTACTGGGTTACACGCAGGATAGACGCCCGCACTGAAGTGCAACAAGTTGGAGCACGAGGCCAAGCAGTCAGGCTCTTCTACAAAGACGGATTACACGTCGATATCGCGCCGGTCTTCGGCGTGAATAGTGGAGGCTATTTCCTGCCGGCTGGTGACGGTTCCTGGATAAAGACGGACCCGCCAAAGCAGGAGCAGTGGGCTCAGGACCGCGATACGGCCTTGTCTGGCCAGTTCAGACGACGGGTGCGAATTCTTAAGCGATGGAACAACGAACACAGCAAGCGGCTCGGCTCATGGCACCTTGAGGCAATGGTCGGGGCTGCGTTTTCAACCATGAGTAGTAACCATGCGATAGGACTTCAGAAGTTCTTCGAATGGGCCGGGGGCTACATCCACGTTCAGGACCCGGACGGCTATGGCGGCGATCTTGGGGCGAGCCTCACTCCCCTCCAAGAATCAGACCTGAAGCAGTCTTTTTCTTCAACTCACGGCCGGGCCTCAGATGCAATCGAGGCGCAGCGAGACGGAGATCATGAAGAAGCCATAAGGCTATGGGGAATCATACTTGGCGATGATTTTCCAGCATATGGATAGGTGAATCGTATGGCGCGGACTGTGAGCCAGGCTTTTGAAGACTTCCTATCCGGGCTGACTCCTACGGCAACGGAGCGCAGCGCTGCCGCATCCCACCGTGCATCGGTCAAGGCCGCTCTTGAAGACAATCTAAGCGTCGCCAACTTCTTCGAGACTGGCTCCTTCTCGCACGGAACAGGCATTCGGTTCTATAGCGATGTCGATGCCGTGGTGCGGCTGAAGGACTCGAAGCCGGAATCGTCGTACACAGCTCTTGAGTGGGTGAAGGATGCGCTTTCGAAGAGATTCCCCTCGACCGAGGTCACGATTCGCCGACCGGCGGTAGCTGTGAGATTCGCTGGAGGAGCTGAGACGTGGGAAGTCATCCCCGCCTTCCTCACGGGTAGAGGTGGCCCCGGTCAGTTGGTGTACGACATCCCAGGCCCCAGCGTTGGAAGCGGCTGGATTGATTCCGCGCCTTATGAGCACCTTGCCTACGTGAATGAATGTAATGAAAAGCCGCACAAGGGCGATGCAAAGGGTCTCGCGCGACTGCTTAAAGCGTGGAAGTACTACTTAAACGTCCCGATTTCCTCGTTCTATCTGGAGATGCGCGCTGCGCAGCACGTAGCGAAGCAGTCTCTCTATATCCACGTCTTTGACCTGTGCCTGATCCTTGAGAGTCTCGAAGGCCATGAACTCGCTGCCATGAACGACCCCAAGGGTGCCTGCGGAAGAATCCACCCCTGTTCAAGTGAAGCCAAGCATTCAGAGGCTCTGTCGAAGCTCAAGACGGCGGCGGGCAGGGCCAGGAAGGCTCTTGACGCGTACAGGGACGACGATGAGGACATGGCGTTCTTGTATCTCGGACTCCTCTTTGGCGGGCTGTTTCCAAAACGGTGAACAACCTGAAGCTGTCGGCACGCATTGGAGCCCGCACCGAGTCCATGCGATTGCGAACAAACGTTCGTGCTCATATAATGGGTCGCAGATGATGACGAAACGTAGCACTTGGCTAAGCCGAACGGCCAACGGGAGCAGAACACGGGTAGCTGAAGGGAGACATGTATGCGAATCAAGAAGGTTCACATCGTCGGTTTCCGCTGCCTAGACGACGTCGCTGTCGACTTCGACGATGTAACGACTTTCATCGGGCCGAATGGAGTCGGGAAATCTACCATTCTGCGAGCTCTTGATTGGTTCTTCAATGGCGGCACTATTACCGAGGACGATGTCTTCTCGGGAGCGGAAGAAAAGCAAATTGAAGTGTCAGTCGAGTTCGCTGGGTTGACAGACAAGGATCGGGAAGCACTAGGTCGCTATGCCGTACCAGGGAGAGACGCTGTAACCCTCTGGAAGCATTGGCAAGACGGCAAAGATAAGCTCTATGGAAAGGGCAGAGCCCGGCCGGAGTTCGCGAGTGTTCGTGAGGGGATTAACGCAACCGAACGTGGGGAGCGATATGACGAGTTAAGAGTTGCTCGCCCCGACCTCGGGCTTCCATCGGTTCGGAACGATGCCGGGCGGCTGACCGCGCTGGATCAGTGGGAAGCAGACAACCCCGATAAGCTAGAAGATGTTGATATCTCATCGACCACTCACCTGTTCGGTTTCAACGGCCAATTTGTAATGACGGGTCTTTTCGACTACGTCTTTGTAACCGCCGACCTGCGCGCGAGCGAACAAGCACAAGACAACCGAAATGCCATAATCGGCCGCGTCCTCGAACAAGCGGTCGATCGGTCTGGCGCGGACGCCGACCTTGCCGAGTTGATGGCTAAGGTGGCTGCTGAGCAGGCAGACATCCACGGTAAGCATTTTGGAGAGCAGCTCAAGGAGCTTTCCGAGAGGATGACCTCGGCCGTGTCCGCCTTCACTTCAGGGCGCGAAGTTCAGGTCAGCGCGCAGGACCTAGCAATTCCGCAGCAAAAGGCGCAGTTCAAAGTCAAGATCATGGACGACGACACTGAGACAACCGTGGAAAGACAGGGACACGGTTTCCAGCGCGCCCTGTTGATCTCAGCTCTTCAGCTGCTGGCTGAGCGCGGAAAGGGCAAGGGAGAGCAAGGCACGATCTGCCTCGCAATTGAGGAGCCCGAACTCTTTCAGCATCCCCTGCAGGCTCGCAACTTTGCGTCGGTCCTGCGTGATCTAGCGAAGAACCCTGACCAGGGCGTGCAAGTCGCATACGCAACTCATAGCCCATATTTCATAGAACCCCGGGCCTTTCATCAGATCAGGCGGGTCAGCCGTTCAGGCGGCGGCAGTCAAGGCGCGGTGTCAGTTTCGGGATCTTCCGTGGACAAGGTGCTAGCGCGCCTAGATTGCTACGTGGATGAACCAAGCGTCAAGCGCCAGCTCGATGGCGTGTGCATGGGCTCTCTAGCCGAGGCGCTGTTCGCTGATAGGGTTCTTCTTGTAGAGGGCTCGACGGACAGAGGCATGTTCAATGGTGCTTCGGAGCTAGTGCAGAGCTTGGTCAGCAACGGAGTGTGCGTCGCAGAATGCGGAGGTAAGACGGGCGTGCTCCTGCCATTCGTAATCTTGGAGCGGCTGGGAGTACCCGCAGTAGTTGTCGTGGACAACGATCGACAACTTGAGGATAAGCTGGCTGAAGCAAAGGCCGCAGCTGACTCCAAGCGCGAAAAAGACCTGGAGTCGAGTATAGAAAACACCAAGTCCTGGAACCGCAAACTGCTGAAGTTCTTCGGCTGCAGCGAAATCGACTGGCCCTCAGGGAAGGTGGCCGATCGTCTATTCTTCAATGAGCCGACCTTGGAGGCGCTAGTTCACGATTCCTGGCCGGAGTGGGTTGCGGCTAGGGACGAACTCGTATCACAAGGGCTTGGATTCGCTGGCAAGGATGCTTGGACATACCACGATGCCTGCTTGCTTGCCGGTGGCAAGATACCCGACTGTCTGTCAATCACGCTGGAGCACGTCAGAGTATTGGACTAGCTCGTCTCGTCCTCGCCAGCTGGTTCGGGCTGCATCATGGCGAGAGGACCCCAACGCACCAGTCGCCACTCACCTGGCTGGTTTGGTGATACCGGCACCCAGTCGTCGCCCTCTCGGTTCCACTGCATGCGCGCACTCTTGCGCTCAGGACCGAACTCCAGCTCCGCTTCGACCTCACAGATTGCCGGCACGTCATGCCTGACTGCAGTGATGGTGAACGCCGTCAGCGGGAAGGTGCTGTACTCCGTGCGAATCATCCCGGCAGTGGCTTTGTCCGAGTCTTCCGCGACGAGCTTGGACAGGAACGGAGCCATGCGGCCGTAGTTGCCCCGCTTCCAGAGGGAGAGGTACTCATTCGCCCTAACAAAGACCTCGTTGGATTCCAGTCCGGGCGCTCCAGCCTCCAGCACCGACGGCTTCCACTCATCTAGCGCTTTTCTGGCTTTCTGGTTCTCGGCCATCTGTGCAAATAGCTCTCGCCAAGTCGGCTCTGCTTCGGGCTCGACTCGGCGGCGTTCCTCGCTAGTTGCCCAGTCACAGACGGCAAAAAGCCGGTTCCACGCCTTGGTTGCCACGACGTCATTGTCGAAGTTCACGATAGTGCCGTGGACGATGCCATTCCGATAGAGATCGAAGACCTCTTCATCGCTCGTCTTTGATGTGCTCTTCGTGAAGGTCCTGTGAGCATTCGTTAGGCCGAGGTGATGCCCGACGACACTATCCCATGCGCTCATTTCCTCCTCGGACCGCGTGTGCAGACCTCGATGCTGGTTCTCGAAATCGTTCACGAATCCATCCATGACGGCCAGCAGCACGAGGACGGTCGAGTAGTAGCGCTTCTCGTGGTAATCCTTCTCGGCTCGTTCCAACAGATGCATGCGTAATCGCATGGCTGGGAAATGGTTCAGTCCGAGAATCGCGAATCGGAGAGATTCGGGCTCCATGTACAGCTCAATTAGTCTGCGCTCGGCCTCGTCCACCGGCAGGTCGAGTAGGTCCGCGATTTGTTCGACATTCAACCGGTCGTGAAAGATCCAGTGACGAGGCCCCAACAGGGCATAGAAGCGATCGACGATCCCAACGAGCCGATGCAGCTGGGCCTCGATCTTCAAGATCTCCGCGCGATGCTTTCGCCCGAACACACGCGTCAGCCTTCCGGCAGTCTGCAGCTCGTCGGCCATTTTCGCAATCGATGGAATATCGAGGGCCGACTGGTAGGGAGGGTTGTTTTGATTGTCTGTCATGCCTTCATTATAGACGCCGTGCAGGCTCGCCCAGTCTAGCTATACGGCTGACTTATCCACAACCATAACAGGCGAAGTATTGCTCTCAATGCAGCTTAAGCATAAACTCTATTCATAGATGCGTATTATAGATAAGCTGTTTCCAACCAGACGTCCTGCTTTCACCATCGTCGAGCTTCTGGTTGTCATTGTCGTCATCGGCATCCTGGCCGCCATAACCATCGTTTCCTATTCAGGTATATCCAATAGGGCCAAGGTCAGCTCTCTGCAGTCTGACCTGGCCAATGCCTCAACCCTGCTCAAGAACTACAACACGCTCTATGGTTCCTACCCCACGTCGCTGGACGGCAGCAACTGCCCAACCGCGCCCACTGTAGATGCCAACTACTGCCTGAAGACCAGCTTGGGCAACACGCTGGTCTACAGCCAGATAGCCGGCAAGACCTTCCACTTGACCAGTACCAACGGCACTGCCAGCTACTCCGTTACCGACATGACCGCCCCGGCCATAGCCACCACCGGCAGCGGCTCATCGGTTGGCTCGGCCTGTCCTTCCGGTTTCATACCGGTTCCTGGCAGTGGCACGTACGGCACCAATGACTTCTGCCTCATGAAGTATGAAGCCAAGAACGCCGGAGGCACCGTCCCCGTTTCACAAGCCTCCGGCGCACCCTGGGTCAGCATCAACCAGACCAATGCCGCTGCTTACAGCTCCAATGTTGTCGGTTGCGACGGCTGCCACCTGATTACCGAAGCCGAATGGATGACAGTCGCCCAGAACGTCTTGGCCGTCGCCAGCAACTGGAGCGGCGGGAGCGTCGGCTCCGGCTATATCTACTCGGGACACAATGACAATGATCCGACAAACGCCCTGGCAGCCGATTCAAACGACTCTAACGGCTACTACGGCACTGGAAGCGCTAGCGGCAACCAGAGCCGTACGCTCACTCTCACGAACGGAGAAGTAATCTGGGACTTTGCAGGTAATGTCTCGGAATGGACAGCTGGCCAGACGACCGGCGGCCAGCCGGGCATTACTGGAGAAGGCGCCTTCGCCTGGAAGCAATGGACCGCCGTGACAGAGCCGGGCTCCTTGCCGGCAAATCCTCTCCCTAGAAGTATCGGCTTGTCTGGTTCAGACACTTGGAACTCTAGCCAAGGTGTTGGCCAGCTGTATAGCTCAGTTAGCGACGCATCATTACGTGGTTTTCGGCGTGGCGGCCGTTGGAGCGATGGCGGCCAAGCGGGCGTGCTTAACCTTGATTTGGGCAGTGTGCCAGGCAGCACCAACACAGCCTTTGGATTCCGCGCCTCCCGGTGATCGCGACTTATCGGATAGCTAAGCGTATTACTGGCTGTCGTCCAGCTGAGGTCGCGCTATGCTTGGCACTGCCCAGCTAGCTCGGCAAGGCGGCTACTTTCTTCAGGAGGAACGTCGGCATGGGGCAAGGTGAGCTATCACAGCAGCGAATCTCGTATGGCCTCCGGGGACCCGAACTGGGGTTTGTCATTCCGCGAGGAGATATCTCGGCCCTAGCCAGTGTTGCCCGAAATGCCTCGGAAATCTGGAACGGAGCGAACGCTCTCGTGATTCCGGTCTCGGAGGGGACGCCAGAAATGGACCCCGCTACTGGCGCCTATACCGCGATTCGCGATGTGGAGACAGTCTTCTATCACTCTGCGTTCTCGGCGGCAGCAATCCGAGAGCTGTTTCCACGAATCAATGTCCAGCAGATTCACCCGAAGCTAACGGACTGGTATCTTCATCCGCTGAATCTCTGGCTCTCGGGAGACTCTTCCTCGAAGTACCTGCTCACTATTCCCTCCGTCAATGAAGATCCTCTGCCAGATGTCGAAACCATCATCTGGGGCTCGCTGAATCCGGGAGATCGAGGAGCGTATGAAGAAGCCTTCTCTTTGCGTGCGGCCCCAACTGAATTGGCAGCGAAGCTCGCGCTGCTTGACGGCCAAACCTCTGGCGTCTCGCCGCTCGCGCAATCAGTCCGCCTGATCGACCTACATGAGCAAGTCTCTCCCGCTTATGACAGATTCATCTACGTCGTCCAGACGGACAGCTTTGATGACCTGTGCACGGCCTGGAACTATCGCTCCCGCGTGGTGAGCTGGGGTAGCCGTGAGCAACTGATTATCATGCCGGTCGGCTTTCTCAAGGAGCAGGCGGTTGTCGCGGAGATGGTCAAGTGGATTGCCGCGGAGTCGCGGCTTCGCCAGAAGCCGGATGTGCGCATATTCGCGGCGGCCTCTATTCGGGATTCCGCCAGACAGGAGCTAGTCGCCGCTGGAATGGTTGAGGTGCCAGAGGAAACTCGGACTGAACAGCTTAGAGGACCGGCAGCAAGCGAGCAGCGCGCGCTCGAATTCGCGTTTGCGGGATATCTCCCGGGAGGGCAGCTCAGACGCGGTCTGTTTGCCGACGATCTCGCTGCATTGCGGCGTGGGGAAAACACCATGCGATTCGGGGTACCTAAAGGCTTTGCGGCTAAATACAGCAACAGCGTCGTGTTGGAGGTGACCTGGCCGAATCCCTTCCCGGTTACGAGATCAGCTGCAGCCAAGATTCAGCAAAACGGCTACGCCTACCAAGGGAGGTTCTGCATTCGCACTCAGTCTCCGAGTCGCTCTTTTGATCTCAAGCTGAGAGTCTTAGACCCGGATGAGGCCCTGAATGCTTACATGCAGGACCTAGGTTTGAGCGCCGAGATTACTCCCCCAGGAAGGTTTGCGCGGGCCGTCATTGACCGAGTTGGAGGACTTGAAGGCTTGTCTGTGTTGACCAACACCCTGGCCATCGCCATCTTCGAGAATCTCGCCTCTCTCGCCAGGCGCAAGGTTGAGGCGAGCATCTCTAAAGCGCTCAAGGACGCCAAGTGCGAGGAGCCTGAAGGCTTTGACCGGTTTATCCAGGACACGGTCAAGAACGAGTTGATCCTTCTTCGGCCCAATACCAAGACGCTGGACGACATCGCGTCACAAATTGGCTTCGCCAGAGCGGACATCGCGCCGCTTCTAGAGAGACTCTTGGCGACAGGTCTAGTCAGGCGAGGGAGAACCTACCAGTGCGAGGAATGCGGGGCAAAGGAGTTCTATCCGATTTCTGATCTTGATGACGTCATGCGTTGCCTTGCCTGTCGGGCTGAATTCACCCTGCCGCTGCTTCAAGGGGACGGACTAGAAGCCAAGTCTTACCTTAGGCTGGATGGTTTGGCTGAAACAATGATGGACAACGACTTGCTCCCAGTCTTGGCGGCAGTTCGCCGTTTCACGCCCCGTGACCGGAGTGCTCTTCAAATGGCCTATTGGCCAGGCTTGGATGTCACGGTGCCCGGCGCACCAACCGTGGACTTTGACGTCTTTTTCGGCTTCGGCCCAGAACGACTCGTCGCAGAATGTAAACGGACGGCCGATTCACTCAAACTCGACCAAGCCACGCGGATTGTCGAGATGGCCAGGAGGATCGGCGCGCAGGTGTACTTCTGCGCTCTCAAGGGCTCCTTCAGCGACGAGCTTCTGGACTACGGAATGGGAAATGGGGCGGAGTTCCTTGTCGGAGAAGGGCTATTGCGTGTCTAGACGCCTGCGGGTCTTTGGCGCCTCAGGCCGATCAGGACGCCGTCGAGGAGCGCTGAAGTAGCTGTTGGACCTTGACGGAAAAGTTCAAAAGTTGTCCAGTTAGGTCCGCCTGGGGGTCCAGCTGTCCAGCATCCAGCGCCGGTTGACTCGAACCCGAATCTGCCTATACTCAAGCGTGTTGGGGGGGTAGACGTTGCCGAGGGGGGATTCGATGAGAAGACTGGCGATCGCGTTGTCGGCCGCGGTAATCACAGTTTGTATGGGAGTAGGCGCTGGGTTGGCTGCCGGTTGCGAAGAGCCCACGACCACCATCCTGGCCACGACGACCACTTCCCATTCTACGACCACCATAGTCAGCGCCACCACGACGACAGGTGCGGCCACAACCACGTCCACCGACTCGCAGACGACCTAAGTGCATCTCTACCCGGTATTGGTTGGAGGGGACAAGTGGGGCTACATCGACAGGACGGGAGCGTGGGCCATTGAGCCACAGTTCGCCTATGCCTCCTGGTTTTCCGATGGACTCGCGTGTGTGGCGCCGGAGAAGGGAGATGGCCCGTGCGGGTTCATCGACCCACAGAGCGACTGGGCAATCGAGCCTACCCTGCTCAGTGCCGAGGATTTCAGCGAGGGTGTCGCCAGTGTAGTGCTGGATGAGAAGGAGCACGGGTACCCGGTGGGCTTCGTAGACAAGACCGGGGCCTGGGTCATCCGGCCGGGCGACGCGCCGGCCTTCATGGAGAGGTCGTTTTCGGAGGGTCTCTGTCCGGCGGCGGATGCTTCCGGCAGGTGGGGCTACATCGACAAGACCGGGGCCTGGAAGATCGAACCGAGATACGACGAGGGCCGCAGCTTCACAGACGACGGCCTCGCAGCGGTGCGAGTTGGGGGCAAGTGGGGCTATGTCGATACCTTTGGGGCCCTGGTCATCCAGCCGCAGTTCTATGAGGCCTTCGACTTCTCCGAGGGCCTGGCGGCCGCCCGCATCGGTGATCAGTTCGGTTACCTGGATACGACAGGAGTGGTTGTCGTGCAACCGCGTTTCAACTCGGCTCAGGAGTTCACGGAGGGCCTTGCAGCCTGTTGCCTATTCGACGACGGCGTTCTGGTCTTTGGCTTCATCGACCGGACCGGGGCCTGGGCCATCGAGCCGGACCTCGCCTGGGCCGAGCCGTTCAGGGACGGGCTTGCCTTGGTGAGCATTGGTCACGAAGACGGATACAAGGCCATGATCGACAGGAGCGGGAATATCGTCTGGCCGAAGCGGTAGGTTTGTATTGGAGCGATGAGCTCCGCAAGGCGCCCGATCGTCTGCACCGCTCGCCAATCGTCCTCACTCACCAAGTACGGCGCTGCCTCGCCTGCCGGTGATCTTGATGGGCTTGTGAGACACGGCCGCGCCGTTCGACAGGTCGCCGCCGCGTCTGCTAGCATGTGCAACTCCGAACATTAAGTGTTCGCTAAATGTCGCGAGTCGTTGTGGGTCCCTGCTCGTGGCACAGGCACGTGGAAGGACGCCCGAATGAAGATAGCAGTCGTCGTAGACACGTTCAACAGGGCCAATGGCGGCACCATCGCCACCATGCGCTTGGTGGAAGGTCTCAAGAAGCGTGGGCACAAGTTCACCATTGTCGCCACCAAGTCCCTTGAAGAAGAGCGGTTCTACAAGGTCAAGGGGTTCTTTCTGCCGGGCACCAAGGAATCACAGGACAAGATGGACTTCATGTTCGGCGTCCCCGAGAAAGACGTGCTGCGCAAGGCGTTCGCCGACGTAGACCTGGTGCAGATCCAGTTCCCGTTCTATCTGGGGTACGGGGCGGCCAAGGTCGCCAAGCAGATGGGCAAGAACGTCATGGGCGCGTTCCACGTGCAGCCGCAGAACATCATCTCGGCCATGGGCAAGGAGAGCAAGTCCCTGGAGTGGACGGTGCACAAGCTGTTCAACTTCCTGCTTTTCAATCGTGTGCCGCTAGTACAATGTCCCTCGCAGTTCGCTGCCGATATGCTCTGGGGCCACGGCTGCAATAGCGCCCTGCGGGTGGTGTCCAACGGCATCCCCCGGGAGTACGCGGCCGGCAGATACGACCGTCCGGACTTCTACGGCGACAATCTGGTGCTCATGAACGTCGGCCGCCATGCCCTTGAGAAGCGGCAGTCGCTGCTCATCGGGGGCGTCAGACGCTCAAAGTACGCGGACAAGATAACTCTCATGCTCTGTGGCACGGGCGAGATGACCGACGAGCTTGTGCGCCTCGGCGACGAGTTGCCCAACAAGCCGCTCATCCGCTATGTCAGCAACGAAGAGAAGCTGCAGTACCTGAACACCGCCGACATGTACGTGCACGGTTCTATCGTCGAGCTGGAGAGTCTCTCGTGTCTTGAGGCCATCGGTTGTGGGCTTCCGTGCCTCATAGGCGATTCCAGCTATAGCGCCGCGCCGCAGTTTGCCTTGGACGACCGGTTCATGTTCCGCAAGGACGACGAGGACGACCTTGCGAAGAAGATCGACTATTGGTTTGAGCACAAGGACGAGCTCCGCGCCTCCCGCGCAAAGGTCCTGCAAATGGCCGAGCAGTATCGCTTTGAGAGATGTCTTGACCTCATGGAGGATATCTACGCGGAGTTCGAGCGCGAGATCCTGAGCGGTGAGCCGACCCTAGAACCGCAGATGGCCTAGCCGGGTCGCCCGACTTCTATCTTTCCAATCGACAACATGGAGAAAAGGCAGCGGAACACCATTCCGCAAGAGAAGCTGTTCGTGGTCACCAACGACACCAAGAAGCTCGATTTTCGCAAGCCGTACAAGTACATCTACTTCGACTGGTGGTTCACACTTCTCACGCTCCCGGTCATGCTCCTGCTCTATCCCATTGCCGGGCTTGCCGGCGTGTACTTTGGGCTAAGGGTAAGCGGACGCGCCAACAAGCGCATTCTGCGGAAGAGGGCATGTATTGTCATCTCCAACCACTGCCACTACTTTGACACGGTGTTCGCAGGCGCGGCAGTGTTTCCGCGGAGACTCTACATCTCCGTTGCGCAACGGAACTTCGAGGTGCCGGTTGTCCGCCGCATACTCCGCATGGTGCGGGCGTTTCCCATTCCGGCCAGAGCCTTGGGTTTCAAGATGATCACGGCTCCGGTGGGCGAGGCGCTGCGCCGCGGGCATCACGTGCTCTTCCTGCCCGAGGGCGATCTTGTCTACCTGAGCCAGGAGATCTACCGTTTCAAGCCAGGTGCCTTCTACATGTCCTGTCTCCACCAGGCACCCATCCTCCCGATGGTCTACGTGTTCACCAAACGCTACCGCCGGAACGGCTCGGAGTGCACGCATCGCCCGCGGATGAGGCAGGTGTTCGGTGAGCCGATGTATCCCCCGCCCCTGCGTGCTGATGGCGCCTATCCGAAGGAAGAGCTGGGCAACATGATGGAAGCGGCTGCCTGCTGGATGGAAGAAACCATCAGACTATGGACTATTGCGGGCAACTAGCCTACGCTTGCCAATGTAGTCACCGGAGTGGGCGTATCGCTGAGGAGCGGGCGCAAGGAGGGAATCATGCTTTGCACGAAATGCGGTCAGCCTTTGACGGAGGGCGCGCCATTCTGTGTGCACTGTGGCGCTCCGGGTTGGCAGCCCTCTCCTCCCGGTTTCGCCCAGGCACCGCCGTCTCCGCCGCCCCCGATGATGACGGGGGGATACGGCCCGGGGGGCCCGGGTTGGCAGCCCCCACAGTCGCCGGCGCCCGCCAGGCGGGGCCGCGGACCCTTGATCGCTGGGATAGTTGCGGCCGCGGTCATACTGCTGGCGGCATTGGGGGTCGGTCTTTACTTCGGTCTGCGCGGTGATGACTCGGACAAGACGGCCTCCGGCAACACCACGGTGACGTCGTCCTCGTCCGGCTCCGCCACCGGCGAAGCAACCACGGATGCGACCACGGACGCCACCGCTGCGCAGCAAGAGGGTGAGATTCTCTTGGAGGCGGCCGGCAAGTCCGGACCCGAGCCGTTCACCGGCGAGTCCTTTGTGCTGGCGGGTCCTCCACCGTCGCTTAACCTGCCCACCACCACACTCGCGCCGACGACCACGTTGCCGGTTGGAGTTGCTACGACAGCTCCGCCAATTGGAGCTGTCACCACCGCTCCGGGAACTGTGCAGGTGGCTGCCGTCTCCGGAGACAAGCCGGCCCTGTATGGCGGATCCAAAGACAAGGCTCTGGCCGACAAAGAAGGTCAGCTCGAGTTCTTCGAACAGAACCCCGATAAGGCCGCGGCCTTCTGCGCCGCCCTCAACGCCGATCCCACCTTCAAGTGGAGCGGCGGCACCCAGATTCAGCCCTCTCAGCTCCGCGACTACTTCGCTGAGCTCACCCCCCTGATGCTCACCCGCGACACCAGGGTCACCAACAACGGCTTCCGTGACGGCAAGCCTACCCCTCGCCAGTCGGTGTTGCAGAAGGGGCAGATGGTGCTGGTCGACCAATACGGCGTACCCCGGGTGCGCTGTGAATGCGGGAACCCGTTGACTCCGCCCAAACTGGCCACGAAAGCTCCCAAATACACAGGCACCAAGTGGCCCGACTTCGATCCGGCCACCATCGTCGTGGTCCAGCCGACTGTGGTGATCATCAACATCTTCGTCGTAGTCGACATCGACACGGGCGAGGAGTTCGATCGGCCGGTCGGGACCACCGGAGACCAGGACGTTGCGCAGGAGCCTCAAGAGCTTTTCAGTAACGGCAACATCGGCGGAGTGAGTCCCGGCGCCACCCTCCCCACGTTTGTGCTGGACGTTACCACGAAGATCACAACGCTTCAGACCTACCACTATATCTGGGGGGGACTACCCGGGGTGGGCACCATCGGCCTGCGGGCCGAGGACGGCACCATGTACGGACCGTTTCAGGCCGTCGGTAGCCCGGGCCAGGGCGATGTGGCTAACGCCTACTGGACCGTCACGCTGGATGACTTGGTGGTCCCCGCCGGGAGCTACACCCTCGTCGACTCCGATCCGTCCACCTTCTCGCAGAACGCGGAGAGCGGCGGGGTGGGCATGTCATCGGTGTGGGGGATACCTCTGGAGTAGGGCGTCCAGTCGGCAGGTGGGAGCCACAAGGGGGATGGATGTGACTGCTCGGCAAAACGCGTTGCGTTCCATGAGCCGCAAGTCCAGAGTATTGCTGGTCAGTGCGCTTGGTATCTGCACCGTCGTCGGTGCCGCCGCCTGCAGCAGTTCGGAATCTGCCGTCACGGTCGGAGGCGCCGGGCCCGCGGTCTCGTCCACGTCGCAGACAACCACGACGGCCCTTGGCTCGACTTCCGTCGTCGACTCGACCGACCCGGCCCTCGTCGTCGGGAGTGACTCACCCTTCGGGCTTGTCGCCCCGGATCTGCCTGGTAGTTTTCCCATGACTCTCGATGCCGGAGACCAAGTGCTGCACCTGCAGTTGGTCACCAGGGAACTCAATTCGGCCGAGTTCAAGATGGACTTCTGGCATCAGCCGTCTAGTGGTCGGTTCCGTCAGGCCGCGAGCAGTCCCGGCAACGAGCGCTCGGGGCAGTCAGAGTCGCTTCAGGTGTTTACCGGAGAGAGGCTGCAGTGGTATTCCACGCCTTCGAACGAGGCCTTCGACTTCACGTATGAGGCCTACCAGGCCTCGGTCCTTGAGGACAAGGTGGATCCTTTCGCGATGGATCAGGGAGAGATCGGGCGGTCGGTGGCCGAGATTCGGCAGGCGGTCGCGGGGGGTATGCTGCGCGAGACGGGCCGGGGCCAGGTGAACGGCCGGGAGATCGTGCGCTACGAGGGCAAGTTAGGCGTGGACGCTTCCACCGGCAGAGTAGTCCTCGCCGATGCCGCCACCGGCTTTCCGCTGGACGATCGCATGTATCGCTCGAATGGCGCTCTCTACTCCTGCCGCCTGGCCGATCTTGAAGTGGTCGAGGATGCAGACCTCAGCGCCTTGTTCAGCCTGACGTTCCCGGCCGGCGTGAAACCCATGACCGACGAGCAGCTTCCTCAGATGCTCGAGGAGGCTGTCGGTCTGGCGGCCTGTCTGGAGGAACTGGCCAAGATCTCTCCAGAGGTGCCGTATCCGCTCTACTACCTGGGGGAATCGTTTCACGGTCTCCCGTTGGAGATGGTCAGGCCGGCGGAGAAGACCGAAGGCATGAGGCCCCAGGTTGGCATCTACTACAGAGACCTGAGTCACCAGACCCCATCCCATATCGCAATCTACCTATACGATCCAATCCTGACGCCTGAGCGCAAGAAGCCGTTTGAAGGGTGGAAGCTGATCCGCACCGCAGAAGTCGACGGACACGTGGACGCCATCTACGACTCCGGCTCTGGAGAGCTCTTCTACGTGGCGACGCGGGGCGGAACTACTATCGACATTGCTGGCTGGGGGGATGCGGGGCCGGCGGACGAGGCCGAGCTCATCGAGGCGGCCAAGAGCCTGCGGCTGTTCGTCCCGGCGCCCTAGAAGGCCGCCGAAAAGCGAAGTCCCGGCGCCCTAGAAGCGTGCCGCGGAGGGGAGGATTCCCCGAATTGATATGATGGCGGACAAGGGAGTCGGGGGAACGGCGTTGCCCCCAGACGGCCTTGTTCGCAGTGCATTCCTGCCATCAGGCAGCCCTGGGGCGTGAACGGTAGGCGGTGGCTGGATGGATACGAGATACATCAGGGAATTCACGGTCCTCGCCCAGGTATGCAATTTCGGCGAGGTGGCGGAGAAGCTCTTCATGTCCCAGTCGTCGCTCTCCAAGCACATCAAGTCGGTGGAAGAGGAATTGGGCGCGCCCTTGTTCGACCGGACGGGGAAGGGCATCGTTCTTAACGAATACGGGAGAATTCTTCTTCCCTACGCCAAACAGATGGTCATGCTCGAAGACCACTTGAAGAAGGACGTTCACACCAAGTTGCACGACGCCGACAATACCATCGTCATCGCCACGGAATACCGCATCACGAGTCTGCTGACGGACTTCCGCACCAAGAATCACGACTACCTGCTCAGCACCATTGAAGACAATCTCATGGGCACGACGGAGGCCCTGCTGAGCAGCGGAAAATGTGAGCTTGCGTTCCTCTGCAACCTGGACGACCCGGACCAGGAGTTCGTCTCGACGCCCTACACAACCGATCAGTTCGTCGCCGTTCTTTATGCCTCACATCCGCTGGCCGGCCGTAGGACGATCTTGCTGGAGGAGCTGCGATCGGAGGATTTCGTCATGCTGCCTCCTTATGCCCTGCACACCAGCTTCTGCATGGACATATGCAGGAAGGCCGGATTCACGCCGAAGATCGTCATGACCGGCTCCCGCGGGAGCGACGTTGTTGATCTTGTCCGGCAGAAGATAGGGATCTCCCTGCTTTTTGGACGCTCCGCCTCCGCGATCATCACGGACGGCGTAGTGATGGTCGAGATCGCCCCCAGCGTTCCCTTCGAGATATCCATCTGCTATCTAAGGGACGCCCCGCTGTCGTCCGGAGCGAAGCTCTTCCTGGAGCACGTGCGAGAGTCGATCGTTTAACAGACTTGTTTCGGGCCGAAGCCTCGCCGCTGCGGACACGCTTGGCGACCGCGAGGCCGGTACGCAGGGAGCGGTCGCGGCCGCATTGTGGATGCGACCGAGTACCACGCCCGTAATTGATATGATGCTGCCCAAGGGAGTCGGGGAAGCGGCGTTGTTTCGCGCACATCCCCCTTTGTGTCGGTTGACCGGGGTGGCTGGATGGATACGAGATATCTCAGGGAATTCACGGTCCTGGCTCAGCTCTGTAACGTCGGCGAGGCGGCGGGCAGGCTCTTCGTGTCCAAGTCGTCACTCTCCAAGCACGTCAAGTCCATGGAAGAAGAATTTGGCGCTCCCCTGTTTGATCGAACGGGCAAGGGTATCGTCCTGAACGAATACGGGAAGCTGCTCCTTCCGTATGCCAAGCAGATAGTCATGCTCGAAGACCACTTCGTGAAGGACGTCTACAACAAGCTGCACGACGCCGATAATCTCATCGTCATCGGGACGGAATACCGGGTGACAGGTCTGCTGACCGACTTCCGTACCAACAACAAGAACTATCTGCTGAGCACCATCGAGGGTAACGTTCGGGGTGAGGTTAGGGAACTGCTCCGCAGTGGGAAATGCGAGCTCGCCTTCATCTGCAACCTGGAGGATCCGGACGGCGATTTCGTCTCGATCCCCTACACCACAGATGTATTCGTCGCCGTGCTGTATGCCTCCCATCCGCTGGCCGGCCGTAAGATGATCTCGCTGGAGGAGTTGAAATCGGAGGATTTCGTCATGCTGCCTCCTTACGCCGTGCACACCAAGTCGTGCCTGGACATATGTCAGCAGGCGGGATTCACTCCCAAGACCGTGATGACCGGGCTTCATGGGAGTGACTTGGTCGATCTCGTCCGACAGGAGATGGGGATCTCTCTGATCCAAGAGCACTCCGTGGCGGCAATCAATACGGACGGTGTGTCGATTGTCGAGATCACTCCGAAGGCTCCCTTCGAGGTATCCATCTGCTATCGGATGGATGCCCAGCTGTCGTCTGGAGCAAAGCTCTTCCTGAAATTCGTGGCGGAGTCCATCGGATAGTCGACTGACTTCTGTGCCGGACCTCGGAGGATGACCGGTTGACTGTCGTCCTTTTTTGCGCCGTCGATGACACTGGTTCCACTATGGAAACTATTGGTGCCACATTTGAACTCGCATATGAAGAAGCCGGTTGGTACGGTTCATGATGCTACAAGTTTCCAAACAGGAGGGTCGATAGTATGAAGAGAAACGTTCTTGTTCTTGTCGTTCTGGCCGTGATCCTTGGCATGGTTGCAGGGTGCGGCGACGGTGCCACGACAACCACCGTGGGAGGAACCCCGACCACCGGATCCGAAACCCCGACCACCGGATCCGAAACCCCAACGACCGTAGCGGCCGCCTACATCCAGGATGTGGTTAATGTCGGCATCGACGGCGACCCGATGGACCTGGATCCATACACCTCGCTGGGAATGAAGAACAACACTGTGAATCCGCAGTTCGTACAGGTGTTGGGCTATTTGAACAAGGACGGCAGTTTCAGCGGTATCTTGATGAAGTCGTATGAGCAGGCTGATCTGCAGACTGTCAACGTCACCCTGTACGACAACATCAAGGACCAGGCCGGCAACGCCTTCACCGCGACGGATGCCGTCTGGGGCCTGAACAAACATGTCGAAAGCAAGAATCGGTATGCGGCCAGCATCAAGAGTGTCGAGCAGACCGGCGACCTTACCTTCACCATCCATTTCACCCATGACCTCTTCACAAACGACCTGACCGACGTGTTCACGAACCTCGGTCTTGTTACCCAGGTCGCCTGGGAGGCCAACCCCGAGGGCATGAAGACCAGTCCTGTGACCACTGCGCCATACAAGGTGGCGAAGTATGTTGCCGGTTCCTCACTTACCCTTGAGAAATGGGACGGGTACTGGAAGACCGATGCAAGCCTGCTGACCCCGGTTGAGAAGGCGAACGTCCAGACGATCAACTACCTTGTCATCCTGGAAGCCAGCCAGATGACAATGGCTCTCCAGACCGGTCAGATCGACATCTGCCAGAATATCGGCTTGGCCGACACCGACTACTTCACCGACGCGTCGAAGTACACCGTGTACACCTTCCCCGAATTCTTGATCCATGTGCTTAACCCCAACTGTGATCCCACCAGCCCGTGCAGCGATCAGCGCGTCAGAGAGGCCATCTTCTATGCGATCGACGCGAAGGCGCTCGTTCTGAAGATGTTTGGCCCTGAGGCCGTCCTTTCTAAGTGCATCGGTAACGTCAGCTCTCCCGACTACAACCCCGCCTGGGCGGATGCGGACTACTGGAACTACAATCCCGAAAAGGCGAAGGCGCTTCTCGCTGAGGCCGGCTATACCGAGGACAACCCGCTTACGCTGAAACTCCTGGTCATCGAGCAGCCCACATTCAAGGCGATCATGGAAATCGTCCAGGGCTACCTGACCGCCATCGGCATCGAGGCCCAGCTGCTTGCGGAAAACGGTGGAAGCTACTTCGCGGACGCTACGGATCCGGCCAAGTGGGACCTCCAGCATATGCCCACGTTCTCCAGCGACTACGTTGTTAGCGCCTGGAGCAACCTCGCCGATACCTACAGCCCGACCGGTCCGATCAACTTCATCCAGGACCCTGAGTTGCAGGCAGTCATCGCCGCGGGCCGCTCCATGGCGACGCACAGCGCCGAGACAGTTGAGGCGGGCCAGGCCTATATCAACTCCAAGGCCTACGCCTACGGAATTGGCGGCAACTACATCAACATCGTCTATCCTAGTTGGATCAGCGACTTCGTACTGAGCGACCACATGTGGATCATCCCCGGTGGCTGCACGTACACGCAGCACTGAGCTAGTCCAGCCCGAATCGAGGAAAGCAGTGGCGCCGCCGAAAGGCGGCGCCACTGATGTAGCCAGAACCCATCGCATCGGTATGCGGACCAACGTGCGAACAGTGAGGTAGAAGGTGTCTCTGTACATCCTGAAGCGATGCCTGATGATGATCCTGGTGGTCTTCTTCGCCGCCATAATAATCTTCAGCATCATGTACTTCGTGCCCGGCGACCCGGCTGTGCTGGTCTTGGGACCTGGCGCGTCGCCTGCGCAGTTGGCAGCGAAGCGCGTCGAGCTGGGGCTGGACCACTCGTACTTTTTGCGGTTGGGGACCTTTCTGAAGGACGTGTTTCTGCATTTCGACCTGGGCGATGGCTACCAGCGGGGCCGGCCTGTCATGAGTGAGATCTGGGAAAGACTTCCGAGGACGATGCTGATCGGCGTAGTCAGCACGATCGTGGGAGCGGTAGTTGGTGTGGCGCTGGGCATCTGGGCCGCCATCCACCAGGGGAAGATCCAGGACCAGATCAGCCTCGTGCTTGCGATGATCGGTGGCGCGATTCCAGGATTCTGGCTGGCGCTGATGTTGGTCGTCCTGTTCGCCCTGAAGCTGCACTGGTTCCCGGGTTTCGGCATCGGTGGCTGGAAGAACTACGTGCTGCCTATCATTGCCGCATCCTTGGGGGGCATGGGCATTGCGACCCGCATGACGCGGTCCAGCATGTTGGAGACCATGCGCGCCGATTTCGTGCTGAGCTCCCGAGCCAAGGGGGCATCTGAACGACGCGTGATCTTTCGGCACATGCTACCGAACGCCCTCATTCCAGTCATAACCGTCGTGGGCTATGGCTTCGGAGGCGTCGTCGCCGGTTCCATCATCATCGAGACGGTGTTCACCATTCCCGGCATCGGGCTCTTGCTCATGCAAGGCATCATGAACCGCGACTATCCAATCATCATGGGCACTGTCATCTTCTTGTCGTTCATGACGAGTTTCGTCATGTTGCTGGTCGATTTGGCCTATGCGTTCGTCGACCCACGCATCAAGGCTGAGTACAAGGGAACAGCGAGGGGTTGACCGATGGCTAGGAATAGAAAGCAGAGCCTTTACGTACTGACGCTGATCAGGCTATGCCATAGCAGACTCGCCATAGTCGGTTTCGTCACTCTGTTTGTCATCACTGTTCTCTGTCTTCTGGCTCCTGTGATCGCGCCCGAGGGGCTTGAAATGATGGACCTCGTGAACTCCAACCAAGGGCCTTCATGGCACCATTTGTTTGGCACGGACGATATGGGTCGGGACATCTTCACCCGGGTGCTGTACGGCGGCCGGTATTCTCTCAGCCTCGGCATCGCCGGTGCCCTACTCAGCGTCATCGTTGGGGTGGTGTTCGGCGTTTACGCCGGATACTTTGGCAAACGGACGGACAGCATCATCATGCGCGCTACCGATGTGCTGCAGGCCATCCCCGGCATCCTGATCGCCATCCTCATCGCGACGGTTCTGGGCAGCGGGTTTGTCAACACGGTCATAGCCCTCACGGTGGGAGGCGTTCCGGTGGCCATCCGGATCACGCGCGGGCAGATTCTGTCCGAACGCAGCAAGGAGTATCTGGAGGCGGCCGAGTCGATCAACTGCAGCAAGATGCGCATCATGTTCATGGAGGTCCTCCCGAACACCTTGTCTCCTTTGATAGTACACACCTCGTTGGCCGTCGGCGGCACGATCATGGTGGCTTCGGCCCTCAGCTTCATCGGCCTGGGCGTGCAGCCTCCGACGCCGGAATGGGGCGCCATGCTCACCGCGGGTCGGAACTTTATCCGCAACTATCCGCATATCGCCCTGTTCCCGGGGCTCGCCATCGTGATCACTGTGCTTGCGGTCAACCTCTTCGGGGATGGTCTGCGTGATGCTCTTGACCCCAAGATGAAGAAGTGAAAAGGGGGACTCGTTCGTGAGTATCGGCAACGACGTATTCCTGTCGGTAAGAGACCTGGTTGTGGAATACCGGTCGGGGAAGGTCACCATCCATGCGGTCAACGGGGTGTCCCTCGACCTCTCGAGAGGGAGAACTCTGGGCCTGGTCGGCGAAACGGGAGCCGGAAAGACAACGATCGCAAAGACGATCATGCGGGTCCTGCCCGAGTTCTCGGCCCGGGTGACAGGGGGAGAAGTCGTGCTGGACGGCGAGAACCTCTTGAAGGTACGCGAGAAGGCCATGCGCAAGATCCGGGGCGAAAAGGTCTCCATGATCTTTCAGGACCCCATGACGGCTCTCAACCCGCTGATGACGGTCGGTGCCCAGATAGCGGAAGCCGTCCGACTCCACAACAAGATAGGCGCGGTCGATGCGACAGAACGCGCCGTCGAGATGCTGGAGATGGTCGGCATTCCCGCGGAGCGCTTCAAGCAGTTTCCTCATGAGTTTTCCGGTGGTATGAAGCAGCGCGTCGTCATCGCCGAGGCGCTGGCCTGCAATCCGGAGCTCCTGATTGCGGACGAACCTACCACTGCGCTGGATGTGACCATCCAGGCTCAGGTGCTGGAGACGATCCGCGACCTTCGAAACCGCCTCAACACAGCCATGATCATGATCACACACGATCTGGGCGTGGTCGCGGAGGTCTGTGACGACGTGGCGGTCGTCTATGCGGGCGAGATCATCGAAAAGGGCAGCAAGAGGGACATCTTCAAGCATGCGTCGCACCCGTATACCGTTGGACTTTTCGGGTCGCTGCCCAACCTGCGGGACGACTCGGACAGGCTCCATCCGATCTTGGGACTTCCGCCCGATCCATCCAATCTGCCGGAGGGCTGCCGGTTTCATCCCCGTTGTCCCCTCGCGACGGACTCTTGCGGAAGCGAGAGCGTCCCGTTGACGGAGATCGGCCCGGGGCATTTCTGTCGCTGCTGCAACGTTAGGAGTCCAGAAGCATGACGGCCAGCGTCGAAGTCCGAAATCTAAAGAAGTACTTCAAGGTGGCGCACGGCCTGCTGCATGCCGTCGATGACGTCACGTTCTCTGTTGAGAAGGGCAGGACGATGGGTGTAGTCGGTGAATCGGGCTGCGGCAAGTCCACGCTCGGACGCACGATCATCCATCTGCAGCAGCCCACGGGCGGTCAGATACTCTTCGACGGTGAAGATGTCACGCACGTGGAGGGCAAGGAGCTGCACCGGCTTCGTACCAACATGCAGATCATCTTCCAGGACCCCTATTCCTCACTGAATCCCAGGCGAAGCATCGGGGAGATCATTCAGCAGCCTCTCAAGCTTTCGGGACGCTTCAAGAGGGCGGAGCTCGAGAAGGAGGTAACGAGGCTGATGGACTTGGTCGGCATCGACCAACGTCTGCGCAACTCGTACCCCCATGAGCTGGATGGGGGGAGACGGCAGAGGGTTGGCGTCGCCCGCGCTATCGCTCTCAATCCCGCGTTTGTGGTCTGCGACGAACCCGTGTCGTCCCTGGATGTCTCCATTCAGGCGCAGATCCTGAACCTGCTTATGGATCTGCAGGACGAGTTTGGACTGACGTACATGTTCGTGACGCACGACCTATCGGTGGTCCGCCATATCTCCGACAACATCTGCGTTATGTATTTGGGCCAGATGGTTGAGACCAGCCCCTCCAAGGAGCTGTTCAACAAGCCGTTGCATCCGTATACAAAGGCTCTGCTCTCGGCGATCCCGTCCATTGACATCGACCATCCCATGAAGCGGGTGGAGCTGACGGGCGAGCTCACGTCGCCCATCAATCCCAAGCCGGGTTGCCGGTTTGCGGCCAGATGCCCGTACGTGGAGGAGAGGTGCCAAAGTCCCCAAGCGCTGGAGGAGATAGAGCCCCAGCATTTCGCGTTGTGCTGCAGGGCGAGGGAGATAAATGCGGTTGCGTCGGTGGGGTGCGGATCATGAACATCCTTGCGATACACAGCGTGACGGAAGACGGCGAACGTAATGTCGCTCTTGTGTTGGAGTACCCCAAGCCGGTACTCAACGCGACGCTCGACATCGATGGCTTCTCCGTCAGCAGCAGGATCATTCTGAAGGTGTATGCAAATGACCACGCGGCTCAGGCTGGCGATGGGATCGGGTGCGACGGCCGCTATGTGGTGGTGGAGATGGATCCCGCGGACGCCTCGGCGGGAACCCTTCCCCTTGAGTGGGTGGTGAAGGAGAGACGCAAGATCCCGTACCAGGTCAGCCAGCTCAAGGACGTCGTCTATACGGATGGGAACATCTGCGCGCCCTGGACGGAGAACGTCGAGGTCCAGAACGGCGCCGATGTTGAGTTCGACCGGTTCACGCCGGGCCTCTATCGTGACCCGAGCAACGGCTCCGCCCTCTCCTACGCGCTCTTTGTTCCCAAAGACTGCAAACCCGGCGAGAAGTACCCGTTGGTGGTCTACTGGCATGGTGGCGGCGAAAAGGGTGACAACAACCTCAAGAGCCTGCTCAGCACGATGAACGCCGTGATCTGGGCCACGGAGGAAGAGCAGAAGAAACACCCCTGCTTTGTCCTCGTGCCGCAATGTCCAAGCGAGGGCGACTGGATCGATCCGGACACGTACGAGACGACCGGCGTGCTCGATGCCTTTTGTGGGCTGATGGTCTCTCTCCTCGACAAGTGCAGCGTGGATCTTACCCGGGTGTATTGCACGGGTTTCTCCATGGGCGGAATGGCGGCCTGGGAAGTCAGTAAGCGGTACTGCGGGTTGTTCGCCGCCACCCTCATCTTGGCGGGGCAGAGCAACTACGAGGAGCTCGAGGTGCTGAAAGACAGCAACCTCTGGGTCTTCCACGGGGAGGACGACGACAAGGCCGGGCCCGGCAACGTGGACAATTTGGAGACGCTGGAGAGTGTCGGCGCTTTCGTCAATCGCGCGGTGTGGGACGGATCTCTCCGTGGGCCGGCCGCCGTTCAAATGGCGAAGCAGCAACTGGCAGGAGGCGGGCATATTCTGCACACCCTCTACAGGGAAGGCAGTGTCTCGGGCGATTGGGTGCATCAGTTCGGATGGCGGCCTGCCGTTACCAACGAGACCGTTCGGGACTGGCTGTTCTCCAACGCGAATCCGACCCCTTCACTCGAGTCCTACGGCTATACGGTGCCTGCCGAATATGTGCCTGTCATGGTCGACCTAGGGTTCGGCGGGTCAGAGGTCAAACAGATCGCCGCCGGCAACCGGCACAACGTGGCCCTTCTCGAGGACGGGCGCGTGTTTGCTTGGGGCTTCAACTGCACCGGCCAGGTGGGCAACGGCAAGTGCGGCGCATTCTCCGGCCAGGAGACTCCCGTGCTGGTGGAGGGCCTGCAAGACATCGTCCAGGTCGCGGCGGGGAACAACTTCAGTCTCGCCCTGGCGGCCGATGGGAGCGTCTACGGTTGGGGCAGCAACAGTAGCGGCCAACTGGGGGATGCCGACACAACGAAGCGCTATACGGCGCCGGTCCGGATCGATGGTCTGTCCGAGGCAGCCCAGATCGAGGCCGGAGACAGCTATGCCGTCGCCCTGATGCGGAACGGCACCGTATGTGCCTGGGGCGCCAACGTCAACGGACAGCTCGGGAACGGGACCTTTGCGAGAAACCATGCGCCCGCCCGGGTAATGGACCCCGATGACGCTGGAGGATTTCTTTCGGATGTCGTCCATGTCGAAGCCGGCGTGCGGACTGTAGTCGCATTGAAGGCCGACGGCACCATCCGGTGCTGGGGTGACGGGGAATACGGACAGCTAGGCAAGGGACTCGCCATGCACGGTCCGGGCACAAAGCTGCCCTTCAAGGCCCTGGACAGGTCCGATTCGACCGGACACCTGGCCGACGTCAGCCGCGTCGCGGAAGGACGCTGTTTCACGGCGGTTCTGAAGAACGACGGCACCGTGTGCAGTTGGGGGCTGCACCGCCATGGGGAACTTGGCCTGGGCGACTACCAGCCGGAGATAGATGTGTCTGATCCCCACATGAACTCGGACTTCTTGACGACGGTGGTGCATCCCAGGATGATCGACGGGCTGGAAGGTGTCGCTGGGATCGCAGCCGGGATGAACCACACGGTCGCTTTGAAGGAAGACGGCAGTGTATGGAGCTGGGGCTGCAGCAAGCTGATGAGCAGCGGGGCCTTGGGGGCGGGCAACCTGGATGGGAGCAACTCGCCGGTCCGCGTCCTGGGCCTGACCGACATCAGGGAGATCTCCACCGGCCTTAACCACAATTTCGCCATCGGCAAGGACGGGACCATCTGGGCCTGGGGGAATGCCAGGAACGGGCGCTTGGGGCCTGTGCGCGCCACCTAGCGGGAGCGCCGCGGGGCGGAGAGCGCCGGTGCGCGCCACCTATCGTGGGCGCCGCGGGGCGCGGTGCGGGCCTCACAACCTTCGGTTTGCGCTTCACTGTCTCTCTTGCTTGCGCCCGGTATCACTAGGTCCGTCGGCAGGCCGTAGGAGGCCGCTTGGGGGACCAGCAAGCATAGCCGCCTCGCTGAGGCGCGCCGGCAATCTCAAGCTCGGCGGCCGACTCGGCGCGTCCATCGGACACCGCCCTCCAGTCCGCCGTGCCGCTGTGCCGCTGAACAGGCCCATTCCATTCTGGAAAGCATCCATGCCGGAATCGAATTTCCATAGGGAGATGGCGGTTGCTACGGTTCACCGTGCCACATGTTCCACAAGCAGGAGGGTTGAATAGATGAAAAGAATCGTTCTCGTTCTCCTTGTTCTGACCGTGATCCTTGGCATGGTAGCCGGGTGCGGCAACGACACCACCACCACGACCTCGTCCGCGGTCACCCCGACGACCGGTGGCGAAACCTCGACTACCGGGGGAGAAACCCCGACTACCGTGGCCGCGGCTTACGTCCCGGATGTTGTCAACGTCGGTATCGACGGCGACCCGACCGATCTGGACCCCTACACCACCCTTGGCCACAGGAACGGAACGACGCATCCCATCTGGGTGCAGCCCCTGGCCTATCTGATGCCCGACGGCACCTTCAAGGGCATCCTCATGGAGTCGTACAAGGTTGACGACTCCAAGACGATCACCGTGACCCTTTACAACAACATCGTCGACCAGGCCGGTAATCCCTTCAAGGCTTCGGACGTGGCCTTCGGCATCGCCAAGTGCGTCGAGTCCGCCCAGCAGAAGGCCGGCAGCATCGCGAGTGCCGAGGCGATCGACGACCTGAACGTCAAGATCACCTTTGCTCATGACATGTATCTGAGCAATGTGACCGACGTACTCACCGGTCTGTACTTCGTTACAGAGAAGGCCTGGACCGCGAGCGCAGACCACATGATCGTCGATCCGGTGACCACGGCCCCCTACAAGGTCACCAAGTACACCTCCGGCTCGCAGTTGACCGTCGAGAAGACCGACACCTATTGGAAGACCGACGAGGCCCTCAAGACTCCGGTCGAACAGGCTAACGTCAAGACGATCAACTTCTTCATCATCATGGACCTCAATCAGATGGCAATAGCTCTTAAGAGCGGCCAGATCGATTTCGCTCAGAACATAGCCCTGGACAACGTGGCCGAAGTGACCGCGTCCGGCACTTCCATGGTCAAGAGTTTCGGCGAGGCCATGAACCATGTGCTCTACCCGAACTGCGATCCCACCAGCAAGATGAGCGACCCGAAGGTGCGCGAGGCCGTCTTCTGCGCCATCGACAGCGCGGCCATAGTGAAGCGGATGTTCGGCGACGATGCGACGTTGTCCAAAGCCATGGGCGCGGACCACTACTCCGACTACAACAAGGCTTGGGCTACGGCCGACTACTTCAACTACGATGTTGCCAAGGCCAAAGCCCTGCTTGCTGAAGCCGGCTACAACGAGACCAACAAGCTGCAGTTGAAGATGCTGGTCATGGAGCAGCCTACCTTCAAGGGCCTCATGGAGTTGGTCCAGGGCTTCCTCAACGAGACCGGCGTCATCGACGCGCAACTGACCGCCGTCAACGGCGCCAGCTACATGCCGGTGGCCGGGGATGCGACTCAGTGGGACCTGCAGCAATTCCCCACTTTCTCAACCGACTTCCTGGCCAGCACGTTCATGAACCTCACTCCCGAGTGGGGACCGACCGGCAAGCCTATGAACATGGTCACCGATGACCAGCTCCAGACCCTTGTCAAAGCTGCCATGACCGTCAGCACTCACAGCCAAGACACGGTCAACGCCGCGCAGGACTACATCAACGCCAACGCTTACGCCTACGGCGTCAGCGCCAACTACATCAATGCCGCGTATCCGAGCTGGTGCACCAACTTCGTGCTGAGCGATCAGTTGTGGCTCATCCCGAACGCCTGCTCGTACGAGGCCAAGTAGCACCGACCCAAGAAGGCCTAGGACCTAGCAACAGATCCTCGGGCGAACGCGAGTGGCGCGGTCGCAAGACCGCGCCACTCCCATGTCGCCCGCCAGTAACGAGGTAGATGATGGCGAAATACATATTGAAACGGCTGCTGATGATGATCTTCGTGGTCTTCTTCTCGGCCATCATAATCTTCACCATCATGTACTTCGTGCCTGGTGATCCCGCAACACTCATCCTGGGCACCGGCGCAAAAGCAGCGGACTTGGAGGCCAAGCGTCACCAACTGGGGTTGGACGAAACGTACATCGTTCGGCTCGGCCACTTCTTGAACCGGGCCTTTCTCCACTTCGACCTCGGGGTCTCCTATCAGCGCAGTCTGCCTGTGACCGGGCAGATCCTGGAAAGGCTGCCTCGGACTATGCTGATCGGATTCATCAGCGTGCTCCTAGGCACCGTCGTCGGCGTTCCGCTGGGTGTCATGGCCGCCACCCACCAAGGCAAGACTCGTGATGGCCTGAGTCTGTTCATCGCCATGCTTGGGTTCGCGGTCCCCGGCTATTGGCTGGCCGTTGAGCTGGTGGTGCTGTTTGCCGTCAAGTTGCACTGGCTGCCGGGCTTCGGCATAGGCAACTGGAAGAACTACGTGATACCCATCATCGCCGCCTCGCTTGGGGGCATAGGCATTGTGACCCGCCAGATGCGCTCCAGCGTGCTGGAGACCTTCAGGGCCGACTACGTCCAGAGCGCTCGCGCCAAGGGGGCTTCGGAGCGACGCGTCATCTACCGGCACGTGCTGCCTAACGCGCTGATACCAGTGATCACCGTCACCGGCTTCTCGTTCGCCGTGGTCCTTACCAGTCTGATAATCATCGAGATGGTGTTCGCCATCCCTGGACTGGGGCTGCTGCTGATGAACGCCATCATGAACCGTGACTACCCCATAGTCCAAGGCGTGGTCGTGTTTCTGTCGCTCATCACGACGGTTGTCATGCTACTTACCGACCTAGCCTATGGGTTCGTCGATCCTCGCATAAAGGCTCAGTACAAGGGAGACGCGAGGGTATGACCACCAGCCATCCACAGAGACGCAGTCTGGCCCTGCAGACCCTCATACGTGTATTCCACAGCAAGCTCGCCGTCGCCGGTTTGGCTCTTCTGTTCATTATCGTGTTGCTGTGCTTGCTGGCTCCGTTGCTCACCCACTACGACCCCGCCAAGATGGATCTCAACAACGCGAACCTGGGCCCCTCTTGGCAGCACCTCTGCGGCACCGACCAGCAGGGACGCGACATCCTCACCCGGTTGCTCTACGGCGGCCGGTACTCCCTAGTTCTCGGGCTCGCCGGTGCGCTGCTCAGCACCATCATCGGAGTGGTCTTTGGCGCCTTCGCGGGTTACTTCGGCAGATGGATCGACAACAGCATCATGCGCTTCATGGACGTCTTGCAGGCTATTCCGGGCATCCTCATAGCTATCCTCATCGCGGCCGTCTTGGGGGGCGGCTTCTGGAAGACCGTCATCGCCCTCACCGTGGGAGGCATCGTACCGGCAACCAGGATCACCCGTGGACAGATCTTGGGAGAACGGACCAGGGAATACGTAGAAGCGGCCGAGTCGATAAACAGCGGCAAGATGCGCATCATGTTCTCGGAGATCCTGCCCAACACCTTGTCGCCTCTGATAGTGCACACCACCACGGCCATAGGGGGCACCATTCTGGTGGCCGCATCGCTGAGCTTCCTAGGCTTCGGCGTACGCCCCCCGACACCCGAATGGGGCGCCATGGTCACTGAAGGTATCGCCAGCGTCCTTGCTCATCCGCACATCATCCTCTTCCCAGGTCTTGCCATCGTGATCACGGTTCTCGCCGTGAGCATCTTCGGGGACGGCCTACGTGATGCGCTTGACCCCAAGATGAAGCGATGAGGAGGGTAAGGCCTTGGTGAACAACGGTAACGACGTGTTTTTGTCGGTCAGGAACCTGAAGGTCGAGTACCGCTCGGGCAAGAGCATCGTACACGCGGTGAACGACGTGTCTTTCGACCTGGTGCGTGGAAAGACCCTTGGGCTGGTAGGAGAGACGGGCGCCGGCAAGACCACGACTGCGAAGACCATCATGCGAATACTCCCCGAGTTTACGGCTCGGGTCGCCGACGGCGAGATCATCCTGGACGGCGAGGACCTTCTGGGCCTGCCCGAGAAGGACATGCGCAGGATCAGAGGCGAGAAGGTATCGATGATCTTCCAGGACCCTATGACGGCGCTCAACCCCCTCATGACTGTGGGCGAACAGATTGCCGAGGCCGTCCGCCTGCACAACGCGGTCAGCCGCGTGGACGCCGAGCGACGCGCCACAGAGATGCTGGAGATGGTCGGTATTCCGGCGGAGCGGTTCAAGCAGTTCCCCCACGAGTTCTCGGGCGGCATGAGACAACGGGTGGTCATAGCCGAGGCGCTGGCCTGCAATCCTGAATTGCTCATCGCCGACGAGCCCACCACCGCGCTGGACGTGACCATCCAAGCCCAGGTGCTCGAGATGATCCGCAACCTCAGGGACAGGCTCAACACCGCCATGATAATGATCACCCACAATCTGGGTGTAGTCGCCGAGGTCTGCGACGACGTAGCGGTTATCTACGCGGGCGAGATCATCGAGCACGGCAGCAAGCGCGACATCTTCAAGCGCGCGGCGCATCCTTACACGCTGGGCCTGTTCGCCTCGCTGCCCAGCATGTCCAAGGATTCCAGAAGACTTCAGCCCATCGAGGGTCTTATGCCTGATCCCTCGAACCTGCCGGACGGTTGCCGGTTCAATCCTCGCTGTCCGCGAGCGACAGACAAGTGCAGAGGCGAGAGTATCCCCTTGGCCGACATCGCGCCCGGACATCGCTGCCGCTGTCTCTACCCGGCGCTTTCGGAGGAATGACATGGCGGCCTTGATCGAAGTCCGTAACCTCAAGAAGTACTTCCGGGTGGGCACCGGCCTACTGCACGCTGTGGACGACGTCTCCTTCTCCATAGAAAAGGGTCGGACCATGGGCGTAGTAGGTGAGTCGGGCTGCGGCAAGTCCACCCTTGGGCGCACCATGATCCACCTCCAGCATTCAACCGACGGCCAGATACTCTTTGAGGGCAAGGACGTCACGGAGGCTAAGGGGCGCGGGCTGCGCGGCCTACGGTCGGATATGCAGATCATCTTTCAGGATCCCTACTCCTCGCTCAACCCCAGACGGAGTGTGGAGGAGATCATCAGACAGCCCCTCAAGCTGTCCGGGCGCTTTGGCAGGGGACGGTTGGCAACCGAGGTCACCAGGCTCATGGACTTGGTTGGTATCGACCAGCGCCTGCGCAACGCATATCCGCACGAACTGGACGGTGGTAGACGGCAGAGGGTCGGTGTAGCCCGCGCTATCGCCCTCAACCCAGCTTTTGTGGTGTGCGACGAGCCCGTGTCCTCCTTGGACGTGTCCATACAGGCTCAGATACTCAACCTCCTCATGGACCTACAGGACGAGGTTGGCCTCACCTATATGTTCGTGACTCATGACTTGTCGGTCGTACGCCACATATCCGACGACATCTGCGTCATGTACCTCGGCCAACTCGTTGAGACCAGCACTTCAGAAGGCCTCTTCGCCAGGCCGATGCATCCCTACACCAAGGCCCTGCTCTCCGCGGTGCCCTCCATCGATATCGACCATCCCATGAAGCGAGTCGAACTCAAGGGCGAACTCACGTCACCCATCAACCCCAAGCCGGGCTGCCGGTTCGCGGCCAGGTGCCCCTACGCGCAAGAGAGATGTCAAGAGCGTCAGGTGATGGAGGAAGTGGAACCTCATCACCACGTGCTGTGCTGCCGGGTGAGCGAGATCAACGTGCCGGGTTCCCGGCCCGCGGGTTGGCGCCACTCAGGGGGCGAAGAACCTCGCCACACAGACGCAAGCAGAACCGATGAATAGGAGACCACCAAAGACTATGAATATCCTTGCTATCCACCGAGTGATGGAAGACGGCGAAAAGAATGTCGCCATCGCGATCGAGTACCCGCAGCCGGTATGCAACGCCGACCTGGGCGCCGAATCGTTCTCGGTGAGCAGCAGGGTGATCCTGAGGGCCTACGCGAATGAGCAGGCGGCGCAGGACCCAGACGGGCGCGGGCATGACGGACGCTACGTGATCGTGGAGATGGATCCGTCCGACAAGGCGGCCACCACGCTCCCTTTCCACTGGGAGGTGAACGAGAGAGTCAGAATCGCCTATGACGTGCGTCAGCTCAAAGATGTCGTCTATGCCGACGAAGGGGTCTGCAGTCCCTGGATGGAGCATGTCGAGGTGCAGGACGGCGCAAACCTGGAGTTCGACCAGTTCAAGAAGGATTCGTACCGGGACCCCGTGAACGGTACCACCGTCGCCTACTCATTGTTCGTGCCCAGGGACTACCGGCCGGACAAGAAGTACCCGTTCGTTCTGTACTGGCACGGCGGCGGCGAGAAGGGCAACAACAACCTCAAGAGCATGCTGTGTTCCTTGAACGGTGTGATCTGGGCGACGGAAGAAGAGCAGAAGAAGCATCCTTGCTTCGTCTTCGTTCCCCAATGCCCCATCGACGGCGACTGGATCGATCCCGACACATATGAGATGACGGGCGTGTTCGATGCCGTCTGCGGGCTGATGTTCTCCCTATTCGAGCAGTACAGCGTGGATCGCACCCGCCTCTACTGCACCGGCTTCTCCATGGGGGGGATGTCGTCCTGGGAAGCGAGCAAACGGTACTACAGGATGTTCGCCGCCAGCATCGTTTTTGCGGGCCAGAGCAACTATGAGGAACTCGAGGTGCTGAAAGACCACAACCTCTGGGTCTTTCACGGCGAGGACGACGACAAGGCGATGCCCGGCAACGTTGACAACATGGAGACGCTGGAGAGCGCCGGCGCCGTCATCAACCGGGCTGTTTGGGACGGGTCGTTGCGTGGAGAGGCGGCCGTCCGCATGGCCAAGGAGCAACTGGCCAAAGGCGGGCACACTCTGCACACGTTGTATCGGGAGGGCAGCATCTTGGGCGGCTGGGCTCACGAATTCGGTGCGCGGCCCGCCATTACCAACGAGGCTGTGCGCGACTGGCTGTTCTCTCATGTGAATCCGGAGCCCTGGGCCGAGGCCTACAAATACAACATGCCCGCCGAACACGTGCCTGTGATGGTCAACTTGGGGTTCGACGGGTCGCAGGTCAAGCAGATCGCCGCCGGCAACCGGCATAACGTGGCCTTGCTGGAGGAGGGGCGCGTGTTCGCCTGGGGCTTCAACTGCACCGGCCAGGTGGGCAACGGCAGGTGCGGCGCGTTCTCCGATCAGAACACTCCCGTGCAGGTAGAGGGTCTGAAAGATATCGTGCAGGTCGCTGCGGGAAACAACTTCAGCCTCGCCCTCACGGCAGATGGAAGCGTCTACGGCTGGGGGAGCAACAACTGCGGCCAGATGGGGGACCCCGACACCACAAAGCGCCATACGGCGCCGGTTGTGATCGGGGGTCTCTCCACGGTGAGGCAGATCGATGCCGGCGACAGCTACGGCGTCGCGCTGAAGCAGGACGGCACCGTGTGGGCCTGGGGGGCCAACATCAACGGGCAATTTGGCAACGGCACCTACACTAGGAGTCACGAGCCCAGCCAGGTCAAAGATCCCGATGACGCGAGCGGATTTCTGACGGATGTGGTGCATCTGGAGGCCGGTGTGCGCACCGTTGTCGCGGTGAAGAGCGATGGCACCATCCGCTGCTGGGGCGACGGGGAATACGGGCAGATAGGGAAGGGAGTGGCTAGCCACGGTCCGGGTACCACACTGCCCTTCAAGTCGCTGGACAAGTCCGATGCCACCGGCTACCTGACCGGGGTCAATGGCGCGGCGGAAGGCCGCTGCTTCACGGCGGTGCTAAAGAGCGACGGCACCGTGCATAGCTGGGGACTCAACCGTCACGGAGAGCTGGGCCTCGGCGAATATATGCCTGAGATCGATCCAAACGATCCCCATGCCAATCCGGAGTTCTTTACGACTGTTGTGCATCCCAGGAGGGTGGATGGGCTGGAAGGCGTGGCGAAGATCACGGCGGGAATGAACCATACGGTAGCTCTGAAGGCAGACGGCAGTGTGTGGACCTGGGGTTACAACAAGCAGATGGGAAGCGGAGTCCTGGGGGCAGGCAGCCTGGACGGCAGCAGGTCGCCGGTCCGCGCCTTGGGTCTGACGGACATCCGGGAGATCTACACCGGCTTCAATCACAACTTCGCCCTCGGCAGGGACGGCACCATCTGGGCATGGGGCAATGCCAGGAACGGGCGTCTGGGGCCTGTGCGCGCCACCTAGCGAGGGCCCCGCGGGCCGGAGAGCGCCGGTGCGCGCCACCTAGCGGGCGCCTGCGGCCGCAGCGTGCCGTCCAGCCTGGCCTCGGGCGCGGGGGAGAGGCGCCGCGTTATCCACGGCAGAACCACAGGGCGCCGCTTGGGCGCTAAAATCCAGCATCGCCCTGCGTTCCTTGGAGCGCGTCGGCTCGCGGACCAGGTGCACAGGAAAGGGCGGAACAATGCAGGTGCTCATGATCAACGGAAGCCCGCACGAGAAGGGCTGCACGTATACGGCGCTTTCGGAAGTTGCCGGACAGACTCGAGAAACAGGGCATCGATAGCAGCATCTTCCACATTGGAGACGAGGCGATCCAGGGATGCAGCGGCTGCGGTGGCTGCCTCAAGAGCGGGTACTGCGTCTTCGAGGACGATTCCGTGAATGAATGCATCGATCTAGCCAGGAAGGCCGATGGCATCGTGGTCGGCTCTCCTGTCTACTACGCCGGTCTCGACGGCTCGCTCTGTGCCTTCCTCGACAGGATGTTCTTCGGGAAGAGTGCGGGATATGCCTACAAGCCGGCGGCCGCCGTCGTGAACTGCCGCCGCGGTGGCGCCAGCGCCGCGTTTGACAGGCTCAACAAGTACTTCACGATCTCCAGCATGCCCGTCGTGTCCTCGCAGTATTGGAACGCGACCCACGGGAATACACCTGAAGAGGTGAGGCAGGACCTGGAGGGCATGCAGATCATGAGGACCCTGGGCCGCAACATGGCCTGGCTGCTCAAGTGCCTCGAAGCGGCGAAAGGCACAGTGCCCTACCCGAAACAGAGCCGCGGCTCATCGACCAATTTCATCCGGTAGGTCCGCGCTTCACGGAGCCAATCGACAGAGGACAAGGGGGCTCGTCTTCTGCAGCTTGACCGAAGCAGGTCTCGGCCTGTAGCGGATCCGAGCTTTGTGAAGAGGGACTACGTAGCGGTCTGCGGGGGACTCTGCTAAACCCCTGACGGGCATCTGCCGTAGCGGCTGTCAGTCGCTGTAGGTCAGCCCGAACCCGAACGGATAGGCGGCCGGCACCCCCAGATGGTCCAGCAGGGCCTGCCCGTGGAGCGGGCCGTACTCGATGCTGGTCGCGTCGGGGTCGAAGAAGGGCAGGTGCTCCGAGCTGGTGGGGATGGTGAAGGGGAGACGTCCGGTGGGTGAGCGGCGGCCCAGCACGATGTCGGCCAGGGCGTGACCGCCCTCCATGCCCGGATACCAGAGGATGAGGATGGCAGGCACCTTCTGCCGCCAGCGCTCCATCAGCACGGCCGAGCCGCACATGAGCACTGTCACGGTCCTGGGATTGGCGGCCGCGACGGCCAAGAGCAGATTCTCGTCGGAATCGGGGAGGGTGAGGCTCCTGCGGTCGCCGCCGCCGGCCAGGCCGCCTCTGCCGAGGAGCCTGGCGGCTACCATGACCCACGCCGCTTTGGCTGCCTTAGCCACCACTCCAGGTAGGCTCTTGAGCGGCGGCCGGGGGAGTTTGCGCAGGAACCCAGCGGGCAGGGGAGCGGCTATCAGCTCGCCCTCGTCGCGGTAGTCGTAGCCGACGACCACCAGGGCTGCGTCGGCCTCCGCCGCCAGTCGCGCGGCCCGGGCCGGGTCGTCGCCCGGGTCGTGGACGACCTGCACTCCCATTGGCTCCAGTGCCGCCCGCAGTCCTTCGAGCGGGGTGACCACATAGGGAGCCACGACATCGCTCGAACCGTGGTCGCCGGTGTTGGGTATGGCGGCCAACCTGCCAATGACCGCCACGCGCCGCAGCTGCGCGGCGGCGCCGTCTGTGGTGCCTAGGGTGGCGCCCTCGCCCGTGGCGGAGCCCACGTCCGCCGCGCCCGCGCGCAGCGGCAGCACCGGCTCCCCATCCACCGGTTCGTTACGCAGCAGCACGATGGCCCTGGTGGCTACCTCGCGAGCGAGAGCCCGGTGTGCGGCACAGGCTCACTTCGCGTAGCCGAGGTCGGTGCTACCTCGGGGCCGTAGCCCGGGGTCGGGGCGGCGATTCCACATGGCTCGGCGGCGCACTCCGGTGGCGGCGCTCCCCAGGGCGGTGGTGCTCCCCGCGGTGGCGGCACCAAGTCCCGGTGCTCCCACGCATCCGCCGCCGCCCCCGGCGGCGCGAAACCGCAACTGCTGCCTTATCAGCCGCAACACGGCGTCGTCGATGCGCTCCCAGGGCACCAAGCCATGTTCCACCGCGCGCGCCAGCCGCTTGCCCAAAAAGAGGGGAGACGGCATCTCCAGGTCCAGGCCGGCGTTGACGGCCTTGGGCCCATCGTGGAGGGCAAAGACGAAGTCGCTCATCACGAAGCCATCGAAGCCCCAGCGCTCCTTGAGCACCGTGGTGAGCAGATAGCGGTTCTCGGAGCACCACTCGCCGTTGACCGAGTTGTAGGCCGACATCACCGAAGCCACGCCCTCCCGCACCACCCGCTCGAAGTGGGGCAGGTAGACGGTGTCCAGCACCTCGGGGTCCACGCGCACATCAAGGCGGAAGCGGGTGTTCTCTATGCTGTTACAGGCGAAGTGCTTGACGCAGGCCATCACGTGTTTCTGCAGGCCTCGCGTCAGCGCGGCGCCCATCTCGCCTACGTGGGTGGGGTCGTCGCCATAGGTCTCCTGGGCGCGGCCCCAGCCGGGGTGGCGGAGCAGGTTGATGCACGGCGCCGCCACGATGTTCACCCCGTGGGCCCGTGCCTCCCGGCCCATGGCTTCGCCCACCCGTTCCTCCAGGTCGTAGTCGAAGGTGGCCGCCCGGGCCATGGGCGCCGGAAAGCAGGTGGACACTCCCACCGCGATGCCCCGCGGTCCGTCGGCGAAGCTGAGCCCGCCAGTCCCAGGCGCTCGACAGCGGCCGCCGGCGTGGGCCGGCGGCCCGCCTCGGCGGCCGCCTCCACGCCGGCTTCGGTGCCGGGCATCCCGGCCATGAAGCGGTAGAAGTCCACGCCGCCGGAGAGCATCCCGAGCTTCTCGGCCGGGGTGAGCCGGTCGCGCAGAGCGCGGGCGCGGGCTTCGATCTCTGGGGTCACGGTGCTCATCGCCGGCCTCGACGGTAGCCGGGAGGGGGCCGGGGTCAAGCATGTGCACCGACGGGAAACCTTCCGGCCCGTGTGCCCCGCCCGTCTCTCCTGATAAACTCAGACGCCTAGGTTGCGAGCGGGATAGACGTGTTCACCAGATTGGGGAGACTTGCAGGTGAGTAACGGCAGCAAAGCCAGAGAGGCTTTAGAGAAATACTTCCCCAGGCCTTTTACCGACCTGCAGTGGGAGATGTTGGCGGCTCAAGGCTATGAGCAGGACATCGTGACGGGGGAGCGCACCGTCGAGGCGGTTGCGGCCGAGATCCAGGCAATGATGGCCGCCGTACGCGAGCGACTTGGCCGGCGCTGAGCCTTCTGAGCCGGGGAGATTCCCCGCCGACCCGCATAGCTGGGAAGACATGGAGAAGTGGGTGCTGGCCCGCGCCCTGGTTTCGGGCGGGTCCTTCAGAGCGCGCCCCGTTTCCGCCCCCACAGTCACGGGAATGGGCACCTACACCGCCAAGGCACTCGGGCGGGAACCTGGGCCGCCGGCGTCCGCGCTGGTGGCTGTTGGTGGCGCTGGGCGGCCTGGTGGCCGCGGTGGTTGTGGCCGTTTTGCTCATCTTGCTGATGGGCGGGGAGCCCACGGCCCCCACCACAACATCGCCGGCTGTTACCACCACCACTGCTCCGCCGGTGACCACCACCAGCTCCACCACGAGTTCGTCCACAACGACTTCCATCAGAGCTACCACCACCACCGAGGTGGATCTCACTCCCACCTTCGTGGCCCAACTCACCGGCGCTGAAGCCGTTCCCGCTGTCACAACCGACGCCACCGGCACCCTGACCATGACCGTGGCCGAGGACGGTGCCTCTGTAGACTACGTGTTTGAGGTGGACAACCTTTCCGATCTCACGGTCGCTCGTGTGCGCGTGGGAGCGGCAGGGACCTCAGGTGACGAGATTCTTACCCTCTACCCGGGTCCCACCATAGTGGGCTCATTCAGCGGGGTGGTGGCCGAGGGGTCGTTCACAGCGGCTCAGTTGCTGGGCCCTCTGGCGGGCAAGACCATCGCCGACTTGGTGGCTCTTCTCGAGACCGGCACGGTGTACCTCAACGTGGGCACTGCAGCCAACCGCAACGGGGAGCTACGCGGGCAGCTGGAGTAGCGGCCGAGGGGCCTGACCCATCGGGGGACGCGCCATGAAGAAGTCGCGGATATTTTTTGGCATAGGGGTGGTACTGGTGTGCGGCCTAATCGCGGCCGCCATCTTCGCCGGCACCGGCCCGGCCACCGATGACGGTTTGCCCGCGGCCACAGGGAGTCCGTCGGCCGGCACCGCGCCCGACCTCACGGCTACGCCGGAGGCATCCGCGGTCACCACCACCACTACCGCGCCCCCTCCCACAACCACCACCGTCGCGCCGACCACCACCACCGTGGCCCCAACCACTACCACTACCTTGGTCACGTTGCCGGGTGGTCTGGCTATCCACGCCTCCTACGCCGTAGTGACCGCCATCGGCCAGGTGCACGTGCTCGATTCGCCCGGCGGCGCCGTGGTGAAGACCCTCTCACGTCTCAACGCCATCAAGGAAGTCACCAGTCTGCCCGTGGTTGGCCTGGGGAGCTTCGACAAGGTGTCCGGCTGGTATGAGGTGCGGCTGGCGCAGAGGCCCAACGGGAGCACAGGCTGGGTCGCGGCCGACGAGGTTGTCGCCCGCACGCTCACCCATGCCATCGTCATCGAGCGGGCGGCCCACCGGCTGACCCTCTTCGACGGGGGGGTGAAGGTGGACTCCTACCCGGTGTGCATAGGCACCAACGTCAATCCCACTCCGCTGGGCGTCTTCTGTGCCCTGGGGGTGATCGAACCGGGCGGTGCTTATGGGCCCTACGCTATCCCCACCAGTGCCTTCTCCGACACCCTGCTCGACTGGCCGGGCGGGGGAGTGGTGGGCATCCATGGCACCAACAACCCCGACAGCGTGGGCAAGAGCGTAAGCCACGGCTGCGTCCGCATGTACAACAAGGACATCACCCAGGTGGTTAAGTCGGTGGTTCCCGGCACACCCATCTTCATCTTGCCCTAAGGGCCGGCGTCCGCCGGAGTTCCGGACGTGTTTAAGCAGGTGATCGCCTGGACCGGGCTTACGGTGGGCGCGGCCGTGCCCCACATCGCCACGCGCCCACCGAAACTCCTGCGGATTGCGGAGGCTAGACTGCAGGCGGTGCGGTTTGATAATGTGCTAGCCGTTAGTTTTGCCTGTGCGGAAATAAAGACGCGGAACGGTCATCGAGGCCGGCCGCCGAAGGGGGGGGACGTGCACCGTTCAAACTGTGCTGTCGTGGCGATTTTCGCCGGTGTGCTGCTGTGGGCGCTTTCTACCGCGGGCTTGTGCGGCACGGCGTGGGCCGCTGAGTCCTTCGCGCTAACCCAACTCACTACCAACACCGACTACGATGGAGCCGCGGAAGTCTCCGGCGATCGTGTGGTCTGGTACGGCATGGGAGGCTCCGACGGCGGCACAGACACGGAGATATTCACCTGGACGCCCGGCGGCGGGGTGGTACAACTCACCACCAACCTGTACGGGGATGACATGCCGCAGGTCTCCGGCGATCGCGTGGTGTGGTGCGGCACGGGAGGCTCCGACGGCGGCACAGACATGGAGGTCTTTACCTGGACGCCCGGCGGCGGAGTGGTGCAGCTCACGCTCGATTCCAAGGTGCAGGAGTGGCCATGGGTTTCGGGAGACCGCGTGGTGTGGTGCGGGGCGGGAGACTCCGACGCCTACGCAGACAGAGAGATCTTCACCTGGACGCCCGGCGGCGGGGTGGTGCAGCTCACCACCAACGCCTACGAGGACGCCGAACCAAAGCTGTCGGGCGACCGCGTCGTGTGGATGGGCCGCGACGGTGCTGACTCCGAGATCTTCACCTGGACGCCTACGGGGGGAACGACCCAGATCACTATCAACAGCGGGGATGACTTCGAACCACGTGTATCCGGTGATCGGGTCGTTTGGACGGGCCGCGGCGGGCCCGCTCCCGCCGACGACCTTGAGATCTTCACCTGGACGCCTACGGGGGGGATCGTCCAGATATCTGTCGACGACCTTACCGACGATGAACCCAGCGTGTCCGGTGAGCGGGTGGTCTGGTCGTCTCATGGCATGCCCTGGTCGGAGATAATGATGTGGACTCCCACCGGAGGGATCGTACGGTTGAGCGGCGGTACGTATACGAGCGCCAACCCGCAGGTTTCGGGCAACCGCGTTGTGTGGACCGACTCGGCCGACGGGGACCCCGAGACCATCACGTGGACACCGACGGCAGGCTTGACCCAGATCAGCACCAACAGTGACCAGGATCGCGCCCCGATGGTCTCTGGTGATCGGGTCGTGTGGCTGAACATCGGAGGGGCCGACCCCAACTACGAGATCTACACCGCGGTCCCGCGGTTGGCCTACACCTCCATTCGCGGCACCCACCGCTACCACACCGCCCAGCTCATCTCCCAGGCCATGTTCCCCGGCGGGCTCCCGGCCTATTCCGGGCTGGTTCTTGCCCCGGGTGAGACCTTCCAGGAGGCGCTGTGTGGGGCGCCCCTGGCCGCCGCGGTGGGAGGCCCGGTGCTTCTCACACCCTCCACCGGTCTCGAAAACGGCACCAGAGCGGAGATGCTCCGGCTGGACCCCTACTTGGTGTTCTGCATCGGGCTGTCTGGGACTGTGGTTGGGCAGGTGCAGACGGCTCTGGGCGACGACGTCCTTGTCATCCCCATCAATGGCGCCAACGTCTACGACATGAGTTACAGGGTAGCGAAGATGATGGAGATCGGGCTGGAAGACATGAGCGACGCTATGGCCATCATCACCGTGGGCAACAAGTTCCCCGACGCCATCGGGGTATCGCCCCTAGCTTGTGCCAAGCTGTGGCCCATCTTGTTGACCGAAGGGCCTACCGCCGCCAACCCCAATCCAGTCCTGAACCCCAAAGCCGCCCAGGCTCTATCTGAGCTAGGCATTACCCAGGCCATCAAGGTGGGCACCTACGTCAAAACTCCCGCCGCGGTCAACTACTACAACCTCTCCGGAGCCGATCGCTACTACACCAACGCCAACGTGGCCAAGTGGGCCCAGGCCTATGCCGGACTCACCTTCACCCACACCGGCCTGGCCACCGGAGACAAGTTCCCCGACGCGCTGGCCGCCGGGCCGTTTTTGGCCAACGACGGGGGCCTCTTGCTGCTCACCCCGCTCAAGGGCCCTGTGCCGCCGCCCATCGTCGCCCTTCTTACCACCAACCGAACCGCTGTCAAGCGCTTCAGCTATATCGCTATGATCGAGCCGGTGCTGAGTCAGGTAAAGGGGCTGTTGAAATAGGCAACTAGAGGAGCTCGTCGGTCCGTGCCTGGGCATGGACGGAGGCATGTTGCTGATAAGTCCCCTGAAAGGCCCGGTGCCCAAGTCTATCGCCGACCTGCTAAGCGTCAACGCAAGCGCCGTTGAGCACTAGGTGATCGTCTGGACCGGGCTTTTGGAGCCGCCGGCAGCCAGCCCTTGGCCCTAGCCGTCAGAAGCCGCCGGCGTGAACCAACCCCTTGTCGGTGATTCGGAGCCACAGGTTGGTGAGCAGCGGGTCCCACTCCACCAGCCCTTGCCGGGCCAACTCGGCCACGCACTGCCGCACCGTGGCGGCGTCGAGCCCCAGCTCGTGCTGCAGTTCGGGGCCCGAGACCTCCGCCTCCGGGTTGACCCGGTGGGCGGCGGCGAGGTAGGTGAGTATGGCGGGCGTGTTCACAGAACACTTATCGTACCCCAGGAGAGCGGGACGGGAGGCAGGGTACGGGCAGGAGTAGCTGAAGCCGCCCGTGAACGTGACACGTCTTGCGAGCAGGTTGGGGTCGAGTTGGACAAGGGCGTGGTCCGAGGTCATGGGGTTTCTGGCGTGATTCCAGCAAGGACTGGCAGGAAATCGTTCGTATCGCTTCCCGGCCGGTTTGCGGCAGATTGAGAGAGGCTGCGGCTAAGTCGCTACGCATACCACTCAACCGGGGTATCGGTTTAACCCTCATTCCGCCCACGCAGTTGGCTCGTCGGATTGACGAAGGGCGATGATCGAAAGAGGATGAAAGCGACGGCACCGGGACCGGGAAAGGTACATGGTGTGCACACGGAGCTTCTGGGGGTGGAGTTCAAGGCAAGCTCCGAGACGGGCTGGATATCACCCTCGGCGGGTTTCGGTGCGATGCATGGTTGCCGCTGGTTGTTGTGCCCTTGAGGAGACGAAGGTCCTAGTGGCGAGGGAATTCGGCGAGGTTCTGGCGGTGACTAGCTGTGACCTGTACGACCTCGGTTGACAGCTTCACGATACCAACTTCCCTCTCAGGACCTCATACGGGGTCTGCCCCTTGAGCCCGGCGTGCGGTCGGTGGACGTTGTAGAACTCCTCCCAGACCGCGAGCTTTTCCTTGAGGTCGACGTCGTCGGTGTACTCAAGGAGCTGATAGAACTCGAGCTGATCGGTGAGGTGGGAGCGCTCCACCTTGCCGTTGAGGTTCGGGCTCCCCGGCTTGATGTAGGTGTGCCTCATGCCCCGGTCCTCCACATGCCAATGGAACTTGGCCTGGAACTCGTGGCCGTTGTCGGTCCGCACGGTGTGGATGCGGAAGGGGAAACGCTCCACGACGTGGTCGATGAAGTCGATGGCGCTCTCCTGGTTGTGTTTGTTATAGACCTTGAGAGCGCGGATGCGGGTGGCGTCGTCCACGGCGGTGAACTGGTAACGCTGCACCTTGCGGCCGGCCGGATCCACGAACTTCAGGAACTTCACGTCCACCTGCACGTGGTGGCCGGGCATCTGCTTCTCGTAGCGCTTGCTCATGATCGAGCGGGTGCGACAGTTGGCGGGCAGCCGGCTGAGACCATTCCGGGTGAGCACGCGGTGGACCCCGCTCGCCGAGATGGGTATCCCGTGATAGCGCTCCAGGTACCAGGCTATCCTCCGCGGTCCGAAGTGATAGTTACGGCGTAGGTGAAGGATCTTCTCCTCGACGGGGGCCGGCGTGCGTAGGGCCACATTCTGCGGGCAGGGCTTCTTGTTCACGAGACCCGTCTCGCCATGTTTCTCGCAGGCTCGCTTCCAGATGTAGAAGCACTGTCGTGAGATCCCGAAATGGCGGCAGGCGAGCGATACGTTGCCTGACTCTTCGGCGTACCTAAAGACGGCCAGCTTGCGCCTGATGTCCCTCTCAGCTTTCGTCATCCTAACGACCTCCGATTGACTCTCGCTACTCTATAGCTTGTGTCAACCAAGGTCGTGGATTCCATAGCTAGAACTAGCGTCGTCTGTGCTCACTACGTGGCTCAGCGCATGCTGAGGACGTCGAAGTACATGACCACCTATATCGGGACACGGACTTAGGCTATCCGATGGGTGGGCCGATGGCCGCGCTATCGGAGAGAACGTGGGGGGGAAGATCAAGTTGGAGGGTCTTCACTGTTGGTCGGGTCATGCTGGCTCTACGCGCTGGCGTTTCTGGGGCCTGCAATTGCGGCTGCCGTCCAGGACAACCTCTACCGCCTGGTTTCCGCGGATATCCTTGGTATCTTCGGCTTACGGCTGGCTATCGCTGTCATCCTTAGGATATCCCGGTGACCTGCTCCTGCCTGGGAAAGATCAGGTTATTTTGCCTTAGAGTCTAAGAGTTGTCTCTTAGATGCAAGCGACTATACATAAAACAACGTATATTGACTTCACTATCGGCTTACTTCTATTACTCTTCTCTAACTTGACCTCAATACATTGACAATCAGACCTAGATGGCCTTACGATACGGTCACTGGCTTTTGGAGCCAGGCTCGCTTGTGCCATAGACTGAAGCCCGAATGGGGCGCTCAAGTCTGAAGCTGGGACTCCGGAGGTGAATGGGACCGTCCGGGTGTTCTGGGTACAAGGAAGGGCCATATGGGTCGGGAACTCCGCCGTTGGGCGGGGGTTTCCGAGAGGACTTTCGCACGAGAGGAGAGAGATATGTGGCTCAAGGTCTACTAGGCTAATCCTACGCTAACGTTCTCGAGGCATCTGGTCGATATCGCAATTGGACTATAAGCAGCCTCTGTCCACTTGCTAGGACCGGCATAGATGACCAAAGAACGCGCAGCGAGAGTAGCGGGCCCGGCTACCATTCGGCTGAAGACGACAAGAGCCGGTGGGGCCGGGCTATATATCAGGGCCTTGGCGATTGTCACCCTTGGCCTTGTGTTGTATCTTGTCTTTGCTCAGGTTTCTCTTCCAAGGATAGGTCCTTCCGGTCCATTCCCGTGGGCGAGTTTCGTCTTCTTGATGATTCTGGCCGTGTTGGCAGAGACATGTACCGTTCGCATTGGATCGGGCATGGAGCTGTCTGCGAGTTTTCTCACGTTCTTTCTGAGCGGGGCCATCGCTGGCCCGCTAGCGGCCTTGGCCGTTGCCGTCGCTAGCCAGATTTTCCGGTTCAGGCTGAGCGAATGGGAACGGCATACGTGTTTCATTTCGACCGCGGGCATCGTTGCCGGCGGTTCCTCTCTTCTCTACTGGGCGGCGCTAAGCTGGGTGGGCGGCTTTGAGAACGCCGCGATCTGGAAGATCATCTCTAATCGGCGTGGGGGCTGGCGTCTTCTATCCCCTGCTCAACTTCGCCGTGGTGGCACCCGTCGCCTATATGCGGCGGGGCATCGGCATGAAGATGCTCTGGCGCGAAGGGGAGAAGCCCTTCTTGCCTTTCCACGTGTTCTTCCTGGCCATTAGCCTGGGGCTCATCGCGGTCTACCGCACCTATCTGCCTGATACCGGGCGGGGCCAATACCCTCCAGGCCACCATGTTGGTGATGCTCTGTCTGCTGCCGGTAGTTGGCCTCATCTACTCCTTTAGGGCCTACGGTCGCCAACACGGGCTGGCCAAGCGCAACGCTCGTCTGGCCGTGCGCAACGAGCGCCTGGCCCTGCAGGCCGTGGTGAGCCTTATCTACGCACTGGACCTCAAAGACAACTACACCGCTCAGCACTCGGCCGCGGTGGCGCAGTGGGCCGGGGATATCGCCGAGGCCATGGGGCTGAACGAGTACGACGTCAACCTCACCCACATGGCCAGCCTTTTGCACGACGTGGGCAAGATAGGGGTGTCGGAGCAGCTCCTGCGGTCGCCCGAGAAGTTGAGCGCCGAGAACTGGGTGGAGGTGGAGGGTCACTGCCAGCACGGCTACAAGATCTTGAGACAGATCGATCAGTTCGATGAGCCGGCTACGGTGGTGCTCCATCACCACGAGCGTTTTGACGGCAACGGCTATCCCTATGGGTTGTCGGGAGAGAGCATCCCCTTGGCCAGCCGCATCATCTCGGTGGCCGACTCCTATTCGGCCATGATAAGCGACCGGCCCTATGGGCCTCCGTTGCCCGCGGAGATCGCCCAGGCCGAGCTGGAATACCGCAAGGGCACGCAGTTTGATCCCCAGGTGGTGGACTGCTTCCTGGGCCTTTTGGGGCGGAGCGACACGGCCTACGTCATGGGCGAGAAGGCCGACTTCCGCTTGGAGGTGCAGGCGGTGAAGTTCTTGCGCGACCTGCCGGCCGAATCCGAGGACGATCTGGACTACGAGCCTCCGGAGCCCGCGCCGGAGCCGGTGGTGGCGCGCGGGCGGCGGCGGACCGATCGGCAGCCGAGGCCCGCGGGGGCGCGGCAGGCAGAGGAGGGGATAGCTGCGATGGCGCGCGTGCCGGTGGGGGCGATGGCGACGCGCGGTGCCCGGGCATCTAGGCGGGAGACCGACGGAGAGGAATGACCTAGGGCCGGTCCGGGCTTGACCCGGCATGGCCCGCGCTTGGTAGGATAGCGGGGACTTACCCGCGTTCGGTGTTGGGGGATCATGCGTCTGCAAGTTCTGTGGCGGCTCTTGGGGGCTCAAGCCCTCTCCAGCTTTGGCACCTCGGTGTCGACGGTGGCGCTTGGCATCATGGTCTACCAGCTCACCGGATCCATGCTGCAAATGGGCGGGGTCATGGCCATCTCGGCCTTTCCGCTCATAGTGACCAGTTGGATAGGCGGCGCCCTGCTCGACCGGTTCAGCGCCAAGTGGATCATGGTGGGGGCCGACGCGGCCCGGGCGGTTTTGATCTTGCTGCTGCCCTTTGCGGCCGAAGCGGCCATCGGATTTATCTACGTTATCGCCTGCCTGCTGGGCATCTTCTCGGCCTGCTTCAACCCGGGACAGCTAAAGCTGATTCTGGAACTGGTAGAGCGGGAGCAGTTGGTCAAGGCCAACTCGTATGCGAGCATCTCGCGGGACTCTACCGAGTGGATCGGCTACGTGGTCGGCGGCGCTCTGGTGCTGGCCCTGGGCTACAAGATCGCTTTCGCTATCGACGCGGCCAGCTACGTGGCTTCGGGGCTGCTGCTGCTGGGGCTGCCCCGCGCCGCGCGGCGGGCGGAGCCGCCGGCTTCGGTGCGCACGCTCATAGCCGAGTCGCCCGCGGTGCTCATGCGCATGTGGCGGCATCCGGCCCTGCGCACCAACATGCTGCTGGTGGTGCTGCCGGCGATGGCCGTGATGATGGGCATGCCCAATTCGTACGGGCTGGTGCTGGAGGTGTTCGACGCCGGTGCTCTGGCCATGGGGTTCATGGAGGCGGCAGTGGCCGTGGGGTCCATAGCCGGGGCGCTGGTCATCAGTCGCATGTCTTTGAAAGGTGACAAGAATGCCTACGTGCTTTTGTCGCTGGTGCTGGTGGCCGCCTGCCTGGTGGGGGTGTGGGCCACCGATTATCTGGGTGTGGCGATCGCCCTGATGGGTATAGCCGGTCTGATGAACGTGGGGATGGTGATACCCTCCATCACCATGTTCCAGGAGATCCCGGCCGAAGCGGACAAGGGACGGCTGCTTGCGGTGCGGGGCGGCTTTGGGCAGATAGGAGCCACCGTGGGCTTTTTGGTGGGCGGAGTGCTGGGCGACGTTGTGGGCATCCGCCGGACCTTCTTGATGGCGGGACTGGCGGCGATGCTCATGGGTGTGGCCGTCTACCTGCCCTATAGAGTGGCGTCGTCGCGACGGGGGCACGCTGCCTGGGAAGCGGCCCTGGCGTCGGGTAACACCCGGGCAGCCGCCCGCAGGGCGGCCCGGTCGGCGGCCCGGGGCGACCCGGTGAAAGTGTGGGCGATAGCGGCCGAGGAGGCCGGGATGGAGGACGTGAAGTGAGTAGCGACAAGAGACTCGGGGCGGCAGCGGGCGGCGGGGGCGGCGCCGGGAGCGCGGGTGTGAGCGGTGCCGCGGGCGCGCCCGCGGCGGCAGGCGCCGGCGGGCGGCCCCCTCAAGGTGAGTACGACCCCGCTGCCGATCCGGCTCTGCGCATGGGCGGCATCGCGCTGAAGAACGGCCTGGTGCTGGTGTCGGAGCGCAACTGGGCCGCGGCCATCCGCGAAGCCGACGGTTCTATCAGCGTGGCTTCGGGCCCGAAGCCCCACGTGCCCGGCAGCGGAGGACCGGCCCGTGAGGCGCCGGCGACGCGCCGCGCCCCGGGCGGGGGCACGTACGCGGTGGTGGGCGGCGGCGCGGTCACAGAAGCCGGTGCGGGTGCCGCCGCCGCAGGTGCCGCCACCCCAGACGCGGGAGCGCTCCGCGCAGCCGGCGCAGGCCTGCGGCGCGGCGCGAGCGCGGGCGTGCCACTGTTGCGCGGCCTTGGCCGGTTTGGAGAGAGCCTTATGGTGCTGGGCATAGTGAAGTCAAAGCTGCCCAATGCCAAGATGCCCCTCGAAGGAGGACGGGTGTTGGCGGCGCTGGCGGCTTCCGTGGCCGTGAGCTCTGGGGTCCGCGCGGCGGCTCCCAAGTCGGCTCTGGCGCAGGAGACCGGCACGGCCCTTGCCGCCTTTGTTCCCGCGATGCTGGCGCTCAAGAATTCCGCCATCTCCGGATATCACGGTGCCGAACACAAGGTCATCGGTGGACGCGAGGAGGCCCTGCGGGCCGCGGCGCGGGGGGCGGCGGGCGGCGCCCGCGGCCGCGAAGCGGCGCCGGGTCCGGTCGCCCTCAACGCCGGGGCGGACGCGCTTGAGGTGGGCAGAGCCGGCGCGCCCGGCGCCGCGGTCGACGCGGACGTGGCAGGCGGGGCGGTCGATGCCGCCCCCGCGCCCGACGCGGTCGACGCGACCCTCATCGGCGACTCGGCCGCCGCCGCCAAAGAGCACGACCGCTGCGGCTCCAACCTGGTGGGGCCCTATCTGCTCGCCACCGTGGCCACCAACCTGATTGCCCGGGGTCGCTCGGGCAAGAAGACACCCGTCGGGTCGGCTCTGGCCGGCGCGGCCAGTCTGGGCCTGGCTCTTGAGGCCCTGCGCTGGGCCACCAAACACGGCGATTCGGTGCTGGCCCGGTTGATGCTCATGCCGGGGCGGGCCATCCAGAAGCGCTTGACCACCAGTGAACCCACCACGGAACAGCTGGAGGTTGGACAAAGGGCGTTACAGGAACTACTGCGAATGGAGGTTGCTTGATGTATACGTTGTCATTGAAGGATAGCGGTGAGGTGCTGGGGGAGATCGACGAGTCTGAACTCCAGTTTCTTATCGACCAACTGGTAGAGGAAGACGAGGAAGACACCGACTACTACATCACCTCCCTGACCATCGAGATGATGGAGGAAGCCGGGGCGGCCCCCGAGCTCATCGAGATGCTTCGGGAAGCCGTGGGCGACTCCGAAGGCGTGGATATCGAGTGGTGGGAATCCTGAGTGGAGGCGGGGGGGCGCGCTCCACACGTGACCACTGAGCAAGGTGCCGGTGTTGCGGCGTAGAATCGACGTGTTGGTCGGTCAAGGTGCGTGAGGTGTTGCCGAGACTCAAGGAGGGGACCGTGAATCGCCTGAAGATCAGATGGCTGATGGTGGCGGGGCTGGTGCTGGCGCTGGCAGGAACCAGCCTCTTGGCGGCAGCGTGCACAGACCTCCCGGGCGGGCTGCCCACCACCGCGGTATCTTCGAGCGACACGACGCTCGTGGGCGTCGAGACCAGCGTGGTCACCACGGTCTCGACTACAACTACCACCGCAGCTCCCGCCACTACCACGACGGCTGCGCCGGCGACGACCACTACCCACGCCACCGCCCCGCCTATCACGACTACTACCTTGGACCCGTCGGTGGTGCACATCGGGTATATCCAGTCGGTACACCACCTGCTGAACGAGATCGACGTCGACGAAACACGCATCCCGGAGTTGGCTGCTCAGATCAGCAGCATGGGCCTCGGCACCCCCGGCTCGGTGCGGGAGGAGCTGGTGGGCATGACCGACTTCATCACCATGTACTTGCCGGAGGCGTCCACGACTCCCCCCGCGGGCTACGAAAATGCCCAGTACTGGTTGGGGCAGGCGGCCGGTAGCATGCTGTCCTGGATCGCCAACCTCGTCGTGGCTATCGACGCTATGAAGAGCACAGGGATGGTGACCAACGGGGTGCCGTATCTTGGCGCGGCCTCCGGCGCGCAGGCGGCCTACACGGCCGCGAAGGCGGCCCACTACGCCGCGATACCGTCTTACTGAGGCAGGGGCTGCTCACGGGGGGGAGAGCGCACGGTGCTTGAGTTCCGACATCCCAGAGCCTGGTTCTACAGCAATCTGCTCCTTGAGTTGGTGTGGACCGGCTTCGGCGTTGTCAAGGTCCTGGATGGGGCTGGCCTCGTTTGGCTAGCGCTATGGCTGGCTTTGCCGGTGCTCGCCGGGACGAACGCTGTCCTCTCGCTCCTGCCATACGCCCGCGTGTCGCGGGAGAGCCTCACGTTTACGAGCCTGCTTCGGCCTGTACCGCCATGCTTTAGGCCACGGAGGGTGATTCAGTGGTCCTCGGTACAGGGCGCAAGACGCAAGAGTTGGGGCATCGTCGAATTGACCATCTGCGGCGGCAAGAGGGTCAAGCTCCGCTTGGACCATGTCGCAGATGCGCAGCGGATGACCTTCTTGGCGGCGCTGGAACAGAGGCTCGGGCCGCTACCAGTGCCACCGGCAAGGGTGTGACCGCTGCCTATGCGACACTACTGCGTAAGTTTGCTAATAACGCATTAACGCAGTAGAATCGCACACATGGACAAGTCGGAGACAAGGGAGTACGGCGTGTCGGCCGGCGTGGCTCTTGCAGCTTCGCTCGCGAAGGCCGGGACATACATCTTCACGACGGAACGCGCCACGCAGCTGGCGCCCCAGGGCGTTGACCCTCGGCGTGTCCGCTCTCTTCTTAAGTCGTTGGCTGACGCGGGCTGGATCGTTCGTCTGCGGCGCGATCTCTACGCCGGAACGGGTCGTCTACCCGGCGGGGTGGATGTGCCCACTTTCTTGATCGCGACCGCGCTGTTCACTCCATCGGCCGTGAGTCACCTGTCTGCGCTTGCCTATCATGATTTGACGGACCAGATCCCACTTGTCATTACTGTCTCGACTACCAAGAAGGTAGTCACCCCAAGCATGCGCAAAGGGGGCGCCGTAGAAGAAGCCCGGCACCTTTGGCACGTGGCCGGCATCGACTGTCGGTACGTCACGGTCATCCCTCGCCGGTTCCAGCTTGGCCTGGAGACGATCTGGCTGGAGGAACGCTTTCGCGTCAGCATCACCGATCGGGAGCGCACCGTCCTCGACCTCTTTGCTTTCCCGAGAATGTTTGGGGGGATAGGTGAGGCGCTCTCGGTTGTCGACCGCCATCGTGATGAGCTCAATCTGGGAAAGCTGGTCCACTACGCTCTGCAGTACAAGTCCGTGGCTGTGGCCAAGCGCCTGGGGTGGACTCTGGAGCGCGCCGGCGTCGACATGAAGACCGTCATGCCACTGCTTGAGTTGCCCGCCTCCCACTACAGCCCTCTGGACCCAGGACGCATGCGCCGAGGTGAGCACGACCGCCGCTGGAAGATCATCGCCAACTTGAGTCAAGAGTCCGCAGGTGAGTGACTCGCCGCCTTCCCTGAAGGACATGCTGAGAGCGAAGGCCTTCGAGCTGGGGGTGCCGCTCGAGGTCATCGAGAAGGACTATGGCTTGAGCCATGTCCTGGCGGCGATCTTTCGCAACGAGGGGTTGGCCTCAAGCCTTGTCTTCAAGGGTGGCACTGCGCTTCGCAAAGCTTACTTCCCGGGCTATCGTTTCTCGGTCGATCTCGACTTTACCGCAAATGGGGGGCCTCGAGGCCAGGACCTGGAAGCGGCCGTCGCTCAGGTCGCCGGAGAGACGGAGAAGACTCTGCTGGAACGAGGCCCGTTTCGGGTCGTCTCGTCCCGGAGAGCCGAGCGGGAAGCACACCCTGCTGCCCAAGAGGCCTTCCAAGTGCAGATCAAATACCCCTGGCATGCGCGGCCGATGTGTAACCTCAAGGTGGAGATAACCACGGACGAACCCGTTCTACTGCCGCCAAGCCATCGACTCTTGCTGAACGCCTACGCGGAGCAATTGGACGCCGGGTTGGTCTGCTACTCGTTGGAGGAGATCGTCGCCGAGAAGCTGCGGACTCCGCTCCAGGCCGTGAAGCGGGCTCGAGAGGGCAGGTGGCTGCGCAACTGCGCTCGCGACTACTACGATCTCTGGTGGTTGACCTCGATGAACGCGGCCGGCGTCGATAGTGTCAATAGCGCTGTCGTTGGGAGCATCCTGCGGCAAAAGTGCTCCGTGAGAGACGTGAGCTTTGAAGGCTCGGAGGACTTCTTCCCTTCGATTGTCGTCGCCGAGGCCGCAAGACAGTGGGACTCGAGTCTTGCCGATCTCGTCAGGCTCCTGCCGGAGTTCAAGATCGTGATCAGGGACCTTCAGGACTGGATTCCAAGCGTCCTCGGGGGAGGTTAGTTGCATGGCAAGGATCATCGAGTTTTCAGAGATGGACGCGTGGCTTCGCGAGCGAAGGCTGGCCAGGAAGCACGAGGGGATGAACCTCTCGGGGTTTCGAAAGGTGTTCTCCTTTGGCATTCGTGAAGAGGCCGCGACAAGAACCGTGATTGCGACGCCTATTGCCTGCCTGTTTTCGGACGACCCAGAAGTACTGGCTTACACCGAGGTAGCGGGAGCGGGTTCGCTGGAGTACTACGACTACAACCTGTTCCTGAGGTTCAGGCAGGCCCTGGGCGATGGTGCCGAACTTCTTGACAAGCCAGGTCATCTCTTCGGGCCGGATGACCACGCTGACTTGCTCTCCTTGGTCCGCTACGTTCTCTACGCGGGGTGGGACTGCCATATCGTCTCTTCTTCTGGGCGGGTGGTCTTCAGGATCTCCCATGATGACTTGGCCTGGCTCTATGCCGATGGGAACGAGGAGCTTGACGAGGAGTGGCTGGAGCGGTTTGGACACTTTGCGTGCCTGAGGCGAGGATAGTCGCTTCTGGGCGGCCTGGCGCCTTGTTGCATGCATTCTTGGCGGAGGCACCAGGCAGCGGGCCCCAGCCAACCCCTGTCCCGCTTGGCCATAAGGCCAAGCTAGCGAAACAGTCATCACTCCAATAGCACGAAACTACAGGTAGCGACGAGGCCGAGCTGGTCTCCGGCTACTCCTTGTGTCTAAACAAGTCCCGTTTCTCTCTTGTTGTGGGGCGAATGGCGGACGGCTTCCCGGTCGGTAGCATTGACGCGGGAGCATTGCCTGGACAAAAGGAGGAACCATGAGAGAAGCACCCCCACCTTGGGCCTGGTCGCCGTGGGCGAAGAGGCTCGCCACAATCATTGCGCTGGCCGGACTGACCCTGGTGCTGGTTACGGGGCTGGCTCTGGCCAACGACCCCACCGGAGCGGCCACCGGCACCGCGGCCGACGTTACCGCTGCTACCAGCGGCAGTCCGACTGTGGGCGAGCTCGCCACTGAGTTGGGGCACACCAAGATCTCGCTCAACATGTTCTTCTTGATCATGGGCGGCGCGCTGGTGTTCTTCATGCAGATGGGCTTCGCCATGGTCGAGACCGGGTTCTCGCGTTCCAAGAACGCGGTGCACGTCATCATGACCAACTTCGTGATCTTCGCCATCGGCTGTGTGACCTACTGGGCCGTAGGCTTCGCCTTCCAGTTTGGAGGTGTGGGCACTTTCGCTACGCTGGGTGGCACTCAGGCCTTGGACGGTCTGGCCTCGGCCGGGTCGGGCTGGGGTCTCATAGGCACCAAAGGCTTCTTCCTGTCGGGCAGTAGCTACGACGTAGCCATTCTGGCGATGTTCTTTTTCCAGCTCGTGTTTATGGACACCACAGCCACCATCCCCACCGGGGCTATGGCCGAACGGTGGAAGTTCTCGGCTTTTGCCGTGTACGGAGTGTTCATCGCGGCCATCTTGTATCCCATCTACGGCAACTGGGTGTGGGGCGGCGGCTGGCTGTCGGCGCTGGGCCGCAACGTAGGTATTGGTCACGGAGTTGTGGACTTCGCCGGATCGAGTGTGGTGCACGCAGTCGGCGGGTTTGCCGCGCTGGCCGGAGCCATCGTCTTGGGTCCGCGGATAGGCAAGTTCGGCAAGGACGGAAAACCAAAGGCCATTCTTGGACATAACATGCCCATGGCCATCCTGGGAGTGATCGTTCTGGTATTCGGCTGGATAGGGTTCAACGGAGCCTCCACCTTCGCGGCCACCGACCTGCGCTTTGTAGTGGCCATCGTCAACACGTTCATCGCCTGCTCCACCGGTTCGCTCGCGGCCATGTTCTTGGTGTGGAAGCTGTGGGGCAAGCCCGACCCGTCGATGACAGCCAACGGCATGCTTGCCGGTCTGGTGGCCATCACCGCACCGTGTGCGTTCGTAAGCCCCACGGGTGCCGCGATCATCGGTATCGTCGCGGGGCTGCTCGTGGTGGGCTCCATCGTTTTCGTAGAGCGCGTGCTCAAGGTGGACGACCCGGTGGGCGCAGTTTCGGTGCATGGCATCAACGGCCTTTGGGGCATGCTGGCGCTGGGACTCTTCGCCGATGGTACCTACGGAGAAGGTTGGAACGGAGTGGAAGGCACCATCCGTGGTCTCTTCTACGGAGGCGGCGCCGGACAGCTTGCTGCTCAGGCCATAGGTTGCGTCGTGGTGGTAACGTGGTCGTTCGGGCTGATGTACGCGTTCTTCCGCATCCAGAAGAGGGTGCAAGGTATCCGGGTGTCGCGCGACGAAGAGATGATAGGGCTCGACATACCCGAGATGGGCGTTCCGGCCTACCCGGCTTCGCCGCACCTATGAGAAGTGAGCGGCGACTCATGGCATCGATGTGTGGCCGGCGACCGGCGCCATCGTTGCCTGACCGCCGACTCGCGACAGTGACCAGTTGGACCTAAGGAGGCTCGAGACGTGAAATACATAATCGCCATAATCCAGCCCGATCGCCTGGACGAGGTGGTGGAAGCGCTCACCGAGGCCGAGATCAACCTGATGACGGTGTCGGATGTCATGGGACGCGGCAGGCAGAAGGGTGTGGCCGAGGTCTACCGGAGCCATGTGGAACCGGGCGGCCTGCTGCGCAAGGTGAAAATCGAGATAGCGGTGAACGACGAATTCCTGGCGCCGGCCATGGACGCCATCAACAAGGGTGCCCGCACCGGCAGCATAGGCGACGGCAAGATCTTCGTCTTGGACCTGCAGGAGTGCGTGCGCATCAGCACCGGCGAGACAGGACACGTGGCCATCGGGTAGCCGGACGGCGCTCGGCTCGGCGGCGCCCGCGCCGGACACGGTGCTTCAGAACATAGACCCCCTCCGATTCGGCCGGTCCGCGCAAGGCGCGGGCCGGCCGAAGCATTCTCCGGGCGCCGCTTTGTGGGGTGTATACTCCGGCTGGCCCCAGCAAGGAGGCTTGCATTGCGGCTATTGTTGGTGGAAGACGACGCCGGTATCGGTAGATTCATTCGCCAAGGTCTTGTCGAAGCCGGCTATGAGATCGATTGGGAGCGCAACGGTGCACGCGGCCTTGAAAAGGCCCTGACCGGCGTCCACGATCTTCTTATCCTTGATGTCCTTTTGCCCGACATCAGTGGGCTGGATCTGCTCGTCCAGGCCCGCGCAGCGGGCATCACCTGCCCCGTTCTGCTGCTGACGGCTCTCGACGGCGTCGAGGATCGCGTACGCGGTCTGGACTCGGGAGCGGACGACTATCTGGTCAAGCCCTTTGCCTTCCCGGAGCTGGTCGCGAGGGTACGCGCTTTGCTGCGGCGTCCGCAGCCGGATGCTCAACCTATGCTGCGCGTGGGCTCAATAGAGATGGATGTGCTCCGTCGTGAGGTCCGCGTGGGCGACCGGCCTGTTGCGCTGAGCCGCCGGGAGTTTGCCCTTTTGGAGTACATGATGCACCACCCTGGCGAGGTGCTCACCCGCACTCAGATCGCGGAACGGGTCTGGGGATTCGACTTCTACAACGAGTCGAACGTCGTCGCCGTCTACGTCGGCTATCTAAGGCGGAAACTCGGCCACGGCCCGGGCGCCTCGGTAATCCGCACACTTCGGGGCACTGGGTTCGTGCTGGAAGATGACGATGGTTCGGGCGCAGGCTGACCCGCGGAGGCGACTGCGCGGCACGCTGCGTCAGAGAGTGGTCGCATCTTTTGTCATCCTGGTAGGCATGAGTCTGCTCGGGGTGGGCACTTATGTCTACTTTCAGACTGAGCACCGGCTTTTGCAGGAGGTCGATTCCAGTCTGCGGGCTGCCGCTTCTCAGGCCCTGCTGTCGCTTGAGGAAGAGGATGGCCGACTCGTTCTTCGCGGCGAGGGAGCGACGTTCTCGCACGCCGATATGGAGGCCGGCTTTGCACTCCTGGTGCTTAGGGCCGACGGTGAGCAGTCCGATGGCGCCGGGCAGGCCATCGCAGGACTGCCCACGCCTCCCGCGCCGGGATATCTGACCGTGAACGCATCGGGCGAGAACTGGAGGGTCCTGACAGAAGCGGTCCCGGGCGCCGACGGGCAGACGCGCGGTTGGATCCAGGTGGCCAGACCGCTGACGCCTACCGAAAGTCTTCTGCAGACTCTACGTACACAGCTGTATCTGGTTTTGCCCATCGCTCTCGTACTGGCCGCTCTGGCCGCCTATGTTCTTACCGGACGGACGCTTCGTCCGTTGGTCACCATCTCGCAGGTAGCCGACTCGATCCGCGCGGGCGACTTCGGCCGGCGCATACGCTATCGGGGTCCGGGCGACGAGATCGGTAGGCTGGCGGCGGCCTTCGATCGGATGCTCGACAGAGTGGAGCAGGCGTTTATGCGCGAACGGCGCTTCACGTCGGATGCCTCCCATGAGCTGCGCACTCCGCTCACGGCCATAAAGGGGGGCATCGGAGTCACACTCTCGAGACGCAGGACTCCGGCAGAGTACGAAGAGGCTCTGCGCGATCTGGAGGGTCAAGTGGACCGACTGATTCGCCTTAGCACAAACCTTCTGGTGGTCGCCCGGGCCGGTCGGGCCAGAAGCGACGAGCCAGAGACCGTCGACCTCAGCGACCTACTGGGAGTCACCGTTCAGCATATGGAACCGCTCGCCCAAGAAAAGGGGGTCGAGCTTGAGACCGAAGTGCCGCCGGGCATCTACGTCAGCGGATTCGCCGAAGACCTGGCTCGAGTCCTGTCTAATCTATTGGCCAACGCCATAAGATTCACCCCGCCGTCGGGCCGCATCCGGGTTCTAGCTCGAGGCTGCTCGCGGGCGCAGGCCGACTCCATTTGCGTCGATGTGGTCGATACCGGCGCGGGCATCGCCGCGGACGACCTGCCCCACATCTTCGAACCGTTCTACCGGGGGAGAGGACTGCTCTCGGGGGACGAGGAGAGCTCGGGCCTGGGGCTTGCCATTGCCCGCGATATTGTGGTCGCGCACGGAGGATCGCTTGAAGTTGTAAGTCGGCAGGGGGAGGGGAGCACCTTCACCGTCTTGCTGCCGCCGTTGGCGAAAGGGGAGCCCGACGGTGTGGACGGGACGCGGCGGCCACGTGCAAATAGACGCCGGTAACGGTCTGAAAGACGGGAAAAGTCCAAAGATAAGAGCATTCTTAAGCTCTTGTTAAGGTTCTCTTACGACCGAGGTCTAAACTCCTGGTTGCCGGTCGGGCCTCGTCGCCTCAGCGATTGTGGGTGACGGGTCCTAGCGAGGAGGAGTGCAAATGCGGATCAAAGCTAGCGTGTTGACACCGATTCTTGCCATGTTGACGGTCGTGGCGCTCGTTGGCACGGGGATAGTCTTGGGGCAAGTGCACCGCGGAGATGCAAGCGTGACCCTTCTTGACTCCACACTGAACTCCGTTGTGGCTGCCGCGACCGACCCGGCCACTGTGGTGGAGACGGAGACGACGGAGGCAGAGACAACCGAAACCGAGACAACCGTGACCAGCGAGGGCTTGCTGCAACCACTCATCGATCAAAGCGCCGCGCTGGGCCAGGCCGCACCGGCCGGCCCGGTACTGGTTACAGGCAGTCAGAGGCCTGCGGCCTCGCCGGCCACCATACAGCCGACTAGGCCGGTGACCACACGGCCGGTCTCGCCGCCGACCACGCAGCCCGCTTCGCCGCCCACCACCGTTCAGGAGCCATCTGACCTGCCGGCTATCGAGCACGACGAGGATGCACCGAGCTTGGACGAGGTCGACGAGGTCGACGAGCCTTCCGATCACTTGCCCGCATCGCATACCGACGACGAACACCCCGACGAGGATGACTAGCCAGATCCTGGCGAGCTAGTAGACATCTTGTCGTCCCGAGACCGTCCCGAGCGTCGGTCCTGTCTGGAGGTATAAGCACAGCATGATGAAGAGAAGGAAACGCTATCTTGCCCTGAGCTTGGTGATCGTGGCGGTCGCGGCTGCTGCTCTGCTCGGTTGGGGCTACGTACAACCGGCGGGAGCTACGCCGGGCAAGACCTGCAATCCTGATACTGGGCACGGCACTCCCGGTTGCCACGTTACAGTCACCACATCTCCACCAGCGCCGGTTACCACCAGCCCACCAGCGCCGGTCACCACCAGGCCACCCGCGCCGGCCACCACGAAGCCACCGGCGTCGGCCACCACGAAGCCGGCCTTGCCAAAAACGACGCCGACGAGCCTTTCGGCGGCGGGCGCTGGGGCGGCGGCAACGACCATCGTGGGATCGACCACGACCATCGCGGGATCGACCACGACCATCCTGGACTCGAGCACGACCATCCTGGACTCGAGCACGAGTTCTTTGGAGCCGACCACGACCGTTGAGGGAGCGACCACGACCAGCACCGACTCGATCGCGGCGTTGGCGGGGACCGGTGGCGGCGGTGGCGGACTCACCGGCGGGTGGATCGCTTTCATGTCGTTGCTCGGTGTCTTCGCCTTGATCGGTTGGGCCGGAATGGCCATCCAGTGGTCAGGGAACCGGCGGACCTCGGCGAATGGGGGGGCAACAGTAAGCGGGCCGGTGCGGTTCGTGCTCGCCGAGCGCCTCGCGCATTGGGTCTATGCCTTCTGCTTCCTCGTCGCGGGGCTCAGTGGCGCGCTCATGTGGATCCCGTCGACCCGGACGTGGATGGCCGGAGCTCGCTACACGGTGTCTCAGTACCATGGCTATGTGGGGCTCGCGATGGTGCTCGTCCCGTTGTTGATCTTCCTGGTGCTTGATCGCCGGCGCCTGGCAGAGACTCGGCGCGCGGTGGACGAATGGGACGCCAACGATGGCCGCTGGCTCCGCGCCGCGCTGAGCGGGCGCATGCTTCGCGGTGGGAAGATGCCCCCTCAGGGCCGGTTCAACGCTGGGCAGAAGGTCAACTCCCACTTGGTGGCGGGCCTGGCGTTGGGTTTCGTCGTCACCGGCATCCTGCTGTTGTTCCGGTTCCATCTGCCCCTCTGGCTGCTGCCAGGGCTCCTCTTGGGGCACAAGGTCTTGGCAGTCACCAGCGCCATGCTCCTGTTTGGTCATCTCGGCATAGCGTTGCTCACTCGGCATGGGCGAGGAGGGCTGAGAGCCATGGTCAAGGGCAGGCTACCGAGAGAGATCGCGCGCGAAGGCCATGCGACCTGGTATGCCGAGTGGCTGAAGCAAAAGCGAGGGGAAGACGATCGCTCCTTCGTGGCCGACGCGTAGTACCGAGGCCGTGCCCCCCGCGCCGCGGGAGTGCGCGCCGGATTTGCATCTCGGGCCCCGAGGGTCAATCGCAATGCCCATAGCCTGCAAAGCGCTCCATCTGGTAACACGCCAGACCGTGTGGCCAGTGTTCCTCGAATCGAATGGCGATAGTAAAGGATTCGACATGGGACTCTTCAAGCAGATGAAAGGCTTAAAGGAAACGGTGGCGGTGGTCTACGCGTCGCGGGTGCTTCCCGGGGCCAGCCTAGCTGTGATGGTCAGCTCGGGCGATCCGGAGGCTGTGGCGATCATGTGGGACGCGCCCGTGGCGTAGGGCTTTCGGGTCTCACCAGATCATGTTGTTGAGCCGGGCGAAGACCTTGACTGCCATGCGGGCGAGGTCGAACAGGTCCTGTTCGGTCACGGACTGAAAGGCGGAAGGATCGCAGAACTGGACGAACTGATCTCGTCCATTGCGCAGGTCTTTCCATCTCGAGGCAAAGCCTGGCTCGTCGAGGCTCTCCGCGACCCCCTTGTAGTCAAGGTCGGCGATGTTCTTCAGCAGATGCAGTCGCTCTTCGGTGGAAAGGGCCGGATCGTGGGCGCTCTCGATGAGTTGCGCGCCGCGTTGGCCCTCGGGCGCCAGATATTCCGCGGCTGCCCCGACCACCCACTGGACGATCGAGTCCATAGATGAGGCGACCAGGAAGCTCATCGTGGCAAGGCCTTCGTAGTCCTCGATGCTCTGACGGAAGGCGCTTCTGAGCAACAGCCGGGCGGGTTCCGGCGGCCAATCCAGGAAGTAGCCCGTCTGGCCGCAACTTGGGCATTGGTCCGGCGCGGACTCTGCAATCTCCTGGTCCTCGGTCACAGTCATGCAGTTATGGCAGCGCCGCCACGCGAACAGATGCCTCAGCTCGGTCCGGTCCACCGCGGCTCCCCCTCCTCTTTCGGTCAGACGGATCTATCCACTGAATCGTCCCAGCTAGGAAGGCGGTGCGCAAGGCCGAGCTGGCATAGGTCGGCGGCCCCTAACCCGCGGTGTCCATCGGCTGCCCGGCTCGCTCCATTCGACGGCGCTCGTTCCGACTGCTATCGTTCGTGGCACTATGCCTGTAACGGTTTCACAAATACTCCAGCTTGAGGTGCTCAAAGAGGCTCGGATGCTTGCCGGCGAGGGCGGTCTGGACCGCAGGGTCTCGTCGGTGACCGTGGGAGAAGTCCCCGATATCGCCGATTGGCTGTCGGGGGGAGAGCTGGTGCTCTCCACGCTTTTCGCTGTGAAGGGCGATCCGGAGAGGCAGCGTGAGTTTTGCCGCAGGGTGATGATGGCCGACGCGGCTGCGCTGTTCATCAAGACCACTCGCTTTGTCGAGAGCCTGCCGGGGGACATCTTGGAGCTGGCCGAGAAGCGCAGGTTCCCCATTGTCGAGGTGGCGCAGAGCCTTCGCTGGACGCGGCTTATGCAGGACGCCACCGAGCTGATCATCAACCGGCAGGCGTCGTTGCTGGAGCAGTCGCAGTCGATTCACCGGAGTCTACTGGGAGTGGTGATTCGGGGAGGCGGCTGGCAAGACCTGGCCGATGAGGCCTCCCGCCTGCTGGAGAGCCCTGCACTGGTGCTTGACACTTCCCTGGAGGTGCTGGCAGCCTCGAAGGGCTTGGCCGCGGCTTGGATCCACCTGAAGACGGGCCTGGCCGGCGCCAAAGCACGAGAGCTGTTCGCGGGAATGGGGGAGGGGCAAAAGCCGGTGCGGTTGAGCGAAGAAGGGCTGCCGGCCATGTTTGCGCTGCCCATCGTGGCCAGTCACAGGCGGTTGGGCTATGTGTGCTCACTCACTGAGGCGGAGGAGCTTTCGGCCAATGAGATCATGATCTTGGAGCACTCCGTCACCATCGCGGCTCTCGAGATGGCTCAGGACCGGGTGCGCTTCGAGACCGAGGTGCGTTTGAAGGGCGACTTCGTGGACGACGTGGTGAGCGGAGGGGCGCGGGATGGAGACTCCCTCTCACGACGCGGCGCGTTCTTGGGATGTGACCTGAGCCAGGGGTCCACCGTCATCTTGCTCGGGGTGGATGATTTCGACGGTTTGGTGCCCCGCAAGGGCTGGGGTCAGGAGGAGCTGGATCGGAGGGCCGAGCAGTTCTTCTCCCAGTGCTCGCGCCACCTGGGCTCGACCGAACCCTCGTCGCTCGCCAGCCTGAAGTCCGGCCACGTGGTGATCTTTGTGTGCGGGAAGACCGCCCAGGATGCGACCTCTCTAAAGAAGCTCGCCACCACGTTGCAGGCTCTTGGGAGGACGTCCGCCGACTTGAGTATCTCGGCAGGTATCGGGGGCTTCACGCCCGACGCCGGGCAGATGGGCCGGGCGTATCAGGAAGCATTGGTCGCGTTGAAGGTGGCGCGCAGGCTCAGCGGCGTGGGCAGCCTGTTGCACTTCGAGGACGTGGGCACCTATAGGCTGCTGCTGGACATCTGGGAGCGGGACCCCGACGAGATCCGCCGTCTGTACGAGGACACCATCGGACCGGTGGACCGCTACGACCAAGCCAACGGCACGCAGCTTACCGAGACCCTGGTGGTGTTCTTTCGGAACAACGAGAGTCTCACTCAGAGTGCCGCCGACCTCTTTGCCCACCGGCACACCATCCGCTACCGGCTGGAGAAGATCGCCGACATATCTGGGCTGAGTGTCTTCCAGACTGAGCACAAGGAGCGCCTCGGCCTGGGTCTCAAGGCCCGCAGCCTACTGATGACCTGAGCGCAGCGGCGCCCCGGTCGTCCCGGTCGCCCAGAACGCGCTGGGCGGCGCAATAGTACGGCGCTGGCTCCAAAGGTACAACGAAACGCGCCAATCCTTGTACGTTAGGCGGTTTCCTTTCTAGGCTCCCTCCGCTGTAATTGAGAACACGCATGGCCACCGGATTTGTTGCCCCGGGCGCATGCGGGCGAACAGCAGATCCGGCCTAGGAGGGTGGACATGACGAGCGTAGACACCGGCGATACCGCCTGGATGATCATCAGCACTGCACTCGTGATGTTGATGACTCCTGGGTTGGCCTTCTTCTATGGCGGGCTGGTGCGCCGCAAGAATGTTCTCTCCATCATGATGCAGTGCTTCATATTGGTGGGCGTGATCAGTGTGCAGTGGGTGGTCTTTGGCTACAGCCTGGCCTTTGGCCCAGACCACGGGGGCTTCATCGGCGACTTCAGCTGGCTGGGCTTGAATGGTGTCGGCCTCGAGCCCAACGCAGCGTATGCGGCCACGGTGCCCCACCAGTTGTTCATGGCGTTTCAGATGATGTTCGCCATCATCACTCCCGCCCTCGTCATCGGCGCCTTCGCCGAGCGCATGAAGTTCAGCGCGTTTCTGGTGTTCTCTTTGCTGTGGACCACCATCGTCTACGACCCCATGGCCCACTGGGTCTGGGGGGTAGGCGGCTGGCTGCGTGAGCTGGGGGCCCTCGACTTCGCTGGTGGCACCGTGGTGCACATCAATGCGGGCATGGCGGCGCTGGCGGCCGCGCTGGTCATAGGCAAGCGCAAGGGCTACCCCGACACCTCTCCGCCGCACAACCTGCCCTTCGCCATCCTGGGAGCGGCGCTGTTGTGGTTCGGGTGGTTCGGCTTCAACGTCAGGCAGCGCACTCTCCTCAGGAGGGTTGGCGGTCTCGGCCTTCCTGGCCACCCACATGGCGGCGGCTGCTTCGGCCGTAGCTTGGGCGGCACTTGAATGGATCACCCGCAAGCGGCCGACGGCGCTGGGCATTATCTCAGGCGCTGTGGCCGGCTTGGTGGCGGTGACACCGGCGTCCGGCTTCGTCGGCCCGCTGGGGGCCATGGGCATCGGAGCCCTGGCCGGTCTGGTGTGCTACGTGTCGGTGGTAGTGGTAAAGGGCAAGCTGGGCTACGACGACTCGCTCGATGCCTTCGGAGTGCACGGTGTCGGGGGGATAGTGGGTGCCCTGGCCACCGGGTTGTGGGCGAGTACCGTGATCAACCCGGCCGGCGCTAACGGGGTATTTCACGGGGGAGGCAAGCTGATGCTGCTGCAAATCGCGGCCGTCGCGGTCTGTGCCGCCTACTCGTTCGTGTTGTCGTGGGGCCTGCTCAAACTTGTCGATAAGTTCATCGGCCTAAGGGTGAACCCGGACCAAGAGAACATCGGCCTGGATCTAACCCAGCACCGCGAATCGGCGTACACGGTCGTCGGATAGCCGCCGGATAGATGACGAATAAGGAGCCGAGATCATGAAATACATCATCGCCATCATCCAGCCCGACAAGTTGGATGAGGTCATGGCCGCTCTCGAGTCGGAAGAGATCAACCTGGTTACTGTCTCGGAGGTGATGGGCAGGGGCAGGCAGAAGGGCATAGCTGAGGTTTATCGGAGTCATGTGGAGAGGGGCGGACTGCTTCACAAGATCAAGGTGGAAGTGGCCGTGAGCAACTCCAATGTATGGCACGCGGTTGACGCCATCACCCGGGGGGCGCACACAGGCAACATTGGCGACGGCAAGATCTTCGTGCTGGAGATGGAAGAATGCCTGCGCATCCGCACGGGTGAGACGGGAGTGTCGGCCCTGGCCTAGCAGCGTCGGGCGATAGGGGCCGGCGCCCGCGACGTCGCGGGCGGCCTGCTCACTTCTGGTCGAGAGTCGCCCTGACCGCGATGACCAAGTCACGAGGCGAGAACGGTTTCTGCATGAAGCGTACCTCTCTGCCCAGAAGATCGCGGCCGGACACGATGTCGGCCGCGTAGCCCGACATAAAGAGGGTCTTGAGGTCCGGTCGGATGCAAACCAACTGCTTCGCCAAGTCCCAGCCGTCCATCTGGGGCATGACCACGTCGGTGATGAGCAGGGCTATCTTGTCGGGAAAAGCCGCAGCGGAGCTCAGCGCTTCGGAGGGAGCCGATGCCGCGAGTACCCGGTAGTTGGCTTGGGTGAGTACCTTCTCGATCAATGCCAGTATGGGCAGCTCATCTTCGACCACCAGAAGTGTTTCTCCGTTGCCCATGGGGAGCGTGGAGCTGGGCGCCGGTCGGTCTTGCGCCTCGGCTACGGGGTCTCCTGCGTGTCGGGGCAGATAGACACTGATGGTGGTGCCAAGGCTCGGTTCGCTCTGCACTTCCAGAAAGCCGTTGTTCTGCTTCACAATGCCGTAGATGGTGGCCAGACCCAGGCCGCTGCCCTTGCCCGTCTCCTTCGTGGTGAAGAAGGGCTCGAACAGGTGGGTCTGCAGTTCCTGACTCATGCCGCAGCCGTTGTCACTCACGGTGAGCAGCACATACTCACCGGGCTCGCATTCCTCGCGCGTCGCGCTGAAGGGTTCGTCAATGATCGTGGCGGCCGTCTCGATGGTGATTCTACCGGCACCATCGACAGCATCCCGGCTGTTGATGCAGAGGTTCACCAGGATCTGGTCGATCTGCGCTGGGTCTACTTCGATAGGCCCCAGGTCGGCGCCTGGGCGCCAGACCAGCTCGATGCCTTCACCGATCAACCTCTCCAGCATCTTGAGGGTGCCGGCGACGGTTTCGTTGAGGTCGATCAGCCTTGGGGTGACGATCTGGCGGCGGGCGAAGGCCAAGAGCTGGCGCGTGATGTGGGCGGAGCGCTCGGCCGCCTTGCGGATCTCCGATAGGTCGGCAGTCACTGGGTGAGAAGGGCCCAACTGGTCCATCGCCAGCTCCGCACGGCCGAGGATCACCTCCAACATGTTGTTGAAGTCATGGGCTACACCTCCAGCCAACTGCCCGACCGACTCCATCTTCTGAGCTTGGAGCAGCTGAGCCTGGAGCCTCTCCCGCTCCTCGTCGGCCTGCCTGCGCTCGGTGATGTCGCGGGCATACGAGAAGTGGTACTCCTTGCCTTCGTAGACCACGAGGCTGGTACTCACCTCCACGGGCATGCATGTGCCGTCCTTGGCCCGGTGGATGACCTCGAAGGTCCGACGTCCCTCGTGTCTCACTTTCTCCCAGTGTTCGTGCCAAGGCGCTGGCGCCGCGGTGTCGATGTCATGTATTTTCAGGGCGAGCATCTCCTCGAGCGTGTAGCCCAGCCGCTCGCAAGTTGCCTCGCTCGCGTAGATGATTCTGCCGTCCTCGTCCAGCCATAAGATATTGTCGGCGGCGTGGTCCACTGAGTATTGAGTGAAGCGCAGGGACCGCTCCAGTTCCGTGCGCTCGGTGATGTCAAGAGCGAATCCGCCAAGCAACGGCTCTTGATTCTCGCGGTCGATACGGAATTTGCGGGTCTCCACGGTTCTGACATCGCCGTCCGCGTCGGGCACCTCGTCTATCGTCAGGGTGTATCCGCTCTCGAGCGCCTCCTGATCACCCGCGACCATCTTCTGGGCGAGGGGCTCTGGGAAGATGTCCGGCGCGGAACGACCGACCCATTCGTGATCTTCGAGGTGCCTCTTCACGTGGTGATTCGCGTATATAAGGCGGGAGTGTGAATCCTTGATGAAGGCCGTGGCGGGCAGATGCTTCATGAAAGCGGCAAACCGCGCCTCGCTCTCTCGCAGTTGTTCTTCCGCTCGCCTGCCTTCGATTGTCGCTGCCAGGATGTTTGCTGCAGCCTGCAGAAAGTGGGCGTCGTCCTCGGTGAAACTGTGGTGCCGAGTGGTGAAGACCCCAAGCACACCATAGGGGCGGTCCTTCCCGGTGATGACCACGCTCAGGCCGCTGACCATGTGGTGGTCGCGCAGCAAGGGGGAGCGTGGAAGCGTGTCTCGGTGCGCAGGTCTTCGACGATCACCGGCGCGTCGGAATGGAGTGTGAAGCCGGCCTGTGAGCCGAGTTCCGCATCGACGGTGGCGTTGCCTACCAGTCCGTCCCTCCAGCCGACGCCCGCGCGCAGCTGCAAGGCGAGGCCGTCCGGCAGCAGCTCCATGATCTGGCAGTGTTTGACTCCCAGTGTCTGCGTGACCAGCGCTGCCAGTTCCTGCATGAAGCTCGGGAGGTCGGCTCCTGACAGCGCCCTCAGGCCCAGCGAGGCGATGGCGGTCTGCTGGCCGGCGCGCAGTTGCAGCAGCTCGTCGGTGCGCTGGCGCTCGGTGATGTCCTCAACCAGAGCCTGCGTACAGGGACGCCCCTGGAATGTCACTTGGGAGAGGGAGAGCGATGCCCAGTAGGGGCTGCCGTCCTTGCGTCTGAAGCGTACCTTGTGGCCCTTGACGAAGCCCTGCCTCTGGAGGAGCTCCCGGACCTCATCCCGTTCTTCCGCATCGTAGTACAACGCGGAGATATGACCGATCCTCCCGATATCGGCGCGGCTATGTCCACCGGGACGGAGCATGGCGTCGTTGAACGCCAGTAGTCTACCGTGCTCATCGGTCACGCCGATGCCGACGGGTGCGTTATCGATCAGGACACGGTACTGTCTCTCGCTCTCGCGTGATGCCTCTTCAGCCTGCCTGCGCTCCGCGATCAGGTCGGCGGTGAACTGCAGAAGCGGCAGTCTATCTTTGGGCCAGTCTTGTTCTTCTCCCGCTGCTCCGTAGAAGGCCAGACATCCGCGCAGGTCACCCCCCGCCCTCATGGGAACAAAGAGCAGGGGGCGAAACCCGTGGGTCTCCATCAATTGCCTTGCGCCCCGCGCCTCCAGGGGAACGTCTTTCGGAGTGCGCAAGGCGACGCTCTCGCCACGGCCGAGCGCATCGGCACACCACGAAAGGCCCTCGACCGGGAAGGACGAGAACAAAGCGGTGGGGGGGTCATCTAGGCTGGCGCTCCAGACGTGTGTGATGGAAGCGGAGGCCATATCGGGGGAAATGGCGACCACGAAACCGCCAACGGCCTGAGCAAGGTGGGCAAGCTCCCTCAGCGTATCGGTGATGTGTCCGTCATCCGTTTTAGGTGAGAGGCAGCCGAAGTCGCTCGCCAATTGAGAGATAAGGGAGGCGAACTCTGGGTTGTGCTCCATAACACCGTCCGGTGGGAAGCGCTTGTTGACGTCTCTGCTTGCGGCTGGGCCGACTGCATCCCGAATATTCATACCAGTCTCCACTCAACGCGGCGCCCACATACAGCTACGCGCGCGAGCGCAACTGGTCAATATCAGTGTAGCGAAAAGCTGGTGTCGGAGGGCGGCGCGTAGCGAACACCCCGGTCCGGCAAAGAAGAGGGCCCGGCCCCGAGTGGGACCGAGCCCCCAGGCTCGCCAGACTGTGAGGTTCGGGCTACACCCGGTGTTCTTTGCGTACCACTTTGCGCGCTCCGGAGTGCCAGGAGGTGCTCCAATCCTTGGCGGGAACGACCTCATCAAGCCGGTCCAACTGCTCGATGTTCTTGAGGCGCGTGTAGATGAGCTGCCAGGCGCAGGGACGGTCTTCGTCCACTTCACAATGGTCCTCGGTGGAACCACCGCAGGGACCGTTCAAGAGCCGCTTGGCGCAGCGCGTCACCGGGCAGACCCCGCCGAACTGCGCCAACATGCAATCGCCGCAGCCCAGGCACTTCTCGGCCCAGACGGCCTGCTCCTCGAGAGTGCCCATGAACTGAGTGTTGAGGGCGGCATAGACCGGCTTCTCGGGGAAGCTCTCGGCCACGGCCTGCACGCCCACACCGCACCCGAACGAGACGATGGCGTCGACTTTGGCGGCCGCTTCGGCCAGGTCTTTGATGAACTCGTTCTCGCACTGGCGCTCGATGGTCATCTGGGTGAGTTCGAGTGGCTCTCCTTCGAGTTTGCGCGCCATGCGGATGGCGTATGAGGCTAATCCCACCTCACGCTCGCCACCGGCCAGGCAGACTGTGACACAAGTGCCACAGCCGGCGAAGAGCACGCGCTTGTGGCCCGAGATGAGGTTCCTCAGCTCGGTGATCGATTTGGGAGAAGCAACAATCATTCTTAACCTTCGCTTTCCAACGTCTGAGACTCGTTCGAGCTCCTGAGAGGGCTCGGTCCCAACGCTCTGACCGTGTTCACCATCTCCTGTACGCTCCTCACAAAGGTGGGAGCCTCGGCGGCCGACAGGTTGACCATCTTGAGCCTCTCCTCGCCGACGCCTACCTCGGCCAACATCTCGCGGATGCGGTCGGTGCGCTTGCGCGCCCGGAGGTTGCCCTCCATGAAGTGACACCCACCTTCCAGGCAACCGGCCACCAGGATGCCATCGATACCCTTTAGGAAGGCGTCAAGAATGTGCTCCATCTCGATCTTGCCGGTGCAGGGCGCGTGGATGATCCGCACGTTGGCCGGGTATTGCATACGCTTTGATCCGGCCAGGTCGGCCGCCGCATAGGCGCAGTAGTTGCAGCAGAACGCGATGATCTGGGGCTCCCAAGCGGCCGCCGCGGGCGTCGCCGCCGTGGTGGCCTCCGTTGTCTCCGAGGGCGTCATTGGGGTGGTGGCCTGGGTCATAGCCTCGCTCCTTCCACCAGCAGTTCGTCCAGCATGGCCACCAACGCCTGGTCTTCTTGATGAAGCAGGGTGATGGTGCGGGCCGGGCAGGACGCGGCACAGCTGCCGCAACCCATGCACAGGGCTACTTGGATCTCAGCCTTGCCCAGTTCGTTGATCATGGGGGCTCCGTAGGGGCAGGTCTTCACACAGGTGGCGCAGGCCACGCAGTCTGTTGGGTCCACCTGGGCCACCTGGCCGGGGATCTCCAGATGTGTTTTGGAGAGCACCGTAGTGGCGCGGCCCACCGCCGCCATGGCCTGGGCGATGGTCTCGTCCATGAAGCGGGGGGAGTGGGAGAGCCCGCAGATGTACTCGCCCTCGTTGGCCAGGTCGACCGGGCGGAGCTTGGGATGCGCCTCTAGGAAGAAGCCGTCGGACGTAAGGGCGCTGCGCAGTTGGCCAGACAGTACCGGGTTGTTCGTAGCCGGGGCGATGCCGGTGGAGAGCACCAGCAAGTCGGGCCGCAGCACCAGGTCACGGTTGCTGGAGGCGTCGTGCACAGTCACCTGGAGCCGGCCGTCTTGCTCGGCCACTACAGGGTCGTTCTTCTCCGGGTAGCGGACGAACATGATCCCCTCTTCCCGAGCCTGCTGGAAGAAGAGCTCGCGGAAACCATAGGTGCGGATGTCCCGGCCCAGCACCGCCACGTTGGCGCCGGGGAGCCTGCGCTTGATGTCGAGCGCGTTCTTGACCGCCTCCGAGCAGCACACCCGGCTGCAGTAGGGATGCTCGTCGTTGCGGCTCTCGACGCACTGGATCATCACCACGGTGGGGTCGGTCCTGCCCTGCAGCTCGGCTGGAAGCTCACCGGCGGCCAGTTGCGCCTCGAGTTTGCTCTGGGTGGTGACGTGCGGGTTCTTGCCGTGCAGGTAGAGCTCGGTGGTGCGTTCCTGGCCGCCCGTGGCCACGATGATGACTCCGTGGTGCACCGGCTGCTCACTCCCCTCCACCGTCAAGCACGCTCTCGAAGTGGCCGATGTGCCCGGTGATGCGGGCAAGGGTGGTGTTCAGGTAGACGTCCACCAGCGGATGGGTCTGCACCTTGTCCACCAGTGCGGCGCGGAACGACTCTACGTCGGTGCCCTCCAGGGTGCTGTGGATCTGGCTCATGAGGCCGCCAAGCACCGGTTCCTTCTCGACCAGGTGCACTTGGAAGCCCTGGTCGGCGATGCCGAGCGCCGCCGTCATGCCGGCCAGCCCGCCGCCCAACACGAGCGCCGAAGCCGTCACCGGCAGTTGGCCGGTCTGCAGGGCCTTGAGGTGCCGGGCGCGCGCTACCGCCATGGCCATGAGGTCTATGGCCTTCTCGGTGGCCGCCACGGGTTCGTTCTTGTGCACCCATGACCCCTGGTCGCGGATGTTGGCCATAGAGAACAGGTATTGGTTGAGTCCGCTGTCGCGCAGCGTCTCCTGGAAGAGGACCTCGTGTGTGCGCGGTGTGCAGGAGGCCACCACCAGCCGGTTGAGCCGGTGCTCCTTGATCATGTCCTTGATGTGCTGCTGGGTGGTGTCGGAGCAGGTGTAGAGACTCGCTTCGGCATGGAAGACGTTGGGCAGCTTGGTGGCCTCTTGGGCCACGTGCTTCACATCGATGACCGAGGCGATGTTCTGTCCGCAGTGGCAGATGAACACGCCTACCCGGGGCGGTTCGTCGGTGGTGTCACGCTCCCACGGGTACTCGCGGCGCGTTATGAGATTTCCACGCGCCTCGGCCAACTGGTCCATGGCGCACGCCGCGGCCGCGGAGGCCTGGGCCACCGACTCGGGGATGTCCTTGGGTTCCTGGAAGGCTCCGGCCACATACAGGCCGGGCTTGGTGGTGGCCAGTGGGGCCAGCCGCTCGGTCTGGGCGAAGCCGAACTCGTTTAGATCGACGCCTAGCTTGCCGGCCGTCTCGCGCACGCTGGCCGGAACCTGCATGCCCACGCTCAGAACCACTAGGTCGAACTCCTGGTTGCTGCTCGACGCCGTCCTGGTCGAAGTAGCGCACTCGCGGGTTCTTGCTGCCGGGCATCTCGACCACGCGGGAGGGAATCGCCCGGATGTACTTCACACCGTTCTCGTCGCGGGCCCGGTTGACGTAGGCGTCGAACTCCTTGCCGAACGCGCGGACATCCATGCAGAAGATGGTGGCGTCGACGTCGTGCTGGCCGTGAGCGTGTTCGATGGCGATCATCGCCTCTTTGGTGGCGCTCATGCAGCAGATGGACGAGCAGTAGCCGTTGCCGCGGGCGGTATCACGACTGCCCACGCACTGGATGAAGCCGACGCGTTCTGACCTCGCCGCCGTCCGAAGGCCGCTCCACGTGGCCGCCGGTGGGACCCGCAGCCGAGAGCATGCGCTCGAACTGGACGCTCGAAAGCACGTTGGCGTAGCGACCGTGGCCGAACTCGCCACGGAGAGCCGGCTGGAACTCCTCGAAACCGGGGGTGAGGATCACGCTACCGGCGGCGATCTCGATCTCTTCTGGACAGCTGGTCGTGGCAGACGGCGCCGGCGGTGCAGGCCTTGACGCATTGCATGCACTCGCTGCAAAGACCACAGTCCAGGCAGCGCTGGGCTTCGGCCACGGCTTGTTCGACGCTGTAGCCCTGGTCGATCTCGACGAAGCCGGCCACCCGCGTGGCCGCTTCGGTCTGGGGCATCTTGACGCGGTCCGCGCGGGGAGCGTCGGGCCGGGGGTTCTTGGCCAGTCTCCGCTTCTGCCTCGGCCGAAGCCGGGGACTGGGGCAGCTTGACGCCTCGTATGTACGCGTCGATGGCCTCAGCGGCCTTGTGGCCCTGGGCCATGGCGTCGACCATGGAGGCCGGGCCCAGCACGGCATCGCCGCCGGCGAACACGCCGGGCGACGTCGGTGGCAAGGGTGTCTTTGTCGGCTGTGATGCGCCCGCCGGGGCCGGTGGCTACGCCGAGTCCGGCGGCGTCGATGCCTTGGCCGATGGTCACGATGACCGTGTCGGCGGGCAGAAGCTCCGTCTTGGCATCGTCGAACTGGGGAGCGAACTTGCCCTCGTCGTTGAACACGCTGGTGCAGGCTCTGAAGGCTACGCCCGTGACCTTGTCGCCGCCGGTCTCGATGCTCGTCGGGCCGAGGCTGTTGTGGAACACCACGCCTTCCTCAAGCGCCTCGGCCGCTTCCCAGGAGTGGGCCGGCATCTCTGCGCGGCTCTCCAGGCAGGCCAGGTGCACCGAGTTGACGCCGGGCATGCGCAGAGCGCAGCGGGCCGCGTCCATGGCGACGTCGCCGCCGCCGATGACCAACACCTTCGCGCCGAGAGCGGGCGTCTCGCCGCTGTTCACTTGGCGGAGAAACTCCAGACCCGTCCGCACGCCCGAGGCTTCTTCGCCGGGCACGCCCAGCTTGCGGCCGATCCACGCGCCTGGGGCCGCGAACACGGCTTTGAACCCCGAGTCGAGCAGGCTCTTGGGATCGGACACCTTGGTGCCCGTCTTGGCTTCGATGCCCAGGTCGAGGATCGACTGGATCTCCCGCTCAAGGACGTCCTTGGGCAGGCGATAGCCGGGGATGCCGTAGCGCAGCATGCCGCCCAGATGCGGCTGGGCCTCGAACAAGGTCACTCCGTAGCCCAGTTGGGCCAGATCGTAGGCCGCGGTCAGACCGGCGGGGCCACCACCGATAACGGCGACCTTGCTATCAAGTTTGGCGACGAGGGTCGCGACCGGGGGACAGCCCTCGGGGTTGTTCATGACGTAGTCGCCGGCAAACCGCTTGAGATCACGGATGGACACCGGCTGGTCGATGTCGCTACGGTTGCACTCGTCCTCACAGGGATGCTGGCAGACGCGCCCGCACGCAGAGGGGAGAGGGCAACGCTCGCGCACCAGCTCGTAGGCTTCCTTGAACTTGCGAGGCGCCGATGAGGGCCACGTAGCCCTGGGCATTCACGCCGGCGGGGCAGGCGGCCTTGCAGGGCGCCTTGCCCTCGGCCTTGGAGATGCCGAACACGTTGGGAATGGCCTGTGGGTAGGGGCGGAACACCGCCTTGCGCGTACCCAGGTTGCGGTCGAACTCGCTGGGCAGGTCCACCGGGCAGGCCAGGTTGCAGTCGCCGCAGGCGTTGCACTTGGCCAGGTCGATGTAGCGCGGGTTCTGGCGCAGCTTCACCTTGAAGTTGCCCGGCTCACCCGAGATGCCTTGGATGTCGGCCAGCGTGATGATCTCGATGTTCTTGTTGCGGGCGCACCTCGACCAGCTTGGGCGAGATGATGCACATGGCGCAGTCGCCGGTGGGGAAGGTCTTGTCGAGTTGGGCCATCCTGCCGCCGATAGCGGGCGAGGAGTCCACCAAGTAGACCTTGAAGCCACTCTCGGCCAGGTCGAGCGAAGCCTGGATGCCGGTGATGCCGGCGCCGCAGACCAGGACAGCGCCCACAGCCTCAGGCGCAGCGCCCACAGCCTCAGGCGCGGCGCCGAGGGCTTCCGGGGTGGCGACCGGGGCCACGGGGTCGCCGTTTCCGTTTCCGTTGTTACCGTTGCTAGTGCTCATCGTCCCGCCTCGTTCACGAGCAGATCCTTTGGATCGGAGCAACTCTCGTGGATCGACTATCAGGCTGTCGAGCGACACCTCGCTCGGCGAACAGCCCAGGGCCAGGCCCAGCAGTTGCGTGAAGTAGAACACGGGCAGGCCGTAGCGGCGCCCGTACTTGGTCTCGATGTCCTTTTGCCTCATGTCCAGGTTGAGCTGGCAGAGCGGGCAGGCGGTGGCGATGCAGTCCACGCCGGCGGCCTGCGCCATAGCGAGGATCTTGTCGCTCAGCTCGAGCACGATGCTCGCATCGGTGATGGAGAAGCTGGCGCCGCAGCACTCGGTCTTGTGCGGCCAGTCGACGGGGGTGGCCCCGGCCGTCTCCAGGAGCTTGTCCATGAGAGTGGGGTTCTCGGCGTCGTCGAACTGCGTTATCTCCGGCGGACGCGACAGCAGGCAGCCGTAGTAGCAGGCCACCTTGAGCCCGGTCAGGGGCTGGCGGATCTTCGCGGCGATGTCTTCTCGCGCCATGTCCTGGCCCAGGATCTCCAGCAGGTGCCGCACCGGGGTGAGTCCGTCGTAGTCGCCGCCCACCACTTCGGCGACCTTGGCGCGCACGGTTGTCGTCGGCCGGCGATGTGGTGGTTGGCCATCTTGAGGCGGCTGTAGCAGGCGGCACAGGCCACCGCGACCGGTTGGCCCTCGGCCGCGCGCAGGTTCTGCGCCGGCAGGGCGTCGGCCAGGAGTGGATTGCTGTTGTGGGCGGCAGTGGAGCCGCAGCAGATCCAGTCCTGCATCTCGGCCAGCTCGAGCCCCAGCCCGGCCGCCACCGCCAGCGTTGAGACTGTGGAAGTCCTTGGCGGTGCCTTCCAGCGAACAGCCAGGGTAGAACGTGTATTTCATCGCTCGCACCGCCTTTGCTCGCCCGGCTGAAGAGCTTCTCGCGCTCGCTGCGCCCAGCGACCCGGTCGCCGAACAGCGACAGCTTGCCCTTGGACAGCATCATGGGGGCCTTGTCGACGTCTTCGAAGAAGCGCCGGGTACGCAGCTTGAAGGCCGCCATCAGGCCCAACTCGTGCACGCGCCCGCGCTTGCGGACGCTCGCCAGGAACGCGTCGTTGAACACCGGCACGGCCGTGCTCGGCGTCGCCAGTCCCTCTTTGACGCTGAGAGCGCGGAGCGCGTCGTTCATGGCGCAGATGTCCACCTTCTGCGGGCAGCGGGTGACGCAGGTATGGCAAGAGGTGCACTCCCAGATGAAGCGGCTGGAGAGTACCGCCTCGCGCTGGTCCATCTGCACCAGCCGCACCAGCTCGTGCGACCGCAGATCGCCGCGGCCGGCCACGGGGCAGCCGCTGGAGCACTTGGTGCACTGGTAGCAGCTCATGGGGGAGACGCCGGTCAGCGCCTTGAGCTCGTCGGCCAGGCTCCCGCCGATGGTGTTGATCTCTATGGTCACCGGGGGTCATTTCTTCTTCTCCGATCCGGCCAGCACCGACAGCGTGACCGCGCTGACCTTGCGATAGACATCCTGCGGGGCCCGGACCTGGCCATCCACCGTCAGGAGGTCCTGCACTTTGATGCCGAAGAGACGCTCGTTCTCTTCCAGGTAGCCGCGGATGAGGCGCCAGTCCTTGTCGTCCAGGGGCGAGAACACCCCGCCGTTGAGCTGCCGCTCGACCACCTTGTTGTGAGGGTCGCGGATGTAGATGGCGCCGCCGCTGGCCAGCGAGAACAGGTTGCTGCCCGGGTAGGGAGTCGCCTGGGGGACGATGCTCGCCGTCGTCGTCGAACTCGACGCCGTTCAGGATCACGAAGCCGCCGCCGTTCAGGGGGTCGCCGGCCATGAACGACTCCGCCAGGAAGTCCAGACAGGTGCCGTTGATGACCACCCGCGGCCGTCCCACCGCGTTGATGAGCGGCCGGCCCGCCCCGTTGCCCAGGATGAAGACCTCACCGCCCTTGGCGCCGTACATGAAGGTCTGCCCGACGTCGCCGTAGATGACCAGCTTGCCGCGCTTGGCGATCTGAGCCACCTGGTCCTGGGCGTTGCCGTGGATGTGCATCTCGAGGCCGTCCATGCCGCTGGCGGTGTAGTCGCCGTTGGAGCCGTAGAGGTCGATGCGCACGCCGTCGGTGGCCGCGCCCAGACCCACGCCATGGAAGCGCTGGCCGCGCAGGCGATAGACGCAGAAGTGCTTCCAGCCCAGCTTGTAGGCCTCGCGCATGAGCACCGCGTCGCAGTCGTCGCCTTCGGGCGGGAAGCCCTGGCTGTCGATGCAGAGCAGCTCTTCGCCGGCCTGCGGGGCCTGCAGACGATCGCGGGTGTCCCAGTTGATCCGTCGCCAGAAGCGATTGCCCGGCTCGCCGAAGAGCGGAGCGGTGTCGAACAACTGGTCGAGGGCGTCTTCGAGGACGCGGACCACGGTCGCGCGCCGCTTGTCGCCGGTCGCGAAGCGGCGGTCGTGCAGATCGGTGAGCAGGATCGATGGCCGACAGGCACGTCTTGGGGTCGTCGGCCGCGGCCAGCACGTACTGGCAGAAGCGGCGCAGCTGGTCGGCCGGCCAGGAGCCGATGTCTCGCACCGAGGCGAAGAGGGCGTCGAGGTCGCCTCTGCGGAGCTTCTCCTGCACCTCGTCGGCGCTGAAGAGCTCGACGGGGCAGCCGCGTCCGACGAGTCGTTGACATCGAGCGGGCAGGTCGCAGCGCACCGAGCCGGCGCTGCAGGTGACCTCGCGGCCGAACTTGTCGGTGCAGGAGAGCCGCATGCTGGCCGGCGTCACCATTCCGGCGCCACGGTGAAGATGAAGGCGCCCCCGTCGGTGGACGAGCCGCCGCGCGCGTTCCAGTACTTGTCGGCCACCGGGCAGAAGCGCGGGTCTTCCTCGGCGAGGCTGCGCAGGGTCGCGTCGATGGCCTGCTTCTCGGAGCAGATGAGGCCGATCTGGACCTCGCCGCTGTCGGAGAGCGCGAAGACCTGCGGCCGCAGCATGGCCGTGTCGGTGATGCCCATGAGCTGGAAGCGGTCGCCCTGGCTGCGGGCGATGATGAAGAACCAGGGCCCGTCGGGCGAGGCGTGGATGTGGGTGGCCTGGATCTCTCGGTAGATGGCCTGCTTCTCGGGCGGCAACTGGTCGAAGTCCAGCTCGGTGGTGGGGGCCAGCGCCTCGATGATGTACTCCAGCGGATAGTCGATAGACACGGTCCCACAGGTCGAAGAGCTGCACCGAGACCTCGGTGTCGGTGAGGAACTGCTGCCGGATGTTGCGCTGGCGCAGGTACTCGCTGACCGAGTGGTAGTTGGCGAAGTCGCCGTTGTGCACCAGGGCCTCGTTCATGCCCACGAAGGGGTGGGCGCCACCCGGGTGCCACACGCGGCCCTTGGTCGGATAGCGCTGATGGGCGATCCACACGTGGGCGCTGAAGTCCTGCAGCTGGTAGTACTCCACGTTCTGCTCGGCGTAGCCCACCAGTCTTGAAGATGAGCAGGTTGCGCGAGTGCGACAGCACGAAGGCGCGTTTCTCGCCGAGCGAGGCGTAGTAGGCGTCGTTGAGCTGCGTACGAGTTGCGCCACACGAACTCGTCTTCGAGCGCGCGCGGCTCCAGGTCCTGCAGCCCGGCCGCTTCGGCGAAGGCCTTGAGGGCGCTCGGTTTGGCGCGCACCACGTAGCGGTGCACGTCGGGCGGCCGGACCTCCAGGCCCGATGTCGCGATAGTCGTCGATGTGGGGCTGCCGGGTGGACAGGGCGACGTCGAAGTGGGGCAGCACGAACTGCCGCTCCAACTCGGCGTGGCAGTCGGGGTCGAGCAGGGCGATCTGCAGCAGGTAGTGGCTCTCGAGCATGTCGGCGGAGATGCCCAGCTGCTCGGGCACCAGGCCCGCGGCGGCGATGCCGCCGCCCTTGCCGTTGCCGCGGTTCTGCATCTGCTTGGAGGGCTCGTAGATGTGGCGCCCCTTCACCGGCACGGTGCAGGCGAAGCCGGTGACTCCGCAGCCGCCCTCCTCGACAGGGTCGGAGCCGGCCGGTCTCGGGCCGGTGTAGACCTGCGAGCGGGCGGCCAGTAGGCGTTCGGCGAAGATCGCTCACGACGCTCACCTCCCCGGCCGGAGCCGTGCTCGCTCGTCGAGGTAGCAGAGCACGTCGCTGCGGCCTCGCAGCTCGCGGATGGACTTCATGCCCAGGCGCGCCAGCACGGCCAGCATCTGCTCCCGCCAGGCGTTCTGGAGGTTGATGAGGCGCTGCGTGGCCCACTCCATGCTCATCTGCGCCACCAGTTCGGGGTCGGTGGTGGCGATGCCGCGCGGGCAGCCGCGGCCGCTCTCGCAGCAGGCGCAGCGGACGCAGCCCAGGGCCACCATCTCGGCGGTGCCGATGACCACGCCGTCGGCGCCCAGGGCGATGGCCTTCAGCGCGTCGTAGCGCCGTGCGGACGCCGCCCGAGGCGATGAGCGTGATCTGGTCGCGGATGCCCTCGGCCACCAGGAACTTGTGCACCTTGGGGATGGCGTACTCGATGGGCATGGCGATGTTCTTCTTGGCGATGTCGGGCGCCGCGCCGGTGCCGCCGTAGCTGCCGTCCAGGTGGACGATGTGCGCCCCGGCGTAGTAGCTGCCCACGGCGACCATGTCGACGTCGGTGGGGGTGGAGACCTTCACGCTCACCAGGCAGTCGGGGTTGATCTCCTTGATCCAGTCGAGGTGCTTCTTGTGGTCCTCGACGCTGTAGACGCTGTGGAAGGGGAAGGGGCTGAACAGCGCGTTGCCGGCCACGGCCTCGCGCATGCGGGCCACCGGGGGAGTGTTCTTGTCGCCCAAGAGGTGGCCGCCCAGACCGGGCTTGGCGCCCTGGGCGTACTTGAACTCCACGATGCGCACCCGCTGGATGGTCTCCTCGCGCACGCCGAAGAGCCCGGTGGCCACCTGGGTGATCACGTGGTCGTCGTAGGGCCGGAGGCGGTCGTGATAGCCGCCCTCGCCGGTGCAGGTGAAGCTGTTCCAGGCCGTCGGCCGCGCGGGCCTTGGCGAGGATGGTGTGGATGCTCACCGAGCCGAAGCTCATGCCGCCGCCGTACACGGGGATGTCGATGTGCACCTGCGGCCGGCCGTCGTCGCTCGTGGTTGAGATCCAGGCTGGTGTCGATGTCGGCCGCGTCGGTCGGGGACGCGGCCTCGACCGGTGGGCGCCAGCTTGTCGGGACCCTCGCCGAAGATCTCGGGCAGTTCGAACTTGAAGCGCAGCCGGTCGAACCCGCCGCCCGAGGCGCCGAACCGGCCTTCGAGATGCGGCGGCGCGGCATGCCCGGTGGCGGCCTGATGCCAGGTGGAGAGGATCAGATCGCTCGGCCAGCGCGGATCGCCCATGCACTCGGCACTGGGGTTGGGGCGCAGGACGAGGGCCTTCTGCGGGCACTGGGCGATGCAGGACTTGTCGCTCTCGGCGCACTCGGGGCCGATGCAGAGGTGGTCCTGCGGGCGCAGGGTGAACGCGTAGCCTTCGGGCTTGACGTGCACGCCGTACTGGCAGACCTCCACGCAGTGCCCGCAGGACTGGCAGCGGGCCAGACGGTCGATCTTGTACTTGCCGAGGACGTTGCGGTAGCGATCGGGGGCCGGCTGGACTCGCGCGCTCCACCTGCTCCTTGCGGCCAATCGCTGTTGCCCGCGATCTCGGCGGCGCGTCGGCCGGCAGCCGCAGCCGGGGCCTCAGCCGGGGTTTCGGGGCGGATCGCTGTGTCGGTGGTCATGCGTGCACCTCAGTCTGAGGCACGTGGGCGAGATCGCCGAAGGCCTCCTTCTCGATGTCTTCCATGAAGATGGCTCGTCCCACTTCGCCCCGCAGGCGGCGGACTTCGCGGATGCCCATAGCCCCGAGCACCTCGATGAGCTGGCTGTGCCACGCGCCCATCAGATTCACCATCCTGTGGACGGCGTAGTCGGCATCGAGCCGAACCGATGTCCACCGGGCAGTCGCGTGCCCGAGTCGCAGTCGCCGCCGCCACCGCAGACGCGGCAGCCCAGGGCGACCAGGAGCGGTGTGTCCACCGCCACGAGGTCGGCCCCGCAGATGATGGCCTTGGCCATGTGCTCGGCCAGCGCGATGCCGCCGGAGACGATCAGACGTCACCTCGTCGCGCAGGCCCGCCGTGACCAGCCGGCCGTGGACTTCGCGCATAGCGTCCTTGATGTGCCGGCCGGCGCCTGCCGTTCTCCAGGCGCTCGCGCCCGTGCAGGTCGGCGCACAACTGGAAGACCCCGATGCCCTGCCGGCTCAGTTCGATGATGCGGTCGGCACTGTTGGGGCGGAGTTCCATGCGGACGGCGACCAGCAACCGCGGGTGGGCGTGCCTGCAACTTGCGGGCAAGGTCGCCCGGCCGGCCGTGGCCGGCGATCGGCGATCTGGGCCATGACGCACTTGGTCGAGCAGCTGCCCGTGGCTCTCGGCTTCGGTTTCGCTGACCAGGGGCACGCACCGACGCGAGTAGCTCGGCCGGCACCAGGGAGGCCTCGGCGGCCGTCATCACCGCCAGGGTCTTCAGCTGCGCGGCCGCCTCTGCCCGGGCCGCGGCCAGAGGTCGCGACTCTCCACGGGCCAGCCCGGCATGTCCAGGACGGCCGGGAGCTGCAGCTCCACAAGGCGCGAAGGCGGAGTGAGCAGACTGCCGTCGGCGGCGAAGCTGCAGACGCATAGGCTTGGTGCCGATGTCCACCGAGGTGGAGATGTATTCGCGTCCGTGGATGCCGTCGCGGGTGGGGCGGACGATCTCCGACATGTCGGTCCAGATGGAGTCGAAGCCCGGGCCGTGGAAGCGCCCGCGGTAGCCGGCGCCCGAGACGGGGACTCTTGCCGTTGTCGGCCTGGTTCCAGGTGGTGAGCAGGATGTCGGGCTTCCAGTATTCGTCGCCCATGGCGAGGATACTCGGGGTTGACCGAGACGCTCAGCAGGCCTTTGGTGCAGCCCTGGACGCACGACAGGCAGGACTTGCATTCGTTGAGCGTGTCGACCGAGACGAGCGGGTCGCGGTTGTACGCGGCCTCGTGCTTGTAGACGTCGTAGAGGCAGCGGAGCTTGACGCAGTTGGTGCAGCGCGAGCAGTCCTCGCGCCAGTCGACGTTGCCGAACTTGCCCACCCGGTGGAATCGGGGAGCCGTGGCGGCGGTGTGGATGTGATAGCGGTCGGGCACGACATGCTCACCTACGCCAGTCCCGCCGCCTGGACGACCTGGCCCGAGAGGGCTTCGGCGCCGCCACACAGGATATGGATGCCGCGGACGCCGGGGACCGTCTTGAGCCGGCCGGCGATCTCGGCCGCTATGGCCAGTCCTTCCTTGGCGGCGTCGGAGGCTTCGTTCAGGCGGGCGATCACGGCTTCGTCCAGAGGTCCGTAGGTCTGCCGCTGCCGGAGCAACTCGGCCTGCTCCACGCTGGTGAGGGGGAGCACGCTCGCTATGATGGCGGCCCGGCCCTCGAGCCCGGCGGCCCGCACGGCGTCCATCCAGGAGGCGAAGGCGTCGAAGTCGAACACCGGCTGGGTGAACAGGAGGTCCGCGCCGGCGGCGATCTTCTTCTTGAGCCTGATCAGGTTCAGTTCGAGGGGTCGCAGATAGGGGTGGGCCACCGCTGCCAGCAGCAGGTTCGGGAGTCTCGAGCCCCTTCAGGGCCTGAGTGAGCTGCAAGGAATCGATGTCGTTGGCGCCCGCGGCCTGGGGGCATACACCCAGCGACTGGTGCTGGCCGCTGAGGCAGAGAATGCCCTTGACACCCAAGGTGGAGGCGCCCAGGGCGTCGCTTTCCAGAGCGATCCGGTTGCGGTCGCGCGTGGCCATGGTCAATATGACCTCGCGGCCCTTCTCGGGCCAGCAGAGCGGCGCACGCCAGCGCCGAACCGTGGATCTCGTCCGGATTGTCCGCCACCACTACGGCGTCAAGGTTCGGCGGCCAGCGCGGCCGAGAGGGCGCGGACGGCCTCTGCGCCGCCGCTGCGCGGCGGCACGCACTCGGCGGTGAGCAGCAGCCGCCCGGAGCTGAGGGCCTGGCCAAGGTCAGTCTTCATTCTCTTCCTCGCTCGTTTCCACTTGTTGGTAGGCCTCCTCGGCTGCATCGACCGGGAGCTCGCGGTGCAAAGGATTGGGGGCTAGCCCCTCAAGGGCCAGCAGCACCGCGTCGCGGACGGCGTCTGCCCCTGTCGCGCCCGTCAGCTGGAAGTGCATCAGGCGGTTGCCGCCCAGCCCGATCTCGTCGAGGATGGCCCTCACGTAGTCCGCGCGGCGGCTCCAGCGCTCGCTGCCCTGGAGGTACCGGCAGTCAGCCTGCTCGCACGACACGGTGAGCACCAGGTCGGCGCCCGACTCGAACGCCTTGAGCACGTGCTCGGGCTGTAGCCGTCCGGTGCAGGCACCAGGACTTCGCGCACCGGAACGGGCCACTCGAACAGCGGCGGCTGCGGCAGGCGCCAAGCCGGTGGGGTCAGACTGGCCGGCCAGGGTCGCGAACAGTTGGCGCATATAAAAGCCGTGACGGCTCGGGCGCCGGTCACGGGCAGGGTCTCTACCAAAGGACTCCTCCAAAGAACGCGCGGCGGGCAAGGCACCAGACTTGCGGCACAGAGAAGCCGCCCGGCGGTCGGAGACCGCCGGGCGGACAGGAGGGATCGTTGTCTAGAGGTTGGGCAGATAGCGTTCGAGCTCGTACGGGGTGATGAGCATCTTGTACTCGTTCCACTCAGCCACCTTGTTGCGGATGAGGTAGTCGCAGACGTGATCGCCCAGCGCCTCGCGCACGAAGCTGGACTTCTCGAACTCCTTGATGGCCTCGTTCAGGTCTCCGGGAAGCGAGTCGATGCCGGCCGCGTTCGCGCTCGGCCTCGGTCATCTCGAAGATGTTGTCGCCCTGCTCGGCGGGAAGCTCCATGCCCTTCTCGATGCCGTCCAGTCCGGCGGCGAGCATGGCGGCGAAGGCCAGATAGGGGTTGCAGGCCGGGTCGGGGTTGCGGAGCTCTACCCGGGTGGCGTTCTCCTTGCCCGGTTTGTAGAGAGGCACGCGCACCATGGCCGAGCGGTTTCTGCGCGACCAGCAGATGTACACGGGCGCTTCGTAGCCCGGCACCAGGCGCTTGTAGGAGTTGACCCACTGGTTGGTGACCAGGGCGATCTCTTTGACGTGGGCCAGCAGGCCGGCGATGTAGGAGCGGCCCACCGGGGACAGGCTGCACGGGTCGCTGGCGTCGAAGAAGGCGTTGCGGTCGCCCTTGAACAGCGACTGGTGCACGTGCATGCCCGAGCCGTTCACGCCGTACATGGGCTTGGGCATGAAGGTGGCGTACAGGCCCTTCTGCGCGGCGATCTCCTTGACGGTGAGACGGTAGGTCATGACGTTGTCGGCCATGGTCAGCACGTCTTTGTACCGCAGGTCGATCTCGTGCTGGGAGGGCGCCACTTCGTGGTGGGAGTACTCGACCTGGATGCCGAAGGCGTGCAGGGCGTTGATGGTGTCGCGGCGCAGGTCGCTGCCGGCGTCGAGAGTGGTGAGGTCAAAGTAGCCACCATGGTCGAGCACCTTGGTGCCGTTGCTGTCCTCGAAGTAGAAGAACTCGAGCTCCGGGCCCACGATACATGGTGTAGCCCAGGGCCTCGGCTCTGGCGACGACCTTCTTGAGCACGTTGCGCGGGTCGCCGGGGAAGGGGTTGCCGTCGGGCGTGCGGATCTCGCAGAACATCCGCGCCGCGCCGCCGGCGCCGGCCCGCCACGGCAGCACCGAGAAAGTGCTGGGATCGGGGTAGGCGATCATGTCGGATTCTTCGATGCGGGTGAAATCCCTCGATCGACGAGCCGTCGAAGCCCATGCCCTCGTCGAAAGCGCCCTCCAGCTCGGCGGGGGTCACTGCGAAGCTCTTCAGGGTTCCCAGAACGTCGGTGAACCAGAAACGCACGAACTTGATCTGCTTGTCCTCCACGATTCGAAGGACATCCTCCTTGGTCAACTTCTCTGCCACTCCTTGCTCCTTTCCGGTGCGGGTGCGCACTCTAGTAGACGTACAGGCGGCCGTACGGCCGCGAAGAATAGGGATAGATCTTGACGAACGGCTCCTGCATGACCTCCTGCGGGTCCAGGTCCATCAACCGGCAGTAGTCGGTGACGATCTCGGCTATGCGGGCGCTGTCGGCGTCTGACGGCTCCATCATGCGGACTTCCTTGCCCAGTTGATGCTCCGCCACTTCTCCTCGTATGTACATGACCCCGGCGTGCATGCCGGTGCCCACGTAGGAGCCCACTATCGGGCCGTCATCCTTGCCCAGGCCCAATACGACGATCTCTCCACCGGCCATGTATTCTCCCAGAAAGTCTCGAGCATGGCCTCCCACCACGAGGAGGGGATGGCTGTCGCCAAAGGCCTTCATATGGATTCCCACGCGGTAGCCCACATCGCCCCGCACGTACACCGACCCGCCTCGCATGCCGTAGCCGATCACGTCGCCGGCGTCGCCGTTGATGACCACGAGGCCGGAGTTCATGGTGTTGGCCACTCCGTCCTGAGCGTTCTCGTTGACCACCAGAGTGGGGCCGTTCATGAACGCGGCCAGGTCGTTGCCCGGCACTCCGTTGATGGTCACCGTGACGCCCGGGTAGGCCAGTCCGGTGCCGATGTAGCGTTGGCCGATGACGTTGTCGAGCACCACCTCGGTGGCTCCCCGCTCGATCTCCTCGCGGATCTGTTCGTTCAAGGTCTTGTAGTAGACCCCGCGGCTGTCGATGACCGACCGCCTGCCCTTGCGTGCGGCCGCGCCGCGCGTGGTGCCGGGCTGGCCGGCGGTGAGGCGCGCCGGTTCGATGCCGGTGGGCCCTTTGCGCGCCGGGCCGGTGGGCACGTTGCGCACCACCGCCGAGTTGGGGACCGCTGTTCTCTCTTGCTGGCTGGTCAAGGCCGGCTCGCTCTCACAGTCCGGCGGGCTTCACGCCCATGATGTCCAGGGTGGTCTTGTCCAGGCCCAGGCCGCGGAGCCGCTCGCGGCTGCCGCGCAGGCTCTCGATGGCGTTGACACCCAGAGCGCCCAAGACCTCCGCGATCTCGTGGGTCCAGGCGTGCACGAGGTTGACCAGCTGCGAGGCGCCCCACTCCGGGTCGAGCCTGCGGGTCAGCTCGGGGCGCTGAGTGCATATGCCCCAGGAGCAGGCGCCGGTGTGGCACTTCTGGCAAACGTGGCAGCCCAGCGCCACCAGGGCGGCGGTGCCGATGGCGCACGCGTCGGCGCCCAAGGCGATGGCCTTGACCACGTCGGCGGAGCTGCGGATGCCGCCGGCCGCGACGATGCGAAGCCCGGTTGCGGATGCCCTCGTCGCGCAGGCGCTGGTCGACGGTGGCTATGCCGATCTCGATGGGCAGGCCCACGTGGTCGCGGATGATGGTGGGAGCGGCGCCGGTGCCGCCCCGGAATCCGTCGAGATAGACGATGTCGGCGCCGGCCCGCACCACCCCAGAGGCGATGGCCGCGATGTTGTGCACGCAGGCGATCTTGACCGAGATGGGCTTGTAGCCGGTGGCTTCCTTGAGGGCGTAGATGAGCTGCCGCAGGTCTTCGATGGAATAGATGTCGTGATGGGGCGCAGGGGAGAGGGCGTCGGTGCCCTGCGGGATCATCCGGGTGAGGGAGACCTCGTAGTCGATCTTCTCGCCCGGCAGATGGCCGCCGATGCCGGGCTTGGCGCCCTGGCCTATCTTGATCTCCACGGCTGCGCCGGCCTGCAGGTAGCTGGAGTCCACTCCGAAGCGGCCGGAGGCGCACTGCACGATGATGTTGTCCTGGTAGGGCTCGAGGTCGGCATGGAGGCCGCCTTCGCCGGTGTTCATGAAGGTGCCGAGCTCCTTGGCGGCCAGGGCCAGCGAGCGGTGCACGTTGAGCGACACGGAGCCGTAGCTCATGCCGCCGAACATGATGGGCGTCTCGAGTTGGAGCTGGCGGTCGAGTTCGGTGAGCAGGCGCGGCCCGCCGGGCCCACCCGCGGCCACTTCTACGAAGTCGGGTTTGCGGCCCAGGAAGGTCCGCATCTCCATGGGCTCGCGCAGCGGGTCGATGGAGGGGTTGGTCACTTGGCAGGCGTCCAGCAGCAGATGGTCGAAGATGCGCAGGTAGGGCTTGTCGTTGCCCATGCCGGTGAGCTGCACGCCTCCGGTCTCGGCCTGCCTCCAGATGGCCTTGATCAGATCCGGCGACATGCTGTCGGAGCGCTTGAAGGCCAGTTCGTTCTTCTTGATGCTGATGGCTCCGGCCGGGCAGTAGGTCACGCAGCGGTGGCAGGCCGAGCACTTGCTGTGGTCGGGCACGGGCCGCTTCTCGGCCTCGTCCCACGTGTAGACGCCCCAGCCGCACTGCTTGACGCAGCGGCCGCACTGGATGCAGGCGTCCTTGTCGATGACCACCCTGAACTCCGAGGGGATGAAAGTGGCGTTGGCCATCACGAGCACCCCCGCCGGCCGGGTGCCCGGGGCCGCTCGCCGCTGACCCTCACCCAGTCTGGCCTGGGCCAACGCCTTCTGCCGGCCCTTTTCGCTGACCCGCGCTATGACCGGCTCGCCGGCCATGGGCATCCAGCTCTTCTCGGGATGCGGGCAGATCTCGCGGATGGCCGATTCTTCGCTGGCCACGTAGACCACGTCGCCGTGGCTGGCGGCGACCAAAGGCCGCAGTTTGATGCGGTCGTTGAGGGCCACCATGCCGTCCGCCATGCCCAGCACCACGGCGAAGGGACCGTTGAGCAGGGCCGGGCCGTACACCATGCGCAGAGCGGTGAACAGCTTGCGCTGTTCCTCAGGCATGAGGTCGATGTCTTTCCAGAAGGGGCTGGCCAAAGCCTTGCACGCTATTTCCACGGGCAGTCCGTGCCGCCGGAGCATCAGGTCGAACAGATAGGTGACCACCTCGGTGTCGGTCTGCAGCGAGCACTTGTACCCGAAGGTCTGCAGGTAGCGCTGGTTGATGCCGTACGAGCTGATCTCGCCGTTGTGCACGATGGAGTAGTCCAGCAGGGCGAAGGGGTGGGCACCGCCCCACCAGCCGGGGGTGTTGGTCGGGAAAGCGGCCGTGGCCGGTCCAGGTCCAGCCCTTGTACTCGTCGATACGGAAGAATTCCCCGATCTCTTCGGGAAAGCCGACCCCCTTGAAGGCGCCCATGTTCTTGCCCGACGAGGCCACGAACGCGCCGTCGATGTGGGTGTTGACGTCCATGACCGCGTGGACCACGTAGTCGGCCTCGGTGAGCTGGGTCTCCAGCAGCCGCTCCTCGGCGATGTCCAGGAAGTATCGCCACAGGATGGGCTCGTTCTCGATGCCGCGGATGGGCTTGGTGGGGATGGGCTCGTCCATGACCACCCGGAAATGCTTCTTGAGGTAGTACTCGGTGTCGGCCTTGGCCGCGTCGTCGTTGTAGAGCAGATGGAAGCAGTAAAGATGCGGCAACTCGGGGTAGATGCCGTAGCCGGCGAAACCGCCGCCCAGGCCGTTGCCCCGGTCGTGCATGGAGGCCATGCTGCGCAGGGCCAGCTCACCGCTCATGCGGGCGCCCGACTGGTCGCACACGCCCATGAGCCCGCAGCCGCCCAGCAGGCGCTGCTCGGCCTCCTCGCGGTAGGCGGGACGGGGAGCGAACTCCCGCCCCGGCGCGTCGCCGCCGCGGGCGGAGGCCCGCGGGCCGGCAGCGATGAGGTCCACCCGCTCACGACTCCTCCTCCTCAGCCGGCGAGGACGGTCTTCCAGTCTTCGGTGCCGCCTTCGGGCAGAGGGGGGAGCCCGAGTTTCTCTCTCACGGCCGCGCGGCCGCTCCCCAGCGTCCCGTTGGCGAGAAAGGCCTCGTAGTTGGCGCGGACGGCGGCCGGTTCCAGGCCGCGCGCCTGGGCAAGACGCTTCAGCTTCTCGAACACTTCGGCCATGCCGATGCGGCTGTGGCAGCGCTCGAAGCAGGTCATGCAGTCCACGCAGCGCCATACATCCGGGTTCTCAAGCATCGCCTGCAGGTCCGTCCGCGAGCAGCGCGCCCACTATGGCCGACGGCACGAAGTCGGTGTCGGTCTGGGCCACCGGGCAGTCGGCGTCGCAGGCGCCGCAACTGGCGCAGGTCTGCAGTAGACCAACATCGAAGGCTCTCGGCGAGGGCCTTGCGTTGCTCCAGCTTGACCGCCCATTTCTCCAGGAACGGCGCCACCTCCACCCGGTGCCGGGCGAGCCCCAGTTCCTCGGGCTTGTGGCCGAGAGCGAGAGCTATGAGTTCGGTGATGTAGAACACCGGTATGTCGCCGCCGGTCGCGCGGCGTCTGAGCGGCCTGGTTCAGGTCGAATTGCAGGAAGCAGGAGGGGCAGGAGACCACCAGGGCGTCGATCTCCTGGCTTCGGACGTCGCTGAGTTTGCGCTCGAGCATGGCCAGCGAATCCTGCCGGCGCGCCCACTCGGTCGAGGGCGTTGCCGCAGCAGTCCATCTTGGTGGGATAGTCCACCACCGTCGCGCCCAGGGAGCGCACCAGCGCCTCGAACTTGGTGGGCGCGGTGGGGCTGTCCCAGCGCACGGCTGGACTGGGCCGGAGCAGGTGGCAGCCGTGGTGCACCGCCAAGCGCATGCCCCACAGCGGTTTTGTCGATCTTCTTGACCATAGCGGCCGGTCCCAGGTCTTCGCTCAGCCATTCCACCAGATGCCAGACCTCGAGGTCACCGCTCAGAGACAGGCCGGCTCGCGGCCAGATGCTGGTTGACCCTGTCGCGCAGCCGCCAGTCGATCTTGAGGTCGGCGAGGACGGTCTTGAAGGTGGAATAGCAGCCGTTGCAGGGAGTCAGCAACGGAAGACCCTGTTCTTCGGCCAGGGCCAGGTTGCGGGCGGCGGTGAGGTAGAAGACTTCCTCGTCGGCCGATCTGACCAGGGTGGCCTCGGGGCAACAGGTGAACCCGGCCAGGTCGACCGGCTCCGCGCCCAGGTCCTGCAGGGCGACCCGGGTGGCCTTCTCGATGAAGGGGAAACGGGCGGGGATGGTGCAGCCCCAAAACATGGTCATCCGTCTCATGATCTTCCCATCACCCCTGCTGTGCCGGTGTTGGTCTCGTGTGCCGGCTCGGTACGCTTCTCGGCCTTCCGACGAACTTGGGCTGAGCATAGCAACGCAGGGTGGCTCAGGCTTTGTCCAAGAGGCCTAGATTTCGCCGAAGTAGACTAGTACATGTGGCCAAGCCAAGCCGGCCGCAGGCCCGCTCACAAGGTTAGTCCTGCTCGAAAGGAATTCCCAGGCCGCTCGGCTGAGAAACACGCAGCCAGCGGAAGAAGCGGGCGATCGGCCGTCGCACCGGCTCCGGCAGTGAGGCCAGCAGACGCTCCACCCACTCGGCGCTGCCGATGTTGACCAGCAGCAGGGTGAGGATCATCAAGGGGAAGGGAGCCACTTGGATCACCTGCGTGGGGATGTCTTGGAGGCTTGGCTGGAGGACCACGCTAAGCCACTGGAGCAGTCCGAAGAGGTAGGCGCCCACCGCGGCGCGGACGGGGTTCCAGGCGCCGAAGATGACGATGGCGAGCACGATCCAGCCCAGGCCGTCCAACCCGGATATGCTGCCCTTCCATCCCGCCTTGACGCCCAGGGAGAACATGGGGCCGGCCAGGCCGACCAGAGCGCCGCCCACGACGGTGTAGAGGTATCTGATCAAGTTGACCCGGGACCCCCGGGCGAAGGCCGCCTCGGGACGCTCGCCCACCGCCCGCAGCGTCAAGTCCCGGGCGGGTGCGGAAGACCCACCACCAGGCCACGACGATCAGCACGAAGCTGAGGTAGGTCATGATGTCGTGCTTGAAGAGCAGGGTGCCCAGAACGGGGATGTCCTCCAGCAGGGGGATGGGGTGCACCGCGAGGGTGGGGCCCTGCTCGCTCATGAACGGGATTGCCCAGGAAGTAGGCCAGTTCGCGGCAGAAGAGGGTGAGCACGAAGCCGATGGCCACCTGCGATTGGCGCAGCGTGATGCTGCCAAAGGCCACGATCAGCGCCACCAGCGCTCCGATGGCGGCCCCGGTGATGAAGCCCAGCACGAGGCTGCCGGTGGTGACAGCCACGGCGAAGCTGCCCATGGCCGAAAGGACGATGCTGCCGTTGACCGAGAGGTTGATGACGCCGGCCCGCTCGGTCGAGCGTCTCCCCGATGGTGGCCACCAAGATGGGGGCCGACGCCGTCAGCACACCGGCCAGTCCGACGACTAGGGTGGTGCCGTCCATCAGCCGGCCTCCGTGCTATCCGGGGAGGCGTGGGCTACCGGCGAGCGGCTGGGGTCCCGGCCGGAGGTCGCCAAGCCGCGGCTTTGGCCCGGCGGATGTAGCGCTGCCGTGCCCCTTCGACCCCCAATACGAACAGCACCAGGGCGCCCTGGAGCACGCCGGAGAGAGTGGAGTCGAGCTGGAGCACGATGGGCAGACTGGATGCTGCCGATGTTGAGCGCGGCGAAGAACAGTGCGATCGGAGCCACCCAGATGGCCCGGTAGAGGATGAGCATGCCGACCATGAGCCCCAGGTAGCCGTAGCCGCTGGATATCGTGGGGATGAGGCGGTGATAGACGGCCGTCACCTGCACGGCCCCGGCCAGTCCCGCCAGCGCGCCGCAGAGGGCGAAGGCCAGCAACCCGTACTGCCAGGTAGGCACACCCAGCAGGAAGGCGGCGCGACGGTTGCGTCCCACCGCCTTGAGACGCAGACCGGCGTGGGTGCGCTCGAGCAGCACGTACACCGCGATGACAGCGACGACGCCCAGCGCCAGCGACCAAAGGCTGAGGCGCGTCCCCCCACTGTGGGCAGGGCCAGTTGGCTCGGGGAAGGGCTCGGTGCCGCTCATGGAGGCGATCCCGGCGCGTTTCCAGGGCCCGAAGATGAGCCACAGGATGAGGGCTTGGGCCACGTAGTTGAGCCCCAGGCCGCCGAAGATCTCGTTGACTCCGCCGAAGGTCTTGAGGATGCCGGCCAGGACGGCCCAGAGCATGCCGCCCACAGATGCCCGCGAGCATGGCCAGCACGATGATGAGGGCGGGGGAGAGAGTGGTGTTCTGCAGCAGACGCAGGACAAGCGTGGTGAGGGCGGCGCCCAGCACGATCTGCCCCTCGACGCCGATGTTCCACAGCCCGGCGGCGAAAGTCGCCAGCACACCGGCCGATAGCCAGAAGCAGCGGCACCCAGGCCACGAGCACGTCCGAGAAGCCGGAGACCGACCCGACAGCGCCCAGCGCTATCTGCTTGAAGGCCTCGAAGGGGGGAGCGCCGGCTATCAGCAGGATCACGCTGGTGAGCAGGAAGGCCAGCACCAGGGCGCCGAGCTGAAGGCCCAGATTGATCCAGGTCTGCCGGTGGCTTGAGGTGCGCCGTCGGTCAGTTCGCTCGCCGCCCCCGATCAGTTGGCCCAACTCATCTACCGAGGTGGTCGGCGGCGTCCAGCGGCCCCGAGACCCGTCCGGCGAAGAAGACCAGGATGCGGTCGCTGTAGCGCAGCAGTTCGTCAAGGTCGCTCGAGGTGAAGATGATGGCCTCTCCCTGTCCGCAGCGTTCCTTGAGCTTGCTCCACAGGTAGATGACCGACTCGACGTCGAGTCCCCGGGTGGGGTGCTCCAGCAGCATGAGCTTCGCGCCGGGCTTGACCAGGGCGAGCAGGGCCCGCTGCTGGTTGCCGCCGGAGAGCGACTCCACCGCGTTGGTCGGGTGTGCCCTTGATGTTGAACTCGGCGATGCGCTCCTGGGCGATCCTGCGGCCTCTTCTCGCGGTTGATGAAGAATCCCGGCTTCTTCTCGGTGAGCAGGAAGTGCTCGGTCAGAGAGAGCCCGGGCATGAGCCCCTCCTCCAGGCGGGTGGCGGGGACGTAGGCGACGCCCCGCCGCTTGAAGTGCCGGTACGGCTTGCCGGTGAGGTCGACGTCTTCCAGGAACATGCGGCCCCCGGTGGCGGGAGCCAGCCCGGCGCATGTCTCCAGCAGGAGGCTCTGGCCGCTGCCCTCCATGCCCGCCAGGCCGATGGTCTCGCCCGCTCGCACTTCCAGATCAAGACCTTCGAAGCGGATGCGGCCGTGTTCGGCGCTCAGGCCGGAGAGCCGGAATATCGTCTTGCCGGCGACGCAGGTGGTGCCGCTCGCCGGGCGAGACCTCCCGCTCGAACATCATCGTCACCAGCCGGTCGCACTCGGAACGGGGGAAGCGCCTCGCCTACCAGACGGCCCTGGCGCAGCACGGCCACCCGGGTGCAGAGCTCCTGCACCTCTTCCAGCTTGTGCGAGACGAAGAGCACCGTCTTGCCCTGAGCGGCCAGCCGGCGCAGGGTATCGAAGAGCTCCTGCCGCTGGCGCGCGCTGATGCCGGTGGTGGGCTCGTCCAAGATGAGGACCCGGGCTCCCAGCCACAGCAGGCGGAGAAGCTCCAGCTGCTGCCGCTCGCCCAGGGTCAGCGACTCCACCTCGGCCTTGAGGTCCAGCGAGATGCCCGAGCGAAGCGGCCAGCTCGGTGACGGCGGCTGCGGCCTGCGGCTCTGCGGGGCATGATGCGTCCCGGTGCGCCGATCAGCAGGTCGTCGATGACCGACATGGGCGGGAAGTCCAGCGGGTCCTGGTGCAGCATGCCCACGCCGTGCTTGATGGCATCGGCTGGAGAGCGCATACGCACCGTCTGGCCGTCGAGCTCGATGGTGCCGCTGTCGGCGGGCTGGAAGCCGGACAGGATCTTCATGAGGGTGCTCTTGCCGGCCCCGTTCTCGCCCAGGACGCCCTGGATGGTGCCGGCGGGAACGGTCAGGCTGATGCCGTCGTTGGCCTTGACGGGGCCGAAGTGCTTGCGGATATCGGTGAGTCGGACTTCCACGGGCCTCGGGGTCTATCGGTTTCGGGTTAGGTCTACGATCAGTAGAACAGAAAGGGGAGACCACGCGTGGTCTCCCCTTTCGCTCGGATACGTTCTTCGTCAAGGTCGAAGGATCTACTCGGCTACGCTCTGGCCTTCCATGCCCTCGAGCAACTGAGGCAGGTACCAGACCTGCTGGTCGGTGGCCACTTCGCCGTCGGCGAGGTAGGCGGTGCCGTCCTGCAGATTCAGCGGGCCGGTCCAGAGGTTCAGACCGCCGGCCAGTGCGGCGATGAACTCGTCGACCTTGGCGGAAGCTTCGGCGGAGAGGCCTTCACCCTTCACGAAGCCGATCATGGACGTGTCGAGGTTGTTGATGTCGGCCCAATCGGGACCGACCCAGTCCCAGTAGCTCGACCAAACTCGCCGTCGCGGGCCGCGGTGACGGCCTTCAGGTACTCGCGGGCCCCAGTTGAAGTAGGGCACACCCAGGGCGACCGCGGGAGCCTGCTCGAGCGCGCCGACGTAGTCGTACGGGAATGGCGAAGACCTGCTTGCCGGAGTCGGTCATCTTCTTGGCCTCAGCCATGGCTTCGGTGGTGTCGATGCCCGAGATGACCACGTCGCAGCCCTGGTTGAAGAAGTTGTCGGCCACCTGGGTCGGGTCGGACGTGACTCCGGGGATGTTGAACCAGAAGCCGATCCAGTTGACCGTGAACTTGAGGTCGGCCGGGTCTTTGCCCAGGTATTCCGTCCAGGCGTACCTGGCGCCCAGATAGACGGAGGCGGCCAGGCGGCGGGTCTCGTCGTTGATCAGCGGGCCGAGGTACCCGATCTTGCCGGTCTTGGTGGTGAGGGCGGCGGCGACGCCGGCGATCATCTTGCCGTATTCCATCTTGCCCATGACGTTGCTGAGGTTGGGCAGGTTCTTGAAGTCCTTGCCGTCCGTCCAGGCGCCGTCGCCGGAGCTATGCACCACCGGGATCTCCGGATGGGCGGTCGGCGAAGGCGATAGCGCCGTCCTTCATGTCGTCGGAGGTGAAGAAGATCATCTTGGCGCCCTCGGCGACCAGTTCCTCGGCCAGTTGCTCGACGGTGGTGCCAGGACGGTCGGCGGAGTTGGCTTTGTCGATGTAGACCATCTTCGAGCCGGGCATGTTGTCCTGCGACGTAGAGGCCGCCATCATAGTTGGCCTGGCTCCAGCCACCGTCGTTGTAGGGGCCGACGAGCACCATGCCGAAGACGAACTCCTCGGTGACGGCAGCGGTGGTGGTAGAGCCGCCCGTGTCGGGTGCGGCTGTGGTGGCGGTGGTCGTCACCGGTGCCGGGTGCGGCTGTGGTGGTGGTCTCGTCGCTGCCGCCGCACGCGGCGGCGAACAGACCGATGAGAACGAGCTAGGACAACGAGTGCGCTGCTGATTAAGACGCGGCGCGAACGGGATTTGGTCATTATTCGAAGCACCTCTCACTTCTTGTCGATTGGCAGCCCCAGCGTGCGGGCGATCGCCGTCAAACGCTCGGTGGGACCTCCTTTCCCCTCTACCTGGCGCGCGGGCGTCACGGCGCTGCGAAGCCCGCGGGCGGCTGTTTCACCCTGCAAACATGAAGCCATTCTAACCACTTGAGGCCGCCGTGTTCCAGCGGCTTGCTCCGGGACCGGAGGTCAGAAGTCGATGACCATCATCTCGTGGATCTGCTCCATCTCCAAACAGCGGTCAATGGCTTCCTGGGGCACGTCGTTGTCGAGCCCGAGGATCATGATGGAGTCTCTGGCGGCGTTGTTGAGCCCGCTCGAAGTGGCCATTCGGGAGATGTTCACCCCGTAGTCGCCCATGTATGGTGCACACGCGCCCGATGACTCCGGGGACGTTCCTGTGGGGCACATAGGCCAGCTTGCCCTCCGGGGTGAAGCTGATGGGGAACTCCCCTATCTGCACGATGCGCGGGTGCTTGCGGTCGAGCACGGTGCCGGCCACCGCGAAGGTGTTACCGTCGCCTTCGGTGACGACCAGGCGGATGAGGTTGCGGTAGTCGCCGCTCTCGAGGCTTATGGTCTCGCATACCTCGATGCCCATCTGCTCGGCCACCAAGCCGGCGTTGACGAAGTTGACGCTTCCCGAGGCCATGCTTCCCTCCAGCACGCCTTTTAGCGCGACCAGAGACAGGATCTTGGCATCGGCCGGGTCGTCGATCTCGCGGCCGGCAAAGACGATCTCCACCCGCTTGACGCTTGCCGCGCCGGATCTGGCGGTAGAGGGCGCCCATCTGCCCGGCCAGCCGGATGAACATCTGCAGCTTCGCGAACGACTTCCTCCGAGACGGTGGGGATGTTGACGGCGTTCTTGACGATATCGCCCTGCAGCCCCGCGATCACTTCAGCCACCACTTCGTGGCCCACCCGCCGCGAGGCCTCGAAGGTGGAGGCGCCCAGGTGGGGGGTGCCCACCACGTTGTCGAACTCATAGAGAGGGTGGCCGCTCTGCGGCTCGTTCACCCAGGTGTCGATGCCGACAGAGGCGATATGTCCCGACTTGAGCCCGCGGGCCAAGGCCTCCTCGTTGAAGAGCCCGCCGCGCGCGCAATTGACCAAGCGGACCCCCGGCTTCATGAGCGCGATCTGGGCGTCGTCGATCATGTTCAAGGTCTCTTTGGTCCTGGGGGTATGGATGGTGATGAAGTCCGACTCCTTGAGCAGTTCCTCCAGAGTGTCACTCTTCTCGACGCTCAGGTTGGCGAAGCGGGAATCGGTGATGTAGGGGTCGTAGGCGATGACCCGCATGGCGAAGCCACGGGCGCGCTGCGACACCAACCCGCCTATGCGGCCCAGCCCGATGATCCCCAAGGTCTTGCCGTAGAGCTCGCTGCCCTCGAACTGCTTGCGGCCCCACTGGCCGCTCTTGATGAAGCGGTCGGCCCAGGGGATGTTGCGGCTGCTGGCAAGCAGGAGGCCCACGGTATGCTCCGCGGCCGAGACCACGTTGCTCTCCGGGGTGTTGCAGACGATGACGCCCTTTTGGGTGGCGGAGGGTACGTCTATGTTGTCGAGCCCGGAGCCCGCGCGACCTACGATGCGCAGGTTGGTGGCCGCGTCGAGCAGATCCTTGTCGATGATGGTCTCGCTGCGCACGATTATGCCCTGATACTCAGGGATGATGGCGAGGATCTCCTCGCGGCTCAAGCGATACTTGACGTCGACTTCGCAGGCCGCGGCGAGCAGCGCGATGGCTTCGTCCTCCATCAGCTCGGCAACTAGGACCTTGCCTCTCTCCGGTAGTTCCAACTCGCCTCCGTCACCCCGGGCACGCAGCCGGCGCACCCCGTTTTCGTTCCGGTTTCTAGGCTAGCATACGGCCGGGGACTGCTCCTATCGGATGACCGGCGGACGCTGCCGCCGAATGCCGGGTGAAGGCCTCCATAAGAGGTCCCCGGCTGCTAGTCGGCTGCCGCCCTACGCGTCTTCGCTTGGCCACGTCAGCCAATCGGACTTCTCGGGTGGCCGGCGCTCGGGCACCGTGACGTGGGGGATGGTGCCCTCGTTCCACTCTTTGGATGCGTATAGGCTGCAGAAACAGGTGCCGTATTCCTTGACGTCTGCTTCGCGATAGTCGCATGGGCAGATGATGTCCTTGTCGGTATCGCGGTCGCCCGAGGCCAAGCGGCAGGGGCAGCACATGTAGCCGTATCGTTCCTTGTTAGTGAGGAGTCCGGCGATGAGCTGCATCGCCAGATCGTTGTTGTTGCTGAAGAAGTAGCCCTTGGGTTCGTTGACCCTCTTTAAGCGTTCATACATGTCCTGCACGTCGCTCATAGGCCCAATGCCTCCAAGATCTCGAGTTCCCGATCGCCGACGATGACCGTGTCGCCGATGAGGATTGTGGGGAAGGACCGCTGCGGATTGTATTTGGCGACTTCTTCCAGGACCGTCTTGAGCTCTTCTCTGGGCAGAAGGTCGACGTCGACGAAGTCGTAGCTGCACGCCGTGCTCATCCAGTAGCTTCTTGGCGTTTCTGCAGTGACCGCAGGTGCTGAGTGCGTATACGAAGACCTTAGGCTGATCCATGCTGTCCCCTTCCGACTGCACCGGGCGCAGGATGCCCGGTTCGTTGACTTGGCAAGGGAAGTACCCTACGATACGCGAGATTATGCACGGACTTTTGTCGTTTCGCTATCGTGAATCGGTGACGGCTCTTGCCGCTGGGCTTCTGGCCGCCCTGGTCTTCGCCGTCTCTCCAGCGGCGGCGCTGGCCGAGACGCCGGCGGCCGCTCGGCCCGACTCCGAAGTGACTGCCGCAGTGCAGGCGCTCGCCGACGCGGGCATCTTGGCGGGCCGCGACGCCGCCTCGTTCATTCCCGAAGATCTCGTAACCCGGGGGCAGTTGGCGGGCTATCTGGCTCGCGCTCTGGGTCTGCCCGGGGTGGCCTCCCAGGTCTTCTCCGATGTCGCCGCCGACGAGTGGTATGCGGGGGCGGTGGGGGCCATGTCTCAGGCGGGGCTATTGTCCGGCTCCGGCCCGGCCACCTTCTCGCCTGACGAGCCGGTGACCCGCGAGGATGCGGCCGCATGGGTGGCGGCCGCGCTCGGATACCGGGTGGCCAATGACCCCGACTTCGTCGTTGCCCTACCGCCTGCCGCAGGTCGAGCAGGCTGCCTGCCTGGCTGGCTTCCGTGATCGCACCATGATCGATGCCAAGAACGCCTGGGCCGTCGCCAACGCCTTCCGGTTGGGCATAACCAGCGGGGGAGCCGACGGGTGGTTCTTCCCCGACTTTCCTCTCAGCCGGGCGCAGGCGGCGCTGATGCTCTACCGTGCCTTCGTGCAGCCCATCCAGCCAAAGGGCGCCCTGCCGGTGGCGGTGGAAGCGGTGTCCGGCTATCCCCGGCTGTCCATCGACTCGAAGGGGCCGTTGGTGAGCTACGTGGAATCCCGGCTGCACGGCTCTTGGCTACTGCCCCGGTCCCATCGATGGGGTCTACGACAAGTCCACCCGCGACGCGGTGATGGCCTTTCAGAAGGTCGAACGACTGACCAGGGACGGAGTGGTGGGGGCGAGCGCGTGGGAGCACATCTTCACCGCCCAAGCACCAGCTCCTCACATCACCGCCGACGGCTATCGCATCGAAGTGGACCTCAGCCGCCAGGTGCTGATGCTCGTAGACAACAACAGGGTCTGGAAGATCGTGCATGTGTCCACCGGCAAGAAGGGCACGCGCACCGGCCACTTCACGATCGGGACCAAGATCCCGGGCACGGTCAAGCTGGTCACGCTGGAGGGCTACTTCTACTACCCCTCCTACGTCGTCAGCAAGACGGCCATCCACGGATACCCGAGTGTGCCGCCTTGGCCGGCCAGCCACGGATGCGTGCGGGTGCCCATGTGGATGTGCGAAGAGCTGTACTACCAGATCCCCACGGGTACGCCGATAGACATCTACTATCTATAGGAGTGTGAGCTAATGGCTACCCAAGCGATGATCGACGAGTTCCTAGGCCACAAGAAGCTGGCGCTGGTCCGGTCGGCTCCGACAAAAGCGGTAGCCGGCGCGAAGATCGATGAGGAGCTCAAGCCCAAGGGATACGACGTGACCGTCGTGTACTTGAGCGATACGGTCACCGAGCCGCGCCTGAGCACTCTCAAGGAGCCGGTGGAGGGGGTCATCATCGCCGTCTCCAAGCCATACGCCGAGCAGGCGGTCAAAGAAGCCATCGCGGCAGGGATACCCCGGGTGTGGATCCAGAACGGGTGTCAGTCGCAGGCGGCCATCGACCTGTGCGAAGCCAACGGCATGCCGGTGGTGTCCGGAGCCTGCGTGCTCATGTACGCGCAGCCGGTGCAGTCGGTGCACGCGTTCCACCGTTGGCTTTGGAAGAGGTTCGGGCGATTGGCCAAGTGATTGGCGGGGGCGGTTTTTGACGTCCGCACCGGCCCTAGCGGCGATATCTGTAGCCTCGCTTGACGACGCCGAGGCCATACTTGCTCTTCAGAAGTTGGCGTATGAGGCGGAGGCGAGGCTCTACGGTGACTGGTCGATCTCGCCGTTGACCCAGACTTTGGCCGAGTTGCATGAGGAGTTCGCGACGACTCTCGTGCTCAAAGCGACCGTGGACGGACGACTGATCGGCTCGGTGAAGGCCAAGGTCACGGCGGGTGTGTGCTACATCGGGCGGCTCATGGTCCACCCCGATCTCCAAGGGCGGGGGATAGGTTCGCAGCTCCTGCGGGAGGTCGAAGCTCGCTTCCCCAGCGTTGCCAAGTACGAGCTCTTCACCGGGAGCAAGAGCGAGCCGAACCTTCGGCTCTACCAGCGTCACGGCTACGTTGTCACCGGGGTGGAGTGGTTCTCAGACGCCGTCAGTCTCGCTCACCTTGAAAAGGTCGCTGCGACTGAGTCCGGCTCGACTGAGGCCACGGCGGCCGGGCCCACGGTACAATAGGATAGTCGGGGCGACGGCCCCAAAACGGTGTGCAGCGAGGAGAGCGAATGAACCTGCTAGAGCTTCTTTCCAGTGACAAGACGCCTATCTTTCTTGACGGCGCCATGGGCACCCAGTTGGGAGAGGCCGGGCTGGAGATGGGTGGCCAGAACAACGTCACCAATCCGGATGCGGTGCTGGCGGTGCACCAGCAGTACGCCGGTTGCGGCATCCATCTGCTCATCACCAACACCCTCACCATGAACGGCGTCAACCTCAGCTCCCACAAAGTGGGCGTGGAGGTGCGCGAGGTCAATCTGGCCGGAGCCCGGCTCGCCAAGGCCGCGGCCGGCGAGGGCCAGTACGTGCTGGGCGACATGGGCTCCACCGGCAAGATGCTGCAACCTTACGGCAAGCTTCCAGAGGACGAAGCCTTCGCGACCTTCGTCCAGCAGGCCACGATTCTGGCCGAGGGTGGGGTAGACGGCCTGATCATCGAGACCATGATCGATCTGCGCGAAGCCCTATGTGCCGTGCGAGCTTCCAAGGAAGCCTGCGACCTGCCGGTTATCGCAAGCATATCTTTCAGCACGCTCAAGAACGGGGGGCGGACCGTCATGGGCAACACAGCCCGGGAGTGTGCCCAGGCCCTCGCCGAAGCGGGAGCGTGCGCGGTGGGAACCAACTGCGGCAGCCTCGACCCAGCGGAGATGGCCGGAATAGTCACCGAAATGCGGCAGGGCACCTCTCTGCCGATCATAGCGCAGCCGAATGCGGGCAGGCCCAGGCTGGTAGACGGTGAGACGGTCTTTGAAATGTCGCCTGCCGATTTTGCCTCCGGGGTGCGTGAGTGCCTGCAGGCAGGAGCGCGGCTGCTCGGTGGTTGCTGCGGTACGTCCCCGGCCCACATCCGGGCGATGGTGGAGTTGCTGGGCGCCGCCTAGCGGCGGCGCAACACGAGCGCGAAGCCTACCTGTTCGGCAGCCAAGCGAAAGGGGCCGCGGGTCATGAGGGTTCTGTTTATCGGCGGCACTGGGATGATCAGCGCCGCGGCCAGCAGGATGGCGATCTCCAGAGGGCTCGACCTCTATCTGCTCAATCGCGGAGCGCGCATCGCGGATATGCCCGGCAGCCATAGCATGGTCGCCGACATACACCGCCCCGAGGAGGTCCGCGCCGCTCTTCAGGGTCTGGACTTTGACGTTGTGGTCGATTGGGTCGCCTATACCGCGGATGATATCGAGCGCGACCTCAGCCTCTTTCGAGGGCGGGTGAAGCAGTACGTCTTCATCAGCTCGGCCTCCGCTTACCAGAAGCCGCCCGACCACTACCTCATCACTGAGTCGACGCCGCTGAGCAACCCGTTCTGGGATTACGCCCGCGGCAAGATCGCCTGCGAGAGGAGACTCATGCAGGCGTACCGCGAAGAGGGCTTTCCCGCCACCATCGTCCGTCCCTCGATGACCTACGGCGCCAACCTCCCCATCGCACTCGGGGGGTGGGGCACCTACACGCTGGCCGACCGGCTGTTGCGGGGCCTGCCGGTCATAGTTCATGGCGATGGCTCGTCGCTCTGGGTGGTGACGCACGCCGACGACTTGGCGCAGGGGCTTTTGGGGCTGCTGGGCAACGAGCGGGCGCTGGGCGAGGCGTTTCACATCACCACCGACGAGGTGCTCACCTGGAATCAGATATACCAGGGCATCGCCGAGGCGCTGGGGGTCGAGGCGAAGATCGTGCACATCCCCTCCGATTTCATCGCGAAGGTGGTGCCGGAACTGGCTGGGAGCCTGTTGGGCGACAAGACGTGGAGCGTCGCTTTCGACAACAGCAAGATCAAGGAGTTCGTGCCCGGCTTTCGGGCCACCATCCCCTTCCGGGATGGCATCCGCCGGGCCCTTGACTGGTTTGCGGCCGACGAGGAGCGGCGGGTGGTAGACGCGGCTGTGAACGCGGAAATGGATAGCATTCTAAGCATATATGCCGGGGTGGCCACATGAGGTCACTCGCCAACACAACCGAGCAGGAGCTGAACTGGTGACAAGCATAGACCGCAAAGCGCTCATCCGCGAGTACAAGGAGACTCCGCAGCCCGCGGGCATCTACCTCGTGCGCAACACGCAGACCGGGAAGTCGCTGATCGGGTCGAGTCCCAATCTCCCAGGAATGCTGAACCGCCAGAGGTTCCAGCTCGATTTGGGTTCACACCCAGACAAGGAGCTTCAGGCGGACTGGACAGAGCTGGGCTCGGAAGCGTTCGAGTTCGAGGTGCTGGATAGGCTTGAGGCTGGGGACGGGCCGGTCTCCGACCAGAGCGAGGACCTCAAGGCCCTGCTGGTTATGTGGGTGGAGAAGATGTCCGAATCGCAGGTCGCGCTGTACCGGCAATCGATGCGGGGGGTCTAGCCAAAGGGCCTCGACTTCTCCCGCCGCAAAATCACCTGCGCGCGATGAAGGAGGCGGTGAGCCGGGCCGGCGTGGTCAAGCACGTCGGCTGTCACACGTTGCGGCATTCCTTCGCCACCCACCTGCTGGAGGCCGGGTACGACATCCGCACCACCATGATCTACGTCCATGTTCTAACCCGGGTGGCCAGGGGGGTGGCCAGGGAGTGCGCAGTCCGCTTGACTACCTGTAGGGCTGCATATACAGATGGGATGAGAAGGCCGACCTCCCCCGGAGTACCGTGAGGTCCCCAATCAGAGTCGGGCTCGTGGGCCCAAATGAAGGAGGCCAGCCATGTGCGATGCTAGCACCACCGAGCAAGCGAAGGTGACCGTGGGTCTCGATCTGAGCGACCGTTGTTGTCAGATCTGTGTGCTCGACGAAGCGGGCGAGGTGACCGAGGAGGGCCGGGTGACGACCAAGCCGGAAGCCTTGCGTCGCCGCTTCTCCGGGGCGGATCCGCTACGCATCGTGATCGAGGCCGGCACCCACTCCCCCTGGGTTAGCCGTCTGCTTTCCGAACTTGGACACGACGTTGTCGTGGCCAATCCCCGCAAGCTCCGCTTCATCTACCAGAACGACTCGAAGTCAGACCGGGTGGACGCCGAGTACCTGGCCCGGGTCGGTCGTCTGGACCCGGAGCTGCTGGCCCCCCTCACCCATCGGAGAGCCGAGACCCAGTCCGACCTCGCGCTTGTGCGCAGTCGCAATGCCCTGGTCAGGGCTCGCACCCGTCTGATCAGTCATGCCCGCGGCTGCACGAAGTCCTTGGGCAGCCGCCTGCCCACCTGCGCGAGCGACGTCTTTGCCCAAAAGGCCGGGCCGTGTGTCCCCGAGGAGCTTGCTCCCGCCCTGGCTCCGGTCCTCACCGTCATCCAGAACATCTCCGATGAGATCCGCGCTCTCGATCAGAAGATCGAAGACATGGCCAAGGAGCGCTACCCAGAGACCGCGCTTCTCTCCCAGGTGCCCGGCGTGGGCACGCTTACGGCCACAGTCTATGTCCTTACCGTGGAAGATCCCGAGCGCTTCCCCAAGTGCCGCTCGGTGGGCTCGTATCTCGGCCTCAGGCCCCGGCAGGCAAGCTCCGGTTCCCTGGAGCCTCAGCTGCGCATCACCAAAGCCGGGGACGAGCACCTGCGCTGGCTCCTCGTGAGCGCCGCCCACTACATCCTCGGGCCCTTCGGCCCGGACTCGGATCTCAGGCGTTGGGGTCTTGCCTTGGCCGCGCAGGGCGGCAAGCGGGGCAAGAAGCGAGCGGTAGTGGCGGTGGCCCGCAAGCTCTCGGTGCTCCTCCTGCACCTCTGGAGGACCGGTGAGGTCTACGAGCCACTGCGCAACGTCCGGCTCCGCGGCGAGACTGCGCCCACCACCTAGGAGCGGTGAAGATGAGAGATGCCGACGGGAAGGATCGATAACCAAGGAAGACCGGCGGGTGAACCCATCGCAGGAGACCAGCAAAAAGACCAACCGCCCAGGGTGAAAGCGACTGCGCACACAGACTCGGCCGTACAGAACGACACCAACCCGGTGCCGTCCCCAAGGCCGCTATACAGATAGCAGCGCTTCCCCCGGCCGGACCCCAACGTGCACCGGGTCCCGCCATAGGTTCCCGACAAAAAGTGCGAATGGAAGCGTGGCCGTGGTCTTGGCTCTTCGCGGCGGAAGAGGGATGATAGAAACCGAGCAGAGGAGGAAGAAGCAACCCAAGAATCGCTCTTGACACCGGCCGGCTTCTCATGGAAGTCTGCATAACCCCAAGACCGAGCGGGCGTCCTGGGTTCAGAAACCGCTCGGAAGGCCGACCAGGGGGGCCGTTTTGAGATTCGCACCCGGAGTTATGCAGACACCCTGGTGCTTCGTCGGTCTATTTGGGCAGACTGGATAAGCATTGTTAGACACAGACGCTGGGAGGCGCGCGGCGCGAATGTCGTGGATGAGCGACAGCGGCACCGAGTACAGACTGTGCTTGCTCGACACAAACGCCTTGAGCAACATCGTCGAGCATCGCGACACCTTTGGGCACGCTTTCATCGAGCGGTTTCCCCCAAGTGATTGGGCGCCATGCTGGACAATCTACAACGTCATCGAATTGCGTCGTGCCCCAGAGCATCTACGACTATACGATGCCTGGCTCGACTTCTTCTCAAGGTATCCGAGCTTCCTTCTTGAGCCATATTCGCGCATCGTGGCGGCAGAGGTGGCGGCCTATCACCACTATCCAGCTGGACCTCCGTTGCTCAACGCCTTCACTCTGGCTGGGTCCGAAGACAGGCACTTCCTGCGGCCGTTCCTAGAGAAGCTCTTTGTGCAGGACTGGATGATCGAGCTTGAGGCCGGGTGGCGCGACGATGAGAATGACACCCTCCGGGAGTGGGTCTCACGTTCGAACGACGGTCGCAAAGCTGACCAGTACGTCGCCGAGTCAGTGGTTGTTCACTTGGCCGAGAATCACCAATCTTGGACGGCGGGACTCCTGAACTCGGGTAGCACACTGGACATAAACCGATTCCCTGCGCTGCAGGCTATGCTGTATTCGCAGTTCTATCGTATTCGTGAGCCGGGGCGGGTTCATGAGGCAAGCGACGTTACGGACGTTCGGATCATGGCGGCGGCGCCCTATATGGAGGCGGTTGTCACGGAGAGGTTCCAGGCAGAGGTCTTTCGCAAGGCAAAGAGAGCGCTTTCGTCGATAGCACAGCTTGATGTCGTGAGGGTTGGTGAGTTGTGTGGCTGACGCTTCGTGTCTAACAAGTGCGTGCAACCGACACCGGCGTTGTCTGTTGCATGGAGTACCATGGCCAACGGGCGCGGCTGACGCGCTAGAACGTTAGCCAGATGCGTGCTTCGTGGACTTCAAACATCGGGATAGCGTTTGGTCGCAACCCAAGCGTAGGGGCCAGCGTCCGTGGTGATGCTTGAGCTGGGCGTCACTCCGAAGAGGGGGGAAACAAGTGCAGAGTCGCCTGCTATGGCTTGTCGTCATCGTTATCACAGTCGTTGCAGCTGGCTTGCTAGGGGCCTGCGACAACGTGAATAGCGACAGCAGACTCACGGACACCACCATCCAAGGCGTAACGAACGCAACGATCGAAGAATGGTCCGGCCCGGCACCAACGCTTCCCACGCTCTTCCCCGTGAGACAGGGTAGCAAATGGGGGTTCATCGACAAGACCGGTCGCTTGGTCCTTGGCTTCCAGTACGAGGAAGCCTGGGATTTCTCTGATGGGGTGGCGGCCGTCAGGGTAGGAGATGACTGGGGGTTCATCGACGAGTCGGGGAAGATGTTGATCGCTCCCCAGTTCGCGGACGTTGGCCCCTTCTTCGACGGCCGAGCACAACTTGTCACCGATTCAGGAATAGGCTACATCGACAAGACCGGTGAAGTGGTGATCCCACCGGAGTTCGAGGGGGCCTACGAGTTCCATGAGGGTCTGGCCGGGGTGCTTCTGGAGGAAGGTTATGGCTTCATAGACACGTCGGGTGAGGTAGTCATTCGACTACGGTGGGCTACTACAGTGGGCGACTTCAGCGAAGGTCTGGCCGCTGTTCGGACAGGTGGCGGTTACGGTTACATAAACCGGCAGGGTGGCTACGTCATCAAGCCTCAATTCGATGGCGCCACACCTTTCAGCAACGGTCTCGCCGTGGTCGAGTACGACTTCTTCAAGTACGAACTCATCGACACGACGGGACGGGTGCTCAAGACACTGGACTACGACCAGGTGATGGGCTTGAAGGAAGGACGAGCGGCCGTACTCCGTGGAGGGATCATAGCCGCGCTGGAGGCAGGCGAAGATCCGGAGACCTCCGAGGGATCATGGGGCTTCATGGACGAGTCGGGCACCCTGGTTATTCCCACGCAGTTCAGGGTCACACAGGACTTCCGGGGTGGACTGGTTCGTGTCGAAGAGGAGAACGGGAAGATGGCCTACATCGACCTAGATGGCAACTACGTGTGGCGAGAGAAGTGAGGCCACTGCCTGACTTCAAGTTTGAAGTGCAACGTTTCCTCTGAGTAGGACGTTCTCTTCTACAGGGTGGTGGTCATCGTCTCGGCCGATTCCAGCGAGCGGCTGTGGTGGCCGAATAACATGGCCCAGGCCGTGCCTCAGTCGCAGCCTCGTCTAGGGCCAAGGCTCCGTGATCGTCGGCTGGCCGGCGGGGCCGTATGCGGGGCCGATCCTGTGGTGGGCTTCGGCAGCGCTCGATGACCGCGTTTCATTTCTGAGGTGGTACGGTGATGTGTGACTTCAACTTAGAAGTGCAGCAGTCAGCCTGCGGCTGCGGCTGACCGGCTACGACGTTAGGTCGATACCGTCCGTGGCGATGTAGGCTATCGTATGGTTGTATCGAGGAGGTGAGCCCGTGCGTTCCTATCGTTTTGTCGTCGAACGGGACCCTGAGACCGGTGTCTTCGTCGGTTATGTTCCGGGGTGGCCAGGCGCACACACCCAAGGCTCCGACATTGATGAACTGCAGCAGAATCTGCGCGAGGTAATCGAGATGCTGCTGGAAGACGGTCAGCCGACGCTTGAGTCGGAGTTCGTCGACGTGCGGACAGTCCAGGTTGCCTGACCTTGGGTACCCTGCCGGTCCTCAAGCCTAGGCAGGTCGTCGCTCTACTCGAGGCGCACGGTTTCGGCGAGGTCAGGCAGCGCGGCTCGCACAAGCAGTTCCGACACCCTGATGGTCGCTGCACCACTGTTCCTTTCCACGCAGGTCGCGATATCTCTCCTACGCTGTTGCGCAAGATTGCGGCCGATGTCCATTTGACCATTGACGAGTTCCTGAGTCTTCTGTGAAAGTCCGGCCTAACAAGCCAGTAGTAGTCAGCCTGCGGCTGCCGCTGACCGGCAGAGACGTTAGGCGTAGCCTCAAAGGGTTGCGAAGATCGGAGGAATGGTGAGAATCGCATCGGCTACGGAGTCAGACCTGTCGGACGTGCTGCGGATCGAGCGTGAGGCTTTCGGCGAGGACGACGAAGCTGATCTTGTCAGCAACCTACTGAACGATCCAAGTGCTTCACCGCTCCTCTCCCTGCTTGCCTTTGAGGGCGAGCGAGCCGTGGGCCATATTCTGTTTACAGCCGCCCGGATCTCAGAGGCGTCCGAGGCTGTGAGTGTCAGTCTGCTGGCCCCGCTGGCCGTCGTCCCCGATGTTCAGCGGCGAGGGATTGGTGGCAAGTTGATTGAACAAGGTTTGCATGTGCTTTCGGAAGCGGGAGTCGACTTGGTCTTCGTGCTCGGACACCCCGAGTACTACCCGCGCCATGGATTCGAACCAGCAGGACATCTGGGTTTCGCTGCTCCATTTCCGATTGCCGAAGAAGATGCCGGTGCGTGGATGGTTCAGGCTCTGACTCCTGGAGCTATCGGATCTGTGCGAGGTGCGGTGGTGTGTGCCGATGCGATCAACAGGCCCGAGTACTGGCGGGAGTAGCCGTTGGCGTTGTTTCTGCGCGCATGGTTTCGGGCACGCCCAACAAGCGAGTGCAACCGACTTCCTGAGTCGTCTATCGCATGGAGTACCATGGCCAACGGGCGCGGCTGACGCGCTAGCGTGAGGTGCATGGAACCCGCGCTTCGACGCGGACAAAGCGGTGATGTGAGGTATGCTCCACTCGGGCGATGCGCTGCCGGTTCGCCGGTCACGCGCATCAACATCAGGCACGTCTACCTAGGTGGAGAATGAACATGGAATACCGCGAGTTCGGACGCACAGGCTGGAATGTCTCGACCATCGGTCTTGGCACATGGGCGATGGGCAGTCAATGGGGGCCGGTGGACGACGTCGAGTCGCTTGCCGCTCTTCACCGCGCTCTGGATCTGGGCGTCAACTTCTTCGACACCGCCGACGTGTACGGCAGCGAGCATCTGGTCGGCCGGCTGCGCCGCGAGCGAAGCGAGCCGTTCTACATAGCCACGAAGCTGGGCGTGCGGCTCAATCATGATCCCAAGGCATTCACGCTTGAGAACATGACGGCCGCCGTCGATGGCAGCCTGCGCGATCTTGGCGTCGAGACCATCGACCTTATGCAACTGCACGTTCCGCCGCCAGAGGTCTACAAATCCGAGACGTTCGGTATCCTGGACGAGCTGGTGAAACAGGGCAAGCTGCGCCACTACGGTGTCAGCGTGGAGCGTATCGAGGATGCGCTGAAGGCCATAGAGTTCCCCGGCGTGCAGTCGGTGCAGATCATCTTCAACATCTTCCGTCAGCGACCCGCGGACGACTTCTTCCCGGAGGCCAAGCGCCGCCGCGTGGGCATCCTCGCACGGGTGCCGTTGGCTTCGGGCATGCTGACCGGCAAGGTGACGCGCGAGACTACCTTTGCTGCTGACGACCATCGCAACTACAACCGCGAGGGCCAATCGTTCGATCGCGGAGAGACGTTCTCCGGAGTGGATTTCGAGGCGGGACTGCAGGCCGTCGAGGAGCTACGTCCGCTCGTGCCGCCGGGAGCCACCATGGCGCAGATGGCTTTGCGGTGGATATTGATGTTCGAGGACGTGACGTGCGCCATACCCGGAGCCAGAGGCCCCGCGCAGGCCGAGGACAACGTTCGTGCGGCCGACTTGCCTCCGCTCTCCGACTCGGCCATGGCGACGATGCGAGCGATCTACGACCGTCACATCCGCGCGCAGGTGCATCACAAGTGGTAGCTGTGGTCTAGCGCAGTAGTCGCCGGCGCAGCAGATCGAGCGCGGCGAAGGCGGCGCGCTCTCGGATATGTTCGCGTTGCCCGGGGGAGCGGAGGCGCTCCACCTGGGTGACTCCGTTCACCACGCTAGCCGATGTAGACGAGCCCGACGGGCTTTGTCGCCGTGCCGCCGTCGGGGCCCGCCACCCCGGTGGTGGAGAGCGCGCAATCGGCACCAAGCAGCCTGCATACTCCTTCGGCCATCGCCGCGGCCACCTCGGGGCTCACGGCGCCGTGCGCGGCCAGCATGTCCGCCGGCACTCCCAGCACCTCGGTCTTAACGCGGTTGTCGTAGGCGGTCACCCCGCCCAAGAAGTAGTCGCTGCTGCCCGGCACGTCGGTGAGGTGCTTGCCCACCAGACCCCCGGTGCACGACTCGGCCACCGCCACGGTGAGGCCGGCCGGCCGGAGCAGCTCGCCTACGACCACCTGGAGGTCCTCGCCGGTCACGCTGTAGACGCGCTCTCCCAGGATGGCCAGCACGCGCCGCTCCACGTCGTCCAGCCGGCTCGCACCCTCGGGTGACGCCTGCCCGCGCAGGATGATGGTGACCCCGTCCAGATTGGCTCTCGTGCCGATGGCGGCCAGCGGGGTCGTGCCAGTCGAACTCGCCCAGTATCTCGGCCAGCATCGACTCACCGATGCCGAAGGTGCGGATGCGCCGACCGTCTTGGCTCTGGAAGGTCGCGCCGGCGCCGGTGGCCAGCGCCGCCGCCCGCGCGCGCAGCAGCGGCTCCACGCTCTCTTCCCACATCTGCTTGAGCTCCCAGGGCACGCCGGGCAGAGCGACCACCAGGGTATCTCCCTGCTGGACGTGGAAACCCGGCGCCGTGCCGGCGAGGGGGATGGCGGAGGCGCCTCGGGGGATGAGGGCCTGTTTGCGGTTGATGTCGCCCATGACGAAGCCCCGAGAGGCGAACCGCGCCGTGATCGCTGCGAGCAGGTCGTCGTGCTGCTCCAGCGGCCGGCCAAGGGCCTCCGCGACGGCCTCGCGGGTGAGATCGTCCGTCGGTGGGGCCCAGTCCGCCCGAAAGCACCAGCACCAGCGGGCGCCGGGCCAGGCTGGCTCGGATGGCCTCGACCATGGCTGCCAGGTCGTCGGTGACGCAGAGCGCGTGGGTGGCGAAGATGCCGAGGTCGAGCAACCGCTCGCCCAAGTAGGTCTGGTTGGTGTTGAGTGTGTCGCCGCGCAGCAGCTCGTCACCGCTGAAGATCATCTCGGCGGCGGCGCCGCGGGCGGCACCGCCAACGGTCGAATCGGCGCCGGTCAAAGCGCCGCCGGTTCGGGGATCGCCGGGGACCGCGCCGCCGCCGGTCCGGGCGTTTGCGCCCGCGGGCCCGCCGCCCGCCAAGTCGCCGTCATATGCCGCACCGCCCACTCGCACCACGCTCCATCCCTGGTTACCCTGTTACTTCACAGGAAACGCTCCGCCGTGTATCATACCCATTCGCTACCGAACTGCTGACGGAGCGGGGAAAATGGACAAGAAAGCCACACATACGACCGAGCGGCACCCCAGTGCCTTGATCCCGTCCGGGACCGGTGTGTGGCAGCATCATCAGCACTCCGGTTCTTTTCGCGGCTGGCAACCCTTGTGGTTCTAGCCCCTCGCTTCGAGCGGGGGGCGCCTCCAGCGGCCGGATGACTTTGGTCATCGTGGCCGGTTCCGGCGCAGTGATGCGTCATCTGGCTGGTTAGCGATCACGAAGGGACTAAGATGCAAGAACAGGCCGACAACCCACAGATCAAGTACGACTCCAACGGACTCATTCCGTGCATAGTGCAGGAATGGAACACCGGCGAGGTGCTCATGCTCGCCTACATGAACGAGGAGTCGCTGCGCCGCACTCTAGAGACGGGCACCACCTGGTTCTGGAGCCGGTCGCGCAACGAATTCTGGAACAAAGGGGCCACCTCGGGCCACTTTCAGAAGGTGCGCGAACTGCACTACGACTGCGACGCCGACACTCTGCTGGCCCTAGTGGAGCAGACCGGCGCAGCCTGCCACACAGGGGATTCACTCCTGCTTCGACGGCCGATGGCTCAGCTCTCCCACCGGAGAGCAGCCGCCGTTTCTCGCGCAGTCATCTGCCCGAGAAGGGTAGGCCGCCATGACATCCGGCATCATCACAACGCCCTCACTTGAAGAGGCGCGAGAACTAAGCACACGCTTCAACGTCGTCCCCGTCGCGCACACGTTCCTTGACGACACCGAGACTCCGGTCTCGGCCTTCCTCAAGCTGCGGCAGGGGGCCGGCTGCTTCCTGCTCGAGAGCGCCGAGCAGGGGCTGCGCCTGGGGCGCTACTCCTTCTTGGGCATCAAAGCCTGGGAGAGCGTGCGCCTGACCGGCGGCACCGTGACCGTCCGGCGCGGCGGCGTCGACACCGAGCACGACCTGGCCGCGAACGGGGGAGACCCCTTCGCCTTCATGGCCGAGCACCTCAAGCGCTACCAGGGGCCGGCCCTCGAAGGGCTCCCGCCCTTCGTGGGCGGCGCCGTAGGCTACTTCGGCTACGACTGCGTGCGGCACGTGGAGCATCTGCCCGACGCGCCGCCCGACGACCTGGGTCTGCCGGACATGGCGTTCCTCATGACCGACGTCATAGTGGTGTTCGACCATCTGCGTCACACCATCACCTTGCTCACCAACATCTTCAGCGACGAAGAGCCCGATCTAGACGCCGCCTACACGGCGGCCGTCGGGCGCTTGGTCGAGGTCAAGGCCCGGCTGCGGGCGCCCATCCCGCCGCCCAAGTGGAGTCTCGACCGGGCGTCCCAGACGCGGCGCCGCGACGCGGCGACGACCGCGGCCAGGGTTCCGCGGCGGCCGGGACGGCGACGCCGCTCCCAGGTCAGTTCCGGCTTCGAGCGCGGGCGGTTCCTCGCCGCGGTGGAGCGCATCCGTGAGTACATCTACGCCGGAGACGCCTTTCAGATAGTGCTGTCGCAGCGCTTCGAGCGGCCGGTGGAGGTGAGCGGGTTCTCCATCTACCGCGGACTGCGGGCCGTCAATCCCAGCCCCTACATGTACTACATGAGTTTCCGCGACTTCGAGGTCATCGGCTCCAGTCCCGAGCCGCTGGTGACGGTCACCGGCCGCCGGGCCGAGACCCGGCCCATCGCCGGCACCCGGCCCCGGGGAGCCACCCCCGCCGAGGACGCCGCCCTGGCCGAGGAGATGCTGGCCGACGAGAAAGAGCGGGCCGAGCACCTCATGCTGGTCGACCTGGGCCGCAACGACCTGGGCCGGGTATGCCGGGCCGGCACGGTCAAGACCCTGGAGTTCATGGAAGTCGAGCGCTACAGCCACGTCATGCACATGGTGTCGTCGGTGGTGGGCGAGCTGGAGGACGGCGTGGGAGCCACCGACGCTCTGCGGGCGGTGTTCCCGGCAGGGACCGTCTCGGGTGCGCCGAAAGTGCGGGCCATGGAGATCATCGACGAGCTGGAGCCCACCAGGCGCGGTCCCTACGCCGGAGCCATCGGCTACCTGAGCTACTCGGGCGACCTGGACTCGTGCATCTACATCCGCACCATCCTGGCGCGAAACGGCCGGGCCTACGTCCAGGCGGGCGCCGGCATCGTGGCCGATTCCGACCCCGAGCGCGAGTTCGTCGAGACCGAGAACAAAGCGCGGGCCATGTTCAGAGCCATCGAACTGGCGACCGCTCAAGAGGAATGGGAGTAGGTCATGATGATGACAACGACACATTCAAGAATCGAAATGAAACAGAATTTCAGTCTTGCTCAAGAATCAGGCGCTTTCCCGGTGCCGGCCCTGAGCGACTGCCGGATCGTGGTGATAGACAACTACGACTCGTTCACCTACAACCTGGTGCAGTACCTGGCAGAGATCTCGGGCACCAACGATCAAGGTGTTCCGCAACGACGCCGTCACGGTGGAGGGCATCCGGGCCGAGCAGCCCACCCACGTGGTCGTCTCGCCGGGGCCCTGCACTCCCGACGACGCCGGCATCAGCCTGCGAGGCCGTCCGCGAGCTTGGGGGAGAATGTCCCATTCTTGGGGTCTGTCTGGGGCACCAGTCCATCGGACAGGCCTACGGCGGCAAGGTGATCCGCGGAGAGGCGCCGGTGCACGGCAAGACCTCGCTCATCCACCACGACCGCCGCGGCATCTTCGCCGGACTGCCCCAGCCCTTCGTGGCCACCCGCTACCACTCGCTGGTGGTCGACCGTGCGCTGCCGCCCGAGCTGGAAGTGTCGGCCTGGACTCAAGACGGCGTGATCATGGGTCTGCGGCACAAGGAGTTCGCCGTGGAGGGCGTCCAGTTCCACCCCGAGAGCCTGCTGACCGCGGTGGGCAAGGACCTGCTGCGCAACTTCCTCAGCCACCGCGGGGCGATGCGATGAGTGGCCGGACCAGGCGCCGCCGGGCGCCCGCCTCGGCGCCGGCGCGGGTCCCGCGACGCCGCCGGCACCGCCTCCGGCCTGGGCTTCGCCGCACGTCCTTCAGCGGCTGGCCGAGGGGCGCGATCTCACCCGGGAGGAGGCGGCGCTGGGCCCTCGAACAGATCGTCGAGCGGCACGGCCGGCGAGGCGCAGGCGGCGGCGTTTCTCATGGCCCTGCGGGTCAAGGGTGAGACCGCCGAAGAGATCGCCGGGCTGCTCGAGACCATGCGCCGGCTTGCCGTCCCGGTAGAGACGTCCGGCCGGGACGTTCTGGTGGACATCGTCGGCACGGGCGGAGACCAACTGGGCACGTTCAACATCTCCACCACGGCGGCGTTCGTGGTGGCCGGCGCCGGGGTCAAGGTGGCCAAGCACGGCAACCGCGCGGCCAGTTCGCGCTGCGGCTCGGCCGATCTGCTGGAGGCGCTGGGCGTGCGCGTAGATCTCACGCCGGCCGAGGTGGCGGCCTGTCTGGAGCGCGTGGGCATGGGTTTCATGCTGGCCTCGCTCCACCATCCGGCCATGGGCAAGGTCGCGGGCGTGCGCCGGGCTCTGGGCGTACGCACGGTCTTCAACTTCCTGGGGCCGCTGACCAACCCGGCGGGGGTGCGTAGGCAACTGTTGGGTGTGGGCGCCGCCGAGTATCTGGAAGTGCTGGCGGGAGCGCTCGCCCGGGTGGGCTGCGAACACGCCCTGCTGGTGCACGGGGCCGAGGGCATGGACGAGTTGTCGGTGGCCGGGCCCAGCACGGTGATAGAGGTGAGAGATGGGGAGGTCGGTGCGCCCTACACGCTTGACCCCGAGGAGTGCGGCCTGCGGGTGCACGATCTGGCGGCCCTGCTGGGCGGGGATCCCGCCGAGAACGCGGTCATCACCCGGGCGGTCCTGGCCGGCGCCGAGGGCGCGCCGCGCGACGCGGTGCTGCTCAACGCCGCCGCCGCTCTGTATGTGGCGGGCGCCGCTCCGTCGATCTCGCCAGGGCATCGACAGTGGCCGCGCACTCCATAGACTCGGGCGCCGCCGCCCGTCTGCTCGAACAGTTGGTGGCCGTGACCAACGAGCTGGCCGGGGAGCGGCGTGAGCGAGGCGGGCACCTATCTGGACCGCATCTGTGCCGGCGGTGCGACGCCGCGTCTACGAGCGCAGCAGCCGCCTGCCGCTGACGAAGCTGAAGGCCATGAGCGGGCCCGGCCGGGCGACCGTCGTTCGCGGCGGCCGTCTCTGCTGCCGGCGTGTCGCTCATCGCAGAGGTCAAGCGGGCCTCCCCGAGCAAAGGTCCCATCCGGCCCGGCCTGGAGGTCGCGACCGCTGGTGCAGGCCTACGAGCAGGCCGGAGCCCGGGCGATCTCGGTGCTCACCGAGCAGGACCACTTTCTTGGCAGTCTGGACGACCTGCAGGCCGCGGTGGCGGCTACCACGCTTCCCGTGCTGCGGAAGGACTTCATCGTCGAGGCCTACCAAGTCCATGAGGCTCGGGTCTGGGGGGCTTCCGCCGTGCTTCTCATCGCGGCGCTTCTCGACGACGGGGCGCTGCGTGATCTGTCGGCACTGGCGTCAGAGCCTTGGTCTGGACGTACTCTTGGAGGTGCACGACGAGGCCGAGTTGGCCAGGGCGCTTGCGGTGGAGGGCGCAGTGATAGGCGTGAACAACCGCGATCTGCGCACCTTCGCGGTCTCGCTGGAAACCACGGACCGGCTGGCGGGGCTGGTGCCCGCGGGGCGGCTGTTGGTGAGCGAGAGCGGCATCCGGGACCATGCCGACGTGGTCAAGTTGGCTCCATGGGTGTCGATGGCGTTCTGGTGGGGGAGAGTCTCTTGCGGGAACCGGACGTGGGCGTGGCCGTACGCGCCCTGATGCAACCGCTCCCTCCGGTGGGGGCGAGGCAGGTCGGCTGAAACGACAGTGAAGGGAGACTTGATGATCAAGTCATTGTTGGTGGCGGTCGACTCGTCCGCCCATGCGCAGGCGGCGCTGGAGCACGCGGTGGAGTTGGCCAGGCTGTACCAGGCGCGGGTGACCGGGCTGCACGTGCTCGACATCCGCTACCTGGAGATGCCTCCGTACCTGGACTACTCGTATGCCTTCGAGGCCGTGCCTCCGATCCTGGCCCCTCTCGACGTGATGGATAAGTCACGGGCCAAGGCCGAGCGGGTTCTGGGCGAGGTGCGCGCTCTGGTCGAGAAAGCCGGTGCTGGACGTGGAGATCCGCACCGAGGAAGGGGTGCCCGGTCAGGTCATCTCCGACATCGCGGAGGAGCACGATCTTGTGGTCTTGGGCAAGCGGGGAGAGCACGCCAAGTGGGGCCGCGATCTGCTGGGCTCCACCGCGGAGGCTGTGATCCGCCGGTCGGCCGTCCCGGTGCTCCTGACCGAGGAGCAAGGCCTCTGCGGTCAAGTCGGTGTTGGTGTTGTTCGACGGCAGCGAGCCGGCCGATCGCGGGCTGCGTCTTGCCGCCGACCTGGCCGCGCAGACCTCCGTCGAGCTGCGGGTGCTGACCGTCGACGATGACTCCAAGCAGGGCGAGGCGACTCTGGACATTGCCCGGGCCTATCTGGATCCGCTGGGGCTGACGCCGTTCTATTCGACGCTGCCCGGCCGGGTCTCCAAGGTCGCGGCCGCGCTGTTGGCAAAGGAGCCGGCCGACCTGCTGGTCATGGGCATGCGGGGCCATTCGGCACTTGCAGCATCTCATCGTGGGGCGCACCACCGAGCAGCTCATGCGCTCGGTACGGATCCCGGTGCTTCTGGTTCCATGAGTGACCTGGGCCGCGAAGCGCACGTGCTTGCCCCTGGGCCGGTGGTGAAGATCTGCGGCCTTACCAGGCCTGAGGATGTCATGCTGGCCTGTGAACTGGGGGCGTGGGCGCTTGGGTTCGTGTTCGCTCCGAGCCCGCGCCGGGTGACGCCGGCGGCGGCCCGCGATCTCGTCGGTGGCCTGGCTGGGGCTCCGGTGCCGCTTACCGTAGGGGTCTTCGCCGGCTCGTCTGCCGGACGAGATCGCGCAGGTGGCGGAAGAGGTGGGGCTCGACGCAGTGCAGCTTCATGGGTTCGGGGGACCGGATGCCGATGCCGTAAGGGCCGCGCTCGCTGCACGGGGCTATACGGCTTTGATCATCCAGGCGGTGCCGGTCGACCCGGACACGGACGTTTCGGGTCCAGCCGGCAGAGAGGCGCTCGCGGGGGCGGTCGCGAGGGCTCGCGGGCAGGCCGACCTGGTGCTACTCGACACCGGGACGAGCGGAGAGATTCGGAGGCACCGGCACTGCCTTCCCCTGGAGGTCTGGCCGTGGAAGTGGGGGAGGATCTGCAGCTTCTCGTCGCGGGAGGCATCACCCCGGACAACGTGCGGGCGGCCCTGGACGAATCGGGCGCTTGGGGGGTGGACGTCTCGAGTGGGGTGGAGACCTCCCCAGGGATCAAGGATCACTTGCTCCTGCGGGAGCTCTTTAGACAGATGCGACAGGAAGGACCGTTCAAGTGACACTGCCACAACGCTTCGGACCCTATGGGGGGCGGTACGTCCCCGAGACTCTGGTCTCGGCCCTCGAGGAACTCGAGCAGGCCTACGAGACCTACCGCGACGACCCAGGCTTCCTGGCCGAGCTGCAGCATGCTGCAGACCGACTACGCCGGCCGGCCGACTCCGCTGTTTCTGGCGACCCGGCTCTCGGAGCGGGTGGGTTGCCGCACGTACCTCAAGCGAGAAGATCTCGCCCACACGGGTGCTCACAAGATCAACAACACCCTCGGTCAGATCCTCCTGGCGGTGCGCATGGGCAAGAAGCGCATAATCGCCGAGACCGGCGCCGGGCAACACGGTGTGGCTACGGCCACGGTGGCGGCTCTGTTCGGGTTGGAGTGCCATGTGTACATGGGCGAGGAGGACATCCGCCGCCAGGAGCTCAACGTCTTTCGCATGCGTTTGCTGGGAGCGGAGGTGCTGCCGGTGACCTCGGGGAGCGGCACGCTGAAGGACGCTACCAACGAGGCCATCCGCGACTGGGTGGCCAACGTGGAGTCCACTCACTACATCATCGGCTCGGTGGTCGGGCCGGCTCCGTATCCCACCATGGTCCGCGATTTTCAGGCAGTGATCGGACTCGAGACGCGGGAGCAGATCATGGCCAAAGAAGGACGGTTGCCGGACGGGCTGGTGGCGTGCGTCGGCGCCGGGAGCAACGCCATCGGCATGTTCCACGAGTTTCTCGGCGACGCGCGCGATCCGCATGGTGGGAGTGGAAGCGGCCGGTTTGGGCTTGGACTCGGGCAAGCATGGGGCCTCCTTGGCTCGGGGCAAGGGAGGCATCCTGCACGGCTCCTTCTCCTATGTGCTGCAGGACGCCGACGGCCAGATCCAGGAAGCGCACTCGCTGGCAGCCGGGCTGGACTACCCCTCGGTGGGCCCCGAGCACTCGTTTCTCAAGGATGTCGGCCGGGTGGAGTACACCAGTGCCACCGATGCCGAAGCCCTGGACGCGTTCCAGGTGCTCTCGCGGCTCGAGGGCATCATCCCCGCCCTGGAGAGCGCTCATGCCATCGCCTATCTTTTGCGGGGTGGTCACGGTTTCTCGCCTTCCGACGTGGTGGTGGTGAGTCTCTCCGGCCGTGGTGACAAGGATGTCTACAGCGTCGCCGACGCACTGGGGATGAGGTAATGGGTGGTCTTCCGGACACCGGTTCCACGAAGCGCGACTCGGGGGCTACGGCGCTCACCGCCGTGTTCCGCGAGGCCGGGCGCCCTCTGCTCATGCCCTACGCGGTGGGCTGTTATCCCGACCCTGCCTCGTGTCTTGAGATCGTTCGGACTTACCTTAAGGGCGGGGCCGACCTGGTTGAGATCGGCATACCGTTCTCGGACCCCCTTGCCGACGGACCGGTGATCCAGGGGGCGTCGCAAGTAGCTCTGCGGCAGGGTGTGCGGCCCGCCGACGTGCTTGACTTGGCCGGCGCCGCGACCGGCGAGGGTGCCCGGGTGGTGCTGCTCAGCTACCTCAACAACATCTTGGCTTGGGGGCCGGAGAGTTTCTTCGCCCGGTGCGGCGAGCAAGGGGTCATGGGCGTGGTGGTGCCGGACCTGCCGGTGGAAGAGGCCGCTGGGCTGCAGGCCTGTGCCAGAGCCAACGGGGTGGACGTCATCCTTTTGGCGGCTCCGACGAGCACCGATGCGCGCCTGGCCCGCATCGCCGCGGCGGCATCCGGCTTCATCTACTGTGTGTCGACCACCGGGGTCACGGGAGCCAGGTCGTCATTGCGGAAGGACCTTCCCGCGTTCGTCGCTCGGATCAGGCGCCACACCGACCTGCCTCTTGCTGTGGGCTTTGGGGTGAGCACCGCGGAGCAGGCGGACGAAGTGGCCGGCTACGCAGACGGCGTCATCATAGGGAGTGCGCTGGTGGACATCGTTGCCCGCGAAGAGAGACTGCCCGACGCCTTGACCGAGATCGAACGGTACCTCTACGCGGTAAGGAGTACACCCTCTTTTTCGAAGTAGTCCTTGAGGGCCTCGCGGCCGCACGCCATACAGCGAAGACAGATACGTCAGGTCTTCCTTGCGGATGGTGAGCATGTCCAGCGCGGGGTCGTTGCGCAACTGACGCAGGAAGTCCAGGTAGGTCTCGAGCGGACGCCGCTCCTCGGGGCTCAGCCTGGCCAGGCTTTCCAGCCTGATGCGGAGTGGGGTATTGCCGGCGATGGAGCGCTGGAAATCAGGCTGTTTGTCGATGTCCAAGAGGGAGTTGGGTGACTGGCCATAGATGCCGGCCAGCTCGTGAAGACGCTCGAGACTGAGGCTGCGCTTGCCGCGCTCGTAGGCGCTGAGAGTCGAGACGACGAAAGAACCGCCGGAGAGTGAGCACACCTCTTGCAGGCTCATTCCGCGCTCTTGGCGCATCTTGCGGAGCTTCTCGCCAACGAGTTCCGCATAGCGCTTCTCTTTGGCTCCGTGTCTCTCATCCATGAGACTTCCTCTCTTCTCCTCTATACCCATATATGTACCAGCAGAGAGTGTCGGAATCTACCCATACGGCACGATATCCGGCGGTTTGTCTGACCATTCGCCTCTGTGTGGATTCGCGGGGCTCCATCCGATTCCTGCCCTCCGGCGGATTCCTGCTTTCCAGCGAGGTTGGTCAATCGGGGATGCGAGAGGCGATGCCGAAGGCGGGGGTCGAACCCGCACGAGGTGTGAGCCTCACTGGAGTTTGAGTCCAGCGCGTCTGCCAATTCCGCCACTTCGGCCTGATCCATGATGCAGGGTCCTATTATAATCATGCCAGCGGGTTGGAGTGGGGCGTGAAACGGGAAGAGGAGGCGGCGCCGGTGAGCGGAGCCAGCGAGGGCCGGCTTAGGATCTCCAAGATCGACAAGGCAGAGGCAGAGGCAGTGGAGGTCGCCGCGGGGGTGCTCGTGGGCATTCTGTCTGTCGGCTGATTCTGCGTTCCGTCGAGTGGCCTCCGGTTCCGGTGAGTAGAAAGGGGTCGGCTGAGCCCGCCGGTGAAGGGCGTTTCTTTCAGCCGGGTTAGGGAATGGTGTAGAGTGAAGACCAACTTCGTTTACCGCCCAGAATGAAGTCGCGGTCCGAGGCGCGGCATCTCCATATGCCGTGCATCACAGCCATCACGGCTTGTCATGCTCGAAGAGAGCGGGCCGGTCTGCAATCGCAACAAAGACGTGGAGGTTTGTGAATGGAAAAGCTCATCATCACCGTGGCGACGACCGGGGCAATGACCACCAAGGACAACACTCCGCACCTCCCCACACAGCCCGAAGAGATCGCCGAAGAAGTCTACGGGGCCTATCAGGCCGGTGCCGCTGTCGCACACATCCATGTGCGCACCGAAGAGGGCAAGCCCACCATGGCCTTGGACAGGTTCGAGAAGACAGTCACCCTCGTGCGCCAGAAGTGCCCCGACATCATCATCAACATGACCTCATCCGGCGGCCTCGGCTTCAGCGACGAGGAACGCATTCTTCCGCACACCGTGCTCAAACCTGACATGGGCACCTTCGACGCCGGTTCTATGAACTTCTATCAGGGCGTGTTCCTGAATTCCCCCACCTTCCTCGAGAAGCTCGGCACGGCCTACATCGAGAACGGCATCAAGCCCGAAGTGGAAGTCTTTGACGCGGGCATGGTGTGGAACGCCAAGCGGCTCCTCAAGGACGGGTTCCTCAAGGCCCCCATCCACTTCCAGTGCTGCATGCACGTGTTCGGCGGCATGGAGGGCACCGCGAAGAACCTGGCGTATCTGGTCGAGTCGCTGCCCGAAGGTTCCACCTGGTCGGCGTTCGGCTGCGGCCCCACGGCCAACCTCATGACGGCCATGGCCATGAACATGGGCGGCCACGTGCGGGTGGGCATGGAGGACAACGTCTATTTGAGCAAGGGCGAACTCGCGAAGCACAATTTCGAGTTTGTAGAGAAGGTGCAGCGGCTGGCGGCCGAGTTCAAGCGGCCGGTCGCCACCGTGGCGGAAGCTCGCCAGATCCTGGGATTACCTGCCAAGAGCTAAGGGCCGAACGGCCCAAGAAATACTGGTGTTGCTGTCGCGACGAGGTCGCAGGAGACGGGAGTGAAGGAATGAAGAAGGTATCGATCGGCGAGGCCCCCCAATACGAACCAGCGGGGCATTTTGACTGCAAGTGCTACAGGCTGCAGGGCAAAGACGAGACGGGCACCACGCAGCACTCCCTGGGTTGCACTCATTTCCTGCCCGGCGGCGGTGCGGAGTTCAGCCCCAAGCGCCCGTTTGACACCACGTATTTCTGCATCGCGGGTGAGATCACCATCACCGACAAGGATGGCAAGGACATCGTCCTCAAGCCTAACGACTCCATTTTCATCGGCCCCGAGGAGGGCCGTTCTATCAAGAACAAGACCCAGTACCCGGCAAGCATGATGGTGGTCCTGGGCTACCCCACCACCTAAGCGCAGTGGCGACACGAGGAGTGTGAGGAAGAATAATGGCTGATCCAGTTCCCTTCTCCCCTGAACAAGTAAAGAAGCTTTTCGACTTGACCGGCAAGACCGCCGTCATCACCGGCGGTGCCGGTTTCCTTGGGCATTCGTTGGCGAAGGGTCTGACTCTCTACGGAGCCGACGTGGTCCTCAGCGGCCGCACCATGGCGACCCTCGAGAGCACGGCCGCGGAGATCAACGCCCTGGGCGGCGGCGGCAAGGCCGTGGCCATAGCCTGTGACGTGGTCGATGAAGCGAGCGTCGACAACCTGGTCGCCAAGACGGTCGAACAGTTCGGCAAGATCGACATCATGATCACCGTCGGCGGCATCGCCGACCGGTATCCGGCCGAGCAGTTCCCGGTTGACGCCTGGCAGAAGGTCATGGACATCAACGTACGCGGCACCTGGCTCTCTTGCCAGAAGGCCGGCAAGTGGATGATCGAGAACGAACGCCCTGGCAAGATCATCACCGTCGGTTCGGTCCGTGGCTTCGCCGGCCATCCCGGGGGCTACGGCGCGTACGGCACCTCCAAGGGCGCCGTCCATCTGATGACCCTTCAGTTGGCCACCGAATGGGCGAAGTACAAGATCAACGTCAACTGCATCGCCCCCTGCATCTTCTGGACCCCGCTCACGAAGCAGGTTCTCGAAGACGAGAAACTCAAGCAGATATTCCTCTCGAGGATCCCGTGGGGCCGCGCCGCTATCCCCGACGACGTCATCGGCGCTGCTCTCTACCTCTCGGCGCCCGCTTCCGACTTCGTCACCGGCACCATCCTGCCTGTTGACGGCGGGACTGTCGGCGGTTGATTGACTTGTTTCCCTGGGCGGGGGCCACAAGGTCCTCGCTCGGGGAAATGTTCCTTTGTGACTAAGAGAGGCGATGTGGGGCCATCCGAACGCATGTCTACTCAAGCGATCGCCGACTTGTTCAAACTCGGCGGCAAGGTCGCTCTCGTGACTGGGGGTGGCGGAGCGCTCGGCGGGGCGATCGCCAGGGGACTGGCCGTCCATGGTGCCGATGTGGCCCTGACCGACTCCGCGGCGGCGGCCATGCTGCCTGTGAAACAAGAGATCGAGTCTGTCGGCCGGAGAAGCGCGGCTATCGCGGCGGACGTGACCGACGAGGCGAGCGTGGAGGCCATGGTTGCCCAAGTGAACGAGGCGCTGGGCTCCATCGATATCCTGGTCACCACAGCAGGGACCGCCAATCGTATCCCCCTGGAACGCATGCCGGTGGAAGAGTGGCAGCGCATCCAGGACGTCAACGTGCGGGGCACCTTCCTATGCTGCCAGAAGGTGGGTGCCCGAATGGTCGAGCGTGGAGAGGGCAAGATCATCACCATCGGCTCGGTCCGCGGATTTCAGGGGAGCCCGGGAGGTTATTCCGGGTACACCACGTCGAAGGGCGCCGTCCACGCTTTGACCAAGCAGATGGCGACCGAGTGGGCGAAGCACAAGATCAACGTCAACTGCATCGCCCCCGCCATCTTTTGGACGCCGCTGACGAAGCAGGTTCTCGAGGACAAACCCCTTCATGATCTGCACATGTCTCGCATCCCGTGGGGCCGCGCGGGAGTACCGGATGACTTTGTTGGAGTGGCGGTCTTTCTTGCTTCGGCCGCGTCGGATTTCATGACTGGCGTAATCGTAAACGTAGACGGAGGCTGGCTGGCATCGTGAAAAGACTCGAAGACATCAAGAAGATCGCCATCATCGGCGGCGGCAACATGGGCCATGGCTGCGCCATGGTGTTCGCCGGCGCCGGTTACCCGGTAGGGCTCTACAGCCGGAAAGCCGAGACGTTGGAGAAGGCCGTCGAAGGCATGCGGGCCGACCTGACTTTTCTGGCTGAGCGCGGTCTGGGAAGACTCGAAGACGTTGAACCGACGCTGGCCCGTGTGACCACAACGCAGGTCATGGAAGAAGCGGCCGCCGATGCCGACTTCGTGCTGGAGTGCGTGGCCGAGGATATGGGGCTTAAGCAAGACACGTTCCAGAAACTCGACCAGATGTGCGGCCCGGACGCGATTCTGGCTACCAACACCTCGGTGATGAGTCCCACCGAGATCGCGAGCACTTCGAAGGGGCGCGAGCGCATCCTGGGCACTCACTGGTGGAATCCGCCGTTCCTCATCCCGCTTGTCGAGGTTGTTCAGACCAAAGACACGCCCCAGTGGGTGATCGACGCCACCATGGACCTTCATCGGGTCATCGGCAAGCGTCCTGTGCATGCCAAGAAGGACGTGCCGGGGTTCATCGCCAACCGGCTGCAGCACGCCCTCTGGCGTGAAGCCATCTCCATCGTCGAGCATGGCATCGCCGACGCGGCTACGGTGGATGAGAGTCTCAAGTATGGGCCGGGGCTCCGTCTTCCCGTGCTCGCGCCTCTGGAGAACGCGGACATGGTCGGGCTCGATCTCACCCTATCCATCCACAACTACGTGCTCAAGCATCTGGAAGATTCGCACGAGCCCTCGCCGCTGCTCAAAGAGAAGGTGGAGAAAGGCGAGCTGGGCTTCAAGTCCGGTGGCTTAGGATTCCAGCAGTGGACACCCGAAGGGCAGAAGGCGCTACGGGCCAATCTGCTCGACTACTTGACCAAGGCGGTACTGCGCCTGAAGGAGAGCGAAGCCAAGTAGGGTAACCGACTCGGTGCCCCACAAGTCGGTGGAGGAGTATTCGAGCGTTTCCGCGCTCGTGCGTCGCAACAAGATTAAAAAGGAGCGGAAGATTCACATGGGCAAGACAGTTTTCGTCGACCTGACCCATCCATTCAGTGCGGAGATTCCTCGGTGGCCGTATTTCGTAAAGCCGGTGATCGACTCGATGCACACCTTGGCGAAGGGCGGCGTCCTCACGCAGAGGATCGATTGTGTCCAGCACACAGGCACTCACGCAGACGCGCCTCGCCACGTCATGGAGCGCGAATTCGACGGCAAGAGAGCCCGCTATACGCACGAGATGCCTGTCGACGCCTACACAGGTGACGCCATCTGTCTTGAGATCAAGATCGGCCGCTGGGGTCTGATCCTGCCCGAGCATCTCGAGGATGCCTGCAAGCGCGCGGGCATCAAGCCTGAGGAGCTCGAGGGCATGGTCGTGTGTTTGAACACCGGCATGCACCGCAAGTTCGACGACTCCAAAGAGTACTACCACTACTCATGCGGTACCGGCGTCGAAGCGGGAAAATGGTTTGTGAAGCATAAGGTGAAGTGCGTAGCCATGGATATGCAGGCGCTGGATCATCCGCTCCACACGGCCATGGGCAAGAACGGCCCGCCGCAGATGAACCTGCCCGGAGCTTCTGGAAAGACCATCACGGTCGAATACGCCGAGCAGTTCGGTGAAGAAGCGTACGCCGAATTCGAGAAAGCGGTTTACATCAAGGTGCATGGCCAGGCCGCTTATGATGCCAAATTCGGGGATCTGGAAGCGCTTGGCAATGAGGGGACCTGGGAACCCTGCCACAAGCAGATGCTGGGTCACGGCATAGTCGGCGTCGAGAACCTCGGTGGCGACTTGGACAAGGTGTCCGGTAAGCGTTTTCGGTTCTACTGCTTCCCGATCCGCTGGTACATGGGTGACGGCTCCATGGTCCGTTGCGTAGCCGAGATCGACGAAGATCAGGTCAACAACGACGTTCCGGATAGGACCTACACGTACTGCGGTACGGGGTACGGCCCGGCCGCAGAGCGCCAGTAAGTGACAGGCGGTCCGGTTTTGCTCGGAGGGGATTGGCCGGGCACGGAGAGTGGCGTGGCCCCCGGCGGCATTTGCCGGCGGGGGCCACTGTTTCCGGGCGCGCGTCGTTGCACTGGGCCCTGATCCGATAGAGATTTCGTCCTGAGGGGTATGTGCTGTTTTGCGGAGACATGTTCCGGAGTGTGGGATTCCGTGGTCAAAGGGGCAGACGCGGCGTTACCCAGCGCGAGGCGCGGCGTAGATTATTGATGCAGTGGTCGTAGAATGAGAGAGTCCACGATCACTCGGACGACCGGAGGTTATGGGGCACGGGGGAAGAAGGCAGCTCCAGGTAGTCAGTCAGTTGGGACAGCGGGTTCAAGGCCTGCAAAGAACAAGGAGATGGCAAGATGGGCAAAGTAGTCCGCCTGACAAATTCATCAACCGGCGGCCCGGTCTTCGTCTACGTTCAAGACGGCAAGATCATAAGAATGACCCCGATGGACCTGGACGATGCGGTGGATGCGCCGTCTTGGAAGATCGAGGCCCGGGGCCGGACCTTCGCGCCTCCGCGCAAGACCAGCGTCTCGGTTTACACGGCCGGATTCAAGTCAATGATCTACTCCGACAAACGCATCCCGTACCCCATGAAGCGCGTGGACTTCGACCCCGACGGCGAGCGCAACATCCAGAACAGGGGCGTCTCCGGTTACGAGCAGATCTCCTGGGATGAGGCCACGGATCTCCTGGTGAACGAGATCAATCGGGTCAAGCGAGAGTCCGGTCCCGCGGCCATCCTCTCCTCGCCGAGTTCGCATCACATGTGGGGCAACGTAGGCTATAGGCACAGCACGTATTTCCGCTTCATGAACATGATGGGATTCACCTATGCCGACCACAACCCAGACAGCTGGGAGGGCTGGCACTGGGGCGGCATGCACATGTGGGGCTTCAGCTGGCGTCTAGGCAACCCCGAGCAGTATGACCTGCTTGAGGATACCCTACAGAACACTGAGATGATCGTGTTCTGGTCGTCTGACCCCGAAGTTAACACCGGCATCTACGCGGCCCATGAGTCCACGCCTCGCCGTTTTTGGATGAAGGACCTGGGCATCGAGATGGTCTTCATCGATCCGTTCTACAACCACACGGCTGGTCTCATCGGCGACAAGTGGCTGTCGCCCAAGATCGGCACCGACCACGCGCTCTCCTTCGCCATCGCGTACACATGGCTGAGCGAGGGCACCTATGACAAGGAGTACGTGGCCACCCACGCCCACGGCTTTGAAGAGTGGGCGGAGTATGTACTTGGCAAGACCGACGGAGTCCCCAAGACGTGCGAATGGGCCGAGGCCGAATCCGGCGTACCGGCCTGCGAGATCCGCGCTCTGGCCCGTCAGTGGGCCAAGAAGAAGACCATGCTGGCTGCCGGCGGACTTGGCGGTTGGGGTGGAGCCTGCCGGGCGTCTCACGGCATCGAATGGGCCCGCGGCATGATCGCGCTTGCCACCATGCAGGGCATGGGCAAGCCGGGCTCCAACATCTACTCGACCACCCAGGGTACGCCTGTTGACTACGACTTCTACTTCCCGGGCTACGCCGAGGGCGGCATCTCCGGCGACTGCGAGAACTCGGCGGCGGGTTTCAAGTTCGCTTGGCGCATGTTCGACGGCAAGACCACCTTCCCGTCGCCCTCCAACATCAACACGTCCGCCGGTCAGCACATTCCGCGCCTGAAGGTGCCCGAATGCATCATGGACGGCAAGTTCGAGTGGTCGGGCAAGGGCTTCTGCGGCGGCGACATCCCGCATCAGATGCATCAGTACCAGTACCCGGCTCCCGGCTATCCCAAGATCAAGATGCTTTGGAAGTACGGTGGTCCCTGGATCGGCACCATGACCGCCACCAACCGCTACGCTCAGATGTACACGCACCCGAGCTTGGAGTTCGTCGTAAGCCAGTCCATCTGGTTCGAGGGTGAGGTCCAGTTCGCCGACCTTATCCTTCCGGCCTGCACCAACTTCGAGCGCTGGGACATATCGGAGTTCGCCAACTGCTCTGGGTACATCCCCGACACCTACGGGCAGTGCAACCATCGCGTCATCTCGCTTCAGGCCAAGTGCATCGAGCCGGTGGGCGACTCCAAGTCGGACTACGACATCTACTGCATGATCGCGGACAAACTGGGTATCGGGCCCATGTTCTCGGAGGGCAAGACCGACCTTGAGTGGGTGGAGCAGTACTACAACGCCACCGACATGCCGAAGCACCTGACCTTCGCGCAGTTCAAGGAGAAGGGCTACTTCATCGTGCCCGACAACACGAAGCGCAAGAAGACGCCGGCCCTCCGCTGGTTCGCCGAAGACCGCGAGAAAGACACTCCCGACTGGGGCCCGCGTCTGAACAACCAGGTGGGTCGCAAAGGCCTGCAGACGAGCACCGGCAAGGTGGAGTTCATCGCCACCAGCATCAAGAACTTCGAGGAGCAGGGGTTTGTCGACGAGCACCGGCCGGCCATGCATAGCTATGTGCCCGCTTGGGAAGGCCCGCGCTGCGAGCTTGCGAAGAAGTACCCCCTGGGCATGCTGGCCCCGCATCCACGGTTCTCCTTTCACACCATGGGTGACGGCAAGGACAGCTTCATGAACGATATAAAGGACCACAGGATCCTGGTGGACGGACACTACTACTGGATCATCCGGATCAACAGTGTCGACGCTGCCGCCCGCGGTATCAAGGCCGGCGACTTGGTTCGCGCCTACAATGATCGCGGCTCCGTCATCGTGTGCGCCCAGATCGGTGAGCGCACGCAGCCCGGCACGGTGCACACGTACGAATCGTGCGCCGAGTACAACCCGCTGGGCACTCCCGGCAAGTCGGCCGATCGCGGCGGGTGCATGAACATCCTTTCGCCTGACCGCTATATGTCCAAGTACTCCAGCGGCATGGCTCCTAACTCCGCCCAGATAGAAGTCGAGAAATGGGACGGTGGAATCTACGAGGTTCAGTGATCGAGAGGATTCGATTCATCTCATTTGACAGATAAGGAGCCTGCAAAATGAAGCAATGGTATAAGGTTATAGATGTGGTGCTGTGCCACGACTGCAACAACTGCTTTATGGCCGACAAGGATGAGTTCGTCGGCAACGATTGGCCCGGCTACACGGCCGCCCAGCCCCGCCATGGGCACCGTTGGGTGGATATCCTTCGCCGCGAGCGCGGGCAGTACGCCAGAAACGACGTGGCCTATCTGCCGGTGCCGTGCCAGCACTGCCAGAACGCGCCCTGCATCGACGCCGGCAAGGGTGCGGTCACCCGGCGCGACGACGGCATCGTGATGATCGACATGCAGAAGGCCAAGGGCAACAAGGCCCTGCTCGACTCCTGCCCCTACGGCGCCATCTGGTGGAACGAAGAGGCGAACGTGCCGCAGAAGTGCATCTTCTGTGCGCATCTGCTGGACGATCCCACCTGGAAACCGCATACCACTCGGTGCGCGCACATCTGCCCGACCGACGCCATGAAGACCTACTTCGTCGAGCCGGCCGAGATGGAGAAGATGATCGCCGAGGAGGGCCTGGAGGCATACCTGGCCGAGCTGGGCACAAAGCCGACCACGCTCTACAAGAACCTGCACAAGTTCACGAAGAATTTCATTACGGCTGGTGTGCTGGTCGATGGTGATTGCTTCGAGAACGCAACCGTGACGCTTCACTCCGAAGAAGGCGGCATCGCCTGTAACTTGTCAGGCGCCGGCGTGGCCAACTGCAAGGACACCTCGATCTTGGCCACTCGATCGACCAACTGCTTCGGCGAGTTCAAGTTCGATGGTCTGGAGAACGGCGAATACAGTCTCGAAGTGGACGCGGCGGGGAAGAAGTACTACACCAAAGTGTCGCTCAAAGACGAGTCTATGAACCTGGGCTTCATCAAGTTGTAGCATCGTTCATCGGGACGTGACGACGAAGGGAGGGCTTTGAATATCGAAGCCCTCCCTTGTTTTCGCGTTCGGGTTCGCGGATGCCTGGAAGGAAAGCAGATAATTGAAAGAGATCGTCATTTTCAACGGAAGCCCCCGCATGGACGGGAACACCTCCACGCTACTGAACCACATCGCCAAAGGCGCTCGTGACAACGGAGCCGAGGTCCACTTCTACACGCTCTTCAAGATGAAGTTCATGGCCTGCCAAAGCTGTTTTGCCTGCCGGGCCAAGGAAGCGTGTGCCATTCAAGATGAGCTGAACCAGGCCTTGCAGAAAGTGAAGACCGCCGATGCTGTTGTGATCGGCTCGCCTATCTACATGATGCAGATGACCGGGCCTGTCAAGAATCTATATGACCGCTTCCTACCGTTGATGGATGCGCAGGCCAGGCCGCGCTTTGGGACGAAGAAAATCGTCACCGTGTACTCGCAAGGCATGGACGATCCACACCTGTTCGACTCCTATTTCGAGTACACCGCGGCAATGTTCCCGTCGCTGGGCTTCGAGCTGATGGAGAACATCGTCTGCACCGACGCAAACGACCCGGAGAGCGCAGAACGCAACAGGGACCTCCTGATCCGCGCGTATGAGGCGGGCAAGGCTTTGGCGCTCGGCTAGAAGTGTTAGCATCATGGCGCCCGACAAAAGGGAGGGAGAGACCAAATGAAGAAGTGGAATCTGGTGGTCGATGTGGCCCTGTGTCACGACTGCAACGACTGTTTTTTGGCAGACAAGGATGAGTTCGTCGAGAACGATTTCCTTCCCTACTCGGTGGCCCAGCCTTGGTCTGGTCACCGCTGGCTGAACATCGAGCGCAAGGAGCGGGGGCAATACCCGATTGTGCAGGTGGCCTATCTGCCGATGCCCTGCATGCATTGCGATGACGCTCCCTGTATCAAGGAATCGCCCAGCGGCGCGGTCTACAAGCGGGAAGACGGCTTGGTGATCATCGATCCGGTGAAGGCCAAAGGCTATCCCGAGATCGTCGACACCTGTCCGTACGGCGCCATCTACTGGAACGAGCAAGCCCAAGTCGCTCAGAAATGCACGGGCTGCGCGCATCTGCTCGACGATGGTTGGGCAGAGACTCGGTGCTCACAGGTGTGTCCTACCGGAGCCCTGACATTCGTCCTGGCCGACGACGTCGAGATGGCGGAGCGGGTGGCCACTGAGGGCCTGGAGGCCTACAAGCCCGAACTAGGCACCAGGCCTCGTGTTTTGTACAAGAATCTTTACCGCTGGGACAAGGCTTTTGTTTCTGCCAGCGTTGTCTTCAAGGACACCGACGAATGCGCCGACGGCGCCAAGGTGACGGTGAGCGCCGGCGGGACCAGGGTGGGCGAAGCAGTGGTGAACAACTACGGCGAGTTTGCGGTGGACCGGCTGGAGCCGGGCAACGAGTACGAGGTCGTCATCGAAGCAGACGGATATGAGCCCTATTCGGGCAAGGCGAAGCTGGACAAAAGCCTGAATCTTGGCCTTGTCGTTCTCGAAAAGGCCTAGCTTTTCGCTGAAGACCGCATCCGGCTGACCGATCGGGGAGAGCAGATGGCAAGGGCCGGAGGGCGGCAAAGGTTATCTGTCGAAGGACTGGCGGACGAAGACAGTGAGTTCTTCGTCCGGGCTCTTTCGCGCGGACTCACCATCCTGGCTTTGTTCGACATTGAACACCCCGAGTGGGGTCTGAACGAGATCTGCGAATGTACGGGCATGTCCAAGACCACGGTGTATCGCATGGTAAGGACTCTTGAGGCCAGGAACTATCTGGTTTACGATCCCGGCGTCGAGCGGTACCACCTGGGTGGAGCGACTATCCCGGGAGCCTATCTCGCCATGTCCTATGTAGGTTTCGTCCGCCCCGTACACCCGTTCCTCGAGCGATTGGCCGAGACTACTGGTGAGACCGTGGAGTTCACTGTGGGCAGTGCCGAAGGCGCCGTCGTGGTCGACGAGGTCGCCACCGCTCACCCGTTCCGGCTGAATCGTCCTACCGGCCGCATGCTGAGCAGCATATCCAACTCGTCCTTCCGCCTACACACGGCCTTCAGACCTGTCTCCGAACAAATGAAGATCGTGCGCTCGGCCCAGCACGCGCCAACGTCAAACCAGGTAGCCGATCCCGAAGAGGTCATCCTTCGCATGGCCGCCGAGCGACAAGAGGGACTGGCCTGGGATGTTGAAGAGCAGGACAGGGGAGTGTGCGCCGTATCGGCGCCTGTGTTCGAGCGAGACGGCAGTTTGAAGGGCGTGGTCACCGTGGTAGCTCCCGCCGAACGCTTCGGCCCGCGGGTGAGGAAGCAAAAGGCGGAGGCGTTGAGGAGCGCGGCGGCCGAACTTACGAAGTACCTGGGGGAAAGGGGTCGCTAGGAGGTCGCCGATAGCTTGCTGACGGTTGACGCGTGATCGGGGTGGTGGGATAGTGTGGGCTATAGGGCTAACGGAATAGCTATTCCGTACCACGGAATATCGGCAGAGCGCGAAGGAGGCAGGATGGCTGAGGACCGAGCCCCGAAGGGTAAGTCGGGTGAGAAGACGCTGGTGCGGGACATCAGCTTCTGCGGGGTTCCTGAAAACGGCTCGAACGCGTCGATGGTGGATGTCAAGGATGGCAAGATCATCCGTATCCGCCCGATGCACTACGACTGGAAGTACGATCCCGTGAAGCACATGAACCCCTGGAAGATGGTAGTCCGGGGGAGCACCTTCGAGCCCAGCATGAAGACCCTCATCCCACCGTACTCCATCGCGTATAAGAAGAGGGTCTATTCGCCGGCCCGCATCCGTTACCCCATGAAGAGGGTCGACTGGGATCCCAACGGCGAGCGCAATCCACAGAACCGCGGCAAGAGCAAATATGTCCGCATCTCCTGGGATGAGGCGCTCGACACCATCGTCAGCGAGATGGACCGCATCAAGGAGAAGTACGGCCCTACGGCCCTTCTCTATCAGTGCGACCAACACGGTGAGAACAAGGTGGTACAGGCCTGTCACGGCGCCGGCCGCAAGCTGCTGCCGCTATGGGGCGGCTATACCCTCCAGATCAGGCAGCCAGACAGCTGGGAAGGCTGGTGGTGGGGCAGCAAGCACTTCTGGGGTTGCGAACCGGTAGGCCAGGGCAAGCAGAGCAACCTGCTCTACGATGTGGCCAAGAACTGCGAACTGCTGCTGTTCTGGGGATGCGATCAGGAGACTACCCCGTGGGGCTGGCAGGGTCAGTTGCCCAGCCGGCTCTCCTACTGGTACACCGAACTCGGCATCAAGCAGATCTATGTGTGCCCGGATGTCAACTACGCGGCAGCGGTGCACGGCGACCGCTGGATCCCCGTGCTTCCCAACACCGATGCAGCGCTATATCTGGCCATCACGTACGTGTGGTTCAAGGACGGCACCTATGACAAGGAATATCTCAAGAGCCACGCGGTAGGGGTGGAGGCCTACGAGGCCTACGTGGTCGGTGACGAAGACGGCGTGCCCAAGTCCCCGGAATGGGCTTCTCCCATCTGCGGGGTGTCGGCTCGGGTCATAAAGGCCCTCGCGAAAGAGTGGGCGTCCAAGCGCACCAGCGTGGTTATAGGCAACGGGGGCCCCGGCATCCGCGGCCCATACGCAACCGAGGCCGCTCGGCTACAGAATATCTGCTTGGCCATGCAAGGCCTGGGGAAACCGGGCATCAACCAGGTCAAGATGATCGAGTGGGGCCTCTTCGACTTCCCCGATCAGTACGCTCAGCCCAAGTCGTTCCGCGTGCCCAACCTGCGCACGGCCTACACGGGCGGGCACCCGTCGGACCTCAACCATCCTTCGCTACCCAAGACGTTCGTGCCCAAGGCCATCCTGGAGGGCAAGTGCGACTGGTGGGGTTGCGAATCGGAGACCGCTCCGCGTGAAGACCAGTTTGTCCACCGCTCCTATCCGGCAGAGGGTTGCTCCAAGATCCACGCGGTCTGGACCGACTCGCCGTCGTGGATCACCTGCTGGAACGCCGGCAACGACTATGTGCGGGCCATGCAGCATCCCGACATCGAGTTCATGTGGGCCCAGCATCCGTGGCTGGAGAACGACACGCTGCTGGCCGATATCATCCTGCCGGTGAACACCAAGCTCGAGGAAGACGACATCGCCGCCGACATCTTCAGCGGCCAGTACAACCTGCTCTTCCCCGAGCACAAGTGCATCGAGCCTCTGGGTGAGTCGTTCAGCGACTACGAGATCGTCTGCAAGCTGGCCGACAAGCTTGGTCTGTTGGAGGAGTACACGCACGGCAAATCCATCCCCGAGCTCATCAAGTACGGCTGGGAGACTTCCCGCTGCGCGGACCTCATCAGCTGGGAAGAGCTCAACGAGAAGGGCTACCTCGTGATCCCCACCGCCGATGGTTGGGAGAACGAACCGGCCGGCTTCCAGCGGTTCTACGAGGATCCAAAGGCGAATCCCCTGACCACGCCTACCGGGTTGCTGGAGTTCGAGTCCACCGGTCTCAAGAAGAACTTCCCCAACGACCTGGAACGGCCCGCGGTGCCCAAGTGGATAGCCCAAGGCATCAGCCACGAAGAGACGATCGGCACCGAGCGGTCCAAGAAGTACACGATGCTGGTGTGCTCCAATCATCCGCGGTGGAGCGTCCACTCGCAACACGAGGACGTCACCTGGTTGCGCGAGATCGCCACCTGCAAGATCACCGGCCCCGACGGGTACATGTACCAGCCCGTGTGGTTGCATCCCTCAGAAGCCGAGAAGCGCGACATCAAGCACGGTGACGTGGTCTCGATCTTCAACGAGCGGGGCACCGTTCTGGGCGGCGCGTACGTCACCGAGCGCATCATGCCCGGAGTCATCTACATAGACCACGGGGCCAAGTGGGACCCCATCGAGCCCGGAGTCATCGACCGGGGCGGGGCCATCAACACCATCGTCCCGCGGCACACCACCTCCAAGAACGCCGTGGGCCACGCGGTCAGTGGCTTCCTGGCGGAAGTCGAGAAGACCGACTTGGAGGCACTCAAGCGCAAGTATCCAGAAGCCTTTGAACGGCCGTTCCATCCCTGTGCCGGTCCCGGTCTAGAGGCCTGCCTCATGGGAGGTGAATGATGGGCAAAGTACTGGTCATCAACTACGACATCTGTAACGGCTGCTACAACTGCCAGGTAGCATGCAAGGACGAGCACGTGGCCAATGACTGGTCGCCCATCGCCAAGCCGCAGCCCGACACCGGCCAGTTCTGGAACAAGGTGTACGACAACGTGCGCGGCCAGGTGCCCAAGGTCATGGTCACCTATGAGCACAGCATCTGCCAGCACTGCGACGATGCTCCTTGCATAGCGTCCTGCAACGCGCACGCCATCTACAAGCGCGACGACGGCATCGTGATCATCGATCCCGGACAAGTGCCGCGGCAACCAGATGTGTCTGGCCGCCTGCCCGTACGAGAACGTCATCTACTTCAACGACGCCCTCAACATCGCCCAGAAGTGCACGTTCTGCGCGCATCTGCTGGACGACGGTTGGAGTGAGCCGCGGTGTGTGGACGCCTGCCCGACCGGCGCCTTCACCTTCGGCGACGAGGATGACCCCGAGATCCTGGCCCTCATCCTCAAGGCCGAGCCTCTTAAGCTGGAACTGGCGCGCGTGAAGCCGCGGGTGTACTACATAGGGCTGCCTAAGAAGTTCATCGCGGGAGCGGTGTACGACCAGGAAGCCGATCTATGTGCCGAAGGCGTGACCGTTACGGCCACCAACGACGAGACCGGCGAGAAGGCCAAGGCCACCACCGACAGCTACGGTGACTTCTGGTTGCGCGGTCTCAAGAACGGTGTGTACACGCTGTTGCTCGAGAAGCCAGGCTATCTCACCCAGAAGTTCGGCCCGGTGGACGTGACGGCGAAAGACCTGAATGTGGGCGACATCGCCATCTGGAAGGGTTAGGAGCTGCGAATGCGGTTTATCGACGCGCATCTGCACAGCGACATGGTCGAGGACGTCCAGTTGCAGAAACTGGTGATGATGGGCATGGAAGCGGCCGTAGTGCCGAGTCCGCACATGTTCCTGGGCAATCCTCCGGTGGACACCCTGTTTCGCATCTGGGACCGGTTCGTCACCCTGGAGGTGACGACCGCCCAGACGCTGGGCTACGAGAGCTTCGCTTCGCTTTCGGTGCCGTTCATCGGGCTGGGACAGTCCGACACCGAGAAGGCGCTGGCCGTGCTGCCCAGTCTGCTGAAGCACGAGCGCGTGGTCGCCATGGGCGAGATAGGGCTGGATACCGGCAGCGAGTACGAGAAGGACCTGTTCCGCGAGCACCTGCGCATCGCGAAGGCCCACGATCTGCCGGTCATCCTGCACACGCCCATCCGGTTCGCTCCGCAGGGGGCGACGGTGACTCCTCAGATAGTCGCAGATCATCAAGGAAGAGGGTTTTCCTCTGGAGAAGTGCGTCTTCGATCACGCCGGCGAGGCCACCATCGACCTGCGGATGAGCACCGGGGGGATGGTGGGTCTTTCGGTGTGCTGGGACAAGATGCCTCCGGAGGTTGCAGCCCGCTTCGTGGTAGATAATCCCGACAAGCGGGACAGAATCATCATCAACTCGGAGCTGGGTGGCGAGGGCAATGACTACTTCATGGTGCCCGCGAGTCGTGCTGGCCATGAGGCTTTTCGGCCTCGACAAGGCCACCATCGAACAGGTGTGCTATCAAGAATCCTAAGGAGTTCTTTAAACTACCGGTTGACTAGTAGGTGGTAGTCGCGCGTCGGGCATAGAAGTGGGGTGCACATGTTGCTAGTATGAGCCGCGTGTGCCGAGTCACTCACGACCCGACCTGCAGGCGTAGGTGTTGGGAGCCAGTCGCAGAGGAGGTGTCGCGGGCAGACTCGTAGATCTTAGGGGTAGGATCGATGCACACAGCCAGAGAGAGGAGCAGCAGGGCGGACATGGACAGGAGAGACATGGAAGACAAGGACAAAAGCCTTCTCGGAGGCAAAGAGGTCAGTCGTCGCGAGTTCCTCAAGATCGCCGGCATCGCCGGCGCGACCATCGGCGTGAGCGCCGGCCTGGGCGGCTGGTTGCGGCCTGCGTGGCGATGAGACACCACGGCCGGTCCTGTTACCACGGGTGGTCCTGTTACCACGGGGCTCCGAGCCCACGAACGTCAGCGCCGTCGAAATGGGCGCGAGATCAAGATCGGGTTTCGTCACGCCGATCACAGGTCCGTCTGGCCTCCTTCGGTGTGCCGGACCAGTACTGTGTCGAGCGCGCTGAAGAAGCCATCGGAGACGGCATCATCGGCGTCGACGGGATCAAGCACCCGGTCAAGATCATCACCAGGGACAGTCAGTCCGACTCCAACCGGGCCGCCCAGGTTACCGGCGACCTAATCAGTAACGACAACGTGGACCTGGTGGTCTCGGCGTCCAGCCCCGACACTGTGAACCCGGTGGCCGACCAGTGTGAGGCGAACGGGACGCCCTGTATCACCAACGACTGCCCTTGGCAGGCATACGTTGCCGGGCGTGCCGCGGGAGATCTCACCAAGGTCTTCAAGTGGACCTACCATACTTTTTGGGGCCTGGAAGATGTGCAGGCCAACTTCCTGGACATGTGGAGCCAGGTGCCCAACAATGGCAAAGTCGGGGCCATGTTCCCCAACGATGCTGACGGCAACGCCTGGAAGCCCGGTTGGGATCCTGTTTGGGCGAATACCGACCTGAACGCGATCATACCCGGTCAGTTCCAAAACCAGAGCGAGGACTTCACCGCGCAGATCAGCCAGTTCAAGTCAGAGGGCTGCGAGATCGGCATGGGCGTGTTCTTGCCCACAGACTTCACCACCTTCTGGAAGCAGGCGGCCCAGCAGAGCTGGAGGCCCAAACTGGGAAGCTTCGGCAAGGCGCTCCTCTTTCCCGAGTCGATTCAGGCTCTGGGAGATATCGGGGCTGGTCTGACCACCGAAGTCTGGTGGATGCCGACCCACCCGTACAGTTCCGGGCTGCTTGGTGGCGAGACGGCGCAGCAGTTTGCGGATGAATTCACCAAGCGCACCAGCGGGCAGTGGACACAGCCCCTGCTTCACTTCATTCTGTTCGAGATGGCGGTGGACACGCTGAAGCGGGCCACGAGCATCGACGACAAAGAGGCCATTTTGGCCGCCATCAAGACCATTAAGTTGGATACCATTGGTGGTCACATCGACTTCACGGCGCCTGTGGAGCCGGCCGGGCCTCCCTTCAAGGTGGGTCCGTGCCACATCGTCGAGAACGTCTACAAGACCCCACAGGTCGGTGGTCAGTGGCGCAAGGGAACCAAGTGGGACTATGAATTGACGGTGTGCAGCAACGCGGGCATGCCGGACGGTAGTATCAAGGTTCAGGATGCGGTGCAGCCACTGACGTAGGGTCAGGTTGTTGCGACGAGTAGGAGCGTAGGCTAGTAGTGTCAACCCGGTTGCTGCCCGCGGGAGTCCGCGGGCAGCAACCGGGTCCGTGTGCAAGACGGCGCGGCCGGCAGGATCCACTGAATGCGTGGTTGGGAGAGTGTGGAGGTGATCGCAGTTGACGAAAGCGCTTGAGACCCAGGGCCTCCGAAAGTCGTTCGGAGGGGTCTTGGTGATCGACGATCTCAGCATAAGCGTCGAAGAGGGTGAAGCGCTGGGTATTGTCGGTCCCAACGGTGCGGGCAAGACCACTTGGTTCAACCTCATCAGCGGCGCCGTGCATGCTGACGGTGGCCAAGTGATCTTCCAGGGCAAGGACATCACCGGGCTTTCCCGACACGAACGTTGTCGTCAGGGCATAGGTCGAACCTTTCAGATACCGAAGCCCTTCAGCGGTATGACCGTATTTGAGAACGTGCTGGTGGGCGCCACGCACGGACGGGGTATGGGAGAGCGTGCGTCCTACGGGCACTGCGTGGACATCCTTGAGCGGACTGGACTGTACGACAAGGTGAATGTGCTGGCGGGGTCTCTCACGCTGCTCGACCGCAAACGGTTGGAGCTGGCTCGGGCTCTTGCCACCGATCCTGCGCTGCTGCTCTTGGACGAAATCGCCGGCGGCCTCACCGAGGCAGAGGTCCTGGAGTTGATCGAAGAGATCAAGAAGCTCCGGGCTACCGGCGTCACCATCGTCTGGATAGAGCACATCGTGCATGCCCTTTTGGCCGTAGTCGATCGCATCACCGTCATCCAGTTTGGCCGCAAGCTGTGCGAGGGCGACCCTCATGAGGTCATGAACAGCCAGGAAGTCCAGGCCTGCTACATGGGAGGGACGCCGGCATGAGCTTGCTAGAGATCGAAGGAGCCAGTGTTTACTACGAGGATTTCCAGGCGCTATATGATATAGACCTCAAGGTCGAAGAGGGCGAGATCTTCGCCTGCATCGGCGCCAACGGAGCGGGCAAATCTACGATGCTGAAGACCGTTGCCGGCGTGCTCGTTCCGCGCCGGGGCCGTATTCTCTTCGATGGCCAGCCCATCGACCACATGCCGGCCTACCGCAGGGTGGAGTTGGGCATCTCCTTGGTGCCGGAGGGGCGGCGGGTGTTCCCGAGCCTCACCGTGCACGAGAATCTTCTGGTGGGAGCCTACCGGAGCCGTCCGGGCAAGTGGACCACCGACGGGATCTACGAGTTGTTTCCTCTACTGCAGCCCTTGCGGAAGCGTCAAGCGTCGGGGCTGTCGGGCGGGGAGCAGCAGGCTCTGGCTATCGGCCGGTCGCTGATGTCCAATCCTCGCCTCATCCTGATGGACGAGGTCTCGCTGGGCTTGGCCCCGGTAGTCATAAAGCGCATCTACGACGGTTTCAAGTCACTGCTGGATTCAGGCTGTACGATCCTGGTGGTGGAGCAGGACGTTCAGCACGTGCTTACCGTGGCCAATCACGTGGCCTGCTTCCTGGAAGGCCGCATCGCCTTGCAGGGCTTGCCCGGTGAGCTGACGACCGAACAGATAACCGCCGCCTACTTCGGAGTGTAGATATGGATTGGCTAAATGCAGGTGTCCAAGGGATTCTCCTGGGCGGCCTCTACGCTCTCTTCGCGGTAGGGCTCGCCCTCGTGTTCGGGACCATGCGCCTGACCAACTTGGCTCATGGTGACTTGACGATTCTTCCGGCGTACGTTGCCCTCCTCATCGTCAACGCCCTCAGGTTCAACCCGTTCTACTCGATCCCCATCACCATGGTGATCATGTTCGTCGTCGGGTACCTGTTACAGCGGGGGTTGTTGAACCTGGTGGTGAAGTCGGGAGACGTGGTGGGGGTGATTGTGACGTTCGGTATCTCGATCGTCATTCAGAACGCCCTGCTGCTGGGCTTCACTGCCAACTCCCAGGGCCTTGACGCCGGCGTGATCGAGAACAAGAGCATCACCATCAACGAGGGCCTGGCTATCGGCTGGCTGCCGTTGGTCATCTTCCTGATGTCGCTCCTTGTTATCGCCTCCCTTCAGCTGTACTTGAACCGCACCAAGATGGGGCGGGCTTTCCGAGCGGTCTCCGACGATCAAGAGGCTGCCAACCTCATGGGCATCAACACCAAGCACATCTGGGCGATGGCTATGGGCGTTGCGCTGTTCATCGTCACTATCGGCGGGGTGATGATGGCATCAACACCACGTTCGATCCGCTGCTTGGTAGCCAGCGCCTCATCTACGCGTTCGAGGCGGTGATCATCGGAGGCATGGGCTCCTACTGGGGCACGATGCTGGGAGGGATAATCCTGGGTCTGGCACAGACGCTGGGTGCCCAGGCTTTCGGCCCGGCTTGGCAGATACTGGCCGGTCATGTGGTATTTGTGATCATCCTCGCCTTCCGACCACAGGGACTCCTAGCGAAGACGGTGACGTCATGAAGGCGACCGCTTCCGCAGGTTCCGAGCAGCGACAAGCGGTACTCTGTTTACGTCGCCAGTCGGGTCAACCAGATAGTCCTCGCGGTCGGCCTCGCCATCATAGTGGTGCTCGCCATCTTCCCCCTCATAGGGGGCACCGCCATGACACGGCGCCTGGTCTTCTTCTTCGCGTATCTGGCGCTCGCCCAGTTCTGGAATCTCATGCTCGGCTACGCCGGGCTCATCACGGTGGGACAGCAGGGCTATATCGGCGTTGGCGCGTACGCGTGCTGGCTGTTCGCCGACGTGTTGCATGTCAATCCGTTTGTGGGTGTGCTCTTTGCAGCTGTTTGTGGAGCCATCATCGCTCTGCCGTCCGCGGCCTTGGTTTTCAAGCTCAGGGGTGGGTATCTGGCGATCGGCACGTGGGTCATCGCAGAGGTCCTGCGATTGATAGTCGCCAACATCAAGGCGGCCGGTGGTGGTTCGGGTATCACCATCCAAGCCGCTGGTGCCTTGGGCAACGAAACTCGGGTGGCTGGGACGTACTGGTGGGCACTGGGCATTGCTCTCATATCCATCGCCGTCACCTACTTTTTGCTGCGGTCGCGCACCGGCTTGGCTCTCAAGGCTATCCGAGACAACGATCTGGCCGCGGAGAGCTCCGGCGTCAATCTTTGGCGTACCAAGCTGTACACGTTCGTTCATCGCCGGAGCGGGTTGTGCTGTGGTGGGCGCCATCGTTGCCATCCATCTGCTCCGCGTGCAGCCTGCCGCGGCCTTCAACATCAACTGGACCGCGTACCTGATCTTTATCACGGTTATCGGTGGCATCGGTACGATAGAGGGGCCGATAATCGGCACCATCATCTTCTACACGCTGCAGGAGACCACCAGTAGGTACGGCGAGTGGTACTTCATAGTGCTGGGTCTGCTGGCGATCGTAGTCACCGTTTGGAGCCCGCGCGGCATCTATGGTTTCGTGGTGCGCAAGACCAACTTCTTCATCTTCCCGCTGCAGCGGAAGCTGAGGATCGTGGGCCAGGGCGGCGGTTCCCGATCGTTGGGGACGGCGCGAACACGGGCGATGGTGGAGAGGTGGCCGTATAAAGGCGGGACATGACCTCCGATCTTAATGTACGGGCGGTTGCTCGGGCCGTCTCCATACTGGAGCAGTTCACGCTCGCCCGTCCGGAGGCCACGCTTACTGAGATAAGCACCGGTATCGGTCTGAGCAAGAGCACGACTCACCGGCTCCTCAGTACGCTGGAGGGTGTCGATATGGTCGAGTTCGACCGCAAGACCACTCGATACCGGTTGGGTCTCAAGCTGTTCAGCATGGGCTCCGTGGCCTCCAAGAGCATGGAGTTAGTCAAGCAGGCCGACCCGCTGCTGTCGCGCCATCACAGAGGAGACCGACGAGACTTCTTTGTTGCTTGTGGTCGACGGCATGGAGGCGCTGTGCCTGCGCCGTGCCGACGGCAACCAACCGGTGCGGGTGCTTGTCATGGAAGTCGGTAAGCATATCTCCTTCAACTGCGGCGCGGCTGGGCGGGTCCTTCTTGGCCCACTTGCCCGATTCACAGTGGGAAGAGGTGGTCCTGGGGCACACGCACCGCGCTACCAAGTACTCCCTGGTTTGCGGGAGGAGTTGGACCGTGACCGGCACGAGATAAGGGAGCGGGGGTATGCGGTGGGCTGGGAAGACTGCGCCCTCTCGGCCTGCAGTCTGGGGGCGCCGGTTCGTGCTGCCGGTGGTGCCGTGGTGGCCTCGGTCAGTATTCTGGGCATCTCTGGAACGCTTCTCGGCCGAGCGACTGCCCAACCTGGTGCGGCGGGTGATGCAGCTGGGCAACGACCTGTCAGGACAAGCTGGGCTACCGGCCCCGCGAAGGGGAAGCGGCGACGGAGTGATGTGGTTAAATACCGAGGAGTCGAGGTGCACAGCCTGCCCGGGTCGAAGCAGTGCTATTCGGTCCAGGCGTTAGGAGGAATGAACGATGCCCAATATCGGCGGCTGGGAAATAGTGATCGTAGTGGTGCTGGTCCTTATCATCTTCGGCCCCAAGAAACTTCCTGAGCTGGGGTCGTCTCTGGGCAAATCCATCAGGGGCTTCAAGAAGGGCCTGAAGGAGAACAAGGACGAGATCGCCAGCACTGTTGCTGAAGTGCGTGAGGCGACGGGGGTGGACGAGATCAAGTCAACCGTCGCGGAAGTCCGTGAGGCGGCGGGCGTGAACGAAGTGAAAGCCTCGGTCAAAGAGATCCGCGATGCGGTCAGTCTGAAGGATGCCCCAGCACCGCCCAGCGCGACAGTCAGCGCGCCGACCGACTCCGCCGAGACAGACAGGACCCCCTAGATCGAGACGGTCGGGCGGGGCGGTGGGTTGAACGCACGTGGTGACACTCGGCCTGCGGATGAGCGAGGTCCGCTGTTCTTGCTCGACGGCAACAACGTGGCCTATCGGGCGTTCTTCGCCCTGCCGCCGGACATCGCGACTTCGGGTGGCTTTCCCACCAACGCTCTCTACGGCTTCTGCCTTATGGTCATCAAAGTCCTGGCGGACTATCGCCCCGGGGCGGTGATCGTTGCCTGGGACTCCCGGGAGAAGACCTTCAGGCACGAGGAGTTCGAGGACTACAAGGCTCAGCGCAAACCCATGCCCGATCTCCTGTCGGAGCAGTGGCCTTACTTCACCGAGCTTTCCTCCGCCTTCGGGTTTGTCAATCTGGCGGTGCCTGGTTTCGAGGCCGACGACATCTTGGCCACTTTGGCCCGGCAGGCGGATGCCCAAGGTCGGGAGACTGTGATCGTCACCGGCGACCGGGACGCGCTGCAACTGGCCAGCGAGCACGTGAGCATCATGTCTAACACGCGGGGCATGACCGAGGTAAAGATCTACGATCCCGCGGCGGTTGCAGGAGCGGTTCGGTGTGCCTCCTAGGCTCATACCGGATCTTATCGGTCTGAAGGGAGACACGTCGGACAACATCCCAGGCATTCCGGGGATCGGTGAGAAGACGGCGGCCCTACTGTTGGCTGAGTACGGGGGGTTGGAAGAGGTCCTTGCCCACGCCGATCAGGTGAGCGGGGTAAAGCGCAGGGAACTGCTCAAGGAGCATCGGGAGATCGCGCTTCTGTCCAAGAGACTGGCGAAACTGGAACACGACGCTCCGGTGAATATAGACCAAGCGGAGATGTCTCCTCGTGGTCCCCAGCGCGACAAGCTGGCCGAGCTGTTCTCTCGGTTCGAGTTCAACAGGTTGATGGAGCGGGTGGAGCCGTTGCTCCTCGCGGCGGCCGGCCGAGTGGGCTCGACAGCGGGGGTTCCTGCAAACGACTCGGCTGCGGGTCCGGACAACGCGGCCGGTGCGAGGCTGGCTCCGGCCCGGGCGGCAGAGGCAGACGCTGGGCTGGGCGATCTGGTCGACTGGAGCCGTCCGGTCGGGCTGGCGACAGATGGTCACGGCGATCTGTGGCTCGCCCAGGCGCCCTCAGCGGAGGAGTCGGTGGAATATGCGGCCTTCACTGTGGTCAGAGTGAACTCCCCCTTGGTGGGGTCGGAGGCGTCGGCGCCATGGCCGGACCCGAGTAGGTCGGTGTGCCACGACCTAAAGTCAGACGGCACCCTACGGGCGCTGTTGAGGCAGGCCGGCCACGACACGTACTTGGCCGGCTATCTGCTGGCACCGGGACGCAGGGAATACCAGCTGGCCGAACTTTCCGGCGAGGCCGGGATCCCCTTGCCGTCGTGGGGGGGTTGGGCCGGCGGGAACGGCGATGGTGGGACGGGCCCGCACGACACGCCGGTTGCCGTCGCCGGCGCCCTTCCCGGTGACGCTCTGTCGGGGCCAGTGGCCGCGGCCGTGGCCGTCGCGGTTGCCGGGTGGCAGGAGCGGTCGCTGCGAGAGCAGGGGATGTGGGATCTCTTGCGCGACATCGAGTTGCCTCTCACCAGAGTGCTCATCGCCATGGAGAGGGTCGGGCATCCATTTGGACTGCTACCGTCTGGGCGAGATCACCGGCAAGGTCCAGGACCAGTTGGAGGGCCTGGAGGAGACCATCTTCGAACTTGCCGGAGAAGAGTTCAATCTGGGCTCGCCTCAGCAACTGGGCAGCGTGTTGTTCGATCGCCTTGGCTTGGCCCGGCAACGGAAGATCAAGACCGGCTACTCCACCGACGCGAAGACGTTGGAGGCCTTGCGCGACGCTCATCCTATCGTGGCGCATCTTCTCAGTCATCGCGAGCTATCGAAGCTGATGTCCACCTATCTGCTCGCTCTGCCCCAGGTGGTCGACCCCGCAACGGGACGGCTTCACACCACCTTCAATCAGACCGTGGCCGCCACCGGCCGCCTCTCGTCGAGCGATCCCAACCTGCAGAACATCCCCGTGCGCACAGCGGCGGGCGCTCAGATCCGGCAGTGCTTCACGGCGGAGCCCGGTCACTCCCTCGTGGTGGCCGACTACTCGCAGATCGAGCTCAGGATCATGGCTCATCTCTCGGGAGAGACCACCCTGATCGAGGCGTTTGCGCGCGGTGAGGACATCCACACCCGCACCGCGGCGGAGGTGTTCGGGCTGGCGGAAGACCAGGTGGACGCGACTCACCGGCGCTACGCCAAGGCCGTGAACTTCGGCATCATGTACGGCATCTCGGCCTTCGGTCTCAGCCAGAACCTGGGCATTGGGCGTGACGAGGCCGCCGCCTACATCGAGCGCTACTTCCAGCGTCTGCCGCGGGTGAAGGCCTTCATCGAGGAGACCATCGCCTTGGCCAGGCGTCAAGGGTACGTGGCCACGGTGTTCGGCCGGAGAAGACCGATACCCGAGCTGGCTTCAGGGAGCTTCCAGGAACGCTCTCTGGGGGAGCGACTGGCGGTGAACTCGGTGATCCAGGGGAGCGCGGCCGACATCATCAAGGTGGCCATGATTCGCTGCCACGACCGTCTGGAGAGCGATTTCCCCGACTCCCGTCTTGTGCTGCAGGTGCATGACGAACTGGTGTTCGAGACTCCGGAGGACGAGGCCGCCGCCGTTCTGAAGGCCGTGGTGGGGGAGATGGCGGCGGCCTATCCCATGGAGCCGGTGCTGGGCGTGGATGCCGGAATAGGCCCAGATTGGCTGACGGCCAAGTGAGCCGGCCGTACCGTCGGCGGACGCCCGTGGAGCCGCGGAGGCCGGGCGGCTGCATACATGCTTGCTTTTCCCTAGTGCCTCGGTATACTACCGGCACATGAGCCGTGCTTGTGCACGGCTTTGGCATCCCTTTTGGAAGGAAAAAGAAACTACATGACAGACGAACACACCGGCGACGAAGCACAAGAAACACTAGCGGGCGGGCAAGAGTTGATGATCGAGGTGGATGGGAAGATGATTCCCAACTACGATGCAACGATCATGACTTTTGAAGAGGGGGATATCGTCACCGGGGTCGTGGTCCGGGTCGATAAGGACGAAGTCCTAGTCGACATCGGCTATAAGAGTGAAGGCGTCGTACCCGCGAACGAGCTTTCCATCCGTAAGTCCGTTGATCCAGCCGAAGAAGTGTCGGTGGGCGACGTGGTCGATGCTTTGGTGCTCACCAAAGAGGACCCGGACGGTCGCCTCATCCTGTCGCGCAAGAGGGCCCGCTTTGAGCGTGCCTGGCAGCGTATCGAGAAAGCCGCCGAAGATGGCACTCCTGTATCGGGCAACGTCATCGAAGTGGTCAAGGGCGGTCTCATTCTCGACCTAGGTGTGCGCGGCTTCCTGCCGGCTTCCTTGGTCGATATCCGCCGGGTGGCCGAATTGGACGAGTTCCTGGGTCAGTCGCTCGAGTGCCGTGTCATAGAGCTCAACCGCTTCCGCAACAACGTAGTCCTCAGTCGTAGCGCGCTGTCCTGGAAGAGGAGCGCCGCGGAGCGCGCGAGCAGATTCTCGACCGCATGAACGTGGGCGACCTGGTGATAGGCACTATCTCCAACATCGTCGACTTCGGTGCCTTTGTCGATCTGGACGGCATCGACGGTCTCATCCACATCTCCGAGCTCTCTTGGAGCCATGTCAATCATCCGTCGGAAGTGCTCACCATCGGCCAGAAGGTCGAAGTGCGGGTACTCGATATCGACCGCGAACGGCAGCGTATATCGCTGGGCCTCAAGCAGACCCAGAAGGACCCGTGGCAGCAGGTGTTCGAGAATCGCCAGGTGAACGAGATCGTGCACGGTGCGGTCACCAAACTGGTCGCTTTCGGGGCTTTTGTGGAGATTGAGGAAGGCGTCGAAGGCCTCATTCACATCTCCGAGTTGGCCCAGCATCACGTGGAAGATCCCTCCGAGATCGTGCGGCCGGGGCAAGAGGTCAACGTCAAGATCATCGAGATCGACCCCGAGCGTCGTCGTCTATCTCTCAGCCTGAAGCGTCTCGAACCGGAATATCGCATCCATGAGGATGCCCTTGGCGAGGACGGCGAAGAGCTGGAAGGCGAAGAGGACGAGTTCGCTGCCGAAGACACGGAAGCCACCGGAGAGCAGGCAACTGACGAAGCGCTGGCCACAGAGGAGGAGTCGGCTGCTGAGGAAGCGCCCGAGACTCAGGAAGTGGCGGAAGCCCCAGTTGCTGAGGCCGCCGAGGATGCTGTTGAGGCACCTGTTGAGGAAGCTCCAGTTGCTGAGGCCGCTGAGGCCCCGGGCGAGGAAGTCGCTGTTGCTGAGGCACCCGAAGATGCGGCTGAGGCTGACGGGGCTGCTGAAGACGCCGAGGAAGTCAAGGAAGAGGCCGGCGACAATACCGAGGACAAAGCCGCGGCCGAAGATGATGGGGAAGCCAGCGCGTAGGAGACTGTGCGTGCGTCGATAGTCTGTGATACGGGAGCGCCTCCGGGCGCTCGCCGTCTTTCTGGAGGGTTGATGAACCGGGAGCGACGTCATAGCCGGAAGGGGCATGAGGTCGTAGCCGTGGGCCTTACCGGTGGGATCGGAGCCGGGAAGAGCACCGCTCTTGAGATGTTCAAGAACCTTGGTGCCATGACCCTATCGGCGGACGGTCTGGTGCATGAGTTTTACCGGCGGACCGTCGTGTCTGAACGGATAGCGGAGCACTTTGGGCCCGCGGTGCGTGGCGAGAGCGGCGCGGTGGAGCGGTGGCGTCTTGCCGGAGCCGTGCAAGGCCGGCCGGAGGAGCTACGCTGGCTGGAGGAACTTGTGCATCCTTTGGTGGCGGACGAGATCGAGCGGACCATCGAGACGGCGCCGGCGGGGACTGTGGTGGTGTGCGAGGTCCCTCTGCTGTTCGAGTCCGGTTACGAGAGGCTGTTTGACCTAGTGGTTACGGTGGAAGCCGGGGCCGAGGTGCGACGGCTACGTTCGGTTCACGGGTTCGGCCTGGAGCAGTTCGCGGAGCTGGAGGCACTACAGGCTTCGCAGCAGCGGAGGGTGGAGGGCAGTGAGCTGGTCTTCTTTAATGATGGTGGATTGGACAAGCTGGCCCGCTTCGTAGAAGAAGCACACGCGCGGGCCTGCGCGCTTCAGCAGGGGGACCTATGACGGAGGATCCCGGCTCCCGGCTCCCGCCCGCCCCCTCTGGTCGCCCCGGCCTCGGCCGAGACCGGGGATACTGGATCAGTCCATCCTCGGCGGGCAAGCAGTTCTCGAGCCCTGAGAGCGAGAGCGGCTCCGGTACCTACGCACTGGTACAGGCGACCGATACAGATGGGTCGGGGGCGCGCTCAGTCGCCACTGGCGGTGGCCGGGCTCGGGGCAGGCGGAAGCGACGGCGGCTGTTACGCCTGGTGGCACTATTGGTGGTGCTCGGCGGGATTGCCACCGCGGTCGCTCTGATTGTCACCGGGCGGACGGTGGTGCCTGTGGTGTCCGAGAACCTATTCCCTATCAAGTACCAGCAAGACATCGCCCGCGTTGCAGAAGAGTATGGTCTGGATCCCTACCTGGTCGCCGCCATGGTCAAGACGGAAAGCGGTTTTGACTCGCAGGCGGTGTCGCCGGTGGGCGCCGTGGGGTTGATGCAGCTGATGCCCGACACCGCGGCGTGGTTGTCCGGGCTCGACATCTGGCGGGGCGATAGCAGTCCCAAGCTCACCGACCCGGCCGACAACCTGGAATTGGGTGCCTGCTACCTTGAGTATCTCACTGCCAAGTTCGGCGAAGAGCACTTGCTCGCGGCGCTGGCCGCCTACAACGCGGGTCCGACAAACGTTGGCCGGTGGATTGAAGCCGCCGGAGGAGCGGATACATTCGACTTGAGCGACATCGATTTCCCAGAGACCCGGGCGTTTGTGCAGCGGGTGGAGCGCTACTGGCTTCTGTACACCCGCATCCATCCTGGGATCTTCGCGGCCGTCGACGGGGCCGCCGGCGAGGAGGGGCTGGCTGCCGCTGCCGCCGGCGGGGCATGAGTCTTTTTCGTCTGCAGGCTGAGTACCAGTTGCAGGGAGACCAACCCCAGGCCGTGGCGCGCCTAGTGGAGGGTCTCGAACGGGGCGATCATTATCAGACCCTGCTGGGAGTCACCGGTTCGGGTAAGACCTTCACCATGGCCAACATCATCGCCCAGGTGGGCAAGCCGGCGCTGGTGATGGCGCCCAACAAGACTCTGGCCGCGCAGCTCTGCAACGAGTTCCGCGAGTTTCTTCCCGACAACGCAGTGGAGTACTTCGTCTCGTATTACGACTACTATCAGCCGGAGGCGTATTTGCCGGCTACCGACACCTACATAGAGAAGGATTCTTCCATCAATCAGGAGATCGACCGGCTCCGTCACGCGGCCACGTCCGATCTGCTCATGCGTGGCGACGTGGTGATAGTGGCCTCGGTCTCGTGCATCTACGGCCTGGGCTCGCCCCAGGAATACCTGGGCCAGGTGGTGCTGCTGAAGCAGGGCGACGAGATCAGCCGTGACGAGGTGTTCGCCAAGTTGGTGAAGATCCACTACGAACGCAACGATATCGGCTTCGCGCGGGGCAAATTCCGGGTGCGGGGCGATAGCTTCGAGGTCTGGCCCGCCTACGACGACTATGCGGTGCAGGTGAGACTATGGGGCGATCAGGTGGAAGAGATCGTCAAAGTCGATCCGCTTACCCAGGAGATCGTTGACCGTTTGCCGGCTGTGGCTATCTATCCAGCCACCCACTTTGTCACTTCCGAGGATGCCATCGAACGTTCTATCACCGAGATCGCGGCTGAACTCGAGACACGGGTGGCCGAGCTGGAAGCACGTGGCAAGCAATTGGAGGCCTTCCGATTGCGCCAGCGTACCCAGTACGATATGGAGATGCTGCGGGAACTGGGCTACTGCAACGGCATCGAGAACTACTCCCGCATCCTCGCGGGGCGCGAGCCGGGGTCGCCGCCGTACACCCTGCTGGACTTCTTTCCCAAGGACTTCGTGGTGTTCATCGATGAGTCACATATGACCGTGCCGCAGATCCACGGCATGTACGAGGGCGACCGCAGCCGCAAGACCATGCTTGTGGAGCACGGTTTCCGTCTGCCTTCGGCAATGGATAACCGGCCTCTGCGTTTTGAGGAGTTCATCGAGCGGGCGCCTCAACTGGTGTTCGTTTCGGCCACACCGGGTGGGTGGGAGACCTCGGTGTCTACCCAGGTGGTGGAGCAGTTGGTCCGCCCCACCGGTTTGGTGGACCCCCGGGTGGAGGTTCGGCCGACCAAGCACCAGATCGACGATCTCATGAACGAGATCCGCGCCCGGGTGGACAAGGGCCAGCGCGCTTTGGTCACCACCCTAACCAAGAAGATGGCCGAAGACCTGACCGACTACCTGCTGGAGATGGGTTTCCGGGTGCGTTACCTGCACTCCGAGGTGAATACCATCGAGCGCATCAAGGTGGTGCGCGAGTTGCGCTTGGGCGAGATAGACGTGTTGGTGGGCATCAACCTGCTGCGGGAAGGGCTGGACCTGCCTGAGGTGACGCTGGTCGCGATCCTCGACGCAGACAAGGAAGGCTTCCTGCGGGGTGAGACGGCGCTTGTCCAGACTATCGGCCGGGCGGCCCGCAACGTGGAGGGCATGGTGATCATGTATGCCGACAAACGCACGGCCGCCATGGACAAGGCCATATCTGAGACCGACCGTCGTCGAGCGGTGCAAGTGGCCTTCAACCTGGAGCACGGCATTGAGCCTCGTACTATCGTGAAAGCCGTGTCCGACATCGCCGAGTTGCTCGGCATAAGCGGAAGCGTGCCCTACAAGGAACGGCGTAGGACCGCCCGGGGCGAGGAGATGTCGGTGGAGGAGATGGAGCGGCTCATGGCCACTCTCGAGGAAGAGATGTTCGCCGCCGCTGAGGAGTTGCGCTTCGAGTATGCCGCCAAGCTTCGTGACGAGATCAAAGACCTGGCTCGGGAGTTGGCTCGTTTGCGGGGGGGCGGAGGCGCAGGCGCCGTCTTGCGAAACGATGCATGACGCCGGGCCATCTTGGGTATATGGGGCACCAGACATACGGGGGAGGCATTCGGGATGATCGTCGGAGTTCCCAAGGAAGTAAAGAAGAACAAGTATCGCGTGTCGATGGCGTGTGTTGCCGAAATGCCGGGATGTGTGCCCCGGACATCGATGCTGGTCTTTATCAACATCAGGTTTCCATAAGTGGCGAAACTCGCTAACATGGGATACAGAGCAGAGTCGAAAGACGACCCCGCTCCGACTGAGGGCTTGAACGTTGTCCAGGGCAAACTGGTTCTCAAAGCGGACGCGGATAGCCAGGGAACAGCATGCGCGACCTTCGATCGCAACTAGGCCCGAGACTCCGCATCGGAGGTTCTTCGGCCGTCAGAGGGGAAGCCCTGCGAACCCCCCCTTGCGGGGCTTCCCCCATGATTTCTGGGGTGAGGGCCCGACAGTCTGCATAGCCCATGGGCGTCTGCTCGACTCTGACAGCCTCCACTTCTTCCGGTTCGACGAGGAGAGCGGTCAGCCTGGTCTGGTCCAGCTCTCGGGGAGGCTTGAGCAACGGTTGGACGGTATCATATGCGTCCTCGCCTGGTCTTATCGCCATCTCCTTGATCTTTACCTGAACCCGGCGGTGCTCTCTCTGATCTCGCGAAGGGCGTCAGCCCTTGGTAGCAGGGTCTGGCCGTTTCGGGATTCGGCCGTGCGCGTTTCGTACTATCATGGTGTGTAACCCAAGCACAACAAGGGGTGGCAGTTGGGGATACTTGAGAACTATCTGAGCGATCTGCGGGACGTCAAGCTTTCGGGCCAGGGTGCCACCGAGCTTTCGTACTACGCTGCGCTGCGGCAGCTCCTGGAGGAAGTAGGCGCAGGGCTGAGACCCAAGGTCCGCTGTCTCATGAATCTCAAGAACCACGGCGCCGGTCTGCCTGACGGCGGCTTGTTCACTGCCGACCAGATTCGCGGTAGGCGGGCCGCCGAGGCCGCCGGGGCCGACGGACGACCGGTGTTGAGCGACTTCGAATTGCGCACCCTGGGCGGTCAGAAGCCCGCACGGGGGGCGATCGAGGTCAAGCCGCCCGCCGGAGATGTGCGGGTAGTCGCGGCGTCGCCGCAGATGCACGGCTACCTCGGAGCATATCGGCAGGTGTTGGTCACCACTATGCGTGAGTTCCTGCTGCTGGGGATCGACCAGCACGGGAGGCCGACGACTCTCGAGCAGTACAGTTTGGCTCCGACTGAGGCCGAGTTCTGGGCTTTGGCCGACGACCCTGGTCGCGCCGAGCAGGAGCAGGGTGAGTATTTCTTGGAGTTCCTCAAGCGGGCGCTGCTCTCCGGGTCGGTGGCGGCGAGCTGACCGAGGTGCCATTGCGCCTGCCAGGTGCCGGCCTTTTGGGCGCAACGCTGATCCGCGCGAGGGGATGTCTCGGACTTTGAGCCCTTGCTGCCGGATTCTGAGGTCATGGTGCAGAGTGTGCAGTCGGGAACGGGGAAGCAGCGTTTGACAGCCCGAGCCGACAGCACGTAGTATGCAAGTCGCTTCAGGCTCTACACCAAGGCAAGGGGGGGTATCTCATGGCGAGAGGGACGCTTGGCGCGCGCTTGGGGCGCGACGGAAGTGCGGGGCGGAGGGGCCGTTCCCTAGCGATCACCATTGCGCTGGCATTCGTGCTTTCATTGTGCGCCTGCATGGTCGCGGGTTGTACATCCGCGGAGGATCTGGCCCGTACGCTTCAGACGGAGCAGGACGCCACCCTCAGGCAGAAGGCCGCCGCCGACCTGGCGGGCCGACACTCCCTGGTGGCCACACAAGAACTGGTGACCGCTGCCGCGGCCGACGCCATTGCCTCCTCGGGACTCGACTCTCTGGTGAACGAGTACGCGGCGGTGCTGAGCGCGAGTGTGCAGAAGGCCGCCGAGGCCGGCAAGGAATTCGGCGAGGGTACTGTTCGAGATCTCGAAGAGACCGTGGACTGCCTGCAATGCATCGGCAATGCCGCGGCCGTCGATTGTCTGGGGGGCTTCGCCTCGGCTTCCAGCGGGACTATCCCCGACGTCACGTCTCTGCAGTTCCGGTGTCTTGGCGCGCTGAAAGCTCTCAAGACCGACGTGGCGATACTCTGGCTGGGGCAGGTGGCCGGCGGACTCGTAACCGGCGCGAAGGCCCTGGAGCTCAGCGCGGTTGCTTCGGTGTACTTGGAGGACATCGGCGGGCCTGCCCTGGACGTACTCGTCGCCGCTTTGGCCGACAAGGAGTGGGCCGACGACGTACTGGTGCTCATGGGAGCGCCGGCGGTGCCCAGGTTGGTGGAGGAGCTCGCCAGCTCCGACATCACGGCCCGCTACAACGCTTTGGGAGTCCTGTTGCTTATGTTCGACTGGGACAGCATGGCTGTGGCTCCTGAGTTGGTCAAGGCGGAAAGGGTGCCGCTGCTGATCGAAGCTAGGGCTGAAGCCGGCTACGATGACGCGCGTGACACGATAGCCGAGACCGTGCTGCTGGAGATCGGGCAACCGGTGGTGGGCCCGCTCCTGACGGTGGTCCCGAGAACCGACTGGGCGGAAGGCCTGTTGGTGCGCATGGGTGCGGATGCGGTCCCGGACGTGGTGGCTGCGCTTGTTTTGCAACCGTGCGCTGCAGGTGTGCTCGCCACCATCGGCGCTGCGGCGATCCCGAAGGTCGTCGAGCAACTCGACAGTGCCGACGACAGCGTTCGGCATCGTGCAATCGGAGTGCTACTGCGGATGTATGAGGCTTCGGTGCCCGAGGTGGACAGTCAGCTGTTGACCGCGGACATGGTGCCACGGCTGCTGGCGGACCTCACGAGCAAGACCTCGTTCGAGGAGTACAAGAGCTTCGAGCATGGCCTTTGGGCCGAATTCGCTTTGATGGAGATTGGCGAGCCGGCGGTCGCGCCTGTTCTCGCCTCTGACTACGAGTTCAAGTGGTGGGTGCTCCAGGGTATGGGGGCGAGTGCGGCGCCAGCCCTCACTGCCACCATGACCGGCAAGGACCGCGAAGACTCCCTGTCGGCTGCGATGTGTCTGGCGGTGATAGCGGAATGGGCTCCTGAGGCCGTCGCCTCGTTCACGGCGGCTTTGACCAACGAGGATTTGGAATTCATCGCCGTCAACTACCTCTACTACATCGCGCTCGGGCAGGCCGGAAGCGAAGAGGTGATCAGCCAGGCCTTGCTTGAACACGGCAAGAAGCAGATGGGGCTGGACTGCCTCAACTCCGGCAACGACATCCTCGACGCTGCCGGGCGGAAGTGGGCCAGGAATCACAACTACGTCGTCTACACGTCCGACTCTCCCGTCCCGGCCATATCTTGGGGCGGCAACTAGGCCGGCCACCCGTTCGGGATTGCGGTGAGCGCGTCCGGCGTTCCCGGCCGGACGCGCCGAGCCGTCCGACCCGCGTGCTAGGCTTTTGAGGTGACTCGCCCCCCACGGCGGGGGGGCGAGTCGCACGACCGGGAGGGAGGTACGCGATGTCGAACGCACTCAGCATTGTTTTGGTTGTTCTTGCGGCGGCGGCAGTGGGGCTGCTGCTTGCGGTGCTGGCCCGGCAAGGGAGGGACTCTCTGGGTAGACCTTTGCGCGAGCTTGGCCTCGGGCAGGAACGCACCGAGCGGCTGGTCCGCGAAGAGATGGAGCGCGGGCGGGAGGAGAGCGCCCGCGGCGCACAGCAGCTGCGGCAGGAGGTGGCTGAGGCCGTTAGAGGGTGGGGCGATTCCAGCGTGACGGCCTTGGGGCAGCTCGGCACGCAACAGAAGTCCCAACTGGCGGCGTTCTCAGAGCAGCTGATGGTGCTCACCAGCTCTAACGAGCAGCGGATGATCCAATTGCGCGACACCGTGGACACCCGGCTGCGCCTGTTGCAGGAGGACAACTCCACAAAGCTCGACCAGATGCGGCAGACGGTCGACGAGCGCCTGGCAGCCACTTTGGAGCAGCGGCTGGGAGACTCCTTCAAGCAGGTGAGCGAGCGCCTGGAAGCGGTGCATCGCGGTTTGGGCGAGATGCAGACCCTGGCAGCGGGAGTCGGCGATCTCAAGCGGGTGCTTACCAACGTCAAGACGCGGGGCACCTGGGGCGAGGTCCAACTGAGCATGATCCTCGAGCAGGTGCTGTCTCCCGACCAGTACGAGGCCAACGTGGCCTGCAAGGCGGGCAGCGGGGAGAGGGTGGAGTACGCGGTGCGGCTGCCGGGCCAGGACGGCGGCGGCGGGCCGGTCTGGCTGCCCATCGATGCGAAGTTTCCGGTGGAAGACTATCAGCGCATGCTCGAGGCTCAGGGGCTCGGCGATACCTGCGCCATGGAGCAGGCCCTCAAAGCCCTGGAGACCAGGGTCAAGCTGTCGGCCCGCGACATCCAGAGCAAGTACCTCGACCCGCCTCACACCACCGACTTCGGCATCATGTTCCTGCCCACCGAAGGACTCTACGCCGAGGTGCTTCGCCGGCCCGGTCTGGCTGAAGCCCTGCAGCGCGACTTCAGGGTGATAGTAGCCGGGCCCACGACGCTGTCCGCGCTACTCAACAGTCTGCAGATGGGCTTCCGCACCCTTGCCATCGAACAGCGGTCCAGCGAGGTCTGGCAGCTGCTCGGAGCGGTGAAGACGCAGTTCGGGCAGTTCGGCGGTCTGCTCGAGAAAGTGCACAAGAAGTTGGAGCAGGCCAGCACCACCATCGACGACGCCGCCCGCAAGAGCCGCACCATCGAGCGCAAGCTCAGAGGCGTCGAGGGCGTGCCGGCGGGGGCGGCGGGCGGACTGTTCGACCTGGTGGAAGCAGGCTCCGATGCGGAGGACGAGCCGGTGCTAGAGGAGGCGGATATCTCTGACTAGATCCGACCGCTCGCGACCGAGCGCCGAGGTCGTCGTGGATCGTGGGCGCCGGCAAAGCCTACGTCTTGCCTCGGCTCATGAGCCGGGAGTACAGGTGGTGCCTCTCGCTTTCGCTCCCCCGCGGAGGGAGAAGACGCCCAGGAGGTCTCTCTCTTGCAGGTCGGCGGCGCGGTTTCTCCCGCCTACGATAGCGCGGATGCTGTTACAGGTGAAGGAGAAGGCCACATCCTGGAGATCTTCTCCCCGCTTATGCACGTGGCTTGGGAGAAGGGCACCCGCCGCTCGTCCAGTGCCCGGCTGGTATTCGTCGTGCCCTCCGTGTTCAAAGGCATGTTGGACGGAGCCTCGTATAGGCGGGGAGAAGCCGCACTTGCTCTTGCCAGGACTCCGCAAAGCAACGGGTGGCGCTCACTCCAGGCGGCGGCGCGCGTCAGTAAGCTGAGTGGTGGGAGGGACGCGTTTGCCCTGCCATTGGCACGAGACGAGTGTGGCTGGAATAATGTGCCATTGGGGCCTTGCTGGCGACTGCAGGTCGTGTTGCCGGCGAGCGTTTGCGTGGCTCCGCTCATGACTGACACATCGGAAGGACCGTAGATGGCTTCAAAGTACGAACCCGAGCGGATCGAGACTAAGTGGCAGAAGGTCTGGGATGAGCAACAGACCTTTGTCTTTCCCAACCCGCCCAGCGGGTCGGCGCCCGCGGGGGGCGGCAAAGGGTCCGACGCCACCTACGTTCTCGAGATGTTCCCGTACCCATCGGGCAGCGCCCACATGGGGCACGTCAAGAACTACACCATGGGCGACGTCATCGCCCGCTTCCGGCGCCACCAGGGCCAGCGTGTGCTGCACCCCATGGGCTACGACGCCTTCGGGCTCAACTCCGAGAACATGGCCATCAAGACCGGGGAGCCACCGGCCAAGTTCACCGAAGAGGCTATCACCACCATCAACAGGCAACTCCGTCGCCTGGGCGTGTCCATCGATTGGACCCGGGAGGTAGTTACCTGCCGGCCTGAGTATTACAAATGGACGCAGTGGCTCTTTCTGCAGCTTTACAAGAAGGGTCTCGCGTATAAGAAGGAAGCGCCGGTCAACTGGTGTCCATCGTGCCAGACCGTCTTGGCGAACGAGCAGGTCATCGAAGGGGCGTGCGAGCGCTGTGACAGTTTGGTGGAAGCCAAGAAGCTGACGCAGTGGTTCTTCCGCATCACCGACTACGCCGAGCGGCTGCTGACCGACATCACCAAGTTGGAGTCGTGGCCCGAGCGGGTGCTCACCATGCAGCGCAACTGGATCGGCAAGTCTGTGGGCGCTGACGTAGTCTTCACCATCGCACCGGTGGAGTCCGGGGCAGTGGGCGTCATCGGCAGTGGCGGCCCAGAGGCCGGCCCGGCCGTTCCGGCCTCGACGAATGGCGAGCCCACCAACGTCACCGTTTTCACCACGCGGCCCGACACGCTGTTCGGGGCGACGTTCTTTCTGCTGGCTCCGGAGCACCCCTTGGTGGACGAGTTGGTACGTGGGCTGCCCCGAGAGGCTGAGGTCAAGCGCTACGTGGCCAAAGCCATGTCGACCTCGGCTATCGAGCGGTCGAGCATCGAGAAAGAGAAGACCGGGGTGTTCACCGGGCGCCACGCCGTCAATCCGGTCACAGGCGGGAAGATCCCCGTCTACGTGGCCGACTACGTGCTCATGGACTACGGCACAGGGGCTGTCATGGCTGTTCCCGGCCACGACGAGCGCGACTTTGCCTTCGCCACAAAGTACGGGCTGGAGGTGATCGAGGTCATCCAGACTCCGGCCGAGTTCAAGGACGCCGCCGGCAGGCTGACCGGCGCGTATGCGGGCGACGGGGTGTTGGTCAACAGCGGCCGGTTCGACGGGCTGGCTAAGGCCGACGGCATCGTCAAGGTGACCGAGTGGCTCAAGGAGCAGGGCAAGGCCGACTTCGCCGTCAACTACAAGCTGCGCGACTGGCTGGTGTCGCGACAGCGCTACTGGGGCGCACCAATACCAATCGTGTACTGCGAGAAGTGCGGCGAGGTGCCGGTGCCCGACGACCAGCTTCCGGTGTTGCTTCCCGAGATCACCGACTACGCTCCCAAGGGCAAGTCGCCTCTGGCCGCCGCCGAGCAGTGGATGAGCACCACCTGTCCCACTTGTGGCGGAACCGCCCGGCGGGAGAGCGACACCATGGACACCTTCGTGGACTCGTCCTGGTACTACCTGCGCTACGCTTCCGCCGACCGGGACGACGTGGCCTTCGACCGGGAGGCCGTGGACTACTGGCTGCCGGTGGACCAATACATCGGGGGCGTCGAGCACGCCATCCTGCACTTGATGTACTCCCGCTTCTTCACCAAGGTGCTCTACGATCTGGGTCTGGTGGGTTTTGAGGAACCGTTCAAGAACTTGTTCACCCAGGGGATGATCTACTACAAGGGCGCCAAGATGTCCAAGAGCAAGGGCAACGTGGTGAGCCCTGATGAGATGGTGAGCAAGTACGGGGCCGACTCGGTGCGCAGCTACGTGCTCTTCATGGGCCCGGCTGAGAGCGACGCGGAGTGGAACGACCAGGGCGTCGAGGGCGTGTACAGGTTCTTGGGCCGGGTGTGGCGGCAGGTGACCGACGCGCTGGACGAAGGCTTGTTGGGCGGAGCGCGAGGGTCCGGGCTCGGGGCCGGACTTCGACTCATCGATACTGTCGACTGCGGAGCTTGCCCTGCTGGTGAAGGCCAACCAGGTGATCCAGAAGGTCTCTGCGGACACGGGTGAGCGTTTTCGCTTTAACACGGCGCTTTCGGCCATCATGGAGCTGAGCAACGACATCGGTTCCGTTCGGGCCGGAAGCGCGGCGGACAAGGTTGCGGGAGTGGCGACGACAGCGATGGGCAAGGCCGTGCTGGCCTATGCCCTGGAGGCCACGGTGCGCCTGCTGGAGCCCTTCGCTCCCCACATGGGCGCTGAGCTGTGGCAATTGATGGGCCGCAAGGATGTCTGGGACGCGCCGTGGCCGGAGGCCGACGCGCGTTTCCTCACCGCCGACACAGTGGAACTGGCCGTGCAGATCAACGGCAAGGTGCGCGACCGGGTGGAAGTGGCTAAGGACGCTACCGCCGCCGACGTGCTCGTCGCGGCCAAGGCCCTTCCCGGGGTGGCCAAGTACCTGGAAGGCGTGACTCTGGTCAAGGAAGTGGTGGTGCCCGGGCGGCTGGTGAGCCTGGTGGTCAAGTAGACGGGGCGCTGGGCTCGGGTGAGAGCAGTGATTTCGCGCAGATTCCTATGAGCGGTGAAGAGCGCGCGCTTCCGGGTAGAGCCCCATCTGCCCGGAGCGGCTCGCTCTTCTATCTGTTGTTCTACCTGTGCAACGGCGCCTACGTTCCGTTTCTGTACGTCTACTTCTCTGACCTTGGTCTAAGCGGTAGACAAGTTGGCCTGCTGGCGAGCCTGCCGCCGATTGTAACGATGCTGCTTACAACCACGGTCGCTTCTTATGCCGATCGCCATCGCAGGCGCGTGCAGGTCACCCAGGTCGCTCTGGCAGGTACCTGTGTCACTTTCTTCCTGTTGCGCCTGCCCGTAACGTTTGCCAGCATTGTGCCGCTGATGTTCTTCTGGGCCGTGTTCTCCACGCCTACCATCAACATTTCGGATGGCCTGATCGCCCGCATGGCCCACAGGAACCGGTTCAACTATGGGGGAATGCGCCTGTGGGGATCCCTCGGCTTTGCGATCAGCGCGTTGGGATGCGGAGCCCTCTGGCAGGCGGTTGGCTTTAGGTCGATGTTCATTGCGGGGAGCGTCTTGTGCCTGCCCCCGCTTCTGCTTGCGAGTCGCCTGGAGGAGGGTCCCGTTACCGAGGTGCGAGGGCACAAGCCGGTGTCTCAGCTCTTGCGCGACCGAGGGCTGGTGTTGCTGCTTGCGGCCACTGTTCTTTCGGGGATCGCCTGCAGCCTGGCAGGGACGTTCGGCGGCATATACGCCAGGTCGCTCGGAGGAGGGAACACTCTGATAGGGGCGATGGGAGCGTTCGGCGCGTTGGCCGAGCTGCCGACGATGTTCTTCAGCAACCGCATCTCGGAACGGATCAACGAGACGAACGCAGCGCTCTGCTCCTATGGACTTATGGCGGGCGCCTTCCTCGGGTATGCTTTGACTCACAACCCCGACCTTCTGCTGGTCTTCGCCGTCGTCAGGGGGCTGGGATACGGCCTGTGGCTCACGTCCACGGTTCGTCTGGTCACCAAACGCACTCCTGAAGAATGGGCTTCCACGGCGCAGGGATTGCTGACTATGTGTCTGTTCGGTCTGGCCCCCCTGGCGGCAGGGCTCTTGGGTGGTTTGATCTATGACTCGATAGGCCCAGCCGCGGTGTTCGAATTGGCGGTAGGCTCCCTGGCAGTGGGCGGCTTCGTCATCCTGCTCGCCGCAAGGCGCGGTAGGCTCGGCGAACCAAGTGTAGAAAAGCAACTTCGTTCGACAAGGTGACGACATCAGAGGTGGCAGTGAGCGATAGGCAACAACGCGACGGACGACCAGGGGCTTTAGACAAGCGAGACTTGGCCTTCGTGGTCGTGGCGCTCTTCGTGGCAACCCTGCTTTCGGCCCTCGACCAGACCATTTTCGCCACCGCGCTGCCCACGATTGTGGGCGACCTCCACGGTCTAGACCAGATGCTGTGGGTGACTACCGCCTACATTCTGGCCTCCACCATCATCATGCCGGTCTACGGCAAGCTGGGTGACCTCATCGGGCACAAGGTGCTGTTCTTGAGCTCCCTTGCCCTATTCTTGGCGGGCTCGGTGCTGGGTGGGCTCGCAGGCAACATGCCGGTGCTCATCGCAGCGCGCGCAGTACAGGGGCTCGGCGGAGGCGGGTTGATGGTCCTCTCGCAGGCGATCATCGCCGACGTCGTCCCGCCACGGCAACGGGGCATCTACATGGGCGTCTTGGGCGGGGCTTGGGCGTTCGCGTCCGTGCTGGGCCCGATCCTCGGGGGTTGGTTTGCCGACACCATCGGGTGGCGGTGGGCCTTCTGGTTCAATCTACCCCTCGCCATGCTCGCCGTGGTTGCCGCCTCTGTGTTTCTGAAGACGCCTGTGCGGAGGACCGGCCGACCCAGGCTCGACATCTTGGGGATGGCTGTGATGGCAATCGCCACCACCGCCATCATCCTGGTGATCTCGTGGGGAGGGGCTCAGTACGCCTGGGGGTCGCCCGTCATCCTCGGTCTCATTGGCTTGGCCGTCGTTGGCAGCGCGATGCTGGTTCTGGTGGAGAGCAAGGCGGCCGAGCCCATCATCCCGCTGCATCTGTTCCGTGACCGCAACTTCAACCTGGCCACCATTGGAGGCCTTCTGAGCTCCGTAGCCTTCATTGGTGTCGTGATCTACGTGCCCAGCTACCTGCAGATGGTCAGCGGCCTGAGCGCGACCAAGGCGGGTCTGCTGGTGGTACCTCTAGCGATGGGCATTGTCACGGCGTCGCTGGGTTCGGGGGCCATAGCGACCAGGACCGGGCGGTACAGGTGGATGCCGGCGACGAGCGGGCTGCTCATCACTTTGAGCCTATTCCTGCTCTCGACAATGACGTCCGGCACTTCCCTCTGGACAATCTGCTTCTACCTGTTCGTCTGCGGCGTTGGCAGCGGAATCGGGTTTCAGATTCTCATCGTCATCGTGCAGAACTCGTTTCCCATCACGGAGGTCGGCACCGCCACCGGCGCCTACAGCTTCTTGCGCCAGATCGGGTCGTCGCTGGGCTCGGCCGTCGTCGGCAGTCTCTTTACCAGCCGTCTCATGGACCTGTTGATCCAGAGGCTTGCCTCTGTGGAGACGGGCCTTAGCGGACCGGTGAACGTGCGCGCCCTTACTCCGGAGGTGGTCGCTCAGATGCCGGAACAACTGAAGGCCGTCATCGTGTCCTCATACGCCGACGCGCTGGCGCCGGTCTATCTCTACCTCGTGCCGCTGATGGCCGTCGGGTTCGTGCTGATGATGTTCATCAAAGAGAAGCCCCTGGCCGTTCGCAACGAGACGCCCTAAGGAGCGACTCAGAGGTTAAGGCGCGGTCGTGTGGGCCGGAGCCCAACAGTGACAGACTGATAGGGGGCTGTACTCATGGGTGCGCGGGTCGGATGACTCCACGGTGGCAGCGGGGCGTTCCCGTTTAGTGGCGGCGTTGGCTCGTCTGGGCGGAGGGTGGTGGTTCCGGCTCCTGCTTGGCGTGGTGCTCGGGTTTGGTGGGGCCTACGGCGATTTCCGCGTGGGAAACGGGCCAGGCCACTTGGGGGCGCTTGTGGAGTCTCAGTACGGGGGAACCACCAAGGAACTAAAGACATGTGTCTTCGACGTGACTTCTGGATTTGTAGCGCTCTCCGGCGATTATGGCAGGGAGCTCCGGCAACTGACCATTCACGCCTACATATACGCGTAGGGGCTTCGGCAACAAAAAAGGGGCGGCCTTGCGGCCGCCCCTTCGTTCGAAGCGTCTAGCTCAGCGCTAGTTACTTCTGGCGGTTGTCCACCAGGTTCTCCACCACCGACGGGTCGGCAAGGGTGGAGGTGTCGCCCAAGTCACCGATCTCGTTGGCGGCGATCTTCTTGAGGATGCGGCGCATGATCTTGCCCGAGCGGGTCTTCGGCAGACCGACGGCCCACTGGATGACGTCCGGAGTGGCGATGGGGCCGATCTCCGAGCGTACGTGCTTGACCAGTTCTTTCTTCAGCTCGTCCGAGGGCTCGACGCCTACGTTGAGGGTGACGTAGGCGTAGATGCCCTGGCCCTTGATGGGGTGGGGCATACCTACTACGGCAGCCTCTGCGACAGAGGCGTGGCTGACGAGAGCCGATTCGACCTCGGCGGTACCCATGCGGTGCCCGGAGACGTTGATGACGTCGTCCACGCGGCCGGTGATCCAGTGATATCCGTCCTCGTCGCGCCGGCAGCCGTCACCGGTGAAGTACAGGCCGGGGTACTGGACGAAGTAGGTGTCTTTGAAGCGCTCTGCTTCGCCGTAGACGCCGCGCATCATGCCGGGCCACGGGCGGCGTATGCAGAGGTTGCCCACACCAGGTCCGGTGATCTCTTCGCCGTTCTCGTCGACGAGCACAGGCTCGACGCCGAAGAAGGGGAGAGTCGCGGAGCCCGGCTTGATCTTCATAGCGCCGGGGAACGGGGTGATGAGGAAACCACCGGTCTCGGTCTGCCAGTAGGTGTCCACGATCGGGCAGCGGCCGCCGCCGATGAGGTCGTGATACCACAGCCAGACTTCGGGGTTGATGGGCTCGCCCACGGTGCCCAGGATGCGCAGGTCGGACAGGTCGTGCTTCTTGACCCACTCGTCACCTTCGCGGGCCACGGCACGCAGAGCGGTAGGAGCGGTGTAGAAGATGTTGACCTTGTACTTCTCGCAAACGGCCCAGAAGCGGTCGGGGCTGGGGTAGCTGGGGATGCCCTCGAAGAGGACGCTGGTGGCAGCGTTGGCCAGCGGGCCGTAGACGATGTAGGTGTGGCCCGTGACCCAGCCGATGTCGGCTGTGCACCAGTAGACCTGTTCGGGCTTGTAGTCGAAGATGAGCTCATGGGTCATGGCGCCGTAGAGCAGATAGCCACCAGTGGTGTGCATAACGCCCTTGGGCTTGCCCGTGGAGCCGGAAGTGTAGAGGATGAACAGCGGATCTTCGGCGTCCATCTCTTCGCAGGGGCAATCGGTGGTGATGCCCGGAGCAGCCAGTTCTTCGTGGTACCAGGTGTCGCGACCCTCAGTCCAGGGGATCTCCGTGCCGGTGTGTTTGACCACGATGCAGTTCTTCACAGAGGGGCTCTCGGCCATGGCGGCGTCGGCAGCGGTTTTGAGCGGGGTCGGGCGACCGCCGCGCAGACCTGTGTCGGCGGTGATCATGACGCTGGCGTCGGCGTTGACCGCGCGGTCACGCAGAGCGTCGGCGGAGAAGCCACCGAAAACCACGCAGTGGACGGCGCCGATGCGGGCGCAGGCGAGCATAGCAACAGGAAGCTCAGGGATCATGGGCAGGTAGATCATTACCCGGTCGCCCTTTTTGACGCCCTTCTTCTTGAGAACGTTGGCGAACTTGGTGACTTCTTCCCACAACTGCCTGTAGGTGATGACGCGGGTCGACTCGGGGGAGTCGCCCTCAAAGTAGTAGGCTACCTTGTCGGCAGCGGGGGTGTCCAAGTGCCGGTCAAGGCAGTTGTACGACACGTTGAGCTTGCCGCCCTCAAACCAACGGATCTTGGCGTTGGCGAAATCATGGTTCTGGACCCTGTCCCACTTCTTGTACCAGTGGAGTCTCTTCTCGGCTTGTTCGGCCCAGAACGCGTCGGAGTCGTCCAGCGAGCGCCGGTACATCTCCTGATACTGATCCATGCTCGAGACCCAGGCGGTTTCCCTGAACTCGGCCGGAACGTCAAAAATCTTTCCTTCAAGGGATTCGTTTGCCACTTTGGTCCTCCGAGACTACCGATTTACGAACAGTTGCCGACAATGAATAGCCCCAACGAGTCGGGGACTAAAAGCCAAACACATTTAGGATACCACGACAGGTCTGGTCTCCGATTTCCGGACGCCCCCCGGCGCTCTGTGAGAGAGTATAGCCAAGCGAATGAGGGTCGGCCGCGGAGCGTCTGTTCCCTGCCGGTCATCGGGTCTGAGGAGGTCGGATGTTCATTCAGGTATGTGGGGCGGCGCGTGAGGTGACGGGATCCTGCTATGTGGTCGAGGTCGGGGAGACCCGGTTCCTGGTGGATTGCGGCATGCACCAGGGGGGCGACAAGGAGTTCGCCCAGAACTTCGAGCCGTTTCCTTTCGACCCCCAGTCGCTGGACTTCGTGCTGGTCACTCACGCACACATCGACCACTCGGGCAGGCTTCCCCGCCTGGTGAAACAGGGTTTCAAGAATCCCATCTACAGCACTCCGGCCACCTGCGACTTGGCGGAGATCATGCTGCTCGACTCGGCGTACATCCAGGAGATGGAGGCCGAGTGGCAGACCCGGAAGGCACAGCGCGCGGGCCGGCCGGCGGCGGAGCCGCTGTACGACCAGGACGATGCGCGCCGCGCGATTGCTCTGCTCAAGCCCGTCGAGTACGCGAAGCCGACTCAGCTCGCTCCCGGCGTGACGGTGACCTTCCACGACGCCGGGCACATCCTTGGCTCCGCCTTTCTCGCATTGGATCTGGAAGAGAACGGGGAGAAGGTCAAGGTGCTCTTCAGCGGCGACGTGGGCCAGCCGCATCAGCCCATCATCCGCGACCCCGAAGTCATCGTCGAGACCGACTATCTGGTCATGGAGTCCACGTACGGCGACCGGCTGCACGAGCGGAGCGGGGATCCCGAACAGCAACTGGCGGCCATACTCGAGGAGGCCAAGCGCACCGGGGGCAACGTCATCATCCCGGCCTTTGCAGTGGGGAGGACGCAAGAGATCCTCTACTTCCTGCGGGACATCCTCGACAAGCAGGGCCTGGACATGCCCATCTACGTGGATAGCCCTTTGGCCTCGCGGGCTACCGAGGTCTACAGGCGCCATCCGGAGGCTTTCGACGAGGAAGCGCGGAAGGTCGTACATGAGCCCGGCGGCATCTTCGACTATCTCACAGCTGCACTACACCGCCAGCGCGGAGGAGTCCAAGGCGCTGAACGGCAAGAAGGGGGTGGTGATCATCTCGGCGAGTGGCATGGCCGACGCCGGGAGGATCCGCCATCACCTGAAGCACAACCTGTGGCGACCGGAGGCCCACGTGGTGATCGCGGGCTTCCAGGCGCAAGGCACTCTCGGCCGTCGTCTGCTCGAGGGCGCCACCAACGTGCGCATCTTCGGTGAGGACATCGCGGTAAAGGCGCAGGTGCACGACGTCACCGGACTGTCGGCCCACGCCGACCAGGCCCAGCTCATGGAGTGGGCTTCGCACTTCAAGCCGCCGCGGCTGACAATCGTCACTCACGGCGAGCCCGCGGCTTCGTTGGCGCTGCAGAAACTCCTGGAGGAGAAGTTGCACTTCAGTGTGATGGTGCCCGCCAAAGGCCAGGTCATCGAATTGGGAGGGCCTTCCGGCAAGAAGTAGGGCGGCACCGGCGCATGAGAGTCGCTGAGGCGCGGGCTCCGCGCCGCGCGGCTCGGGTGACGGCGAGGCTGCGGTGGGCCGGCAGTCCGGCGGCCGCGCGAGGTGTAGGGCGCCGCGCGCGTCCGAAGAGCAAGCTGCGCGCGGCCCGGCCGGTGGTGCGTTATGCAGACGGGGGAGGTACCTATGAGGGCCATGATCCTTGAGGCGCCTAGGTGGCCGTTGCGACCGACGGAAGTCCCCGTGCCCCGGCCTGGGGCGGGGCAGGTGCGTATCAAGGTGGAAGCCTGCGGCATCTGCCGCACCGACCTGCACGTGCTCGATGGAGAGTTGCCTCACCCCAAGTTGCCGCTCATTCCCGGTCATCAGATAGTAGGGATCGTCGACGCGGTGGGGGCCGCGGCAGAGCTGGAGCAGGTGGCGCCGGTGAACGCGGCGCCGAGTGCCGGCGCGGCTGGGGCGACCGCTTCCGAGCCCGGCGAAGCGCCGGCGCCGAGTCGCGCGCCGGCACTCGGCGGGTGGCTGGGGGCGCCCGCGTTGGGTGCGCGGGTGGGCATCCCCTGGTTGGGCTACACCTGCGGGTGCTGCAGATACTGCCTCAGTGGCCGCGAAAACCTCTGCGACCAGGCCAAGTTCACCGGGTACGATCTCGACGGCGGCTTTGCCGAATACGCGGTGGCCGACGCCCGTTTCTGCTTTTCCATCCCCGCGGGATACCCACCCCTGCAGGCGGCGCCGCTGCTATGCGCGGGGCTCATCGGCTACCGTTCGCTGAGAATGACCGGAGAGGCGGAGCGCTTGGGCATCTACGGCTTTGGCGCCGCTGCTCACATCGTGACGCAGGTGGCCCGCCACCAAGGCCGCAGGGTGTTCGCCTTTACGCGTCCCGGTGATGTCACCTCGCAGGAGTTTGCCCGGGAGATGGGGGCCGAATGGGCGGGGGACACGGCCACAGCCGCTCCGGAAGAACTTGACGCGGCTCTCATCTTCGCGCCGGCTGGCGAACTTGTGCCGGTGGCGCTTCGGGCGGTGGCCAAGGGCGGAGTAGTGGTGTGCGGCGGCATCCACATGAGCGACATCCCTTCGTTTCCGTACGAGATCCTGTGGGGGGAGCGGACGGTGCGCTCCGTGGCCAATCTCACCAGGCAGGATGGGCTGGAGTTCTTGGCCTTGGCTCCGCGGGTACCGGTGCGCACAGAGGTGGAGCCGTTCGCCCTAGAGCAGGCCGGCGAAGCGCTGGAGAGTTTACGCAAGGGGCACATCAGGGGAGCAGCAGTAGTGGTGATGAGCTAAGAGGAGGACCGCCGGTGCCGATCCGCTCTCTCGTTTCGTACGGCATAGACCGCGTGGAGGTCATGGACCAAGAGGGGCAAGTGGACGAGGCCCTCATGCCCGCCCTTTCTCCTGAAGAGATGCTGAGTCTCTACGGGCACATGGTGCTAACCCGGCAGTTCGACGAGCGCATGTTCAAGCTCCAGCGCCAGGGTCGTATGGGTACCTTCGGGCGGGTGACGGGCCAGGAGGCGGCGCACGTGGGGGCGGCTTTCGCTCTGCGGCCGGACGATTGGCTGGTTCCCGCCTTTCGAGAGATGGGCGCCCTCATCTTGCGGGGCATCCCCCTGGAACAGCTGCTGCAGTACTGGGGAGGAGACGAACGGGGGGCGGCCTTTCCCCGGGAGCTGCGCACGCTGCCGGTGGCGATCCCCGTGGGCACGCACATGCTGCATGCGGTGGGCATAGCCTGGGCCATGAAGCAGGCGGGGGAAGAGGTGGCGGCCCTCACCTTTTTCGGGGAAGGGGCGACTTCGGAGGGCGATTTCAGCGAGGCCATGAACATGGCCGCGGTGTTCAAGCTGCCGGTGGTCTTCTTCTGCCAGAACAACCAGTACGCCATCTCGCTCCCATACAGCAAGCAGACCGCGGCTCCCACGGTCGCGCAGAAGGCGCTTGCCTACGGCATGTTCGGCGTGCAGGTGGACGGCAACGACGTGTTCGCCGTATATCGGGTGACCAAGGAGGCTCTGGAACGGGCTCGCACCGGGCAGGAGCCCACCCTCATCGAGGCTCTGACCTATCGGGTGATGGACCACACCACCTCCGACGACTCCCGGCGCTACCGGGCTGAGGACGAAGTGGAGCCTTGGCGACAGCGGGATCCCATCGAGCGGCTGGGGCGCTACCTGCGGGCCAAGGGACTCCTGGACGACGCCGGCGCAGCCCGGGTGATCGAGGAAGCCGATGCCAAAGCGGCCGCTGCCGTGACTGCCTTCGAGGCCATCGCCTCCGCCGGGACCGGAAGAGATGTTCAAGCACGTCTTCGCCGAGATGACCCCGCAACTGGTCGAGCAGCAGGCTGAGCTGACGGCCCGCCTGGCAAGGAGGCGGTGACCATGGCCCGGCTGAACATGGTGGAGGCCATCGATCAGGCGCTTCAGCAGGAGATGCAACTGGACCCCAAGGTCGTCGTGCTGGGCGAGGACGTGGGCCGCGACGGGGGAGTCTTCCGGGTGACCGATGGGCTGGTGCAGCGCTTCGGCGAAGACCGGGTCATCGACACCCCTCTGGCCGAGTCGGGCATCGTGGGCATGGCCATCGGCATGGCCATCGCAGGCTACCGGCCCGTAGCCGAGATCCAGTTCGCGGGCTTCGCCTATCCCGCCTACGACCAATTGGTGTGCCACGCCTCTCGGATGCGCAACAGGAGCCGCGGCGAGTTCACGGTGCCGCTGGTGGTGAGGACGCCCTACGGGGGAGGCATCCGGGCGCTGGAGCATCACTCGGAGAGCATGGAGGCCGTGTTCGCCCACGTTCCCGGCCTCAAGGTGGTCATCCCCGCCGATCCCTACGAAGCCAAGGGGCTTCTGGCCTCCGCGGTGCGCGATCCGGACCCGGTGATCTTCTTGGAACCGGCCCGCATATACCGGGCCATCAAGGCCGACGTGCCCGAGGAGCCGTATACGTTGCCCTCTGGGAAGAGCCCGGGTGGTGCGCGAAGGACGCGATGTGACCGTGCTCGCCTGGGGGGCGCACGTGCGCACGCTCAAGGAGGCGGCGCAGCGGTTGGAGGCGGAGGGAGCGGCCGACGTGGAGATCATCGACGTCCGCAGCCTGGCGCCGTTCGACTTCGAGACCGTGATAGCCAGCGTGGCCAAGACCGGCCGGGCGGTGATAGTGCACGAAGCCCCGCGTAGCGGCGGCTTCGGGGCCGAGATCTCGGCACAGATCATGGAGCGGGCGGTGCTGCATCTGCAGGCGCCGGTGCTGCGCGTCACCGGTTTCGACACTGTTCCCCCGCTGGCCAAGCTGGAGGACTATTATCAGCCGGACGTGGACTCGGTTGTCGAGGCCGTCAAGACCACCCTTGGGTTCTGACCGAAGGAGCGTGCCGTGGAGTACGAGTTCAAGTTCCCGGACATCGGTGAAGGGATCGCCGAGGGAGAGCTTCTTTCCTGGAAGGTCAAGGAGGGTGATATGGTCGCCCAGGACCAGACTCTGGCCGAGATGGAGACCGACAAGGCGGTGGTGGAACTCCCGTCGCCGCGAGCCGGCCGAGTAACAAAGCTTCATGCGGCCGAGGGCGACATCGTCAAAGTAGGCGCCGTCCTGGTGACCATTGAGGAAGGCGCTGAGGGAACGGCCGCCACGCCGCCGGCGTCCCCGGCCGGTGCGCCGCCGGTGGCCGAACCGCCGTCCGCCGCCCTTGCCCGCCGCCGCGGCGCCCGCCGTCAGGGCGCCTGAACTCGCCGCCGAGGAGCCCTACACGGGGTCGGTGGTGGGCAGGCTGGAGGAAGCTCCCGAGGAGCCAGAGGCGATCGCTCAGCCCGTGGCCGCGGCGATGCCCGTGGCCCCCGCGTCGGGCACACCGCGGCAGCCGCCGCCGAGCCGGCCGCGAGCGGCGTTCTCGCCCTGCCGTCTGTCAGGGCGCTCGCGAAGGAGCTGGGCGTCGATCTGACGGGCATCCGCGGCACCGGGCCGGGAGGCCGCATCCTCAAGGAAGACGTGCAAGACGTGGCCGAGACCGTGGCCTATGGGATCCCGGCCCCGGGCGGCGCGGCCGCGGCCGCGCCGGCGCTCGCAGCGGGCGGTGCGGCAATGGGTGCAGCGGCGGGTGAGCGGGCTGCGTTGCCGGCCGACGTACCCCTGATGGCCGGCGCCTTGGACAGCGACGCGTTCGGGCCGGTAGAACGAGTGCCCTTCAGGGGAGTGCGGCGCACCATGGCGCGGCATATGGCCGAGTCGGTTGCCAAGCAGGCGCAGGTGACCACCATGGACGAGGCCGACGTCACCATCATCAGGCGCATCAAGGAGAAGGAGCGCACGGTCGCGGCCGAGAGGGGGGTGCGGCTCACCTATCTGGCCTTCGCGATCAAGGCCTGCACGGCGGCGCTTCAGCGCTTCCCCCGGCTCAACGCGACTCTGGATGAATCCGGCGACGAGTTCGTGCTCAAGCGCTACTACAACATCGGCATAGCGATCGACACCAAGAGCGGACTGGTGGTACCGAACATCAAAGACGCCGACCAGAAGAGCATTTTTGAAATCGCATCCGAGATCGTCGACTTGGTCGACCGGGCCGAGCAGCGCAAGATCGAGCTGCGGGAACTGCACGGAGGCACGTTCACGATCACCAACTACGGCGCGGTGGGCGGGACGTTTGCCACGCCCGTGACCAACTACCCCGAAGTGGCCATCCTGGGCATGGGGCGCGTGCGGGAGCTGCCCGTGGTGCGGGCCGAGAAGGTAGTGACCCGCCTGCTTCTGCCCCTGTCGCTCACCTTCGATCACCAGCTCATCGATGGAGCAGAGGCGGCTCGTTTCCTCAATCTGGTCATAGGCTATTTAGAGGATCCCGACCTTCTTCTGCTGGAAGGTGCCTAGTGGGGCCGTCGGGCACCGACGAGCTGCGCGAACTCGCCCGCACCCGGTCGGTCGTGCTTCTAACGGCCACTGAGGCTGAGGCGATGCCGTTGCGCGCGGCCTTGGCCGCCGCGCGCTCCATCCAGGTTGGTACTAAGACGGTCATTCTTGGCGAACTGGACGCTACGTCCGCGATCCCAGACGAGCGCGCGGTGACTCCCTGCGGACAAAGGATCCCCTGTACCGTGCCGGCGGCGCTCGCCATCGGGGGATGCGACAAGGCCAACACCGCCCATATGCTCACCTGTCTCCTGGAGATCATGCAGCCCGGCCCTTCGTTGGTTGTGCAGGTGGGCGTGGCCGGTGCGTTTCGCTCTCCCGGAGGGGCGGCGCATAGTACCGCGCTCGGAGCGGTCGTCGAGATAGGCGATGTCGTGTTGGCCACGCAGGAGGCGTATTCCGACACCGGCAGCTCCAGCCCTGAGGGCTGGCTCTCCGCTGCCGACCTGGGGCTCCCCATCGCTCGGGTGGCAGGGGTGGAGCTCAGCGGCATCTTTCCGCTCGACCCGTTGATGGTCGAGGCCGCTCGTGGAGCGACGACGGCGCTTGAGTGGCCCGGCGTGGGGCTCAAGATCCATACCGGGCCCTGCGTCACCTCTTCCCAGGCCACCGGCCGGCAGGCTGAGGCCGACACCATCTATGGGCGCTGGGGTGCGCTGGCGGAATCCATGGAAGGGGCTGCCGCCGCGCACATCTGTGCCTTGTATGGGGTGCCGTTTCTGGAGGTGCGGGGCATAAGCAACCTGGTGGGCGATAGGGACCGCGGCGCCTGGCAGATGGAGCGGGCGGTGGCGGCGGCCGGCGAGGCAGCTTTGGCCATAGTGGCCGCTCTTTCGCGGTAGAGGCGGCATAGTGCTGCGGCTCGCCTATTCACCCTGTCCCAACGACACGTTCATCTTCCACGCCTGGGTGCAGGGGCTTGTACCTGGGGCGCCCACCGTGGAGGAACGGCTGGAGGACATCGACACGCTCAATCGATTGGCCGCGGACGGCTTGGCCGATGTGATCAAGATCTCGTTTCGTGCCTTCGCTCAAGTGCGCGACAGATATGCCCTGCTTCACTCCGGGGGCGCGTTGGGGCGGGGGTGTGGTCCTCTGGTGGTGGCGCGCAAAGACTCACGCCTCCGTGCCGCGCCCTCGGTTCGGCGGGTGGCCGAACTCGTCGACGAATTGGCTCGGGCTCGGGTGGCCATCCCCGGGACCCTTACAACGGCGGCGCTGCTGGCCGGCCTGTTCACCGGGGGATTGAAACGGCCGCTGGTGATGCCTTTCCACGAGATCATGCCCGCTGTAGCAGCGGGTGAGGTCGATGCTGGGGTGGTCATCCACGAAGGGCGCTTCACCTTCGGCAGCTACGGGCTGCGGCGGCTGGTCGACCTGGGCGAATGGTGGGAGGACACCAGCGGGTTCCCCATCCCCCTGGGTGGCATCGCCGTGTCGCGCGAGCTGGCCCGGCCGCTGCAAGAACAGGTGGAGCGCACGGTGCGTTTGAGCCTGGAGCATGCCCGCATGCACGAGGAAGAGGTCATGCGGTACGTTCGGGAGCACTCGCAAGAGATGGATGCGGACGTCTGCCGGGCACACATCGAGCTTTATGTGAACGAATTCACCCTCGACTACGGACCGGAGGGCGAGGAGGCCATCAGGCACCTGCTGCAGACGGCTGCGGATGTCGGGGTCGTTCCCGCCGTCGACCCGGGTGTTTTCTGGGATGACTGAGCGCTCAGGCCGGTCCGCGTAGCGGGACCGGCGGGGCGCCGCGCGGCTTCCGGCGGCGGGCCGGCCGGGCCGTTCCGACGGTTCGGTTCTCCGTCGGTGTTATCCTTCCACGCTGATGCTACACCTAACCGACATCTCCAAGTCCTTCGGCAGCCAGATACTGCTCGACGAAGCCAGCCTGCATATCAAGCCGGGCATGCGCGTGGGTCTTATAGGTCCCAATGGGGCCGGCAAGACCACCCTGCTCCGTTTGATAGTGGGGGAGATGTCGCTTGACGGGGGAGAGGTCAGCGGCCGCAAGGACATGCGCATCGGCTTCTTGCCACAGGAGATCGAGGAGATCTCCGATCACGCGGTCATGGAGGAGGTTCTGGCCTCGCACATGGAGATTCTCACGGCCGAGCGGCGCATCGTCGAGTTGGGTCATCAGATCAGTGAGGCCTACGCCGGTTCCGCGGCCGACGGCACCCTGGCCGAGGGGAGTACCGCCGACCCCGAAGCGCTCCTGAACGAAATGGGAGCCCTGCAGACCGCCTTTGAAGACGCCCATGGCTACGAGCTTGAAGCTCGAGCCCAGACCATCCTGCGCGGCATGGGCTTCAAAGACAACGACTTTGGCCGGCAGATCGCCGAGCTATCTGGAGGCTGGCGCATGAGGGTCGCGCTGGCCCGTCTCCTGCTGGAACAGCCCGATCTGCTGCTCATGGACGAGCCCACCAACCATCTCGACCTGGAGAGCCTGCTATGGCTGGAAGAGTTCCTGCTCAACTGGACCGGGGCGCTGATGGTCATCTCTCACGACCGTTACTTTCTCAACCGCATGGTCACGCACATCGCCGATCTCGACCGGGGCATGATCGACCTGTACACGGGCGACTACGACCATTTTGAGCAAGAGAAGAAGATGCGATACGAGGGTTTGGTCAACGCGGCCAAGAACCAGCAGCGCGAGATCGAGTCGGCCGAGGCCTTTATCCGCCGCTTCCGTGCCAAGAACACCAAGGCCAAGCAGGTGCAGCAGCGCATCCGCAAGCTCGAGAATACCGAGCGTATCGACGCTCCCAGCTTAGATCGCAAGACCATCAAGTTCCGCTTTCCGCAGCCCCCGCGCGCAGGCAGGGTGGTGGCCGAGGTCAAGCACGTCCGCAAGGCTTACGGCGATATCGTGGTCTACAAGAAGCTCGACCTCGTGATCGAGCGGGGTGAGAAGATCGCACTCGTCGGCCCTAACGGAGCGGGCAAGTCCACGCTGCTCAAGCTGCTCGCCGGGGCCATCGAGCCCGACGGCGGAGCAGTCAACCTGGGACACAACGTGCGCCGTGAGTACTTCGCCCAGCACCAGCTGGAGGTGCTCCATCCCGGGCGGACTGTGCTCAAGACCATGGAGGAGGTGGCCGGCCCCGCGAATCGCATGCCTGAGGTGCGGAGATTCCTGGGCACGTTTCTCTTTGGTGAGGATGACGTCACCAAGAAGGTGGGCGTTCTTTCGGGGGGCGAAAAAGCTCGTCTCGCTTTGGCCCGCATGCTGATGGACCCCGCGGGGCTACTGTTGCTGGATGAGCCGACAAACCACCTGGACATGGACTCGCGCGCCGTCCTCACGGAGGCGCTTCGCCAGTTCGAGGGCTCGGTGATCTTCATCAGCCACGACCGGCACCTCATCAACGCCATCGGCACGAAGGTGATAGAGGTGCGCGACGGGCGGGTGACTCACTACCAGGGTGACTGGGAGTACTACCAATGGAAAAAGGCCCAGGCTGCCGGTGCCGCCACACCGGCCCCCGCGCCGGCGGCCAAGCCGCCGGCGACGGAACCAGCCGCGGGCAGCAAGAGCGCACCGGTTTCGGCGAGCGACGCGAAACCTGCCGCCGCCGCGGCCCCGGTAGCGGCGGCGAGTCGGCCGTCGGCCGCTCGTGCGGGCGGCGCCAAGTCGGGCGCCGCAAAAGCCCCCGCCCTCACGGTGGAGCTGGGCTACAAAGAGCGCAAGGAGCTCAGCAGCCGCCACCGCAAGATCGAGCGCCGCATAGAAGCCGCCGAAGCCCGCCAAGGCGAACTCGCCGCCCTCATGAGCGACCCCGCTCACGCCTCCGACTACGAACTGCTGAGCACCGCTTCGAGCGAAGCGGCCGCCCTGGCCGACGAGATAGCGGCCCTCTACGAAGAGTGGGCGAAGGTGTCTGAGGCACTGGGGACCACGGCGGGCTAAGGCACGTCTTCGCCGGCCAGCTGTGAGAGTGCACCTAGAGTCCCGGGCGGCGCCCTCGATCACCCTCGCCGGTGTGTTTGGCTCGGGGTAGAACCGGGCAAAGGAATGGCAGACGACTATGCGAGCCGTTGTTTGATTCCGCGGCCTATCGCGTGGCGGGAGGACTCGTGGGGATGGAGAAGCGGCCTGGTGAGGGTCTCAAACACCAGCTGGCGCGTCTGAGCCTGGTTCTGGAGAACGCTCCCGTCATTCTCTACGGATTGGACCTGGAGGGCATGTTCCTGTTCAGCGAGGGTGATGGTATTTCCGCAATGGGGCTGCAGAAGGGCCAGATACTTGGGAACTCGGCCTTCGATCTTTACCGGGACACCCCCGGAGCCGCCGAGGCCATCCGCTCGGCGCTCGACGGCCGGCACGCTGTCTTCAGGGCGCACTTCGGCGGAGCGTACTTCGTGTCTCGGCTCACCCCGGTGTTCGATGGCGCGGGTGTAGTTGAGCAAGTGGTGGGAGTCTCGGTGGACACCGGTGGCCAGATGCGGGCGGAGGAGGAGCTCAGCCAGCGGGACGACCAACTGCGGGAGTCCCAGAAGATGGAAGCCGTAGGGCAACTGGCCGGTGGTATCGCTCACGACTTCAACAACCTGCTGACTGCCATCATCGGCTACAGCGATCTGCTCTTGGCCAACGACGACTGCCCGTTCGACACGGTGCGCGGCGACGTGGTGGAGATCAGGCGCGCCGCCGAGCGCGCCGCGGGCCTCACCCGCCAGATACTCGCCTTCTCGCGGCGTCGGCCCCTGCGACCGGAGACGATTTCTCTGAACGTCGTGCTGGCCGACAGCGAACCCCTGCTGCGGCGGACCTTGGGGGAGGACGTTGAACTTGGCTATTTCCTGAATCCGGAGCTCGGCGCGGCTGAGGTGGACCCGAATCAACTGCACCAGGTGATCATGAATCTCGCCCTCAACGCGCGCGACGCCATGTCTGGCGGCGGTACGCTTCGTCTGGAGACGGCCAACGTAGAACTGGGTGAGAAGTTCTACTCGGCGAACCCTGACTGTTCGCCGGGTCCCTATGTCTTGTTGAGCGTTTCCGACACCGGGTCGGGCATGGATGTGGACACAATGGCGCATGTCTTTGAGCCGTTCTTCACCACCAAGGGACCGGGAGAAGGCACGGGCCTGGGGCTCTCCACCGTTTATGGCATCGTACGCCAGAGCGGTGGTTGTATCTTGGTCGAAAGTGAGCCGGGCAAAGGCTCGACTTTCAGGATCTACTTCCCCCGTCTTGAACACTCGGCCCAGAATCTCCCGATTGTCGCGGTGCCGCGTGTTCTCACCAGCGCTCACGCGGTGGTTCTGGTGGCAGAAGATGAGCCGGCGGTGCGGGCTCTTGTCACCCGCGTGCTCACCAACGATGGCTACGTTGTGTTCGCGACGGCCGATGCCTCTCAGGCACTCGCGCTCCTTGAGCAGAAAGACCCGTGCATCGATCTGCTTCTGACCGACGTGGTGCTGCCCCGTGGGTTGCAGGGCGACGGTCTGGCGCGGGAGGCTCTGGCTTTGCGCCCAACTCTCCCGATTCTCTTCATGTCCGGTCACCCGCGTGAGTCTCTGTTGCGTTCCCGAGGCCTCGATGCGGGAATCAACTACTTGCCAAAGCCCTTCACCCCAGATTCGCTCAGCCGCAAGGTGAGAGAGGTCCTGCAGTCGGCGGAGCGCTGAGCCCGAGAGTGAGCCGTGGTGTCGTGCCTGCGGTATCCTGAACGCCACGACCGTTTGTCACAGGACCGCCAGAGGAGGAACAAGGATGCCATCCTTCGACGTAGTCAGCCGGGTAGACATGCAGGAGATGGACAACGCGGTCAACCAGGTGAAGAAAGAGATCACCACGAGATATGACTTTCGTGGGTCTAAGACCGAGATCGAGTTGGATCGCAAAGAAGCCAAGATCCAACTACTCACCGAGGATGACATGAAGCTGCGCGCCATCAAGGACGCGCTGATCGCCAAGGTGGTGCACCGCTCCATCGATGGCGAGGCGTTGGTGTTCGGTGATCAGGAGAAGGCCGGGGGTGACATGGTGCGGCAGACCGTCACCATCACCAACGGCATCGACATGGACACCGCGCGCAAGGTGGTCAAGCTGGTCAAAGAGGCCAAGCTCAAGGTGCAGGCGTCCATCCAGGGCGATGAGGTGCGCATCACGGGCAAGAAGCGCGACGACCTCCAAGAGGCCATTCAGATTCTCAAGCAAGGCGATCTGGGCATGCCTCTGCAGTACGTCAACTTCCGCGAGTGAGCACGCCTCCGTCTGGGGCTCCGGCCGGTGCCGGCTCTGCCCCGGACGGCCGCGTCTTCTTCCCGGGAAACGACCGCCTCGAAGGGATACTGGAGTGGCCTGAAGGCGTCGGCTCCGGCTCCGGATCCGGCGACGGCGTGGCCGCCGGCCCGGCCGGGCGGCTTGCGGGCGGAGTGGTGGTCGCCCATCCGCACTCGCTGAGCGGCGGCACCATGGCGCAGCCGGTGGTCTATCGCACCGCCCAGGCCTGCAGGCAGAAGGGCCTGGCCACGCTGCGGTTCAACTTCCGGGGAGTGGGCGATAGCCTGGGTGCCTACAGTGGCACTGAGGAATACCGAGATGTGCAGTCTGCCGCCGCGTTCCTGCGGGGCCAGATGGCGGCTTTGGAGGGCGAAGCCGTGGCGGGCCCAGGTACTCCGCAGGTTGCGCTTGCCGGGTATTCCTTCGGCAGTGTCATGGCTGCCAAGGCCGCAGCCGAGGCTGGACCGGTGGCTGCGCTGGTTCTTATAGGGTTCGTCATCTCCTGGCCCGAACTACGGCCCGACACTTTCGCCAGGTTGGCGGCATACAGGGGCCCAGTGCTGGCCGTATGCGCCGAGAACGACGACCTGGGATATCCCGAAGAGGTGGCGAAGGTGCTCAAGGACCTTGGCCTGGAGTTCACCATGAGCGTGGTGGAGGGGGCTGGACACTTCTTGGAGGGTCGTCACCGCGAAGTGGGCGAGATAGTTGCGGGCTTCTTGGCGAGAGAGCTATGGCCGGGCCGTGTCGCGGTTGGGGAGTAATCTGGGGTCTTCGCGGGTAGCATGGAGCCATGGTCTTTGACCGGACAGGAGGATGGCGCTTATGGACATGAAGGGCTCTAAGACCGAGCAGAACCTAATGAAGGCCTTCGCTGGGGAGTCGCAGGCCCGCAACCGCTATACGTACTTCGCTGAAGTGGCGGCCGAAGAGGGATACATGCAGATCGCCAACTTCTTCCTCGAGACTGCCGAAAACGAGCGGGCGCACGCCTTCCAGTTCTTCAGCCTGCTCGACGGTGGCATGCCCGAGTTGACGGCGTCGTACCCGGCGGGCCCGGTTGGCACCACGGCAGAGAATCTGCTTGCAGCAGCCGATGGGGAGTTGCTGGAATGGGGCACCCTGTATCCCGACTTCGCGGACATCGCCGACAGGGAGGGGTTCAACAGAGTCGCCGCCGTGTTCCGCAGGATCACCACAGCCGAGAAATATCACGAGCGCCGCTATCGGAAGCTTCTCGCCAATGTAGGGGCGAAGAGGGTGTTCCGTAAAGATGGGCCCATGCTCTGGAAATGCGAGGAGTGCGGCTACGTCCACGAGGGCGACCAAGCTCCGAAGGTCTGCCCGCTGTGCGGCAAGCCCCAGGCTTTCTTCGAACTATATGTAGAGAGCTACTGACAGGCTCCTCGGGTGTGGGGGCGACCGCCATGAGCAGGTAGCCAAGCTCGGTCCATAGTTGCACGGGGTCTCCGCGACGCGGGGACTACTGTGGCGGCATGTCTGCCATTCCCACAAAACGGTTGCTTGTCTACATCATCGCGGGGGTCGTCGTTCTGCTCGCGGGCACTCTGGGCCTGATGTCCATGCGGGGCGAGGGCTCGTCTGGCACCGGTGGTCTAGTGATACAGGCCGGTGGTGTGGGGGAGGGGGCCGGCGCGTACGACCCCGTGGCGGTGGGCGCGTGGAACACCCCGTCGTCCCTGAGCACCACGACTACGCAGCCCCGCAAGATCTGGGTCCAGGTCGCGGGCGCAGTACGCCGTCCCGGCGTCTACCAGGTGGAGGATGGCGTCAGGCTGTTCCAGGCAGTCTTGGAGGCAGGGGGTTTCACCGAGGACGCCGATCAGGAGGCGGTCGCGCTGGCGGCGGCCTTAAGCGACGGGTGCAGGGTCTACGTGCCAATGAAGGGCCAGACCGTCCTATCTGGAGAGGGGATGCCCTCTCAGTCCTCGGCCGGCATCACCGGTGGCCAGGCGGCCGGGGGCTCCGCTGGAGGGGGAGCGGCGGGTCCCGTGTCCCTCAACACGGCCACCGCGGAACAACTGGATTCGCTCCCGGGAGTCGGTCCGGCAACAGCGCAACAGATCATTGCCTACCGTGAATCCCAGGGGCCGTTTACCTCGGTGGATCAGTTGACGGAGGTCTCCGGTATCGGCTCGGCCAAACTAGAGCAGCTGCGGCCGTTGGTGATGCTCTGATCGCGGGTCGCCTCGCGGTGGAACCTGCGGCCGCCAAAAACGATCCGGTGGGCTGGTTTGTCCGCAGGGCCGGGCTGGCTCGTTTCACCACCTTCGCCTGTGCGCTGGGCGTAGCGCTTCCGGCCCTCGTGGGCCCCAGACTCGCCGTCGCCTTGGTGGGGCTGGTGGTGGCATTGACCGGAGCCATCATTGGAGTGGGCCTGAGACAGCGGGGTCCTTCGACGGGCCACAAGAGAGTGGCTGCGAGCGATCGCCCGACGTTTGGGCTGACGGTCGGGGCCCTGCTTCTGGTGGGTCTGTTCAGCGGGTGGTTGATAGGCAGCCTCAGGGTGGCGGCGCTGGAAGCCGGAGTCCTTGACCGCGCCATCGAGCAGAGGGTGGAGGTGGAGCTGGTCATAAGTGGTCCGGTGCGAGCGAACGCTGGGTGGATCAGCGCCAGGGCGGCGGTGAGAGGGCTCAGGGCGTTAGGGGAATCCACTCCGTTGGGGGCGGCCGTGGGTGAGGGCGTCGGGGTGGGCGAGACGGTGCTTCTCGAGGTGGCGCCACCCGAGACCGGCACCGATGCGGCCGACGCAAGCGCCGGCGCGCAGGCCACCTCGGCAGCCCTGCGCCAGGGCATGATCATCACCGCTCGGGGCACTATACAGGCGCCGGAAGGGCCGTCTGCCTCTGGCTTCAATCAGGCCCGCAATCTCAAGTACCAGGGCATCGAGGTGGTGCTCGCAGTGGATGATCCCGGATGCATAGTCGTCCTCGGCAGTCGGGGCGGCGTCTCCGGGTGGTTCGACAGGCTGCGCGCGTCGGCCCTCGCCCATCTCAGTCTGGGCCCGGACGCCCGAGTCAACGAGGTCCTCCAGGGAGTGGTGGTAGGCGATATTCAAGGCATGGACGAGGGTTGGCTCATGGCCTTCCGCCGTTCTGGCACCGCGCATATGCTCGCCGTCAGCGGGCTGCACGTGGCCGCCTTGGCCGCCATCATGATGGGATTGGCCCGGTTCGCCAGGGCTCCCCGTTGGGTCGGCTTTCTGCTGGCCGCGACCTCGGCGGTGCTGATGGTCCCGTTCGTGGGGGCCAGGCCGTCGGTGATCAGGGCGGCGGTGATGATTGTGGTGGTGCTCACCGGCTACTGGGTGGGCCGGAGCCGCGACCAGTGGCAGGTGCTGGGCCTGGCCGCGGTCGTCGTGCTTGCGCTCAATCCCTTCGCCTTGTTCGACGTGGGCTTCCAACTCTCGTTCGCGGCCTTCGTGGGCATGTTGGTGTTGCTCCGTCCTCTACAGCGGGTCTTCCGGCGGCTGCCGGGCGCCGTTGGCTCGGGCCTGGCGGTGTCGCTCGCTGCCGGTTTGGGCACGGCCCCTGTCTCCCTGGCGGTCTTTGGGCAGACGTCGTTGGTGTCGCCTCTCGCAAACCTTCTGGTGGTGCCAATGCTGCCTCTTGTGACCGGTCTTGGCATGGCCGCGGTCGCCTTGGGGTTTGTGTGGTCGGGCCTGGGCGCGGCGCTGGATACCCTAGCTTCGCTCCCGATGATATGGACGATCTTGGTTTCGCGTTTCATGGCGATGGCCCCTGTCTTGTCTGCGGCCTCTCTCGGTCGCGCGCTGTTTGCGCTTGCGTGTGGAGGCGTGGCGCTGCCGGCCGCTCTGGCGGTGATGGGCCGCCGGGTGCGCGCCCCCATGGATCTGCCCCTGCCGTGGTTCAAGCGGTCGACGCACTGGCTGCGCAGGCGGAAACCTCGGAACCGGCGCGTTGCCGCCGCCCTGGGCGCGGCGCTGGTGATCTGCAGCCTAGCGGTGGGTGGTGCGGCGTATCCGGTCCTCGCCGGCGCCGCCGAGACGGTGAGCACGCTGGTGCATGGTACTGGGTGGCCCGGCGAGGTCGAGGTGAGGGTGCTCGATGTGGGCCAGGGCAACGCCGTGCTGGTTCGAACACCGGGGGGTAACTCCCTTCTGTTTGATGGGGGGTCTGCCGGTTGCGATTTGGAGGGCCAGTTGCGCTCCCTGGGCGTGAAGCGGCTGGACTTGGTTGTCGTCTCCCATCCTCACGCAGACCACTTTGCCGGCCTGCTCGAGGCTTTGGGTGGGGGGGTGGAGGTCGAGACGCTCATCGATCAGGTACAGCTGGTCTCAAGCGCAGATGGCGGGCAGCAGTCGCTCAGCGCGGGGGTCGGCGGCGGAAGCGCCGGCCCAGCCGTCCAGGGCAGCGAAGAAGCAAGCACCTATCTCCAACTCCGTGCCAAGTTGGCCGAAGACGGCTGTGACTATCTGTGTGCGCATTCTGGAGACTCGGTCACTGTGGGCGAAGTGACCGTACGTTTCTACGCGCCGGCAAAGCCCTTGGTCATGGTCGATGGCGACAACGCGTGGGCTTTGCGCGGCGGCGCGCCCACTGGTGACGAACTGAACGCCGCATCACTGGTGGCTGTGGTGAGTGTGGGAACTGTTGACTTTCTTCTCCCGGGCGACGCCGAGGCCGCAACGCTTGAGGTGCGTCGATTGCCCCCAGTGGAAGTGGTGCTGGTGCCCCACCACGGGAGCCGGGGCGCAGTGTCAGAGCGGCTGCTGCGAGAACTGGCACCCAAAGTCGCTCTGATATCGGTGGGTAAGGACAACTCGTTCGGCCATCCCTATCCGGGGACCATGTCGGTGCTCGGTCAGAACGTGGGCACCGTTCTCTGCACCGATGAGGCGGGTTGGGTATCCTGTGAGGTGACCGGGGGCACGATAGCACTCACCACGGAGAGGAACCCCACCCCTTGAGCGATAGAGCCCGACCGCCTCTCAAGCCAGCCTACCTGATCGTGGGCGACGACGAACCCAAAGTGGAGCACGCGCTGAAGCGGCTCAAGGCACGGGTCGCGGAGCAGTCGGGCGGCGATATCAACATTGAGGAGTTCGACGCGGCGGTGGATCACGCGGGCGTGGTGGTCAACGCCGCGAACACTCTTGCCTTCTTGGGTGGCACGAGGTTGGTCTTGGTCAGCGGTGTGCAGGCCTGGCTGAAGGCCGACAAGGACGCCATTGCGGCGTATCTAGAATCGCCTGCGCCGGATGCCTGCCTGACTTTGGTGGCGCAGAAGCTTCCGCCGGCAGACGTGCTGCGGGCGGCCACCAAGAAGCACGGAGACGTGCTTGAGTATCAGGCGCCCAAAGAGGGACAGCTGCCGCAATGGCTGGTCACCGAGGCCGCCAACCGTCTGGGCATGAACTTGGGTCTGGCTGAGGCCCGCCTCATGGTGCAAAGATGCGGCAACAACCAGAACATCCTTCTGCGCGAGTTGGAGAAGCTGCAGCTCTATGCCGACGGCCGCCGGGTCACCTCCGACGACATCCGGTTGCTGGCCACCCCCACCTACGAGGCCAGCATCTTCGATCTGCTCGATTCGCTGGCTCTGGGCAGGGGGTCGGCAGCCTTCACTTCCGCCGAGGAGCTGCTGGGGTCGGGGGAGAGGACAGAGGCCTTGTTCGGCCGCATTCTCCGCTACTTCCAGAATCTCAACAGGGTGGCCGCCATGCGCGACAGTGGTATGAGGCCGGAGGCCATACAGGCTGAGCTGAAGATGAAGCCCTATCCGGTACGCAAGTTCATCGAGCAGGCGGCGCTACTTGGAGCCGACGGCATCTCGCGCAGGCTGGCCGTGCTGGCCGAGACCGATGCCCGCCTGAAAGGGATGGGCTCACTCCCGGATGAGGTCGAACTGCAGTTGTGCCTAGGCCGGCTGCTGACCGCGTGACAGAACAACCGCTGGCTCAAGGCGAGATGGGTGCGGCGCGTCCGCGCCGGGGCTGGGAGAGTGCTTTACAGCTGGGAGAGCAGCCGAGCCACCCTCGACTTCTTGCGCGACGCGTTGTTGCTATGAATAGCGTTCTTCGCGGCGGCTTTGTCGATGGTGGAAGTCAGCTTCTTGGCCGTTTCAGCAGCAGTCTCGGCTTCACCTGCGGCGATGGAGGCCGTGAGGCTGCGGAAGTGCGTCTTGATAGACGACTTGTAGCGCAGATTCTCCAGGCGCTGACGCTGGGCGATGCGGACCCGCTTACGCTGCTGTTTGGTGTTAGCCAATCTACAATCCTCCCGTCTTCCCTTAAAAGTCGTAGCAGTCTAGCATAGCGGTCGCACATGGGCAACGAAACAGACACGACTCGAACGAGCGCGAAAAGGCGGCTGGCTTTGGCGGCCGCCTTTCTTGTGCTGGCCACCGCCGGCTCCCGGATGCTCGGACTCGTCCGGGAGGTGGTCATGGGCTCCTCCTTGGGTTTGGAGAACGATACCGGGGGGGCCTTCACCGTGGCCAACAAGATACCCAGCCTTGTTCGGACCCTCCTGGCCGATACCGCTCTGTCGGCTGCCTTCATCCCTGTGTTTTCGGGTCTGCTGCAGAAGGGTCAGCGTCGCGAAGCCTGGCAGGTGGCCTACACGGTGACGGTGGTCGCCACGGGCGTCTTGGGCATCATCACGATCCTAGGAATGATCTTCGCGCCGCAGGTGATCAAAGTGCTTGCCAGCGGGTCCGACTACAACACCCCCCAGATGATCGCGTTGATGGCGCACCTCATGCGCATCATGTTCCCCACGGTGGTGATCCTGGGGATCGCCGGGATCTTCATGGGCATCCTCAATTCCTACGACCACTTCACCATGCCTGCGCTGGCGCCAATCGTCTGGAACGTGATCATCATCGGAGTGGTACTCGCCTTCTCCAAGTACGGTGTGAAGGCTCTGGCTTGGGGGGTGTTCGCCGGGACCGTGGTCGAGCTGGCCATACAGATACCGGCTGTCTGGAGGCGCCGCTGGAGACCAGGCATGTCGGTGGATGGGGCCTCGGGGGACGGGGGCAACGCGGCCACCGGAGCTGCCGACATACCGTCTCGTTGGCGACTGGGCCTTCGTAACCCCGACGTGAGGCGGGTCGGCATTCTTCTCGGGCCGGTCATCATCAGTCTGGGTGTCATCAATTTCAACTCCTTCATCGACACGATGATCGCCACGCGTATCCATCTTGACGGTAATCTCGGGGCTCCGGTCATCATCGAAAAGGCCTTCCGCCTGTTTCAGTTGCCGCAGGGTGTGTTCGCCATCGCCATAGGTACAGTGCTGTTCCCGGCGCTGTCTCGTCATGCCCTCGGGAAGCGGATGAAGGAGTTTCGCGAGGATCTGTCCACGGGTCTCCGCCAGATCTTCTTCGTGACTCTGCCCTTCGCCGCATTCTTCGCCGTATTGGGCGTTCCTACGGTGCGACTCATCTTCCAGTACGGCAAGGTCACTCCCGTCGGCACCGATTTGATCGCCTCGGCTCTTCTGTTCTTCAGCGTGGGCATGGCCTTTGTGAGTGTGAACACCCTTCTCAACCGGGCTTTCTACAGCATCCAGAAGCCCTGGCTGCCTCTGATAACCGGGGTGCTCAACTTGGCGCTCAACCTGGTGCTCGACCTGCTGCTGTACAAGCCGTTGGGCGTGGGAGGCATCACGCTGTCCACCTCCATCGTGAGCCTGGTCAACTTCTTCGCGCTCATGCTCCTGCTCAGTCCGCGCATTGGGGGAGTGGACGCGCGCAGGGTGGCCTGGTCGGCGGCGCGGTCGATCGTGGCTCTGATCCCCCTTGGGGGGATGGCCTACGGGGTCTGGTATGGGCTGGACGCCGCTCTAGGCCGCAGCCTCTGGGCGCAGATCCTCTCGGTGGGCTTGGCCTATGCGGCCGGAGGCGCGGGCTACTGCGCGGCGGCCTGGGCAATGCGCATGTCGGAGATCCGCGAAGTGGTCGACATTGCCCGTCGTCGGCGTGAGCCTCGCGCCACGGAGGAGGTCATCGACTCCGAGGGTGGCGGATAGGGCTCTACTGCCGGCGCCGCGCCCTCCCAGGGCTTTACAAGAAGGAGATGTCCTTCGTGGCTGCCACCATCACATAGCAGCGCTGTTCGTTCGCGCCGTCGTCGGACGGCTCGAGGAAGAAGCCCGGGCGCCCGTACCGGAAACCGGTCGTAGTGCCCACCAGCACCTCGCCGTCTTTGAATTCCACTTTGATCCTGCGTCCCGCGGCGGGTCGAGTGGGGCCGGCCTCGCGAATCTTGATGCGGCGCGGGTCACCCACCAGATCTTTCACGAAGAACAGTGCCTTCAATTCCCGCATGCGGATCGCAATGGGCGCGGCATCTGGCGGGCTGTTCGCCTCGGTCACGTGGATAACGTCTTTGCCGGGGACGAAGTCTATCGTTGTGCCCTTGATCGTTCGACCATCGGCAAACCGGGCCACAACTTTGTTGTTCAACTCGTCCTCCGTGTCCTATATTGCCGCCGGCTCAAGGAGCCCCTGCTGTTTCCTGCAGTCCCGCCGACGGTCGAACTCCACGATGAGAGTGGATGCACATGCACAACTGTGACAGGTTAGCGAGAATCGTGCTTCCTTGCCACGCACAACTTGACGGACGCAACCGTGTGCTGCAAGATGAAGCGCCCCGCGAATGGCCAAGAGTATTGATGGTCATGACGGTTGATTCAACACTGGTCGCACCTTACGAGGCTGACGCTGATGTCGATTTCTTGCTCCGATTTTGGATCTGTCCACTGCGAACCCGTGCCCGCCCAGGCGCAGGTGCTACGTGCCGGTGCCGGCCGGGCAGAAATCGAGTTGCCGGCTGGGCTCTTCCCAATAGAGGGACTATGCGGCGTGCATGACCTGCTACATGTTCGCGTGCTTCTGGTGGGGAGCCACAACAAGTTGGCGATTGTGTCGATCGAGCTGACCGCGCTTCCGCAAGAGCAGGTCGCCGCCCTGCAGAAGATCGTGGGTAGAGCGGCAGGTCTGCCGCCGGAGAACGTATGGATCTGCGTGACGCACACGTTTTCGGCGCCGCATGTCATGCCCAAGCACATGTGCGACACCGCTGAGGGTCAAGATAAGCATCACCTGTTGTTCCAGGCAATCAAGGACGCCGTAGAGGGGGCGACTTCTAGGGCTGTCTTGGGAGTGGTCGACGCCCGCTTTGGCTGCGAGACCGGATTCTGCGACGTGAATGTAAACAGAGACGTTTGGACGGAAGACGGTTGGTGGCTTGGCTGCAACGAGACCGGCCCGTCGGACAAGTCTGTGACGGTGCTTCGTTTTGAGACCTTGGCCGGCGATCCGATTGCTCTGCTATTCGGCTACGGTGTGCAGCCATCGGTTATGGACCAACCGTCGACGACCGGTGGCGCTCGCTTGGTCACCGCCGATCTGGCGGGTGCGGCCTCCCGCTTTGTGGAGCAAGAATATGGTGACGTCGTTACGGCCATGTTCTGCATGGGCGCGGCCGGCGATCAGGCTCCCTCATTGAAAGGAGCCAGGTTTCAATACGTGGGCAAAGACGGACGCATTCGGGTGAAAGACATCGATGAACGAGGATTTGTGGTTGCCGAGATGCTTGGGGCCCGCTTGGGGGCAGAGGTGCTGCACATCTCCGAAAGGACAAAGTGTCACACTCTTGCCGACCCGATCGCAGTTGAGACAAGCGTGGTCAGGTGTCCGGGCCAGAGGATGACGATGAAGACCCCGCCGATTCGTCCGACCAGACAGTATGCTTTTGTTCCGTCAGAGGAGCGCGAAGAGCCGGTAGTGGTCGCCAGGCTGGGTGAAGTCGCGCTGATAGGTTTGCGTCCGGAGCTTGGTTGCGAGACGGCAAGGAGTATTAGAGAGCGGTCGCCGTTCAGCCAGACAATGGTCCTGACGATGGTCAACGGTGGCAGCAAGTACATGGCGGACCTCAGTTCGTATGACCGAATCACCTACGAAGCCATGAACTCGCCTTTTGCTCGTGGCTCGGCCGAGCTGCTGTGCGAGAAGGTGCTTGAACTCCTGCGCGTCATCAAGGACTGACAGGTTGCCACGAGAGCTAGTTGGGCCTGGTCCCCGCGGGCCGGCTGTGGGACAGCGCTGACAGAACTCTGGTTCTGCTACAAAAGAACCTGTGTATACTCAGCAACATGGAAAAGATCGACGCTCCCGCTTCGCGTAAACCGCCCCAGCGACCGCCGGGTGCAAGGACGCTGGAGCGACTTCTGGCAGCCGCCGAAGACCAGCTGCGCGAGGAGGAGGTCGATCTCTTCACGATCCAGAAGGTCTTGGATCGCACCGGCTTGTCGGTAGGGGCGTTCTACCACCACTTTTCAGACAAGACCGCACTCATCCACGCGGTGCAAGAGCGCGTGCATGTGCGACTGGAGCCGCGCATACTTGCAGCGCTTGAGGAAGAGGCACAAGTCGAGGAGTCTCTGGAGGAAGCCGTCGACCATTGCGTCGATATATTGATCGATAACATGCTCAACGAGCGAGAGCTTCTTCGAGCCTTCACAGTACTCTCGGTCTTCGACCCGGTGATGCGACGCAAAGTCGGAGAGGACGATCATGAACGCAGGGGCGCCTTCCTAGAAGCGGTACTTGCGGGTCATCGAGAGGAGATCGGTCATCCAGACCCAGACGGGGCTGTTGCCATGGCCTACGCCATGTGCGCGACTGTGATGAACACCAGGCTATTCTTCTTGGGACCAGACAGCGAGCTGCGTTTCGGCGTCACGGATGAAGGCATATTCAGACAACTCAAGTTGTCCCTGGGCAGCTTCCTGCGAGGCAACGGGTCCAACTAGCTAGACGGTCCGTTCCGAGAAGGGGAGTCTTAGGTTGTGGCCATCGACTCACTCTTTGCCGTCGGACATCCACGCCGGTTCGTAGTGTCTTCTCGTCCCCGACTTCCGTCGGAAGAGCCGCGTCTCCACTTCTGTGCTTCCCCACTTCTCTTCGGGAGATCGTCGCCACGGCAAATCGGCCCTATGCCCGCTCTTGGGCTCGGTGGCTCCCGGGCTCGCTCTTGTGACCTTGGGCGGGCGCGGGAGGTTGGCCATCCGAGGCAGACAGAATTAATGTTCGGTTGGGCTTGACAGACTCGTAACCGAATCAGTATTCTGGCGTTGAACCGAATCACGATTCTGTAGGCGCGGACAGGTGGGCCATGTGGGAGGGATTGAGTGAGTTCTGACGGGACGAAAGAAACGCCGGGGGTGTCGGACACCCTGTGGAAAGCCGAACCTCTCTGCCAGAACACGTGGCTGATCCGTGTCGACGGCTCCACATCGTATCTTGTGGTCGGCGATGAGCGGGGCGTTCTGATCGACACGGGATTCGGGACGGAGAACATCCGAGCGTTCGCGCAGACGCTCACCGACAAGCCTGTCGTGTGGGCGGCCAACACTCACGGCCACTTTGATCATACCGGCGGCAACGGGTGGTTAGATCTCGCCTACATGAGCGCAGAGGCGGCCAAGATTGCCCAGATCCCGTATCCCAGCAAAGCACGGCTGGTGTACCCGTTGGACTATCCCATCAAGGTCGTCGCCGATGGCGACAAGATCGATCTAGGCGGTCGCACTCTGGAGGTCATCGAGATCCCGGCTCACGCTCCCAGTAGCGTCGCGTTTCTGGACAGCGGACAACGCATCCTGTTCACCGGTGACGAAGTGGCGCCCTTCGTGATGCTCTACTGGCAGCAAGACGAACCCCAGCCCACTGTCGAGCAGTACGCCAGGAACATGGAGAAGCTGCTGGTGCACCGGAAGGAGTTCGACCATGTTTGCTGGGGTCATGGGGAGGGTCTTCTGGACGCCTCGGTTGTGGAGGAATGCCTCGAGAACGCCCGTCGCGTCCTGTCGGGCGTTGAGGGCGAGCCCATGACCTTGTCCGCCGACGGGCCCGAGGACTTCATCATGCACCAGATCGAGCTCAAGCGGGTTTCCACTTACAAAGAGACGCACATCGGCTACGACGTGCGGTACGTCTTTGACCGACAGCCTGATAGTTGCGAGACAAGGGGGTGAAAGCCTGGATTGATCAGCGCTGAAGGTTCGGAAGAGAAGCAGGAAGTGGAAGAAGAGACAACACAGGGATGGGGTACAAATGAAAAGGAATCTGCTGTTCCTCCTGATCCTGGTCATGATGGTCACGATGGTCACCGTCTTGGCAGGATGCGGCAACGATGACACCACAACGACCACCGGCGGCACTCCCGCCACTACGGTTCCCGGCACCGGTGACACCACCGCCACCACTGTCGAGAGCACGGAAGGCTCCTCTGAGGTCACCGTGGCCATCGCCGCTGATCCTGGAGATCTGGGACCGTTCGTGGGCATGAGCATGGGCCGGATCGCCGTGCTCAATACCATGTATGAGTTCCTGTTTTCTGACGAGGCTCCCGTTATCGCCGAATCGTTCGAGGAGAGCGCTGATGGCACGGGCGCGGTCGTCACGGTCCGCAACAACGTCAAGGACAGCGCCGGTAACGCGATCACGGCTGCTGATGTCGCCTTCTGCTATACCACCGCGATGGCTGCGGGAACTCTCCGTCCGCTGGGGGATGTCGAGACGGTTACAGCCACGGGCGACTATACAGTGGAATTCAAGTTCAAGAAGGCGCTAAGCGGCAAGGACATCGAAGACATCGTCGCCGAGTGCCCGATTGTCAGCCAGGTTGCCTATGAAGCCAGCGCGGACAAGTTCGCGACCACCCCGATCTCCACCAGTGCTTATGTGGTGACCGAGAACGTCCCCGGCTCCACTCTCACCTTCGAGAAGAACGCTGCCTACTGGCAGACCGACGCGGCCGCGATGTCTCCATATGCCGTGACCAACGTCGACAAGATCGTCTTCCAGGTCATCACTGAGGCGGCTCAGCACTCGGTTGCCCTAGAGACCGACGCTGTCGATCTTTCTGGGTCAGTTGCAGGGCCCGACGTTTCTCGTTTCGATGGCAACGCGAAGTTCGCGGTTGCGAAGCAGCTTGACAACCTGACTCAGTGCTTGAATTTCAACGGTTCTGAGGGGAATCCGTTTACCAATCTGGAATTGCGGCAGGCCGTAGCGTATGCGGTAGATAAGGATGCGCTGGGCAAGGCCGCGGCGGGCGAGAATGGCTATGCTACTGCGCACACCATCGGCAACCACAACTTCAACGGCTATCTGGAGAAGTGGAATTCTGAGGACTACTACCCTGTCAACGTGGCGAAGGCCAAGGAACTGTTTGCTGCTTCTGGCGCCACGACGGGCATGACCGCCAGGTTGCTCTGCATGAGCGATCCCAAGACCGGGCTGATGGCTCAGGTCATCCAGTCCCAGCTGAAGGAGATCGGGATCACCGTCGAGATCAACGCGGTGGAGCAAGCCGTCTACAATACGCTGAAGTATGACCCCACCGCGTGGGATATGTTGCTTGATCAGAGCGCGGGCGGCGAGCAAGTCTACAGCCCCTGGGCACTCATATACGCCGCGGATCGCTACAACGGCACGACCTCCAACTGGTTCGATGACGCCGAGTTCCAGGCGCTTCTGGCGGCCGCGAGTGCGGAGGGTGGTCAGTCTGAGGCCAACCTCGATGCCTTCGTGAATTACGACAGGGAGCACGTTTACGCTCTGGGACTGCTCTCCTGGCAGAACAACTTCGTGAGTGTGAGCGGCGTGACCAAGGTCTTCACCGACAAGAGAGGCCAGATCATTCCGGGCGCTTGCGAATACGCCCCCGACTTCAAGTAGGAGTTCGGTGCTTTTTCTACCCTGCTAATTTCAGGGATAGGTAAGTAAGCGAGATGCGGCACTGCCTGAACCTGCGGATACGTATGGTGATGGCAGTGCCGCATCATGACAAGCGCCAGATTGGTGCTAGGCAGAGAGGCAACTAGCGGTGGGTACATATGTCCTAAAGAGGCTACTGTGGACGATCCTGGTGGTCCTGGGGGTCACGATCCTGATCTTCACGATCATGTACTTCATCCCGGGCGACCCCGCAAGGCTGATGGTGGGACCAGAGGCAACGCCGGCGATGATCGAAGCCAAGAGAGCGGCGCTGGGCCTGAACGATGCCTACGTTGTGCGCCTGGGCAGGTATTTGGAAGGCATCGTCTTTCATTTTGATTTCGGCAAGTCCTGGATCAAGCAGGTCCCGGTCACCGACCAACTGATGGAACGTTTCCCGCGCACGTTGACCATCACAGGTATCTGTATCCTACTGCAGGTATTCGTGGGCACTCCCCTTGGGATTATGGCGGCCGTGAGGCGGAACGGCTGGACCGACCGCGTGTCGATGTTCGGTGCCATGTTCGGCATATCTATGCCCAACTTCTGGATCGCCTCGATGTTGATCCTCTTGTTCTCGGTGAAGCTGGGCTGGCTTCCGGCTTTGGGTCTAGGGGGGATCACTTACTACATATTGCCCTGCATCGCCAATGCCTTTCCCGGCATCGCCACTCAGGCTAGACAGACGCGCTCCAGCATGCTGGACGTCATCCGTTCCGACTACATCACGACGGCTCGGGCAAAGGGTATGTCCGAGATGCGCATACTCATGCGTCACGCGCTGCCGAATGCTATGTTGCCGGTAATCACCATAGTGGGCAACGGGATAGCTATGATGCTCGCCGGTACAGTTGTGATCGAGAAGATCTTTGGCATTCCGGGTGTGGGCGCGTACCTGGTAGATGGGATATCCAACCGTGACTACAACGTCGTCCAGAGTTCCGTGATCTTCTTGGCACTTGCCCTGGCGTTGATCATGCTGCTTGTGGACCTCACGTATGCCTTCATCGACCCCAGGGTCAAGGCGCAGTTCGCGGGCAAGAAGTGGAAGTGGAGAAGACGACATGCCTAACATTGCAGTTGTAGAAGTAGGGGCTACGAAGATCAAGAAGCAGAGGCAGTCTGTCGTTCTTCTCAGGCGGCTGGCCAAGGATTCGACTGCGCTAACGGGCGGCATCCTGTTTGCGGTACTGGCGCTCGCGGCCATCTTTGCCCCCTTGCTGCTTAGGCACCCGGTTGATCTTGTGAACATAGACGTTGCCCGTCAGGGCCCGTCCTGGTCCTACTGGTTCGGCACGGATGAGTTGGGCCGTGACATCTTCAGCAGGATCATCTACGGGGCTCGATACTCCCTTAGCATCGGGGTGCTGGGCGTCGCCGTGGGGGCGGCGATAGGCATGGTCTTCGGAGCCATAGCCGGATACTTTGGCAAATGGATGGACAATCTCGTCATGCGCTTGACCGATGTGCTCCAGTCGCTTCCCGGCATCCTGCTGGCGATGTGCGTTTCTGCTGTGCTGGGCCCGGGCTATGTCAACACCATGATCGCGCTGGCCGTGGGGAACATTCCCATGAGCATCCGTCTGATGCGGGCTGGAATCCTGGGCATCCGCCATCAGGAGTACCTGGAGGCAGCCGTCTCCATCAACGCAAAGACGCCTCGGATCATCTTTAGGCATGTGATTCCCAACAGCTTCTCTCCGCTGCTGGTCTCGGCGACCATGAGCATCGGCAATACGATCATGATGTGTGCCATGCTCAGCTTCATAGGACTGGGTCTACAGCCCCCCCTGCCGGAATGGGGTTCGATGATCGCCGGCGGACTGCCCTCGTTCCGCACGCAGCCTTGGTTGGTGATCTTCCCGGGCGTATTCATCATGCTTTCCGTCCTTTCGCTGAACATGCTCGGTGACGGCCTGCGTGATGTCCTTGATCCAAAGCTGAAGAAATAGGGATACGAGACACTATGACGAGCAATACCGATATGTTTCTTTCTGTGAAGGACCTTGTGGTCGAATACACGGCCGAGGGACAGGTCATCCACGCGGTCAACGGGGTCTCGTTCGAGCTTGAGCGGGGCAAGGCCCTGGGTCTCGTTGGGGAGACCGGCGCGGGCAAAACTTCGACAGCCAAGGCGATTCTGCGCATACTGCCCGATCCACCCGCCAGGATCACCGGAGGCGAGATCAATCTCGACGGGGAAGACCTGTTGAAGCTCAGCGAGAAGGAGATGCGCCGCATCCGCGGGCATAAGGTCTCTATGATCTTCCAGGACCCGATGACAGCGCTGAACCCCATTATGAAGGTCGGTGCTCAGATCGCGGAAGTGATAAAGCTCCACAACAAGCTCACGAAATCAGAGGCTACCGAGAAGGCCAAGCAGATGCTGGAATTGGTCGGTATCCCACAAGATCGCTATGAGGAGTACCCTCACCAATTCTCCGGCGGCATGAAGCAGCGCGTGGTCATCGCGATGGCTTTGGCCTGCAGTCCGGAACTGCTACTTGCGGACGAGCCGACGACCGCCCTGGACGTGACCATCCAGGCGCAGGTGTTGGAGATGATCGCCAAGCTACAGAAGGATCTCAAGACCTCGATGATCATGATCTCGCACAACCTGGGCGTGGTGGCTGAGGTTTGCGACGACCTGGCGGTCATATACGCGGGCCAGATCATCGAGAGCGGCAGCAAAGAAGCGGTCTTTGACCATCCATCGCATCCTTACACGCAGGGATTGTTCGGCGCTGTCCCTCAGCTGACCGGCGACGCAGAGAGGCTTTGTCCCATCGCCGGTTTGCCGCCTGATCCCTCGCACCTGCCTGCCGGCTGTTACTTCAGCCCTCGTTGCCCCATGGTGATCGATGAATGCAGAGTCGAGAAGGTCCAACTGAGTGAGATCGCGCCCGGACATCTCTGTCGATGCATAAGAGTCACCGAGGAGGGGGGACAAGCATGCCTCCGTTGATCGAGACCAGGAAGCTGCAGAAGTACTTTGCGACCCCCCGAGGGATGTTGCACGCGGTCGATGACGTGTCGCTTTCCATCGAAAAGGGCAAGACGCTGGGAGTGGTGGGCGAATCGGGCTGCGGCAAGTCGACACTTGGGCGTACCATGATCCACCTCCTCGAGAGCACCGGTGGGACGATACTTTACGAGGGCGAGGATGTGACGAAGGTCGATGGGAAGAAGCTGCGCAAGCTGAGAGAGGACATGCAGTTCATCTTTCAGGACCCGTTTTCGTCCTTGAATCCCAGGATGACCGTCCAGCAAACCATCATGGAGCCTCTCACCATCTCCGGTCGCTATTCCCGAAAGGAACGGCTGGAGGAGACGGGGCGCATCATGGACATGGTCGGCATCGACAAGCGCATCAGGGTCGCTTATCCGCACGAGCTTGACGGAGGCAGAAGACAGAGAGTGGGCATAGGCCGCGCACTTGCGCTGAAGCCCAAGCTGGTGGTGTGCGACGAGCCGGTCTCGGCCTTGGATGTCTCTATCAGTGCGCAAGTGCTGAACCTGCTCCAAGACCTCCAAGACGAGCAGGGCCTGACGTATGTGTTCGTGACCCACGATTTGTCCGTTGTGCGTCACATATCTGATGAGATATGCGTCATGTACCTGGGACAGATCGTCGAGACGTCTCCCGCTGGGGAGCTGTTTGAGCAGCCGCTGCATCCGTACACCAAGGCGCTTCTGTCAGCTATCCCATCAACGGATATCCACCGTGAGAAGAAGCGCATTCTTCTCAAGGGTGAGATCGTATCGCCCATCAATCCGAAGCCGGGCTGCCGCTTTGCCGCAAGATGTGGATATGCGAGGGATGGGTGCCAGGAGCCGCAGCACCTCGTCAAGGTACTGCCGGGACACTCAGTGTCTTGCTGGAGGGCCAAGGAGATCAACGAGCTGTAGGGGAAGCTTCTAGGTAGATGGCGCGAGCCCCGAGGGGGGGGCGGGGGCGCCGGGAAGGGCCTTGCCGCTGGTGCCGGATTCTCAACGCGGGTTGACACGATTGTGGGAACGGCTCTAATCTTGGTGACTGAAACGTGTCTACCTCGAGAGGTGGGGGCTTGGAGATAGCTTCTGGAAGTGCGCCTTTGGGCGATCAGCGCGCCTCCCAGCCCGGACGCGGGAAGGGCCTGATTGCGGTAGACACGAACATTCTGGTCTACAGCCATCGCGCCGATGGGCACTGGTTCGAGGCCGCGCGCGATTGCGTACGAGTGCTCGCTGAGGGGGCGGAGCCCTGGGCCCTTCTCTGGCCGTCTCTGTACGGGTTTCTGGTGACTGTTACCAATCAGCTCGTGTTCAAGACGCCTACACCCTATGATCGCGCCATCGCGCAGGTGGATGCTTGGTTGGAATCCCCCTCGCTTGTTGTCTTGACGGAGGGTCGCGGCGGCCGCATCTATTGGGAAGAGCTCTCCCATCAGTTGCTCGCATCGAAGGCCACCGGCCAAGCGGTCAACCATGCGCGGGTGGCTGCTCTCTGTCTTCACCACGGTGTCTCCGAACTCTGGTCGGCTCATCGCGACTACAGCAGCTTTCCGAACCTCAAAGTAAGAAACCCGCTCATCGGCGCTTAGCGCGCCTGGTCCACGCGGGCTGGGCGGGGGGAACCGCGGGGAAGCGGACCCCAGTGTCTGGCTTATCACTCGCCGGCTTATCACTCGTCAGCTGCCCTGTCCCTCCGGCTGCTTTTGGCGCACCTTTTGCTCTGGTCTTCTGTCTTTTGACAGCACCAGTGTAGCCGGGCGACCCATCTCGAGGGGTGCACGCCCCTTGTCCGAAACCCTGCCGGGTTGCCTCTCTGGTGCCCATTCCCGTCTTCGTAGTAGCTGCGGTTGACTTGACCAGAATCGCCGTGATATGGTCACCCATATGAAGACAACCATAGATATTGCTGATGCGCTTTTCCAGGAGGCAAAACTCGTCGCCACCGCAAACGGTACGACTATGCGCGGTCTCGTTGAGGCAGGCCTGCGTTTGGTGATGGCCCGCTATGAAGGTGGTGAGTCGTTCAGGCTGCGCGACGGCGGCTTCGCTGGGGATGGCTTGAGGTCGGACGTGACCGCGGAACGTTGGGACGGGGCCCGCGGCTTCAGCTCGAGCGGGCGCGGAGAATGACTTCACGGCGCGGCTCGGTGCCGTCTCCGTATTGGGTTGCACTGGAAGGGCGAAAGCAACCACCAGTAGGGCATTTGCGGAAGGGCCTTGTTGCCAAATGGCTAGCGAAATGGGGGTGGCATCCTGGAGTTGGAGTTGAAGAGGCGTAACAGATGCAGGGACGGAATATTGCGCGAAACAGGGGAGGAGCGGACAAAGTGAAAAGAAGCCTTCTATTGTTCTTGGTGTTGGCTCTAGCGGCCACCGCTATCTGCGTGGCGGCGTGCGGCGACGAGACCACGACAACGACAGTTCCTAGCACCGGTCCCACGGTCACCACCGGCACCGGTGATACAACCGCCACTACTGATGCCGGAGTCGCGAAAAGCGTGCTGGCGAACCCGCAGGGGTATCCGGCGGATCCGGCTGCCACGCCCGTGACCGGCGGGACCATGAAGATGATCCTTGGCATGACGCTTGGCAACTTCGGAGCACCTTGGGACAACATGCCTGGGCCGAACGCGTATGTGGCCCGGGCCGTTTGCGAGGGTCTCGTAGGCATCGGTCCTGACGGGAGCCGCGTCCCGCAGTTGGCTACCAAATGGGAAACTGATGCCGCCGCCAAGACCTACACGTTCACCTTGAGGGAGGGCGTGAAATTCCAGGACGGCACCGACTTCAACGCCGATGCTGTGAAGTGGAATCTCGAGAAGAGCGAGGAAATGGGCGTTGGTGCCCTACAGAATATGGCGTCGTGTGAAGTAGTCGATGCCAAGACCGTCGTTGTCACTCTCACTAACTGGGATTCCATCCTCCTTGAGTCGATGGAGGATGCCGTCATGATGGTCTCCCCGGCTGCTTACGACCTGTACGGGGACGACATCAAGACCCATCCAGTCGGGACGGGCCCCTTCATGTTCAAGGACTTCGCTCCTGATGTCTCCATCGATCTCGTGGCTAACCCCGACTACTGGCAAGAGGGTCTGCCCTACTTGGATGGAATCCGTGTGGAAATGGTCACTGATCCGACTGTCAGGTTCGCCGCGTTCATGAACGGCGAATGCGACTACCTCGAGGGAGTCTCGGGCGCGCAGGTGAAGGAAGCCGAGGGCCAGGGCTACACGTCGCTCTTCATGGTGTCCGGCATCATGGGCATCACCTGGGACAGCACCAGCGCCGACTCACCGTTCAGCGACCTGAAGGTCAGGCAAGCCATCGCTATGGCCGCGCCCTACGACATCATCATCGACGCGGCATTCGATGGAATGTATGGGACCACGAATCAGTTCGCCGCCAAGATAGACGACAAGGAACTTCAGGGTTACGACTCCAGCATCAAGGGATACTCCTACGACGAAGCTGCGGCCCTGGCGTTGCTTGACGGAAGCAGGGTATGGTCTCGCAAAGCCCCTCGCAGCGACTCTCACCTATCAAACGAACCCCGAGAACGACGACCTGTTCACGGCAATACAGGAGGCCTTGGCCAAGGTAGGCGTCAACATCACGCTGAACGGTCTGGACAACGTCGGCTGGGGTGATTACAGCAAGAAGCAAGCAGCGGGTGAGATGTGTGCGCTTCAGACTTCGTACCAGCTGCCGCTGCCGTATGTGAGCACGCTTAGCGAAGCCCTCTCCAAGGGTTCGAGTTGGTTCCCGCTTCAGTACATCCCGGATGAGTACGATGCCGTCTACCAGTACGATGTTGGCTGAATCGGATCTGGTCAAGAAGGCCGACTACTACAAGCAGCTCAACAAGATCGCTGTGGATGACTTCTGCATCGCGCTACCGCAGTACTTGAGGACCAACTACAAGTTGATCGGAAAGAATCTGCACGACATGGGTGCCGGTCAGTGGACGGGTGAATTCGATCCGTCGATCATCTGGCTGAGCAAGTAGCCTGTCTGTAGATCGCGATTGAGCTAGCTACCGTTGATCCGAGCTGGCGGGCACCGAGATGGGCCGCCCGCCAGCTCGGACCACGCAAACGAGTGTGAACCTTGGAATCACTGAGAATCTAATCGGGAGCCACTAGTGACCGCATACATCATTCGGCGTCTACTACTAGGCATCTTGGTGCTGTTCGGGATATCCGTGCTGACGTTCGGTCTGATGCGCCTTCTGCCAGGTGACCCGTTGATGCTGTTTGTTGGGATGGGCGAATACGAGTCATATTCACCTGAGCGCCAAGAGATACTCAGACATGAATATGGTCTGGATAAACCTGTGGTGGTTCAGTACGTCAATTGGCTAGGAGGTGTGTTCCACGGAGATCTTGGGGATTCGATCGCCCTACAGCGGAGTGTTGGGCGCCTAATAGGTCAGCGGCTACCCGTTACCCTGAATCTTGCCTTCTTCACCCTGCTACTGTGCGGATTGTCTGGGATCACTCTTGGCATCATATGCGCACTTCGGAGGGGCAAGTGGTTGGACAGCGCCCTCAGTGCGCTCGCGAACGCGGGAATAACGATACCGAGTTTCGCGCTCGGCATATTTATGATCTACGTGTTCGCGATCAAGCTGCACTGGCTGCCGACCTACGGGTACACGTCGCCCTTCGATGACCTGGGCGACAATCTCAGGAAGCTGGTCATGCCGGTGCTCGGTCTCTCTCTGTTCGGCACGGCGGCACTCACGCGGCAGACACGTTCCAGCATGCTGGAGGTCATCCAACAGGACTACGTCCGCACGGCCTGGTCCAAGGGTCTGAGAGAGAAGACCGTGGTCCTTCGTCACGTGGTCAAGAACGGCTTGATCCCTGTCATCACCACCTTGGGCATGCAGGTCAGCTACATCTTCGGCGGAGCGGTGGTCATCGAGGTGGTCTTCTCCATACCTGGCATGGGCAGACTGATCATGGACGGAGTCATGAACAAGGACTACATGGTGGTCCAGGGCGCTGTGCTGGTCGTAGGCGCGATCGTCGTCCTAGTGAACCTTCTGGTGGACATCGCCTATGGGTGGGTCGATCCCAGAATACATTACAAGTAGGAGTGGTCTTGAGACTAATGGAGGACAGGTACTGTGGCCTCGCCTGAAGTGGCCCAATGCGTGGATGAGGGGGTGCTGCCAAGCAGGGCCGAGTGGAGGAACATCGCGCGGATCTTCTTTCGGCGGAAGCTCGCGGTCGTTGGCCTTGTCATAATCTCGCTGGTGGTTCTGATGGCCATCTTCGCCCCACTACTGGCGCCCCTCGACCCCTTCGAAGTGGATTATCTCGAATCGGGCAAGATAGGCAAACTGGCACCGGTCAGTAGCGAGCATTGGCTGGGTACCGATTCCATCGGGCGAGACACGTTCAGCCGAGTCATCTACGGCGCCAGGGTCTCTCTGCTGGTCGGTCTGGGCGCTGTCGGCCTATCCACTGTCGTCGGAGTGATCTTGGGTCTAGTCGCCGGGTACTTCGGTGGCTGGATATTCAACGTCATCATGCGTCTCTTGGATATTCTCCAGGCGCTTCCCATGTTGATCTTTGCGATTGTGCTGTCGGTCGTTTTGGGGGGAGGAGTGCGGAACGTGATCTTTGCCCTCGGCATCCAGGGCATCTCTGCGCACGGACGTTTGATGTGTGGTCAGGTGCTGTCGGTCAAGGAGAATGACTACGTGCTGGCGATGAGGGCGATGGGCGGAGGCAATATTCGCACTATGGTCAGGCATATCTTCCCCAACGCCTTTCCACCCATCTTGGTCAGCATCACCACCGGTATGGGCGCGGTTATATTGGCGGAGGCTGCCCTGAGCTACCTCGGTGTGGGTATCAGCCCCCCGACCGCGGCCTGGGGAAGCATGATCTCTGATGGGCAGAGATTCCTTATGACAAACCCGCTGCTCTCGTTCGCCCCCATGATCCCACTCGCGCTCGCGGTCTTCGGCTTCAACATGATGGGCGATGGGCTGCGCGACGCTCTGGATCCGCGACTCAGGGGACTGATCTAGCGATGGGTGGTCCCAAGGACACCATGACCCCCCTCCTAGAAGTCAAGAACCTCCACACCCAGTTCCGTACCGACGACGGCCTGGTAAAGGCCGTGGACGACGTCTCCTTTACCATCAACGAGCAAGAGATCGTAGGGGTGGTAGGCGAGTCGGGTTGCGGCAAGTCGGTCACCCAGCTCTCGGTGATGCGCCTCATCCGCCCCCCCGGCAAGATCACGCAAGGCGAGATCCTCTTTGAAGGCCGCGACCTCATGGCCTATGAGGCCAACGGCCCCGAGATGCGCTCGGTCAGAGGCGGCAAGATAGCCATGATCTTCCAGGAGCCCATGACCTCGCTCAACCCGGTCTTAACCATCGGCCGGCAGTTAACCGAGATGCCGGAGCTCCATCTTAAGATGAACAAGAAAGAAGCCAAAGCCCGCGCGACCGAACTGCTAGAGATGGTAGGCATCCCCAACGCCGAGACCCGGCTGGGCGACTACCCCCACCAGTTCAGCGGCGGCATGAGACAAAGGGCCATGATCGCCATGGCCCTCTCCTGTAACCCGAGACTGGTCATCGCCGACGAGCCCACCACCGCTCTGGACGTCACCACCCAGGCCCAGCTCCTGGAGATGATGGTGGCGGCGGTGGCCAAGTTCAACTCCTCGCTGGTCATCGTGACTCATAACCTAGGAGTGGTGGCCCGCTACGCCCAGACCCTCTACATCATGTACGCGGGTACGCATCGTAGAGAGCGGCACCTGCAAAGAAGTATTCGCCCGTCCCCGGCATCCCTACACCATCGGCCTACTGCGCTGCGTACCGCGCATAGACGAAGGGGAGGGCCGCCGGCTGGAAGCCATCCCGGGCCTGCCCCCCAACTTGGGCCGCATGACGGGCAAGTGCGCCTTCCTGCCCCGCTGCACCTATGCGGTGGAGCGCTGTCAGTGCGACCCCTGGCCCGAGCTTGAGTCCGTGGGTGAGGCCCACTGCACCCGCTGCTATGTGAACCCGGAAGGGGGAGTCCAATGAGGCCGGACAAACATCAGCGAGAAGAGGGCCGGTCTCGGGGCGAAAAGGGGAGCTCCGACAAAGATGTTCGTGGGCACGACGAGCACCGCCGCGACAAAGACGGGCGCCATCACCACAAGGACCACCACAGCAAGGATCGCGACCACGGGAGCGCCCGAGGCAGCCGCAAGGACGGTGACCGCAAGGACGGCAGCCGCAAGGACGGCCGCCGCGCCCCGAGCGACCTGGTCTTAGAGGTAAGAGACCTCAAAGTCTGGTTCCCGGTGCTGCGCGGCCTGCTCCTGCGCAAAGTGGCCGATGTCAAAGCCGTCGACGGGGTCAGCCTCCACCTCAAGAGGGGCGAAGTCCTGGGCCTGGTGGGAGAGAGTGGCTGCGGCAAGACCACGGTGGGCCGGGCCATCATCCGGCTCTACAAACCTACTGCCGGGCAGGTCTTCTTCGAAGGCCAAGACATCACCCATCTTAAAGAGCGGCAGATGAAACCTCTGCGCAAGAAGATGGCCTATATGTTCCAGGACCCCTATGGCTCGCTCGACCCTCGCCAGTGTGCCGGCTCCATCATCGGGGAGCCCATGCGTGTGCATAAGACCTACAAAGAAAAGGGGGAGCGCCGGGCCCGAGTAGATGATCTAATGCGCATCGTGGGCCTGGACCCCCGTATGGCCGGCCGCTTCCCCCATGAGTTCTCCGGCGGCCAACGCCAACGCATCGGCATCGCCCGGGCCCTGGCCTGTGATCCCTCGCTCATCATCTGCGACGAGCCCATCTCGGCCTTGGACGTATCCATCCAGGCCCAGGTGATCAACCTCTTGAAGGACCTGCAGTCCAAGTTCGAGGACCTTTCCTATCTGTTCATCGCTCATGATCTGGCGGTGGTCAAGCACGTGAGCGACCGCATTGTTGTCATGTACCTAGGCCATATCGTAGAGAGCGCCCCGGCGGCCGAGCTCTGCGACCACCCCCTTCATCCCTACACCAAGGCCCTGCTCTCGGCCGTGCCGGTGCCCGACCCGGTGGTGGAGGCAGACCCGGGAGCGGATCGTCTTAGCCGGCGAGGTGCCCAGCCCGCTTAACCCACCGGCAGGTTGTCCTTTTCATGAGCGTTGCAGCGTGGCCGTACGGGCCTGTAGCGAGGCCATGCCCGAGACCAGGGAGATAAGCCCTGGTCACCAGGTGGCGTGCATCATGGTGTGAGGGAAGAGCAAGGGGTCGAGAGTTCCAGGGTCGTGACAAGTGTGGGCGAAGTGCTTGTGTCCAAACTGAATGCGACATATCAAATAGGTTGATGGGGGTCGGCTGGTCAGGCTTGTCGGCCCTGTAAGAGAAGCGTTGGGAGCAGTGACATGGCAAAGAAGATGTACGCGTTAATAGGCAATTTTGGGTTTGGGCCCGAGCAAAAGGGGCTGAGTGTCTTCAGTTATGACCCTGAGACGGCTGCTATGGAGCCCGTAGCAACGGTCCTTGAGGAGGTCAACGTCGGGCACCAGAGCGTCGACAGCGAGCGGGGTATCGTCTATCTGGTCGATGAGCGCCCCAGTCTGCGAGGGCAGACCGGTGGTGGCGGATACGTCATGGCCCTGAAGATCGAGGCCGAAACCGGAGACGTGAGCGTCATCAACGAGCAGCGCACGTTGTCGCAGGAGCCCTGCTATACGTTGTTAGACGCAACACGCCGGTACCTCGTCGTGTCACACCACGCCGATTTCGGTTTTGTCACCAAGGTCGTCAAGGGTGAGACGGGCTATTCCACCGAAGTGGTTTTCGACGATACCGCTCTGGTGCTGTTCCGCATCAACGACGACGGAAGCCTCGGCGAGGCATGCGATGTCGCTTTGACGCCGGGGGATGGTGCTCAGGGGCCTCACCCGTGGTCACGGCAACACTCCGTGGTGGCGGATCCCACCGGCCAGTTGCTCGTCGTGTGTGACAAAGGGCTGGAGCAGTTTCATTCCTACCGACTCGACCGAGAGAACGGGAAGTTGCTCTGGTTGGGGGATACCGGCGTCGAGAAAGGTCTCGTGCCTCGCTACGGCGCCTTCCATCCGAGTCTGCCTGTGTTTTACGCGAACTACGAGAAGACCACCGTTGTCCACGCCTATCGTTGCGACGTCGCGACCGGGGCGCTGGACCGCGTGGCCGAGGCTCCACTGTTTGCTGAGGAGAGCGCGGACGCCCCTGCTGCGGGAGGTCCCACGCTCAAGCACCCCAAGACCCTTGAGGAAGTAACGCAGATGGAAGCGGTGATCCTGGCGAAGTCGGGGCGTCCGAACACGCCCGAACCTGCAGATTTGGTCATCCATCCCAGTGGCAAATGCCTGTACGTTTCAACTCGTTTCAAGAACACCATCTCCGTGCTCGACATCGACGATACCGGGGCCATCTCGCTCCGCGAAGTCTTGGATTCCGGAGGTGTGAACCCTCGCGGCCTGCATATCTCGGCCGACGGGCGCTTCCTCTTTGCCGCCCATATGCAGTCGGGCAATGTCGCGACGTTCTCTATCGCGGCCGACGGCTCTCTGCGTGCGACCGGCACGGGGGCGAAGGCCACAAGTCCCGGCGGCATAAGAATCGTTGAGTTCTGACGGGGGGTCCGATGTCTGAGTACACCATCAATCTGAAGAGCAGGATCCTGGCCGGCCCGACCGACCTTACCGTCCTCGTCCCGAGTCCCGAGGTGGGTGTGGACGCGAGAGAGTTCTACGAGTCGGGGAAGAAGTACAAGGTGCTGTGGATGCTTCATGCCGGCATGGGCGACCGCCAGGACTGGATACGCAACACCAGCCTGGCTCGCTACGTGGCAGACCGGGAAGTGATCGTGGTGATGCCCAGCGGTCTCAACAGCGATTTCGCCAACCATCCGCAGTTCGCTGACGGATACAACTACAGCGATTTCTTCTTCGATGAGCTGATGCCGTTTGTGTACAACTGGCTTCCGGCGTCCGAGCAGGCGGAAGACAACTTCATCGCGGGGTTCTCCATGGGCGCGGCGGCGGCTTGGATGTACGGGCTGCAGCATCCGGAGAGGTTCGGGGGGGTGGCACCGATAGGGAGTCCTCCCATCAGCTACACGTTCCTGGAGCCGTTTCGGGACATGGAGAGGGGCGAGTTTCTGGCGAAGGCCACGGCCGACAACAAGGCATTCTCCACGGCCTATGGAAACCCGGCCAGCGGCATCAAACCCAAAGAAGTCAACAAGATCGTCAAGTATGCGTCGGTGGGTGGTTTCTTGGACTCCTGTGAGCACACCTGGGATCGGTTCCGCGAGGCTGTGGCGGCCGGGAACGTGCCGAAGACCTACCTGCCTTGCGGGACCGAAGACGGGATGTATCAGAAGGTCCTTCGCTTTAAGGAATACGCGGAGAAGCTGGGCGCCGAAGGCATCACTTTTGAGTCCGTCGAGGGCGCTGGTGGTGGCTTTGGCTTCTGCGACTTTGTCCTTCCGAAGATGCTGGCCTTCTTCGGAATCGACTGAGAATAGGAAGACGCAAAGAGGTGAAAGAGGGAGATAGCGGATGTATATAGCCAATCGACCAGAACTGAGTCCAGAGGAGAGGAAGCTGCCTCTGGCCAAGTACTACGACATGCCCCTGAGTCCCGTGGGGCCTCTCTACCAGCAGATCCTTGACTACGGCCCCATGGATCCCAAGAAGGCGATCAAGGTCGAGAACATGCTGGATCTGCTCAAGCCCACCGGCTACGACGAGCAGGAGTACGGCTACTGTGTGATGGAGGATGGGACCGGTTATCTGGCCGTCTACACCACCTATCAGAACTGCACGCCGCAGATGCTTGCCTGGTGGTTCCGTTGGCTGAACGTCAGGCCGAAGAGCATGCCGGAGGGCATGGGCAACATCAAGTACAAGATCTGGTGTCCGCCCGATCACTGGGACCATGTGTTCTTGAACGAGAACGGCTACGCGGACCGCAGGGGCGGCATCGGCACTGTGGAGTCTCTCGACCTGGGGCGGGGTGAAGACAAGTTCTACACCATCCGGCACTACGTCGACCTCAGAGAGTTGGGTCTCAGCGAAGAGCGCGAAAAGGCCCTGAACGAGGCAGGCTGCTGGGTAGACTGCGCCTATGAGTCCTTCCATACGTTCCCGGATCAAAAGCCCCTGCCGGGCGCTCACCTGCAGCTGACGCTATCCAGGATGAGTCCGTTGGGATACATGGAGAAGCGCACCCGCGAGTGGATTGGCTACAAGGTGAAAGACGGCAAGGTGGTGCGCGACGAGACGACCAATCCTGAAATGTGCTCCGAGCAAGAAATGAGGAAGGTGCTTACCCACTGCACCATCGAGGCGCAGCACCTGAGCGAGTTTCTGCCTCAGCTTCACGCCGAGTACAAGGATAGGCCCGACGATGACGACTGAGGGCATGCCTGAAGTATCGGGTGTCCCCGGTGCCAAGTCTATACCCATGGGCGAGATCCCGGATGTCGGCCGGAAGTGGCTCGACTTGGTCTATGCGCCCACGTCGCCGGCCCAGCAGTTGGACATCTATCTGCCCGAAACGGGCGACGGTCCGTTTCCGGTTCTGTTCTACATGCACGGTGGCGGTTTCCGCATGGGGGACAAACGCGACATCTACCTGGCTTCGTACCTGGCTGGGTTGGATCGGGGCTACGCGTTGGTGAGCGTCAACTACCGCCTGAGTGGAGAGGCCATTTTTCCCGCGGGGCTTCAGGACGTGAAGGCTGCCCTCCGCTGGCTGCGGGCGAATGGCGCGCAGTATCGGCTTGGATACCAGTCGTGTGGCGGCGTGCGGACAGTCCTCGGGAGGCAACTTCGCTGCCATGATGTGCACGACGGCCGGAGTGGAGATGTTTGAAGACCCGGACCTCGGCAACCCTGAGCAGTCGAGTGCGGTGCAGGCAGGTTTCGACTGGTACGGACCCACTGATTTCCTGGCCATGGACAAACAGCTGGCTGCCGGTGGGCACGGACGCTGTAATCACGGCGAGCCGGATTCGCCGGAGTCGGAGTACCTCGGGGCACCTATCGCCGAGGTGCCGGACAAGGTGGCGTTGGCGAATCCGATGACATGGGTGAAAGCGGACATGGCACCGCTGCTGATCCAGCACGGACGCGACGATGAGGGCGTGCCCGTGCAGCAGTCCATGGAGCTTGCGCGGGTCATCAGAGAGAAGGTAGGGCCCGACCTTTGTCAGCTGGACATCATCAACGGTGCGCGCCACGACAGCCCGGTGTTCACCAGCCCGGCAAACCTGGATCGAGTATTCGGGTTCCTCGACAAGTATGTGAAGTAGCGCCAGGTTACCGCGAGCGGCCTAGCTGAGGACTGAGAGAGAAGACGAGAGAGAAGACGAGAGAGACAGGGAAGATGCTGATTACTGAACGCCCCGGCCTTCTGCCGGAAGAAGAGAAGATGCCCCTAGCGAAGTACTACGACCTGCCGCTGTATACCCCAGGGCCTCTGCAACTGCAGATAATCGCTGCGTGTCCGATGGACCCGGTGGACGCCATCAAGGTCGAGGATTTCTTGGACCTTCTGCACCCCACCGACTACTTCAACGTGGAATTGGGCTGCTGTCGGATGCCTGATGGCTCGGGCTACATCGCTGCATATACGCTTTATCCCTATTGCACCACGCAGATGCTGGGTTGGTGGTTCCGGTGGTTGAACGTGCACACGCCGGGAATGCCCATTGGTCACAATCTCAAGTACAAGGTATGGAACCCCGTGGATCATCTGGACCACGGCTTCATCAACGGACGCGACAAGAGTGACGGAATCTACCAGGTCGAGGCTTTGGATATGGGCAAGGGCGAAAAGCCGTTCTACTCGATACGGCACCCCTTCGACCTGCGGGACTACGGCCTCACAGAAGAGCGGCAGAAAGAGCTGAGCGACGCCGGGTGTTGGGTGGATTGCGCCGTCGAGAAGTTCTACACGCCGGAGGAGCCACACACCCTGCTGCCAGGCACGCACCTCACTCTGACGCTGTCACGCCGCTGTCCGAACGGCGGCGTAGAGAAGCGCACCCGGGAGTGGATCGGATACGGCGTGAAGGACGGAAAGATCTACTTCGACGAGAGCACCCCCGACTACATGCTGAGCGTCGACTATATGAAGAACGTGCTCTACCACAACACTGTGGAGGCCCAGCGCCTGGGCAAGATCCTCCCCGAACTGTATGCCGAATATCACGAGAAGCCCGATGACCAGCTTTGAGGTGATGCGATGAAAGTACTTCTGGCCGGAGAATCCTTCATAACCACCGAGAGCCATACCAAGGGCTTCGATTTTGCCACCCTAGGCAGGTACGAGCCGGTGGGCGAGCCGTTCGTGCGCACGCTCGAGGGCCTCGGGATGGACGTCACCTGGCTGCCGAATCACATAGCGCAGCTCTCCTTCCCCGATACTGCGGAGGCTTTGGCCTCCTATGACGTGGTGATCCTAAGCGATATCACCAGCAACACCCTGCTGCTCCATCCGGACATGATGTTCAAGTGCGAGATCAAAGGGAACCGCCTCCGGGCGATTCGAGAGTTTGTGCTGCAGGGTGGCGGGTTGCTCATGATAGGGGGCTACATGAGCTTCTGTGGCTTCGAGGGCAAGGCGCGGTACGGCATGACTCCGTTGGCCGAGGTGTTGCCCGTGAAGATGATGAACCACGACGATCGGATAGATAGCCCGGAGGGCGTGGCGCCGGTCATCGCGGACATGGATCATCCTTTGATGAAGGGGATCGAGGAGCCTTGGCCGCGTTATCTGGGCTACAACTACCTGGAGGAGAGGGAGGGTACGCAGGTAGTAGTGAAGATGGGGGGCTCGGTGGGACTGGCTGCGGGAGAGTACGGCAGGGGGAGATCTGTGGCTACTGCGTTCGACTGTCTGCCGCACTGGGCGCTTCCGGAGGTCCTCAGCTGGAAGTGCTACCCCGTGCTCTGGAAGAACATCATGGAATGGCTTGCGGACAACAGAGGATAAGGCTTCCACCGACGAAGCCGGTCTGTCTGGATGTCCGGGCGAGAAAGGAACAATATCGATGCTTATTATTAACAGGCTTGAAATCAGTGCCGCGGAGAGGAAGCTACCTCTGGCGAAATATTACGATCTGCCATTAAACGGGCCCGGTCCTCTGCAACAGCAGCTCATCGACGCGGGCCCCATGGATCCCAAGCTGGCGATCAAGCCCGAGAATTTTCTCGACCTGCTGCAGCCGACCGGCTACCAGGAGGTGGAGTACGGCTACTGCATGATGGACGATGGCACCGGCTACCTGGCGGTGTACACGACCTACCCGAACTGCACACCGCAGATGCTCGCCTGGTACTTCCGGTGGCTGAATGTGCACACCACGGGCATGCCCAAGGACCAGGGCAACCTGAAGTACAAGATCTGGAACCCGGCCGACCACTGGGATCACGGCTTCATCAACGGCAAGGACAAGTGGGACGGCGTGTATACGGTGGAGTCCCTGGACCTGGGGCAGGGTGAGGAGATGGGCTATACCATCCGGCACGCTGTCGATCTCAAGGAATATGGTCTTTCCGAGGAACGGCGGCAGGCTCTGGACGAGGCCAAGTGTTTTGTCGACTCCGCTTATGAGTCGTTCCACACGCTCGAGCCTGGATACCCGCAGGGGCCCGGCACTCATCTGATGCTCACCCTCTCGCGCACCAGCCCCCTGGGCGTGATGGAGAAGTGTACGCGCGAGTGGATAGGCTGGGGGGTAAAGGACGGCAAGGTCACGAGAGACGAGACGACCCCGGACTCCATGCTCTGCGAGGAGTATCTGAAGAAGGTCATCACCCACGCCACAGTGGAAGCCCAGCAGCTGAGTGTGTTCCTACCCAAACTATATGCCGAATACAAGGACAAGCCTGACGATGAGGACTGACCATTCTACCTGTGGGGCGGCGCGCGGACTGATCACCCCGGCGGCTGCTCTCATACCGAATCTCCGCGCCCTGCGAGACGACAGCTTCGGGGGGGTGCTCGACGACCTCTATCTACGTGTCATCGCGGTCGGCCAGGGTGAGAGCAAGGCCTTGATCATCGGCTTCGACTTGGACAAGGCACTGCATCCGGCCGAGAATCTGGCGGTAATCTCAGAGCGCACCGGGATCCCCCAGGAGAACATCCTGTACTTCAGTACTCATACTCACACAGCTCCGGTGACCGGGTCCCGTCCCGAGGAGTCTATCAACGATGTGAGTCTGAAGGTGCCCGAGGTACAGGCGGCTCAGGCTGAATACGAGCGGCAGGTTATCGGCACCTTGCTCAGGGTCGTCGACGAGGCGATCGCAGACATGCGTCCTGCCAGGATGGGATACGCGTGCGGAGAGAGCTACATCAACGTCAATCGCAACCAGGTGTACGAGTGGATCGATGAGAGGGGCGAGGTGCACCGGGAGTGCGCACTTGGCGCCAACCCGGAGACACCCACCGACCGCTCTCTGTTCGTTCTTAGGTTCGAGGACCTGGACGGCAAGCCCATCGCGTTCTTCATGAACTACCCGGTGCACAGTTGCGTGATGATCGGCAATGACTGCTGCGATGGCAAGATAGGTATCGGCGGCGATCTCAGTGGGTGTGTCTGCCGCGGCGTAGAGGGAAGATACCCCGGGAGCGTGGCCGTGTGGTCCAGCGGGGCGGCGGGTGACGTCAATCCGCTGTTGATGAACGAGATCTTCTACCCAGATCACAAGACAGGGCGTCCGGCGCTGTGCCGCCTGGGAGACGGAGCCCCTGCCGTTCTCGCGACGCTTGCCGGCCGGCATCTGGCCGACATCTTGAAGGTCATCCGCACGATTGAGTGTCGCGTCGACTCAGCTCCCATAGCTGGAACGGTCGCGTGGTCGTTCACTCCTGGGCGCGACATCATGGAGCAGGGCGACGGCACCCAAGAGATGGTGGGGGAGGGCGTCGATCCCTACGAGATCCGCCTGCATCTAGTGAAGATGGGCGATGTCGCCCTCTTTGGGTTCAGTGGAGAGCTCTACTCGTCTCTGGGCGCGCATATCAAGGAGATCTCACCGCTCGAGAACACCGTCCTCATCAACCACGACGCTACTCTGATAGCACGCTCTCACTACATCTTCGACGATGAGGCGCTTGTTTGTAACACATGCGGCGTGTTGCCCGGCCGCGGGAACAGCCATATGCTGCCTGGCTATGTGCTCGCATCTCTGGAAAAGCTTACGCTCGAGATGTTCAAGGAGTTGGGTAGTTCGTAGAGGCTGCCGCCCGGTGGGGGCCGGTGGAACATAACAAGATATAACGTCATGCCCGACCGCTACCTGAAGTGACGAGGCCAGCACGGCCCTCGGCGGAGACGCGTGAAAGGATCTTCACCCGCAGGTACGTAAACATCATGTTTGCGGATCTGCTCCAGAGGATCATGCTCGGCATGCTCGGAGCCCTTCTGCCACTCTACATGGTCGACATGGGCTATTCGAAGTTCGTTGCGGGTCTGACGACGACCGTGTACATGTTGGTTGCCGTCGCCTTCCGCCCGATCGTGGGAAGACTAGTTGACACCAAGGGGCGGTACCTGCCGCTAATCATCGGGACGGTGGTCTTTCTAGTCGCCAGCGGGTTCTTCTCAGCGCGCATCCCTCTTCCGCTGTTTCTTGTGATGAGAGGGCTGCAGGGCTTGGGCTTCAGCTTCATCGGGACGGCGCTCATGACCATGGCTACGGACGCCATTCCGAAGCATAGGATGTCGGAAGGCATAGGATATTTCGGTCTGTCGCAGACTATCTCCAGGGCATTCTTCCCCATGGTCGCTCTCACACTTAAGGATGCTTTCGGCTACCAGGTCACCTACCTGGTGATTTTCGGTACGGCCTTTGTGAATGTGTTGGCAGCATTGACGCTCCGCTCGGCTGGGAAGCGGCAGGTGAGTGCTGCGATTCCGAGCACTGTCTGGGATAACGGCGCGGTTGACTCGCGGCCGCAGCTCCCCGGTGGCGTGAAGGAAAGAGTGTGGGAGAAACTTGTCGATAGGGACGCTTTGAAGCCGGCCGCCATCATGCTGGTCTTCATGTTCGCCAGTAGCTGTTTCATGACTTTTGTCATCGTCTATGCGGTCGCCAAGCAGATAGATAATCCAGGTGTGTTCTTCATCGCGAGTGCGATCGCGGTCGCTGCGGCAAGGCTTTTCGTTGGTAGGATCTCGCAGAGGTTCGGCTCTGTTGCGGTGCTGGGCCCGGGCATGGCGCTGGCCAGCATAAGCATGGTAGTGATGTTCTGGATGAACGATGTGACCGTTCTGGTGATTTGTGGCGCGCTATCCGGTTTCGCGATGGGAATGCTTCAGCCAGAACTCCATTCATTGGCGGTCGTATTGGCTAGGGACGAACGGCGTGGATTGGCCAATTCGACCTTCTTCATGGCGATGGACCTAGGCGGAGCGTTAGGGGCCATAGCGCTTGGGGTGATGGCCGACCACACCGGTCTCGGTTCTATCTTCTTAGCGGGAGGCGCAGTAGCTCTTGCAGCGCTCTTCGGATATCTGTTCCTGCATACCAGGGGACTGTTTCGTGGACCCAGCCTTCGGGCGTCCAACGAACAATCTGTTGCCACTCAGGACCATTGACGTAGGCGAGGGCGTGAATGCTGGTCACCGATTCATCGATGCGGAGCGGGATATCGTATACACGGTCATCGCTTGCTGGTAATCTCCAATCTATGAAAACAACCATAGATATTGCCGATGCGCTCTTTCGGGAGGCCAAGTTCATAGCCGCCGCGGAGCGTACGACTATGCGCAATCTGGTGGAGGAAGGCCTGCGACTGGCCATCGCGCGGCATGAGGGGGGCGAGTCGTTCAAGCTGCGAGAGGCCAGCTTCCCCGGCACCGGGATGAGGCCGGACGTCTCTCAGGAGACTTGGGATGGGAGCCGTGGCTTCGCCTCGAGCTCGCACGAAGAATGAGCGCGTCTGGCTATAGACGCTGACGGATAGGCTCGTCGGCAACCAAACGGTTGCTCAGCCGCGGTCGCTGTGTTTGTGGTAGTCCTTGACGACCTTGCTGAAGATCTTTGCCTTGCGTTTCTCGGCGGCGCGAAGGGCTGCGTCTGTCTTGCCGGCGACGACTCGGGCCTCGTCCATCAGCTTCCGATAGCTGGCCAGTCGCTCGGGGGAGAGCGTCCCTGACTCCAAGGCCATTTGTACCGCGCAGCCGGGCTCGCCGTTGTGCGTACAGTCGCGAAAGCGGCATGACCGCGAGGCCTCCTCGATGTCAGAGAACACCGAGGCGATGCCCTCCTCCGAACCGGTGAGGCCGAGTGCCCGAAGACCAGGGGTATCGATCAGAATGCCCCCGCGGGGCATCTGGATGAGTTCACGGGCGACTGTGGTGTGGCGACCGTGGCCGTCGCCCAGACGTACCTCGCCTGTTGCTTGGCGCTCCTCGCCGAGGAGAGCGTTGATGAGCGTGGACTTGCCCGCACCCGAAGGTCCCACCAGGACCGCGGTGCGCTGATTGGTTATGTAGGCGAGAAGCAGCTCGGCGGTCTCGCCCGAGAGGGCGTTGGTAACAAGCACGTCCACATCCGACGCGACTGCCTCGACCGTCTGCCGCGCCTCCTCTGGGTCGGGGGAGAGGTCCGCCTTTGTAAGCACCACCACGGGGACGGCGTTCGAGTCCCACGCAAGAGAGAGCTCCCGTTCGATACGGCGCAGGTTGGGCGGTTCGCCGATGGGGTGAACGACGAACACCGTATCGATGTTGGCGGCCAGCACTTGCACCTCGGAGCCGCCACCCGGATCGCCGCGCGTGATGGCGCTTGTGCGCTCGAGCACGGCTTCGATGAGGGAGAGGTCTGGCTCATCGACCACCTGGACGGCCACCCAGTCGCCGACAGCCGGCATCTTGGCCGTGCCTTTGATGGACTTGAAGAGGGGGGCCGAGAGCTGAGCGCGGACGACGCCGGCAGGCGTGGCCACAAGCGCGCTGCCCCTGTCGCTGCGGATCACCCTGGCGGGCGCCAGACCCTGTGTGGCGAAGGGTGTGAATAGCGCCTGCCAACGGGGCGAATAGCCGAGCGCAACGAGTGTTGAGATATCAACCATCGGACCCAGACTTTAGGAAGCGCCCAGGATAGCCATGCTGCACGAGGCTATCCTGGGCGCCAAGGACTTTGAGACTGTTCGTCTGCTACTTAGACCTTGAGGTTGAACATCTTGATAGCGTTGCCGCTCATGATAGCCGTGCGCTGCTCTTCGGTGATGTCCAGGGTTTTCATGAACTCCACACCGTCGCTCATCCAGTTGTAGAACACCGGGAACGAACTGCCGAACAGGATGTGGTCGGCGCCGGACACCTTGATGGCGCACTCCACCTGGTCCTTGCCCCACGAGGCCGGGTGGGTGGTATCGAAGAAGAGGTTGTTCTCCAGGTACTTGCTGATCCGCTCGCCCTCGCTCATGTCCAGGCGCAGCATGGCTTCCTTCTTCACACCCTTCTTGGGGGTCATGAGCTTCTGGTTGGCGAACCAGTTGCCGCCGAACATGGTGTGGGTGAACTTGAGGTCGGGGAACTCGTCGAACATGCCGCTAAAGAGCTCGCGGCCGACGGCGGTCATCTGGTCCATGATGCGGCCCATCTCGCGGCGCAGGTTGGTCCAGTCGATGACCGACTGGTAATGCACCGGTAGCGGCGTGTGATGCACGATGACCGGGACTTTCATGTCGTTGAGGACCTTGAGGTATGGCTTGAAGGCCTCGTCGTCAAGGTAGAGCTGGCCGTAGTGGCAGGCAACCTGGACGGCGACCATGCCGAGGTCCTTGATGCAACGCTCTAGTTCGTAGAGGTTCTCTTTGCCGCCCCAGGGGGGGAGGCAGGCGGTGCCGTAGAGGCGGCCGTTGGAGCGCTTGCACATGTCGGCCGATTCGTCGTTGACGAGTTTGCAGGTCTCCAGGCGAAGCCATTCCTGCCAGACAGGTACGCGCAAAATCGCGATGTCCACGCCGTTCTCATCCATGGCTTTGAGCTTGGTCTCGAGGGAGTAGTCGCCCTCCACGTAGTTGAGGTTCTGGTAGCCCTTGGGCTTCTCAAGAATCAGCTGCTTCTTGCCCGACTCTACGGTGCCCATATAGGCGATCTCGTGTTGGCCGCGGGGGGCCGTGCTCAAGAAGCCGTCCAGGATCTTTTCGTCACTGAACAGATTCTGGGGAAGATGGTGCATGTTGATGTCGATAATCACGTTCGTTCTCCCTTTCGTGACGGCTGCTTTCTAAGTTTGCTGTCTTCAAACCTCGGAGTCCACGACCCCGAGTGGAACAGTTACCGATATATTGTCTCAGGTCTTTGGCGCTTAGGGAAGCCTAGTGTTTCTCGCGCGTTTCGGGGTGGAGTTCGTGTTTCCGCGGGCTTTCCTATCAAAACGACGCGCCGCAATCGTATTCCACCAGCATTTGCGTTTCGGAGTTGATTATCGAATGCGGAAAGTCCCGACTTATGGTGTACCGGAGTTCTGCGAAACCGCCCCACTTGCTGAAGATCACTAACCTTACCAGTGCTGTTGCCTCGTCGAGGAACTCGACAGTGGGGGCGAGGTCTATCTTGGCGGCCGCCCTACGCACGCTGCCGGGAACGCCGCTGCCTTCGAAAGCACTATCGGCGGCCGAGAGCGTCCGCTGCAGACCGTCAGCGTCGCAGACGATGGTCGCGTCGTTGTATGCCGCGTGCCAGTACTGGTAGAACTGATCGTCCATGAGCCTGAGCGCGACGAATTCGAAGTAGCCCTCGCGCGTATCGTCTATCTTGATGTGATCCAGGTACTCATTCGCGTATTCGGTCTCACCGGCCGAGTCTGGAGCGTCACTGGGAACGTTTGCCAGATACTCCTCGAAGGAAGCGTACGGTGATTTGTCTGCCGGCCGTGCGTAGACGAACGGGTGTCCGCCCCCGCCTTCGAACATGTAGAAGTAGTCGATGATGTAGCCAGGCTCCACCGATAGGTGGGTAAGCGCGCCCAAGTATGCGTTGACATCCCAGTCGCCCGCAGCCCTGGCAATATGCGCCGGTTCATCAGGAACAAAGTGGTCGGGTATTCCTGAAGGTTGCACGTTGGCGATGGCGCTGACCGTGTCTTGCGCGTTCGTAACTGTGTTCTCGTTGGTTTCTAGGGAACTGCAAGAGGCGGCCATGATGCACAGACAAGCGCTCAGACAGCCAAAGAGTCCCAGCTTCATCGATCCTCCCACCACGGGTGTGATAGTCACAGTAGGGACTCTATTACTTGCCGGTGCGGGTGTCCAGTGGAACTCGTGCTCATCTCTGCGGTCGCGATTATCGGTTCTGGGTGCCTCTACATAGGACGATGGTGAAAGTCCCCGATTTTGTCGGCGCCCAGGGCTTTGTGACGATTACAAGACCGCCCGTGGCCCGCGCTGTGTCGCCTGTGAACGCAAAGGGAGGCAAGACCAGGGTGACGCCCTCCGTGCCCACATCATCGCCATAGCCGGGCTCGACCGGGAACTCCGTAGTCAGCAGAGTGAACAGACCGCCGTCGAGCACCCCGTCGAACACGAACTCACTGTAGGTGCTGTCTCCGATTGTGATGACCCCGGTGGCGCGCACTTTGTCGCCGTCGATGTGCAAGAGCAGGTTGCCAAAGCCGCCGAAAGAGTATGTGTCGGGTACGGCAAGTTCGATGGTGAATTCCAGGTTCCAGCTCTCGTCTCTGACAGTGGCCGGGAGGGCCGGGGCCGTGGTGGTGGGTGCCGTGATTGGAGTAGATCTACCGGCGGTGGTAGGGGGCGTCTGGGTTTCACTGGTGGAGGTGGCGCCAGGCAGGTTTTCGCCGCAGGCCGAAAGGGTCAGAACCGCCAGAGCGAGGGCAAGAGCAGCGCCGCCCGCGGACAGGCGGCAAAGGCACCGACGCGTCATATGCGCCACGTGACACTCGCCGGGTTGCGGCGTGGGATAGAGGTTACCGCGTAGCGCGGGTAGCCGAGCATCATCGCGGTGGCGGCTTTGCGCCCTTGTGGCAAAGCAAGTGCATCTTGCAGGGGCTGGTACGCGTCCACGGCCAGCTTGACGAAGCCGGCCCAGCAGGTGCCGATGCCAAACGAAGGCGCGGCCACATCGAAGTACGTCATGGCGATGATGGCGTCGGTGGGGTCGTCATGGTGCTCAGTGCGCGGCAGATGCGTGAACACAAGATGGGGAGCGTCATAGCAGATAGGATCCACGCCGCCATCCCACATGCCAATGAGCGCCGGGACATAGGCCGCAAGCGGATGGGGCGTGTCTAGGATTGTGCGCATCCAATCGATGGTGAGCCCGGATATGCGCTTGACCTGGGCAGGATCCAGAATCACGAGCCATTCCACCGGCTGACTGTTTCCGCCCGAGGCGGCGTACCGGGCCACGTCGATGACCTCAGCGATGAGTTCCTTGGAAACCGGCCGCGCCGTAAAGTGCCGCACCGAGCGGCGCTGCTTCATGTATAGAGAAAGTCGCTCCGCGTCGATTTGACCGTCTTGGGGCTTGGCAAGGAGCTTCTCTTTGGGCAGAAAGTCCAGTGTCAGCGCTCGCTGTGGGCAAAAGGACTCACAATGCCCGCACCTCATGCATCTGGCCTCAAAGCCTTCGCGAATGGTGGGAAAGCTTGAATCCGTAGCTCTTTCGATTCTGCCCATGATGCAGTTCGCGCCGCAGATGTCGCAGCGGGTGCAGAGCGCTTCGTCGATGATGATGTCCGGCATTCTTGTGCTCCTGTCGTCTGGCCCCTCGGCACGGTCGGACTCGCTGCAATGAGCGCGATTCGCGCCTGCTTGTGGAGACGCACAATACCATCGAAAATGGAGCACCACCCGCCGTGGCTTCCTGCCGTTGCCTTACCTCTGCCATTCCTGGCCGTGCTATCGTTCGCAGTCAAATTGACGGCTGCCTGCGGAGGATCGCAGACGGCAACCACCGTGCAGGACGAGAACACGATCGAGCCCACCGGCCCCATAGAGAGCACTACCTTTACCACGAGTGGTGACGACGCCGCCTCCACGACGGACGGCACCAGCGCGGCGGCAAGCGTCGATATGGACGCGGTGATCGCCAGCTACCAGCAAGCGACATTCACGGATTCTGCCTACAACAACGAGACGCTTATGTACAGCATCTACGTGCCCGCCGGCTACGACGCCTCCAGATCATACCCGCTGGTACTGTTCATGGGCGATTCGAGTCTCATAGGCTCTGATCCGACGAAGACCTTGACCTCGGCCTACGGCGCCACCATCTGGGCGACGCCCGCCGAACAGGCCAAGCACGAATGTATCGTGGTCGTTCCTCAGTACGACACGGGGACCCCGGTGGTCAACGACTCCTCCGAGGCCACGGAGTACCTGGACATAACCGTCGACTTGGTCAAGTACATCGAAACCCAGTACAGCGTCGACCCCAACAGGATCTATAACACGGGGCAGTCCATGGGGGGCATGATGTCGATCGCGATGGACATCAAGTACCCGGGCATGTTCGCGGCCTCGCTACTGGTAGGTTGCCAGTGGGACGCGACTCTGGTGACACCAATGGTCGGTGATAATCTCTGGATAGTCGTTTCCGAAGGTGATCGCAAGGCCTATCCGGGCATGAACGCCATCACGCAGACGCTCAAGGATGCGGGCGCAACAGTCAGTTCGGGCACCTGGTCTCGAGATTCAACCGCTGCGGAATTCGCCACCGACGTGAGCCAGATGCTTGCCCAGGGAAGCAACGTCAAGTACACGGTGCTCACCAACGGAGATCACATGAGCACCTTCGACAAAGCCTACTCGATAGAGGGGATAAGGGACTGGCTGTTTGCCCAGACCAACCCTTCTGCGGCGAGCACAAGCACAAGGAGTCCCGAAGACAGACGGTGAGAGCAACAATTGGTCAAGCGCGCTTGCTCGTAGATGGTCTAGGGATCGGCGAGGGCTTCGCGCCGAAATTTGGGCCCTACTTCCTGCGGAAATGGGCCCGTATGGGCACCGCTTTGCCTCCTCGGATCTGTGTGTAGCCATGGACAAATGACACACCGCGTTTCCGCAAGAGATAGTCAGCTCCGTTACCATCGCTGGTCGGTTTGGCCAACATTCTTGCCATCGCCGTCTCACCAATTACTTCCAGGGCGCTGTCCAGTTGCTCAACATAGATGCTACTCCCGGATGTCTCGTCTTGGGCCTCCAACCCTGGCGAAACCGCCATTAGGTGAAGAAGATTCAGGCCGCCCTCGTCGGTTGCGTCCTTATCCGCTCCCTTGGCGATCAGCGATCTGATTGCCCCAGGTTGGAGGTGATAGGCAGCCCACAACAGCGCGGTCCGTCCCTCCTGGTTATCCTTGGCCGCCAGATTGGCACCAGCGTCCTTCAGCAGTTCGATGACTTCACAAGAGCCTGTCGATGCAGCTTCAATCAGCGGTGTTCTGTCGTGCTCGTCCCTTGCGTTCGGATTAGCACCGTGCTCAAGCAGCAGCTTGGTGATCTCTTCTGAGTTTCTCAACGCGGATTCGTGTAGTGGCTCTCTTCCAAGGTCGTCCTTGTCAGACACTGAGCTGGGATCTTGCCGCAGGAGTTCCTCGACCTCCTCGATGTCCCCTTTCCAAACGGCGATATGGATGTCTCCCATTTGCCCGTCGCCTCCTTGCGCCCGGCAGTCAATACGCAGTCTGCATGACTGGCCCCATGCTACTCCGTGGTGTAATCGCCGCCTAGTACGGCCTCGAAGCATTCGCAGGCCACCGGGATGCCGTGACCCGGCGAGTGTTCCGACGTGGGCATGCGCTTCCAGACTGGGAACCACGGTCCGCTTACTGTAGGAGGGGTCGCTTCGCCCCCCGCCGGGCTAGGGAGTCCTGCTGAACCGCACGCTGCCTTGACGCTTCTCCTTGCCCACAACGATCCAGTCACCAAGCATCTCGCTAAGGTTCTCCGGATCGAACAACAGGACGGAGACCGCATCTGTGAGGCCGTGCCCCGCGGTTGTTTCGCGAAGCATGTAGTAGAAGAGTATTCGGCTCTCTCTGAGTCGTGTCATTTCCGCGATCCACGTCCCCACTAGAGCGCCATCCAGTCGATACGTGCCCGATAGGTTGAGCTCGCCCCCTCGCAGAGAGATGGTGCATTCGCCGGAAGCGGTTTCTCCCGAGGCGGCCTCCGATGAGTAGACCCAGCGGCCACAGAGCTTGCGGGCGAGCTCAATATCTGTGCTGACCTCGCTTACCGGCATGCGTGCGACCTTGAGCGTCGCAACGAAGAAGAAGGCGGCGTTTGCCGTGAGTACTACCCCAGCGGCTATGCGCTCCCAGGGCGAGCCGGCTACTGCCAGCCAATAGATAAGAATCGCCTGCAGCACGAGGAGAAAGGCGGCCAAGACTCCATAGGGCGACTTGATCTTGCCTGGATCGAAAACCGCGTTCGGCATGTCTTGTCTCCTCTCGGTCTGGTTCTGGTCTGGTCCTCATCTTAGTCCTAGGTAGATGTCTGAGTAACGCCTTTCTGCTGCTTCGTCATTCATCTCATCGGTGCGCTTCAAAGTTGAACTTACATTCCCCCTCCGCTCCGGGCGCCGACCACCGCCGGCCCAAAGGCGCTATCGGCTGCTTTCCACACTCCAGCGGCCAATCATGCCTGCCGAGCCCGCAGAGCTATACTGAGGCCATTCCTCGAGCGCGTTTCTTGGTTCATCGGGGGCCAGTGTTGCCCGTCAGGAGGTGCCGGTGAGATGAAGCCCGTTTTTGCCCGCCTGTCCGCGACCCGGCCTCTTGTGTGCCTCGCAGTGCTCGCAGTTTTCCTTCTTGCAGCCGTCGGCTTCGTGGCGGCCGCGTGCGGGGGAGAAGAAGGCGCCGGCGGGGCCACCTCCACGGCCCTCTCGGCGACAACCGTGGTGACTTCGACGGCGGCGGTGACTTCAACCACTGGAGCCGCCGTCTCCCCAACAACGAACTCGACCTCCACCACGGTCGAGCAATCATCGAACATCGTGTACGAGCGAGGCGACCTCGCGCGCTCTGGGGTATACGTGGGGCCGGGCCCCGCAGATGAGCCCCAGATCCTATGGAAGGTCAAGTGGGGCGATACCATCCTCGATCTGCCTGGCGATCCCCCCACCATCTGGGGAGGAACGGCCTACTTCGCCGGCTCGAAGTATCTCTACGCTGTAGATGTCGCCACCGGCGAGGAGAGGTGGAAGTACCAAGCCGATTTTGAAGTCGGTGGTTCTCCGACCATCGCCGGCGGGAGCATCTATTGCTACGACACGATCGGATTTTTGTACGCCATCGACGCAAGCACGGGTGTGGAGAGGTGGAGGATAAGGGAATTCGACACGCTCTGCGCCTCGCCCGTCGTCTACAACGGCACCCTCTACTATGGAACCACAGACGGCTGTCTTCATGCCGTCGACCCGCAGACTGGTAGCGAGAAATGGAAACTCGAGGGAGCAGGCATAGAGAGTGATTTCGCCATCTCAGGCGACTTGGGGTGTTTCGGCGCGGGGCCTGCCGTGTTCCGGGCTGTGGACCTCGGCGGCGGTCGCGAGGTCTGGAAGGTGGGCCTGAATGACCGGTACCTGGCCCAGGGAGCCTCCCCCGCGATCGTGGGTGGTGCCGTCTACTTTGTAACAGACGATGGCGTTGTGCACGCGCTCGACACCGCCGCCGGCGAAGAGAAGTGGAAACTCAAGATAGACGACCAGGCCTGGACGACAATCACTCCCGCTGTGTGGAACGGGGTGGTGTACGTCGTCCAGAGCCGTCTCTTGGCGATCGATGCAGCGACCGGCAAGAAGAAGTGGGAGTTCAAACCCGCCGAGGAGGGCCTCTGGTCCTCGCCGGTTGTCTCGGCTGGTGTCGTGTACATCGGCGGAATCCACGGCTCCGTGTACGCGGTCGATGGCGTCACCGGGAAGCAGAAGTGGGTGGCGAAGGCAGGCTCTGAAGCCTGCGGTGAGCCGGTTCCGCTGGACGGGGTCCTCTACGTGAGCTGCGGGGATGGGTACATCTACGCGCTCAAGTAACACGGTGCAGGTGACTCACGATGAACTCAAGACGCGGCGCGAGGTACGCATCGGCACCCATTCTAGGCCAGCAGTGCCCGGATCTCCTCTCGCGTGAGTCTCCGGATTCCTCGGCGTGCCGCTGATGCTGGTGATGCAGAACTCGCCGCACCGGCACTGCTCCGCATGATCTTCGTGTGGGCAGTAGAGCCGCCCCCAAGCGTGAGAGCTTCTGCCTGATGGTTCCACGCGCCACCCGCGATGTTCGGCGTACTGGACGCCGCCTCTATGCGCGGGTTCGGGTGTCTGTTCCTAGCCAAGGCCGCTGCCTCCGTCAACTCTACGCCGTAGTCAGTGAGTTGGCAATTGACAACCGGATGGAACGGACGGTCAGGGCGAGCACGCAGCTGCAGAGTGCGATTCTTTGGTGGGGCGTGCCTTCTGACGTCCTACTCCATGCCCTTGTTAGGCACCCGGCGCCTACCCGCCCTCGCCCCAGTAGCCGGGGCGCTGTCTGTGGTGCGCGATAGCCGAGACATGGACTGCCGAATCATCGAACCAGTACAAGATCGAGTACGGGAATCGGCTGACGACGCGCTTGCGTGTCTCGCCCAGCTCTATCGGAAAGGCTGCTGGGCTGTCGACTGCAGCGGCCAGCGCGGTCTCGACGGCATCGAGGAAGTGAGTGACATCCGCAACTTCAGCATCATCGCCCACATCGACCACGGGAAGTCGACGCTGGCCGACCGCATCCTACAGATGACCAACACCGTCGCCGAGCGCGACATGCGCGAGCAGGTGCTCGACCGCATGGACCTGGAGCGCGAGCGGGGCATCACCATCAAGGCCCAGGCCGTCCGCATCTACTACCACGCCGAAGACGGCCAGGAATACCAGTTCAACCTCATCGACACCCCGGGCCACGTGGACTTCACCTACGAGGGGGCAGCCGACGCCCGAGCGCGTCGGCTGCATGTGTTTGCGACCTGACGTCGGCAGGTTCGTGGCCGACGGCAACCGTCTGTCTGTTACCCCAGTGTCCTAACGGAGTCGGATCCCTCAATCGACTGCCCACCAGAGGTTGTCCCCTTGAGATAGGCACAGGTGTCTCCAGCCTGGATGCCAGTATCCTGGGTGTCGAAGTGGAGGATCATGTCGATGTCTCCGTCTCCATCGACATCCTCCAGGGCAGAGTGTACCGGGGCGGCCTCGGTGCCAGTTGCGCCGAACCGTACTGTTGTCGGGTCCACTGTGGCGGCATCAAAGGAGTCGTTCGTCAGGATGGCCACGGGGGTCCTGCCCTTGCTCTTTAGATTGATGCTATTCGTTGCGCTGCCCGGCTTGATGTCGATAGCGACCGACGTTCCGCTGGAGATAGTGAAACACGGACCGTAAGTCCACATGGTTCGCTGGACGTTCTGAACGTAGAACTGGTATACATGCCCGTCGGGGCCTCCCAGGTACTCCGGCATGGCCGTTGGGAACGTCCATTCGAACGAGCCGTTGTTGGGGACGCTCCACGCCGCCTGTGCGGCTACTGTCCACATGGTCACATCACACAGTTGCACATCCACTGTCCATGACGGATCTCCACCTGTCCATTGGATGGTGACTGGTTGCCCAAGGGCAAAGGCTGAGCCCTCGATTGGAGCAGTGATCTCGAACCAGCTGTACTCTGATTCGGCCAGGGTCGGGGCAGTGAGGAAGATGAATGAGAACACCAACATGGACACTAGGGCAACAGAACCTAACACGCCTCTTTTCATGACAAGCCTTTCATGCATTTTCGAATCATGGCAGACGGTGGTCGTACACAGCGGTATTGACGGGACCGGCGCAGATTACTCGCTTGTGTGGCCCCACGGACGCCTCACGGGTTCTTCGATAGTCTGCGGAGGCCTCTGAGAGAGGATTGCAGACCGAAGCATTGTCAGCCAAGGGGGGTCATTTGGGTGATACTGGACGAGATCATCACAATTGTATCTGCCGGGCCGACAAGCGGGGTCCAGCCCGCACTGCTCCTCTAGGGCAGCCGCGAGCGAACTTTCCACGACCGGTGTGATCCTTGGCATCACCCCCCTTCGGTTTGCCAGCGGATTGTGAATCTCTGGGCACGTCCCGCAACGTCCCCGAATAGAAACAATCTACATCTCGCCCCATAGGCTGTCAAATCAAGTGCGCGCAGTGGTTTGCCAGCCAGGTCCGACCGGTCTCGGGTGGCTCCTTTCCGCTAGAATACGTGCCCTAATGCCAAGCTTCGACCACATCCGCAACTTCAGCATCATCGCCCACATCGACCACGGGAAGTCGACGCTGGCCGACCGCATCCTGCAGATGACCAACACCGTCGCCGAGCGCGACATGCGCGAGCAGATGCTCGACCGCATGGACCTGGAGCGCGAGCGGGGCATCACCATCAAGGCCCAGGCCGTCCGCATCTACTACCACGCCGAAGACGGCCAGGACTACCAGTTCAACCTCATCGACACCCCGGGCCACGTGGACTTCACCTACGAGGTCTCGCGGAGCATGGCCGCCTGCGAGGGAGTCATCCTGGTGGTCGACGCCACCCAAGGGGTCGAGGCGCAAACTCTTGCCAATACTCTCCTTGCTCTTGAGAACGACCTGGAGATAGTCCCGGTGCTCAACAAGATCGATCTGCCTGGAGCCGAGCCCGAGAAGCGGGCCGACGAGATCGTCTCGGTCATCGGCTGCGCCCGCTCCGACATATTGCACATCTCGGCCAAGACCGGCGAAGGCGTGGCCGCGGTGCTCGAAGCGGTGGTGCACATGATCCCGCCGCCCAAAGGCGACCCCGACGGGCCGGCGCGGGCCCTCATCTTCGACTCGGTGTACGACCAGTATCAGGGCGTGGTGGCCTTTGTGCGTGTGCGCGACGGCAGCTTCCGCAAGAATGATGCCTTGCTGGCCATGGCCACCGGGCACCGCAGCGAAGTGGAAGAAGTGGGCATTTTTTCGCCCGACATGCTCAAGACCGACGTGCTCCACGCCGGGGAAGTGGGCTATATCATCCCCGGTATCAAATTGGTGGCCGACCTGCGGGTGGGGGATACCCTCACCAGCGCCGCTCGTCCCGCCAAGGAGCCTCTCCCCGGCTATCGCGACATCACCCCGATGGTGTTCTGCGGACTGTTTCCCATCGATGGAGAGCAATACCCCGAGCTCCGCGACGCCCTGGAGAAACTCAAGCTGAACGATGGCTCTCTCCACTATGAGCCGGAGACGTCCAAGGCTTTGGGATTTGGATTCCGCTGTGGGTTCCTGGGGCTGCTGCACATGGAGATCATCCGGGAGCGCCTGGAGCGGGAGTTCGACCTCGACCTGCTGGCCACCACGCCCAGCGTGCTCTATGAGGTCGAGACGGTCACCGGCGAGGTGCTCTCCATAAGCAACCCGGTGGATTTTCCCGAGTCGGGCTCTATCAAAGAGGTGCGTGAGCCCTACATCGCCGCCACCATCTTGGTGCCGTCGGAGTACGTGGGCCCGGTGATGGAGCTGTGCAACGACAAGCGCGGCCGCTTTGACCACATGGAGTATCTGACCTCCGACCGGGTGCGTATGGACTATGCGCTGCCGCTGGCCGAGATAGTGCTCGACTTCTTCGACCTGCTCAAGACGCGCAGCCGCGGATATGCCAGTCTGGACTACGAGCTCAAGGACTACGAGCCGGGCGATCTGGTGCGCTTGGACATCCGCATTGCGGGCGACATCGTCGATGCGCTCAGCCTCATCGTGCACGCCGACCGGGCCTACACCATAGGGCGGGGGCTCACCGAGAAGCTGCGCAAGAAGATCCCGCGCCAGATGTTCGAGATAGCCATTCAGGCGGCGGTGGGCGCGCGCATCATCGCGCGGGAGAGTGTGGCCGCGCTGCGCAAGGACGTCATCGCCAAGTGCTACGGTGGAGACATCAGCCGCAAGCGCAAACTGCTGGAGAAACAGAAGGCCGGCAAGAAGCGCATGAAGATGGTGGGCACAGTTGAGATCCCGCAGGAGGCTTTCCTGGCCGTTCTCGACCTGGGAGACGGGAAAGAGGGGAAGAAATGACCGTTGAATATGTGGTGTTGGGAGCGATCCTGATGGTGATGGGGGCGGTGCAGACCTGGCTGCGGCACGGCCCCTGGGGCAAGGAACTGCGGGCCGAGCAGCAGGAGGTGGTGGCGCGCCGCGCCGCCGAGCGGGCGCAGGCCGCCAAAGACGCCGCGGCGCGGGCGGCCGCGCGCGCCGAAGCCACCGCGGGCACCGACGACTCGGATGACGCGGACGATGCGGACGATGCGGACGACGCCGCCGACTATCCCGCGTACGACGCGGTGGCCGAGAAGGTGGACAAGCGAGCCGGGAAGGCTTGGAACGGTTGGACCGCCATATTGGGCGGCATCAGCATGCTTTTCGGCATCGTGTTGGTGGTGCTGGGGGTTCTGGGGTACTGAGGGGGGTCTGATTGGCAGCACTGCGCTGTTGCGCGCGGATTGTTTTCCAGGAACTGGTGAAACTCCAGGTACCGGATGTTCGGAACCGCAGCGGCCAGCAGCTCTTCCAAGCCGCCATATTTGGTCATGGTGCGGGACGATAGGACCACGCAGCGTTGAGGTAGTTCCCGCCATCGCGCGTGCTTCCAAATAGAATGGCCTGACCGCCGTCGGCGTCGTAGACCACGAGACCGTAGTTGGACGGCGCGGTGCCTGTGGGGTGGAGTTCGGTCCAAGTGTTTGTGGCCGGTTCGTAGGTCCACATGTCGTTGACGAACCTGCCTTCACCGTACAACCCCTCGCCCAGACCGCCAAAGAGAATCACTCCCTCCGCGGCGGGATCGTAGACCATGTGACCGAAGAACACCGAGGGCACGCTGCCTTCGGGGTGGAGCTCGGTCCAGGTGTTGGCCACAGGGTCGTATGCCCAGGTGCCCCGGGCGGCGTCGCCATCGTCGGCTGTCCCGTACAGGATCGCCCTGCCGCCGTTGGTGTCGTACACCATCTCGCCAAACATGGCAGAGGGCGGCGCGGTGCCTGCGGGGTGGAGCTCGATCCAGGTGTTGGCCATGGGGTCATAGGTCCACATGTCGTTCGTCCAGTCGACTGCCTGCCCACCGACGTTCTTGTGCCCTCCGAACAGGATCACCTTGCCGTCGAAGGAGTCGTACACCATGCAGTGACTGTGCCGCGCGGGAGGCGGTCCGCCTGTGGGGTGGAGTTCAGTCCAGGTGCCTGTGGCCGGGTCGTAGGCCCACGTGTCGTTGAGCACGCCGTTCGGGTTGCGAGGCTGGAGTCCTCCGAAAAGGATGGCCTGGCCGCTGGTGGCGTCATAGACCATCGACGATCCCAAGCGGGCAGGGGGCACAGCGCTTCTGGGGTGGATCTCGGTCCAGGTGTTTGTGGCCGGGTCGTAGGTCCAGGTGTCATTGAGCGGGCCACCGGAACTCTCCCCGCCCCCGAACAGGATGACCTTGCCGTTCGCATGGTCGAACACCATGCTGTAGCCGGCTCGCGCCGACGGCAGGCTGCCCGTGGGGTGGAGTTCGGTCCAGGTGCCGCCCGTCGCGGAGGTGGTACCGGTACTGGAGGGGGGCGCGGTGGTGTCTGTGGTGTCAGCCCTGGTAGTAGTTGTCTCGCTGGTGCAACCACAAACGCCCAAGACAAGGGCGAGAACAAGCACAAGTATGGGAACCAGCCACAGCCTTCTCATCTCGTCTCCATGCTCAAGCTCTCGAATACCGTTTGGCTTGACTAGTCGGCGACAGATAACACGGCTCTCGAGATTGCCCGCACAGTCCGATGCAAATTCCCTCGTTTTCCGGATTCGCAGGGCAGCCTCCTCCTTACGACCGCGACGGGTAGTGTTCCTGAGTCAACTCTTCTCATCATAGGCTCCTATGGAGTTGGCGGGTTATACCACAGGGTGCGTAACCACGGAGCCAAGTTGGTGCCACCCTTCTCATTGCCTCCATTGACCTGCGGATCATCATAGTAGTAGTAGTAGGAGCAGCCGAATAGGTGGTTACGCCGAGAGCGTCTGATTCATTCGACAAGATGGTCCAAGGGAAAACCTTGTCGTGCGAGCCATCGTCAAGACGCCCCTGTCTTTGGTTGATATATCCAGCATACTGTATCCTCACGCCTTCTGGGAGAGACCAATCCGGGTCCTGAAAAGCATTTGAGCCACCATCTAGACCGAGCTTAAGATGTGTGCCGCCCTCCAGTTTGCTGTTATTGGGAAGTCACACACGGCTGCCGGGATCGACTCACCCCTGTGGTTCGGTGTGAAGAGCAGGATGGGCGGCGTGTACACGAACGAACTGAGCACAAGCGTGGTCGAGCGGATGCTTGAGGCTATCGCATCGCAGGGACCATGAGGAGCGGCCGGCCGGCTGGGCTCTCGCTGACATGAACCACCTCTACGTCCACATCCCCTTCTGCCGCAGCCGGTGCGCCTACTGTGACTTCGCCTCCGAGCCGGTGAGCGCGCACGCGCGGACCGGGCGGGTGGAGCAGTACCTGGAGGCGCTCCGCGCCGAACTGGCGGAGCGCGGGGGAGACGCGACGTTTGCGACCATCTACCTGGGCGGCGGCACGCCGACGGCGCTGCCGCCCGACGCTCTTGTGGCGCTGGCCGGGGATCTGGCAGCCAGGTTGGAGGCCCCGGGTGCGGCACAGGACGGCACCGGGGCTGGTGCCGCTGGGGCCGGCGCGACCGCCCTCGCCCCCGCAGGCGCCGCTCCCGCCGCGTTCGAGTTCACCGTCGAAGCCAACCCCGGCACCATCGACGCGCCGCTACTGGAGCGCCTGGGCGAGGCCGGGGTCACGCGGCTCTCGCTGGGGTTACAGTCCTTCTCGCCGGCGCTGCGCGCGGCGCTGGGCCGCCGGGTGTCGCAACAGGAGATCTTCGCCGCCCTCGCCGCAGTGGCCCTCACCGGGTGGAGCGACTGGAACCTCGACCTGGTGTTCGGCATTCCCGGACAGGACTGGGACGCCGCCGCCGCCGACATCGACGCGGCCGTCGCGGCGGGGCCCACTCACATCTCTCTATATGACCTCACCTACACGCCCAAGTTCGCCGACCGAGTGGAGGCCAAGGTCGGCGCCGGGGCCGAGGCGGCCGCCGGCGCGTTCGCCGAGCAGCACTACGCCCGGGCCGTGGCTCGGCTTGAGGCGGCGGGTTACCGGCGCTACGAGGTGTCCAACTTCGCCCTGCCCGGCCACGAGTGCCGGCACAACCAGGCCTACTGGCGGGGTGAGGACTACTTGGGCATCGGTGCGGCAGCGGTGTCCACAGTGGGGGGTGAGCGGCGCGCCAACCCGCCGTCGGTCACTGCCTACCTCGCGGGGAGGCCACCCTTGATCGAGCGGCTGACGCCCCGCACGCGCCTCTGGGAGAAGGCCATGCTGGGGCTGCGCACCAGCGAGGGCGTCGACCACTACGACGTGCGCTCGGTGCTCGACGAGGTCGCCCTCGAGCGGCTCGTGGCCCAAGGCTGTCTGCAGTGGGCCTATGGTAGACTTCGCTTGAATCCAGGGTTTCTGGATGTCAGCAACACTATCATCGGCGCGCTCTTGGTGGACCCAGGAGAGACATAGGCTGATAGACGCCGGCGGGCGAACATGCTCACAGATAGACAACGTACCATTCTTAACGCCGTCACCGAACGCTATATCGGGACAGGCAACCCCATCGGCTCCAAGGAGTTGGCGGGGTCGGTCGGGCTCACCGTATCCTCTTCCACAGTGCGCAACGAGTTCGCTCTGCTGGAGGAGAAAGGCTACCTCACGCATCCACATACTTCCGCGGGCCGGGTGCCTACCGACCTGGGCTATCGGGAGTTCGTCGATTATCTGATGAGCGGGTCGGTCACCCGCATGAGTGGGCGGGCCGGCGCAGGTGCGGGAGCGGTGGGTGGCGTGCAGACCGAGGACCTGGCCAGTGAGATCGACACCGCCCTTCAGCAGGCCACCGACGCCATGTCGCGGGCCACCAATCTGCTCGCGCTGGTTTTGGCTCCCCGTATGAGCGGTGCTCGGTTGGTCCACGCGGAGCTGCTCACGCTGCATCCGCATCAGTTGATGTATGTGTTCATCGTGTCTACCGGTGCGGTCATGAAGGGCGCCATCGACCTGCCGGGAGTCATCGACGCCGGTCTGGTGGAATGGGCCCGCACCTACCTCAACGAGAGCCTTGCCGATCAGCCCCTGACCGCCCGGTTGATCAGGCGGGCGCTGGACAATCCCGATCTCAGCCCGCGCGAAGCCGGTTTTGTCCAGGCTTTGGCTCCCGCTTTGGAGAACCTGGTGGACGAGCAGAACCAGGAGGAGCTTTACGTGGGCGGGACCTCGTGTCTGCTGGCGGCGCCCCGTCTGCAGGATGTCTCGTCGCTGCGCGATCTGCTTTCTTTGCTCGAAGAACGTTTTCTGCTTCTCCGGGTGCTGAGGGTCGCTCTGGGAACGGGCGCGGTGGTGGTGCGGATAGGCAGTGAGCACGAAGCCACGGCTCTCCAGCCGTTCTCTGTGGTGGCGGCCAGCTATGGCCTGCCCCAACGGCGTCTGGGCACTGTGAGCCTGGTGGGCCCTACCCGCATGGACTACGAGAGAGCCATCTGCACTGTGAGAGAGACCGCCCAGGTACTTTCCGAACTAGTGGGCGAGCGTTACGAATGACACATCATCAAGCGGCACATGACCGGATAAGACACGACAGAATGAGAAACATTTAGATGAAACGCGACTACTACGAAGTGCTCGGGGTCTCCCGAGAGGCCGATATCACTCAGATAAAAAAGGCGTACCGCAAGCTCGCGCGGGAGTTGCATCCCGACGTGAACACCCACGACCCGGCGTGCGAGGACAAGTTCAAGGAGGCCACCGCGGCCTACGAGGTGCTTTGCGACGCCGAGAAGCGCAACCTCTACGACACCTACGGGCATGACGGCCTGCGCCGCGGCGCCGGCGGCGCCGGCGGCTTCGGGACTGAGGGCTTCGGCGACTTCGGTGACCTGTTCAGCAATCTCTTCGGTGGGGCCTTCGGTGGCGGTTTCGGAGGCGGCAGCCCGTTCGGGGGCGGCCGGACCGCCGGACCGGCTCGGGGAGAGGACCTGGCCATCGACGTGGATCTCACGCTCGAAGAGGCTGCTTTCGGCGTGGAGAAGGAGCTTTCGTTCAAGTCCCAGGGCACCTGTGAGGCCTGTGAGGGCGTGGGGGCCACCGACCGCGCTTCGGTGAAGTCGTGTCCGGACTGTGGGGGCTCGGGCCACGTACGCGTTGTGCGGCGCACCATCCTGGGCCAGTTTGTGCAGTCGGCTCCGTGCGCACGTTGCGCGGCCACCGGCCAGGTGATCGAGTCGCCCTGCAAGGAGTGCGCGGGGCGCGGACGGGTGTTCATGGAGCGCTCGGTAACGGTGCAGCTCCCGGCCGGGATCGATTCTGGGCAGCGTATCCGGGTGACGGGGCGCGGCGGAGCGGGTGAACGCGGGGCACGCTCCGGCGACCTGTACGTGCGTGTAGTCGTGGCCGAGCACGAGCTGTTCGAGCGGCGTGGTGACGACATCCTGTACGGGGTGGACCTCACCATGGTGCAGGCGACCATGGGCACCACTATGACCATCCCGACTCTGGACGGCGACGAAGAGGTGACGTTCGCGCCCGGCACTCAGCCGGGCGACGTCAAGGCGCTTCGTGGCAAGGGCGTGCAGCATCTCAACGCACATGGTCGCGGCGACCAAGAGATCCACGTGCGGGTGCGCATTCCGCTCGACCTCGACGACGAACAGCGCCGCCTGTTGAAAGAGTTCGATGAGACCTGTGGGACCGAGCACTACGGCGAGCGCGAAGAGGGTGTACTGCAGAAGCTGCGCAACTGGTTCAGCAGTTGATGGGCGGCGCGGCGTTTGACCTCGCTCTGCGGGTCATCGTGCCCGAGGCCTTCGCCGAAGTGGCCGGGGCTTTGCTCATGGAGCGGTTAGGACCGTTCGAGTTGGAATCTGCCGGCGCGGCGGTCCCTAGTGCGCCGGTTGGCGCTGAGGCGGTTCTTGTGTTCTACCCATCGGCTGACGCTGTGCCTTCCCTCGAAGATGTGGTCGCCGCTCTTCCGTTGGAACTGCGCGAGCCCGGAATGGTGCGGATGGAGACACGCGATGTCTCCCGCGAATGGGTGGAGGGGTGGAAGGCGCACTTCCGACCTATCACCGTGGGAGAAGTGCGCATCCGGCCACCGTGGGAGCCGGCCTTGGACTTCCGGGAGACAGACGGGGCGCCGGCGGTGCGCGCGCCGGTGGACGTGGTCATCAACCCCGGGCTGGGCTTCGGCACCGGTCTGCACCCCACTACCAGGGGGACTCTGTTCTTGCTACAGCGCGAACAACCGGATGGCGGCGGATTGCCTATGTTTGGACCTTTGGTGGACTCGGGCACCGGCTCCGGCATTCTCGCCATCGCGGCCGCGAAGCTGGGCTGGGGACCGGTGTTCGCCTACGACAATGATGCGGAGGCGCTCAAGTCGGCCCGGGAGAACATCGAGGTCAACGGCGTGGGCGCAATCGTCGAGCTGCACCGGGCCGACGTGGGGGAGGCTTCGGCGTTTTGGTTTGCCGGAGCGACCGTGCTCGCGAACATGACTCTAGAGCCGGTGCTGGTGCTCGTGCGCAGGCTGGCGCGCGAGGCGCTCTCTTTGAAGGGCCTGGTTGCGAGCGAGTGGCCCGCGCGCCTGGTGGTCTCGGGCATCCTGGCCGGAGAGCAAGAGCGGGAGTTGGTGGCAGCCGCCTCGGAGAGTGGCTTCATCCCTGGGGAGCGGGTCTATGAGACTGAGTGGGTGAGCCTCGAACTGTTTCCCACCGGGGCAGCCGGGACATCGAACTCGGAGGGGCGGTAACCGTGGCCAAGCATCATCCTGGATACAGCAAGTCCGATCGGCGCCGGACCCAACTGGCCCGGGCCGGCATGATCCCGGCCGGCGATCCCAGCGGGCGTTCGGCCAGTATCGCGGGGTTGATCGTGCGCCGGGGCAAAAGCTTGGAAGTGGAGCCATTGTTCCATGCTGGTCCGGCGCTGCCCGTGGAACGGAGTTCCATCAGGCCGCAACCTGGCGATCTGGTGCTGTTCACGTTCGGGTCGGGTTTCAAGGCTTCCATCGTGCGCCCCCTTGGTAAGAGCAACGTGCTCGCCGACATCATGGAGGCGCTGCTGGTGGACCATCTGGTGCAGCGCGGCTTCAAACCCAAGGTAGAGGCCGAGGCGGCGGCAGCGGCCCAGTTGCAGACACAGGTGGATTCCGACCGAAAAGATCTGCGTGACCTCTACACCTTCACCGTCGATCCGGTAATGGCACAAGATTTTGACGACGCTCTTTCGTTCGAACGGACTCCCGCCGGTACCACGATCGTCTACGTACATATAGCCGACGTGTCGTACTTTGTGCGCGAGGGGACAGTGCTCGACAAGGAGGCCTTGCGGCGCGGTAACTCGGTGTACGTGGCCCTGGGGGTGGAACCCATGCTGCCGCCGGAGCTGTCGGCGGGGGCCTGCTCGCTGCGGCCGGATGAGGACCGCAAGACGGTTACCGTGGAGATGGAAGTCGACGACAAGGGGCGCGTGCTTAAGAGCAAGTTCTACCGCTCGCTCATCCGCAGTGACGCCCGCTTGGACTATGAGCGGGTGGAGCGGATGTTGCAGGGCACGGAGCCGATTCCCGCCGAGTTGGCCCCGCCATTGGATCTGGGCCGGACGCTGGCGCAGACCCTGCGGGAGGCCCGGAGGGCGAGAGGGAGTCTGCGCATCGAATCAACCGAGCCGGAGTTTGAGTGGGATGCCAAGGGCCGGGTGATAGCGGCCGATCCCAGCGAAGAGCTGGAGAGCCACTGGTACATCGAGAACTTCATGGTGCTGGCCAACGAACAGGTGGCGTCGTTCTTGGAGCGGGAACACGTGCCCACGGTCTACCGGGTGCACGACCTGCCCGATCCTTTTCGGGTGGTCCACCTGCTCGATGTGCTGTCGAGTCTGGGGCTGCCGACTCCGGCTTTTGACCCCATGGCGGCCGGGCCCGAGGAGATCCGCCGTGTCACCCGCGAGACCGCGGAATGGGTCGATAGGTACACGCCCAAAGGCCGGGGCAAGGCGGCGCTGGTGCAGCAGGTGCTGCGGGCGCAGGCCCGGGCGGTCTATCAGATCGACAACGTCGGCCACTTCGGGTTGGCGTCGCAGAGCTACTGCCACTTCACGTCGCCCATCCGCCGCTATCCCGACCTGTTGGTGCACCGGGGACTGCTGGCCAAGCTGGGCGTGGCCCCCAAGCCGACCACCTCTACTCTGGCCGACTGGGCAGAACACTGCTCGCAGACTGAGCGGGCGGCCTCCAAGGTCGAACTAAAGGCCGATGACATAGCGTTGGCCCATCTGCTGAAACGGCGCCTGAACGAGGACGGCTGGCAGGAGACCGTGTTTGAGGGCCAGGTGATCAGCCTGACCCGCCGGGGCATGTTCTTGTTGTTCGACCGGCTGTTCCAGGGGTATCTGTCGTGTGACGAGCTGCCGCGCGACTACTGGGAGCTGAACGAGCTCGAGACGGCCATGGTGGGCAAGCGGAGCAACCGGGCCTACAAGATAGCCGACCTGCTACAGATAAGGGTGGTCGCTATCGACGAAGCCCGCGGGAGAGTGGACTTGACCTTGGTCGGAGATGGTGAGGACGACGGTGATGGCGACGGTGACGACCGGGGCGCCGGCGGCCGCTTGAGCGCCGGCGAGCGCGGCACCGGCAGCGAGCCCGGCACCGGCAGCGAGCGCGGCACCGGCAGCGAGCCCGGCACCGGCGGCGATGCAGGTGCAGCCCCAGGAAGGCCGGGTGACCGTCAGAAGAGCGGGCCTCCCGGACGTCAGCCTGGATCGCGCAAGCCCAAGACCACTCGCACTCGCGCGGCTCGGGCCGGTCGGCCGCCTCAAGCCCGCGGCCAGGGTCGTGGCCGGCGCTAGCGTCGGGGGCCTGGTCCTGGCGGCCTGACCGGATGTGTGATATCTAGCAGGACGTAGACCAGACAGGGGGCGGACCGCATCAGCCACACCGACAAATCATCAGCCAAGCCACCGAAGGAAGCCGCGAGCGCGACAGGCCAGACGACGAGCGAGCCGGTGGCGCCCGGCGTCGACGCTGCTGCTGCCGATGGCGCGGGCAAGGGCAGAGCCGCGTCGCTTATGCGCGATAATCCCACGTCGCTGCTCTTGGGCCTTGCCTGCACAGTGATCGTGATTATGGGCATGCGGTACGCCGCCGTCATCATCAACACACTGCTGGTCGCCTTGTTCGTGGTGATGGGCCTCAGCCCGGTGCTCGATTGGCTGCGGCGCAAGGGGGTGCCTGCCTGGCTCACCATCACCGTCGTGCTGGTGGGCTTTCTGGTGATCGCGGGCGCGTTCGTGGCGGTGATGCTCTCGTATGTTGGGCAACTCGACGCACGGCTCACTATCTACCAGGGCAATCTGAGCCGCAGATTCTCGGATATCGAAACATGGTTCGCGGGCCACGGGGTCGACGCAACGGGATTTCTGACCGACATCCTTACCCCCGCGAGAATCACAGGCTATGTATCCTCGTTCCTCGGATCGGTGATGGGGGCCCTAAGCAGCATCTTCCTGATGATCATGGTCATAGTGTTCATGTTGTCGCAGGTGTACTCGTTCCCCCGCAAGATGTATGCCCAGCTCAAGCTGTCAAGACGGTTTGAGGAGAGCTTCAAGAGGTTTGGAGAGGTCACCCGGTCGTACCTTTTCACAAAGGGGTGGCTTGCCATCATCGCGGCGGCGATCAGCACAGGCGTGTACTACGCCTTCGGTGTTGACTTCGCCCTGCTCTGGGGCATGGTCTTCTTCGTGCTCAGTTTCATACCGAACCTGGGCTTTATCATCTCGGTGATACCTCCATTCGCCGTCACCCTGCTCGAGGCGGGTTTCACCAGGGCGCTGCTGCTTGTAGTGGTGATAGTGGTGCTGAACGGCATTGTGGACAACATGATGGCTCCCCGCTTCATGGGTAGGAGCGTGGGTCTGACCACTCTGGCCGTTTTCTTGTCGGTGGTCTTCTGGGCTTGGGTGCTGGGTCCGGTGGGGGCCTTGATATCAGTCCCTCTCACCTTGATGGTCAAGCTACTCTTCTTGGATTCGTACGAGAGCACACGTTCTCTGTCACTCTTTTTGACTGGCGGAGGGGGAAGTACTGCCGCAAATAAGGGGAAGAGATGGGGCAGGAAGGCGAAGGACGCAGCCGCGTAGGATCATGGGTGCGTCGCAACTCCGCGTGGGCGATGCGGAGCCGGCGCCGACAGGGGAGGTGACTCAGATGGAAGACCACAAGTTGACAAAGCGGCTTCACAGCCTGGAATCGCAGGTTAGCGAGCTTCTTCTACATCGCACGGCGGCGGACGTCAACGTGTTGGAGGAAGAGCGGCGCACCCTGGGTGATCGCATGGCCGACTCTCTGGCCGACGCCGTGGGCAGCTGGCGCTTCATCACAGGGTTCATGCTTGTCATCGTCGTCTGGATGACTCTGAATGTCGTGGGCGCTGTTCATCACTGGGATGTCTATCCGTTCATTCTTCTCAACCTGGTGCTTTCGTGCGTAGCTGCTGTGCAGGCCCCGGTGATCATGATGAGCCAGAAACGCTTGGAGACCAGGGACAGGTTGCGGGCGGAGAACGACTTTCAGGTGAACGTCAAGGCGGAGCTTCTGTTGGAGCATCTCACCGGGGAGGTCGAGGCCCTGAAGCGAGGCCTTGTCTCCCTGGGGGCGCGGCTCGAAGAAGACAAGGACGCTTCGCGACCATCTTAGTGATCCGGCTCTGGCTGGGTTCAACCTGCCATAACTGCCCTAGGACCCCGTTTGGGCCCTAGAAGGCAGCCAGGGCGTCACAGTCTTCAGTCTCCCGAGCCGCCGCTTAGAAGCCCCGGCTTCCGGGGGGGAGAGGCGCATCGTCGTCCGGCCGGTAGTCCTGGGCCGTGGTGACCGTGTCAACGCGGTCAATGCGGCTGATATCGTGCGAACGTCGCCGGGTGGTCCACAGAATGAGGGTGGTCACGAGGCCGAGGATCCCGACCAAGAATATGATCAGACCGGCTGTTTGGACGTTGAAGCCGGTCGGCTCCCAGCTGACGGCCCAGCGGAGAACCGCGCCCACTGCCATAAGGAATATCGCGGTGCCTATGTACATGTCTTGCCAGACCTCCGTCTATTGGAAACTACAGCGGTAGGGCGGGGTTCTCACCACCGCCACGGCTATCAGCGCCTGCGGCTCCAGCCCCAGCCGCCTCCGCCGAGTACCAACACCACCAACACTATGATCAGAATCACCAGCCACATATCCATCCGAATCCACCTCCATTGGGAGAGATCTAGCTCTTGCCGACCTCGTCTTGATGTTCCGCCCATTCATCCGCACGCCGAGCGTTCTTCCTCAGGGCTTTGACTTGAGATCTGTCTGTCTTTGCATGTACTCCTCGCGACTGATCTCTCCCTTGGCGTAGCGTTCGTCCAGCATCCTGTTGGATTCCGCTCCCGGTACAGTTCCCTGCGAGTGCGCCGTACCCGCCTGTGCGCCCACCTTGGCTCGGGAAAGCGCCGCCATGGCGACGAAGAGTGCGATGAGCGCTATGACGAAGACCACAATCAGAGCGATGAGCCAATAGAGACTACTTTGTTGATATGGTCCGGTCTGGACCCACATGACCTTGCCTCCTCATCGCTGCATGGCGATGTCTGTTGGAAGGTATGACCAGAGGTAGTCTTCCCTTCGGCGTACATGGCCAAACGGAAGAAATCCGCGGCGGCCGAGGGTGGCGGGGAGGGGTCGGGTTTGGCTATGGATGATTGCAGGTAATACTTCACCAGCGCAAACGATTATCAGAAGGGTTTGCTATGGGCCTTCTCTCGTGGGTTCTGTTTGGTGGACTGGCCGGCTTGGTGGCCGGCTTTCTTATGGGCGGTGGTGGCGGCATCATCTACAGCGTCATCGTGGGCATCGTGGGAGCGCTGCTGGGCGGGTTCATCATGAACCAGTTCGGCGAGGTTGGCGTGACCGGATGGAACTGGCGGAGTTTCGCGGTGGCGGTCGGTGGGGCGATCGTGCTTCTCTTCATCCTGGGGCTCATCCGGGGCCGAGGCAGGAGTAGACGTAGTTGAGTTGCTCGGATTCCCGGGCCTTCGGGCTTCCGGGCGAAAGGAGGGCGTGATGCCAAGAGTCATGGGCAAGCGGGCCCCAAGATGGCCGTGGCTTGTCCTCACAGTCATTATCATCGCCGTCGTCGTGTTTGTAGTGTTGTGGGCGACAGGCACGATCTTGTAGAAAGGCGGCGACCATGCGCAAAGGCAAAGATGCCGGCAGCCTGCCGGTGATCACCCGGGACACCGGGGAGAATGTGGGCAAAGTAGAGGACCTGGTCCTCGACCTCCAAGGTAGCCGAGTCCTTGGCATCTTGGTGGATGAAGCCGGATGGTTCAAGGAAGCCAAGGTCGTGCCCTGGGCGGCTTTTCGCGCCGTCGGTCTGGACGCCGTCATCATAGACGAGGAGGCGAGCGCCAAGAAAGCCTCGGAGATCCCGGAGATGAGCGAGGTCCTTGACGGCGGCACCGTGCTCGTCGGGGTACGGGTAGAAACCACCGACGGCCGGGAGTTGGGCAAGATCGAGGACTTCTTCTTCGATCCCGAGACCGGCGCCGTGATGGGTTTTGAGCTGTCCGGAGGCAAGGGGAGGTCTTTCCTTCCTGCTACACCCAGCTTCCAGGCCGGCGCGGACGTGGCCTTCGTCGATCCGGCGGCCGTGGACACCATCGTCGATCTGAAGGAAGCTTTGCGGGGTGTCTGACCGCGCCGTACTGCGGAGCATCGCTCGCAGAGCGATGCTCGAGCGCGGCCTGCTGCCAGACTTCTCGGCGTCGGTGCTGGCCGAGGTAGACAATATGCAGGCGGGCGCGACCGCGGATTTCGCGACAGACGGTGAGTTCTCGCGCGATCTCACGGGCCTTCCGTGGGCCTCCATCGACAACGATGACTCGCTAGATCTGGATCAGCTCACGGTTGCCGAGGCGATGCCCGACGACAAGGTGAAGATCCTGGTGGCCGTGGCCGACGTGGGGGCGCTTGTCAAAGATGGGTCGGCCATCGACGATCATGCCCAACACAACACGACCACGGTTTACACCGCGGCCCAGATCTTCTCCATGCTCCCCGAGAGGCTGTCCACAGGCCTCACGTCGCTCAACGCAGACGAGGAACGGCTCGCTCTTGTCATTGAGATGGTTGTTGCCGGGGATGGGTCCATTCTGGATTCCGACGTCTATCGGGCGCGCGTTCGCAATCACGCGAAGCTTGCGTATGACAGTGTTGCCGCCTGGTTGGAGGTCAACGGGACCGAGTCTGAGGCCATTGCTGCCGTGGACGGATTGGCCGCCAACCTACGTCTGCAGGATGGGGCCGCTCAGAGCATGAAGAATCTGCGGCGTATTCACGGGGCACTTACTCTGGAGACCATCGAAGCCCAGCCGGTCTTCGAGGGCGATAATGTCAGCGATCTCAGGGTGGAGGAGAGGAACCGCGCCAAGGAGCTGATCGAGAATGTCATGATCGCGGCTAACGGCGTGACCGCTCGGTTTCTCGCCTCGAGAAGGCTTCCGTCTATCCGCCGAGTGGTTCGTACCCCAGAACGATGGGAGCGGATCGTCGCGATCGCTGGCGAACGGGGGTACACGCTGCCCCGCGAACCAGACTCGGAAGCGTTGGAGGGATTCCTGACCAAGCAAAAGGCCGCCGATCCGTTGCACTTCCCCGACTTGTCACTCGCTGTGATCAAGCTCTTGGGCGCGGGCGTATACACCGCGGAACTGCCGGGCGAAGAGGCGCCGGGACACTTTGGTCTGGCGGTCAAGGACTACTCGCATTCCACCGCTCCAAATCGCCGCTACGCCGATCTGCTGACTCAACGTCTGCTCAAGGCCGCCATCGAAGGTAAGCCTTCGCCATACACCGGTGACGAGCTGGTGGTTCTGGCGACTCACTGCTCCAAGCAAGAGAACGCCGCAAACAAAGTCGAGCGGCAGGTGAGCAAATCGGCGGCGGCGCTGCTCCTTCGAGAGCGGATCGGCGAACAGTCTGATGCCATTGTCACCGGCGCCGCGCCCAAGGGCACATGGGTGCGGCTTCTCAAGCTACCCATCGAGGGGAAACTGGCTCAAGGGTTCGAGGGCGTGGATGTCGGCGACCGGGTGCGGGTGGAATTGACATCCGTGGACGTCGAACGGGGCTTCATCGATTTCAAGAGAGCGAGAGCGACCTAGTACGGAAGTCGGTACGCCGGCAGACGACCCGAGACGCGGGGCGTGGCTCTTTGTGTCAGCGCTCGTTCACCGTGCTCTCCAGAGTGGTGAACGCCTCCAGTAGCAGGTCGTAGGTCTGGCTCAGCGCCTGCGGTATGACGCGGACGTCGGCCACCACCGGCATGAAGTTGGTGTCGCCCGCCCAACGCGGCACCAGGTGCAGGTGAAGATGGTCCTTGATGCCGGCCCCTGCCGCGGCTCCCAGGTTGAAACCCAGGTTGACGCCCTCGGGATTGAACACCAGCTTGAAGGCCCGCACGCACTGCTGGGCGAGATCCATCATCTCGTGGAGGGTCTCGGGGGGGAGGTCCTCCAGGCACGAGAGATGAGCGAAGGGCAACACCAAGGTATGCCCGTTGTTGTAGGGAAAGGCGTTGAGCATCACGTAGGCCAGCTTGCCGCGGTGGACGATGAACGTCTCCCGGTCGTCACCGGCCTGGGGCTTGTCGCAGAAGACGCAGCCCTGGTGTTTCTCCTGGCCTACGTACTGCATTCGCCATGGTGCCCATAGCCGTTCCATGCTGTCTCCTTTCGGGGTATCGCGTCGCCTAGGTCCGCGGGTGCTGCCGAGCGCCTACCGGCCCGGACTCTCCGCCTGGGCCAAGCCCGTCTGCTTGCTGAACTGCTCGTAGGCCTCCGACATGAGGGGCGAAGAGATCAGAAAGTCAGCCGTGGAACGGTTGCACGCCATGGGGATGTTGTAGACCACCGCGATGCGCAGGAGAGCCTTGACATCCACGTCGTGGGGATGCGGTTCGAGGGGGTCCCAGAAGAAGATCACCGCGTCGATCTCGCCCTCGGCTATCTTGGCGCCGATCTGTTGATCGCCGCCTAGGGGCCCGCTCTTTAGCTTGTTGATGCTCAGTTCGAGCTCCTTCTCCAACAAGCCCCCGGTGGTGCCCGTGGCAAACAGCTTGTGAGTAGACAGGGTACCGCGGTTGAAGCGGGCCCAGTCGAGCAGGTCCTGCTTCTTGTTGTCGTGGGCGATGAGGGCGATGGACTTCTGCGCGCCCGGTGGGAAGAACTTGGGATTCATATGGATGCATTCCTCTGCGGTTTCTTTGGCGCGAATGGGGAACGAGGGACTCGCGGAGAACAGAATACGGCGTCAAACTGAATTATCCCACGGCTATGCCGCGCCTGTCCGCGAGGGTGCGCACACTACTCGGTTTCTACCTGCCGCTTTGGCCGCGTATTGGGCGCTGTCGGCCGCGGAAACGAGCTGGCTTGGATTGGTGCCGTGGGTGGGGTAGACCGCTACGCCGAAGGAAGCGGTCACTTTCAGTTGGTGACCGCCGTCGGCGACAGGAGTCTCGGCCAAGGTCACGCGCATGTGTTCGGCCCATTCGCAGGCGATGTCGCCCGGCATGTTGGGGAACACCAGCAGAAATTCCTCGCCGCCATAGCGGCAACTGATGTCGGTGGCGCGACAACGCCGCTTGACCAGCGCGCCGAACGACTTGAGCACCTTGTCACCAGCCTGATGACCGTATTTGTCGTTAATGTTCTTGAAGTGATCGAGATCGCACATTACCACGCTCACTTGGGTGTCGTTCCTCTTGGCCCGGAGTAGCTCGCGCTCGAGCGATTCCTCCATGTATCGTCTGTTGTAGAGACCGGTGAGGGGGTCGTGGATAGCCTGCTGGGCGAGACGGCGGTTGAGGGCCAGTACCTGCTGCTGCGCTCTCTTTCTGGCAGTCACGTCGGTGACAACCAAGACGAGCGCCGCCTTGTTGTGGACCTTCATGCGGGAGCTTGATAGCTCGATGTCCGCGTGCGACCCGTCCTTCTTGAGTCCCTGGTAGTCGAGTAGGGGCTCGTGTTCTTCGCCGGCGAGGCATTTGCGGGCGTGTTCCGCCACGGTCCGGCGGCTGGCTTGAGCAACCGTCTGCAGCAGAGGAAGGGCCATGATCTCCTGGCGGCTGTAGCCGAACGTCTCGGCAAAGCGCGAGTTCACATAGGTGAACACGTCTGCCTCGATAATGGCTATGCCGGCCAGGGATTGTTCCGCGAGGCCCCGGAACCTAGCCTCAGACTCCGCGAATTGTCGCGCGATCTTCCTGGTTCGAGCCAGGGCTGCCCCCAACTCTTCGGTTCGTCTCTGCACCAGGCCTTCGAGTACCAGCGTCGTCTGGAAGAACCCGAACGCCGACTCCCCTTCGGTCGCGCTCCGCTCAACCCGGTCCATGAGCACCCGGACGATCTTGCCCAGCCGCGCGATTTCCTCGTGGAGTCTCTGCTCTTCGGGTGAGGGCTTGCCTGCTTGGGGGTTGTCTGTTGTCACGTCTGCTCCGTGCTGCCGAAGGCGATGCCGGTAAGGGTCTGATTCACGTGAACGCCGCGGAGTTGCTCGCCGTAGGTGGCAAATCCGACGGCATGGTTGAGCCGGAAGATATCGGCGACGCGCTCTCTCAGCCCCAGTTGTGTGATCTCTTGGCTGCGAAGGAGGCAGTCGCAGGTCAAGACCAGGCTGGGATCACCAAGCTCGTGACGTACGCGCACAAACGCGCCCACCAGATCGGTCACCAGATCGCCTAGCACGGCGGCCCGGAGCACAACACCCTCCTCCATGGCGCAGTAGAAGGTGAGGCTCCCGTCGGGGTTGATCTTCTGTACCGCGCGGGCGTGGTCGGTCACGCCTATGCGCACCACAACAGGGTGTGACGAGAAGAATGAGGGTTTCAACTCAGTTGCCTCGACTCCTACCAGCCGGGAGTAGCCTTCGGCGGCGGGGAGGGCGTCTATCTCCAGCACCGTGCGGGTGGACGGGTTCGCGGCTGTTACCACCGCGCGCCGGTCGGCACCGGTGAAGTGCTGTGTGGAGAAGGTCATGAAAGGCAGGGAGCTCGCGGCGAGCACCAAGACCGCGCTGTCTTCATGAAAACTCCCCTCGCTGAAGACGTGGGTGTGGGCGAAGCGCTCGGCATCGCCCGCCGATCCGCCCATCAGCGGGATCATTCCGAGAGTGTGCTGCAGAGTGCGTGTAACTGTCTCCTCGCGCATGGAAAGGCCGTCCATCATCTGGAAGGCAAAAATGCTCTTCTGTTGTGCCCACGGAGCGAGGGTCTCGAGTCGCCCCAGCAGGCGACCGACCAGGGCTTCCCCTTGGCCAGAAGTGAAGCCCTGCAGATGGTCCACGCGTCCCGACACTGCCGTGAAGCTGTTGGAGGGAAAGCTGACGCCCGCAATGCTTCGGTCGAGATAGCCGAGTGGTCCTATCTCACCCGCGGTGGTGCAGCCCACCACCTGAACGTCCACGAAGTGGCGGTTGATCTCCCTGGCGACGACATCCAGATCGTAGCGGCTGGCACAGAAGAACACGACGAGTCCGGCGTCGGGCTGAAGCAACTGGTCGTGAAGCTCGCGCACCGCTGTCGCGGAGTCGCGGGCGCTCGATTGGCCGGTGCGTATGTTGTCCGCCATGACGACTCCGGGCTTATTCTGGGGACGAAAGGCCTATTGCAGCAAGGGATTGCTACCCAGAATGTCGTCCATATACGCAGCGACCTTGAAAGGCGCGTGGTTGTCAGGCCCCCAGACGGGCTGGATCACCGGCGCTGCTCATACTCGAGGAGCGCCACGCCCGCGGCGAGATCGACCAGGAGGAGTTTCTTAGGCGCAAGGCCGATCTCATGGCTTGAAGTGGATGCGACGTGCGGAGTACGCTGATGCTATCGGCGAGCGATAAACTGGAGGTAGGGCATGCGACGGCTGCGAGGATCTCGGGTGACTCTGCTTGCCCTCGTATTTATCAGCACGGTCGTGGCCGCCGGTTGCGAAAACCTGGCCGAGACTTCCACCACCGGGGCGAGTTCATCTGTCGCGACCAGCACCACGGCTACGGGTACGTCGGCCGAAGTCACCACCGGGGCCGGCACTACCGCATCATCGGCGGTGACCCCGACGACGGCTCCTTTGGAGACGCCGAACTCCACAGCCGGTGCGTTTCCTGCCATCACGCCGGAGGAGATCATCAACCTGGTGGCCGCCTATGGCATGTATTCTTCTCAGGCCCAAATAGAGGTCTTCGACCACCGGACCTTCGGCGATCTGGCAGGTGCCTACGTGTGGGCTGAAGGCGACGACGTCTATCTGGTGGTGTTCAGCTGGCAAAGCGGCGGTTGGATGATAATGGACCATATGAACGGGCCTTGGGAGGACATGCTGCCTCGGCTTCAGTTCTTTAACGCGCCGCAAGAGTTTCTCGACTGGGCTTATCCGGAGGGAGACTAGGCCCGCATAGCCCCGCATTAGGGACGAGACGGGTAGTCTAGGAGGATCATGGAACGGGAGCGGCCCTCATACGACCTGCCGGACAGCCAGAGTGACCGCCGCCGCCGAAGGCGAACGGAAAGGGGCAATCCGGGCTTGGCCTTGGCCTACATCGTCCTGCTGGCGGTGGTGCTCGGCTTGGCTATCGGTTGCCCGGAAGGCGAAGGGACCGTGACCACAACCACGATCGGTGGTACAGAGACCACGACGACCTTGGGCACCTCGACCACAAGCACCCCCGTGGATGCCCCCATGACCTTCACCGCCGTACTCACCGGGGACGAAGAGATTCCCGCCGTGTCCACTTCGGCCACCGGCACCCTGACCTTCACTATTGCGAACGACGGTTCGTCGGTGGACTACGTATTTAGTGTCACCGATCTCGTGGGGGTGCAGATCGCCCGTCTGCGCGAAGGCAAGTCGGGAGCGACCGGGGGGTCCATCATGACTCTGTACGATGGTCCCAAGAACGGGAGCTTCAGCGGAGTCCTCGCCCAAGGTTCCTTCACGGCGGCCGACATGGAGGGCCCTCTCAAGGGAAAGACCATCGAAGACTTGGTCACCTTGATCCTTGCCGACTCCATCTACTTCAACGTGGGCACTCTCGATCACAGCGGGGGGGAGATCCGCGGGCAGCTCCAGTAGTGTCGGTGGGTGGAGAGCCCTCGGCGCGGCAGAGCCCTCGGCATAGCACAGCCTCTGTTTGTGGCGGTGCGCCACGCCTATGGGTTATCATCTAAAGCCGCAAGAATAGTCGTGGCCGTGCCGCCCGACAGAGCCGCCGCGGAGGTCGTCGCGGGCGAAACTCGTCGTGGCCCGGCCGCTGCAGAATCGTCATGCGTGTCATCCCGAGGAGGTTCGGAAACAATGCCCCAGGCGCCGGAAGCCACAGCCACTCGGCACATCGCGGCTCTGACCGACAGGTACGGGGGGCCCGGGCCGGATGAAGTGGCGGCCCGTCTGCAGCAGCCCGACATGGCCGAGGTCAAGGCCGTCGTGTCCTGGCGCGGCGTGGTTGTGAACGGTGACGTTTGCCTGGTCGACCTGGCCCTGCGGTACATCAAGCTCATCCAAGAAGAGTCGTGCGGGCGCTGCGGGCCCTGCCGCATCGGCGTGGACATCATGCGTGAGCTGTTCGAGAAGCTGGCTGCTGGCGACACCGGCGAAGCCGCGGCCGGCAACGGCAACGGGGGAGGGGCGCCCGCTGCCGGCGAGAGCATCGTGGCCAAGATCCGCCGCCTGGCCGAATCCATCGAAGATTCCGCGTGGTGCGGCATAGCCAACACCATCCGCGATCCTATCCTGGCGCTGCTGGACCTGGGCGAAGAGCACTTCGCCGCCCACGCCGCCGGCGCCACCTGCGAGCCCGAGACCACGCACGGCTGGATAGCGGCCCCGTGTCGCTCCACCTGCCCGTCGACGGTGGACTGCGCCTCCTACATCTTCCAGGCGCTGGAGGAGCATCCGCATCTGGCCACCACCATCGTCAAGCGCGACAACCCGCTGCCGGCCATCATCGGCCGCACGTGTCCGCATCCCTGCGAAGCCAACTGCACCCTGGCGCCCACCGGCCAGCCGATCGCCATCAACAACATCAAGCGCTGGGCCGCCGACCGGGCTGAGGGTCTGGTCGACGATCATGGCGCGTCCGGCTGCCTGGCCGACCCGACCGCCGGGGCCACGCCTGAGGTGATCGAAGCCGCCGGCGGCGCCGCGCTGATGGCGGGCGCGCCGCACGAGGTCAGCGAGCTGACCACCGCTCAGCTCAGCGAACGTCCGGTCGAGGTGACCTGCCGCTTGGACGACAAGCAGGCCGCCTGTGGCAAGAAGGTGGCCATCATCGGGGCCGGACCGGCCGGTCTCTCGGCCGGCTACTTCCTGGCCCGCCGCGGCTACAAACCTGTGATCTTCGAAGACCTGCCCGTGCCGGGCGGCATGGTGCACGTGGGCATCCCCGAGTACCGCCTGCCCCGTCACGTCATCCATCGCGAAGCCGAGCTCATCGAGCAAGAAGGCGTCGAGATCCGCTACAACACCCGCGTGGGCCGCGACATCTCTTGGGACGACCTGGAGCAAGGAGTTCGAGGCCACCTTCGTGGCCATCGGCGCCCACCTGGGCCGGCCGCTGGGCATCCCCGGCGAGGATCTGCCCGGTGCCATGGACGCCATCGAGTTCCTGCGCAAAGTGGCTCTGCACCAGCCGGTGGACATCGGCGACGACGTGCTGGTGCTGGGCGGGGGCAACTCGGCCATGGACGCGGCCCGTACCGCCATCCGCCTGGGCGCCAAGAACGTGCAGGTGGTCTACCGCCGCACCAAGAACGAGATGCCCGCCAACGCCTGGGAGATCGAAGAAGCAGAGGAAGAAGGCGTCCATTTTCATTACCTGGCCGCTCCCATGGAGTGCAAAGGTGACGAAGGCGTCAACGGTCTGGTCTGCCAGCAGATGGAACTGGGCGAGCCCGACGAGAGCGGCAGGCGGAAACCTGTCCCCACCGACATGGCCCCGTTCGTGCTCACTGCCACCAGCATCATGGCCGCTGTAGGACAGAAGCCAGATTTTGACCCCTTCAAAGGGGACGACTCCATCAAGCTCAACAAGTACGGCTACATCGAGATCGATCCCTACACCCTCATGACCAGCAAGCCCGGCGTGTTCGTGGGCGGCGACGCGGTGAGCGGGGGCGGCACGGTGATCGAGGCCATCAACGCGGGCAAGGTGGCGGCCAAGTACATCGACAAGTACCTGCGCGGCGAGCCCGTGGCCGAGGACATCGAGGACAAGACCCGGCGCATCGCCGTGTACCTGGGCGCCCAGAAGAGCGCCGATCCCCTGGCCGAGTGCGTGGACTACGGCCAACGTCAGCCCATGCCGGTGCGGACGGTGGAAGAACGCACCGACGACTTCGAAGCCGTCGAACTGGGCTACACCCTGGAGCAGGTGACCGCCGAGGCGGACCGGTGCCTGCGGTGCCATAGGCCGATCCTGGTGGTGACTTAGGGGAACTATCGGCGTCGTGTCTACGGCGCTTGCCCTGCTGCGCATAGCGTTGCTACACTCGGCGGTATTGTGCCGCGCAAGGTGGGGAAGATCGCTGAGGTTGGGGCAATGAATCGGTGGAAGAAGGCAATTCTTGCAGCTGCTCTAGTGACTCTCGCGCTAGTTGGCTCGTCGGGCGCGGTCGAGGCTGGCGTGATCGGGCGAGTAAGCGTTTCTACGGACCTGACCCAGGGGGATTCCGAGAGCACCGCCCCGTCTATCAGCGGCGATGGCCGCTACGTGGCTCTCACGTCGTCCGCCACGGTACTGGTGCCCGGAGATACAAATGGCAAGAGGGACATTTTCGTCTTTGACACCGAGACTCAGTCCATCGAGCGCGTGAGTGTAGCCAGCGACGGAACTCAGGGAAACGACTGGAGCCTGTCGTCCTCGATCAGCGCCGACGGTCGGTGGGTCGCCTTCGACTCGCATGCGAACAATCTGGTTCAGGGGGATAAGAACAACGCCTGGGATGTCTTCGTGCATGACAGGGAAACCGGGGTCACCGAGCGAGTAAGCGTGGCAAACGGCGGGGTTGAGGGGGACTACCAGAGCGGCGATCCCTCGATTAGTGCCGACGGCCGCTACGTGGCCTTTGAATCCTACGCGGACAATCTTGTGCCTGGGGACACAAACGGGAGTTGGGACATCTTTGTCTACGATCGGCAAGCAGGAACCACCCAGCGAGTGAGCGTCGCCAGCGATGGTACCGAGGGAAACGACCGCAGCTTCTCGCCCTCTATTAGCGGCAACGGGCGTTACGTGGCCTTCGAGTCTTCCGCGACCTCTCTGGTGGCCGGAGATACGAATGGCAAGATCGATATCTTCGTATACGACCGGCAGGCAGGGACTACTGAGAGGGTGAGTGTGGCAAGCGATGGCAACGAATACAGCGACCACAGCATCCAGCCCTCGATCAGCGGCAATGGCCGCTGGATCGCCTTCGCGTCATATGGAGACAATCTGACGGAAGGGAACACGGGCGGCACGTGCGGCGTGTTCGTCCACGACCGCGAGACCGGCACCACCACCCGGGCAAGCGTGGACGGCGATGGGGCCGGAGGAAACGGCAAGGCATTCTGGCCTTCCATCAGCGCCGACGGCCGGAGCGTCGTCTTTGAGTCATTGGCGAGCAATCTGGTGGAGGGAGATGCCAACAATACGTGGGACGTCTTCGTCCGAGATCTCGCTGCTATGACTACTTCGCGTTTGAGCCTGGGTGCCGACGGTAGCGACACCAGCGGCCTCAGTCGGCTTACCTGCATAAGCGCCGACGGCCGCAGCGCGGCGTTCTCCTCCTTGGCGAGCACTCTGGTCGCGGGCGACACGAACGAAGTCGAAGATGTCTTTGTGGCCGCGGTGGACCGTCTGCCCCTTGTCACGTCGATCGATATCACATTCGGTCTCGCCACCGGGGGTACTGTGGTCATCATCACCGGGACAGAGTTTGTCGGTGTAACCGGGCCAGCCGCCGTCACCTTCGGGGGCACGAACGCCGCTAGCTACACTGTCGATTCTCCCACGCAGATAACCGCTTCTGCGCCTCCCCATGCCGTCGGCAGCGTGCAGATACAGGTGACTACTCTCGGAGGAGCAACCCCGGACACCCCTGCCGATGACTACGCCTACGTGGGCGAACCCACCATCGGCGCCCTCGAGGTTGCGTGGGGCCTTGCTTCCGGGGGCACCGAGGTCATCATCACCGGGACAGAGTTTGTCGGTGTAACCGGGCCAGCCGCCGTCACCTTCGGGGGCACGAACGCCGCTAGCTACACTGTCGATTCTCCCACCCAGATAACCGCTGTTGCGCCTCCCCACGCAGTCGGCAGCGCGCAGGTACGGGTGACGGCTTTCGGGGGCGCGACGCCCGACACGGCGGCAGGTGACTACGCCTATCTGGAACTAGCGCACTTCGAACAGACGGACTTCCGCCTCCGTTACGAGGGGCGCTGGTGGACGCCCGACATCTCCCGCTACTCGGGCGGGTCCGGGAGCTACACCTACGCGCGGCGCGCTTCAGTAACCATCGCTTTCGACGGGGTGACCTTGGACTGGATCGCCAAGACGGGTCCCACCATGGGGAAGGCCCGCGTGTCCGTGGATGGCGGCAGCCCGGTAATCGTCGACCTCTACAGCTCGGACACCCTGTACAAACAGATGGTGTGGAGCACGGGTGCACTCGCCTACGGCCCTCACACCGTCGAGATCCTATACACGACGGCTAGGAACCCCAACTCGGGCGGGACTGCAATAAACATCGACGCCGTGGAAGTGATGGGAACTCTGCGCTAGGGGCGAGCCCGACGAGAGCGGCAGGCGGAAACCCGTCCCGACCGACATGGCCCCGTTCGTGCTCACTGCCACCAGCATCTTGGCGGCTGTAGGACAGAAGCCAGATTTTGAACCTTTCAAAGGGGATGAATCGATCAAGCTCAACAAGTACGGCTATATCGAGATCGATCCCTACACCCTGGCCACCAGCAAGCCCGGGGTGTTCGTGGGCGGCGACGCGGTGAGCGGGGGCGGCACGGTGATAGAGGCCATCAACGCGGGCAAGGTTGCGGCCAAGTACATCGACAAGTTCCTGCGCGGCGAGCCGGTGGCGGAGGATATCGAGGACAAGACCCGGCGCATCGCCGTATACCTGGGCGCCCAGAAGAGCGCCGAACCCCTGGCCGACTGCGTGGACTACGGACAGCGCCAGCCCATGCCGGTGCGGACGGTGGAAGAGCGCACCGACGACTTCGAAGCCGTGGAGCTGGGCTACACCTTGGAGCAGGTGACCGCCGAGGCGGACCGGTGCCTTAGGTGTCATAGGCCGATTCTGGTTGTGACGTAGGGCCATCCTGCGCCTGCGCGGCCCGTACGCTGGATGATAGTGTGATGGGCGCGGAATGCAGAAGTGTTGCGAGCAGCGCTTGAGGGGGGGGAATGGTGCCGGTTCTGCGACGTAGCAGTTACGTTATCGCTGGTTTGATCCTGTCGCTGGCTCTTGTGACCGGGGTCGCCGGATGCGATGGTCAATACGAGTCGGCCGTGAGAAGCATCTTTCACGAGCTGCGCTTGGTAGAGGAACAGTCGCAGAAAACCCTGGCTCAGTCCCAGGAAAAGATGTCCGAAGACTCGGCCGGGCATGTGGCTTCGACGCAGGCTGCCGAACAGGAATGGGCGAAAAGAGTGACGGCTATCGCCAAGGCGCAAGCGGACCTGCAGGCGCTTCAGCCCCCTGATGAAGAATCGCAGGCTATTCATGCCGACTTGCTCGAGTATCTGGACGATTACTCCGTCACCGCTCAACAGGTCTCGGCTTACCTAGCGTATGCCGAGTCTACGATCTTGATAACCGAAAGGATGCGGCCGCTGTTCGAATGGGGCGGACTGTTCGTTGACACGGGTGCCTTGAGCGAGCTGATCGACACCGATGTCGCAGCGGCGCGCGACCGTGTGCAAGAGGTCGAAGACTTGATGAGCGATTGCACGCTACAGTGGCGGGCTGTGTCTCCTCCGGCCCAACTGGCTGATGCGCATGAATCGCTCGGCGAAAGTATAAGGAGTACAGCGGAGGGACTCTGGTATAACGTCAGGTTCCTGACCGAGATGGTTGCATCTCCGGGCAAAGATGGGGCAGACGCGAACTTCTGGGTCCAGTTCCTCCCAAGCCACATGTACTACTTCCTCAAGGATGTAGATGTCTGGGCCATGCAGTGTGGCACCTGGATGAATGACGTCAAATCGCGGCTTGATGCGTTCGAAGAGCGGGAAGAGGAACTGAAGCAGGCTTTGGAGGCCCTCTAGGCGACCGACTCCGCTCGATTTACGTGTAGGTCGGGGTGGTGCTCGGGCCGTTGGGGTCGGCTTGTCACCCGATCTGAGATGCTCTGGTCGCAGCGCCGGCCTCAATGTGGTTGACAGGCGCTCATCCCGAGCCTCTGTTGTGGCGATAGCTTCTTGTCGGGCGAGGTGGAGGGGGGCCATGGACAATTGCCCTTGGTGCTGGGCGGAATTGAGACCGGATGAGTTCACTTGCCCTGAGTGCGGTCAGCAGGCTCGCCGTGCGCTGGAGCTCTCGCCCGGCCAAGCTTCTTCTCCTGGCCAGGCCAGGCCCGCGCGGCCGGTTGTGGGAGAGCCGGAGAAGTTGCCTCTGCGGGAGCGTATCCTCATCGTCCTGGAAAGTACTTTCAAGGTGGCCGGTGGAGCGATCTGGGAGTTTCTTACATCATGGTTGTGGCGGTGGTGGTCCTCGTCTTGACGTCGTATGGTCTTTGCCCGACAGGTGCAGCCGGGGGTCCGATCGATAGAATTAGAGGAGCGTGTGATGTTGCTCTTATGCCGAGTCCGATGCCGCTATGGAAGAGATAAGTAGCCGGCAAACGGACAGCGGCGAAGGCTTGGTGGTCATGTGCGACCAGATGCCGAAGGAGGTCGCAAAGGCGGCGGCTGCCGTGTCAAAGGCGCAGGCGGAACTCCGGGGATTCGACCCGTCTGAGGAGGGCCGGGCCATCTTGGTCGCGAGCCAAGACCTCTTGACTGCGACCGACGCGGGCGGTGTGTTTGTCCAGATCGGGGCTCTTCCTTCTTTCGTGGGCGGCTACTTGGAGACGGCCCGCGGACTCTTCGAGTCGGTGCGAGTCATCACGGCTGGCTGCGCAGAGCAACTTAAGGTGATATCCCCTCCTCAAGGTTTCGTAGAGGTTCAAGACCTGTTGGTGGCCGATATCGAGAAGGCCATGGGAACGATCAGCGGTTTGCTCGACGTTCTGAGAAGCGGACAGTACTCCGGGGTAGAGGAGCGGCAGTCCGATATGCAGTCACTCGTCGAGGACATCGCAGATGAGTGGGACACGATGGGGAAGGCCTTCAGCCACCTGATGACCGCTGTATTCGATGCCGTCGAGGTCGACACGTCGGCCCTCGAGGAAGTCGACCGGCAGCAAGAGGAACTGCTGAAGGCGCTCAATGACCTCTAGGGACGGCGCGGCGTCGGGCTTGGTACGCGATCGCCAGCGGGATGGCGCTTGCGTTTGGGTCGACTGCTTTGCTAGGCTGGCTGGAATCGTCGTGGCGCCTTGGGTCTGCCGGTTTCAGGGAGGGCGGAGCGCGGCGCGGCTGATCTTGGTGCATTGGGCCGTAACGGAAGGTGCGGATTCTTCAAAATAGGGGGGGCTTGTGTCCAGGTTCAAGGCTGGTGTTCTTGCGGTGGTCGTGCTTGTCGTCGCCCTGCTCGCGTGTGCGGGGGTGGCACAGGCCTCCGTTATCGAGCGGGTTAGTGTGGCGAGCGGCGGGACCGAACTCTACCAAGAGACCTTTAGGCCCTCTCTCAGCGGTGATGGGCGCTACGTGGCCTTTGAGGGTGGATTCAGCGTCTTTGTGCACGATCGCGGTACCGTTGTTACGGAGTGCGTGAGCGTGAGCAGCGGCGGCGCGTTCGGAAACCGTTGGAGCGGGTTTGCCTCCATCAGCTCCGACGGTCGCTACGTGGCGTTTGAGTCCGATGCCTCCAATCTTGTCACTGGGGACACCAATGGCAGGCGGGATGTCTTTGTGCATGACCGGGAGACAGGTGTCACGGAGCGGGTGAGCGTCAGCAGCGCTGAGGCTCAGGCCAACTTAGACTCTGGAAATGTCTCTATCAGCGCTGATGGGCGCTACGTGGCATTCAGTTCCGAGGCATCCAATCTGGTGGGTGGGGACACGAATGGCCGGGGTGACGTCTTTGTACGCGATCGGGTGGCGGGCACAACGGAGCGGGTGAGCGTCAGCAGTGCTGAGGTCCAAGCGACTGGCGGCAATAGTAGTGGCGGTGGCGATCGTGCCATCAGCGCTGATGGGCGCTACGTGGCATTCAGTTCCGAGGCATCCAATCTGGTGGGTGGGGACACGAATGGCCGGGGTGACATCTTCGTACGTGATCGGGTGGCGGGTACCACGGAGCGGGTGAGCGTCAGCAGCGCTGAGGGTCAGGCGAACTCCTACAGCGAGCAACCTTCCATGAGCGCAGACGGGCGCTACGTGGCGTTCATGTCCCTGGCCAGCAACCTCGTTTCCGGTGACACCAACAACACCGACGATATCTTCATCCGCGATCGGGTCACGGGAACCACTGCGCGGGTAAGTGTGTCCAGTGGCGGGATCCAGGGTGATGGAGACAGTATCGGACCATCCATCAGCGCCGACGGCAACTTGGTCGCCTTCGACTCCTACAGTCACAACCTCGTGGCCGGGGACGTGAATGCGTCTTGCGATGTCTTCGTGCATGACCGGCGTACCGGCGCGACGTTGATTGCAAGCTTGAGCGCCAGCGGAGGCCCCGTCTACGGCTTCTCCACCTTCGCTAGTATCAGTGGCGACGGCCAGCAGGTGGGCTTTGGGTCGAGTGGCAGCATGATTGTGCCCGCCGACAACAACCAGGTGCAGGACATCTTTGTGAGGTCTGGGATGTGGGCCGCAAACATCACCGGTCTGAGCCCCAATCGTGGCTCCACTGCCGGAGACACGGCTGTCGTGATCACCGGCGAGTGCCTCGCCGGGGCAACCGGCGTGCTCTTCGGAGGCATACCCTCGGTTGACTACAGTGTCGACTCTCTTACCCAGATAACAGCACTCGCGCCTGCGCAGGGCATCGGCTCGGTGGGTGTGCAAGTGACAAGCGAATTCTACGGCACCACACCAGACACTCCGGCGGATGTCTTCAGCTACTACGAGCCTCCGACCATCACTGCCATCGACACCGCGAGCGGCCCAGTCACCGGGGGGACTGTGGTCACCATCACCGGCACGCTCTTCAGCAGTGTGACCGGACCCGGTGGGGTGAAGTTCGGGGGAAAGAATGCCCTCAGCTACACGGTCGACTCGGGTACGCAGATAACTGCGACCGCACCATTCCACAATGCCGGCACGGTACAGGTTGGGGTCATCGCGGACGGCGTTTCCACCGCCGACACAGCTGCCGACGACTACAACTTTGAGGCGCCGCCGACTTCGCCTCTCAAAGCACATGAGCGGGTTAGTTTGGACAGTCATGAGGCTCAAGGTGTCGGTGACAGCGGCTTACCCTCAATTAGCGGCGACGGCAGGTATGAGGCCTTTATGTCCGACGCAAGCAATCTTGTGCTTGGCGATACAAACGGCGTCATGGACGTGTTCGTCCGCGACCGCGCGACCGGCACTACCGAGAGGGTGAGCGTGGCCTCCGACGGGACGCAGGGGGACTTCGGCAGCGCATTTCCTTCCATCAGCGCCGACGGCCGGTATGTGGCCTTCCTGTCCGGTGCCCACAATCTAGTTTCGGGCGACACCAACAACAAGACGGATGTCTTCGTCTACGATCGGCAGACCGGCGATACCGAGCGGGTGAGCGTGGCCACCAGCGGCAACCAAGGGGACGACGATTGCGCCCAGCTGTGTTTGAGCGCCGATGGTCGGTACGTGGCCTTCTCGTCAGCGGCTAGCGGTCTGGCCTCCGGAGACTACAACGGCCACGTAGATATCTTCGTGCATGATCGGCAGACCCACGTCACAGAGCTCGTGAGCCGCGGCAGCACCCAGGATCCAGCGAATGGCGATAGCGACTTCGTCTCCATCAGCGCCGACGGCCGCTATGTGGCCTTTGACTCGCTGGCAAGCAACCTGGTCACAGGCGACACCAACAAGATCTGGGATGTCTTCGTACGAGACCGACAGCTTGGGACCACCCAAAGAGTGAGCGTGGCCGGTGCCAGCACTCAAGGCAACGACGGCAGCGGCAACCCGCACATCAGTGCCAACGGCCGGTGCGTGGCGTTTGAGTCCTACGCGACCAACTTGGTGACCGGCGACTTGAACAACATGGGCGACGTCTTCGTCCGCGACCGCACGGCCGGGACTACCTCGCGGGTGAGCGTGAGCAGCGGCGGCGCGCAGGGCAACGACGACAGTGGCTTCGCCTCCATCAGCGCCGACGGCCGCTACGTGGCCTTTGAGTCCTACGCGACCAACCTCGTGTTCGGAGACACCAACGGTATGTGCGACGTCTTCGTGCGTGATCGCACCGACGGCACTACTCGTCGGGCTAGCGTGAATGCCGCCGGAGCCCAGGCAAACGGCGATAGCTACTGGTCGTCCATCAGCGCCAACGGCAAGTATGTGGCCTTCGGCTCGGCGGCGAACAATCTCGTGTCGGATGACACAAACGGAGCTTGGGACGCCTTTGCCGTTCTTACCCCGGCCTCCATCGTCA
>CAWJDT010000004.1:0-447394 GCA_963841735.1 uncultured Actinomycetes bacterium | reverse complement strand
CCTGCAGCGGCTCCTACAGCCTTACCAACGCCGCCCGGGTCCTAGACGCGAGCAACAACCCGGCTTACGATGCTCTGGGGCGCAAACAAAGAAGCGCCGGCCCCGGCGAGGCCGTTCACCACCTACACCTACACCGACGACAACCGCCTGCTTCGGCAGACCAACCCGGACGGCACCTGGGCCCAGTCCACCTATGATGCGGCCGGGAATGTGATCGCCACCCTCAACTCCAACAACGCCACCACCAGCGCCAGCTATGACGAGGGAGGTCGCTGCGAGTCTTCCACCAACGGCAACGGTTTTGTGACCGATTTCACCTACGATCTCTTGGGACGGTGCCTCACGGCCGGGCCCGATGCGGATAACACTTCGGTGAGCACCTCCCACTTCACCTACAACACTCTGGGCTGGAAGCTCAAGATAGTAGACGCTGACGGTTTCACCTCAGAAGTGGCCGGGTGAAATTGGACAGCCTCTTAGGTGATACTGCTTCAGGCAGAACCCCAAGGAGGAGTACCAACAATGCCGAGAAGACCACGACGCAACCACTCGCCGGCCTTTAAGGCCAAGGTGGCTCTGGAAGCCATCAAGGGCGAACAGTCCGTCATCGAGATCGCCGAGCGCTTTGACGTGCATCCCAACCAGATCACCAGATGGAAGCGCCAGCTCCTAGACGGCGCCGCGGCAGTATTCGGAGATGACGAGCAGGCCAAGGAGAGCGGACCCAGTATCGCCGAACTGCACGCCAAGATCGGCCAGCTGGCCATGGAGAATGATTTTTTGTCCGGTGCGCTCGGTCGCGTGCACGGCCCGAGCGCAAAGCGATGACCGACAAGGAACATCCCTTGTCCCTCACGCGCCAGGCACACCTCGTGGATCTCTCTCGCTCCAGCCTCTACTACCAGCCGGCCCCGGTAAGTGACACCGATCTCGTGCTCATGGCCGCCATGGATGCCGTCCACATGAAGCTCCCCTTCTACGGATCCAGAAGGTTGCAAGGGGAACTGTGTGACCAGGGCTTTGCCGTGGGGCGCGAGCACACCTCCACGCTCATGCGCCGGATGGGCATGATGGCCATCTACCCCAAGCGCCGGCTTTCGCTGCCGGCCCCCGGTCACAAGATCTACCCGTATCTTCTTAGGAATCGAACCATCACCCGGGCGGGTGAGGTATGGGCGGCGGACATCACCTACCTGCCCATGGCCCGAGGCTTCTGCTATCTCACGGCGGTCATGGACTGGGCCAGTAGGCGGGTACTGGCCTTCCGGGTCTCCAACACCCTTGATGCCTCGTTCTGCGTCGAGGCCCTCGAAGAAGCCCTGGATCACTACGAGGCCCCGGAAATCTTCAACTCAGATCAAGGATCGCAGTTCACCTCGGAGGCCTTCACGAGCCTTCTTAGCTCTCACGGGGTAGCCATCAGCATGGACGGCCGGGGCCGCTGGCTAGATAACGTCTTTATCGAACGGCTGTGGAGAAGCGTCAAATACGAGGAGGTGTACCTGAAGGGATACGAGAGCATTCCCGAGGCCCGCCGAGAGCTGGCGGCCTACTTCGAGTTCTACAACACAAGACGGCGCCACCAGGGCCTCGAAGACCGGACGCCTGATGACGTTTACTGGTCTACACTACGTCGTCAAGAACAGGCAGCCTGACGATCAGGTCATCACCTAAGAAACCGCTTTGGCTGTCTAACGGAACCCGGCCACCTCTCTCGTCGGCCAGCAAGGCCGGGGACTCCTGGAAGATCACCTACCTCTACGATGAGTACGGCCGGCCCTACGGCGGCGTCTACCGCAACCCCGCCACCAGCGCCATACCGGTCTTCTTCGGCATGGTGGTCTCCGACCGCGGCGACGTGGTGGAGCTCCTGGACGCCAACGGCAACCCCTTTGCCGCCTACCGCTACGATGCCTGGGGCAACCCCTTGGGCGCAGGCAACCTCGGCACCGGGGTCTGGACGCAACCGACCACTCTCAGTCACCCAGGCTCTGGCCGATGCCATCGCCACCCGTCAGCCTCTGCGCTACGCCACCTACTGCTTTGACTCCGAGAGCGGGATGTATTACCTGTCTTCTCGCCACTACGACCCCGCCACCCGGCAGTTCCTCTCCAAGGACCTTTCTCGCAACGACGGGGAGCAGAGTGCTTATCAGTACTGTTTGGGGAACCCGGTGGGGAATGTGGATCCGACGGGGTACTTCTCTTGGGGCTCACTGTGGAACGGCGTCAAAAAGGCCGCGAGCGTGGCCTGGAAAGCCCACAAGTACGTCAACTACGCTATGAACCCATGGATGATTCCCGCCCAGTTCGCCGGCAATCTCGTCATGAAGGGACTGACCATGGGTGCGACGCAGGCCATCACACACACCCCTGGACTAAAGAAGACCGTTCAATGGGCCACCGAGTCGAGCGCGTACTATGCCGACAAGTACGAGTCGACCCATAACCCAGTGGATTGGCTATATTCAAAGGGCGCAGGGCTCTGGAGTGAAAAGAATTGCGGCAGCACGGCAGTGGCCGTGGCCGGCCTGGTGGCCGGCGGTGTGGCCGCGGCGCGGGCGGGGGCGGCGGATGCGGTTATCTCGGAGGGCATGGCAGACGCGGCAAGTGGCGCGAAGCTTCGTGCGCAACTTGCCACCGAAGAAGCGTTCAATGCTGACGGGACGTTGACCGGCCAAGCGCTGAGCGACTCGAGAATGTTCATGCCACCATCGAAGTTTGAGACAAACCTAAGTATCCCCGGAGGGTTTGGCAAGTACGCATACGATTTCGAAGGTCCTTCTGGACCGGGCCAGATCCACTTCTACGGGAATCCTTCCACGGGTGAGCCTTGGTATGGCCTAGACTACAAGTGGATCGCGCAACAAGCGATAGGTCGGAGTGGCAGATGAGACTTCGCTGCATTTGCATAGTGGAAGAGAGAACGGGGCAGCGCCTTATTGACTCGAAAGGCCAACCGGTTCAACGGAGTCGCTGGCTGAGCGTAGGAACCCAATATCATGCGCTGGGCGTGTCTCTGGACGAGAGGAGTATCCTCGAAACAAGGATGATTGGCGATGATGGCGTGACACCTGCCATCTATCGTCTCAGCCAGTTCGAGATTGTCAGCCCGAGGATTCCGTCGAGTTGGGTGATTGAATGGCGGGGCGGTTGTGTACTTGAGATTGCGCCGGCCCGATGGCTTGCTGATGGCTTCTGGGAGCGATATTTCGATGGCGACGTTGAGGCGCGCCAGGTTTTCGAAGAGGAGCGCCAACGAGCGGTGGACGAGGATGCCTAGCTCTCGACGGAGAGGGCAAGTTCTTGGCAGATAGTGAGGCCAATGCAGCCAAGTGGGGTACGAAGTTGGATGGGCCGGGAAACTTTGGCTTGATGACCGCGGGGAATGTTCCGCGTCAAGTCATTTGGGCACCTTCCCCCAGAATAGGTGCGGCTCTTCCAGGTAGGTTTCAAGCGGCCGCCAAACCCCAGCGCTTCATCATGAGCCCGCGCCCCGTCGGCCGACCCCGCGCCCGCGGGCCCAGGCCCGCGCCTCGGCGAGCGGCTGTAAGGTCCGGATAAAGCGCCGGTCCCGGCGCCCCACTCCACGGGCCCCCGTGAGCGGCGCCCCGAGCCCCCTATGCTAAACTTTCGGCAGTAATTCCAAGACCCTTCCCGGCACGATGTGCGCCGAATTCCTCGTACGTTGGTGCCGGTGGGCAGGCCGGTCGTTACCGTGCCGCGCGGGTCTGGCGATAGAGGAGGAATGGGTGTTCGCTGAAGAGCCGCCCGACTGGAGTTTTGAGGTTGGCAGCTCGGTCACGTGCGAGCGGTGCGGCGAGGAGCCGGCCTCGGTCCACCTGCTGCGGGTGGTCGACGGAGTGGTGAGCCACACTCACCTGTGCCCCGAATGTGCTGAGGGTATCGCCGAGGAGACGGACGGCCTGGCGCTGGTGCTGGCCGTGCCCTCGGTTCTGCGGAACCTGGGCAAGAGCACGCCGCCGGTCGACGACGAAGCACCCATGGGGCCTTCGGCTGACAACATCCACGACAAGTTCTGCGGGGTGTGCGGCACAACTTCGTCCGACATCAAGGAGTCGGGACTGGTGGGCTGCGCCAAGTGCTACGAGGTCTTTGCGGACTACCTGGAGGCGTCGCTTCAAAACGGACCCGAACCGGTGGAGCATCTGGGCAAGATCCCGCACCGAGGACCCGAGAGCGACACACTGCGCCACGAGATACTCCGGCTTCAGCGCATGCTGCGCGAGCTGGTGGCCCACGAGCGGTTCGAAGAAGCGGCCGGAGTGCGCGACCGGTTGACCGAGCTGGGGCAGCGGCTTGAGGGGAGCACGGCATGACGCCGCGTGGCGGGGCTTCCTTTGGTGTGGCTTCCTCAGGGGTCGTGCTGGCCCGCAACGAGAGTGGCCGGCGATTCCCTCATGTGGAAGAGGCTGAGTCTTTGCGCGAACTGAAGGCCGAGGTGGTCGATCTGCTCGAAAGCGGGCAGTGGGAACGTTCGTGGCGCGTCTATGACCTCGAAGGCCTCTCCTATGTGGAGGTCGATCACCTGGTAGAGCAGGGTCTGATGACCCCGGCGTTTGCCGACGGGGCGGGGGAGGGCCGGGGTTTCGCTGTATACGGCGAGGGTCAGGCTTCCTTGGAGATCAACGGCCTGGATCATCTGCGCATCGTCGGGTTTCGGCAAGGGAGCCGGCTCGAGTCGATCTGGGCGCTGCTCAGTCAACTCGACGACAAGCTCGAGACCGTGTTCTCGTATGCCTTTGACGCGCGCTGGGGTTATCTTATCGGCGCAGCCAGGGCAGGCGGGCAGTGGGATGCGGGCCTTCGCCACCCTGATGCTGCCGGCACTCCTGCTCACGGGCAGACTGGCCGGCACCGCGGTGGAGTTGGCGGCCCAGGGGCTCGGCATCGCCCCGCTTTGGGATGGCGCCGGGGGCGTGGTGCAGGTTTCCAATCTGGGGCACAAGGGTAAGACCGAGAGCGAGATAGTCCAGCAAATCAGCGAGATATGCGCGGATATCAGCGAGAAGGAACGGTCGGTTAGGAAGGTCCTCCTGCGGGAGCATCCTATCCAGAGCCGCGATCAGATAGGGAGGGCACTTGGAGCCGCTCAACAGGCCTGGTCGGTTTCGTTTCTTGAGGCGGTCAACCTAGTGTCGGCCATTCAGGTTGGTGTCGACACTGGGTTGGTAGAATCGCCGGGGCTGGCTACCGAGTCGGCTCTTCGGTTTGATGAGCAGGCTTCAGTCTGCGCACATCGTGGTCGATTATATGGATGGAAGAACGGGCTGCCTGGAGAGCCCCGAGATAGATCAGCGCAGGGCGCAGGTGTTGCGCGACCTGTTCGCGGGCACAAGCGTCCGGCGATAGGAGAGATTCGATGTTCGAACGATTTACAGAACGGGCCAGGCAGGTCATCGTTCTGGCTCAAGAAGAGGCCAGGAATCTGCGTCACAACTACATCGGCACCGAGCATCTGCTGCTCGGGCTGTTGCGCGAGGCCGACGGTGTAGCCGCGCGCGTGCTGGGCACCCTCGACGTCACCTTGGAAGAGGTGCGGGCGGAGGTCACACGCATCGTGGGCGAGGGAGATAGCGAGTCGCAGGGTCAGATCCCCTTCACTCCCCGCGCCAAGAAAGTACTAGAACTTGCCCTGAGAGAAGCCCTGTCCCTGGGTCACAACTACATCGGCACCGAGCACGTCCTGCTGGGACTTGTGCGGGAGAGCGAAGGCGTGGCCGCCCGCATCCTGAGCGACCTGGAAGTCGAAGCCGAGCGGGTGCGCCAGGAAGTGCTGCGCATGCTCTCGGCGCCGACCCGGAAGGCCAGCCGGGGTACCACCGCCACCTCCGCCGGCGAGTCCAAGGAGCGCAGAGGCTCCAAGGTGCTCGACCAGTTTGGGCGCAACCTTACCAAATACGCCGAAGAAGACAAGCTCGACCCGGTCATCGGTCGCGAGAACGAGATTCAGCGGGTCATGCAGATCCTCTCCCGCCGCACCAAGAACAACCCGGTGTTGGTGGGTGAGCCGGGAGTGGGCAAGACGGCCGTTGTCGAAGGCCTGGCCCGGCGGATCGCCAAGAACGACGTGCCCGGTCTGCTCAAGGACAAGCAGATCTACACCCTGGACCTGGGTGCGCTGGTGGCCGGGTCGAAGTATCGGGGCGAGTTCGAAGAGCGCCTCAAGAAGGTCATGAAGGAGATCGCCGAACGGGGCGACATCATCCTGTTCATCGATGAGATCCACAACCTGGTGGGCGCAGGGCGCGGCCGAAGGGGCCATCGACGCGGCCTCCATCCTCAAGCCGGCTCTGGCCCGTGGTGAGCTGCAGACCATCGGCGCCACCACCCTGGACGAATACCGCAAGCATCTGTCGAAGGACGCCGCGCTGGAGCGTCGCTTCCAGAAGATCATGGTCAATGAGCCCACCGTCCACGAGACGCGGCGCATCCTGGCCGGTCTGCGCGAGCGCTACGAAGCCCATCACCGGGTGCGCATCACCGACGAGGCCCTCGAAGCCGCGGCCTACCTGGCCGACCGCTACATCAGCGACCGCTTCCTGCCCGACAAGGCCATCGACCTGGTGGACGAAGCCGCGTCGCGCAAACGCATCCAGAACATGTGCTCTTCGCCCGACCTGCGCGAAGTCGAAGACGCCATCCTCGAAGTGCGTAAGGAGAAGGAAGTCTCCATCGACGTCCAGGACTTCGAGAAGGCGGCCTCGCTCCGCGACCGCGAGCGCAAGCTGCTCAACCAGCGGCACGAGCTCGAAGAGAAATGGCGGGAGTCGGACGAGGCGGCCGAGATCTCCATCGGTGAAGAAGAAATTGCCGAAGTCACGGCTATGTGGACCGGCATCCCGGTGACCAAGCTCACCGAGGCCGAGACGCACCGCCTGCTGCGCATGGAAGAAGCTCTGCACAAGCGTGTGGTGGGCCAAGACGAGCCCGTGAAGGCCGTCTCTCGGGCCATCCGCCGCTCGCGCGCGGGCCTCAAAGACCCGCACCGTCCGGCCGGCTCATTCATCTTCATGGGCCCGTCGGGCGTGGGCAAGACCGAGTTGGCCCGCACCCTGGCCGAGTTCCTGTTCGGCGACGAGGCGGCTCTCATCCAGGTGGACATGTCGGAGTTCATGGAGAAGCACGCAGTCAGCCGGTTGGTGGGCTCTCCGCCCGGATACGTCGGCTACGACGAGGGCGGCCAACTCACCGAGTCGGTGCGGCGCCGGCCCTATTCGGTCGTGCTACTCGACGAGATCGAGAAGGCCCATCCCGACGTGTTCAACATCCTCCTGCAGATACTCGAAGACGGGCGGCTCACCGACTCGCAGGGCCGCACGGTGGACTTCCGCAACGCCATCATCATCATGACGTCCAACATCGGGGCGGCCACCATCTCCAAAGGGCAGGTGCTGGGCTTCGGCGAACCGGTGGCCGACGGCGGCCTGGAATACGACGAGATGAAGACGCGGGTCACCGCCGAGCTCAAGACGGTGTTCCGGCCCGAGTTCCTCAACCGGGTGGACGAGGTCATCGTGTTCCGCAAACTCACCCGCGAAGAGATCGCCGACATCGTGGCGCTGGTGATGGCCCGGGTCGAGGCGCAGCTCAGGGACCGCGAGATCGGTGTGGCTCTCACCCCGGAGGCCAAGGAGCTCCTGGTGAACGAAGGGTACGACCCCAGCATGGGCGCTCGTCCCTTGCGCAGAGCCATCCAACGGCATGTGGAAGATCTATTGGCCGAAGAGGTGCTGTCCGGCAAGTTCCCGCGGGGCAGCACGGTACTGCTCGACCGCGAAGGTGATCACCTGTTCATCAGCGAGGTCATTCAGGGCGCGCCGGACGTGCTTGTGGCCGGCGAGACGGCATAGTGGAGGCTTGCGTGCCTATCGCACCCTGCCGGCGAAGCGCCATCTTGAGACGAGCTTAGGGTAGCGCGTGGCGACGGTGGAGCCGACGGGCTCGCTTCGACACGACGCTTTGCCACAGGATAGCCTGGCTGCCCGTGGCGCGTAGACAGTCCTTTGTCTGCCAGGAATGCGGATACATCTCTCCGGGATGGCTGGGACGCTGCCCGGGTTGCGGTCAATGGAACACCATCGCTGAGGCGGCCCCGCCGCGGGCCGCGGGCCCCGGGGGACCTGCCGCGCGGCGCGCGGGTCCGCCTACGGCGGCGCCCGCGCCCATCTACCTCACGGACGTCGACATGGACGCCCAGGCCCGCATCGACACCGGTCTCGAGGAGTTCAACCGGGTGCTCGGCGGTGGGCTTGTGGCCGGCTCGGTGGTGTTGGTGGGGGGCGAGCCCGGTGTGGGCAAGAGCACCCTTCTGCTGCAGGCCCTGCTCAGCATGGAGTCGCGCGGCATCTCCAGCCTGCTGATCTCGGGCGAAGAGTCGTCTCCGCAGGTCAAGCTCCGCAGCGTTCGCCTGGGCGGTGCCGCCAGCAAGCTGCGACTACTGCCCGAGACGCAGACCGAGACCGTGGTCACCGCCCTTGAGCACCTAAAGCCGGCCGTCTGTGTGGTCGATTCGGTGCAGACACTCTGGTCCGAGGAGGTGAGCTCCTCGCCGGGTTCCGTTGCCCAGATCCGCGACGCCACCGCGCAGCTTCTGCGAGTAGCGAAAGACAACAACATCGCTTTGGTCTTGGTCGGGCATGTCACAAAAGAAGGGGAATTGGCCGGTCCGCGCGTACTTGAACATATGGTAGACGCGGTTTTGTCGTTCGAAGGGGAGAGGGCGCAACCGTTCCGCATCCTGAGGGCTGTGAAGAACCGGTTCGGTTCTACCAACGAGGTGGGCGTGTTCCAGATGGCCGAACAGGGGTTAGTGGAGGTGCCCGATCCGGCCTCGGTGTTCTTGGAAGAGGGAGAGCTCCGATCGGGCTCGGTGGTGGTGCCGGTGCTGGAAGGTACCCGCTGCCTGCTGGCGGAAGTGCAGGCTCTGGTGGCTCCCAGCAACCTGGCCATGCCGCAGCGGGTAGCGCGAGGAGTCGACCGCAACCGTCTGGCCATGATAGTGGCGGTGCTGAACAGGAGGGCGCGACTGCCCCTGTTCAAGTGCGATATCTTTGTTAACGTAGCAGGAGGACTGGCTTTGGAGGATCCCGCGGCCGATCTGGCCGTAGCCTTGGCGGTAGCCTCGGCCTACCGGGACGGCAGCGGCGGGCAGGGCGTGGCGGCCTTTGGCGAGGTCAGCCTCACCGGCAAGGTGCGCTACGCGCTTCAGGGCGACAAGCGCATCCAAGAGCTGGTCCGGCGTGGTTTTCAGCAGATTCTTGTACCTACGCGCAACGTCGAGGAGTTCCTGGCCGGCGGATCGGGCGGCGCCGCTGCCGGGAAGAGGTCCGGCACCACGAGCGGCCCTGGGGGAGCGGCATCTGGTCTGAGACTGGAGCCGATCACCGATGTGGAACAGGCCGTCAAGTACGTGACAGCGAGGAGCAGCAGTGGTTAAACGGCTCGGAGAGCGGCCTGGCGACATGGACGAACGACTTGTCGCGGCCCTTCAGATGATGGCACCTGGCACAGTCCTCCGCCAGGCGATCGACAACATCGTGCGGGCTCGCACCGGCGCGCTGCTGGTGTTCGCCGACGAGGGGCAGATCAGGCCGATGATTTCCGGGGGCATCGATATCGATGTCGCCCTCAAGCCGATGATCCTGTACGAACTGGCCAAGATGGATGGGGCCATACTGCTCGACCGTTCGGGTTCTCACATCATGCACGCCAACGTGCAGCTCATGCCCGACGCCAACATAGAGTCCCAGGAGACAGGCACCCGCCACCGGACGGCCGAGCGGGCGGCAAAGCAGCTGGACGTGCTGGCCATCTCCATCTCGGCCGCGCGTGACGTGGTTACCATCTACTACGGCGACCTCCGCTACATCATGGATCCCATAAGGGTAATCCTCAGCAAGGCCGACCAAGCGCTGCAGACATTGGAGCGGTTCAAGACCCGGTTGAATCATGTCACCAGCGCGCTTTCGGCGCTGGAGTTCCAGGACGCGGTTACTCTTTTCGACGTCATCAACATGCTGCAACGCACCGAGATGGTTCTGACCCTTTCGCACCTCATCGAACGGTATGTCATCGAGTTGGGCACCGAGGGGCGTTTGGTGCAGCTACAGATGGAGGAGCTCCTGGTTAACGTACGCGAAGAACGCACGGCGGTGCTTGCCGACTACCTGCCCGATCCCAGTGCTGCTCGGTTAGAGGAAGCCCGGGAGGCGCTGATAGCACTTCCCTCCGACGAGCGCATCTCCATCGACGGCATCGCCCATATTCTTGGCTATGCTTCCGATCTCACCACGCTTGAGGAGCCCATGCATCCGCGGGGCTACCGTATGCTCCGTCGGGTCCCGCGACTTGGAGAACAGCAGATCAGCCAACCTTATGGCCCGCTTCGGCTCGTTGCAGACCGTCCTCAAGGCTCCCACGGAGGAGCTGGGCACGGTGGGCGGACTTAACCTAGCCAGGGCCGTGGAGATCAAGGAATGTCTTGCTCGCTTGCGAGACAGAGCCCTGTTCGAAAGGGGCTGGGAAGTATGATGGGGCGCCGATGATGTTCAGGATAGGCGATACAGTTTTCAGCGCTCATCATGGAGCCGGCCGCATCCTGGAAGAGGTCGAGCAGCAATTCTTGGGAAGAGCCCAACGCTACTACCGCATTCGCATTCTCCACAGCGACATGACCATCATGGTGCCGGTCGACGGCACCGAGAAGGCCGGCATCCGCCCGGTGATATCCGAGCCCATGGTCGAAGAGGTTCTGGGTGTGCTGCGCGACGACGCCACTGTGATGCCACTGAACTGGAACCGCCGGGTGAAGCACAATCTCGAGAAGCTAAAGACGGGCGATGCCCTTGAGATCGCCGACGTGGTGCGCAACCTGGCGCTGCGCGATCACGACAAGGGGTTGTCCACCGGCGAGAAGCAGATGCTAAGTAAGGTCAAGCAGATCCTGGCGTCTGAGCTGATGTATGCCAAGGAGATGCGTTTGGACGACGCCGTCAAGTTCCTTGACGGCGTGCTCACTGAGGCCTGCGCTCAGCCCCGATTGGTGGGAGTCTAGTCCCATGGTATTCGCCCTGAGGCTGGTACTTGCTCTGGTGGGTGGCGTCATCGCCCACGAATTGGGCGTCCGCTTCTTGTCTGGGGCAAACCTTGAATCTCACCCCTACGGGCTCTGGGTGACGGCGTGCGTGTTGGGCGGCATCCTCGTGGGGGGTCTGGTCGGCCACTTCTTGGGCAAGGCTGTCACGAAGCTGGGCCGCGGTCTCGACAGGGCCAGTTCGTTGGTTACGGCCAGCGGGCTCATCTTCACCACTGTGGGCCTTCTGGCGGGACTGGCCGTTGCCGGTCTGGGCGGGATGGCCATCAAAGATCTGCCGGTGGTGGGAGTCTACCTGCTTCCCGTGCTCTACGCAGTCAGCGGCTACCTGTTCGCCTATCTGGGTTACAAGCGGCACACCGACTTGGCCCGGGTGCTTGGCTTCAAGGGCTTGCTGCAACAGCCCGGAGCGAAGCAGTTCATGCGTCCCAAGTTGCTCGACACCTCAGCCATCATCGATGGTCGCATCGGCGGGGTCGTGGCGAGCGGCTTTATCGAGGGAGACATGGTCATCCCCAGCTTCGTGCTGGAGGAGCTGCAATCCATAGCCGACTCGGCCGAGCCGGGCAAGCGGGCTCGGGGCCGGCGCGGCCTCGACACTGTGCACGAGCTTCAGGGGAGCAGCGCCCAAGTCAGCATCATCGAGAGGGACTTTCCTGCCATCTCCGAAGTAGATGCGAAGTTGGTCAAACTGGCCAAGGAGATGCGGGCCTGTATCATCACCACCGACTACAACCTCAACAAGATCTCTCAGATCCAGGGGGTTGACGTGCTTAATGTCAATGAACTCGCCCACACGGTAAAGCCCGTTGTGCTGGCAGGGGAGACGCTAGGTGTGCGGGTGCTCCGTGAGGGCAAGGAGGCCGATCAGGGGGTGGCTTATCTCGACGACGGTACCATGGTGGTTATCGAGGGCGGCCGCAGCCGGGTGGGCGAGCATGTGCAGGTAGAAGTGAGCTCTGTGCTGCAGAATCCCACCGGAAAGATGATCTTCGGCCGCATCGTCGGCTCATAGGTAGCTGCGAGCATGCCCAAATGTGACATGAGTTTGGCGCTCGTAGTAGCCGCCGCCGGACGGGGCGCCCGCCTCGAATCCAGACTCCCCAAACAGTACATACCCCTGTTGGGCATCCCCATGCTGCAGCGTACCCTAGCCACCCTTGGCTCCTGCCGCCGGGTGGACGCCCTCGTGGTAGTGGTCGGTCCAGACGACGTGGCCTACTGTGAGACTGAGATCGACAACGAAAGCATCCAGAAAGTAGTGGCGGTGACGGCGGGGGGTGAAGAGCGACCTCTCTCGGTGCGCAACGGCCTGCGGGCCTTAGCCGAGGCCGGTACCTGGGATCTAGTGGGCGTGCACGACGGCGCCCGGCCCCTGGTGACCTGCGCTGAGATCGGCCGGGTGGTGGACGCTCTGGCGGCCGACGGCACGCTCGATGGGGCAGTGTTGGCCATTCCCAGTATCGACACCATCAAGATGGTCGATGATAACGGTCTCATCACCGGGACTCCCGACAGGCGCCGCATCTGGCGGGCGCAGACTCCCCAGATCTTTCGCTGGAGCACGCTGATGGAGGCCTATGCCCAGCCGGACGACGTGCTACTGGGCAGCACAGACGACGCCTCTCTGGTGGAGGCGCTGGGCGGACGGGTGGCCGTAGTGGAGGGTTCGCCGGAGAATCTCAAGGTCACCGATCGCAGTGACCTGCGTCAGGCCGAGCAGATCCTGGCGGAGCGCCGGCAGTGAGCGGCCGCTCGGCGGCAAGTGGCGCCGCCTCCCGGCGGGGGCGGCAGTGAGCGGCACCGATCCAGGGCTGCGGGTGGGTGTCGGTTTCGACGCCCACAGATTCGCCTCCGACCGTCCGCTTGTATTGGGCGGCCTGCTCCTGCGGGAGAACGACGGCTTGGCAGGTCACAGTGATGCCGACGTGCTCACCCATGCGGTCGTGGACGCCCTTCTGGGCGCCGCCGGCCTCGACGACATAGGCGCCCTCTTTCCCGACAGCGACCCGGCTTACGCCGGGGCCGACAGCATCGGACTCCTGGCCTCAGTGACGCGGCTGGTCCGCGAGCAAGGCTGGGAGCCTGTGAACGTAGACGCTGTGGTCATCTGTGAGCAACCGCGGGTGGCGCCGCACCGCGACGCCATGCGCGCGCGCATGGCGGCGGCGATGGGCGTCGAAGTCGAAAGGGTGACGCTGCGAGGCACCACCACTGAGGGCATGGGCTTCCCCGGCCGCGGTGAGGGCATCGCTGTGCAGGCGGTGGCTCTCGTGCGCGCAGCCGGCGGGCCGGGCGGCGGTTTCCCTCGGAGGCGTCGTCTGCCGGGCCGGCACCGCACCTAGGTTGCGCGCGGCGGGGCTCCGCCCGCGCCGCTCCGCGTCGGGGTCCAAGCCGCGCCGCTCCGGAGCGGCGGATTCCTGCGTTCCCGCGTCCCGGAGCGCCTTCGACCGACGGCTCGCGGCCCCGTCGGGTAGACTGATTGCAGCAAGACTTACTTGGAGAGAACCTCCCGAGAGAGATATAAGCATGACCGACGTACGCGTACGCTTTGCTCCTAGTCCCACAGGCTCGCTGCACGTGGGCAGTGCACGCACCGCTCTCTACAATTTCCTCTACGCCCGTCACAACGGCGGCACCATGGTGCTGCGCATTGAAGACACCGATCTCAAGCGCTCCAAGAGCCATCACGACACCAGCATCATCAGCGACCTGGGCTGGCTGGGCCTGCATGCCGACGAGGGGCCCGACATGGGCGGCGACTACGGTCCCTATCGCCAGAGCGAGAGGGCCGACATCTACGAAGCCGCCGTGCAGCAGTTGCTCGCCACGGGCTGGGCCTATCCCTGCTTCTGCCCGCAAGAACTCCTCGACGAGCGCAAGGAGCAGATGTTGGCCGATGGGCACATGCCCAAGTACGACGGCACCTGCCGAGCCATGACCGCCGCCGAGGTCGAGGCCCGGTTGGCTGCAGGCGACCAGGCGGCTGTGCGTTTCCGTGTGCCCGAGGGTGACGTCACCTTTGAGGATCTCATCCATGGGCCCATCACCTTCTCGTCGGACGTCATAGGCGACTTCATCATCAAGCGCACCGACGGCGGTTACTCCTACAACTTTGCCGTGGTGGTGGACGACGCCGGCATGCAGATCACCGACGTCATAAGGGGCGAAGACCACGTCACCAACACCGCCCGGCAGATGATGCTTTTCGCGGCTCTGGGCAAGGAGGCTCCGCGCTACGGGCACCACTCTCTTATCCTGGCTCCCGACGGCAGCAAGCTCTCCAAGCGGCACGGCGCCACCTCCATCGGCGACTTCCAGCGCCTGGGCTACCTGCCCGGCGCTATGGTCAACTACCTGGCCCTCATCAGCTGGCACCCGGCCGACGAGCGCGAGAAGTTCAACCTGGCCGAACTCGTCGAGGAGTTCGAGCTAGGCCGCGTATCCAAGAGCCCGGCCATCTTCGACATCCACAAGCTCAACTGGCTCAACGGCCTCTACATCCGCGAGCTGGCCCCGGCTGAGCTCTACCAGCACATCGCCCCCTACCTGCAGGCGGCCGGCATCGAGTTCGCCCCCGCGCAGCGGGAACTGGTAGCCGCCGCGGTGCAGGCCAACCTGGTGAAGTTGGCGGACGCGCCCGAGTACGCGACCGTTTTCACCGAAGAAGCCGATCTCTCCACCTGCGAGTGCGCCGAAGAGCTGTTGGCTCCGGGCACCGACACGCTGCTCCGGCTGGCGACCGAGGCCTTCCAGGCGATGCCCGCGGAATACCTCACAGTCGAGCAGGCCCGCGAAGTGCTGCGTGGGCTGGCCGAGGCCGGTAAGGCGGAAGGGCTCAAGGGCAAAGTCTTGTATCACCCGTTGCGGGTGGCCCTGAGTGGTCGCGCCGACGGTCCAGAACTGTTCTATCTCATCGGGGGGCTGGGCAAGAGCCGCCTCCTGGCCCGTCTAGAAGCCGCGGGCGCGTTCGCGGCCCAGCAGGGAAGGAACTAGAGTATGCGTCTGTACGACTCCATGACTCAGGAGAAAAAGGATTTCGTTCCTCGCGACGATGACCACGTGACCATGTATTTCTGCGGGCCCACCGTCTACAACTACGTGCACGTGGGCAACGCCCGGCCGTACGTGGTGTCCATGGTGGCCAAGCGCTACTTCGAGTCGCTGGGCTACCGGGTCACCCTGGTGGAGAACATCACCGACATCGACGACCGCATCATCCAGAAGGGCCTGGCCGAAGGTCGCGCCGGCCGCCGAGGTGGCCGCGGAGTTTGCCCAGGCCTACCGCGACGACACCGACCGCCTCGGCCTGGGGCGCCCGGACGTGGAGCCTTTGGCCACCGAACACATCCAAGAGATCATCGCCCTCATCTCCGACCTGGTGGCCCGGGGCCATGCCTATCAAGCCGGCCCCGACGTGTACTTCGACGTGCGCAGCAAGGACGACTACGGCAAGCTTTCCAAGCAGCAGGTGGACGATATGCGCTCCGGCGCCCGCATCAGCGTGGGTGAGGACAAGAAGGATCCCCTGGATTTCGCGCTCTGGAAGGGAGCCAAACCGGGCGAACCGGCCTGGGACAGTCCTTGGGGCTCGGGACGGCCGGGCTGGCACATCGAGTGCTCGGCCATGAGCCTGAAGTACCTGGGAGCGGGCTTCGACATCCACGGCGGGGGCCGGGACCTTATCTTCCCGCATCACGAGAACGAGATCGCCCAAGCCGAGGGCGCGCTCGACCAGCCCTTTGTGCGCTTCTGGATGCACAACGGCATGCTCAACCTGAGCGACGAGAAGATGTCCAAGAGTCTGGGCAACACCAAGTCGTTGCGCGAAGTGCTGGACGCGCACCGGCCGGAGGCGCTGATCGCGGCCTTGCTTAACAGCCACTATCGCAGCCCCATGGAGTTCAGCGCTGAGTTGCTGGAAGAGGCGCAGCAGCAGGTGGACCGCCTGCGCAACACCTTCAGAAAACTGGACGGCGCGGTGAGCACCGCGCCCGAATTCGGCGGCGGCGCCGCTGGTGCGGCCCTCCTGAAGAGAGTCGCTGCCCGCAAGAAGTCCTTCGCCGACGCACTTGCCGACGATCTGAACACCGCGGCGGCTTTGGCCGAGGTCTTCGGACTTGCCCGCGAGGCGAACACCGCCCTCGCGGCAGGAGGGCTGCCGGCCGAAACGGTGCAACAGGTGCGGGCCGAGATGGAGCGCATGGTGCACATCCTTGGCCTGGATGCCGTCGCCCAAGACGACGAAGCCGTGCCTGCTGAGATCATGGCCATGGCCGAAGAACGCTATCAGGCCCGCGCCGCTCGCGACTTCGCCCGCGCCGACGAGCTGCGTGCGGCCATCGCTGAACGGGGCTACGAAGTCCGGGACGGCTCCGGTGGCTTCAAAGTCGTCAAGACCTAACAAAGGCGCCCGCCGGCCGACGACCGCGTCGGTGCCGGGCGCGCGCAGCAGAGCGGGGCCGCGTCCCGCGCCGGAGCGGGTCTCGGAGCGGCCGCCGCGCCCCGTTGCCGAGGGAGCACCTCGTCATTCCGCTGAGCCGGCTGTGGGTCTCGAGTTTGTCTATGGCCGCAATCCTGTGCGTGAAGCCCTCCGGGGGCGCAGGAAGGTGCACGCCATCCTGTTGGCCACCGGCCGGGGGGAGGAAGAACTTGCGCGGCTGCTGCCTGAGTGGTGTGCAGCGACCACCGAGGGGAGCCCGGCCGCGAGCGCCGCTGGGGCGGACACCGCACGCGTGCCCCCAGTGCGGCGCATGGAGTCGTTCGAACTCACCACGCGGCTGAACACCCCGGAGCATCAGGGCATCGCCGCCGAGGTCGACCCCTATCCGTATGTGGCGGAAGAACAGATCCTAGTGGGCCGCACTCTGCTGGTGGTCCTAGACGAGGTGCAGGACCCGCACAACCTGGGGGCGATCATCCGCACCGCGGAGGGCGCCGGAGCGGGGGTGGTCATTCCGCGGCACCGCGCAGCGGAGGTGACGGCGGCGGTGGTAAAGGCCTCCGCTGGGGCTACCGAGCATGCCGCGGTGGCCAGAGTGCGCAACCTGGCCGATTTCTTGGAAGAGGCGAAGAAGGCGGGTTTCTGGGTCTATGGCACGGAGGCCGGCGCAGCGAGCGGATATGCGGAGCAAGACTACAAATATCCCACCTGCTTCGTATTGGGGTCTGAAGGGCAGGGACTGGGTCGCCGGGTGGAGTCACTATGCGACGTCATGGTGGGCCTGCCGCTGCGGGGCCGGGTGGAGTCGCTCAACGTGAGCGTCTCGGCCGGCATCCTCCTTTACGAAGCTCTGCGCCAGCGCGGCTCAGGCGGCGAGGTACCCGGAGAAACGCCTGCAGGGCCTGCGAAACCGGCCCGAAGGCCGTAGGCGCGGCCGCCGTGAGCGTCTACCTCATCGACGGCTATAACGTACTGCACCAGTTTCTGGGGCAGAAGGGTATAGACGATCTGGAGGAGGAGCGGCGCCGCCTAATAGATCGCATCGCCAGCTACATGGGCGGCACCTCCGATCGGGCCATCATAGTTTTCGATTCGCGCGCTCAAGCGTTGCAAAAGCAAGAGAGTGCAACCGCCAACGTAGAGGTCTATTTTGGGTCCTTCTCGCGGTCGGCCGACAGCATCATCGAGAGGGAGGTTTATGCCCTAAACACCGGCGAAAGTATCGTTGTGGTGACCTCCGACTATCAGCTGCAGCAGACCACGTTTCTCCCTAATGTGATCCGGCGATCGTCCAGGCAATTTGTGGGTGATTTGCAAGAGCACACAAAGAGTATTGCAATTCCAAAGAATTGCATTACAATGGACCACAGGATTGAGGACAGGATCGACTCGAGCACGGTGGAGAGGCTGAAGGCGCTAAGAGAAGGGTTGGCGGCGCCGCCGGCATCACCAAGTTTGCCGAAGCCGGGAAACGAGTCCTGACCCGCAACGCCGGAGCGGGAGGATAGGGATGGAGAGCGCGGCACTAGCTTTAAAGCTAGCCGATAAGGCAGCACCGGAGCTCAGCGATGAGCAACTGGTGGCGTTGGCCAAGAGTGGGGAGACGGAGGCTACCCGCCGGATCCTGGTTCGCTACAAGCAGTTCGTGCGGATGAAGTCCAATTCGTACTTCTTGGCCGGTGGCGATGGTGACGATCTCATTCAAGAAGGCTACATAGGGCTCTACAAGGCCATCCGCGACTACGAGTACGGCCGTAGCACCTCCTTCCGCAGCTTCGCCGAGCTCTGCGTCACGCGGCAGATCATCACCGCTATCAAGACTGCCTCCCGGCAGAAGCACGTGCCGCTCAATACGTACCTGAGCTTCAGTCATTCGCCCTCCAGTTCCGACTACGAGAGCCGTACGCTGGCCGATATCATCCCGTCGGGGCGCACTAGCGATCCGGTGCAGCAGGTCATAAGCTCCGAAGAGTGTGTCAGCCTGACCGACTGTCTGCTGCGACTGCTGAGCCCGCTGGAGTCCCTTGTGCTCAAGTACTACATGGAAGGCAACTCTTACGAGGCCATCGCCGACCATATCGGTCACGACACCAAGACAGTTGACAACGCGCTCCAACGCATCAAGCGCAAGGTTACATTGCACCTAGAAAGCAGGCGGGTGCTACTGTAGGACTACCAGTTCGCGGGACGGCGCCAAGGCCGTCGGCGGATGAGGTATATGCTGCGGGACAAGGGCCCGGCGACTTAAGCCGCGGGGCCCTTGGTGCGTCTGGGTGACCGTTGAGCGGCCACGACCGGCGCCGGAATCCCGACGAGCCCGGCCCGGCTCGCGAAGACTCAGCCGACGACCGTCGCCCGCTGAGTCAAGACCGTCCCGACGACTGTCGCTAGGCGCGGTAAAATCTCCCGGCGGGCGCCCAGCGCGACGCCGGATCACAGCGTCGCGGCGGCGGGGCTGCCGCGGCATCGCAGCGGAGCGTGTACCGCATCTCGGGCCGGTGTAGCTCAATGGTAGAGCAGCTGATTTGTAATCAGCAGGTTAGGGGTTCAAGTCCCCTCACCGGCTCCTCAGGGTATAAGCGGGTTGCAGGTCAATTACCCGCTTGCGCAGCGGGCTTGCACGCCACATTGCACCTTCTCGCAAGTTCCTTTATCATCTACGCAGATATGAGCATTTCTGTGCCTTGTGCTTACGCCCTGCTTACGCGGCTAACATGCTGACCAGGAATCAGGAGGTCAAATGAAGCTGACGAAACGGGTCATAGACCACGCCGAGCACGACGCGATGATCCAAGAACTCGACGCCAAGCTATCAAGTCTCGGCAAGCTGCCGGGCGATCCAAACCGCGATGTGCTCATATGGGATGACCAACTCGCAGGTTTCGGTGTTCGCATCACCGCGTCCGGCGTCAAGAGCTACCTAGTCCAGTACCGTGACGGCGCGAACAAGACGCGCAGGGTGACTATCGGAAGGCACGGCGTCGTCACCGCGGAGCAGGCGCGATCTCAGGCTCAACAGCTGCTTGCGGCGGTGGCCCGTGGGGAGAACCCAGCGGAAGAGAAGATCGAGCGGAAGAAGGAAGCGGCCGAAGAGCCCACGATCGAGGATCTATCCGAGCGCTACCTCCACGAATGGGCTGAGGTCCGCAAGGGGCCGAAGGGCATAGCCGATGATACCCAGAAGCTGGAGACCTACATCAAGCCCACCTTTGAGGGCCAGACGGTGGCCAGCATCACCCGCGAGGATGTGGCCCGCCTTCAGCACAAGCTGCGCGACAAGCCCACACAGGCGAACCGGACGGTCGCGTTGTTGTCGAAGATGATGAACCTTGCCGAGCTGTGGGGTTGGAGACCTGAAGGCTCGAATCCCTGCCGGCATCTCGGCAAGTTCAAAGAGAAGAAGCGCGAACGCTACCTGTCGGAGAGGGAACTTGCGCGGCTAGGTGAGGCCCTGCGGGAGATGGAGCGACTACCTGCGACACCGACAATGATGGTGAAGACCATCGGCCGCGACGGCAAGGAGCGGACAGTGCGCCGCAAGCTCGAGCCCGAACACCCGGCGGCCATCCTGGCTCTGAGACTACTGCTGCTCACCGGTGCCCGGCTGGGCGAGATCCTCACGCTCAGGTGGGAGCACGTGGACTTCCAGCGCGGTCTACTACGCCTGCCGGACAGCAAGACGGGCGCAAAGGTGATTGTACTCGGACCGCCGGCTATCAAGCTGCTAGACGACGCGCCCCGGAAGAAGGGTAGCCCGTGGGTGTGCCCAGGTGAGCGCGGCCCGGACCATATCGCTGACCTGAACGGTCCCTGGCGCCGGCTGAAGGCGAAGGTCAATGAACAACAGGACAAACAGCAAGCCGAGGGCAAGCTGGAGAAGAAGGACCGTGTCGACCTGTCCACTCTGAGAATCCATGACCTGCGCCATAGCTTCGCCAGTGTTGGCGCCGGCGACGGTCTGAGTCTCCCGACGATCGGGGCCTTGCTGGGGCACACACAAGCCGCCACGACACAGAGGTACGCTCACCTGGCCAACGATCCACTACGGCAGGCCGCGGGGATCGTGGCGGGCCATATTGCGGCGGTCTTGGAGGGCAAGCCCGGGGGGGAAGTGGTGGCCATGCCAGGCTCGCAGGAGGCTGGGAAGTGAGCCGCGACCTGTCTCTCATCTTTCCGGAGCTGCAAACCGCGCAATACCGGAGAGCCTTCCTGGAGATGGTGCGGGAAAAGGTCCCCGGCATCCTCCGGGAGTTGGGCGCTGTGGCGGCCGAGTCCGGATCTCGTGTCGACGAGGAAGTGGTGCGTTCCCTCACTTGGGCGAACCCACAGGATAGGAACCTCGCGGATGCACTGCGGGCCTGGGCCAAACCAGAGGAGCCCCGAAAGTACGCCTTCAACGCGGCGCCGCCATGGTTACTCTCTGTGTTGGGCGAGACCCTGCTGCTGTGGGAGTGGGTGCCCGCTTGGAGGCTGCGCGACTGGATGCTTCCAGGCGCTAGCATCAATATGAATGGCGAAACGGCCACCAGTCCTGACTTGGACCCGACGCGGATGTCACTGACGGAGACCAAACGAGCCTACCTTGAACAGGAGCGCGAGCTGCGTAGACAAGGCTGGGTCCATGATCGCGCCAAGCCTCAGTTTTCCCTGCACCTCGACTGGCTTGTCCGCTATCAGGTGTTGCGGGAGAAGTGGACCGATCTCGCGCCCGAACCCTCGCAGATGGACAACGTCCAAAAGCGCGTGAAGGAAGTTGCGAAGCTCGTGGGGCTCGACTTGTGCGCGGTCCGATCGCCTGGTAGGCCGCCAGGCTCGCGAGATGCATCGCCCCGTCACAGGAACTGATAATTGACTACACGACCCGTCGTCTTCTGTCGGATTTTATAGGTCTCTGGCCGGGGTGGACAATCCTCCCTAGATGGACACACTAGGGAGGATATGTCATGGAGCCACGATGGACTTCGCAAGAGGCAGCCAATTTTCTGCGGCTGGCAGAGCAGACCATAAACCAGTGGAGGTGGCGAGGCTGCGGGCCCCCGTATTTGAAGATCAACGGCGCCGTTCGCTACGATCCGGAGGTAGTGCGGACGTGGGCGGCCAGCCAGACTCAGACGTCAACCTCTGAGGGCCGGCCGGTGGCGGGCCGCTAGATGGCCTGGCTACCCGTCGAACAAGGGTACGCACAGTGACCCGGGCAAGGCGAGCGGTCGCGAAACTGCCCAACGCCGCAGTCAGCCTCGAAGAGTGTCTCCGGGTCTACAACGAAGACCTAGCAGAGTTGACTCCGTGTGAACTCTTCAACGAGATATTCCAGGCAGCTAGGATCGTCGCTCGGGACCCGCGGGCCATAGTGTGGCGGGGAACCTTCCCGATGACCGCTCAACAGTGGGCGGACGACCGTATAGACTGCTGCCAGGCTCGACTACAGCGCCCCCGGTCGCACAAGGGGCCGGTGCGGGCATGGGTACGATGAATCCCCCGCGAGTTACAGCCGCGCCGGGCTGCTATGCCGTTCAGTGGTCACTACCAACCGCGGAGGTAGTCTTTGAGGCAGACCGCCTCCGCAGCCACTCAGACGGCCGCGTACAGGCGCGGGTGAGAGTCACTGCCACCACACCTAGCGGGGAGCAGCTCCCGCTCCACCACGGGAACCTGAACCTGGCAGCCGGCCGCAGCCGGCGCGAACTCTCACGCGACCTTGAACAGAGACTACCCGCTGAGGCGAACAGCTGGGACCGGGTGATAGAAGAGTCCTGTCGAACGATCCTGGAGCGCGAGGAAGAGGGCAGCCCGGCTGAGTACCTCTGCCCGGTCGCGAGCACCGAGGTTGAGTACCTGCTCCGCCCCTTACTGCTAGACCACCTACCCGTGGCATGGTACGCGCCCGGCGCGTCGGGCAAGAGCCTTCTGGCCATGTATGTCGCGCTGCTCGTGCAAAACGGCCTGCCCTTTCAAGGTGAGCCCACACGCCGGGAAAACGTGCTCTATCTCGATTGGGAGGTAACAAAAGCAGAGGCAGACCGGCGCTGCACGCTACTGGCGAACGGCCTGGAGCAGACACTTATCGGCGCCACTCTCCGGTATCCGCTCTATCGCCGCTGTCTAGGTTCGATCCTTGACGAGACCTCAGAGATCGCGAAGACCATAGCGAAGCACGAGATAGGGCTCGTTATCGTCGACTCTGCCGGCCCGGCTTGCGGGGGAGACATCATGAGTGCCGAGCTCGCCATCCAATTCTTCAACGCGCTCCGCAAGGTGACGGCTTCCACCAACGCCGCGGTAGGGATTCTGACCCATACGACCAAGGCAGACCGCCGCGAAGAGAACCAGCACCGCCTCCCTATCGGGAGCGTCTACTTTGAGAACCTGTCTCGCGCCACGTGGGAAATCCGACCGCAGGAGACGAGCGACCAGCACGTGCTCCAGGTGGGGATGTTCCCTCGGAAACACAACATGGGGCGGCCGGCGCCAGTCGGGATGAGGCTCATATTCGAGCGCGACGCCATCGTGGTGGAAACCGTGGCGGCCGATGACCTGCTGACCGAACAGGGCGCCACCGTGAGCGTGATCCTTGGGGAGCTGGAGCACGGGCCGCTCAGTGTCTCGGGACTGACCGAGGCGACAGGCACCACGCCCGGAGCGGTGCGAGTCGCACTCACGAAACTCAAGCGCCGCGGCCTGGTGGTCAACGAGAGCCGTGGCCTATGGAGTCTAGCCCCGGAGGCAACACCGTGAGACTCCGACTTGTTAGCCCGCTAACAACGGGAACATTACCGCTAAGAAAGGAGGCAGGGCAATGTTAGTTAGCCCCTCCTTTCTATATATGGGCTAACAACTAACAAAGAATCGAGGGAGACAGATCGATGAGCAGTCCCGACGCCCCCCGTAGTCTCATTCGCTCCGCCGCTCTTGTCGAGGGCTGGCCGGCTGTGGCCATCGCCGGGTTGCTTGCTCAACGGGAGATCCGAGAGCGGATAGAGGAGTATCCGCCGCACCTGCGGCTGATACTTGAGGACGTCGCAGACGCGATCAGGATGGCCGGGAGGGCATGGGTCGAAGAGGTCCGCCGCGGAACTCCGGAACCTGCCGCCGCGGAACCGCTGCCAGAATCAGAAGTGGTGGACGCAATCATGACCACTGCGCAGGCCGCGGACGTGTTGGGCTGCTCGGATCGTTACATACGCCGGCTGCTCGACTCTGGTGATCTGCTCGGCAGGCGAGAGAGCGGCCACTGGAAGATCAGCACGGACTCGGTATTGGCAAGACGAAAGTGAGGTGATGAAGTTGGAACACAAGACGCTTCGCGGGGTGGAGGTGAAGTCCGAGGCAGAAGGGACCGTCACTGCTGTCTTCTCCACGCTCAATGTTATCGACCGCGACGGGGATGTCATTCTGCCGGGGGCCTTCAAGTCTGGCTCCCCCGTCCGTATCTCCGCCTACGGTCACGGAAGCTGGACGGGCGCGCTCCCGGTGGGCAAGGGCACGATCAGCGCAACCGACCGGGAGGCCGTTCTCACCGGCCGCTTCTTCATGGACACCCAGGCCGGCCGCGAGACCTTCACTGTGGTGAAAGAGCTGGGGGAGCTGGGGGAGTGGAGCTACAGCCTCGAGAACGTCGTGGCGAAGCAGGGACAGTGGGAAGGGCGCAGAGCCCGGATCATCAGCAGCGTCGACGTGCATGAGGTCTCGCCGGTCCTGAAGGGCGCGAGCATCGGCACGCGGACCCTCGCAATGAAGGACTCGACCCGGGCGGAGATGCTGGCCATACGAGGCAGCCTCTTCGGGGATGAGCAGGCACGTGGCGATCTTGAGCGCGAGTACCTCAGAATGGTCAAGATCAGCCTGATGTCTTGCCGCGGCTCCGCCGTGCAAGACGCAGATGACCATCACGAGCCCGTGCCCGAGGGGCGCATCCCGGCACGGATACGGGAACTAGCCGAGGCGGCTGTGAAGCTCGCGGCTGACCACCTGGGCATCGATCCGCCCGCGGTGTTCTGGTACAAGGACCGGACGGGTCAGAGCCTTGGGCGCGCGTACCAAGGCTACGGCGGAGAGCTGTGGCTTCGCGCAGACCTGCGCGGTCGCGAGCTCGTCAGAGTGGTCGCTCACGAGGTAAGCCACTGCAAGGGGTACGGCGAACCCGAGGCACAGGCGTATGAAACCACGTTCTTCAAGGAGGTATTCGCATGATGAGAGCCCCGGAAAACAAGGCGGCCACGGCGACGAGCGGTGCAGAGACCTGCCCGTATTGTGGGCGTGCACTCAGTCGAGGCCTGTGTAGACAGGAACGGCTCGGCTTCTTCTGCTGGGCCGAGGGCCTGCAAGTCAACCCTGAGAACATCCACCTGCCCGATGACACTACGCCGGAGCATGTGAGGCGCGCCCGCGAGCGCTTCGACGGGCAGATCGAGAAGGCCGTAGCCCGCGACAGCGAAGCCGCAGAGATCGCTGAGCTGGCGGACCTGGCCTGGTGGGAGGCCATCCAAGCGAAGAACGCACTCGCTGACAGCGACGCCATCTTCATTAACCAGATCGGTGAGCTCGTCCCGACCAACGCCAAGATGGAGGCCCAACTCTCCGAGTTGAAGAAGCGTATCGCGCGTAGCCTCATCGCCCGAGAGGATGCCTTTGAAGCCCTGAAGCGGGTGCGGGTTGAGTTGCATAGGCTACAGATGGAGCGCACCGCCGCTGGTTGCCGCGCCGACGCTTGCGGCCCTGGTGTAGTGGACAAGCTCCGGGATGCCATCGGGCTCTAAGGGAGAGTGAGCCGTGGCCGCCTTGCCCGCTCTTCTCCTTCCCCGGTGTGGAGGATCTTCTGTATCGAGGAGCCCGGCAAGCAGAGGGGCGGGGGGGTCGTCACGTGATTTTGAACCGCTCGCCCACCCCCGCCTTACTAGCCTCGTAAATAGCCAAAAGTCCCCAACGCCTGGGAGACGATCCTGCAGTCACCCCGGATTGAGATAAAGACCTGCAAACAAGCCTGTTGCGGCTTGCATTGCCGGGTGAGGGCGCTAGAGTAAAGGGGCGAAAACAGTGCAATAAAGCCCCAAAAAGTGGGGAGTTTGATGTGAATTCCTACAACGGATTCGAGCCCGGGCAACGCTACCGGGCTCTACGTTGGCTGAAAGGCGAGGTGGCGGCCGGGCGCCGCCGCCCGCCAGAAGTCTGCGAGGCCTGCGGCCAAACCGAGGGCATCGTCGAGGCCCACAGCGAAGACTACTCCGCGCCCTTTGGTGACCACATCGGCGCCTACGGCTTTTGCTACGTGTGCCACATGATGCTCCACTGCCGGCACCACGGCCGGGCTCGATGGGACCGCTACCGTCAGATCATCCGTGAGGGCTACCGGGCGCCTGCACCCCAGGGCCGGGCGTGGGGTGCGGTGAAGGCGATCCTGAGCGGGCAGGAGCCCCTCTGGATAGCGCGAGGCCCGGCCCGCGAGCACACGGTGCTCGACGACATCGACGAGGGGATTCTCAGGAGGGCGAATGACCAAGCAGACCGAGGCCCGGTGGAGGATGGACACACCGCAGAAGATCAAATCAACGCGGAGTGAAGCTCTCTTCCGAGGCTGACCTGTACGCGGTGCTCATGCCGCCGTACCGGGCGACCATCCTGGGCCTTCCCTTTGTTCTACAATGAAGAGGCCCAGATCTCGAGTGCGAACGATAGGGGGAAGTATGACTTGTCGGAAGCTCGTGCTCGCTGCCGCCGTGCTTGTCTACGCTTGTGCTCTACTTGCGACAGCGTGTGGCGGCGGTGCTGCGCCCAACTCCACTATCCAGCAGCCTGCCGCCGCCAGAACAACTACTGAAGCGCCTACCACAACAACCATCACGCCCCTTCAGCCGTATCCCCCGCTGGAAGACATAGAAGCGTTTCTAACGACCACATCGGTTCTGCCCCCTCCGATGTATGTGTGGGAATCGGAACTCGATTTGGGGGGTGTGATCGTACGGGTTTCTGAGCCTCAGGCTGACACCGCCCTGAGCGATACCGAGAAGCTATTCCTGGACGATGGCTATGGCGTGTTCTACGTGACCGTGGCTATCAGGAACGACACCGATGAGGCGTTCTCCTACAGCCCTATTCAATTGCGCCTCACCGATTCCGAGGGGCAGGTCTTCACAATGTCCACACTGTGCAGCGAACCGAGGCTAGAGTCAGGCGTTCTCCAGGCGGGCCGCATCGTGAAGGGAGCCGTTCCCTTCGAAATGCCGCTGGATTCGACACCAGCCTATGTGGACTATTTCCCTGACTTTGAAGGCTACGGGACGCCCGAGTGGCTAGCAGCCACGTGGGGGTACTCGCCCAATCCGTGAGGCTAGGGCTGTTCTGTGGCTGCGAGAGCCCCCCGAATCGGCCGCTACCAAGCTTTGCCAGCCGGGCGTTGTCCGTACCATTTGACTTAGGAATAAGCGCCCCTATACTGGCCAAGTGTGGACTGGCATCCTCGTACTCATGCTGACTGATGTGGGGGCGGCCATGAAGGTATCGAAAGCCATTGCGAAGTCCCTGGCGGCTCTGGGTGGGGCGCTTGTTCTGTTGGCTGCTCTGGGCATCGGCATGGCGGCCCAGCGCTACGAAGGCACGAATCGGATCGTCTTCATTGTAATCGGGGCGGCCGTGTTGTACGCGGGCTGGTGGCTATTTGACTACGGTACTGGGTTGTCTCGCTGGTGGAAGACCCGCAAAGAGCGCCTCGCGAGAGCCGTGACCGGGGAGCAGTTGCCTTCTCCCCGGGTCAAGTGCCAAGGCTGCGGCGAGTTGATCCCTGCGGACTCTGAAGCGTGCGGTTGGTGCGGGCACAGCCGGGGGTAGCTACCCCGGCCGCGTTCCGTCGTCTCCCGAGCGATCCGGTGGAGGATGGGGGGCGGCGCCAGGCTTTTCCGGCATGGGGTTGTTCTCTATCCTCTGTCTGAGGCATGTCCTACAGTGGGGGGAGCGTAAATGTTCCAACGTGAGGGGAAGCCATGACCGTACGGAGACTCGTCGTCGTTGCTCTAGCGCTTCTGTGCACTTGCGCTCTCATTGTGGCGGGGTGTGGCAGCAAAGAAGCCGACAGCACGAACAGCACCCGAGGCGTCTCGACGACGTCTGCCCCGGCAACATCTGTTGAGAAGGGCGGGACGTTGGCTGAGTACAAGGATGCCATATACGCGTGGGGTGACGATCTCGCGAGCAATTCTCCTCCCGAGCTTGGAGAGGACGCGCAAGGCAACCCAGATTTCGATGACGCGGAGTACCGCCAACACGTTGAAGCCGAATTCGAAGATTTGTCTCAGCTCAAACAGATGCGCCCGCCCCAAGAACTCGCGGCGAAGCATCAGCAACTGGTGGACGCCTTTGAGCGCTACTGTCAATTGGACTCTCAGTTCCAGCAGGCCGAGGCTCGCAAGGACTCTGAGGCGGCTACCACCGCTTTCGGTGAAGCTGACGCACAACTGTACAAGGTTGAGGATGCCTTGTACCTGATTCTTGACGCAATCGACGCCGCCGAGTGACTGCCAGAGACAGTCAGGCCCGAGTTCAACTTCGGTAGTCGGCAAGCTTTGCCGGCGGGTCCCCTGCCCGCCCAGAAGCGGGGCTCTAGTCCAAAGCCACGGGTTTGGATCTGACGGTTTCGCCAGTAGCGAGAACAGCGTAGGCAACTAGGGGTTTGGCGAGACTGAGCCCCTCCTTCGTAGCATCTTCGGCTGATAGAACAGCATGGGCCTTCTGTTGGACCGCTACCCGGCCGGGCAGACCCCCAGGCAATGCTCGCTTGACTGAGTACGTGTTCGGTGACGAGCTTTGGGAGCAGAGACCGATCTCGTCCACCTGCACGGGCAGGCTGCTCTTGTTGCGTACGGTCAAGGCGAAGGTCCAACCGCTGTAGGACTTTGGGGGGGACAGACCCAACTCTCGCAGACTCATTTCCTTCAAGCTGGGGATAGGAAAGCGATCAGCTGTCGCTCTGAGCTCCACGACGACATTTGGCCGCCGGCCTTTCAACCACGTGTAGACTTGCCAGCCGAGGGAGGCTGCGGCAACCCCCAACGCTATCCCAGCTAGCATAGCGACCCCCTGTGGCGTCTCTCGTTAGATTTCACAGAGGAAGGTAGCCCCAATGGCAAGCCAGCGCAAGGCCTCCGGGTGAAGCCTGCCCCGGCCGCCTGGTAACGCCGTAGCGTCGATTCTGTGAAGCCTACGGGGCCGTCGCTCACTGTTGCTGCCGAAGTTATCCCGCTCGGTGAACCGCGTGAGCTTGACCTGAATGTCGGCCAGTTTGCCGAGACGATCATCCGTACTCTAGCCTCACTGCTTACGTCGTGCTTACGACGGGAATAGCAGAGAGAAAGCGCCTGCAAATCGGCATATCGGGCCTGATTTGTAATCAGCAGGTTTGGGGTTCAAGTCCCCTCACCGGCTTTCCTTGTGACCCAAGAAGGCCAGCAAAAGGGATCCGGGCTGTTTGTTCTTCCGAGGAACGGGTCGAAAAGCGCCGAAACCGTGTTCATCAGGCTAGGACTGGTGGTACAACGGCACAGAGCGGTCTTGGAGATCTTGGGAAGGGCCCACGTCACCGACGTGGGTTTCACCGGTTCGGCTCCGGAGTGTATCGTTATGGCGTGGCCCGTCATGCCACAGCCAACGTATCGTTCGTGATCGAGCAGTGAGGCAGCCGTCCGGTGCTCCGCCGGTCGTCGCCAAGGAGGGAGCGGCTTGAAGAGTGACGCACAGCAGATGCTCGTGCAGAGCATGTTGGATATCGCCGGAGTGCAGATCGACGGCAGTCGGCCCTTCGATATAAGGGTGAACGACCCGAGGCTGTACTCGGCCGTTCTGGGCGGCGGCACGTTGGGTCTCGGCGAGGCCTACATGGACGGCTGGTGGGACTGCCCGGCTTTGGACCAGTTCTTCGAACGCGTCCTGACCGCGGGACTGGAGAAGCGCGTGCTCCGCTCAAAGGCTCTACTGTGGGCAGCCCTCAAGGCCAGGATGCTCAATCCGCAGCGCCTCACCAAAGCGTTCGAGATCGGCGAACACCACTACGACATCGGCAACGACCTGTTCGTCAAGATGCTGGACAAGGGTCTCAACTACTCCTGCGGCTATTGGGAATCGGCCCTCACTCTCGATCAAGCCCAGGAGGCCAAGCTGGACCTGATCTGCCGCAAGCTGGACGTCCGCGAAGGGATGCGGGTGCTCGACATCGGTTGCGGCTGGGGCGGCTTCGCCACGTACGCGGCCGAGAAGTACGGCGCCCACGTCACGGGCGTCTCTGTCTCGCGCGAACAGATCGAACTTGGCCGGGAGAGGGCAGCGGGGCTTCCCGTGGACTTCGAGCTCTTGGACTACCGAAGCATTTCCGGGTCGTTCGACCGCATCGTGTCCATCGGCATGTTCGAGCACGTCGGGGTCAACAACTATCGCAACTTCATGGAAGTGGCCCACAGGTCGCTCGCACAAGACGGCCTCATGCTGCTCCATTCCATCGGGCGCAACAGGTCGGGCCGGATCACCGACCCCTGGATCGCGAAGTACATCTTCCCGAACTCGATGATCCCCTCCGCGAAGCAGATCACCACGGCCGCCGAAGGGCTGTTCATCCTGGAGGACTGGCATAACTTCGGTGTGAACTACGATCCCACTCTTATGGCCTGGTGCAAGAACTTTGAAGACAGTTGGGACCAGGTCAAGCAAGACTACGATGAGCGCTTCTACCGTATGTGGACGTACTACCTGCTCTCCTGCGCGGCCAGCTTCAGGGTGAGACGGCACCAGGTCTGGCAGGTCGTCCTCAGCCCGAGGGGCGTCAGGGGCGGCTATCGCTCCGTGCGGTAGTGATACGTGGTGGATAAGACATCAAGCTTTGCAGGGTGGTCTGAGTGGGGCGACATTGGTCGCGGAAGCTCATGACCGAGGTGGAGGAAGCTATGTGCCATTCTCTCGGATTCTCTGAGCAAATCGCCGGGGCATAATCTGTTCGGCCGCGTGGCAAGTCGCGCTCAGGTGCGCTGCCACAAGATGCGCTCGGACATGTGGTAGCGTCTTGTTCATGGATCACGAGACCCTGCTTGTACTAGGCCCGCCAGGCGAACCGCTATTGGCGAAGCTCAAGGCAGCGACCGCGGACATGGATCTTGTAGTAGCCGCCGCCCCCGAGGACTTTGAGCGTGCCGCGCCGGGCGCGACCATCATCCTCTGTTGGGACACTTCCCGTGATCTGCTGCGCCAGGCGCTGCTCATGTGTCCCAATGTGCGCTGGGTGCACATCGTATGGGCCGGTATGAACCACCTGCTCTCCCCGGAACTCACCCAGAGCCCGACAGCGTTGACCAACGGCCGTGGGGTATTCAGCCGGTCGCTCGGGGAGTGGGTACTCGGCGCCATCCTGTATTTCGCGAAAGACTTTCGGAGATTGGTGCGAAACCAGAGCTACGGTTGCTGGGATCCCTTCGGCGTCGTTGGCGTCTCCGGCCAGACCGTGGGCATCGTCGGCTATGGAGACATCGGCCGGGCGGTGGCCAGGAGCGTCCGTCCCCTGGGGATGCGGGTGCTCGGGTTGACCCGGCAAGGGCCGGCTGCGCACCAGGGCGACGACCTGGCAGAACAGATTTTCGCGCCGTCTGATCGCATCCGCATGATCGAGCAGTGCGACTATCTGGTGATCGCGGCTCCGTTGACGCCGGAAACGCGAGGCATGATCGGAGAGGCTGAGCTTGCGGCGCTGAAGCCCGAAGCGGTGATCATCAATGTGGGGCGCGGTCCTGTCATCCGCGAGGAAGCCCTAGTCCGTGCTCTATCCGAAAACAGGATCAAAGGCGCGGCCCTAGATGTCTTCGACCGTGAGCCTTTGCCCCCAGGGCACCCGTTCTACGGTCTGGAGAATGTCCTTCTGTCGCCACACTGCGCCGACCGCACGTCCGATTGGTTGGACAACGCCATGCAGCTCTTCCTGGACAATGTGGCCCGCTATCGCAAGGGTGAGCCCCTAGTGAACGTAGTGGCAAAAGAACTGGGCTACTAGGCAACTGCCCCACTGGCCTCGTAGAGAGTCCGGAAGACTCTAAAGCCGCTACATTCAGTGAGGCCAACCAATCCGATAAGGCGCAGGACCATCCGGGGGCAGTTCACCACGCCCACCCAGCCCGCCGGCTCCACCTGTTGTACCAAGCCAAAGAGCGCGGTCAGGCTTCCACTGTCCAGGTACGGACATAGTTCCAAGTCGAAGAGGATGTGGGTGGCATGTGCGCCCATGGCTCGCTGAGCAGCCTGGGCAAGCTGCAGGCCTTGGTCGGCCTCTCCCACGATCGTGAGCAAGGGCACTCCGGAGAGCGAGGTCTCAAGGATGTCCATATCTCAACACCGGGTTCCCTTCGTCCAACCAAGCCTGCCGCCACTCGTGGAAAGCCCGGCGGCCGAGGAGGCGGCGTCTACCTTCTACGAATGCGGTCCCAAAGAAGGGTGATGATCCATATCAGGAACAGGGCCGCCGCCACCCAAAACAGCCACTTGACCAAGAAGCCCAATCCGGCCACGACCACGACGACCACTATGAACACGATCAGCAACAAGCTCATGGACTCGCCCCTTTACTGTAGATGAGGTAGGAGTATCCGGAATAGCTGCTGCCAAAACCTGACGCCGGCCGATTCCCGGTGGGGGATAGGGGCTACGCCGGCGACCTATTGCTGGGGGCCGGGCTTGAAGCTGGCCAGGAAGTCATCCAAGGTCGCCTGGTACGCCTGCCAGTCCTTGGTGGCCGCCTGGACCGTCAAGTCATACTCCAGAGTCCCGGTGAGCAAGAAGTAGAGGGTCACCGTCACCGGAGTCTCCGCCAGGGTGTCGGCGAGGGTGACCGAGAATCCCCTCATTCCCGCCATCGTGGTCTCCGAGAGAGGCTTGGCTATCGTCGCGGTACCGAACGGACCCGAAGGGTCGGCAATGTAGTCCTCCAGGGCGATCTTCAGGTTCGGCATCATGGATTCCTCGAAGGAGAAACCTGAGCGGCTTGCTGTTGCCGTGGCCATATCTAGGGCGTAGGCGCCGCCGAATGCGCCGTCGGGGTCAAACACTCCAGCGCTGCCCGGAGGATTGCCGACGCTGTCGCCCACAGAGTTTCCGCCGGTCTCCAGCACCCAGCTGGCCGGGTAGTCGAAACTGTAGCCGTATTCGGGGTCTGTGTACGTCTTGATGTCTCCGGACTGAGTCGTGACCGCGCCGATCTCGCCTGCAAGAGTCGCGGTGCCCCAGGACAGCAGAACAATCAGTACTATCGCGGCTGTCACGCCCACGCCGAAGGTCCATGCCAAGATTAGGCGAGACCTCCCTGCCGCGGGCTTAGTGGGCGCCGATGCGATGGCTTTTCCCCGCGTGAAGGTGTTCTTAACGCGCTTCGACAGGAAGAAGTAGGGGATCCAGATGGCCGCAAGGACCAGTGTTGCCACCAGCCCCGTCAGCGCGGTGATGGTCGCGTCGTGCGCCGCGTCGAGGTACCCCGCTTGGCGGAGGGAGTCCAAGGCCAGGGGGATCACGGCCACCGAGTCCAGCACTCTGGCGATGAGTATGAAGAAGGCGAACGCGATGACGAGATTGGTTGCTGCCTGCCGCTTCCGGAAGATGAGCACAAGGAGCAATAGCGGGAACACAAACATTACGGCGGTAACGATGGTGTCGAACACTATAGTCGGCGCCCACAGAGGGTGGTATGCGGCTGTGCCTGATGTGGTGAGGTCGGACCATACGTCGCTTCGTAGTAGCGGGAGCTGCGAAGCGAATAGTGCCGATGCGGACACGATCAGCGTCAGGAAGAGCATGACTATGGGCAGGACCATCCATCCACCTAACCCCGAAGGGCCCGACGGGCCGTTCAGGGTGGACCTCGCTGGCGCCTCGACCAGCGGACTACCTTGCGTGAGTGCGTTTGCTTGGGTCTCGTCGATCTCCTCGAGCCGGCTCAGCAATTCCTCGGGGATTGTGCCGGGCTCTTGCCTCAGAAGGGCTCCACCCGAGATGCTGCTGTGCCATCTGTCGGCTTCCTGCACGTAGATTACGGTCGCGGGGCCGTTCGACAGAAAGTACTTGACCGCTGCAGTGGCGGGCGACTCGTCCATTGGCACCTCTCCGCTTGGTGCGTCGTGGCGCGGTACAGTCCCGGCACCCTGGTGCGTCTCGTCTGACGGCATTCCCGCCCCTCCCTTTGGCTAGGTCATTCCCGACCGTGAGCAAACGGCACCCATAGTAAAGCCTGATCGCCTCCTTTCATAGGGAAAAGCCTTTCCGGTGGCTTTCCTTGAGCAATTAGCTTCGCGCGTTGTTGTGAGATGGCGCGGCATTGATATGCTTGGGCGGCCCGGGCGAGACCTTGTCGTAGGAGGTGTGGTGAATAGTTCGCTGAAGACGATCACCGACATGGTGGCGAAGCTGCTCAAGGAGACTCCCAAGTCTAAGGACGAGACGTACGCAACCGCCGAGCAGAAGCTGGATGACAACGCCACAGCGACGAATAAGAAGTCGTCGGGCGCCGAGAAGAGCGTCGCCAGGAAGATCGCGAAGAAGCCGGCGCAGGACGCCAAGAGGGCGAAGAAGGCCGCGAAGATGGCGAAGAAAGCCGCCAAGAAGGCAAAGGCGGAAGCGAAGAAAGCCAAGCTCGCGGCCAAGAAGGCGAAACTAGCGGCCAAGAAGGCGAAGCGGGACGCGAAGCAGGCCAAGAAGGCGAAGAAGGCGGCGCCGGCGAAGGAGTCGACCAAGAAGCCTTGAGGCTCACGCAAGAGTAATCACAATATGCGGTAGGACGAGGCGACATCTGATGATGTAGCGCGGCCGGCCAGTTGGCTCGCTTCCCAACAGCCCTGAGGCTAATGCTTGGATGGGTTTGCAGGTGGTGGAGTCGCGCGGTGTGGGGTATCCGCCGGGCAACCAGCGCCTCCGCCATCATGCTGGTCCCTGGGATCCCAACGGTCCTGCCTTGGCTAGCCTGCATTGTTTCGAGATGCGCAACAAGAACAGTGGCCTTGAGGTGGAGGAAACCGCGACGGGGCAGACCCCGTCAGAGCAGACATCCAATACCGGGAGGTGGGTCATGAGTCGCCGTAGGGTCCTTGCACTTCTATGCGCTGTGCTTGCGGTCATCGCGATCGTCGTGGGGTGTGAGTCGTCCGACCCCGGGCCGACCAACGTCTCGTCGTCGTGGAACGACAAGGTCGACGGCTACGTGGCTCTGGTTCCCCAGGTGCTCCGGTCGGGGGAATCGGCCTCGTTCTCGTTCACGCTGTTCAGGGGTGACGCTTCCGCCAGGAGCGGAGTGACTGTGGCCGTTCTCGACAAGGGCAAGACCATCGCCTCGGCCACCGGTGGCATCGATGGCAAGGGCACCGTCACGCTCGAACTCCCCCCGGTGAGTCCGGGGGAATACAAGGTAAGAGTCACGGGCAATGGCTTTTCCGAGAGCACGGCTGTGCAGATCCAGGCCGGGACATTGCTCTTCCTCGAAACCGACAAGCCCATCTACAAGCCAGGGCAGACCATGCTGGTAAGGCTCGTGGCCCTCGATTCTGAATTGAAGCCGGTGCAGACACAGGCCACTCTGGAGATCCAGGATGCCAAGGGCATCAAGATCTCCAAGCAGACCCTAGCCACCGACGAGTACGGCACGGTGACGGCCGAGCTGCCCCTATCGACCGAGCCCAATCTGGGGGTCTGGAAGCTTACCGCCTATGCGGGCGACGCTACCACCGAGCTGGACGTGCGGGTGGAGAAGTACGTGCTACCCAAGTACGAGGTGACCGCTGAGCTCACGAAAGACTGGTTCTTGGTGGACGAGCCCATCACCGGGCATGTCACAAGCAAATACAGCTACGGCCGGGCAGTCGAGGGCGAACTGCGGGTTACGGCCTCGCGGTACGTGGGTGAGTGGGAGGTATACGCCACCTACACGGCTCAGATCGACGGCGAAGGTGACTTCAGCATCGAACCTGCCGGCTACGTCGCCGGGGTGCCTGAGGCCGGTGGCCTGGGCAACGTGCAGGCTCGACATCGCCGCTGGTGGAGAAGTCCACCGGCTACGAGCAGAAGACCACCGAGTTGGTCACGGTGGCGGCTTCCTCGGTGAATCTGCGGCTCATCTCCGAGAGCACCGCTTTCAAGCCCGGACTTCCCTTCGGCGTCGTCCTGGTCACTGAGACACCGGGCGGCGAGCCGGTGGAGGCGCAGGTGACAGTGGAGGTGTACTACAGCGACGAGAACTACCAAGAGGTCGGAAACGAGACACAGCGGGTCGAAACCAGCCGGGGGACGGCCATGGTGCAGTTCACGCCTCCCGCGGACGCGGTGCGGATGTCCATAAACGCGAGCGTGGGTGACTCCTGGGCCTCAAAGGAGCTGACCACCGCGTACTCCCCCTCGGGGAGTTTCGTCCACGTACAGCAGAACGGATCGCCTACCATCGCCGTGGGCGACAAGGTCAGCTTCGACGTGGTCTCCACGGCCGAGGCGGGCACCTTCTACTACGAGGTGGTGGCGCGTGACCGCGTGGTCTTTACCGGCAGCGCCTCCGGAGACATCTCTTTCAAGGTGACGCCGGCGATGGCTCCGTCGGCCAAGTTGCTGGTCTACCAGATACTGCCCAGCAGCGAAGTGGCCGCCGATTCTCTGCCGTTCGAAGTTCAAGGTGAGTATCCCCAAGAGGTGAGCGCGTCCTTCAGCGCGGGCGAAGTCGAGCCCGGGGCCTCGGTGGATGTGCAGGTGCAGACACAGGGCCCGGCCAAAGTCGGCCTGGTGGCCGTGGACCACTCGGTGTTCATCCTGGCCGAGAACCGGCTCAATCTAGCCCAGGTCTTCGCGGAGTTGGAGCGTCTCTATATGCAGCCGCAGGCCGAGCTCCACGACGCAGACTGGATGATGGGCGGCACCCTGGTCATCCCTGGAGCGCAGGAGACCTTCAGCGATGCCGGACTCATCGTGCTCTCCAACAAGGACGTGCCCGAAGGCAAGGAGATCGAGACGCCTCAGATGATGTTTGCCGCTGAGGGCGGCTATGGGCGACATGGCGGGCGCGGCGCCGCCCAAGGATCAGCGGCGAGGCCACCGCCACGACCACGGCCGCCGGCAATGGGCCCCAACGCCGCCGTCGACACCGGCGGTCTGGCCGAGGTGCAGAGGGTACGCCAGTACTTCCCCGAGACCTGGATCTGGGACGAGACTCTCACCGACGACGCCGGTCGGGCGATCATCAGCTATGAGGCGCCCGACACCATCACCACCTGGGACCTGCGGGCGGTGGCTTTGTCGCCCGAGTACGGTCTGGGCATAGCGGAGGCATCGCTGACCGTGTTCCAGCCGTTCTTCCTGCAGGCCGACCTGCCCTACTCCGCCATCCGCGGAGAGGAGTTCCCCATCAAGATCGCTCTCTACAACTACCTCGACACCGCTCAAGACATACAGGTGGAGATAGAAGGGGCCGACTGGTTCGAGCTGCTCGACGACTCGGTGAAGACCGTGACGGTCGCCGGTGGCGACGTGGGCAGTGCCGAGTTCGCAATCAGGCCGAAGTCCATCGGCACTGCAACTGGTCGAGGTGAGCGCCCGCAGCTCCGAAGCGGCGGATGCGGTGATCAAGAGCATGATCGTCGAGCCCGAAGGCGTGAGCCGGGAGACCGTGGAGAACGCTGTGGTACCTGAGGCGGAGCAGGAGCGGACACTCAGCATGGTCCTGCCTCCGCTTGGAGTTGTGTCGGATTCAGCGCGGGCCTACGTGGCCGTTACCGGCAGCCTGCTGGCGCAGACCATCGAGGGCCTCGACCAGCTTCTCCAGATGCCCTTCGGCTGCGGCGAGCAGAACATGATCCTTTTCGCTCCCGACACGTACATCCTGAGCTACCTCAAAGGTACTCGGCAGCTCAAGCCCGAGATTCAAGCCAAGGCGGAGATGCTGCTGGTGACGGGCTACCAGCGCGAGCTCACCTATCAGCGCTCCGACGGCAGCTTCTCGGCGTTCGGCGACCAGGACGAGTCGGGCAGCCTGTGGCTGACGGCCTTCGTGCTCAAGACCTTCGCGCAGGCCAAGGAGCTCACCTTCATCGACGACGCTGTGCTCTCGGGCGCGGCCGCTTGGATCGTCGACAAGCAGCGGGCCGATGGGTCCTTCGAGTCGGTGGGCTTCGTGCATCACCAAGACATGATGGGCGGAGTGCAGGGCAAGGAGACACTCACGGCCTATGTCGCCGTGACCCTTCTCGAGGCGGGAGAAAACGCCGCTGCGGCCAAGGCTCTCGCCTACCTGGAAGGCCGGCTCGACGCTCTGGACGACTCCTACGCACTCGCCTTGGTCACCTACGCTCTTGAATTGGGCAAGAGCGGCCGGGCGGAGGAGGCCATGCAGAAGCTCATGGCAAAAGCCATCGAGGACGAGAACGGACTGCACTGGAGCAGCGGCGGAGTCATGCCGGAGCCCGGTGGCCCGCAGCCGTTCATGGCCCCCGAAGGTGGAATGTATTCGCCCGACATGCTTCCGAGTCTAGATGTAGAGGCGACCGCCTACGCGACGCTGGCCCTCATCGCAGGCGATGACAGAGTGAACGCCGCGCAGGCGGCTAGGTGGATGGTGGGGCAACGGAACAGCCAGGGCGGCTTCGGTACCACGCAGGACACGGTGGTGGCGCTGCAGGCTCTCATCCAGTTCGCCACCTCGGCGGCTACCGACACCGACATGACCGTGACCATCACCGCCGGCGACGTCGCGAAGAAGGTGGAGATCACTCCCGGAGAACTACGACGTCACCCAGGTAGTTGATATCCCCGCCGGGGCCGACGTGCAGGTGTCGGCGGAAGGAAAGGGCGAGGCCGTGGTGCAGGGAGTCCTGCGCTACAACCTGTTGGAGCCCGAGGAGACCGCGAACGTGTTCGACATAAACGTTGACTACGGTACCGAGCAGGTGGCTGTGAACGACATCGTAGACGTCGACGTCACCATCACCTTCAATCCGCCGGAGCCCATCAAGGCCAACATGACGGTGCTGGATATCTCGGTGCCCACCGGGTTCGCAGCGGTGGAGGAGTCACTGGCGGTCCTGCTGGATAACCCCAACATCAAGAGATACGACGTGGCCGGTCGCAAGGTGATCGTGTACATCGAAGACATGGACCCTGGCGAGAAGGTGAGCTTCAGCTTCCAGGCGAAAGCCCTCTATCCGGTGCGCGGCAAGGGCGCCGCGTCGGCCGTCTACTCCTACTACACCCCTCAATGGAGAGGGGAGACCGTGAGCCAGGCCCTGACTGTCCAGTAGGGGCCGGCACGGTCGGCAACGCCTGAAGACCGGCGGCGCCCGCGGAACGGACCAAGCAGATGGTCCGGACCGCGGGCGCCGCGCTACGCGGCGCTACGTCGCCCTAGAGATTGCCCACCTGAAGATTCTGCTGCAGGAATTCGAGCAGCAACTGCCACACGGTATCGGCCTGCGCTCCCGGAGAAGAGATCGGTGCCATGGTCGCTACCGGGGACGATCTGGAGATCACCCTTGCCACCTGAGAGTCTCCTCCAGCTTTCTGGCGCCTTCCAGCTCCTACCGTCGTTCTCGGCAGCGATGAAAAGAAGCGGCACCACCAGTTGCGGCACCGAGTCGGCGGCCGACAGGCCCTCGAACTCCACCGGGGCCGACAGCGTGGCCACGCCGGCCAGCCGGAAGGACGACATGGTCTGGAACGTAGTGGCGGCCATCAGGCTGGCCGTGCCGCCCATGGAGGCGCCGACCAGGACGATGTCGCTGGCCCCGGCGGATCTGAGGTAGTTCACGGCCGCGGTGACATCGCGGTCGATGTGCGCGATGTCCTTGGACCCGCCGGACTCACCGTAGCCTCGAAAGTCGTACGTGAGAACGAGATAGCCCTCCTGGGCCAGCCTCTCGGCGACGGCGGTCCAACTGGTCTGGTCGGTGGGATACATGTGTGAAAGCACCACACCCCAGTGGCCGGAGCCGTAGAGATGCCCGCCGAGGGTGATGCCGTCTTCGGTGGTGAAGGTGACCGCGGTGGAGGGATGGGCCGCCGGCGGTCGTGGCTGTGCCGTCGCCTGTGGGGGCGGTCGTGTCGTGGGGAGCCGTGGCGGTGGTGCTTGTGCCCTCGGTTGTGCCGGGGGACGATGGTGGGACAGTGGTGTCGGGGCCGTAGTCCTCGTTGCCGCAGCCTGGAGCAAGTGGCGACAAGAAGAAGCAGGGCCGCGCACAGAAAGTGCCAGACACGCCAGGGGAAGGGATCTCTTCGCTGCTCGGTCCATGTGACTCCCCCTTGCTCTCTGTGGTGGGAGACCGTAACATAACACGGCCGACTGCCGGACACGAGCAGTGAGAGTCATACCCACAGCTACAGGGCGGAGTGCGAAAGACATGGTCGCCGACGACAGTACAGAAGAGCTGCGCCGGATGAAGCAGGAGGCCCGCCAGAGTGGGGGGCCGGAGCGCATGGCCGCTCGGCGCAAGGACGGCATCGGGACCGCGCGCGAGCGCGTCCTGCAGCTGCTCGACCCGGACACCTTCGTGGAGCTTGACGTCTTCGTAGAAGGCGCCGTCGCAGGTCACGGCCGTGTGGGAGACAGGGACGTCTATGTCTTCTCGCAGGACGGCGAAGCCGGCGTGGAGGCGTTTGGCGACGGGTTCGTCCGCAAGCTGGCCAAGGTCATGGACCTGGCCGCGAAGAACGGCGCTCCGCTGGTGGGCATCTACGATGGCGGGCAGTCTTGGGGTTCCGGCGCGGACGAGGGCGTGACCTCTCTGGGCGGCTATTCCCAGATCTTCTTGCGCAACGTGATGGCCTCCGGTCTGGTGCCGCAGATCTCGGCAGTCATGGGCTCGTGCACGGGCTCGGCCGTTTTCTCCCCGGCGTTGACGGACTTCGTGGTCATGGTGAGAGGCGGCGGCCACGTACTGCTGGGCGACCCGCGTGCTCTCGCGACCGGCGCCGGAGACGAGATCGGTGTGGAGGAAGCGGGCGGGGCGAGGGCTCTGAGCGAGATGAGCGGCATCGCTCACCTGGCCGGCGACGACGAGGCCGAATGTCTTGAGCTCATCCGCGAGCTGCTCTCGTACTTGCCTCAGAACAACCTGGAGGAGACTCCCCTGCGCTGGACCGGTGATCCGGTGGATCGCATGGATGAGGACGCTGGACTCGCTGGCTCGAGTGGACGCGGACGGCTCTCACGATGTGCGCGCGATCATCGCGGGCGTGGTCGACGACGGCCGGTTCATGGAGATCATGCCTCGGTGGGCGAAGAACCTGGTGGTCGGATTCGCCCGCCTGGCCGGCAGAGCCGTCGGCATTGTGGGCAACCAGCCCGGTCATCTCGAGGGCAGGCTCGATCAGGACGCGGCAGCAAAGGGCTCGCGTTTCGTGCGCTTCTGCGACGCCTTCAACCTTCCGCTGGTGACCTTCGTCGATACGCCCGGGTTTCCTGCCGGCCGAAGAGCAGGGCCACGGACGCATCGTGCGCGAGGCGGCCAAGCTCATGTACGCCTATTGCGAGGCGACCGTGCCGAAAGTGACCATCGTCACCCATCGTGCCTACGCCGAGGGCTTCGAGGTCATGTGTTCGAAGCACACAGGCGCCGACTTCAACTTCGCGTGGCCCTCAGCGGAGATCGCCGCCGCGGCTCCCGACGGCGCCCTCGACCGTCAGGACTCCGTGTCGCCCTACGAGGCGGCGCTGAAGGGGCACCTGGATGACGTCATAGAGCCGGTGGCCACTCGGTCGCGCCTGATCGACGCGCTTGAGGCCTGCGCCTCCAAACGCGAGAGCCGGCCTCCCAAGAAGCACGGCAACATCCCTCTGTGACAACCCCTGACATCGGGAGGCCAGCATATGCCGACCTCTAAGAACCCTGTCCACATCACCGACCTAGTGCTGCGCGACGCGCATCAGTCGCTGCTGGCCACGCGCATGCGCACCGAGGACATGCTGCCCATCGCCGACAAGCTCAACCGGGCCGGCTACTGGTCGCTGGAGGTGTGGGGCGGGGCGACCTTCGACTCGATGATGCGCTTCTTGAACGAGGATCCCTGGGAGAGGGTGCGCGCTCTCAAGGCGGCTATGCCCGACACCAGGCTGCAGATGCTCCTGCGGGGGCAGAACGTCGTGGGCTACCGCAACTATGCCGACGACGTGGTGCGCGAGTTCGTCCGGCTGGCGGCGGAGGCCGGCATCGACGTCTTTCAGAGTGTTCGACGCGCTCAACGACCCGCGCAACCTGGCGGCTGCCATCGCGGCCGTGCAAGAGAACGGCAAGTGGGTGGAAGGCACCATCAGCTACACCAAGAGCCCCGTGCACAACGTGCCCTCGTTCCTGGCCTACGCGGGCAAGCTCGCGGAGATGGGTGCCCAGAGCATCTGCATCAAGGACATGGCCGGCCTGCTGGACCCCCAGGACGCCTACGAGCTGGTGAGCGCGCTCAAGTCTGCCTATCCGGACGTGCTCGTGCACATGCACTCGCACTACACGTCGGGCATGGCTTCCATGGCCTACCTGAAGGCGGTCGAGGCTGGGGCCGACATCCTGGACTGCGCCATCTCGTCGATGTCCATGGGCACCTCGCACCCGCCGACGGAGTCGATGGTGGCGGCGCTGGCCGGCACCGACCGGGCGACGGGCATGGATATCGGTCTGCTGGAGGACATCTCGGAGTACTTCCGCGACGTGCGCAAGAAGTACGTGGCCTACGAAAGCGCCTTCACGGCGGTCGATCCGGCGGTGCTGCTGTGGCAGATCCCGGGAGGCATGATCTCGAACCTCTCGTCTCAGCTCAAGGAGCAGGGGCAGCTTGAGCGCATGCCCGAGGTGCTGGCCGAGGTTCCGCGGGTGAGGCAGGAGTTCGGCTACCCGCCGCTGGTGACGCCCACCTCGCAGATCGTGGGCACTCAGGCGACGCTGAACGTGCTGATGGGCCGCTACAAGATGATCACCAAGGAGTCCAAGGCCTACATGCAGGGCTTCTACGGCCTGCCTCCGGGTCCCGTGGACCTCGAGGTGCAGAAGCTGTGCATCGGGGACGAGACCCCCATCACCACCCGCCCGGCCGACTCGCTCGAGCCGGAGCTGCCCAAGCGGAGGGCCGAGCTTGAGGAGCAAGGGATCAAGTTCAGCGAAGAAGACCTGCTCTCGTACGCCCTCTTCCCGCAGGTGGCGCTGGAGTTCTTCGCTCGCCGCGACCGGGCCGAGAGGCCGCGTGCGGAGATCGCCGCGCTGGCGGCGGCCGCTGGCCGACCTGTTGGGCGTGAAAGACGAGGCGCTGCGCGGCTCGGCAGACAGTGGTCGTGGCAGCTGCTCCCCGAGCCTGCGCAGGCCGGACACCGCTCAGCGGACGTGCCCGTTCGCGGGGCCCGGGTCGGCCTGGGCCGCAGCCGGGCGCCGCGATCTCATCGCCGCCCGCTCGGGCCCGCGGAGGTACTGACGGTGAAGTTCAAGATCAACATCGACAGCAAAGAGCACCAGGTGGAGGCGAGGGCCGACGGGACGGTGGTCCTCGACGGCGAGACCTTCGCGGCCAAGGTGAGCAACCCCGGGACCGATCGCAGGATGGTGCAGGTGGGCGACACCACCTACGAGATCCGCACGGTCGACGACTGCACCGACACGGGCATCGCGGTCCTCGAGCTGGCGGGTGAGCGCATCCCCGTGACGGTGACCGGCGTGACCAAGGGGGCCGGCAGGCGAGGCCGCCGCGGCGGCCGCCGGAGCGGCGCCCGCTGCCGGCGACGGCGACGCCGGCACGACGGCTGCCATCCGTCGCGGCTCCGGAAGAGGTCAAGGACGGCATCTGGGCTCCGGTGCCGGGCAAGATCGTCGACGTGCGGGTCAAGGTGGGCGACACGGTGGCCGAAGGCGATCTGGTGCTCATCCTTGAGGCCATGAAGATGGAGAACGAGCTGCACGCCACCAAGAAGGCGACGGTCGCGGCCGTGCTTGTGAAGAAGGGAGACCAGGCCGAGCGCGGTCAGTTGCTGGTCGCCTTCGAGTAGGGCGGTGGCTCGGACTCCGTGGGATGGCGGCCCGGACGGGCCGCGCCGGGTGTCTAGCGCTCGGCGGCTCGGATCTCCTCAGCCCTGTCTTCGGCGGTCTGCCGCCTGGTCTGGGCGCTCGGTCTCTCTGTAGATGAGCGCCAGGTCTTCGAGGATGAGGGCCACAGTCGGGATGCTGCGCGCCCAGCGTGGTCTCGGTGATGGCAAGGGCTCGGTCGAAGAGCGGCTCGGCCTCGGCGTTTCTGCGCTGGGCGAGATACACCTCGGCAAGGTTCTGCAGACTGGTGGCGACCAGGTGGTGGCGGGTCCCAGAGCGGTCTCGCGTATCGCCAGGGCCCGGCGGTGAAGCGGCTCGGATTTCTCGTAGCGGGTCTGGTCGTCGTACATGACAGCGAGATTGCCCAGGCTGGCGGCTACGTCGGGATGGTCGGGCCCAAGGACCTTCTCCCGGATGGCCAGCGAACGATCGTAGAGAGGCTCCGCCTCCTGATACCGGCCCTGCACCGAGAGCAAGACCGCAAGATTGTTCAGCATTTGGGCGATCTGCGGATGCTCCGGGCCCAGGGCGGTCTCGCCCAGAGCAAGGGCCTGCTCGTACATGGTCTCGGCCTGCTCGTACTTGCCCTGGACGTAGTACAACTCAGCCAGATTGGCCAGGTTGACGGCCACGTCCGGGTGATCTGGGCCGAGCACTTTGCGCCGCACTTCGAGGGCCTGCTCGTAGAGAGGTTCGGCTTCGGCGTAGCGGTCGTGGGCCCGAAGGCAATCGGCGAGTTCCGCGGCAGCGGTCGCGACCAAGGCGTGTTCGGGCCCGTAGGCCGCTTCTCGGATGGCAAGGGCCCTCCGGCAGAGCGGGTGGGCCTCGTCATATCTACCCTCCGCGGCTCGTAGCCGCGCCAATGCGGCCAGAGTCTCGGCGACACGACGGATGGTCGGGGCCATGAGCCTTCTCTCCGAGCAGACAGCGCCTGCTCGATAGAGCGGTTCGGCCAAAGCCAGCCTGCCTTCCTGGTGGAGAAAGTATGGCGAGGTCGTAGAGAGCGGCGGCCACGGATGCATCGCGTCGCCGAGGGTCTGCTTCTCTGAGCGCAAGAGCCCGCCGCAGGGCCGTCTCAGCTTCGGCGGCTTTGCCTTGGGCGCGCAAGACCGCGGCAAGACCGTCCAGGCTGTCGGCGACTTGTGGGTTGCCGGGACCCAGTGATTGCTCACGAATAGCAAGGCTTCGCTCGCTGAGCCATTGGGCCCGGTCGAGATCTCCCTGCAGAAGGCTGAGCCGGGCTAGGTGGTCCAGACTGGTAGCGACCCGATGGTGCTCGGGACCGAAAGCCTTCTCGCGGATGGCCAGAGCTCGTTGATGCAACTGCTCGGCCTCAGAGTAGGCGCGTAGGGCTGCACGGGCTTCGGCAAGGGAGTCCAGCACCCGCGCGACCGTGAGGTGGTCGGAGCCGCAGAGTCGTTCCTGGATCTCAAGCGAGCGCTGGTATAGGCGGCCTGCTTCCGCATGTTGTCCCAAAAGCGACTGCATGCTGGCAAGGTTGTCCAGGCTGAGCGTCAGGTCGGGATGACCGGGCGGAAGGGCTTGCTCTCTGATGGCCAGGGCGCGCTGTAGGGAGGACTCCGCCGCGGCGTACCGCCCGCGATCCTCGGCGATGACGGCCAGGTCGCCCAAGCTGTCGGCAAGCCGCGTGATCCTCGGGGCCAAAGTCGGCTTCCGCCGCCGCGGCCGCCTGCTCCGCCACCGCCGAAAGCCCGGTCGTACTCCCCCTGTTCGTAGAGGGAGGCTGCCTCAGTTCTCAGTCTGTTCCACTCAGCGTCCGCGGAGCGGGCGTGTATCGATGAATCCATGCGAGGACTGTATCGGCTGGGCGTCGAGTCGTCAACCGTGAGGCACAGCTCAGCGACCACTTGACAGGGAAATCGTTTCGTGCAAAACTATTTTGCGCAACACGAGTCAAGGATGGCCCTCTGTGGCCATGCGCCTTGATCCCGTTAGTAGAGGACGCTTATTAGAACGTGATACTTGAGAATGACCATGCCAGAATCCCAAGCCGCCGAGGCCGGAGTTCGAGAACGTCGACCCGGTGACGGCTCGTGTGTTCCACGCGTTGGGCAGGGCCCTGCATCTCAATCGTCTCGCCATGGGTCGGATATTCGGCTCAGCGGGGCATCCAGCACGGTGAGGCTTTCGCTCTTCCGCTGCTCTGCAGAAACGAGGGCGTCAGCCAGCGGGAATTGACCGCCATTCTTCATCTGTCAGCCTCCACGGGTGAGCGCGTTGGTGCGTTCGCTGGAGAAGGCCGGTGCGGTGATGACGCAGCGCCGACGACGATGATCGGCGACTCACTCGGATCTTCGTGACGCCCGCGGGCCGAGCGCGCGAGAAGAGAGCAGCGCGCCGTCCTCGAGAGCTACGTCAATCGGACGATCGGGGCGCTCTCCGAAGCCGACCGACTGGAGTTGGAGCGCATTCTCGGCGAGCTTGCCGCGCGAACGCAGGAAGTGCTGGACGAGGAATCGCAGGGCAAAACCCAGACGGAGGATTCGAGTCGATGAAGCGGCTTCTCGGCCCTTATCTCAAGCCATACTGGAAATCGATCGCGGTGGTCTTCTTCCTGGTCCTTGTGCGGGCCGTCACCACCCTCTATCTGCCGACTCTCAACGCCGACATCATCAACAAGGGCGTTGCCACGGGCGACACCGGTTACATCTGGCGGGTGGGCGGCTACATGCTCGGGGTGACGCTGCTGCAGATCATCTGCACCATCGTCGCGGCGTACCTGGGGGCGAAAGCGGCGATGGCCTTCGGTCGCGACGTGCGAAGCGCGCTCTTCCGCAAGGTGGAGAGCTTCTCCCAGGGCGAGATCAACCGTTTCGGCACGCCGTCCCTCATCACGCGCGGCACCAACGACGTGCAGCAGATCCAGATGGTAGTCGCCATCGGCTCTCGCTTGATGATCTTCGCGCCCATGATGCTCGTCGGGGCACTCATCCTGGCCCTGCGCCAGGACGCGCCTCTGTCGTTGACGCTGGCCGTCATCCTGCCGGTGATGATCGCGGTCCTTGGGCTGATCCTGTGGCGCGCCCTCCCGTTGTTCCGCTCCATGCAGAAGAAGATCGACCGCATCAACCAGGTCATGCGCGAGAGCCTGAGCGGGGTGCGTGTCATCAGGGCTTTCGCCCGGACCGACTATGAAGCGCGGCGTTTCGAGGAGGCCAACCAGGACCTGACCGACGTGGGGCTGAAGGTCATGCGCCTCTTCGCGATCATGTTCCCGGTGCTCTTCGGCATCATGAACTTCTCCACCGTCGCCATCATGTGGTACGGGGCTATGCGGGTGGACAGCCTGGAGATGCCCATCGGCAATCTCACCGCCTTCATCATGTACGTCATGCAGATCCTCTTCTCGATGCTGATGGCGTCGATGCTGGCCTCGTTCATCCCTAGGGCGGCGGCATCGGCCACACGCGTCCAGGAAGTGCTCGACGTGGAGCCCAGCATCGGCGATCGCGAAGAGCCCCGTACCGATTCCCAGTTCCGACGGTGGTGCGAGAGGGGTCGTGGAGTTCAAGGACGTGGAGTTCCGCTATCCGGGCGCTGAGGAGGCGGTGCTCACCAACATCTCCTTCACGGCACGACCTGGGCAGACCACGGCCATCGTCGGGAGCACGGGCAGCGGCAAGTCCACGCTCATCAGTCTCATCCCCCGTCTCTACGACGTCACCTCCGGCTCCATAACCATCGACGGGGTCGACATCCGGGAGATGGAGCGGGCGCGATCTGTGGAAGCACATAGGCTTCGTGCCGCAGAAGGCCTTCCTGTTCTCGGGCACGGTCGCCGAGCAACCTACGCTACGGCGACGAGACGGCCACCGACGAAGATCTCTGGCGCGCGCTCGCGATCGCCCAGGGCAAGGAGTTCGTCGAGGCCATGCCGGACGGCTTGGAGGAACCCATCATGCAGGGAGGCACGAACGTGTCGGGGGGCCAGCGACAGCGGCTCGCCATCGCCCGCGCTCTCGTGAAGAAGGCGAGCGTCTACGTCTTCGACGACAGTCTGTCTCGCTCTCGACTTCAAGACCGACTCGTTGCTCCGCGCGGCTCTCAAGCGCGAGATCACCGACGCCACCGTGCTTGTAGTGGCTCAGCGGGTCAGCAGCATCATGCACGCCGAGCAGATCATCGTGCTCGACGAGGGCACCATCGTGGGCCTGGGCACGCATGAGGAGCTCATGAAGACCTGCGAGACCTACCAAGAGATCGTGTACTCGCAGTTGTCGGCGGAGGAAGCGGCATGAGCGGGCGCCGGAGAGCGTCGGAGAGCGGGAGGCACCGACGGCGGCGAGGCGCGCCCGCAGGGCCCAGGCGGAGCGCAGCAGACCCCTGGTCCTCCCGGGCTGATCGGGACGGGCGAGAAGGCCAAGAACTTCAAGGGCTCGTTCAAGCGCCTGGTGCGGACGCTGCGTCTCGAGCGGACGCTCGATCATCGTGGTCATCCTGCTGGCGCTTGTCAGCACTGATCTGCCAGATCGGCGGCCCCGAAGATCATGGTCCGTGCTACCAACGACATCTTCGCAGGAGCCATGAGCCGAGAGATCAACGCTCAGGTCAAAGCTCTTGGCCTTCCGGAGGGTGACTGGACCAAAGAGCAGATAATCGCGCAGTTGGAGGCGGCCGGCCAGACCGACAGGGCGAAGATGCTGGCCGGAATGGATCTGCGGCCCGGCCAGGGAGTGGACTTCGCCTCCGTGAACAAGGTCCTGTTGATCGTCAGCGCGATCTACCTACTCAGCGCGCTGCTTTCGTGGATGCAGGGCTTTCTCATGGCCGGCGTCGTGCAGCGCACGGTCTACAGGCTGCGGCGTGACGTCGACAGAAGATCGCACGTCTGCCGCTGAAGTACTTCGACAGTCACGCCCGCGGCGACATCCTGAGCCGGCTGACCAACGACATCGACAACATCCAGCAGACGCATGCAACAGGTGCTCACCCAGATCATCAGGTAGCATTCTCACGCTGATAGGTGTGCTGGCCATGATGTTCTGGATCAGCCCTCTGCTTGCGCTTATCTCGCTGGTCGTCGTGCCGGTCTCCGCGGCGCTGGCCATGGTCATCGCGAAGCGCTCGCAGAAGCAGTTCGCGCGGCAGTGGGAACGGACTGGTGATCTGAACGGCCACGTGGAAGAGATGTTCACGGGGCACAACATCGTGAAGATCTTTGGTCGTCAAAAAGAGGCGATCACCATCTTCGACAAGCAGAACGCCGGCCTGTACGAGGCCAGCTTCAAGGCGCAGTTCATCTCGGGCATCATCATGCCGGCCACTTTCTTCGTATCGAACCTCAACTACGTGGCCGTCTGCGTGTCTGGGCGGCCTGCGGGTGGCGAGCGGTACGATGTCGTTGGGCGACGTGTTCGCCTTCATCCAGTACACCCAGCAGTTCGGCCAGCCCATCTCTCAGGTCGCCAGCGTTGCCAACGTCATGCAGTCGGCGGTGGCCTCTGCTGAGCGGGTGTTCGAGATGCTCGACGAAGAGGAGGAGTCGGCCGACCCGGCTCAGCCTGTGGTGCTCAAGGAGTCGACCGGGCGTATCGTGCTGCGGGACGTCTCGTTCCGCTATCTGCCCGAAACACCGCTCATCGACAAGCTCAACCTGGAGGTCCTCCCTGGGCAGACGGTGGCCATCGTGGGCCCGACCGGTGCGGGCAAGACCACCCTGGTCAACTTGCTGATGCGCTTCTATGAGCTTGATGAGGGCAGTATCGAGATCGACGGCGTGGACACTCGCGCCATGGCCCGCGATGACCTCCGGAGGCTGTTCGGCATGGTGCTCCAGGACGCCTGGCTGTTCTCCGGCACCATACGGGAGAACATCGCCTACGGGCGGGAGAATGCCACCAAGGAGGAGATCGCAGCGGCTGCCGAGGCGGCCCACGCAGACCATTTCGTGCGGGTTCTGCCCGACGGCTATGACACGAAGGTTGAGGACGACTCCACCAACATCTCTCAGGGGGAGAGGCAGCTTCTTACCATCGCCCGGGCGTTCTTGGCCGATCCGCAGATCCTCATCTTGGATGAAGCAACGAGTTCGGTGGATACGCGTACCGAGGTTCTCATCCAGCGGGCCATGGCGAAGCTACTCAAGGGACGCACGAGCTTTGTCATCGCGCACCGGCTGTCCACCATCCGCGACGCCGATGTCATCCTGGTGATGAACGAGGGGGCTATCGTCGAGCAGGGTACGCACCATGAGCTGCTGTGCAAAGGCGGCTTCTACTATGACCTGTACAGCAGCCAGTTCGCTGAGGCGCTGGACGAAGCCTGCTAGCCGCACTCAGTGACCGAGGGGACACAGGGGTTTACGCGAAGCACAACGGAGTACCGCAAAGCTTCGCTCCTACCCCCGTGTCCCCTCGGTGAGACTGCGCTGATGGGGGAATCCTGACGTCTATGCTCCCGGGCCACCAGAAGGATGCGTGAATTTTCCGTAGCTGTAGGGCGCCCAGAGAGTGCGTGCGCGCTGGAGCGAAGCGTTGCGTACTCGCAGTGCTTCGCGGAAACGCGTACGCACTCTCTGGCTACTCGGCGTGTACCTCGGTGAAGATGCGGGTGACCTCCGGGAACGACTTGGCGATCGCGGCCTCGATGCGGTGAATGGCCGTATGGACCCCTTCCACCGGCAGGCCGGGCGTGAACTGTACCTCGATGTTGAGCAGAACCTCTTCGGGGCCCAGATGCATGGTCAGCACAGATCCCAGGCCTATGACAGCTGGATCTGCCAGAGCGATCTCTCGCACGGCGGCTACCAACTGGGGGTCGGCCGCCTCTCCCACTAGTAGGCTGCGGCTTTCGCGGGCCAGCCAAAGGGCGGCGCATATGAGGATCACGCCGATGACCACCGAGGCGGCACCGTCTATCGCAGGGGAGTCGAACAGATGGCTGAAGAAGACTCCCAGGAACGCGACCACCAAGCCAAGGAGAGCGGCGGTGTCTTCAAATAGCACTGTGAAGAGGCTGGGGTCTTTGCCGTGATGGATGGCAGAGAACGTACGCCTTCCCTTCTTGTGCTTGCTGAAGGCCTTCCAGGCGACGCTGAAGGAGAGCGACTCGAACACCACCGCGGCGGCGAGCACTATGTAGTTGATGACGGGACTCTCGAGAGGCGACGGGTGCTGGATGTGGGCTACGCCCTCGTAGATAGAGAGTCCTCCACCTATGCCGAAGATGCTCACAGCCACGATGAGGCTCCAGAAGTACTGCTCCATGCCGTGGCCGAACGGGTGTGCGCCGTCGGGTGGTCGAGCGCCGCGGCGGAGGCCGTGGAAGAGCAGACCACCATTGCCAGTGTCGACCAGGGAGTGGATGCCTTCAGAGATCATGGCCGAGCTGCCGGTCATGGCGCCGGCCACGAACTTGATGGCGGCGATAGCCGCATTCCCGATTATCGCGGCGATGACGGCTCTCTTTGATTCGGCGGCCATGGTGCAGATTGTACAGTCCATGTGATCGGGGAGCTTGACAAGATTCACGCCGTGAGTGACTCTTGCTCGGGTCCCAAGAGCGGAGGAGCGGGTATGGATCTGCAACCACGTTGCCAGGAGAAGGTCGCCCGGCTGCTAGATAAAGGGGTCAAGGTCCCCAATCCCTTGAGTATCGACATCGGGGACGAGGTCGACGTCGACCGTATCGCTGGCGACGGGGTGGTCATCTACCCGGGCTGCCGCGTCTATGGGGCGAAGACGGTGATCTCCGCCGGTGTCCGTTTGGGAGCCGACGGTCCGGTGACCATCGACGACTGCGCCCTTGGCCGCGAGGTGGAATTGAGGGGCGGCTGTTTTAGGCGTTCAGTCTTTCTCGAGAAGTCCGGCATGGGCCCTCAGGCCCACGTGCGCGAGGGCTGTCTGGTTGAAGAGGAGGCCGGGGGGGCCCATTGCGTCGGCCTCAAGCAGACCATCCTCTTTCCGTTTGTGACGCTCGGCAGTCTTGTGAACTTCTGCGACTGCCTGATGGCCGGGGGCACCAGCCGCAAAGACCACAGCGAAGTGGGTAGCTCGTACGTGCACTTCAACTACACGCCCGACGGTGACAAGGCCACTGCCTCGCTCTTTGGCGATGTGACCCGAGGAGTGATGCTCAATCGGTCGCCCATCTTTCTTGGCGGTCAGGGCGGCGCGGTAGGGCCGGTGCGGGTGGGCTACGGCACCGTGGTGGCCGCGGGGTCGGTACTGCGCAAGGATGTGGTCGAGGACGGTCGGTTGGTGCTGGCTGCGCCGACAGGGGAGCTGCAGCGGGAATATCGGGCGTATGCCTACCGCAATCTGACTCAAGTGGTGCGCAACAACGTGCTCTATCTCGCCAATCTGAGGGCGCTGGAGGCCTGGTATCGCTGGGTGAGGCGGCCCTTTTTTGCCCGGCAGGAGATGGGGGAGCTCATCTACGAGGCGGCCCTCGGGGTCTTGGCGCAGGCCAGGGGTGAACGGGCAAGCCGGCTCCAAGAGATGGCCGGGAAAGTCCCGGATGGTGAGGCGGCGGGCCGGGAGTTCCGCGAGCGGGTGGGCGATATATGCGCGGTGTTTGATCGGGTGGCGCCGATGCCTGACCCCGAGGGGGAGGCATTCGTGGCCGGACTTCAAGTGCCCGACTGCGCCGAGCTTGGTGACTACATCCAGACCATCCAGGGCCTCAGAGGGGATCTCCCCGCCCGAGGCACGCGGTGGCTGCAGGACGTCGTAGACGGGGCGTGCACCGAAGTCGGCGGAATGCTGGCTGCAATGGACCTCTTTGGCAGACAGACTCAGGGCGGCAAGCCCTAGCGTAAGGAGAAAGACTTGGGCAAGCTGTTCGGCACAGACGGCATACGGGGCGAGGCCAATCGCTATCCATTGGACGCGGTCACGGCTCTGGCCGTAGGCCAAGCTGTGACGCTGATACTGCGGACACCGGGGCGCACTCCCCGCGTGCTCGTGGGCAAAGACACGCGTCTTTCGGGACACATGCTCGAAAGCGCTTTCACCGCGGGTGTCATTTCGATGGGCGGAGAGGTGTGGCCGGTAGATGTTGTGCCTACTCCCGCGGTCGCTTTCTTGACCAGGGACCTGCAGGCCGACGCGGGAGTGATGATCACCGCGTCGCACAACCCCTTTCAGGACAATGGCCTCAAGGTCTTTACCGGTGCGGGCTTCAAGCTGTCGGACGAGCAGGAAGAGCGGGTGGAGGAGCTGGTTCTGGGGGGAAGGTTGGCGGAGTGGGCGCCGTTCGCCGGGGATATGGGCCGTCTTGTCCGGCCGGAGGGAGTTGAGAGGCGCTATATCGAATTTCTCAAGAGCACTCTTCCAACGTCTGTCTCGTTGGGTGGACTGAAGATAGTGCTGGACACGGCGAACGGTGCTACCTATGAGGCCGCACCCGCGGTCTTCGGCGAGCTGGGAGCCGACGTGACCGTGATCCATAACATGCCGAACGGCGTCAACATCAACGAGGGTTGTGGGTCGCAGCATACCGGCGATTTGAGCAGAGCGGTGGTGCAGAGCGGCGCCGCGGCGGGGCTGGCGTTCGACGGCGACGGTGACCGGCTCATCGCGGTAGATGAGAAGGGGGTGGAGGTCACAGGCGACCAGTTGCTCATCACGTGCGCCAGAATGCTCAAAGCACAGGGGCGGCTGAAGGACGACCTGGTGGTTTCGACGGTCATGAGCAACATGGGTTTCAGCTCTGCCTGCAAGAGGTTCGGATTCAGCAACCATGCGGCCAAAGTGGGAGACCGCTACGTGCTCGAAGATATGCTGCGCCTGGGAGGAGTGCTGGGTGGTGAACAGTCGGGCCACGCGATATTTCTCGACCACCAGACTACGGGCGACGGCATCCTCACGGGCATCCAGTTGCTGGCGGCCATGATGCAGGCACGCAAGCCTTTGTCCCAACTGGCCGCACTGATGGACGTGTTCCCGCAGCAGCTGATCAACGTCGAAGTGGTACGGAAGCCGGACCTGGACTTGGTGCCGGAGGTAGTGGAGGCGGTCAGGCAGGCGGAGGCCGGGCTCAACGGCGAGGGGCGGGTGCTGGTGCGCTATTCAGGCACCCAGACCATGTGCCGCGTCATGGTGGAGGGACCTACCACGGAGGTCACGGAGAGATATGCCACCCTGGTGGCGGGCGCGGTGAAGGCCGCGCTCGGCACCGGACGCCCCGCCGAAGCGTAGGGCCGGACGATGGAAGACAGGATCGTCCAGCTGTTGACCGAGCGAGGGCCGTTGACTGGGGCCGAGATGCATGCCTCCTTGGGGGAGGACGGTTTTGCTCAGTGGAAGGCCTGTATGCGTTCCGAGCGGATTGCTGTGCGCAGGGTCGGCCGAAGGTATCTGCGGTTGGATCAGAGGGTGGAGGGCTACGCGCGGCTGTCTCCATCGATCTTTCGGGAGTTCCTAACCTACTCAGTGGTGGGACTACGCGATGATCAGGCGGCTCTCGAGGCGAGGACAGAGGAGCTGGCGCGTCGCATCCGGGAGATCAGCGCGGGCAAACTACGGCTGGCGCAACGGATCATCGGTGAGATAGGCGCTCGCTTGCTAGAGACCGACAACGGCCGGGAGCAGCGCTTCTGTGTGCTTCTGGCAGGTGACATCGTGTACGAGATGGCCCATGACGCTCCACGCCCGGAGAGGAGTACCGGGCGGATGGTGCGTGGTTCGGACCTCGATCTGGTGGTCATCATGGACGACGTCACTCCGCCGGCATTGACGAAGCAGCTGGACGAAGCCATCTATCAGGCCAAGCACCGCCATCTAACGCATCCCACCTATCGGGAAGAGATCGACTACGTGATCAAACCCTTCGGCCGGATGGTGGAGCAGGTTGCCTTCGACGGCTTCAAGAGCATGGTGTCGTGCAAGATCCTGGACGAAGCGGAGCTGCTCTACGGGAGTCTAGAGCTGTATGACGCCGCGAAGGCTTTGCTGGTGGAGCGGGGCGTCGCACCGCGCCTGGCGGAGATGGAGGAGGCCGCAATCCGTTTCCGGGAGCGGGCCGAGCAGTATCTACTCAGTGGCCAAGAGGATCGCTTGGCGGAGGCCGAGCTGTACCTGTTTCACACGTCGGATGAGTCAGAGGAATTTGAGTAGCCGCGACCATCAAGGGGTTTGGCGAGGCGCGTTGCGACACGTACTCGTGCAAAGAGCTTTTGCGCCGCGCCGAACCCCTTGATGGTCTCTAGCGGCGGGGGCACTCCCAGGTCTGGGGACGGAGGCTCTTGCCGCTGGCAAAAGAGTGGCTCTCTGTGCCCATACGTAGGGTGGCGCTGTCAGGGGTGACTTCCAGGGTGAGCGGCATATCCGGATGTCGCGCGTGCAGAACGTTCGCCAACAGCACCGCCTTCTCCACTCCGTCGCCCCGACCGTAGTTCCACACTTCGTCGGGCTGGGCCAAGCGGCCCTGCTCGTCGTATATGGACTCTTCGTGTAGCGCCCGTACTGCTGTTATCAGCTCGGTTTCGCTCATGCCCGCGCAGGCTGCGATCGACACTGGGCATCGCTCCCAGGCCGCCTTCAGGAAGGGGACGGCTTCGACGCGGTTCAGGTCCCGATAGGCGTAGAAAGCCAGCTCTGCAAGCTCGTTGGTGCCGCGAATGGAATCGAGGCGTGCCACCACATCCGCGCGCTCCATGTTTACGTCAAGGCCCAAAGGGGGCTGGTCGCGCCGAAAGGTCTTGGTGGTCTGGTCGGGGAGGCGGGGATCGGTCCAACAGAAGCGGCGCAGTCGGTCGATGGCGTCCTGGGCTCTGGGGCACTCCGAGGTCAACTGTTCGCTCAGCAGTTCGAAGCCCGCCTGTGTGTGGATATCCAGGCGCCGTTGGTGGATCAGGGCCTCGAGGTCATCAAGGACGATGCGCCCGGCTATTGGCCGGGACTCGAAGTCTTCGCCGGCGATCTCCATCATCAGCCGTTCCCGGGTGTCGTCGTTGAAGCGGTAGGGGCAACTGCCCTCGTAGGCAAGGAGCTTCTCCATGGCGATGTACCGCTCGACGCCAAAATTGCGCCAACGTACCTGGAAGCAGGTCTGCAGATCGGCGCTGTGCCGCACGAAATTGCCCAGGAGTTGGGGCGTGAGTTGCGTCTGCAGAAAGCGCCTCAGCTTGCCGGTGAATCTCTTGTAGGCCTCGGGCTCGATCGTTGCGCCGGGGAAGAGGATGTGGATGTAGCCGCTCTCGTGTGCCACCACTGTGACCCTCTCGTTCTCTAGGGCCCGGCGGGCCTGGGCCGACAGAGCGCTGCCGTTGAACCACATGTTCTTGGTGACAAGTCTGCGGTTGTTCGTGAGGACGCCCATGCCGGTGTCGACGAAATTCTGCGAGTGGAGGGGGGTAGCCATGAGGAAGATGTCGCTGAGAGGTATGCGCCCCACTATAAACAGGGCAGCTGCATAGAGAGCGGCCAGAGATACGCATTCTCCCGCTCCGGAAGCGTACGCCGGCTTGTGGCGAAAGGCATCCATGGCCTCCACGGTCTCGGTCTTCCAGTAGGGGATGATGTCGCCCTCATATTTGTCCAGGCCGAAGTGCGTGCGGATGTCGATGTCGAAGTAGTACTTGTCGCCTTCGTAGCCGAAGAGGGCATTGGATTGGGCCAAGGCCTCCGGCGCTACGGAGTCCTTGAAGCGGGCCATCTCGCGAGTCTTGTCGGTGAGCCCCCAGGTATCTAGGTCAAGGTTGAAGGCGTAGTGATCCATGATGTATTGCTTAAGGCGGGTGATGCGCCGGTAGGGCGTCATCTTCTCTATGCCGGCAAACCAGGGATCGTCTCGCCACTTCCAGATGCGAGGCGACATGATGTTGGCCAGCAGTAGGCTGTACATCAACTCGGGAAAGATGAAGACCTCCATGTCCGACAACGTGACAGCGGAGGACTTGCGCTCGAGGTCGCGGAGGTCCAGCTCCTCGTGCTCGGGTGAGGTCAAGGCAGGGGCGGGGGCACCAGGGGCGCGCCGGTTGCGGATTCGACTTGAATGGCTGTCACCGCATCACCAGCCGAGTCAGTCTCATCGGTAGAAGTCTCGGGTTCGACGACGACGACGGCGGGCGGCGCAAGCGGGCCTACCCTCTCTTCGAGGGCGCTCTGAAGGCGCTGGAGTCGGGCCGGCTGGACATAGTGGACCTCGAAGAGGTTCTGCAGCACGTCCAGAATCCACTCGGCTTCCCCCGGCTTGACCGGGATGAGGGTATGAGGACGGAGGCTCTTCTCGCTCTGCGGCTCGAGATTGGCCAGGCCTACCAGCGTGTGCAGGGCTCCCCTGAGGTAGGGCTGCATCTCGGTCGATTCAGTTGCCGCGGCTATCAACTCGCTAAGCTCTGCATCGGCAGCACCAGACTGGGCGGCGAAGAAGCGCTGGAGCAACCGGCGGCTGATGGCGGCAGAACTCTGTGGGCTGATGGCGAGGATCTCGCAGGCTGTGTGGTATTCGCTCTCAAATTCAGCAGGTACGTCACTTGACAGCCTGGGCCGGCCTGAACCGAGAGGTCGTACGGGATAGCTACAGCCATCCTTGGAACAAAGTTCGACGATAAGGCGCTCACACACCTTGCACCTGGTGGATGAGACCTGCCAGGCGCCATCGGGGTCTTCACCAAGCGCAAAGGTGTGCTGCTTGACCTCTATCTCCGAACGGCAGTGCGGACATTGCATGCCTCTGTGACCCTCCTTGACCCGGCTGGACCGACGGGTTTCATGGCTAGTTCCTCAGTCAGAGGATACTCGCGAACAGCCCGCGGCGGCAACTGCCAGGAGTTACAGCAACCAGGAGTCAACGAGTGGGGTCGCGCCGCCCGGTGACATGCAATATGGATTGCAGAATACCGAGGACGCAACGGCTAGCTTAATGAGAGTTGGGATTTGGAGCAAGGCGCGGCCGCATACGTGGCCGTGTCCCGCCCTTATAAGCTAATTAGCAGGTGCAACGACAGTAGCAGAACGGCTGGCCTGCATTACACAATGCAGATGGGCAGCACGTGGGTCGGTCGGGCGACCCGGATTCGGCCATTTGGACGAGTGCCATCACCGCGCATGGAAGGCCGGCGCAAGGGGTATGCAACCGGCAGGGCCGGAACGGCGGAAAGTAGGTCGTACGAGAGGAAAGGACAGTGGTGTCATGACCCATGACATTTCGGTGATAAGACCTGAGATGCGGGCGGAGAACGTCAAGGCACGAGGCGGCGAATTGTCGCCGGGAAGAAAGGCCGCGGTTCGGAAGGCGCTGCTTGCCCTGCACGCCTTCGAGATCATGGCGGTGAACATCTACAAGTGTCAGATCACTTCCGGCTGTTGCGCGCTCAACACCGACTTGACCGTGGCTATGTGCAATGAGATGACTCACATGCAGGATTTCCAGACGAAACTGTACGAGCACGGCTTCAAGCCCAGCAAGCTGCGCTGGAGGTACTGGCTGGTGGGTTACGCGCTTGGGCTGGGCTCACGGATGTTCGGTAGCAGGTGCATGCTCAAGACGAGTGCCTGGGCGGAGCGCAAGGCCATCCGCGACTACGGTGAGATCTTGGCCGACATCGACTGGGACGAAGACACACGGGCTGTCATCGAGAAGGATCAGGCCGACGAGTCAGGCCATGTAGCACATTGGGAGTACTTGCTGGGGCATCCTGAAGCTATGTGTTGAACCGCCGGCCACAACGGGCGTCGACTGCGGCTTGCGCCGATGCTATGTTGGGTGGGTGCGACCGGCCCGGCGGCGTGGGTGTTACGTGTTTTGGAAAGGTAGGGACGAACCATGGCACGCTGTGACGAGATGCGCGAAGGTGAGGTCTACTACTGTGAGCATTGTGGGCTTGAGATCGAGGTGGTAGAGGAGTGCAGCCACGAGGAGGGGGAGGAAGCCGAGGAGGTGTGCAAGATAGCGGAGTTCGCCTGCTGCGGTGAGCCCCTGTCTTTGAAGGAGGACTGACTTTTGGTCAGGCCCAGGATCGCTTGGCTTCCCGGAGACGGCATTGGCGTGGAGGTGTTGGCCGCGGCTCGGGTGGTGCTTGATCGGCTGGGCTTCGAGGCGGAATACCTTCATGGTGACATCGGTTGGGATTTGCTGGTGTCAAGAAGGAGACGCTCTTCCGCAGCGCACCATCGACCTACTGAAGAGCGTTGACGTGGCCATGTTCGGGGCCATCACGTCCAAGCCGGCGAGGACGGCGGAAGCCGAGTTGGAGCCGGCGCTACGAGGCAGGGGGATGGTCTACCGGTCGCCGATAGTGCGGATGCGGCAGTTGTTTGATCTGTACGTCTGTCTGCGGCCCTGTAAGGCCTATCCGGCCAACTCGCTCAACTTCAAGGAGGGCATCGATCTGGTGGTGTTCCGAGAGAACACCGAGGATCTCTACGCCGGGGTGGAATTCGATCCCGTGCCCGATGAACTGGCCACCACGCTGGGCAGGCTCTCCAGGAGCTTCGCGCCCTTCCAGTCGCTTAGGGGCGAGCAATAGGCCGTGTCATGCAAGATTAACACCCGGGCTGGGTCGGAGCGCATCGCGCGGTCGGCCTTCGAGTTTGCCCGCGACTTCGGCCGCGAGAAAGTGACCATCGTCCACAAGGCCAATGTGGTGCGCGCTACCGACGGACTGTTTCTGGAGACTGCGCGAGAGGTGGCCAAGGAGTTCCCCGGCCTCGCAGTGGACGACGCCAACGTCGACTCTGTCTGCATGTGGCTGCTCAAAGACCCGTTCAAGTATGACGTGCTGGTGGCGCCGAACCTATACGGCGACATCATCTCCGACCTCTGTGCTCAGATGGTGGGCGGGTCTCGGCTTTGGTTGCTCGGGCAACATCGGGAAAGAGCTTGCCGTTTTTGAGCCCACGCATGGGTCTGCGCCCAAATACGCGGGCATGAACAAGGTGAATCCTATCGCCACCGTTCTGGCGGCCAAGATGATGCTCGACTGGCTGGGGGAGGAGGAGAAAGCGGCGCGTTTGGAGGCCGCGGTGGCCGCTGTTATCGCTGATGGCGCCGTGCGCACGTACGACATGGGGGGCAGCGGCACGACAGCGCAGATGGCAGACGCCATCGCGGGCAATCTCTGAGAGGAGCGATCGTGAAGCAGACTACGGTTTTGCGCAACGCCATCATGGATCGGCGGGCGGTGGTGGTGCCGGGGGCATACGACGCCCTAAGCGCCAGAGTTATCGAGGAGTGTGGGTACGAGGCCATCCAGGTGTCGGGCTATGGGGTGGCCGGCTCGCTCCTTGCCAAGCCCGACGTGGGCTTGGTGCAGATGAAGGACGTGTTGGACGTGACCTGGAACATCGTACAGGCGGTGGGTATCCCGGTGATGGCCGACGTGGATACCGGCGGGGGCAACGCTGTGAACGCCGCTTGGGTTACCGAGCGACTGATCGCCATGGGTGCGGCGGGGATGAACATAGAAGATCAGGTGTTTCCCAAGCGCTGCGGTCATATGGCCGGCAAGGAGTGCATCGACGCCGATGAGATGGCCGGCAAGGTGAGTGCCTGTGCAGCCGCGCGCCAGCGGTTGGACCCGGAGTTCATCATCAACGCCCGCACCGACGTATTTGCCGACATGGGACTAGATGAGGCCGTGCGGCGCTGCAACCTGTATCTGGAAGCCGGGGCCGACCTGGCCTTCATTGACGGCATCAAGACCCGGGCCGACGTGGAGCAGGCGGTCAGACGGATCCGGGGGCCGCTTTCCGTGAACCTCATGGATGGCATCAGCGGCATGCAGACCGAGCTGATCCCCGTCCCCGACCTGGAGGCTATCGGCGTGGGCCGAGTGTCGATCCCGGTGGCCTCCATCATGGTGGCGCACAAGGCGCTCATGGAGTTCTTCTTCGCCCTGAGAGCTTCGCCCACCGGCACTATGCCTGGGCAGACCCAGTGGGTGACGTCGTTCGAAGAGTACACCGACTTCGTGGGTCTCAAGAAGTACAAGGCCTTGGAAGAGGAGTATCTGCCCGCACAAAGGATGGCGAGCAAGTACGGAGATGCCACCACGATAGTGGGATGACTTGAACCCGCCGGCCAACAGGCCCGAGCGCGCGCCATGCGGCGCGCCGCGGCCCTTCGGACGCGAAAGGCGGCACTAGACCAGGGGGTCGTCCAGTGGGAATGACAGTCACCGAAAGATCCTCACCCGGGGGGCAGAAGTGGGTGAGTCTGGGGCCTATCAGACCGGTGGTCGCTTGACCCAGAATCGCCACCATGGAGTCTGGCCGGACTGGAGGATGTCGGCCTCCGACTCTTGCAGCCTGAAGTAAGGCAAGATGAGGTCTTCCATCCGGTAGAAGCCCTTGGGCTTGCCGTAGAGATTGGTGGCCGCAAAGAGCGCCCCGTTGCCGAACGCCTCGCGGGCTATGGACTCGTGCCGCAAACGCACCGTCTGGTGAGGAAAACCGAACAGGACTTCGTGCACCCCGATTATCCCTCCCGCCCGGACCGTCTTGATGGCGTCTGTGGGGACGCCTAGTCTTTCGGCGATGAGTTTGGCCGTTCCGGAGACCTCGGTCTTGGCCTTGAAGTGTTCTTCTATGATTTCGATATCTGTGTAGGGCGCGATGGTCTTCAGGATCTTGGCGGCGATCATCAGGAAGTTGATGCCCAGCGTTATGTTGGGTGAGTGCATCACGGTGGTCAATTCAGCCAACTGGCGCAGCCGGGCCATCTGCTCAGGATGGTAGTTGGAGATGGCGGTGATGATGGCGACGTTGCGTGTTGCAGCCGCGCGTCCGTAGTAGTCCAGGCCGCTCTCGGACGAGAAGTCGATGACCATGTCGACAGGATGCTTGGTGAAGAGTTCCTCCGCCGTGAACTCTTCTTTGCTGTATATGAGCCCTGGCTCATCGGATTGGACTCCCAGAAACTCAGGCACCGACCGATGTTCGAGCAAATGCGATCGCCTTATGACCCACTGGAGGTTGGTCTCCTTGGACAGAAGCAGTATCGAGGCAACCGCTCTTCCGGTCTTGCCAAACCCGATTAGCCCAACCTTCATAGGATCCTCCTGAACTAGGTTGTACGACGCTGGCCCTCGCGTGCCGCCGACTCACTTGTCCCAGAGAGACTTCGACGAGCGGAGGGCCTTGGATATCACTGGAGCCAAGAGGTTTCGCCGGATGATCGCTGCTTGGAGAATGATGGCTCTCATTGTTCGACGCGCGTGCGGCCTGTTGTTTCGGAGACACCGGGGGCGAACTCTTCTTGCTCGTTGTCGTTTGCCTATGCCGAGGTCAACGAGTGCCAGAGCATTCTAAGAGGACTGGAAACCCGCGTCAAGCACGTGGGCCCGGCCGCGTTATAATGCCGAGACGCGCATCTGGGTGGCGTCTACTTATCTTGCGCCGGGCGGCCTCGCCGCCCCTGGGCGAAATCGACGTACGAGCGGGAGAGACTGAAGCCATGATCCTTAAACTCGGCATCCCCAAGGGCAGCCTAGAGTCGGCGACCATCGATTTGTTCCGGCGGGCTGGTTTCAACATGACCGTCAGCAGCCGCTCCTACTTCCCTGTCATCGATGACCCTGAGATCGAATGCCTGCTGATCCGCGCCCAGGAGATGGCGCGCTACGTGGAGAACGGCATCCTGGACGCTGGGATCACGGGGCTGGACTGGGTGCGCGAGAACGACGCTAGCGTGCAGACAGTGTGCGATCTGGTGTATGCAAAGCAGAGTTTTGGCAAGGTGCGGTGGGTACTGGCGGTCCCTGAGGCCTCGACGGTGAAGAGCGTCCACGATCTGCAGGGCAAGATCATCGCGACCGAACTGGTGGCGACCACCAAGCGCTACTTGGCCGAAAAGGGTGTCCAGGCACAGGTGGAGTTCAGCTGGGGCGCCACCGAGGTGAAGCCCCCCGAACTGGCCGATGCCATCGTGGAGGTCACCGAGACCGGCAGCTCGTTGCGCGCCAACAAGCTGCGCATCGTCGAGACGGTGCTTGAGTCCAACACCCAGCTCATCGCCAACGTGGATGCTTGGAAAGACACGCAGAAGCGGCACAAGCTGGAAGACATCACCATGCTGCTCGAGGGCGCCATAGCGGCCCTCGGCAAAGTCGGCCTCATGCTGAACGTGCGTCGTGCTGATCTGGCCGAGGTGCTGGCTCAGCTGCCTGCTCTGCGCAACCCCACCATCTCGACCCTGAGCGACGAGGACTGGCTGGCCGTCAACACCATCGTGGACGAGCCTACGGTGCGGGTGATCATCCCCCGGCTGAAGAAGGCCGGCGCCCAAGGCATCGTAGAGTATCCGCTCAACAAGATCGTGATGTAGCGGTCGGACGTCGCCAAGGCGCCGCGCCGGTTCCTTTGGTTGGGTGGCCCCGCGGGGACTGGGCAGCCTCACGCGGGGCCATGGCGATCAGCCCAGGATCGCGGCCAGGTCTTCCTCCGGCGTGGTGATGCGCTTCAGGCCGAAGGTGTCGACGATGAACTTGGTTACGTCGGGGCTTAGGAAGGCCGGCAGCGTGGGGCCGAGGTGTACGTTCTTGAGGCCCAGGTGGAGCAGAGTCAGCAGGATCGCCGCGGCTTTCTGCTCGTACCAGGAGATGATCAGTGACAGCGGCAGGTCATTGACGTCTACCTTGAAGGCGTCGGACAGCGCGAGGGCAACCTGGATGGCCGAGTAGGCATCGTTGCACTGACCCATGTCTAGCAGACGCGGGATGCCCTCGATGTTGCCCAAGTCTTTGTCGTAGAAGCGGTACTTGCCGCAGGCCAGGGTTAGCACCACGGTGTCGGGCGGAGTCTGCTCCACGAACCGGGTGTAGTAATCGCGGCCGGGTTTGGCTCCGTCACACCCGCCCACCAGGAAGAAGTGGCGGATCTTGCCGGCTTTGACCAGCTCGATGATCTTCTCTGCGTGGGCGAGCACCGTGTTGCGCATGAAGCCTACGTGCACCGTCTTGCCGGGGACGTCCTCAGAGAAGCCGGGCAGGACCAATGCGCGCTCAATCACAGCGCTGAAGTCGCGGTCTCCTACGTGGGTGGCGTTGGGCACGCTAACCACCGACCGGGTGAAGATATTGTCGGCGTAGGATTCCAGTGGAATCTGGATGCAGTTGGTCGTCATCAGGATGGCGCCTGGGAATTCGGCGAATTCCTTCTTCTGGTTCTGCCAGGCGGAGCCGTAGTTGCCGTAGAGCTGGGGATAGGCCTTGAGTTTGGGATAGGCGTGGGCCGGCAGCATCTCTCCATGGGTGTAGATGTTGATGCCCTTGTCTTCGGTCTGCTTGAGCAGGGCTTCCAGGTCGGCGAAGTCATGGCCGGAGACCAAGATGGCCTTGCCTGTCTTGACCCCCAAAGGCACCTCCGTGGGCACCGGAGTCCCGTAGGTCTCGGTGTTGGCCTTGTCGAGTAGTTCCATGACCTTGTAGTTGACCTCACCGACACGCAGGGCCTTGGCGATCCACGCGTTCAGGTCGCCCTCGTTGAAGCGCGACAGCTGGCTCAAGGCCTCGACGAAGTAGCCATCTACCACTGGGTCGTGGTAGCCGAGCTCACCGGCGTGCACCGCATAGGCGGCGACTCCCTTGAGCCCATAGAGGACGGCGTGCTGAAGCGAGCGGATGTCGGCATCCGCCGAAGCCTCGGTGTTGATGCCGTGCCCTCGGCCCTGCTCAGCAAGCTCCGCGATCGTTCGGGCCGGGGCGAAGGTCAGCGGACCTTCCGGAAAGGAGACCGGCGGGCCTTGTGTGAGCAACTCGGCCTTGAGAGCGTCACGCCTGCTGGCCGTCTCGTGGATCCAGTCCTTGAGGGATTGCGGGTCGAAGTTGACGTTGGTCAGCGTCACAAACATGCCGTGGGCGAGGAAGGGGAGTGTTTGGGACTGCACAAGGCCGGCGGGCTTGGCCTTCTCGGCGGCGAGAGCGAGCCCTTTGAGCGTGTATACCAAGGCGTCCTGCAGCGAGGCCACCTCATCGTCCTTGCCGCACACGCCCTTGACGGTGCAGGCGATGGACTTGGCGGTCTGTTCGCACTGGTAGCAAAACATCAGCGTCCTCCTGGTCGTCAAATCACGGCGCTTCGCCGTCCCCTTGATGGCTAGCGTCCTTCATATGTTTCCCACGAAGAAGCTAAGATAGTCTCTCAGGCGCGCCCTTGACCCAGGTCAAGGGCCGCGCAGTTCATGAACACCGGCAGAACGGGGTCTTGTGACGGGCCAGCGCGACCAGAACACAGGCAGGTGGCTGAGTGCGCCGCGCCGCGCGCTAGCGGCGGCGTTCGCCGTGGTGCTCATGTTCATTTGGGGTGCGGCGGGGTGCGCAAACGACGGCGGCGGCCAGGTAGGAGGCGGGGGGACTGCCGACGGAAAACTGTCGGTGCTGGCCGACACCACCTTCCTCGCGGACATTGTGCAGAACGTCGCCGGCGAGCGGATGACGGTCTCGGCGATCGTACCCTCAGGCGCCGACCCGCATTCGTTTGAACCCACCCCCAAGGACGCGAAGAGGGTGGTCGAGGCTGAGGGCGTGGTCATCGGCGCGCCGGGACTGATACCCACCGTGGATGAGTTGGTCTCAGGAGCTGCGGAGTCCGGCGTTCCGGTTATCGACGCCTCCGCCGGTCTTTCCGGCATAGATGAGGACCCGCACTTCTGGCTCGATCCCTTGAGCGTGGTGGCGTCCGTGGACGACATTGCAGAGGGCTTGATCACCATCGATCCCGCTGGGGCCGAGGTGTATCGAGCCAATGCGGCTATCTACCAGTCGGCGCTGCGGGAGCTTGATGCCTGGATCGTCATGCAGGTAGATACCATTCCGGCCGAGCGGCGGCTCTTGGTGACCAATCATGAGAGCTTTGGGCGGTTCACCTCACGCTACGGGTTCGACCTGGTAGGAACGATCTTCGCCACGACCTCCGGCGAAGGGAGTCCGTCGGCCCGACAGCTGTCCGACCTCATCGGGGCCATCCGTGCGACTGGGGCGCCCGCGATATTCCTGGAGACCGGCAGCAACGACTCGCTGGCCCAACAGGTGGCCCGGGAGACGGGGGTGAAGGTGGTCACCGACCTCTACACCCATTCCCTGGGAGAGAACGCGGCCACCTACTTGGACATGATGCGGTGGAACGTCCAGCGGATAGTCGAGGCTTTGCGATGACCGGAGTGCTCGAGCTGCACGACGTCAGCGTGTACTACGGCGACCGACCCGCGCTTCAGTCGGTCTCGCTCAGCTTGGCGCACGGATCCCAGGCGGCGGTCATCGGGCCGAACGGAGCGGGCAAATCGACCTTGTTCAAAGCCATCGTCGGGCTGGTGCCCATGCGCACCGGTAAGATCCTCATCCACGGTCGCCCGCTCGGATGCCCGCCGCGATCCGGTGGCATACGTGCCGCAGAAGGAGGAGGTCGACTGGCGCTTCCCGGTGACCGTGTTCGACGTGGTGGCCATGGGTCGGTACGGCCGGGGGCGCTGGCTCAAGCGGCTCTCGGTCACCGACAGGAGGCTCGTCCACGAGAGCCTGGAACGCCTGGATATCGCCGGTCTGGCCAAGCGGCCCATAGGCGAGCTGTCCGGGCGGTCAGCAGCAGAGGGCGTTCCTTGCCCGGGCGCTGGTGCAGGAGCCGCACGTGCTTCTTCTCGACGAGCCTTTCACCGGGGTGGATATGGCCACGCGCGAGGCCACTCTGGAGCTTGGTGGCCGGCTCTGCGCGCCCGCTCGGTAACAGTCCTGGTCTCCACGCACGATCTCGACCTGGCCTCCGGGAGGTTCGACGAGGTGATCCTGCTGAACGGCCGGCTCATCAGCGCCGGGAGCCCCGCGCAGGTCTTCACCGAGCAGCACCTGCAGCAGGCGTTCGGCGGGCAGATGATGGTGGTGGACGGTAAGGCCATAGTGGTCGACCAGTGCTGCGGCGGACACGGTCCGGTGGGAGCCGTCGACAGTTGCCGGTGCGACGTGTGTGACGAGCCGGGCGCGTCTGAAGGCGAGCGGCGGCCGTGAAGGGACGGCGAGCATGAACTGGCTGACCGAGCCCTTCGCCCTGGCGTTCATGCAGAAGGCCTTGATCGCCTCGCTCATAGTCGGTGTGGTCTGCGCCGTCATCGGCTGCTACATCGTGCTACGTTCGATGGCGTTCTTGGGCGATGCGCTGGCCCACGCCATACTGCCCGGTGTGGCCGTGGCCTATCTCGGTGGGCGCGAACCTCCTGGTGGGCGCGCTCATCGCCGGGGTGCTGGTGGCGTGTGGGCATAAGCTTCGTCTCGCGAGCGGGGACGATCCGAGAAGACACGGCTATCGGCATCTTCTTCGCGGCCGCCCTTGCGCTTGGCGTCGTGCTGATCAGCACCATGAGTACTTATGCGGTGGATCTCGCCCATGTGCTCTTTGGCAACGTGCTGGGGGTCACCGCGTCGGACCTATGGGTGAGCGGCGGGCTCGCCCTCGCGATCTTGGTATCGATAGTGCTCCTCTATAGGCGGCTGCTGGTGATGTCCTTCGATCCGATCCTGGGGGAGACGCTGGGTCTCAGCACCCACGGCTTGCGGACCGGGCTCTTCCTGATGATCGCGGCCACCATCGTGGTGGCGCTGCGCACCGTGGGGGTGGCTCTGGTGACTGCCATGCTGGTGACTCCTCCGGCCGCGGCGTATCTGCTCACCCGTCGCCTGCCGGTCATGATGGCGGTGTCGGCGCTTGATCGGCGCGATGTCGGCGGTAGGAGGGCTCTACGCGAGCTACTACCTGGGCGTGGCGCCCAGCGGGGCCATGGTGCTCGTGGCTACTGCCATCTTCGTACTGGCGTTCCTGTTCGCCCCGGGCAGAGGCTTGCTCTGGAAGTACAGGCGCGGGCGGCGACGCGAGGGCTGAGGCCCGGCGGGGCGACGTAAGGCGCGGAGTCACTCGGAGCGTCGGTGAGCTCACAAAGAACTACCGGGCGCCCGAGCTGGTGCTCGGGCGCCCGGCGTGCACTGGCGAGGATCGGCTGTGTCCTAGAAGCCGGCGATGCCACCCAAGAAGTCGTAGCTGATCTTCTTGCGCAGATCTCTCGGCCAGAGCGAACAGGCGCTTCAGCCTGGCTTCCTCGGCAGAGGTCAGAGCTCGCTGGGAGAGATCAGGTTGGTGGGCTTGCGATTCTCTTCGATGGCGATGGCCTGCCGGCGCAGCCTGATGCTCATGAGGGTCTCGTAGTCAGGCACGATCTGCTCGTAAGACTCACGGCCCAGGACTCCCCGCTCTCTCAACTCGGCTAGGCGGTCCAGGGTGTTGGTAGAGTCTATGCGCTGACGCAAAGCATAGAGACGCGCGAAGTTGACCACCGGCAAGAGAGCCTCTTTGAGGCTGAGCGTCTTGGTGCCTTCTTCGGAAGAGGTGGTCTGGATGTGCCCCAGCAGGTTGATGGGCGGTTTGTAGAGCAAGGCGTTCTGCGCGAAATGTATGAAGAACAGCTGATAGGCCTGCATCTCGTCGAACACCCAGGTGCGTAGCTCGCGGGCGAACTGTTGCTGTCCGGCGACGCAGCGGAAGTCGAAGAGCATGTTGAGCTCAAGCAGCTCCTGTGGATCGGCGTTGTGGATCCAGTGGGAGAACTGCTGCCGCCAAACCGAGCGCGAAAGGTTCCAGCGGGGGTTCTTTGCCATGACCCCGCCTTCACAGTACTGGTATCCCAATTGATCGAGGCGGTCGCAGACCCAGGTGCCAAGCGAGAGGAAGTAGGCTGCGGTCTCCTCGACCCTCTCGTTCGGTGGGTCGTCGTATAGGAGAGCGTTGTCCTGATCGGTGAGGAGCGTCTGCTCTTCGCGGCCTTCACTGCCCAGGGTGAGGAAGGCGAAGGGCACCGGCGCGGGCCCCAGTTCATCCAGAGCCATCCCTACGAGTCTCTGTACCACGCCGTCGGCGACTCCGGAGACGATCCTGTTGACGTAGCGGGTATCGGCGCCGGAATCGACCACGGCCTTGATCAACGCGGGTAGTCTGTCGTGTGCCTCTGCTAATCTGCTCGAGCGAGGTCGCCCGCTTGATCGAGTCGGTGATGATTACCGAGGATGATTCCTGGTACTGGACAAGATCCCGGAGCCGAAGAACGCCTGTGATAGCGCCCGACTCGTCTTGTGACTGCGAGGTGCTCCACGTTGCGCTCTCGCATCTTGAGCAGGGCCTCGTAAACAGGAGCGTCTTCGGAGATGGAGTCTACCGGGGCGGTCATGATGGCACGCACCGAGGTGCCGAGATCAAGGTTCTCGGCCACCACTCGCACGCGGAAGTCGAAGTCGGTGACGATGCCCACCACGTCGTTGTCCGGGCCCATAACGAACACGGCTCCGGCGCGGCTCTTGGTCATTAGAGCAGCCGCCCTGCGCACGGTCTCGGTCATGTCCACCGACACGGCGGGACTGACCGCTCGGGTCACGGGCTCGCGTAGGTAGAAGAGCGACGTCTGTAACTGAGCGATCAGTGCCTCGCGCTCGTGTTCACCCTTGGTCTGCTTGGTGATGTCTTCCACGATGCCGTCGCAGAAGCGAGGCTGCCCGCTCTCGTCGTCCACAAGAACGGCGAAGAGGGAGATGTCGGTACGTGTGCCGTCCGCCCTCCACAGGCCTACCCGGTAGTCCTGCACGACCTTGTCCTTGTTGAGACGGTCCACCAGGGCGCTGCGTTCGTCGGTGTCGATGATCTTGTCGAGCCAGTCGGAGGCAGCCATGTCGGCGGTGGGGGCGAGCTGCAGGATGCCGCGCATGGCTGGGTTGGCCTCGACGAGGGTGGCTTTGCGGCCCCAGGTGCTGCGGAACACTCCCAGGCTGAGAGCGTCGGACATGGTCAGGAACTGCCGCCGCGTTTCGTCGAAGGCGGCCTCCATGGCCTTCTGTCCGATGAGGCTGCGGGCCATCAGGATCACGCCTTCTTTGCCGGCAAGTGAGATGGGCGTCGCCGTGAGCAGCACGTCGACGGCGCGACCGTCCTTGGCTCTAAACCGGGCCTCGAAAGTGGGGGGAGGCAGTTGAGTCGGCCGGCGTGCGTGTACCGGTGGCAGCCAGGGCCTGGATGTAGTTCAGAGCTTGCTGGTCCGCCGGGGTTCTCGTTCACCACCAGCAGTGACAGGATCATGTCGGCGAGTTCGTGCGCTTCGTATCCCAGCATGTCGTGCAAGGGCTTATTGGCGTAGGCGCATTTGCCGTCGAGAGTCATGATGATGCCTTCGGTAGCAGCGGCCACCAGGGCCTGGTACTTCTCGTTGGATTCTTTGAGCCCCTGCTCGGCAGTGGCTCTGCGTTTCTCGATCTTGAGGCTCTGCCGTGCCGCGTACAGAAGGAGTAGAGCGATGGCGGCGGCGATGGCCAGGGAGATGTAGGTCAAGTACCGCTGCACGCGGGCGATGGCGGCGTTGACATCTTCGACGTAGATGCCCGTGCCTATGACCCACTGCCAGGGCTTGAACTCCTCAACGTATGACAGCTTGGGCACTATGCGGTCCGGATCGTCTTTCCACTGCCAGTAGTAGTCGACGAAACCGGAGCCGTTCTCGCGTACGGCGTCGACGAAGGCGACGAAGAGCTTCTTGCCGCGTTGGTCTTCATAGTCGGTGAGGTCCTGGCCGTTGAGCTCCGGCAAGTAGGGGTGCATCACCATGGTCGGATGCGTGTCGGTGATCCAGAAGTAGTCCTTGCCCTCATCGCCGTAACGCAGCAGTTCGACGCGGGCGGCGGCTTCGCGTTTGGGCCTGCTCCCGGGTCATGCTCCCGGCAGTCTCCTCGGCGTAGTACTCATTGACGATACTGACTGCGGCGCGGGTCAGCTCCTGGGTGGTTTCCTTCTTACCGTCGAGCAACTCACGCTCGACCGAAGGGATGAGGATAAGGAAGACTGCCAGGATGAAAAGCACCACTGCCAGCACCGCCGGCAGCACGATCCGGATGACGAAGCTTGACCATCTCTGCGGTAGCCACTTGCCCGTCGAGCGCCTGCTAGTCTCCATCATGCCCCCTTTGTGCAGTGACCCGGTCTGGATAGGGAGTGGGAAGGGCCTCTTGTGGCCCTATCCCGAGTGCAGCCATAAATTGCCTCCAGTGTATCAGGGGCATGTCGACCCCGGGGCTACCTCCATCGGAGTGATGTACGCCGTGAAAATCGCTGCCGCCCACGGTGAGAAGACTCTCGGCGCTCAGCGACCTCGAGCAGCGCATCCTGTGTCTCCGGCCGGTACTGTTTGTGAGAACGCTTCAAGCCCGTCCAGCCCCTCGGGCTGCAGCGAAGTCAGCGCCTCCTCGAGCGCTAGCAATGGTGTCGATACCCGCCAGCGGGTGGGCCAGGAACACGAGGCCGCCGGCCTCGTGGATGAGATCGATGGCCTCCGCGGTGGTAGGCGGTCGCGGCGGACCTGTGTCGCTTTCCGGCCTGGCCCGTCGGAGACGCGGGCGAGGAAGGGGCGCGTCGGCAAGCGAGTGGGCCCTGCTCGAACCAATGGCGGGCCGAAGTGCGCCAGGGCTGGCGGAGCGTGCGCAGCGCGTCGAGCAGAGCTTCGTTGTGCTGGTCGAGCCCGTATCCCAGCAGATGCAGCACTCCGGCGGGTGAGCGCGCGTCCATCTCTAATCCGACGACGGAATTGAGTCCCCGTCTTTCGAGCACGGCTCGGAACTGCGGTTGTCCGGAGAGGGTATTGTGGTCGGTCAGAGACGCCCAGACGGCTCCTATCGCGGCGATCGAATGGGCGACGTACGCGGGCGCATGATCTCCATCGCTCATTGACGAATGACAGTGCAGGTCGACCCTGATTGTCTCGATCACTTGATCCTCGAAGAGCGGGCCAAGAACGTGCAGTCATTCTACAAGAAACAGGGCTGCAGTAGACAAGGGGGTGCGGATGGCCGGTATATTGTCCGCCGGTCCGGGCGCCTGAGCGTGGTTTCTAGATGCCCGTGACCGATGACAATCCGACCATCCTGCAGCAAGGGCAGGGAGAAAGAGGGCATATGGCCACCTCGATCAGTTCTAACGAAACGGTTACCAAACTGCTGGATACCAACGCCAATCCCGCGCCACTCGGCCTTATGGGGTTTGGCCTGACGACAATTCTGCTCAACATCCACAACGCGGGCTTCTTCGGGCTGAGCAGCATGATCCTAGCCATGGGCATCTTCTATGGCGGCATCGCACAGGTTATCGCCGGGATCATGGAGTATCGCAAGAACAACACGTTCGGAACGCTGGCCTTCACCTCCTACGGGCTTCTTCTGGCTGACGTTGGTCGCTCTCTGGCTGATGCCCGGTATGTTCCCCGATGCCAAACAAGCCGCCGCTCCGAGCGAAATGGCTATGGCCTGGTTCTTCGTTGCCTGGGGTGTCTTCACGGCCTACATGTTCATAGGTACGTTGAAGCTCAACCGGGCATTGCAGGTGGTATTCGGTCTGCTTACGATCCTGTTCTTCCTGCTGGCCATCCGCGACTTCGGCGGGGGAGCCGTACTGGGGCAAGATCGCCGGCTGGGAGGGCATACTCACCGGTCTGTCCGCCGTCTACGCTGCTTGCGCGCAGACGATCAACGAAGTGTTCAGACGAGTGGTGCTCCCGCTGGGCCCGATCAGCCGTTTGCCTAAGGGATTCGTCGACAGCTACGGAGAAGAGATCGCTCGGCTGTGGCTTCAGGACCTTAGGGCCAGCTCACAGACACCGTCGTACGGAGTCGTGTCGGACGAGGAGCTGGTGAACGCGAGCGAGTTCGCGCTCAGTCAAGTGGGCCAGTACTTCGGCGGCCAACCCTCCGATCAGAACCTCGGCGAATGGTTTCACAAGCTGGGCGAGACGAGGGCTGCCCAGGGTCTGCCACTGCCGGAACTGGTCAGCGCGATCTTGCTGCTGAAGAGGGAAGTCTGGATGACGGCCCGCACCCACGGAGTGTGGGAGTCGGCCATGGACCTACAGCGAGCAGTCGATCTGAACCGCGAACTGGGACGGTTCTTCGATAGAGCCGTCTACTACGCGACGGCCGGCTACACCGGCTACCCGCTGAAGGCGAAAGACGTATTCTAGGACGCTTTATACAACCGGGCCGGCCGCATAGCGGGCCGGCCCGGGCAGAGGAAAAGCCGCCGGATGCGAACGAGCATCCGGCGGCTTTCTTTGTTGAGCGACATGCGCTCCTCGGCGCTGGTAGACGCTACGCCTTGGCGTGCTCCTCCAGCATGTCCGGCTTGGTCAGCTTCGACACCAGGTAGATGGCGAGGAAGCTCGCGGGGATAGATACGATGCCCGGGTTCTTGAGTGGGAGCGGGGCGTCGGCCGGGTTGAGGCCGTAGAGTTCCCAAGCGGTGGGCGAAAAGAGGATGATGCCCACCGAGACGACGATTCCCACGATGATCGAGGCGACCATGCCTTTTGAGGTGGTGCGCTTCCAGAACAGCATCATGATGATGCAGGGCAGGTTGGCCGACGCGGCGACCGCGAATGCCAAGCCCACCAAGAACGAGACGTTGATGCCCTGGAAAGCGATACCCAACAGGATGGCGACCGCCCCCACCACGAATGCGGCGATGCGGCCGGCGTAGACCTTCTGCTTGTCGTTCTTGATGTGGCCGCCGAAGCGGTCGAGCAGGTCGTGCGCCACAGCGCCGGAGGCGGCGATGATGAGACCGCTGACAGTGCCCAGCACAGTCGCAAAGGCGATGGCCGAGATCATCGCGAACAGGAAGGTGCCGAACGACTCCGCCAAGAGCGGCGCGGACATGTTGTTGTCCAGCGGGTTCACCGTGGAGCTCGACATGGCGCCGAGGCCCAGGAACAAGGTGAGGATGTAGAAGAACCCGATGGCTGCGATTGCGACCACAGTAGACTTGCGAGCTGCCCGTTGACTGGGGACTGTGTAGTAGCGGATGAGGATGTGCGGCAATGACGCGGTGCCCAGGAACAGCGCGATCATGAGGGAGATGAAGTCCACCTTGTCGGTCCACGATCCCTCGAGTTTGAACGACTGCCCCGGTCGAGCGACGGTGTCACCCGCGACCGAGACGGAGTAGTAAACGGACACGCTGTCCCCACCATCCTTGAAGGACGTCGACTTCCAGAGGTTGATGGTGGTGTCCGGGTCGCCGATCAGGGCAAGGAACCGGAAGGGGTTGATCGCCCCTGTCTGTACCGCGGTCTGGCCGTCGATGGCGCTCAGGTTGCCGACCAGCCTGAGCTTGTTGTCTTTGGACTCTGGAGCTCCGTTGATGTACTTGGTCCCATCCGCCAGGGTCACCACTTCCTGCGTCTCGTGCAGAGCCACGACGTCATTGGCGGTGTCGGCCTTCCACCAGGTAGCCATGCCGTCCTTCGACAGCTTGACGAAGGTGACTTCCTTGCCCTTGATGGTCTGAGCCTGCTGCCCGACAACCTGGTATGAGGTGTCCTCGGGCACTATCGCGCCGTTTGTGTCGGTTGTCGCCGTAATGGTCTTGTAGTCATAGAAGGGGACTCGGCCACCTTGGTCCGGAGAGGTCGATAGACCGCGGACGCAGAGGGCTACGACGATAACCAACGCGAATACTGATGAGCAGTGAGCCCTTGATGAACTGGACGTACGTAGTGGAGGTCATACCGGCGGTCGCCACAATGGCGATAACGATGGCTCCGACTAGCACCACTCCCACCCAGTGCGGAAAGCCCAGCAGCGGCTCGATGAGTACCCCAGCGCCCACCATCTGAGGAATCAGATAGAAGATCGAGACGATGAGCGTAGCGATGGCCGCCCAGAGCTTGAGGCTACGCTTGTTGAACTTGGCGTCCAGGGCGTCGGTGAAGGTGTATCTTCCCAGGCGGCGCATGGGCTCTGCGACGACGAACAGAGCTACGACCCATCCAGCGAGGTAGCCGATGGAGTACAAAAAGCCATCGTAACCGGCTACGGCGATCATGCCGCAGATGCCTAGGAAGGAAGCAGCCGAGAGGTAGTCACCCGCGAAGGCGATACCGTTGACGCCCCAGTGGATGCGCCCGCCGGCAGCGTAGTAGCCGCTGGAGGAACGGGCCCGGCGGGCGGTGAAGAACGATACAAAGAGAACGATACCTACGATCACCAAGAAGATGACGACGGCCAAGGTCTTGACTTCTCCCATGTCAGGCCTTCTCCTCGGTTTCGAAGGACTTCTCGTGACGAGTGCACGCCCAGTTGTAAGCGACGGCCAGCACCAATGCGATCACGATGAGGGCGAAGCCGAAGACGATTGCGAGGTTCAGACCGCCGACGACCAGGGTGCCCATTGTTCTGGGCGTTGCCACGTTGAGGATGATAAAGACAATGTAGATCACACCGTAGACAGCCAGCATGATCAAGCCGAGGCGCTGTTTGTAGGCAGCGGCCTCTTCTACTCCGTGTACTTCTGCGGGTGCTGGTTCATGGAGCATATGCACTCCTCCGACTCTCGGTTGCCCTTTCCGAACAACGAAGCACCGTCCCCGGTCGCCACGGGTGCGGCCTGCCGGTATTGTGGGGGGTGGGCACGACCGCTGTCAAGCGCCGTTTCATTCTTGGGAGCTGAGCGGAGGTTTGGGCTAGAATTCGAGCATGATCGAAACAAATGTTGACTGCGCGGACGTTCGGGGTGATACCCGGTGAGCCGGGAGGCGAAGACTGGGCTGAGGATCCTGGCGGCGATAGTCGCTGCCATGGTCGTAGGGACGGTCGGATACATGTTGATCGAGGGTTGGGGGCCTCTGGATTCTTTCTACATGACCGTGACCACCATCTCCACGGTGGGGTTCCGGGAGGTGCGACCCCTTTCCACGGCCGGGAGGGTGTTCACACTGGTGCTGATCATCGGGGGAGTCGGTACCATACTCTACGGTCTCGGATCCATGGTGGAGTTTGTCGTGGGAGGCCAGCTCTCGGGGGCGTATAGGAGGAGGGTCGTGAAGAAGAAGGTGGACAAGCTTGAGGGACACTACGTCATCTGCGGCTACGGTCGTGTGGGCGAAGCGGTCGCCCGTCATTTGGCGACGCACAACGCGAGCTTCGTGATCGTCGATAACGACGTTGAGAGTCTCACCCGGGCTGAGGCCGACGGTCTCTTGGTGGTGAGGGGCGATGCCACGACCGATGAGACTCTGGAAGCGGCTGGTATCGAGAGGGCCAGGGGTCTGATCACAGCGGTGGGGTCCGACGCGGGCAACATCTATGTAACGCTCTCGGCTCGGGTGCTGAACCCACAACTGCTCATCGTGGCCCGGGGTGGGTCTGAAGACACGGTCAGCAAGCTTAAGCGGGCCGGCGCCGACCGTGTGGTGTCTCCCTATGGGATCGGCGGGAAGCAGATGGCCACTCTGATGCTGAAGCCGTTGGTCAGCGACTACCTCGATGTAGTCACCAGTGGCGGTGAGCTCGAGTTCCGCATGGAGGAGCTGAAACTGACCCCTCAATGCTGCGCCATCGGCCGGTCTATACAGGACATGGCGGTGCGGAAGCGGACGGGAGCTACCATTCTAGCGGTTAGACACGGGCAGAGCGGGGCCTTTGACTCCAATCCGTCGCCACAGGTGATCCTCGAACCGGGGGATACGATCATTGCCATCGGAACCCCGGCCGAGATAGTCAAGTTGGAGGAGCTCGTCGGGGCTCCAAAGAAGACACAGGAATAGGGAAGAGGACCCAGGTGCTGGCTGAATTGCTTCAGAGAGTTGTCGCGGAATGGTCCGCGGAGCAGGGTTGGACGGATATGCCAGCGTGTTTGTTGGAGCGCCCGGCCGAGGAAGCTCACGGCGACTACGCTACGCCCATCTGCATGCAGTTGGCGCGGGCAGTCAAGCAGCCGCCGCGCAAACTGGCCGAGGAACTTAGCAGGCGCCTTGCCGCCGATCCGGCGTTCGCGAAGCTGGTGGACAAGATCGAGGTGGCCGGCCCCGGGTTTCTCAACTTCACGCTCAGTGTCGGTGCGTACACCGAAGCTATGAAGCAGATGCTCGCCCAGGCCGGCGACATCGGGCGTGGTCCGGCTCGGCCCGCACCTCGGGTCAACCTTGAGTTCGTCAGCGTCAATCCCAACGGGCCCCTGCATGTGGGACACGGTCGCTACGCGGCATACGGGGACTCCCTGAAGCGGCTCATGGCCTTCAGCGGGGCGAATATCTCCACCGAGTTCTATATCAACGACTATGGTCGGCAGATGGACCGTTTCGGTCGTAGCGTCGCAGCCAGGTATGCGCAGTCTTTCGGTATAGACCTGCCTGTTCCCGCCGACGGGTATCAGGGCGACTACGTAGCCGGCATAGCCGAGGCTATCCGGTCTCAGGTGGGCGACCGCTACGTGGGCGCGCTGGTCTCCGCAGCGGAGGGGCTCACCAAGAGTCTGCCGCCGGCAAAGGTGGCCGGGGTGGCGGAGGGAGCTGTTGTCCCGGACGAGGCCGACCAAGAGGAGCCGGCGGAGGAGGCCTCTGTTTGGCCGGTAGAGCCGGCGGTGGAGGAGGCCGTCGCCTTCTTCAGAGGGCAGGGTTGTGCCGCCATGCTCGACGAGATGCGCGAGGAACTCGACAAGTTCGGCGTGACCTTCGACTGCTGGTTTAGCGAGACCGCCCTTCACACCGGCGGGCGGCTGGCTCAAGTAGTCGAACGCCTCCTGGAGTCGGGCGAAGCTTTTCGGGAAGGAGGAGCCGTGTGGCTCCGTACCACCACCCGGGGCGACGACAAAGACCGCGTACTCGTCCGCGCCAATGGTCACCCGACCTATTTTGCCGCCGATATCGCCTATCACGAGGATAAGCTCGAGCGCGGGTTTGACCATCTGGTCAACATCTGGGGCGCCGACCATCACGGCTACGTGCTGCGCATGATGGCAGCCGTCGAGATCCTGTCTGGCCGTCCGGGCACGTTGGAAGTCATCATCGGGCAGCTGGTCACCCTTCTCGAGAAGGGTGAGTTGCGGCAGATGTCCACTCGCCGGGGAGAGATGGTCACCTTGGGCGAACTGGTGGAGGCCATCGGTGTCGATGCGGCCCGGTTCTTCTTGGTCTCCCGTTCTCAAGACCAGACGCTCGATCTGGATCTGGATCTTGCCCGGACTCAGTCGGCGGACAACCCGGTGTACTACGTGCAGTACGCTCATGCCCGCATAGCCAGCATCGTGCGCAACGTGCCCGAGGGTATGGAGGCGGCGGTGCCGGAGGGCCCCACCGTATTCGCGTCGCCCTATGAGCGGGCGCTGATCAAACGGCTGGAGAGCTTCTCCACGGTCGTGCAGGACTCGGCCGAGAGACGAGCGCCGCACCGCATCGCAGGCTACGCTCAAGAAGTGGCGGCCGACTACCATGTGTTCTACAAGCACTGCCGCGTGATCGGAGTGGCCTCCGAAGAGGCGGCATCGCGTCTCGCGCTGTGCCTGGTCACCCGCCACGTGATCCACCGTTGTCTCGACCTGTTGGGGGTGAGTGCCCCGGAGAGCATGTAGGGGGGGCGCTGTGCCCGAGCTACCGGAGGTCGAGACTGTCAGATGCCAGCTGGCCCCAGCCCTCGAGGGTGCGGTGTTTGTCGCCGTGGAGCGGATCGAGCCGGCCATGCTTCGCGATTGCACCTCGGAACAGGCGGAGAGCCTGCTGCCGGGAAGGCGCATCGAGTCGGTCGACCGTGTCGGCAAGTTCTTGCTGATAAGGCTTGAGGGCAATTTGTATTTGACACTGCACCTGGGTATGACGGGGCAGTTGCTAATCGACGCCGCTGGCGACAGCTCGCATACCCGTTTTCTCTTCCGGCTTGGGGATCCCGTCGGCCGGCCGTTCGATCTTGAGTTTCGCGACGTACGCAAGTTCGGGAGAGTGCACGTGACCGTCGACGGGCCTGCTCCTCGCATCGCGGGTCTGGGGCCCGACGCATGGCGGGGGTCGTGGGACGCGGACTATCTGGGGCGGAGACTGCACGGCAGGACCGCGCCTCTCAAAGCCTTCTTGTTGGACCAGAGGCACCTGGCCGGCATCGGCAACATCTACGCGGATGAGATCCTCTGGTGGACAGGGCTTTCGCCCCTTCGTCCTTGTGGGTCACTCTCAGGCGACGAGGTGGCGCGGCTTGCCGAGGAGATCCCGCGGCGACTGGGTGAGGGTGTGCGTCTGCTGGGCTGCTCCATCTCCGACTTCGTGGACACTCAGGGCGAGCCGGGCACTTTCCAGGATTGGCTGCGCGCGTACGGCCGGCAGGGGCAGGAGTGCGGGCGCTGCGGCGTTCGCCTAGAGCGGGTGGTGGTAGGGGGCCGGGGAACGGCTTACTGCCCCGGTTGCCAATCGTAGGGCCGCCGGCGGTGGAGTGGTGCGTGTCGTGAGGCAGCATCGATAAAGCAAAAAGCGAGTCCCGAGTGAACTCGCTTTTCGTCTTTCAACGGCTCTCACTTTGCACCCGCTTCGCTGTACTTCGCGGCCATTTACCTCCGCGTTTCCTCTGCGGGTCCCTTTGTAAGCTCCTCAGACGCTGCGTCTGAACTCTCGGGACTCTGCAACTGATTCTAGCTATCTCGCCGGGGAAGTCAAGGTGCGCGGCAGGCCGCCGGCGCGGAAAAATGCCGGTGTATGCGTCCGGCGTTAGCGGAACGAGTGTACGCTTAGAGCGGACGGGCCATTAGGCCGCTTGGGCAGCGAAATCGGCCGCCCGCGACAGCTCCATGAATATGACCGTTGCGACTGTTGTGGTATCATCGCCACCGCTTGGATGACCTGTCGGCGGGCGGAGTTAACTCAGTTGGTAGAGTGCCAGCTTCCCAAGCTGGATGTCGCGGGTTCGACCCCCGTACTCCGCTCCATTTTTCCCCTGTGCGAGTACGTGGTCTCGAACGCCGCGTGCGTTCGGATGCAGCGGCGTCCGGCTAGAAGAGTGTGGGTTGGTCAGGCCCCTGTTTCAGATAGGCCACATAGGGGAGGTTTCGAAACGACTGGCGGTGGTCGAAGCCGTAGCCAACGAAAAAATCGTCGGGAACCTCGAAGCCGCGGTAGCGCACCTCGATATCCACCAATCGCTGATGGGGTCGGTCGAACAGCGTGCACACCTCCAGAGTCTGGGGCCTTCGCAGCGCAAGTGAGCGCAGGATGTAGTGCAAGGTGAGCCCTGAGTCGATCACGTCTTCCACCACTAAGACGTGCTTGTCTTTCACCGGCTGATCGAGGTCCTTGAGAAAGCGGATGGCCCGCGCGTCTGTCTCGGAGTGTTCGTCGGTGTATGAGCTGATTGCGAGGAAGTCCATCTCGAGGGGCACGGCGATGACACGGGCCAGGTCGGCCATGAAGAACAGCGAGCCCCGTAGGATCGATATCAGCAATATTTCGCGGCTCTGGTAGTCGCGGGTGATCTCTGCCCCCAACTCGCGGACACGATGTGCGATAGCCTCCGCGTCCAAGAAGGCCTCCCCGATGTGTTCCTGGGCGTTCTTGGGTCCGCGGTATGTGGATGGAGTGGGCGGCGGCGTATACATCTGGGCCTCAGAGGCCGTACTTCTGGGCCATGCGCATGAAGTCCTTGCGGTAAAGTATCTTCACGCGGATGTCCGGGTACTTCTCCCGGACCTTGCGGACCTTGCGGTTCTTGGCGGTGACAAGCGATTGCTTCATCTCTGTGACTTCCACGAACAGATCTAGGTCAGGCAGGAAGAAGTCGGGGGTGAAAGCTTCAAGGATGTTCCCGCGCTCGTCTTGCTCGAGTATGAAGGTGCGCGGTTCGTATTCCCAGGCTATCCGGTGGTAGTCGAAAAGTTTGGCTGCCTCGAGTTCCGTACGGGTGGCAAAGCTGGGCTGCTTGGTTCCCCGATAATAGGAGAAGGTCGGTGTCTCTTCACTCATCGTGAAGGTGAATTCTAGCAGCTACAGCAGCCCCTAGCCGCTTGTGGTAACGTACCGGTGTTTGTCGTTCTTGGAGGCTTTCTTGACTCACACGCTCGTTTATCCCATCACCGCTACACACAACTCAGCGGGGCACCTGGAGGTTGACGGGTGCGACGTGGTTGAACTGGTGGCCGAGTTCGGCACACCCCTCATGATCTATGAGGAGAAGTCCATTCGCGACCAGTGCCGCCGGTATATGGCGGCCTTCAAGCAGCATACCGACGACTTTGAGGTCATCTACGCCAGCAAGGCCTTCTCGTCAGTGGCCGTGGAGCAGATCGTTCTGGAGGAGGGCCTCTCCATCGATGTCTCGTCAGGCGGGGAGTATTACGTGGCCAAGGCGGCCGGTTTTCCCGCCGAGCGCATCTTCTTTCACGGTAACAACAAGACCCGCGCGGAGCTTGATTATGCTCTTGCCGGCGGTGTGGGCTTCGTGGTGGTCGACAGTTTCCAGGAGCTGGCCCTGCTGGAGGAGATGGTGGGAGCCCGCGGCGGTAAGCAAGGGGTTCTGCTGCGTATCACTCCTGGGGTTGAAGCGCACACACACTCGTATATCGAGACAGGGCAGGTTGACTCCAAGTTCGGTTTCGGGCTTGGGGATGGAGTGGCGCTGGAGGCCATCCGGGAGGCCATGGCAGCGCCGCACCTGGATCTGGTAGGCCTGCACGCTCACATCGGCAGTCAGATATTCCAGCTGGACGGGTTTCGTAAGGCCATCAATATCCTGGTGCGGCTCATAGGGCAGGCGCACGCGGGTTTCGGCTTTGACTGCCGGTATCTGAACGTGGGCGGAGGTCTCGGCATCCGCTACACCGAGGCGGACACACCCGCCACCATCGGCGAGTATGCCGAGGTGAAGGTGGAGGGCGTCAGGGAAGAGATGACCGCCATGGGGCTAGCCATGCCGCGCGTGCTCATAGAACCGGGCAGGTCCATCGTCGGTAAGGCGGGCATTACCGCTTACCGGGTGGGCACCATCAAGGACATACCGGGTGTGCGCACCTATGTCAGTGTTGACGGGGGCATGAGTGACAACATCAGGCCCATGCTTTACGATGCGGAGTACCAGGGGATGATCGCCAACCGGGCGGATGCTCCGGCTGATTCGGCCGTGACTGTGTCGGGCAAACACTGCGAGAGCAGCGATATCCTTATCCGCAACGCGGTCATCGCCAAGCCAGAGCCGGGAGACATATTGGTGATGCCGACTACGGGCGCCTACTGTTACGCCATGGCATCCAACTACAACGGCAGCCCTCGGCCCGCCGTTGTTATGGTGAATGAAGGTCAAGCCAGGGTGATCATCGAACGGGAGCAATACGCGGATCTGGTGGCGAAGCACCGTCCGCTGCACGACCAAGACCAACCCGTACTGTAGGGGAAGGCATGGATAGGGATAGGATCGTACGCATAGGACTCTTGGGATTCGGCACTATCGGGGCGAGCGTCTACCAGCTCATCCAGAAAGAGCACGACAGCATCCTGGAGGGCACGGGGGTCGATCTGCAGGTGGCCAAGGTCCTGGAGATCGACGCTAGGAAAATGCCGTCCGATGCACCGGCCGGGCTCTTCACGGATGATTTCGCGGAGATCGTGGACGATCCGACCATCGAGATCATCGTGGAGGTCATCGGTGGCACCGGTGCCGCCTTCACCTTCATCGACGCGGCCATGCGCAAGGGCAAGAACGTGGTCACCGCCAACAAGCAGCTGCTTGCCTCCAAAGGAGAGGCGCTGTTCACTCTGGCGCGTGATCAGCGACGGCATCTGCGCTTCGAGGCGTCGGTGGCCGGAGCTATCCCCATAATCAAGGTGATGCGCGAGAGCATGATCGCCGCCGAGCTCCACACGGTGTACGGCATTGTCAACGGCACCACCAACTACATCCTCACTCGGATGTACAACGAAGAGGGCGACTACCCCGAGATCCTGGCCAAAGCCCAGGAGCTGGGCTACGCAGAGGCAGACCCCACCGCCGACGTGGGAGGGGCGGACGCTGCCGCCAAAATGGCTATTCTCGCCTCTATCGCCTTCCACTCGCGAGTGACGTTGGGTAATGTCGCCTTCTCGGGCATCCAGGACATCACCTTGGACGATGTGCGTTACGCCAAGGATTTCGGTTTCGTGGTCAAACTGATAGGCGCGGCGCGGCTCATCGACGGCAAGGTGAGCGTGCGGGTGTTCCCGGCTCTACTGCCTAAAGACCACCCACTGGCTGCTATCAGCGGCTCTAACAACGCCGTCTTCCTGCGGGGGAGTGCCATAGGCGAGATCATGCTCATGGGCCCGGGCGCCGGCGGCGCGCCGACTGCCACCGCTGTGGTGAGTGACATAGTGTCGATCGCCAACACCAAGGACGTCGGCTTTCTGCAGAGCTGCTCCTGCTATCGCAGCCTAGAGCTGTTTCCCTCGGAACAGGTGGAGTCGGCCTTCTTCATCAAGATGAACGTCATCGACCGCGCGGGCGTTCTTGCCCAGATCGCGGCTGTGTTCGGTGGTCTAGGCGTGTCGATCGCCAGTATGATCCAGAAGGGTAGAGGAGACGAGGCCGAACTGGTGCTGATCACCCACCCCACCAAAGAACGGAACTTCTTCGATGCTATCGAGCAGATGAAGAACCTGATGTGCTGCCGGAACGAGCCCCTGACGCTGAGGGTGCTATAAGGTGGCCGACCAAGAGCGCAAGCCCTTTGGGTTGATCGAGCGCTATCGGCCCTACCTGCCGCTGAAAGCGGAGACGGTCGCGGTGACGCTGGGTGAGGGCGACACTCCGCTCATCCCCGCGGAGTGGCTAAGCGCCGAGTTGGGTTGCCGAGTGTTCTTGAAGTATGAGGGGCTGAATCCCACCGGTTCGTTCAAAGACCGGGGGATGACCATGGCAATCACCAAAGCGGTGGAAGATGGCGCCACGGCGGTCATCTGCGCTTCCACAGGCAACACCTCCGCGTCGGCTGCGGCCTACGCGGCGCGCGCGGGTCTGCGTTGCGTGGTACTTATCCCCGAGGGCAAGATCGCCATGGGTAAGCTGTCGCAAGCGCTACTGCACGGGGCGGTGGCCATCGCGATCGAAGGCAACTTCGATCTGGCGCTTGACTACGTCAAGGAGATCGCGGAACGGCAGCCCATCACGCTGGTGAATTCACTCAACCCGTATCGCATCGAGGGACAGAAGACGGGAGCGTTTGAAATCGTGGACGTCTTGGGCGACGCGCCGGCCATGCTGACTATCCCAGTGGGTAACGCCGGCAACATCACCTCCTACTGGAAGGGTTTTCGCGAATACCATGAGTTGGGCAAGTCTTCGCGGCTGCCAGTGGTGTGGGGCTTTCAAGCTGAGGGCGCCAACCCACTGGTGCGGGGCGAGACCGTGGAGTTCCCAGAGACAGTGGCTACGGCCATCCGCATAGGTAAGCCCGCTCGGGGTGAAGAAGCCTTGGCGGCGGCGCGCGACTCGGGGGGCGTCATCCGTGATGTTACTGACGACGAGATTCTGGCAGCTCAGCGGTTGTTGGCTCAGAAAGAGGGCGTCTTCTGCGAGCCTGCTTCCGCGGCCGGTATCGCCGGGGTATTGAAGTACCGGGATGCCGGACTCCCGTTTGGAGACACGCTGGTGGCGGTAATCACCGGTCATGGACTCAAAGATCCGCAGACAGCCATAGAGCAGTCTCCTCCCATCAAGCGTTGTCGCGCGGACTTGGCGGCCGTGGAGGATCTCATAGCCACCACGTAGAGGGCGCATCGTAGCAGTCCTTTCCACCAAGTCGGCTCGAGCCCCAGTCTGACCGGCGGGCGGAGGAAGCCTATATGGACAGAGCAAGTCGTTCGTGCGTGATAGCGCACCTCTCTGACCTTCACACGGGGTCGCAGTACTTCGTGCCCAATCTGCTCGACCGCGCCCTGGTGGAGGTGAACGACCTCGCTCCCGATGTGGTGGTGGTGACGGGCGACCTCACCACCATGGGTTATCGCCAGGAATTCCGCGAAGCCAGGGAATACCTAGACCGGTTGACCTGTCCCGATGTACTCGTGGTGCCCGGTAATCACGACAGCCGGAACGTCGGCTACGCGCACTTTGAGAGGCTCTTCGCTACAAGGGAGATGGTGATTCGTAAGAACGGAGTCACACTAGTTGGGGTGGACTCCACCGAGCCCGACCTGGACAATGGGCGCATAGGCAGGCACCGCTATCCCATGATCAAAGAGGCGTTCACGCAGGATCCGGATGCTTTCAAGATCTTCCTGCTGCACCACCATCTGCTGCCCATCCCCGGTACTGGGCGCGAACGCAACATCGTGAACGACGCCGGCGATGTTCTGGAGGTCCTGGTGGAGTGCGGGGTGCACCTGGTGCTCTCAGGGCACAAGCACGTGCCCTATGCCTGGCGGTTAGAGAACATGTACATTGTGAATGCGGGCACCGTGGCGACGCTACGCCTGCGGGGCGACACGAAACCCTGCTACAACGTGATCGAGATACAGGGTGACCATGCGAAGATCTCCAGGCGCTATCCGTTCCACGGGGGCGAGGACATCGTGGAGTTCGACGCGATGTGATTAGGCCGGCGGCGGTAGCTCTGATCGATGGTGAGCACTACCCGGAGGTGGTGGCGGATGCTCTGCGCCAGGCCGCAGAGCGGTTTGATTTTCGCGCTGCTCTATTTCTCGGAGGCACCGAGAAGATAAGGAGCGAGCGACTCGAGAGCGAAGCCGGGGCGCTCTACGGTCTACCGGTTGTGTTCGACGAGGACTGGACGCGAGGCCTTGCTCGTCTGCTCGAGGAGTACCGGCCGGAGGTGGTCGTTGACCTGAGTGATGAACCGGTGTTAGGATACGAGCAGCGTTTCCGCCTTATCAGCGAGACCCTCGCGCGAAACGTAGGCTACTCAGGTTCCGATTTTCACTTCAGCCCCGCGAGTTGTAAGCGCCTTTGCACAAGTCCATCGTTTTCGGTCATAGGTACCGGCAAGCGAGTGGGCAAGACGGCGATAAGCGGTTACATGGCGCGGGTCCTTCAAGAAGTCGTGATCGGACGGGGCGGGAGTCCCGGCGTTGTGATTGTGGCCATGGGTCGTGGCGGTCCGGCCGTCCCGGAGGTCATCGATGGAGGAAGCGGTCTGCTGACGATTGCCGATCTGCTCAAGTGGAGCAGACAGGGGCGCCATGCGGCTTCCGATCACTTTGAGGATGCGGTTCTCAGCCGGGTGAAGACGATCGGTTGCCGGCGGTGCGGGGGAGGCATGGCGGGTAGTCCCTTCGTCTCCAATGTGGCGGATGGGATCGAATTGGCGAACAGCCTGCGTCCTGGTCTGATCTTGCTTGAGGGAAGCGGGGCCGCTATCCCTCCGGCCGCGAGTGATGTGTGCGTTCTGGTGGCAGGGGCGGGTCAGCCCCTTGAGCACCTGACGGGCTATCTGGGGAGGTATAGGCTTCTTATCAGCGACGCGGTGGCGCTGACGATGGCGGAGGAGCCTGCGGCCACGAGGGAGAAGGTCAAGGCCGTTATGGACGCGGTGAGTGAGGTCAGGCCCGGCATGGAGATAGTGCCGGTGGTCCTGAGGCCCCACCCGGTCTCAGCCGTGGAGGGCCGGCGGGTCGCCTTGTTCACCACTGCGCCGGAGGCGCAGAAGGGCGTGCTGCGGGGGCACTTGGAAGAGGAGTGGGGCTGCAAGGTGGAACTGGTATCCACCAACCTCGCCGATCGGATGGCCCTGAAGGCCGATTTGGCAGGGGAGCGGATGAGCAATGTGGAGATAGTGTTGAGCGAGATAAAGGCGGCGGCTATCGACGTAGTGGCCGAAGAGGCGGAGGCGCGAGGCCTTCCGATTGTTGCGGTGGACAACGTTCCCGTCGAGGTGTATCCAGCTCGCCGGGGTCGACTGGCGGAGTTGACGAAGGAGTTGGCGGCGATGGCGAGTGAGCGGTTCGAAAGCCAGGCATGAATCGGTGAGCGGCTCAGAGAAGGCAGGGGAGCGGCGCATGCAGACCGCACCGTCGGAAGGCTTTCCCGTGCAACTGGTCAGCGAAGGGCACAAGGTCCCCTTCTCGAAGGGGCTTCTGGCGACCACCCTCACCGCGACGGGATTGGCTCCAGAACGGGCATTCGCTGTCGCCATGGACGTCGAGCGCGAGTTGCTCCAGAGGGCCGACCGGGAGGTGCATCTCGACGATCTGCGTTCGATGGTGGAGGTCGTGCTCGCCGAAGTGGAGGGCGAGCGCTATTTGCGTCGCTACCAGCTGTGGAACCGGATGGCCGGGGAGGACAATCCGGTGGTGGTACTGATCGGGGGAGCGACCGGGGTGGGCAAGAGCACCATCGCCGCCAAAGTGGCCGACCGGTTGGGTATCGTGCGTATCATCTCGACCGACGCCATACGACAGGTCATGAGGGCCTTCTTCTCGGAGAGCCTGCTGCCGGCGATCCACTACTCGTCGTATGAGGCGGGGAAGGGAGTGCGGATCCCTTTGGGGGCCGACCTGGACCCGGATCTGGTGGGCTTCATGCAGCAGGTGGACATGGTAAATGTGGGTTTGCTCGCCGTGCTCGACAGGGCCATAGAGGAGCGCACCAGCATAGTGGTGGAAGGGGTGCACCTGGTCCCCGGGATGCTGGCGGTTACGGGGGCCAGGGAGCGTATGGGGGAGATCCAGTTGTTGTCCATGGTAGTCGCGGTGCGAGACGCAAAACTTCATCGCAGCCACTTCCTGGTCAGGGAGCAGCAGACGTCGGGCCGCAGGGCGATAGCCAGATATCTGGAGCAGTTCGAGGAGATACGCAAGGTGCAGGATTTCATCCTTGGGCGGGCCGCGGCAGAGGGCACGCTGGTTGTAGACAATGTGAGCATAGACGACACGGTGGGCCTGGTGGTCGACGCTCTGTACGACGTCATCGAGCGCGGCGAGGAGGTGACCGGTGGCCACGAGTGAGGGGCGATGCATCTGCCAACGATTCACTGTAGTCACTGAGGGTGCCGCTCTCGCGGCCGCGCAGTGGCTGGGCAGGGGCGACGGACTTGCCGCTGATACGGCGGCGCGGGAGGCGATGGCAGCAGAGCTGAGCAGGTTGCTCATTCGTGGCCGCGTGGTCGCCGGGCGTAGGGGGGGCTCGGGTCCGCACGCTCTGAGCGTTGGCGAAGAAGTGGGCGATCCTAAGGGGCCGTGGTTCTCGAGCCGTTCGGGTTCTGAAGGCTTGACGGCCGACCCGGAGCCCTGGGATCTGGCACTCGACCCATTGCAGGCTCCCAGCTCCCTAGCGCGCGGTGTCGACGGGGCTATGACAACGCTGGCGGTGGGGCCGGCGGGTAGCCTGATGCCGGTACCGGAAATGTACATGCAGAAGCTCGTCGTTCCCCGCGAGGCGGCCTATGCGGTGGACCTGGACGCGCCGGTGGAGAAGAACGTCAAGGCGCTGGCGGCTGCTCTGGGCCGGAAGCCGGCGGACATCGTGGTGGTAGTGCTCGACCGGCCTCGTCACGAGGAATTGGTGGAGCAGATCCGGCTGGCGGGGGCGCGGGTGAGGCTCATACTCGACGGGGATGTGTCTGCCAGCTTGGCCGCGGCCACGGGCGACGCGGGTGTGGACATGTACATAGGCATCGGGGGATCGACTGAGGGCATCACGACGGCGGCTGCTCTGCGTTGCTTGGGTGGAGAGATACAGGCGCGGTTCTGGCCGGTTTCGCGGCACCAGGTCGAATTGGCGAGGGCGGCCGGGATCGAAGACATCGAGGCGAGACTTACCACTCGCGATCTTGTGGGAGAAGGGGTTATCATGGTGGCTACTGCGGTAACCGCCGGCAGGTTCCTCAAGGCGGTCGCTTTTGACCCCGATGGTACTCGCACCGAGACTCTCATTGCGTGCTCGGCCTGTCACGCGGTACGCAAGATCATGACGATACACAGGTCTGACAACGAGGGTCCACAGGTGGGTCTGGGGGTTAGATGACCAGAATGCCGATGGGCCGTTATTCAACCGACACTGGCAATCAGGGAAGAAGAGGTAGGGGCATGACAACTGTTCGAAGAGGAAGATCATGGCGATAGCTGAACTGGAGCCCAAACTCCTGTCCGACCTGCACCTCGTCGCGGGCGAGTTGGGCATCAAGAACTTCCGCAAGTACTCCAAGCAGGATCTCATCATGAAGATCCTGAACGAGCAGTCGCAGGACCGGGGGCTTCATCTGCGGACGGGACTGCTGGACATCCTGCCCGACGGCTACGGTTTTCTGCGCACTCAAGGCTACACCCAGTCGGACTCCGACATCTATGTATCGCTGTCGCAGATCCGGCGCTTCAAGTTGCGCAGAGGCGACGAGATCAACGGTCAGGTCCGTACCCCGCGCGACAACGAGAAGTACCACGCGCTCCTGAAGATCCAGACCGTCAACGACATGGATCCCGAGCAGGCCCGTCATCGCCCCACCTTCGATTCGCTGACGCCCCTGTTCCCCGACGAGCGGCTGCGTCTTGAGACTACCCCGGATAACCTCTCCGCCCGGGTGATGGACATTATGAGCCCGCTGGGCAAGGGGCAGAGGGGTCTGATCGTGTCGCCGCCCAAGGCGGGCAAGACCACCATCCTCAAGGACATCGCTCACGCCATCGCCGCCAACAACCCAGAAGTGCACCTGATGGTGCTCTTGGTGGACGAGCGGCCCGAAGAGGTCACCGACATGGAGCGCACGGTGAACGGCGAGGTGGTCAGCTCGACCTTCGACATGCCCGGCGAGAACCACGTGCAGGTGACCGAGCTGGTGCTGGAGCGGGTCAAGCGGCTGGTCGAGGTGGGCAAGGACGTGGTCGTGCTCCTCGACTCCATCACTCGTATGGCCCGGGCCTACAACCTGCAGGCTCCGGCGAGCGGCCGCATCCTGTCGGGCGGCGTGGACTCGACGGCCCTGTATCCTCCCAAGAAGTTCTTCGGCGCGGCCCGCAACATCGAAGAAGGCGGATCGCTGACCATCCTGGCCACCGCTCTGGTGGAGACCGGTTCGCGGATGGACGAGGTCATCTTCGAGGAGTTCAAGGGCACGGGCAACTGGGAGGTGCGGCTCACCAGGCAACTGGCCAACAAGCGCATATTCCCGGCTATCGACATCGAGAACTCGGGCACTCGAAAAGAAGAGCTTCTGATGGAGCCGGCCGAAGCCGCGATGGTGTGGAAGCTGAGGGCCGTGCTGCACGCGCTCGATCCGAATGCTGCCATCGAATTGCTGATCGGCAAGCTCAAAGAGACGAAATCCAACTCTGAGTTTCTTGATCAGATGCGCAAGAACTCCCGGTAGGCACGGGAGCCGGGGGCTATGACGGCCGACATCACCATCGTGGGCCTCACGGTCGGGCACTACTCTGACTGGGAGGGACTCACCGGGTGCACCGTGGTGCTTGCGCCCCAGGGAGTCACCGCGTCGGTGGACATTCGCGGCGGTGCGCCGGGGACCCTGGAGACGGCTCTTCTTTCTCCGTACGCGTCGGTGGGTGAGTTGCACGCGGTCATGTTGACCGGGGGCAGCGCGCCGGGCCTAGGAGCGGCCGCGGGTGTGTCGACCTTTCTCCGCGAGGGTGGCCACGGCTATCGGACTCCCTATGCGCGCATTCCCCTTGTGTCTGCCGCTGTGATCTACGACTTGGGTGTGGGTAGCGCTGCCGCGTTCCCCCGGCCGGATGATGCGTATCAGGCCGCTGCCTCGGCGGGAGTGCGGGTGGAGGAAGGGTCGGTGGGGGCCGGTCTCGGGGCGACCGTAGGCAAGATGTGCGGCGCGGCGGGCATGATGAAGGGGGGCATCGGTCTTGCGACAGTGTGCGTGGGTCCGGAGGATGCTAACGGAGGGCGGGTCACGGTTACTGCCTTGACGGTCGTGAATGCTCTAGGCGACGTTCTAGACGAGAAGGGGGCCACACTGGCCGGTGTGCGGAGAGATGGGTGCTTCGCGGGGGGCAAGGACCTGCTGCTGAGCCTGGCCTGCGCGCCTGATTTCAGCGCACTCGAAAGCACGACGCTGTCGGTGGTCATGACCGACGCCCGGCTGGACAAACTGCAGTGCGGCATGGTCGCGCGCATGAGCCACGACGGCATGGCGCGGGCGATCGACCCTGTGCACACCCCGGTGGACGGCGACTGCGTGTTCGTCTTGGCCACCGGCGAAAGGGCCACCAACGTGTTCCAAGTGGGGGCGGCGGCTGCCGAAGCCGTGGCGGTGAGTATCAGGCGGGCTGTCCGGCTGGCGACGAGCGTGGCTGGAGTGCCGGCCGTCGGGGACATGAGCCGTTGAGCGCCGGGATCCCCTGCTTCGACACCATTGGCGGTATCAGGGCCGCGCTGGACGAGGCCCGTGGGCGTGGGGCCTCAGTCGGGATGGTGCCGACCATGGGTGCACTACACGAGGGGCACCTCTCCCTCATCCGGGAGGCTCGGGCCGAGAACGACGTGGTGGTGGTCTCGATCTTTGTCAACCCTACGCAGTTCGGGCCGACCGAGGACTTGGCGACTTACCCGCGCGATCTCGAGGGCGACCGCGCAATGGCTGGGGGGGCCGGCGCCGACCTCATCTTCAGTCCGGCTGTGAGGGAGATGTACGCTGAGGGCTACTCCACCTGGGTGGACGTGGAGGGTCTCACGGAGGGGCTTTGCGGGCGCTCGCGCCCTGGGCACTTCCGGGGGGTGTGCACGGTGGTCACCAAGCTCCTCAACATCTGCCAGCCCCAACGGGCCTATTTTGGAGAGAAAGACGCGCAGCAGTTGGCGGTGATCACCCGCATGGCCAGCGACCTGAACCTGCGGACCGAGATCGTGTCCTGCCCCATAGTGCGCGAGGCCGACGGCTTGGCCATGAGTTCGCGCAACACGCGCCTGAGCGCCGCGCAGCGCGAACAGGCGCCGGTGTTGTACAAGGCGTTGCGCGCCGCCCGCGACTTGGTGGGTAGGGGAGAACGCGACGCCGCGCGCCTGGACGCCGCCGTGCGTGCGATCCTGGGCGAGGCTTCGCTGGGGCAAGTGGACTACGTCGAGATCGTTGGGGCGGACGACCTGGCGCCGGTGGCCACATTGGCCGGGCGATTGCTCGTAGCCCTGGCCGTACGCTTCGGAGACGTGCGGTTGATCGACAACGTCAGGATCACCGTCTGAGAGTGGGCAGGGCCGGCGTTACCTCAGTCGGTCACCGACCCCACGAACACGTAGCCGCTGCCGGTCCCCTGCCGGGTCGCGGTGCCCGTGATGCCACGGACGCTCATGAAACTCTCCATGGCGGTCGCCGTCATGAACGCGCCCGGTTCACCCAGGAGACGCTCGAGTCGCACCAGGTTCTTCACGCCTTCCATGTCCATGATGACCACGCCGCCACCCGGCCTGACCACCCGGGCTATCTCGCGGGCGGCAGCGTCCTGGTCGCGGAAGTGATGAAAGCAGTCACAGCAGAGCACGGCGTCGAAGCATGCGTCCGCGAAGGGCAGCGCGTCAGCCGACGCCAGGCGCACCGAGACCAAGGGATCTGCGTCGACTCGGCGGAGCATCTGAGGGGTACAGGTCGACGATGATCACCCGGGCCGCAAGCTCGCGCGCCAAGCCGGCCCCGAGATCTCCGGTGCCGCCACCCAGGTCGGCGAAGATGCCGCCGGTGGCCACGTAGGGGCGAAGCCATTCGGCGAGTGGTGCGCAAGTCATCCTCCGACCAGCGCCGGGAAGCGCAGTTTGAACAGTGGAGCGGTCCAGCGAAAGAGCGACATGAATGCCCCGGCCGAGCGTCGGCGCGGTCTCGGAGTCTAGCCTCGCCTTACTTCTTCTCCCAGCGCGACAGGTAGCCCACCTGGCTGAGCGTGCTGCCGGCCTGGATCTCGGCCCGCAGACGGTTCTCCTTCTCGAGCACGTCCATGGCCCGGTTGGTGTACTCCACGGCCTTCTCTTTGGGGATGACGCACACGCCGTCGTCGTCGCCGATGATCCAGTCGCCGGGCGAGATGTTGACGCCGGCGATGCGGATGGGCACGTCCGATCTCGCCGAAGCCCTTGGCCTCACCGGCGGTGGGGGTGATGAGCGTGCAGAACAGCGGGAAGCCGAGGGCGCGGATGTCGCCGGTGTCGCGGGCGGCTCCGTAGATGACCACGCCGGCCAGACCTCTCTGGATGGCGGAGTTGGTGGCCAGCTCGCCCCAGACGGCCGGGAGGACGTTGCCCACGTCGATCACCAGCACGTCGCCGGGCTGAGCCTTGTCGATGGCCTCCACCGGCTTGGCCCAGTCGCCCGGGCCCGGTGCGCACCGTCAGGGCCGGACCTACCATCTTGGTCCCGGGGGCCAGGGGACGCATGCCGGGGATGTCGCCGCTGCGATGCAGGGCGTCGGAGACGTTGGCGGCGGAGACCCGGGTGAGCATCTCGCGGATGTCGGGGCCGGTGGCGCGCACGAAGAACTCCGACTTGACGGCGACGCCGGTCTCCATGGCCTGCTTCACGGCCTGGGTGGCGGCAGTGGCGTCGACCGCCTTGGTGATGGCGCCTCCCACCACGACGATGGAGGCTCCAGCCTCCAAGGCCAGAGGGGCCGTCTCGGAGTTGATGCCGCCCGCCACCGCGATGGGTATGGACACGGCCTTGGCTACCGCTCGCAGCGTGTCCCACGGGGTCTTGCCCTGCATCTGCTCGTCGATGGCCAGGTGGATGCCCACGTAGTTGGCGCCCATCGCCTCGACTTCCTTGGCGCGAGCGACCACGTCGGCCACCTGGATCATGTCCACCACGATCTCGGCGCCGTAGTTGCGGGCCGCCTCGATGCACTCCTTGATGGTGGCGTCGGAAGCCGCGCCCAGCACGCCGACCACCCGAGCGCCCGCCTTGGCTGCGCACTCCACCTCGGCGCGTCCGGCGTCCATGGTCTTCATGTCGGCCACGATGACCCGATCGGGCCAGTGGGCGCGGAGTGCCCTGATGGCTTCGAGCCCCTCGCTCTTGATCAGGGGAGTGCCGGCTTCCAGCCAGTCGGCGCCGCCGGCGACCGCTTCCTCGGCTACCTGGATGGCGCGGGGAAGATCGACGAAGTCAAGGGCCAGCTGAATTACCGGTTTCATGAGGACGTCCTCCTGGGGAGATAGCGGACCTTCTTAGGAGTCCTGTTTGGCAACGCCGGTTATCTGGACGATGACGGTGCGTTCTCGGGGACGGTTGTCGAAGCAGACGAAACAGATCTCCTGCCACTTGCCCAGGCACAGCTCGCCGTTCTCGACGGGGAAGACCAGCGAGGGCCCCAGCAGGCCGGCCCGCACGTGGGCATGGCCGTTTACGTCCGGGTGAGTGACGTTGTGCTCGTAATGTTCTTGCGGCGAGATTATCCGATCGAAGAGATTGGCAAAGTCTTGCACTACTCCCGGCTCGAACTCGAGCGTGGTGACCGCTCCCGTAGCTCCTGGGAAGAAGACGGTCACGGCCCCGGCGGCGAGTCCCGACTCGGTGACGATACGGCGCACGTCGGCGGTGAGGTTGACCATGTCGGCGTTGCCCTTGCTGTCGAAGTGTATACGGTCGGTCACCACGGTGGCGATGCCGGTGGTCCGAGATGCTGACGTCATGCTGCGATCCTCTCTATCGCGGGCCCAGGCGGGCCGCTTGGCTCGGTCGGTGTGGGTCGTAGTCGCTGCGGGCAATCATAGTCCTTGAGACTCGTTTCGGGATTAGAGGGCGGGATTTGCCTCAGGCGGCTGGGTCGCGGCGGGGGGGTGTTCAAGCAGGAGCCTGAGTCGGTCGAGCGCTGCCGGTTCTAGTTCTCCCCTGGCCTTGACCAGGTCAAGCGTCGCGATGCCCAGCGCCCTGTATAGAGGAAGCACGTCCGGGGCGTCTGCCGCCAGGGCCGCGAGATGACCGGCGATAGTGGGCGCGTCTCCGCGGCTGAGTGGTCCGGTGAGGGCGGCGACCGTGCCCTGGGTCTCCACGTTGCAGAGGGTGGACTTGACCAGGGGGAGGAACAGGGAGAGCGCCTCATCGGCGGGGAGGCCGGCCAGTGTGAAGAGGCGTTGGGCGTGGTGCTCGAGCGTAACCAGGTAGTTGCAGGCCAGTGTGGCCGCCGAGTGGTAGAGGGTGCGCGGTCGTCGGGGAGCAGGAAGGGGTCAGCGCCAAGTAGCGCGGGCCAGGGCGAAGCCGAATTCTTCGGCGGTACGCCGCTCATCAGGCGAAGAAGGGGTTATGGCCACCGCGGCGCCGGCGAATCGCTTGCAGCCGCTCAAGGGGTCGCTGAAGGTCTGCAGGGGGTGGAAGACCAGCGTGGCGGCCCCGGCCTCGGCGCAGGGACGCAGCACATCCACCGAGGTGGCTCCGCTGGTGTGGGCTACCACGGCAGGAGCCGTCAAGCAGCTGCCGAGTTCTTCAGCTACTTCGGGCAGCGCCTGGTCGGGAACGGTAAGGAAGTAGACCTCAGGCGCAGAGGGCGACGATATCGGCGATTTGCGACGAAGCCGGTGTGCCGAGCCAGGCCAGGGCGCGAGCGCCGCCGGCCGGGGAGTGGACGGTGAATCCGACGAGACTGGCCCCCCGGGCTTGGAGGGCGAGCGCCATGACTGGCGCCGACGCGTCCCGCGCCGATCACCGCGAAGCGGAGGCCTGTGCTTCCAGTATCGATGAAATACCTGCCTGTTCCAGTTCTGCCCGCAGATACCAGACGTGGCCGGAGTTATCTCTGAGCCGATGGGGGGACAATCCGGGGGCCCAGGCTTTGCCTCCGTCGGGTAGGCGTTCTGGGCGCTGGCAGGAGTCAGAGATCCACCACGCGGCGCGTCGGTAGGATAACAGCCCGCGTGTGCGTCGGCAACGGCCGGCAAACCCGCTGAGCGGGTCTTCTGCTACCCTGTGGGCATGAATCCCGAGGTGACATCAGCAGGGACCGCAACCGCCGCGGAGGCACTGGCTGCTCTGGGCGAATCGCTCCGCGAGTGCTCAGACTGTGGGCTGTGCGGGGGGCGGACCCAAGTGGTCTTTGGGGTGGGTAGCCCGGAGACGGAACTGATGTTTGTGGGTGAGGCCCCTGGATTTCATGAGGACAAACAGGGCGAGCCTTTCGTGGGTCAGGGCCGGGCGGCTCTTGACCGAGCTGCTGGCCGGCATCGGTCTGACCAGGGCCGACGTATACATCGCCAATGTGGTGAAGTGCAGACCCCCGGATAACCGGGATCCGGCTCCCGACGAGATTGAGGCCTGCAGTCCGCATCTGCTTGAGCAGATCGCCATCATCCGGCCCAAGATCATCTGCACGCTGGGCCGCTTTGCCACGAAGCTCCTTGGCGAAACGGAGCTGAGCATGACGGCGGTGCACGGCAAAGCAAAAGAGCGGACGCTCGCGGGCGTGCAGACCCTGATATTCCCGGTGTTCCATCCCGCCGCCGCTCTCTACGCGCCGACGAATAAGAAGGTTCTCGAGGAGGACTTTGGCAGGCTCAAAGTGCTTCTGTCTCGGGGACCGCAGGTTGTTGCTGGAGTGGCGGCGGGGAGAGGTGCCGACGTGGAGACCGGAGCGTTCCAGGAGTGCGAATCCGCACCTGGGGTTGGCGGGCATGATCGCGCTTCGGAGCCTGACGGAAAGTCCGCCGCCCCGGGTCCGGCGAATCCCGCGCCCGAACAGATAGAGCAGCTGCATCTGTGGTAGATGACGACCGCCTGTTGGTGAGCAGCCGGGGAGTTACGCTGGACGGTATGGAACGCATCGGGCGGCGGTTGGCCCGCGCGCTCCGCCCGGGGGACCTGGTGCTGCTGTACGGGCCCTTGGGGGCCGGTAAGACCACCCTGGTGCGAGCCGTGGCCGTGGCTCTGGAAGTGACCGACCCCGTGCGGAGCCCGTCGTTTACCATCGCGAACATCTACTCAGGACGGGTGCGCGTGCAGCACCTCGATCTCTACCGCCTGGAGGAGATCGGCGACGACGACGCCCTGGCTCTGGAGGAGTACGTGAGTGAAGACGCCGTCACGCTGGTGGAGTGGCCCGAAGCGGGCGCCGCCCGGCTGGGGACGGCGTCTTGGACGGTGACCATCGGCCACGAGTCGCTGCACACCCGCACCCTGCTGTTGGAGGCGGTGACTGGGTCCGCCCGGCAACGCTGGGAAGAGGCAGGCCAAGATGACTGACCGCTTCGTACTTGCCCTCGACGGATCCACGCAGGTCTGCAGTGCTGCTCTTCTGCGGGCGGGCGCTGGAGAGGGGAATACTGCCGGCGGATGCGAGGGCGACTGGCAGGTCGTTGCGCGTCGAGCAGAGACCGACGGGCGAGGTCAGGCCAAGGTGCTGATGCGCCTTGTGGACGAGATGTTGGAGGAGGTCACCGCCGGCCCAGGTAACCTGGGCGCCGTGGTGGTGGGTATCGGGCCGGGCACCTTTACGGGGGTGCGCATCGCTGTGGCGACGGGCCGGGCGCTGGGTCTTGCCCTGACCATACCCGTTCTTGGTGTGAGCACGCTGGGCGCCTTGGCGGCGGCGGGAAGCGCGGTCGCGGGTGCCAGGGATCTTTTGGTGCCGGCAGTCGATGCGAGGCGGGGTCAGTTGTTCTTTGCCCTGTACGAGCGGGTGCGTGGTCCGGAGGGCGCGGCAGCTACTTGGGCACGGTCGGGGGAGGTGGGCGTGTGCGACCGGGCGTCTCTCTCGGAGGTGCTGGGGGCGGGGCTCGCTTGCCGCACGCTGGTCGTGGCCGAGGACGTGGATCTGGCCCAGGGAGCGGCGTCGGGGGCGGCCGTACTCACCCTGGAATTGACGGCGGAGCACTTGGTCGCGGGCCAGGATAGGCTGGTGGAACCGGGGGTGCTTCCGCAGGGGAGACGGATCGGGCCTTGGCTGAGGCTGGCGCTGGCCGGGCGGGAGATGACGCCTGGGCTTGTGAAGACCCTGGGCTCGGGCTTGTGGTCCCCCGACCAAGCAGGAGAGGTGGGTACTCCGGAGTCAGTGAAGCCCATGTACGTGCGTTCTCCCGACGCCGACATCCACATAACCAAGATGAAGGATCCCTGGGGCGATGGCCCGGGCGGAGCATAAGGTGGCGACTGCACCGGCCATACGGGAGATGATGGCTGCCGATCTGCCGGCGGTACTGGCGATCGAGAAGGACTCGTTCACTCTGCCTTGGAGCCCGACCATGATCGGCGACGAGCTGGAGCAGGAAGCCGCGCGCAGCACGGTCGCCGTGGCGGCAGAGGCCGGGGACAGGGTGGTGGGCTTTCTTCTGGGTCGCCGCTACCCCGACGTGTGGCATGTGATGGATGTGGCCGTAGCGCCTGCGATGAGGCGGCAGGGGATCGCAAGGGCACTGGTGTCTGAGTTTGTAGCCGCGGCCTGCTTGGCGGGGCGGGGGGTACTGCTGGAAGTGCGCGGTGGGAACGAAGGGGCTGTGGCCCTCTACGGGAGCCTGGGGTTTGTCACAGCAGGAGTGCGCCGGCGGTACTACCCGGACACGGGAGAGGATGCGTTGGTGATGATGCGCGGGGCCGGCGTTCCTGACAGCGCGGCGGGACCGTGTGATGGTGCGACTGTGCCGGGTGGCGGCGGCGCGGCGGGACCGCTTCTTGCCATAGAGTCCTCGTGCGACGATTCGGCGGCAGCTGTGCTCACGCCTTCGGGCGAGGTGTTAGCCTCCGTGTCGCACTCCCAAGATGCCATCCACGAGCGCTATGGGGGGGTGGTCCCCGAGGTTGCCAGCCGCGCCCACGTGGAGCGGATGACGGCGGTGGTGCGCGAAGCACTGCGGCAGGCGGGTTGTGGAGTGGCGGACCTGGGGGGTGTGGCTGTTACGGTAGGCCCCGGGCTCATAGGGGCTTTGCTGGTCGGTGTGCAGACGGCCAAGGCTATCGCCTGGAGCCGTAAGCTGCCGTTCTACCCTGTGAATCATCTGCACGGACACTTGGCCGCGGCCTGGCTGAGCGATCCGTCGGCGCCACTGCCCATGGTCACCTTGGTGGCTTCCGGGGGGCATACCATGCTGGTGCGGGTGGACGGCCACAGCACCTTCAGCCTGCTGGGGCAGACCCTCGACGATGCCGCCGGGGAGGCGTTCGACAAGGGAGCCAGATTGCTGGGCCTTGGCTACCCGGGGGGCAGGGAGTTGGACCAACTGGCCGAAACGGGCGATCCTGACGCGTTCTCGTTTCCCTTCGGCCTGCGGCGTTCAGTGCGTCCGGACTTCTCGTTCTCGGGTGTCAAGACCGCCCTGTACTACCAACTGCGAGGCATGACTCCGCAGCAGCGGGAGGAGAGGGCGGCCGACATAGCGGCCTCATACCGGCGGGCTGTTGTGGGCGCGTTGGTGGCGAAGACGGTGCGCACTGCCGAGCACGAGAGGGTCAAGACCATCGCGGTCGTGGGCGGGGTCGCCGCCAATTCCCTTTTGCGGCGCCAGTTAGCGGAGCAGGGGCAGAACGCTGGTTTCCACGTGGTGGTCCCAGCTATCTCGTATTGCACCGACAATGCAGCCATGATCGGTGCCGCGGCTTTGTCCGGGCTCCGTATCGAGTACCCAGACTATCTGGGGATCGATGCGGCCGCCTCTATGCCCTTGGGGCGCCTGCTTCCCTAGGTTTGACAAATGCCCGGCCTGAGCATAATATAGGCACCGGTTGGCACTCGGACGTGGAGAGTGCCAATTACGAGATTCGGTTTCAGTAGCCTGTTCGAGGCGATGAGCAAACGGAGTACCAAACAATCGATAGGAGGGTTGTGCATGAAACTAAAGCCACTCGAGGACAGGGTCGTTGTCAAGGTCCTGGAGCAAGAAGAGAAGACCAGCAGCGGTATCGTCCTTCCGGACACCGCGAAGGAGAAGCCTTCAAAGGCTACGGTTATGGCTGTCGGTCCTGGCAGGTATGACGACAGCGGCAAGCTTCTGCCTATGCCGGTCAAAGAGGGCGACATCATCGTCTTCGCGAAGTACGGGGGCGTCGAGGTCAAGCTAGATGGTGACGAATACCTGGTTCTGCGTGCCAGCGACATCATCGGCGTGCTGCCCAACGGATAGCTTTCGAGGTTCTGGTCGTAGTCACGACCATGGCTTCTGTCCCCATTAGTTAACGAAGGAGACTGGATTTATGGCAAAACAGCTTTTGTACGGTGAAGAGGCTCGGCGTGCCCTGGAACGGGGAGTCAACGCTCTGGCCGACGCTGTCAAGGTCACCCTGGGCCCCAAGGGCCGTTACGTTGTGCTCGACAAGAAGTTCGGCAGTCCCACCATCACTAACGACGGTGTCACCATCGCCCGCGAGATCGAACTCGAGGACGTCTTTGAGAACCAAGGCGCGCAGTTGGTGCGCGAAGTGGCGACGAAGACCAATGACATCGCCGGCGACGGTACCACCACCGCCACGCTGCTCGCTCAGGCCATCGTCCGCGAGGGTTTGAAGAACGTAGCCGCCGGTGCGAATCCCATGGCTATCAAGCGCGGCATCGAAATGGCCGTCGAAGCAGCGGTAGCCGAGATCAAGAATATGTCCAAAGAGGTCTCGGGCAAAGAGGATATCGCTCGGGTTGCCACCATCTCGTCCGACGACCGTGAAATCGGCGACGTTATCGCCGACGCCATCGAGAAGGTCGGTAAGGACGGCGTGGTCAACGTCGAAGAATCCAATACCTTTGGCATGGACCTGGAGTTCACCGAGGGCATGCAGTTCGACAAAGGCTACATCTCTCCGTACTTCGTCACGGATCCTGATCGCATGGAAGCTGTGCTCGAAGATCCCTTCATCCTCATGGCTAACCGTAAGATCGGTTCGGTCCAGGACTTGTTGCCTGTGTTGGAGAAGGTCATACAGTCAGGCAAAGGTCTGCTGATCATCGCTGAAGACGTCGAGGGAGAGGCGCTGGCCACCCTTATCGTCAACAAACTGCGCGGCACCTTCACCGGTATCGCCGTCAAAGCACCGGGCTTCGGAGATCGGCGCAAGCGCATGCTCGAAGACATCGCCATCCTCACCGGCGGCGAAGTCATCAGCGAAGAGTTGGGCCTCAAGCTCGAGAACACGGCGCTTAGCCAGTTGGGCCGGGCGCGCAAAGTGGTCGTCGACAAGGACAACACCACTATCGTCGATGGCGCTGGCGAGTTGGACAAGATCAAGGCCCGCATCAATCAGCTCAAAGCCGAGATCGACAACACCGACTCTGATTTCGACCGCGAGAAGCTGCAGGAGCGCTTGGCGAAGCTGGCCGGCGGCGTGGCTGTGGTCAAGGTCGGCGCGGCCACCGAGACCGAGATCAAAGAGAAGAAGCATCGTGTGGAAGACGCCCTTAGCGCCACGCGGGCGGCCCTGGAAGAGGGTATCGTTCCCGGCGGCGGCGTTGCCCAGGTGATGCTGATTCCCGCCGTTGAGGCTGTCAAGGCCGAAGGTGACGAGTTGACCGGCGTGCGCATCATCATGCGTGCTCTGGAGGAACCTCTCCGTCAGCTGGCCAACAACGCCGGTTTGGAAGGCTCCGTGGTGATCAACGAGGTCAAGACCCGAGGTAAGGGCATCGGCCTGAACATCTCCACGGGCGTATACGAGGACATGGTCAAGGTTGGCATTATCGACCCGGCCATGGTCACTCGGTCCGCGCTGCAGAATGCAGCCTCGATTGCCAAGAACATCCTCACCACCGAAGTCATCGTGGCCGACAAGCCCGATAAAGAGGGTGCGGGCGGCGGCATGCCGGGCGGCATGGGCGGCATGGGCGGCATGATGTAGTCAAGGCAGTTCCGACCGGCTGAGGCATTTCGTCTCAGACCGGTTTCGGGGCCACCGCCCCTCGGCGCCGACAAGGCGCCGCGGGGCGGTGGCCCCGGCCTTTTCGGCGGGCGCGGCTCGGATGGTACACTGGGTCGCACGGTCCCACGGGGGTGTGGCGGTCGCCAGGAGAGGAGATGCAAATGAAGCAAGAGGTAACGCTGGCGTTTGAGGAGATGATGGACATCTCCAGCGACATCGACAAGGCGGTATTGTTCGATGCGGACGGGGTTCTGGCCTCCAACATGCCAGAGGAAGCGCAAGCGACGGCATTGGCTCAGGCCAGAGAACTGGCGAGACTGGCAGAGGTGCGGGCTGGGGAAATGGGCTCGCAAGCGTTCACGCAGCTTGTGGTCGAGACCGGGAGTGGCTATGTCTTCTTGGCCCGCGAGAGCGGAGCGGAGGCGATGGGCCTTCTCGCCACCGGCAAGAAGGGCAGCCGGGTCGGACTTGTCTTGTACGATTTGAAGACCTGCATCAGGGATGCGCGTGAGGCCGCCGCGTCGGCCTTCGCTGCCGATCAAGCAGCCAAGGAGGAGTAGATGAAGCCAGCTTTCAAGCTGTTCGGTGCAGTCACCCTAGTGGGCAGCCTGGCGGCAGGAGCTTACTACTTTGTGTTCATGCGTGGCCGTCAGCCACAAGTGGAGATGTACTTCGACGATGGTTCGATGTTGGCCATGCCGGGCGAGACGGCCGAAGCGGTTCCGTTCATGAACTTGGCCAACGAGATACTCAAGACCGTTCCTATCGGTACCTGACGGTCTCTCACTTCTCTTGAGCCCATCCTCGTTGGACTACCCGGGACCCACTCCGGAGTCAGCGGCCGGGATTCTTTCGCGCGCACTGCGGGGCGGCGGGGAGATGGCCGACGTTTTCATCGAGGACCGACGTTCTTTGTCCATGCGTTTGGAGGATGGCAAGATTGAGAGTGCCGTCTCGGGAACGGACCTGGGTGGCTCGGTGCGCATCATGCGTGGGGGATCGACGGTCTTTGGATACGTCGATTCGGCGGACCAGAGCTCTCTCGAGCAGCTGGCTTTAGTACTCAGCGCCACGCCGGTCGACACCGGCCGGATGGTGGCGGTCCAGCGCGATGGCCGCGGCGAGCGGGGCGGGACCGTGGAACAGGACCCTACCTTGGTGGAGGCGGCTGCAAAGGGCCGTCTATTACATCTAGCCGATGACACAGCCAGGGCGCTCTCCAAGGATATCCGGCAGGTAGTCGTCGTTTACGGAGAGAGCAGGCAAAGGGTTTGGGTCGCCGGGTCGCACGGGTTGCTTTCTCATGATGAGCGGACCAGGGTGATGTTCGGCATCACCGTGATGGCGGAGCGTGACGGGCTCATTCAGATCGGTCACGATACCTTGGCTCATCATGGAGGATTCGAGCTGCTCGATGACGCGGCTGTTGCGCGGCTTGCCGCGGATGTGGGGGAACGGGCGCTGGTCCTTCTAGGGTCGGCGCCGGCGCCGGCGGGCCGCATGCCGGTGGTACTAGGAAACGGTTTCGGCGGAGTGCTCTTTCACGAGGCCTGCGGACACGGGCTTGAGGCCGACTACGTGCTGAAGAAGAGCAGCGTGTGGGAGGGCAAGATCGGCCAGCGGGTGGCGGGCGAGCATATCTCCGCCTACGACGACGGGGTCAGCGCGGGTATGTGGGGCAGTGCGGGGTGCGACGACGAGGGAACGCCCTGCAGCCGCACAACGGTCATTGAGGAAGGCATATTGACGGGCTATCTGAGTGATCGCCTGCGCAGCCAAGCTCTGGGTCTGCCCCTCACCGGCAATGGGCGCAGGCAGGACTATCGGAGCCTGCCCTATCCGCGTATGACCAACACCTATTTCGGGCCCGGAAGACTCAGCCCCGACGAGATCATCGCCGACACGGCCCGTGGCCTCTATGCCAAGTCACTCTCTGGTGGAGAGGTGAATCCGGCAACTGGGGACTTCGTGTTCGCGGTGGCCGAAGGCTACCTTATTGAGAAGGGCAGAGTGACCACTCCAGTGAGAGGAGCCACCCTTATCGGCAATGGCTTGGAGGTCCTGCTGGGTATCGACGCCATTGCCGATGACCTGCAGATCAAGGCTGGCATGTGTGGCAAAGAAGGGCAGAGCGTGCCGGTGGGCAGCGGGCAGCCCACCCTGCGCGTGCGCGAGATGACTGTTGGCGGCACCGGTCTGTGAGCAAGCTAGCCCACAACCCGGCTGCCGGAGAGGCGTCGTCTCCGCTAGAGGTGGCGCGGATGGCATTGGGCCTGACCTGCGGAGTTGGCGCTGAGGTCGAAGTCTATGTCGAGCGGGGGCGGACGGTCACCATCAAGGCGTTCGGGGGCGAGGTTGAGTCGGTCACGGTGGCAGAGCCCAGCGGTCTGGGAGTCAGGGCCATGCACGAGGGCCGCACCGGATACGCGTTCACGTCCGACCTGTCGCGGGAGGGCGTTCGTCGCGCCCTCCATTGGGCGACGGATAATCTCAAGGCCGCTGACGCCGACGAGTACTCTTCGTTGCCTGGTAGCGAGGAGGGCGGCTATCCGGTGCTGTCGGACCTATGGCGGCCGGGGATCTCCGGGACGACCTTGGAGCGGAAGACCGCACTGGCCTTGAAGGCGGAATCTGCTGCGCTGGCGTTGGCGGATGTTGAGACCGTTGAGGAGAGCGTCTATTCGGACGAGGAAAGCTACGTGGCCATCGCATCTACTGCAGGTGTCGAGGCTGAGGCAGCGCAGTCATTCTGTTTCGTTTATGTGCAGGCCCACGCGGGCCACGACCGCGAGCGGCAGTCCGGTCTGGGGTTCACTGCCGCCCGGGAGCCCGAAGGCTTGGACGCTGAGAAGGCCGGGCGCGAGGCGGGAGAGAAGGCCTGTGCGTTGCTGGGAGCGCGTCCTTGCCCAACTGGTCTGTACACGGTGGTGTTCGACAGGGAGGTCGTGGCTGCTCTCTTGGGCAGCGTGGCTCGGGCGCTCAGCGCCGACGCCGTGCAGAAGGGACGCTCGGTGTTTGCTACCAAGCTTGGGGAGGTGGTGGCTTCGCCGTTGTTGCACCTCATCGATGATGGGGTTGCGAGGGAGGGCATGGCCACCCGTCCCTTCGATGGGGAAGGGGTGCCTCAGCGGGCGACGGCCGTGATCGAGGATGGCGTTCTGCGGTCGTTTCTGCACAATAGCCATACGGCCCGCAAAGCCGGGGGTGGCGTGCGGTCCACCGGGAACGCGGTGCGGGGCTCCTACCGGACGCTCCCTGTCGTGGGTGCTACCAATCTGGTCGTGCGGTCGGGCCTAGGTACGCTTGAGGCTCTAGTCTCCCGCGTGTCGGACGGTCTCTATGTGGACAGCTTGGCCGGCCTCCACTCCGGCGTCAACGCCATCAGTGGCGAGATCTCGGTGGGGGCGACGGGCAGACTCATCAGTGGCGGCAGCTTGGGAACTCCGGTGCGTGAGATTACGGTGGCCACGGATTTTCTAAGCCTACTGAAGGGAGTGTGCGACGTGGGCGGCGACGCACGCTGGACCCCGCTATACGGGAGTGCTTACGCGCCCTCGCTCGCCGTTACAGGCATAACGGTGTCTGGGGCATAGGCGGCAGGGCGTTCCGAGGGTTTGAATCGACTAGGAGGGCTAGTGGAAAAGGAAGAACTGGGCAGGCTTCTGTTGAAGGCGGCGTACCTGGAGGGCGATTTTGTCCTGCGCTCGGGCCGCAGGAGCAAGTACTACCTTGACAAATACCTGTTTGAGACTGATCCGCAGGTTCTGCGCGGCATAGTACAGGAGATTGCCATGATGGTCCGTAACCAGCTGGCTGCCGGGGCTCACTACGATCGCCTAGGCGCTCCGGAGCTGGGTGGGGTGGTGCTGGGAGCCGGATTGTCACTGGAACTGGGGCTCCCGTTGGTTCTGGTGCGGAAGCTCACGAAGGAGTATGGCACCGGCAAGCGTGTCGAAGGCCGCGTGGAGCGGGGGGAGAGGATCGCTCTGGTGGAGGACATCGTCACATCGGGCGGAGCTGCTATCCAAGCGGTGGAAGTTCTGCGCGAGGCCGGTGCCCAGGTTGACGACCTCTACTGCGTGGTCGACCGCGAGGAGGGGGGAAGAGCCGCTGCTGCTGCTGCAGGACTCACTCTGCTGCCGTTGTTCACGTCGTCGGAGCTCGGTATCGCGATTGCGCCTTGAAATGCGGTTTCTTTTCGGTTATACCGTTGAAAGACAGCTTGTGTAGGGCTAACGGCATTTGCTAAGGTGAGGGGCGTACCCCGCAGACCAAGGGAGGTAACTGTGACCAAAGCCGATTTTGTGGACAAGCTTGCAGCTAAGAGTGGGCTCACCAAGAAAGACGCGGCCGCTGTGGTCGACTCTTTCGTGGATGTAGTCACCGATGCGCTCAAGAAGGGGGAGGACGTACAGTTCACTGGATTCGGTAAGTTCTACGTGCAGGCGCGCGAAGCGCGGCAGGGGATCAACCCGCAGACCAAAGAGAAGATCAATATCCCTGCCACCAAAGTTCCCAAATTCAGTGCAGGTCTTGCTCTCAAAAGCGCTGTCAAGTGATTTTGAGTTCGTGAGATGAAGTGAGAAGGGCCGCCATGTGCGGCCCTTTTTTCTTGGTAGGCAGTGTTGTGACTTCTGAGGGGTTCTTGCAGTGAACGCATCCAATTTTGCCGATAGGCTTCTAGGAGCCATAGAGCAGAAGCGCTCTCATGTGGTGGTGGGGTTTGATCCCGACTACGATCTGCTCCCTGCAGACGTGCGGGCGGCCTATCCGCGAGAAGCGTACGGCAGCGATGCCGAGATGAAAGTGGACTGCTACCGCGGTTTCTTGACCGGCGTGCTGGAAGCGGTGTGCGCTGATGCGGTGGCCGTGAAGATGCAGTGCGCGTACTTCGAAGCTTTGGGTGCCCCGGGCTATGGACTCTACGAAGAACTGGTTGGCCCGATCCGGGATAGTGGGTGTTTGGTTATCGGGGATGCGAAGCGCGGCGACATAGGCAGCACGGCCGAGGCGTACGCGCGGGCGCACCTCGAGGTGGCAGGGGTAGATGCGGTGACGGTGAACCCTTATCTGGGCTCCGATAGCGTGGAGCCCTTCGCCCGAAGAGCGCGGGAGGCGGGTAAAGGGGTGTTCGTGCTGGTGAAGACATCCAATCCTAGCTCGGTCGATATTCAGGATCTTGACATCGCGGGGGGCAGGCCCCTATACGTCCGGGTGGCGGAACTGGTGACCGGCTGGGGGTTAGGCAGTGAAGGGGCGGTCGGCTATTGTTCGGTGGGGGCAGTCGTGGGGGGCACCCACCCCAGCCAGGGCGTTCAACTGCGCGCCCTGATGCCGGGAGTGCCTCTGCTGATCCCGGGCTACGGTGCCCAAGGAGCGGGGGCGGAAGACATAGGCGGCATGTTCGATGAACGTGGCACCGGAGCGGTGGTCAACTCCTCGCGGGCCGTTCTTTATGCGTATCGGAAACGCGGCGGCGTGCATTGGCAGGACGCCGCGCGCTGCGAGGTGGCGGAGATGAAGGCGGCGCTTTGGAAGGCGGCTGGACGTGCTTGAGGGCGAACCGGCCTATCAGACGTATAAGAAGGCGGAGCCGCTTTACCAGATAGTCATCCCGTTGGCGTTGCTTGTGATAGTGGTGGCTATCGTTAGCGGACTGGTACTCGGCGGGGTCATACACGGACACCAGGAACGGGTCGGGCCGGTGCCGCCGATCACCACCGAGGCGACCTTGTTGATCGTGCCCTAGGTCAGGAGGGACTGTGGCGCCGGAGGTCCTCGTAGAGGAACACGAGTACCAGGTTGGCGAACAGGAACACAAATGAATCGACGAGCATCCGGCTCACGGGCAAGAGGACGAAGACTCTGGCGGCCTCGTCGAAGTAGAGGGAATACAGCCTTCTGACGGCTATGAGCACCAGGGTGAGGACCACGTAGATGGAAACAACCGTGCCCAGCCGGAGCCCGACCAGTTTCAGGCTGCGTCGCATGCCCGTCAGCACTCCCGCCGACTCGTAGACGATGACGTAATCCGTGAAGGTGACCAGGAGTGAGACCACCTGGAGAAACGTGATGATAAGTAGGTAGGGCGCGCCGTCATTGGGGCCGGGCAGGGGGGCCACAAACGTGACGGTATATAGGAGTAGGTAGAAGACGAATAGCCTGAGTGCGTCGGGCAATTTGCGCGGCACCAATGGGTAACGGGGGCCGGCGATGGCGCGGAGGAAGGCGGCTTGTATGAGAGCGCAGAACCCGCAGAATGCCACGCCGGCCAGGACAGGCGCGAGCAGCCCTTGGTCCCAGGAGAACCCGGTGAAGAAATGATCGCGCAAGTAGAGAGAGCGATTGAAGTCCGCTTTGAAGAATCCGCTGAGCGTCAAAGTTTCCTGCCCGGCGGCGTAGACCGCGAAGAACGTGATGGTTCCCACGATAGACAGCGCAAACGGATACAGGATGAGCCATTGCTTGCGGGTCAGACGGCTCCACGCCTGACGAAGTACTTCAGCTATAGCTCCACCTCCCTACAACTTGGCCAAAAATGAAGCTTCACGAAGAATGCACGCGCGGGGCCGCTGCGGCCCGAAGTATAACACCGGGGCAAGCGCGCTCCGGAAGCCTGGGGCGGCCCAGGGAGTGGCGCCGGGACCCCATGCTATACTCCGCTGCATGATGCCTGTGACAGCTCGCCGGGGGCGGTTGCTGACGCTCCTTGTTTTCCTCGTAATACTCGGGACCTTGGTGGCCACCCTGGCCGGCGTGGCCGACGGCGCGACCACCACTACGCTTGAGCCAGCGCCGAACGGTCAGGTCTCGAGCTTCACTGTCTCGGCCAGGGATCTGGGCGACTACGACGACAACGCTCCCAGAATCGACTCGCCGGCCGCCATTGTGATCAACCAGGACACCGGCAAGGTGCTTTACGAGTGGGACGCCTACGAGCAACGACGTATGGCCTCCACAACGAAGATCATGACGGCGATCCTAGTGCTTGAGAAGATGGACCTCTCGACTCCCATCACGGCTTCGAAGAAGGCTGCCAATACGATCGAGCCGAAGTACTGGCTGCGCGAAGGCGACGTGCTTACCACGGAGGAGTTCCTGTATTGCATGATGCTTCGAAGCGCGAACGCAGCGGCTGTGGCACTCGCTGAGGCCTGTGCCGGCAGCGTCGATGCCTTCGCGGCGATGATGAACGCCAAAGCGGCCGAACTGGGCATGAACGACACGCATTTCGTCAATCCCAACGGATTGGACGCCGAGGGTCACTACTCGACGCCGGCTGACATGGCGACGCTTGCCCGTTACGCCATGCAGAACGAGAGGTTCCGGCAGATTGTGCACACCCAGAACTATTCGGTCCAGATGCCGGGGCGCGACTCGCCGCTGGAGTTGACCAACACGAACAAACTGCTGACCAGAGACAGTTGGGTCACGGGCATCAAGACGGGTCTCACGCCAAAGGCCGAGCAATGCCTGGTGTCGTCGGCGACCAAGGACGACGTCTCGGTGATCTGCGTCGTGCTGGGGCAGCCGGTATCCGCCTTGTGCTTTGACGAGAGTGAGACCCTTCTGGCCTACGGATTGAAACAATGCCGTCACGTCACTCTGCTCGAATCGGGCACGGCCGTGGCTGAAGCCAAGGTACCCTATAAGATAGACGGGGTTGTGCGGCTGCTGACGGAGAGCACCGCGGAAATGGAACTGTACAAAGACGATACTGTCACCACCTCGGTGGTGATCGATCGGCCGCTCGTGCTTCCGGTACGGGCCGGGGATATTTACGGTCAGGTCACCATGACCATCGCCGGCGAGGCCGTTGGGGAGGTCAACCTGGTGGCGTCGGCTTCGTATGACGAGGCCAGACTTGGCTCCAAAGTGTCTTATTACTTCAAGCGCCTAGGCAGATGGCTGGGAGGATTGGTTTAGACGATGGGAGGCTTTCGCCCATGATCCTGACGGTCACGCTCAACCCGGCCTTGGATCGCACCATGACGGTGCCCAACTTCCAGGTGGGATTCCGGCATCGGGCGACCGAGACCGTGATGCTGCCTGGGGGCAAGGGAATCAATGTCGCGCGGGCGGCCCGGGGCCTCGGCCGCCCGGTTATCGCCACTGGTTTCGTCGGAGGACGCAAGGGCGACCAGATAGTCGCCGACCTCAACGAAGAGGGCATCATGTGTGACTTCGTGCGGGTGAGTGGCGAATCGCGTGTATCCACTGCAGTAGTGGATCCGGCTAATAACGCGGTCACTGAGATAAACGAGCAGGGCCCCGAGATCAACGCGGACGATCTGGCGATGTTGCACGAGAAGATCGACTACTTGGGCAAAGCTGCCGACGTAGTGGTCTTCGCCGGGAGCGTGCCGCCGGGCCTCGACGACGACTGCTATGCCGGTTTGATTCGGCATGTGCGTTCCTTGGGCCTAGTGGCGTTTCTGTACACCTACGGCGAACCGCTACGCCATGGCATCAAGGCTGGGCCCGACTACGTCTTCCCCAAGATGGTGGAAGCGGAGAAGGTCATCGGCTATGAATTTGCCGGCATGGAGGACCAGATCGCCGCCGCACGTACCATGCACGAGATGGGGGGCGGCTCCGTGGTGATAACACACCGGTATGGGTGTGTAGCAGAACTCGCTGACGGCGAAGGTAGTAGGGTGTTCGTGGGCAAGATGCCCGCGGTGGATGTCGTGTCGCCCCTCGGATGGGGAGATGCTCTGGTGGGCGGGTATTCAGTGCGGCTGCTCGAGGGCGATACACCGGCCGACTGCCTGCGCTTTGGTCTAGGCTGCGCTGCCGCCAACCTTGTCGGTTACGGGGCCGGCGTATTTTCGCCTGCCGACGCGGAGAAGTTCGCGAAGATGGTGGAACTGGAGGAGGTTTCTGCTGAAAAATAGTGGGGATGACATCAAGAAGGTGCTGGTTATCGATTTTGGTGGCCAGTATTCACAGCTCATAGCCCGGCGGGTTCGCGAATGCCGGGTGTACTCAGAGTTGATTCCCTACGACACGCCTTTCGCTGAGATCAAAGCGGCTGCCCCGATGGGCATCATCTTCTCGGGTGGTCCGCGCAGCGTGAACGAAGCGGGCGCGCCCACGGTTGACCCCGAGATCTTCTCGCTGGGCGTGCCGATTCTGGGCATCTGCTACGGATTGCAGCTCATAGCCAAGCTGAGGGGCGGACGGGTGGAGCGCACCGGCGTTGCCGAATACGGGGGGCGGCCTCTCACGGTGAGCGAGAAGGGCACCTTGTTCGCAGGCCTGCCTAACGAAATTGCCTGCTGGATGAGCCACGGCGACTCGGTGGTAGAGGTGCCCTCGGGCTTCGCGGTCACCGCAAGCAGTCCCAACATGCCGGTGGCGGCCATGGCCGACCCGAGTTCCGGGTTGTATGGGGTGCAGTTCCATCCCGAGGTTCGTCATACCGAACACGGACAGGACATTCTTAAGAATTTCCTCTACTCGGTCTGCGACATAGCCCCTACGTGGACGCCGGTGTCCATCATCGAAGAGGCTGTGGAACGCATCCGTGCTCAGGTGGGCAGTGAACAGGTGGTCTGTGGGCTGTCGGGTGGCGTGGATTCCGCCGTGGCGGCTCTCATGGTGTACAAGGCGGTCGGTGACCAACTCACCTGTATCTTTGTCGACCACGGGCTGATGCGCAAGAACGAGGCAGAACAAGTGGAGGCGACCTTCCAGCGCCACTTCCGAGTGCCGTTGGTGCATGTGCGGGCCCAGGAGCGCTTCATAGGCAAACTTGCCGGCGTCACTGAGCCTGAGCGCAAACGCAAGATCATCGGCGAGGAGTTCATCCGCACCTTCGAAGAAGAGTCGCACAAACTGGGCAAGGCCAAGTTCCTGGTGCAGGGCACTATCTATCCCGACGTCATCGAGTCGGGCACCAGCGCCGCGGCTGTTATCAAATCGCATCACAACGTCGGCGGGCTTCCGGACGATGTGGACTTCGAGCTAGTGGAGCCGCTCCGCATGCTGTTCAAAGACGAGGTGCGGGTGGTGGGCGAGGAGTTGGGCCTGCCGGAAGATTTGGTCTGGCGGCAGCCTTTCCCCGGCCCGGGATTGGCCATCCGCATTATCGGCGAGGTCACCGAGGAACGGCTTGAGATATTGCGGGAGGCAGACGCCATCTTCTTGGATGAGATCAAGAAAGCCGGTCTCTATCGGGAGATATGGCAGTCGTTCGCTGTGCTGCCGGCCATACGCAGCGTAGGGGTCATGGGTGACGAGCGCACGTATGCTTATCCGATAATCGTGCGGGCGGTCACATCCAACGATGCCATGACGGCCGACTGGGCGCGGCTGCCCTACGACTTGCTGGAGATCGTCTCCCAGCGCATCATCAATGAAGTCCCTGGTGTCAACCGGGTGGCGCTGGATATCTCCAGCAAGCCTCCGGCGACCATCGAGTGGGAGTAGCAAAGAGGAGTTGAACACGGATATGTCCGAAGAAAACAAACTGCCCGATTTGGAGAGTCTCGAGAAACGTGAGCGTCCCCCGAGGGCGGCTCTCTCTGAGGCCGAGTTGCAGGTCATTCACGACCGGGCTCGTCTGGCAGCACAGGCCGCGGTGGACGTGAAGGGCGAACAGGTCGTGTTGCTCGACATGCACGAGCTGGTCACCTACACGGACTTTCTGGTGCTGTGCACCGGCCGCAACGCCCGTCTGACCAGGCGCATCGCCGAGGAGATCGGCTTCAGGATCAAGGCCGAATCCGGGGCTGGACCCAGAGCTATAGAGGGCGCGGCTGACGGTGAGTGGATATTGATGGACTTCTTGGACTTCGTGGTGCACATCTTCACCCCGGAGACGCGCGAGTTCTACCGTCTGGACGTGCTTTGGAAGCAGGCCCCGGTGGAAAGCGTGGAGTAGAGGCTGCAGCGGTCGCCGGGCGTCCGGCGGCGATCTAGCGGGCAGAGTGCCCGGCGTCGTTCGGTTGCGCGACGCAGGGGCAGCGGTTATAATCCGTGGCCGCTTACCGTGGGGGTATAGCTCAGTTGGGAGAGCGCGACGCTGGCAGCGTTGAGGCCAGGGGTTCGAGTCCCCTTACCTCCACTAAGATCTCGAAGCTTGAACCGAAAACCCGGCCAAGAGCCGGGTTTTCGGCATTCTTGGGCCGGAGAGATGAGTGGCCCTAGCAAGGAACTGTCGATGGAAGACCAGACAAACAGTCGCCACCTTGCGGGAATCACCCTCTGGTAAAGTGGGCGGTTGTAGGCCTGTCTCAATAGGCGGGCCGCGATCAGGAGGCCGACAGCATCTCGATGAACCAGGTGGGCCCATCTATGTACTCCTCCCTTGGGGCTGAGCCGAGGCCTTTGCCGGACGACGACGAGCGTCGATCCTCGTGGCGAGGGTCCATGATCTTGCTGGCGGTGATGTTCGGGTGGATGATCCTGGTGTTCTTGCTGGCCTCGGCGACCGCATCCAACGATCCGAACGTCGAGGTCCCCGTAGAAGTGAACCTGGGGGTCATCGTCACGCCTGCCGACGGGTGGTACTCGGCGGCGGAGGTATGGGACGTGGGTCCGACAGGCATATCTCTGCAGAGCTCGGGAGCCTATGTCGCCTTCTGGGTGGAGGAGTACGCCGGCACGAACGACGAATTGTTGGCCGAGATGCTTACCATCTTGGAGGGACAGTACGAGCATTTACGGGCCTTGCCCGGGGCGGCAGTCACCGTGGCCGGCGACCTTGCCGGCCTGGCTGTGGTGTTCAGCGGGACGGCATCGTATGGGCGAGTGGAGGGCGAAGTTGTAGTGGCCACGCATGGAGCCCTAGGGGTGACCATGTGGGCCGAAGCCCCGGAGGGCCAACTCTCCCAGGTGCAGAATGACCTGGACTCGATGCTTTCCGGTCTGGTGGTGCCTCGATGAACGACTCAGCTCTGTCCACCGCTCCTCCTGGACTGGCGCGACAGCCGGCCTTCTATCTCTTTCTGATGCTTCTGGTGTCGTGCTTCGGCCTTGTGGGGCTGGAGCAGGTGGGATACATCACGACGAACCCCGCGGCCTGGCTGCTCTCCGTGGTGTTGTTGGCCGCCACTGCCATCCCCGCGGGAGTGATCATCTACCGTCTGGACCAGTTCGAACCGGAGCCGGCCTCACTCATCGTGGTCGCGCTGCTATGGGGCGGGGTCGTCGCCTTGGCGTTCGCTGCACTGGTGAACACTTGGGCTCTCGATTTCCTTCAGCACATGCTGCCCGCGGTCAGGGTGGATGCCTGGGCCGCCGCTGTGGTGGCGCCCATCGATGAGGAGCTGTACAAGGGCGCGGGCCTCGTGATGATCTATCTCATGGCCCGCGCCGAGTTCGACAGCGTCATGGACGGGCTGGTGTATGGGGCCATGATCGGACTGGGTTTCCAGGTCGTCGAGAACGTGCAGTACTTCATGGTCGCGGCTGGTGATGCGGGCGGCCAGACCGGACCCGTGGTCACCATGTTCTTCTTGCGGGTGATCCTCTCCGGCCTCTACAGCCATATGCTGTTCAGCGGGCTCATGGGCTTCGGTTTCGCCTACTTCGTTACCCAGCGAGGCAGTACCCTGAGCAGACGTCTGAGCATCTTCACCTTGTTCGCGTTCTTGTCTTGGGCGGCGCATTTCGTGTGGAACTCTCCGTGGCTGGAATCGCTTATGAGCAAGGGGACGGGTGCTTTCGCGTTGGCTCTGGTCATCAAGGGCCTGCCATTTCTGATCTTGCTGGTGATGCTGGTAGTCTTTGCCAGGCGGAGAGAGGGGAGGGCTTTCGCCGCACTGATGAAGTCGGAAGTGGGCTCAGAGGCGGTGAGTGCCGGGGAATTCCAGGTGCTGCTGAGTGGCCGGAGAAGGCGCCGGGCCTTGCGGAAGATGAAGAAGAGCGGGGGCGGCTACGCCCGCTCGGTACTCAAACAGCTTATGCGGCAGCAGATGAACCTGGCCCTGTTTCACGCGAAGGTCCGGTCGACGGAGCACCCGGCGTTGGAGGCGCAGCGCGATGTGGTCAGGCGACTGAGAGAGCGGCTGGTGGGGGCGGCTCGGGCGGGGTGAGGCGACGGCGGTCGCGGTACGGCGCGGCTTGCGCTGGTGCCGGTCTGCTGTCCGCACCACCTGATAGAATCCCTGGCCATGGGTGCCAATGAGATAGTCATCGTCGGCGCCCGGGAGCACAATCTGAAGGACGTCTCGCTTTCGCTCCCGCGCGACCGCTTTATAGTCATCACGGGTCTTTCCGGCTCGGGAAAGTCAAGCCTCGCCTTCGACACCATCTATGCCGAAGGCCAGCGCCGGTATGTCGAGAGCCTGTCGTCGTATGCCCGGCAGTTCTTGGGGCAGATGAGCAAGCCCGACGTGGACTCCATCGAGGGTCTGTCGCCGGCCATCTCTATCGACCAGAAGACCACGTCTCGCAATCCCCGGTCCACGGTGGGCACTGTTACCGAGATCTACGACTATTTGCGACTGCTATACGCCCGTATAGGGCGTCCGCACTGCTGGATCTGCGGGCGGCCTATCGAAGGGCAGAGCAAGGAGCAGATAGTCGATCAGATCCTGGCCTTGGAACCCGACACGCGGTTTGTTATCAAGAGCCCGGTGGTGCGCAGTCAGAAGGGCTGGCACAGGGATGTCCTGGAGCATATCCGCCAGGAGGGTTTTACCAGGGTGGAAATCGACGGCCAGCAGTACAGCCTCGACGAGGCGCTGCCCGAGCTGGACAAGAACGTGCGCCACGACGTGAGCATCATCGTCGATCGGCTGGTGATGAAGGAGGGCGTGCGGCGTAGGCTGTCCGATTCCGTGGAGACGGCGCTCTCAGAAGCCCACGGGTTGCTGTTGGTCGATATCTATGCGCGCGGGGGCGGGGACGATGAGGGCGCAGCGAGCGGCGGCGCTGCCGGCGCCGGCGAGGCGACCACCAGCCTGTTGTTCTCCGAGAACCTCTCCTGCCCCGAGCATGGCGTTTCCCTGCCCGAAATAGCGCCTCGTATCTTCTCCTTCAACACCCCCCACGGTGCCTGTGAGACCTGCGGGGGCTTGGGCGCTCGTCGGGAGATCGACCCTGCCCTGCTCGTGGGCGATCCATTGCTGTCGGTGGCCGAGGGGGTGCTGTTGCCCTGGAGCGGGAGCAGCTCGCAATACTACGATCAGATAGTCAAAGCCGTGGCCGAGCGCTACGAGGTCGACATGACCACTCCCTGGTCTGAGCTGCCTCAAGAGGTGCGCGACATCTTCCTGTATGGCACTAAGGGCGAGAAACTGTATGTGACGTATGTGAACCGCGCTGGGCTCAAGCGTAGCTATATGACCATCTTTGAGGGGATAGTCGCCAACCTGGAGCGGCGTTACCGGGAGACCGACTCCGACTACATGCGGGCCAAGATCGAGGAGTATATGGCCGACCGTCCCTGCGCGGCCTGTGGGGGAGCCCGGCTCAAGCCGTCGACCCTCGCCGTGCGCATCGGGGGGCTCAACATCTACGAGCTGAGCCTTTTGCCGGTCACGGGTGCCATGAAGTTCTTGCATGAGCTGCAACTGACCACACGGGAGCAGCTCATAGGAGCGCGGGTGCTTAAGGAGATCCGGGAACGGCTTACGTTCCTGGAGTCGGTGGGGGTGGGCTATCTCAACCTGCATCGCAGCGCGGGGTCGCTCTCGGGCGGCGAAGCCCAGCGCATCCGCCTGGCCACTCAGATAGGGTCCAGCTTGGTGGGGGTGCTCTACATCCTGGACGAACCCTCCATAGGGTTGCACCAGCGCGACAACCGCAGGCTCATCCAGACGCTTCTCAGGTTGAGAGATCTGGGCAACACTGTGATCGTGGTGGAGCACGATGAGGAGACCATGCGTTCGGCGGACTTTATCGTCGACATGGGCCCGGGAGCCGGCGAGCACGGGGGCGAAGTGGTGAGCAGCGGCTCGCTTGCGGACATCTTGGCCGAGCCTCGTTCGGTGACTGGCCAGTTCCTCTCAGGGAAGCGGAGCATCGCGGTGCCGGCTACACGGCGAACCGGCCGGGGTGAGTTCGTGGTGCGCGGAGCCAGGGAACACAATCTCAAGAACCTCGATGTGACCATCCCCACCGGTTGTTTCGTATGTGTCACGGGCGTCTCGGGGTCGGGCAAGTCTACGCTGGTGAACGACATCATCTTCCGCAGTCTCTCCAACCTGGTGAACAGGGTGCCCGTGCGGCCGGGGGAGCACGACCGCATCGACGGCATCGAGCAGTTGGACAAGGTCATCGACATCGACCAGTCGCCCATAGGGAGGACGCCGCGCTCCAATCCGGCTACCTACACTGGGCTGTGGGACCACATCCGGGAGTTGTTCTCGCAGACTCAGGAGTCGAAAGTGCGCGGGTACTCGCCGGGGCGGTTCAGCTTCAACGTCAAGGGGGGCCGGTGCGAGGCGTGCAAAGGCGACGGCACGCTCAAGATCGAGATGCACTTCTTGCCCGACATATATGTGCCCTGCGAGGTCTGTGGGAGCAAGCGCTATAACCGGGAGACGCTTGAGGTACGCTTCAAGGGCAAGAATGTGGCCGAGGTGCTCGACATGAGCGTCGAGGAGGCAGTGCAGTTTTTCGTCAACCAGCCCAAGATCAGGCGGCGCCTCCAGACTCTGGCCGACGTTGGCCTTGAATACATCCGGTTGGGCCAACCATCGACGCAGTTGTCGGGTGGCGAGGCCCAGCGGGTCAAGCTGGCCACGGAACTGGCGAAGGTGGCCACGGGCAACACCCTCTACATTCTGGACGAGCCTACCACGGGCCTGCACTTGGCCGACATCGAGAAGTTGCTGGAGGTTCTGCAACGGCTGGTTGATGCTGGCAATACTGTGCTGGTGATCGAGCACAATCTGGACGTCGTAAAGTGCGCCGACTGGCTGGTGGACCTGGGGCCCGAGGGAGGCGACGCTGGTGGGCAGTTGGTGGTGACGGGGACGCCGGAGGAGGTCTGTGCTGATGAGACTAGCGAGACGGGCAAGGTGTTGAGGCGGTTGCTGGCCGGGCGCGACGGGGTCCCGACAGCCGAACAGGCGCGGGGGACGGCATGAGCGGCGCTGAAAACGATACGGAGACCGGAGCCGACAAGGCGGCCGGGGTCGGCGTAGGAAAGCGGTCGGTGTTCGACAGTAAGGGGATTCCGGAGCCGGAGCGAGCCTATCTCATCGCCGTGGACACCGGCAAGACTGCCGGGTGGACCGCGGAGGAATCTCTGCTGGAGCTGGCGGCCTTGGTCGAGACCGCCGGCGGTGAGGTGGTGGGCAGCACCTTCCAGAACCGCGAGACGGTGCATCCGTTGTGGTACCTGGGCAGCGGCAAAGCCGAGGAGCTCAACTCGGCCAAGGCGGAGACCCACTTCAACATGCTGGTGGCCGATGACGAGCTCTCTCCCAAGCAGCAGCGGAAACTGGAAGATCTTTTGGAGGTGAAGGTCTTGGATCGCAGTGCTGTGATCCTCGACATCTTTGCCCAGCGGGCCCACACTCACGAGGGGCGCATCCAAGTGGAGTTGGCCCGGCTGGAGTACCAGTTGCCCCGCCTTACTCGCATGTGGACCCACCTTTCGCGTATGGGTGGCGGCATCGGCACGCGTAGAGGTCCCGGCGAGACCCAGCTTGAGACCGATCGCCGGGTCATCCGGGAACGCATCAAGAAGACGAGGGCGAGGGTGGAAGAGGTGCGGCGCAGGCGGGAGACCGCAGCCCGCGCCAGGGAGCGGCGCCTACTGCCCACGATGGCAATCGTGGGCTACACCAACGCCGGCAAGTCCACTCTGCTCAACGCCTTGGTGGGCGAAGAGGCGGCGATGGTGGAGGACATGCTTTTCGCCACGCTCGATCCCACCACGCGGAAGGTACGGTTACACGAAGGCCAGACGATCATCGTCAGCGACACAGTGGGCTTCATCCACAAGCTGCCCCACCAGTTGGTGGAGGCCTTCCAGGCCACCCTGGAGGAGGTCGTGAGGGCGGACGTGCTGTTGGAGGTGGTGGATATGGCCGACCGGCACGCCACCGAGCACCGTAGGACGGTGCAGACCGTTTTGGACGAGTTGGGAGCGGGACACAAACCCCGCGTGGTGGTGCTCAACAAGACCGACCTTGCCGATGCCGCCCCGGTGGTGGCAGGCCGCGAAGGCTCCGGCGGGGTATTGCGCCGGGATGATCGCTACGCCCTGAAGGTGTCGGCACTCAGCGGGGCCGGCATCCCTGAGCTTCGGGACATGATGGGGACCGTGCTGGCTGAGTTGTGGACCGAGGTGGACGTGGCCGTACCCTACTCGGCGGGCGAGCTGCTGGCCCGGGTGCGGGAGCGAGGCACGGTGGAATTCGAGTATCGCGACGAGGACGTCCGCGTGTGGGGTAGGGTGCCCGCGTCCATGGCGGCAGATCTCCATGCGGAGGCGGCTGTTTGGGAGCGGGCGCAGCGGGCGCGGAAGGCCAGCGAGTAGAGCGTCAAAGCCGAGGCCCCCGGTGGGTCGTTCGTCACGCGGCGCGGCCGGCGCGGCGCGTGACCGCTTAGAAGTACAGGTGGGCCGATTGTATGGCCGCCGCGATGAGCGCGGCGCCTTGTTCGAGGTCGCGCAGCGAAAGGACCTCCACCGGCGAGTGGATGTAGCGGGTGGGCACGCTGACCACGCTGCAGGGGATGCCGGTCCGGCTGATGCTGATGACAGTGGCGTCGGTGTTGCCGCCATTGCCCACCTGTAGCTGGTAGGGGATGGAGGCCTTCTCGGCCGACTCCCTGAGCCAGCGCACTACCGGACGGGGGGCGATGACGCCCCGGCCCGCGGCGTCGATGATGGTGATGGCCGGGCCTTTGCCCACGCACACGTGCGATTCGCTCTTGGTCACGCCGGGATGGTCGCCCGGGATGGTGACGTCGGTTGCGATGGCTACGTCAGGAGCTAGGCCGTACGCGCTGGTGCGGGCGCCCTTGAGGCCCACCTCCTCCTGGACGGTTCCGACCGCCTGGATGGTAGACCGCACGGGCTTGTTCTTCAGCAGTCTCAGCGCCAAGACCATCATGGCGCAGCCGGCTCGATTATCGAGGGCCTTGCCGGTCACCAGGTCGGGGCCCAGAGGCAGGAGCTGGCGATCGATGGTAGCGGTGCAACCGATCTCGACACCCAGGTCGGCGGCGGCGGCCGCGCTGGTGGCCCCGCAATCGACAAACATGTCCTTGATCTTGACGATCCTCTTGCGCTCCTCGGCATCCATGAGGTGCGGGGGCCGCGAGCCGACGACGCCGGGGATGCGGCGCCCGTCGGTGGTCGCGATGAGGACGCGCTGTCCCAGGATGGTCTGGTCGGACCATCCGCCTATGGGGACCACCCGAAGGAATCCCTCGTCGTCGATATGGGAGACCATGGCGCCGATCTCATCCATGTGCGCGGCGATCATCACAGTCGGGCCCTCGCCGGCTCGGATACCGATGACGTTGCCCATCTTGTCGATCGTGACCTCGTCCACCAGCGGTGCGAGTTCCGCCTTGAGCAGAGCGGCCACTTCGTCCTCATAGCCCGAGAGGCCGTGGGCATCGGCGAACAGCCTGAGCAGCGCGGCGATGTCTTTCACGGCCGAGTTCCTTCCTAGAGGTGGGTGCGCAACAGGTCCATGTCGGTGATCAGGCCGGCCTGGGAGGCTTCGTAGTCAAAGTCCGCTGAATCCAAGATGGCGCGGGCCTCTTCGGGCTGCCATTGCCCCGATCCGTAGACGATCTCGTTGGCGATGGCAAAAGCGCTCTGGGCGGCCAGTCCGGCGTTCACGCGTGCGCAAAGCTGCAGGTACTCGGCTTTGTTGTCGCTGAGGTCTTCGCCGCGGGCGATCTTGTTAACCAGGGCTGCGCCCGTCTCGGTGATGGTGGCGAGCAGCGCCAGCTGGAACATGATGTGCTGCTGGCGGGTGGCCTTGGCTTTGTGAACCTCATCGAACAGGCGGTTGAGCAAGCCGGCCAGGGCCGCCATGACAGCGGCCTTGATGTCTGGGTGCTGAGCGTGCGCGGATACCATCTGCGCGGCCATGTCTTCGTAGAAGGCGCCCTTTGTCTTGACCGACTCTCTCCAGCGGAAGGTGCTAATAATGAGCTGCTGGATCTCGCTGGTGCCCTCGTAGATAGTTGTGATCTTGACGTCGCGCTTGATCTTTTCGACGTCGTACTCGTGGATGTAGCCATAGCCGCCGAGCGCCTGGATGGCCGCATCGGCGCAGGCGTTGCCCACTTCGGTGGCAAAGAGCTTCGCTATGGAGCCCTCTACCTGCAGGTCGACCTCGCCCGAGTCCAGGCGGTCGGCCACCTCTTCGATATAGGCCCGGGCCGCCTCGAGTTTGGCGACATAGGGGAGGACAAGTTTGTGCGTATAGCCCTGCTTCTCAATAAGCGGCGAGCCGAACTGCACGCGCTCCTTGGCGAACTTGACCACTCGCTCGAGCGCGGCCACGCCTGCTCCTAAACCAAAGGCCGCCACCATGAGGCGGGTGTAGCCGAACACCTGGTTCGACTGGACAAGACCCTGCCCAGGGACTGCGCCCACGAGGTTCTCCAGGGGCACCAACACGTTGTCAAAGGTGAGGGCCGCAGTGTTGGACCCGCGGATGCCGTGCTTGACCTCGGGCTTGCCGGCGCTGAAGCCTTCCATGCTCTTCTCGACAATGAAGAACGTAGGGCCTTCAGGGGCCTGGGCGAGCACTGTCAAGAAGTCGGCGTAGCCCCCATTGGAGATGAACTGCTTGTTGCCGTTGATGCGGTATCCGGTGACGACGCCCTGGTCATCAAGCACCGGAGTGGCTGAAGTCTTGAGAGCCGACAGATTGCTCCCGGCCTCCGCCTCGGTGACCGCGTAGGCCACTATGGCGTCGCCTTCGGCCAGATTGGTGAGCCACTTCTCCTTTTGAGCTTCAGTGGCGCCCACTAGGATGGGGTCGGTGCCGAGATGGATAGCGAGGAAGCCGGTGGCTACGCCCAGGCAGATCTTGGCCATCTCTTCCGAGACTGCCGCGATGTCGCGCGCTCCGCCGCCTAGGCCGCCGTATTCCTCAGGAATGAAGAGCAACTGCAGGCCGATGTTCGGGCCGAGCAGCTCTCGGATGACGTCCTCGGGGAAGGTCTCCTCCTCGTCACAGCTGCGGATGCGGTCGGGCGACAGCATCCGCTGACGGACCTGCGACAGCAGGTCGAGAATCATCTTGCGTTCTTCGACGGGCAGTCCTGCAGGCCCCACTTATGACCTCCCACGACGCTGGATTGCAGGCGCGAAAGTATACCAGGGTATCCAGGTCGCTCCAGGGCTGGCGGCGACGGCGGTTACCACCGGGGCCTGCGCGTGGGCCGTGACGCAGGCGCCGACGCGGGCCCCGGGCGTATCTGAGGTGCCCACCTCTGGGGTACACTGAAAACAACGGCAAACCCCCCGCCGCAAGGCGGGGTCCAAGGCTCCGAACGCGGTAGATGGGCACCATCGACGAGCTCGCACAGCAGATCAAGCACTCCCCGGACCTCCCGGGCGTCTACCTATATAGGGACGCCTCCGGTGCGGTGCTCTATGTGGGCAAGGCTCTATCTTTGCGCAAGCGGTTGGCCAGCTATCTGCCGGCGTTGTCTGGAGACGAAGCCGGGCGCCTCCCCGCGAAAGTCAACGAGATGATGATGCAGGCCGCCGCGGTGGAGTGGATAGTCACGAGCAACGAGGTTGAGGCTCTGCTGCTGGAGCACAACCTCATCAAGCAGCACCGCGCGCCTTTCAACATCCGTCTGCGCGATGACAAATCGTACCCCTACATCATGGTGACCGCCGAGGAGGAGTTCCCTCGGGTGGTCTTCACCCGGCAGCCCCACCGCCGGGGCAATCTGTACTTCGGACCCTTTTCCAGCGCGGCCAAGGTGCGCGAAACGCTGGATGCGCTCGGTCGAGTGTTCCCGGTGCGCAGCTGCCGGGGGAGGCGCCCCGGCCGACACTCGGGATCCCCCTGCCTGCAGTTCCACATCGAGAGGTGCCCAGCTCCCTGTCTGGGGACACTAGAGGCCGAACAGTACCGGGCCGTGATCGACCAGGTGGTGGAGTTCCTTAGCGGGCGCGAGACCAAGGTGGTGGCTCGCTTGGAGCGGGCGATGCAGGAGGCGGCCGGGAGGCAAGATTTTGAAGAGGCGGCGGTGCTCCGCGATCGGGTGGATGCTTTGCGGCACGTGCTCGAGAGGCAACAGATCGAGTCGGAGACATTAGGGTCCGCGGATGTCACAGGGCTAGCAATGGACGATTGGGGAGCCAACGTGCAGGTGTTTGTCACTCGGGACGGCAAGCTGGCCGACAGGCGGAGCGTCACTCTCATAAATGTGGCGGGGGCCGATGCTCAGGAAGTATTCGAGAGGTTCGTGGCTGAGTACTATGGCGCGGCACCGGTGGTGCCTGCGGAGCTTATAGTTCCCGCAACGGTGCGGCATACCGACCAGCTGCAGGCGTTTTTGAAGGGCCTCCGGGGGGCGAATGTAGACGTTCGTCAGGCGGAGCGGGGAGACAAGCGGCGTCTGCGCGAGTTGGCGGATAGGAATGCCGTCCTGGCCCTAGCCCACGACCGCTTGCGGGAGGAGCGGGGCAGAGAAAGGCGTTTGGGGGCGCTCACGGCTCTTGAGGAATGCCTGGGGCTGCAGGCGGTGCCCATGCGCATCGAGGGTTACGACATCTCCAACCTAGGGGCAGAGAACATCGTTGCGTCCATGGTGGTGTTCGAAGGAGGCGCGCCCAAGAAGTCCGACTACCGCAAGTTCAGCATCCGGTCCACAGTGGGGCAGAACGATGTGGGCGCCATGCGTGAAGCCTTGAGCCGGCGTTTTGGGCCGGGGGATCGCGGGAACGTGGCGGGCGGCACGGGCGGTGCGGAATCCTCGGGCCGGCCATATGATCCGTCGTTCGAGGCCGTCCCCGACGTAGTGTTGATCGACGGGGGTAAGGCACAGTTAGGAGCGGCCACCGCGGCTCTGCGGGATGCCGGGCTGGAAGGGGTGGTGACTGTGGTGTCGCTTGCGAAGAGGGAAGAGCAGGTCTTCGTGCCATGGTCGGCGGACCCACTGAATCTCGCCCCGGACGATGCGGCGGTTCTGCTATTGCGCAGGGTGCGGGACGAGGCCCATCGGTTTGCGCTGGGTTTTCACCGGAGCAGGCGGTCGGCGCAGACCACGGGGTCGCTGCTTAACCAACTGCCGGGGGTGGGAGAGAAGCGCAAGAAGGCGATTCTGCAACATTTTGGGTCGCCCGAGCGCTTCCTGCAGGCCAGCAGAGAGGAAGTCGAGGGAGTTCCCGGCCTTCCCGGCAAGGTGGCGAGGGAGGTATACGCGTATGTGCACAAGACAGGCTGACCACGCCGAGAGGCGTTTCGCCACCCCCTGGGGCGAGGGAGCGATAACCGTGCGCGACGGGCGCCTCGTGGCGCTGGACCTGCCGACCGCGGGGGGTGAGACAGAAGTGAAGCCTCGGCCGGAAACGGCGCTTTCGGGGCAGGGCCCCGCGAGGGCGGCCGGCGGGGCGAGGGTCACGGGGGCCGCAGAGGCTCTAGCCGACGAAGCGGCCGCCGATAAGTGGGCGGAACAGCTGGCGGCGTACTTCCGGGGCGAGCGGCTTCTGTGGACGGCGGAGGAGGTCGGTCTGGACGATCTGGCGGTAGGGCCCTTCGCGCGGAGAGTCTACGCGACCCTGCTGACCGTGCCGCCGGCCGTCACCGTGAGCTACGGTGAATTGGCCGAGAAGGCTGGGCATCCGCGCGCTGCCAGAGCTGTGGGTACGGCTATGGCCTGCAACCCCATCCCCATTGTGATCCCCTGCCATCGTGTGGTCAGAGGCAACGGAAGCCTGGGGGACTATGGCAACGACCCGGCCCTGAAGGAGCGACTGCTGGAGCACGAGCGCAACCACAACGCGGTATCTGAAGGAGAGGTCTGATGGTCGAGGGTAGCGCCGGCGACACCGCCGACCGCAAGCTGCATCTCACCGTGATAACCGGGCTCTCCGGCGCGGGCAAGTCGGAGGTGGTAGCCACTTTTGAGGACATGGGGTACTTCTGCATCGACAATCTCCCTCCGCAGATGGTGCCGGGAGCTGTCGGGTTGTTTTCGCTGGAGGGGAGCCGGGTCAATCGTGCGGCTCTAGTATTCGACGCCAGAGGCGGCGGGTATTTTCAGGAACTGGGCGAGGCTCTCGACTATCTGCGGAACTCCGGAACATCGTTCAGGGTGCTCTACTTAGAGGCGTCCGACGAGGCGTTGGTGGCCCGCTACCAAGCAAGCAGGCGGCCGCATCCGCTGTCGGCCAACCTATGCGAGGGCATCGAGCGTGAACGGCGCCTGCTCTCGCCACTGCGAGCACAGGCGGACCTGGTGATCGACACCACCAGCCTATCCCCCCGGGGGTTGCGGCGGCACCTAGAGGAGACGTTGCTCGCCGATCACCTTCACGACCAACTGTTTGTTGGTTTGCAGTCGTTTGGCTATCGCTATGGACTTCCCGACGAGGCCGACATGGTGCTCGACGCTCGATTCCTGCCCAATCCGTTCTGGGTGCCCGACCTGCGGCCCATGTCTGGTTTGGATCCGGCTGTGAGGGAATACGTTCTGCGACGGAAGGACTCACAGGATTTCCTGGAGCGGGTGATCGATCTCGTGCGCTTCTTGGCGCCCCGCTTCGTGGTGGAGCAGAAGCACAGGGTGGTGCTTGCGCTCGGTTGTACCGGGGGGCGGCACCGGTCGGTCGCGCTTACGGAGGAACTCGGCCAACGGTTGAGGGCGGAGCCTTTGGTGGTGGTGAGCATAATGCACAGGGACATAGAGAAGCCGGAGCACCGGTGAGCAGCGGGTTCACGCGGGCTTTTAGGGAGGAACTTACCCGGGTGGAGGACAAGCAGGCGTGCTGCCGGGTGGCCGTCATGGCGGGGCTTCTTCACACTGCGGGAACCTTCTTGATCCACGGCGGGGTCAGCGATGACGAGCGCTACGAGATTCGGTTGGCCACGACTGTCCAAGCCGCGGCCAAGATGGCCTATTCGCATTTCAAGGCGTTTGGGGTAGAGGGGGAACTGGTGACCTGGCGGGAGCCGCGTCTTAGCCAGAGGCTGGTCTACGGGGTGCGCCTTAAGGGTTCGCCGGCCGGCCTGCAGGCGCTGAACGAGATGGGGGTGCTAAGCGACTCGTTCGAGCTGAAGCCCGGTATAGCTAGGCGGTTGGTCAAGAAGACCTGCTGTCGCAGTGCATTCGTGCGGGGTTGCCTGATCGGGGCCGGGTCCGCCAACGCCCCGCAAAAAGAGGCCCATCTGGAGATAGTCACTGGTCAGCAGGATCTGGGCGTCGACCTGGAGCGGCTACTAACGGCGATGGACCTTCACCCCGGACTGCGGTCCCGACGGGGCAACTGGGTGGTCAGTCTGAAGGGTAGGGACGAAGTCGCGGGTCTCCTGGCTCTGGCAGGCGCTCACAGCGCCGCCCTCCAGCTGGAGGAGCAGGCCGTGCTCAAAGAGGTGAGGTCGCGGGCCAATCGAGTGGCCAACTGTGACTCTGCCAACCTGCGTCGCACCGGGACGGCCGCATCGCGGCAGTTGGACGCCATCGCGGTGCTCGAGCGCAGTGGGCGGCTCGACACTCTGCCCCCGGCTCTGCGGGCGATGGCCGGCCTACGGATGGACAACCCGTACATGAACCTTGCGGAACTGGCCGAGGTCGGCGGGGAGGGGCTCAGCCGTTCGGCCGTCAATCATCGGCTGCGGAGGCTCGTAGCAGAGGCGGAAAAGGCAGAAGCGAAGGGTACCCGTGGTAGAATTCAAGGTTCCAAAAACAGCACGAATGCGCATTACTGACGCGGGGAGTACGACGATATGAGCACTAAGATAGCGATCAACGGTTTCGGGCGGATCGGCAGGCTGTTTCTGCGTGCGGCCGCTAAGAGCGGAGCCGATTTCGAGGTAGTCGCCGTGAACGATCTCACCGACGCCGCGACGCTGGCTCATTTGCTGAAGTACGACAGTGTCCATGGGGTGTGGCCGGGCGAGGTCAGTCACACGGCCGACTCCTTCACCTTCGAAGGCAAGACCATCAAGGTTCTGTCGGTGCCGGACATCAACCAGCTTCCTTGGCGGGAGCTTGGTGTGGATGTGGTGCTCGAGTGCACCGGGCGGTATTGCGAACGGGCAGGCGCCGGGCTTCACTTAGAGCAGGGCGCGCGCAAGGTCATCATAAGCGCTCCCAGTAAGGACCCCGATATCACCGTGGTCATGGGAGTGAACGACGCGGACTACGACCCAGCGAGGCACCACCTGATCTCCAACGCTTCCTGCACCACCAACTGCTTGGCTCCGGTGGCAAAGGTGCTCTTGGACTCGTTCGGCATCGAGCAAGGCTTGATGACTACCACCCACGCCTACACCAACGACCAGCGCATCCTCGATCTGCCGCACAAGGACCTCCGGAGAGCGCGGGCCGCCGCTGTCAACATCATCCCTACGTCTACGGGGGCGGCGAAAGCCATCGGCCTGGTGCTGCCGCAACTCAAGGGCAAGCTCGACGGGCTCTCGCTGCGCGTCCCGGTACCGGATGGTTCGGTAGTCGACCTGGTGGTGACCCTGGAGAAGGAAGCCTCACGGGACGAGATCAACGCGGCTATGAAGGCCGCCGCGGAGGGTCCCTTGGCCGGCATACTCCGTTACACCGAGGAGCCAATCGTATCGTCGGACGTAGTCGGTGACCCGCACTCTTGCGTGTTTGATGCACAGCTCACCATGGTGATGGGGCGGCAGGCCAAGGTCATCGTCTGGTACGACAACGAATGGGGATTCACCAACCGGATGGTCGATCTGTGCGGCCGCTTGTTCTAGGCGCCTGGCTGTAGGAAAGGGAACGAAGTGGCCAAGAAGACGGTGAGAGACGCGGAGTTGGGTGGCAAGCGGGTGCTTGTGCGGGTGGACTTCAATGTCCCTCTTAAGGAGGGCAGAGTCACCGACGACTCGCGCATCCGGGCGGCTGTGCCCACCATTGAGTATCTCCGCGAGCAGCAGTGTCGAGTGATCCTGATGTCGCACTTGGGGCGGCCCAAAGGGGCCCCCGACGACGCATTGCGGCTCGACCCAGTGGCGATGCGCCTTGGCCAGTTGCTGGCCGTGCCGGTGCGCAAGGTCAACGAACTCACCGGCGCCGGAGTGGAGGCCACCATGGCCGCCATGATGCCGGGAGACGTTTTGCTCTTGGAGAACTCGCGCTTTGACCCGCGCGAAGAGAAGAACGATCCGGAGTTGGTGAGCGAACTAGCCCGGCTGGGAGACGTGTTCGTGAACGATGCTTTCAGCGCTGCACACAGGGCCCACGCTACAACCGCCGGCCTGGCCGCCAAGCTGCCTACGCTCGCCGGGTTATCGATGGAGGCGGAACTGAACGCGCTCGACGCACTTCTGTCAGCGACAGCAAGGCCCTTTGTCGTGGTCCTGGGCGGAGCGAAGGTCACCGATAAGATCAAGGTGATCGACCGCTTCCTTGATCTGGCCGACAGCGTGTTGATCGGTGGAGCCATGAGCTTCGCGTTTCTCAAGGCCAAGGGCATCTCGGTAGGGGCGTCCAAGGTGGAGGAAGAAGGCGTCGCCGTCGCCGCCGAGGTGTTGCAGAAGGCCGCAGGGACGAAATGCCGGCTGCTCTTGCCCATGGACGTGGTGGTCGCGGCCGGCTTTGCCGAGTTCGCCGCGACCAACACCGTGGCGGTGGACGCCATTCCCGCCGACTGGATGGGACTGGATATCGGCCCGCAGACTGCAGAGACGTACGCGTCGGAGATCGGGGCAGCGGGCCAGGTGTTCTGGAACGGCCCGATGGGGGTATTCGAGATGGCGCCCTTCGCCGCGGGTACGCGTGCGGTGGCCGATGCCATGGCGGACTGCCCAGGCATCACAGTGGTAGGCGGGGGCGACTCGGTCGCGGCCGTCAACAAGTTCGGCGTGGCCACGAAGATGGATCACGTCTCCATGGGCGGGGGCGCTTCCCTAGAGTACATCGAGGGATCGGTGCTGCCGGGAGTGGCCGCCATCCCAGACAAGAAGTAGGCGAGATGACCAAACGAGAGCAGCAGGCGGCGAGAGTGCCGCTGATAGTGGGCAACTGGAAGATGTTCAAAACGAGCGCCGAGGGTGCCACATTCGTGAGCGAGTTGGCGCGGGAGCTGGGCGGCGCCGCCGGCCGTCAGGTGATGGTCGCTCCACCATTCACCGGTTTGTACGAGGCTGTGAAAGCCGCGGAGGGTACGTGTGCGTCCATTGTGGCGCAAGACGTGTTCTGGGAGTGGGAAGGCGCTTACACGGGCGAAGTGTCTGCCTCGATGCTTGCCGACCTGGGAGTCAAGGGCGCCATTATCGGGCATTCCGAGCGACGTCAGTATTTCGGCGAGACCGACGAAGGGGTCGCCAAGAAGGTCTGGGCTACGCTGGAGCGCGGCCTCCTGGCCATAATGTGTGTGGGCGAGAGTGAAGAGGAGCGCGAGGGGGAAGCGACTGAAGCCGTGCTCGGCAGGCAGGTGCCGGCAGGTCTGGCCTCCGTGCGCCCGGAAGACGTTGGCAGCATCGCCATTGCATACGAGCCGATCTGGGCGATCGGCACCGGCAAGACGGCCACCCCCGAGATAGCACAGGCGACCATGGCATTTATCCGCGAACAGGTGAGCGCTGCCCTCGGTTCGGAAGCGGCCGCGAAGATCCGCATCGTATATGGGGGGAGCGTGGGGCCGCACAATATCGATGAGCTAATGAGCCTGCCGGACGTCGACGGTGTGTTGGTGGGAGGAGCCAGTCTGCAGGTGGGCTCTTTCGCCCGGATCGTACAGTACGAGGCCAGGTGAGCTCTGTGGCCGCCCCCGGGGGCGCGGAAGTGCGGCGGGCGGCTCTCATCATCTTGGACGGTTGGGGGTTCGCACGGTCCGGTCCAGGCAACGCGATCGCCTTGGCGGACACTCCCACCTGGGATTCGCTGTGGGCTGGGTATCCCCACGTCTTCCTTGAAGCGAGCGGGGAGGCGGTGGGTCTTCCCGCTGGCGTCATGGGTAACTCGGAAGTGGGCCACCTGACGCTGGGATCGGGGCGGATCATCTACCAGGACCTTTCCCGCATCAACAGGGCCATAGCTGACGGGTCGTTCTTCGACAACGCCCCGTTGGTGGCTGTCATGGACGGGGTAGTAGAACGAAGAACCTCATTGCATTTCATGGGGCTTCTGTCCGACGCCGGCGTACACTCTGCCATGGGCCACGTTGAGGCTCTAGTCGCCATGGCCAAACAGCGTGGGGTGGGGAGTCTGTTCGTTCACGCCTTCACCGATGGCCGCGACACTTCTCCCACTGCCGGCCAGGATTATGTGAACGACCTGGAGGCCCTTCTGGCGGGCGCGGGGTTGGGAGAGATCGCGACCATCTGCGGCCGCTACTACGCCATGGACCGCGACAAGCGCTGGGAACGCGTCAAGCTTGCATATGACGCTTTGGTGCGCGACGAGGGGTTGCGGGCACCGGACGGTCGGACCGCCGTGCGGGATTCATATGGACGCGAGGAGACCGACGAGTTCATCCTGCCCACTATCGTGTGCGACCGCCCGGAGTCTCGCGTCGGCGAAGGAGACGGCGTGGTCTTCTTCAACTTTAGGCCCGATCGCGCCCGGGAGATAACGGCCGCTTTGACCCAGACCGCTTTCGCCGGTTTCGACCGGGGAGGGCCCGCTCCGACGGTGGACTTTGTCGGGATGACGGAGTACGACCCTGCGCTGCGGTTGGCGGTGGCCTTTCCCAAGGAGGAGCCTCGCAATGTGTTGGCCGAGGTTATTAGCAGGGCGGGACTGAGCCAACTCCATATCGCCGAGACCGAGAAATACGCGCACGTAACCTTCTTCTTCAACGGCGGGCGCGAAGAGCCGTTTCCCGGTGAGGTGCGCAGACTCATCCCCTCACCAAAAGAAGTGGACACGTACGACCAGAAGCCGGCAATGAGCGCCTACGAGGTGGTCGCGGCCCTCGAAGAGATGATGGCGGTTGACCCCGCGGATTTCGTGGTGCTCAATTTCGCCAATCCGGACATGGTGGCCCACACCGGCAACGTGGGAGCTGCCGTCGAGGCGGTGGGGCACGTCGATCGTTGTCTCGCGCGGGTTCTGGCGGCCCTTGACCGGGTGGGCGCTCAGGTGATTGTGACGTCCGATCACGGGAACGCCGAGCGGATGCTTGAGGCCGATGGCAGCGTCAATACCTCACACAGCATGGGGAAGGTGCCGTTGATCGTACGTGACCGCGATGTGACCCTGCGCGAGGGAGCCGGCCTGGCCGACGTGGCTCCGACGTTGCTGTGTTTCATGGGACTGCCTGCCCCCGTCGAGATGACCGGCAGGTCGCTGTGCTCTCGGTGAATGAGAATAGTGTGTACACAAAGCGGCGGCTCGGTGGTACCTTACCCTCAGTTTACGGGGTAGTATGTGGAAAATGGGTACCTAGCGTAGACAAAATTACGATGTGGAGAGGTTGTGTCGGTTGAACGCGATCAAGTACGTCCTGGTTGCACTGGATATCATCATCGGCGTGGCCGTGGTGGTGTTGGTGTTTCTTCATTCGGGTAAAGATGCCGGACTCTCTTCCATGTTCGGTGGAAGCGGCGGCGCCAGCGGCGGCGGTGTGGTGCAGAAGAACCTCGACCGTTTGACAGTAGCATGCTCGGTGGCCTTCATCGCGGTTTCGATAGCTCTGGCCTACCTCATGCAGGGCTGACTTTAGAGTAGGCTGGCACGTGGACCAGGATAGCGGGAAAGCCGAGCGTCCGGAGCGACGGTGCGATGGGTTGGCCTGAGGTTCACGCTAACGATGGAGGGGAGTAATCTGGTGGTCGAGAAGCGACTTTGGCATGCACTGACTCTGGTGGTTGTTCTCGGCGCGGCAGTATGGGCCTTGGCCGCCTGTGGCGACGGCGGTACGAGCGGCTCTGGTAGCGCGATCGGCGGCGGCGAGGAGGCCGACGACGGTGGGACGTTCAGGGTGGCTCTCGCCTCCGACCCTGCCTTCATCGACCCCTTGAACTTGCAGGAGGAATTGGGGGTCCAGGTTGGTGACTGTCTCTTCGATAGTCTTGTCACGTTCGATGTGAAGACCGGCGCCCTGCTGGCTTCGGTGGCGGAATCGTGGTCGGCTAACGAGGATGCTACGGTTTGGACCTTCCATTTGCGCGAAGGCACGAAGTTCCACGACGGCAGCACGGTAACTGCCGCGGACTTCAAATACGCGTGGGAACGTATGTGCAACCCAGCCAATCTGTCCGAGATCTCGTATCACCTTGCGGCCGTGAAGGGCTACGACGCTATGCAGGACGGCACCGTCACCGAGCTTGAAGGTGTGAAGGCTGTCGATGAGACTACCCTTGAGGTCACTCTCTCGTATGGGTTTGGTGACTTCGAGTACGTTGTTGGCCATCCGGGGCTGGGTCCTGTTCCGAAGGCCGCGGTGGAGGCAGATCCCCAAGGGTTCTCGGAAATGCCCATTGGCAACGGCCCGTTCAAAATGGCCGAGCCGTGGGCGCATGACCAGTACATCAAGGTGGTGCGCTTTGACGACTACTATGGGGGTAAGGCCCACGCTGACGGCGTGGACTTCATGATCTTTCAGGATGAAGATACTGCCTACTTGGAGTTCCTGGCGGGCAACCTTGACATGTGCATTGTGCCGAGCGCCCAGATAGCGGTTGCCGAAGCGGAGTATGGAAAGAGCAGCGACGGTCTGGAGGTGGCCCCGGGCAGGCAATTCCTATGGGGCCCCGAGGTCTCCACCTACTTTATGTCCATCAAGTGCACCGATAAGGTGCTGGGTAATGTTGCCTTGCGGCAGGCGTTATCTTTGGCCATCAATCGCGATGCCATAGCCATGTCCGTATTCGAAGGTACACGCCAGGCGGCCACGGGTTTGATTCCTCCGGGGATCTCCGGCTACGTGCCCAACGAGTGGCCATACTGCAAATTCGACAGGGAGGCCGCCAAGGCCAAACTGGTAGAGGCCGGCTATCCCAACGGAGAAGGCCTCCCCGAGATCGCTCTTACTTTCAACAGCGGTACCGGTCACGAAGATGTAATGGCGTTGATCAAGTCCGATTGGGAGGCAATCGGAGTCAACACCAAGCTTGACTCCGAGGAGTTGGCTCAATACCTGGATACGATGGATGCTGCGAACTATCAGGTTGCACGTCTAGGCTGGGGAGTGGACTACCCGATCATGGACAACTTCCTATATCCGTTGTTTCTCTCCAGCAGCGCGGACAACAATGCCTTCTGGGTCGACCCGGCCGTAGACGAGGCTCTTGTGGCGGCTCGCTCGATAGCCGACACAGAGGAGCGCATCGCGGCCTATCAGGCGATTGACAGGATCGTGGGTGAAGCTTCTCCGGTAATCCCTGTCGTTACCTACGGCCACCGCGCTGTTGGTTCTGATAGGGTTCGCGGTCTCGTCTATAGCCCGCAGACCCTCTACAATCTCGACAAAGCGTGGATCGTTCAAGAGTAGCCCGGTAGTCAGTGCGCGCTGCGTCGCCTAGGTTGGTCGCGACAGGAAGCACCGTGGGGTGTCCCGCGGCAACACTTATGTCGGGGGCAGCATTGCGGTGGTCGACGTGATTGGCTACATCGTTCGCCGCCTCCTCCAGATGATCCCGGTCTTCATCGGGGTCACCATCATGCTGTTCATCCTCCGAACGCCGGGCCTGTTGGGTGGGGACCCAGTGAGGATGATCACGGGCGAAAAGGCCATCAGCGAAACGCTGTACAACCAGATAGTAGAAGATCATGGGTTGGACAAGCCGGGTTACGTGCAATACGGCCTATACATGCGGGATCTCTTCCACGGTGATCTCGGTACGTCCTTCCAGAAGAACCGCCCGGTTACGAATATCCTTATTGAAAAGTTTCCAAACACGCTGAAGTTGGCAGCGGCGGCTGTTCTTATCGAGATGCTGTTTGGCATCTTCGCTGGGGTGATATCCGCTGTTGGGCGCTATTCGTTCTGGGATGTCCTCGTGACGTTCAGCACGTCAGTCCTTGTGTCGCTGCCCGTGTTCTGGTTCGGGATGCTCTTGCAGATACTATTTGGCCTCAAATTCAAACAGTGGGGGCTGCCATATCTGCCGATTTCTCGCATGACGTCGTCTGAGTTTCCCGCCATCGCACACATCATCCTTCCGGCCGTTACCCTAGCCGCCGTGTCCACGGCATATGCGGCCCGGATCATGCGCAGTCAACTGTTGGAGGTCATGGGGCAGGACTACATGCGTACGGCTGCTGCGAAGGGGCTGTCTAACAGCCAAGTCATCTGGAGACACGGCATGAAGAACGCCTTGATTCCGGTGATCACATTTCTGGGTATTGACCTTGGCGCCATGGTGGGAGGCACGGTTCTTACAGAGACGGTGTTCCAGTGGCCAGGTGTGGGGTACGAGCTATTCTTGGCGATCGGCGCCAGAGATTGGCCCATAGTGATGGGCGGGGTGATCGTTATCGTATTCCTGGTGATGGTGATCAACCTCATAGTCGACGCTAGCTACGCGTTTCTCGATCCGCGCATCCGCTATGGGCGCCGGGCGGCTTGATGGCCGGCATGGGCAAGAGATGGTGGAGGAGACCGCGATCGAGCGGGTCCGTGAAGGGCCGTACCCTGCGCGGCGATGCCTTCCGTCGCCTGAGGAAGAACAAGTTGGCCCTCATAGGGTTGGTATGGATCGTCATTGTCATCCTTGTGGCCGTTACCGCCGATTTATGGGCGCCGCGGGTATTGGGTGACCCCATCAAGGTCGACTCCGAGACGGTGGTCGAATTGAGGTTGCTGTCGCCGTCGTGGGAGCACCCCTTCGGCACCGACAAGCTGGGGCGCGACGTAGCCTCCCGGGTTGTCTACGGTGCCCAGAAGTCCTTGATAGTCGGTGTGGTTGCGGTGGGCATCATGGTGTTCATCGGGCTTATTGCGGGAGCACTTGCCGCCTACTACGGTGGGATATGGGACGCCATCATCATGAGGACCGCGGACGTCTTCTTTGCCTTCCCGTATCTATTGCTCGCAGTGATCTTGGTGGCTCTTTTGGGGAAGAGCTTCTGGAATGTGGTCATTGCTATCGGGATACTCGGGTGGCCAAGCATCGCGAGGGTCTTTCGCAGTTCGATCCTTTCCGTGAAAGAGAACGAGTACGTGGATGCCGCGCGCTCTCTAGGCGCTTCAACCTGGCGGATACTGGTGCGTCACATCATGCCCAATTCGGTGGCTCCGATCATCGTCTATGGGACGATGAGCGTCGGAGGAGCCATACTTGCCGAGGCGGCCCTAAGCTTCTTGGGGATAGGGGTGCAGCCGCCAGAGCCTTCGTGGGGCCTAATGCTTTCTGAGGCTCGGTCGTCGATGCTGTCGTACCCCTGGCTGATGATCTATCCGGGTATAGCGATCCTCACCACTGTGTTGGGCTTTGTGCTGCTAGGTGATGGACTGCGCGACGCTCTCGATGTGAAGATGAAGGAGTAGCGAGCAGTGCACCCTCTTCTTGAAGTCGACAACCTGAGCATGCACTTCTTGACCAGGGATGGGGTCGTCAAGGCCGTCGATGGCCTCAGCTTTACCCTTGAGGCCGGGCGGACGCTTGGGGTGGTCGGAGAGTCGGGATCGGGTAAGTCGGTGACCGCGCTGTCTATCATGCGCCTTGTCCCCGAACCGCCGGGCAAGGTGGTAAGCGGGGATATTCGTTTCAAGGGGCAGAGCATCCTCGCAGCGAGCGTGAAGGCCCAGAGCAAGCTACGTGGTGACCGGATCGCGATGGTCTTTCAGGATTCTATGACGTCGCTGAATCCGGTGCAGCGCATTGGAAAGCAGGTGGCGGAGCCGCTGCGTCTGCACAGAGACATGACGCGCAAGGAGGCCTGGGCGGCAGCGGTGAAGTTACTCCGGAGTGTCGGCATACCGCAGGCGGAGCAGCGCGCTCGCGACTATCCCCATGAGTTCTCAGGTGGTATGCGCCAGCGGGTCATGATAGCGATGGCGTTGGCCTGCGGACCAGACATCCTAATAGCCGACGAGCCCACCACGGCATTGGACGTGACCATCCAGGCCCAGATCATCGAACTCATGCAGGAGATCCAACGGGAGAGTGGATTGGCCATCATTCTTGTTACCCACGATCTTGGGGTGGTGGCCGATATGGCCGACCAGATCCTGGTCATGTACGCAGGGAAGGCCGTTGAGTACGGGCCGGCGGACGAGGTCTTCTACAACCCGCGGCATCCGTACACCTGGGGTCTGCTGGACAGCCTGCCGCGGCATGACGTGGAGGACAAGGGGCTCCTGCATCCCATCAAGGGCCAGCCTCCCAGCTTGATACATCTACCGCCAGGGTGCGCTTTCCATCCTCGGTGCTCGTTTGCGAAGCCGGAGTGTGAGACCACAGAGACTGGGGTGGTAGAGATCGACCGAGGACACTACTCCTCTTGTCTGTTTGCGCGAGATGTCGATTTCGTGCGTCAGTTCGATAACCGCGTGCGCCTCGAGAGCGCTGACTCCGGGATGGGCGAGTAGATGGCGACGCTTCTGCGAATTGAAGAGCTGAAGAAGTACTTCCCGGTAAGGGAAGGAGTGCTTCTATCCCATTTGGGCAAGACGGTAAAAGCCGTGGATGACGTGTCGCTCTCGGTAGAGGAGGGGGAGACCTTAGGCTTGGTAGGAGAATCCGGTTGCGGTAAGTCGACTACCGGGAGGTGTGTCAACAGGCTTCTGGAGCCCACGGCGGGCAGCATTCGTTATGAGGAAACCGACGTGCGCAAGCTGCGGGGCAAGAGGCTGAAGGCCTACAGGCGGGAAGTGCAGTTCATCTTCCAGGATCCGTATGCCTCATTGAATCCTCGCATGACCTTCGGTGAGATCATGGCGGAACCGCTGGTGATACATGGGATCGGGACCAGAAGAGAGCGCGACGCTCGCTGTCTGGAGATGTTGGAGGTGGTAGGGCTCAACCCCGAGCATATCCACAGGTATCCCCACGAGTTCTCCGGTGGGCAGCGGCAGCGGGTGGGCATCGCTCGGGCCTTGATGCTCAGGCCCAAGATGATCGTGTGTGACGAGCCGGTTTCGGCCCTGGACGTTTCGGTCCAGGCGCAGATTCTCAACCTGCTTGAGAGTCTCCGGAACCAGTTCGGCTTGACCTATCTGTTCATTGCACACGATTTGGCGGTGGTCCGGCACATCTGTGATCGTGTTGCCGTGATGTATCTGGGAAAGATCGTTGAGCTGGGGGGGTGGAAGGAGGTCTACGACAGCCCCAACCATCCCTATACGCAGTCGCTCTTGTCGGCGGCTCCCGTCCCTGACCCCGAGAGACAGCGGGCGCGGGATCGCATCGTCTTGCTCGGTGACCTACCGAGCCCCATCGATCCTCCCAAAGGCTGCCGGTTCCACACCCGCTGCCCCATCGCTCAGTTCCCCATATGCGAGGAGCAGGAGCCGGGACTCAGCCTGGTGGGTAACGGGCACCAGGCAGCCTGTCATTTTGCAAAGGCGTTTCCTATCCCGGAGCGCACCGCTCTTGCGAAACAGTTCTTGGATGGTGACGACCTATAGAAGCGCTATACTCCGGAAGCAGCCCGGGTAGTCGCGGGGACTCACCTAGCGTGGGTCTTCGAGGAAAGTCCGGACACCATAGAGCAGGGTGCTGGATAACGTCCAGCGGGGGAAACCCCAGGGAAAGCGCCACAGAAATTACACAGCAAGCCGGCAGGTCCGGCTGCGAAGGTGAAATGGTGCGGTAAGAGCGCACCGGCGCCGTGGTGACACGGCGGCCAGGCAAGCCCCACCCGGTGCAAGGCCGAATAGGGAGGCGTTTGAGGGCTGCTCGCCCGAAGCCTTCGGGTTGGCCGCATGAGCCGTCCGGCAACGGGCGGCCGAGATAGATGGCTATCCAAGAGGCTGCTGGGAAGTGACGCTTCGCGGTCAGAGTGTGATGGGCAAGCGGGAGAGAAGGACGCAGGGAGCGCCAATAGCAGCGCTATTGGCGCGACTGAGGACGTGTTATCCTGCCGCCCAGCGCGATCTGAGGGCCGGGGCTTCAGTTTCCAGCAGCCTTGGGACAGAATCCGGCTTATAGGGCTGCTACCGCGGGGGCTCCTTCCTATGGAAGGAGCCCCCGCCATATCTGCGCCGCTTGACGAGGCGCACGAAGGAAGAGCGACCAGGAAGCGGACGCGAGCAGGAGGACCGTCGTGAAGCGGAAGCGGGTGGTCATCATGGGGGCCGCGGGGCGCGACTTCCACAACTTCAATGTGGTCTTCCGCGATGATCCGCGGGTGGAGGTGGTGGCCTTCACCGCCGCGCAGATCCCTCGAATCGACAGGCGTCGGTATCCCCCTGAACTGGCGGGCTCGCTCTATCCCGACGGCATCGCAATAGTGCCGGAGGCGACCCTTGACTCGCTTGTTGGGGAGCAGGCTATCGACGAAGTAGTGTTTGCCTACAGCGACGTCTCCCACGAGTTCGTCATGCATCAGGCCTCACGAGTGCTGGCTGCGGGGGCGGATTTCTCGTTGTTGGGCATCAACAGCACAGCTGTGTCCTGCTCTGTGCCGGTGATCTCTGTGCTGGCCACTCGCACCGGAGCCGGCAAGAGCCCGACCTCGCGTTTCGTGGCGGGGCGCCTTATGGAGAAGGGCATCCGCCCTGCCGTGATCCGTCACCCCATGCCGTATGGGGACCTGGTTGCTCAGCGAGTCCAGCGGTTCGCGGCGCTTGATGACCTTGACCGGGCGAAGGCCACTGTGGAGGAGCGGGAAGACTACGAGCCCCACATACGCAAGGGGTTGGTGGTGTGGGCTGGTGTGGACTACCAGGCTGTCGTCGCGGAGGCACAGAAGGAAGCTCCCATCATCATCTGGGACGGAGGCAACAACGACTTCTCGTTTTTGAGGTCGGATCTGACAATAGTTGTGGTGGATCCTTTCCGGCCTGGACATGAACTCACCTATCATCCGGGGGAGATGAACCTGCGCTGCGCCGACATCGCCGTGGTCAGCAAGGTCAACAGCGCACCTCAGCTCAGCATCGACAGGGTGATCGCCAACATCAGGGAGATCAACCCTGATGCGGTGGTGGTGATGACCGACACGCTCATCACCGCCTCTGACAGCGGGATGATCAAGGGGAAGAAGGTCCTTGTGGTCGAGGACGGTCCCACGCTGACGCATGGGGGTATGCCGACTGGGGCTGGAGCGGAGGCGGCTCGGGAGTTTAGGGCGGCGGCCGTTATCGATCCGCGGCCCTACGCCAAGGGGGTCCTAGAAGCGACCTACGCTGCCTACCCTCACTTGGGACCCATATTGCCGGCCGTGGGTTACTACGAGGAGCAGCTACGCGATCTTGAAGAAACGATCAATGCTGTTCCTGCGGACGTAGTGGTCAGCGCCACGCCGTTTTCGCTTGGCTCGTTGCTGAGCATCAACAAGCCACTTGTTCAGATTGCGTACGAGTTGGCCGAGCGTGCGGAACCGCGTCTGTCTGGGCTTATCGATTCGTTCGCTTGGCAGCACGGGCTGGGCAGCTGAGGCGGAGCGAGAGGTTTGGACCGGCGGCGCCCCGGGGTAGGAGCCTGTCACAAGCAAGTGAGATGCGAGGAGGCCGATAAGATGCCGTTCACACTACCTGATCTTCCTTATGACAAGGGTGCTTTGGCGCCGTATCTGTCCGAGGAGACTCTTGAGTACCACTACAGCAAGCATCACGCCGCATATGTCGCCAACCTCAACAACCTGACCGCCGACGCCGGCCTGGACAACGCCAGCCTTGAGGAGGTCATCATGACCGCCGACGGGGGCCTATTCAACAACGCGGCTCAGGTGTGGAATCACAGCTTCTACTGGAAGTGCATGAAGCCAGGTGGGGGCGGCAGGCCGGCAGGTGGCCTAGCCGTGGCCATTGACGCTGCTTTTGGGTCATACGACGGCTTCGCCAAGGAGCTTGGCCAGGCGGCCCTCACCCAGTTCGGATCGGGATGGGCATGGCTTGTGAAGGAGGGAGACATTCTGCAGATCGTGAAGACCGCCAACGCCGACCTACCTTTGAAGCACGGTCAGACCGCGCTGCTGACAGTAGACGTATGGGAGCACGCCTACTACATCGACTACCGGAATGCGCGCCAGAAATACGTGGAGGCGTTGCTTCAGAATCTGGTCGACTGGGATTTTGTAGCCGGCAACTATCAGGCGGCGAAATAGGAGACTGAGGGGGGCGGCCACCGCGGCCGTCGCCCCAGAGAGTCACGCGCCGGAGCGGCAGCGGCCCGTAGGCCGCTGCCGCTCCGCTTTTCTGGACCTCGGCATTTCTATGTGTGACGCGCCTTGGTAGAATCGCCCTGGTCCCCGGGCGCACTCGAGGACGATTCACAGTGGGAGGGTACCCGGGGATGTGCTGGAGTGACTAGCGGCGAGAAGATGAGCGTCCGCACGATGCTCGTGCTGACGCTTCCGACGCTGGGGTTCTCGGCAGCCCTCACTCTGGTGACCACATATCTTCCGCAGATCCTGTTTCTATATACGGACTCCAATACCCTGGTCGGCTTCGTTATAGGCGGGGAGGGCATCTTCTCGTCACTCATCCCCATCTGGGTGGGAGTTCTCAGCGAACGCATGTGGACGAAGCGGTGGGGGCGTCGCAGACCTTTCATGATCTTTGCGGGGCCTTTCATGGCGGCGGCCTTGATACTGGCGCCCTTCCAGCCGGGAGTCGTACCCATCGCAGTATCGATCTTCATGTTCTTCGCTGCCTACCACTTCTATTCGACGCCGTATCAGGCCCTTCTGCCTGACGTCACACCCGCCGGCAACCATGGCAAGGTACAGGGCTATCAGGCGCTCATGCGAGGCGGAGGCATGTTCTTGGCCATAGCCGTTTTCGGGTCGCTGTTCGCGCAGTGGCGGCCCCTACCGTTCATCTTGTGCGGCGTCATGATCATGGTGGTCACATATGTGACCGTCACAAGGATCAAGGAGCCCGAGCCCGATCGGTCCAGCCTCCCGCCAAGTCAGCATGTGTGGACTGACGTGGTGCGAGTGTTCAAGCTTATGGGGCGCGACAAGGGGATATGGCCGTTCATGATAGCGGTGTTCCTGTGGGAATCCACCTTGGCCGGACTGCGTCCGTTCATCCTTAAGTACTTCGAGCAATCCCTTGGAGCGTCCGCCCAAGTTTGGCCTCTGCTTATGAGCCTCGTCGGAGTAACGTACGTGGTCGCGGGCCTGCTGGGGGGCTACTTGGCCGACAGATTGGGCCGGACCAGGATAATGCGTATCGGCCTCTACGTGTACCTAGGTGGGTGTGTGCTAGGGGCTTTCATGCCCAACATCAAATGGGCGTTTATCGGCCTACCACTATTCGGACTGGGCGGATCGATAGCGCTTACGTTGCCATATGCGATCCTGATCCGGTTGATGCCCAAGGGGTATATCGGTCAGTACACAGGGATGTTCTCGATGATGAGGGGATTGGCTAACATCATTGCCCCGTTGATAGTAGGCGTGGCCATTGATGTGGCGACTCCCTACTTCACGAAATACGGGTATGCGGGGAGGGAGTACGGCATGATCTGGGTGGTGGCGGCGGTTATGATAATCATCTCCCTGTTCCTGTTCCGTGGCTCAGACAAGGATGAGCTCGCAGCTCGGCGCAGGGAGAAGGAGGAGAGCGCTGCCGACGGCAACATCCTACCGGTCTCGGACGTTTAGTGTGACAATAGCGGGGGCATACTGCCAATGCGGCTCGGCCGCCTCGCGACGCACCACAGGAAAGGAGGTCTGCATGAAGCCTGGGATAGGCCGGCAGGTTGAGCCTGGACGTGGGTCGGAGACGCGGGGGAGTGTAGCGAAGGGTCCTCGCGTCAAGCCCCTACCCGACTTGAGCGCTGTCGAGCTTGAAGTGCTGGAATACCTCCGCCAGGTCGGTACCGGTTTGACCGTTGGCCAGCTGGAAGCGAGATTTCCGTCGAGCGCACCCATTCATGAGACTCTGCGCCTTCTGATGGAGCGTGGCTTTGTGTCTCGTCTGAACACCATAGTACCCAGCTACACTTGTCGGCGGGCCGGCACAGGGGTTCATGCGGAGTAGCCAGCGGCTTGTGCGGAGCAAGCTTGTCGACTTAGGCCGGGGGCTCGTTTCCGGGGCCAAAGGAGTCGTCGGCGGACTCTACTATCACGACTGTCTCGGTCTATCAGCGCAGGTCGCCTACAGCGTGCTGTTCAGTCTCTTCCCCTTCTTGCTCATCGTGAATGCTGTCGTCTCCTTCGTGCCTGGGGGGCAAGAAAGCGTGGGTCACTGGCTCTTGGGGGGCCTGGCGGGTGTCGTCAACACCGACAGCCGTCTGTATGAGATCGTAAAGCAAGACGTGCTAAACGAGGCCGGCGCGCTCAACGTCACCTTGTTGTCCTTGGGTGTTGTGCTGACCTTGTGGAGCGCGTCTAGCGCGATCATGGTCTTGCTCAAGGCGGTCAACCGGGCCTACGGCCTGGAGGAAACCCGTTCCTGGCAGAAACGACGGTTCATGGCGATCGTCTGGTCGCTTGCGGGGGCCGTGGTGATCCCGGCGGGGGTATTTCTCCTTGTCTTCGGATCGTGGGTGGGCGACCGCATTGGAGAGGAGGCGGGGTTTGACTCAGGCTGGCACAGTCTTTGGGTGGGGTTGCGCTGGCCCGTGGTTTTCGTCCTCCTGGTGGGGGCCCTAGGGCTCTTTCTCTACTTGGCTCCCAGTAGGCGGCAGCACTGGTATACGGTGGTGCCTGGTGCCTTGTTTTCGGTAGCGGGCATCATTGGAGCATCGATGGCACTTTCTTGGTTTGTCAGTCAGGGCATGTGGCAGGTGCGCTGGCTGACCTACGGTGCTATCGGCACGGTGATCGTGCTTCTCTTCTGGGCCTTTCTTATCGCCCTCGTGGTGCTGGCGGGAGGAGAGATCAATGCCGCGGTGCATAGGGCACTGGTAGCTAGAAAAGGGCGTACGGGGGACCTGGTAGAATCACAGCACGATGAGTGAAACAGAGGAGAATATCGCCGATCCGCGGGCGATAGGTGTGTTCGATTCCGGCGTCGGCGGCCTCACTGTGTTGCACGAGTGTCTGGTCAACCTGCCCAACGAGGACTTTGTCTATTTGGGCGATACAGCCAACTTTCCCTACGGCCCACGTGAATTGGACGATGTCCGCCGGCTTGCTCTAGCGGCCGCGCAGTCTCTGGTGGACCTGGGGGTCAAGTTGATCGTAGTAGCCTGCAATTCGGCTACTTCGGCCGCTCTTGCCCAGTTGCAGTCGACCTTCTCCACGCCTATGGTCGGCGTGGTCATGCCCGGTGCGCGGGCGGCGATGCAGGCCACACGCCACAGACGGGTGGGGATCATGGCTACGGAGGCCACCATCCGCTCGAATTCGTATCAGAGCGCGCTGAAGTCGCTCGATGCCGGGTTGGAAGTCTTTTCTGTGGCCTGTCCGCGGCTTGCGCCACTCATCCAAGGGGGCGACGTGTTCTCAGAGGAGACGGAGAGCGCCGCCCGGGAGTGCGTGACTCCGTTAAAGGCCGCCGGGGTGGACACGGTGATCCTGGGGTGCACGCATTATCCCTTGATCACTCCGATGCTGCGCCGGCTTCTCGGTCCACAGGTTGCACTGATCAACTCGGCGGAAGAGATCGCCCGTGAGGTTGGGGAGATCCTTGAGCGCAGGGGCATCGGGAATGCGCCGGGCCGTGAAGGCGACTATCGTTTCTTTGCGAGTGGAGACTTGTTGGAGTTCAAAGAGGTGGGAGCACGGTTCTTGCAGCTTCCCATCAGAGAGGTCGTGCGGATATGACGAGCGGCGAAAGACCGGGGAGTAGGGGGCCCGCTGAGATGCGGCCTCTCAAGATCACGCCTGATTTCGTGAGCACCGCGAGCGGTTCGGTTCTCATGGAATTGGGAGGCACAAGGGTGCTTTGCTGCGTGCAGTTGGTGAACGGGGTTCCCGCATGGCGGCGAGGCAGCGGCGCAGGCTGGTTGACTGCAGAGTATTCCTTGTTACCGAGTTCGACTAGGGATCGCACCCCGCGGGAGGCCGTTCGCGGTCGCCAGGACGGGAGGACGGTGGAGATCCAGCGGTTCATAGGGCGGGCCCTGCGGGGGGTGATCGATCTGGCGGCGCTCGGTGAGCGCACAGTCTACGTCGACTGCGACGTCATAGAGGCCGATGGTGGTACGCGGTGCGCTGCTGTAAGTGGCGGCTACTTGGCCCTTCATCTGGCTCTGAAACGCGCCGTGGATTCGAGCGCGCTGCGGACTCTTCCGTTGAAAGACACAGTTGCCGCTGTAAGTGTGGGCGTAGTGGGCGGGATGCCCGTGGTCGACCTGGAGTACCAAGAGGACTCCGTGGCCGACGTCGACATGAACGTGGTCATGACCGGCCAGGGCAGGCTCATCGAAGTGCAGGCAGCGGCTGAGGCCGAGCCGTTCGACCGGGATGTGTTCGACCAGTTGCTCGATCTGGCTGGGGGGGCGATCGCTCAGATCAAGGCGGCGCAGATGGAAGTGGTGGCTGGGGCGTATGCCGCGGTTGGCGTGGCGGGTGTCGCCAAGAAGTGAGTGACTCCCTTCGAGTCGTGCTGGCCACCAGCAATGCCGGCAAGGCCCGAGAGTTCGAGCGCCTGCTTGCCCCTACCCTCTGTGTGCGCGCGCTGCCCGCGGGGGTGACGTTGCCGGCAGAGACTGGTCTGGATTTCTACGAAAACGCCCGGCTTAAAGCCCTGGCCGTGTTTGCGGTTATGGAAGGGCGGGCTGCGGTGCTGGCAGACGATTCGGGCCTGGTGGTCGACGCGCTTGGGGGACGGCCGGGGGTGCAATCGGCCCGATTTGCAGGCGAGAGAGCGACCGACGCCGAGAACGTCTCCAAGATGCTGGGCGAGATGAGGGGCATTGACGACCGGCAAGCCCGGTTCGTGTGTTCTCTGGTGCTGTTGCTGCCGGGCGACGACGGCGAGGAGACGGTGCGCGAAGTCGCTGTAGAGGGATACTCCGTAGGCATGATCACCACGGCTCCCCGCGGCGCGGACGGATTCGGATACGATCCGGTGTTTCAGCCGGCCGGGTGGGAGAAGACCCTGGCTGAGGCGACACCTGGAGAAAAGGACCAAGTCTCACACAGGGGAGAGGCGGCTCGGGCACTCCTGGCGGCGGTGGCCGGCATTCAGGGGTCAGGGGAGGAGCGGTGAGCCGCGTTGGAGCTTGATGCTTTCTCTAAGTTGGTGGAAGAGGCTTTGGAATCGCTACCCGACGAGTTCAAAGAGCGCCTCGAGAACGTCCAGGTGGACGTTGTGGAGTGGCCTTCGCGCGAAGATCTCGAGGCTGTGGGCCTAGGTGGGCGGGACCGGCATGGTCTGTTGGGGCTGTATCACGGGGTTCCTATGACCGATCGGCACGTCGACCACGTTCTGTGGCCCGACTGCATCACTATCTATCAGAAGCCCATAGAGGCGGTCGCCGGGCCGGACGAGGCGGCCATCGCAATCCAGGTGAGGCGCACCGTGGTCCACGAGATCGCGCACTACTACGGCATCGATGATGACCGCTTGGAGGAACTGGGTAGGTACTAGGCGAGGTGCGGGCCGGGAGACCCAGCGCGGCTGCGCGACGCTCCTAGTGCGAGATACGACGAGCGACGTCTAGCAGCAGGCGCCGGTCGACTGTCCTCATCCGCTTGACGAGATGGGCGAGTTCGCGGGTCTCAGCGTCGTCTTCTACCACCTCTTCCAGCATGAGCTGTTCTGGCTGCAGGAAGGGATCGTCTTCGTCTAGTGCCGCATGGTAGAGCAGCTCGCGGGCCGGCACCCCCAGCGCCTCGGCGATGGCTTCGATGACGTCGGTGGTCGGGTTCTTGCGGCCTTTCTCAATATCGCCAAGATAGCTTTTGGAAACCCCCGACTCATCGGCGAGGGCCTGCAGGGTGAAATCCCTGTCTGAGCGAAGTCGGCGGACGGCAAGTCCTATGTAGTCAGCGAGTCGCCTTTGCGTCACTGTTTCACCGGTAGTCGAGAGTTGCCCGGTTGGAGCAAGAACAAAACGTACGCTCTGCAGTGTATGAGGTGGCATGCGAGAATGCAACCACAAGGCGGCAAAGGAGCTACGGATGGCACACCCACTTCTCTATATCGACCCATGGTCGGGGATCTCCGGGGATATGCTGCTGGCTGCGTTGCTGGACGTCGACCGGGAGGGTGGTCGTCTAGAAGCAGAGTTGCGCAGGGCGGTGGACGCCCTTGGTCTTGACGAGAGCGTAGTGCGGGTGAGTCGCGACGTCGAGTGGGGCATTGCCTGTACGCGGGTGGCGGTTGAAGACGGGGGCGAGCAGCCGCTACGTCATCATTCCGACATGCAGGGCATGATCGCGGAGTCCCGCCTGTCGGACAAGGTAAGGACGGCCGCGAGCGCCGCGGTACAACGGCTTGCAGAGACGGAGGCCGCCATTCATGGCTGCGGCACTGAAGAGATCCACTTCCATGAGGTCGGGGCGGTGGATACTCTGGTGGATATCGTCGGCGCGTTCGCGTTGGTGGATTATCTGGGGGTAGATTCCGTATTCGTGGGTCCTATCCCGGTCGGGGGCGGCACGGTGGACATAGCGCACGGGCGCATGGGTGTGCCCGCGCCGGCTACGGCCCGGCTGCTCGAAGGATATGCCATTAAGGCGGGGCCGGAGACGCGGGAACTCACCACACCTACCGGCGCCTTGTTGGTCGCTGAGCTGAGGGCTCAGGCCGTGGGGATGCCGGACATGATACTGGAGGCGATCGGTTACGGGGCCGGCACTCTCAAGTTGGATCACGGCCCGAACCTAGTGAGGGTAGTGTTGGGGAAGGCCGCACAACGGGAGGGCGGCGGCGACCACGTGGTCGAATTGCAGACCAACCTTGACGACGTGAGCGGCGAGGTCGTGGGGCACGCCATGCGACTCCTGCGGAGTGCGGGCGCCTTGGATGTATGGGCGGTGCCGGCTCAGATGAAGAAGGACCGCCCGGGGGTGGTATTGCACGCCCTGGCGGATGTCGACGCGGAGGCGCGAATGGTGGCCATCTTGTTCGAGCAGACGGGCACGCTGGGCGTGCGTAGATGCGCGGTGGCTCGGCACGTGGCCGAGCGTGGCTCGGTGGAGGTCACCGTTGCCGGGGAGAGCGTCGCGGTCAAATGGGGCTGTTGGGAGGGGGAGCTGACGAGCGCGGCTCCCGAATATGAAAATTGTGCTGCGGTGGCCGCGAAGACCGGCCTTGCTCTTAAGGACGTGATGCAGCAGGCGACCGAAGCGGCCTGTCGCAAGTTGGGAAGCGGCCGCAAATGAGCGGCGTGGGCGAGGGGGCGGACGGTTCCCCCGGCGGTCTTGCCGCCGGCGCGCCCGGTCCCAAGCCGGAGTGGTTGAAGAAGAGACTGCCCAACGCCGCAAGCCTGAAGAGCATGGAGAGACTGCTGCGGGAGCGACGCCTGCACACAGTCTGCGAGAGCGCTCTCTGTCCCAACTTGGGTGAGTGCTTCGCCCGAGGAACGGCTACATTCTTGATCTTGGGAGACGTCTGCACACGAGACTGCGGCTTTTGTGGAGTGACTACGGGCACGCCGGGGCCGGTGGACCTGGCGGAACCCGGGAGTGTCGCTGAGGCTGTTGCCCGGCTGGGGCTCTCTCATGCCGTGGTGACATCGGTGACCCGTGATGACCTTGCAGACGGGGGTGCCGGGCACTATGGGGCCACCATCAGGGCGATCCGCGCGTCGGCGCCCGGGACAACGGTGGAAGTGCTTGTGCCCGACTTCAAGGGCCGCACTGCAGACGTGGATGTGGTGCTCGCCGAGAGACCTGAGGTGTTCAACCACAATGTGGAGACGGTGCCGCGTCTCTATGGCGAGGTGAGGCCCCAGGCAGTGTACGATCGGTCACTGAAGGTGCTCGACTACGCGGCTTCCCATGCGGTCGGTCTGACAAAGACCGGTTTCATGGTGGGACTGGGTGAGACGGGCGGCGAAGTCAAGGCCCTACTTCAGGACATCGCCGGTGTCGGTGTGGTCCTGGTGACCATAGGCCAGTATCTGCGTCCCTCAAGGCGCAATCTGCCGGTTGTGGAGTACGTGCGGCCCGAGGTATTCGAGACCTACCGGGAGTGGGGCGAAGCTCTCGGGCTGCAGGTTCATGCGGCGCCGTTTGTGAGGAGTTCGTTTCAGGCCGGCGAGAGCTTCGCCCAGGCGACGAGGCGTGGGGTTGAGTCATCGAGTAGTTCGCGGTGAGCGACACTCGCTAGCCAGAGTGACTCTTGCACCCGGTGATGTCCGTATTTATGAAATCCTTGTACCAATTTGTGGTTGCCGAGATACAATAGCTCGGACCTACGGAGGACTGATCAGATGACATCCCAAGCAATGACCGGTGGCACCGAAGAGCAGGCTCTAGAGCAACAGTTCACAGATCTACTCGATCACTACAGAGGGGAACAGGGGGCTTTGGTCCCCCTTCTACAGGGCGCACAGGCCATATTCGGCTATCTGCCCGAAGAGGTGATGAGACGGGTGGCCGAGGCCGCCGGGGAACCACTCAGCATGGCTCTCGGTGTGGCCACGTTCTATTCGCAGTTCAGGCTGCACCCGCATGCGACGCATACCGTCCGCTGTTGCCACGGCACAGCGTGCCATGTGTCGGGAGCGACCCGCATCTCGGACGAACTCGAGAAGCACTTAGGCATAAAAGCGGGCGAGAACACCCCGGACATGCTTTACGCCCTCGAAGAGGTGCACTGCGTGGGAGCGTGCGGCATGGCGCCTGTGGTGATGATCAACGATCGTGCGCACGGCAAGTTGACGCCTGAGAAGGCAGTGGAGATATTCGATGCCTTCCGGGCTGAGATAGAGGGCAACGGGGAGGCGAAGGGTTGATGGCGGCCATCGGTTCTCTCATCCAGCCTGCTGCGCAAAGGGCCTGCCTCACGGTTCCCGAGGTGGACATCCGCATCTGTCTGGGCACAGGCGGCGTGGCCGCGGGCAGTCGGGAAGTCCTGAAGGCCTTTGAAGAAGAGGTGGCGAAGACGGGCGTGTTGGCCCTCATCCGGCCGCGGGAAGACACCTGCGCCGGGCGGTCCGCTGCAGTCACCGGGACCGGTTGCCAGGGGTTGTGCGCCATGGACCCCCTGGTGGAGATCCATCTGCGGCGCAACGGTTCGCACTCGAAGGTCACCTACGGCCAGGTCACTCCGGCTATGGTGCCCGAGATCATGGAGAAGCACATCCTCGGTGGCGAGCCCATCGAGAAGTGGCTGGTGCTGAGCGATCAGGGGCCCACCGAGTACAACCTGTTTTACGACAAGCAAGAGAAGCTTACCTTGCGCCACGTGGGCATCATCGACCCAGAAGACATCGACGACTACTTGGAGGCTGGGGGTTATCAGGCCCTTTACAAGGCGCTGTCGAGCATGACCCCGGCCCAGGTCATCGACGAGATGAAACGCTCGGGGCTTCGGGGGCGGGGGGGCGCCGGGTTCCCCACGGGGCAGAAATGGGAGTTTGCCGCGGGCTACCAGTCGCCGGACGGCATCAAGTACTTCATCTGTAACGGCGACGAGGGTGACCCGGGCGCCTTTATGGACTGCTCGGCTCTGGAGGGCGAGCCGCACGCCGTGTTCGAAGGCATGGCCATCGGCGCATATGCCATTGGAGCAAGCATCGGCTATCTGTATGTGCGGGCCGAATATCCCTTGGCGCTCAAGCGCATCAAGATCGGTCTCAAAGTCGCCGAGGAGCGTGGGCTCATAGGCGACAACATCATGGGTTCCGACTTCTCCTTTCACATCAAGCTCAAAGAGGGGGCGGGAGCGTTTGTGTGCGGCGAGGAGACCGCACTCATGCAGTCCATCGAGGGCAATCGCGGCATGCCGCGATTGCGACCCCCGTTCCCAGCCGAGTCGGGTCTGTGGAAGCGGCCCACCAACATCAACAATGTCGAGACGTTGGCGGTGGTCCCCTGGATCATCACCAATGGCGCGGAGGCCTTTGCATCCCGTGGTTACGAGAGGTCGAAGGGCACCAAGGTGTTTGCCTTGGCGGGCAAGGTCAAACGGACCGGTCTGGCCGAAGTCCCTATGGGCATGACGCTGCGTGAAGTGATCTTCGACATCGGTGGAGGGGTCAAGAACGGCAAGACGTTCAAGGCCGTGCAGATGGGTGGGCCCTCAGGAGGCTGCCTGCCCGAGGCGCTACTCGATCTTCCGGTGGACTACGAGACCATCAACCAGACCGGTGCCATCGTGGGTTCGGGCGGCATGATCGTCATCGACGAAGACAACTGTATCGTCGATACAGCCCGCTACTTCCTCGGCTTCACCCAGCAGGAGAGCTGCGGCAAGTGCCCTCCGTGCCGCATAGGCACAAAGCGGATGCTCGATATCTTGACCAAGATCTGCGACGGCAAGGGCACACTCGACGACGTGACCTTCCTTGAGCAGATGGCCGAACAGGTCAAGGTTAGCTCGCTATGCGCGTTGGGCGGTACGGCCCCCAACCCGGTTTTCACCGCTCTCAAGTACTTCCGCGACGAATTCGAGGAACACGTAGTCGACAAGAAGTGTCGGGCGGGTATCTGCAAGGCCCTGGTGACGTACTTCATCGATCCAGAGAAGTGCACGGGCTGCCGGGCCTGTGTGAGGGTGTGCCCGACGGGCGCCATCACAGGAGAGCGTAAAGAAGTCCATGTAGTCGACAAAGAACTATGCATCAAATGTGGCGCGTGCTATGAGAAGTGCCGCTTCGACGCTGTTAGGAGGTCCTGATGTCCGCCGCCGAAACCACCGTGGCTCAAACGGTTACTCTGACCATCAATGGGCGGGAGGTCCAGGGGCAGACGGGGCAGACCATCCTTGAGGTGGCATGCGCCGCCGGCATGGAGATCCCGACGCTGTGCAATGACCCTCGGCTAGAGCCTTACGGCGCGTGCCGCATGTGCCTAGTGGAGGTGGAAGGGGCGCGGGGGCCGATGGCGTCATGCGGCACCGCCATCAAAGACGGCATGAAGGTACAGACGCACACCGAGAAGATCGTCAAGATCCGCAAGTTCGTCATGGAGCTTCTCCTCACCAATCACCCTCTGGATTGCCCGGTGTGTGAGGCGGCGGGCGATTGCCGTCTGCAGGATTATGCATACGAATATCTGGTGGACATGGTGCCTTGGGGCTGGCGTGCTCCCGTCAGTGGGAGCCCGGGCGAGCACCCCAATGTGGCTCATTTTGGGGCGCGCTGCATCCTGTGCGGCAGGTGCGTGCGCATCTGCCGCGAGGTCATGTCCATCGGTTGCTGGGGCTACCTCAACCGGGGCTACGACAGTGAGGTGGATACTCCCTACCGGTTGCCCCTCACCGAGGTCGACTGTGTGTCGTGCGGGCAGTGCGTGAGTACGTGCCCAGTGGGCGCTATCGTCGGGCAGCGTGCACCGCAGGGTGCTCGTGAGTGGCAGACCGAGAAGACCACCAGCACCTGCTCCTACTGCGCCGACGGCTGTCGTCTGGTGCTGCACAGCTATCATGACCGGGTGACCAAGGTGGCCTCGGAGGTGGGCAAGGGGCTCAACCAGGGCAATCTCTGCATCAAGGGCCGGTTTGGCATGGGTTACGCGGACTCTCCTGACCGGCTCACCAAACCGCTGGTGCGAAACGGCAAGGGCGAACTCGAAGAGAGCACTTGGGAAGCGGCGCTCGCACTTGTGAAGGATAAGATCAACACAGTGAAGAAAGCCAAGGGTGGCCAGGCTGTGGGGGCCATCTGCGGCACTCATGCCACCAACGAGGCGGCCTACCTGCTGCAGAAGCTCATGCGCGCGGTAGTGGGCTCTAACAACGTAGACGCTATCGATCACGAGGAGCAGATCGCCTCCGAGACGGCATTGGGTGCTGCCTTCGGTGTGGCGGCTGCGACCAACAGCCGCGCCGACCTGGCTCAGGCCGACGTTATCCTGGTGGTGGGAGCGAATCTCACCGAATCGCATCCTGTCCTGGCGCTTGAGGTCATCAAGGCCCTGCGCGGGGGCAAGACCGTGATTGTCATCGATCCGCGGGCCACAGAACTCGCCGGCAAAGCAGCGTTTCACCTAGCCGTCAAACCGGGAGGCGATCTCGCAGCCTTGCGGGCCATGATGCGCTATCTGGTCGACGCGGGCCTGACGGACAAGGACCTCATCGGGGCACGTACCGAGGACTTCGCTGCTCTGGAGAAAAGCCTGGTAGGGGTGGATATCGCCGCGGAAGCGGCGGCGTGTGGGGTGGATGCCGATCTGCTGCGCCAGGCGGCCGTGGCCTTCGGCCAGGCCGCCGCGGCCACCATCATCTACGGCACCGGCGCGGTGCAGGGGCCGGCCGGAACAGCCACAGTGGCTGCACTGGCCGACTTGGCTCTGCTTACCGGCAACGTTGGTCGTCCCGGCGCCGGCGTGGTGCCTCTGCGCAGTGGCGCCAACTCTCAGGGTCTGGCCGACATGGGTGTCCGTCCCGCTTGCCTCCCTGGCGGGGTGGCGGCGGACGCACTCGCGGATGTTGCTCGGTTGGAAGCAGCCTGGGGCGTCTCGCTGGGAGGTCTGGCCGCGGGTGTTTCGTTGACGGAGATGATCCCAGCGATGCAGGGCGGTGGGCTGAGCATCCTGTATGTGGTGGGGGCGGACCCCGCCTTAGCGATCTCCGATGAGAAGGTGGTTCGTGCGGCGCTCGACACGGTGGATTTCCTCGTAGTCCAGGATAGCTTCCTTACAGATACAGCCGTCTACGCCGACGTGGTTCTTCCCGCGGCGGTTGCTGCCGAGGACGAAGGTACCTTTACCAACGGCGAACGCGTCGTGCAGAGGGTCCGGGCGGCCGTGCCGGCGCTGGCGGAGAGTCTTCCCGACTGGAAGATCATTCAGGCGGTGGCGAACTCCCTTGGGGCCGACTGGGCCTACGGGGCGCCTGTGGATGTTATGCGTGAGATCGCCGACGTGGCTCCGCAGTACAAAGGCGTTAGCTACGAGAAGCTTGAGGATGAAGGTCTCGCCTGGCCTTGTCTGGGCGTAGAAGGGGGGAGCACCCCGGTTCTCTTCGCCGAGCAGTTCGGCAACGGCAAGGCAGTATTCACTCCGGTCGATACGGCTGTCTCGGTGCCCTCGAGGGACGCCGTCTTCCCGCTGCTCTTGCTGACGGGCTCAGCGCGCGGTCATCACGCGACCGGCGTGCGCTCACGGCGCTCAGCGGGCATCACCAAACTGATGGCGGAGGCTTGTCTCGAAATCAACCCGCAAGACGCCGCCAAAGCGAACGTGGTGGAGGGCGACAGAGTGCGGGTCACAGGGCAGGCGGGCGGAGCAGTGGAAGTGATCGCGCGTGTGACGGCGCGGGTCCCTGAGGGCTTGGTGTTCTTGCCCGGTTTCAGTGCCACCGCACCCGTCAGCCGGCTTCAAACAGCAAAGGCTGGGGCCGCATCTGCCGTCAAGGTGGAGCGTCTGGCCTGACCGCATTCCCCGCCCCCCGGCGGCGCGACTGCCGGGGGGCAGTTCGTGCCGGCCGTGGGGGCGGGCGCAGGGGCGATTGTTAAGAGCTGGGTGCCTTTTGCGGTTTGGGGGCACTCTGGGCGTGTTTCTTATGGACCGCTTCGCGCGCTCTCTCGGTGAGGGCCCCAAGGCGTTGTACCAGCTGCTGGTTGACCGACCCTTCAGGATATGTCCCGTTGGTCTTCAGGGAGCCCGCAGGGACCCCTGTGAGGAGCGAGATGCCTTGGTCCACGTTGGAGACGGGGTAGATGTGGAAGCGCCCCTTCGCCACTGCGTGGCGCACGCGGCCGGCGAGCATGAGGTGGCGAACATTGGCCTTGGGGATGAGGACCGCCTCGTCACCCTTGAGCCCCACGGCATGGCACAAGTCGAAGAAGCCTTCGATCTTTTCGTTGACGCCGCCGATCGCCTGGATCTGCCCGCGTTGATTGACCGAGCCTGTGACGGCGAAGCTCTGCTTGATAGGAACGCCCGAGAGCGACGACAGTAGTGCATACAGCTCGGCCGAGGAAGCGCTGTCACCTTCGACCCCTGAGTACGACTGCTCGAAGACCAGACGGGCGCTGAGCGACAGGGGGCGGTCGGCAGCGTACTTGGCTCCCAGATATCCGGCCAGGATCATCACGCCTTTGGAGTGGATGGGTCCACCCATCTCGACTTCGCGTTCGATATCGACCAACTCGCCGTCACCCAGCCGGTGTGTAGCGGTGATGCGGCTGGGGCGGCCGAAGGAATAGTCGCCGAGCGATGAGACGGAAAGACCGTTTACCTGCCCCACAACGGCGCCCCGAGTGTCCACCATCACGGTGCCCTGGGTGATCATCTCCCTTACGCGCTCCTCGAGCTGGCTAGAGCGATAGATTCGGTGGTCGATAGCCCTCTGGACGTGTTCGCGCTTGACGACGACCCTGCTGCGTGGTGAGCGCCCATAGCGTGCCCAATAGGACGACTCGGTTAGAAGGTCGCCCACTTCCATGAACCGCGTGGTCAGCCTGTCCTGGTCTTCCACTAGGCGGGAGCATTGCTCGATCACGCGCGCAACCCCATCAGACGAGAAGGGGGGCAGCTCGTGCTGGCGGCAAAAGCGGCTGACGAAGCCTGCGTAGAGCTGCTCATTGTGAGGAGTGCGATCGGCCACCGAACCGAAATCGGCCTTGACCTTGAACAGTTCTTGGAAGTCCGGGTCTTGGGAGAACAGCAGGTAATAGATGAAGGGCTCACCGATGAGAACGATCTTGGCCTTGAAGGGGATAGGCTCCGGGTCAAGCGTCGCGGTGGTGGCAAAGCCCATCTGCTGGGCCACATCCTCCACTCGGATCTCCCCGGTCTTTAGGGTTCTCTTGAGGGCATCCCATGAGTAGGGCTTGGTGAGAACGTCGCGTGCCTCCAGCACCAAGAAGCCTCCGTTGGCCTTGTGCAGGGCGCCTGGCTTGATCATGCTGAAGTCGGTGACCAGAGCGCCGAACTGGGACTGGTGTTCCACGCGTCCCACGAGGTTCTGGAGCACGGGGTTGCTCTCGGTAACCACAGGAGCACCGGTCTCAGCTGAGTTGTCCACCAATACGTTGATCTTGTACTTGCGGAAGGCTCCCTCACTGCGCTGCCGCCCCGAGATGGGGATGCCCATGATCATCATCGGCTGCTCTTCGTCGGACTTCTTGAAGTCGTCGGCGTTTTCGACAACGTCGCACAGCACAGCGTGAAGGTGGTCGACCATCTCAGGGCTCGAGCACCAGCGGTCGCAGGTTTCGTCCACTAGGTGCTTGGCCGCGAACGTGGTGACGTCTCGGTCCAGCTCTCTCATCGCCTCACGCCCTGCGCGCTCGTCCTGCCTCACCAAGCGCATGACTTGCTGCAGTTTGTCGTTGAGCCCCTCGAGGGCGTTGTCGATACGCTGCTGTTCCTTCTTGGGGAGGGCGTCGTAGGCGTCGCGAGACATGGTCTCACCCTCAGGGGTCTTGGGAGCGAACGCCAATCCGGACGGAGTGCGCACCATGGTCACTCTTTGGGCCTCGGCCTTGTCGCTCAACCCGCTTAGCTTGGCCTCCTGTTTCTCGGATACCTGCTGAGCGATGGCGCGCTTTTGCTTGTCGTAGTCGTCGCCTTCAAAGGCCTGGGTGATGGCGGCCCGTAGGTCCTGGATGAGTTTATCCATGTCCTTGCGGAACTCGTTGGCCTTGCCGGCAGGCATGCGGATGGCGTTGGGCCGGTGGGGGGTTACGAAGTTGTTGACGTAGACCCAGTCGTCGGGAGCCGGGCGAGACGCCGCTTCACCGGAGAGGAACTCGTTGATGGTGGTGCATTTGCCCGTGCCGGCGGGTCCGGCGGCGTAGATGTTGTAGCCGCCGTTGTGGACGCCCATGCCAAAGGACACTGATGAGACAGCACGGTCCTGACCGATGGTCTCTACAAGGTCGGCGAGTTCGGCGGTGGTTACGAAGCCGAAGGCCGCGGGGTCACAAGCACGATAGATCTCGGCGGGTTTGAGCTCGGCGGGGAGTTTTGGCATAAGGGCCTCCGATCCGTTGACACGGTGACCAATCAGGGTGCCTCAAGGAAGGTGTCCGAGGCGGGACTTGAACCCGCATGAGTTATGCACTCACTAGGCCCTCAACCTAGCGCGTCTGCCAATTCCGCCACTCGGACATACAAGGGCGAGCAGCGGTGAGTATAGGGCGGTTGGTTGGGTGAGTCAACCGGGCGCGAGGCCGGTATCGCCCGGCTTGTTGGGGGCGAACAATTGTTCTATAATCCCAACAACGAACGAATGTTCACCGAGGAGAATGCAATGGAGCTGCAGGATAGACAGCAGCGTATTCTTCGGGTAATCGAAGAGGCGGTCATAAAGCAGGGCTATCCGCCCACAGTGCGGGAGATTGGGAAGGCCGTGGGCCTTTCGTCTCCGGCCTCGGTGCAGGGGCACCTCAGTGCTCTGGAGGCCATGGGCTACGTGCGCAGGGGTAGCTCTAAGCGGCGGGCTTTGGAGGTGGTAAGGCCGTGTGGCCCGGCTGAGTACGCGCCTGAGAGCGCGGGATCGACCCGGGTGGGTGTTATGGGCCGGGTCGCCGCCGGAGCGCCTCTTCTGGCCGAAGAGAACATCGAGGATTACATAGACGTTCCGAGTTTCCTTGGGGGCGGGGGTAGTTGTTTCGCGCTCCGAGTCGCGGGTAGTTCGATGATGAAAGCCGGCATCCTCGACGGCGACATCGTAGTGGTGAGGCAGCAGGAGAGCGCCAACGATGGCGACATTGTGGTGGCCATGATCGAAGACGACGCCACCGTCAAGCGTTTCTTCCGGGAGGCGGATCAGGTGAGACTGCAGCCGGAGAACGACGATATGGATCCCATTTACACAAGAGATCCACGCATTGTCGGCAAGGTCACCGGGGTGCTAAGGAGGCTGTGATGAACGGGCAGACAGCCCACCCACAGGTTCAGACGTTAGGAAGATGTCTCTCGCAGATCAGAGCTGGTGATCCGTGCCCGTGCTGCGGAGCGCGTCTCGCCATACGACACTCCGGGCAATCGTCGCACCCGGTTCCGACCATCGCAATGCCTGGCGCTGCCGAAGCGTATGTTCTCTTGTGTTCAGAATGTGGCTGCGAGATCTCCGCCGAAGACGGAGCCGACCACGTTTTCGGTCGCCGGTCCTTCGGTGTGGCCGCTTAGCCTGAGCCACGCTTTTCCAAGAAGAATGGCTCCCCGGGCAGGACTCGAACCTGCAACCCCCTGATTAACAGTCAGGTGCTCTACCATTGAGCTACCGAGGACCGTGGACCTCGCGTAGTATAAGCAATACACCTACCTCATGCAAACGTTCTCGTGTACCGGGCCTGGAGGTTTCTGACGATGGCAAGCGGCTTATATCTCGACTGCTTCAAGGCTTATGACGTTCGGGGTCGCGTGCCCGGTCAATTGAACAAGGAACTGGCCGTACATATTGGCAGGGCCTACGCTCAGCTCATCCGGCCCAGCCGGGTGGCTGTGGGGCACGACATCCGTCACACGAGTCCCGAGTTGGCGGAGGCTTTGTGCCGGGGCCTCACGGAGTCGGGGGTCGACGTGTTAGACATCGGCTTGGTGGGCACAGAGGAGGTCTACTACGCCGTGTTTTCGCTGGGCCTTGATGGAGGCGTCATGATCACCGCCAGTCATAACCCCAGGGACTACAACGGCATGAAGTTCACTCGCGACAAGGCCCGGCCCGTCAGTGCGGATACCGGTCTCCTGGATATGGAAGCAGCCGTAATGGAGGCTCTGAGGGTGGAAGGCTATGTACACTGGGCTCCGCCCCCCAGCACCGGTTCCGCCACTCCAGGTACACTCACGCAGTTCAACTGCCGCCCGAGCTATGTGGGACACCTGTTGACTTACGTCGACCTTCCGAAGCTGCGCCCTCTTAAGATCGTGGTCAACGCCGGCAATGGCGGGGCAGGACCGGTGATCGACATGCTCGAGGCCAGCCTTCCGTTTGAGTTCGTCAAGCTCAATCACGAGCCGGACGGCAACTTCCCTAATGGGGTGCCTAACCCCATGCTGCTCGAGAACCGGGCCATGACTGCCCAGGCCGTGGTGGCCGAGAAGGCTGACTTGGGCATCGCCTGGGACGGCGATTTCGACCGATGCTTCTTCTTTGACGAACGCGGGGCATTCGTCGAGGGCTACTACGTTGTCGGGCTGCTTGCCGCGCGGGCTCTACGGCGACACGCAGGGGGTCTGATTGTGCACGATCCCCGGCTGGTGTGGAACACAGAGGAGATTGTCCAGGAGCACGGCGGCACGCCCGTGCTCTCCAAGAGTGGGCATGCCTTCATCAAGGAAAGGATGCGCCAGGTCGACGGCATCTATGGGGGAGAGATGTCGGCCCACCACTACTTCAAGGAGTTCTCATACTGCGACAGTGGCATGATCCCGTGGCTGCAGGTGGCTGAGGCCATGAGCGAAGAGGGACGGCCGCTGTCGGCCATGGTGGAGGAGCGGATCGCCCGTTTCCCGGTGAGTGGGGAGATCAATCTTACGTTGCCCGAACCGGCTCGGGCTATCGCCGCCGCGCGCGCCCGATACGCCGGAGAAGCGCTCAGTATCGACGAGACCGATGGAGTGAGTGTCGAGCTGGCCGAGTGGCGGTTCAACGTGAGATCGTCCAACACCGAGCCGGTCGTCCGGCTGAACGTCGAGACGCGTAGTGACAAGACTCTCATGGAGCAGAAGACCAGAGAGGTGCTCGACGTTCTGGAGAGGGCAGAGTGACATGGCGGTGGTTGTGGGTAGCCGACTGAAGGAGCCCCTGTGAGGATCGCGCTCGCGCAGATCAATCCCACGGTAGGGGACATCAAGGGCAATACCGAGTTGATTACCGCTTGGGTCGCTCGCGCGCTGAGTTTGGGGGCTCGGGTGGTGATATTTCCGGAACTGGCCATCTCCGGCTATCCGCCTGAGGATCTGGTGCTGAAGGATCATTTTTTGGCCCGGTGCAGGGAGGCTCTGGACGAGATCGCCGTCGCCTGCAACGACATCGTGGCCTTGGTGGGGGTCCCGCTGGCGGAAGAGGACGCTACATACAACTGTGCGGCCATCCTGGCCGGTGGGGCGGTCGCCGGGCTCTATCGCAAGATATTGCTGCCCAATTACGCGGTGTTCGACGAGAAGCGCTATTTCACTCCCGGAGACCGGGCGACGATCTTGTGCGTCGACGGATTGCGCCTCGGCCTCACCGTCTGCGAAGACATCTGGGAGGACGATGGACCTGGGGAGACCGCAGCGGTGGTGGGTGGGGCCGACTTGATAGTCAACTTGTCCATGTCGCCCTATCACAGGGGCAAGGGTGGTGAACGGAAGAGCATGCTGGCCGAGCGGGCCAAGGCTTTCGGGGCCCACGTGCTCTATGTGAACGGGGTGGGCGGACAGGACGAGCTGGTATTCGATGGACAGAGCGTGGCCTTCGATCCCGAGGGCACCCTGGTGGGGCGTGCGTGTCAGTTCGACGAGGAGCTGCTGGTGGTGGAGATAGACGCCGGCCCGCGACCGCGCGCGTTGGAGACGGCGGGGAGCGCGCCCGCTCGCACGTGGCCGGTGGAGGTGATCGAGGTCTCAGCGGGATCTGAGGCGTTAGCGCCTGAGGCGACGACCGGGTTTGGCGACGACTCGGGCGGCGGAATGCGCCCGCTATCCGTTCGGGTGTGCGACCCGCTGGGGTCGGAGGCGGAGGTCTACTCGGCCTTGTGTCTGGGTGTCCGGGACTATGCGCGCAAGAACGGCTTCAAGCAGGTGGTCATGGGCATCAGCGGCGGCATCGACTCGGCGCTCACGGCATGTATCGCTGCCGACGCGCTGGGCAAGGAGAGGGTCAACACCGTCTCCATGCCCTCGCGCTATTCGACCGAAGGCACCAGAAGTGATGCGCAGGAGACGGCTCGTAGGCTGGGAGTGTATTACCGGGAGATTCCGATCGAGACCGTGTATCGAGCGTATCTGGAGAGTCTGCGGGTGCATCTGGACGAAGTGCCGGGGGTTACGGAGCAGAACATCCAAGCGCGCATCAGGGGCAATCTGCTGATGGCGCTCTCAAACGAGTTCGGGTGGCTGGTGCTGACCACCGGCAACAAGAGCGAGATGGCCGTGGGCTACGCCACGCTTTACGGGGATATGGCTGGGGGATTCGCGGTGCTCAAGGACGTGCCCAAGACTCTGGTCTACAGGTTGGCGGAGTACCGCAACGCGCTCGCGTTCGGCGTGAGTCCTATCCCTGGCTCCACTATCACCCGCGCCCCTTCGGCCGAACTGGCGCCGGATCAGACCGACCAGGACACATTGCCGCCGTACGACATCCTCGACCGGATAATCGAGGCGTACGTTGTGCGCGACGACAGCATCGATGAGATTGTAACCTTGGGGATTGAGCGCCCGATGGTACAGAAAGTGTTGGCTATGATCGACGGCAACGAGTACAAGCGACGGCAAAGCGCTCCGGGAGTCCGAATCACTCCGAAGGCCTTCGGGAAGGACCGGCGCCTACCTATCACGAACCGTTATCGGGGATGAGTGATTACCGCATAGACCAGACGCACCAGGGGTCCTCCGTGGGAGAGGCCACCCTCCAGTCGGTGGAGTTCGACTCGCTGCTGCTCGACTCGGGAGAGACGCTCGCCCCGGTTACGATCGCCTACGAGACCTACGGGCGCTTGAACGAGGAGCGAACCAACGCCATCCTCATAGTGCACGCGCTGTCTGGTGACGCGCACGCTGCCGGCTACTACCCGGGAGACGAAAAGCCCGGCTGGTGGGAGGCGATGATCGGCCCGGGCAAGGGCTTCGACACCGACCGCTACTTTGTGGTGTGTTCCAACGTCATCGGCGGGTGCAAGGGCAGTTCGGGTCCTATCAGCGTCAACCCCGCGACGGGCAGGCCCTACGGCCTCGAGTTTCCCCTGGTTACGGTGGGTGACATGGTGCGGGCCCAGAAGCTGCTCATCGATCGACTGGGCATCAGCCGTCTGCTCAGTGTGTCGGGCGGCTCCATGGGGGGCATGCAGGCCCTGCAATGGGCGGTAGCGTACCCGGACGCGGTAGCTTCGTGCATCCCCATCGCCGCCACGCAGCGGCACTCACCTATGCAGATCGCGTTCAACGAGGTAGGCCGCCAAGCCATCATGGGCGATCCCAAATGGAACGGCGGCGACTACTACGACGGCGATCCGCCCGACAGTGGCCTTGCTGTGGCCCGGATGATCGGCCACATAACATACCTGTCGGATGAATCCATGCATGAGAAGTTCGGGCGGCGCCTGCGGGATAGCAGGGAGCTAAGCTATGGCCTGACCCAGGACTTCGAGGTGGCGAGCTACCTGAAGTACCAAGGGGAGATGTTCACCCGTCGCTTTGATGCCAACACCTATCTCTATGTCACAAAGGCTCTGGACTACTTCGACCTGTCCGGCGGTCACGGGGTGTTGACCGAGACCTTCCGTGACATTCCCGAGGAGATGCGCTTTCTCCTGGTAGCTTTTAGCAGTGACTGGCTGTATCCACCCTACCAGTCGAAAGAGATTGTGAAAGCCCTCAAGGGCAACAACATCGACTGCTCCTACCTGGAGATGAAGCTATCGTTTGGGCACGACGCCTTTCTGCTCGAAAACAAGGAGCTCAGCCGGGTGGTGTGGCATTTCGTCGATACCACCGCGCGGCGGAGAGGATTGCGCTTTGACTGAGGATACGCTGGAGATGCGTGACCTACTGGCAGCCTTGGGTCCGGATCACCTGTTCATCGTGGAGGCGGTGCCGCGAGGGGCCCGGGTGCTCGACCTGGGCTGCGGCGCCGGCGAGCTGCTGAAGGTTCTCGCCGAGCAGAAGGATGTGCGAGGTACGGGAATAGAGATCGTGGAGGAGCGGGTCTACGAGGCCGCGGCCCACGGGGTGACGGTGCATCACGGGGACTTCACTGAGGGCCTTTCGTACTACCCCGCGGCCAGTTTTGACTACGTGGTGCTAAGCCAGACGCTGCAACAAGCGCACGAGACTCTGGAGGTTCTCAAGGAGGCCTTGCGGGTGGGGCGTTACGTCGTGGCCAGCTTCCCCAACTTCGGGCACTGGAAGCCTCGGCTGCAGCTGCTGTTCACCGGGCGGGTGCCGGTGACTAAGGCGCTGCCTTACCAGTGGTACAACACACCCAACGTTCGTTCGCTCACCATCAATGATTTCAAGGACTTCACTCGGGGGCAGGACATACGCATCGTCCGTAGTTTCTATATGGGCAAGAGGCGTCCGGTGCGGCTGTGGCCCAACCTAAGGGCCGTCAGCGGCCTCTTCATCGTTGAGAGAGTTGGCTCTGCGACGTAGGCCGGTGCGGTAGAATGTGCGTCGTCCCGGGCCCATAGCTCAGTTGGTTAGAGCTGCCGACTCATAATCGGCCGGTCGCAGGTTCGAGTCCTGCTGGGCCCACTTATTGACCGCCCGAAGGAGTGCGCGGTGTTGGTAAGCGAACTGTTGCGCGTTGTCGAGCGACTTGCTCCGTTTGAGCTTGCTCAGCCGGGCGACAACTGCGGTCTTCTCGTGGGTGACGAGGAAGCGGCGGTGCGGAGCGTCCTCGTGGCGCTGGAATTGACTGAGCCGGTTCTGAGCGAGGCCGTCGCCGGTGGTTATGACACCATCCTCACGCATCACCCGCTATTGTATGCGCCGGTGCGATCCCTGCGCGAATCACAGCCCCGCGAGCGCAGTGTGCGCAGGCTCGTGAGCGCCGGCCTCAACCTGATCGCCTGCCACACCAATGTGGATGCGGCTCGTAACGGATTGGCGGACATCGCCGGACATGCGCTTGGTCTCGTGGATATGACTCCCTTGGAGCCGTCGCCCGCCGGCTGGTACAAGGTGGTGGGGTTCATTCCGACGGAGGCAGTGGAGACTGTGGCTGCCGCCGTGTTCGCGGCTGGAGCGGGCGCCATTGGCGACTATGCGGATTGCGCGTATGGCGGCGAGGGCAAGGGGTGGTTCACTCCTGGGCCTGGAGCCAACCCGGCAGTGGGTGTGCGGGCGCATCCCGAAAGGATCTCTGAGGTCCGCTGGGAGACCGTGGCGCCGCGGAACCGGTTAGGCGAGGTGATCAGAGCCTTCGTCGCCGCTCATCCCTATGAGGAGCCGGCTTTTGATGTCTACCCGGTGGAAGACATTCTTCCCCGCGTAGGCCTGGGTCGCGTCGGGACGATGCCCGCGGCGGTATCGGTGGGAGACTTGGCGAGCCGCGTGGCGCAGATCTTCGAGCTCGAGGGCGTCTCTTGGAGCGGCGATGGCTCGCGGATGGTGAGGCAAGTGGGAGTGCTGCCCGGTAGTGGGCGCAGTTCGCTTGATCGGGCCGCGGAGCGTTGCGAGGTGCTTGTCACGGGTGACGTTGGCTACCACGAGGGCGAGCGAGCAGCAAACGATGGGCTTGCTCTTGTCGCGGTGCCGCATGGCGACTTTGAATGGTGGGCGTTCAAGCAGTGGGCGCAGACTCTGGTAAACGAACTGAAGAAGGTTGGGGTAGGCGTGGCTTTGTCTGAGGAATGGAGTTCACCGTGGAATCACGTGGCGACGGGCTGCGGCGAGCATGAATCGGGTGCGGGCGTGAGTACGAGATCGTCAGCCCCCAGGTCCGGCGCCGGTGACGGCAAGCTGGCAGTGCGGGTGTGGATCGACGGGGGTTCACGCGGTAATCCTGGCCCCAGTGGCATCGGAGTGGTTATCGAGGACGGGGCCGGCGAGGTGCTCGAGGGGATCGGTCGAGCCATCGGGGTCACCACCAACAATGTGGCCGAATACCGCGCGCTGCTGGTTGGTCTGGAGGCTGCCGCGGCGTTGGGGGCCGGCGAGGTAGAGGTGGCATCCGATTCCGAACTGCTGGTGAGGCAGATGCTCGGGCAGTACAAGGTTAAGAATGAAGGTCTCAAGCCTCTCCACGCCGAGGCTCAGGAGCGGTCGCGGCGCTTTTCGCGTTTCCGAATCCGCCATGTTCCAAGGGAGCAGAACGCCAGAGCCGACGCTTTGGTGAATCGCGCTCTAGACGAACAGGAAGGCGCTGGTCTATAATCCCCAAGCCGTAAGGCGCCTACGGGCGGATGTAGCTCAGTTGGCTAGAGCGTCTGCTTGCCATGCAGAAGGTCGAGGGTTCGAATCCCTTCATCCGCTCCATCTCTGTGCCGTCTCGAGGCGACGTGGCCGAGTGGCTAGGCACGGGTCTGCAAAACCCGCTACACCGGTTCAAGTCCGGTCGTCGCCTCCTCATGATGGCGTGCTCGTTGCAGCGGGCACCGACCGATGGTTCGGTCGCTATCCTCCGAATTCATGTCCAGCATCTTCTTTGTCCACACACCCTGGCCGGCCCACAAGAGCACGACAGCGAAGAGTAGCCGGGAGTATTCATCGGGGAATGTCCGTCGGTTCACTCTTTTCCATTCAATACCGCCAAGAGTGTTTACGGACGTGATCGTCGAGCTGCGAACAGCCAGTCAGTCTGAGGCGCTGCGTCACGACTGTTGAGGCGCTGTAGTGGCCGCTGCTTCTTCGGCACTGGCCCCGAGAGCTTGCCAGTGTTGAGGCACGGCTGTATCATGACCGCCCTGATGGGCGCTTAGCTCAGGGGGAGAGCGCTTCCTTGACACGGAAGAGGTCGTAGGTTCAAATCCTACAGTGCCCACTCACACACTCCGGCCCATCAACTCATTTCTGTGAGGGCCCATGAAGGTCGTTCTTCCTGATGGTTCAGAACTCACCGTGGCCGACGGGGCCACAGCGGGCGCCGTCGCCGAAGCCATCGGCCCCCGTTTGGCGAAGGCAGCGGTGGCAGCAAAGGTCGGCGATGTGGTGGTCGACCTGGCGACGAGGCTTCACGAGGGCGACCACGTGGCCATCGTGACTCCCGGCACGCCCGAAGGCCTCGACGTCATCCGCCACTCAGCGGCTCACGTACTGGCCGAGGCTGCCACTCGTCTGTTCCCCGGCACCAAGGTCGCCATTGGCCCAGCCATCAAGGACGGGTTCTACTACGACTTCGAATTCCCCCAGGCTGTAGGCGAGGACGATCTGCCGGGGCTGGCCGAAGAGATGCACCGCCTGCTTGGGCAAGGGGCGCCCTTTGAGCGGCGCGAGGTCAGCAGAGAAGAAGCGACGGCAGTGTTCCGGGACGAGCCGTATAAGCTCGAACTCGTACACGACTTGCCCGAGGACGCGATCATCAGCCTCTACCGCCAGGGTGAGTTCGTCGACCTGTGTCGAGGGCCGCATGTGCCCGACAGCAGCCGTATCGGGGCTGTGGCGCTTCTCTCAGTCGCCGGAGCGTACTGGCGGGGCAAGAGCGACAACACCATGCTTACCCGCATCTACGGCACGGCTTTCGCTACCAAGAAAGATCTTGACGAGTACCTCGAGCGCATGGAGATGGCAAAGCAGCGTGATCATCGCCGGCTCGGCCGCGAACTGGGCCTTTTCAGTTTCCACGACGAGGGCCCCGGCTTCCCGTTCTTCCATCCCAAGGGGATGCGAGTGGTGAACGCGCTCTTGGAGTACTGGCGGAGGGAACACGTGGCCGCCGGCTACGAAGAGATCCGCACGCCCATAATGCTGGATCGCACGCTCTGGGAACAATCCGGCCATTGGGAGAACTACAAGGACAACATGTACTTCACGAAGATCGATGACGTCGACTTCGCCGTCAAACCCATGAACTGTCCTGGGGGCACGCTCGTATACAAGAGCGACCAGCATTCCTATAGGGACTTCCCTATCCGCATGGCGGAGTTGGGTCAGGTGCACCGGCACGAGATGTCCGGCGTGCTGCATGGCCTGTTCAGAGTTCGGGTGTTCACCCAGGACGACGCCCACATCTTCTGTCTGCCCGAGCAGGTGGAAGATGAGGTGCTGGGGGTGATCGCTCTGATCCGGCGGATGTACAAGACCTTCGGTTTCGAGAAGGTCCATGTGGAGCTGTCCACCAGGCCGGACAAGTCTATCGGTAGCGACGAGATGTGGCAGATCGCCGAGAGTGCGCTGGCGACAGCTCTGGAGCGTGCCGAGCTACCATACGTGCTCAATCCGGGGGATGGTGCTTTCTACGGGCCTAAGATCGACTTCCACATCGAGGACGTCATGGGGCGCACGTGGCAGTGCGCTACCTGTCAGTTGGACTTCGCCATGCCCGAGCGACTCGACCTCGACTATGTGGGCGAGGATAACCAGCGCCACCGTCCGGTCATGCTGCACCGCGTAGTGCTGGGGAGCATCGAGCGTTTCCTAGGCATTCTCATCGAGCACTACGGGGGCGCGCTGCCGGCTTGGCTTGCTCCCGTGCAGGTGGCCGTTGTGCCTGTGGCCGATCGCCACGCAGGCTATGCGGCAGAGGTCAAGGCTGCTCTGGAGTGCGCCGCGTTGCGAGTGGACGTCGATTTGAGGACCGAGTCGGTATCGAAGAAGATCAGAGACGGCGAAGTCACGAAAGTGCCGTTCATGCTTGTCGTGGGCGATCGCGAAGTGGAACAGCGCACGGTCACCGTGCGGTCTCGTGGTAGCAAGGACACCGAGCCACTTCTTCTGAGCGAAGCGGTCGTCAGCATCGCCGGGAAGTGCAGCCCACCGACCGTGGCCCCTTGCGCTTGAGCGTGGCCGCTTATTCGGCTATACTGCCGACTTGCATAAAGAGGAAGCCACCCTTCCCACCTAGCGCCTTGTTGGTGCTTAGGTTTAGCCATAGATAGTCTTGTCCGGCTTCGGGCCGGGCGACTGCATTGGGAAGCGGTGGTGACACCGCTTTTTTTGCGTGTTCAGGAACAGTCTCTAACCGGTAGCGCCGGGGGAGGTGCACAGCAACATAGCCGACATCATTCGCATCAATGAGAAGATTCGCGCAGAATCGGTCCGACTCATCGGGCCGGACGGTGAGCAGGTCGGGATCGTCAGCGTGCCACAGGCGTTGGAATACGCCGATAGGCTAAACCTCGACTTGGTCGAGGTAGCTCCGATGGCCGCCCCGCCGGTCTGCAAGGTGATGGATTTCGGCAAGTACAGGTACGAACAGGAGCAGAAGGCTAAGGAAGCGCGCAAGCGGCAGACGACGATCAGCATCAAAGAGATCAAGCTGCGGCCCAAGATCGACGACCATGACTTCGCGACGAAGAAGGGGCATGTCGAGCGTTTTCTGAAGAAGGGGGACAAGGTCAAGCTCACGATCATGTTCCGCGGCAGGGAGTTGGTGCATCCGCATCTGGGAGAGAGGCTGCTGCGACGCATGGCGGAAGATCTGACCGAGATAGGCGATGTGGAGTCGGAGCCTAACTTGGACGGTCGGAACATGGTGATGATGCTCGCGCCGAAGCGGAGTTAAGCGGGCGTTCGGTGTAACACTCGATCCGGCGCCGCTCACGGACGAGGGGCTGCTTAGGGTCAAAGATGGTTTGCACGTTAGCGAAGGGATTAACTATGGCCAAGAACAAGACGCATAAGGGGACCAAGAAACGCATAGGCGTTACCGGCACGGGCAAGCTCACCCGGCGGCTCGCTTTCGGCAGCCATCTCCTTACGAAGAAATCGGCGAACCGCAAGCGTAAGCTGCGCAAGGGCGCCGTCATTAACCACAGCGATCACAATCGGCTACGCGACCTGCTGGGCCGCTAGGAGGACGGAGCTATGCCCAGAGTCAAGAGAAGCGTCGGCGCGCAGAAGAAGCGCCGCAAGACCTTAGAGCAGGCCAAGGGATATTGGGGACTTAAGAAGTCCTCGTACCGCAGGGCCAAAGAGCAGCTGATCAAGTCCGGCACCTATGCTTACCGCGACCGCAGGGCGCGCAAGCGTGAGTTCCGTCGTTTGTGGATCCAGCGGATCAACGCGGGAGCGCGTTTGCATGGAATGAGCTACAGCCAGCTCATTCATGGTTTGAAAGAGGCGCAGATCGAGGTCGACCGCAAGATGTTGGCCGACTTGGTGGTGCGTGAACCCGAGGTGTTTGCCCAGATAGCCGCTCGTGCCAAGGAGGCTCTGGGAGCGAGCTAGTCTCGCTTCCACAGCCGCCACGCCGGGATTCGTACCTGTGATCCGCGACATCGCCGGACGGCAGAATCACAGCGTCAAACTGGCGCGCAAGCTGCAGAAGAAGAAGCATCGGCGTGAACGGGGTTTGCTCGTTTGCGAAGGCATGGACTTGCTTCGGGCGGCCGTGAGCTCGCAGGCTGACATACGGGATGTGCTGGTACGTACCGATCTACTGGGCGGTCTTCCAGCGGAGTTACGGAAGCGAGCCGCTTCCGAGGGTGAGGGACTGGGTGTCGTCGATATCGGCGTTTGTGACCAGGAGACCCTAGAGTACGCGGGCTCGCTGGGCGGTGCTGCCGATGTGATCTTCACGTGTGCGCAACCGGAGTGGAATCTGGCCGGTGTGGGGCTCGGCGGCCGGGTAACGTTGTATCTGGACGGGGTCGGCGACCCGGGCAATGTGGGTACTCTGGTGCGGAGCGCGGTGGCCTTCGGGCTTGCGGGCATCATGTGCTCGCCGGGCACCGCCGATCCGTATGGGCCGAAAGCTATGCGAGCAGGTATGGGAGCGCAGTTCGAGCTGCCGGTGGTGGTCGAAGTGGCTCCAGGTGATCTCGTGGCGAGGCTAGCTGCTTTGGGGCAGCGGGGTGAGACGCCCCCAGAGATTTGGGTGGCCGATCCGCATGCCGGGCAGGACGTGCGCGAGGTGGCGGCTATAGCGGGGGCCGTGGTGGTATTGGGGGAAGAGCGCAGCGGTCCTGGGTCCGCCTGGGCCGGCAGAGCGCGGGTGTGCATCCCTCAGGCACAGTTTGACTCTTTAAACGTCGCTATGGCCGGCACGGTTCTGGCCTATGAGATGTGGCGCAATAGCCGGGACGCATCAGTGGCAAATAGCCAAAGCGTCCGATAGGATCGAGTTTTCGGAGGGAGGGACCATTCCAGAGAACGACCGGATTCTCGCAGAGTTGTCCAGAGCCGACCTGAGGAATATCTACACGGGCGGTCTGGAAGCGGTAGCTACGACTGCCGACCTGGCAGCGCTCGAAGCCGTGCGGGTGCGTTTCTTGGGCCGCAAGGCCGACCTTGTTCTGCTGCTGCGGTCCATCGCGGAGTTGCCCGCGCAGGAGCGCCGCGAAGTAGGCAAGATGGGCAACCTTATCCGCACAACCCTCGAGGAGGCTGTGGAAGCCCGACGACTCGAGCTGGAGACCCAAGACCTGGTCGTCGGCCTCGGAAAGGACCAGGTGGACATCACCCTGCCCGGCCGGTGGTCGGCCCTGGGGCATCTACACTTGGTGACTCAGACCCAGCGTGAGATAGAGGATATCTTCGTGGGCATGGGCTATGAGATCGTCACGGGGCCCGAGATCGAGACCGAGTACTACAACTTCGAGGCCCTCAACACGCCCGCGGATCATCCGGCCCGTTCCCTGCACGACACCTTCTTTGTCGGTGAGGGCATCCTGCTGCGCACCCATACCTCACCGGTGCAGGTGCGTACCATGGAGAAGCAGCGGCCCCCTGTATACATCATCGCTCCCGGCAAGACCTACCGGCGCGACAGCGATGCGACTCACACTCCCATGTTCCACCAGGTCGAGGGACTGGTGGTCGATGAGGGCATAGCGCTGGCCGACCTAAAGGGCACGCTCGAGAATTTCGCCAGGGCTATGTTCGGCGCCGACAGGAAAGTACGTCTTCGTCCGCACTTCTTCCCCTTCACCGAGCCGTCGGTGGAGGTGGATGTGTCCTGTATGGCCTGCGACGGGGGCGGTTGCCGGCTCTGCAAGAGAAGCGGCTGGGTGGAGATACTGGGAGCCGGCATGGTCGATCCCAACGTGTTTGGATTTGTGGGATACGACCCCGAGGTGTACACCGGATTTGCCTTCGGCATGGGCGTGGAGCGAATCGCCCTGCTCAAGCATGGTGTGACCGATCTGCGCCTGTTTTTTGAAAACGACCTGCGCTTCACGCGCCAGTTTTGAGGGAGTCTGCATGAAAGCGCCCTTGTCATGGCTACGTGAGTATGTGCCCATCGAGACGTCCGTGGATGAACTGGCCTCGCGGCTGGCGCTTACCGGCACCGAAGTTGAGCGGGTTGTGGCGGTGGGCATCTCGGACGAAGGTGACAACCTCAGCCGTTTCGTGGTGGGCAAGTTGCTCGAATGCGGCCGCCATCCCGACGCCGACAAGCTGTCGGTGTGCTTGGTAGACGTGGGGGAGGGGCAGCCGCGCACAATCGTATGCGGGGCGGCTAATGTGGCGGCGGGTCAGACGGTGGCAGTGGTACTCCCGGGGGGAGTGTTCCCCAACGGTATGGCCATCAAGGAAGCCAAGCTGCGGGGCGTCGTGTCGTCTGGAATGATCATGTCGGAGGCCGAACTTGGGCTTGCCGCCAAGAGTGCCGGCATCATGGTGCTCCCTGCGGAATGGCAGGCGGGAGAGCAGCTATCAGAGCACTTTGCCATCAGCGATCATGTGCTGGAAGTGGAGGTCACACCCAACCGACCTGATTGCCTTTCGATCAGAGGTCTCGCCAGGGAGATAGCCGCCATCACCGGGGCGGCTTTTGCCGAGCAGACCACTTACGCTCACACTGTTGGTGGGCGTCGGGTGGAAGAAGACATCACTATTGACGTCTTTGACTCCGATCTCTGTCCGCGCTACGCGGGTCGCGTCATACGCGGCGTCAAGATAGGGGAGTCTCCGCTCTGGCTCAAGGCCCGTCTCTGCCATGTTGGGATGCGCCCCATAAGTAACGTGGTTGATGTCACAAACTACGTGCAGTGGGCACTCGGACAACCACTGCATGCATTTGACCTGCATACCATACGGGGAGGCCGCATCGTCGTTCGCCGGGCATACCCAGGGGAAACCCTCGTGACCCTGGATGACGAACAGCGGGTGCTGGACGACCAGATGCTGGTGATAGCCGACGCCGAACGGGCGTCGGTCGTGGCCGGGATCATGGGCGGTCTCGATAGCGAGATCACGTCCTCTACGGCAGATATCCTCCTGGAAGGGGCCAACTTCTCCGGCCCGTCGGTCATGCGGACATCCTCGGCTTTGGCGCTGCGCTCCGAGGCCTCGACTCGCTACGAGAAGGGGCTCGATCCCGAGGCCATCACCCCGGCCTTGGACATGGCGTGCAAGATGTTTGCCGAGCTGTGCGGGGGCACGGTGTCGGTGGGCACAGTGGACGTACGCGTTCCGCCTCGTGCTCCGACTACCCTGCGCCTGCGGGCCGAGCGTGTCCGGCAGATCCTCGGAAAAGTCGTGGAAGGTGCGGAAGCGGCTGCCATCCTATCCAACCTCGGGTGCGAGGTGGCTGTGGAGGGCGCCGATCTTCAGGTGGCCGTGCCCAGCTACCGGGCCGATCTCGAGCGCGAGATAGACCTCATCGAGGAGGTCGCCCGTGTTCACGGCCTCGACCGGATCCCCTCCACAGTCCCCGGGCGTCGTGTGGGCCGCGGCGGTCTGAGCGTAGAACAGAAGCGTGCACGCGAGATCGAGGACCTATTGGTGGGTGGCGGACTGTCGCAAGTTATCAGCTATAGCTTCGGCGACGACAAGTGGCCCGACCGTCTGCGTCTTGCCCCGGAAGATCCTCGGCGCCAGGGGATCGTCCTGGCCAACCCGCTGAGTGGAGAGCAGTCGGTCATGCAGACCATGCTGTTGCCGGGTCTACTCGATATCGCCCGGCGGAACGTCTCGGTGCGTGAGGAGAGGGTACCGGTGTTCGAATTGGGCCGGGTATTCTTGCCCACCACCCAGCCTGGTGGCGGGTTGCCTCGCGAGGAGGCACATGTGGGCATCCTGGTGGCTGGCGAATGGGGGGGAGATTCCTGGAATCGCTCGGACACTAGCGTGGACTACTTCTTAGTCAAGGGTATGGTTGAGAGGTTGTCGGCCGCCCTGCACGTCTCGCTCGCGTACAGCCGGGCAGCTGAGCCCTTCCTGCATCCGGGCAAGAGCGCTGTGGTGCGCGATGCTGAGCAGCGAGAAGTGGGTTGGCTCGGCGAAGTGCATCCCTTGGTGTCCCAGGCGTACGACCTGCGTGGTCCCTTGGTGGCTGCCGAGCTGGACATAGCCTGTCTGCTGGGCGCGGCGCAGGACGTGGTGACCTTTCGCGATCTTCTTGCATATCCGATAGTTGAGCAAGATCTTGCGCTGGTGGTGTCGACCGACGTGCCCGCGGCGGCGGTTGTTGACAGCGTTCGCCGGGCGGGGGGCGACTTGCTTGAGACGGTCACCGTGTTCGACTTGTATGAAGGTGCCCAGGTGGAGGCCGGGAAGAAGAGCTTGGCTCTACGCCTGAGTTTTCGAGCGCCCGATCGTACACTTAGCGAAGCCGAGATCAACCGACTGCGCGAACGCATGGTCGGCAAGGTTTCTGCCGACTTGGGAGCCGAACTGCGCGCCTAGGTAGATAGCCGCTCAGGGGGGACTCGCGTGTTTGAGTTCGCTTGCATGAGTTTGCATCCGTATGTATAATGATGTGGCAGTCGGCGGGCGCACCTGTGCTGGTACGATCCCGGAGACTGCCTAGTCAACGGACGAAAGGCGCGAGCGTGATCACGGCAAGCATCGTCGGAGCGACAGGCTACACTGGCGCCGTTCTCACCGACATTCTGGCGGAACATCCCCATGTGACCCTGCATGCACTCACCAGCAAGTCGTTTGTGGGGCGAAGGGTCGCTGAGGTGTTCCCAGCGCAGCGGGTGGAGCAACGTTACGTTGAGTTTGCGCCGGGGGCATTAGCCGGATCTGACGTTGTGTTCGTCTGTTATCCCCACGCGGAGGCCCACGGTGTAGTCGCCCGACTCCTCGACGAGGGCTGCCGGGTGGTCGATCTTAGCGCCGACTTTCGTCTAAAGGATCCGAAGGCCTATCCGGCTTGGTATGGATTCGAACATCCTCGGGCGGACCTGTTGGCCGAAGCGGTCTTCGGGCTGCCGGAGGTCTACCGGGAGAAGATCGCGGCGGCTCGGTTGATAGCCAATCCGGGCTGCTACCCCACGGCGATGTTGCTCAGCCTGCTGCCGGTGGCTCGCGACGTCGAGGGCACGGTGATTGTTGATTCGAAGTCGGGAGTGTCAGGCGCAGGGCGCACCCCTACCGCGAAGACCCACTTTTGCGCGGTGAGCGGCAACTTCCGCGCCTACAGTGAAGTGGGACACCGCCACACACCGGAGATGGCGCAGGAGTTGAGCATTGCCGCTGACAACACGGTAGCGGTTTCGTTCACGCCACACTTGCTGCCGGTCGACCGCGGCATCCTGAGCACGGCCTACTTTCGGCCGGCGGGTGGGCTGCGGGGTAATGCGGCTTGGCTCGATGAATACCGCGCCTACTATGCGGAAGCCACGTTTGTGGAAGTGTGCGACCACATGCCCGACCTCTCGGAGGTGGTGGGCACGAACTTCTGTCGCATCACCGTGAGAGAGGACGCTGCAGCGGGTGTGGTGAAAGTGTTCTCGGTCATCGACAACCTTGTCAAAGGTGCGTCCGGCCAAGCGGTTCAGAACATGAACTGCATGTTCGGGCTGGCCGAGGACGCCGGTCTGCGGAGGAAAGTATGAGCTACGGCACAACAGTGGGCGCCTCAGGCGGAGGGCCGGAGCACCCGGTCGTGGTCGCCCCACATCAATCCCGGTATCTGCGGTTTCCGCGAGGCGTGACGCTGGTAGAACCCGGGGGGATGTCTGCCGGGGTCACCTACCCGGCGGGCTTTCTCGCCGCGGGCGTGGTTGCGGGCTTGAAGGAAAGCGGCCGCCCGGATGTGGGTGTGCTTGCTGTGGCACCTGAATGGCGCAGCCAGACGAGCTCGGCTGCGGTGTTCACCACCAACGCGTTTGCGGCGCCACCGGTGCTGGTGAACCGCACTGAGTGCGATCTGCAGCATCTTGTGGCCGTGGGGATGAACAGCGGCAATGCAAATGCTTGTACGGGAGACGCCGGAATGGCGGTCGCCCGGTCCATGCAGAAGAGCTGCGCGGACGCTCTGGGAGTTCCCCCCGCTCAGGTGGCGGTTGGTTCTACGGGCATCATCGGGGTGCAATTGGACGCGGTTCTTGTGGCCGCGGGTGTCAAGACGGCCGCCCTGGCGGTCAAGCCCGATGGCGGGGCTGAATTCAACCGCAGCATCATGACCACCGATCGCTTCCCCAAGGCCTGCGCGGTCTCGGTGGAAACGGCCGACGGGACGGTGCGACTGGGAGGGTGCGTCAAGGGAGCAGGGATGATAGCCCCGGCGATGGCCACCATGCTCTGCGTGGTCACCACTGACGCCCAGCTCACAGCTGGCGAGATACGGTCGCTGCTCTGCGACTCGGTCGCCAAGTCATTCAATCGGATCACCGTAGATGGGGAGATGAGTACCAACGACTCCTTGTTCTTCCTTGCGAGTGGGGCCTCGGGGGTGCGCCCCGGCCCGGTCGCCCTCGGCGAGATCGGCGAGGCACTCACCGCCCTACTGTTGCGACTGGCCTTGATGATGGTGGCCGATGGTGAGGGTGCAACCAAGATCATGCGTGTGACGGTGGAGGGCGCCGGGAGCGAGGAGGCCGCCATGCGCGTCGCTCGGGCCGTCGCAGGTTCGCCGCTTGTGAAGACGGCCATGCACGGCTCCGATGCGAACTGGGGCCGCATCATCAGCTCGGCGGGGGCTGCGATGGCCGGACAGTCTCTACCGGGAGCGATGCTGCGCCTGTGCGGGGTCTCGGTCGTCAGTGGCGGCGCCGGCTGTCCGGTCGATAAGGCCGACAGAGAGCGCATGGCGGCCGCCATGAAATCGCCAGAAGTCGACATCGACCTGGACCTGGGCCTGGACAAAGCGGGCGCGGAGCTGTTCTTCGCCGATATGGGGCATGAGTACATCAGAATCAACGCTGAGTATCACACCTAGGATGGGGAAGAAGGTCATGCGCGAGGTCTATCACAAGCGGGTGCAGACGTTGCTCGAGTCGCTCCCCTATATCCGCATGTTCAGCGGGAGCACGATGGTGATCAAGTATGGGGGGGCGGCGATGAGCTCCGCCGATCTTAAGGACGAGTTTGCCACCGATATCGCCATGTTGCGCTACGTAGGCATCAAACCGATCATTGTCCACGGGGGTGGCAAGGAGATCAGTTCCTATATGGAGCGTCTCGATATGCCCGTGAAGTTCGTGGACGGACTTCGGGTCACCGACGCTGCCACCATGGAAGTGGCCAAGATGGTGTTGGTGGGCAAGGTGAACAAGGAGATCGTGGGCCTTATCAACAGCAAGGGGGCTCCGGCGGTAGGGCTCTGCGGCGACGACGGGGGGCTCCTGAAGGCGCAATCCCTAGTCAAGCGTGACCGCGATGGCAATATCCTCAACCTGGGTCTCGTGGGCGAGGTCAGGGAGGTCAATGTCGGGCTCCTTACGCTGTTGGAGGCTGACTACGTGCCGGTGGTCGCCTCGGTGGGAGTGGGACCGGGTGGCGAGAGCTACAACATCAACGCGGACACCGTGGCTGGAGCGTTGGCCGCGGCGCTGAAGGCTGAAAAGGTGGTGTTTCTCACCGACGTGGGTGGCCTGCTTGTGGATGTTGACGACGAAGATAGTACGTTGTCGGAGTGTAGCGGTGACGATGTGGCCGCATTCATAGACGGCGGCAAGGTATCGGAAGGCATGATCCCTAAACTGGAGGCTGTGCTTACCAGCCTGCGGGCGGGGGTGCGGGCGGCTCACATCATCGATGGACGCATCGCACACTCGGTGCTGCTGGAGATCTTGACCGACGATGCCGGGCTGGGTACGAAGATCGTCCCAGGCACCTTGGGTTCTTAGACCTAGGAGGAGGAAGATGGACGTCAGGCATTTTCTTACGGTCCCCGATCTGAGCAAGGCAGAGTGGGAAGAGCTGCTGACGCAGGCAGCCGCATGGAAGCGGACCCCTCTCGCCCCGGTGCTCGGCGGCAAGACCGTGGCCCTCATCTTCGCCAAGCCGTCTACGCGCACGCGCGTTTCGTTTAGCGTCGGGGTGCACCAGATGGGAGGCATGCCTCTCTACATGCCCGAGCAGGATCTGCAGATGCGTAAGTCGGAGAGTCTCGAAGACACGGCCCGGGTGCTGTCTCGCTACGTAGATGGCATCGTCATTCGCACGTTCGCCCAAAAGGATGTGGAGGAATTGGCGGCCGCTGCCACTGTGCCGGTGATCAACGCCCTGACCGACGACGAGCATCCCTGCCAGGCCCTCACCGACATCTTCACTTTTAGAGAGAGATTCCCGGATTCTGCCGGACGCAAGATCACCTATCTGGGCGACGGCAACAATGTGGCGGCGTCACTGGCCGACGCCGGTGCGCTCTCTGGGATAGATGTGTGTCTCAGCGTGCCAGAAGGGTTTGATATTCCCCAGGAGAGGTTGGAGCGGGCTGCTGCGGTGGCGGAGGAGAACGGTGCGAAGGTCTGGGTGGAGCGCGACCCCGAGGCTGCTGTGGCGGATGCCTCGGCGCTGTATACCGACGTCTGGATCAGCATGGGTCAGCAGTCCGACTCGTATAAGATGCAGGCGATGCGTTCCTATCAGCTGACTATGCAGCTACTGTTCAGGGCCCGACCGGAGGCCATCGTCATGCACTGCCTGCCCGCTCACCGAGGGGAGGAGATCACCGACGAGGCCATGGACGGGCCGTGGTCAGTGGTTTTCGACCAGGCGGAGAACAGACTGCACGCGCAGAAGGCCCTGATGGCCTTTCTTATGGGAGCAGACCTTCGGTGAACAAGAGGCAGCGGCAACAGCTCCTGCGCCGGTTGTTGCGGGAGCGTTCCATCGCGAACCAGCAGGAACTTGTAGAAGCGTTGATAGCGGCCGGTTGTGCGGTCACGCAAGCGACTGTCAGCCGCGACCTCATGGAGATGGGCCTGCAGAAGGAGCGGGACCGGGCTGGGCGCGTCCGCTACGCCTACATCGCTACGGCGGAGGAGCGCCCGGATCCGCAGGCTGCGTGCGGGCGGATGCTGAGGGATTTCGGCCGGGGGATAGAGGTGGCTCAGAACCTATTGGTGCTCCGTTGCGATCCCGGGGCGGCGCCGGGGCTTGGCCGCGTCATCGATGAACTCGATCACGAGATGATCATCGGCTGCGTTGCGGGAGACGACACGGTGCTATTGGTAACCAAGGAGATGCGGTCGGCTGAAGCCGTCGGCTCCTATCTAAGACAACTAGGAGGATGACCCACATGGGCAATGAGAAGTGCGTACTGGCCTATTCCGGCGGACTGGATACGTCGGCCTTGGTGCCCTATATGAAGGAGAAGTACGGCTACGACATCATCGCTGTACTGATAGACGTGGGCCGGATGAAGGACGTGGAGACACTGCGGCAGCGGGCGCTCACGGCCGGTGCGGTTGCGTCCATCGTGCTTGACGCCAAAGAGGAGTTCCTTGAGGACTTCGCGTTCGAGGCTATGAAGGCGAATGCGTTGTACGAGGGCAAGTATCCGCTGCACTCGGCGCTTTCGCGGCCGCTCATCGCTAAGAAGATGGTCGAAGTGGCCAAGGAGTATGGGGCGAAAGTAGTGGCTCACGGCTGCACCGCCAAAGGCAATGACCAGGTACGCATCGACGTGGGGGTTCGTTGCCTCGACCCCACCATCACCGTGCTGGGTCCGGCAAGGGAGTGGAACATGACCCGCCCGGAGCTCCTGGACTATCTCGAAGCGCGTGGCATCGACTTGCCTCTCACCAAGAAGAACCCATATTCCATCGACGAAAACCTTTGGGGTCGGGCCATCGAATGCGGAGAGCTGGAAGATCCCTGGGCAGCCGCCCCCTCGGGTGCGTATGCGTTCACGGTGGATCCCGCAGATGCCCCGGACCAGCCCGTGGAAGTGGTGGTGGGCATCGAGAAGGGCGTCCCGGTATCACTTGACGGCCAAACTCTGGGGCCTGTGGAGCTTGTGGAGAGACTGGACGCACTCGCTGGGTCTCACGGCTTCGGCCGAGTCGACATGGTGGAGAATCGCTTGGTGGGCATCAAGAGCCGGGAAGTCTACGAGGTTCCCGGGTCGCTGTCCTTGATTATGGCCCACCGGGAGATAGAGGATCTCACTCTCACTAGGGAGCTGCAGCACTTCAAGACCATGATCGATCAGCGGCTCACCGAGCTGATCTACGATGGCTTGTGGTTCAGCCCGCTGGCGGGTTCGCTGCGCGCCTTCATCGAGGAGAGCCAGAAGTACGTCACCGGAGAGGTGCGGCTGCAGTACTTCAAGGGTTCGTGCCGCGTGGTCGGCAGGCGTTCGCCGAACTCTCTATATGTGAGTGATCTTGCCACGTATGGATCGGGCGACACGTTCAGCCATTCGTCGGCGGTAGGGTTCATCCATCTGTGGGGACTGCCGCTCGAGGTGTGGGCGCGCAAGCGTGAGGGATTGCTGTGAGCCAAGCGGGCGGTACAAGCGGAGGTACCGGCAAGATGTGGGGGGGACGGTTCTCCGCGGACCCCACGGCCCTGTTCGAGCGGCTGCATGCCTCCATTCCGTTCGATCACGTTCTCGCGCCCTTCGATATCCAGGGCTCTCAGGCACATGTGCGCATGCTGGTTCGCATCGGAGTGCTCAGCACTGAGGCCGGCGACCAGATCTTGGCCGGGTTGGAGCAGGTCCTTGAGGAGGTCGAAGGCGGCCGGTTTGCCTGGACCCTGGCTGACGAGGACATACACATGGCCATCGAGCGGCGCCTTACCGAATTGGTGGGGCCGGTCGGAGGCAAGATGCACACCGGCCGCAGCCGGAACGACCAGGTGATCCTGGATCTGCACCTGTATCTGCGGGACGCTGTCCGCGGCCACCAGAAGGCACTATGGGAGCTGATGGCCGCGTTGTGGGAGCAGGCCGACCGCGGCAAGAGCGTCATCATGCCTGGATACACTCACCTACAGAGGGCACAACCGGTGCTGCTGGCTCATCATCTGCTGGCCTACTTCTTTGCCATGGAGCGGGATCAGCGGCGGTTCAGCGACTGGTTGGAGCGATTGACCATGCCGTTGGGCGCTGGGGCCCTGGCCGGAGTCAACTATCCACTGGACCGTGAAGGCGTGGCCGCCGAGCTCGGGTTTGACCACGTGGCCCCCAACGCAATGGACGCGGTGGCGGCTCGAGATATGGCCTTTGACTACTTGGCGATCGCAGCCAACTGCGCGCTGACCATGTCGCGACTGGCCTCTGAGATCGTGCTGTGGACGACGGCGGAGTTCGGTCTGGCCGCGCTTCCCGACTGCTGGACCTCGGGGTCCAGCATCATGCCGCAGAAGCGCAACCCCGATGGAGCCGAGATTGTGCGGGCGAAGTCTGCCGGCTTCCTAGCCCGTTTGCAGGGGTTAGGCGCGGTGCTGAAGGGACTGCCTCTTGCTTACAATAGCGACCTCCAAGAGGACAAGCTCTACGTCTTCGCCACGAAGGAGGAGCTGGACGTCTGCCTGGAGGCCATGACCGCCATGGTCGAGGCCCTGACTTTCAACGCCGACAGGGCGCGGCAGGCGGCCGAGGGCGGCTATGCCCAGGCGACGGATGTTGCCGACTACCTGGTTGGCAAAGGCCTGCCTTTCAGGGAGGCCCATCGGGTGGCCGGCCGGTTGGTCGGATTGCTTGCGGCGGAGGGCCGGCCCATGGCCGACGTCACCAGCGCCGAGCTCCAAGAGATCAGCCCGCTCCTTGCCGACGATTACTACGCCGTTGTGGACATCGAGCGCGTGGTCGCTGCCAAGGTATCTCCAGGTGGCACCGCTCCGCAGCGGGTAGCAGAGCAGCTGGCTCTGGCGAAGGGTCTGCTCGAGGGGCGGCTGCCCTAGCTGTCGGCTCTGGCGTGGTCCCACGTGGGCGTGTTTCCGGGGTGTTGGTGGGCTGTTAACATTGCTGCATGACTGTTGTCGCCGAGCGTAAACGCTTTTGTCTCGGACGGCCGCCGGGCATCCTGTTGGGCTCGGAGTTCTTCGCGCGACCCTCGGATATCGTGGCGGAAGCTCTGGTGGGCAAGATCTTGTGGCGGGCCGGCGTTGGTGGAGGCCGGTTGACCGAGGTGGAGGCTTATCTTCCCGAAGGCGACCCCGCCTGTCACGCCGCGCGCGGGCTCACGATGCGCAACGCGGCTATGTACGGCCTGCCTGGGAGTATCTATGTGTTTCTGAGCTATGGGGTACATTGGCTGCTCAATATCGTCTGTGATCGAGAAAGCGTGGGTTCGGCCGTTCTGGTAAGAGCCTTCGAGCCGATGTGCGGGCCGCCCGGCCAGTGGACCGTGGGTCCTGGACGTGCCGCCCGGGCGCTTTTGATCGACGCGGGGTTGAATGGACGGCACTTGGGCTGCACGTCAGGCCTTGATGTCATCGATGACGGCGCGAGGCCGGAGGTGTCAGTATCTTCACGCATCGGTATCTCCCAGGGGCGCCTGCTCCCCCTGAGGTTCTATGCGGCAGGGAGCAAGTTTGTGAGTGGCAGCGGGCGACAGAGAAGAGAGGACCGGACATGAAGCTGCGCACGATATACGAGATGGCATACCAGTCGGGCATCGCCGCCGACCCGCGCGGACCGGAGGGGGTGGCGCGAGTCCTCGCACGTTTCAAAAAGGACTTTGCCGACCTACCCGAACGCAGACGGTGGGAGTTCGACCAGGAGGCCTTGCTGAACCCCTACGCCGACACTCGTATCTTGCTGGGCGATCCGGATCAGGAGATCGGCAAGATGATGGTAGGTATCGACCTTGAGGTGGGGGAGGTCTTGTTGGCGGATACACTTCGGGCCAAGGGCACTCAGATCGATTTGATGTTTGCCCATCATCCTGAGGGGAGGGCGCTGGCTCGTCTGGAGCAGGTCATGGGCCTTCAGGCTGACGTGTGGCACAACTTCGGAGTGTCGGTGGGCTACGGCGATTCGGTCATGAACGATAGGATGGCTGAGATCATGCGGGCATTGCACCCACGTAACAACGAACGCTCGCTGGATGCGGCCCGTCTGCTCGGTCTTGCGTACATGTGCTGCCACACTCCGGCCGACAACAGCGTCAACGGCTTCGTGCAGGCGCGCTGCGATGAACTGGGTACCGACGGCACCGTCGAGGAGCTATTGGACATGCTCAAGAACATCCCCGAGTATAGGGAGGCAGTCCTTCAGGGGATGGGCCCGGTCATCTTCCAGGGCGATGGCGAGGGCCGTACGGGCAAGATAATGGTTGATATGACCGGGGGAACGTCCGGACCCGTAGACTCTTTGGCCAAACTGGCGGCGGCCGGAGTGGGCACGATAGTGGGCATGCACATGGGCGAGGAGCATCGCAAGAAGGCCAAGGCCGAGCACCTCAACGTTGTCATTGCTGGGCACATTTCCTCTGATTCTCTGGGGATGAACTTGATAATCGACCAGTTCGAGCGCGAAGGCGTCGACGTAGTGGCGTGCTCGGGATTCACCCGGGTTAGTCGGGCATAGGAGTACGTAATAGACCCATGGTATGCTGCCGAGCGGGAGGTGGCCGATGGAGGGGCGACAGGTGTGTGAGGACATTTCGTCCGAGGTCAAAGAAGAATATGAAGAGCTGCTACTCGGCAGCGTGGATGTGTTGCCGGAGCAGGAGTTGTTGCATCAGCTGGCCAGAGCACGAGCCGAAGGACGGCCGCTACGGGTGAAGCTTGGTGTGGATCCTACGGCGCCGGACATCCACTTCGGCCATACTGTGGTCCTGCGCAAGCTGGCCCAGTTTCAACGCTTCGGGCACACCGCAGTGCTCATCATTGGCGACTACACCGCCAAGGTGGGTGACCCTTCTGGTCGCTCCAAGACGAGGCCGCGCCTCTTGGATGAGGAAATCAGCGCTAATGCTCATACGTACGTCGAGCAGGCGGCGAAAGTGCTCGACATGGATAAGGTGGAGCTGACCCGCAACGGCGATTGGCTGGGCCCCTTGCGCATGGACGAGGTCCTTCGTCTCACCGCCACGGTCACGGTGGCGCGGATGCTAGAGCGCGACGACTTTTCGCGGCGCTATCGGGCGAACGAACCGATATCGATGCTTGAGTTCATGTACCCGCTGCTGCAGGGCTACGACAGTGTGGCCGTCCGGGCCGACATCGAGCTGGGGGGTACCGATCAGACGTTCAATCTTCTGATGGGCCGCACGATCATGGAGGCGTACGGTCTCTCGCCGCAGAGCATTCTTACGGTGCCGCTGCTGGTGGGCCTTGACGGAGAACAGAAGATGTCCAAATCGTATGGCAACTACGTCGGAGTCCACGACGCCCCGGAGGACATGTTCGGCAAGATCATGTCTATCCCCGATTCCTTGATGGTCATGTATTGGAGTCTTCTGACCGGGGCGGGCCGGCGCGAAGTGGAGTCCGTCGAGCGGCGTTTGGAGGCGGGCGAGTATCATCCGGCGGAAGCCAAGCGTGATCTGGCGGAGCGGCTAGTGACCCTGTATCACTCCCCAGATGCTGCGCAAGGCGCGCGCGGGCACTTCGATCGGCTATTCCGAGAGAAGGACCGGCCGGCTGAGATACCGGAAACCTCGTTGCCGGCCGAAGCCGTGCTTAACGGCCTGGTTTGGCTGCCCCGGTTGCTGACGGCACTGGGTCTGGCGTCGTCCAACGCTGAGGCCCGGCGGCTGATCGAGCAGGGGGGAGTGAAGCTTGACGACGAGACTGTCCGAGACTCTTGTCTCGAGCTGGACCTAGGGGCTCTCAAGGGAATGGTGGTCCAGGTGGGCAAACGGAAGTTCGCTCGGATCGTGTAGAGCGAGGGCCGGTGGGGGCGGTACTTTCGTGACATCGTTGTCACAGAGGACGGCAGACGAGCCGGTCGCCCCCAGCCGGGGCGGTGATCGAGCATTCGTTGGCAGGCGAGCGCGTTCTTGTAGACTGGCGGCGCACCGTTGGGGTCCCTGGGCCGTGCTCGCGGCGGCTATGGTGGCCTACGCGGCATTCTACGGAATCTGGTCCATCCTGAAGTACCGAGCGTACCTAGCTCCCGGTTTCGACATCGGCATCTACGACCAGGCGTTGTGGCTCATGAGTCGGTTCAAAGAACCGTTTGTGACCGTACTGGGGCTCAACATATTCGGAGACCACTCCACGTGGATCCTCGTGCTTCTCGTTCCACTTTACTGGATCGCACCCGATCCGCAGACTCTGCTCGTAGTCCAGACGCTGGCTCTGACCGTGGGGGCGGTACCTGTCTTCCTTCTTGGGAGGATGGTGCTTCGCAATCGTTGGCTGGCCTTGATACCGGCGGCTGCTTATCTCTTGACTCCGGCACTTGGCTGGCTCAACTTGGAGAACTTCCACCCCGACAGCTTGGAGGTCCCGCTACTGCTCTTCGCCCTGTACTTCGTGGTGCGAGGTCGCTGGCGGCCCTATCTAGTGATGGTGGTTCTACTCATGTTGATAAAGGAGGATGTGGCGCTCGTTCTTGTCCCTCTCGGCATGTACGTGGCGCTTTGCCACAATCGGAAGATGGGCCTAGTGACGGCCGGCATGGCCCTGGTGTGGTTCTGCCTGATGATGTTCTTGGTGCAGCCGGCACTGAGTCGCACCGGGGCGGCGAACCTGGACTCATGGCGCATCCCCTTTGGCGGGTGGGGCGGGTTGACGGCCACGGGCATCGAGAGCCCTTGGACCGTGGGCGCCTACATGCTTACCGAGGACAAGCTGAAGTACCTCTTTCAGCTCCTCACACCTGTTCTGTTCCTGCCTTTGCTGAACTGGCGTACGGTCATAGTGTTGCCCATATTGTTCTTCAACCTGATCAGCAACTTCTGGTACCAGACGAACCTGCACTACCACTACACGAGCCTCATCCTCACAGTATTCTGCGCGGTGGCTATTCTTAGCCTGGAGCGTTTCAGGGCGCTCAGATGGCGGAGGATCCTGGCAGGGGCGATGCTTGCGGCTGCACTGTTTTCGGCCTATTTGTGGGGGCCGCTGCCTTTCAGCCGCGACTCGGGCACCAATGCAGATATCCACAATCCTCAAGTGCTGGCGGCGGAAGAGGCAGTTTCTCTGATCCCTGATGACGCAGTGGTGGCCGCGGGTGACAAGTTCGCCTCTCATCTGACCCACCGAGAGCGGCTGTATGTGTTTCCAACTCCCTTCAGTGCTACCTACTGGGGCGATGATTCGCAGAAGGGGCGGCGGCTGCCCATGGCCGACGATGTGGAGTACGTTCTCGACCTGCCGTCCATTCTGCCGCAGGAGACTCTCAAGGTTCTCTCGCAACTAGGGGCCGAGGGATTTTCGGCTATCTATGAGAAGGAGGGCGTCGTGCTGCTCATGCGCGATGTACCAGCGGAGGGCGTCGAGTAGGGTTGGCGCTTAGGCTGTGCGCCAATCTACAACCAAAGTATGAGGTGACGCGGGTGGCCCCCGGCGTAGACTGATCGGAAAGCTCGGTATCGACAGCTATGGGGAGAGGGGGCAGGCATGTGCGGGAAGCGGACGCTGCAGGTACGGGTGGTTGCTACGGTCACCAGTCTGTTGGTTGTAGCCTTCGGGGCCGCGGCATCGGGCTGCGGCAACGGGATGGAGGCTGACGACTCACTGGCAATACCTGCTATCACCACAACCAGCGCACTTGTCATCACGGGTGACTCAGACGGGGTTGACGCGGTCTTTGACGAAGTCGCGGCGGATTTGCCGTCGATGCCGATCTACGGACCCACCGACCTGCCCGCCGGGGCCACCGTGTCGGCAGATTGGTGGCCGGTCGTGGAAGTCGCGGGACCCGATGCCTATGCGGGGCCGCCATTTGCCAACCCGCGCATCATGGGTGGGGGTGCTGACGACACAGAGGTGCAGGTGGTCCTGCAGGCCGGGGAGGGGTGGCTGGTGGTGATGGAGAATGTGCGTGGTGACCTGGGCGACGTCACGGGTGAGACCGTGGGGGAGGTGGAGGGTCACGCGGCGACACTATATGACTTGAACGGTGGCTTGCTGGTCCAGTGGAGCGACACGGGTAGGTGGTACGGTGTGTACGGCCGCGGCGTAGCGGAGGAAGTCGTCGTGGCTACCGCTCTGAGCATGCATCTCATCATTCCGGTGGGAAACCAATAAATGATTCCAAATGGGGTCGTTTCGCTATTGACGCTGGTAACTGGAGGGTCTAAACTACCGCTCTCACGATGATACGAACACACCTCGACAGCACGAGCGACCGGGTGGAGATGCGCGGCTAACGAAGCTGATAGCCGCGATTCTCGGAGCCGCCTGTGCAGTGTTTGGGCGGCTCGTTTGTTGTGAGGAGAGGCTTTTGTCTCTCTGGTGGGAAGGTGAAGTCAGCGAGTTTGCACGGCGGGTTGACGCCGATTCGATACGATGCTAACCTTCCCGGCCGCGCCTAAGAGCGCAGTGGTCTTTGAAAACTGAACAGCGTTGTCAGATCGGACTTTGACAGTCAGGTCTGCCAGCAACGAATCTTCGAGGACGTCGTCTTCTAGTGAGATGACGATCCTCGACCCCGTCTGCAATCGGGCACCTACCGATTGCTAGACAAATTACTTTGAGAGCTAATTCAGCTCTTCCAAAAGTCAGATCCGGACGCAAGTCCGTTTCGAAATACTTCATGGAGAGTTTGATCCTGGCTCAGGACAAACGCTGGCGGCGTGCCTAACACATGCAAGTCGAGCGCGAAAGGGACCTTCGGGTCCCCTGAAAGCGGCGAACGGGTGAGTAACACGTGGGCAACCTGCCTCAAGGACTGGGATAACTCCGGGAAACCGGGGCTAATACCGGGCGACGTCGTCTCGCATAAGCGGGGCGACCAAATGGTAGCTTCGGCCTCCGCCTTGAGATGGGCCCGCGTCCTATCAGCTTGTTGGTGAGGTAACGGCTCACCAAGGCTTCGACGGGTAGCTGGTCTGAGAGGATGATCAGCCACACTGGGACTGAGATACGGCCCAGACTCCTACGGGAGGCAGCAGTGGGGAATCTTGCGCAATGGGCGAAAGCCTGACGCAGCAACGCCGCGTGAGCGAAGAAGGCCTTCGGGTTGTAAAGCTCTGTCAGGGGGAAAGAAGACACCTGGGTTAATAGCCCAAGGGTTGACGGTACCCCCAAAGGAAGCCACGGCTAACTACGTGCCAGCAGCCGCGGTAATACGTAGGTGGCGAGCGTTGTCCGGAATCATTGGGCGTAAAGAGCGCGTAGGTGGCTTGTCAGGTCCGGTGTGAAATCCTGGGGCTTAACCCCAGGCGTGCATCGGAAACCGGCTTGCTAGAGTCTGGGAGAGGAGAGTGGAATTCCTGGTGTAGCGGTGAAATGCGTAGATATCAGGAGGAACACCAGTAGCGAAGGCGGCTCTCTGGAACAGTACTGACACTGAGGCGCGAAAGCTAGGGGAGCGAACAGGATTAGATACCCTGGTAGTCCTAGCCGTAAACGATGGACACTAGGTGTCGGGGGTGTCGACTCCCCCGGTGCCGAAGCTAACGCATTAAGTGTCCCGCCTGGGGAGTACGGCCGCAAGGCTAAAACTCAAAGGAATTGACGGGGGCCCGCACAAGCAGTGGAGCATGTGGTTTAATTCGACGCAACGCGAAGAACCTTACCTGGGCTTGACATGTACGTGGTAGGAATCTGAAAAGTGACCGACCCTTCGGGGAGCGTACACAGGTGGTGCATGGCTGTCGTCAGCTCGTGTCGTGAGATGTTGGGTTAAGTCCCGCAACGAGCGCAACCCCTGTCTTGATGTTGCCATCATTTAGTTGGGGACTCATCAGAGACTGCCGGTGACAAACCGGAGGAAGGTGGGGATGACGTCAAGTCATCATGCCCTTTATGTCCAGGGCTACACACGTGCTACAATGGCCGGTACAACGGGTTGCGATACCGCGAGGTGGAGCGAATCCCTTAAAGCCGGTCTCAGTTCGGATTGGAGTCTGCAACTCGACTCCATGAAGGCGGAATTGCTAGTAATCGCGAATCAGCAACGTCGCGGTGAATACGTTCCCGGGCCTTGTACACACCGCCCGTCACACCACGAAAGCCGGGAACACCCGAAGCCGGTGGCCTAACCCGCAAGGGAGGGAGCCGTCGAAGGTGGGCTTGGTGATTGGGGTGAAGTCGTAACAAGGTAGCCGTACCGGAAGGTGCGGCTGGATCACCTCCTTTCTAGGGATTTGCGGTGACCAACACCGCAGGTCTGCATCCATCAAGCTGTGAGACCCGATCGCGCTAAACGCATCGGTAACGCAGTGGATGCGGAAACCTGGAAGTACGTCGACATGGTTGGAAAGCGTGTGATCGTGCGCTTTCCAGACAACGCTGTTCAGTTTTGAAAGACCGCGCTCGTTATTGACGCGGCTCTTCCAGTCCGTGAAGCATTGCTTCGCGCGCACCTTGAAATCTGCATAGTGAATGTAAAGTAATATGTTTTCTTGTCAAGATAATAAGAGCACACGGTGGATGCCTTGGCACCAGAAGCCGATGAAGGACGTGGACGGCTGCGATAAGCCGCGGTGAGGCGCTGAACAGCCTTTGACCCGCGGATTTCCGAATGGGGAAACCCGGCCAGAGTAATGTCTGGTCATCTCCAGCTGAATATATAGGCTGGTTGAAGGTAAGCGGGCGAACTGATACATCTAAGTAGCCCGAGGAAAGGAAAGAAAGTTCGACTCCCTGAGTAGCGGCGAGCGAAACGGGAAGAGCCCAAACCGCGCCTGCGCGATTGCTTGCAGGCTTATCAGGCGCGGGGTTGTAGGGCTGGTTTTGGATCGGCTGCATCCGATCCGGGAAGTTACAAAAGACCGATATAGCCGAGCCGGTTGGGACGCCGGGCCACAGAGGGTTAGAGCCCCGTAGGCGACATGTCAGTCTCTTCCTTAACCAGTACCTGAGTACTACCGGACACGTGAAATCCGGTAGGAACCTGCGGGGACCACCTCCGCAAGGCTAAGTACTAACTGGTGACCGATAGTGGACTAGTACCGTGAGGGAAAGGTGAAAAGCACCCCGGGAGGGGAGTGAAATAGAACCTGAAACCGTGTGCTTACAAGCGGTCGGAGCAGCCTTCGGGTTGTGACGGCGTGCTTTTTGCATAACGAGCCAGCGAGTTATGGTATGCGGCAAGGTTAAGCGAGAGCGGAGCCGTAGCGAAAGCGAGTCTGAATAGGGCGCTTTAGTCGCATGCTGTAGACCCGAAGCCGAGTGATCTATCCATGGGCAGGGTGAAGCGAAGGTAAGACTTCGTGAAGGCCCGAACCCACGTCGGTTGAAAACGGCGGGGATGACCTGTGGATCGGAGTGAAAGGCTAATCAAACTCGGAGATATCTGGTTCTCGCCGAAATATATTTTGGTATAGCCTCGCGTGTTTACTTTTGGTTGTAGAGCACTGTTTGGACTAGGGGCCCCCTAAAGGTTACCGACCTCAGACAAACTCCGAAGGCCATCAGTCAAGAGCGCGGGAGTCAGGCTGCGGGGGCTAAGCTCCGTAGCCGAGAGGGAAACAACCCAGACCATCAGCTAAGGTCCCTAAATTATGGCTAAGTGGGAAAGGATGTGCGAGTGCACAGACAACCAGGAGGTTGGCTTAGAAGCAGCCATTCCTTGAAAGAGTGCGTAATAGCTCACTGGTCAAGTGTTCACGCGCCGACAATCCAACGGGGCTCAAGTCATATACCGAAGCTATGGGATTCAGCCACTTTGTGGTTGGATCGGTAGGCGAGCGTTCCCATGCCGGTGAAGCGGCGGCGTAAGCCAGCCGTGGAGGCATGGGAAGTGAGAATGCTGGCATGAGTAACGAAAGGCGAGTGCGAAACTCGCCCGCCGAATGCCCAAGGTTTCCTGAGCAATGCTAATCAGCTCAGGGTTAGCCGGGTCCTAAGCCGAGGCCGAGAGGCGTAGGCGATGGAGAACTGGTCAATATTCCAGTGCCACCACCGAGCGTTTGAGCAATGGGGTGACGCGGAAAGATAAGCGGACCGTGGCGTTGGTTGACCACGGACAAGCGCGTAGGGCGGTCTCTAGGAAAATCCGGAGGCCATATAAGCCTGAGACGTGATGTCAGCTGGCTTTTGCCGGCAAGCCGCCGATTCTATGCCGCCAAGAAAAACCTCTAGCGAGTTCTGGTGTGTGCCCGTACCAAAACCGACACAGGTGGGCAGGTAGAGAATACTAAGGCGATCGAGAGAACTATGGCTAAGGAACTCGGCAAAATAGCTCCGTAACTTCGGGAGAAGGGGCGCCTCGTTAGGGTGGAAGAATTTACTTCTCGAGCCCGAGGAGGCCGCAGAGTTTAGGCCCAAGCGACTGTTTACCAAAAACACAGGTCTCTGCTAAGTCGAAAGACGATGTATAGGGGCTGACGCCTGCCCGGTGCCGGAAGGTTAAGTGGAGATGTTAGCCGCAAGGCGAGGCATTGAAATTAAGCCCCGGTAAACGGCGGCCGTAACTATAACGGTCCTAAGGTAGCGAAATTCCTTGTCGGGTAAGTTCCGACCTGCACGAATGGCGTAACGATTTGGGCACTGTCTCAGCCATAGACTCGGTGAAATTGTAGTATCGGTGAAGATGCCGATTACCCGCGACAAGACGGAAAGACCCCGTGAACCTTTACTGCAGCTTGATATTGGAGCTTGGTGCACTTTGTCCAGGATAGGTGGGAGGCTGTGAAGCGTGGACGCTAGTTCACGTGGAGCCAACCTTGGGATACCACCCTTAGTGTATTGGGCTTCTAACGGTAGGCCGTGATCCGGCTACCGAACAGTGTCTGGTAGGCAGTTTGACTGGGGCGGTCGCCTCCTAAAATGTAACGGAGGCGCACAAAGGTTCCCTCAGCACGGTCGGCAATCGTGCGCAGAGTGTAAAGGCATAAGGGAGCTTGACTGCGAGACCAACAAGTCGAGCAGGTGCGAAAGCAGGTCTTAGTGATCCGGCGGTAGCAAGTGGAAGCGCCGTCGCTCAACGGATAAAAGGTACTCCGGGGATAACAGGCTTATCCTCCCCAAGAGTCCACATCGACGGGAGGGTTTGGCACCTCGATGTCGGCTCATCGCATCCTGGGGCTGGAGTAGGTCCCAAGGGTTGGGCTGTTCGCCCATTAAAGCGGTACGCGAGCTGGGTTCAGAACGTCGTGAGACAGTTCGGTCCCTATCTGTCGTGGGCGCAGGAGATTTGAGGGGACTCGTCCCTAGTACGAGAGGACCGGGATGAACAGACCTCTGGTGTATCAGTTGTCGTGCCAACGGCACCGCTGGATAGCTACGTCTGGATCTGATAACTGCTGAAAGCATCTAAGCGGGAAGCAGACCCCGAGATAAGATCTCCCACCAGGTAACTGGGTAAGACCCCTAGTAGACCACTAGGTTGATAGGCTGGATGTGTAAGGGCAGTAATGTCTTCAGCAGACCAGTACTAATAGGTCGAGGTCTTGACTTAATATATTACTATTCACTATGCAGTTTTGAAGGTGTGCGCACGGGATACGCTTTTAGAGTTTCCGGTGACTATAGCGAGGGGGAACCACCTCTTCCCATTCCGAACAGAGAAGTTAAGCTCCTCAACGCCGATGGTACTGCAGGGGAGACCCTGTGGGAGAGTAGGAAGTCGCCGGGATTATTTTGAAGCCCGCCAGAAATGGCGGGCTTCTTTTATTTTGTCTTGTCTCTGGCGCCCTACCCCCTATAATGCTCTGGACGGTAAAGGCGTTTGCAGCCTCCGCGACACTTGGGAGGGTAGAGTGGTTACAAAGGTAGAGTGGAATCTTCGGGGCGTGATAGTCCCTCTGATTACTCCGTTCAACGAAGATCTGAGTGTCGACTACCAGGGCCTGGCCACCCTGGTCGACTACGTCATCGAAGAAATGGGATGTGATGGGGTTGTGCCTTGCGGCACGACGGGGGAGTCGACAACACTGTCGCACGAGGAACATGTCGAGGTAGTCCGGGTAGTGGTGAAACAGACGCGTAGGCGCGTGCCGGTGATTGCTTCGGCGGGGTCGAATTCCACCACGGAAGCGGTGTCTCTCACGAAGATGGTGGCTGAGGCCGGCGCAGATGCCACTCTGCAGGTGGGCCCCTACTACAACAAGCCCAGTCAGAACGGCATCTTTGATCATTACGCGGCCATCGCCAAGGCTTCGAAGCTTCCGATGGTGATCTACAACATTCCTGGCAGGACGGGTCGCAATATCGAGCCCAGTACCATTACGCGGATGTGGGCTGAGATACCGACGGTCGTGGGTCTCAAGGATTGTTCCAACGATCTTCACCAGATGATGCAGATCTATCGGTCCACGGATCCCGAAACTTTTAAGATCTACTGCGGCGAGGACGTCATGACCTTCAGCCTCCTATGCCACGGAGGAGCCGGCGCTATAGCCGCTGTTGCTCATGTTGTGGGCCGCGAGGTCAAGGCGATGTGCGAATCGGTGTGGAGTGGTCGCCTGGAGGATGCGCGCGAGCTCCACTACCGCACAATCGACTTGGTGGACGCGCTGTTTGTGGAGCCCAATCCTACTCCGGTCAAGCAGGCGCTCGAATGGTTGGGCCTGCCGGCGGGCCCGTTGCGGGCTCCCCTTGAGCGCATGACGGTCGCCGGTCAGCAGGTGTTGCGTGAGGCTATGAAAGCGGGCGGCTGGCTGCCGTAGCAGTGGGCTAAGGTCCAGCAGTTCTGGCGCCGGGCGTCTGGCGGTCGTATCGGACCAAAGTCGCACACAGTTTGGGTTGATGCCCAGATACAATGGCGTAAATGATTTCGGCGCGAGTGATCGCGCATAAGCGGCAGATATGGCCGGGTGCGAGGATGGGGGAGGCTGGATGCAGGCACTGGTATATGTGTTCTCGGTGGTGTTCGGTCTAATACTGGGCAGTTTCTTGAACGTGGTCATCTATCGCCTTCCGCGGCACGAATCCTTGGCAAGGCCAGGCTCTCACTGTCCCGGTTGCGGGGTCGGCATTCACTGGCATGACAATCTGCCCGTTGCGAGTTGGCTGATCCTGAGGGGCCGGTGCCGGGCCTGCGGCAAGTCGATATCCATCCGCTACCCCGTGGTCGAGGCTATGACGGGGGTTCTATTCGGCCTGGCTGCGTGGCGGTTTGGTGAGCAGTGGTCGTTGCTGGTGGCGTGGGCCTTCATAGCCGCCCTGATCGCCGTGGCTTTCATAGACTATGACCACATGATCATTCCAAACAAGATAGTGCTCCCCGGAACTGTGCTCGGTCTGGCCGCCTCTGTGGCGCTCGATCCGCAAGCGTGGTGGGTCTATCTCGTGAGCAGTGCGGGGGCGGCGCTCTTCATCTTCACGCTCGCGATGGTCTGGCCTGGAGGAATGGGGCCCGGCGACATCAAGATGGCGCTCTTTATGGGCTCGGTTCTGGGAACAAGTGTCATAGTGGGACTGTTCTTGGGCTTCCTGTCGGGGAGTCTCGTGAGCGTGTACCTGATGGTGGTGAAGAAGGCCTCACGCAAAACCAAGGTGCCGTTCGGCCCCTTTCTCGCGTTTGGCGCCATAGTGGCGCTGTTTCTTGGCTCGCTGATAATTGATTCCTATATGAATGTCATACGGTAGACAGGGGAAATGCCTTCGACCTGGAATGAGATAAGTGGTCAGTTGCGAGTGTTACAGTTGGCCGCATTGGTGGTCGATAGTATTTCGGAAGGTTGTTGGGCGAACGGAAGGGTGCCGAAGTGTCACTGACGAGGGTGTGGGCTTGAGTCCTTTTCAGGCAAAGCAGATAGCTCTTGATATCGGCGGGTCGAGCCTTGTCGCCATTGAGGTGACCGGTAGTGCTGACCGGCTGAAGCTGCGTGGCTGCTGGGAGTGGCCGTTGTCAGAGGGACTCGTGGTTGACGGGGAGATCGTCGATGGAGATCTCTTTGCGCGCGAGCTACGTGCCTTCACCTATCAGGCGAAGCTTCGCGGTCGTACCGTGCAGGTGGCTGTCAGCAATCAGAAAGTCATCGTCCGCAACGTGGACATGCCAGACATGACAGAGGATGAACTGCGGGGCGCTATCGAGTTTCAGGCGCAAGACTTCATCCCCATTCCCGTAGACGAGGCGGTGCTCGACTTCCTGGTCGTGGGCAAGAAAGAGAGCGCTGAGGGGGTGTCGCGGCAAGAGATACTTCTTGTTGCGGCTCAGAAGGGCATGATAGGCACTTTCTACGGGGCGATAAAGCAGGCGGGCCTGAAGGTGGCGGGCATAGACGTATCGAGCATGGCGCTCGTACGAGCCCTTGTTCCGCCTGCCTCCTTTTTGGCCGAAGCTTCCGAAACGGGTATTTGCCGTGGCATTGCGGACATATCCTCGTCCGTATCCACTCTTGTGGTGGCCGTGGACAACGTAGTCAAGTTCACGAGGGTCATCAACTTCTCCAGCGAGCGCTTCGCCCGCATCTTGTGCGAGCAGCGGGGCATCCCCATGTCAGACGCGCACAGCCTGGCGCAGCGTATCGGGCTGCGTGGCCCGATAGCTGTGGACGGCGATCTCTACCCGGAGGAAGTTGTCACCTCCACTCAAGAACAACTGGGAGAGGCCGCATCGGAGTTGAGTGAGGAGATCCGGCGATCGCTGCACTATTACCAGGGCCAAGAACAGGTGGCACCTTTGACGGAGCTCATACTATCCGGCCGCGGAGCACTGGTTAAGAACCTTGACCATCACTTGTCGGAGGCCCTCGATATGAGGGTCACCATCGGCAATCCTCTACTTATGTTGGCGGAGAACGCCTCGAACATGGACGACGCCGAGTTGGCATTCATGGCTCCGTACCTGTCTGTGGCCGTGGGCCTTGCCCTTCCAGAGGAGGAGTAGGATGCCCCGGCGCATTAACCTGGTTCCGAGGGGCGAGCGCGCCCGCACGAGCACCAATGTGGGCATGTTGGCGGTCGTGGTATCGGGCATTGTGGTGCTGTTTGCCCTCGGCCTGGGGTACTACTTGTTCAGCAATTCTCTGAGTGACAGGAAGAGTGAACTCGAAGGCGTGCAAGACGAGCGCGCCGCGCTGGTGGCACAGGTCAACGCTCTACAGGTATACGAGCGTCTTGCCAGCGAGCGCAAGGACACGGAGATCGTGGTGCAGCAGATTTATGCTGCGAGGACTCCGGTGGCACAGATACTAGGGGACATCAGCTTGGTGGTGCCGGATAACGTGTGGTTCGGTACCATGAGTCTTGCAGGCGCGGACCCGCTTTCCGCGGGTGCCAGTGCAGCGGATTCTGGTGCAGCGGCCGCGGCGGGGGGCAGCCTCTCCCTAGAGGGGAACACATATGGCATGAAGGGCGTGGTCGATTTTCTTGTGCGACTGCAACTGGTCCAGTTGTTGTCAGGGATCGACCTGTTGTCCGCGGGCGAACCGAGGGGCACGGTTGATGATACGAAGGACGTAAAGGGGTTCTCTATCTCGGCGGTTGTGGACGGCGCACCAGATGAAGACGCCGTCTTGCCCCTGAGCCAGGTCGAGGTGGAGGGGCTATGACGCAGAAGGTCAAGCTCCTGCTGATGGGCGCAGGCATCGTGCTTTTCGCGGTGGTCATATGGTTTCTTGTGTTGAGCCCGATCCGGGGTGATATCGCTGATACCCAGCAGGCCATACAAGAAGAGAAGACCCTTGTCGTACAGGCGAACACTCAGCTGAAGCACGCGGAGGCGACCAGGGGAGAGGGCAAGAGGAACCAGATGAGGTTGCTCGAACTGGCCAAGATGGTGCCCATGAACGCGGAGTTGCCCAGCCTCTTGCTGCAGATCCAGGATCTGGCCGATCAGTCAGGCATAGAGTTCATACAGGTGACGCCTGGTCAAGTTGCAGCGGCAGTGTCCGGTGTATTCGAGGTCGTTCCCCTGCAGCTGGAGTTCACGGGCACATTCTTCGACGTAAGTGACTTCATCTATAGGGCGGAGCAGATGGTGGCCGGTCCGGGCCGACTTCTAGCCGTCAAGAATGTCGATTTGGCGTTGGGGGGCGACACAGGTTTGTCGGCTGGCAGTAGTCCCGAGTTGAGGGTGAGTATCAGTGTGTACGCCTTCGCACTCGGCGGCGGGACGCCGAAGGCTGCAAAGGCGGTCCCTCCCGCCAGTACTGGGGCGAATGGTGCGTCGTGAACGGCAGCCACTTACGCAACGGCTCAAAATTTAGCGCCTAGGAGCTGAGGATGAAGTCAGATGAATTTCGCTCCTCCATAGTTGCCGGTCTACTTGTTGTGGGCCTGGCGGTCATGTTGGTTGGTTGTTTCGGGAGCGGTGGAGAGCCAGTGGTCACAACTGCGGGCGTCGCGACGAACGAGGGGAGTGCCCCTGCTACCACCACGACTACGGTTGTGTGGGAAGAAGGGGCAGCATCGGTGGCCAACGAGGACCTGTCGACGTTTAAAAGTAAGGATCCTTTCATTCCCCAGGCGATCCCTACAACTACCACCCCGGCTCCTACCACCACCACCAAGCCCGTAACCACCACGACCAACGCGTCGACCACCACTACGACCAAGGCCACCACGACAACGACCAAGGCGGTAACCACCACGACCAAGGCCACCACCACCACCAAGGCGACTACTACTACAACGTCGCTCTATGCTCACACCATGACTGTCGTTTCGATACCGACGGACGGGCGAGTGCCACCCACGGTGACCTTCAGAGTGGATGCCGCGACATACACAGACAAGGTCGTGGGCTTCTCTGTCGAGACAACGTGGGGGTGGGTTAAGGTGGAGGATATAGACGTGTCGAGTCGGGTGGTCACCTTCCTGCACGGGAGTGAGACGGTCACGCTTGCTGTCAACGATGTCATTCACGAGTAACTTTGTTTCTGTTTCGACGTACTGTTTGTAGCGACGGAATACGGTATAGCGCTGGAGGCGGTGCCGTTTCAAGGAGTAGCTGGTGACCACTCTCCGCCTTACCACCGCCGGCGAGTCGCATGGTCCATGCGAAGTCTGTGTTCTAGAGGGCATCCCTGCAGGTTTGTCTCTGGACGTGGGTGATATCGATGGGCAGCTTGCCCGCCGGCAGGGTGGCTATGGCCGCGGGGGCCGTATGAAGATAGAGACCGACCGCTGCCGTTTTGTGGCGGGAGTCCGTCTAGGCCTTACCATGGGTAGCCCCATCTGCATTCTGGTCGACAACGTGGACCATGGCAACTGGACTTCCCTCATGTCGCCAGAACCAAGTGAGGGCGGGGGGCTGCCGTCAGGCCAGAAGGACACTGTGCCACGTCCAGGGCACGCCGACCTGTCGGGTGTAGCGAAGTACGACCACAGTGACGTTCGCTCTGTACTGGAGCGGGCCAGCGCCCGCGAGACGGTGGGAAGGGTCGCAGGAGGCGCGGTGTGCAGGCGCCTGCTGGAGGAACTGGGCGTCACCGTGCGGGGAAGGGTCGTAGCTATTGGAAACGTTGGGCAATCCAGCACCTCGGGTTACGTGCGGCCTGAGGCCATCGACTGGGGTGCGGTCGAGACATCCCCGGTCGGATGCGACGACGCGGAGACAGGTGCAGCCATGTGCGGAGCCATAGACGCTGCGCGGGCAGCGGGCGAGTCTCTGGGCGGGGTGTTTGAGATCTGGTGTTGGGGCTTGTGCCCTGGCCTGGGGGGATATGCAACCATGCACGACCGGCTTGATGGCAGACTGATGGGAGCTCTGGGGAGCATCCCGGCAATCAAGGGCGTCGAGATAGGCGATGCCTTTGCGAACGCCCGGCGCAAGGGCTCTGAGGTGCATGACCCTATCATTTTGCGGGACAACGGTGGACGCAAGTGGATAGGGCGCGACTCGAATGGGGCAGCCGGCGTCGAGGGAGGCATGACCAACGGCATGCCCGTTGTCCTAAGGGCTGCGATGAAGCCGATCCCCACCCTTACCACCCCTCTTGGGTCGGTCGATATCCACTCACTGGAAGCGCGCCCGGCTCTGGTTGAGCGCTCCGACGTTGCCGCGGTGTCGGCAGCCAGAGTGGTGGGAGAAGCCATGGTTGCATACGTGATGGCCGCGGCTTATCTGGAGAAGTTCGGAGGCGACAGCCTGGGAGAGCTACAGGCGGCCCTGCGCGCATACCGGCAGCGCCTGGAGGAACAGGGTCTGTGGCGAAGCTCGTAGCGCTCAGCGGCTTCATGGGTAGCGGGAAGTCCGCCATAGGGGCGGCTGTCGCTGCTCGGCTGGGCTGGGAGTTCGTTGACCTGGACGATGCCGTCGTCAAGGCCACCGGCAGCCCGATTGCTGTTCTATTCGCCACAAGAGGTGAGCAGGCTTTCAGGGCCGAGGAGTGCCGCGTGCTGGAGCGCGTTCTAGGTCACACGGCCCGGGTCCAGGATCTGGTTCTGTCGCTCGGTGGAGGGACCCTCACGTGTAGAGAAGCTGAGCAGCTGATGCACGGCCGCGGAGGAGTGGTGTTTCTGGACGTCGGCATCGACGTTGCCTGGGGTCGGTCACACGATACCGGCAGACCGTTGGCCCAAAGCAAAGAGGCTTTCGCGGAACTCTACGAAGCGCGGCGACAGACCTACGAACGAACGTCCGACTGGATTGTGCCGGTGGGTGGGCGGGCCGCAGAGCAGATCGCATCTGAGATCGTAGAGATTATCCAGGGTGCGGGTAAGCATTGGCAGGTTATGTGGGGAAGACGCCTGGGAGCTACCGCACGTGAGTCCCTGATCGTTGGGGGGGAGGGAGCGTTTTCGTTCTTGGAGAGACGGGCGCAGGCTGTTGCTCGCCGGGGGGGACGCCTGTTCGTCATTACCGACGAGAACGTCCAGGGTGCTTGGGGTCCGGCTTTGATGAAAGCCATGGGCGGCTGCGCCGAGATGGCGTCTTTGGTGGTGGAGCCGGGCGAGGCGAGTAAGAGCCATGGTTCACTGGGGCGCTGCTGGGAGTGGCTAGCTGAAGCGGGTGCGCGGCGTGACGACGTGGTTGTGGCGCTCGGAGGAGGGGTCGTGGGAGACCTGGCCGGATTTGCCGCCGCGACGTACCAGCGCGGGGTAGGATTATGGCAGATTCCCACCAGCCTCCTTGCTCAGGTCGATTCGAGTGTCGGTGGTAAGACCGCCATCAACCTGAGCGCGGGCAAGAATCTGGTGGGGGCCTTCTACCAGCCTGACCTGGTTGTTGTGGATGCCAACACACTGGCCACTCTTCCGCCGGCCGACTACGACGGGGGGTTGGGTGAGGTGGTCAAACACGCACTGCTGATCTCGGCCGAGGCGTTTGCTTGGCTGGAGCGGGAAGCAGAGGCCGTAGCGAAACGGGATATGGGTGTTCTGTCCGCGGTCATCCGCTCCAGCATCGACTACAAGGCCGGTGTCGTGGAGAAGGACGAGCGAGAAAACGGTGTCCGTGCGGTTCTCAATCTGGGGCACACAGCGGCCCACGCTCTAGAGGTCGCCGGCGGATACGGTCGTATCAGTCACGGTCAGGCCGTCGGGTTGGGGCTTTTGGTGTCACTGGCCGTCAGCGAGGAGCTGCTGGCGCTAGACCCGGGCGTCCGTGAGCGCGTCCGCGCCCTGCTTTTGGCCTTGGGGCTCCGTTCTACGCTTGCTTTGCCTCCGGTGGAGGAACTGTGGATTGCCACGTCGCGTGATAAGAAGGCGCGCGCCGGATCGACGGGTTTCGTGGGGCTGCGGGCCTTGGGCGAACCGGTATGGGGACTAAACGTGTCGCGCGAGGTGTTTACTCGTTCGCTTGGGGTGATCAGGGCATGAGCTCTGAACCGAAGCGGATCATAGTTTTGCACGGAGCGAATCTCGACATGCTGGGGGCGCGCCCGGCGGAGCACTATGGCACTATCACGCTCGCCGAGCTGGAGGGCCTAATCGATTGCGAAGCGAGGTTGTTCGGTTGGGAGGGTGTGTTTCGGCAGACCAACCACGAAGGCTCGTACGTAGAGCTGCTACACGAGTACCGGCACGCAAATGCCATGATCGTCAACCCCGGCGCCTGGACTCACTACAGTTACGTCATCCGGGACGCTCTCGAGTTGGTGGATTGTCCGGTGGCTGAGGTTCACCTTTCGGCCATCGCCGAGCGCGAGGAGTGGCGGCGGCATTCTGTGATCTCTTCGGTTGTGACTTTTACCATCTCGGGCAAGGGCCCAGAGGGCTATTTGCAGGCGGTGCGCAGGCTTGTCGAGTTAGGCCAGGCCAAGGACAAGTGAGGCTTCAAGAGGCGCCGCACCTGCAGGTGTAGTAGAATTCATACTCGTATAGCCGGTGTAGAGTGCGTCGGCAGTCGTAGTCGATGGAGGCCGGGCGAGTGATCTCAACAAATCAGTTCAAGGTCGGTATGACCATTAGGTACGAGGGCGAAACGTATCGCATCGCTGATTACCAACATGTTAAACCCGGCAAGGGCGGAGCGTTCGTGCGCACTAAACTGCGCAACGTGATCAGCGGCTCACTCGTCGAGCGTACGTTCCGGCCTGAGACGAAGTTCGAGCAACTGCGCACGGAAAGTCGCACGATGACGTATCTGTACGACGAACCCGATCAAGTGGTCTTCATGGACCAAGAGTCGTTCGAGCAACTCGTGGTGCCGAAGGGCAACCTTGACGGGCGCTTTGACCTGATGACCCCAAATATGCCCGTTGAAGTGATTCACATCGACGGAGAGCCGTTCGACGTGGAGCTACCTACGTTTGTGGACCTGAGGATCGAGGACACGGCGGCTGGAGTACGGGGAGATACTGTGTCTGGTGGCTCCAAAGCAGCGACCTTGGAGACAGGAGCCGTGGTGCAGGTGCCTCTGTTCATAGAGTCGGGCGATGTGATCCGTATCGATACTCGCACCAGGGAGTACGTGACGAGAGCGTAAGTGTACGTATCACAAGGCGAGCACAACGAGTTCAGCGATGATGGGTGCGTGATATGACCGAGTACTTGATAGCTACGTCGGTTCTTGAGGCTATTGTGCGGGGATCGCTGGTTGGCGATGATCGGGTGCGGGTGCACTCCTCTCTGCCTTTGGTAGGCAGTCGCGTGGCCGACGTCACTGTTGACGGTGAAGAATGCCACGTGGTCATCCAGTTGGATGCGCGTATGGGTGAGGTGCTGCCCGAGCTGGCGCCTGAGGTGCGCGGCAAGATAGTCGGTGCTCTCGGGCGAATGACAGGTCTGCGCGTATCCGGTGTGGACGTGGTATTCAGCGGCGTGTTTCCGCTTGGCGCCTGAACAGCTTGCCTGTGCAGGCCGGTCGTAGAAGCGCGCGGCGCGAAGCCGTGGTCATCCTCTACCAACAGGATTTGCTGGGGCTTTCGGCTCCCGATGCTCTTGCTCGGGTCCATGACTCAGGGATATCCGAGTATGCGCGGCGATTGGTGCTCGGGGCGGCCGCCGAACTGGAGGCCATCGAAAGCGCGGTTGGAATGCACCTGGCTGGGTGGACTTGGGAACGGCTGGGGGTTCTTGAGCGTTCTATCCTAAAGGTGGCCGCATACGAACTTATGTGGGAACCCGAGATCCCTGTGGCGGTGATCATCGACCAGGCTGTAGAACTGGCTAAGCGGTTCTGCTCAGCTGAAGCTGGATCTCTGGTGAACGGCATCCTAGGGGCTTTGGCATCGGTGAGGGACGTTTCAAGCGACGCTGCAGTGGACAAGGAAGAGCTGTGAGCGCCGACGGCGAGAGACTTCTGGATACGCTTGATTTGCCCTCCGGGCTGCGGAGTCTGGGTCCGGCCGGCTTGCGTCGCGTGGCCGAAGAGCTGCGCGCGGAGATAATCGAGACAGTCTCCGACAACGGCGGTCATCTCGGGCCGAGCCTGGGCGTTGTGGAACTCACAATAGCGTTGCACGCAGAACTGGATGTCCCACGGGATGCGATCATCTGGGACGTTGGCCATCAATGCTACGCGCACAAGCTTCTTACAGGCAGACTCGCGGAATTTCGCTCGATCCGCAAGTATGGGGGCCTCTCAGGCTTCCCTTCTAGGGAGGAGAGCCCGTTTGATGCCTACGGCACCGGTCACGCCAGCACGTCCGTGAGCGCCGCGGTGGGCATGGTGGAAGCGAGGCGGCTGGGTCGCCAGGCCGGAGAACAAGCCGCCGGAGTAGGTGCTGAAGGGCAACCACCCCCCGAAGGGCGGGGCTGTGGCCATGTGGTGGCTGTGTTGGGCGATGGCGCATTGACAGGCGGCATGGCCTACGAGGCGCTGAATCACGCGGGGCATTTGAAGACTCCGTTGCTGGTTATTCTCAACGACAACACCATGTCCATTGAGAAGACCGGCGGTGCCATGAGCACGTATCTCTCCCGGCTGCGGACCGACCCGACTCTGTACCGCTTTCGCCGTGATTTTGACAAATGGGTGCAGAGACTTCCCGGGGTGGGCGAGCGGATGGCGGCCATGGGCGCGCAGGTCAAAGACAGCATCAAGGCCGCCTTTGTTCCGGGCATGCTGTTTGAAGAACTGGGGTTCACCTACGTGGGTGTGATCGACGGCCATGACATCGAGGAACTGCGCGCGAGCATCCGGCGCTCCCTGGCCATAGAGGGGCCGGTGCTACTGCACTGTCGAACGATCAAAGGCAAGGGGTACGCTCTGGCCGAGCAGGAGCCTGGGCGGTATCACGGCATACCAGGTCTTTCGCCGACGACCGGCGAGTCCCTCGACCCCGAGGGGCCGACCACCTACACGCAGGCGTTTGGTGAGGCCCTAGTGCAACTCGCACGAGACGACGAGCGTGTGGTGGGCATCACGGCGGCCATGGCTTCCGGGACGGGTTTGGACCTTCTGAAGGAAGCCATGCCCGAGCGCTTCTTCGACGTAGGGATAGCCGAAGGCCACGCCGTGGTATTCGCGGCAGGAATGGCTGCGGCAGGTATGAAGCCGGTGGTGGCCATATACTCGACCTTTCTGCAGCGGGCCTACGACCAAGTGATCCACGATGTATGCCTTCAGCGGTTGCCCGTGGTATTCGCCGTCGATCGGGCGGGCCTGGTGGGTTCGGATGGTCCCACTCATCATGGGGTCTTCGATCTCTCTTACCTGCGTATCTTGCCCGGCCTCAGCGTGTTCGTGCCGAAAGACGAAGCCGAACTGCAGCGCATGCTCGCCGGTGCCTTGCGTCTGGATGGTCCCTCAGTCATCCGATATCCACGTTCGGCCGGTGTAGGCGTTGCGCTAGGCAGACCCATCGAGCCTTTCGCGGGCCCTTGGGTGGATATAGTCAGAAAGGGCGCCGATGCGCTATTGCTGGGCGTTGGACCCGAGATCCGGGTAGCCGAACTGGCCGCCGACCGGCTTGCCGCGGAGGGGATCTTTGCCACCGTGGCCGGCGTGAAGCGGGTCCATCCGCTGGACGTGGATGTACTGGCGTCGCTGATAGAGGATCACAAGGTGGTCGCGACCATTGAGAACAACGTGCTGGCCGGAGGCTTCGGCTCGGCAGTGGCGGAGTTGATGGCCGACTTGGATATCCAGCGGCCGCTGGCGCGCGCGGGTCTACCGGACAAGTTCGTCACGCATGGCCCGGTGAACCGTTTGCGCCAGGATGTTGGTCTTACGCCGGAGGCGTTGGCGGATGCGGTGTTGGGCCAGTTGCGGCGGCTTCGGCTCACAGGGGGCTAAGCCCGGTGCAAAGGGCCAGTCGCAGCCGTTTGGACGAGGTTCTGGTGACGCGAGGCCTGGCTCCCACCAGAAGTGCCGCACGAGGTTTGATTATGGCCGGGCTTGTGACAGTGGGGGGCAGGCTCTGTGACAAGGCCGGTACCGCCATCGCCGGGGATGCCCCCATCACCATCAAGGAGCGTCCCCGGTTCGTTTCGAGGGGTGGCAACAAGCTCGCCGGAGCACTGGAAGACCTTTCCATAGGCGTGGAGGGGGCATCCGGGCTAGATGTTGGAGCGTCTACGGGCGGATTTGTGGACTGTCTGCTGCAGGGCGGGGCGACAAGGGTCATCGCTCTCGACGTGGGGCGAGGTCAGATCGATTCCCGTTTGCGGCAGGATCCTCGGGTGTGTGTCCTCGAAAAGGTGAACGCTCGCTATCTGAAGCCGGAGGACTTGCCCTACCAGGCCGACTTCCTCACCATGGACGTGTCGTTCATCTCGGTGAGTAAGGTTCTACCCTCGGTGATAGGGTGCATGTCGCGGGCGTTCGAGGGGCTGGTGCTGATCAAGCCGCAGTTTGAAGCTGGGCCGCGCGAAGTGGGGAAAGGCGGTATCGTCAGCAACCCGGAGACCCGGCGCATGGTGTTGAGACAGGCGGGCGCGTTTGTGGTCGACCAACTCGCCGCGGACCTGCTGGGGTTGTGCCGCTCCCGTCACCCGGGTGTCGGGGGCAACGTGGAATTCTTCTTGCACATCGGTAGAGATGGTGAGAACGCCATAGGACTTGATAGGCTGGAGGAACTCGTCAACGAGCCGGGACTAGTGGAGGATGCGACGCGTGGGGGTCTTGCCGATGAGCCCTAAGATCAGGAAGGTGGTCGTTCTTACACACGGTGATGCCGAGGTGGCTCATGGTGCGTTGATGGACACGCTGGCCCTGTTGGGCCGAGCCGGGATCGAAATTCTCGCCCCACAGACGGAATGGCAGAAGCACGCGCAGATCTTCAACGGTACAGGCGGGGTCGAGGTGGTCGAGGGGCCGACGGATCTCGAGGGGGTAGGTCTGTGCCTGGTGTTGGGGGGTGACGGTACCATGCTGCGGGCGTTTCACCTGACCCGCGACCTCTGCATCCCGGTGGCAGGCGTGAATCTGGGCCGCGTGGGCTTCCTTACGACCGTTGCGAAGGATGAACTCCGCGATGGAGTGGAGCGGCTGATTTCAGGGGGCTTCACCGAGTATCCGCTCCTGGGTCTGAGTGCGGAAGTGACGGAGGAGACCTTTCGGGCTACTAACGACGTCGTGGTGAGCAAGGGCGACCGGTCTGGGACCTGCTCGCTTGCCCTCACCATCAATGGCGTTACCCTCTTCGAGGTGCAGTGCGACGGGGTCGTGGTGGGGACTCCCGCCGGTTCATCTGCCTACAGCCTCGCCGCAGGCGGTCCCCTTCTTGGCATCTCGGTGGATGCGTACGTCATCAGCCTGGTGGCGGCTCACGCCGTTGGAGTCAGGCCGGTGGTGGCCGCTCCTCTTGATGTTCTCGAGATCATCAACACCGGGGACACCGATTGCTACGTGGACATTGACGGGCAAAGGGTCTGCACGTTCGCTCCGGCAACGGTGGCGCGCATCCGTACAGTTCCCGGCATGACCACGCTTGCTCTGTTGGAAGGCGATAGCCTGTACCACCACTTCCGCGACCGGCTGTTGTAGGAGAGCGGTCTTGCTTGCGTCGCTTACCATACGCAACTTTGTACTGATCGAAGATGCCGTATTGGAGTTCGAGCCGGGTCTCAACGTCCTTACGGGCGAGACTGGAGCCGGCAAGACTCTTCTCACCCGCGCTCTTGGCCTGCTGATGGGGGAGAGGGCCGAGGATGGGCTTGCGGGCCAGGCGACGGGGGACGCGACCATCCAGGCAGTGTTCGAGTTGGATGACGGAGACGTCGCCGGCATCCCGGCGGACGTGCGCGATTTGGCGGGCGGGATCGAACCGGGCGAGCTGATAGTTTCGCGGCGGTTGGGCAAGGAAGGTCGCAATCGCTGCTACCTTAACGAAACCGCCGTCACGCTGGGTGCGATGGGGAGCGCGGTGGGAGGCCTGCTCTCATTTGCCGGTCAGCACGAATATCGCAGGCTTCTCGACCCGCGCTATCAGCTTGCGGTGCTGGACCAGTGGGCCGGGGAAGACGTCCTAGCGCTCGCCTCTGAATACCGCGAAGCCTTCGAAAAGTCTCGGGAGACCGGCCGTCTGTTGAAGGAGGGCAGGGCATCTCAAGAAGCCCGCCTCCGCGAGATCGACCTGCTGCGCTTTCAGGTAGGTGAGCTGAGCGAGGCTGCGCTATCGACCGACGAAGAGGAGAGCCTGAGCGCGGAGCAGCGATTACTATCCAGGGCGGAAGATGTCGTGCGAGGCACGGGGGCAGCAGCCTCTCTGTTGTGCAGCGAGGACGACCAGGGGGACGTAAGCGCTCTGATTGTGCAGGCAGGCGTTCATCTGGCCGCTCTGGTTGGGGTTGATCCCGCTCTAGACGGTATTGCGGCGCGGCTGACCGCATTGCAGTACGAGATATCAGAACTGGCCAGAGAACTGCGAAACTACACGGCTAGAGTGCCGATGGATCCCGGGCGTTTGGAGATGGCCAACGAACGCCTACGCCGTTACATGGACATGGCCCGCAAGTATGGGGGATCGACCGACTCGGCCCTTGCCTACTTGACTGATGGCGCTTTCCGACTGGCCGCGCTAGAAGGCAAGGAGGAGGACCTTGGCCGCCTGGAAGAGACGCGGACGATTCATTGTTCGGTGGCTCTACAGTTGGCGGAGGCCCTGTCGGTCAGACGGCGCGAGGCTGCCCCCCTCCTAGAGGCCTCAGCGGCCGGTCAGCTGGCGGATCTGGCGATGCCGTCGGCGAGGATGACCATAGACGTGCAGACTGTAGCGGAGTGGCGTGGTCTGCGCGAGACTGGAGCCGACAGCGTGGAATTCCTCCTCGCCGCTAATCCTGGCCAGGCTCCGCGAAGCCTGGCGCGGACTGCCTCCGGCGGCGAGCTCTCCCGAGTCCTACTGGCCATCAAGTGTGCTCTGGCGGGGGTCGGCGGCCGCGAGACTCTGGTGTTCGATGAGGTGGATGCAGGCATCGGCGGGCGCACGGCCGTGGCAGTGGCCAACAAGCTCCGCGAATTGGCTAGGCACTCGCAGGTGTTGGTCGTAACACACCTAGCCCAGGTGGCGGCGCTGGCTTCTCGACACTTCGTCATCGACAAGGCCTCGGAGTCGGGGAACACCGTGGCCCGTTTGTCCCCGGTCACCGGCGAATCGGTGACGCTTGAGCTGTGCCGGATGCTCGGCGGCCGGGCGGACGACGCCGAAGCCATGGCTCACGCTCGCGACTTGCGAGACAGGGCGGCGGGTGGCCTGCTAGACTAGGAAAGGCGCGGGCTCTTCAGCCATGCGCCGCCCGATTCCACACAAGCGCGGCAGGGAGAGCATGGCTAAGCATGTATTCGTAACGGGTGGCGTTGTATCCTCGCTCGGCAAGGGCATCACAGCCGCCTCACTTGGGTGCCTCCTCAAGAGCCGCGGACTACGTGTGACCATCCAGAAGTTCGATCCTTATCTGAATGTTGACCCCGGCACCATGAGCCCCTACCAGCATGGGGAAGTGTTCGTCACCGACGACGGGGCGGAGACCGACCTGGACCTCGGTCACTACGAGCGGTTTGTGGATGAGAGTTTGACCCGCGATTCGAACGTGACCTCTGGCTCCATCTACTACAACGTTATTCGCAAGGAACGCAGGGGCGACTACCTGGGGGGCACCGTACAAGTGATTCCCCACGTGACCAACGAGATCAAGGAACGTATAGCGCGGGTGGCGCGCGACACGGATGTCGACGTTGTGATCACCGAGATTGGCGGTACGGTGGGAGACATCGAGAGTCTTCCGTTCCTGGAAGCCATCAGGCAGTTCCGGAATGACGTGGGCCGACGCAACGTGGTCTACATACACGTCACGCTTATCCCCTTCATCGCCACGTCCGGAGAGCTCAAGACCAAGCCTACCCAGCACAGCGTGAACGAACTGCGGAGCATCGGTATTCAACCGGACGTGATCGTGTGCCGGTCCGATAGGCCCATAAGTCAGGACTTGAAGGACAAGATCGCCTTGTTCACCGACGTCGAACCACGTGCCGTCATTAGTTGCGCCGACGCCGCTCACGTTTACTACGTACCCCTCAATCTGCGGGACGAGGGTCTCGATTTCTTGGTAGTGGAGCACTTGGGGCTTAAGACGCGCCCGCCGGACCTGGGGGAGTGGACTGCGCTGGTTGACCGTCTGAAGCAGGCGGAGGGCACCGTGCGCATCGCTGTGGTGGGCAAGTACGTGCAACTCCGTGATGCCTATCTGAGTGTGGTGGAGGCTCTGCGACACGCCGCCACTCACCACGGGCGTGATCTTGAGATCGACTGGGTCGAGGCGGAGACGCTGAAGGAAGAGGAGATCACATCTAGGCTAGAGATGGCCGACGGCATCCTTGTCCCCGGCGGGTTTGGAGTGCGCGGTATCGAAGGCAAGATAATGTCGGTGCGCTACGCCCGTGAGCACAACGTGCCTTTTCTCGGTCTCTGCCTTGGGCTGCAGGTAGCGGTGGCGGAGTTCGCTCGCCACATGGCTGGGCTTGCGGGCGCCAATTCGTCAGAGTTCGAGCCCTCTACTCCGTATCCGGTGATCCATCTCCTTCCAGGGCAGGATGACGTGTCCGACCTGGGCGGCACCATGAGGCTGGGGGCCTCACCGACCAAGCTGGTGCGCGGCACTAAGGCCTTCGCGGCCTATGGTGAGGAGACCATCTCGGAGCGGCACCGGCATCGCTACGAAGTGAACAACGACTTCAGGCAGAAGCTGGTAGACGCCGGCCTGGTTGTGAGCGGGGCGACTCCTGACGACAAGCTGGTGGAGGTGGTCGAGTTGCGGGAGCACCCGTGGTTCGTCGCCTGTCAGTTTCATCCTGAGTTCAAGAGTCGTCCGACGCGGCCGCACCCGCTGTTTCGAGATTTCATCGGGGCGGCGATCGCCTCGCGCTTTGACCGGGGTCCGGCCTGCGCAGACGGGCAACCTTCCGGGGAGCCCGTCACCGATCGATGAACACGCTGCCGTCGCCTTCGCGGGATAGGCTGTCGGAGATATTCATCTCCCTCGCCAGCATACCGAGCCCGTCCCGCTCGGAGAGGGTCGTGGCGGATTGCGTGATGTCGTATCTCAAGTCCACCGGGGTTACCGTGCACGAAGACGGTACGGGAGAGGCCATCTCCGGTGACTGCGGCAATCTCTGGTGCACCGTCCCGGGGGCGAGTGCGGAACCGTGTCTCGCGCTGGGCGCGCACCTCGACACCGTGGTGGCGAGCACGGTCTGCGAGCCGGCGCTGGGCGGGGACGGGATCTTTCGCTGCAAAGGCGGGGGAATACTGGGAGCCGACGACAAGGCCGCGGTGGCGGCGCTGCTGCATGCGGTTGAGCTGCTGCGGGGGTGGGACGGCAGTGTACCCACCTTCGAGTTATTCTTCACTGTGTGCGAGGAGCAGGGGCTGGTGGGTGCGAAGCATCTTGGTAGCGACATGGTTCGCAGCCCGATGGCAGTTGTGTTCGATTCGACGGGCCCAGTGGGCGGCGTAGTTACGAGAGCGCCTAGCCAGAGGATCATCCGGGCCACATTCCGGGGCACGGCAGCTCACGCAGGTGTGGAGCCCGAACTGGGGCGCAGTGCGATCAGCGCCGCCGCAAAGGCTGTAGCCGCAATGACCTTGGGTCGTCTTGATGTGGAGACCACTGCGAATATCGGCGTGATCCGCGGAGGAGCTGCGACGAACATCGTCCCGGAACTATGCGAGATCGAGGGCGAATGCCGCGGGCATAACGAGCAAAGACTGGCGCAAGTGGCCGGCGCTATGGTTGATGCCATCCAGGAAGGTGCCGCCACTGTCGGAGTCGATGTCGAGATCGGGCTCATCCACGAGTTTGAGGCGTTTGCCCTCGACGATGATGCCTCGGTGGTGCAGCTCAGCCGCGCGGCCCTCTTGGCGCTCGGCCTCGTACCCACCCTCAAGACTGCGGGAGGTGGGTCCGACGCCAACGTTCTCAATGCGCTGGGCATACCCACCGTCAATCTGGACGCTGGCATGATGAGAGTGCATAGCTCAGAGGAGTATCTTCCTCTGGATGACCTGGAAAAGCTGTGCGCTGTGATTCTGCGCATGATCGTCATGGCGCCGGAATACGGTCGCTGCGAAGCGGGGACCGCACTTGGTTAGCGAAGGCTGGTACATGGATGGTGCCCCCACGCCCCCGACGGAGCCCGACTTCTACCCGGAGGTCTTGGCGTCGCGCGTTGAGTACGAGGGCAGGGTGGTAAGACTACGGGTGGATGAGATCACCACGCCCCGGGGGCAAGTGGTAACGCGTGAAGTTGTGGAGCACCCCGGCGCGGTCGTGGTGATCGCCCTCGATGAGGAGGGCCAGGTGTACATGGTGCGGCAATACCGGCACGCGGTGGGCCGGTACCTCTTGGAGTTGCCCGCCGGGGGGCTCGAAGCGGGGGAGGAGCCGCTGGTGGGGGCGCAGCGCGAACTGCGTGAGGAGGTGGGCTTGACAGCCGCTCGGTGGAGCGCGCTTGGCTCGTTCTTTTCGTCACCGGGCTTTGCCAGCGAGCTACTGCACGTGTTCCTGGCGGAGGGGCTTGTCTTGGGCGACAGTGACCCTGATGACGACGAGGACCTCTGCGTGGTACGTTACGCCTTGACGGGATTGCCGGTTCTTGTCCAGCACCTGTGTGACGCGAAGTCCTTGGCAGCCCTGTATATGCTCGAGGCCTATCAGAAGCAGGCGTAGAGAAGGCGATGTGAGGGGCGACTAGTATGCGTGTCGGAGTGCCCACCGAGATTCGCGAGGAAGAATACCGAGTCGCACTCAGCCCCGCCGGCACCCGGGAGCTCACCAGTGGTGGGCACGAGGTGCTTGTGCAGCGTGGGGCTGGTGAGGGGTCGATGTTCTCCGACGAGGCCTACGTAGGAGCTGGCGCGCGCATCGTCGCTGACGCGGATGCGGTGTTCGGGCAGGCCGAATTGATCGTCAAGGTCAAGGAGCCTTTGCGCGAGGAGTATCTGCGGCTAGAGCCTCGCCATATCCTATTTACCTATCTGCATCTGGCCCCTGATCCGGAGTTGACCGAGGCTCTCATCCGCAGCGGCGCCACGTGTGTTGCCTACGAAACGGTGGAAACGTCCGACGGCCGCAAGCCTCTTCTTGCCCCCATGAGCGAGATTGCGGGGCGACTTGCTCCTCAAGTGGGTGCGTACTTCTTGGAACGCATGAGTGGAGGCAAGGGCAAGCTACTGGGGGGGGCTACAGGGGTGCGGGCGGCGAGCGTGGTCATCCTAGGAGCCGGTATGGCCGGGGCCAATGCGGCGGCCATCGCCGTGGGCATGGGGGCCGATACCAGGATCCTTGACGTCGACCGGGATGCGCTCTTGGTCGCGCAAAGGCAGGTTCCGGGGGTGCAGACCCTTCATAGCGACCAGCTCACCATAGAGGAAGAAGTAGCGGCCGCCGACGTGGTCATCGGCGCGGTGCTGGTGTCGGGAGCCAAGACGCCGGTTCTGGTGTCGGAGGACCTGGTGCGGGCCATGCAACCTGGATCGGTGATCGTCGACCTGAGTGTCGACCAGGGAGGCTGTTTTGCCACTTCGCAGATCACTACCCACCGTGCGCCTACCTATGTGAAACACGGGGTTATCCACTACTGCGTGGATAACATGGCGGGGGTGGTGCCTGTAACCTCCACCATAGCCCTGACCAATGTCACCCTGCCCTACATCCTTGAAGTGGCCGACAGAGGTGTGGTTGCCGCGGCCCGCTCCGACGCTGCTCTGGCTCGCGGGGTCAACGTCATGGAAGGCAAAGTGACGATGCGAGAGGTCGCGGAGGCTACCGGCAAGCCCTATTTTCCGCTGGAGTACGTCCTGCCCATCGAATACACGTAAGCGCGGCGGCCTAGACTGGCGTGCCATCCCCCCCCGAACAGGACCCTCTGCTGTACGCTTATCTGCGGGCTCTGCGCCTGGAGAAAGGGCTGTCCCAGCGGACGGTGGACTCCTACCGTCGTGATCTCACCCAGTTCTGTTTTTGGCTGCAGGGCCACGAGCACACCTTGACAACGGCGTCCGCTGACGAGGCCCGCGGGTTCCTGGCAACGGGGGATTGGAGGCCGTCCACCCGAGCCCGCAAGACGGCCGCCCTCCGCTCCTTCTACCAGCATGCCATCCTGACTGAGGTCCTATCCGCGGATCCCACGCGCACCTTGGCAGCGCCTCGCCTTGAATCGGAACTGCCTCGCACGCTCAGCGTGGACGAAGTGGAGCGCCTGCTGGCCGGTCCGAAGAGCGACCCCGCTGGTCTTCGAGACAGAGCCTTGCTGGAGACCATGTACGGTGCGGGACTGCGGGCTTCGGAGACCCTCGCCCTCCGCCTGCAGGACATCGATCTCGACGTGGGTTTCGTGCGGACTATCGGCAAGGGTGACAAGGAACGCGTCGTGCCGATAGGGCGCAAGGCCATTGAGGCACTGGATGTTTACTACCAGAGGGGGCGGCCGTTCCTTGGTGGCGCCGGTAGATGAAGGCGCCCGAACTATTCCTGAACAACCGGGGTCGCCGTCTCTCGCGACAGGGGCTGCACCTAATTGTTAAGCGCTATGTGCGTATGGCCCGACTGCCCGAAGACGTATCCGCGCACACCCTGCGCCACTCGTTCGCTACTCATCTTCTGGAGGGGGGCGCCGACCTCAGGGCCGTCCAGGAGATGTTGGGACACGCCGATCTGTCAACCACGCAGATCTACACGCATGTGAGCGCTGCGCACCTTCAGAAGGTCTATCGCGAGGCCCATCCTCGAGCTCGGGAGGCGTAGTCTCTCGTGCGCCGTTTCGTATTCATCGTGCTCGACGGCGTCGGCGTGGGGGCCTTGCCTGATGCAGGCGAGTACGGTGACATCGGCTCCGACACTCTGGGAAACCTGAGTCGAGTGATCCACCTGCGTCTGCCCTTTTTGGAGAGCCTTGGCTTGGGGAACGTCGCTCCGATAATGGGCGTACCCCCGGTGGCCCATCCGCTGGCGTTGACGGGCAGGTTGGCTCCTCGATCCGCGGGCAAAGACACAACCGTTGGACACTGGGAGTACATGGGCCTGGTCACTGAGCGGCCCTTTCCCACGTACCCGGACGGTTTTCCGCGAGAGATCATCGAGCACTTTCAGAGGTGCATCGGAAGGCCGATACTTGGTAATTGCCCGGCGTCCGGGACAGCCATCATCGCCGAGCTCGGGGGGCGGCATCTGCAGACCGGTGGCCCGATCGTCTACACCTCGGCCGACAGCGTGTTCCAGGTTGCTGCCCACACAGATATGGTCTCGCTGGAGCAGCTGTACTCTTGGTGTGAGACGGCTAGGGAGTTGCTCCAGGGATCCAACGCAGTGGCCAGGGTGATAGCGCGGCCCTTTGCGGGGCCCCCGGGTGCGTTCGTCCGCACTGCCGATCGGCGCGACTTCTCTCTCGCTCCTCCCGGCCGTCTGTACCTCGACGATCTAGCGGCGGCGGGAGTGCCGGTGCTGGGCCTGGGGAAGATAGCCGAGATATATGGCGGCCGGGGGATACAGACGAGTCTCAAGGTCTGTGGCAACAACGATAACCTCAGCCTGGTCCTCGAGCTGGTCGAGGGCCGGTCAACACGCGCCCGCTTCGACCAGGGACTGCTGATGACCAACCTTGTCGACTTCGACATGGCCTGGGGCCACCGCAACGATGTGGAGGGCTTCGCCCGCGGGCTCGAGGCGGCAGATGCGGGCCTGCGTGCCATCGCGGCCGCCCTGGGGCCGGAGGACCGCATGCTTGTGACGGCGGACCACGGGGTGGACCCTACGACGCCAAGTACCGACCACAGCAGGGAGTACGTGCCTCTACTTGTGTACCCCCGACCGCCGGGCACCCCGGAGTCGGTCTACGAGGGTGGTTTCGCCGACGCAGGGGCGACAGCCTACGCTTGGCTGACGGGGCAACAGCCCCAATGTGAGGGGGATGTGCTGGATCGTTCTAACCTCTCCCGCGGATGGAGGCGGTACACGCCGGTGCAATCGTCGTCGGCAGGCTCCACGGCGGGGATGTCCGGGCGCGTGGGGGCCGAGGAAGCCCGGGTGGCCGGAGATTGGCTGCGAGAGCGCTTCGGTGCCGCTCCGCGCGTGGCCGTGGTGCTTGGCTCGGGCCTTGATGCGCCCGGACTTGATCAGTGTCAGGCGATCGTAGGCTATCAAGCGGTGCCGCACTGGCGCGCTAGCGAAGTGCCCGGCCACCCCTGCACGCTCTCCCTGGTCCGCTGGGCGGGCATGCCGGTGGCGCTTCTCCGGGGCCGCATCCACGAATACGAGGGATACGATCTGAGCGAGGTGCAGTTGGCCGTACGCTCCCTGGCGGCTTGGGGGATCGGCAAGGTGTTGTTGGTGAGCGCAGCGGGTGCGGTAGCGCCTACTCTGGTGCCGGGCGCCGTCTTGGCAGCCGAGAGCGTGCTGGATTGCCAGTTCCCCGGTTTGGACGGCAGACCGGTCATGTTGCCCGCCGCCGGCCCCTGTTCTCTGGCAGGCTCGGCGCAAAGATTGGTGGGGAGCGGGCGGGCGACGCTAGGCATCCATGCCTCGTTGCCCGGGCCCCAGTACGAGACCCCCGCCGAGCTGGCGGCTTTGCGGGCGGTGGGGGTTGCCACGGTGAGTATGTCCCCGGCGGCAGAGTTGCGGGCTGCTGATGAGGAAGGACTGGAGACGGCGGTTCTCGCTGTCGTGAGCAATGTTGGCGACACCACCCATGAGGAAGTGCTGGCCGGATGTCTCAAGGCGCAAGCAGCATTGGGAGCGGCGGTAGAGGCCGTGCTCCGCTTCTGGGGCGCCGCCGGGTAGTTGCCATAGTCCCCGGTATACTAGGAATATGACAGCACCGCCCTCACTGCTGGAAGTCTCAACGGTCATCACGACCCACCAGAACGCGGATTTCGACGCTCTAGCCGCGGCTGTGGGCGCAAGTCTGCTATACCCCGGTGGAAGGATAGTCTTCACCGGCTCGCTCAACCCCAACGTACGTGATTTCGTATCGCTTCACGGGGAGACCCTTCCTCTTGTGAGTCTCCGCCTCATCGACCAGGAGAAGATCCGGCAACTAGTCATCGTGGACACCGCGGACCCGGAACGCATCGGCGACCTGGGCCACCTTTGCGGCCGGCCGGGTATCGAGACCGTGATCCTGGACCATCATGAGACCGAAAGCCCTGTCCGGCCGTCCTTTGTTGCCGGAGAGAACTGGGTGCTTTCGTCCGATGGGGCTCAGGCCACTTCGATGCTCCATCTGCTCAAGGAGCGCGACGTGGAGATACCCCGTCTTGAGGCGACGATATTCGCCCTCGGCATACATGAGGATACGGGCTCGCTGACGTATCCCCGCACTACCATCCGCGATGCCGAAATGCTCGCGTTCTCGATGCGCTTGGGGGCCTCGCAACCACTTATCGAGCGCTACCTGCACAATCCTCTCACCAGTGAGCAGCGGGAGGTGCTGATGCGCCTGCTCGACGGGGTGAGGGTGGAAAGAATCCGGGGGGTCGATGTGCACGTGGCCGCGCTGGAGGTGCCCGGTTATGTGGATGGGCTGAGTGTGGTGGCTCACAAGCTGTTGGAACTCATCAATGCCGACGTGCTTATTCAAGCGGTGGCCATGGAGGACCGTGTATTCGTCACCGCGCGCTCGCGAGTGGGTGTGGTAGACGTTGGCGCCCTGCTGCGCAGCATCCAGGGGGGCGGGCATGCGCAGGCGGCTTCGGCGGTCACGCGCGACGAGGATCCGGCAGCTGTGATCGCACGGCTTCTCGAGGAGCTTTCGTTGAGCAACGCGACCACTCCCGTAGCCGGCGACATTATGAGTCGCCCAGTGCGGCTGGTAGACGCCGACACCACGGTCACCGAAGCGCTGGTGGCGGCTCAGAGGTATGGGCATTCGGGCATATGCGTCCAGGAGGACGGCAGAGTGGTGGGCATAGTGGCCCGCCGCGACCTCGACAAAGCCATGCGGCACGGGTTGGGGCATGCCCCGGTGAAAGGCGTCATGACCCGCTCCATCACGTTCGCCCGAGTGTCCACGGGCGTAGACGAGCTTCGTCGCATCATGGTGAGTGAGAACGTGGGCCGGGTGCCTGTGGTCGACGACGAGGCTTATGATGAGGCCGTGGCCACGGGGACGGCTCAAGTGGCCCACGTCATAGGCATAGCCACGCGCACCGATGTTCTGGGTGCTTATCAAGGCCACTGGGAGAAAGAGCAAGCTGAGGCACCGGCCCCTCGGGTCTATGCCATGGAGGCTTTGGTGGAGCATCCCTTCTTCGGGCGTTTGTTCGAGGCGTGCTCCGCTATTTCGGAGGACTTCGCCGGGGTGTACCTGGTGGGAGGTTTCGTTCGTGACCTCCTTCTGGAGCAGGCCAACGCCGACCTGGACATAGCGGTGGAGGGCGACGGAATAGAGTTCGCCGCGCGACTGGCTGCGCAACTGGGCGGACGCGTGCGCGCGCACCGCAAGTTCAAGACCGCGGTGGTGTTGCTGCCGCAAAAGATCCTGGGGGAGGCCCCCAAGTGGCTGCGAGCCACGGGGGAAGACTTCCATGTGGACGTGGCCACCACGCGCACCGAGTTCTACGACTACCCGGCCGCGCTGCCCAGGGTGGAGCACGCCTCCATCAGGCAAGACCTCTTCCGGCGCGATTTCACCGTGAATGCCATGGCCATCTCGCTGCGAGGGCGTGACTTCGGAACGGTGATCGACTTCTTTGGAGGCTATCGCGATATCCGGGACAAGGTGGTCCGAGTGCTGCACAACCTGAGCTTTATCGAGGACCCCACTCGGATTTTTCGGGCGGTGCGCTACGAGAACCGCTATGGCTTCCGCATGGATGAGCAGACCAGGGGTCTCGCGAAGGCTTGCGTAGAGATGCACTTGGTGGGGGACCTATCCAGCGTGCGCCTGCGCGACGAGTTGGTCGCGCTGCTCAGCGAGGATGACGTGGAGTGGACCTTGGGTCGGCTGTTTGAGCTCGGAGTTGCCCACGAAGTCCAACCCAAGCTGGCCACCGGAGCGAAGACGGTGGCTCTGGTCAAGCGGCTCGATGCGCTGGCGCGCGAACTGGGAATGGAAGACCGAGTGGTCCGCTGGCGGTTGCGGTTAGCCGCCATGACTCGCAATATGTCGCACGACGAACTGTATCTATGGCTGGACCAACTCAGAGTCAGGCGTTCGGATGGTGCCGTGGTGAGGGCCGGAGTAGTAGTGGGGCCGGCGCTGCCGACAAACCTGGGTCGCGACGGCATGACCGACTGGGAGATATTTCGTACACTGCGTAGCACGCCCGAGGAGGCACTGCTGTTTGCGTTGGCCGGTATGGAGCCAGGGGTGGCGAGTGAGAGGCTCGGCCGCTACCTCACGGAACTGCGCTCACGTACTCTGAGTGTGAGTGGAGACGACATCATGGCGCTGGGTGCAGAAAAGGGCCCAGCCGTAGGAAGTATCCTGGAAAGATTAAGGGAGTTGCGAGTGGAACAGACAGTCATGGGGCGAGAGCCCGAGCTTGCGGCCGCCCGGCGGCTGCTTAAGGAGACACGATAAGCATGGACGACTTGACTTCGCATCTTTCGCGTCTTGCCATCCTGCTGCCCCTGTTGCTCGTGTCGATGGCGGCGCACGAGCTGGCGCATGGGTGGGTAGCTTACCGTCTGGGGGATCCCACGGCCAAGAGCCGAGGACGGTTGAGTATCAACCCGTTGAGACATCTGGACCCCTTGGGAACGGCCATGTTTGTTATCACGTATCTCTTCTCCGGGTTCATGTTTGGCTGGGCAAAGCCCGTACCGGTCTCCCCCTATTACTTCAAGAATCGCCAGCGCGGCATGGCCGTAGTCGGGGCGGCCGGTCCCGTCACGAATTTCGTTCTGGCAATCGTGTTCATCTTGATACTCAACGCAATACACCCAGCGGTAAACGGGTGGACATTTGACGTCTTCTTCTTGGCATTTCAGGTAAACGTGGTGTTGGGGCTATTCAATCTCATTCCTATCCCACCGTTGGATGGGTCGCGGATCCTTGGGGCGTTTTTACCCAGAGATGCCTACCAGAAGTGGGTGGCCGTAGATCGATACGGCATGTTCATCGTGCTCGGCGTGATGATCATCTTCCAGGGACCTTTCTTCGATGCGCTGGCCTGGGCTATCAAGGGGCTGGGAAGAATCTTCCTCACGAACTATCCAGGGATATTCTCGTAACTCGCCGAAATGACTCCGCGGAGCACAGAAGAGTGAGCCACTACTGAGATCCCCAGAACTAGATCTTGACGTCTATCAGGGACCTTTCGACCTCCTTCTGTCGCTAATCATGAAGGAGGAGGTGGATCTGCTTGATGTCCCGTTGGTGGACATCATCACCGCCTACCTGGACGACATGGAGTCGGCCGGAATCGTAGGTTATTGGGAGGACATGACCGAGTTCCTCCTGCTCATGAGCCTCCTGGTGGAGGTCAAGTCGCGGCTGCTTCTGCCCGATGCCCACGTGATGCTCGAAGAGGAGCTGACGCCCGAAGAGGCCCGCGATCAGCTGCTCGCGCGGTTGTTTGAATACAGCAAGTTCAAGGCGGCGGCCGTTTCTCTACGTGAGGCCGGGCTGGTAGCCGCGGAATCTCTTGTTCGTGCTCCGGCAGGTGAGGCACGCCGCCTGCTGCTGCCGATCGAGAAGGTTGTCGACACCGGTGACGCCATGGAGCTGCGGGACTGTCTGGTGCGCCTCGTGGCGCGAAAGGCAGAACCTGACACCTCCCATCTGGTCCAGGTGAAGGTGGAGTTACGCCGGCAGATCAGCATAGTGCGGGGCGTGTTGAGCAGGCACCGTCGCTTCTCGTTCAACAGTGTGTTCGGCGGAGAGGAGCCCCTGGTGCAGGCCCTGTCGCTGTTCGCCCTGCTCGAGCTACTTGCACGAGGCGAGATACGGGTGTCACAAGGGGAGTTGTTCGGGGACATCGTGGTGCGCAGTAGGGAAGCCACCAGACAGGCTGAGGTGTGAGTGTGGATGAATTGTGGCCGGATAACGAGGCTGGACCGAATATCGAACCGGAGATTCTCAAGCGGGATGTGGAGGCACTGCTGTTCGCGTCTGGCGAACCATTGTCACTAGAGGTTCTGCTTCAGACCCTAGGACTCAAGGACCCCGAGCACAGGGAGACGATCGAAGCGGTAGTGCAGGCCATCGCGGAGGAGTTTCCGCCGGCAGGGCCGCGAGGCATCGAACTGGGGCACTTGGCCGGCGGTTGGCTCTTTCGTACCAACCCACTTTCTAAATCCGCGATAGCCGCCCTGTACGAACTCCCCGCTGAGGCGGGCCGGCTTTCGCCGGCGGCGATGGAGTGCTTGGCCGTCATCGCATACCTTCAGCCGGTATCTCGTCCACAGATGGCGCAGGTCAGAGGAGTGAGCTCCGATTCGCCCCTGCGGACCCTGCTCGACCGGGAGTTGATCACCGACGTAGGACGGGCCCAGGGAGGGGGCGGAGCGATGCTGTATGGCACTACGCCGCGCTTCGAGGCCATGTTCGGCCTGAGCGACCTGGAGGAGCTGCCTCCGCTTGAGGACTTTGCTCTGAGTGAGGACGACAAGGACGAGTTGCGCCGCCGGCTCGGACTGCTGACGGTGCCGGAGTGAGCCTGCGTCTGCAGAAGTACCTTGCCGAGGCGGGAGTAGGCTCGCGCCGAGGTTGTGAGGAGCTTATCCGCGAGGGGCGCGTCGCCATAGACGGAGCCGTTGCCGTCATCGGTTCGTCCGTTGATCCTGAGAGCCAGGAGATCTTGGTCGATGGGCGGCCGGTGGCTTCCGAGAAGAAAGAATACTGGCTCCTTAACAAGGCCGCCGGCGTTCTGAGCGCCGCGGTGGATGCACGGGGGAGACCCACGGTGGTCGATTGCGTTCCCGCCGGAGTAAGGGTATTCCCGGTGGGCCGGCTGGATCTCGATAGCACCGGATTACTGCTATTGACCAACGACGGAGAGTTGGCGGCCCGACTGCTTCACCCGCGCTATCACGTGGAGAAGGAGTATGTGATCGTCGTGCGCGGGATCGTGGGCACCGAAGCGCTGGTCCCTCTTCGCAGGGGCATGCTTCTGGAAGACGGGCCAACCGCGCCGGCAGTAGTCGAGATACTCAACGCGGACCGGTCGGCCAACAAGACGTCAACCACCCTGCGCGTGACCATGCACGAAGGCCGCAAACGGCAGGTGAAACGCATGATGGAGGCCGTGGGTCACCGGGTGCTCACCCTCCATCGCACCCGCTTTGCCGGTCTTGCAGACACCGCCCTGCCGGTTGGCCACGCGCGCCCGCTTTCGCCGCAAGAGGTGAACTTGCTCCGCAACGGTGCTCGCCTGCGCTGAGCACTCAGCTCGCTCCCACGGGAAAAGCGGTGTTCTTGGCGTCGCTGCTCTATACTTGAGCGTTCCCGCTGTGTAGAGCTGTCACCGGAGCGACCATGAGATTCAACCCTGTTCTCGAGAAGCTTACCCCGTATAGGGCCGGTCCCCCGTTGGCGGAGATCCGTGATCGGTATCACCTTGGCCGGCTTGCCGAGCTTTCGGCCAACGAAAGCCCGTGGGGACCGTTCCCGGAGGTCGCTGAAGTCCTCAAGGCCGCGGTGGGGGGCCTCAACCGTTATCCGGACGGTTCATGTGGAGAGCTTCGCCGGGCGCTGGCCAAGCGATTGGGCGTAGGTGAAGACCGGCTCATGTTCGGCAACGGGTCGTGTGAGCTGTTGATGCTCTTGGGCCAGGCCCTTCTGGGGCCTCAGAGCCACGCTGTGTTTCCTCATCCGTCGTTCGTCATGTACCGGCTCATCGCTCTAGCGAACGGCGCTCCCTTTACCGCTGTGCCCCTTCGCGACTTGGACTACGACCTCGAGGCCATGACCGCGGCAGTGCGAGAAGATACGAGCCTTCTTATCATATGCAACCCGAACAACCCCACCGGCAGCTACCTAGAGCCGGGTGTGCTGCGCGCGTTTCTAGCCAAGGTGCCCTCGGAGACCGTGGTGGTGTTGGATGAGGCCTACGTCGAATTCGTCACCTCTCCAGCCCACGAGGACTCTACCGCCTGGCTGGCCGATCATCCCAACTTGGTCATATTGAGAACCTTCTCCAAGATCTACGGCTTGGCCGGCCTTAGGCTGGGCTACGGCATCGCCGATCCCCAAGTAGTCGAGGCCCTGGACAAGATACGGCAACCTTTCAACGTGGACTCGTTGGCCCAGGCCGCAGCGGTGGAGGCTTTGAGGCGACCAGAACGCGTGGTGGAGCGCAGGCACGCGACCTCCACCGAGAAGCTCCGCGTGGCCGGGCGTCTGGCGGAGTTGGGCATCGTGTGCCATCGCAGTGAGGCCAACTTCCTGTTCGTGGACGTCACCAAGCTCGCCGTTCCAGGACCCGAAGTGGCGCAGGTCTTGTTGGAGAGAGGAATTCTCACGCGGTCGGGCTACGCCATGGGCTGCCCGGGCTGGATTCGGGTTACCATTGGTGAAGTCGAAGAAGGGGACTTGTTCCTCCAAGCGATGAAGGATCTCGGGCGGGGTTCCGGTGATCTTGCGGTATCGCATCCTGTTGACGGCCTCGGTGCAGAGGCCTTGAGTCCGGAGAGCTAATGATGGATGGCATCAGCACAGAGATGATGATCGTGATGGAGGAGGGGGCCACCTCCTCGGACGTGCAGCGGATCTTGGAGCTTCTCGAGACCGCCGGGGCTCGTGGCCATGTGTCCACCAGCGACCTCGCCACGGTCATCGGTGTTTTGGGGGAGAGAGACGTAGTGGCCGGGCTTCCGTTGGAGGCGTATCCGGGCGTGGAGAAGGTAGTACCTATCCTCAAGCCCTACAAGCTCGTTAGTCGAGAGTTCCGCAAGAGCGACACCATCATCACCGTGGGCAGTACCAGCCTCGGTGGCAAGCACGTAGCCCTCATCGCGGGGCCGTGCTCGGTGGAAAGCAGGGAGCAACTGCTCGAAGCGGCGGTGGCAGCCAAGGAAGCAGGCGCGACCATGTTGCGCGGGGGAGCCTTCAAGCCGCGAACGTCCCCCTACGCCTTTCAGGGATTGGGTGTGGAGGGTCTAGAGATACTGGCGGAGGCTCGTGAGCTGACGGGCCTGCCTATCGTGACCGAGCTCATGGACCCGCGGCACCTGGAGCCCGTGGCGGAGTACTGCGACATCATCCAGATCGGTGCGCGCAACATGCAGAACTTTCAACTGCTGTCGGCGGTGGGCATGGTTAATCGTCCGATTCTGCTCAAACGGGGCCTGGCCGCTACCATAGACGAGCTACTGATGGCTGCCGAATACATCGTCAAAGAGGGTAATGAGAACGTCATCCTGTGCGAGCGCGGCATCCGCACTTTCGAGACGGCCACACGCAACACCCTGGACATATCCGCCATCCCCATCATCAAACAGCGGAGTCACCTGCCCGTAGTCGTAGACCCCAGTCACGCTGCCGGCAAGATCGACCTGGTGGAACCCCTTTCTCTAGCCGCGCTTGCGGCGGGAGCCGACGGGCTCATGATCGAGATGCATCCCACGCCGGAGACTGCATTATCGGACGGAGCGCAGTCGCTCGATCCCGGGCAGTTCGCCGCCGTTGTCACCCGCATCCGGTCCATGGTGGACTGGACCGGCAAGACTCTGGGGTGACACCCATGACCGGCACGCGCACACACAGCGGAGTTCATCGCCTAGCCGTAATCGGGGTAGGGATGATGGGTGGCAGCCTAGCCCTAGCCGCGCAGCGATATGCGCAGGTGGACGAGATTGTGGGGTTCGACAACGACCCCGGTGTTCTGGAGATCGCACTGCAGCAGGGGATCATCTCGGAGGCGGCTACCACGGCCGCGGAGGCTGCCGCATATGCCGATCTGGCGGTGGTGTCGACCCCGGTGCGGAGCATCCCAGCGTTGGTGGAGGAGTGTGCAGCGGCGGAACCGCGGCCACGTCTCATCACCGACATGGGGAGCACCAAGTCGGCCATCATGCAAAGTCTCTCGCCGGTCGCGCGGTCGATATTTGTGGGCGGGCACCCTATGTGCGGTGCCGCCGACTCCGGGGTGCGCTACGCTCGGGCCGAACTGTTTCAGAAGGCCACGTATTTCCTGTGTACCACCGGCGCGGCATTCCCCAGGCTCTACGCCATGCTCCAGCAGTTTGTGCTGGACCTAGGCGCGCGGCCCACTCTCATCGATGCACGGGCACACGATCAGATCATGGCGGTGGTGAGCCATCTGCCGCATGTTTTGGCCAACGCACTCATGAAGCAGACGGGTTCGTGCGTTGCCGGGGGCAAGCCCGCGCTGCAGATGGTGGGCCCAAGCTTCACCGACCTTACGCGGGTAGCAGGGGCTAATCCCTCCATGTGGCGGGACATCTTCTTCGAGAACCGTGAGGCTTTGGGCGATTCGGTCAAGGCCATGATGGCCGAACTGCAGGCCTTTGCCGAAGACCTCGCCCGGGGAGACGAACCGGCCATTGCGGGGTCCATTGAAACGGCCGCTGGCTACCGGGAGCAGATGCTTGAGTACGCCGACATCACGCCGGCTACCCTCTACCGAGTTACTGTGCGCGTGCCCGACGAGTCGGGCGTGATCGCTCGGGTGATGACTGCCCTGGGAGAGGCGGAGATCAACGTTGAAGACCTCACGCTGCACCACATGAGCCGCAGCGTTGGTGGCGATCTGGAACTGTTCATAGCCGGGCAGGATGTAGCCAATACGGCGGAGGCCCTGCTCAATAGCCTCGGGTACGCCTCGAGAGTCGGCCTCATGACGGACGGCGGTGAATGAGGGCAAACGTGGGTAGCACACCACAAAGCTGCCTGTTCGAGCCTGCCGCTGGTGGGCTAAAGGGTTCGACTGTTGTCCCTGGTGATAAGTCCATCTCACATCGGGCCGTGCTATTGGGCGCGGTTAATGACGGACCTGTGCGAGTGACCGGTTTCCTGAGATCGGCGGACACTATGGCTTCGGTCCGCGCGATCAGGGCCCTGGGGGTCACCGTCGACGAAGTGGGAGAGGAGCTCATCGTCCACGGTCAAGGCTGGGAGGGTCTGCGTGAACCGGACGACGTAGTGGATGTCGCCAACGCCGGCACGCTGATCCGTCTCTTGCCGGGTTTGCTGGCTTCTCGTGACTTCCTTTCCGTGCTCACTGGTGACGCGAGCATCCGTCGCCGTCCGATGGCGCGAATCCTGGAACCTCTGTCGGCTATGGGGGCGACCGTAGTGGGGCGCAATCGAAATACGTTGCCGCCCATCGCTCTGCGTGGGGGGAGGCTGCGGGGAATCACATACACGCTCCCTGTGGCCTCAGCCCAGGTCAAGTCGTGCCTCTTGCTGGCCGGCCTGCGCGCGGAAGGAGAGACCTGTCTGAGCGAGCCTTCTGCGTCGCGTGACCACACCGAGCGCATGGTCGCATACGCGGGTGGCAGAGTCGAACACAGCAGCCTGCCGGATGGTCGCAGCCAAGTGCGCGTGTGGCCCTGCGCGGGGCTGAGCATGGGGGAGGTGACGGTGCCGGGCGATTTCAGCTCGGCCGCGTTCTTCCTCGTGGGCGCGCTGTTGGTCCCCGGGTCAGAAGTGCGCGTCTCGGGCGTGGGGCTCAACGCCACTCGGACGGGACTCATGAGCGTGCTTCGACGGATGGGTGCCGACCTGGTGGTCGAAGATACAGGGGCGGCGGGACCGGAGCCGGTGGGCTCCATCCTGGCACGTACTTCCGAGCTGGAGGCCACCAATGTGGATGCGGGGGAGGTGCCCGGACTCATAGACGAGCTCCCTCTGTTCTTGTTGGCCGCCGCAAGGGCTCGAGGCACTTCCTGCCTGCGCGGCGCGGGCGATCTGCGGGCCAAGGAGAGCGACCGGCTCTCGTCCATGGCTGCGCTCCTGCGGGCCCTGGGGGTCGCGGTTGTGGAACATCCCGACGGAATGGATGTGACCGGACTACTCGGCGGCTGGAGGGGCGGCGAAGTGTTGAGCATGGCAGATCACCGGCTGGCGATGGTGGGCGCCATCGCTGGCGCGGCTTCCCAGGAGGGAGTGCGCGTAGATGACGTTGCCTGTGCAGCCGTGTCGTACCCGGCATTCGTGGATACCCTGGCCAGCCTGCGTGGCAGCGTCAATGGGAACGCCCTTTTGACCGAACAGGAGGGGCGCCTGTGATAATCGCCATCGATGGACCTGCCGGGTCCGGCAAGAGTACTATCGCCCGTGAAGTAGCCAAGCGGCTTAAGATGCGGTATCTGGACACTGGGGCCATGTACCGGGCAATCACGTTTCTGGCGCTGGAGGAGGGCCTGGTCCCGGACCGCATAGGTGAAGCTGGGGCGCTTGCCGCTCATACGGACCTCCGTCTGGAGGGCCGGGCCGACGACCTCACCCGGGTCTTTGTCGATGGGCGAGAGATCACCGACGAGATCCGTGGTCCCCTGGTTTCAAAGCATGTGTCTGCCGTTTCGGCCGATCCTGGCGTACGCGACGTGCTCACCGCCAAACAGCGCCAGGAGGCAGCCGCCGGGAACGTCTTATTGGAGGGACGGGATATGGGCACCGTCGTGGTGCCCCACGCGGAGCTTAAGGTGTTCCTTACTGCCGGCCTGGAGGAGAGGGCGCGTCGTCGCCAGCTGCAGCTGCAGGGAAAGGGAGCGGAACAGTCCCTTGCCGAACTTGAAGCAACAATTGCCACCCGCGACGCCCTTGATTCGGGCCGGGCGGTAGCGCCCCTCCGCAAAGCGGACGACGCTGTGGAGGTCGACACCACCGGCCTGAGTGTCTCCGACGTCATCGCGGCTGTTTGTGGACTGGCCGAGGACAAGCGCAAGGCTGCTCTCGCGGGGCGACCGCTGAGGAGATGGCCGATATCGCGTATGGTCAGGGGCCCCATGGACACTCTCTTCTACCGGATGACCCATGTTGTTCTTGGGCCTTTTTGGAGGTTCGTCTATCGGATGAGAGTGCGGGGAGCAGAGCACTTCCCCCTGACCGGCCCCGTACTAGTGGTGTGCAACCACCGCGCCATGACCGACCCTTTCTTTCTCGGCATCAACGTGCCCCGACAGATCCACTACATGGCCAAGCATGAGTTGTGGAAGTTCAAGCCACTGGCATGGGCGATGGAAGGCTTCGGAACGTTCCCCGTGGTTCGGGGCGAAGCGGACCGGTCTGCTGTGCAACGGGGAGTGGATATCCTGGCCGCGGGGGGCGTATTGGGACTCTTTCCAGAAGGAGGGGTCAGAACCGGGTCACACTTGGCTCCCATCCGTTCTGGCGTCAGCCTCTTCTCGATGCGCGAGGACGTGGTCACCGTGCCCGCTGCCCTTCGTGGGACCGAGCGGGCGTTCAGGCACGGCGTTCCCCGGCTGCCCCGCGTGGAGCTGGTGTTCGGTCCGCCCATAGAACGCCCAGACTCTCGACTTTCTCGCTCGGAACGAGGCAGGATCATCAGCGAACGGGTGACGGAAGCCGTAAATGCTTTGCTGACCACCCCGCCGGAGCAGGGATGAGCCCGCTGGCTATTCGTGTCTCGGAGAGCGCGGGCTTCTGCTGGGGAGTGGAGAGAGCGCTGCAGCTTACTCTGGAAGCGGCAGAGGATGCACCGCAACCCGTACATACGTTGGGTCCGTTGATACACAACCCCGGGGTCATAGCGGAACTCAAAGAGAAGGGGGTCGGCGTACTGACCGACCTGGACCAGGCGGAGGAGGGCACCGTGATCCTGCGGTCGCACGGGGTTCCGCGAGACGTCAAGGAGAGGCTGATCGCCTCCCACCTCACGGTGGTAGATGCCACGTGCCCCTTTGTCACATCCGCCCAGGAGAAGGCAGCGGGCCTCAATCGCGATGGCTACCTCGTTATAATCTTGGGTGACAAGGATCACCCCGAAGTCGCTGCGCTACGGTCCTATGCGGGAGACGATTCGCTGGTGGTGCAATCCCCGGCCGATCTCCCGGCGAAACTCCCGAGTCGCCGAGTCGGGATCGTGGTCCAGACCACGCAATCGCCCGAACGGCTGTCGGAGCTTGTTGGTCATCTCGCCCCAAAAGTGAAGGAACTGCTGGTGCATAACACTATCTGCAATGCCACCGAACAGAGGCAAGCCGCTGCCGGCAACATGGCTGCGGAGGCCGACGCAGTGGTGGTGGTGGGGGGCAAGGACTCCGGCAACACGCTACGTCTAGCCGAGCTTTGCTCCGCTGGGCAACCTAATACCCATCACGTGGAGTCGGCGGCTGAGCTCGACCCCTCCTGGTTCGAGGGTGTCCGGGTGGTCGGAGTCACTGCTGGGGCATCGACGCCCCAGCATCAGATCGAGGCGGTACTAGCAAGACTAAGGGAGATCGAGCCGTGAGCACCGCATTGCCTCGCGTCGCTATCATTGGCTACCCCAACGTGGGCAAGTCGACCCTCTACAACCGTCTCACAGGCACGCGTGACGCGGTGGTGGCCCCCGAAGCCGGCGTGACCCGCGACCGCAAGGAGGGCGTGGCTGAGTGGAGGGGTCGCGACTTCGTGGTTATCGACACGGGGGGAATCGACATCCAGGCCGACGAGCCGCTGATCGACGATGTCAGACGGCAGGCGGAGCTGGCGGTGGAGCAGGCGGCGGTCGCTGTGTTCCTAGTTGATGGACGCGCGGGCCTGGCTCCTCAGGATCACGAGATCGCCCAGATCCTCAGACGGAGCGGTCTCCCTGTGATCCTCGCCGTGAACAAGCAAGACGTCAAGGTGGCGCAGGCCAACCTGCACGACTTCTGGGGGCTAGGTCTCGGGGAGCCCGTGCCTATCTCAGCCGAGCATGGTCTGGGGGTGGGGGATCTGCTTGATGCCGTGGTCGACCACCTCCCCGCTGCACAAGACATGGAGGAGCAAGTTGTTTCCATGCGGGTGGCCATCGTCGGGAGACCCAATGTGGGCAAGAGTTCACTGCTCAACGTTCTGCTGGGGGACAAGCGCACAATCGTGTCGCCAATCCCCGGCACCACCCGAGACGCGATCGACACCGACCTCCTCTTCGAAGGGCTGCCGGTGACGTTGGTGGATACCGCCGGTCTTCGCCGGCCACGCAAGCGCACCACAACGGACGTCGAGTACTACAGCTCTTTGCGGGCGTTGCACGCCCTGGAGCAGTGCGACGTAGCGTTGGTCGTGGTCGACGCTTCGGAAGGCCTGGTCGATCTGGACCTGCAGATAGCCTATGAGGCGCAGCGCGCCAAATGCGCCACAGCCATGCTGTTCAACAAATGGGATATCAGCACTCTCGAGCTTGATAAGGCCACTGAGCGGATCCAAGCGAAGGTCCAAATGAAGCCCCCTTGGCTCACGGTCTCGGCTGTGAGCGGTCGGGGCGTGGATCGTATTCTTCCCCTGGCCCGAGATCTCTATCACGGCTACAGCGGGCGCATAGCTACGGCCGAACTCAACCGCTGGCTGGGGGAAGTGCACGTACGCCGCCCGCCTACGGGAAGAGGAAGCAAGTCCATCAAGGCCTTTTACATGGTGCAATACGAAGTCAGCCCACCGCGCTTCAAGGTGATGGTCAACTCTCGGGCTTTGGTGAACAAATCATTTGCCTACTATCTGGAGAATCGCCTCCGTGAGGACTTCTCATTGTCGGGCGTGCCGATCATCATCGATTTCGAGGGCAAGGAAGAGAGGTATTCTTGACCGTCCGTGAGGTGTTGATAGGCTTCGGTCTTGTAGTGTTGGGTTACCTGGTGGGCTCTTTGTCGCCCAGCGTCTTCTTGGGTAGGGCTTTCAAGGGTCTGGATGTACGGAAGCACGGTAGCGGCAATGCGGGCACTACTAACGCATTCCGGGTTCTCGGCAAGCGCCTAGGGGTCACGGTGTTCATCCTGGACATCCTGAAAGGGGTGGGGCCCGTGCTGTTGGCGCGCTACTTGAGTACGCCTTTGGTGACGGTATTCGTAGCTTTTGCATGCGTGATGGGCCACAACTACTCACTGTTCCTGCGCGGACGTGGGGGCAAGGGCGTGGCCACAGGGGCCGGAGCCGCCATAGGCATGATGCCTATTCCCATGGCCTTTCTGCTCGGGTTGTTCGCGTTGCTGGTCTTTGGCACACGCATCGTCTCAATAGCCTCCATCACCTGCACCATCGCGCTGCCGATCATGGCCGCCGTTCTGCACCAGCCGCTTGAGTACGTGATCGCCTGTTGTCTGATGGCGGTAGTGGTCCTCTGGGCGCATCGAGCCAACTTCAAGAGACTGGCGCGGGGGGAAGAGCACCGCTTCACGTTTCCTTGGAACAAGAAACGCTGTGTGCCTCAGTCACCGGCGGAAGCGGAAGAGCAGTGACTGCGCCTGACAGCTGGTGAGGCGCTGTAAGGGTTGAGCCTGTTTCGCGCTAGTTGAGCGCCGAAGGGCGCGCTATACTGGTTCGGCGCTTCGGGACGTGGCGTAGTTTGGTAGCGCATCCGGCTGGGGGCCGGAAGGTCGCCGGTTCAAATCCGGCCGTCCCGACTTCAGAAGCCCTGCAAACGCGGGGCTTTTTTCTTGCCCTGAAGGCTTGGCGGCCGGCCATGTTCCACGAATGTTCCACCAAAACTCCGGACTAGCCATCGACCAGGGCCGCCAGGCGCCCGATCGCTTCCTTCTGTTGGCCGGGCAAAACGTGCGCGTACACGGTCAAGGTGAACGCCACGGAGGCATGGCCGAGACGCTCTGAGACGATCTTGGCATTGACGCCGCTCGCAAGTAGCAGCGTCGCGTGAGTGTGGCGAAGGTCATGCAGCCGGATTCGGGGGAGAAGGCCCTCCGGTTGCGCTGTGGCGTCGCCGGCCTTCTTCCGCTCTTCGGCTTCCTTCTTCTTCGCGTCGTTGTGCTGACGCTGCAGCCGTTCAAAGATCCCGGTGATCCCGTCCGGGTGGTAGCCGTTGCCGTTCTCGCGGGTGAACACAAGGCCGGTATCACTCCAAAGCTCGCCCCAGCGGAGCCGTTCCTCTAGCTGCCGCTTGCGCCACGACTTGAGCACGGCGACGGTCTGCGGGTCTAGGTCAAGGGAGCGGCGACTACGTTCCGTCTTCGGCGCCGACGTGCCGTGAATGGTGCGAGCCCGAGCGATCGACGCGACGCCGGCGCGAAGATCCACGTCGGACCATTGGAGCGCGAGACCCTCGCCACGGCGAACGCCGGTAAGTGCGAGGAAGCGCCAGAACGGGAACAGCCGGTCCGATTGCACCGCGGCAAGGAAGCGCTGCAGCTCTTCCGCAGTCCAGACCTTCATGTCGGCTTGACGTTTGGGCCGGGGCGGCTTGGTCTTCTTGCTCTCGGCAACGTTGCGGGGCACGTAGCGCCACTCTACGGCGTCATTCAAAGCCCGGTGCAACATGGCGTGAACGTGACGCACGGACTTTGGAGCCAGACCGCGAGGGGCATCGTCGGTAGAGTAGCGATGGCCTGTCCTTTCGAGTTCGCGGTACATGCGGATGACGTGGGGCTCCGTGAGCTTCTGCAGTTTCACGTCGCCTATGTGCTTCTTGATATGCCGCTCTAGAATGGTCTGATAGCTCGTGTACTGACTAGGCCCGACAGAGCTTTTCACGGCCGGGAGCCACACATCTTCCAGGTACGCCCCGACCGTGATCCGGTCGGGCTCCACGAACCGGCCTTCGCCCATCTTCGCTAGTTCCTTGGTGAGCGCGTCCTGAGCCTCGCGCTCAAGGCGATAACCGGACTTGGAGATCCACCGGCCTTCCGGCGTCCGCACGCGCCACTGCCAACCATTGCGCCAACGACGAACGGAGCCTCTCACGACTTCCTCCCTTGTGCCGGCAACGCCGCCTTCAATTGTTCGACCAGGGTTTCGAGTTCTTTCACCTTGGTGTGGAGCGCGTCCTCATCGGCAGGGATGGCGAATTCCTGCTGTAGACCGCCCACCGGCTCCCCATCGCGCCAGTCTGGAATGGTCTGGACGAACCGCGGGCTGCTACCTTGCGCCTGCGACACGGGAATGAGGTTGCGAAAGAAACGGCCCCACAAGCCCCACGGAAGACCGACGTCTACAGTCCCCGCCTCCGCAAGTGTGCCCTGCTCCATCGGAAGGCTCGGGAGACCGGCGCCAACGGGATCGAGCAACGATGCAATGTCAGTGTCCAGGCAGATGGCGAGAGCTACTAGTTCATCGATCGAGACGGGTCTCGTGCCCGTCTCAACTCCCTGAACGGTTGTCTGGTGCCACGAAAACCGGAGCCCCCTCATTCGCTCGACCAGCCGACGTTGAGAAAGCCCGCGATCCTGGCGAATCCTCCGAAGGTTGCGACCGACCAACTCCCGCGGTTTTGCCCTCTCTGTATCCGTCATGTCTCTCCTCCGGCCGTCGTTGATACTGCATTAGTATCATAGAACCGCTTGCACTGTCAACATCCGTTGGCCTACAATTTGATACGTCACAAGGCTCACTGAACCTGGGAGGGTTTCAATGCCATCGCGCACACTGACATCCTGGGAGCGGTTCAAGATGGACCCAAACCCGCTCTCGAAACCGCGAGAGTTCTGGGAGGCTCTGCCGCACGGCCCAGGGCTGAACGCTCTATATGGGGAGATCAAGGCCCACGGCACACTCATGGGAGTACCGGTGCTGACTGTAGGCCGTAATGTCTTCGTCCCGCGGGCAAAGATCATAGAGCGGGTCGAGGGCAGGGGTTAGACGCATGAGCGCGAGGGCATACCGCCTTCAGCTTCGCCCGCCCAACGCGGCGAATAGCTATGAGGAGTTCCTGCAGGTCTACAACCTGGACTTGCGGGACATGTCGCTGTGCGAGCTGCTGAGCGCCGAGTATCAGGCCGCTCGCATCGCCGAGCTCTACCCGCGAAACATCATGTGGCGAGGAATGCGCAGGCTGAGCGTCTCCGCATGGGCAGACGAGCGCATCGGGATCTGCGAAAGACTGCGGAGTGAGTTACTCGGCTCGGAGATGGCCCGCCCGCCAAGGAAGAGACCCAGGGCGAAGCCATGGATGTGACGCCCACCATCACCACGGCGCCAGGGGAGTACATCGTCCGATGGTCGTTCCCGGATGCCATGGTCGAGTTTGAGGCCGGGCGTCTGCGGACCCATTCTGACGGCCGGGTGCAAGGTACCGTCAAGATCTTCGTCGCTCTTCCCGGCCGAGATCCCGAGAAAGTTCACCACGAGGCCATGAATCTGGCGGCCGGCCAGACCCGGCGCCGATTGTCGCAGACGCTAGAGGAGCGACTCCCGCGCGACAGCGTCAACTGGGACCGGGTAATCGAGACCAGTTGCACGCTTATCCTGGAGCACGAGGAGCAGGGATCGCCTACGCGGCGCCTTCAGCCGGTGACTAGTGTCGATGTCGAGTACATGCTGGGGAACGTGATCCTAGACGGGCTCCCGGTCCTCAGCTTCGCTCCGGGTGGCCAGTTCAAGAGCTTCGTTTCCATCTACAAGGCCCTCCTCATAGAGAACGGGCTGCCTTTCCAGGCCAGGGACACCAAACAGGCGAACACGCTCATTCTCGATTGGGAAGTGACAGAGGCAGAGGCGGCGCGGCGCTGCACGATGCTGGCGACTGGTCTCCAGAAGACCTATATCGCCCGTGATATCCGCTTCCCGCTCTACCGCAGGTGCACGGGCCCGATGGCAGACGAGGCCTCCGAGATCGCCAAGGTTATCGCTAAGCATGAGATCAAGTTCGTCGTTATCGACAGTGCGGGCCTCGCGTGTGGGGGAGACGTGGCCAGCTCTGAGCTTGCCATCCAGTTCTTCGGCAGTCTGCGCAAGGTCACAGCGAGCACCGGCGCCGCCGTCGATATCCAGACCCACACCACGAAGGCAGACCGGCGCGAAGAGAACCACCACCGGCTGCCGATTGGGAGCATCTACTGGGAGAACCTCGCACGGATCACCTGGGAGATCCGCTCCGAGCGCGAGCGGCCGGGCGTGTACCGCGTCGGGCTCTTCCCGCGCAAGACCAACATGGGCGACGTGGAGCCCGTGGGTCTGCGGATGATCTTCGACCGTGACGCCCTGGTGGTAGAGGAGGCGGCCGTCAACGATGTATCGACGGAGGCCGGCGCCATCCGGGACATGATCCTCACCGAGCTTGAGAATGGCCCCTGTGGACCGTCAGAGCTTGCCGAAGCCATCGGGACCACTCCTGGCACAGTGAGTAAGACCCTCACTCAGTTGAAGGACAAGGGGCTCATTCAGAACGTGGGCCGGGGCAGGTGGAGCCGTGCGGATGAATCTTACCGTGGTAAGAACGATGAATCTTACCGGTAAGAGAAAGAGAGAGGGAACGGAATCTTACCGTTCCTCTTTCTCTATAGGAGGTAAGAGTAAGAAACTCCAAAAGGAGGGTCCGCGCGTGAGGGTAGAGATCCGAGAATCCGAGCGATCAAAGCCCGACGCGCCTCTGTGGACCTGGCGCCTATGGGACAGCGGCCGGTCCGTGGCCTTCGGGGTCTGCACTACGCAGACGGCCGCCAGGGATCAGGCAGCGCGGGCCCGGGAAGCCAGGGAGCAAAGGCCAGTGTTCATCCGGCCGGGTCTATGGCGATGAGTTCAGCAAGAAGGCGGTGATCCTATGACCCTACATCACGAAGCCCTCACCGGTGCACCCGCACAGCAGCAAGAGCCCTGGTGCGGCCAAGTACCACCGCACGGCGCCATGTTCACCTTCGCTGTGCAAGAGACCGGCGGCGGCAAGATCGTAACGTTCACCTGCCCGGAGTGCGGCGCGACCCTGGGAGCGATCCTGTGGGGCAACCCGGCTTCCAAACTGCCGGCCGAGTGGTGGGTATGCCGGAAGTGCGGCTGCAACGAAGACGTGGGTGTGGTGGTCGCATGAACGCTCAGAGCGTATTCCCTGTCCGCTGGAAGCGGTATAATCTAGGTGCCGCAGAGGCCCCGGACGGGCTGGCGTCGCAGAGATGCCATGCTGCTATCGGTCGGGTGATTCGCTGGAAGCGAAGAGCTTCCGACAGTCCGGCATGGCACACCGGACGACCGCCGAAGGGCGGGGGCCATGCTGCCCGAGAGGGCATGGCGACGGCCGGGGTCGGAGAGAGCCCGGGTGGTGCTGGTGTCGGAGAGATGCCTGTCCTACAACTCGGCACCTGCCGCCGCAGAGGTGGCCAGGTCCTGTCGGGGCCGCAGAGGCGCCGACACTGATCGTCCGGCACCGGATGATCCCCCAAGAACACTGACTTTCTACGCCTGAAAGGCGGTTTTCGTCATGAAACGTATCGCACAGATTGACGCCCGGCTCAGCGAGATCAAGGCCGAGCTGAAGAAGCCCGACGCCGACCTCGATGCTCTGGAGACCGAGGTGGACGCACTCACGGAGGAACGCAAGCGCAGGAACACCGCCATCCGTCTTGGGGCCGACCCCGACGCGCTGAAGGCCCCGCCTCAGCCCACCGCCCGCACGTTCCCCCAGCCGGACGCCCGCGGTAGCAACAGTCCGGTCTTCGGCTCCCGTGATACCGACCCGGCGCGCCGCATCATCAACGCGGCTCACGAGCGCGGTCTGCTGCCGGCGCCCGCGGCGGCTGTGGCCGAGAGGCTCGTCACGACCGGCGACGACGCATCCCGCGACCTGGCGTCCAGGTGGGCGCAGGCCACCGGGAGCGACGCCTACGCCAGCGCCTTCTTCAAGATGATGGCCGACCCTTCAAAGGGCCACATGATGTGGACCGACGAAGAGCGTGCCGCATACCAGCAGGTCCAGGCCGTCAAGCGCGACTTTCGCGCGGCTCTCAGCACCGGGGCCGGCTACGGTGGCGAAATGCTGCCTTTGTTCTTGGATCCCGCGATCTTGCTGACCTCCGACGGTTCCAACAATCCGCTTCGCCAAATCGCCCGAGTGGTCCAGACCACTTCGAACACTTGGCAAGGCGTGACCAGCGCCGGCTGTAGTGCGGAATGGAAGAGCGAAGGAAGCGAGGCAGCCGACGCGAGCCCCACGCTTGCCGAGGCCGAAGTTCCGGTGCACTTCGGAGACGCGTTCGTCCCCTTCAGTTTTGAGATCGGGATGGACGGCTTGCGGTTTGCTGAAGAGCTCGCCAAGTTGCTCGTCGACGCGGCAGACCAGTTGCAGGCAGCGGCCTTCACAACCGGCAGCGGCGACGGCCAGCCGACCGGGTTTGTGACCGCTCTTGCGGGCACCGGCTCTGAGTTGTCTCCGGCAACATTCGAGACGTTCACGACGCCGGATGTCTACGCGGTGCAGAACGCTCTTCCCGCTCGGTTCCAGCCCAACGCGCGGTGGGTCGCCGGTCTCCCGACGATCAACAGCATCGCGCAGTTTGAGACCGACAATGGGTCGAGGGTCTTCCCCGAACTGGCCGACGGCAAGCTGCTGAGGCGGCCGCTCCATGAATGCTCCAACATGGCGGACACGGACGACGTTGACACCGGCGCGACCGAAGACAACCTCATTCTCTGCTATGGGGATTGGAGCAACTTCATCATCGCGGACCGGATCGGCAGCACCATCGAGATCGTCCCGCACGTCTTCGGAGAGAACCGCCGGCCCACTGGCCAGCGCGGGGCTTTCCTCTGGTTCAGGACCGGTTCCGACGTAGTGGTTCCCGAAGCCTTCAGGATCTTGAACCTGGCCACGTCGGCGGTTAGCTGATAGGTGCCAACGGTCGCGGGCATCCTTCCCGCCATGCTGCCCTGCCGGCCTCCTGCGTGTTCGATTCATGCGCGCGGGATACAGGGAAAGAGAGCAGCAGAGCAGGCCTCTCGTCTCTGCGGCGGGAGGCCTGCACACCAACTTGGCAGAGGTGATCCCCCCGTGCATGCAAAATGTGAAGCATGGCTGGAGACCGGTAAGTGGAGAATAACTTCAGCGCGGCAGAAAAAACCCGGCATAGGGGGGGTCAAGAATAAGCGGCCCCAACGGCCCTCAAGATGAGGTGATTTGCGATGACTTCGCCCGACTTAGAGCCCCAGCAGAAAGCTCGCCGGATCAAGCGAGAGAAGGCCCGACTTCGCCGCATTTACCGCGACATTGGTCCGGAGCGGTTGCGTGGGCTCGACTCGCTCTTGGGGCAAGCCGCCTTCCTGGGCGTGACCCTGGACGATCTCCAGAGGCACATGACCGCGCACAGCCTCACGGTCGATTGGAACAACGGGCCGAGCCAATCCGGCACCAAACGCACGCCGGAGGCCAAGCTCTACCCTGTGATCCTGGGGCTGTATCGCGGTGCGACCGCCTTTCTCGACCGTCTTCTTCCGACGCCGGCGCACGGGCAAAGCGAAGCGGCCGGGTAGTCTTCCTACTCCGGCCGCTGTCTGTTGCGCCTACGTTGATCCTGTGAAGCCTACCGGGCGATATCGCCGTCGAACGGCTCATCCGCGTTGACCATCGCCTCTTGGATGCAAGCTTCGACGAACCTGTCCAGGAACTGATCGGGGCTCTCATCTTCCCTATCGAAACGATAGCGACCCAACAAGCGGGACGGCTCTTCGCCCGCTGAGAAGAAGTCGTCTGCCCAATCGAGCGCCGCAAGCTGCACGAGCCGTGCGTCCGTATCGTCGAGGGCCTCGATCCACACCGCGAGATCCTCGAGCCCGGCCGCACACTGCGCGTTGCGCTCGTCTCCGGCGTATTCCTCAGCCTTGAGTTTTCGCCACTCGGCGGTCGACCTAACCGTTGCCGCCAAAGCAGCCTTGAGAATGCTGGTGGTCGTGCTCATGCTTTCCTCGCATCATGGTCCCTGGTTAGCCACTCCTCGACTTCGTCAAGGCTCCAGCCGGGGTAGGCGATGCCTTCCCATTGAATGAGGATGTTGGTGGACATATCAACGAGCTGATACGTGCCGTAGTCGAGCGCGTAGGGATCGCGGCGTCGCGACTTGCGGAGCATGAGCCCCTGCCGAGCGGCCATGCGCCGGAGTCGATTCTCGCGCACCTTCTCAAGATCGGTCATGTCTGCCGCCCCTCTAGTGATGCTGGAAGTGACACTGCAAAGCATACTCGGAGGTATACCAGAAAGCAAGCCCGCAAGATCGGGCTTCCCTGGGTTCGGGCACGGGCTACGTGGCCAAGCGAGGCGAGCGGCTCCATGTTCCACGAATGTTCCACGAAAAGTCCCGCACAGGTGTTACTGCCTGTCTCAGCCTGTCGGCGCTCACGGCAGCAAAGCCCTGCAAACCGCGTCTTTTGGGAGACAGCCTCCGACAGGCTAAAATGGCCAGAATCGGCCTGTAAGCGGCTGGGGGCCGGAAGGTCGCCGGTTCAAATCCGGCCGTCCCGACTTTGATGGGTGGCGCCGATTTTGCTAAGGGGGAGGACGCTTGGCAGCGCCCACTTCTCATTGTCTTCCAAAACGGGTAGGGTACCACTGGTAGTGTCGTAGTGGAGTTTCCCGTCGGGAGGTACCCGTGAAGGCAGTCGTCATGGCAGGAGGTCAGGGTACACGTCTGCGGCCGCTGACCTCCAATCAGCCCAAACCCATGGTGCCTGTGGTGAACAAACCAACGGCGCAGCACATCCTCGAACTGCTCCAGCGCCATGGCATAAACGAAGTCGTGATGACCCTGGCCTTCCTGCCCCGGCATATTCGCAATTACTTCGGCGACGGCAGCGGCATGGGTATGCACATCGAGTACACGGTAGAAGAGATCCCCGCGGGCACGGCAGGCTCTATTCGGCTGGCCAAAGACTACCTAGACGAGACATTCCTCGTCATCAGCGGCGACGCTCTTACAGATTTCGATCTAACCAGCGTCATCGCCTTTCATCGTGAACGCCAGGCCATGGTTACCATCGCACTCAAGAGTGTCGCCAATCCCCTCGAGTTCGGAGTAGTCATCGTCGACGACGAGGGGCGCATCCAGCGGTTTCTTGAGAAGCCCGGTTGGGGTCAAGTCTTCTCGGATACGGTGAACACGGGCATCTACGTATGCGAGCCAGAGATCTTCGACCACATACCTGAGGGCCAACCGTACGACTTCAGTCGCGATCTCTTCCCAAAGTTGTTCGAAATGCAGAAACCGCTATACGGCCTAGCCTGCGAGGGCTATTGGCAAGATATCGGGAGCCTCGAACAGTATCTGCAGGCCAATCGCGATGCATTGGACGGTAAGATCCAACTGACCCCACCCGGGGTCAGGCTGCGCGGCAATATCTGGATAGGCCAGGGAGCTGCCCTTGAAGGCCTAGACGACGTAGAAGGTCCTGCTGTGATAGGCGCGAACGTTCGCATCGACGCAGGCGGCCGAGTCCTGGCGCACACCGTCTTGGGAGACAACACCGTGGTACGGACCGGCGCAAATGTCGGAGGTTCGGTGCTGGGCGAGAACGTCTACATCGCCTCCGGCGCCACCGTCGAGGGAGCCATTCTGGGGGATGGGGTGGAGGTCCACGAGAATGCCCACATAGCCGACGGAGCGGTGGTGGGCGACCGCTCAGTGGTGGGGCGCAACGCGGTGATCGCCAACAACGTGAAGGTCTATCCCTTTAAGAACATCGAGCCTGGCTCGACCATCCGCTCATCCATCGTGTGGGAGACCCGGGGACCCAGTACCTTGTTCGGTCGTGACGGGGTACGCGGGTTGGCCAACGTGGACGTGACCCCAGAGACAGTCATGCGCCTCGCTATGGCGTACGGGTCGCTCGTCACCAAAGGCGCCTTCGTCACGACCAGCCGCGACACTCATTCTGCTTGCCGGGTCATCAAACGCGCCATCATCAGCGGCCTCAACTCAACCGGAGTCTGCGTTCGTGATCTCACTACCGCGCCTCTAGCCGTTAATCGTTTCGACGTAAAGGGCGGCAACGCTGTGGGCGGCATTCACGTGCAGATGAGCCTAGACAACCCAGAGCACGTGGAGATCCTCTTCTCGGAGTCGCCGGGCGTTCCTATCGACAGCAAACGCGAGCGGGCCATAGAGAACATCTACTTCCGCGAAGATTTCCGCCGGGCTCATTTCGAGGAGATGGGGCACGTGGTCTATCCGCCACGCGTCATTGAGACGTACACCAGCCTGCTTCTCGATAACTGGAACACTGTGGCCATTAGGGGGCGGCAGCCCCGGCTGGTGCTGGACTACTCTTCTTCCGCTCCAGCATTCTTCTTCTCTGCCACTCTGGACAAGCTGGGGGTGGAGACAATCGCTCTCAACACCTTCTCTCGGGTGCGTTCCCGTTTCACCCTGGCGGAGAGCGTCCCCGCCGCCGTCGCCCGTGTGGCCGACCTTGTCCGCGCTACCGACGCCGATTTGGGAGCAATCCTCGACCCCGGTGCCGAATACCTCTACGTGGTCGATGACAAGGGTAACCTGGTGCCTCACTCGGCCCTGCTCTTGCTGCTTCTTCAGAACGTCGCCAAGGAAGCAGGCGGGGGAGTGGCGGCCTTGCCCTTGCACGCCACGCGCCTGGCGGAACAGAGCGTCGCCGCGACCGGCGTCAGTATCCGGCGCAGCAAGTGCTCGCGCGGGGCCTTGATGGCTGAGGCCGCTAGGCCCAAGACCATCTTTGCCGCCAGCATCGACGGTGGATACATCTATCCCGGGGTCCTGGCTTCCATGGACGGTCTCTACGCTCTTGGCAAGGTCCTCGAATTGGTGTCTGTTGCTTCTGTGCCCCTATCGCAACTGGTGCGAAAGATTCCTGTGGCGCACATGGCCCAGTTGTCCTCCGACTGCCCGTGGGAGCTGAAGGGTGCGGTGATGCGCCGTTTGACACAGAGGCTGGGGCAGGCACGGGTGTCCCTGGTGGACGGAATCAAGGTGTTTCTCGACCAATCGGAGTGGGTGCTGGTGCTTCCAGACCCGGAGGAGCCCGTGTTTCACGTGTACGCTGAAGCCGCCGATGACAAGCGCGCCCTCGAGTTGGCGAAGGAGTACGAAGCGATTCTTGCGGAGGCCCAGAAGGAAGCCGAGCGGGGCTAGCCGCTGCGGCCCGCCGTCAGGTACGCGAACTCTTTGCAATCACCTGCTTGCAGACCGTCTTGAGTGTCTCGAAGACACCCACCCCCGTGAGCGCACAGGCCTCCAGCACCGGTGAGCCGGTGTGGTTGAGCAGTTCGGTAAGGTCGGACACGGAGAAGATCGAACCTAGATCCCGCTTGTTCATCTGCAGAACCATGCCTAGATTGGATACTTCCTCGTCTAGAGACATGAGGTTGTCCCACAGGTTGAGATAGCTGTCGACATTCTCGTCCAAGCGAGAGATCTGACTGTCGGCGACAAAAACCACCCCGTCTACTCCTTGGAGCACCAGCTTTCGAGAAGCGTTGTAGAACGACTGCCCAGGAACCGTGTACAGATGAAAGCGGGTGCGCAGCCCCTTGACACTGCCTAGCGACAGGGGCAGAAAATCAAAATACAGCGTTCGTTCTTCCTCGGTGGCGATGCTGACCAAACGGCCCCGGGCCGCAGGGTTGACCCGGCGATGTATGTATTGAATGTTCGTGGTCTTGCCGCACAGGCCACAGCCATAGTAGACGATCTTATAATTGATCTCTCGTGCCGCTAAGTTGATCAGTGCCACTTGCGCGCCCCCTGCTACTGTGGGCTGTCCTCTTCGGGAAACAGATCGTCTATCGCTGACCCGACTCCCAGAGAGTATTCCGGGTCCATCATCCTGGAGTCCCCTTCGTTATCTTCGGCACGTTCAAAAATAGGCTTGAGCACCTCGAGGGCCCGGGAGGTGTATAGACGCACCCGGCCTACCTGAGTCTCGCGGCCGAACGTGAGGAGCATCAGGATTTGCTCGGTCACTTGCATGACGTGGAGGTTGGATTCTTTGCCCTCATGGAAGAGCAACGTGAACTCGCGCTCCTTAAGCACTTGGGCGAGCTGCCTTGTGGCGGCAAACGACCCCGCCGCCAAGGCGGCAAGCGAAAGCGTGTCCGAATCAGCGTCTGGCGGCACCATGGTGATAGGCTGGCCACTCGTCGATATCAGCGCCACGAAGTTAGAGCCGGTAACGTGCTGTAACTTGGTGAGAACCCCATCGATCATCTGCATCTGTTCGTCACTTATGACGAGTCCTCTGCGTCGAGCCACAGCGGTCCTCCTTCGGCTCATTAGTTGCCATGACAGTATACAAGGTACAAGGCACCGACTCCGTGCGCGCACCTTAAGACACCTAGCCACAAAAAAGCGCTGTGATATCATGACGGCCAGCCGGATATGGCGAGAAAGGAGCGCATGTGAACCCAAAAAACCTCAAATACCACAGGGAGCACGACTGGGCCCGCATCGAGGGTGAGACAGCGGTATTCGGTCTCACCGACTATGCCCAGGAGACACTCGGTGACATTGTATTCATCGAACTCCCGGAGGTAGGCGCGGAGGTTCTGGCTGGGACGCCGTACGCCGAGGTCGAGTCAGTGAAGGCCGTCTCCGACGTCTATGCACCCCTGAGTGGTTCGGTCGTCGAGGTCAACGAAGAGGTCGTGGACGCTCCGGAGCTCATCAACGACAGCCCTTACGGTGAGGGTTGGCTCATAAAGGTGAGGCTCACTGAGCCTGCCGAAGCGGACGAACTACTCGCCGCAGATGAGTACAACGAATTTCTTGCCGCGGAGGAGTAGAGCGCTCTCAAGCGAAACATGAGATGTGGCCCACACGGGTCACGAAAAGGGTGTGGCTCTCAACCTGAGCTTGAAGGTTGCGATATATGCCGCTATTGTGAAAGCGGGGCCGCTATGGAAGAGTCTTCTTTTGAGCGTCTGATCAACATCCAGTCCTATTCCGACGAGGAGCTCAAAGAGCTCGCCGCGCGACTCTCCGAACAAGAGCGAGAGGTCTCTATGCGTAGGCGATTGCTTCATGGGGAACTGGACATTGTGAGAGCAGAGATGGTAAGAAGACTCCGCGACAAACGTAGTGGCGGCAAGGGCCTCGTGCAAGACGGCGACGTGGCACTGCTCAGTGAGATTCTTTGTGGACACGGGGGGTATGGGGAGCCGCCGAAGGAGTAGTGGTCCGCGTGGGCGAAGACGTAGCACCTGTAGCACGGAGGATAGAACAACGCTTCCGTGACCTGTCGGTGGACGTGCGAGGGGAGAGGGTCATCCGTTACATCGTCAGACAGGTCTGTCTGGGCAGACATGTGGACGACGTCATGAGTGACGGGTACCTTCTGGAGCACACCAGCGAAGTCGGTAGGGCGCAGATACTTCAAAACCCCGCGGTGATCAAGGCGATCGAGCATGAGATTAGCGAGCAGTTTGCGACTTATCGCTCGGCCACCAAATCTGGTGGATCCGAGTGTGAGCCGAAATAGGGGGGAGTTACAGCAATGATCAAATGCCTTAGTTGCGCGGTGGATAACACAGGGGACTCGTGTTTCTGCCGGCGGTGTGGCGCCCGCCTGTTGCCGCCTGAGGCCGCGGAGACGACTCTGGCATTCGCCCTAGGCGAGCGCGAGGACACCGGCTCCCTCAGACGTGATCTCGCCCATCTGACATCGGGGACCTTTCTAATCATCCGCTCCGGCGGCGACAGGGAGGGGGAGATCACCCCTCTGCTGGGCGACGCCTTCACTGTGGGGCGGAGTCCGCAGAACGACCTCTTTCTTGACGATGTCACGGTATCCAGGCACCATGCGCGCGTAATGGTCGATGCCGACGGCTTCCTCGTGGAGGACCTCAACAGCTTGAACGGCACCTATGTCAACCGGAAACGCATCGAGCGACATCAGCTCATGGATGGCGACGAGCTGCAGATTGGTAAGTTCAAGTTGGAGTTTCTGCATCGTCCCGAAGGGGTGTGAGTGGCCGTAATGGACACACCCGGCACGTCAGCGTCATCCAGGCGCACAAAAGGAACGCCGGCTGCCGCGGAAGCTACCTTCACCATCGGCCGTCTAGTGCGAGACCTCCAGAGCGAGTTTCCGGACCTCACCATAACGAAGGTTCGCTATCTGGAGCAGCGTGGGCTGGTCTCGCCGGTTCGCTCCAGTGGACGCTATCGCCGCTACACGTCTGGCGATCTGCGTACTCTGCGTACGGTGCTTTCTCTCCAGCGTGACGAGTACCTGCCCTTGGAGGTCATACGGCAGCGCATAGACAAGGCCGCTCTAACCGCGGGACGACCCTTGCTCACCACCGGCGAACCCGGCCCCTTTTCGGCGCCTCTGAGGCGCGAGGAGCCGCTGTACTCGCTGGTAGAGGTATGCGCGGCAGCTGGGGTAGACGAGGAATTTGTTGTGCGCTTGGAAGAGTCCCGTCTGGTAGAACGCTCGAGCGATTCGGGCCCGGCGTTCACCGCCAGCGACTTGGAGACGGTGCACATCTGTCACCTGCTGGGGCGTTTCCGTTTGGAGCCACGTAACCTGCGTCTTCTAAGCTCTTCGGCCGAGAGGGAAGCGGGGCTGGTGGAGCAAGTAGCCACGACCTCACTACGCTCCACTCATCCCGACAAAAAGGAGTATGGGGTGCAGATGGTTGAGGATCTCGGCTCCCTCTTTTCGCGGCTCAATCATCTGTTGCTGTACCGAGAGCTGCGTAGGCTTTTGTAAGTAGGGCGTCCGCCGTACAATGGCTCTTGGCTTCAAGACCGCGCCGTAACGGCGAATCACCTGCTGCAAGGAGCACGATGGAACTCGAGAGCTATATCCGCCACATCCCAGGCTTCCCGCGCGAAGGGATTCTGTTTCATGACATCACGCCGCTATTGCAGGACGCTTCTGCACTGCGGTATTCAGTGGACCGCTTGGCGGACTTCGGACGGGGCAAAGGTGTGGATCTGGTTCTTGGCGCAGAGGCTCGTGGTTTCATCTTGGGGGCCGCCCTGGCGTATGCGCTGGGCGTAGGCTTCGCTGCCGCCCGCAAGCCTGGGAAGCTGCCCCGAGCGGTAAGTCGCTGTGAGTACGATCTTGAGTACGGCACCGATGTTCTTGAGATACACGCAGACGCTATCCAGCCCGGTCAGCGCGTGCTCATCCACGATGACCTACTGGCTACCGGCGGCACGGCTGCAGCGAAGGTACAGCTGGTCGAAGAGGCCGGCGGTGTCGTGGCCGGCCTCGCCTTTCTTGTCGAGCTCACTGAGCTCGGGGGCAGAGACAAGCTAAAGGGCCATGAAGTCTTCAGTCTGCTGACATACGACGTCTGATCTCTTACTTGACATAATGCACATTATCGTGCATTGAGCATCGTGCGCACATAGGGGCTGTCGCCACCTGTCAAGGCTTCGCTGGCTACTTCACCAGGTTCATCATGTTAAACATGGGCAGATACATGGAGATAACGATGACCCCGACGAGACCACCGACAAACAGCATCATTATGGGCTCAATGATTGAAGTGAGCGACTTGATCTGGGCATCGACTTCGTCTTCATAGAAATCTGCCACCTTGTTGAGCATGGCGTCCAGTGCACCTGTCTCTTCACCAATGGAGATCATGTGAGTGACCATCGGAGGAAATACCTTCACGCGACCCAAGGGCTTGGCAATGGACTCTCCGGTGCGGATGCTTTCTCGCACCTGCACCATGGCTTCCTCGATGACAGAATTGCCTGATGTCTTGCCGGTGATCTCGATTGCCTGGAGTATCGGCACACCGGAGCCCACCAGAGTAGCAAACGTCCGGCTGAATCTGGCGACGGCGATCTTCTGTATGACCGGTCCGAGCTTCATGGGGAGCTTCAGTTTCATTCTGTCCCAGGTCCGCTTGCCCTGCTCGCTCTTCTTAACGCGGGCGATTCCCCAGATGACACCCGCGATGCCGGGGAAAACGATAAACCAGTAACCCTTGAGCATGTTGCTGAGAGTCATCATCAGTCTGGTAAGAGAGGGCAACTGTCCACCGAGATCCGCGTACATCTTTGCAAAGATCGGGATTATGAATAGCAGCATGGCGATCATGACCACGATCGCGAAGCACGCGATGAGAACCGGGTAGGCCATGGCAGCCTTGATGGTCCTGCGAATGCTGTCATCCTTCTCCAACTGCGTTGCCAGGCGCCCCAGCGACTGATCGAGGGCGCCGCTGGCCTCGCCCGAACGCACCATTGACACATAGAGACGGTCGAAAGCGGCAGGATGTCGTTCCATGGAATCGGAGACCGGCATGCCCGACTCCACATCGGCACGCACCGCCGCAATGATCTTCTTGAATCGGGGGTTTTCCGTCTGCTCCTCAAGCACGTAGAGAGCCCTGAGCACCGCAAGACCAGAGTTGATCATTGTGGCAAACTGCCGCGCGAATACAGCCTTGTCTCGCGTCTTGATCTTCGTGCTGTTCTCAAGGAGCGTCTTCAGATCGAAAGAACTGCGATTCTCCTGCAACTTGAGGACGGTAAAACCTTTGCGCCGAAGGTCGGCGACTACAGCCGCTTTAGAATCTCCGGAGGCCTTACCGTTAAACGGACTTCCGCGATCTCGTCTAGCAGTATATGAATATGTCGCCATCTCTGCTGTCTCCCCTATGTGCCGGCCTTCGCGTAAAGGCCCTCTCTGGAGTGATTATCGACCATAAGCCCTCTGCGCTGTAGCAACCAACCCAAGAGTCCTCTCCCCCGCTCTTCGGGGCGGCCTTGACTAGGCCGCGCCCACAAGCAGCAGCCGTTCGAGCTCGTCGGGCACCATGGTGCGTCTCAGGGCCAGTTCCTTGGTGATGCGGCCATGGCGCACATGATCGGCAAGGGCAGCGTTCATGGTCTGCATGCCGTGCTGACTTCCTGTCTGCATCACCGTGTACAGCTGGTGAGTCTTGCCTTCGCGGATGAGGTTTCTTACTGCGGGGGTGCTGACTAAAACTTCGCAGGCAGCTACTCGTCCTTTGCCCCCCGCCTTGGCCAGCAGTTGTTGTGACACAACACCTTCAAGCGTGGCTGCTACCTGAACCCTGATCTGCTCCTGTTGGTGCGGCGGGAATACGTCGATTATGCGGTCGATGGACTGCGGGCAGTCCTGGGTGTGCAGGGTTGCAAAGACCAGGTGCCCTGTCTCGGCAGCCGTCAAGGCAATCTGTATGGTCTCTTGGTCGCGCATCTCGCCAATCAGCACCACGTCCGGGTCCTGGCGGAGCGCAGCGCGCAGAGCCGCCGGGAATGACTTGGTGTCAGTGCCCAACTCTCGCTGGTTGACTACGCAGCGCTTGTGATGATGAAGGAACTCGATTGGGTCCTCGATGGTGACTATGTGATGCGACCGAGTCTGGTTGATCTCGTCTATGATGGCCGCCAAGGTTGTCGTCTTCCCAGAACCGGTCGGGCCGGTCACGATGATGAACCCCCTAGGCTTGTGGCAAAAAGAATGAATAACCTTCGGCAGACCGAGTGAGTCGACGGGTCGTATCTCGATGGGCACCAGCCGGAACGCCGCGCTCAAAGTACCCCGCTGGAAGAAAGCATTGACACGGAAGCGCGCCACGCCGAAGAGCGAGTAGGCGAGATCAACCTCCCAGTCCGTCTCGAGCTTCTGCCTCTGGTCTCCGGTGAGGATGCCGTAGATGAGCTCCCGGGTGGTGTTGGGTTCCAGAACCGGATAGTCGAGGGCTTGCAGCTGGCCGTCGATGCGCGCTACCGGGGGTAATCCTACAGAAAGATGCAGATCCGATGCATCTCGGTCCACGACTTCCCTCAGGATGTCACTGATATCCATTGCCGCCGTCCCTTGCCTTTGCTGTGCCCACGCGACCGCCACTAGACGATAACGCGAGATATCTCCTCAATGCTTGTGACCCCTTGCAGAACCCTTTCGAGTCCATCTTGGCGTAGTGACACCATTCCCTCGGCGATCGCCACCCTCATGATCTCATCGGCGCTTTTGCGCTCGACAATGAGCCGCTCAATAGCCTCGCTCACAGCCATGACCTCGTAGATGCCCAGTCGGCCCTTGTAGCCGGTGCTGTTGCAGTGGGCGCATCCCGCTGGTCGATAGAGTGTGATGTCCTTCCACTTCTCGATCGCCTCAGTGCCGAAGGCAAGCCGTTCCAGCATCTCGCGGGTCGCCGGGTACGCTTCGCGACAGTACTCACAAAGTTTCCTTACAAGACGCTGGGCTATGACACAGTCGACGGCTGAGGCCGAGAGAAACGGCTCCACTCCCATCTCAGTTAGGCGGGAGAGCGCCCCGGGAGCATTGTTGGTGTGTAGTGTTGACAACACCAAGTGGCCGGTGAGGGCCGACTCGATTGCGATAAGGGCCGTCTCCCTATCACGGATCTCCCCCACCATGATGATGTCGGGGTCGCAGCGCAGGATCGACCTCAGTCCGGAAGCGAACGTAAGGCCCGCCTTCATGTTGATTTGCACCTGATTGATACCTGACAGCCGGTATTCAACGGGATCCTCTACCGTGATGATGTTCTTGTCGGGAGTGTTGAGGATGTTCAGTGTGCCGTAAAGGGTGGTGGATTTACCTGAGCCGGTCGGTCCCGTGACCAGGATGGCGCCGTACGGCTTCTTGTATGACCGCGTGTACCTGTTTAAGGCCACGTCGGAGAATCCCAGTTGCTCCAGACGCAGCATGACGTTCGACCGGTCGAGAAGCCTGATGACTATCTTCTCGCCGTAGACGGTGGGCAAAGATGCGACGCGCATATCGATGGGCCGTCCACCAACCACTAGGCCGATACGACCGTCCTGCGGAACCCGCCGTTCGGCAATATCCAAGTCGGCCATGATCTTGAGACGCGAGATGATGCCAGGCTGAAGCCTCTTGGGGACCGACATGATCTCGTGAAGCACACCGTCGTGCCTGAAACGAATCAACAGGTCTTTGGCTTGAGGCTCGAAGTGGATGTCCGACGCGCCTTCATCTGCCGCCCGAGCCATAATCCCGTTGACCAGTTTGACCACGGGGGCTGCGTCCACCTGCTCTCGGATGTCGCGCAGTTCGACAGGGGTTGCTTCGTCGTCACCCCCATCGATCTTCTCTTCCAAGTTCTCTGTTATCTGGTCTTGAGATCCCCGCATGTTGCCCAGCATGGTGAGGATATCCTCGGCGCTGGCGATGGCGGGTTCGATGTCGAAGCCGGTAAGGATCCTAAGGTCGTCGATGGCGACGATATTGGATGGATCGGCCATCGCAACCAAGAGGGTATGATCATCAACGAAGCTCACCGGGATCGCGCCGTACCGACGGGCGTCTCGCTCGGAGATCAGGTCGGCGGTCACCGGATCGATACGAGTGCCGGCAAGGTCGAGGTGCTTCACTCCCAGACGGCGTCCAAGAGCTTCCATGAGAATGCCCTTGGTCACCCAACCCTTCTCAAGGGCGATGTCACCGATGCGCTTCCGCGAAACACGCTGCTCGGTGATAGCCTCCTCTACCTGTTCCTGCGTGAGGATGCCCATCTCCACGAGCACTTCGCCGGTGCGTTTGCCCGACAACTTGCGCTGCAGATTCTCCTCTCTGGCGGTCTGCATTAGAGCCGTATCACCTTTCTCAACGCTCCGCCGCGGCGCGCATCACATCGACCGGAGGCTCTCGACCCGTCCACAACCGGTATGAATCGGCAGCCTGCATAACCAGCATCTCCTTGCCATCAATGGCGCGTGCGCCCTTGGCTTGTGCCGCTTGAACCAAGGCGGTGGATCCATCACCCGTAGACGAGGTCCACCACTATATGGCCACACTGCAGATTATCGACATCAATAGCAAAGTCCTTGACCGACGCCACCAGCCCCAAAGAGGTGGCGTTGACGATGAGGTCGGCCCCTGAAATGACTCCGGATACCGCTTCTGCCGTAATCACCTCGCAGGGCACGTTTCCCCATGCCGCCGCAGCTCTGCACAGCATCACAGCGCGCTGGTGAGTGCGGTTGCAGATCCAAACGTGTTCGGCACCCCCATCGACCAATGCGGCCACCACCGCACGAGCAGCCCCTCCTGCGCCGACTACCACACATCGAAGACCCCGCGCTCCTCCGGGTCGCATAGTGCACAGGGCAGCGGCAAACCCACTGACGTCGGTATTGTGCCCGGTAAGCCGCCCTTTATGGTTTACCACGGTGTTGATGGCGCCGATTCTGGCGGCCGCTGGGTCAACTTCGTCGACCAAGGCCAGCGCCGCCTCCTTATGCGGAATGGTCAGGTTCGCACCCCTCGCGCCCAGTAGGCGGAGGGCCGAAAACGCGTCAGCAAGCTCTCCGGCCGGCACGTCGAAGGCCAAGTACGCCAGATCCAGTCCTTGGTGCTGAAAGGCCGCGTTGTGGATCCTCGGTGACAGTGAGTGGTGCACGGGATGGCCCAGGACACACAGCAGTCTAGTTGCCGCGCTGATATTCGTGCCTCCGGCCGCCAACTGTGCCTCCTCTTCAGCTCACGTGGGTGCCCCGTCAGTCAATCAGCCTACCTCAGACCGGCGACACCCGAACTGATACCTAAGTTCGACGTTGGCTCGCCGTTGGCCTTCAGTGCTGACTGGTGCAGAAGCGCGGCGGCGGCGCCCAGGCCTGTTGCTAGGGCTGATTCTCCTTCGCCTGGAGAAAATCGTCGTAAGAGGCCGTGAAGAAATGGTTGCCCTGGGTGTCTTCTAGCACGTAGTAGAGGTAGTCCACGTCATCAGGCTCGAGGGCGGCCTGCAGCGACTCCACCCGTGGGTTGGCGATGGGCGTCGGCGGAAGGCCCTTCTCTAACCGGGTGTTGTAGGCTGAATCTACCTTCAAATCTTCAGAGGTAAGTGCTCCTGTCCACTTGTTCAGTGCGTAGCGGACCGTCGCGTCGATGCCGAGAGTCATGCCCTCCTTGAGGCGATTGTAGATCACAGCCGCCACGACGGGTCTTTCCTCGGGTACGCTGACCTCCCTCTCGATCAGAGACGCAACGATGACGATTTCGTAGGGGGTCAGGCCGAGAGCCTCCGCGTTCGCCCACGGCAGGTTCGCGGTCTTCTGAGCAAATGCTGCCAACTGCGCACCGACAAGCTGTGTAGCACCATCGCCCTCCGTGAGCCAATAGGTGCTGGGGTATAGCAGCCCCTCCAGAGTCGTCAGCCCGGTTGGAACCTCTCCGCCCACTTGGGGCAGTTCGAAATCCTCTGGGCTCGTGGCTACCTCGAGGTAGCTGTTGCCCGCTATGTGTCCGTCATCCGTCAGAGCGGCCGCGACCTGGGAGACCGCCAGGCCTTCGGGGATAGTGACCTTGAAGATGGACGCTCCCTTACCTGTCTCAAGCATGTCCACCACATCGATCAAGGCAAGCCCTTCGCTGAACACGTACTTACCCGGCAGCAGCGCGCTCTCGGTACCCCGCGACTTCACTACGTCGACGAACTCTGCCGCCGACTCGATAACTCCCCCGTCTTCGAGCAGGCGTCCCACTTCGGCCGCAGAGGTGCCCGAGGCTATCGTGACCGATCTAGTCGTGTTGGTCGCCTCGTGTTCGGTAGTGGTGGTGGATCGCTCCTGATACCAATCGACCCCCCGATTAACGAAATATGCCGCCCCCGAGACAAAGCCCAGGAACCCGATCACTACGACAGCGCGCAAGAGCCACCGACGCCAACCGCGCCCTCTGTCTTGTCGGCCCCATGTCGTGCTGGAACCCCGCTCACTATTCTGCTTTCGGCCGGGGCCCCGGCTGTGCCTATATATGTTCACTTGAATCTTGCCTCGTGATGTCGGTGTGCGCGTCGAGATAATTCTGCAACATATAGCACGCAGCCACGGCGTCCCGCGCCTCCGACGACGAGTGACCCTGTTCGGCAAGGCGTGAAGTAAACCGCTCGTCCCATGTATCGACAGGAATGCTCGTTTCGAGCTGCAGATGTCGGACAAAGTCTAGGACCTGTGTCATCTGACTATTCGTTCCTCCCCCCAAAGGTCTCGGGAGTCCCACCACAATCAACGTCACTCCCTCATTTCTGGACCTACTCAGAATACCCTTGATAAGCACTTCCTGATTGCGCTCGGTAAGTACCTCAAGGGGACGGCACGTCACTCGAAGCGGGTCCGACAGCGCCAGTCCCGTACGTCTGCTCCCAAAGTCCACTCCTAGGACGCGCAACCCGCCGCCTCTAGGCCCCTTATCGCAGCAAGTTTGGCAGCTGCGACCGCCTCCGGAAGTCGAGCCGGATCACTGCCGCCCCCGCGGCCCAATTGAGCGTTGCCGCCGCCGCCTCCACCAAATTGCTGAGCACAGGCCTTCACGATGGCACCCGCGTCTACCCCGGTCACGCCTGGTGTAACGCTGACAACCAACACTCCCTTGCCATCCAGCTCGGCCCCCAGTGCGACGACTGAGGGAGCGGTTCTATTGCGCACTTGATCGACAAGCGACAACAGGTGCCTCATATCGTGAGCTTGTGCGACCTCGGCCACTATGGACACACCATTCTGTAGTGACGAGCAAGCCGCGAGAGATTGAGCAAGGTCTTTGGCCGTGTCGGCCCTAGACGCTCGCACTTGCTCCTCCAGGGAGTGCATGTGCGCCACTGTGCGCTCCACAGCGCGCAGCAGATCGTCATTTGCTGACCCAAGTGCTTCCGCAGCCTTGCCGGCCATCGCATCCCGCATCCGGTAGTAGGCCACCGCTTCGCGGCCGGTCACCGCCTCGATCCTGCGTATGTTGGCTCCCACGCTACCCTCAGACACTATCTTGAAGACACCCAACTCACTGGTGCTCCCGACGTGAGTACCCCCACACAGTTCCCTGCTGAAGTCATCGATCTCCACAAGCCTGACAAAGTCCGCATACTTCTCTCCGAAGAGAGCCATGGCTCCTAGGTCTCTTGCGTGCTCGAGAGTGGTGGTGAAGGTCCGCACAGGGTGGTTCTCGACGATTCGCCGGTTGACCGCTTCTTCCACCTCATTGAGCCGCTTTACTCCAAGGGGTTCGTGGTAAGCGAAATCAAAGCGAAACTTGTCGGCCCGTACGGACGAACCGGCTTGCGTGACGTCCTTCCCGAGACGGGTTCTTAGGGCCCAGTGGAGCAAGTGAGTCGCGGTATGATTGGCTGCCACGTCGTGCCGGTGGCTCAACGAGAGTGACGCCTTGACGCGGGTCCCCGCTTCCAGGCGACCATCAAGCACGCGCGCCACAATCACCTGCACCTCGCCGTGCTGTTGAACGTCTTCTACTGCGGCCCTGCCTTCATCGGATTCGATGAAGCCCAGATCCGCAGTCTGGCCTCCAGATTCGGCATAGAAGGGACTCTCACGCAGAGCGACCGCTAACCGACCGTCGAGGAGCGATGCAACGTTCTCAACTACCGTGAACAAGTCTTCGCGCTCGTAGCCCAGGAACACAGTTGGGTGAACAGTTTCCCGCGCAAACCTCACTAGGGCGTTGCCAAGCGTGTCATCACCCTTCTGAGCTCCACGAGCACGCCTTCTCTGTCCTTCCATCGCACTTTCAAAACCCGTGAAATCCAGAGCGAAGCCCCGTTCCTCAACTATCTCGCGAGTGACTTCCACGGGGAAGCCAAACGTGTCGTGCAGCATGAAGGCCACTGATCCTGGGAAGACCTCGCTCCCCTCCGCAGTTGCCTTGCCCATTGCTTCCTCCACCAACACCAAACCCTGGTCCAGCGTGCGATTGAAGCGTTCCTCCTCGGCCTTGGCCACCCGCACGATGCCGTCCCGTCGCTCGGCCAACTCCGGATACGCCCCGCCCATGACCTCGACCACCCGGTCTACGAAACGGCCGAGGAAAGGCGGCTGCATACCGGCAGACCGGCTAATACGGGCGGCCCGCCGCAAGACGCGCCGCAGCACATAGCCCCGCCCTTCATTGCTCGGGATCACCCCGTCGGCCACCAAGAAAGCGATCGCCCGCGAGTGGTCGGCCAACACCCTGAGAGCCACGTCCAGCTTGGGATCCTCACCGAAGCGCCGCTCGGCGATCTCCTCACCAAGCTCGATCAGCGGCTCGAACACATCGACGAAGAAGACCGACTCTGCCCCCTGCTTGAGGGCCGCCACCCGTTCCAGACCCATGCCTGTGTCGATATTCTGCGCGGGCAAGGGACTAAGCTGCTGCTGTTCATCCATGTTGTAGCCGGTGAAGACCAAATTCCAATATTCCACGAAACGATCGCAGTCACATCCCGGCCGGCACTCGGGGTCATCGCACCCAAAGGCGAGGCCCCGGTCGTAATACAGCTCCGAGCACGGTCCACAGGGTCCGCTGTTGCCTACGGGACCCCAGAAGTTGTCGCTGCGAGGTAGACCTACCATGCGCTCCCTGGGCATTCCTACCGCTGTCCATAGTTCCTGGGCCTCAGTATCCGGGTCGATGGCATCGTCGCCTTCGAAATACGAGACCCATAGGCGCTCACGGTCGAACTTCAGGTAGTCCAGTGAGAACTCCCAGGCAAAGCGGATCGCGCCCTCCTTGAAGTAGTCTCCTACCGAGAAGTTGCCCAGCATCTCGAAGAACGTACAGTGCCGAGCAGTAAGGCCGACCTTGTCTATGTCGGACGTGCGAAAGCATTTCTGGACGCTGGCAAGGCGCCGGCTTGGTGGTTCGGCTAGGCCCAGGAAATAGGGCTTGAACTGCTGCATTCCCGCAGTGGTAAGGAGCACTGAAGGATCCTTAAACGGCACCAGGGAAGAACTTGGCACCAGCAGGTGCCCCTGTTCTACGAAATAGTCAAGAAACATCTTGCGCAGCTCGGCCGTCTTCACGCCTCTAGCCCTTACCTCTCCCCCTGGCGCTCTCTACCAGGACCTCGGTTTCCAATATGTTCTGCCGGAGATTCTCGATAGACTTGCGGATGAGCCGCGACACGTGCATCTGGGAGATGCCTATGCGCGCGGCCACCTGCGTCTGCGTCATGCCCTCAAAGAAGCGCAGGTGAAGGATGAGACGCTCTCGAGGGTCCAAGCGCTCCATGGCCGGCGCAAGCAGCCGGCGCTGCTCGAATATCTCGTATGCCGGCTCTTCCTTCCCAAGGCAATCCAGGATCTCCAAAGAGTCATCTTCTTCATTTGCCCCCCCGGAGAAGATGGAGACCGAACTATAGGCGCGCCCGCTCTCCATCGCCTCTACCACTTCCTCCTCGCTAACCCCGGCCGCCGTCGCGAGTTCAGCGATACTGGGCGATCTCTGCAGATCAACCGTGAGCTGCTCTAGGAGCTTATTGAGCCGAACATTCAGGTCCTGCAGCGCTCGGGGCACTTTGACGGCCCAGCCCTTGTCCCGGAAGTAGCGCTTGATCTCGCCCATTATGGTCGGAGTGGCATACGTCGACAACTCCACTCCCCTCTCAAGATCGAAGCGGTCGACCGCCTTGATAAGCCCGATGGACCCCACTTGAGTAAGGTCTTCCACAGGCTGCCCCCGCGACGCAAAGCGCCTAGCGATGCTTCTCACCAAAGGTAGGTAACGCGTTATCAGCTCCTGGCGGGCAGCCGTATCGCCGTCCCTGATCCTGATGAGAAGGGCCCTTTCGGGCACCGATTCGATACGCTCGCCGAATGCCGTCTCCGACCCAAGGGAGCTCTTCTGAGTGTTTGCCCGCCCCTCTTCCCCCATCTAGCGGGTCCGTTTCTCCATCTCGACCGCAAAGACCCCGCCGGCTTCTCCGACCACCTGGTAACCGTCTACCAAGGCGTCGAGGAACAAACGAACGTCCAGCCGACACAGCGAACTCGGCCGAAAAGCATCAGGGGCTACTAGGGCCGTGCGTAACGCCTGGTTGGCAAGACCCTCGAGCCTTATCGTCAAGGCCGCGGCATCGCAGGATACGATCAGGCCCAACTCACCACCGTCCGCCGTCTCTTCTGCCAGCAGCGTCTCAACGGCCAGCTGGAGATCGTCCAGCCGTTCCAGAGGAATGTCATGTCGAGATGCCACTCCTCCCATGACCACGCGCATCAATGGCAGAGCCTGCGCGCCCCTTGGGGTGTGCAGTACAACGATGTCTTGACTAGTGCTCACATGCGAAACCGCCACTGCTACTCAGCAGTCGGCTCGCCCTCATACTGCTCTGCAAAAGCGTTTTGGCGCTGTTCGTACATCTCGCGCCCGCGATCGACGGCCTCGGTCGCGCGCTCCCTCACGTCTGCGAACATGCGACCGGCTTCCGCCGGCACGTCCAGCAGCGCGTCCTGCAAGGGCTTCCCGGTCTCCTGTGAGATCCGATAGGCGATGAGCACAGCCCCACCAATGACCACTCCAGTCCCCAAGATCAACAGCGAACGAAACGTTCCCATCAATTCTCCTTTCGCTTGCCCGCAAAAAATGAAGACACTCCCTCGCTGACACCAGATGCCACGCCTGCTATCTTGCGCATAGGCCTTGCCACAGCGTCGTGGACGGCGGTCGTCGTGTGTTCCGCCGCCTTCACGATCTGAACCACCGACCCGGTTAGTTGGTCCACTTTGTCCAGTTCGGCATTCACTCCGTCGAGAGTGGTCTCGACACGCGTAAGAAGAGGGATCACCTTTGTGTTCGCGTCGGTCAGAATGCTCGTCATTCTCTTCAACACGCTGGCAAGACGGAATAGCGCGAAGGCCGCTCCTACCCCGAGCGCCACGAAGAAGAAGCCGATACAAAGCTTCATGATCTCGCCGAGGCTCCATTCCATCTGCGGCTCCCTTCCCGTATCTCGAAACGTCAAAACTATACCACAGGGCCTGTTTTGGCCCGCTCTAAGGGCGCTCCCTCTCGACGCCCATCAAGCCCTCAGTCGAGGCTATGGTCCCGGCCAACACCACCCTATCTCCTTCGTAGACTACCGCCGTCTGGCCGGGCGCAACACCCCCCTCGGGCCGCTCCAGCACCACTCGATGCCCTCCCTCTACCCACGCGGGCAAAGCGTGGCCTTGCGAGCGCAGCTGCGCGCCAACCGCACCTACAGGAGCTTGCTGATGGACTACCACGTCGCTCAACTCGACGGCCCTCACCCTACCCGCGTCCGGCGCGCCGACCATCACGAGAGCTTGGTCTGCATCAAGCGCTACTACCTGCAGAGGCTCGTGAAAGCCTATGCCGAGGCCCTTACGTTGTCCGATGGTGAAGTTGTAGGTGCCCGAATGCTCCCCCAACGCCTTTCCGCTTACGTCGACGATAGCCCCAGGGCGCTCTCCTATGCTCTTCCGCAGGAACGAGCGGTAGTCGTCATTGGGGACGAAGCAGATCTCTTGGCTCTCGGGGGAGATCCGCTGAGCCAAACCAGCCTGAGCCGCCACCGCGCGCACCTCGGCCTTTGTCATAGTGCCGAGCGGGAAGATGCATTGCCTCAGGGTTTCCGGCGAGACCTCCGCAAGCACGTACGATTGGTCCTTAACCGGGTCTACACCGCGAGCGAGAACGGCAGGGTCTCCAAGCAAACGCGCATAGTGGCCCGTGGCCACCGCTTCAAGACCCAACCTACGCGCCACACACAGGAGAAGCTCGAATCTGAGTCTGGAGTTGCACTTTGCGCAAGGGTTGGGAGTACGGCCACGACCGTACTCAGCAATGAAATACTCAACGACCTTCTCTCGAAATTCCTCGACCGCATCGATCACTAAGTGCGGGATGCCAAGGTGATGAGCGACTGTCTTCGCCCGCTCGGCCGTCTCGGGCGAGCAGCAGGCTCGTTCGTCGTGAACCTCTGGGTCGCTCCATAGCCGCAGAGTCACGCCGACTACTCGATGCCCCTGTTGTTGGAGCAGAAACGCTGTCACAGCGCTGTCTACGCCGCCGCTCATGCCGACGGCCACCCCTTGTCCCTCTGCCTGCCTTGGAAGGACCGTCACATTCGCCCCTTACCATTCATGGTGAAGGCCGGGATCGCCCGGCCTTCGGAGTCGTCTTGCCTATCGGTTCCGCTCAATCGCGACCGAGGTTAACCAGGCTCTGGTTGAGGCTCCCTTCGTCCACGAATCCGCTCCAGACGGTCTGAATTATGCCCTGTCGATCTATCATCGCGATCAGCGGCGCATAGTCCACGGCCAGCAGGGTGGCAACATCGCCATATGCCTCAGGGTCGCTGTAGTCGTAAGAGAAGAACGCATACGCTCCGAAGGAGGGCTGCAACGTTTCCAGGTTCTGCCTCACCAATTCATCATCACGTCCGCCTGAGACGTAGAACAAGACCACGATAGGCTGGGTCGCGTAGACGTCAATGAAAGCCTGGGGAGTATCGACTGTGGGTTTGATCGTCGCACCGATGCGCGCGTCGTCCCCGCCGAACCCTCCCGAGGGCAGCGTAGTAACCACGCTCTTTGTGGTGGTCGAGGTGGTCACATCCGCTCCGCCACCGCAGCCTCCTACGAAGAAGGCTGCTAGCCCGACGATGAGCAGGACTACTAGCCGCCGGCTACTCCGTCCTAGCATAATGTTCCCTCCTAGAAGAATGCTCCACCTTGCCGTGTCTGACAGTCGCTTGAACCTGCCTAAGCAGGTGGGTGGCCGTCCCTGAAAGGATATACGCCGTTCAGGTGAACAAGCCTCCCAAGCGATGTGTGTTGGCTCAAGTTGAGGCCAGATCACGCGCAAGGTCGAGCGAGCTGAGGTTAGCACAAGCCCCCATAAGCGGCAACGCAGGGCTCACACGGTGCGGATACCGACTTCTCGCAACTGCTCCGCACTCACTTCCGAGGGGGCGTCTGTCAACGGACACGAGCCACTCTGGGTCTTGGGGAAGGCAATCACTTCGCGGATGGACGACTCCCCCGCCATGAGCATCACGGTGCGGTCGAGTCCCAGTCCGATGCCCCCGTGAGGCGGGATACCGTAGTCCATCGCCTCCACCAAAAAGCCAAACTTGGCCTTGATATCAGCCTCTTCGAGACCCAGGGCGCCAAAGACCGCCTCCTGAAGTCGTGGGTCGGCGATGCGCAATGAGCCGCTACCCAACTCCACCCCGTTGAGTACCAGGTCGTAGGCATAAGTGCCCAACTCCAGGGGTCGCTTCTGCAGGTCCTGCAGATTGTCCAGTCTCGGCTTGGTGAAAGGGTGATGCTGGGCCTTGAGCCGCTTTTCTCTCTCGTCATACTCGAACATCGGAAAGTCCAAGATCCAGGAGAAAGCCCACCCCTCGCGTTTAACGGCGAGGCGCTGCGCCAACGAAAGCCGCACCGCCCCCATGCTGGGTGCCACCACCGCCTTGGGACCGGCGGCGAATAGCAGCACATCTCCTGTCTCCCCGCCCAAGCGCTCCACGAAGGAGGCAAGTTGCTTGGGGGTGAGGAACTTCTGCAGAGGGGTGCGCGGTCCACCCTCTTCAAGCCACACGGGCAGAAGGCCGCGCGCCCCATGTGCGGCAGCCCCCGCGGCCAAATCGTCCACATCCTTGCGGGAAAGCCCGGCTCCACCGATGCCTCTGATACCCCGCACCACCCCGCCGGCGGCCACAGCGTCGGCGAAGACCTTGAACTCCACCGCTGCGGCCAGGTCGCTGACATCCACGATCTCCATGCCGAAGCGCAAGTCCGGCTTGTCGCTGCCGTAGCGGGCCATCGCGTCGGCATACGTCAACCGCGGGAACGGGAGCGTGAGTTGCACGCCCAAAGTCTCCTCGAACATGCCGGCGAACATGCCCTCCACTACCCGCTGGATGTCCTCTTCTTCGACGAAACTCATCTCAAGGTCGATCTGGGTGTGCTCCGGTTGCCTGTCGGCCCTCAGATCCTCGTCGCGGAAAGCCCGGGCAACCTGATAGTAGCGCTCGAATCCCGCGACCATCAGCAGCTGCTTAAAGAGTTGTGGCGACTGAGGCAGTGCGTAGAACTCCCCAGGCTGCAATCGGCAGGGCACCAGAAAGTCACGAGCACCTTCGGGAGTGCTCTTCGTGAGAATAGGTGTCTCTACCTCCAGGAAACCCAGATCGCCCAGGTACTGCCGCGCCTTCTGAACAACCCTGTGGCGCAGTTCTAGATTGCGGAACATCCGCGGACGGCGCAGATCGATGTAGCGATACTTCAACCTCAGCGTCTCGTCCACCTCGACGTCGTCTTCTGGAAAGAATGGGGGCGTTTCTGCCTCGGCAAGGATCTCCAGCTCTTCAACCACCATCTCCACCATGCCGGTGCTTAGATTGGGGTTGATACGCTCTTCGGCCCTAGCCACCACCGTACCGAAAGCAGACAGAACGTACTCGCCCCGGAGTAGCTGCGCGCGCTCGTGCACCGGCGCACCGCTCTCCGCCTCGAAAACCAACTGCAATATCCCAGTGCGGTCGCGCACGTCGACAAAAATCAGACCCCCGTGGTCCCGGCGCCTCTGCACCCAACCGGCAACCTTGATCTTGCTGCCGACCTTGTCTTCGTGGACGTTCCCGCACCATTCGTCTCGATATGCCACGGCTTATCCTTCTCCCATAATCTCTTTGCCTGATCGCCGCGCAGTGACTTCCCCGGCTATCACCAAGCCAGACGCGGCACCGCGGGGCACGCGCTGCTCCTCGCCTGACCGCAGATCGCGCACCGTCACCGTTCCGCCGGCCATCTCCTCTTCTCCCATGATGAACGCGTACCGCGCTCCGCTCCGCCCGGCCTGCTTCATCTGGCCCTTGCCGCTCCTGGCCATGAAGTCCAACTCAGTGTGTACCCCAGCCCCGCGCAGCTCGTGCGCAAGCGCGAAGACCTCCTGTCGCGCGGCGGCGCTCATAGCCACCAAGTACACCAACGGACTGTGCGCCTCTGGGCCACCGACGCCGGACCGCTCGAGACTGAGAAGGATGCGCTCGATGCCCGTGCCAAAACCCACCCCGGGTACAGCAGGCCCCCCGATGGCAGCCACAAGATCGTCGTAACGGCCGCCCCCGCCCACACCCGATTGCGCCCCTAGGAGCGACGAACTGAACTCGAACGTGGTTCGGGTGTAATAGTCCATCCCACGTACCAAAGTAGCGTCGTTGGAGTACGCCAAGTCCTGGATCTCCAGACAGCGCTGCACCCGACCGTGATGGTCCAAGCAGGCGGCACACAAATGATCAGTCAGGCGTGGCCCCGTTGCCAGGGCCGCCCGGCAAGTGTCCACCTTGCAGTCGTACACCCGCAAAGGGTTGAGCGTTGCCCGGGCGACACACTCCCGGCAGAGCACGCCGGTCTGCTCAGCCAAGAACGTACGCAGCACCTTCGAGTAGGCCGGGCGGCAGGCTGGGCATCCCATCGAGTTCAGCCGCAGATCAAGCCCCTTCAGCCCCAGCGCTTTGTACAGGGCCGCCAACACACCGATGACTTCTGCGTCGAGTTCTGGCGCCTCCGATCCCATGGCTTCCACTCCAAGCTGGAAGTGCTGCCGGTAACGCCCTGACTGTGGACTCTCGTACCGGAACATGGGGCTGTGATAGTACAGCTTCACCGGTTGAGCGAGCGTGTGCATGCCGTGCTCCACGTACGCGCGCGCCACCGGGGCAGTGCCTTCCGGGCGGAGCGTCATGCTGCGCCCGCCTAGGTCCTCGAAGGTGTACATCTCTTTGCGGACAATATCGGTCGATTCCCCCACTCCGCGAGAGAACAGCCTGGTTTCCTCGAAGATGGGAGTGTCGATGCGCCGGTAGCCAAAGCGCTCGAACACATCCTCCGCACAAGCCACCACCCAGCGCCGCAGCGTCTGGTCCTGTGGGAGCACGTCATACGTGCCCTTCGGTGCGCCGATCTGCTCAGCCATTAGACCCCAGTCCGACAAGAAAGGGATTGGACGCCAACTCTATCCCCAAGGTGGTGGACTCCATGTGGCCAGGGTGAACCGGCGTCGACGCGGGATAGCGCTTCACCAGCTTGCTCACCGACTGCAGCAACTGACCGAAGTCTCCACCGGGAAAGTCGGTACGGCCCACAGAGCCGCGAAACAGCAGATCGCCGCAGAAGAGTTGCCCGGCGATCTCGTAGGTGACGTCCCCTGGAGTGTGCCCAGGTGTGGAGATAACCCCAACAGATAGACTGCCGACCTCGATCGGTTTGTCTTCGGTGACCACCGTGATGCCCCCGGCCTCAATGCTGGGGACCGGATACCCGGTAGCCGAGCAACCTTCGACTCCCCGCAACACCGGCGCGACCGTGGCTGAGCAGTACACAGTCGCCTTTGTCGCCGTCGCCACCCCGCTAACTCCTTCGATGTGGTCGAAATGGCCGTGAGTGACCAGGATCGCCTCCACGGTCACGCCCTCACGAGCGGCCGCCGATACAAGCCGCTCCGGTTCGCCTCCGGGATCGACCAAACATCCTCGGCGTGCGTCGTCCCACAGCAAATAGCAGTTGGCTTGGAGCGGGCCTACGGGTATGCAGAGCATTTCCATGAAGCAGGATTTTACCAGAGCCGCCGGGGCCGACTCACGCGTCCACGTCTAGCGCGGAGTGACCCGGTAGGCATCATAGACCGTGTCTATCCGCCTGATCCTCTGTAGGACCGTCTCAAGGTACCCGATCTCCGGAACCTCGAACACGAACCTGTCCTTCACCATGCTGTCACGAGCCGTGGTGATCTGGGCCGCGATGATGCTGACACCGCTCTCGCTCAGTGTGCGCGAGATGTCTTCCAGCAGATGAGCGCGATCGTAAGCTTCCACTTGGACCTCGACTCGCAACGGGGCCTTGGTGCTCGGATCCCAGGCCACACTGATGAGCCGCTCCGGGTTCTTCTCCAACGCGCGAAGGTTGGGGCAATCGCGTCTGTGCACAGTAATGCCACGGCCAAGCGAAATGTAACCCACCACATCATCCCCAGGCACAGGCCGGCAGCATTGAGGCAAGCGCACGGCGACATCCGTGGAGTCGCCTACGATAATGCCGAGTTCGCTGGAGAGTCGTCCGTCCTTTCCGTCCTTCGCCAACGCCTCCGGCAGGGTAATGGCGGTCGAGGCCACGTCATCAGCGCGTTCCAGGCCCTGGATTACCCGGGTCACCACATGTTGCGGGCTGATCTTGCCTGAGCCCACAGCCACGAAGAAGTCATCCTTCTTCGTGATGTTGCTCTCGGTCATGACCGCGCTCAGAAGGTCTGAGTTCATAAGTCGCTGGGCAGGCAGTCCCTGCTTGCGAAACGCCTCCAGCAGGGCCTCGCGGCCGAGATGCTCCGCGTCTTCGCGCTTCTCGCGATTAAACCACTGCCGAATCCTGTTGCGGGCTCCCGAACTCTGGACAAACTGCAGCCAGTCGCGCGACGGTCCCTGCGGAGTTCGGGACGTGAGGATCTCGACGATATCTCCCGACTGAAGCCGGTAGGTAAGGGGCACGATGCGGTTGTCGACCTTCGCCCCGATACAGCTGTGGCCCACGTCCGTATGAATGGCGTAGGCGAAATCCACAGGGGTGGAACCAGCCGGAAGGTTCTTTACCTCGCCCTTGGGGGTGAAGACGTAGACCTCGTCTCGAAACAGGTCTATGTGCAGCGCCTCCATGAATTCGCCGGCATCCTTCGTCTCCGACTGCCAATCCATGATCTGCCGCAACCATTGCAGCTTCTCCATGTGCCCATCGCCGCGCTGGCCTCCCCGGGCTCCGCGCTCTTTGTACATCCAATGCGCAGCGATGCCGTACTGGGCCGTCTCGTGCATCTCATATGTGCGGATCTGTATCTCGAGCGGCTTACCCTGGGGTCCCATCACTGTTGTGTGCAATGACTGGTACATGTTGAACTTAGGCATGGCCACAAAATCCTTGAAGCGGCCGGGAAGTGGCTTCCAGAGGGAGTGTATGATCCCGAGCACCGCGTAGCAGTCTTTCACCGACTCGACGAGCACCCGCAGAGCGGTCAGATCGAAGATCTCGTTGAACTCCTTGCCTTTGCGGACCATCTTGTCGTAGATCGAGTAGAAGTGCTTGGTGCGGCCGGCCACCTCGGCTTCGATGCCTACCGCCCCCAATTCCCGCGAGAGGATGTTCTTTGCCTCCTCCATGTCCCGTTCTCGATCGCCGCGGCGCTGAGCGACCATACGTTGGATCTCGGAGAACTTCCGCGGATGCAGCGTCGAGAAGGCCAAGTCCTCCAGCTCCCAGCGGATGGATTCGATTCCCAGCCGGTGCGCCAGGGGCGCGTATACCTCGAGCGTCTCCTTGGCCTTCTGGATCTGCTTGTCTTTGCCCAAGTAGCCGACCGTGCGCATGTTGTGCAGGCGGTCGGCCAGCTTGATCAGGATCACCCTGATGTCCTTCGCCATAGCCACGATCATCTTGCGGATGTTCTCGGCCTGCTGCTCCTCGGCCGTGGTGAACGACAGCTGCGACAGTTTGGTAACTCCGTCCACCAGCAGAGCCACCTCGTCGCCAAACTGCTCGCGGATACTCTCACTGGACATGCCGGTGTCTTCGACCACGTCGTGCAACAAAGCAGCCGCTATGGTCGCGCTGTCTAGCCCTAAGTCGGCACAGATGACCGCAGTCCCGATGGGGTGATTGATATACGCTTCGCCGCTCGCCCTACGTTGGGAGCCGTGTTGTTCCTCAGCTACTCTGTAGGCCCGGCCGATCAGCTCTCGGTCAAGAGCGGGATTGTACTTCTCGATCTTCAGGAATAGGTCAGCCACGGCCTTGGGCCATTCACCGGCCTGTTGCAGCCCGGCGTCGTCGGTAACCACCGCCTCATCCGCCGCCCGCCCGGTTGTCTTCAGAGGGTCCGACAAAGCCTCAAACACTCCTCATATTCCATCTGTGCCGCCATAAAGGTAGGGCTGCTCCGCGTGTCAAGTTTAGCTTTCCCCAGCGGATGGTGCTGCACACCGAGTTCGTCCAATATCCGTGCCGCTCTCTGCAATCGCGCACAGTTCAGACCCACCTGTGCCTCCTCTCGGGCGATCATGGCAGCCCGGGTGAAACTCTGCTCGCATCCTTCTCCGGCGCCATCCTGCATGGCTCGAAACAAACACACCATGGCGAAGCGCGGGTGCACCAGGTGTCGCAAGAACCACTCAGTCGCTTGCCTCTCTTCCTCGCCATACAGCAGGTGGGCTACTGCCCCTTGCTGGCACCATTGCCACATCATCTGAGTATGCGCACTCCGGTAAGGCGGATCGAGCGCGATTATATGCGAACGTCCGGCAATGATTTCCGGGGACTCCGCCGCCAGGTCCCACTCTGCTAGGACCACGGGCGCCGATACCGGGAGCCCGCCTTCCAAACAACCTCCGGCATGTGCGCACGCCACCTCTCCCCTCGTCAGCGCGGCGGCCGGCACCCGCCGCAAGCTGGGCATACTTAGGGCGATGGAACACGTCAACATAAGTACGCTCTGGCGCGTCGCAAGCACCTGCGCCAAAGCTGCAGTGCGCCCATGCCGGTCCCGTAGATCATGCGCCGCAGCTAGATTGAAGTCCTCACGACGCTGCCCCACAGCATCAAGGCCGGTGTCCACCGTGGCCGAGGTACGTCTGCCGCTCTCGCACAGACTGTCGTTGCACTCCAGGGCCCACCCTTCCCCCTCTGCGATGGAACTCACACGCTCCAGTAGGATCTCCGGCCGCAGAGTGCCGCGCCATTCGTCCACGCGCAGCTGTCCGCCGACGATCCGCCCTTCGGGGTCGGCGCGCAGTTCGTCCACCAAGTCGCCCATGCCGAACCCTATGCCGCGCACACGCATGCCGTCGGCCACTATGCTGCACCGCAGATGAGAGCCGGTACGGGTGGTCTCAACGTCGCGTATGGCTGCATCGATCACTATCAGTCGCGGCCGTGGGTTGCCGCTGCCGAAAGGACCCAGCGTGGCCAGCGCCGCTGCGGTGTCGGCGTCGAGCTCGTCGCCGCGTACCACCGCGTCGGCAACATAGACGGGCACCAGGTCACTAGCCTCGATGGCGCATGCGGCGTGCTCTTGAAGCGCAGACCGGAAGTCGTCTACCAAGTCTCGGCCGAGGGTGAGACCTACGGCCTGGGTGTGACCCCCGTAGACGCTCAGATAGCGCTCGCAGTCCGCCAGGCCAGATAATAGGTCATACGAGGATATGCTTCTGCCGGACCCCTTGGCCACCCCGTCTCGGATGCCGAGCAGGACGGCAGGACGGTGATAGCGCTCTACCATGCGAGACGCTACTATGCCCACCACTCCCTCGTGCCACTCCTCGGCAGCCAACACTAGCACCGGCGGCAACTCCCCCAGCGCCTCCACTTGGCACACGGCCTGCTCGAATATCTGGCGCTCGACGTCCTGGCGGGCACCGTTCAGTTCGTGCAGCTGTGCCGCTAGATGGGTGGCCTCGTCTTCATCATCTGCGAGCAACAACCGGAGCGGCGGCGAGGGGTCGGCCAAGCGCCCGGCCGCGTTGAGACGAGGTGCCAGCCGATAGGCCACGGTACCCGAGTCCACTGCGCCGGTACATCCCGACACCCGTGCCAGAGCCCTCAACCCTAGGCGCTGACCTATCTCGATGAGTTTCAGGCCCTCGCGAACAAAGTAGCGATTCTCGCCTCTGAGAGAAGCCAGATCGGCGATCGTACCAACCGCCACCAGGTCGAGAAGCGGCGTAAGCGCCTCAGGCACAACGTCCCGTGCGGCCCCATTCCGGGTGACGTGCAGGGCGTGCATGAGTTTGAATGCTAGGCCGACTCCACATAGGTCGGCGTGCGGGTAGCGCCCCGCCACAGGGTGAATGAGATGGCAGTCCGGAAGGACTGGACCGGGCTGATGATGGTCAACAACCACGGTGTCCAAGCCAAGGCTCCTCGCCAGGGCCACCTCCTCGGGGTAGTTGACCCCGCAGTCAACGGTGACCAGCACACCGGGCCCCTTGGCGGCGATGGCCTCAACCGCGCGCCGGGAAAGCCCATACCCCTCTTCGAACCTGCTGGGCAAGTACCATTCCGCCTCTACGCCGAATTCGCGCAGGCCCAACAGCATCAGCGCCGTGGCCGTTATGCCGTCGGCGTCATAGTCGCCGTGCACCACGATCCGTCTGCCCTCGTCGATGGCAGAGACAAGCAAGGCGACAGCCCCCTCCATCCCGGAGAACAGAAAGGGATCGCCGGGTGGGAACGCGCAGCCTAGGAATGCGCGTGCCTCAGCAGGATCCGACAGCCCCCGTCCCGCGAGGACCATGCCTACCACAGGCGGTAGTCCCAATGCCTCGGCCAATGTGTGGGCGGCTTGCCACGAGTAGGCGTTGACCTTCCAGGCCATGGGGATCTTCGACATCGGGTAACTCATACTGCTACTACTATACCGGCCCGGGCGGACACCCCCGGGCCGCCACAGGGCCGATGGCCCTTCAGAGCCTGCCCGAACGGATGATCGCGTAGATAAGCCAAAGACCGAAGAAGAGCGATCCCGCGAAGCCAGGCAGTCCCCATACTGAGACTCCCGCCACGTGAGGGCCTCCCTCGATGAGTATGGCCACTGCAGTGCTGGTGGCCCCCAGGGCGATACTCACCAGGGCTACCACAAGCCTATTCGTGATGAGATCCAGACGGTGCGTAACGTCTTCGAGCCCCGTATGCCGGTACTTAATCTCCAGCTCGCCGGCCCGCATCTCTTCAAGCAGATCGTGAAGCATAAAGGGGTAGTCTCCAACGATCTGCGCATACTCCGCGGTGTAGCGCTTGGCGCGTTCGGCGATCCGTCGGGGGTCGACCAACCTGCGTTTCAGATCCCCGGTGAACTCCCGGGCTATATCAAACAGATTGATTTCGGGATACAGCTGGCCAACCACCCCTTCGAGGGTCAGTAGGGCCTTGTCCAAGACGAAGAAACGGCTGGGCAAGCGTAGGCGTAGCGAGTAGATCACATCAAACATCTGCTGGATGAGCGAGCGAACGTCGATCTCTCTGACGGCCGCACCGAAGTAGCGAGCGAAGTTCTCCTCGATGGTCTCGGTAACCAGATCGTCCGCAGACGGACTCCACTGCACACCCAGCCTCTTCAGCGAGCGCTTCACTCCTCCGATGTCCGACTGCATGACGTGCAGAAACAGCTTGGTGCCTTCATCCAGGTCCTCGGCGCGTAGGAATCCCGCCATGCCAAAATCCAGCATGCCGAAACGTCCATTTCCGAGATAGACGATGTTCGCCGGATGGGGATCGGCGTGGATAAACCCGTCACGCAGAATCTGCTGCAGCCAGCAGCGTGCGATGCCTTGCGCAAGTAGTCGCCGCTCGTCGATGTCCAGTGCGGCCACTTGGTCACTGTTGAGCGTAGGCCCATCGAAACGCTCCATAGTGAGCACTCGCTTGCTGCAGTAGCGTGCGTATATCCCAGGGACCGCAACCTCTGTCGAGTCCTTGAAGTTCTGGGCGAACCGCATGGCGTTTCGGGCCTCGAGCGCATAGTCCAGTTCCCGGTGGAGCGAGCGCGCGAACTCCTGCACCACCCCCACCGGCGACACGCCTAGGTCGATCCTGTCCTCAAGCAGCTCGGCAAACTGCAACATGAGATCCAGGTCGCGCCGAATGAGACGCGCAGCCTCCGGTCGCTGAACCTTTACCACTACACGAAGGCCCCCAGGAAGCACCGCGCCGTGGACCTGGCCTATGGAAGCTGAGGCGAGAGGCTCTGTCTCAAAGCTCTCGAATAGTCGGTCTAGACGCAGCCCGAGGTCGCGTTGGATAACTTCCTCCACCAGGCTGAAGTCGAACGGCAACACCTGGTCCTGCAGCTTTGCCAACTCATGTAGGATATCCGCAGGAACGATGTCTGGCCGGGTGCTAAGCAGCTGACCGAACTTCACAAAGGTCGGCCCCAGTTCGTCCAGCATCTCCCGAATGTGCCTACCGCGTTGGGCCGGCGGAGGTACACGCTTACGCCGTCGGAAGCGGAGCAGAGCGTATAGCCTGTGCCGCTCAAAGAAATAGCCGAATCCGTGACGGACCGCGACCTCGGTGATCTCACGCATCCGTTCGAGATTGCGTAGCCTCGTTATGAAGCTCGGGTGCCTGATCCGCGATGACGGCAAAACAACCCCCTAGTCTACCGCCTGTCCGGCGGGAACCGTCTAGCGCGCTGCGGTGCCCCCCGATTCGTCCCCGCGAGAAACGTCCGCAGCCGCCTCCAAAAGCGACACCCTGTGACTGAGTTGATCGACCAACAGCCTCAGATCGTCCAGCTCGCCTTTTGGAGTCAGCCCAAGATCCCTATACGCTCCCTGCAAGGACGAGTCCGCCTTTTTGAGCACAGCCCGAGCCTCTTCGCGGCTCCGCTCCACGAGCTGCTCTACGACGTCCAAGCCCTCTTCTCTATCCAGTTGCCCTCGGCGAACGAACTCCTCGACGACTTCTTGAATGCGGTCCTTAGTGAGCGCAGCCGCCCCCATTCCCGCTAGAAAAGTGCGCTCAATCAGCTCCCGGATGCTCTGCGAAGCGGTGCTCTTGCCGGAGGTTTCGGCTCTGGTACCCGGCTCATCCGTCACGGTAGCCTCCTCTTCTTCTAACGCGAAGTCTTCTTGCTCCCCTGCCCTGTCGGCCTCTTCCCCGAACTCTTGCCCCCTGTGGCCTTCTGACCGGAACGATGCTGACTCGTTTTGGCTCCCGCAGACTTGGGGGCCTGGCCCGGCCTACTGGTCTTGCCGCTGTCAGAGAGCATATTCACATCGCCCGTCGCGAGAGAGACCTCGACGTTCCCCATGCCACCAGTGCCGCCCACCGCTATCCGTTTGCGATACCGAGGTTCGCGTTCCTTCCAGATGGTCACCAGTGGCGCCGCCACAAAGAACGACGAATACGTCCCGGATACTACTCCGATGGTCAGGGCCAGCGCAAAGTCCTTCAGGGTTGGCCCCCCGAAGATCAGAATGGCTAGAAGCGGCAGCAAGATCGCGACAGTGGTATTGATGGAACGGATCATGGTCTGCCTAATCGATAGGTCGACCATGTCACCGTAGGTCTCCTTCTTCATAAGAAGAGTGTTCTCGCGCATGCGGTCAAACACAATGATCGTATCGTGTACCGAGTAGCCCAGGATGGTCAGAATGGCGGCAACCGTCGCTGAAGTCACCAAGCGGTCGCTGGCCGCGTATATGCCCAAAGTCAGCCCTACGTCGTGCACCAAGGCGATGATCGCGGGGATAGCGAACTTGAAGTGAAAGCGGAAAGACAGGTAGCCGATAATCGCAAGCACGGCAATGGCCACGGCTATGAACGCCCGGTTGGTTGTCTCCTTTCCGAAGCTGCCCCCCACTTGCTCGACCCCCAGGGATGCCTCATCGAGTCCGTAGGCCGCATCTAGGTCGGCTTTGATCTGGTCTATCTGGGCCTGCGCCATATCTTCCTGCTCAGCAGTGATCATAAAGGCGCTGCCCGTGGTAGCCGTGCCCACCGACTGCACCACAGGTTCCTGCACACCAGCTTTTGTGACCAGCGCCCGGATGCCATCTACGTCGGCCGGTTGTTCCAAGGCGAACTGCATCCGCACTCCTCCGCGGAAGTCAATGCCCAGGTCCAGACCCACTATGAACACTAGAACGATGGCAAAGACCGTGACCGCGCTTAGAGAGCCAAGGAACCACCATTTGTAGCGCATCAGGTGAAATACCCTCATGGACGACCTCCTTCATCCATCGAGAGCATCTTCTCCCTAGGTACGTGTAGCCCCAGAAGTCTGCGGTTGCGGAACGGCCGCCACCTACTCAGCAGGTTCAGCATCGAACGCGTAACCAGGACCGCGGTGAGAAACGACAGGACTACTCCGACGCCCAGGGTGAGGGCGAACCCCTTGATGCCGCCCGTCGCCGACCAGAACAGGATGAGGGCGGTAATGATGGTGGTCATGTTGCAGTCAAACACCGCCCGGAAGGCCTTCTTGAAGCCCGCGCTCGTGGCGGCGGCCACTGTCTTGCCGGCGGCAACCTCGTCGCGCATCCGGGCGAAGATGAGCACATTCGCGTCCACCGCCATGCCCAAGGTGAGGATCATCCCGGCGATGCCCGGCAGAGTCATGGTGACCCCGATCGCATTAAGGACACCCAAGAACAGTACGCTATAGATGACCAGAGCCACACACGCGACCAACCCAAGCAGCCGATAGTAGGCCACCATGAAGACCATGATGAGCAACAAGCCCACCGCACCCGCTATCAGAGCTTGATTTAGAGCGGTCTTCCCGAGTGTCGCCCCGATAGCGTTCTGACTAACCACTACGAGCTCTACCGGTAGCGCACCCGTCTGCAAAACGAGCTCCAGGTTCTTCGCTTGCTCTACTGTGAAGTTGCCGGTTATCTCGGCCTGACCGCCCGAAATCTCCTCATGCACCTGCGGAGCCGACTCCACCCTGCCATCCAGGACGATGGCCAGACGCTGAGGAGCGTTCACGATGGCACCGGTCTCCGCCATACGCTTGGTGATTGCCGCGAAAGCCTCGGTTCCAGTTGCATTGAAAGTCATACTGACCTGGGGCTTATCGAGCTGACCGTACTCCCAACGCGCGTTCTTGAGCATCGCACCGGTAACTGGTGGCGGAGTTGTGACAACGTAGTACTGGTCTACCCCACCGTCCTTCTGAGGCCAGAACACAACTGAGTAGCCCTTCGGCAGATCGTCGGCCGTAGCCGCACCAACGCTCGCCAGCGCTTCCTCATTGGAGCCAAACGCTTGACCGAACTCAGCAATGTCGAAGAACTCAAGAACGGCCGTCTTACCGATGAGATCAAGGGCCTGCTGCGTGTTCTCGATGCCGGGCAACTGTACGCTGATCTTAGTCGCGCCCTGGCGCTGGATCTCGGCCTCGGCTACACCGAGCTTGTCGACCCGGTCCTTGATGATGGTCTTGGCCTTATCGATGGCCGCGTCCATGCTGCCGTAGATGTCCGTGGCCTCCGCCGATTCCTTTGCCTGGAGGATAACCGCCAGCCCCCCCTGCAGATCCAGACCCAGATTGGTCTTGGAGAGTGGAAAAGCGAAATATGCACACACCCCAAGCATGATTGCGACCAGCGCAAGGACCAGGGCGTCACGCTTTGTTGCCGACAAGTACCCACCCTCCTGAGCAGCAGTTCGTTATTGCGCGACCCGGCGCTGATGGCGACACGGGCCTAAGACCAGTTCGGTGTTCTTCACCCCGTACAGGTCGAATACATACTACGCCTGGTCTTCGCCCTCGGTATCATCGCCGTCGTCGGTCTGGGTCTCGTCAACAACCTCTTCGATCTCCGTCTGCGCCGACTTACCCCTGCGGGAAGCCCCCTCGGGAGCAGCCGCACGACCCTCGTCGCTGTCTTTGTTGAGGATCTCACTGACGGCGCGCCGCGCTATCTTCATGGTCACGCCCTTGGCGATCTCGACCACCACGACGTTATCCTCGATGCGCTTGACAGTGCCGTAGATCCCAGCAGCAGTGCTTATACGATCGCCCTTCTTGAGCGACGACAGAAGCTCCTGATGAGCCCTGCGCTGTTTCTGCTGTGGCTTGATGGCCATGAAGTAGAAAATACCTATAAATGCCACCACGTAGATGATCAGCCAGTAGCTGCCCAACATATCCTCCTTGTTGAAAACCGCCCGCTTGCGGGAAATGACTCCTTACGCAACGCGTTATGTTATCACGCGCTGCCGGCCTCACGGCGAAATGCGGTGAAGGTTCCCTCCACTATCGCGCGACGGGCATCCTCTACCAACCTCGCCAGGAAACACAGATTGTGTTCGGTCAGGAGCAGAAGACCGAGGATCTCCTTCTGCATGACAAAATGCCTTATCGCGCCACGGGAGAACCCCGTGCAAGCGGTACAAGGGCAGCCTTCTTGGAGGGGCGCCTGCGAGAGGGCATGCTTCGCGTTGCGCATATTGAGTCGGCCGGCTTTTGTGAACGCAGTGCCCATCCTAGCCGTGCGGGTGGGGAGCACGCAGTCGAATATGTCCACCCCCCGGGCGATCACCTCGATCAACCCCACCGGATCGCCTATACCCATGAAGTAGCGCAGTCTATCGAGAGGCAGAAGCGAAGCGGTCAAAGCTGTAGTGTCGAGCATCGCCTCTCTGTCTTCGCCCACGGTAAGACCTCCGATGGCATAGCCTGGAAACTTCAACTCCACGGTCCGCTCCACGCTCTCTCGGCGCAACTCCGCGCTACCCCTCCCTGGACGATGCCTAGCAGCATCTGGGGTCCATCGTGCCCAGGCCTCCCACGCTCTTGGTGGACCCCTTTGCAGCGACGGGCCCAATTAGCCGTACGCTCCACGGCCTCGGCGACCTCTTTATCAGAGGCCGTCCCGGGAGGACATTGATCGAAGCACATCACGAAGTCGGCTCCCAGCGCCGCCTGCTCCGCCATGGCCCGCTCGGGAGTAAAGACCTGCGCCGACCCGTCGTAGATAGAGCGGAAGCTCACGCCCTGCTCCTCCACCCGCGCCGTGTCACGCAGGCTGAACACCTGATAGCCGCCACTGTCGGTCAGGATGGGTCCATCCCAGTGCATGAAGCGGTGCAACCCCCCGAGTCGCCTCACGACGTCGCTGCCTGGACGCAGAGCCAGATGGTATGTGTTCGCCAGGATGATCTGCGCACCCACGTTGCGCAGGCCCTCCGGGGTCATTGCCTTCACCGTGCCTTTGGTGCCCACAGGCATGAAGCAAGGTGTGCGGACCACTCCCCTGGGCGTCGCGAGTAGACCCGCGCGGGCGTCCCCGTCAGTCGCCTCGATGGTCAGCGGGAAGTCAGGCAGACCGTCAAGGCTGCGCATCTGCGCCCCCGATGTTCTCCCCGCCTCCGCCCGCTCCCGGCGGCCGCGAGCGACTCGATCAACATCGCATCCCCGAAGCTGAAGAAGCGGTAGTCCAAAGCGATTGCCTCTGCGTAGGCCCGACGGATCCGCTCCATACCCGCAAACGCCATGGTCAAAGCGCGAGCACGGTGCTCTTGGGCAGGTGGAAGTTGGTCAGCAGCGCGTCCACCAGGTGAAAGCGGTATCCCGGCGTGATGAAGATACTGGTGGTCCCGCCTGTCCCCTCTCGTCAAGGACAGGCGCGCGTCGCCGCCTGCGCCGCCGAGAGTCTCGAGCACCCGGGCAGCGGTCGTACCAACCGCCACCAGGCGCGTGCCGGCGTGACCGCCTCCCGGATTGTACGCATGGCCTCGGAGCCGACGCTCCATGTCTCGGTGTGGATGACGATGGTTCCTCCACTACTTCTTCACGTATGGGCAAGAAGGTGTCCAAGCCCACGTGGAGAGTTACGTAAGCCGAGTTCACCCCCATGTCCGCCAGCCGTGTCATCAACTCCGGCGTGAAGTGTAGGCCAGCGGTCGGCGCGGCGGCTGATCCCGGCACTGCGGCATAGACCGTCTGATAGCTCGACGGTACCAGCGGGTAGGTCTTGATGTACGGCGGAATGGGCAGACGACCGTTCGCTTCCATCACGGCGACCATCGGACGCCCCGAGGTACCGGTTACCACCCAACGTCCCTCTCCCAGCAAACGCACCAGCGTGAGGCGCTCACCATCTGCCAGCGTCAGCTCACCGCCCGGCCGCAGCCGGTGCGACGGCCTGGCTAGGACTTCCCAACACTCCGCTCCGTCTTCGTCACGTTGATCACTACGGTGCAGGAAGAGCAGTTCCACCGCCCCACCCGATACCTTTCGAGCCTGCACCCGCGCAGGCAAGACCCTAGAGTCGTTGAACACCAGCGTGTCCCCTGGCCGCAGGATGGTCTCTAGGTCGGAAAACACCAAGTGCCTCGCTGCTCCGACGGCAGGCAGCAACATCAGCCGGCATGAGTCTCTCGGCTCAAGCGGATGCTGGGCGATGAGCTCCGCAGGGCAATCGAAGTCGAGCTCTCTTAACAGCACCTCAGGACGACCCGACTTCTTCGCTTCCGACGCGGTAGCGCTCCCATTCCGACACCAGACACCCGCAGTACTTCTGGCGGTAGATGCCCAGCTGCCTGCTAAACCGGCGCGATTGCCCATATAGGGGCCGCAGATCTTCGTACAAGAACTTCACCCCGTACGCTTCGCTGGCTAGCGTCCCCTCGCGTTTGATGGCTTCGTGATCCTGCCAAGGGCTGATCGACAGACTGGTTGAAAAAGTGTCACACCCCAGAGTCGCTGCTTCGCGCGCGGTCCTTCTCAGACGCTCTCCGATGCAGCGCGCGCACCTTCCCGGCTCCCCGGTCGCCACGGATAAGAACCAGGCCTGTGGGTCGTACGACTCGTCGACCGTCAACTGCAGGCCCAGGGCCTCACCGACCTCCCCAGCACCAGTGAGTCGCCGTCGATACTCGAGCAGAGGGTGCACGTTGGGATTGTGGAAGAATCCCATGACCTCAGAGGCTTTCCCCTGCCAAAAGGGAATCGCGCCTGAAGCGCATGGACCGCAACAAATATGGAGCAAGAGACGCACTTATCTACCCAGCCCAGCCCGGCCGCTCACCTGAACAGCGTGTCCGGCGGTGCCGGCGTGGTGCCGCCTGGGGGCGTCACTCCGCAATGCTCGTAGCCCAAGCGCGTAAGCACCCGCCCCCGCGGGGTGCGCATTAGGAAGCCCCGTTGCAGTAGGAAAGGCTCGTATACATCCTCGATTGTATCCGGCTCTTCGCCGATGGCCACGGCCAGCGTCGAAAGGCCCACCGGTCCGCCATCGAACTTCTGAAGGATAAGATTGAGAATCTCCCGGTCCACCCGGTCGAGCCCCTCGTCGTCCACTTCGAACAGGCGCAATGCTTCGAGGGCGATGGTCTTGGTGATGCTCCCCTGGTGCCGTACCTGAGCGTAATCGCGCACCCGCCGAAGCAGCCGATTGGCGATGCGGGGCGTGCCCCGCGAGCGCATGGCGAGTTCAGTGGCCCCTTCGCCGTCGATGGACACCGCAGAGTATGTCGGCCGACCGCCGGACGATCTGGCCCAAGTCTTCCATCGAATAGTAGTCGAGCCTATGGGAGAAGCCAAAGCGGTCGCGCAGGGGTGTGGTGATCAACCCGCTCCGCGTGGTAGCTCCGATGAGAGTGAACCGAGGCAACTCCAGTCGGATGGTCCGGGCACTGGGGCCTTGCCCGATCACGATATCGATCTCGAAGTCCTCCATGGCCGGGTAGAGGATCTCTTCGATGGCGCGGTTGAGACGATGGATCTCGTCGATAAAGAGAACGTCGCCCTCCTGTAGATGAGTGAGGATGGCAGCCATGTCGGCCTTGCGCTCCAGCGCCGGCCCAGAGGTGGTGACGATGTTCACCCTCATTTCGACCGCGATGATGTTGGCCAGGGTCGTCTTGCCCAATCCGGGCGGCCCGGCCAAGAGCACGTGGTCGAGGGGCTCGCCCCGCGATGTGGCAGCCTCTATGAAGATCTGAAGCTGCTCCCGAAGGGCAGGCTGCCCTACGAAAGCTGTCAGCGACCGCGGACGCAAGGTCCGTTCCAATTCCTGCTCCAGTGGAGCAACCTCCGGATCGGCCAGTCTCTCGTCTTGCTCTTCCACGCCGTCTTCCTCGAAGTCCTTCACTCTGTCATGAGTGCTTGGCCAGCGCCTGCCGGACCATCTGTTCCACGGATTCTTCCGGGTCGATGCCGGCCAGCAACTTGTCCGCCTCCAGCAACGTGTAGCCCAGCTCCATCAAACCCGTCCGCGCAAGGAGCTTGGTGTCGTCGTCTGTCACGGTCCCGCCACCTGCCGGCCCTCCGGAAACGCCGACATCACCCATCTTCTCGCGAAGTTCCAGGATGATCCGCTCGGCAGTCTTCTTGCCGATACCAGGCACGGAGGCAAATAGAGCAGCATCCCCGCCGGCAAGAGCCTTCCTGAGCTCAGGAGCGCGCCGGCACGAGAGCGCGGCCAAGGCCAGCTTCGGACCGATCTTGCTCACCCCCAGAAACAGCCTGAACAGCTCCCGCTCCTCTTCGCTGGAGAAGCCGAACAACTGTAGCGACTCTTCACGCACGTGCAAGTGAGTGAAGAGCATGCCCTTTTCGCCGATCCCAGGCACGTCTCGAAGTGTCACAGCCGAGACATCCAATAGGAAGCCAACACCGCCGACGCTCATCACCACTCCGTCAGCGCCTTTCATGACGACGACGCCCTCCAGTCGTTCGATCATGCCTTACCTCGCCTGACCAACGCCGCCGCCTCGCTCTTAGCCACACGTTCCCCCATACTCGCGCTATTGGCGTGGCAGATCGCGATGCCGAGAGCATCGGCCGCGTGGTCGGGGCTCGGGGTCTCCTGCAGGCGCAGTAGTACGCGTACCATCTCCATCACCTGTTCCTTGCTCGCCTTGCCGTAACCCACTACGGCGAGCTTCACCTGTTGCGGTGTGTACTCGAACACCCGGCATCCAACACGGGAACAAGCCAAAAGACTCACGCCACGTGCCTGGCCGACCGCCAAGGCCGACCGCACATTCGCGCCGAAATACAGCGACTCGATGGCCGTAGCCACCGGCTGGTGAGCCTGCAGTATCTCCGACACGCGGGTGAAGATCGCCTCCAGCCTCTTCTCCAAAGGCGCCCCCGCGGGAGTCTCCACCACTCCGTAGTCGACAGCACGCAATCGACTTCCTTCGACAGAGATCACTCCGTAGCCGGTAGAGGCCGTCCCCGGGTCGATTCCCAATATCACCCGGCCGGCCGGAGCATTCACGTCGGCAGGCTCGCTCTCACCCGGCAAGACGCTGCATGACTTCATCTGAGATGTCGAAGTTGGCGAAGACCTCTTGTACGTCATCGTTGTCTTCGAGAGCATCGAGCAGACGCAGGGTCTTGCGGGCGTCGGCTTCGTCCAGAGCAACAGTGTTCTTGGGGATCATGGTCAGCTCTGCCGACGAGAACTTGATGCCCGCCGCGTCCAGGTTGGTACGCACAGTCATGAAGTCGGCCACGTCACAGCGGATCTCGAACATGTCACCCTCGGCGAGGACGTCCTCGGCGCCGGCTTCGATGGCGGCGAGCATCAGCTCCTCTTCGTCGCGTCCGGCCGCATCCACGAAGAAGACTCCTTTGCGTTCAAACATCCAACTCACCGAGCCGTCAGTGCCGAGCTTGCCGCCGGTCCGATCGAAGATGTAGCGGACATCGGCCGCCGTGCGGTTCTTGTTATCCGTCAATATCGTCATGTACACGGCGACTCCGGCGGGACCGTATCCCTCGTAGGTGAGGTGGAGAAACGTCTCGGCGTCAGATCCAGCCCCAGAGCCCTTCTTGATGGCCCTATCGATATTGTCGTGCGGCATATTGGCGTCCTTGGCCTTGAGAATCGCCTGCGTCAACGCCGCGTTGTGATCCGGATCACCGCCGCCTTCACGAGCCGCGACGGTAATGGCTCGCGCGAGCTTGCCGAAGAGATTGCCTCTCTTGGCATCCACCAGAGCCTTCTTGTGCTTGATACCAGCCCACTTTGAATGCCCCGACATAATTCGGACCTCCACTCGAGCCTCGGCTCGCAATCACCGACTTCGTTTGTCGTATGAGTTTAGCCGAGCCCCGGTAGCGCTTCAACGCTGCAATGACTACGCAGTCCTAGCGAAGCCACCCCGACTCGGCGGCCTTGTCTCGCAGGCCGCGCACGCGCGCGTCGTACAGGTCCCTGTCCTTGCTATAGATGGCCGACGCCAGTGCGCTCACCAGACCCACCGGCCCCACAAGCGAATGCGCGAAAAACGTGGAGTCGATGTCTGCATAAAGCGTGATGGTTCCCTTGTCCGCGAGTTCAGACAGGGTGTTGTCGGTTATCACGATGACGTTAGCTCCTTGTGCGGCTGCCTTCTCGGCAAACGAAATCGTCACAGAATGAGCACGTCTGAAACCGATGGCTAGAAGCACATCCTCGCCGCCTAGGCGGCTCAGCCGGGCCACGTTTGCTTCGGAGCTGTCGGTCACAGCCAGACAGGGGATGCCCAGCAGCTCCAACACGTACGACGTGTGCTCGGCGACCACCGCAGCCTCATGCAGACCCACCGCGAGCACTTGGCGGGCTGCGGCGAGCAGCTTCACCGATCGGTTGAACCGGTCGACTGTGTTCTTGCTGATGGTCTCCTCAAGACTGAGCACATCCGTCTTGAGCGACCGAGTGAGCAGATCCTCTTCAATCGAGAAGCCCAATTGGTCATCGTGGACAACAGGCCTCGCTGTCGCGCCCAGACGGTACTCATCGCGAGCCGCCTTCTGTAGCTCAGGGTAGCCACCGAACCCGAGTGACTGCGCAAACCGCACCACCGTCGAACTGGAGGTGTTACCCTTCTGTCCCAGTTCCTCGGCGCTGAGGTACCCGACTTCCTCTAAGTGGTCGATGATATAGCGAGCGACAGCCTTCTGCGACCGAGAGAAACCATCAAATCCCTCTCGCAGCATATCGCTCACTCGCCGTGTTCTGGCGTCTTCCAACTGCCCTCCAGCAATACCAGGAGTTGCATCCCCCTAATTATACAACATTCGTTGCAAGCATCCTGCCTTTTCTTCGGAACGCAACGCCGCTTGCTTTAGCATCGGGTTCGCCCGAAAAAGGTCCGGCGGCCCCAGAAAGGGCCGCCGGACTACGGTCACACTGCTTTCGAATCGCGGACGACGAGTCCGCTGTGTCCTGAAACTACCCCTCGGCCGCCTTGCGCGCCTTCGCTTCGGCGACGATCTTCTCGGTCAAGTGCGAGGGCACCTCTTCGTAGTGGTCGAATTGCAGAGTGAACGACCCACGCCCGCCCGTCATGGACCGTAGCTGCGGCGCGTAACTGAGCATCTCGGCGAGGGGCACCTGGGCTCGGATCACGTCCATCTCCCCTAGAGACTCGCTGCCCTGGGGCTTGCCACGCCTGCCGGATAGGTCTCCCATGATGTCGCCCATGTTCTCCTCGGGGGCGATGACTTCCACGTTCATCACTGGTTCAAGGAGCACCGGCATGGCCTCGGCCATCGCATGATTCCAGGCCAGACCGCCGGCCAACTTGAACGCGAGTTCAGAAGAATCCACATTGTGATACGAGCCGTCGTAAAGCTTGACTTTGACGTCCACCACTGGATAGCCGGCCACCACGCCGCGCTCCATGGCCTCCACGACCCCCTTCTCTACAGCGGGGATGAAGTTACGCGGGAATCGACCCCCCGAAGATGGCGTCCTCGAACGAGTATCCCTCGCTCCGGGGCCTGGGCTCCACCTCGATCCAGCAATCCCCAAACTGACCCCGGCCCCCGGTCTGCTTCTTGTGCCGACCTTGAGCGTTGGCCTTCTTCCTGATGGTCTCACGGTAGGGCACCTGAGGCGGGTGCAGCTCGACTTCCACTCCAAAACGACGCTTGAGCTTATCGAGTATCACTTCCACGTGCACTTGGCTTGTGCCCGAGATCAGCATCTCCTTGGTCTGCGCATCGAAGCGCAGTTCCATCGCCGGGTCCTCTTCGGCCAAGCGCTTGAGCCCGTTGCTCACCTTCTCCTCGTCACCACGGTTCTTCGGGGTGATGGCGAACGAGATCGCCGGAGGAGAGAACTCATAGCGCGGGAAACGCACTGGATGAGCCGGGTCGCAAAGCGTATCTCCGGTGCCGGTCTCCTTCAGCTTCGCCAAGGCCACGATATCTCCGGCGCCGGCCTCTTCGATGGCCTTAGTCTCTTTGCCCTGCATCAAAAGGATGTTGCCCGTCCGCTCCTTTTCGCCGGCGCGAGCGTTGAGAAGCTGACTGTCGGTAGCGATCCTGCCCGAGAACAGGCGCGCCAAGTTCACACGGCCGGAGAACTGATCGTAGATCGTCTTGAAGACGAACAGCACCGTGGGTGCCGCCGAATCGACCTTGATCTCCGTCTCGTCGGTACCTGCCGTCCCGGACAGGGCCTTCCGCGAGCCCCGGTCCAGGGGCGAAGGCGAGGCCAAGAGGACCTGCATAAGCCTGTCCGCACCCATATTCTTCGTCGCGGATACCGGCACAACCGGCGAGACCGTTCCCGCGGCTAAGCCGGCCTTCAGAGCTATAATGACCTCTTCGCGCGTCAACTCGTACCCTCCAGGTACTTCTCGAGCAACGCGTCATCGGACTCAGCCACGCGATCGAGCAGCGCTTCGCGCGCCTCCGCCGCCGCTGCCTTGAGTTCCTCGGGGATGGCAGCCTCCGTAGGCTTGGCGGCCCCTCCTGAGTACATATACGCCTTCATGTCAACCAGGTCGACCACGCCACTGAAGCCGGCCTCTTCCCCTATAGGCAGTCCTATGGCCACCACCTCGTCGCCAAAGCGCGCCTTCAGAGCAGCAAGGGCCTCGGCGAAAACAGCGCGCTCCCTGTCCAGCATGTTCACGGCGACCACACGGGATACGCCCATCTCCCCAGCGCGCTTCCACACCCGCTCGGTCTGCACCTCGACCTTCGTCACGGCGTTCACAACAACCAAGGCCGTCTCCACTACAGGCAAGGCCCCCAGAGCTTCGCTGATGAACGAGGCCTCCCCCGGGGTGTCTACGCATGTTCAGCTTGTGTCCGGCCCAATCTGCATGCGCCAGCCCGGCAGATATGCTCATCTGCCGCTTGATCTCATCCTCGTCATGACCCATCGTGGTTGTGCCGTCCACGACCACGCCGAGCCGATTCTTGGCGCCTGCCGTGAACAACAGGGCCTCCACCAGCGAGGTCTTCCCCGCCCCACGATGGCCCACCACCGCGATATTCCTGATCTTGGCCGGGTCTACCAACGCCATGAATCCTCCTCGCTTCAGTCCTTCGTGACCGCCGCTCAGAACGCCGAGGCACCCGCACGATGAACAAAGGGCGCCGCCTAACAGGCGGCGCCCTTCATTTACAAAGTGCGCATGTCACCGAGACCAATGACGGTCTGTGCGCGGTCCTTTTCAGTCGTCATGTTGTAGTACATCGAGCCCCGAACGGCCTACGGACCGACCTTCAACTGATAGCGCCGGTCCTTCTGTACCCAGGTGATGCCGCCTATCGCAGCAGGCATGACCTCCAGGGCCCCATCCCTCGCCTCAAGCATGACCAACTCGTGATCGCGGTAGTACGCCTTCACGAGTCCTGAGACGCTTTGCACTGTCGTCGTACGCAGGTTCTCATCGGGAGCCTGGATGGGGGTCACAAGGCTAATCAAGGCTCTGCCTTCTTGCACTATGATCTGCATGAACCCTTCACCTCCCGCGAACGACCGTTTGCAGACGGACTGACCGCCTTAATCTATTCTTCGACCTTGACGACCTGCCTGCCGTTGTACATCCCACAAGTGGGGCACACCCGGTGCGGCACCCGCGGGCTATGGCAATGCGGGCACTCGCCCACAGTCGGAGGAACGCCGACATGCGTCGCCCGACGCGCGTCGCGGCGAGCCCGCGAGGTCTTTCTCTTGGGTACGGCCATTATCTGCCTCTCTCTTTACCAATGGGGAAACCGAACGTTTGTACCCCATCTACTGGATTAATTCAAGGGCTCTGCACCCGCAGTCCCCTAGATTGAGGTCCTGCCCACACTGGCCGCACAAGCCCCTTGCAGGTAGTAGTGCACAACACCTGCGCCGGCAGGCCGAGGATCACCGCCTCTCGAGCGATGGCTTCGACATCCACCACCAAACCCTCGATGAAGGGGCTGACATCGGCCTCATCCCAGCTCCCCCCAGCCGTCGGCGCGAACTCCTGTTCCGCTGCCCGCACCTCCAAGAGCCACTTCCGAGAGACAACGCGCGCACGGACCATAGAGCTTCACGTCGGTAGAGACGTTCACCAAATATCCCGCCCGCCACACGATCAACGGTGATCGCCACGCCCTGCCGCAGCAAAACGCGGTACTCGGTACCGCCAAGCGTGATGGGAGCTAGATCGACACTGCTGAACCGACTCGTGCCGCTCTCCCCCGCGCAGACGAAGCTCCGTCAAGATCAAGACGAATGGGCATAATCTACCGCCGGGACCCTCTAGGTCTATGCTTCCTCCCCGGATTGCCCGGTCTGCAGGCGTTCTCTGCCTCTCTGTACCGCGGCCAGGAAACGATCGAGATTGGTCTCAAGAGTCTTCAGGATCTCGTCGGCATAGTCCTCTGCGCCCAAGCGGATCTCCCGCTCCCGAGCTTCCGCCTCTCGGATGATGTCCTCCGCCTGCCGCTGCGCCCGCTTGACCACTTCCTGCTCGCTGGCCAGACGCTGAGCTTCCTCTCGGCCCTCGGTAAGGATGCGGTCGGCCTCTTCTTTGGCCTCCTGGAGCATCTCTTGGCGTTCCTTGACGATCCAACGAGCCTGCTTTATCTCCTCGGGTATGGTGGCCCGCATCTGATCGAGCAAGTCATAGATCTCGTCCCGATCGATCATCACCTTGTCGGTCATGGGAAAGGTACTTGCGCCGTGGACCAAGTCGTCCAGCCTATCGATCAGAACAAGAACGTCCATGAGTTAGCCCTCCACGTTTCCATACATTTCGGCGAAGCGACGCCCGACCACCGCGGGCACAAGGTCGCTCACGTTCCCGCCGTAGCGGGCGATCTCTTTTACCCCGCTCGAGCTCAAAAAGGAGTACTCCGGTGAAGCCATAAGGTACATCGTCTCCAAGTCAGGGTCCAGTTTTCGGTTGAGTTGTGCCATCTGAAGCTCGTATTCGAAGTCGGTAAGGGCGCGAAGCCCCTTGACCAAGACGCTGGCCCCGACCTCTCTGGCCAACCTAACCACCAGATTGTGCATCACAGTGACCCTAACATTCGGCAGATGCTTGGTGGACTCCTCCAAGAAATGCAGGCGCTCCTCACACTTGAAGAGAACCGTCTTGCGAAAGGAGTCGTCCACGACGGCCACCACAACCTCGTCGAACATGGCGCTGCATCTACCGATGACGTCCAAATGGCCAACGGTGACAGGGTCGTACGTGCCTGGGCAAAGTGCGGTCTTCACCGACCGATCCTCCTACAGTCTCATTACAATCTGATCATGGTGACTCTGGTGTCACCGTAGACCCGTTCGAATACTGGGGTCTGGCCAAGAGCCACGTTCGTGGACTTCTGCCCCTCCACCACCACAACTCCATCGTCGGACAGAAGCATTGGCAACAGCGGCGCCAACAAAACTTCCACTTCTGCCAGCATTCTATAGGGAGGGTCCACAAAGAGCAAATCAAAACAAGCGCCACGCCTGGACCAGGATCCTAATGGCCGGAAGATAGCCGACTCTGCATAATCCGGGCGCCGCCTCAAAGCCCAAGGCCTCTATGTTGGCGCGCAGCACGGCTGCGACCGCCGCATCGCTCTCCACGAAGACGCACTGCGCCGCTCCCCTGGAGAGAGCCTCAAGGCCCATGGCGCCGGTGCCCGCGAACAGGTCCAGCGCTCCGCAGACCCGACGATCGGGCCCAACACATCGAAGATCGCTTCGCGCACCTTCTGGCCGGTGGGCCGGACGTTGGTGACCGGCGGCACCCGGATCGCTTGGCCACGCTTGGACGCCACCCACGATGCGCACCCTTCCTGGCGGCCGCGCGTTCACAGCCTGTTCATCCACTGCATCCTCTCTCCAAACCGCGAATCCGGCGGCCTCGAAGCAAGAAACGTAGGGCCGGGGCCCCTCAGACGAGGCCTTCGGTAGCCAGCACCGCTTGGCGCCTCCGCGCGAGCCTCCTCGAGCAGAGGCTCTGTCGCGCAGAAGTGAAGCTACCTCCAAGGTCACCAAGTCCCGACTGCCGTTCTCCGAAGAGTTGGCCTTCGCCTCTGGCCGCCAGATCGGCTTCAGCCAGCTCGAACCCGTCGGACACGCGCGCGAACAGTGCAAGTCGCTCGAGCACAGCCTCCTCCTCGCCCTCCACCAGTACGAAGCAGTGAGATTCGTCCGTGCCCCGACCCACGCGGCCACGCAACTGGTGAAGCTGCGAAAGACCGAAGCGCCGTGCACCCATGATCACCATGACCGTCGCGTTGGGAACATCCACGCCTACCTCTATCACCGAAGTGCTCACCAGAACGTCCGCTTGGCCCGCTGGCGTAGGCCGCCATGGCTCCTGCCTTCTCCGCCGGCGGAAGCTGTCCGTGAAGCAGCTGAAGCCGGAACCCCGTGAGCTCGCCAGAGACCAGCTCCTCGAACGTGCGACGCGCGGAGGCCGTCTGCAGGGTCTCGCTCTCCTCGATCAGAGGACAGACGACATACGCCTGCCGGCCTCGCTCGAGCTCGCGACGCACGAAATCCCACATACGCGCCTGAGTGTCGCCGAACACCAGGCGTGTGCGCACCGGACGCCTGCCCTCTGGGCATCTCATCGAGCACGCTGATATCGAGATCGCCGTACAGAGTGAGACTGAGAGTCCGCGGGATGGGAGTGGCCGACATATGCAGAGCGTGAGGCCACATCCTCCCGCTCTTCGCCGCGGCCACTATGGCGTCTCTCTGCCGACGCCGAAGCGATGCTGCTCGTCCACCACCACCACCCGCAGATCGCGAAACCGCACTCCCTCCTGGATGAGAGCGTGCGTTCCCACCACCACGTCCGCCTCACCGGCCTCGAGAGCCTTGCGCGCGGCCCGCCTTTCGCCAGCGGCTCTGGCTACCCTTGAGCAGCCGGACCCGGACGCCCAAATCGGCCAGCAGATCGCCAGGCCGAGGTAGTGCTGCTCGGCCAAGACCTCCGTGGGCGCCATGATCGCGGCCTGGGCGCCCTGTTCCACACCCCGCAGCAGACAGTACGTCGCCACCATCGTCTTGCCGGAGCCAACATCCCCATGGAGCAGGCGCCGCATGGGCACGCTTCTGACCAGGTCCCCCTCGATCTCCGCCATAGCCCGCGTCTGTGCGCCCGTCGGTGCGTAGGGCAGCGAGTGGACGAACCTGGTCGCGAGTCCCGCCGGCGCCGCGAGCGCCTGAGCCTTGCGGCGCTCGATCCTGACCGGCGCGTTGCTGTAGCACCGCCAGTTGCAGCAGGAGCAACTCCTCGAAAGCCAGGCGTCTACGAGCCGACTCCCCCTCTTTGATGCTGCTCGGGAAGTGGCAGGCGAGCACCGCCTCTGCCTTGCCGGGATAGCGCCTGCGGGCAAGCAGTTCGGCCGGCAGCGGGTCGATCAGATCACGAGCGTACGGCGCCGGCACGGTGCAAGATCGTGCGGATGGTCCTCACGCTCAGATCGGCGGTGCTGGGATAAACGGGTATAAGGCCGAGGATGTGATGGCTCTGCACGTGCCAGCGCCGAGTATCTCGTGCCGCTTGACCATGAAGGTCGACCCCACGCGAGTGCGCATGAGAGAACCGCGCAGCAGTACCTCCGGCTTCTCTGCGAACGCTGCCTCCAGATACGCCTGGTTGTACCAAGTGGCAACGACACTGCCGCTGTCGTCGGAAACCAGGGCCTCGAGCACCTTCACCCGGCGCCTGGCCGTCTCGCGAACAGCGCACGACACCACGCGCACCCGTAGCGTCACCTCTTCGCCCACACAGAGCCGGCCGACACCGGCCACCCGCGAAGGTGACTCGTGCCTGAACGGCAAGGTGCATCAGCAGGTCGCGCACGCTCGTCGATACCCATACCCTGCAGCTTGGCATTGGTGCTCTTGCCCACGCCCCTCACTCCAGCTATCGGCCGCTCCAACCTGCGCGGGTCGATGCTGTTCTTGGAGGTAGCCGGGCAGCGTCGGCGAGAGTACAGGCAGCGCGGACCCAGAGCCCAAGGGGTAATGAACCCCACCCCTTGTGGCGATTTTCATTCCTGAATAACGCCCATGCCGACTGTTCCCTGCCCGGTGTAGGTGCCGATGACCGAGCCGATAAGGCTCGTCAGCCTGACCTCGATCGTGCGGTCGGTCACTTCTTCAAGGAGTGCGCGCAAGCTGTGCGGTCAAGGACTCGTTCAGCGAGTGCGACAGACCTATGTATACAGTCCTACCGGCTTCGGTATGCTCCAGAACGCCGTCGCGCATCACTTCCAGCGCCTGCCGCTGGCCCCGCACCTTCTTGTGCACGTCAACGACCCCGTCGACGATGCTCAGCACCGGCTTCACGTTCAACAGGCCACCCATAAGATGCGAAGCCCGGCCGATACGTCCACCCTTGTACAACTGGTCGAGAGTAAGCGGCAGGAACAGCAGCATCGAATGCTGCACGAACCAGTCGATGTAGGCCTTGAACTCGCTCCTCCGGCGTGCCCTTGTCCATCAGCGCCAGAAGCCGGTCGACAAAAAGGCCGATGCCGCACGTGGCGAGTTGCGAGTCGACCACCTCGACGCCGTCGATCTCGCCGCGCGCCACCTCGGCGCTCGCCCAGGTACCGCTCAGCTTGCTGCTCAGATGGATCGAGTACACGCGTTCGTATGTCTCGCGAAGCCTCTTGTAGCTGCTCGAGAAACGCGCCGGGCGACGGTTGTGACGTACGCGGTAGCACGGGAGACGCTTCGAGCTTTCGATAGAACTCCTCCGGCTGGATATCCACCCAATCCAGATAGGCATCCTCACCGAAGTACACCGTGAGAGGCACCATGGTGATGTTCGGGTCGTTCGCCAGATGGCTTGGCAGGTCGGCCGTGGAATCGACGACGATGGCCGTGGTACTCCCGGTTGACGATCATGTCTGGCTCCCCTCTGGTTCGGTTGCCCCCGTCTCTGTCTACTCTGCCGCGAGCAATGCCGGATAGTAGGGTTGCCCGCCTTCGTGGACCTCGATCTCCACGTCTGGGTAGCGTTTGCGTGCTTTCTCCACCGCCGCGGCCGTCCGAGCCGCGCTTTCGCCTTCTCCCAGGAGGACAGTCAGCAACTCCCTGTCCCCACCGAGCAGCCGTCCGATCACCCGCTCTATTACAGTTCACCACGTCGTGCGAAGCCACCACCACTTGCTCATCCACTAGACCGATGAAGTCATCGGCCTTGACCTTCACCCCGTCAGCCTGCGCCTTGCGCACGGCTCGCGTCACTTCCGCGGTGACCACCCGCTCCAGCGCCGCCTTCATCTCCTGCGGCGTTCTCCTCACCCGAAGAGCGCTTGTCGAAGCGACAGCCGCGCTCAGTCCCGCCGGGATAGAACGGCTGGGAACGACATGGACGTCACGCTTTGTCAAGCCAAGACTCTGCTCGGCCGTCATGATCACATTGCTGTTGTTCGGGAGGATGACCACCGAAGAAGCCGCAGCCCGTTCCACCGCCCGGATGAGATCCTCGGCCGAGGGGTTCATCGATTGGCCGCCGTCGACGATGAGATCCACGCCCAGGCTCGCGGAACAGTTCCTTATTGCCCTCCCCAGCCACCACAGCCACCACCTGAGTGAGGCCGGCGTCCACGGGTGCGACCTCCGCGGCCTGGGCCAGGTCGGTCGCTACGAGCGGCCGTCTGGATCTTCATGTTGTCGATCTCGATCTCGGAGAGCGCGCCGAGGGCGGTGCCCACCTTGAGTACATCTCCAGGCTCATCCGTATGGACGTGCACCTTCAGTTGAGCACGGTCGCCGACCACGAGCAGGCTATCCCCCAGCCTGCCGGCTGCCTCTTCAAGGAAGGCCTGATCGAGACCCGCACCGCTCACCAGAAAACTCACGCAGTACGTGAATTCGCTCTCTTCCGCATCCACGACCTTCTCCCCCGGGACTCCCCGCATAACCTGCGGCGCGACGATCCTCGTGGCGATGGGCGTCGACCCATCTGCTCGCCCGTTCACCGCCCCTTCGACAAGCACGACGAGACCATAGCCTCCTGCGTCCACCACGCCCGCGTCGGCGAGTACCCGCAACAGCGTGGGGGTCCTCTCCACGCTCTTCCAGCCCGCCTCGACAACATGCATCCATCAGCGACTTCGCGTCCAGATCTGCCGGCGCCTCCGCCGCGGCCTCGGCCATCTCCCGAAGGACGGTGAGCATCGTGCCCTCAACGGGCCTGCGTACTGCCCGGTAGGCAGTGTCCGATGCGCTGGCCAAGGCCCGGCGTAGCGTCTGGCTGGTGATCGGCCCGCCTTTGCCGAACACTTCCATGGCGCCGCGAACGATCTGCGAAAGAATCACCCCGCTGTTGCCACGAGCGCCCATGAGCGCGGCCTGCGACACGGCCGCGCACAACTCCCGGTCAGTGGCGTCTTCCGGGAGCCTACCGACCGCATCGACGAACGGCCCGCAGGGTAAGAGCCAGGTTGGTACCGGTATCCCCATCTGGGACAGGGTACACATTCAGGTCGTTGATCTCCTGCTTCCGCTCTTCAAGAGCCTGCGAAACTGGCCGCCAGAAGGGAGCGGACCACGGAGACTCCTAGCAGCGCTCCATCGCTATTCGCCAACCCGGACCCCTTGCACGTAAATCCGCAGGGTCGTGATAGGTGTGCCCACCATCTTCTCCACCGTGTAGGCAACCTGGGAGCGCACGTTGCCGGCTACCTCGGCGACGTTGAGACCGTACTCCACAATGATGTAGACCTTGAGGTGCAGCTCTTCCGAGGCCTGCCGCACGCGTATGCCTTGGTGTAGGCGCTCGCGACTGAACAGCGAGGCCACCCCTTGCCGCAGATTCGGCGACGCCATGCCGACCACGCCGTAACACTCGAGTACCGTCCAACCCACGATGTCAGCGACGGCCCGGTCGCTGATGATCATGCGCCCGCCGCTGCTCTTCTGGGCCGGCCCGAGTCGCTCAAGCTGTCTCTTGACTCTTGACGGTCCGGCCATCAGGACTTGTCTTCCTCCGACGGAACCAACTTATTCAGATCGGCCAGCACTGCCTCGGGGTCGATCCCGTGCATGCGCGCCCCGTCCTCGATGGACTCCATGCTCACGCCCATGCACCCGACACATCCCATGCCATAAGCGGCAAAGACGTCTCGGGCGCGAGGGTCCGCCTGCAGAGCCTCCATCATCGACATGTCCCTGGTGAAGATGGCAGTCTCCTTTCCCGGCATCGCTCTCGCTGATGTGACGGTATTCTACCGTAACCTACGCGCAGGCAAGCCTGCCGTTTTGTCGCCGCCCCTTGTCAGAACGTGGCCACCTGCGGCATACTACGTGACTCCCAAGTCAGGGTAATCGCAAGAAGGATCGTGGATATGTCCAAGGTGTGCGCTATATGCGGCAAGAAGCCGAGTTTTGGCAGCAATCGGAGTCACTCGATGCGCGCGACTCCGCGCCGCTGGAATGTCAATGTCCATAAGATCCGCATTATGATCGCCGGCAAACCAGGCAGGGCCTATGTTTGCGCCAAGTGCCTGAAGGCGCACAAGGTCGAGAAAGTAGCGTAAGCGCCTACTACTTGACCGTTCGCGTCGAGTCCGTTTAGCAGACTCGCCATTTCCAGCGCTGACATCGCGGCATCCCATCCTCTGTTGCCCGACTTGGTGCCGGCTCGTTCTACGGCCTGCTCGATGGTTTCGGTGGTAAGCACCCCGAAGATAACCGGTACACCTGTCTCCAATTGCACCTTGGCAACGCCTTTCGCAGCTTCGCCGGCCACGTAGTCGAAGTGAGGCGTCGACCCCGCGGATCACAGCCCCCAGACAGATGATGGCATCGTACTGCCCGGAACGACCCAGCCTTTGGGCCACCAGAGGGATCTCCATGGCCCCGGGCACCCAAGCGACAGCGACGTCACCCTCGGCCACGCCGTGACGGATGAGACAATCACGAGCCCCTCCCAGCAGCTTGCTGCTGATGAACTCGTTGAAACGGCTCACTACGATGGCGAACCGCAGTCCTTCGCCCTTCAGAACCCCTCATAGACCCTTCCGCCACTACTCATCCTCTTCGTCCTTTCCTGTGTCTTCGACATATTGAAGTCCCTGGTGATGCAGGATGTGCCCAAGCTTGTCCTTCTTGGCCTGCAAATAACGCAGATTAGTTCCGCAGGGCTTCATCTCCAGCGGCACCCGTTCGCTGATCGTCAGCCCATATCCCTCGAGGCCGACGAGCTTGCGCGGGTTGTTGGTCATGATACGAATAGAAGTCAGACCCAGATCTACCAGTATCTGCGCGCCTATGCCGTAATCGCGAAGGTCAGGCGCAAAGCCCAACTCGACATTGGCCTCTACTGTATCCCGGCCTTGCTCCTGCAGTTCGTAGGCCCGTAGCTTGTTGAGCAGCCCGATGCCCCGGCCCTCTTGCGCCATGTACAAAAGAACACCCAGGCCCTCTTCTTCGATGATATCCAGTGCCCCCTGGAGCTGCTCGCCGCAGTCGCACCTGAGAGAGTGGAACACATCCCCTGTCAGACACTCTGAGTGCACCCGCACCAGCACATCCTTCTTGCCCACGATGTCACCTTTGACTAGAGCGAGGTGCTGCTCACCGTCCAGCAGGCTTTCGTATCCGTAGGCCACGAAATCACCAGAAGCAGTCGGCATCCGCACTGCGGCCACCCGCCGCACCAACTTCTCAGTGTGTCTGCGGTACCGGATCATGTCGGCCACAGTGATCATCTTGATGCCATGACGGGCACAATACGGCCCCAAATCGGGCACTCTTGCCATGGTCCCGTCGTCGTTCATGATCTCGCAGATGACTCCCGCCGGAAGGAGTCCGGCCATGCGGGCCAAGTCGACCGCGGCTTCGGTCTGACCAGCCCGCGCCAGCACCCCACCCTGCTTAGCGACCAGCGGGAAGACGTGCCCCGGTTGTACCAGGTCGTCCGCGCGGCTCTCTGGGTCTATGGCCACTTGGATGGTATGAGCCCTGTCGGCTGCGGAGATCCCCGTGGTCACTCCTTGTCGCGCCTCTATGGATACGGTGAAGGCCGTGCCAAAGCGGGACTGGTTCTCCCGGGCCATGGGGTGAAGACGCAGATGTCGCGCTCGCTCATCGGTGATGGCCAGGCAGACAAGTCCCCGCCCATGAACCGCCATGAAGTTGATGGATTCCTGTGACACAAACTGGGCGGCCATGGTCAGGTCACCTTCGTTCTCCCGGTCTTCGTCATCTACCACGACGACCATCCGACCGGCCCTCATGTCCTCGAGCGCCTCCGTGATAGTGGCGAACATTCCCTCTCTCATACAAACCCCTTCTCTCTAAGGAAGTCCTCGGTGAGCCCTCCGGCGACTTCCCCTTCGCTCCCTGTGCTACCGTCCGACCGCAGCGCACGCTGTACGTAGCGCGCCAGCACATCGGCTTCCACGTTCACCAACATCCCCGTATGCACGTTCTTAAGTGTGGTCTCTTCCAGGGTGTGCGGGATGACCCCTATCTCGAAAGCATCCTTGTCCACGCGCATGACCGTCAGCGAGACCCCATCGATGGCCACCGACCCCTTCGGAGCGATATAGGAGGCAACCGCTCCGGGGAGAGAAAACCTGATCTCTCGAACCGCGCCCTTTCGAACGACCGCTATCACTTCTGACACAGCGTCCACATGCCCAAGCACCAGGTGACCGCCTATCCGTTCACCCAGAACCAACGAGCGCTCCAGGTTCACCGCCCTGCCCACGCTCGCAGCTCCGATAGTGGTCAGCGAAATAGTCTCAGGCATGCAGTCCACCGTGAATCCATCTGTCGCGAGGTCGATCACAGTCAGACAGGCTCCACTGACCGCGATGGAGTCACCGAGCTTGGTTCCCCCCAGGACCTTGCGAGCCTGGACGCTTAGCCGTCCGCCCCCCCGGGTCTTCTCAAGCCGTCTGACCACGCCCATCTCTTCGATCAATCCCGTGAACATCAGAACGGCTCCCCTGTATACCCCGTCACAAGGGTGTCGGCCCCGAGCCTGCGCACTTCGACCTCGCGCAGCATCATCCCGCCGTCCATGGCCCTCGCACCCACACCCAACAAGGGCCCCCGATGAACCTCGCCCGACACGACCTTGGGGCACACAAACGCCGCCACCTTATCGACAAGCCCCTTGGCCCACCAAGCGCCCGCCAGTTTGGGTCCGCCTTCAAGAAGCACGCTCTGGACATCGCGCGCAGCCAGTCTGCGGCACACCTCCAGGGGATCCAGGCCGCCGGCGTCATCACGGGTGAGTCGCTCCACCGCCACACCCCACGACTCTACTTCGCTGATACGCTCCTCTCCCACATCAGGGCCACAGAACACCAGGACCGCGCCATCTTCCACACTGCTCACGATGCGGCTCTCCCTGCGGAGGGTCAGGCCACCGCCCACTATCACGCGGAGCGGTTGACGAGGGCAGGCGACTTGACGAGAGGTGAGCAGTGGGTCGTCCATCCTTGCGGTCGCGGCCCCTACAACAACGGCGTCCGACCAGCTGCGCCACTCATGGACCAGTGCCCGACTGTCAGGGCCCGAGACCCAGCGCGAATCTCCCGAATCGGTAGCCACCCTGCCGTCCAGGGTCATGGCGTACTTATAAGTCACAAAGGGTAGGCCCGTCGCGATCACCTTGCGTGGACCATCATTCTGGCGTTTCATAAGGTGTACGAGCGCTCCCTCGGCAAGATCCACCTGCATGCCTGCCGCCCGAAGCAGCTCGAGCCCCCGCCCGTCCACCTGGGGCGTCGAATCGATCACTCCGGCTACGATGCGCCCAAAACCGGCCGAGATCAGCGCCTCGGTACACGGGGGGGTGCGGCCTTGTGTACAGCACGGCTCGAGGGTCACGTACATAGTCGCGCCCCCACAGACTCTGGTTGCGGCCCCGGCGTCCCCAGGGGCAGGCGCGTCGGTGGCCCCAGTTGTGTTGGCGACGGCATTCTTGATCGCGGCCACTTCAGCGTGATCACGTCCGGGGCCCGCATGCCAACCCTCGCCGATGACATCGCCGTCCCTGACTATTACCGCACCCACCAGAGGATTGGGACTCGTACAACCCCGACCCCGCTCGGCCAGCTGCCACGCCCGCTCCAAATATGCCGCGTCGTTCACTCCAAACAAGACAAAACCCCTCAGCCTGCAGGCCTAGGGGTCGCTAGAAACGGGACATCATAGCCCCGCTCCGGCCTTCTCTCCTCCAGACTTTACTGTCGGCTCAGGAATCTCACCTGATCTGCCCCATAAGGGCTCGCGGGCTATAACCGCCGGTAGGGAATCTCACCCGACCCCGAAGACCTAATCTCGTATCGCACCGCTACGGCGCAGGGCAGAATCTATCACACCGAGCCGTCGCCCACCATCAATTCCTGAAGTACCCGCGCTTCGGACGTCGGATTCGGAGACCCGAATACTGCCGATCCGGCTACTATCCAATTCGCCCCCGCTTCGACCACTCTTCTGATGTTGTCCCGGTGCACGCCCCCATCCACCTCTATGGCCTTGCCCGCGGGAAGCATCCGCCTGATCTCGGGAACCTTCGCAAGCGCAGGCTCGATCAGCTTCTGGGCGCCAAACCCAGGATTCACCGTCATCACCAACACCACGTCCACCATCTGGGCTACATCGCGCAGAACCGACGGGCTCGTGCCCGGATTCAGAGCCACGCCAGCCCCAGCCCCAAGTGCCTTCAGTTTCTCTATCGCGTGGTACAACGACCGGCACGCCTCGGCATGCACGCTCACCGCGTCGGCCCCTGCCTCAACAAACGCCTCGAGGTATCGCTCAGGATTCTCGATCATCAGGTGAACCGAGAAGAATCCGCCTCGCCCGTGCACCAGCGCCGCAAGACTCTGCACCACCAATGGTCCCACCGTGATGTTGGGGACGAAATGTCCATCCATCACGTCCACGTGGATGATGCGAGCGCCGCCGTCCATGGCCCCGCCTACCTCCTCCCCGAGACGAGAGAAGTTGGCAGACAAGATCGAAGGCAACAGGTGAACCTGCCCGTAGAATTCCTGGGGCATGCTCACGGAGTATTCTCCTCTCCAACCTCAGCGCAACCCGAGGAAAACGCACCTACTGGGGGCTCCAGGCTCCCACTCAAGCGACAGCCGTACCCTCGCAGAAAATCGGCGGACGTCATGCGGCACTTGCCGGAAGGTTGCAACACAAGAGCCTCTATCGCACCTTCCGCACAGCCTATGAACAGCCGGTCCTTGGCCACGGCGACGCCTCCCGCCTTTCCGGCCACCTCTTCCGCGTCCGCAGGCAACTCGGCCAATCCAGGCTGTCCATAAGGCCAGCTACGGTGGACCTTGAAGTCGAGAGAGCCACTCCGGGTCCGAGCGCCGGCGGCCGGACTCACCGCCCGGATGTGATCATGAACCGCCTTGGCCCCCAAATCAGGGTGGAGAACCCCGTCTTTCGCGGTCAGTTTCGGGGCGTACGATGACTGTCCGGTCTGCTCGGTCCAAACCACCGTTCCCTCCGGCAGGGCCGAGATCACCTGCGCCGCCCCGATGGCTCCCAGTACCCCCAGGCACCGGGCGACCGACGCGGCATCGTCGTACAAGTTCAACGATAGAGAAGTCTGCAACGCCCATGGTCCCGTGTCCAGCCTCTCGGTTACCCGCATGATGCTCACACCCGTCTGAGCCTCGCCTGCCGCCAATGCTCGTTCGATGGGAGCCGCCCCCCTGTACTTCGGCAACAGCGACGTGTGCACGTTGAGACACGTGACCGCGTCCAGTAGCGGACGGCGCAGCATCTGCCCAAACGACGCCACCAGTAGCGCCGAGACCCCACCTTCCAACAGGCGCGCAATCAGCCCAGGGTCGTTGATGTCGTGGGTCTGCGCGCATTCAAGACCCAGTCTCTGGGCCTCCACGGCTACCGGAGGCGGCGACACCCGGCGGCCACGACCCTTGGGTCGATCGGGTTGGGAGATGACCAACGAGGGTCGGTGCCCGAGATTGACGAGGTTGTACAGCACCCACGCGGCGAAATCGGGAGTGCCTGCGAATGCGAAGTTCACGTTCCCGCCGCTAGGGACCGCTCGCGCAGCTCTCTTAGCACCCGACGTCGCTCCTCGGGCGACGTCCGGTCAAGGATCAGGTATCCATCAAGGTGGTCGATCTCATGTTGGACTATGCGGGCCAGCATGCCGGTAGCATGCATGCGGAGGTTCTCACCAGCCAAGTCCTGGGCTTCTACTACCACTTCCTCGGCCCGGGTGACCTCCATGCTGGCACCGGGCACCGATAGACAACCCTCCGACTCGGTGCAGCACGTCTCAGATCGTTCGATGATCTGAGGGTTGACGAACACGTAGCGCTCGGTTTCGCTCTCGGGATGCTTCCACACGATCACCCTGCTCAGAATCCCGATCTGGGTAGCCGCCAAACCCACGCCTTCCTCGCGCTCCATCACGTCCATCATGAGCCTTGCCAGCTTCTGTAGCTTACTGTCGAAGACCGTAACAGGTCCGGCCTCCTGCTTCAGTACAGGATCGCCCAAGGTCCGGATTTGCTCCAGACGACGTTTTTGAGATGACAGAATGCCCAAATCCCTTCGCTTTGCGACCATTTGCGTCCTAGACCATCCTTCCGCAGATCTCAGCCAAAAGATAGGGGATCAACATCGACAAGCAGCCTAACCCCGCGCTGCCGGTAGGGATCGCGCAGCTGCGCCAGAGCCTGCCCAACAATCACACGCGTTCGCTCCCCATCGCGCGCGGCCACCAAAAGATGCCAGCGACTGCGTCCCCGCAGGGTCGGCAACCGCACCGGGCCATGCAATTCCTGCGCCCCGAAATAGCGGCCCAGCCTATCAAGCAGATGCCGCGCGCCCTGCTCAGCGCGCTCGCTCTGTTCCGCCACGGTCGTCATACGCACCAACTCGGCGAACGGTGGGTAGCCCAGCCGCTCCCGAGAGTCCAGCTCCAGGCCGTAGAACGCCGTTTCGTCGCGCTCCAAAGCCATTCTAATACAGGGCACTTCCGGATTCCAGGTTTGCACCAGCACGCGACCCGGCCGCTCGGCCCGCCCAGCCCTCCCGGCAACCTGGGTCAGGAGCTGGAAGGTCCTTTCGGCTGCTCGAAAGTCAGGCACGTACAGCCCTGTGTCGGCGTCGGCCACAATCACTAGGGTCACATCGGCAAAATCGTGCCCCTTCGCCACCATCTGTGTCCCCACCAACACCGCAGGACGCTTGGAAGAGAATTCTTGGAGCACCGACCGCACTCGAGCGCCACTGGTGAGAATGTCCGAGTCCAGCCGGAATACGTGCTCGTGCGGCACAAAACGCCTCAGTTCTCTGTCCAGCCGCTCCGTACCTGGAGCCGCCTTGGTGAGGGGGGCCTCGCCGCAAACCGGGCACACCCGAGGTTGCGCATAGGTCCGGCCACAGTGATGACAAACGAGCCTACCCTCACTGCTGTGGTAGGTAAGCGAAAGCTCGCAGTCGCCGCAGGTCATGACGTGGCCGCAGAGCTCACAGTGCACGTGGCCGGCGAAGCCCCGCCGGTTGAGAAGAATGATCGCCTGCTCCCCCCGCCGCAGCGTCTCGGCCAGAGCCTCCCGGCTTCGGGGAGCGAGCAGCTGGCCTCCCCCCTGGTGCCTCATGTCCACCGCCTCGCACTCGGGCATGCTCCCTGCGGCCCGGTGAGTCAAGCGCAGGCACTCACCCACGCGGCTTATGGATTCGACCGAGGGAGTCGCGCTCCCTTCCAGCAGCAGCCCTCCGCTTTCGCGGAGACGAAGCTCAGCCACCATTCCGGCGTGATATCTCGGCTCCTCCTCTTGCTTGTAGGAACCGTCGTGACTCTCGTCCACTATCACCAAGCGCAGGTCGGCTACGGGAGCGAAGATCGCGGACCGCGCGCCCACCACCACCCGGGCATCGCCTTCAGCGATGCGGCGGTATTCGCGCCTCCTTGTCGCCGGGGAGAGCCCGCTGTGAAGGACCCCGACCGCATTCCCAAAACGGGCGCGCACTCGCTCAATCATCTGCGGCGTGAGCGCGATCTCGGGCACCAACAGGATCGCCCCTGCTCCGTCGCGCAAAACGCGCGCGACCACCTGCAGGTAGACCTCCGTCTTCCCACTCCCGGTGACACCCCACAGAAGCCTGCGCGCCAGACCAGGAGCTTCGTACGCCTCCACCAGGCCACGCACGGCCTCTTCCTGCTCGGGCCACAGCCTCGGCCCCACCCCCAACGGCTCCGCGACCTTCTCATGGCCCGCATCGTCCCCTGACGGCGCCGGCCCCCTCTCCACAAGTCCTTTGCGCTCCAGAGCGCGCAGAACCGTCACTCCCACCCCCATCTGGGCACACAGCAGTGCCGCAGCGGCTCCACCGAGGGGTATAGCTTCAAGTAGGGCCTTCTGCTTGGCAGTGAGCGGCTTCTCATCACGCGTATCGGGGGCGTCTTCGGCCGCTGGAGTAGCGCTGCCTACCAGATCGCCCCCATCGTCACCGCAGCCTGCCGGGTCAACCGCTCTGACCGGCGACCCCAAGCATCGCGTTACCCACGGGTGTCGGAGACTTCCGCCGACGGCTCCGGAGCGACCCGCCGTGGGGGGAGCAACCAGACGCAGACAAGACTCAAAGGTCGAAAGATACCTCTCCGCCAAGACAGCAGCGAGCTTGACCAAGTCTTCTGGGATGCAGCGATCCTCAAGCGCTTCGAGATCACGCAATCCCGCAGGATCACTCTCTCCCGCTGGGTCAAGGCCCACCACGACGGCACGCACGCTACGACTCCCGAAGGGAGCAGTAACCACCGACCCTACGGCTACGCGACCTGACAATCCCCGCGGCACCTTGTAGTCGTATCGCCGGTTGCCCAAGTGGCTCAGCTTCAGCAGCGGGACTACCTGGACCACTCCGCACTCATCACCAATGATCGCCGCCACCCTCACCTCCAGCGGCCCCACCGCACCCCGCCGGGGCTCCGGCTAGCTCAGTCCGGCGGCTTTGCGCAGAGCGTCGGCCTTGTCGGTGGCCTCCCACGTGAAGTCTGCATCTTCCCGGCCAAAATGCCCGTAGGCCGCAGTCTTCTGGTATATGGGACGCAGAAGGCGCAGGTCGCGGATAATGGCCGCAGGCCGCAGGTCGAAATGTTCACTCACCAGTTCCGATATGCGAGCCGGGTCGATCTTCTCCGTGCCGAAGCAGTCGACCATGACACTCACCGGATGGGCCACACCGATTGCATATGCGATCTCGATTTCGCACCTGTCGGCCAGTCCCGCGGCAACGAGGTTCTTGGCGACCCAACGTGCGGCATAGGCTCCCGAGCGGTCTACCTTCGAGGGGTCCTTGCCCGAGAATGCGCCGCCTCCGTGTCTGCCGAAACCACCGTATGTATCGACTATGATCTTGCGGCCGGTCAGACCTGTGTCCCCCATGGGCCCCCCGACGACGAACTTGCCTGTGGGGTTGACATAGAGTTTCGTCTTCTTGAATTCAGGATCGTACAGGCCTTCGGGCAAGACGGGCTTGATCACGTGGTCGATGAGGTCGGGCCTCATGAGCATGTCGATGTCGATGCCGTCCTTATGCTGAGTGGACAACACCACCGCGGTGATGAACTCCGGCTTGCCATCGACGTAGCGGACCGTCACCTGGCTCTTGCCATCGGGACGAAGGTAGTTGAGCACGCCGCCCTTGCGGACCTCGCTCATGCGGTGCACCAGCCTGTGCGAGAGCAAGATCGGCATAGGCATGAGCTCTTGCGTGTCGGTACACGCGTAGCCGAACATCATGCCCTGATCGCCTGCTCCCTGGCAATCCATGGCGTCGATGTCTTGCGGGTCCACCCTGCATTCGAGGGCAGCTTGGACTCCCTGGTTGATATCCGGGGACTGCTCGTGAATAGCCGTGACCACTCCGCACGTGGAGGAGTCGAACCCGTACTTGGCCCGCGTGTAGCCGATCCGCTCGATGGTAGACCGAACCAGGGACGGTACGTCCACGTAGGTAGCTGGTGCTGATCTCGCCGGCCACGACCACTAAACCGGTGGTGATCAGGGTCTCGCAGGCCACATGACCCGCGGGATCGTCCTTGAGCACGGCGTCCAGCACCGCGTCTGATATCTGATCGGCAATCTTGTCGGGATGCCCCTCGCTAACGGACTCCGACGTAAAGAGAAACTCGGGGTGTTTCACAGCAACCTCCAGAAAAGACACTCATACGACCGGTTGGCACCCGGAAAATCATCGCCATCGCGGGAGTGTATCAGACCCCCCGGTTGTCGATAACCCTGGGCCTCTCCCCTGGGTCGCGCGGGATCGTCTTCGGTTCCACCAGGCGCACCCGAGGCCGGACGCCCAACTCCCGACGAAGCCTCTCCTCCACGTCGTGCTGAAAGCCCTGGAGCTTTCTGACGGCGTCAGGCAGAAAAGATGACTCCACTTCTATCTGCACCTCGATTTGATCGAGCGATCCTTCCCGGTATAGGAGAATCTGGTAGTGCGGTTCCACCTGTCTCAATATCCGAGAGAACCGCGTGGATGGAAACCGGGTAGACGTTCACTCCCCGGATGACGACCATGTCGTCGGTGCGCGAATATACCTTGCTGTGGCGTGCAAACAACCTGCCACAGGCGCAGGGGCGATAGCTAACAGACGCCAGGTCTCCGCTCCGGTAACGTATGACCGGAACGGCCTCCTTGCTTAGCGACGTGAACACCAGTTCGCCCTCCTTGCCTTCCGGCACAGGCTCCCCGCTCACGGGGTCCACCACTTCCACCAAGAAATGGTCCTCATTGATGTGCAGCCCGTCCTTGTTGAAGCATTCGTACGATATGCCTGGACCGATGACCTCCGAAAGACCGTAGATGTCGCTGGCCGACATGCCCGTACGGCGCTCGAGCTCCTCCCTGGTCTGGTTTGTCCAGGGCTCAGAGCCCAACAAGCCCACTCGGAGACGCAGGCTCTTGAGATCGAACCCTATCTCCGCGGCCACGTCCGTCATATGCATCGCGTAGGAAGGCGCGCCCACCAACACGGTGGTCTTGAAGTCACGCATGATCTGTAGCTGCCGCTGCGTGTTGCCGGTGGAGGCTGGGATGACGGTGACTCCCACGCGCTCCAGACCGGCGTGCATGCCGAAAGCTCCAGTGGTCAGTCCGTACTCGAAGGAGATCTGGGCGACGTCATGCGAGCGGACGCCACCGGCCACAGCCACCCGGGCACATAGCTCCGACCAGGTGCTGAGGTCTCCCCGGCTGTAGCCCACGACCGTGGGGTTGGACATGGTGCCCGACGAGGCGTGGATGCGGATGACCTTCTCCAGAGGCAACGCGAACAGCCCGTACGGGTACGCGGCTTTGAAGTCGGCCCGCACCGTGAACGGGAGCTTGCTCAGGTCGGCCAAGGTGCGGATGTCGGCCGGCTTCAACTTCATCTCGATCCACCGCTCCCGGTGGAAGGGGACGTTTTCGTAGACCCAGCGGAGCGTCATCTGCAGCCGCTTGAACTGCAATTCCCGCAGCTCGTCCCGGGTCATGCTCTCGTATTCAGGGTTCCAGATCTCGTTCATGTGCTCTCCATCCCCCGTCTTTGGCCGGGGCCACGCCGGCCGAAGTAGATGGCCCGGACTTCAGGATCGTCCAACAGCGCCTGGGCGGTGTCTGCAAGGACGATACGCCCACGCTCCATGACCAACCCGCGATTGGCCAGGCTCAAGGCGATACGAGCATCTTGCTCCACCAACACCATGGTCAGGCCCTCTTGGTTGAGCTGCCGCAGACTCTTGAAAATGTCCCGCACGACGATGGGCGCCAGACCCATCGATGGCTCATCGAGCAGAAGAAGCTGCGGCTCGGCCATGAGAGCTCGGCCGATCGCCAGCATCTGCTGCTCGCCGCCGGACAAGGTTCCCGCCTGCTGGCTCCAGTCGCTCCTTGAACCTTGGGAATAGCGCGAACACCTTCTCCATACGCTCGCCCGAGAGGCGTGCCCTTGCGTCTTCGCGAGTACGCACCGAGCATCAGGTTATCCTCCACCGTCAACGGCGCGAAAAGTCTGCGACCCTCGGGAATCTGGACCAACGCGGCGAGCCACGATACTCTCCATTTCGAGAGAATCGATGCGCTCGCCGGCGAACTCTATCGAACCGCTGGAGATCCTCACCACCCCGGACATGGCCTTGAGCAGCGTGCTCTTGCCGGCTCCGTTGGCACCGATGATGGTGAGGATCTCCCCTTCGCTCGACACTGACGTCGACGCTCGTGGAGTACCTCAGTCCTGCCGTATCCGGCACGACTTGGCGCAATCGAAGCACTCACGCCTCCCTGTACTACTTGACCTCTACCCAGGTGCCGCCCTCGATCTTCACCATTATCATGTCCGCGGCGGTTAGACCGTCGTGATTGGTCACCGAGTAGTTGTACACGCCGTCCGGGCCAACCCATCCCTGTGTGGCGTTCAGCGCCGCCTGGATGGCGGCCGGATCCGTGCTGCCCGCTCTTTCGATCGCGTCGACCAAAATGCTGATGGCCTCAAAGGCGTAACCGGCGAACGGTATTCGGGGCTTGACCCCACGCGTAGCGTGTAGTGCTCTACGAAGAGATCGGTGACCGCCTTCTGCTTGGGATCGGTGATCGAGCTGGGCACGAGCAAGCGCCCAGCTGGGAATACCACGCCTTCCGCCGCATCACCGGCCAGTTCGATGAACTTGGCGTTGGCGATGCCATGACTGCCCACGTAGGGGATGTCCATGCCGAGTCGCTTCATGTTCTTGGCGGCCAAAGCCGCGCCCTGGGTGCGTACCCCACACGATCAGGACTTCGGGACTCGCGCCTCTAATACTGGTGAGTTGTGCGGTGATATCAGTGTCGTCGGTCTTGTACGACTCGACTGGCCACGATTTCCAGATTGTGATCGCTCGCGGTCTTGACGATTTCGTTGTAGCCAGACGCGCCAAAGGCATTCTCGTCGTAAAGTACCGCTATCTTGTGAAGCCTTCAGTGTATCCGAGACGTACGTGAGCGTACGTTCCACCACCGTCGTGTTCTTCTGCGGAGTCCGCCAGATCCACTCCATCGGCGGTTCGTCCGTGAGCCTCGTTGCCGCCACCATCGCCATCTGCGGCAGGCCCTTCTCTGCCGTGATCCCCTTCACAGCCATCGTGGAAGCCGAGCCCGTCGCCGCGATCAGAGCCACGACCTTCTTCTGCTCGATAAGCAGATTGGCAGCTGTAACCGCGGCGGCCGAATCACTCTTGTCGTCTTCGATGATGATCTCGAGCGGCCTACCCAGCACTCCGCCCGCCCCGTTGATATAGCCCTCCATCATCTCAAGCACGTTACGCTCCGGAGCGCCAAGAGCCGAGTTGGCCCCTGTAGCCGACACGATGGCCCCGATGACCACTGGGTCGCCTGTCGGCTGCGAGCCGCCCGCAGTCGTGCCGGTAGTGTCTTTGTCGCCGCACGCGCCGGCCAGCAGGGCCAGCATGGCGACCAACAGCACAGTCGCCAGAAGCCACAGTGCCCTCGTGATCCCACCTGTTCCAGTCTTCTTCATCACCCCAACTCCTCTCCCAAATACGCCTTGATCACTTCTTCGTTGTCTTGAATCATGAGTGGCGGCCCCTCCGCGATCTTCCGACCGTAGTCAAGCACCACCACCTCATCCGATATCTCCATGACGAAAGTCATGTCGTGCTCCACAAGAAGCACGGTCACTCCCTCGTCCCTTATCTTTCTAACCATGTCCGCCAGGCTGGTCGTCTCGTCGTCGTTCAGGCCGGCAGCAGGTTCATCCAACAATAGCAGGCGCGGCTCAGCCGTCAGCGCCCGGGCGATCTCGAGTAGGTGCCGCTCACCCATCGGCAGGTTGTCCGCCTGCTCCTCGGCCCGTCCGTCCAGACCAACCCGCCGAAGAGCCTCATGGGCGGCCTTCAACGTCTCATACTCCTCTCTGCGATGTAAGGGCAGCGTCAACGCGGCCGAGAGCAAACCAGCCTTAGTCCGCGAATACCGCCCCACCGCGACGTTCTCAACCAGGCTCATCTCGTCGAAGACAAGACTGTGCTGGAAGGTCCTCCCCAGTCCCAACCGACAGATACTGTGTGGACGGCTTCTTCGACACGTCGACCCCGCAGAAGACCACCCGTCCCTCACTAGGCCGATAGGAACCCGAGGCCACGTTGAAGAGCGTGGTCTTTCCGGCCCCGTTGGGGCCTATCAGCGCTTTGATCTGACCCTCGTGTACGGCAAAACTTACCTCTTTGAGGGCGTCAAGTCCTCCAAAGCTCTTGGAGACGCCTTCTACGCTCAGTAGAGCCATGGTCTTGTTCACTCCTCCGCTCCCAGCCGACTGTCGTCTCCCGAGCCGCGGCCCGGCAGCCATCCCCTCACACGGCGCCACAGGCCCTGACCATCTCCATACCACAGCACCATCAGGGCAACGAGCAACACGCCGTATACAAGGTTCTCGTAGTCCTCCAGCCCCAACCTCGATAGCAGCTGGCGCAGGATCACTATGACCATGGTGCCCCACAGCGCCCCCCAGATGCTGCGCAGTCCTCCGATTATCACTCCGCTGATAAGGAGGACGGAGAAGGTGATTGTGTATCCCTTTGGCTCGATGAAATGAATACGGTAGGCGTCGAAGACTGCCGGCCAGGCTGGCAAACACAGCCGCCACCATGAACACCTGCACTTTCCGATAAGAGGTGTCGATGCCCAGAGACTGTGCAGCAGGCTCCGACTGATGCAACGCCCTAAGAGAACGGCCCACCCGCGAACGCGAAAGGTTTAGAGCTATCAGCAGCGTCACCAGCGCGATGCCCCAGGTCACAAAGTGATACGCCCTTGGCGTACCCAGGTCGAGGCCCCCGATGCTGAGAGAGGGAATGCCGCTGATGCCATCAACACCGCGCGTCAGGCTTTTGAGCCGGCCCAAGAGGATATAGATGATCTCGTTGACCCCAAGAGTGGCCATGGCCAGGTAGTACCCCTTGAGTCTGAGTGTAGGCATGCCTACCAAACCCGCGATTACCGCCGCCAGTCCGGCTGCCAAGACCATGGCTGCCCAAGGGTCAAGTCCCACCTTCGTAGTCAAGATGGCCGAGCCGTAGGCGCCTATGCCCACAAAACCTGCCTGGCCCAGAGAGATCTGCCCGGCTTGACCGACCAGCAGACTCAGCCCCAGCAGCATAATGAAGCGCGTGGCCATTTCGCCGAGGATCCCCAGATAGTAAGAACTGCCCAAGTAGGCCGGGATGGTCATGACCACCAGTACCAGCACCAGGTAGCCGGCGTGCCTGCGCAAATACGGTCCAAGTGAAACCCTGCTGCTCACTGCCTAGTCACCGTCCTAGCACCCAACAGACCCGAAGGCCTGAGGAACAGCACCAAGAGCAGGATGCCAAAGGAGATGACGTCCTTGTAGCCGGAGGACACTATCCCCACCCCCAGCGACTCCACGATGCCGAGGGCGAATCCACCTACGACCGCCCCCACGGGACTGCCGATACCTCCCACGGTCGCCGCCGCGAAGCCCTTCAGGCCGAGCATCGACCCCGAGTGATAGCTCATGAAGCTGATAGGAGTGATCATCACTCCGGCCGCCGCTGATATGGCCCCCGTCAGAGCAAAGCTGAAGACCACCACCCAGCGGTACGAGATACCCTGAAGTCGCGCGGCCGTCGGGTCGACCGCGCAGGCCCGCACCGCCTTGCCAAACAGACTCTTTTGGTAGAACAGCTGCAGGCCGACAACGATCACCACCGTAAGACCCACCACCCAAAACGTTTGGGGCACAATGGTCGCCCCTCCTACGAAGATCGGCTTCTCCCCCGAGAATGCGGGCAACGGCACCGGTTCCCTGCCCCAAATGAGCATGGCCGCAGTCTCGAACACAAACGACATCCCTACGGTGGCGACCACTTGAGCAAGCACCCCCGCTCGCAGCAGTGGCCTGATGGCGACACGCTCGAAACCGACGCTGATCACAGCAACAGCGACCACCGCCAGCCCGAAACTGGCCCACATAGGTAGACCAGTCCCATACAAGGCGACCCCGCTCATGCCCCCAGCATGACCAGTTGCCCCTGGGAAAAGTTGATGACTTGGGTGGCGTTGAAGACCAAGGTGAAACCGAGCGCTGTCAGAGCATAGATACTCCCGCTCTGGATTCCGCTGAAGACGTATTGCAGAAACTGGTCGAAACTCACGACTGCGTGATCGCCTACACCATCGGCTGGCCGAGATCACCGCGACTGAGCACCCGGAGTCCACTGTCGACCAACAGCTTCTCAAGCTTGTCTACCTGCTCGGCTTTCATCAGCAGCGAGTCGCCGACGCCCAAGTAGATGTACTCGATGTCCAAGCCGGAGCCGGAAACCAACCGTACCACCGAAGCCAGCGCCCCCGGCTCATTTGACAGCACTGCGCACGCCACAGGGTGCTCAACAACCGCGTAGCCTGCTGCGTTAAGCAGATCTTTCGCCTGCTCCACGCGGTCGACGATAATCCGCAGAATGCCGTAGTCAGCGGTATCGGCGATGGTGAAAGAAAGCACGTTTACACCGCCGCCCGCCAGGGTGGCCAGCGTATCGGCCAAATGCCCAGGCTTGTTCTCCACAAACACCGACAACTGAGGAATGCTCATCAAGCCCCCAAAAAACACGCAAATCGGTCTACGGCTGCAGCACGGCTTCCCAAAACGGGACGAGCGCACGCTATTCTAGTACACACGATGCACGAGCGCGAACAATGTCGGCGCGTAGCCCTTGCTCTCGACCCTCCGAGTCTGCTCATAAGGCACGGCCGAGTGTATTCGCCCTTCACGGGAGAGTTCTTGGCGGCTGACGTCGCTGTGTGCGGCTCGATCATCGCGGGAGTCGGCGATTACCCCAGTGATGCCGTAACGATCATCGATGCACGCGGAGCCTTCGTTATCCCCGGTCTGATCGATGCTCACGTCCATCCCGAGTCATCTCTTCTCTCTCCTCCGCGCTTCGCCGAGGCTTTGGCCGTCCACGGCATTACCACTACCATCTCGGAGCCGCACGAGATCGTCAATGTCTTGGGTCGGGCCGGCATGGATTTCTTCTTGCAGGCGCGCGCCGGCCTCCCGCTCGACCTTCGCCTGATGGTCCCCACCACGGTGCCCGCCTCGCCTTTCGAGAGGGCGGCAGGCAGCTTGTCAGAAAGCGACGCCGCCGACCTACTTCAAGAGGACGGCGTCGTTGGGCTGGGCGAGGCCATGGATTACTTGGGTCTCATCGGCGGCCACTATTCGCCCATACTGGCAGAGCTTGCCGAAGGGCGGGTGGTCGACGGTCACGCCCCCGATGTAAGCGGCCCCTCGCTCGCCGCCTACCTGCTTACGGGGCCGATCAGCGATCACGAGACCTCCACGCCTGAGCTACTCCTCGAACGCAGGCGGCTTGGCATGTGGATACTCATACGCGAGGGTTCGGCCGCCCGAGATCTCGTCCGCGCTATGCCCTTCTTGGTCGAGCACGGCACCGAGCGCACCGCCCTCTGCACCGACGATCGCAATGCGGCCGCCCTGGCCGAGCATCACCATCTGGATGGGGTGGTGGGAGCCATGGCCAGGGCCGGCGTGTCCCTTAATGACAGCCTCAGGGCGGCCACTCTCAACCCGGCTACGTTGTACCGACTTCACGACCGCGGAAGCATCACGCCTGGGCTGCGGGCCGACCTCCTCGTGGTGAGCGACCCCTCCTTGCCCCACCCCACCTGCGTCGTCCGGGGCGGCGCCGTGGTTGCCACCGATGGCCGGTTGGTAGGCGAGCTTCCGGCCTGCCCCCCGCTGGCCTCGCACCCCATCGTCCTTCAGGTAGCTGATTCCTCCGAACTCGCCCCGCCGGCCGCGGACGGCCGACATCGCGCGCGCGCTATCCACTTGACCCCCCGCACTATCGTGAGCGACGAGCGCATTGTGGAGGTTCGCGCCAGACGAGGCCGCATGGAAGCCGACCGCGACAACGACGTCGCGCTGGTGGCCCTACTCGAGAGGTCGGCGCTGAATACGCCGGCTCCAGCGGACTCCGCTAGGATCGGGCGCGGCTTAGTGAGCGGCCTGGGTCTCTTCCGAGGGGCGATCGCGACCACCATCGCCCACGACGCCCATCACCTGCTGGTCACCGGCGTCGATCCGCAAGACATGCTGACGGCAGCCCGATCCGTCGCGCGCGTGGGCGGCGGGCTCGCCGTTGTCGACAGGGGCTCTGTGTTGACTCTGCCCCTTCCGCTTGCGGGTCTGATGACCGATCTGCCTGCACCTGAGGCAGGCGGCCGCCTACGGGCCCTTGAAGCGGCCGTCGCCGCACTGGGAGTGGATTTCGAGGAGCCCTTCATGGTGCTCAGCTTCATCACACTGAGCGTGATACCCCGGCTCCGCATAACTCTGGACGGCATTCTCGATGTGCAAGCTCAGCGACTGGTACCGCTGATCGTCGCCTAGCCGACGCGGCACCGCGCGCCGGCACGTCGCCCGATGCGTCTTCCGAACACTACTCAGCGCGCAGCGCGCCCTCGGTGTACTTGTTGCTGGCGTTCCAGAGCAACCACTCGTCGAAACCCTGCTCTTCAGCTGCCCTTATCTGCGCTTTTACTTCCTCTGCACCATACTCGACGAAGGTCCCCCCGGCCATACCCGAACTGGAGAAGTCCTGCAGCCAAGGGCGACACTCGGTACCCGTGCCGGCGAGGCGTGTTGCCGCCTCCTTCATGGCGGCCGTCATGAGCTCGTAGGGTTTCGCGTTAGGATTCGCCAGCGAGTATGAGTTAGCGCTGTAATGAGACGGGTAGGGCATAGGACAAAGAATATCGATGTTCCTCGACATCTTGTAGAGATCCTGTCCGATGCCGTTGTTCGAGGGAGTGCGAATCACTAGACCGAAGACATCGGCCGAGACCCACACGCCCATCTTCTCGAGACGCGGTCGCGCGTACCCCAAGAACCCGGCGATCGCCTCATCCTTGGTGCAGTACTCTCCGGGGTACTTTGCCGTGGATTGGTTGGTCTCCGGGAAACGAACATAGTCGAACTGGATCTCACGGAAACCCCGGCGGGCAGCATCTTCCGCCACCTGCACGAGGTATTCCCAAACTTCGTGGTTATAGGGGTTCAGATATGTGTGATGGTACTTGCTGTTGTCCCTCCACAGCTCCCCCGTCTGAGCGTCCACCACGGCAAGGTCAGGCCTCGCCTTGGGCAACACGTCATCCTTGAAACACACTACCCTCGCGATAGGGATGATGTTGTGTTCCGCAAGCTTGGCCAAAAGCCCGTCTATGTCTCCTATGATGTCCCTGTCCGTGCCGAGGGCCTTCGCCGTCTGCGCATCGGTCTCATAGGTCACAAACCCGTCATCGTCCTTAACATTGATTACGAAGGCGTTGATTTCGGTACGATCCGCAAGCCCCACCAGCCTGTCGACCGCGTTGGAAGAACCGGCGCTGTATCCGGTCATATAGAGGCCCTTGATGGGCTCGTATGAGAGATCGCGAAACGCCACCAGGTCGACAAGGGGCTCCACTGTGTAGTCCGTTTGCGCCGACGCAACGGCAGCAGCAACAGCCTCTCCACCCCCATACCCCGAGTCGGCGCCATCGCCTCCAACGATCCAACCGCCCAGACTCCAGAGCAACGCAAACCCGCCCGCGAAAGCCACGGCACCCATCACCGCGATGGCGGCAAGCCTTCGCCCCGCTCCTCTACGTCGACGAGTCCGCCGCGGGGGATGGTAGTCTTCGCTGTAGTACCTTTGTGGCATGACCCCGCAGTTTACAGGAACGGGGCCTCTCAACAATTATGAGACATCCACTTGTGATCTCATCCGTGCGTCACGTTCGTGCGCTGCGTTCGTGGCGGAGCATCGGCCATCTGGACGGGATCCTCGACGCCAACACTCGACTACTGAGGTTGCAGCGCATCCTCAGTATATTGGTTACTCGAATTCCAGAGAATCCACTCGTCGTAGCCTTGTTCTGAAGCGGCTCTGATTTCCGCCTGGATTTCCTTGGCCTCGTACAGCACCCCTCGCCAATCGTAATCTCGCAGCCAGGGACGACCCTTCGCGCCAAGCCCGGGCAGCCGCGCGGCCATATCCTTCATGGCCCCACTGACAATCGCGTACGGTGAGCTGTTGGGATTCGTGACTCCGTAGGACCCGGAGTTGTAGAGGTCCGGGTAGACCATGGGACACAGAATGTCCACGCTTCTGCAGATCTTCTCGAGATTCTGCGCGGGGCTATTGTCCTTGGGGTGGGCGAGCACCAGACCGAACACATCCGCCGACACCCACACTCCGGCCTTCTCCAGGCGCGGGCGCGCGTAGGCCAGAAAGCCCGCGATCGCATCCTCCCTCGAACAGTACTGCCCTGGAAACTCCATGTACTTGACGTCTCCGTCGGTCGGAAAACGCACGTAGTCAAACTGGATCTCCCGGAAACCCCGGCGGGCAGCGTCCTCAGCCACCTGCACTAGGTATTCCCACACTTCGTGGCTATAGGGGTTCAGATACGTGCTGCGCGCACTACCGTTGTCCTGCCACGGCTCCCCCGTCCGACTGTCCAACACGGCCAGGTCGACTCTCTTCTTGGGGAGGATGTTGTCTTTGAAACACACTATCCGCGCTATGGGGATGATCTCGTGCTCGGCCATTGTCGCAAGAAGCCCGTCAATATCACCTATCACGCTACTATATGTGTCTAGGTCCTCGGCCATCGGCGCGTTAGTCTCATACATGATCGTGCCGTCATCGTCCTTCACATTGATCACAAAGGCGTTGACTTCGGTGCGATCCGCAAGTCCCACCAGCCTGTCGACTGCCTTTGACGAACCGGCGCTGTAGCCGGTCATATAGACTCCCTTGACAGGCACGTACGAGAGATCGCGAAAGGCTAGCAGGTCAACAAGGGGCTCCACCGTGTAGTCCGTTTGCGCCGACGCAACAGCGGCGGCCACAGCCCCTCCATCCCCGGGGCCCGAGTCGGCGCCATTGCCCCCGACGATCCAACCGCCCAGTGCCCAGAGCAGCGCAAACCCGCCGGCGAAAGCCACCGCTCCCATCAGAGCGATAGCCGCAAGCCTTCGCCCCGCGCCCCGACGCCGACGAGGTCGCCGCGGAGGATGGTAGTTTTCGCTGTAGTAGCTTTGTGACATGACCAAGCCAGTTTACAGGAACATCTGCTAGACTGGCTCGATTATGCGCCGCGACAAGGTCTTACGCTTTGTGACGATCGCCTTTGCGGTCGGGGCCTTTTTGGGCCTAATCTTCGGACTTGCCTTCGGAGGCGGTGGCGGCACTGCCGGCCCAACCGTTATCCAGGACGACAGATCTGGCGCCTCGATCGATGCAGCTGCCGATCCACAGACCGACCAGACCGTTCGCGAACCGATGACCGCCGATCGGGCGGAAACCATAGGAGCGAACGAACTGGGCCAGGTGTTGACGCTCGTCTATCACGAGATCGGGTTTGAAGAGAACGCCACTACCCGCACTCCCGACGGTCTGCGCGAAGATATCGCCCTGCTCCAAGACGAGGACTTCTTCCCCATCACGGTCAGGGATCTCGTCTCGGGCAACATCGACATCCCTGCCGGCAAGTCCCCAGTGGTCATCACCTTCGACGAATCGAGCCCCGGGCAGTATAGGATCCTGGACAATGGTTCCATCGATTCCGAATGCGCTGTCGGCATCCTACAGAAGGCCGCGGAATCCAAGAACTGGGCTGCTCGCGCCTCGTTCTTCTGCCTTCTCGACGTCAGCCCCAAAGACAACGAGCTGTTTGGCCAGCCAGAGAGAAAACAGGAGAAGCTCCACAACTTAGTGGACTGGGGCTACGAAGTGGGCAGTAACACCGTCACGCGACTCGACCTCAGCAAAGCTTCGTCGGACGACATACAGAAGCAACTCGCACAATCACAGCAAACCCTCGAAGAGTACGTAGGCGGGTCCTACTCCGTGACCAGCCTTTCCGTCCCCCTGGGCAAGTTCCCCGAATCAGAGACTATCTTGGCCACAGGCCAATACCAGGATATCTCATACGCGTACACCGCCGCGCTTGGCCTGAATGAAGGCCTAGCTCTCTGCCCCTCCCCCTTCTCAGACGTCTTCAAACCGCTGCACATACTACGAGTAGAGGGTAATGGAGAGACCATCCAAGCCGCCATTGATGCCTTCAAAGCGCGCCCGGAACTGCGCTATATCTCCGACGGAGACCCTACGACTGTTTCGGCGCCCACCGAACTCGCGGACGAGTTGGGCAACCCCAAAGGCAAGGACGCCCTCGGCCGGCCGCTGATCCGCTACTAGTGAATGGGTCCGGCTAGATCCGGACGCGCCCCCTCAACCCGTCAAGTCTGGGTTGTATCCTTCTCTAGCCCAAGACCTATCGGACCGCCAACGACTACGGCAACCTCCCCGCAGAGCCCGCAGCCGAACCTGTCGCCCACTCCCGCGGTGGCTCCTAGGCGCACCATGACGTGACATTGCGGACACTGCGTACCCACATCGAGCTCTTGGCCCTGCAGAGCTACCTTCTCGCCAACAATCTCCCACAGTGGGTCATACTTCTTCGTCACCGTTCCTCCCAGACACGGGCGCGCTAACGACCTAAGTACCCACGGCAGGATTCGAACCTGCGACACCTGGCTCCGGAGGCCAGTGCTCTATCCCCTGAGCTACGTGGGCGTAAATGAAACCGAATGATAGTCATCGCCGCTATGAAACGGCGACGCGCCATTATACCGGTTCGACGAACGCACTGCCTTTTTCGGGGTTGGGCACCACCAGCGTGTCGAAGTCGCGAGGCACGATCGCCCTCGCAAAAACGCTCCGCGCCTCGTCCCGCAATTCGCGCCAGCTGTGACGAGAGCTGATATGCGTCAGCACCAGAGTACCCACGCCCGCGGCCAGGCCTACCTCGGCCGCCTCTCGCGCGGTGGAGTGACCGGTCTCCACGGCCCTCTCCCGCTCTGACGATCCAAAAGTGCAGTCGTGCACCAGAACCGTGGCCCCCGCCGCCAACTCGGTGACTGCCGCCGTCGGCCGCGTGTCTCCGGTTATTACGATCTTACGGCCCGATCTCGCCCCTTCCATGACCTCTTCCGGGTGCACGGTACGGCCCTCGGCCGTGGTCACAGCATCGCCCCGCTGCAAACGGCCGAAATCGGGACCGGGGACTACCCCCAATTCCCGGGCTCTTTCTGGGTGGAATGCTCCCGGCCTGTCATCCTCCTCCAGGCACCACGCTACACCGGGCAGCCCGTGCTGCGTGACAGCGGTCCGCAAGCGATAGTCCGTGCCCTCGAGAGCAACGCCCTCACCGACCTCCTCGGCAAAGAAGGGAAACCGGGGCTTCCCAATCAACCGTTCCGCGTCGCGGAGCATCTCGTACAAGCCACTTGGTCCAAGTAGCAGCAAAGGCTCCGAACGACCCAGCAGGCTGTAGGTTTTGAGTAAGCCGGGGAGACCAAGATAGTGATCACCATGCAGATGGGTAAGCAGGATCAAGCCGATGCGCGCAAGACCGGCCGAGCGCATGAGCTGTCTCTGGGTGCCCTCCCCACAGTCCACGAGGATCCGCTCCCCTCCCCGGATGAGCAGCGTGGCCGGCAAACCCCGCTCGACAGTAGGAGTGGCTCCGCCCGTGCCTAAGAAGACTAGTTGAAGATCCACAGTACTCGCCCGTCAGTTCGGCAGGTCATGATCCATGGCGCCGCGGGGCTTCGCGTCCAAAGGGCGGTCGCGTCCTCGTTCCGGAAAGTACCCGTGCAAGAACCCCGGATTCCGGCACTGTGCGGCGTAATCGCCCTCGTACGCGCGCTCGACGCTAACCGGGCAGTGCACCCGCGGCTCCCTCGTCGCCCGGATGCTTCCGTACGGATCGGCTCGGCGATTCACCTGCCCAGTTTCGTCAACAAATGCGGCCAGATCAAGCTCGGGGGCAAAAACCTTGTGAAGGCAGCCAAAGTACGTCGTCTCCTCGTCTCTGTACGAGTACACGCATGCACATCCCGCCCGCAGGCAGCGCCAGGGCGATATCAGTCGCTCGCAAACAGCGCCACATTCCCGGCAGTCCAGCGGAGGCCGCCGTGGCCGCTTCTTCCTCCACGCGACCGAGCCTTCTGCTCTTCTCTCGCCAGATTCCATGCTGAAGAGTATACCTGTGCCCGCCTACTCCGTGCCCTCCCAGCGGCTGCCAGGCAACAGTCTTACCCGGCAGAGCGACCGATCCGTCGCCCAGCGAAGAAGTGGCTGGGAGTATCGCAGAATCCCGCGGGCGCCCAGCGTTGCGGACTCGGTTACGAAAGCGGCTCCATGCAGCACAGTCCCCTCGAGCAGCAGCGAGCCCCCATCCACTACCACCACCCCGTACAGATCCCCTAGCTCCCGCAGGTCGAGGTCCCCGCCCCCGCTGACCATTGCCAAAACGGGTGTGTTGGCGCTCTGACCGTCGCACTCCTCGGGGAGGTCCACTGTCTCCCCCGGCCCAGCAGACACCCAGACAACTCCGGGACCGAGGCCCGCGCAGCCGCGCCCAAGCAGCTTCCACCCGTCGTCAAGCCGCCACTCTGCACGCGCCTCGGCTGCCACACAAGCCTCTCCCACAGCGACCCCTGTAGGAGGTTCGACCAAGTATGCGGCTGCGGTGACGTTCGGCTGAGGTACGTCTGCTGCACCGCTCACTCCCGAATCCTCGATTTCGAGCCAGGGCGACACCCGATCGGGATCCAAGATGACCCTTGTCGCCACTAGGGCAGCCAGCGGCAGGTCAATGCCGTCACGTCCTCTCTCTGCCCACGCAGAGAAGACCATCCGAGACACCTCGAGCGGCTGGCGGACGTCCACCCGCATCACCCATCCCAGACCACCGTCGAGATCCGCCGCTCGCGCCTCCACCTCATAAGGCACGTCGATGACGACGGCCCACGGCAGCGGCCGCCAAAATGCCTGTAGCCGCGAGCGCATACCGGCGAGAGCCTCGTTCTTCTCGAAAGCGTGCGACCGCCCCACCGATTCGTCATGCAGAGCTCTTTCCGCGCACACCACGACAGTGGCCAGGGTCTGAATGGCGACCGTGACGGCCAGGCATACGAAGAGAACAAGCAGGAGCGCCGATCCCTCGTGTGCGCGGCTGTATAGCCTGAGGACTCTACGCAGCTGACTCATCGGCCCACCCGAGCCAAGATTCTCACCGCCATCGCGCCCGGACCACCAGCGACTCTCATCGGCGCTTCCAGGATCACTGCTTCTATCGAGGCCAGTGCAGACTCGGGCACGGGACCTTCGAGCGCAAGCCCGTCGACCAGGTAACTGAAGGACCCGCCCACATCTAACTGCTCGAGCATAGTTTTATGATCCAAGTACAGCGAGTGTCCAAACGCTGAAGGCCTCACCGCCGGACACGCACCCCACCGACGCATCAGAGCGCCCCCGCTCACCTCCCACTCCACGAGCAACGGTTCGGGTCCGGCTACGCACGGTTCGAGAAAGACCACTTGAGACACCGAGGCTTCGAGGATGGGGCCCACGGTTGCGAAACGGCACCCGACTGCGCTAGAAAGCCTCAGGTCCCTCTCTAGGCGAGCCACCGCCACCCTGCTCTGCACGAGAGCCACACTCATGTCCGTCCGCGACGCGGCTGCCCGATCCATATGAGCCCACAGCGGGCAGACGGCCAATGCCAAGCACACCGTCAACGCAAGTCCGATAAGGAGTTCCACCGCGCTGAACCCTAGAACGCCGCCTGAAGGCCCCGGCCTAAAAGTAAACGTCGACCGCACGGCCCGGTTCCCCAAACCAGCTCTGGACGTTATCTGAGACGGCTATGTCACTGAGGCCTGACGTCGAAGGAACAAGGAATAGCGGGGCGCCGAGGCCCACGGATTCCTGTGGATGATCGCTCCACGAGGCTTCCAGGACGGCAGTAGCCAGCGAGGGCACATGCACCGCAACCGCCTGCCCGCCCAGAACTCCAGCCTGTTCGGCCGCCGGCAGCCCAACAGCTTTCTCTCCGCCGGTGTCGCCATACACATTGGGAACCACCGATCGCCAAGGAGGCCCCCACTCCCCCTCGCTCTCGCGAATGCGAACCACCAGCTCCCGCCCTTGCATCTCCTGCCAGGTCGCTGCTGAAATCGTCAGGCCGGCGTCCGAGCCAAGCCCCTGCTCGCCAAGGAACCAGCCGTCCGCCCAAAGACCGGCCACCAACTGCTCCGCCCGGTCGCGCTGTCGTGATCCTACGCGAAGCACAGGGCCGGCATCCCAGCAAAGCCATGAGACCGAAGGTCCCCAGCTCCAGGGGTCACCGCCCGAGGCAGCGGTATCCGGCCCGACAGAGGCCGCCTGAGCCTCCACGTGTGCGGCTCGATCCTCTGCTCCCAAGAATCCCGCCGCAAGCTCACCGACCAGCAAACCGGCCAGCAGCACCGCGATCACCACTTCGATCAGGATAGAGCCGGCCATGCACGCCACCGCGCTCCCAAACGGCGTCTTCCTGCTCATCAAAGGTCCACCCGGCTCCGTGCCGTCAGGCCGCTTTCCGGACGGACAGCCACCCGGTAGGCCCCACGCCACGCCTGAAAGTACAGCGACCCGCCCCCGTCGGGAGCACCGAGAGCCCCAAAGCTCACTGTGACGCCATCACCATCTCGCCACCGCGCCAGATTGGTAGTAACCGGCACCGGTGGGCCCGACTGCCCCAAGTCCCCACCGCTCAGCCCGAGGTCGTTGGCCACCACTAGATCTCCGACTTCGTACTGAACTTGAGTGCTGCCCCCTTGCCACAGCACTCCCACCTGGGCCCAGGCCGCTGCGGTCTGCCAGATTTGCGCCGCCCCCCTCGCTTCGTTCGTGCGCAGCCCAGCAGCCACAGATATCGAAGAGACGGTCAAGCAGATACCCAGGATGGCAATTACAAACAGCAGCTCGATGAGGCTGTATCCGGACGGCGGGGTGTCGAGGAGTCGTGGTCTCATGAACCTGAGACTACAGGCCGCCCCGCAAACGGCGACAGCGACTTTCGTCGCACTTTGGCGGACCCGCGCCCGCCTTCAGGACAAGAAGCAGAGCGGAATAGCGGAGAACTGCGCGGTGCCAACCGAGCGCCCTACGCTACTACCAACCCAGGTCGGCGCTGCCGTCCACTAGCTTAACCTTGACAAACCCGGTTTCACTGAGGTCCTGCGTGTCTATCCGTATGCCGAACCAATTGCCGCTGGCGCTCTTGCTGGCAAGTTCGACCACGTCCGAGGACTTGAAGTTCACGGCTATCTTCTTGTCGATGGCGTCTGCCACAACGCCCGCCGTTATGCCCGGCGGCGACGTGCTGACCAGGTCGCCCTCGTTGTCCACCCACGTCATGGACGTGTCGATCTCGTTCAGCATGTCCACGTCCATCTCTGTGTAGTCGCCTGTGTCCGTGAATGCGGTTTGCACTACCGTCAGACCGTTCCGCACCAGGGTATACGCCGCTGTGTCGTTAGCTCTTTCGCGCTGACCCAAGAACGTAGGGATGGCGATGGCGCACAGGATGGCAATCACGATGATCACAATCAGAAGCTCGATCAGTGTGAAGCCCTTCTGGCTCCCTTCGCAATCTCGGAATATACCCTTCATTCCCGGCACCTCCCTTCGCAAACGAATCCCGCCCCGCTCTTGAGTGGGCGGCTATGGAATCACTATGTTCACGCCGCGAGATACAGCCAACTGGCGAAGTTCAGCCGCATCCGAGGGCCTCATGTCGTCCTCCAACATACGCACGAGCACAGAATACGAATAGGCGTACTGCGGGTCGACCGCCATGGCCTCCCTCAGAGATATCTCTGCGTCTCCGTGCTGCCCAGCCTTGATCTGAGCCTGGCCCAGGAAGGTCAGATACTTCGCGCTGCCGTCGAGCACGGCCGCCTCAGCCAGGACCCGCACCGCGTCCGCACTCCGATCCTGGTGGTTGAGATAGTTGAACCCCAACTCCACCCTGATCTGGACTTCGTCCGGATCGGCGGCCACCACTTGCTCCTGGATGGGCAGGGCTTCGTCGTGCTTGCCCTGCACGCTGAGCGCCGCTGCCAGTCCGCTTAGTGCCCGCAAGTCGTCAGGCTCTGAAGCCAGCACGTCCTTGTAGATGGCCTCCGCTCCAGCTAGGTCACCGACAGCCGCCAAGTGATCTGCCTTCGCGAGCGGGTTGGAACACCCTGGCGCTGACACGGACAACAACACCGAGACTATCACCGCGCCACACCAAGCGATTCGCTTGACGCTCCGTCGTTCCAATTTCGCGCGAACCATGGCTCTTCCACCGCCCACTCTGGTACTCCCTAGATAGCACGGGGGGCAACGGATCCTCTTGCGGGCCCGTTGCCCCCTGTCGTCGGTATGTAGCTTCAGGAATCAGACCAGCGATGGCCGATTACTTAGCCCAGCGGCAGAGCCGTCAGGCTGTTACCAACCCTCAACAGCCGCAGCGTCTTCGGCGTCGCTGATCTTGTAGTAGGTGGTGCCGGTACCAGTGGAACTCTTGTCTACGGACACTGACCAAGCCGTTCCGGACTCGGCCAAGGACCCGACCTCGTACGTCTGATCATCGCCGAAGTAGCCGACTGCGTTGTCTTCAGTTGCGCCGCCGGGAGCAGCAGTCAGTGCCACGCCCGTAGCAACCGCATTGAATGTGATGGCGGGCTCGATTGCCTCGAGAACGTCTGATGTCATGCCAGCTACGGAGAAGTCTCTCAGGTCGACGTAGGAGGATTCGATGGCAGTCATGGCATTGCGGACGAGGGACTTAGCAGAAGCGTCCTGAGCCTTCTGGCGCTGGCCGAGGAAGGTCGGGATGGCGATCGCTGCCAGAATGGCGATGATGATAATCACCACCAGGAGTTCGATGAGGGTGAAACCTTTCTCGCCCTTCATCCTTTTGTGGATCAACTTGAACATTTGCATTTCCTCCTTGGGTCCGAAAGTATTCTAGTGTCTGTATTGGGCACCGTGATTCCTATCGGCATTCTGCGACCGGACTTGAGCCCTTCGTGTAGTACTTTTGACGCACTTTGGCGCAAGACAGCCATCAAACAGCCTCGCAGAGGAAATTGGATGTCCGAAGAGTGGCCCGTTGGCCGAACCGGGGAAAGCGCCTCAGCGCCCGCTGCTGCCGAACCCGCCTTGACCGCGCACAGTATCGGTCATTGTGACCGTCTCGACAAAAGCCGGCTCTTCGACCCGTTGCACCACCAGTTGGGCTATGCGCTCCCCGACTTTGACCAGGAAACTGTCGCTCCCGGAGTTGTAGAGGCTCACACGCACTTCTCCCCTGTAGCCGGCGTCAATAAGGCCTGGTGAGTTCACCACCATGATGCCGTGCTTGAAGGCCAGCCCTGAGCGAGGCTGCACAAAACCTGCATATCCACTGGGAATAGCTAGAGCCAGACCGGTACCCACATCACGCCGCTCACCCGCAGGGATGCTTGTCTCCTCAACGGAACACAAGTCCGCCCCGGCATCGCCCGCATGGGCGCGCACAGGAACGCGCGCCGCGGGATGAAGCAGCTTGACCTCAATTTCCACGCGACCGGTCCCGCTCCCCTCGTGTTCTTGGTCGGTTGACGAGCACTACAGCCGCAGGGAACGTTCGATCCGTGCCACCGCTTCGGCTATGCGCTCGTCGGCGGTAGTCAGCGACAACCGCACGAAGCCCTCCCCGGCTGGGCCGTAGCCACGGCCTGGAGTCACCACAACGCCTGCCTGTTCTAGGACGTGCTCGCTAAAAGAAGCCGACGTGTATCCCTGCGGCACCGGGACCCACATGTACACGGTCGCCCTGGGCTTGGGAACAGAAATCCCCACTGAGGTGAGGGCCTCGGCCAGCAGGTCGCGGCGGCGGGCGTAGATGGAGCACATCTCACGCACAGAGTCCCAAGGCCCGTTTAGAATGAAAGCCGCCGTCCTCTGCAGAGCGTCGAACATGCCCGAATCCATATTGGTCTTCAGTCTCCATAAGTGCGCCAGGATCTCGTGATTTCCCACCGCGAACCCTATGCGCCAGCCCGTCATGTTGAAAGGCTTCGAGAAGCTGAACAACTCCACGCCTACGTCCTTGGCCCCCGGCACGCTCAGAAAACTCGGAGCGACGTATCCGTCGTAAGTGAGCTCCGAGTAGGCGTTGTCGTGCACTACCGCCACGTCGTACTTCTTGGCAAAGGCCACCACTCGCTCGAAGAAACCATCCTCAACCACAGCGGCTGTGGGATTGTTTGGGTAGCCAATGAAGAGAACCTTCGCCCGCCGGGCCTCTTCTTCGCTGATCTCATCCAAGTCGGGAAGAAACCCTTTCTCCGGGCTAAGATTCAGGTATTTGACCTCCGCTCCCACGATGAGAGACCCACCCGCGTACACCGGGTATCCCGGATCAGGTACCAAAGCCAAATCGCCGGCGTCCAGCAACGCCCAGCATATGTGAGCCAGACCCTCCTTGGCCCCCAACAAGGGGAAGAACTCCTTGCCCGGGTCGAGCTCCACACCGAATCTGCGCCGGTAGAAGGAAGCGGCCGCCTCCCCAAAATCCCGCAGGCCCCAGTTGCTCGGATAGCGGTGGTTGGCTGCGTCGGCTACCTGGCGTTGCATCTCCTCCACTATATACGCGGGTGTGGGCAGATCAGGGTCACCGATGCCCAGGCTGATCACATCCACGCCACTGTTCCGCTTGTCCGCGATCTTGCGTTCCATCTCCGCGAATAGGTACGGAGCAAGGTTGTCCATGCGCCGGGAGAACTTCACGTTCGCCTCCTCGTTGGCTGATGGCCGCTCAGGGCCGTTGCTCGGTCCGGGCCGCCGGCCATGCCAGCCGACGCACAATATCTGCCGAAAGTCGGCCCGTGAATACTTCCTCCGCCGGGCCTGTCATAAAGACTCGATAGGGCTCGCCGGCTTCCACCTCTATGTTAAGGTCGCCGCCCAGCAGGTGCACCAAAACAGGACTCTCCGCCAGCCCTAGCCGGACGCACGCTGCTCCCACCGCCGTCGCTCCCGTGCCGCAGGCCTGAGTCTCGCCCACCCCGCGCTCCCACACCCGCATCTGCACCGACCCGTCGGACAGCAACCGAATAAACTCCACATTGACACGGTTGGGAAAGATGGGGTCACGCTCGATGAGGCTACCCACTCCGGCCACGTCAAACGTATCCGGGTCGTCCACCACCATCACGCAGTGAGGATTGCCCACGTCGACGAAGGTGAACTGGTATTGCTGACCCTCCGCGATCAACGTCGCGTCGACCACATCGCCGTCGCCGCAATGGCCGGCGATGTTCGCACTACAGAACAGGGCCTTGCCCATATCCACCCGGACGCTACCGTCGGGCCGTAGGCTAGGTCTGATAGCCCCCGCCAAGGTCTCCACGACGAACTCGCTACCTTGGCTCTGGCCTGTCGCCACCAGATATCTGGCGAACATGCGTATACCGTTGCCGCACATCTCCGACTCGCTGCCGTCGGGATTAAACACCCGCATGCGCGCCACCGCTCCCGCAACCGCGCCGGTCGGCCGGCCCAGAAGCAGAACCCCGTCAGAGCCTACCCCCAAATGACGGTCACACAATATCCTGACCGCGACCGGATCCAGAGCAACCGGAAGTGACTCCTCTTCCACGATGAGGTAGTCGTTGCCGATACCCTGCCACTTTGCGAACTTCACGGAGTCTATCGCTCCCTTGCGTCTTCTTCTGACCTAGCAATATGGAGTATGTCCCGCGCGACGTCGCGCGCACTCCTGTGTCCGGGGTCAATGATAACAGCGTCCCCGAGCTTGGACAGCCAAGTGAGCTGCCTCCGGGCGTACCTACGCGTGGCCCCGGCGACCTGGGCAACGGTCTCTTGAAGACTCTGGAGCCCCTCTAGATAGCGGCATATCTCCGGATAGCCGATGGCGCTACAGATTCCCGGCAACCCCGGCATGGTCGAGACGGGCCCTGACATCCCTCGGAAGCTGCGCACTTCATCGACAGCCCCTCCGCCCACGATCGCGGTCGCACGGGCGTCGATGCGGTCGTAGAGTGAAGTCCGCTCCGAGACTAGGCCGACCAACGTAGTGGGGTGGTCGTAGACCGGTTCCCATAGATCGCTCCGGCCCGACCATTCCCTGCCGGTGGCGCCCACCGCCTCCAGCGCCCGGACTACCCGACGTGAGTTGCGCGGATCGATCGCCTGAGCAGCCACCGGGTCGATGGTTGCCAACTCGGCGTGCAGCGCTTCGGCCCCTTCGCTCTCCAGACGGGCTTCCAGCACTTTTCGCCGCTCCGGGTCGCTCCCGGCCGGCATGGCCAGCGGCGCAAGAGCGGCCCTCATGTATAGACCGCTCCCGCCAACGACCAAGGCCCAGCCCCAGGTCGAAAGACTCTCTTCGATCAGCGGCCGGGCAAGAGCCGCGTACTCCCCAGCCGAAAAGGAAACCCCGGGCTCGATGCACCCCATCAACGCGTGCGGCACTCCCCCGGCCTCCAACACCGTTGGCTGATTGGTCAGCACGGAGAAGCCGCGGTATATCTGCATGGAATCGCAGGAGATGACCCCGACACCAAGCAATCTGGCGAGTTCCACGCCCACTGCCGTCTTGCCCGCTCCGGTGGGTCCCAGGAGGCCTATCACCCTGCCTGAGCCGCGCTCCTCCGAGCCCGCCCTGGGTTCCTCGGTATCGCTCACGTGCTCACGTCTCTCGCCGGCGTCTTCCCGGACCGCTCCACCTGCTTACCCGTGAAGCTCGTGGACGTGGCTTCGATCAACTCCACCATCACCAGATCGCCCGAGGCGGCCGTCGATCGAAAGTTCACGGGTTTGTGGCCGCGGGTGCGGCCCATCACGGCCCCTTGTCCTCGGCGATCGGCTCGTTCCACCATGACCTCGAGCACACGTCCGAGCATCGCCTCGTTGCGCTCTCTGCCGATGCGTTGTACCACCTCCACCAGCCGCGCCATACGCTCTTGGGCCACCGCCCGATCAAGCCTCCCGGGTAGCTCCGCTGCCGCGGTCTGCCGCCGGGGTGAATATACGAAAGTGAAGGCAGCATCGAATTGACACTCCTCCACCAGTGAGAGCGTCTCCCGGAAATCGTCCTCCGTTTCCCCGGGGAAGCCGACGATCAGGTCGGTGGTCAGCGTCAGTTCCCCAACCGCCCTGCGCAATTGCTGCACAACGTCGATATATGACGCGCGACTGTAACCCCTGCGCATGGCCTCTAGGATGCGGTCGCTCCCCGACTGCGCCGGAAGGTGGACATGCTCGCACAGCTCGTTCGGCTCGCCCAGCAAATGGATCAACCCGGCAGAGACGTCCTTGGGGTGAGAGGTCATGAACCGGACCCGCTCTATCCGCGGCACCGCGCACACAGCCTTGAGCAGATCGACAAAGGTCTCACTACCGGCGAATCCCGGCTCCTTGCCGTAGGCGTTGACGTTCTGGCCCAGCAGGGTGACTGCCCGCACACCGGCCCGCGCCAAGTCTCCCACTTCGGCGATGATGTCCTCCGCCTGACGCGACGACTCAGGTCCGCGCACATACGGCACGATGCAGTACGAGCAGAAGTTGCTGCAACCGGCTGTGATCTGCACCCAGGCGCTGGGCCCAGCAGTCCGCACCCGCGGCAGATCCGCGCTCAAGCAGCTGGTCACGTCCTGGAAGGCGCCGGCACATTGCCCCGTTACCCGCCGTTTCTCCAGCAACCCCGGCAGTTCGCGCAGGCTTTGCGGTCCGACAAGCACGTCGACAAAAGGAAAGTCGACGAGAAACTCCTCTCGCCGGCTCTGGGCAAGACAGCCAGCCACCACCACCTGCCGACTGGGGTCTTCCCTCTTCATGCGGCCCGCATCACCGAGATGACCCGCCAAGCGGCTGTCGGCCTTCTCGCGTATGGAGCATGTGTTGTACACGAGAAGCCTAGCTTCTTCGGGAGCGACCACTCTCGAATAGCCCAGCTCTTCCAGCAATCCGGCGATGCGTTCGGAGTCGTGGTCGTTCATCTGGCACCCGAACGAGCGCAGATAGTAAGTATCCGGCCGGGCACAGTCGATCATCGCCGCCATCCTCAACTCGCGAAATCCGCCGACTCGTCGCCCCTGCTACTTGGCGTACTCCACAGCCCGGCTCTCGCGAATGACCGTCACCCTGATCGTGCCGGGGTAGTCTAGCTCCTGCTCGATCTCCTTGGCGATCTCGCGGCACAGCAGGCTGGCGGCGTCGTCGTCGATCTCTTCGGGCTTGACGAGCACTCTGATCTCCCGGCCTGCCTGTATGGCGTAGCACTTCTCCACACCCGGCTTGCTCTCCGCAATGCGCTCCAGGGACTCCAAGCGCTTGATGTAGGTCTCAAGCGTCTCCCGGCGTGCTCCGGGCCGCGCCCCGCTGACGGCGTCACCGGCCGCGACCAACACAGCCTCCACCGTGCTCGGCTCGACCTCGTTGTGATGCGCCTCGATGATGTGAGCCACCGCTTCCGATTCACCATAGCGCCGGGCAAGGTTGCCACCGATCGCCGCGTGTGAACCCTCCACCTCATGGTCGACGGCCTTGCCCAAGTCGTGCAACAGTCCGGCGCGCTTGGCCAATTTAGCGTTGACGCCCAGCTCGCTCGCCATCAGGCCGGCCAGATGGGCGACCTCTAGAGAATGGATCAGCACGTTCTGACCGTAGCTGGTGCGGAACCTAAGCCGCCCGAGCAGCCTAAGTAACTCAGGAGCGACCCCGTGGACATTGGCATCCAAAACGGCTTGTTCGCCGGCGTCGAGTATCTGCTTCTCCACCTCGTCCCGAGCTTTGGAGTACATCTCTTCGATCTTGGCCGGATGGATGCGTCCGTCGGCCACCAACTTGGTCAGCGTCAGACGTGCAATCTCCCTGCGCACCGTGTCGAACCCAGAGAGCACCACTGCCTCCGGGGTGTCGTCGATGATGAAATCGACTCCCGTCAGATTCTCGAGAGTCCGCACGTTGCGGCCCTCGCGGCCGATGATCCGGCCTTTCATGTCGTCAGAAGGGAGATGAACCACCGACACGGTAGATTCGGCCACGTGGCTCGAAGCCGTGCGCTGGATGCAGATCGAGAGGATATCTTTGGCTCGGCGATCGCCCTCGTGCCGGGCCTCCTCCTCGATGGACCGCACCATCTTGGCCATGTCGTGCCGGACCTCGTCCTCGGTGCGCTTCAGCAGGATCTCGGCGGCCTGGTCTCTCGACATGCCCGAGATCTCCTGCAACTGCTGCTGCTCCTGAGTCTTCAGGCCTTCCACTTCTTCGACGAGCCGCCGATAGTGACCCTCCCGGTCGCTGACGGACTGCTCCCGGCGGCTCATGTCCTTCTGTATCTCGTCGAGGCCTTCTTCTCGACTCAGGAGCCGATTCTCAAGCTGAGTAAGCTCTTGCCGGCGCTCCTTGACCTCGGCCTCCGTCTGAGTGCGCAGCCGGTGCAGCTCGTCCTTGAGCTCCACCCGAGCTTCGCGTTGGATACCATCGGCCTGCCTCTTCGCGTCCTCCATCAGTTTCCGCGCGGCCTCTTCGGCCGACGCGATCTTCGCCTCACCGAGGTATTTGCGTGCAAAGAAACCGGCTACAGCGGCCAAGGCCCCTGCCACCAGTACTACCACGATCCAGATAGCTGCGTTCATTCTTTCACCACTCCACTCGCGTGCGTAGCCGCCGCATAGTTGGGCCATAGCGTGAAAGACCGGACCAAACGAAAACAAATAGGGCCGAGCAACCGCCCCGCCGCCAAGCGTCTCTGCCGAACCTTGCCCTTACTCGGGACAGACCATACCGGCGAATCCTCTGCCAACCCCACTGGCAGCCCGCCGTACGGATATATACCCCACCCTAATTCTCCGGCCCCTGTTTGACCAAGTGACGATCCACCTGTCGCAGAGCCACAATAAACCAATAGCAAGGTCGAACAGAACCTTCGTCGACCGATCATCACACGCGCATGAGTTTACAGTCGCGCCGAGTAAGGTGTCAAGGAAGCGCCTTCAGACCCATTGTTGCCCTCACGACTCACGCAGGTGTTCCGTGCCGCCACGGGCCTAGGAGCAGCCACCAGCCTGCTCCGCCCCGTCCGCAGCCTCATCAGCAAGAACCCGCGTCACCGTAGAAATGGTTTCCCAATCGTAACCGCGACGGGCGAGAAAACCCGCCAACCTGCGCCGTGCGCCAGTGGGGTCGGCCGCGAACTGCCCGCCGAAGCGCCTTCGCGCCAAAGCCGTCACCGCGCACGACCCCTCTGCCCCCGAGCCCTCCTCGGAAGCCGCGCGCAGGATATCTTCCAAAGTCTCCCGATCGACGCCTTTGTGCAGCAGTTCAGACCTGATCCTACGCGCCCCCCATCCCCCTCTCAGCTTCGCCTCGGCGAAGGACGCCGCAAATCGCCGGTCGTCCACGTAGCCCCTCGTTCGCAGCCAAGAAATCGTATCGGCAACCACTTCACTGTCGAAGCCGGCGCCCTGCAGCCTTTCTTCGATCTCCCGAGCGCAGCGCTCGCGGGAGGCCAGCATGTCTAGACCCTTATCCCTGGCCCGGTAAGGCGCGTCTTCTTCAAGCAGTTCGGCCTGACGCTGCTCGTCCAAGTGCTGCCCCTGCCGCAGTCCGGCCCGCTCGACCACATCCACAGCCAGATCGAAGACCCGCCGTCCGTCGAGATACACGGAAAACCGATCGGACCGGCCCCTCTTGGCCGCCAAGGACGTAACCACGCCCGCCTGCATGGGCTCAGGCGATCTGTCGGCCGGTCGGCGCATGCCCCTTCCGCCTATTTGCCGGCCGACCCTCCGGAGCCCGCGGCAGCGGACCGGCCATCGGCCTTCGACCGCGCAGCGTCGTCATCATTCTTGGCCTCGGGCTCTGCCTGCTTGCCCAAATCGGCCCAGTCGGCGTTCACGGCCGTGATGACCTCTCGACGCAACTGCTGCACCAGTTCCGCATTGTCGCGTAGAAACTGTCTGACGTTCTCCCGACCCTGGCCAAGTCGCTGATCACCGTAGGAGAACCAAGCCCCGCTCTTTTGAACGATCTTGTTCTCAACCGCCAAGTCCAGAATGTCTCCCTCCGTAGAGATGCCCAGCCCATACATGATGTCGAATTCCGCTTCCTTGAATGGCGGAGCTACCTTGTTCTTCACCACACGCACACGCACCCGGTTGCCGACTGCTTCCGTGCCCTCCTTCAGGGTCTCGATGCGCCGGATGTCCAGGCGCACAGAAGCGTAGAACTTGAGCGCCCGACCGCCGGGAGTAACCTCAGGGTTCCCGAACATGACCCCGACCTTCTCTCGAAGCTGGTTGATGAACACCGCGCAAGTCTGGGTCTTGCTGATGGTTCCGGCCAGCTTGCGCAAAGCCTGGCTCATAAGGCGCGCCTGCAGGCCTACGTGCGAATCGCCCATCTCGCCTTCGATCTCAGCCCTGGGGGTGAGGGCAGCAACGGAGTCGATGACCACTATGTCGAGCGCCCCGCTGCGGATGAGCAACTCGGTTATCTCGAGCGCCTGTTCCCCGTTGTCTGGTTGCGACACCAGCAACTCATCGACGTTCACGCCGATCTTGCGGGCGTAGCCTGAATCCATGGCGTGCTCCGCATCGATGAAGGCAGCCTTCCCGCCGGCGAGCTGCGCCTCGGCGATCATGTGCAGCGCCAGGGTGGTCTTGCCGCTCGACTCGGGTCCGAAGACCTCTATCACGCGCCCCCTGGGGACCCCGCCCACTCCCAGGGCTATGTCGAGCGTCAGCGAGCCGGTAGATATCGCCGGGACCTTCAGAGTCGCCGAATCGTCGCCCAGCCGCATTATGGAACCCTTGCCATACTGTCGTTCTATCTGTAGAACGGCCATCTCCAGCGCTTTGTCCTTTTCCACTGCTCCTCCTATGCCTTCTCTCTCACTTCTGCCCCAGAAAGCGCGGCACACGCAACCGTCGTGTATACCGCGCCCTCGCGTTTCAACTCACTCTTGAAGAGACATACCGACTCTACAGCAAACGGAGCCGACCCGCTCTCGGCCATTGGTTGTATAGGACCAGGGACCCGGAGCCTAGCCACGGTGACATGAGCGCGGAAAGACCGCTTCTCCCGGCGCATCACCCCGACTCCCTCTAAACCGTCCATCACCCGCTCATACATCCTCGCGAGCAATCCAGCCTCATCGACGATATCAATCGCCACAACCCGGGCCTTGCTCGCCGTCGGGAAGAAGGCGAAGCCCCCCAAGAACACAACGCCCCCCATGTCGCTAGGCAACGACTCCACCACGGTTCGAGCATCCGCCGCGGCAGCCTCGCCCACTTCCCCGATGAAGGCCAAAGTCACGTGCAACTGCTTGTGCCCGACGAGCCGGACTCCCGACCCTCGCGGTAACGCCTGCTGAGCCGCGCACACGAACTCAACCGCATCGGGCGGCAGAGGCACCGCCACAAACAGCCTCTGCTTTTCGCCCGCCCGCTTGTCCACCCAGGCTAGTCCTTCTTCTTGAGTGCCGCGAGCCGCGTCCCGTCGGGGGGGAGCGGCCCTCCCACCGGCCTCCAGGCCCGCACGAAGTAGTCGATGCCGCTGACCACCGTGAGCACCAGCATCACGATCATCAGCCACCATGTGATCCTCTGTCCCCATATCGTCCAATCCGGCTTTATCCACCGTGGTTCGATGATCAAGCACGTGATCGCGATCATCTGGCTGACAGTCTTGACCTTGCCCCACATGCTGGCCGAGATGACCACGCCTTTGGCGGCTGCGACCATACGCAACCCGGTGACTGCCAGTTCTCGTGCTATGACTACCATAGCAATCCAGGCGGACACCTCATTGAGTTCCACCAGCGACACCAGAGCGGCGGTCACCAGGAGCTTGTCAGCCAGCGGATCCAAAAACGCACCCATCACCGTGGTTTGATGCCACCGGCGGGCGAGAAACCCATCAAGCCAGTCGCTCGCCGCGGCGGCCAAGAAGATGACCAGGGCCACGATGTCGCTGGCCAGCGAGTCCGTCAACATGAACACCATGAGCAAGGGGACCATCAGTATCCGGAAGAGGGTCAATGTGTTCGGCAGGTTAGGCCTCATCACAACTCGCAATCAAGTCGTAGCCGGCGACCGCCTCCACCAGACACTCCAACACGTCCCCGTGAGCGGTCCCCTCCGGGATGCCGCCCTCGATGTAGGTCACACCATCCACCTCAGGCGCCTGCCCCTCGGTGCGCCCAACGGCAGCGTAGCCTTCTTCGCCCTCTTCCGACTCGATCGTGTCGACCATGACCCGCACCCTCATCCCAACCAACTTCTGCCGTTTGTGCTCGACCACTGCCTCGAGCGCCGCGTTCAAACGGTTCAAACGAGCCAGAGCCTTAACTCTACTGACGCGTGGCTTCAACCCTGCCGCCTTCGTCCCCTCCTCCGGGCTGTAGACGAACCCACCCGCGTAATCAAACTCCGCGGCCGAGACAAACTCCAACAAATGCGCAAAGTGGCGCTCGGTCTCGCCGGGAAAACCGACTATGAAGGTGGAGCGGAGGGTCACATCAGGCATGAGGCCGCGCGCCCGCTCAATCAACGCGAGATAAGACTCCGCGTCGCCCCCGCGGGCCATAGCCCGCAACATGTCGGGATGTGAATGTTGCAGCGGTATGTCCAGATAGCGGCACAACTTCGGCTGCGCAGCCATGCAACGCAGGAGCCTCTCGCTGACGCCGTCGGGTTGCAGGTACATCAGTCTAAGGCGGTGCAGCCGCGGATCCTCCGCGAGCACTTGGACGAGGTCTACCAAATCGAGACCGTCGCTGCTCCATCGCGACGTGTCCTGTCCCACCAGCACAAGCTCACGTGCTCCCTCAGCCAGACACGCCCCCGCTTCGGCCTTGATCTCGTCGACCCCAAGCGAATGGTACGGTCCTTTGATTCCGGGGATAGCGCAAAAAGTGCAGAGTTCGTCACAGCCGTCGGATATCTTCAGATATGCGAATGATCCCTGTCCACGGACGGCCCTCCCCGGGGCGGCCGCCACCCCAGATTCGCGTCCCCCCAGAGCGGCCACCAACTCGGCCTGCATGTCGGCATCGGCAACACCGAACCACCCCGCCACTTCCGGGATGCCCGCGGCCAACTCGCTCGCGTACCGCTCGACCAGACACCCCATGACGAGCACCTCGCGTCCGGGATAGCTCGCGCACGCGTCAAGCACGGCATTGATGGACTCTTCCTTGGCGTCTTGTATGAACCCGCACGTATTGACAATGATGTGGGTCGCGTCCGCCGGGTCCTCCACGACGGTCACCCCTGCGGCGAGGACGTGACGCATGACCGAGCGACTGTCGGCTTCGTTCTTGGCGCAGCCCAGGGTTGCGAAGTAGACCTTCGCTGTAAGACCTGGCCGCGGCAGCATACTAACCGGCGGGGGTAATCTGAGTCTCGGTGACCACGTAGTAGCCCGCAGGACCGTCGACAACGCGCTCCACGCCGTTCACGCTCAGAACGAGCACATCCGGCACCCCCACGTGCAGCCAATACCGTTTGGAGCCCGAGAAGGTCTGTTCCTGGCCGGCCAAGAGTGTTCCCGCATACAGCTCAGCTCCCTCCTGACTGTCCTCCCTCACCACCAAGAAACAGCTCCGCTCGGAGACTGTCAGCACGAGTGTCACGGGCCCACCGGTAGCCACTACACCTACGGTTGTTGTGGTGGACTCAACATTGTCTCCGGTGGTGCCCGTAGCCACACCCCCCGATTCTGTCGTTCCCGTCACGTCGGTGGAGGTGGTTGTAACCGAACCCCCCACGCTCTCCGGATCAAGCGTAGCCGCGGGCTGCCCCCTGCCGGCGTAGAACCAAGCGAGTAGCACTACGATCACAACCGCGAGCACTCCGATCAACGCGTACCCTTGACGATTGCGATGAGGCTTGCGCTTCTTGCGAACGGTTAGAGATGCTGGGCGAGGCTGTTCCGCCGTGGTGCTGCTTTGATACATGCCAAGCTCATCGTTGCGTGGCTCACGACCATACCGATACTCCTCAACCAACGCATCCGCGTCGAGCCGGAGAAATGTGGCGTAGTTCCGCAGATAAGCCTTGACAAACGTTGACCCTGGGATGACCTCATAGTCATCCTGCTCCAACGCCTCCAGATACTTGGAGCGGATTTTGGTGACGTCCGAGACGTCCTTAATAGTAAGGCCCTTGCGAATGCGGGCCTCACGAAGAATGTCACCGATCTGGGGCACGAGAGCCAGTGGGCACCTCTTTGATCAGACTCGCGGCCGCATCGGCGAACCGGAGCGCATCTTGGGTAGGGTCGGAGCTGGTCTGGAACTCGAGGACGAAATCCCTTCCATCCACGCACGACTTCCAGTACAGAGGATCGTAGTACCCGACCAGCAACCCCGTTACGACGTCCGTAAATCTACCATCATCGAAGGCGCTTTCCAAGGAAACGAGCGTGCCGGGTGCCAGCCTCCCCCCGATCACACCGAGACCACGGCGAAATCGCGCCACGTCCGCCTCGTCCCACCCTTGAGGGGCGTACTCTTCGACAATCCGCCGGGCGCGCTGCTCCACAGTCCCTATCACCAACACGGGCCTACCCCCTCGTATGGTGTCCGCAATGCTACGAGGCACATGCAGCGCGCCGATCCTGCTGCCTTCCCCCTCGAGCACCAAGTAGTCCCCGCCGGGTCGCGCCAACTCCTCACGCAGAAGGGCTTCGAAGTCCTTCTGCCGTCTGTCGCCTGGCTGGTTAAGCCCTCCCAGAAGCGATCCCCGATGCAGCGCCAATCGCTCCAGGTCCAGCGGCCAGGGACGGGGCGTAGACCACGTAGCACCAAGCTCCTCCAGCGCCCGGATCAGAGCGCTCTTCCCTGCGCCCGTAGGCCCATAGAGTGTGATCACCGGCACGGGCGGACGCCATTTCTCAAAGAATCCCACCACTTCGCGACGGTAGGCCCGGTACCCACCGGTGACCCGTACGACATGGATGCCTATCAACGCCAACAGCAGGACAACGTTGCGACTCCGCTCGCCGCCCCGCCAGCACATGATGGCCAATCGGCGGCCTCGGGGCTGCGACCGGGCGAGGCCCGCCAACGAAGTGAGGTACTCGATCAGACCGGGGCTCACCAACTCCATAGCGATCATGCGGGCTTGGGAAGCACCATCGGCTTTGTAAGCAATGCCCACCGCAGTCCTCTGGGCGTCATCAAGAAGCGGGCGGCTGACGGCTCCCGGCACGTGCCCTTCGGCGAATTCAACCGGAGAACGCACATCTACTACCTGGAAATCACCCTCCATGAGTTCGGCGGCGCCTACGGAGGGCACGCTGAGGTCAGTCACTGTTCGGCGCATCTCCAAGCTCTTCGCCAATCCGCAAGGCCGCCAATACATTCTCAAACTCGTCAGGCTCGATGAGGCTCTGGCGAGGCTTACTCCCCTCCCACGGCCCCACAATACCCCGCCGTTCGAGCATGTCAATCAGCCGCCCGGCCCGCGTATAGCCCACCCGCAGCCGGCGCTGCAGCATCGAGACCGAAGCGCTACCCGTCTCTACGACCAGACGGGCCGCGTCAACAAGCAACTCATCGGAGTCGGGATCAAACATGTCTTCTGTGCTCTTCTTGACCTCTACCGGGCGCTGCAGCAGCTCCTCACGGAACTTCGGCTCGGCCTGATGGCGCCAGTGGTTTACCAGAACAGCGATCTCTTCCTCTGTGATGTACGCGCCCTGCACCCGCTGCAGGTGACTGGACCCAAGCGGCTTGAAGAGCATGTCTCCCATGCCCAGCAGCGCCTCTGCCCCGTTGACGTCAAGAATCACCCGGGAGTCCGTCTGGCTGGAAACCGCGAAGGCGATGCGCGAGGGTATGTTGGCCTTGATCATGCCCGTGATCACGTCTGCCGAAGGCCGCTGGGTCGCAACAACCAGGTGTATACCCACTGCCCGAGATTTCTGAGCCAAGCGGATGACGTAGTCCTCCACTTCCTGCGGAGATGACATCATGAGGTCGGCCAACTCATCTATAACCACAAGGATGTAGGGCACCGGTTTTTCGCCGCGACGGGCCCGCGTCTTGTTCATTTCGGGAAGGCTCCGCGCGTGATCCAACTCCATGAGTTCGTACCGGTCTTCCATCTCCTTTACCACGTTGTGTAGAACGCCGGCTGCGTCCTTCATATTGGTCACCACCGGCACAAGAAGGTGCGGGATCCGGTCATAGTGAGAGAGTTCGACCTTCTTAGGATCGATCATGATCATGCGCACCTGCTCAGGTGTACTCCTCAGCAGCACCGACGACACAAGGCAGTTCACGCAACCACTCTTGCCCGAACCGGTGGTGCCGGCAATCAACAGATGTGGCAGTTTGCTCAAATCTGCGTACACGGCCTTGCCGGAGATGTCCTTGCCCAGCCAGACCATCAGAGGGCCTGCCGACTTTGGGAACTCCCGGTAGATGTCGCCCAGAGTCACGAAGTCGGGCCTCTGGTTGGGTATCTCCACACCCACGGCCGACTTACCTGGGATAGGGGCGAGTATTCGGATCTCGGTGGTGGCCAGAGCGTATGCCAAGTCGTCTTTCAACCCCGACACTTTGGCCACTTTTGTTCCCGGAGCTAGATGAAGTTCGTATCTGGTGACCCGCGGCCCCACGACCATGCCTATGATTTGGGCTTCCACCCCAAACTGGCCAAGGGCCTGCAGCAAAACCGCTCCGAGGTCCCTGTCCCCAATCGTGCGCCCCTGTGCCACGGGCGTGCTCTTTCGCAACACGTCCGAGTCGGGCATAAGATAAGCCGGTTCGTCGACGGCCAGCTCAATCTGGCGGCGCTCCCTCGCCAAGCCAGGGAGCGATTCCTGGCCAGTGTCCATCACATCCTCGGAATCGCCGTCCGCCTCCTCCGTATCCTCCAGGCGCCCTCCATCGCCCGGGGCTACTCCCCTAGCCCCCTGCGGCCCAGGAATTCCCGTTCCGCCCAAGCCGTAGCCGGGCACCGGAGCACCGCAGGGAATGACCTGCCCGGCCGCTTCTGGACTCTGCGCGACGTAGATATCCGCGAAAGCTCGAGCACCGTCCAGCACCGACTTGGTCTTGGGAAGCGTCACCGAGTTGGAGACGGTCGGAACCCCGTCGTCAGCATCGACCTCCTCCCAATCCTCAAAAGCGTCGTCGGAGACAGCGCCCGAACCGTCCCGCTTTGTGACCGCCCGGCCGGGCGTCGAAGCTTCCACCAGGTCGACCGGCCCCAAGCGGGTCGTCCACCCTTTTGGAAGATACTCATCAAGGGGCGCCGGCGATCCGGCGCTCGTGTCTTCGCCCCGCCGCCTCGTTGCCAACGCGGTTCGCTCGGCCGACGTCTTCACCGCGACAGCCGCCTGCTTCGTCCGCTTGCCAACCCAGTAGCCTGTGATCCCGGTCAAGAGACTGAAACCGGCCAGCAAAGCGATCCAGCCAATTATGGCGACACCGACCAGGCCGACCATACGATGGAACATAGCGTAGAGGGCCTCACCCACCCCTCCTGCCCGCCCCTCAAATTCGGCGCGCACAAACAGCTCGCCTGCCCTTTCCGCAAAAGGAGGCATCGCGGCCCCGAGGAGCACGAATAGCCCAAACAGCAAGACCATCACACCAGCGAACCGGTACGACTTCCAGAACTTAAGCTGCATTATGGTGGTCACACCCAGGGCCAGGAATGTGGCAGGAACGAGAAAGGCCAGTTTGCCAAAGGCCACAACCAAGCCTGTCCTGACCCCCCGTCCAACAATACCCCCCGAGTCCCCCATGCTCAGGATCACGATCAAGAAGATCGCTATCCCCAACAACGCTAGGGCGAACAGCTCACGCTTGTGGTCTGCGGGCGGCGACTTGATGGGTGTCCGGCCGCCACCAGCCGCCTTGGCCGGTGCAGTCTTCCGTGATTTTGCTGTCTGCGACCGTCCCGCCACACTGGCCCCCTCGCGCCGCGTCATACTTCTACGATGACCGGCAAGACCATGGGACGCCTATCGGCCTCCTTGCGGAGGAACTTCTGCAAGACGTCATGCACGCGGTTCTTGACCAGACCCACATCGGTGACCTGCCGCATCTCATCGCTCTCAAGCAATCCCACCACAAGATCCCTAGCTGTATCACTCAGCTCCTCGAGGTCACCACAGTGTGCAATACCTCTGAAGACGAGTTCCGGCTCGCCCATGATCTTTCCATCCTGGGCGCTGCGCACAACCACCACCATAACCAACCCGTCGGTGGCCAGATGCTGCCGGTCACGCAGCACGAGCTCGCGGAAGTCGCCCATTGCGAAGCCGTCCACCAGTATCATGCCCGCCTGCACCCTCCCAGCGATCCGCGCGCCTTCTCGATCGAGTTCCAGGATATCCCCGTTCTCCATGAGAAATACGTTCTCATCCGGGATTCCCGTCGCTCGAGCCAACTCCGCATGAAAGTACAGATGGCGGTGTTCTCCATGCACTGGCACGAAGAACCTGGGCCGCACCAGATTCAGCATCACCTTGAGCTCCTCGGCAGCGGCATGCCCCGAGACATGCACCCCTTCCGACGATTCGTATATGACCCGCGCCCCCGCGGCGAAGAGACGGTCTATAGTTCGATTGACGCTGGTCTCGTTCCCGGGCACCGGGCGAGCGGAGATAATCACCGTGTCGCCCTTCCTGATTTCAACGTTGGGATGGTCGTGCGCGGCCATGCGGGCCAGCGCCGAAAGGGGCTCCCCCTGGCTGCCCGTGGAAAGAACCGCCACTCGATCGGAGGGCAACAGAGCCAGATCATGCGGCTTGATCAAGAGCCCATCCGGCACCTGCAGATAGCCCAGGCTAGAGGCGATGTTGACGTTCTTGACCATGCTCCGGCCGATAATGGCCATAGACCGCCCATGGCGGGCAGCTGTATCCATGACCTGTTGGATCCTATGGATATGACTCGCGAACGACGCCACGATGATGCGGCCCGACGCAAGGGCGAAGATGCTGTCCAGGTTTCGGCCCACGCTACGTTCTGGTTGCGTGAATCCGGGAGTATCCGCCCCGGTGCTATCCGAGATCAGCAGGACAACACCCTTCCTCCCAAGCTCGGCGAAACGCTGCATCGCCGTGGGGCGCGAATCGATGGGAGTCTGGTCGAGCTTGAAGTCGCCGGTGTGAACCACCGTGCCCACCGGCGTATGGATGCCCAACCCCACACCATCCGGGATGCTGTGCGCCACCTCGAGAAACTCCACCCGAAACGGACCGAGCTTAAGCTCCTTGTCAGGACTGATCTCGTTCAGGGATGCCTTGCCCTGTAGTCCGTGCTCCCCCAGCTTCGCGTTGATCAGAGCGAGAGTCAGCCTCGTCCCGTAGACGGGAACGTCGATCTCCTTGAGCAGATAGGGCAAAGCGCCCACGTGGTCTTCGTGACCATGCGTGATGAGTATGCCCAAGACGCGATCACGATTCTCGACCACATAGGAGAAGTCGGGCAGCACCAAATCGATGCCGAGCATCTCGTCGTCGGGAAACATGAGCCCGCTGTCGATTACGATAAGCGAGCCGTCGCACTCCAGGACCATCATATTCTTGCCGATGGCCCCTAGCCCCCCCAGGGGTATCACTCTCAGTGTATGAGCTGTCATAGGTAGGGGTCAGAACCTCCGCACGCCTGGAACAACTAAAGAGCACCCGAGGCCCGCCTCCAGATGTGACCAAGATACCGTCGGATCTATAAGATGTTCTCCAGACCCACGACGAGTCCTTGAAGCGTCCGTACCCGCTTGACCGCCAGGACCACCCCTGGCATAAAAGAATCTCTAGACAGCGAGTCATGCCGGATGGTCAGCGTCTCCCCCGGTGCGCCGAAGATGACTTCCTGGTGAGCCACCAAACCAGGCAGACGCACGCTGTGGATAGCAACCTCATTGTCCAGACCACGCTCTCGCCAAACCTCCTCCACCCGCAAACGGGTCAGACGAGAGGTCCCAGAGGGCGCGTCCAGCTTGTCTTGATGGTGCAGTTCGACGATCTCGCACGCATTCAACTGTTCGGCCGCCTTGCGCGCGAATTGCATCATCAGCACCGCCCCCATTGCAAAGTTTGGCGCCACCAACACCGGCACACCGTACAGTTCGGTCTCTCGTTCGATCTCGGCCAGGTCTGCGACCCCCAACCCGGTTGTGCCCACCACTACCGGCACCTTGCGGCGCACGGACGCAAGCACGTTCTGCTTGACCACCGAGGGGATGCTGAATTCCACTAACACCTGGATATCCACCGCCTCTAGAGCCGACGCAACATCGGTGAAATATTGAGGCCCTGCCTCCTCACCATCCACCCCTGGCGCTCCCGTGAGAGAGTACATCGGGTCTATGGCCACCGCGAGACGCAGTGCTTCATCTGCGGCCACCGCCCTGCAGGTCACGCTCCCCATGCGACCGGCGGCCCCAGACACTCCCACTCGGAGGCCTCCGTCAGCGCCAGTACTCGTCCCCACCATACAAAGCCCTCCTAGACCAGGCCCGCCAAACAGTCAGCCGGAACAGCGTCCGTGAATACAGTCTCGTCGGCTCCAATGCCCACCACTGACAAGTCCGGCAGACGAAACACCTCTTGAGCCAGTGCGAGCAGCTCCTCGCTCGTGACCGCCTGGATCTTCGCGGCCAACTCATCCAGCGACAGGATCTCCGTGCCCGTGATCACCCCTTTGCCCAAACGAGTCATCCGGCTCGAGGTGCTCTCAAGGCCCAGGATCATGCGGCCCTTCAGGTGTTCCTTGGCTCGCTGGAGTTCATCGGCCGGAACCGGCTCCTCCACGAGACGCACGAACTCCCGTCCCACCGTCTCCATGACGGCGCCCAAGCGCTCTGGGCGACACCCGAAATACACGCCGCTCATCCCGGTCTCCTGGTATAGGCTCGAGAACGAGTACACGCTGTACACCAGGCCGCGTTTCTCCCGCACCTCTTGGAAAAGGCGCGAGCTAAGCGATCCCCCGAACAGGCTGTCTAGCACTGACAGCTGAAAGCGTCGGTCGTCATCACGGGCCAGGCCGATCCCACCCAGGCATACGTGCATCTGCTCGGTCTCTTTCGACAAGAAATGGCGACGCCGCGCCACTTCCGGTGCCGACGCCGTCCGAAGAGGGTCGACCCCGTCAGGAGCATCCTGCAGCTGGAGCAGCAGACCCTGCAACAAGTCGTGATCGATGTGGCCGGCCGCTGCGACCACCATGTCGCCAAACTGAAAGCGTTGCTTGTGGTAGGCGCGGATATCCTCCTCGGACACCGCGGCGATGGTCTCCCTCGTCCCCAAGATGGGATGAGCCAGCGCATGCCCGTCGAGGACGACCTCAGCCAAGACATCGTGTATCAGGTCCTGGGGAGAGTCCTCCACCATGGCGATCTCTTCCAGTACCACCTCGCGCTCCCGGTCCAAGTCGGTAAAAGCCGGCGTGAGAAGCATATCCGTCATCACGTCCAAGGCCACCGGGAGCTGATCGTCGAGGAAACGACCATAGACAACCACGTACTCTCGCGAAGTGCTCGCGTTGAGTTCGCCGCCAAGCGAGTCGAAAATCTGCGCTATTTCTTCAGCCGAGTACTTCGAGGATCCCTTGAACAGGAGATGCTCAATAAAGTGCGTGCCCCCAGCAAGGGTCGCAGACTCATCCCGCGACCCCGCTGGAATCCAGAAGCCCATGCACACCGATCTTACGTGATCGAGCTTCTCTGTTATCAGGCGCTGGCCGGTGGGTAGTTGTTCTAGGCGATACCCGTCAGTCGCCACTGCCTTCCTTTGCAGACATGTTCTCGAGCAGGCGCAGGCTGATCTTCTCTTTGCCACCCTGCATCTGCACCTCCAGCACCTCCACTCGCACGAGATCGCCACGATTGACGACGTCCTCGACAGCCGCGACCCGATAGTCGGCTAGGCGAGAAATGTGGACGAGACCGTCTGTGCCGGGCTTGAGAGTCACAAAGGCCCCGAACGAAGTCGTAGAAGCCACGCGGCCCTCCACGATGTCGCCCACCTGAGTTTCGCGAGTCAACAGACCGATACGCTCCAGGCACGCGTCCCCGAGCTTGCCGGTGCTGGCGAACACCTTGACAAGACCGTCCTCGGCCACATCGATGGTGCACTCGAACTCTGCTTCCATACCCCGGATAGTCTCGCCACCCTTGCCGATGACAGCGCCGATCTTGTCCGGATCGATGCGGATGGTACCAATGCGCGGAGCGAACTCAGAGAGCTCAGTCCGCGGCGCGCTGATGGCCGTGGTGATCTTGTCGAGCAGGAACAGGCGAGCTTTACGGGCCTGCTCAAGCGCGTCCTTCATGATGCCAAAGGTCACACCGGTGATCTTGATGTCCATCTGCAACGCGGTGATGCCACGCTCGGTGCCGGCCACCTTGAAGTCCATGTCGCCTAGGTGATCCTCCACCCCGGCGATGTCGGTAAGCACCACGTAGTCGTCACCCTCTTTGACCAGTCCCATGGCAATGCCCGCCACAGGACGGGCGATCGGCACGCCGGCGTCCATCAGGGCAAGAGTGGATGCGCACACGCTGGCCATAGAGCTCGATCCGTTGGACTCGAGGGTCTCCGAGACCAAGCGAATGGTGTAGGGGAACGCCTCTTCGTTGGGGATGACCTGAATCAGTGCCCGCTCGGCCAGAGCCCCGTGACCTATTTCGCGCCGGCCGGGGCCGCGCATGAAACCGGTCTCCCCCACACTGAACGGCGGGAACTTGTAGTGATGCATGAACCGCTTGGATTCCTCGACATCGAGTCCATCGACCCGCTGCTCGTCACGCGCCGCGCCCAAAGTGAGAAGGGTGAGCACCTGTGTCTGACCCCGCGTGAAAAGACCCGAGCCGTGAGTGCGCGGTGCGATCTTGACGTCACAGTCGATTGGACGGATCTCGTCCACTCCGCGACCATCGGGACGCTTCTTATCGACGGCGATAACTCGCCGGACGGTCTCTTTCTCAACAGCGTCAAAGGCCTTCGCCAACCGAGCCGTCTCGCCCACGGCATCCTCGCTGCCCTCCGCCGGCGGCCAAGCTGCCAAGACCTCTTGCTTCAAGGCGGCCAGAGCATCGGAGCGTTGCTTCTTATCTAGCACGTTGCTCGCCTGCTCGACAGACCCGGCAAAGCGAGCTTTGATCTTCTCCATAAGCCCCTGATCGGGCACCTTCGCGGCAAACTCCATCTTGGGCTTGCCGATCTCCGCAGCCCACACGCGGATGACCTCCACCTGCTTCTTGATGGCCTCGTGGGCCACCTCGAGGCCGGCCAGGACTTCAGCCTCGTCTACCTCTTCGCATCCCGCCTCGACCATACCGATAGCGTCCGCCGTGCCGGCCACCACCATGTTGATCGCGCTCATTTCGATCTGCTCATAAGTGGGGTTGACGATCCAGGCATCCTCGACCTTCGCCACCCGCACCGCGCCTACCGGACCTCCGAAAGGAGCCTCCGAAAGCGAAAGTGCCGCTGAGGCACCGGCCAACGCCAACACGTCGTAAGGATTGGTCTTGTCCACCGAAAGCACGGTGGCCACGATATGCGTCTCTTTGTTGAAGCCCTTGGGCCAGAGCGGCCGGATAGGTCTGTCGATAAGCCTGGCGGTCAGTATGGAATGGTCGCTCGCGCGGCCTTCTTTCTTGATGAAACCGCCAGGGATCTTCCCCGCGGCGTACATCCCAGCCTCAACGTCAACAGTGAGGGGGAAGAAGTCCACGTTCCTCTCAGTGCTCGCCACGACCGCCGTGACCAACACCATTGTGTCTCCCAAACGCACAACCACGGCCCCGCTGGCCTGTTTGGCCAACCTGCCTGTCTCGAACGTGATCTTCTTGTCGCCAAGTACTACTTCTGTGGTTCTTACCTCTGCTGCCACTTTCTTTTCTCCCGTCTGAGGACCTCTCGAGGGTCCTCACTATCCGTCTCGCTTCTACTTCCCCGCAACTTCCTTCCGCCAATCCCCGCCAGCCTACCTGCGGAGACCAAGATCCTTCACAACCGTCCGATACCTCTCAACGTCCTCTCTCTGCAGGTAGTTGAGAAGGCGGCGGCGGCGACCCACCATCTGCAACAGACCACGCCGTGAATGGTGGTCCTTCGAATGGGTCTTGAGATGCTGAGTGAGCACGTTAATCTGCTCGGTGAGAATACCTATCTGAACTTCCGGCGAGCCCGTGTCGCCCTCGTGCTTCTTGAATCGGTCGATAATCTCAGTCTTGCGTTCCTTGCTAAGCATGCATAGCCTCCTAGGGCTCCTTGCTCCCAGCGTAGACCCTACAGTCCTAGCCGAGGTGCAGGTTTAAATGCCAGCGCCCGTACGTGAGCGCTCCGTCACGCGCACCATGCCCGCGACGGTGATGTAGGTTACCACAGCGTGACCTGACCCGAGCCGTAACAGAGCCCGCAAGAGTGGTTGTGGCCCCTCACCAACAGAGGGCACAAGACTAGTAGATGTAGACCTTAGTTCCCACCGGGATAAGTGCATGAAGCTCGTCCATGTCCCAGATGGTGATACGCACGCAACCGTGACTCGCCGGATACGCAGGGACACTGGTATATCCGTGAATCGCCCACACATAGCCCCTGTTGAAGTACAGAGGCTTATACCGCATCGTCTCCCAGGTGTTCTCGCTTCGGATGTAGTAGGCTCCGGAAGGCGTCACCCAGTACTGGGCTGCGCCGGTCGATGTAGGCAACGTCCGCTCTACCAAGCCGTTGCGGCAGAACAGAAACACCTGCTTGGCCTTGTTCACTTCGACCCAGGTGCCCGTCAGCCTCCGGGTCGGCGCCGGCCGGGTGGCGATCAACAGCCGCTGCCAGGTGTCGCTTCCAACGGTACCCGTTCTAGGCAACCCCTCCCACTTCTGGAACGCAATGACCGCCTGGTAGGTACGCTCATTAAACACCCCATCGATGGGCCCTGGACGATAGGACAGGTCGCTTAGTTTCTGCTCCAGCCAAGTGACCTCAGCCCCCGTCGAGCCCCACTTCAAGCTGGCGAAAGAGAAGTCGTCCGGCACACCGCCCGCACCACTCAGAAGCCTGACCTGGTCGACGACACCTGCTCCTAATCCCATGAACTCCACCGAGACAAACTCGTCTTTGTGCGCCAAGATCTGCGCGACGGTCGGCCCCGGAACATTCGCAGACTCCACCAGAAGCGCGATGCCGCCATCCAGGGCCATATACGGCCCAGCGGATAGCGCGTCCGGAAACTTGTCGCCCGTGACAAACGCCGTGTGCGCGTAACTCAGTCCCTGAGAAGCGGCATAGTCCGCGATCATCGAACCGGTCTCGTAGCGATCCCTACCGACCAGGCGCGTGCGCGTCTGTCCGGGAATGGCCGGATCGACGTAACTGCCGGCCTCGAGAACCGTCGTTGCACCCAGCGCGGCGAAAGCCTGAGCCGTCACGTCCGGCAGCGGACCAGCGGCCGGTGTCAGCAGGATGGGCCACCTCTTCTGAGCGGCCAGCGGGGCGACGGCAATGGCATCGGGGAACTTGTCGCCCGGAACCAAAACCACCCCGGTTACTGCGCCCACCTTGGCCGCCACCTGCTCCGAGACCAGCTTGGCCATCTCGTATTGATCGGCGCCCCCAATAACAACAATCGACCCGGCCGCGGCCAAATCGGCAAACGCGACCTTCAACTGGTCCACTACACTCCGGCCCAGATCCACCACGAAGATCTTGCTCGGGGTGAGGCGGGTGATCTCAGCTAGAGCGTATGGGTCGAGCGAAAGGGGGCCGCTAAGCAGCACAGGGCCGCCGTAGGCCGCCGCCAGCGGAGTTGCACACAACGCCCCCTGGTAGCTCTCCCCGTTGGCAAGGACCAACGCCTCAACACCCGGCGCAAACCCAGTTCGGGAAACCAGAGCGGCCGTATGGTACCGGTTGACCCCCGTATGCTTCACATAGTCGATATCGGCGGCCAGAGCTTGGGCCGGCATCGCAAACACCGACAACACAGTGACAACCAACACGGCAAACATAACGACCACCACAGAGAGGGCAGGCCCCTGACGCGGCCGCCTGCCCGAATAGGCTTCAGCGGACCTTGTGGTAAACATAATCCCTCCTAGAACGTCTCACACGCACACCCACCGATGCGCGCTGCATACCTGCACTCATCAGTCGCCTTCAGGATAGCATCCCCGTAACGCTCCCAAACGGAGCCGTCGCTTGGCGCCGGCATTCCTATGTGCGCCCGTCCTCTTGGTCTATCGACCAGGCCGCGTGCATCCTGAGCGCCGTTTCTACGTCCAAACGGATCTGCAGTGCTAGGGACTCGGCGTTGGGAAAGGTGCGCTGTGACCGGATCCGGTCCAGGAAATCCACTGCTAGGTGCCGTCCGTACAGGTCGCCACTGTAGTCGAGAAGCAACGTCTCCATCCGCAATCTCCGGTCGGATTCAAACGTAGGGTTGACGCCCACACTTGTCACCGAGGAATGCACCTCTTGCCCATCCACCGTCGATCGCGTGACATAGATGCCCGCACGCGGAAGCGCCATCTCCCGTACCACCGGCAGATTCGCTGTGGGGGCATCGAGCGCTCTCCCCCGCCCCCGGCCGGGACTGACAATGCCGTCCACCTGGTGCGGTCGCCCCAGCAACCGAGCCGCCTCGGCCACCCGTCCTCCCCGCAGCAGCTCCCGGATGCGGGTGCTCGAGATGGGGTCACCCGCCTCGTCCACCAAGGGCACTGCCCGCACCTCGAAACCGTGCGCCCGCCCATACTCGCTGAGCTCTCTGGTGGTGCCGAGTCCTTCGTGGCCGAAACGGAAGTTCTGGCCCACAAAGACCACGCTGGCACCTAGATGATCCGATAGCACCAGCCTGCAAAACGCCTCCGGCACGAGCCCGGCGAAATCCCGATCGAACGTCACCACCACAAGCTCCTGGACGCCCAGGGCTTCGAGGAGTTGGGCCTTCCGCACAGCCGAAGTCAGCGCGCGGGGAGCCCTGCGGGGATGTAGCACAGCATCCGGATGAGGGGAGAAAGTCACTACGGTCGAGCGCCCCCCGCGCGAGGCGGCCTCTTGGACCGCCCTTGCCACGATGCGCTGGTGTCCAAGGTGCACTCCGTCAAACACACCGATGGCGATCGCCCGGCCCTCCGCCGGAGCATCAGTGACCTCTGCCAAACCCCGGTAGGTCCGCATGCTCACCCCGGCCTCGCAAACACCACAAGAGGACGCGCCGCCTCATCCCGAGTCTCGTAGACGCCTAAGAGCTCACCTTGCGAACGCGCACGAAAACGGCGTTCGCTCTCGGCCAGCAGTGCATTGCCGTTCATCGCCAGTCGCGCTTGGTCTGAACTCAGCTCGCGCGCCGGTAGGAACGCTAGTGCCTCATCAACGCTAACGATTCCCGCGCCACCCTGCATATACCGCTCAGGAGACAGCTCGTCGGGGCTCAGGGCGTTGGACACACTGAAGCCCCCCACTCGTGTGCGTCTCAGGGCCGATGCGTAGGCGCCTGCTCCGGTCACGGCGCCCAGGTCCTCGGCCAGCACACGAAGATATGTGCCGCTACCCGTCAGGGCGAGAACCCTCGCCGTCTGGCTCTCTTCGTCGAACCCCACCAGCGAAACATCGTAGATCATGACGTCTCGCTCAGGAGTCTCCATGGTCTCGCCCCGATGGGCCGTCTTGTATAGCGGTTGGCCGCCCACCTTCACGGCCGACGTCAACGGGACACGCTGCCTAACGACTCCCCTGAACTTGTCAAGAGCCTTTACCACCTCGCGCACATCCACGCCTCGCCCAGTCGACGTGATCTCCCCGGTAGGATCCGCAGTGGTAGACACAGCGCCGAACTGCACTGTCAGATCGTACTCTTTGGGCAGTCCCATCAGCAGATTGGACACCCGTGTTGCCTGGCCTACCAGGATGAGCAGCAGACCGGTGGCGAACGGGTCCAGGGTTCCGGCGTGTCCCACTCTGCCCCCCACTACTCCGCGGCGGGCCCCCCGGACGATGTCGAAGCTCGTAGGGCCCACTGGCTTATCAACAAGCACCACGCAGGATATCGCCGTCACGGGTGTGCCTCACTCACAGGGCCGCTTTGACCCGGCCCTCGATCCAGGCCAGCACAGAGCCCACGTCTTCGGCGCTGGTGAAACCAGCCGCCCGCACGTGGCCCCCGCCTCCCCGCAAGGCGGCGATGGCACCCACGCTCACAGAGCCGTCGGTGGAGCGGAGGCTGACCTTGGCCTCCACGGAACCCCCGCGTGCCCTCTCCCGTACCAAAGCTGCCACTTTGACACCTTCGATGCAGCGAATGGTGTCGATGAGCCCCTCCGCGTGGCCCTCCCCCGCCCCGGCCTTCGCAAAGTCGTCATTCCCCAGCCAGGAGACCGCCAAAGCGCCCCCCAGGCGCATCTCCAAGTGGCTCAAAGCACGCTCCAGCAGAAGCATCTTGGGCAAAGGCTTGCTCTCATATACTTGGCGGTACACCACCGCCACGTCCAGTCCCATCTCCTGCAGGTCCGCCGCCATGCGATGCGCTCCCGCGGTGGTGTTCGAGTACTGAAAACGCCCGGTGTCGGTGACCAAACCCACATACAGACCGGTGGCAATCTGTTCGTCTAGGGGAAGCGCGCCGGCCTTGAGAACATCATATAGAAGCGCACTGGTGGAGGGGGCACTGGCATCCACCAGGTTCAGATCCCCATACCCCGGATTGTCCTGGTGGTGGTCGATGTTCACCTGCAGCGAACCCTCTGGAAAGCCGTGAGAATTCGAGCGAAGAAGAGAGGCACAGTCGAAGAAGTAAACCGTCGTCTCGGGCGTCAACGGAGGGACGTCTCCCCGCAAGATCTCCTCCACCCGCGGCAGAAACAGGTATTCGGGAGGAAATCCGCTCTCTCCGGGGATGAACGCCCGGCACGGAACCCCAAGGCGCTCGCATACCAGCAGGAAGGCCGACAAACATCCAAGAGCGTCACCATCGGGGGCCTCGTGCGAGACCGCCAGCACCCGTTGCTCCTCGCGCAGGCGCGCGCGCTACGCCGGCGGCCGTTACGGCGCTAGGCCGGCGAACCGCCGTCATTCCTCGTCCTCGATGGTGTCGATGTCGTCGATGTCGGCCACCACGTCCAACGCGCCACGAGACCTGTTCTCGGGTTCTTGCTCCTCCATCTCCAGCTCAATGGGCCCCAACTCGTCGGCACCGCTGGACTTGAGAAGAACCTGGATGCGCATCCCCTGGTCTATGGTCGCGTCATAGACAAACTCCAGCGCGGGCGTGCGCCTGAGCTTCAACTCATCACTGATGAGGCGCTGCAGGTGCGCGCGGGCGGCGCGCAGGCCCTCCAAGGTGGAGTCTTTCTCCACCTGTTTGCCATAGACCGAGAAGAACACCTTCGCGTGTGCCAGGTCCTGCGCCGTCTCGACGCCGGTGATCGTCACAAAGCCTATTCGCGGGTCCTTGATATCCCGCGCCAGAGCGTTTGCGATGATCTCTTTGAGCGCCTCGTTGACTCGGCGCATACGGTATGAAGCCACGTTACGCATCTACATCCACCACCTCGGTTGAGCAAGACGTCAGAATCCATTCCTGCGAGTCAAGATACGTCTTCAGCCGGGCGAGCGACTCTTCTAGTATCCGCACATCAGAGGACGCAACGGCCATCACTACGCGCGCGCGCTGCCACAGATCCTGGTGACCGACCTCCGCGAACGAGACTCCGTGGCGCCTCGTGACCTGGTCCCGGATGCGCCTAAGATACATCCGCTTGCCCTTGAGGGAGCCGTTGTCAGGGAAGTACAGTTCGGCCGCGAGGATGCCGACGAACCCCTTGCCACTGCTATTGAGTACGGGCAACTTCCTTGATCTCGTAAGCCTCGACAATGTCACCTTCGTGGACGTCGTCAAAACCGTCCAGATGAAGGCCGCACTCATACCCGGACGACACTTCCTTGGCATCATCCGCAAATCGCTTCAGCGTGCTGATAGTCCCTTCGTGCACGATACTGCCATTGCGGACCAGGCGCATCTTCGCCATACGCACGAGCTTGCCGGTCAGAACGTAACACCCGGCGATGCTCCCGATCTTCGACGCATGGAAGACCTGTCGCACTTCCGCGCTGCCCAGCTCCGACTCCACCTGGTCAGGCTCCAACATACCCACCAAAGCCGCCTCTACATCCTCGATGGCTTTGTAGATGACCCTGTAGGTGCGTACGTCCACCTGTTCCTGCTCGGCGAGTGCCTTCGCCGCTACGGACGGCCGCACGTTGAAACCGATGACCACAGCCTTCGACGCCGAGGCCAACACGATGTCGGACTCGTTGATGCCTCCCACTCCGGCAAACACTACCTGCACCTTGACCTCGGCGTGCGTGATGTTCAGCAGGGCCTCTTCCAAGGCTTCCACTGAGCCGCCCACGTCGCCCTTGATGATCAGAGGCAGTTCCTTGACTCGGCCCTCTTTGACCCTGCGGTAGAACTCTTCAAGGCTGCTCGCGCCGCCGCGGCTCTTCGCCAGTTGCTCCTGCCGCAGCCGGGATGTGCGCTGTTCGGCCTTCTGCCGGGCTTCGCGCTCATCCTTGACTACCATCAAGAAGTCGCCCGCCGCCGGCAGAGTGTTGAAGCCAAGAATCTGAACGGGCACCGACGGTCCGGCTTTCGCCAGCGGGGTTCCCAAGAAGTCGAACATTGCTTTGACCTTGCCGTACGACTCGCCGCTGACAACAGGATCTCCCACGCTGAGAGTGCCGCGTTGCACCAGTACTGTCGCAACCGGGCCACGACCGACGTCAAGCTGAGCCTCGATCACCACTCCAGAAGCCTGGGCGTTCGAGTTAGCTTTGAGTTCTTGCACTTCGGCCACCAAGAGAATCATGTCCATGAGGTCGTCGAGATTGAGCCTCTGCTTCGCAGACACCTCGACCACGACTGTCTCGCCGCCCCATGCTTCAGGCACGAGCCCTTGGTCGGCCAGCTGCTTCTTGACAAGATCCGGGTTGGCGTCCGGCAGGTCCATCTTGTTTATGGCCACCACCATGGGCACGTCGGCAGCCTTGGCGTGGCTTATGGCCTCCAAGGTCTGAGGCATGACGCCGTCGTTCGCGGCAACCACTATGACTGCGATGTCGGTCGACTTCGCCCCTCGGGCCCGCATAGCCGTAAACGCTTCGTGCCCAGGGGTATCGAGGAACGTCACCTTCTTGTCGTTATGAGTGACCTGATAGGCCCCGATATGCTGCGTTATGCCCCCCGCCTCGCTCTTGACCACCTCAGTCTCGCGTATGGCGTCCAGCAGGGAGGTCTTGCCGTGGTCCACGTGCCCCATGATGGTCACCACGGGCGCCCGCGAAGTAAGATCGGCCGCATCGTCCACAAACTGCTCCGCGCCCTCCTTCTCCTCTACCACGTGCTCGATCTCAACCTGGCGCTCGAACTCTTCGGCCAAGATCGTGATGGCGTCATCCGAAAGGGACTGCGTGATCGTGACCATCTCTCCCAATTTTAGGAGAGCCTTGATCAACTCGCCCGCCCCAATCTCCAGGGCATCGCTGAGATCTTTGACGCTGGCCCCGCTCTTGACCATGACCGCCGACTCAGTACCCGGCACAACCTTCTTCTTGGGCTGCGGTTTCTCCGCGTCGCTCCCTGGGCCAAGCCGCCGATCGCGGAATCCGCCCCTGCCACCCTTGCGGCCCGCCTGCGAATCAATAATCACTCTACGCTTGGCCGGCTTGTCGTCCCCCCTACGCACCCGGGATGCCGGAGCGACCGCCTTGCCGGGTGCGACCAAGCCAGTAGCTTCGGCCGCTTCGACCCAGATCTCGGGTATAGCCACGGCGCCACCACGCGCGGGCCGGCCCTTTTGGTCTGCAGCATCGCGCGCAAACGGCGGACGGGGACGGCCACCCACCGCAGCCGGACGAGTCCCAGGCGCTCCCGCGGGGCCGTCAGGTTTCGCCCCGGTGCCCGCCGGCTGAGCCGGGGGCCGAGGCGCCGCCGCGGCCGCTTTGCGGGCCGCTTCGGCCTGCGCCGCCTTCTCTGCCTGGATGCGGATCAATTCTTCCTTGGTCACCACATTGCCGGAGGGCTTGACCCCCTTGCGCAAAGGCACCCCAGGCCCCACGACGGTGGGCATGTCCTCCAGCCTAGGACCGCGACCGCGCGGTCTGGGCGGGGGCTTGCGCGCCATGGGCGCCGCGCCTTCCGTCCGAGCCCTCTCGGGATACCCCGCCTGTGCAGGCCGTTCCTGCGGACTGGCAGCCGCCACACGCGGCGCCGATGGGACAACTCGTGGTGCTTCAGAGGCTACCGCCTCCGCAACCGCCGGTTTGACTTCCGGAGCGGTCTTCGGCACGACTTGGCTCGCCGACTTCGCAACCACCTCAGCGACACCCGTAGACGGCGCCGGGGGCGTCCCGATGACGCTGGCCTCGTCCGAAGCCTTTGCTGAAGTGCCTTTGTCGGCCGCAGGCTTGGCCGCAGCCTTGCCCGGAGCCTTGGCCGGAGTCTTGGCCGAGGTCCCCGCTGTCTTGACGGGAGTCACCTTTTCGGGCGGCGCTTTTGCCGTAACGGCCGCTTTCGCCGGAGTGCCTGCTTTCGCCGGAGCTACAGGAGCCGCCGGAACTGCCGCAGACTCGCCCGTCGTAGCGACTGTCTTTGCAGCGGGCGCCTTCGCCACCTTGGACGTTCCCTTGGCCACCTTGGCCGACAGCGCCCTCTCGGCGTCCGCCTCTTCCACGCTGGAGACGCTGCCCTTTACATCCACCCCCGCAGCATGCAGAGCCTCCAACACCTCCTGGGTGGTCAGGCCCTTCTCCTTAGCAATATCGTAAACGCGTCTCTTTGCCACGATCATACCTACCGTCAGCGCTATCGCTGCTCCTGGTCACGCGCTGTCTTCAGCGCCGCCACTATTTCGCCTTCACTAAGTACTACCGACGCACGAAAAGCCCTTTGAAAGGCCCTCCGTTGCACAGCTCTGTCAAAACACGATACTTGCCGACAGAGATAGGCGCTCCTGCCGCTCCGCGCTCCCTCATCCGCCACCACAACCCGTGCAGGGCCGTCCTCCCGGACGACCCTCAGCCGCAGAAAACCACTCTGCGGCCCGCGCCGGCCGCAGCCGACGCATTGCCGCTCAGGCGCGCTCACCGCCGAGACCCTGATGCTGAGGCATCCCGCAGTATAGACTGCCTGCAAGCGCGGCGTTGGGACACCGCTTGCCACCGGAGGTCAGCGCGTGGCACCGGCCGTCCACCACCAGCGGCTCCGACTGCACCGTCGTATAGACATTATCTTCCTCGTTCATCTCGGTCTCTGACTTGATGTCGATCTTCCACCCAGTCAACCGATTGGCCAAGCGCGCATTCTGCCCTTCTTTGCCGATGGCAAGGGAAAGCTGGTCATCAGGCACGACCACGGTGGCTTCCCGCTGCTCGTCATCCAAGATAACCTCGCGCACCCTTGCCGGCGACAGCGCCTTGGCAACGAACCGGGCGGGTTCCTCATCGAATGGGATAATGTCGATCTTTTCGCCTCTGAGTTCCGAGACCACCATCCGTACCCGCGAACCCCGCGGACCCACGCACGCGCCTACCGGATCGACCCCGTCACTATGCGAGACCACCGCGATCTTCGAACGATATCCCGGCTCGCGCGCCACGCCTACGATCTCAACCAACCCATCGGATATCTCGGGAACTTCCAGCTCAAACAGACGACGCACCAGCTCTTCGCTACGCCTCGAGAGGATAATCGGTGGCTCCTTAGGATTCTGAGACACCTCTTTGATGACAGCTTTCAAACGCATGCCGTGCTCGTAGCGCTCCGTGCCCACCTGCTCGTTCTTGGGCAACCGCGCTTCCACCCGGCCCAGATCGACCAAGGTATAGCGGCTGTCTGATTGCTGCACGATACCGGTGACGATCTCGCCCACTCTGTTGGAGTACTCGTTGAACACGATACCCTGCTCGGCTTCGCGGATGCGCTGATAGATAACCTGCTTGGCAGTCTGAGCCGCGATGCGGCCAAAGTCCTCGGGAGTGATCTCTTGCCTCTCCGCCATGGACGTGTCGAACTCGGTCTCTTCATCTTCCAGTACGGGCTCTTGGCCCTCCGGGAAGATAAGCTCAAACACATGGATCTCTCCATTGTCCCGGTCGATCTTCACCTCTGAGAAAGGCACCGCATGAGCAGTCTTCTGGTACGCGGAATGCAGCGCATCCTCCAACGCCTCCATTAGCAGGTCGAAGGGGATGCTCTTCTCTTTCTCAATCTGGCGAAGAGCTTCTATTGTTTCCTTATTCATCCCTTCCCCCTACTTGAACTCGTATATCAGATGGGCGTTACTGATCTCGTCCAGCGGGATCCTGACCTGCCGTCCCGCATCCTCGATCACTACTCCGTCGGCTTCTATTTCTACCAACATACCCTGCCAGACCTTGCTTCCCTCTACTGGGACCCGGGTCTTGACGTAGACCTTCTTACCAACCTGCGCCTCGAAATGGCCCCGCTTACGCAACGGCCGCTCCAGGCCTGGTGAACTGACCTCCAAAGTGTACGGCCCCCCGAGAGCGTCGCTCTCGTCGAGGGCCTTACCCACCGCATCCGACACCCGCCCGCACAACTCGTGCGTCACACCACCCGGCTGGTCGATGTACAAGCGCAGCGTCCGCCGCTTGGTGCCACCGACCTGCTCCAAGAGCACCAGCTCGACGCCGGCGACCTCTTGGTCGATGACCTCCTGCAACCCCGCTTCTGTCGGCCGCATGACCTCTTCCATCACGTAAAACAAAAGTGGGCCCATCCGCACCCACTTTCGTGAACCAACATGTCTTTCGTTTGCTGCTGGATTATAGCACGGCTAATCCGCGATCTCCCAAACACGGCGCACGGCCGTGAGGCACTCAGCCACCGGCACCTCCACTCGAGATCCACCCCTTCTGGGCTCCATTTCCACCACACCATCGACGGCCTTCTTGCCCACCGTCAGACGCACAGGGCACCCGATCAACTCAGCGTCGGCAAACTTCACGCCCGGTCGCTGGTCGCGATCGTCCCACAGCACCTCCCAGCCTTCGGCCGTCAATCGATCATGCAGATCCGCCGCCACCTGAGACTGCACCTCATCCTTCGCCTGAACCTGCACCAGGTGGATGTCAAACGGTGCTATCGCCTTGGGCCACACGATTCCGCGCTCGTCGCTGCGTTGCTCCACCGCAGCCGCCGCGATACGCGCGGGACCGATACCGTAAGAGCCCATGATGACCGGACGCTCCACACCAGCTTCGTCCAGCACAGTGGCGCCGAGTGCGCTCGAATACTTCGTGCCCAGCTTGAAGATGTTGCCTACCTCGATCCCCTGCTTCACCACCAGCGGACGCCCGCATTCGGGGCAACCGTCACCCTCTTGGACCTCGCGCAAATCGGCGTATTCAGGCTGAAAGTCCCGTCCTACCACCACACCCACCAGGTGAGTGTGGGCCTTGTTGGCGCCCGCCGCGTACTCGCGCGGGCGGGCCCCCACCGGCTCTGCCCCGGCACCACCCTGGTCGGGACGAAGGCTCTCATCGGCAACGACCAACAATGTCCGGCCGGCCGGCAGCCCGACCGGACCGACAAAGCCGGCTTGCGCCCCCACTACGGCGGCGATCTCCTCGGGCCGAGCAGGACGTACTTCTTTCTTCATATGGCGCGCCAACTTGTTCTCATGCAGGCCATGGTCGCCTCGCACCAGGGCCATGATGGGAGTATCTCCGGCGTAGTACACCAGCGCCTTGATGACCGAAGAGGGCGACACCCCCAGAAACGCAGAGACTTCCTCGATGGTGCGTTTATCGGGAGTCGCAACCTCTCGAGGGCCCGCGGGTTCGACCCCCGCCACCTGCGCTTCGCCGTCTCCAGACTCGCCCGCACCGCTCTCGGACGCGCGGGCCACAGAACGAGCCATCTCTACGTTGGCAGCGTATCCGCACGCCTCGCAGAGGGCCACGCGATCCTCGCCGGCCGGGGACGGAGCGATGTACTCATGCGCCAAGGCGCCCCCCATGATCCCGCTGTCGCTCTCCACCCGGTAAAACTCCACGCCGCAGCGGGAGAATATCCGGTCGTAGGCCCCGATGTGCTTCTGGTAGCTTGCTTCCAACCCCGCCTCGTCCACGTCGAACGAGTAGGAATCTTTCATCAGGAATTCCCGCACTCGTAGGACGCCGCTCTTGGGCCGAGCCTCGTCCCGGAACTTGAGCTGCAACTGGTACCAGATCTGGGGAAGGTCGCGGTAGGAACGCAGCTCCCGGGAAGCCAGCCACGTAAAGACCTCTTCGTGGGTCATGGCCAGCACCATGTCTCGACCCCCGCGGTCCTCCAGGCGAAACATCTCCTGCCCGATTGAGGTGTATCGGCCGGACTGCTGCCACACGTCCGCCGGGTTGATGGTCGGCATGGACACCTCCAAGGCGCCGATACTATCCATCTCCTCCCTGAGGATGCGGCTGATACGCTGCATGACCCGCCACCCCAGCGGCAGAAAAATGTAGATGCCCGAGGCGAACTGGCGGACAAAACCGCCCCGCACCATGAGCTTGTGGCTGATGGCCTCGGCGTCGGCCGGGTCTTCCTTTACGGTGGGCATGAAGAGGGCGGTCGCCCGCATCGGATCCTCCTTGAACAAGCTTGTGAAAACCGGCGCGCGGCGCTCGGCCAAAGACTAGATTAGCAGTCTAGCAGGCCCCACCAATAGAACGGGTGATCTCCTCGAAAAGCGCATCCACCAGATCGGCCTCCGCGACTTTGCGGACCGGCCGGCCTTGCGCGAAAACTACCCCTTCGCCGTCTCCGCCGGCTATGCCGAAGTCGGCCTTCCGCGCCTCCCCAGGGCCGTTGACCACACAGCCCATGACGGCCACCTCTAGGTCTAGCCTCGACTCGGCCAGTCGCCGCTCCACTTCCAGGGCCAGCGGCTCTAGGTCGATGCGAGTCCGCCCGCATGTAGGGCACGACACCACATGTGGCCCCCGAGGCATAAGCTCGAGAGTGCGCAAGATCTCTTGCGCTACCCGCACTTCCTCCACCGGATCGCCCGTGAGCGACACCCGGATGGTGTCACCTATCCCCTCAGCCAGAAGAGCGCCAAGAGCGACGGCGCTTCGAATCGAGCCCGCCCAGCGAGTGCCGGCCTCAGTGACACCCAGATGCAGGGGATAGTCAAGGCGTTTTGCCAGGATCCGGTTGGCGGCGATGGTCACCAGCGGCGACGACGACTTGGCCGACACCTTTATATGCTCAAAGCCGAGCTCCTCGAGAAGGGCGCAGCTCCGCACTGCCGACTCCACCAGCGCGGCGGCCGGATCGCGTTCCTCCATCGCCCGGAGATCTCGCTGGAGGGAGCCGCTGTTGACACCCACCCGGATCACCGCCCCGCGCTCGGTCGCAGCCTCCACTACCTCGCGCACCGCCTCCGGTCCCCCGATGTTGCCAGGATTGATCCTGACCCCGGCCGCCCCGGCCCGCAGAGCGGCTACGGCCAGCGAGTGGTCGAAATGCACGTCGGCGATAAGGGGCACCGGCGATTCGGCCACCAAGGTCCCCATCGCCTGTGCCGCTTCCTGGTCGGGCACGGCTAATCTGACCAGCTGAGCCCCCGCCGTCGCCAAAGCTCGGATCTGGCCCACAGTGGCTTCGATATCGTCGGTGCGGGTGTTGGTCATCGACTGCACCACCACCGAAGCGCCACCACCCACCGGCACCCCGCCCACCATTACCTGAAGCCGGCTACTCATACGCTCCCCTAGAACCCCGTGAAGATGCGGCCGACGTCGTTGTACATGGCCACTAGGAAGAGCAGCGCGAACAGAGCGAGGCCAACCATGGAGATTCGTTCGAAGACCCGCAGTGAAGTGGTGCGCCCCCGCACTCTATCAACGATGCTAAGAACGAAATGGCCTCCGTCGAGCGGTAGCAGAGGCAGCATGTTGACCAGGGCCAGGTTGATACTGATGAGCGCCAAGAACCAAAGGTAGGGCGCGTATCCGCCCTGGACGACGTCGGCGGACAGTTGGATTATCCCAACCGGACCGGCAAGACCTTGCGGACCGGTGGCCGGCACATCCCGCGAGAACATCATGCCTATGCCCTGGAAGATCGTCACCACCGTGCTTGCCGTCTCCCTGCCCGCGTACGCGAAACCGGCGCTCAAACCGATGTCCCGATGCTCCACCTCTCCCGTCGGCGACACTCCCAGCACCGCCAGCTTATCCTCATCCTGAGCGATCGCCGCCCTCAGGTCAAGTATCTGGCCTCCCCGGTCCACCTGCACTGCGACCGTCTCGTTCTTGTGCTTCAGGACCTCCCACTTCAGTTGATCCCACCTGGAAATCTCGTGGCCGGCGATACTGACTATGCGGTCTCCCGGTTGGATACCGGCCGCCGCGGCCCCCGACCCGACACTCACATCTTCGATGACCGTGTTCATCCAGTTGTCGCCCTGCGTCACCCCCACAACGTACAAAAGCCCGAAAGCCACGATCACATTCATCAACACGCCCGCGACTACAAACAACAACTTGTGCCAAAGGGGATGCGAGTAATAGCGACGGTGCAGCGGCGTGGCTGCGATCTCCTGTGCGCTCAGAGCCCGTTTCCCCGCCAGCCTATCCTCGGGATCCTGAGGTCGCCGCTCCTTGCCTTCCGGGCTCCGCCCCGCCTCCTCATCGCTCGCCTCAGCAATCCTCTGCTCGAACTCTTCCTTGTGCATGCCGGTAACGCGGACGTAACCACCCAACGGGATAGCCGAGATGCCGTAGATGGTCTCGCCCCGCCGGCGGCTGAAGATGTACGGGCCGAAGCCCAAACTGAATTCCTCCACCCTCACGCCTGTAGCTTTTGCGACGATGAAATGGCCGAACTCATGGACCAGGATCAAGAATCCCAGGCCGATGATGCCGACGATGACTCCTAAGAAGGTAGACACCAGGACTATCCTCCGATCTCTTGCTCAGTCAAAAGCGCCGCGCGCAGACTTCCGTCGCCTTGTGCCGCGCCCAGGTGTCGACGGCCGCCACCTCGTCGTACGTTCCGAAAGAGCCTCCGTCACAGTGCTCGCTGACCTCTTCCACAACCGCGGTGATCCCCGAGAATTGTAGACCGCCGCACAAGAATGCGCGCACGGCCACTTCGTTGGCTGCGTTCAGTGCGCAGGCGACCGCGTCCCCCCGCGCCCCGGCCTCCCGGGCAAGCCCGATCGCCGGGAAAGTCTCTTCGTCGGGGGCCGCGAAATCCAGCGACAGCCCGGCGGTCAGGTCCACCGGCGGCATGGCAACAGGCAGGCGGCGCGGGTGATGAAGAGCGTAAGCGATGGGCACACGCATATCGGGCATGCCCATATGGGCGAGCAGAGCGCCATCCACCATCCGGACGAGCGCATGGACTATGGACTGCGGGTGGATGACCACCTCGATACGATCATAGGCAAGCCCGAACAGGTGATGCGCTTCGATCACCTCCAGGCCTTTGTTCATCAGAGTGGCCGAGTCGATGGATATCTTCTCGCCCATGTTCCAGGTCGGATGCGCCAGGGCCTGCTCGCGTGTCACCCCTGCAAGATCCGCCCCGCTCAGCCCTCGAAACGGCCCCCCCGACCCCGTGATGACGAGCGACTCGACCGCTCCGATGCCCGCCGCCGCCACCAACTGGTACAAAGCACTGTGTTCGGAGTCCACGGGCAGGATCTCCAGGCCATGGCGAGCAGCAGACTCGGTGACCATCACCCCCGCGCAAACCAGGCTCTCCTTGTTGGCCAAGGCAAGCTGTCGGCCGCACTCAAGGGCGGCCAGGGTCGACTCCAATCCCGCGAATCCCACAATAGCGTTCAAAACCAGATCGGCTTCGACCTCACGGACCAATCGGGCGGCTCCTCCGGCACCCGTTCTCACCTGCAGCTCGGGATAGAGCGCCGTTGGCACCGAAGCAGCAGCCTGCTCATCGGCTATGGCCACTGCGGCCACACCAAGGTAGATGGCCTGCTCAAGCAGCAGGCCTACGTTCCGGTCGCAGGAGAGACCGACTACGCACATGTCGCTGCTCGCGGAGATGACTTTGAGAGCCTGCACCCCGATGGAACCGGTAGATCCCAAGACGATCACTCGCTTCATCGCACCACGTCTCCGAGAAGAACTATCGCAAGCCAGTACGCGGCCAACCCCGCGAAGAGGATCGAATCAAAGCGGTCCAGAATGCCGCCGTGACCGGGCAGAATGGTCCCTGAGTCTTTCACCCTGAAGTCCCGTTTGATGGCCGACTCGAACAGATCGCCCCATTGCCCCACGATGCCCACGACGAGGCCGAGCACCACGGCGTCGCGCGTCGGCAGCCAGTCGGGAGAATATATCCGGACTATCAGAGCTGCGATCACAGACCCTGCCAGCCCACCGATCGCACCCTCGACGGACTTCTTGGGCGAGATGCTGGGTGCCATGGGATGCCGGCCCATCGCCCGCCCCACGAAGTAGGCGAACGTGTCGGCCATGACGGTGCAGGCGACCACCAGGATGGCCAGAGCAAGACCATGCTTGAACTCTCGGACCAGTACGATGTAGGCGAACCCAACCGCTATCCACACCACTCCCAGAGCGGTCATGGCCATCCTGCCGACAAAATGCGCGCCCAACTTCCCCACAAGCGACCAGAAGAATGTGAGCACCATTAGGGCCAACAGCCCGATAAGAATGCCCTCGGCGCCAAGAAAGTACGAGCAAACCACTACACACACGCCCGCCACATATCCCACCAGAAGGTTCGGCCGATAGGGCCGCAGCAGCGTGTAGTACTCGTGAAGGCCGAGGACCGTCAACACAAGGGCAAGACCGAGCAAGAAGTAGCCGCCTAGTATGATGGCCGCCAATCCCACCGGAAGCCCGATGACGGCTACCAGCAGACGGCTTTTAAGCATGCCGTTCCGCGCTCCGGCGGCCAAAGCGGCGGTCGCGATGCGCGTAGTCCGCCAGGGCTTGGTCAAACTCTTGCTTGCCGAAGTCGGGCCAGAGTGTGTCCACAAAGAGCAGCTCGGCGTACGCCGATTCCCAGAGCAGGAAGTTCGACAGCCGTCTCTCGCCCGATGTGCGGATACACAAGTCGACGTCGCGCATCAGCGGAGAATAAAGGTGAGCTGCGATGTCGGCTTCGGTAAGGGCCGCCGGTTCAATCCCACCCTCCAAGGCGCCGCGCACGGCATCCACGATCTCAAGACGTCCGCCGTAGTTGAAGGCGATGTAGAGAATCATGCGCTTGTTACCAGCCGTCAGGGTCTCCGCCCATTGCATCTTCTCAAGCAAGGAGGAACTCAGACCTTCCCGTCTTCCCACGAACAGCACCCTGCAGTCGTTCTTATGGAGAGTAGGCACCTCCGCTTCGATCATCTCCGCGTGGAGGTTCATGAGCCCCTCCACCTCTTCGGTCGGACGGCTCCAGTTCTCGGTCGAGAAAGAGTAGAGAGTCAGCTGGCCGATGCCCGCGTCGCGTGCGGCTTCGATGACGCTACGCACAGCTTTGATGCCGGCCCTGTGACCCGCATTAACAGGCAGACCGCGCCGACGAGCCCAGCGGCCGTTGCCGTCCATGATGATGGCTACGTGGAAAGGAAGCGCTCTCCCTGGCTCGGTCTTGATCCGGTCGGAAGTGTCGTCCCCTCTTTGGCGCCAGAAAGCGTTGAGCGACCCGAGTAATCCCACGTCAGATCTCGAGGATCTCTTCTTCCTTGTGGTGGAGTACGTCGTTGATCTTCTCGATGAAGCCGTCCGTCAACTTCTGGACCTCTTCCTCGGCTCGGTGCTCCTCGTCCTCCGAGATCTCACCCTCTTTCTTGAGGTCCTTGAGGTCTTGGATGATGTCTCTACGCACGTTCCGGATGGCCACCCGACTCTCTTCGGCCATGTTCTTAACCATCTTCACCAAGTCCTTGCGCCGGTCAGCGGTCAGCGCGGGAATGCTGAGACGGATGACCGCGCCATCGGTGTTCGGAGTCAAACCTAGGTCTGACTCCTGGATGGCCCGCACCACCGAGTTGACGGCTGCTTTGTCGTAAACGGTGATGGAAATACTCCTGGGGTCCGGTGTCGCCAGACTTGCCACTTGTTTAAGCGGGGTCTTCGCCCCATAGTACTCAACATGGAGCCGATCGAGCAGCCCAGTCGAGGCCCGTCCGGTGCGCACTGAGCTGAGCTCGCCGCGCAGGGCCTCTATCGCCCCCTCCATGCGTCGTTTGCCGTCTGCGACCAACTCGCGGATCATACCGCCTCCCTCTGGTCTTTAGCCGACCGTGACTCTCGTGCCGATGCGCTCGCCCCGAAGCACGCGCCCGATGTTCTCGGGTACGCTCATGTTGAAAACCACTATGGGCATATCATTGTCCATACAAAGGGACAGTGCCGTCGAATCCATGACGCGCAGGCCCCGTTCCAGCGCCTCCCGGTGCGTGATGTGCTCTATCAGCTTCGCCTCCGGATTGGTCTCCGGGTCGTCATCATAGACGCCGTCATACTTCTTCTTGGCCATCAGTAAGCATTCAGCCCCGATCTCCAGCGCCCGAAGAGCAGCAGCCGTGTCGGTGGTGAAGAACGGATTGCCCGTTCCGGCCGCGAAGATTACCACTCTGCCCTTCTCCAGATGCCGCATGGCTCGCCCCTGGATGTACGGCTCGCAAACCTCCTGCATATGAATCGCCGACAAGACCCGCGAATCCACCGCAAGCCTTCGCAGCGCATCCTGCAAAGCCATGGAGTTCATAACGGTAGCCAGCATGCCCATGTAGTCAGCGGTGGCCCGGTCGATGCCCTGGGAAGCACCAGCCACCCCCCGGAATATATTCCCAGCCCCGGTCACGATGGCCATCTCCGTGCCGCCGGCCACCACACGCCCGATCTCCTCAGCAACCAGGCGCAGCCGCTCAGGGTCGATCCCATACGTCAAGCTCCCCATAAGGGCTTCGCCACTTAGCTTCAGTAGAACCCTTCTGTAGATCACCTGCTGGATCACCCCGCCTCGCTAAAGTCCACCCTCGCGGCACTAGCACACCGCGAACTCCTTTGCGCGATCAAGAACGTAGCCTTAGGCCACGTCGTCGCCCACGCGGAACCGCGCAAACCGCCTGATCTCGATGTTCTCACCGATCTTGCCCACGAGTTCACGGCGCAGCCCGTCAATGGTCTTCTCGGAGTCCTTCACGAACTCCTGCTCAAGGAGGGCCACCGTGGAGTACCACTTGGCCAGTTTGCCCTCGGCGATCTTTGCCACCACAGCATCCGGCTTGCCCGACTGCTTGGCCTGGGCCGAGTAGATCTCAAGCTCCGCGTTCTTAGTTTCTTCAGGGATATCGTCGCGCGACACCCACGCCGGGCTCGCCGCGGCGATGTGCATCGCCACGTCGTGCACGAACGCTTTGAACTCCTCGTTGCGCGCCACGAAGTCGGTCTCGCAGTTGACCTCAATCAGCACGCCTACCTTCGCCCCGGGGTGGATGTAGTAGTCAACGATGCCTTCATTCGCTGTCCGCGAGGACTTCTTGTCCGCGCTCGCCATCCCCTTCTTCCGTAGGAGCTTGATAGCCTCTTCCATGTCTCCCTCTGCCTCGGCGAGGGCCATCTTGCACTCCATGATGCCCGCTCCGCAGGCATCTCTCAGCTTCTTTACCAGACCAGCATCAACAATCATCGGTAGCCTCCGTCGAGACAATATTCAACCTGCAATCACTCTGAGCAGTGCACTCGGCCGCACATCCGACGGCGCAGCCCCAAGGGCAAATCACGCTTTCGCGTCACCCTCGCCTGCGGCCTCTGCCTTCGGCGCCTCGGTCTCGGCAACCCCTGGCGTGATCTCAACCGCCGGAGCTTCGACCACCAGCGCCTCGGCGCCGGTCAAAACTTCTGCCACGTCCGTCACAGCTTCCGTCGCAATCGCTTCGGGCTCAGCCACTTTTTCTGCTTTAGGCTTGACGACCCCCGCCGCCCCGGCTGGGGCTTGCGGCATACGCCTTGCCGGCGCTGGACGAGCCGCTCCGCTCTCTGGCCTCGCCGTCCGGCTCCCTCCACTACCGTAGCTGCTCCCAGCACCCGGACGCCCGCCCGGGCCGGAGCGGCCATCGCCGCCTGGCCGACGAGCTCCGCGCGACCGATCGTCGCCGGGGGCGCCACCTGGGCGGGCACCACGTACCGGCCGCGCGCCGCCGGCGTCGCCCTGCTGGGCCGGCTCGCCTCCACGGGCTTCGGAGGCCAAGAAATCAGCCACCTGGATCTTCGCCCGACCTTCTTCGACAGCCCGAGCAAGAGTCTTCACAATCAGGCCGCAAGACCGGATAGCATCGTCATTGCCGGGTATCAGGTACTCAATGTCGTCGGGGTCGCAGTTCGTGTCGCACAACCCGATAAGCGGCAATCCGAGCTTGAGGACCTCTTTGGTCGCAATCGCCTCCCGCTTGGGATCCGCCACGAACACGGCGTCCGGGAGACGAGTCATGATGCTGACCCCGCCCAGATTGATCTCGAGCTTCTCCAGTTCCCGTTCCATGGCCATGCGCTCTTTAGTGGGAAGAAGGCCCAATTGCCCCTCTTCCTTCAGCTTCCGCAGCTCATGCATGCGTTTGATTCGATTGTCGATGGTTGCGAAGTTTGTGAGCAAGCCACCCAGCCAACGATGAGACACGTAAGGCATCCCCACGCGGCCGGCTTCCTCGCTGATCACGTCTTGGCACTGCTTCTTGGTGCCCACGAACAATACGCTCCCGCCCCTACTCGCTATGTTGCGGACGAAGTCGTACGCACGATCAAGCATGAGCGTGGTCTGCTGAAGGTCGATAATGTGGATGCCGCCCCGTTCCGTGAAGATATAGGGCTTCATCTTGGGGTTCCACCGGCGGGTCTGGTGACCGAAATGGACTCCTGATTCCAGGAGCTGCTTCATTGAAGCTGCGGGCATGAGTACCTCACTATGGTTTTGTTGCACTGAGCCTCTGAGGGCCGCGTCGGAACCGGTCACCCGGCACCACCGACATGGTGCGCCTCAGGTTAGATTTAGTTGCCGCCGGAGTTTACCACAAGAAAGCGCCGTTTCCGCTGCAACGACCGCTAAGATCCCCGCCCGAGACCCACCCGCACGCCGTCCCGCCGGGCTGTCCCCAACCAGGCTAAATCGCAAGAGCCTCCAGATCCAAATCCTCTTTGATACGGCCTCGCATGCGCAGGACGGCTTTGGTGTGGAGTTGCGAGACCCTTGACTCGGTAACACCCAATACCTCGCCGATTTCCTTCAGGGTCAAGCCCTCATAGTAGTAGAGACCAATGACTATGCGCTCCCGCTCCGGCAGCCTTTCGATCGCCCCAGCGAGAGTCTCCTTGATCACCTGGACGCGATAGGCCCGCGAGGGATCGGGAGCGTCCGAATCTTCGATAGTGTCGATGAGGTTGATCTTGTCCTGACCCGGGCCCGATGAGTCCCAGAACTCGTCCAACGCCACAATCGACGCGCAGCTGATCTGATTGAGAATACTTAGATATTCGTCCACCCTTATGCCCAGTTTCTCGGCCGTCTCCTCGTCGGTAGGAGCGCGGGTAAGACGATTCTCCAGCTGGGTCACCGCGGCCTCCACCTTGCGAGCCCAGCTGCGGACAGAACGCGGCACCCAGTCGAGCGCCCGCAGCTCATCGATGATGGCTCCCTTGATGCGCGTCACCGCGTACGTTTCGAACTTGATGTTCCGAGTGAGATCAAAACGTTCCAGCGCCCCGATAAGGCCCAACAATCCGTAGGACACTAGGTCCTCTTCTTCTATGTGCGCCGGAAGCCCACTGCTCATCCGCCCAGCGACGTACTTGACGAGCGGCGAGTAGGCCAAGATGAGCTTGTCTCTCGCCCGGGAGTCCTTGTGGTCCTTGAATAGTCGCCAGGTCTCAGCGAGATCGCTTTCCCTAACAGTGTCGGCACCCATATCGGCCCCTACGCTCGCGGATGGGCGCGTCGGTAGGTTCTGCGCAGATGCGCAGCCGAAACGTGTGCGTAGACTTGAGTAGTCCGCAACGACGAGTGCCCCAGCAGCTCCTGAATCACCCTAAGGTCCGCGCCGCCTTCCAAAAGGTGGGTAGCGAACGAATGCCGCAGAGTGTGGGGTGAAGTCCCTATGGGCGCACCAGCCAGGGCCAGGTAGCGACCCAAGCGTCTCTGGACGTCCGAAGACGAGAGTGGTCGCCCGGTCCGGCTGACGAAGAGCCGGTCCTCCTGCGCATCAGTGCCGACTAAACGGCTCCGGCCGTCTCGCAGATAGTGTTCCAGGGCCTTCAGCGCGACCTCCCCCGCTGGGACGACGCGCACCTTGCGCCCCTTGCCTTTCGCCCGGATTTCGCAAGAATCAAAGCTGACGTCCCTTAGTCTCAGGTCCAACGCTTCCTGACAGCGCAATCCAGAGGAGTATATCAACTCAAAAAGCGCCTTATCGCGCAGCTCCAGCGGTTTTCCCCCGTCCATTGCCTCAAGAAGGCCTGCCATCTGCTCAGCGCTAAGCACCTGCGGGAGCCGTCGCGACAACTTGGGGGTTGACACTCCCACCGCCGGGCTGGTCTCGACGATCCCGTTGTCCTCACAGAAGCGCAGGAAGGTCCGCACTACGGAGAGCTTGCGAGCGACGGTACTCCTAGCGTAGGGGCGGCTTCGCGCACTCTCGACGGAATCCTGGTCGGCGAGCCCGTCTCCGCTTGCATGCGGCGTCGCCATGACGGGCAGCCCCTCGGGGTCTCCTAGCGCGGCCGCGAACTCCGAAACGCCCGCCCGCGTGACTTGTTCCCAGCGCTCAAAGCCGCGCTGCCCAAGAAACGCGACAAACTGATGAAGGTCGCTGAGCGAGGCTTCGATGGTGCGAGGACTATAGTCGGCGGCGATGAGACCCCGAACGAATTTCCCAATCGCTTGGTCAAGCGCCGCGTCTGCGGAAGGCGATTCCATTTCGAAAGCAGACTGCATGGTCCTTTCGAACCGCCTCCTCGCTCATCAAGGTGCTCGGATGTACATGCCCGGTCCGCCCCTCTCCACAAGGGCGGCCAACTCCAACTCGGCAACTACCGCGCTCAGCTCCCGCACCGACAGTCCCGTCTGCGCCATCAGGCTGTCCAGCGAAGCTTGACCATTGGCAAGAGCCTCGAGTACGCCGGCCTCACGAGTACCGCCTGCGATTCCCGGACCTCCGTGGGAGCAAAGCTCAGCTCCGGCGGACGGATGCAGCTCGCTTCCCCGTCGCTCTCCTCTGTCGATTCTTGTTTGTGCAAGAAAATCCTCCACAGTGAGGTCGGGCCGCAAAGCCGGAGATGCCCCGTCCCTCAAGAGAATGTTGCAGCCCTGGTACCCTTCCGCATAAATGGATCCGGGGACAGAGAACACTGGCCGTCCCAGATCTAACGCCCAGTTGGCCGTTTGCATGGCGCCGCTCGTCAACGAACCCTCGATCACGACAACAGCGTCGCCTAAGGCAGCCAGCAGCCGATTGCGATGCGGAAAGGTCCACCGAGCTGGAGGAGTCCCTGGCGGCAACTCGCTGATAACCACTCCCCTCTTGGCGATCTTCTCGTAGAGCCATCGGTGCCTCGGTGGATATGCGACATCTGCCCCACACCCGAGCACCGCGGCGGTGAGCATCCCCCTCTCCAATGCGGTTTGGTGGGCTCGCCCATCCACCCCAAGAGCCATGCCGCTTATCACCGCTACTCCCTGGCTACAGAAAGCAGACGTGAAAGCCTCAGTAGTCCTTAGTCCCTCAGCGGAGGCCTTGCGGGTGCCAACCACCGTTACACGTGGGATCCCCGCCAGGCGACTCAGAGCGTCATAGTCACCCCTCACGAATAGCCCAGCCGGAGGCAGAGCCAGGTGCCCCAATTCCGGAGGGTATCCGGTAGCCCCGAAGGGCACAAAGCGCAAGCCCGCAAGAGTGATCAGCGCATCGGCCTCGGCAACATCGAAGTGCCGCCTCGCCTCCTCCAGGGCGGCCACCACGGGAAGCGCCACTTCCATCTCCAAGAGGGCCTTCCGCGACGCCCACCACAAACCCTCCACACCTAAGCGAGTCAGGGCCCTAAGGGCCGAGTGGCCCTTGGACGTCCCCAGCCAGGCCAACCCCAGAGCAGCCTCGTACGCTCGCCGCGACGTGCCCCCGGGCACGGTCATGAGAAACCGATCCTCCTGTAATCAAGGCGGAAGGCGAGGGCCTCGGCGACATGGTCGGCTGCCACTGCGTGCGCTTGGTCCAGATCGGCGATGGTACGAGCCACACAGGCTATGCGCGCAAACGCCCGTCCGCTGAGGCACTCCTGCACGAACGCCCTTCTCAGCAGACGGCGCGCGTCGGGGGTCAGCCGATATCGGTCCTCGAATGCCTGCCCCGGCTGGCCTGTCTCAAAGCGAGCCCGCTCCCAACCGAACTCGCGGGCCGCCTTCACTCTCTGTCGCACCGCGGCCGATGATTCCGACCTGCCGGTCTGGTCGAGTTGTGTCACTGTCAGAGGTGGTACTTCCATCAGCACGTCAAGGCGGTCAAGTAGCGGGCCACTTAGACGAGACCGATAGCGAGCGACGGCAGCACCCGTACATCTGCAGGCCTTCTGTGGGTGTCCCAAATAGCCGCACGGACATGGATTCATGGCTGCCACCAGGGTGCACTGAGCTGGAAGCGTGCAGGACCCGGCTCGGCGCGAGATCACCAGACAACCCTCCTCTAGCGGCTGCCTGAGTGACTCCAACACGTCGCGGGAAAACTCCGGAAGCTCATCCAGAAAAAGCACACCCCGATGGGCGAGGCTGACCTCCCCCGGCCGCAGAGTTGAACCGCCGCCCACCACCGCAGCCCTCGACGCGGTGTGGTGCGGGGCTCGGAAGGGCCTCGCCCTTGCTAGCCCGGCCCTCGGATCGCGCAGACCAGACGCACTCCAGATCCTGGTCACCTCGATAGCCTCTTCTCGGCTGAGCGGCGGCAGTATGCCGGCCAGTCTGCGGGCCAACATGGTCTTTCCCACCCCGGGAGCTCCGACCATCAACAGGTGATGCCGGCCGGCCGCAACTATCTCCAGGGCCCGCTTGGCCTGATGGTGGCCAACAACGTCGGAGAGGTCTGCCTCGTCTTCGCCCCCGCCCTCAGCCCCAGCATGGCCCCTTACCCAGCGCCTTCCCCGTTCGATCACCCGAGCCCGACGACGGAGGTCCCTCACCACCATGACCGCCTCGCTCAGACAACGCACTCCCGCCACGGGCACGTCACTGACCTCAGCGGCCGCCGCCAGCCCCTCGATGGGGGTGATCAGCAGATCCACCCCTAGGGCGCTAGCCGCCTCAGCCACGGACAGCACACCCCGGGTGGCACGCACCGCTCCCTCCAAGGACACTTCGCCAACTGCACCGATGTCCCGCAGACAGTCGACCGGCAGATGACCGCAGGCGGCAAGAGTGGCCAGCGCAACCGGCAGATCGAACCCCGGTCCCTCTTTGGGAACGTCCCCCGGGCTGAGGTTGATGGTGATGCGCCTGGTGGGGAGAGCCAAGTCACTCGAAGCCGCCCCGGAGCGGATGCGCTCCCTGGCCTCACGTACTGCCGCACCAGGCAACCCGACGATGGTCACTCCGGGTAGTCCGCTTCTCGCATGCGCCTCCACCCGCACGGGCAACGCCTCGATACCAACGACCGCGAAACCCCAGACCGACGCGAAACCCATGGCCGCTTTCACGTCTCCAGGATGTTTCTCATGTGATGCAAACTGCATGGCCCGCCGTGGCAGTCCATGACCACGATCACAGCATCAAACCGCACCGCGCACGGGAACAGGCCTTGATCGGCCAGCCACCAAGCCGCGGCGGCCCTCAAGCGCCGTGCCTTCCTCGGACCGATCGCCTCTAGGGCCTCCCCGTATTCCTCGCTGGAGCGAGACTTCACCTCCACCACCACTACCTCGGAGAGGCTCCTGCAGATGAGGTCAAGTTCTCCCAGTGGAGTGCGCTGGTTCTGCGCCAGGACCAGGTATCCCCTCTCGGAGAGGAAGAAAGCGGCCAACTGCTCTCCGGCTCGGCCTCTGGCGGTCCGGTCCAGACTGGCGCGTGCGTAGGTGTCCAGGGTGCCCTCCTTTGGAGTGGCGATAGCAGTCGCTTACCCCGAACACACTACGCAGATCATCGCGCCGGGCGCTCAGACTTTGGTCGCAGCTTGGGCGCGGCTCAGGCTCTGCTCGGGCTCACCTGTCCCATAGCTCCATTTGCGTCGTCACCACCCCTTGGAAGCTCCGGCGATGTAACACGCAGGGGCCCAGCTGCTTCAGGGCCTCCCGATGGCGACGCGTGCCGTAGCCGAAGTGCTCCTCAAAACCGTACTGCGGGTGCAGGGTGGCCAAAGCTCTCATGAGCCGGTCGCGCACGACCTTCGCCACCACGGAAGCCGCGGCCACGGCCGCGCTCTTGTAGTCGCCCCCGACAACGGCGCTGGCTCGCAGGTCGGGCCGTTTCAAATCGAAACCGTCCACCAAAGCAAGGCCGTACCCGCCCTCCAATGTCTCCAGCACTCGGCACAGAGCCAGGAGGTTGCTGCGGTGCAGCCCCACCCGATCGATCGTAGACGGCGAGCGAGCTGCCCAAGACACACTAACAGCCGCCTGGAGAATACCGGGATAGAGCGCCTCTCGCTGCGCGGAAGAGAGCAACTTCGAGTCGGTGATGCCGGTCAATCCCGGGAAGGGAGCGCTGTTGTAGTCAAGCACCACCGCTGCCGCCACCAGGGGCCCGGCGAGACAACCACGGCCCGCCTCGTCGGCGCCGGCGAGACGCAGGTCGTCGGTGGCTTCACCACCCCCCTCTCCCGTCAGTCGGGCGAGGTCAAACCGAAAGGGGTCGGAGATGCGCCTTTGGGTCCTACTCCGTCCCGTCGCCATGCCGCGCCGCCTACAAACCGCCCCAGTGACTGGGGGGCCAGTAGATGACGAAGGCGACCCCGATGATCCTGTCTATACCAACCGCCCCAAACTTGCGGCTGTCTCCGCTGTTGTTGCGGTTATCGCCCATGACCCAGACACAGCTTGCCGGGATGGTCACCTCGGCGAAGTCCCCGAGGATAGGCCGCTCCTTGATGAACGGCTCTTCTTGGGCCACGCTGTTCACCCACAGTTGGCCGTCATGCACCGAAACCGTGTCGCCCGCGAGGGCGACCACCCGCTTTATGTACGGTTCGGAATCCTCAATGCCCGGTGGGTGAAACACGATGACATCTCCCTTTTCCGGGGAGCGAAAGTGATAGCTAAGCCGGTTGACCAACACCCTGTCACCCTGAACCAGAGTAGGCTCCATGGACGGTGACGGTATGGCGAAGGGCTTGACGATAAACTGCTGGATCAGGATGGCCAGAACAAGAGCGGCCGCCACGATAACGACCGTCTCGATGAGCCATTTGTACTTTCGGCGGTGCTTCCGGTCAGCCGGCAGAACAGACGGTACCTCGCCTGGCTCGACCGACCTCCATTCCTCCAGAGGGGGTGAATCCGGTTCGCTCAGCAGATCGCCGCCTCAGACGCGCTTTTCTTTGACCCGGGCCTTCTTGCCCAGCTTCTCCCGCAAGTAGTAGAGCTTGGCCCGTGCCACATCGCCCACCGCGGTAACCTCGATCTTATCGATTTTCGGAGAATGTACCGGGAAAGTCCGCTCTACCCCTACTCCGAAAGACTGCTTGCGCACAGTGAAGGTCTCCCTGGACCCCTCTCCCTGCCTGCAGATGCAGAAGCCCTGGAACACCTGAATCCTCTCCCGGGTGCCTTCTACCACCTTGAAGTGCACACGCAACGTGTCACCGGATTTGAAGACAGGAATGTCTTCCCGCAACTGCGCCTTCTCGAATTCCTCAATCGCACCCATGTGTATACCTAGCCCTGCCTGTGTCACGCGTATTATAAGCGACATGTCTCGTAGAAAAGTCAGCAGACTTTAAAGCATCGCGCTCCCTATTGCAACCTGCTTGGCCCTTACCGCCCAAGAACCACGTGGTTGTGACGCGGCCCTTTGATGTGGTATTGACTAAAGTATATGTCATTGGGCCCCGACTTCCAGACGATCCTGGCCGCAGCCAAGTGTGGCGCGGAGTCGGCGTGGGCCGCGATCTACCGCGATCTCGCCGGCCCAGTGAAGGGCTACTTCGCCACCCGAGGCGCTGCCGAGCCGGAGGACCTGGCCGCCGAAGTCTTCCTTCAGGCCGCGCGAGACCTCTGCAATTTCCACGGCGACGAAGCGAACTTCAGATCCTGGGTCTTTGTCATTGCACACCGGCGCCTCGTCGACTCTTGGAGGGCCACAGGTAGACGCGCAACACAGATCCCGCTATCCGAGTTTCTAGGAGATCCCTTGGGCGGCGACGTCGAACAGGAGGCTCTGGACCGCCTCGTCGGAGACGAGCTGCTTGCGGCATTCTCAGGTCTGACTGATGATCAGCGCGCCGTGGTAGCCCTGCGGGTGATCGGCGGCCTATCCCTGGAACAAACGGCGCGCGTCCTCGACAGAAGAGCGGGAGCTGTCAAGGCACTCCAGCGCAGGGCGCTTGCAGCCCTCAGGGACGCCCTTCCCGAGAGAGAGTAACTTTTTTGCGACCCTCAGCGATGACGGGAGTGTAATACCGCAACCCGTCAAGAGAGGTAGTGTCATGAAGAAGAGGACAAAACTTATGGTGGTGGTCGCTTCGGCCGCACTGCTTGTCGTATGCGCCACAGGTGTGGCATTCGCGGCCGATGGGGCCGCCCCAGGCGATACGCTCTACGGTCTAGATAGAGCCGCCGAGAAGGTCGGCATCGGCAATGGTGGCCTCGGTGAACGTCTGTCCGAAGCCGTCGAACTGGCCTCTAGCGGAGACTGCGACGAGGCCTTGGCCCATGCAGCCGAGGCGCTCGGCTATCAGACCGGGGCAGAGACAGGGCAGGATTCAGCCAACGCTGCACTCATCGCGGCCGCCAATGCAGTGGCGACGGCCAACCAAGGAGACTCCGAGCAAATACGAGCCCAGGTGACCGAGATGCTGCGTTGGATGGCATCGACCGACGCCTCCGCCGACGATTTCGGCCAGGGTGTATCCACCCGTGCCCGCGCCCTGACCGGTGAGGCCAACGCCGGTGGTTCGCAGGCCGAACAGAACCAGAACGGTGGCTCTACCCAAGCGGGCAATGCCGAGCAGAACCAGAACGGTGGCCCGGATGACATCGACACCCCCGATCTTGAGCAGAACGACGCCCAGGCGCAGAATCAGGCCGGCGATCGTGACCAGACTCAGGACGGCGACCAGACTCAGGATCGTGACCAGACTCAAGATCGTGACCAGACTCAAGATCGTGACCAGACTCAGGACGGCGACCAGACTCAGGATCGTGACCAGACTCAAGACGGCACCTGTGATCAGAGCCAGAGCCGTACCGGTCAGCCCGCGGAAGCTGGAAACCGCTAGACTCGTAGCCTGAACAAGATCGATCCCGTGCGGTGATGAGGTAGAGATGCGAGCCAGAAGAAACTCAGACGAAGATATCGAGAAGCTCCTTGCGGGCCGCACCCCCGAGGACGAGGAGTATGCCCGGCTCACCCCCCTCACCCAGGCTCTCATGCGCGCCGGCAGGCGCATCCCTCCCGAAACCGAGACAGCGCAAGTTGCCGCACAGGCCGCAGCGCTCTCCCGGACGGCTATGGAGGGTGCGCCTTCCGGCGCCGCTCGCCCGCACGAACTCCGGAGCGGCCACCTGCACCGTCTCACCCCTAGACTCGCCGGTCTCCTCGCGGTGATCGTGGTCTTCTCGTCCACCGCCGGGGTGGCCTTCGCTGCCAACGCCGCTGCCCCCGGGGACACTCTCTACGGCTTCGACCTCGCCCTGGAACGCATCGGCCTGGGAGCCGGCGGCCTCCACGAGCGTCTTGCCGAAGCGAGTGAGCTCGCGGATAGAGGCGCTATCGAAAGAGGAATAGCTCATGCCACCGAGGCCCTTGCTGAGGCGGGAGTGAACGATGGCATCGCCGACGAAGCCCGAGGCGCGCTTGTTGTTGCCGCCAACGCGGTCTCTACCGCCAACGTGGGCGACATCGAATCGGTGCGTCAACGAGTGGCACAGATGCTACGGTGGATGGCCACGGCCGATGCCCATGACGCCGATTTTGGGCGCTACGCTACGGAACTGGCTCGTGGTGTCGCGGGCGACCATGGCGCAGGGCCCGATGCAGTCGGACCCGATGGCGCGTCGGCGACATCAACCACCAATCCCAACGCGAACAACAACGGGCCGAACGCCCTACCCAACGGCAACCCGAGCTCAACCTCTGCCACCACTCCGGGTGGCCAACCCAGTAATGGTTCCAGCGGCCCGCCCAGTTCCAGCGGCCACTCCGGCCCCATTGACGGTGGCGAGTCTCCAACAACGACCAACACTAACGGTGGCAGCCAGAACACAGGCGGCTTAGGCGGCTCCTCGGGAGTGACGCCTCTCGGCCCTTCTGGGACAAACCCGGGTTATCAGTCGCCGGACGCCCAAAATGGCCAGGGCGGGACAAGGCCCTAGCGCCACTGAAGGCGCTATAACCCGCTCCAGTCCCCGATCGGCCAATAGACGGCAAAGGCGCTTCCGATGATCAAATCCAAATCGACAGGACCGAACAGTCTGCTGTCTCCGCTGTAATCGCGGTTGTCCCCAAGCACGAATACCTGCCCCTCAGGTATCGTCGTCTCGGGGTACTCTCCTCGAAAGTCCTGACTAGCCAAGTAGGGCTCGACCACCACGGCTTCGTTGACATACAGATCGCCGCCGTGAATGGCGACGGTGTCACCGCCAACGGCCACTATCCGCTTGACGAGGTCCTCGCTGGCGACAACGGGCGAATGCAACACCACGACGTCACCAGCCTTGGGGTCGTGCAAATGGTAAGAGAGCCTGCTGATGAGAACGCGGTCACCCTCCACGAGAGTGGGCTCCATGGATACCTGATGGACGGTGAAGGGCTTGACGATGAACGCCTGCACCAACATCGCCAGCGCAAAGGCCGCGGCCACGATCACCACGATCTCAACAAGGGTGCGCGTCACCGTACGGGGCCGCTTCGACTTCTCCTGAGCCCGGCTACGTGCGATGGCCCGGGCAACCTCAGCCGGACTACCGGTGTCACCTGCCGGATCTGCGAGACCAGAACTCTCGCCGGCAGCAAAGGTCTGGCCTTCCTCAACGCTCATGGTGCAACCGGTTTGTCTTGCCTCGTCATAGCCTCGCCCTCCAATGAGCTCTCTGTGCCAACCTCACCCCATGGCGAAGGACGGGCGTTGGCTCGCCGCCAACGCGCGATGGCTCCGTGGTCTCCGCTCACGAGAACCGGCGGCACCTCGCTGCCCAGAAACTCTCGAGGTCTCGTGTAGTGAGGGTACTCCACCATGCCCCCCAACTCCTCGCTGAACGACTCCTCGCACACGCTGTCATCATTCCCCAGCGACCCAGGCAGCTGACGCACCACCGCTTCCATCACGGCAAGCGCGGCGACCTCTCCGCCGGCTAGAACATAGGGTCCTACTGAGAGTGAGCCTGTAGCCAGCAATGCTTCCACCCGGGCGTCAAAGCCCTCAAAACGCCCGCACAGAAGAACTAGATCCCGTTGGCTCCGGGAAAGTTCCAACCCCAAGGAATGCACGAAGGGCCGGCCCCCCGCCGCCATTACGTAAACGTCTCTTGACTCACGCACTTGGCCAGCGGGTTCCGCGAACACCTGCTCCAGTGCCCTGGCAACAATGTCCACCCGGGTGACCATTCCCGGGCCCCCTCCGTAGGGAGTATCGTCCACCTCGTGGTGGGGCAGGTCACTGTAAGCACGCACATCGTGTACAAACACCGACACCGAGCCGGCCTCAACGGCGGTCGCTATGGGGTGTCTGCGCACGAACCAATCGAAGGCCTCAGGCACGAGAGTGAAGATGTGGAAGCTCTTCATCAAAGCCCTGTGTCTAGGCTATCGGCGTCCGCGAACCCTAGCTCCACCACCAGGTAGCCCTGTGCAATGTCGACCACAGGCACAGCCACGGCCACAAATGGCACAAGCGTCTCGCCACCGGAGTCAAGCGACACTGCCAATATGGCATGAGCAGGGGACTCGATTATCTCGGTCACCCGGCCGACGACAACCCCCTTGGGATCGCGCACTTCCAGGCCATAGAGGTCGAAAGGATAGTACTCATCGTCGTCCAGCTCAGGTAGATCCACGGAGCGGACCTCCAGAAGGCATCCCCGAAGAGCCTCCGCGGCCTCCCGGTCACCCACTTCGCGGAACGCGACGATAGGGAAACCGTCTCCCCCGCGCACCCCGTCGATAGTGAGCTCCACCTTATCCGGCAAACGGGGCCCAGCTACGCCTGCACGCGCGGAACGCGCGTGCAGTACGGCACCTGGGACGAAACGCTCAGGGTTGTCCGAATCAGGCATGATCCGAACCTCGCCGTGCACCCCGTGCGCACGCGAGACTCGTCCCACCTCGATCCACTCGGGACGAGCCATCCGCGCGCCTAGTCCACTATCTCGACTGTGGCCTGCTTCCCGTCCTTGACGGCGCTCGCTTTGACCACAGTCCGCAGCGCCCGAGCGATGCGACCCTGCTTCCCGATGACCTTGCCCACGTCCTCTCGGGCAACACTCAAGCGCAATATCACCTGATCGCCCGATCCGGTCTCTTCAACCCTCACTTCATCAGGGTTCTCGACCAGGGCACGAGCCAAGTACTCAAGCAGCTCTTTCACCTAGACGATGCCTTTCACACTCAGGAGTTTGCGCACCGTGTCGGACGGTTGAGCACCGCATGCCAACCACTGCCTGGCTTTGGCCTCGTCCACTTCGATTGTCGACGGGTCGTGAAGCGGGTTATAGAACCCGATGGTCTCGATGAACTTACCATCACGAGCCCTGCGCGAATCGGCTACCACGATACGATATGTGGGATGTTTCTTGCTGCCGCGACGGGCCAGTCTAATAGCTGTTGCCATTGATCACCTCCTCAGATTAACCGGCGTTACCGAACATTTGGAACGGATTCTTCGGAACACGTCCAGAACCCAATTGCTTCATCATCTTCTGTACCTGCTTGAACTGGGTGAGCAATTGGTTTATGGCTTGGATGTCGGAGCCAGACCCCTGCGCGATGCGCCGGCGACGGCTGCCGTTGATGAGATCTGGGTGGCTCCGTTCCTCGGCCGTCATCGAAGAGATGACCGCTTGGATCTTATCGAAGGCCTTATCGTCGACCTGAAGTCCCTTTAGTTTGGCCGACGGTATGCCCGGAATCATGCCCAGAAGACTCGATATGGAGCCCATCTTGCGCACCTGTTGGATCTGCTCGACGAAGTCGTCAAAGGTAAAGGTGGCCTTGCGAAGGCGCTGTTCAAGCTCCCGAGCTTTGTCCGCGTCAATGGTGCGCTCAGCCTTCTCGATGAGCGACAGCACGTCACCCATGCCCAAGATACGCGAAGCCACCCGGTCGGGGTGGAAGTACTCGAAGTTGTCGAGCTTCTCCCCGCTGCTGGCGAACTTGATGGGCTTGCCCGTGACCGCCCTGACGGAGAGCGCGGCTCCCCCCCGGGCATCCCCATCCATCTTTGTAAGAATGGCCCCGTCGAACTGCACATGTTCTTGAAACTGCAACGCCACGTTGACCGCGTCCTGGCCGGTCATCGCGTCTAGCACCAGCAGGATGTTGTGCGGCTTAACCGAGTGACGGATCTGCACCAGCTCGTCCATGAGCTTCTCGTCGATATGCAACCGGCCCGCGGTGTCGATGATGAGGACATCCCGCCCCTTCTCCCGCGCCCACTCCACTCCGTGCTTGGCGATATCCACCGGGTCGGCGTCCGTGCCCTCGTCGTATACCGGGACGCCCAGCTGCTCTCCTAGGGCCTTGAGCTGATCGATGGCCGCGGGACGGTAGACGTCGCCCGCCACCAACGCCGGGCTCTTGCCCTGGGCCAGGAGGAAGTTCGCCAGCTTGCCGCAGGCCGTAGTCTTTCCGGAACCCTGTAGCCCAACCATCATGATGACCGTGGGCGGCCGGGGAGAGAAAGTCAGTTTGGTCGAAGCCGAGCCCATCAGAGCCGTCAGCTCTTCATTGACGATCTTGATGAACTGCTGAGCCGGAGTCAGGCTGCCCAGGACCTCGACTCCCAGAGCGCGAGTCTTAACAGTGTCGATGAACTGCTTGACTACCTTGAAGTTGACATCCGCCTCAAGCAAGGCCAAACGGATCTCGCGGGCGGCCCGCTCCACGTCCTTATCCGTGAGCCTTCCTTGCCTCTTGAGGCCGTCGAACGCTGTCTGCAGTTTGTCAGAAAGGGAGTCGAACACCTGTCACCTTGCCGTTTGGCGACGCCACGCGGCGTCCCTGTGATGGCGGCCGATCTTCGGCCGCGAGGGTGGGAGTTTACTAGCCCCCGGTGATCCCGTCAAACCAGCACCCCGCGTAGGTCGAGCTACGGTCCGAACCGCTTCCCCCGCGAGGGTCAATGGGAGCCGAGGGAATCTTCAAACAGAAGAGCCGCGAAAACCCTCGGGTCGAAAGGCTGCAGACTCTCCAGCTTCTCTCCCGTGCCGATCAGCTTGATGGGGAGATCCAACTCGTGCGACACGGCCAGAGCTATGCCTCCCTTAGCGGTGCCGTCCATCTTGGTAAGCACCACCCCCGTCAGATCCACGGCCTCCTTGAACATGCGAGCCTGGATCAGACCGTTTTGACCAGTAGTGGCGTCAATACTGAGCAGACACTCGTGCGGAGCCCCCGGCATGCGCTTCTCGATAACTCGCCTGACTTTGCCCAGTTCGTTCATGAGGTTCACTTGGGTATGCAGGCGCCCGGCCGTGTCGATCAGCACTACGTCTGCTTTGCGGGCCTCAGCCGCCGCCAATCCGTCGTACACAACCGCCCCGGGGTCTCCGCCCCGCTCGTGTCGCACCACTTCGCATCCCACCCGTCGGCCCCACTCGGTCAGTTGCTCTATGGCAGCCGCGCGGAAGGTGTCCCCCGCCACCAGCAAGGGCTCCTTTCCCAACTCTTTGAGGTGCCAGGCGATCTTGCCGATCGTAGTAGTCTTGCCGGTGCCGTTCACCCCCACCATCAAGATCACCGCCGGTGAGTGCGCCACGTCGATTCGTGAGTCCTTCTCGCAGAAGTGCCTCGCAGCCACCTCGCGCAATTTCGCCAGCAGCTCGCTGGAGTTCTTGATGTTGCCGGCGTTGGCCTCAGCCTCCAAGGCCCCGACGATCGAGACGGTGGTGTCTACCCCCACGTCGGCGTAGATAAGCGCTTCTTCGATCCGCTCCCACACATCTTCGTCAAACCGATCGAACAGCACCGAGATCAGCTGCTGCTGCAGGGCTTTGCGGCTCTTGCTCAGGCCGTCCCGCAGCTGGGACATCCACCCCCCGCGGGTCTCTCCGGCGCCCCCGGCCGCATGAGCCGCCGCCTCTTTGGGCACCCCTAAGAAAACCTCCGACCAGTCCTGACTCAAGTCTCTACGCCCCTTTCGCTGTGGCCAGCCGGCGCGACAGCACCCGCGAGGTCCCATCGCTTCCCATGGTCACTCCATAAAGAGTGTCGGCCACCTCCATGGTCTGCCGCTGATGGGTGATGATTATGAACTGTGTGCGATCTCTGTATTTGTGGATCAGAGACAGGAATCGACGGATGTTGATGTCGTCTAGCGAGGCTTCCACCTCGTCCAGGATGTAGAAGGGGCAGGGGCGCGCCAGGAACAGCGAGAACAGAAACGCTATCGCGGTCATCGCCTTTTCGCCGCCGGAGAGCAACGTAAGGCTGCGCGGAGACTTGTTAGCGAACTTGACCTCCAGCGCTATTCCTGCAGCCTGTGGTCCCTGCTCCCCGTCGTCGCCTTCATCTGAGGCGCCATCAGCCTCAGTCGCAGCCGCCTTGGCCGCCGTTTTGGGCTCCGTGAGCCTGAGAGTGCCCTTGGCTCCGGGGAACACTGAGGCGATGACCGAAGAGAAGTGCTCACGGGCGGCAGCGAAGACCTCGCCGAACGACCGCTCGATGTGTTCGTCCAAACCGGCGATGACCTCGCGCAGCTGTGCGACCGCCGCCTCCAAGTCCCCCCGCTGCTCCGCCAAGAACCGCGCCCTCTCTTCCATCTCGCCGCATTCCTGTTCGGCCAGAGGATTCACAGGTCCTATGCGCTCCCTACGGCGAGCCGCTCTTTCAACCACGGCTGCCAATGCCTCCGCGTCCTCGCCGGCCATGTCCTCCGGCTTGACTCCTCGCGGCGATAGATGCCGGCGCCTCAACTCAGCGACCTCTTCCTCCAACTGGGCCCGTCGCTCCTGGAACCGCGCCTGATCGACCCGAGCCTGGGTGAGTCGCGCGGACATCGTCTCGTATTCCCGCTGTAGGCTGGCCTCGGCGCTCCCCCAATCCCGCATCACTCGGGAGGTGCCCTCGCTGCGGGCTCGCAGTGACTCCACGTCCGCCTCCAAGCCGTCCGCCAGACCGCGTGACTTCTCGGCGAGCTGCTCAGCCACTGCTAGCATACTGGTGATCACCGGCACGTATCGCTCAAAGAACACAAGGCGGCGTTCATAGCGAGCCAATTCGCGATCGGCCGTCTGTCGCAGAGCCTGCACTCGAGCCCGTTCGTTGTTGTGAGCTCGGCAACGCTCGCGCAACTTCACCTCCACCAGCGCGGCTTGGCCCTTCTTCTCCTCCAGCCGCCCAACAGTGCGCCGCGCCGCCTCCAGCCGGCTCTGCAGAGCCCTGAGCGCTACTCGCGCCTCATCCAGCTCGGCCTCCCGCCCGGCCATGGTGTCTTCCAATATGCCGATGTCCCCCACCAGCTTCTCGGCCGTCTCTTTCTCTCGCTCCTCGCGACCCTTTAGCTCGGCCGACTGGCTCGCGGCTTCCTCCATCCGACGCCGCTGCAGATCGCACTCGCCGAGCAGAACAGCCACGCGGCGTTCGCACAGGTGCAGTTGTTCTTCCTGGTCACGGAATAGCGCGTCAGCTCTCGCCGCCTCGGCTGCGGCCCCCTCTACCGCTCTGCCCGCCATTTCGCGCCCAGCCGCCCCCTCTTCGCTCTCTCTTGAGACAGCCTCAAGTTCGCTACGGGCGGCAAGCAGGCTCTCGGCGCCAAGCTCCTGGCGTCGCGCCGCATGCAGGCCACTTTGGAACAGTTCCCCCGACCGGCTTACCAACCGCCATGACTCTCCCGACCCCGCTATCCCGGCGCTCTTCAGCCGATCGCCCAGGTCTTCGGCGTCCACAAACACCGCGGTCGCCGGCACCAGCCGCCCCAGGGCGGCGATCAGACTCTCGGGGCCGGTGACGACGTCCCAGAGGTCGCACGTGCCGGCAGGCAGACCGTCCCGAACCTCGGCCCGCTGTTGCTCGGCTACTTCTTGTATGACCTCCAGTACCCCGCTAACACCAAGCACCCGCGGGAGATCATCGCCACTCCGAACGACTACCGCGTGAATAAGCGGCCCCAGAGCGGCGGCGAGTGCCCGCTCATAGCCTGGCTTCACGTTGAGCACCTCGGTGAGCAGGCGGCACTCGGGGTCGCTCGCCACCAACTCGCGCAAACCGGCGGGCATGCCCGCTCGCCGCGTCAGAATATCTTCGAGAACGGTCCGCCGGGACTCAAGGACGGAGAGCCGCTCCAAGACAGCAGCCTGTTCACCGCGCGCCTCGTCCAGCCGCGCCCGCGCCTCGTCACGGGCCTCGGCAGCCCCGCCAAGTCTTAGGCTGGCGCCACGCGCAGCTTCCTCGGAATCGACTAGTTCACCATCCAACCTGTCCGCGTCGGCCTGCAACTGCTGCGCCCGAGCCCGTGCTTCCTCCAGCAACCCTCGCAGTCCCTCACCCACGCGGGCCCTCTCGGCCATATCCCGGCGCAGAAACTCCCGGTCCTGGACAGAACGCGACCGCGCGGCCTCCAACTCGAACACAGAGTCTTTGAGGTCATCTTCGGCAGCGGTGTCGGCCCGGAACGCGGGAAGCATCTCTTCCAACACACTCCGCAGCACCTCGGTCCACCCACCCGCACGTTCCAAGCGAAGCTCGTCGGCCGTCACCGCACTTACTTCTTCGCTGCGCCCAGCCAGCGCCGCCACCTCGCTCCGCGCCATGTCCCGCCGCCTTCGGGCGCGATCGATCTCCCCTTCCACACGCGCCAACCGCTGCCGTAGCGCTACTGCGCGCCCCTCTAGATACTCGGCGGCGGCGCGGGCTCTGTGGTACTTCCCGCTGAGACGCTCGCGTTCCTGGAGGGTCTGGTTGAAGTGCTCCTCCTCCGAGGTGCGCTCCCTGCGCAGCTCGGAGGTCTTCGTCCCCAACGCAGCCAACCCAGTATCAGTGATCTTAAGCTCCTCCTCCGTGCGAGCCAAAGCGGTCAAGACTTCCGCCAGCGAGTGCGCCAGGGAACGAGCCACGGCCAGCGCCCATTCCTCAGTGGCCTCGGCGAAGCGCTCGGCAGCCACCACCTGCTGTCTCAGTGGACGCAGCGCAGTCTTGACCTCTCCCTCGATGTCCGCCACCCGCATGAGGTTCTGACCGGTCCGTTCCAGCTTGGCTTGAGCCCTTTCCCGGCGCTTCTTGAAGCGGCCCAACCCAGCCGCCTCCTCCACCATCGCCCTCCGGACTTCCGGGCTCGAGTTCAGCATAGCCTCGACCTTGCCCTGGCTGATAACGCTGTGCATCTCCCTGCCCAGGCCCAAAGATCCAACCAGCTCCTGCACATCCAGAAGGCGGCAGTCGCTGCCGTTGAGACGGTATTCCGAGCCTGAGTCACGAGTGAGCCTGCGCGTGACCTCCAGTTCTGCACAGTCGAGCGGTAATGAGCCCGACCCATTGTCGAAGATAAGACTCACTTCAGCCACCGCACTGGCCTTGCGACCGCCGGCCCCCGAGAAGAGGACGTCCTGCATGCTGCGACCTCGCAGATTACCCGGGCTTTGCTCGCCAAGGACCCAGAGTACAGCGTCGGCAATATTGCTCTTCCCGCTGCCGTTGGGCCCGATTATCACGGTGACCCCTGGCTCGAAGGACAGCTCGGTTGGTTTGGCGAAGGTCTTGAACCCCCGCAGGCGGACGGCGCGCAGATGGACCACGTCAGCCCTCCGGAGAGCTGTCGCTTAGGCAGGCAAGTGCCTCCTTGGCTGCGGCCTGTTCGCTCGCCTTTATCGTGGTACCGCTGCCCCGACCGCGCACGCCCCCGATCGCATTCACCTCGGAGGTGAACATGCGTGCGTGGGGCGGCCCGGACTCCTCCACCAGCCGATAGGCCGGATGGCAGCCCCGAGGGGCAAGTCGTTCCTGGAGAGCGGTCTTGTGGTCCACATAGCTGGTGACTGCGTAAACAATCTGCTCCTCGAAGGCTGCGACCACAGCCAACCGGGTCTGCTCGAAGCCGTAGCTCAGGAACGCCGCCCCGATCAGCGCTTCCAGAGTGTTCCCAAGTATCGTGCGGTTCCGCAGAGCCGCCGCCCGTCTGGGGTCGCTCGCCGCTCCCTCCTGCGTCATGAGCCCGGCTATGTCAAGCCGTTCTGCCACCTGCGCGCAGCTCGCCCGGCTGACCACAAACGCTTTTAGGCGCGCTAAGTCGCCCTCTTCTCCCTCCGGATAGCGACGGTGAAGAGTCGACGCGATAGCAAGACCCAGCACACTGTCGCCGAGAAACTCGAGGCGTTCGTTTGATTCGCTCCGAGTCTCCACCCACGACGAATGGGTGAGCGCATTCTTGCGAAGATCTGACGGTAGCTCCCTGATCAACTCCAGCAAGGTAGTCCCCGGCGCGCCGCAGCCGTCGCCACGCTTGTCGGAGCGCAGGGGACGCTGCAACAACCGGGCAGGCACTGCTCGCACCAACGCCGACAGTCCAAGCAGCCCCATCCCGTGTCGCAGGCGAACGCTATACGCGGACGGCGATGAAATCGACCGCCGCGCCCACAGTCGTGAGAGTCTGAGCCTCTTCATCGCTGATCTTGACGCCAAACTGGTCTTCAAGCTCCATTATGAGCTCTACCAGGTCCAGGCTGTCGGCATTGAGGTCATCCTGAAACGAAGCTTCCAGCGTGACGTCATTGGCATCCACGCCCAGCTGATCGACCAGGATGTCACGCACCTTAGCGAGGATCTCGTCTTTGCTCATCTGCTACTCCTTACCAGTTCTTATGGACGATCATCGTGCATACGCTGTACGCCGCGATATTGTACCAATGGCGGTCAAGTAGCAGCAGGGGTTTCCTCGCCGCTAAGCCGAGCCAGTTCCCGTTCCACTCCCGGCAAGACACCCTTCCGCAGCGCCTCCGCTCCGAAGCGCAGAGCATTGGCGATGGCGTGACGCGATGAATTGCCGTGGCAGATCACAACCAGACCACGTACCCCCAAGAGATACGTGCCCCCGTACTTCTCCGGGTCAAGGCCCTCACGTACCCCGCGGAGGGCCGGGCGCAAGAGAAAGCCGCCAAGTTTGGCCCGCAGGCCACTGTTCGCAGCCTCTTTGACTCGTCCCAAAAGCACGGAGGAGCATCCTTCGAGCAGTTTGAGAGTCACGTTGCCGGTGAAGCCGTCGGTGACCACCACATCCGCGGTGCCCTTCAGTAGATCACGGCCCTCTATGTTGCCCACGAAGTTGAGATTCGACGCGGCCAGCAAGTCGTAGGCAGCGCGGGCGAGCTCACTGCCCTTGTTCCGCTCCTCTCCGATATTGAGCAAACCTAGGCGCGGTTCGCTCATCCCCAACACCGTGCGGGCGAACGCGGTGCCCAGGACCCCGAACTCAAGCAAATGCTCAGGCCGGCAATCTGCGTTGGCCCCAGCATCCAGGAACACCAGCGGTCCGCCAGTGCCGGGAAGGGTCGTGACAATAGCCGGGCGTCTGATACTCCCGGCCCGCTTGACAACCAGCAGAGCCGCCGCAAGCATCGCCCCGGTGCTCCCGGCCGAGACAAACCCCTGCGACCGGCCGTCCGCGACCGTGCGCGCTCCGACCACGATAGATGAATCCGGCATGTTCTTTACCGCGGAGGCGGACTCAAGATGACAGTCGATGACAGAGCTACTGGCGACTATCTCCACATTGCTGCGATCGGCCCCAACCAGCAGCGGTTCGATGACTTCTGGCCGCCCGACCAGAAGCACCTTGAGACTGGGTGACGCCGCCAGCAACCCGCCGGCTACGATCTCATTAGGGGCGTCGTCGCCTCCTTCGGCATCAAGAGCAAGCGTCACCGGTACGTCGCTCGTAATTTGGCGCTCTTCATTCTCTTCCACGATGACTCCTCATGCACATCGTCCAGTGGACAGCGGCAGCAAGAATGTCTCACACATTGGCGGTCGCGGGAAGGACGAGTGCTCAACGCTGCAACGACTTCGACCGACCGGAACCAGGCTACTTGGGCCGCCGTCCGTAAAGGGAGCGTAAGGAGGACATCACAGGTATTGTGTCACGAACGTTTGTTCGGTACAATAATTAGAGTATGGTTTGAAACGTGTTATTGACGGGTAACCAACCGCAGAGTATAATATTGCGGTTTGTGGTATGCGACGGTTCGCAAGAGGAATGCTAAATCTACCGTTAGGATAGCAGAAGACAGTGCAAAGGGAAAGTGACATCCCCACCATCGACGTCCGCACTATCGTGGACGTGCAGGATCTTCTTCAGGTCGGCCAGGAGCGCGGATACGTCACCAGTGACGAGATCATGGCGCTGGTCGAAGAATACGACATGGCCATGGAGGAGATCGAAGACCTCTACTCCCAACTCTTCGACCAATCCATCGAGATCTACGAACAAAGCCCGGTCACCCAGGGTGTGTTGGAGCCTACCGAGCCTGCGCTCGACCTCTCCATTCAGACCGTGACTCATGACCCATTGCGGCTGTACCTCAAGGAAGCCGGCGAGATCCCCCTCCTCTCCAAGAGCGAGGAGATCGAGCTGGCCAAGCGCATCGAGGCTGGCGACAAGCGGTCCAAAGATCGCATGATCCAGTCAAACCTGCGGTTGGTCATCTCTATCGCCAAAAACTACTACACCCAGGACATGGACCTCCTTGACCTCATCCAAGAGGGCAACACAGGCCTCATCCGCGCCGTGGAGAAGTTCGACTACCGCAAGGGATACAAGTTCTCCACCTACGCCACCTGGTGGATCCGTCAGGCCATCACCCGGGCCATTGCCAATCAGGACCGCAACATCCGCATACCGGTGCATATGATCGAGAAGATAAACAAGATGGTCCGCACCGAGCGCAAACTGCTGCAGGAGACCGGTCGCGAGCCCAACGACGACGATCTCGCCGCCGAACTGGGTATCGACCCTCAGGAAGTGCAGGAGATGCGCAAGATCGCGCAGCGCACTACGTCCCTCGAGACTCCCATCGGTGACGAAGAAGACGCCGAGTTAGGCGATTTCATCGAGAACTCGAAGACGCCCGACCCCGCCGACGAGGTCGCCACCAGGCTGGCGAAGGAGAGTCTCGACCGGGTTCTCAAGTCCATGGACGAGCGCGAGCGCAAAGTTGTTGAGCTCCGATTCGGCCTGAAGGGCGAGCATCCTCGCACCCTTGCCGAGGTGAGTTCGCGTTTCAACGTAAGCCGGGAGCGCATCCGCCAGATCGAGGCGAAGGCTCTGGAGCAGATCAAGGCCGCTGAAGAGATCCAGGCGCTTCGGGAGACGGCTTAGCCCCCCCGCGGCGACAGACCCCATGGCGCCACAGGCGCTGCTAACGAGTAGACCGAGAGGCGCGCCGCAAGGCGCGCCTCTTGTCCTTATGCACCGTTGCCCTGAGCGCAGGTTGCTGTTCCCACGGAATCCTGAATTCCTACGCACCCTCCCAGCACTACCGCCCATAGCATGGTACTGTGCATGACGTGGTAGCCAATGTGCGACGCGTCGGGGGTGATTTGGACGGCACCGATCAGTGGCTCGTGCAGCTCAGGAAGGGAGTCATAGAGCTTCTCGTCCTGCGCTTACTTGCCCTCAGGGGTGAGCTCCACGGCTACGCCATCGTGAAGCAGCTGCTGTCACTCGGCCAACTCGTCGCCGGCGAGAGTACCGTCTACCCCTTGCTCAAGCGACTTGAGGCGGATGGCCTGCTGACGTCGCGCTGGGTCGAGGCGACTGTAGGCCCTCCGCGCAAATACTACAGAGTCAGCGCCGCCGGAGCCGCCTTTCTGGAGAACGGACGCCGGGAGTGGAACGTGTTGGTCGCGTCGATGAGCCGTTTGGAGGGGGAGAATGCCGGTGGACAAGACACTTAGCGAAGGTGAGAGCTTCCTTCTTCGACTAGCGGAGGGTCTGGAGGCCCTTGGGCCCGCGGAGACAAAGGAGGTGCTTGCCGAAATCCGGAGCCTTCTCGCCGAGACAACCGCCGAAACAGGCGGCGACGAGATAGTGGCCCTCGCTCGGTTTGGCGATCCTCATGTGCTGGCGACACGTATCCTCGAAGAGCGCGGAGTCCTGGTGGGCGGCTCCACAGTCCCTGAGGCGCCCGCATGGAAGCGAACGGCGGCGTTGGCTATTGACATCGCTTTTGGCCTCGCCGGCCTCTTCCTGTTGGTGTACCTTGCGATGTACTTCCCCAGGTACTCAGGCGAGCTGGTCTTCCGCCCGACGGCCGCTCGTTACGCGTTGGCGGGCGTCGCGGCAGCCGTCTGGGTGGCATGGTGGTTTTGGCAACGCCGCCGCAGCGGCCACTTGACCACCGGCGTCAGCATTATGGGCCTGCGCCGCATCCGCGTGGGCCCGGCGAACCGGATGGTGCGCGCCCGAGATATCCCAGGAGTGGCCCGAGGAGTCCTAGGGCGCATCATCTCGACGATCGCGGCGGTGCTTGTCCTTGTGGTCCTGGCCTGCTTCGCGCACTCGTTCTTCTTGCAGAGGGAGGGTTTCGGCATGCGCGACCACATGGTTCAGGAGGAAGCCGTCGCTCAGTACACCTCCGACGCCGCCGTGCTCGTCAGCCACATCTACCAGATGGTCCTGGTCGGAGAGCAGCCCGCGAGTATCCAGGGCTTGTTCGCTCCCGCCGCGGGCGATGCCGCTCGCGCGCTCCTAGCTCGACACGCTCAGGGCAAGATGGACTCATACGAAATAGACTCGGTGTCGCCATCTGCTTGGCCGTCCTCCCCTGTATGGAAGACGAACACTCCGTGCAGGGTGGTCATGCTGGTCAGTGCTTTGGAGTACGCACGTGGCTCGAATGCGCCGGTCCGATGCCGATACCAAGTTGTCTACTCCACTGGCTCTGAGGGGGAAGCAGCCGAGTGGGATGGCTGTTGGCACATCGAATCGCTGGACCTGGTCAAGTAGTCGGACGGGGAGGATCGCGATGACTGAACGGATAGACCCGATGGTCCGGTACTTCAGGCAACTCTCGATAGGCTTGGAGGCCCTCGGCCCAGCAGAGGCCGCGGAGATAGTGGCTGAAGTCCGCGGCCACTTGGCGAAGGCCATCGCAGAAGCCGGTGGGGACGACGCCCTCGCACTTGCACGCTTTGGAACTCCTGAAGTGCTTGCTGCCCGGATTCTTCAGGAGCGGGGCGTATTGGCCGGCGGGTCGTCGCTTCCCGAAGCGCCGGCGTGGAAAAGATCTGCCGCTCTTCTCGTAGATGTTGCCCTGTGGCTATTCCTACTCGGACTCTTCCTGGTACCTCTGCTCGTTACCTCCTGGTTCGACCAGTCACCGGGCATATACTGGAGGATCTTCGGCTCGTTCTACCTGGCCGCCGTGCTGGCCGCTTCTGTCTGGTGGTGGTCAAGAGCGCGCAACAAGCGTGGACATCTGACAACCGGCATGTATGTAACTGACCTGCGTCGCGTCCAGGTTGGCGACAACGCCAGGGTCGTTCGCAACCATGACATACCTGGAGCATCCCGCCGGGGGCTGGCGCGCGTCGCCTGGGCGATCAGAGCCGCGCTCATCCTGTTATTCGTCGGCTATCTCGCGTACGGCGCCGTGTCAACAACATGGTTTCGTGACAGGGACGAGACGGAGCGCGTGCACCAACAAGCGATCCAGAACGCCGTGCGCGACATGTCGTGGGTCACTTCGGACGTCAGCGAAGTCTACCGAATGGTGATCGCCGATACGGAGGCCAATAGCCTCTCTTACTACTTCACTCCCGAAGCCCGCAACATCATCGCCGACCTCAAAGCAAAACGCAGCGCCGGCAAACTCGATTCCTACTCGATCTGGCATGTGGAACTCCCAGACTATCCCACCGGGGTGTCCGACATGTCCGCGACGTACGAGTTGACCGCGCTCGTACAGGTGGCCGAGTACGCGCAAGGCTCCAATCGCCCAGCCATATACGAGTACCGTGTCAAGCTGAAGATTCTTGCCTTCTGGGGTGACGAGGACGGCGGGTCGTGGACCAGCGCATTGTTCATCGAGTCTGCGCGACTAGCCGAACCATGAAGTCATGGGACTACGCCGGAACAGGCGCTCCCCCGAGCCGCGCCCTGGCGGCCTGGGCGATGTTGTCCAAGATAAGCTCGGCGATGGTCTCTTTCGGTGCCTTGTCCAGCACGACCTCAGAGTCGCGGCCGAGGATGCGCACTTCGTTGAAATCGGAATCAAAACCGATGTCGCTTCGCGAGATGTCGTTGAACACGATCATGTCGAGCGACTTCCGCTCCATCTTGTCCCGCGCGCGGGACAGATTCTCCAGACCATACTCAGCTGCAAAGCCCACCAGGAACTGGTCGTCCTTGTTGGCGGACACATCACACAGGATGTCGGGAGTGGCCTGCAGGTCGATGGCCCACTCGTCCCGGCCCTTGCCGATCTTGCCGCCCGCCGGCCCGTCAGCCACCCTATAGTCGGCCACGGCCGCGGCCATGATGAGGATGTCGGTGTCGGGAAAGCGCTTCATAACCTCAGCATGCATCTCCCCGGCGGTGGGCGCTTCGATCTCGCGCACTCCTGGCACGGCAGGCATATCGACGTTGGCCTCCACCAAGACCACCTCCGCCCCTCGGTCGAACGCCGCCCGCGCCAAAGCGAACCCCATCTTGCCAGAGCTACGGTTGCCGATGAAGCGCACCGCGTCGATGGGCTCCCTGGTTCCCCCGGCGGTAATCAAAACCCGGAGTCCGCGCAGGTCGCGCTTGCGCTGCACCTGGAGCCGCAGCTTCACCTCGGCCACGATGCTATTGGGCTCGGCCATGCGGCCGGACCCGTAGTCACCGCAAGCCAACTCCCCCGCTCCCGGCTCGACGACGAAGACTCCGCGATCACGGAGCACGGCGACGTTGCTCTGGGTGGCGAGGTGCTCCCACATGTTGGTGTTCATAGCCGGCGCCACCACCACGGTCTTGCCGAAGGCAAGAAACATCGAAGTGAGCAGGTTGTCGGCTATGCCGTTGGCCATCTTGGCCAGAGTGTTGGCCGTCGCCGGAGCGATGACCATGATGTCGGCGTCTTGGCTGTCTTCTACATGGGTGATGCGCGAGTCGGCCCGCAACTCGCTCACCTCGTCGAGACGAACCGGAGCACCAGAAAGCGTCTCGAAAGTCATGGGCCCCACAAACTGGGTGGCCGCACGGGTCATCACCACCCGCACTTCCATGCCGGCCTTCTGCAGGCCCCTGAGCAGCTCGGCGGCCTTGAATGCGGCTATCCCTCCCGTTACCCCGAGGAGGACGACGGGCCGATCAGCCATCACACGCTCCCTAGTTGCCTGGCGGGCCTAGGGCCGCTGGGGACGGAGCCGGAAGGAGATCTCCCCGCGAGCGGCTTCGGCCATCGCGATGCTGAGGTAATTGCGGGAGAAGCCGCCCGTGGTGGTGGGCAGAAAACTGTCCAGTCCCGAGCCTTCGCCCAAACTGTGATAGTAGGTGTTGATCTGGCGGGCCCTCTTAGCCGTGACCATCGCCGCCGTGTAGCGGTTAGGCTCCACCGCGTCCGCGTCACGCGCAGCTGACAGCCCGGCTAGGATCTCATCAATGGTTGGCTTGTTCATCTTGTTTCCTAGTTAGTTCGATTATCGCGGCCAATTGGCTGCTGGCCCGCTTCACACTGTCGTTCACTATAACATGGTGCAGTGGCGGCAGTCCTTCCTCCACCTTCTTCCGCACGGTGGCCATCTCTTCCTCCGCCCTCGCCAGCCGATTGCGTATGGCCTCTTCACTCTCGGTCTTGCGACCGCGCAGCCGGTGTTCGAGCTCGGAAAGTGATGGCGGCATGATGTAGATCATCATCGCGTCAACCCGCTGCCCCAAAACCTGCTCGGCCCCTTTAAGCTCAATCTCAAGTATGACACCGAGACCCGCGTTCAGGTTCTCCTGAACCGCCTGCGCAGGCGTACCGTATAGATGGCCCGCATATTCGGCCCACTCCAGGAAAAGACCCTCCTGGATCCACCCCCTGAACTCCGACTCGTCCAGAAAAGAATATTCGCGGCCGTCCTGCTCGCCGGGCCGCTTACAACGTGTGGTTGCCGAGACCGAAAGTGTCAGACGCGGGACGCGCGCCATCACTTGTTTGATAAGTGTGCCTTTGCCCGCCCCCGATGGGCCGGAGATAACTATAAGCCTGGCGATAGCCGCCCCCAGAAATCGAGAGTCGGTCAGCCGCCCAGCATATCCAGCAGCTCTTTGCGTTGGCGAGGGGTCAGGCCATTAACGGTCCTGGCCGGGCTCACCCGGCAACGTTCGAGCACCCGGTTGGCTTTGACCCGCCCATACTTGGGCACGGCCAACAGCAGGTCGAGCACCTTGGCTGTATGCACACACGGCGGTGGGTCGCCCAGCACGACGATGATAGTCAAGACTCCCGTGCGCAGACTCTCCTTGAGCCGCGCGCGCTCCGAGCGGATGTCATTAGCCCTTTTGAGAGCGTCCAACCTTTGCTGTTGGCTACGCTCGGGTGTCTGGGGAGTGGTGCTCAAAATCTGGTTCACAGCGGCCATTATACACACCACCCTAGGTGACGCAATACGGTTTTTGGCCACTACAAGCGCGTTTTTCCCCTGCACCCACGTCGGACCTACGCTCTCTCCGGCCCATGTGCGCGACCGATCAGCCCCCGCAACGACAAGTCGCGCTGTGCCAAGGCGACCCCCAGGTCATGAGCAAGTCCGGACGCTCGGCCGGGGTCCTGAAAGCCCGCAGACCCCGCTGCCACCACCATGGCTCCACAGGACATGAAGTCAAGCACATCCTGGACAGTCGCCACCCCGCCCATGCCAATGATTGGCACGCCCACCCCCTGATACAACTCATAGACGGCCCGCAAGGCAAGCGGCTTGATAGCTGGGCCAGACAAACCACCAGTGGTGTTGCCCAGAAACGGCTTCAGCGTCTGTCGGTCGAGAACGATCCCCTTGAAGGTGTTTACTGCCGCCAAAGCGTCGGCGCCCGCCGCCTCGGCGGCCCTCCCGATGGCCACGATATCTGTGACGTTCGGCGTGAGCTTTGCGACCAGGAGCCCCGGCCAAACCGCGCGAACGGCCTCCACCACCGCCCTGGTCTCCCCCGGGTCGGCGCCGATGGACGCGCAGCCCGAATGCACGTTTGGGCAAGAGATGTTCAGCTCGAGCCCGACCTTGGTCACCCAGCCTCCAGCCAACGCCCTGTCGAGCGCAATGCGGACAGACGTGGCCAGCGCGGCATAGTCGCCGGCCGAGAAACCTCCGATGCTCACGATGACCGGGCAAGGCAACTCGAGGAGGCGGGGTAGCTCCTGGTGTAGGAAGACATCCAGCCCGGGACCAGGTAGGCCGATTGCGTTGATCATGCCCCCGGCGGTCTCCAGTATGCGCGGCGGGGGATTCCCTACCCGCGGCTCAAGCGTGACCGTCTTGGGCACGTACGCGGCCACCGGCGGGTGCTCCACGACTCCGGCACCGAACACCTCGGCCAGCTCGAACAGTTCCATGGTGCCCGAGCAGTTGATGATGGGGTGCTCGAGACGCAGTGGGCCCAGGTTCACAGAGAGGTCAGCCACCGAACACCTCAACCCCGCCGAACACCGGGCCTTCGTGACATACCCGCGCATATGAGCCGTCGGCCAGTGTGACGACGCATCCGTGACACGATCCTAGGCCGCAGGCCATCTTGGTCTCTAAGCTGAACCAACTCCGCACCTCCCCCACGGTGGCGCACACCTGCCAGACCGCTTTGGCCATTGCTTCAGGGCCGCACGCCACCACGCGGTCGCCTGAGCGAAGATGACGCGCGAGAAGGTCGGTGACCCTCTCTGCCAGACCGAGCGATCCGTCCTCAGTGGCCACTTCGAGCCGACAACGGAGCCCCGCCTCACCCATGCGCACCGCTGCCTCCTGCACCACCCCGGCCGCCTCTGCCTGGGCCGCGTCACGGAACCCAAGCAACACCATAACCTCCGGGACCGTGGCAGCCACGCTCATCCTGGAGAGCAACAGAGGAAACGGAGCCAAGCCCACACCCCCGGCCACCACCACCACCCGGCCTGGACTGGTGACAAGCGCATCCACATCGAAGCCGTTTCCGAGCGGGCCCAGCACCCACACGTGCTCACCTTCGGCCACGCCGCACAGCTCCGCCGTGCCGTCCCCAACAGGGGCGATGATGAACGACACCCTTTCCCCCTTTTCGTCCGACACCGAAATGGCCCGCGCCAAGAAGCACCGCGACGGTTCGGCCTGGAGAAGGGCGAACTGTCCGGGGCGGCTCCCGGGCCAGCCGGGTACGTCAAGGGTCAGTCGCCGCCAGAGGCCGACGGCCTCGCTGGCTATCAACCTCCCCCGCAGGCGAGATTCGCCCGCTCCGTTCATGCTCAGATGTCGCCCAGATAGCATGACCGACGGGCCGTCGTCAGACTCTCCACTTATCGCAGACTGCGTCATCCTCGTCGATGGCGGCACCACATTTGGGACAGAACACTCCGAACCTCCTTGACGCTGGACGCGACAACAGCCTCCACTATCGGACAGGGAGTCCTACGCCTTCAAAGCCCCCTCTACTCATTCGCAGCATAACCTCCAGCCGCAGACTCCGCCAGCCGCCCGTGTATCTCTTGCAGACAGATCACCGAGACCCCGCGGCTCCTGCGGGCGTTCGCGATGGCCTGCACCACCGCATGGGCCGCAGCCGCATTGGTCATGGTAGGCACCCGCTGACGCACCGCGGCCCGCCGGATCTCGTATCCGTCGGAACGGGCGCCCCGGCCGCGCGGGATGTTGATGACCAGATCGATCTCCCCGTTCTCGATGAGATCCACGATGGTAGTAACAGGAGCGACGCCGACAGTCGAAGCCGCTTGACCCTCGAGTTCTGCCCGCAGCTTCTCTCCGTCGGTGTGCTTCAGCACCGACTCGGAGTGGATACCATTGAGAGTGAGGGCGCGATGGGTGCCTTCCGTGGCCAGAATGCGGAAGCCCAGAGTACTAAGCACAAGAGCCATGAGCACCATGGCGTCCTTCTCGGCGTCGGCCACTGACATGAATATGGCCCCTTCAAGCGGCAACCGGTCACCGGCAGCCAGCGTAGCCTTGGCGAAGGCCTCGGGGAAGCTGACCCCGACCCCCATGACCTCGCCGGTGGACTTCATCTCCGGACCCAGAGTGGTATCCACACCGGGGAAACGTGCAAAAGGCAGCACCGCTTCTTTCACGGCTACGTAATGCAGGTCGCGCCGGCAGGGCATCCTGCCGGCGGCGATAGATTCCTGCCAACCGGGGAGCCCCATGTCTCGCAGCTTCTGGCCGGCGATGACCCGAGTCGCGACTCGCGCCAGCGAGACCCCTGTGGCTTTGCTAACAAAGGGCACCGTGCGACTGCCGCGGGGATTGACCTCCAGGACGAAGATGTTGGCCCCGCCGTGGTCGCTCTGTTGCACCGCGTATTGCACGTTCATGAGGCCCACCACGCCCAATTCGAGGGCCAGAGCGGCCGTCTGTTCCTCGATCTGCCTGATCACTTGGTCGCCAAGCGACACGGGCGGGATGACGCAGGCCGAATCGCCCGAGTGCACACCCGCTTCTTCGACGTGCTGCATGACGGCGCCGATGTAGACGTCGTCGCCGTCGCATATGGCGTCCACATCCATCTCGGTGGCATGCTCGAGAAAGCGGTCGATGAGCACCGGATGATTGGGAGAGGCCTTCACTGCCGTGGAAAGATAGCCGCGCAGACTCTCCTCGTCGTAGACGATCTCCATGGCCCGCCCGCCCAGAACGTACGACGGGCGCACCAACACCGGATAGCCCGTGTGCCCGGCCGCGGCGAGCGCCTCATCGATGTTGCGCACCGTGCCGAATGGAGGCGCCTTAAGCTTGAGCTTCTTCAGTACCTCGCCGAAACGCTGCCGGTCTTCGGCCAGGTCGATGGCGTCCCGAGAGGTGCCCAGGATAGGCACGCCCGCACCATGAAGGCGCTCGGCGATCTTGAGGGGCGTTTGCCCCCCGAACTGCACCACGACACCCTTGGGCTTCTCGTTCTCGATGATGTTGAGCACGTCCTCGTAGGTGAGGGGCTCGAAGTAGAGACGGTCGGAAGTGTCGTAGTCGGTGGACACCGTCTCTGGGTTGCAGTTGACCATGATGGCCTCGTAGCCCAACGCGTGCATCTCTTGGACCGCGTGCACGCAGCAGTAGTCGAACTCGATGCCCTGACCGATGCGGTTGGGGCCGCTCCCCAGGATGATCACCGATTCCTTGCCGGGAACGGGAAGAGCCTCGTTCTCCTCCTCGTAGGTGGAGTAGAAGTAGGGCGTGTAGGCTTCGAACTCGGCCGCGCACGTATCCACAGCCTTGTAGGTGGGGATAATGCCCTCGGCCTTGCGTCGGGTCCGCACCTCTTCTTCGGTCGCCCCCAGAAACTTGGCGATGTAGACGTCGCTGAAGCCCAGCCGCTTCGCCTGGCGGAGCTCCTCCCGCGGGAGGGAAAGGATGCCGCCTTTTTGAGCAAAAGCCTTAAGGTGGTTCTCCGCCTCCACGATCTCGCGCAGCTCTTCCAGGAACCACTGGTCGATAAGCGTGGCTTCGAACAAGGCCTCCAGAGTCACGCCCCGGCGGTAGGCTTCGAAGATGAGGTCGTAGCGCTCAGCTGAGGGGATGGCGATCATGGCCACCAGTGCGTCGTTGTTGTCGGGGATATCGGGCCGGACGTCGAGCTCCCGGGAGCGCATGGACTTCTGGAAGGCCTCCTTGAAGGTGCGGCCTATGGCCATATTCTCGCCCACGCTCTTCATGTGGGTGGTGAGCCGGGCGTCGGCTTGGGGGAACTTCTCAAAGGCCCAGCGGGGCGTCTTGACCACCACGTAGTCGATGGTGGGCTCGAAGCAGGCGGAGGTCTTGCGGGTGATGTCGTTGGCGATCTCGTCAAGCGTGTAGCCCACGGCCAGCTTGGCCGCGATCTTGGCGATGGGGAAACCGGTAGCCTTGGAGGCGAGAGCCGAGGAACGGGAGACGCGCGGGTTCATCTCGATAACCATGATATCGTCGGTCTCGGGCGAGAAGGCGAATTGGATGTTGCTGCCGCCGGTCTCGACCCCGATGGCCCGGATGATGGCGAGCGAGGCGTCGCGCAGGCGCTGGTATTGAGGATCGCTAAGAGTCTGCTGTGGCGCTACGGTGATGGAGTCCCCGGTGTGGACGCCCATGGGATCGATGTTCTCGATCGAACAGACGATGACCACGTTGTCTTTGATGTCGCGCATGACCTCGAGCTCGAACTCTTTCCAGCCGATGACACTCTCTTCCAGCAGCACCTGGCGGGTGGGCGAGGCGTCAAGGCCGGCAAGGACCTTAGCGTCGAACTCCTGGTCGGTAAGGGCCACCCCTCCCCCGTGCCCGCCCAGCGTGAAGCTCGGGCGGATGATGAGCGGTAGGTGCAGCCGGTCCTGAAGGGCGGCGCGGGCTTCAGCCACCGAGTTGACCACGGCGCTTTCGGGGACCCTTAGTCCTATGGAGGCCATAGTGGTGCGGAACTCGTCACGGGCCTCGGCCCGGTGGATGGCGGCGTAGTTGGCACCAATGAGCTCGACGCCGAACTTCTCAAGGGTGCCGTCCTCGGAGAGAGCACAGGCCAGGTTGAGAGCAGTCTGGCCGCCCAGTGTAGGCAGCAAGACGTCCGGCCGCTCCACCTCGATGATCTTGGCCACCACTTCGGGCACCAGAGGTTCGATGTAGGTGCGATGCGAGAAGGCTGGGTCGGTCATGATGGTGGCCGGGTTGGAGTTGACCAACACCACCTCGTAGCCCTCTTCCATGAGCACCTTACAGGCCTGGGTGCCGGAATAGTCGAACTCGCAGGCTTGGCCTATGACGATGGGCCCGGAGCCAAGCAACATGATCTTGTGGATGTCGGTGCGGCGGGGCATGCTTGTACCACTCTTCCTTTCGGCCTCACTGGGCTCGATTAAAGGTCGCGCGTAAGATTAGCTTATCCGCCCCTCAGTGGGAAGCGAGAGCGCCCGCCGTCACCCCAGGAACATCAGAACCAACCGAGCCAACCCCTCCGGGTCCTGATACATGAGGCCGTGCCCGTCACCAGCAGGGTACTGAGCCCGATTCCTTAAAGGCCGTCCCACACGCCCTCCCATTTGCCCATCGCCTCGGCCTGCAGGCCGATCGCCGTCGCCCCCGCCTGCTCCTTGGGGATGGGGAAGCCTTCTGCGTACTCCCAGGTCTATGGCGATGTCGCCGCCCATCGACCAACCCAGGACGTCTTCCCGCTCGTAGCCGAGAGCCTTGATGAACGCTGCCGTGTCGTCTGCCAGTTGGGAGAAGGGGTCTTCGCCCATCGGGTCATTCGTCTCGCCGATGCCTCGATTGTCGAAGACGATGACCGACTTGTCTTGTGCAAGCGCCGTGACGAACGCGGGCGACCACAGATCCATCGTCCCACTGAAGCCCATGATCAACACCAGGGGCGTCGCGTTGTCTGAGATCGTCGGATCCGCCGTAGGCGTCACCGCTAGCGGGCCGATGACCCTGTAGACCCCTGAGAGGTTACCGACTACCACGTGCCTAACGGGACTGGACTGCACGACATTGCCCGTAGTCCATTCCACAGCGGTTTCGGCCACAAGCCCATAGACGCCGAATGCGAGGTTCACAACCGGCTAGATGGCCTCCTGCTCTGACAAGCGAAACAGCCTAGCCGCCACTGAGCTTGGGAACGATTGGATGCGCGTGTTGTGCGCGAGCGTGGCGTTGCCGTAATCGGCCCGCGCCACGGAAATCCGGTCTTCTGTTTCGCGCAGCTCTTGGAACATCACAGCAAAGGCCCCTTCGGCGGCCAGCTCTGGATAGGCTTCTGCCGCGACCAGAAAGGTCGGAACGAGACGCTTGTTCGACTCTCTCCCCCTGTCCACTAAGCCGGAGTACATACTGGTGCCCATGAATGCTGCCACTTCGGCAAAATCGCCGCCGTGCCGTGCGGCAAACTGTTCCGACAGACCCATCAGGCTCCTGGCAAGTTCGCGTCTACGCTGGAGCAGCGCATCGAGATCCGCGGACTTCACTCTGCAAACGTTTCGACCGGCCACAAGCCGGTTGCGAACCTGAACGGCGAGTCCCATCAACCCACCAGCAACCAAAAGCACGCCCAGGACTGCGGCTAGAACACGATCTCCCATGGTGCTTTCGGGCTCATCGGGCAGATCGGGTACAAAAGCCGAGAGGAGAAACATCAACCCGCAAACAATAACCAACCAAGCCAACAGCTTCAGCACCCAGGACCATCTTCGCATCTTGCCCCCTTCGCCTGCGGATCGGAGCACAACTCTATATGCCAGAACTCTGACTGTCCAGCAGATCCCTTTCCACGGACCCTCTGCGCCGGTGCGGTGTTCTTCTCCCGCTGGGTGCCTAGCCGCTCCGAAGGGTTCCCAGCATCAATGTGTACCGACGAACCGGCCACAGTATCAACGCTCCCACCACGCCGAAGCAGCAGTCGATCAGGCTCCAGTACAGTGGTATGTCACGCACGGCGCCTGCTATGACCGCCAGCGGAATGACGGCCCCACAAGCTATCAGACCGAAGGTCACCACCCAGACATTCCTTACCGGATCCCGGAGCGGGCCGATAAAAGCGACGGCGATTACCAGATGCCCGAAGGCCAACCAGTCGGTACCGTAGGCCAGAAAGGGATACTCGGCATTTGTCACATGAAGGCCGGCGGCTACGGTCGCGATCCAGTACTTCAACCCGGAATACGCGCCGGGTGCCAAACCACGATCGATGCCCATCCACGAGGCCAGCCACTGGAGTTCGCGGTCCAACCAGAACGCGGTCAGACCGCTCAGCACCAATCCTGCCATAAAGAGAACCAGCAGAACGCGGATGCGGCGCCGAAGCCCAACCTCACATGCGTCGCCCCCCTCACCCATTAGTGGTGGCGGCTCAGGCCCGGTTTATGGTCAGATCGCTCACATATCCACTGCCCGCAGCGAGGATAGCCGCTACGATCGTGCCGGCTACCTCGGCGGGATCCATGAATTTGGAGCTGTCAGTAGTCGCACCTTGTGCCTCGCTCCAGAAGCGGGTGTTCATGCCGCCCGGGTATACCGCCACGATTCGGATGCCGCGGCCCTTCAGCTCGGCTCGGATGGACTCCGTGTAGCCTCGCGCGCCCCATTTGGAGGCGCAATAGATCGACTCGTTGGCCCGACCCACCAGGGCCGAGGTCGACATGACGTTCACAATCGTACCGCCCAGAGCGAAGCGCCTGATCGCCTGCTCGCAAAACAGGATGGTCCCAAACAGACTCGCCCCCAAAACCTTGTCCACGTCGGCGCGAGTATTGGCGCCCGCGCCACCGAACAAGCCCGCGCCGGCGCAGTTGACCAGAACGTCGGTCGTCCCGAGAGTCGCTGCTGTGTCAAAGACCTCTCTGGCTGTGTCCTCCAGGGCGACATCACCCAGTACCAGGGTGAAACCTTGCCCGAGCGCAGAACTCTCATTGGTCGCCCGGCGAGCGACGCCCACCACGTTCAGGCCCTCCTTGAGCAACTCCCTGCTTATGCTCAGACCAAGACCTGAAGAAGCGCCGGTGACCACGGCGACCCGGTTACTCATAGGTACCTCCGACCCCTAGCTTGCATTGCCCTCCATCTTATCCATCCTCGCCCCGGAGGTCACGGTCCACTGGGGATCGGTCACGCCGTCAGAGGCCACGTGCACAAAGGAGCCGCCATCGTTTCTCCCTCGTCTTGGGGTCCGCCTGTAACCTACTCGAGGGACACCCTCCCCCTCTCAAGCTTCTCAACACGGCGCAAATGCCGCCCATGCTGGAACGATGCCCCCAACCAGGCATCGACGGCCCTGAGCGCGGCACGCTCACTGACCATGCGGGCACCCATAGCGATCATGTTGGCGTTGTTGTGTTCTCTGGCAAGACGCGCGCTGGACATATTCCAGCACACCGCGCAGCGAATTCCGCGGACCTTGTTGGCGGTCATGGCCTCCCCATTACCGGAGCCGCCCAGGACGACGCCCAGCTCGTGCCTTCCTTCGGCTACGCTCCGCGCGACGGGGCGCACATAGTCGGGGTAATCAACCGGGTCCTCGCTATTAGTCCCGAAGTCGCTCATTTCGTGTCCGGCCGCCTCAAGGTGGGCCTTGATGACCTCTTTAAGTCGATAGCCCGCGTGGTCGGCAGCAATGGCGATGCGCGTCATCAGGCCTCCTTTCCCAGATCGGCACAACGCTCCTTCATGCATTCCGGACAAATACCCTGGCTGACCTCCGCTTCGCATTGCTTCTGAAGGTAAGTGTCCACCTATCGGCGGCGGCGCGCGGCTTCATCATCGAGCCAACACCGAGCGGATCTTCGCGGCCAGGTCGGCCATCGAGAAGGGCTTCTGCAGGAAGTCTATGCCCGGATCCAGGACGCCCTGGTGAGCTATCGCGTCATCGGTGTACCCCGACATGTACACCACTTTGGCGTCCGGCAGCGTGGCGCTCAGCCTTTTGGCCAGAGCGTGTCCGCTCATTCCAGGCATGACCACGTCGGTCAAGATCAGATCGGGCCTCAAGCCTTCGTCCATTACCATGGCGATGGCCGCGGCGCCATTGGCCGCCCCAGCCGTCCGATAGCCCATCCGCTCGATCATGACCATCGCCAATCCCCGGAGGGCCGGCTCATCTTCGACAACAAGAACCAACTCTCCATCGCCCTTGGCCACCGTAGCCTCCTGCTGCGACTCATCAGGTGGCTTATCCTTCACGAGCGGCAGACAGACTGTGAAGGTGGCGCCCTTGCCCGGCTCGCTCTCAACCCAGATGTCCCCACCGGACTGGCGGACGATGCCGTGAGCCGTGGAAAGGCCCAGGCCGGTGCCCTTGCCTTCGCCCTTGGTGGTATAGAAAGGTTCGAACATGCGGCGCTTGACCGCCGCGTCCATTCCACAACCCGTGTCGCCCACGGAGAGCATCACGTAAGCTCCAGGGGAAAGGCCTTCGTGCCCTTGGCAGTAGTTGGAATCCACGTCGACGACCGACAAACGGACGGTCAGAGTGCCCCCTTGAGGCATAGCGTCCCGGGCATTGGCCACCAGGTTGACCAAGACCTGCTCGACCTGCCCGGGGTCCGCCTTGACCACGGCCGAAACCGGCGAGGGCACTATTTCCATGTCCACCTGTGCGCCGAGCAACCGGCGTAGCATTTCCTCCGCTCCCAGTACGAGTTGATTGAGGTCTATGACTCGAGGCTGCAGAGTCTGCTTGCGGCTAAACGCCAGCAACTGGCGGGTGAGAGCAGTCGCCCTGTCGGTGCATGCTTCTATCTGAGCGACGCTGTCCACCATTGGGTCGTCATCGGCAAGGCCCGCTCTCATCAACTCGCAATAGCCCTTTTGCACCATCAAGATGTTGTTGAAGTCGTGCGCGACTCCCCCGGCAAGCTGCCCAACCGATTCCATCTTCTGGATCTGCTGGATCTGCTCCTGCAGCCCTTCCCTTTCCACGTCGGCCCGATGCCGCTCGCTGACGTCCCGGTAGTACCAAACCCGGCCGTAGTAGTGACCGTCGGGTCCGGACATAGGAGCCGAATACCACTCGAACATCCGCCCGTCGGCAAGCAGCAGTTCGCCTTGACCGGTCTCCGCGCGATGGGCGTATAGATGCCTCGTTAGCCGGAGAAAGGCTTTGGGGTCCACTGCCTGCCGGGAGATGTACTGCAAGACCGGTTCGTCAACCCGTTCGTCGATCAGCTGTTCGGGGATGCCCCACATCTCGACGAACCGCCCGTTACGCGACACGATCATGGCACCCTCGTCCACCACCAAGATGCCGTCTATGGATGCTTCCTGCTGAGTGGTCAGGATGAGGTTCCGGAAACGCAACTCCTTGTCCATGCGCCTGCTCTCGGTGACATCCATCATCACCCCCACCAAACCCGCCGCAGTGCCATCCACATTCGTCAAGGTTGCCTTGCTATGCATGACCTCGTGGATCGCGCCGTCGCCATACATCACCTGTGACTCGTAGGTTTGCACGCCTCCACGTTCCAGCAGAGCCTGGTCCAGCACGCAGCCTTGCTCAGCCAAGTCTTGAGGAGCAACGTCGAACATGGTGGTGCCGACAATCTGATCCCTAGGCAATTGCATCATGCTTGCGAAGGCGGCATTGCAGCCTTGGTACACACCTTGGGCGTCCCTGTAAAAGATCGGGCTGGGGATGGCGTCGATAAGATGCTGCAAAAAATGCGCGCTCTCTTTGGCCTCGTCTTCCGCCCGCTTGCGCTCGGTTATGTCGAGCGCCGTCAATGTCAGGCCTTTCGAGGGATCCGCGGGGTCCAACCGGGTGAAGCCCAACAGGACATCGATGGCCTGGCCATCTTTGCGCCGCCAGCTGGTCTCGATCATCGCCGTGCCGAGCTCGGCGACTTGGCACAGCTCCTCGCTTCCAATCCGCTCAAGCTCCTCTTCGGAGGTGTGGAGGAAACTGACATCTTGCCCGATCAGCTCCTCGCGGGAATAGCCAAGCATGCCGCACAGCACATCGTTCGCTTCCTGGATCGCCCGGTCGACAGCGATCCCGATGCCCACCGGCGCTATCCGGAAGATGCTGGCCAGCCTTGCTTCGCTCGAGAGCAGCGCGCTTTCGGCAGCCCTCTTCTCCCTTAGCGCGTCGCGCTGCGCCAACGCCTCCGCGATAGCATACGGGAGGCGCGCTATCCGCTCCTTCATGACGTAGTCGGTCGCGCCCGCCTTGATGCAGGCCACCGCTGTCTCTTCGTTGAGAGAGCCGGTCAGAATGATGAAGGGGCAACCTGGATCTTTGTCCAGAGATATCTCAAGCGCGCGCAACCCGTCAAACTCGGGCATGGCGAAATCCGAGACGATCAGGTCGGGCCGGAACTCGGCCAGCGCCGCAGTGAACTCAGCCTCGGTCTCCACCCGCATGGACTCGAACCACATCCCTGCGTTCCGCACGGTGCGCGCAGCAAGTTCCATGTCGGAGGGCACGTCCTCCACAAAGAGTATGCGAATGGGTTGCGCCATGCTCATGCCACGTCAGCGCGCCGGTGGCTCATTCAGCAACAGCCAGTACAACCCAAGCTCTCTGACCATGTTCACGAACTTCTCGAAGTCAACAGGTTTGACGATGTAGCTGTTCACGCCCAGTCGGTAACTCTCCACTATGTCTTTTTCCTCGCGCGATGAGGTCAGCATCACCACCGGAAAGAACTTGGTGCGGGGATCCCGACGCACCGCCTTCAGAACCTCCAGCCCGTCGACCTTTGGCAGCTTGAGGTCGAGCAAAATCACCTTCGGACCATTCTCCACTGAGCGCCCGCTGAACGCCCCCCGGGCGAAAAGGAAGTCAAGCGCCTCCTCGCCGTCGGCCACCACCGCGACCCGGTTGGTGAGATTGTTCTTCTGCAGTGCGTGTAGGGTCATCTCGACATCCGCGGGGTTGTCTTCGACCAGCAGGATCTCAACGTAGCTCGCTTCTGCCATGGCTAGCCTCCAGTCTGTTGCCTAGCGGTATTTGTGGGTAGCGCAAAGTAGAAGGTCGCCCCCTGATCCGGTGCGCCTTCCGCCCAAACCTTCCCATCGTGAAGATGTATGATCCTCTGCACGATAGCAAGCCCCACCCCGGTGCCCTCGAACTCGCTAGCCTTGTGAAGACGCTGAAAGAGACCGAAAAGCTTGTGGGTGTAGCGCGGATCGAAACCCACCCCGTTGTCTTTGACATAGTAGACCGCCAGAGACCCCTCAACATATCCGCCCACCTCGATCCGCCTGTCCGTCTTTGTGCGGGAGTACTTGAGGGCGTTGGACAGCAAGTTGCCCCACACCTGCCGCATGAGGACTTCGTCGCCATAGGCTTCCGGCAGAGACAACACCGAGAAGGACACCCCGGACTCTACCTCCACCGGAGCGATTTCTGCATAGACTCTCCGCACCAAAGCGTCCATGTCAAGACGCGAAGCAACGGTCTCGGCGCGGGCCACCCTTGACAGGGCTAGGAGATCAGTGATGAGCTGGTCCATCCTCTGGGCGTTGGCCCGCACGGCATCGAACAGCCGCCGCCCCTCCGCGTCAAACGTATCTCCGTAGTCATCCAGGATCATATGTGAGAAGCCGTCGATGGCGCGCAACGGAGCGCGCAAGTCGTGCGAAACAGAGTAGGCAAAAGCCTCGAGTTCTTTGTTCACCGCCTCAAGCCGGGTCTGTGAGCTGCGCAAGGCGGCCTCCGCCTCCTTGCGGTCGGCGTAGTCGATCATAGTGCCACGGCTCATCAGAAACCGCCCCTCCTGGTCTGTCGCCGCCGTTGCGCTGAGCAACACCGGCATGATGCTACCGTCCTTGCGCACTAGGTCGAACTGCAGATCGCTCATGTAGCCCTGCTGCTTGAACACTGGGAAGCACCCGGCAAAGGTCTGGACGCCGTCGGGCGTTATGACGTCGCTAAACCGCAGTTTGCCTAGAAGCTCTTCGCGTGTGTAGCCAAGCCAGCCGAGCTCGGTGTCGTTGATGCGCACAAACACGCCTTCCTCGTCCAGCGACTGGTAGCCGCACGGTGCGTTGTTGTAAAGGTCGCTGAGTTCCGCGGTGCGCTCATCCACTCGTTGCTCCAACTCCTCGTTGAGCTGTCGCAGCTCTTCCTCCGCCGTCACGCGAGAGGTGATATCCAGAAAGACCCCCTCGACGTGGTCCGGACGACCGTTGGCGTCTTTGACCATATGGGCACTCGCCAGCACCATGATCTCCTCGCCATTATGTTTCTTGCCCTCGATCAGATAGTTCGAGATTGATCCGGCCCTGGTCAGCGCGGCCAGGTAGTCCCCGCGTTTAGTGGCGTCTCTCCAGAAGTCCGGCAGAGTCGTGCCGCGAAGGTCCTCGTCGTCCTCAAACCCCAAGATCCGGTTGAACGCGCGATTGTGATCCAACAGCGCCCCCTCGAGAGTCACGCTGTAGTAGCCCTCGTCGAGATATACGACGGTCTCGCGAAATCTTCTTTCGCTATCCTTGAGAGCGGCCTCCGCCCGCTTCAGCTCCGTGATATCTACCCATTCGCATACTACGTTGCTCAGCTCGCCCGATGCGCCGAACACCGGCGCCATGGACACATCGATGTACATGTCGCGCGCCTCCTCGAAATCGACAGCGCCGGCGTGGGCCGCCTTCCAAGGAATGACAAAACGAGCCGGTTCGTGTTTCTCAAAGACCGCCCGAACCTGAGGCATCACGCCCTCGATCTCCAGGTTGTCGTCGTGGAGCACGTTGTAGCGACCGACGATCTGGTCTGCCGTCAGGCCGATCGCCTGACAAAGCGCCTGGTTCACCCTAATGACTGTGCCCTCAACGTCCGAGACCCACAGGGCGAAGGGGCTCGTATCGATGACCATGTCCATGAAAGCTTTCGCCGACCTGATCTGTTCCTCGGCTATCGTCCTCTCGACAATCTCCCCGACAAGACGGGCCGAGGCATGCAAACGGCGCTTGGCCACTTCGACGATGTACGTGGGTCGAGACTCATAAGAGGCGGCGTGCTCACGCAACTCCGCGATATCCACCTGATACAAAGCGGCCAGTCGCAGCAGGACCGCCTCGTCCTTGGGGGGATCCCCGTAGCCAAAGTTGATGGACCCCACCACTTCGCCGGCGGCCAGGATAGGCACCGCATAAAGACGGATGCCACCGCTGCACTCTACATCCGCGGGCTGCTCGGTAGTCATGGCGACATTCGAGGCCTCCGCCCAACACGACTCGTGACAGAGCCACCGACCGCCCGCCAAGGCCTCGCGGTTGTCGTCGGTGTTACACAGTGCGCGGGAGGCCGCGTCCATGTAACGGCACCAACCGGACGAGAAGATGCCCAAGGCGTAGTCCCCGTTGCGCTCGTACACTGCCGCCGAGGTGTCAAGTAGATCCAGGTAATCCCCCACGATATCGGCGAGCACCTGCTCTCCCACAGCGTCGTGGATGAGCCTGGCCGTATTCAGCTCAATCAGGTCCCCGTATGGCGGCACATGGTCACATGCCCCCTCCAGTGTCGCCTGGGGCCTTCTGGTCAGCAGCCACTCGATCTTCTTGAGTTCTTGATCTATCCGCTTGCGCTCGGTGATGTCGTCGATGCTTGACAGGAGGCAGGACTCATCACCTATCCTGATGATGTCGGCCGAGAACAGGCCCGTGAAGAACTCGCCCGACTTCTTGCGAAACTGGGTCTCTCTCCCCCTTATGCGTTTCTGCTCGGCCAACTCTTCAAGAACGGCGGCGCGCTCCTGCCTGTTTGGCCACAGCTGGAGATCCAGCGTCGTCCTCCCTACAAACTCTGCGTACGAGTAGCCTGTCAACTCCACGAAACCGTCGTTGACTTCGAGGATCGCTCCATCGCTCAGTCTGGTAAGAATGATGGCGTATGGGGAGGAGTGAAAGGCCGCCGCAAACTTCTCCTCCTGCGTGCTCACCTCGGCCCGCAGGCGGCTGGTCACCATCAGCATCAAGCCAAACACCAACATGATCAGCAGTGCTTGATAGGCCAGAAGCACAAGCTTGTCGAATCCGCCCGATTCAAAGAAATCGCCGTCGCCTATGGGACTGACCGCGATCACCACCAATCGCACGACGCTCACCACGCAGTAGCCGGCAAACACCACTGCCGCCACCACAGCCGTCCGGCGCATTGACGGAGGTATCCGATACCAGAGGAGCCACGCGCACTGCGCGCAGATGATCAGGAGCAGCACCGACAAGTTCAGGTTCCGCGCGCTCAGGTCGGGCCGGGCGAAGGCGAAATAGGAGTGAACAGCGGCAAATGCAGCAAGTAGCAAGTAGTTCTGCATCTGAGGTCCCCGCCTGCCCACAAACCGCTCCAAACCGACCAGGCCCGCCAGAGCGCCCCCCACCACCATCAGGTTTGCGAGCACCATGGACATCCAGTCCGGAACGGTGCCACGCAGCACGATCAGCAGTGCACCCAGCGCTTGGAGAAAGAAATCGGCAGTCCACCAGCCTATTCCCGCGAACCGGCGCCGGTACTGGAGCCACAGAAGGGCACCGATGAGCGCGCAAACGACGGCGGCGGCGAGATGCCCAACGAGAATGGTGCGTGTATCGAATGGGCTCATGGATCAGCTCCCGCTGAACGCGCAAGCTGCCGGCCCCTGCCGTTGCCGGAGCACCCCAGAAAAGGTTCAGAGTCCGCCACCCGAAGCGACTCTGCCATCCCCTTATTCCCCTTCCGGCCGTCGGCCCTAACGGAGGCTCAAAGCGCAGGTTCTTATACCCCGCCCGCGGGCCGGTCTAATCCCCTTCGCCCTGGTTTCCAGACCGGCCCCCCTGTGCCTCATCCGCGGCCGCCGGGCAGGGGCCTATCCCAGCCTGTCTCCCACCTTAAGTCCCGTCGCAGCCACGAACTCCTCGATGGTCATCTTGGCTGCGCCGGCCGGCTGCACCCGGGTCACCAGGATTCTGCCGCCGTTTGCTGCCACCAGAAGGCTCTCGGGGGTGAGCTGGAGCACCGTGCCTGGTGCCTGGCGGCCGCCGCCCGGGAGCTTCTGGCAGTCGAAGACTTTGACCTCTTGACCCCTGAAGGCCGTGGCGGCACCGGGTGACGGGTTGCACCCCCGTATGATGTTGTAGACGATCGCGACCGGATACATCCAGTCGATCTTGATGTCCCTGCAAACCGGTTCGTACTCCCCCTGGGCGACATCCTGCGGCAGCCTTGGTGCCCTGCCCTCCTTGACGAGACGCACCGATTCCACGAGCGCCTCCACTCCCAACGGAAACAGTTTGCCAAAGTACACCGTGCCCAAGGTGTCGTCAGGCTCGATGGAGACCTCTCGCTGAAGCAAAATGGGCCCGGTGTCCAGACCCTCGTCCGGCCAGAAGATGGACAGGCCCGTCTTGGTCTCGCCGTTGATGATGGCCCAGTTGATCGCGCTCGCCCCCCGGTGGCTCGGCAGCAAGGAGGGATGGTATTGGATGGTGCCCAAAGCGGGAAACCCGAGGATCGCCGAAGGCACTACATCCGTCACAAAAGCCATGACGTTCAGGTCGGCTTTGAAGCGCCGGTAGTCCTCGAACACGTCCAGTGAGCGCATCTTGGCGGGCTGCCGCGTCGGGATGCCATGCGACTCAGCCAAGGCCATGAGCGTGCTGCTCTTGCCCGGAGAGACGTCCGGCGGTGTGTAGACGGCCACTATCTCTTCGCCCACGCCCAGTAGCGCCTCGAAAACTTTCTCCCCAAAGGCCGCCTGACCCATGAGCACGATCCTCATCGTTGACTCCCGTCCCTCTCTACGCTCTCGTCTGCCGACGAAGATTCTATCTCGTGTGCTGCCAACCACGACGGGTCCTGCAGCGAAGCAACCCGCGGCGTCTCGCTTCCTTCCTTACACTAGCAGGCTACGCGACCGATGCCTTACACTGGCCTTCATGCGTAGTCTGTTCCTCATAGCACTTGCCTGCTCCTTATTGTTGGTGCCTGCCGTCGCCCTTGCCCAGCCGATCGAGCGCATCGAAGCACGCACCGGCCACCCGGTCGTCTCGCTCAGCGCCGATGGCCGCTACGTCGCATTCGCGTCCGACGCGACCAACCTGGTCCCCGATGACCTCAACGACAGCTGCGACGCTTTCGTCTACGACCGACACACCGGCGCCCTGCAGATGGTAAGTGTGGCCTCGGACGGCACCCACGCGGACGCGGATGTGAGTAGTCCCATCCTCAGCGCCGACGGTCGCTACGTGGCCTTCGCATCGGGAGCGACCAACCTGGTGACCGGCGATGCGAACGGCTGGACGGATATTTTCGTCCACGATCGCCAAACCGGGGTGACCGAAAGAGTCAGCCTTGCCAATGACGGCTCCGAAGCCGACTTTCTGAGTCTGGACTTCTCAATGAGCGCGGACGGCCGCTACGTGGCCTTCGCGTCGGGAGCGACCAACCTGGTGACCGGCGATGTCAACGCTCACTGGGACGTGTTCGTGCGCGACCGCTTGGCAGGCACCACCGAGATCGTCAGCCTCGGCACAGACGGTTCTCTGGCGAACGATGGCAGTTTTTCGGGCTGCGGCCTCAGCGCCGACGGAAGGTATGTCGCGTTTCTGTCGGTAGCCGACAATCTGACGCCGGGCGACACCGCGTCTAGCTGGGACGTGTTTGTACGAGACCGGCAGAACGCGACGACGCAGCGCGTCACTCTCACCGCTGCCGGCGACGAAGTGGATCCAGGCTGCAGGATCAGCGCTGACGGCCGCTACGTGGCCTATTCCAAGCTCGGTGCGCTATACGTCTTCGATCGCCTGACGAGCATCGCAGCAAGAGCCGATGTGGCTACCGGCGGCGCAGCGGCCAACTCTGCGTCGGAGTGGTATTCACTCAGCGCCGACGGCCGGTACATCGCCTTCACCTCGTGGGGAGACAATCTTGTCTCCGGCGATACGAACGAGGCGGCCGATGTGTTCCTCCGCGACACAGCGACCGGCACAACCGAACGGGTGAGCCTCTCCGCCGCGGGCGCCCAGGGAAACTCCATATGCGAAGGCGCTGCCCTGAGCGGCAATGGACGCGTGGTGGGTTTCGTTTCCCTCTCATCCAACCTCGTCGCCGCCGATGACAACGCCCTGGCCGACATCTTTGTCACCACGCGCCTCTTCGTCTCGCTTCGGGGCACCGACCGCTACGACACGGCAGTCAGGATCTCCAAGGCCATGTACCCCAGCGCACTGCCGCCTGAATGTGGTCTGGTGCTTGCTCCGGGAGAGACCTTTCCAGAAGCGCTCTGCGGGGCGCCTCTCGCGGCCGCATACGGAGGCCCGGTGCTCCTTACGCCTACGGTGGGACTGAGGGGCACTGTGCGGACTGAAATCCTCCGGCTCCGCCCGAAGTACGTGGTGTGCATCGGACTATCCGACGCCGTCGCGGCCGCCGTGCGGGCCGCGCTCGGCCCCACCTGTACCGTCACCACCATCCGCGGCACTGGGGGAAGCGTCTACGACATGAGCTACAGGGTGGCAAAAGCCCTAAAGACCAAGCTTGGAGACCTGAGCGCAGCCGTCGCCATAATCACCCGAGGGAATCTCTTCCCCGATGCCATCGGCGTGGCACCGTTGGCGTGCGCGCAGAAGTGGCCCATCCTGCTGACCGCGGGTAGCAGCGGACCCCTGAACTCCAGAGCCGCTGCCGCTCTTAACGAGTTGAATATAACGTCGGCTATAAAGGTGGGCACCTATGTCACTCTGCCCGCCAGGGTGAACGGGCTGGCCAATCTCTCGGGCGCAGATCGGTACGCCACCAACCGCAACGTGGCCGTTTGGGCCAGAGCATGCGCCGGACTGGATTTCACACACACAGCCCTTGCTACCGGTGACAAGTTCCCCGATGCCCTGGCCGCCGGACCCTACTTGGCCCAAGACAGAGGCATCCTCCTCTTGACTCCGTTGACGGGTCCCTTGCCTGAGCCCGCACGCGCGCTCATAACCGCGCACAGGCCTACCATTCGGCGCTTCTCTTTCATCGCGATGATCGAACCCGTCCTGGGACAAGTGAAAGCACTTCTTCCCTAAGCATCTCCGCGCTGTTCGAGTGTCAAGCCAGCCGGTCGCTCCGGTGTGTATTAGGCGGTGAATCGAATCGCCCTCATCTGGGGGGAGTATCGGTGAAACACGGCGAGTCTGCGTTGACCACTCGAGAGAGACTTGTGCGAGGTGCCATGGAAGCCGGGCCGAAGGGCCACATTGCCGACCGGGCCGTCGATCCGGCGTCCCTCTTTGAGCACAACTACACTGCGCTGGTTCGCTCTCTGGCTGTTGCCTGCGGAGATCAGGAGGCTGCGGCAGACGCCGTCCAGGAGGCCTTCCTGCAGTTGTGCCTACACTGGAAGCGGGTCGGCAAGTACGACAACCCGATGGCCTGGGTGCGCCACGTCGCCATCAACCGGCTCAGCAACCACCGCAGATCGCTTCGTCGCCGGGCGGCCGCGCTGCTTCGCCTTCGCAACCCGGAGCCGCGGCCGGGCGCGGAGTCGCAGATGCAGTCTGATTTGGAGGTCGCCATACGGAGCCTTCCCCTCCGCCAGAGAGTGGCCGTGGCCCTCTACTACGTGGAAGGTCTGCCCGTGGCGCAAGTCGCGCGCTCCATGGGCATTTCGGAGGGTTCGGTCAACACACATCTCCACCGCGCTCGAGCGGCACTCAAGCCCACACTGGAGGCAAGGTCATGCGCGAAGACGATCACCTACTGAGAGATGCCCTCAGGGACCTCGCTCCGACCGTCGATGACAGCGGAGCCTGGAATGCCCTGCGCGCCCAGGTCGCGAAGCGCCGGTATGCCCGGCGGCGCTGGCTGAAGGTCGTAAGTACGACCGCCGCTATTGCAGTCGCGCTGGGCTTTGGAGCCTTTGGGGCCATCCATTGGTGGCCGCATAACGAAAGCATCCTTCTGATAACCGACGATCAGACCGGCGGGACCACAAGCGAGGCTTCGCAGACCCCCACTGAGCCGGTTGACACCTGGCAAGAACTGTCTTTGCCGCAAACCGAGGGTTCAGACTTCGCCTACGTCATGATGGACCCGTCCGATCCAGCCGTCCTCTACACAGCAAACGAGACAGGTCTCTTCGTTTCCCGCGACGCGGCTTCCAGTTGGACCCAACTGTGTGCCGAGAATTTGCAATTGCTGACAATCGATCCCGGTCCTCCAGCGGTCCTATATGGCACCGCGCGCGACGCGATTGGCGATGTGCGCCTCAAGAAGTCTGTGGATGGCGGTGCAACTTGGACACAGCTCGCCGCATCGGTGGAGCATTTCACGGGCGCTTTCTGGGTCGACACTTCCACTTCTCCCTCCACCCTATACGTCAACAGTCTGTTCAAACCGGGACTCCACAAGTCGACCGACGGCGGAGCGACATGGGAAGGCCTAGGCCTCATGCCAAGCTGCGAACTCATCTTTCCGCCGTCAGGCTCCGTCCTCTTCGCCCGGCAGTACGGAGGAGGCCCCTTGGAGTTCCTGCGTTCGCCGGACGGCGGAGCAACTTGGGAGAACATTGCGCCGACACTCCCCGGTGTTGTCCCAAACGACATGCGCACCGACCCTAGAGACCCCACGCGTCGGCTGTATCTCTATGCAGTCGACCCGGCCTTGGCACCTGAGTCGCTCGCCGACCCTGGAGTCGTAGTCTACGTATCCCCAGACGCAGGTGAGACGTGGGCGAAGACCGACAGCGACGAACAAGAATGGGCCAAGATGCTGATCTCTGTCGCCCCGGGCACTTCTCCCGCCTCCATCTCCGGGGCCGCCGCATTCTTGACAGGCTTCCCCTGGACCGTGACCGACTCGGCCACCCGAGCCTCGCTCGTCATCTCAAGTCCCGTCGTGATCGACCCTACCGATCCGTCGATCCTATATGCAGTGGCCTCCACCAACCATGGCACGGGAGGCATCTACAAGTCGACCGACCAGGGCGCGACTTGGACCAACACGACGACCGCCATCAAGCGCAGACCCTTTGTCTACGCGCTGGCGTTCGATCCGCAGAACCCCGAGACCATCTACGTGAACACCTGGGGCTCCGTCCTCAAGTCCACGAACGGCGGAGCTTCGTGGACCACGGTGTTCACGGGAGAGCCTGGCCTATCCCTGGCAATTGCTCCCTCGTCTCCCTCGACGCTCTACCTCCCCACCATGTCTGGGCTCGCGCGAAGTGACGACGCTGGAGCAAGCTGGACCGACCTCCCTGCTACCGGACTCTGGTCGCAGAGAACCGCCGATGAGCCGTACAGCAGACTACTGGTCGCTTCAGACTCGCCAGAGACCCTTCTCGCCTTTTCCGGCTCCGAGATATACCAATCGTCTGATGGCGGCCAAAGTTGGGCGAAGACGGCAAGCTTGCCCAGGATCGACAGCCTTCTAGGCGACGCGAAGCTCAGGCCGTTGAAGGCGACGCTTGGCGACAACCTTGTGATGGCCGGCGACGGCCTTGTCGCCGCCGCCCCGGGCGCACCTTCCAGGTTCTACGCGATCCTTTCGGAAGGCCCGGGAGACTTCGGGTTTCACCCCTTCGGCGTGTCCACATCCACAGATGGCGGTCGGACGTGGATCCAGCTTGGTGACGGCCTGACAAAGGATGACGGCCAGGTCTACCTCCCGCTGGCGCTGGACACACACGACGGGGTGACTGTCTACGCCCGCCGCGCCTTCTTCGAGAGCCAAACAGGCCTTACGTTCCAGAACGACGGAATCTGGCGCTCGGACGATGGCGGCCAAACTTGGAGCAAACTGGCGTGTGAGGGGCTGGACGGATATCAGCCCTCAGCCTTGTTCGTGGACCCCTGGGTGAGCGGCACTCTGTACACCGCCGGAGATTGGACCGACTTGACGCAGACGACGGCGAAGATCTACCGATCGACTGACAAAGGCGACTCCTGGCAGGAGATGGGTGACCTAGAGCCTGCGGAGGTCGGCGGGTACTTGACCCGCTTGGTCCCCGCGCCTGGTGGAGCGCTCTACGCAATAGGCACCCGCGGCATCTTCAAGTGGATACCTGAGTCGGACTGACCGGTCGGACTCACTCCTCGTCTACTCGATGTCGGCTCCGGCGAGCCGCAGAGCGGCCACGAGTTCCGCGGACCGCTGGCTGCCGACGAGGATCCTGCTCCCGTCACTCAACACCAGTTGTACCCCATTGTTACCGTAGGCATTGTAAGCCCGGCCCGAGCGGCTGACCCTCACACCCCAGCCCCCGTACTCCCTGATGGGCGAGTACTCGCGGGCGAAGGCGCTGTTGATCTCCTTTGTGGGGATGCGCATCCCCCGAAACGGACTCAGCCGTACCCAAAGCAGACCTGGCCGCACTTCGGTGATCAGACGCATCGACCAACCTAGGGCCGGAAGGCCCAAGCCAAAGACGAAGGCCAGCGCCCAGGCCAGCCATCCGGGCAAAGCCTGCTCCCCCGAGGGGTCATTCAACACCACCTGCTTGAAGAACGCCCACCAGATGACCACCGTGGCTATCGCCAGAGGCACCACGAACAGCCACTGTCGAAAGCGTTGGACTTCCTGGTAGAGCTGCACAGACGGCGCCCCCACGGCACCGCCTTCAGTAGAGTCGCCGCGGCCTATTTCGCCCTTGTTCATGCCAAGACCTCGCTGCTTCTTGTACGAAGTAGTCATAGTACACTAAGGTCAAATGCACACCGTACGCGCGAGACAAGACCCGGCCACGGGCAGGCGCACGCGCGCTGCCTGGTATGCGTTCGACCTGGGCAACACCACCGTCGAATTCGCCATCCCCCTTTACCTGACCCTTTGGATCGTCACAGACCTCGGCGTACCTGCCTGGCTGTTCGGCCTAGCCTCCGCCGTGTCGTCGTGGGCCATCGGACTCTCCGGCCCGTTCATAGGGGTCAGCGCCGACGAAAACCACCGGAGGCGGCAGGTGTTCGCGGGGTCTATGTTCTCCTCCGCCGCCATCCTCGTACTGCTGGCGTTTCTTCCTAGGTCTCACCCGGCGGGTGTCGCTGTGATCGTCATCGCCGCCATGGCTGCCAACTACCTGTTCCAGCTCTGCAGCCTCGTCTACAACGCCTCCTTGACCGGCGCCGCAGCTGGGGCCAATGTTGTCAGCGTGTCCTCTATCGGACTGGGCCTCAGCTTCCTGGGAGGTGCAGCCGGCATCGGCCTCGTGCGTCTGGTCACCTCAGGCAAACTCATCCCGGGAATCGCCGGGAGAAGCTACGCCATCGTGCCGGCCGCCTTAATCTTCGTGGCCTGCGCCATCCCCAGCCTGCTCACCCCCGGCCTCTGGCAGCAGTCGGCCAGCCCGACACCGTTACACGGGCAGAGCAGACTCGCCCGTATTAGGGACCTGCTCAGAGAGGCCTCTGGGGAGCGCCATGCCGGATGGTTCCTCGCAGGCTATTTCGCCCTCAACTCGGCCATCATGGGGATTACCCTCTATCTCCCGCTCCACGTGGACGCCGTCACGCACATAGGAGACACGTCGCTGCTACTGGTATTCGGAGCCGTGGTCATCAACTCAGCTCTGGGGGCCGGCTTCGTAGCCTGGCTTCGCCCGACCGGTCCCCTGGTGCGCAAGATCATCCTCGGAGGACTGGTGCTATTGGCCTTCAACTGCCTTCTGTTCAGCGTCGCGGTCGCGCTGCCCATGGTGGTGCTTTGTTCGTGCCTGCACGGCCTCTTCTCGGGCGCTCTCGCCTCTACGGCGCGCGGAGCTTTCGCCCAAACATTCATGGCAGACTATCAGGCTCTGGGTTTCGGCCTGTTCGGCGCGGTGCAACGCTTATCCCAGGGCCTTGGCGCCGCACTCATGCCCCTGGTGGGTGTGAGCGCCGGAGCCAACGGCACCAGGTGGGGAATCGGCGCCATGGGCATAGTGGCCGTCTTGGGCGTCCCCTTCTTCGCCCGCTGGCGGCTGCTCGACAGCTGACACTGTCGACTATTAACGAATTGCCGCGTCTGAACCGATACAAGATAGGCGATAGCGCGTCCGGCGCTCTCGCGGGTGCGAAGTCACCGATCGATGGGCGGCTCCGACTGTCCAAGTAGCGGGCGTCTGGTGGGGGTGAGGTCCTGGACAGGATAGAAGCGACAGCCGAGCTTGACGGTGAGCAGGGGTTCTCTCTCATCGAGGTCCTTGTGGCCATTGTCCTCCTGGCTATCTTCGTTGTAGGTACAGTACAGTTCTTCGCCTCAGCAACCAACCGCGTCATGGATTCCGAGACACGTTCGCTGCTACATCAGATCGCCACCGAAGAGATCGAGAACATCCGCGCCCTGCCCTACGAGAAGATCGGCACAGTGGACGGGCCGGTTTCGGGCGATCTCCTCGACGTCGAGAGCAAGACCGTGGAGGGCGTACCCGTTGAGATCACCCGCGAGGTCGTCTTCGTCACGGATCCCAGCTACGACGGTCCCTATCCCGCCAATTACCGGCGGGTGACCGTAATCGTCAAGGCCACCGACAGCGAAGGCCTCGACCCGATGCAGCTCAGCTCCATTATCGCCGGCGGCGCCACCGGAGGCACCCTAGATATCACCGTGACCGACACCGCTGGAGGCCCAGTACCCGACGTGCGTCTGCGCATTGAGAACGAACATCTGGTGCCCAACGTGAACATCTACAGTTCGGCCGTTCGCACGGATTCCCAGGGTCATCTCTTGGTATCCGGGCGCGATCCCGACAGCACCAACAGCTACTACCTCACCGCGACCAAGACGGGCTATGACTCGGCCGCCACTCCCGAAGGGCTGGTGCTCATGACGGGCACTCCCTATACGGTGGTACAGCTCATCATCGACAGGCTCTCGACCCTGTCCGTCCACCTCACCGACGGCGCTGGCTATCCTCGATCTGGTGTGTCGCTCACCGTCAGCGGATCTCTTTCTATCGAGCCCTGGACCTTCTCGCAAACCGTCACGACCGACGAGAACGGCTACGCCACTTTCCCCAGCATAAGGTACGCCACCAGCCTGCAGCCTCACATCGTCCAGACCGCAGGGACGCTTGACCCGCTCCTGACCGTGACCGCAGGCACGGATCCCGACCCGGTCGACCCCAGTGTCACGCTGCAGCCGGGCCAGGTGGGCGTAATTCTCGATGCTGGGACCACGCGGACCATAGAACTAGAACTCCCCATCACGTAGCGCATGGGCAGACGAAGGACAGCGCGACTTCTTCGGGAACAGGGCGGCTTCACCCTGGTGGAACTCCTGGTGACTATGCTCATCGCCGGCGTTGTGGCGGCGGCCATACTCGGCCTTTACCTGGGAGTCCTCCGCACCACGTTCGATCAGACCACCCGCATACAGAACCAGGATACGGCACGCACGGCCATCTACCAGATGACCCGCTTCATCCGCGGGGCCTGCTCGTCGGACTCCAACCTCACCTCGCTCTCGGACTCACTGCTTCTCGCGGGCACGCAGGAGTTCATCTTCTTCGTCGACATCGATCAAGACGATTCGGCGGAGAAGGTGCGGTACTACCTATCGGACAACACGCTCCGCATGCAGACGGCTGAACCCGACACGAGCACACACCCGCCCACCTATCCGGACGAATACTCGCTGGACAGTATCGTCGTCCTCTCAGGCGTGCAGAACGGTGAGACCGCCATTTTCACCTACTACGGCTACGACGAAACCAACGCCTCGCTCTACCCGATCACCACGCCCAACACAGACGCGCTGCGCCGCGCGGTAGTGGCGATCAATATCCAGTTGGTGGTGAACGAGAAGCCGGAGCTGGCACGAGGCGCCGTGGATGTCTCTACCCGGGTGCTGATAAGGCAACGGTACGATGGAGGGCTCAGTGGCGGCTAAGGTAGTAGCACTCGGCCAGTCAATCGTCAGATTCGCCCGCGGGCGCGTTCGCCCCCACAATGGTGGCAACGAAAGCGGGTACGTACTGATACTGGTCATGCTGGTCATGGTTGCCATCGGCCTCCTGGGCGCGCTGCTGCTGGTTCAGGTGCAGGTTAACCAGCAGCACGTACAACGTGACCGCGCCTACAACCAGTCGTTGGCTATAGCGGAGGCCGGACTTAACCAGTCTCTCTGGATGGTGGCCAGCGGAACGACCAACGAAGAGCTCAACTGGGCTATCCCCGGCGCAAGCGAGGAGACCCCCAACAGGATGACCTACGCCTACACCGACCCCTATGACGGCTCCGTGCAGGGCGAGTACACCATGGCGATCACGCCACCATCGGCACAAGACTCGGAAATCACGGTAACAGTCACCGGTGAATCGTATCAGCCCGTCGAGCAGTCCCGCACCGTGTCGGCCAAGTTGGGGCGGCCTGCCTTCAGCGAGTACGTGCTCTTGGTGAACGAAGAGGTGTGGATCGGCGGCCCTCTCACCCGTGTGTGGCACGGCAAGACCCACTCGAACACAGGGATCTGCATCGACACAGCCAACGTCACCGATACCATCAGTAGCGCCAGACGGACTTACAACAGCGCGATGTTCGGTGGCAACCACGACGGGGTCTGGTCCGGACATGACTACACCGTACTCCCCAGCAACCCGTCGCGTGCGTTGTGGCAGTTCCCCGTGCCCGCGGTGGACTTCGGCACGGTGACCTCCGACTTTGTGGAGCTCAACAGCTTAGCCCAGGGAACTGGTGTCAACCTCCCATACTCTACCGCCGGGGTGCACGACTCGCGACAAGGTTGGTACATAAAACTGCTTCCCAACAAGAAGTATCAGATCCGGAGAGTCACCAACGAATCCGAAAGCCGTACCTACCAGACCGGAAACAAGGTTGGCGGGTATCTGGACTGGGTCAACCCTCCCTCCCCCATCTCCGCCGGAACCTATGACTACCCAGAAGACGGTGTGATCTACGTCAACGACAACGTGTGGGTGGACGGAACCAACCTCCATGGGCACATCACCATCGCCAGCTCCGGGCAATTGAATCCGTCGAGCAAGAGGGCCGCAACCTCTATCCACGTGATCGGCGACCTCGAATACTCGGCCAAGGACGGCACCGTGTCGGTGGGCCTCATCGCGCAGAACAACATCGAGATCCCTGCCTATGCCCCATACATGAAGGGCGGGACTATCTCCACCATGGATATGGAGATCGACGCAGCCGTGATCGCCCAACAGGGTGCCGAATTCTGCCGGGCGGCCGACTTGGGCGGACCCACCCGCGATCTTCTCACCTTCTACGGATCGGTCTCGTCGTATCTGCGCCCCTACCGCTACTCGACCGGCGGTGGCGGGTTCACCAACGGAGCCAACACGTATGATCCATTCCTGCTACACCAGCCACCGCCACACTTCCCGTTGGTGGGCACCTATCAGATATTGAACTGGCAGGAATTGTCAAACCAACAGGCGCTGGACCCGACTGACTAGCTGAGCCGCGGCCCAGCGACGGAGCGGCCCGGCTCTAGCAGGCTCCTGAAAGGCGACGTTTCGCCACCAGAGCGCGATTGGCACGCGCAAGACGAGGACGCAAAGAGCGCGAAGAGCAGCGCTATCGCCGCGACTGAGGACGACGTATTGTGCCGCCCAGTGCGTTCTGAAGGCCGCATGTCGCCGGGTGGCGAAGACTTCGCTTTTCGGCAGCCTTCTAGCCCTTCTGCATCTCCAGGGCACAAGTGAGCATGACGTCGAGCAGGTCGGCTATATCGGCTTCATCTACGCACGACAGAGCCACCCGGATATCGGTGTCGTTCCAAGAGATGACGCCCACCCCGTAGTCGTTCAGCAGCTTCACCCGGTATTCCTCGGCATCGAGGTCGTTCATGCGCACGGTGAAGAAGTAGCCCGAGTTAAACGGATACAGCTTCCATGCTTGGCCGAAGCGCGGCTGGGACAGCACCTCGCGCACTTTGGCGGCCCGACCGGCCAGGATGGCGAACTTCTCGGCCTTCTGGGCGCGATACTCAGGATCTGCCATAGCTTGAAGAACAAGCGACTGGGAGAGGTTGGGTGAGTTGCTTATGGTGCCCCGGATACAACCCCCGGTCTTCTTCTCTAAAGCCTCATAAGCCCCGGCCCCGCCAGAGACGCCGTAAGTAATGAAGGCTACCCGGAGTCCCCATGCGTAATCTTCTTTGGAGGCCCCATCGAGCTTTACCGCCAATATGCGCGGGTGAGCCGCCGCCAGGTAAGCGAAAAGCGACTCTTTCAGCACCTCATCCTCATAGAACAATCCGAAGTAGGCGTCGTCGCAGAGAGCCACCACATCGCAGGACCGCTCGGTGACTGCACTCACCAGGATGTCGCGGATAGCCTCCGCCTCCGCTGGCGTGATCGAGTAGCCGGTGGGGTTGTTGGGGAAGTTGAACAGCACGAGAAGCTTGCCCCGGCCGGCATGCTCTGCGACGGTGCGGCGAAAGCCCTCGACGTCAAAGCCACCGTCGAGATCCAGAAGCGGGTAGGTCTTGATCTGAGCCCCCCGTCTGACTCCGAAGATCATGCGGTAGTTGCCCCAGAGCAGATCGGGCAGTAGCAGCACGTCGCCCTCGTCGGCGAACATGTCGGCCATGGTGCTGAGGCCGTGGGTGATACCGCTGGTGACCACAGGATTGCTTACCGGCGCCTCTCCCAGCGACGGGTTTTTGGCTTTGATCTCCCCCAACCAAGCCTTGCGCAGATCGGCGCGGCCGTACGACGGGGCGTAGGGCAACGCCTGCTCGGCACTCAAGCCGGCCAGGTGCCGGGTGATGGCAGTCAATCCCATGGATCGCTGGCCTTCCCGCGCCTCGCCGATGGTGGCGTTGTAGCGATGAGCCTTCTGGTTGGCCTCCGCCGACTGGGTCAGGATGCCCTTGGGGAAATAGAACTGCCTTCCCAGTCCGGAGAGCATCCGCATAACAGCCGGTGCGTGTTCCTGTATGACGTCGTTGGCCTCAACCGCCAGTGGGTTGAGCGCCACGGGCTGCGCGGACATCATCAGCCTCCGCGAAGACGCTCACGCAGAGCCTCAAGCTGGCTGCGAAGCCCCTTCGGAAGCCGGCCCCCGAACTCCGCGAAGTAGTTCGACAGACCCGCCGCCTCTTCTCTCCAGCTCTCGATGTCGATGGTAAGCAAAGCGTCCAGGTCTTCCTGAGGCAGATCCAGCCCGTTCAAGTCGAGAGCCTCTGCCGTCGGCAGGTAGCCGATAGCAGTCTCGACGGCTGTGCCGCCGCCCTCGACCCTCTCGAAGATCCATTTGAGCACCCGGCTGTTCTCGCCATATCCGGGCCACAGCCAATGTCCGTCCTCAGCCTTGCGGAACCAGTTGACGGAGAAGATGCGTGGAAGTTTCTCCGCATCGGTGCGTCCGTTCATCGACAGCCAGTGCGCGAAGTAGTCGCCCATGTTGTACCCGCAGAACGGCAGCATGGCGAAGGGATCGTGCCGCAGTACCCCCGTCTTGCTGATGTTGGCCGCTGTGGTCTCGGAACCGGCCGCCGCGCCCATGAAGACCCCGTGTTCCCAATCGAAGGCCTCATACACCAGTGGGACCGTGCCGGTGCGCCTACCCCCGAAGAGAATGGCCGAAATAGGCACTCCCTTGGGATCCTGCCAGTCCGGGTCGATCACCGGGCACTGCTCAGCGGGCGCGGTGAAGCGCGAATTGGCGTGGGCCGCCTTGCGTCCAGAGTCCGGGGTCCAGTCGTTGCCTTCCCAGTCGATAGCGTGAGCCGGCGCCGGGACACCCATGTCTTCCCACCAGATATCCCCATCGTCGGTCAGGGCGGCGTTGGTGAAGATACTGTTGCGGGTGAAAGATTCCATGGCGTTGGGATTGGACTCCATTGAAGTACCCGGGCCCACCCCGAAGAAGCCGGTCTCGGGATTCATGGCATACAGTCGACCATCATCGCCGATGCGCATCCACGCAATATCATCACCGATAGTAGTGACCTTCCACCCGGGCAGAGCGGGTTGCATCATGGCCAGGTTGGTCTTGCCACACGCGCTGGGGAATGCCCCTGCGATGTAGTGCTTCTTGCCCTCGGGAGAGGTCAGAGCGAGGATGAGCATATGCTCTGCCAGCCAGCCCTCTCTGCGTGCCACAGCCGAGGCGATGCGCAGCGCCAGGCATTTCTTACCAAGCAGCGCATTGCCCCCGTACCCCGAGCCGTACGACCAGATGGAGGGGTCATCGGGGAAGTGGACGATGTACTTGTTCTTGGGATCTCGCTCACACGGCCAGGGCACGTCTTCCTCGGAGTCGGCCAGCGGAGCACCCACCGAGTGTAGGCAGGGGATGAACTTGCCATCGGTACCCAGGGCCTCGAGAACTTCCTTGCCCACCCGGGTCATGATCATCATGTTGGCAACCACATAGGCCGAATCGGTGACTTCGATACCGATCTTGGAGAACGGCGAACCCACCGGCCCCATGGAGAAGGGGATGATGTACATGGTCCGCCCCACCATGCAACCATCGAAGATGCGCAGCATCTTGCGCTTCATCTCTTCCGCCGGAGCCCAGTTGTTCGTCGGCCCTACCTCCACCTGCTCCTTGGTGCAGATGAAAGTGCTGTCTTCCACACGAGCTACGTCGCTCGGGTGCGAGCGGGCCAGGAAGCTGTCTGGCCTGAGGTCGGCATTAAGTCGGGTGAACGTACCATGCTCGACCAGCAGGTCGCACATGTACTTGTAGTCTTCCGGGGAACCGTCGCAAGCGTACACAGAATCCGGCTTGCACAGTTCCACTACTTCTCGCAGCCAACCGAGAAGCCCCTTGTGCTGGGTGAGCGCGTCAATCGCGGCCGCCATGTTTACTCCCTCCGTCGCAATCAGCGGTCGTGGTCAGCTTCCAGATAGAAATGTAGCCGGTGCGTGCTCTCGAAAGCATCGCTGCCGGCTTCTCAGCACGGCCGGTGGATCAGTCCTAAACTCCGCCAGTCTGCCGCCGTAAAAATACCACGTATGCGCCTTGCTGTGTGGGATGTGCGCCGCAGTCGGCGCCCCGCGCCATACGGCGCGACGCGGGACCCGACGGACGGAACCGCCGGTGCCTATCCGCCGACGGCCTTGCGCACGGCGTCCAGAGACCAGGCCGAGCCGAGCTTCTCGTTCTTGTGAGCGATGAACTTCGCGTACTCAGCAATAAAGACCTTGCCGGGATCACGCAGGTCGAACTTCTCCGGGTTGTCGCGGAAGTACTCCCGGTGCACCCGGGTCCACACCAGCCGACCGTCGGTGTCGATGTTCACCTTGGTCACTCCCAGCGGTACCGCCTTGGCGAACTCGTTCTCATCCACCCCTTTGGCGCCCTTGATAGCTCCCCCGGCGGCGTTGATGCGAGCCACCTCGTCCTCTGGCACCGAGGACGAGCCATGCATGACCAGGGGAAATCCAGGCAGGCGCTTCTGGATCTCAGCAGCCACGTCGAGGTGCAGCCCCTGATGACCGCTGAACTTGTAGGCCCCGTGGCTGGTGCCGATGGCTACCGCTAGACTGTCGCAGCCCGATTCCCGCACGAACACCTCCGCCTCGCCAGGGTCGGTGAGATTGGCGTTCTTCTCGTCAACCTGCACGTCCTCCTCGACCCCACCCAACTGGCCCAGTTCGGCCTCCACAGATATGCCCCGAGCGTGCGCGGCGTCCACCACCAGCTTCGTGATGCGGATGTTCTCCTCCAGAGGCTCATGAGACGCGTCGATCATCACGGACGAGTACAAACCGCTCTCCACACAATCGAGAGCACTGGCCAAGTCGCCATGATCCAGGTGCACGGCAAATACGGCCTCCGGGAACATGTCGTCCGCTGCCTTGATTATGGCCTCCAACATGCTCTTGTCGGCATACGACCGGGCTCCACGCGAAATCTGGATGATGAAAGGCGCTTGCGAGTCCAGGTTGCCCCGAAACAGCCCCAGGGTCTGTTCCATGTTGTTGATATTGTAGGCGCCCACCGCGAACTTGCCGTAGGCTACACTGAACAGGTCCTTCGTCGTGACGATCATATGCCGCTCCTATCGGTTTCCCGCCGCTCTTCAGTCGGGTTTATTGCTGCTCCAAAAGACTTTGGCTTCTTCCTCCATCACTTCCAGCCGGTCGTAGTAGTCGGGGAATTCCGTGAGGTGAGCCAGGGCGATCTTGCCCGTCATCAGGATGTCGTCGTCAGTGACGTTGGTCGCCAGATTCTGAAGCCCATGTTCCAACTCCACATCCAAACCCATCCGGAACTGCTCCACATCGAAAGTCTTCCAGTCGACACCCAGCCTGTCGCCGATCTTCTTAGCCTCATCGGCGTTGAAACGAGACGCCTCACTCACGATTTCCCTCCCTTGTCAGAACTCCCCAAGGATACCAGGCACGTTCCTCCGAGCCATCTCGTCAAGGGCGGCGCAGAGGTCCACGAACACCACCCGGTCACCCTCGCTCTCGTATAGGAGGACACCAAGTCCTGCCTGTTCGAGCATATCAAGCACGGGGTCAGCCTTCTCTGAAACCGGCAGAACCGCGAAGCGCGGGGGCATGGTCGGCAACCACCTCCCCTGGTACATGGTGAGCCAGGCCTCCTCAGCGGTGGCCTTGAATTCGAACATCGCCGCCGCTCGATCACCGTCTCCGCGGACATAGAGCTCACCCCGCAGGCCGACCGTGTCTGCCGCCACAACGTGTCCGAGACCTTGAAGCCGTTCCCTAAGGGCCCGGCGGACAGTGTCAGACAATCTTCCCCTCTCATCAAGTCGTCATGGTCGCAACCCCATCCCCAAGACTCCCCGACCATGGTAATACCTAACCAAAGGGCGCGCAAACCTCACGCCCTGTGGTGACCGGGTGGGCTCAGAGATCCCTCCTTGCCAAACGCCCCTTGGTGAGTATGTTTTCTGCTTGCGGGGTATCTACGGGAAAGCACCGGGGAACGCCGGCTATCGGCGGAAAGGACGTGCCGTGTCCAAGGAGGGGAACAAGGCGCGATGATGGGGAAAAAGCCCCCTCCGGCGGGCCAGTCTCCGGAAGGCGGATGGTACTACGTTAAGGCTGGAGCGCGCACGAACGGCAGCGTGGGTCCCCTCCGCTGGGAAGAGCTCCAAGCCCTTGCTGCCTCCGGCGTATTGTGGCCCATCGATCTGGTGCTGCATCCGATATTGCCGCAATGGGACGAAGCCAATCAGATTCCTGGCCTTTTCTCTCATACCGGGCGTTCTGTGACCGACAAGCGCGGGCCCAGCCCCCGGCGCGCGCGCGCGCCGGCGACCCGCCGCCACCACGAGCAGCCAAGAGAGCACCCGGCTTACCAACCAGCTTGGACGGCACCGTCGCCCAGGCGGCGATCCCGGGCCCTCCCTTTCCTCCTCCCGCTACTCGTGTCGGTGATCCTCGGTGGCGCGCTCGCCCTGTATCTCGTCCTTTGGCGCAGCCCCGACAACGGTAAGGGGCAGAGCGACAACGGCTCGGCTGTACTCGTCGTGGACCAAAGCGTTGTCAACGGGTACTGGCGGGGCACTGCCACCCTGACTGTTCTTAGGCTGGGCGACGGTCAGGAGTCCGCACCCGGAAGCGCAGAGCACAGCGTCCTGAGTCCGGCCGGCATTGTTCTCCTCGCGCTGAAGAACATCCCCCTGCAAATCTCCATCACTATGAAGGCGGAGAACGACGGCGACTGCCGCGGCTCTTCCATCTGGCTCCTCGACTTGGGCCCCAAGTATCGAGTGCCAACCATGCCCAGCCAGAATAGTTTCCCTGTCTCCTTGGCAAACGAGCCGCAGACGATGCCCTTTACTGGGTCGGCGAACGGACTGAGGTTCGGCCTGGTAGCCGTTCAAGAATCTCTGGCCACAGCCACTGCTACCGTGGGACACACGGGCGAAGTCGTTGGCCATGAATGGCCGATGGGCCGCCTTCGGACCCGGGTACACTATCATGGGGGTGTTTAGCGTCGACGAAGCAGCGATAGCGCAACGGAGCATATCGGCCACAAGAGGAGAGATGGTGGGGACAGCGACAGCCGGCGAACGGATCGAGCCTACGATCTAGCCCGCACATTCGCGATCGTCTTCGTCTTTCTGGGACACATCATCATCACCCAGACCACCAGCTTCCCGCTCGAGGTGGTCTTCGGCACGCTGTCTCCGGGCCTCACCATGTCGCTGCTGGGGTTCATCAGCGCCGCCCTTCTCTCGACCAGGTCCGACGAGCCGGGGAGTTTCTGGCTCAGACGATTCAGCCGCATCTACATCCCCCTCTTCACCTGCTTGGCCGTGGTGCTCGTCATCCAATACCTGGCGGGGACGGTCAAGGCCCACACTACTGATCTTGTGCTCCATTTCCTCGGTCTTTCCGGATTCTTCGAGTTGTTCCCCCATCTCAACCACGCCTCCGTAGGCCAGGGGCTCTGGTTTGTGACCACCATCCTCTCCATGTATCTGCTGCTGCCCGCCCTGCAGAGGGTGTTCGCTCATCGCAGAGGTCTCATCCACCTGTTCATAGTCATCGCACTTTCTCTCGCGGCCTACCGCTGGATGAACGCCGGCGGGGCCTGGAACGTGGTCATCGCGTTCTGCATCGGGACGTACCTCGGGGTGAACGGCCGCCTGGAAGCGCTCTACCGTAGGCCTCTCGCGCTCCAGCTCATCTTTGCCTGTTGCGTCCTGGGGGTCTGCGCGCTGTCGTCGGCGAAGGTGATCCCCTTCTGGATCCGCGGCCTGCTGCTTCCCCTATACCCTCTGGCGTTCGTGCCGCTCTTCTTCGCGGCCGCCGGGGTGCTGCCGCGCTGGATCAAGAGGGCCGCTTCACGCTTCGCCGCCGTAAGCTATGAGTTCTACATCCTGCACTTCTACTTCATCGGCCGGGGCTTCGACGAATTGTTCGGTGGCTCCATCCGCATGGCGCTGGAGATCCCCATCAGTTTCGCTCTGACTTTGGCCATAGCCACAGTCCTGTATTTCGTGAACTCGCGTCTCCGGCGCCCCCTGGACGCCTACCTGCTGGAGACACGGCGCTGCCAGGAAGGACTCAGCGCACGGTGACCGTGGTCACCAGTTCGGGCAGAGCCCTGCCGCCGCCGGTATTTCCGACCGAAGCCGTCACCGAGGCCGTGAGGTCGTAGTCTCCGGGCGGCACCCCGATGATGTCGTTGAAGACATAGGGCATGGTGCCACCAGACTCAAGTGTGTCGACCATGATGACTTCGGCGAAGGCTTTGCCCTTGCTCCACCGGTACTTCTCCACTCCGGCCTGCGAGAGCACCACTTCACATATCTGGCCACTGGCAAAAGTCACGTCGAGTGGGCCGCCGGTCACGTTGCTCACATCGAACACCCACCACGCGACCTCGCCTGACACCAGCGGCTCCACCGGCAGAGAGAACCTCACCTTCGCCTCGGCCGTGGAGCCTTCGACCGCCCGCGGTGCGGCGTCGACCTCCAACGTCCCGGCTTCGATCACGCCCTCCAGCGTCACCAAGTAATCCGTCCAGCTCACCTGAGCCAACTCGGGCTGCGCTGCCGTGGAACTGAGCCCCACCAAGTCGGCCAGATCGAGACCGGTGACCGGTAGCACAGCGCCGCCGGCCTGCGGTGGATACGATTCGAGGAGCGCGTCGGCCAAGGCTACCGTCGCTTCGGTGGCGACAACATGCCCCCGCACCCGCACCAAGGTCCCGTCCTTGCTCGCGAGAGCCTGTTCGATGCTGACGACCTCCGACGCATCGGCAACCCCGCCAGAGCCACCGCATCCTGGGGCAAGGGCTGCGAAGACGCTCGCCGCCAGCAGAGTCGCCACGAAGCCGCGGGCACGCAGGCGACGCGCACTCACCCCTTCTTGCTTTCCAGGCTCTTGCCCATCGAGAATCCCCGCCCGAGTCGAGCGCCTATCGCGTAGTACTGGTTCTCAGCCGGCGCCCAGCTGAAAGGCCGCACCAGTTCGGCGCTGGGCTTGCCGTCGGCGTCCAGGCATCCCGCCTCCACCTTGACGTCAAGGATCTCCCCCACGAATTGGGTGTGCAGGCCCAACTCCGCAACATTCACCACCTTGCACTCGAGCACCAGGGGGAACTCTCCCACGTAGGGAGCATCCACCAGTTCCGAGCGCACCGGCGTGAGACCGGCGGCCGCGAACTTGTCCGCGTCGCGGCCCGAGGCGATGCCGAAGTAGTCGGCGGCCTCCACATGGTCCACCGAGGGCACGCTCACCGTGAACGCCTTGCGCTCCACGAGATTGCCGTAAGTGTAGGTGGCCTTTCGCACCGAGATGGCCACACACGGGGGCTTGGAACAACATATTCCTCCCCAGGCGACGGCCATGACATTCGGCTTCCCGGCCGCATCGTAGGTGCCGACTACGAACACCGGGGTGGGGTACACGACGGTACGGGGCCCGAGTGAGGTCTTCATCTTCTCTCCTACCAGGTGTCGAGATGGACACGCGCTTGCTCGAACCTGTCGGCCGGAACGGGCTGCTCGGCCGGATGGCCTACCGCAACCAGGGCAAAAGGAACGACTCGATCGGGGACGCTGCAGAGCGAACGCAGATGCGCCACCCGCTCCTCTCGGGGATAGATGCCCAGCCAGACTGCGCCCAGACCGAGCGCGTGCGCGGCGATCAGCAGGTTCTGGGTGGCGGCGGCAGCAGTCCTGCACCCAGAAGCCCGGGTGACGCTCGTTCGCCGAGGTCGCCGCAGATCAGCACCGCAAGCTGGGCCTCGCGGGCCATGGTCCCATAGGGTCAGGTTCGCGGAGACCGACTCCAGTGCAGTCCGGTCGCGGATGACGACGAAGCGCCAGGGCTGCTGATTGCCCGCGGACGGCGCCGCCATGGCGGCCCGCAGGAGTTGCTCCACCACTTGGTCCGGCACCGGCCGGTCCGTGTACTTGCGGATGCTGCGCCGTGTCATGAGCTGCTGCGATCGCTTCCATGGCTCCTCCGGAAAGTCCGTATGTCGACGGTGACGGGGACGCTATGCGCGGCGGCGGCGCCCGTCCGCCTCAGCTGATCCAGCAGCGCGGTGGATTCGCCGCATGCCTACAAATGCACCTCGCCCCCGACTCGTCATTCTGTCTCCCCCGATTATCCCGGTCGGCGGTCTCTGCTCCAGGATCGCCTCGGCCGCGCCGACCACCTCTTGCCGCAGGCGACGTTTCGAGACCCGCCGCCCCCATATCTGCCACTCGCCCACCGAGCCACCGCGTTCGAGAGAAACAGAAGGCAGTTCCACCCAAGCGACGACGCGGTAGAACCTCCCTCGTGCTCGATGATCCGCCCCACCGCCAGATCGCCGCCCCTGAAAGGCGGCTCATGAGTGGTGAATAGCGGACGGCCCTTTCTCATGCATAGAACGTCTCACATGCCGCCAGAGGAATGCAAGCCGGCGTCCTCCAGCAGCGGCGGACTTGTCTCCAGGCCGGTGGCAATCCGCTATCATCTGGCCATGGACAAACCTCGTCAGCCGTCTCCGCGACCGCGCGGCCGACAGGAACTGGGCAGGGCTCGGCGATTCCCGCCGGATCTACGCGCGTCGCCGAGCCTTGGCGCTCATTCCTGGTGCTGGTGGTGCTGGCAGCCCTTGGGTACGGCGTCTCCAGGCTGGTCGCGGGCGGAGAGTCGAACGCCGGCGAGCACTTCGTCCGCGTCAGCGGTTGACGCCGGCGGCGGCTCGACGTTGACCTCCGAGGGCGACGATCCGGACGTCAGCACTCCCACACCCGCCGAGCACCACGACCACCACCGTCTTCAGCCCCAACCTGGCCCCGCAGGAACTCACCATCAAGGCCTCGCCCGAGGCGGTCGATTTCACCATCACCCTGCAGGACGGCACCACCATGAACGGCGCCACGCCGTTCACCGGGGCAGTGCCTGGGGGCAACATCCGGGTGGACTTCACCAAGCAGGGCTACAACCCGAAGTTCCAAACCGTCCCGCTCACCGGCCGACACCTCGTTCGAAGTATGGCTCGATCCCGAGGGGCAGCTGCTTGGAGACCTTGGTCCGCTTCAAGTGCGGCGTCGAGCCCAAGCAGGTGGTCTTCTCCCCTGACGGCAAGGAGCTGTGGGTGTCGCTGCTCGAAGGCAATGGTGTAGAGATATTCGACCCGTATTCCGGGACCAAGATCGACGAGGTTAAGCTGGGCGGAGAAGCCGTCGAGGTAATCTTCACCGAAGACGGCAAGACCGTCTACACCAGCCAGATGAGCACCGGCTTGGTGTTCGAAATCGATGCCGCCACCCGCGAAGTCAAGCGCCAGTTCAACACTAAGGGAAACTGGACCAAGTTTCTGGAGCTTTCTCCCGACGAGAAGACGTTGTGGGCCTCCAACTGGGTAAGCAATGACGTTTCTGAGATCGATTTGACCACGGGCAAGTTGGTCAGGCTGTTGAAAACAGCGGTGAACCCCCGGGGTCTGTACTGCACCGCCGACGGCAAACGCCTCTATGTATCCGGGTTCAAGAACGGAGAGCTCCAGCGCTTCGATCTCGCGACGGGACAAGAGCACGACCGTATACGACGCCGACACTCTGCGGCATTTCGTGGCCGACGAGGCCCGCGGCCTGCTGTACATCGACGATCTCATCCTCAACGAGGTCTACGTGATGGACCTCGCCACCGAGAAGGTGACGAAGCTGTGCGACACCGACCAACATCCCAACACCATCGACCTCTCCCCCGACGGCAAGGTGCTCTACATCTCCAACCGGGGCAAGGACTTCTCCGCGACCAACTACTACGTCGCGGGGCCGGAATGGGGCGACGTCCTGGTAGTCGACACGGCGACCGGCGAGATCCTGGACGCCATCGTGGGCGGCAACCAGTGCACCGGGCTGGATGTCTCCCCCGACGGCAAGTACCTGGCCTTTTCCGATTTTCTCGACAACACGATCCGGGTATATACGATCCCAAGCTATGAGACGCTCATCGCCGGCGGCGGCGGCCGGGCGCAGGAGCGTCTCGCCGACATCAAGAAGGATTGAAGTCCCGCCGGCGGGACCGGACCTTGACGGCCCGCGGTCCCGCGCTCACTCCCAAAGATCCAGGCGGTATCCTCGTTCGAGCAGCTTCGCCCGCACCGGTCCGTACGGCACTTCGCCCGGCTCCAGCCCGAGCCGGTCGGCCATGACTACGATCACTCCCGCCGCGCCCCCCATGTGGGCTCGGGTGTGCTCCATCCGCACCGCCGAGGAATAGGCCCGGAAGTCGGCGGAAACCGCCGTGGACACCACCAGCCCCGGGTGGCCGGCGGGCAGCAGCGCCCCCATCGGAACGAAGACGTAGCGAGTGGTGTCGATCTGGCCCTGGCGCAAACGCGTCATGCCTGTCGTACTCGCAGTAGCAGCCGATAGCCACGGCGCTCGCGTTTGGCCTCTTCGGCGACGTCACCGGAGGTGTAGGTGTCCCGGCCCACGATCCGCGGCCCCTCGCGAACATAGAGATACTCAGGAACCGAGGCTATCCCCAATTCCGGGTATCCGTGCTCCTGCAGATACCTGACCAAGTCGATGGCCCGAGAGGCCACCATGCGCCGCAACTCCTCCCGCCTGGCAGGTTCGAACACCCACGCGAAAGACAGAGGCCCACATCCGGCCAGTCGCTCCAAGCCTCGTTGAGTTCCCGTCTGTCATTGGGTAGCACGGCGATGTTCATCGTCCAGCTGCTGGCGAAGCCCTCTATCTTGGCCTGGGAGAGAGTGGTGGCCGCGTAGCCCGACCCATCGTAGCCGGGGATGGCGGCGCCGGCGATGGCGGGGGCCGGGCCGCCGGCGTGCACCTGCAGGGTGAGAAGCGCCGAGTACCTCTGGGGAGCGGTGACGAAGCCGTTCTCGGCTGGCTGGATAGCCGGGTTCCGGACCAGTGACATCGTTGTACACGGTCTCGTCCCGTCCGATCCGGTAGTCGGCGCCGAGCGCCCGGGCCAGGTCGCCCTCGGTGCTCGCGTCGATGAAGAAGCGAGTGTGCAAGACGCAGGACGCCTCCCCCCGCGACGCTGATGTCTACGTAGCGCTCTCCCCCTCGTCACTCGCGGCTACCAGGTCGGCCGCGTACACGACCACCCTGTTCTCCTCGCCCAGCCCGGCCACAGACCGCAAGGCCCGGGCGGCCACCTCGGGCGCGTAGACCAGCCGACCGCTCGAAGTGAACGCCCTCTGGCCATCTCGCGCGTAGTAGCGGATGACCGCACGGCGCCACTCCTCGTAGAAGCCTCCCGCCACCCGACCGGGCTCGAGAGGCATCTTCGGCCCCGAGCCCCTGGGCCAGGGGTGACTCAAGATAGTCACCCGAGGAGATGAGGGCGACGCGCAGATGCGGCGCCCCGGCCGTCAGTTCCGCCACAGCGGCAAGCCCGACGTCTGGGTGCCGTAGACCACCACGTCGAAGTCGACCGACCCACCGGTGACCGCCGACGCCGGCATGACGGATGTACCCGAGCATCAAGACCGTCAGACACAGCCCCACGACGGCCCACGCGGCTCGCCTGCGACGCGCCTCTGTCTCGGCGGCCCGCACCCTCCTCCCTCGCACGCTACAGGTCGCCCTGGTCGTGAAGGCTCTTGGTCTCGGCCAGCACCGCGGCCGCGTGACCCTGGGCGCTCACCCCTTGGTAGGCGAGCAGGATGGTCACGTCCTTGCCGACGAGCACGGTGTCGCGCTCGTGGGAAGCTGGTGAGATCGCCCTTGAGAGTGCCGTACAGGGTGCCGATGGCCCGATCGTAGGTCCCTGACGAGCGGGAACTTGAGATCGAGCTCGTCGCGGAACTTCTGCAGCCGCGCGACTGGATCCACCGAGATGCCCACCACCTTGACGCCCAAGCCTCGAATTCAGGAAGCAGCTGGTTGAACTCTCTGGCCTCCATCGTGCAGCCCGAAGTCAGAGCCCGCGGGAAGAAGTAGAGCACCACCGGCCCTTCCCTCAGCATCGCCCCCAGGTCGATGTCACCGTCGGTACCCGGCGCCACGAAGAGCGGCGCCCTGTCGCCTGCTGCCAACATGGTCAACCTCCCTGCGTCAGACTCCCTGCATCAAATCGACGAACCTATCGAACAGGTAACGGCTGTCGTGCGGTCCCGGACCGGCCTCGGGATGGTACTGCACCGAGTAGGCCGGGAGGTCGAGCAGCCGCAGGCCCTCCACCGTGCCATCGTTGAGGTTGAGATGCGTCATCTGAACCGCGCCGAACCGAGAGTCGAGCACCATGTCCTCGGCCTTCAGGCCGGCCACTCCGCCCTCGCCCACAACCGAGCCCCGCTCGAGCGCCTCACGCACCACCGCGGGCGGCTCCACGGCGAAACCGTGGTTCTGGCTGGTGATCTCCACCTTCCCGGTGAGGTAGTCCCGCACCGGATGGTTGGCGCCCCGATGGCCGAACTTGAGCTTGTAGGTCGACAGTCCCAGAGCCAAGGACAGCAACTGATGCCCCAGGCAGATGCCGAAGACCGGCACTTTGCCCACCAGCCCGCCGAATGGTCTCCACCGCGTATCCCACCGCGGCAGGGTCTCCAGGACCGTTGGAAAGGAACACCCCGTCGGGCTTCATAGCCAGGGTCTGCTCCGCCGTCCAACCGGCCGGCACCACCGTGACCGCGCAGCCGACAGCGCTTAGACGTCTAAGAATGCTCCTCTTGATGCCATAGTCGTAGGCCACCACCCGGAACCGAGTCCCCACCGCGGGATCTGCCGCACCGCCGGAGCCCGGCTCCGCGGGGCCGGCGGCCCCGGTCGCGGGCTGGGCATCAAACGCCGGGGACCACTCGTACGGCTCGCTGCACGTGACGGCGCTGGCCAGGTCTTGCCCGGTCATGTCGGGCGCCGAGCGTGTCGCCGCCAACAGTTCGCTGGGGTCCAAGTCGGGCCCCGCGGCCACACAAGCCGTCATAGCACCCTGTTCGCGGATGCGCCGCGTGAGCGCCCGGGTGTCGATGCCGCCTACACCCACGATGTCCCGCGCAGCCAGCCAGTCGATCCAAGGCTCCGTGCAAGTGGCGTTCCAAGCGGTGTTCTTGGCCTCCCGCACTATGATCGCCCTGGAGTGGACCTTGTTCGATTCGAGCAGATGATCCGCGGCCCCGTAGTTGCCTATGAGCGGGTACGTGAAGGTGACCATCTGCCCGTGGTAAGAGGGATCGGTGGCGATCTCCTGGTATCCGCTCATGCTGGTGTTGAACACCACCTCGCCCAACACCTTCCCCTGGGCCCCGAAACCGAATCCGGAGAATACGGTGCCATCCTTGAGCACCACGTAACCGGGCACGTCTCCGCGATACATCAGGCCTCCCCCCGGGCGCGCGCGAAGCGGCGCGCCCCGTCTACCACCGTCAGCCGCACCCGGCCGGTGAGTGTCTCGCCCAGCAGGGCACAGTTGCGGCTCTTGCCGCGCAGGGTGGCCGGAGTGACCTCCCAGATCTCTTTCAGATCGGCCACACAGAAGTCGGCGGTTGCCCCCACGGCCAGCCGCGGCTCGGGCAGGCCCAGAACGCGGCAGGGAGCCCCCGACATGGCTTCCACCAGTCGGGCCAGCGGTAGAGCCCCGGTGAGCACCAGCTTGGTATGAAGCGCGGCGAAGGCCGTCTCCAAGCCGGTGCTGCCCCACGCCGCCTCCTCGATAGGTACTTCTTTCTCCTGCTGCGCGTGCGGAGCATGGTCGCTGCCCACACAGTCTATGGTGCCGTCGGCCAGGGCTGCCACTAGGGCTTGCCGATCGGCCTCCGACCGGATGGGTGGGTTGACCTTGAGATTCTGGTCGAAGCCGCCCAGCCGCTCGTCGGTAAGCACTAGGTGCAACGGCTGCACCTCGGCGGTCACCGGCAGCCCCTCCTCCTTGGCCCGGCGCAGCAGGTGCACGCTTTCAGCCGCCGAGAGATGTTGGAAGTGCACCAAGGGGCCGCCGGGCTGCGCGCCGGCGCCCGGCGACGCCGCGCTGGCGGCAGTGCCTGCGGAAGCGGCAACGGCGCCTCGCCCGGCCGCCAGCCGCTTATCTTCGGCCGCGACATACCGGACTATCTCCAAGTCGCGGGCCAGTGGGCCCGATTCACACACCGCGGGAATGCCGCGCAGTCCCAGCCTCGCGCTCCACTTGCCCTCGTGCATGACTCCGTCCATGGACAGGCTCTTGTTCTCGAGGTGCAGCAGCAAGACGCGGCCGGTGCCCCGGGCATAGCGCAGGGCGTGCAGCAGCAGGTCGGCGTCGGCGATGGGTTTGCCGTCGTCGGAGAAGGCGACCACCCCAGCTTCGGCCAGTTCGCGCATCTCGGCCAGTTCTTCGCCCTTGAGCTGCTTGCTTACTGCCCCGACCTGCCCCACCCGGACGACGGCGTCTTTGCCCGCCTGTTCCAGCACCCAGGACGCGACCGGCCCCGAGTCGATCACCGGGTCGGTGTTGGCCATGGCCACCACAGTGACGTATCCCCCCGCCGCGGCGGCCAGCGACCCCGAGGCCAGGTCTTCTTTGTATTCAAAGCCAGGAGTGCGCAGGTGCGCGTGCGGATCGACGAGCCCCGGGAACACAATGCAGCCGGCGAGGTCCGTGAGCACCTCCACTCCCGCGGGGCGCTCCACCCCCGCTCCCAGTGCGGCGATCTTGCCGTCTTCGATTAGCAGGTCACCCTCAAGGTCCACCCCGTGCTGAGGATCGAAAAGGTGCACGCCTGAAATCAGGAATCGTTCGGGGGGCAACGCGCGGCAGGCAAGTCTGGGCGCGGAAGGACGCGGGCTGGTGTCCATCCAAGTTCCTTTCGGTCTCACAGGACTCGTTTAAAGGTCGTCTTATGGTAGCGCGGATGGACGGGCGGGTCTAGGTTACTCCACCGGCGTAGCCGGATTGTGATCGAGCCAAGTGGGGATCGCCTTGCCCTCCGTTCGCAACAGCTTCTTGTGAACCCGGTATTCCGGGTCATGAGACTCCACCAGAGCCCAGAAACGCGGTGAGTGGTTCATCTCCAACGTGTGACAAAGCTCGTGGACAAGCACGTAGTCCACCACCTCCGCCGGCAGGAGCAGCAGGCGCGCGTTCAGAGAGATGGTCTTCTTCCGTGAGCAACTGCCCCACCGAGTGCGTTGCTGCCGCACCGACGCCCGAGCATACGACAGCTGGTGCTCATAGCTGACCACCGCCAGCCGGGGCAACAGCGTCCGCCGGGCCCTGCGGACAAGCCAGCGGCAGAGCGCCTGCCTACACGCGTCGAAGTCATCGGCGTCGCCCGTGACAACCAAGCGCCCAGCGCTTTCCCGTGCAACCGCCCCGGCCGCCGCACTTCCGCGGCGATACTCCACCGCCCACTCTTCACCCAATGCCGGTAGAACGACGCGATCCGGAAGTCCCGGAGGATCCGCATCAAGCCGCTGTCGTCGGGCTTCCATGCGCGCTGAGGCCCGCTCGATCCACTCCCTCTTGCTCTCCACCAACTCCGGGATATGGCGCTGCCTGAAACCCCGCGGTACCACCACCTCCAACCCGCGGTCGAGCCTCATCACTAGGCGAACGTGCCGCGCCCGCAGGCTCACCCTCACGGAGTATTCGGGCATTTCCGCGGTGGCCCGTCGGCCGCTGTGGGCACTCAAAGTCGGGCTAGCTCACCAGCTTGGCGCTCAGAGTGATCTCCGGCACCGCCGCGAGGGCCTTTGACACAGGGCAACCGGCCTTAGCCGCGTCCGCGAGTTCCAAGAACTCAGCCTCGCCCACCCCAGCCACCGTCGCCTCGCACTCCAAGTCGATCTTCTTGATCTCCGGACCAGCCCCCAGATGCACCGCCGCTGTGGTGTGTATGCGCACCGGAGGGTAGCCCTTTTCCGTCAGTAACGCCGACAGGAACATGGAGAAGCAGCCCGCGTGGGCTGCGCCGATCAGCTCCTCGGGATTGGTCCCCGCGGCTTCTTCAAAACGAGATGAGTAAGTGTAGGGACCCTCATACAAGCCGCTCGCCAACTTCATGGCTCCGCTGCCCTCTTTGAGCGTGCCCTCCCAGACCGCTTCTGATCTGCGTACCGGCATCATCTCCTCCCCTTCTGTCGTGGACGCACAACGGAAATGAAAGCCAGACCGAAACCTCCCACTATCAACACGACAGAGGTGATCACAGAATATGCCTGTCCAACGTGTATGCCCGCATCCCGGAGGACTAGCAGCAAACCGGTCAGCCCGGTCAGCACACAGGCCAAACCCATGATGACATCCACTCCCACTTTGGGACTCGGGGGAAAGAGCAGTCCGACTATCACTGCCAGCCCCAGACATCCGGCGGCCGCCAGAACAAAACCAGTCTGCCCCAGTGCGGCCGGCATGGGATCGCCCTCCGAGAAAGCGACCACAAAGAATCTAACCCAGAACAACAAGAAACCGACCGCCGTGACGGCACGGCCTAGACCCCGCAATACCCGGCTGGCCCCTGAATACAACATAGCCTCCTTTGACACGCAGCCCTAGGTCTAGTCGTCCACTTCCGTACTCCGGCCGGCCGGGAGGTTCGCGCCGCTGGACTGGCCGGTGACGTCGCGCGCGCCCGTAGCGGCCAGGGCCTGCTCGTCCACCGCGCCGGGCTCGAACGGACATGCCTCAGTGTAGACCATCTGGGCCTGTTGCCTAAGAATCTCCCAACGCGTGCACACGTGCTTCTGGGCTTTGTCCCACAGCAGCTCGGCCGCCTCCGGATGAGCTTTCCTCAGCATGTTGTAGCGGTTCTCGGTGGGCACGAAGTCGTCGACGGGCAGCGTCATCTCCTTGGAATCGATCTGGAGCGGGTTCTTGCCCTCGGAGGCCAACCGGGGGTCGAAGCGATAGCAGATCCACGAACCCGACTGCACGGCCGCTTTCTGGTGCTCGTAGCCCTTGCTCATGTCGAAACCCATGCTGATGCAGTGGCTATACGCAACGATAAGACTCGGCCCGTCGTAGGATTCAGCCTCAGCGAAGGCCCGCACTGTCTGCGCGTCGCTGTAGCCCATAGCAACCTGGGCCACGTAGATGTTGCCGTAGGTCATGGCGATAGAGCCCAGATCCTTCTTGCCGACGGTCTTGCCTCCGGCCGCGAACAGAGCAACCGAACCCATGGGCGTGGCCTTCGAGCATTGGCCCCCAGTGTTCGAATACATCTGCGTGTTCAGCACCAGCAGGTTGATGTTGCGCTGCGAGGCCAGCACGTGGTCCAGACCGCCGTAGCCGATGTCGAAGGCCCAGCCGTCGCCGCCCACGCCCCACACGCTTTTCTTCACCAGGTAGTCGGCGACGCCGAGAAGTTGGTCGTAGCGATGGTCGGAGCCCGCGACGGCGCCCGCACCCTTGTCGCCCGTGGCCTTCTGCAGTTTGGCCTTCAACTGGGCTACACGGGCGCGCTGAGCGGCGATCTCAGTTTCGTCTTCCTGCTTGGAGGCCAGGAGCGCAGTGACCAGATCGGCGCCTATCGCATCCCGCAGCGAAGCCACCAGCTCCCGCGCAACTCGCTGTGCTTATCGACAGTGAGCCGAAGACCGTAGCTGAATTCGGCCGCATCCTCGAAGAGCGAGTTGTTCCAGGTGGGGCCGCGACCGTCGTCGTTGGTCGCGTAGGGAGTCGTGGGCAGATTGCCCCCGTAGATGCTGGAACATCCGGTAGCGTTGCCAATGAGCAGCCGATCGCCCACCAGTTGAGTGAGCAGCTTGATGTAGGGAGTCTCGCCGCAGCCGGCGCACGCGCCCGGGTACTCAAACAGGGGCCGCAGCAACTGGCTGCCCTTGACGGTGTTTACCCTCACTTCGGAACGATCAGGGTCGGGGATGCCCAGGAAGAAGCGATAGTTCTCGCGCTCTTGCGCGCGTAGCGGCGGTTGGGCCGTCAGGTTGATGGCCTTCCGCTCCGTATCGGCCTTGTCACGGCCCGGGCAGATCTGCACGCACTCCCCGCAGCCCGTACAGTCCTCCACCGCGACCTGCACGGTCCACTTCTTGCCCGCGTACTCCTTGCCCTTGGCGTCCACCGACTTGAACGTGACCGGGGCGTCCTTCAGCCGCTCGGCGTCATATACCTTGGTGCGGATGGTGGCATGCGGGCAGTGAAGCGAGCACTTGCCACATTGGATGCACAGCTCCGGCTCCCACGCCGGTACCTCCAAGGCGATATTCCGCTTCTCCCAGCGGGTCGTATCCACCGGCCAGACCCCGTCGTCGGGGATCTGGCTGACAGCCAACCTGTCGCCCTCGCCGGCCATGATCCAAGCCGTCACGCGCCGCACGAACTCGGGAGCCTCGGCGGGCACCAGTTTGGGCTTGCGGTGGGTGGCGGTGATCGCCCCGGGCACCTTGATCTCGTGCAAATTGGCGATAGCCTGGTCGACAGCGTTGTAGTTCATCTGTACGACCTTCTCGCCCCGCTTGCCGTAGGTCTTGTCGATGGCCTTCTTGATGGAGGCGATGGCCTCCTCCGGCGGGATAATGCCCGACAGGTAGAAGAAGCAGGTCTGCATGATGGTGTTGATACGCCCGCCCATGCCCGTGTCCTTGGCCACTTCATAGGCGTTGATGGCATAGACCTTCAGCCCCAGTTTGATGATCCACTCCTGGGTCTCGTAGGGCAGACGCTCCCAGACCTCATCTGCCGGGAAGGGAGCGTTGAGCAAGAACGTGCCCCCAGGTATCGCCGCGGCCAGGGTCTTGTAGCGCTCCACGAAAGCCCATACATGACAAGCGATGAAGTCGGCCTTGTTCACCAGATAGGCGGACTGGATGGGCCGGGGACCGAAGCGAAGATGGCTGACCGTCAAGACCCCGGACTTCTTGGAGTCGTACACGAAGTAACCCTGCACGTAGTTCTCGGTGTCGTCGCCGATGATCTTGATGGAGTTCTTGTTGGCCCCCACCGTGCCGTCGCTGCCCAACCCGTAGAACAGCGCGCGGTACACATCGTCGGCCTCGGTGGTGAACGCCTCGTCGTACTCCAGGCTGGTGTGGGTGACGTCGTCGTTGATGCCCACAGTGAAGTGGTTCTTGGGCCTCGGCTTCGCGGCCTCGTCGAACACGGCTTTTACCATGGCCGGAGTGAATTCCTTGCTGGAAAGGCCGTAGCGGCCGCCGAAGACCTTGACGCCCAGCCCCGTTTCAACCACAGCGTTGACGACGTCAAGGTACAGAGGCTCCCCGCCCGAGCCCGGCTCCTTGGTGCGGTCGAGCACGGCTAGGGTCTTGACCGTCTTGGGAAGGGCGGCCGCGAAATGCTCGACGCTGAAAGGCCTGTACAGCCGGACTTTCAGCACGCCTACCTTCTCCCCGCGAGCCGTGAGGTAGTCAACCGTCTCTTGCACCGTCTCGGCGCCCGACCCCATGAGCACTAGCACCCGGTCCGCGTCAACGGCGCCCACGTAGTCGAACAGATGGTAGCTGCGGCCGGTCAGCCCGGCCAGCCGGTCCATATACTCCTGCACCAGCGCGGGGCAGGCATCATAGTACTTGTTGACGGTCTCGCGGCCCTGGAAGTACACGTCGGGATTCTGGCTGGTGCCCCGCAGAGTCGGCCGGTCGGGAGTCATGGCGCGTTCCCGCACGGCCAGTACCAACTCCTCATCGATCATGGCCCGCAACACGTCTTCGCCCATGAGCTCGAACTTCTGCACCTCGTGCGAAGTACGGAACCCGTCGCAGAAGTGGATGAAGGGCACCCGGGCCTTGAGGGTGGCCGCTGTGCCCACCAGGGCCAGGTCGTGAGCTTCCTGCACAGAATTTGAAGCGAGCAGCGCGAACCCGGTCTGCCGCACAGCCATGACGTCCTGGTGGTCGCCAAAGATACTGAGCGCCTGCGCCGCGAGTGACCGGGCCGTGACGTGCCAACAAGTGGGGGTCAGTTCGCCCGCGATCTTGTACATGCTGGGGATCATGAGAAGGAGCCCCTGACTGGCGGTGAACGTCGTGCTGAGTGAGCCCGCCTGCAGCGCCCCGTGCACCGCCGCCGCCGCACCGCCTTCCGACTGCATCTCCACCACCACCGGCACAGACCCCCACAGGTTCTTCTTTCCCGCGGCACTCCAGGCGTCTGCGTGCTCGGCTATGGGGCTGGACGGGGTGATGGGATAGATCGCTATGACCTCGTTCACCTTGTGGGCCACCTGGGCGATCGCCTCGGTGCCGTCCATCACTGCCATTTTGGCTGCCACTTCTGTCTTCCTCTCCGTGAGTGCCCCGGTTTCGAGGGCGTTAGTCTACGCGGGGGGTCTGCGTTCTCGGTAGGGGATTACGCGGGACTACGCGGCGGGCTCTTCGCTGAGACTCCCTGCCAGGCATTGGTACAGGATGGCCATGCGCACAGCCAGCCCGGATTCCACTTGATGCAATATCAGAGAGCGCTCGTCATCGGCCAGATCGGCCGACAATTCGACTCCCCGGTTGATGGGCCCTGGATGCATGACCTTCTGGCCCGGTCTCACCCGGTGGGGCGAAAGCCCCCATATCCTGCTGTACTCGCGCAGGGAGGGCACCGGCGGCACCTTTCCCTTTGCGCGCTCCAGTTGCATGCGCAGCAAATAGATGACGTCCACGTCTTCCAGAGCCGCGAGATCGTTGTATACAGGTACGTCCCAGTACTCGATACCAGGGGGCATGAGAGTGGGCGGGCCGACCAGGCGCACGTCGATGCCCATCTTGCGAAAGCCGAACAGATCGGAACGGGCCACCCGGCTGCGTAGGATATCGCCCACGATGGCCACTTTGAGCCCCTCGAGCTGGCCGAACACGCGTCGCAGGCTGTACAGGTCAAGCAGGCACTGAGTGGGATGCTCGCCCGTGCCGTCGCCCGCATTGACCACCGAAGCGTTGGTGTAGCGGGTGGCCATCCGCGACGCCCCTACCTGGGGGTGGCGCATGACGAGGATATCGGGCCGGTAGCTCTCCAGAGTCAGGATGGTGTCTTTCAGACTCTCCCCTTTGGACACACTCGAGGAGGAGTTCTTGATGTTGATCACGTCGGCCGAAAGGCGTTTGCCCGCCAGCTCGAACGACGACTGGGTGCGGGTGGAGGGCTCCAGGAAGACGTTCACCACGGTCCGCCCGCGCAGCGTGGGTACTTTCTTGATGGAACGGGACGCGATCTCCAGAAAACCGTCGCTCAGATTGAACAGGTTCTCAATGTCGGCGGTGGTGAGATCATCAATGGAGATGAGGTGCATATCACTACCCTTTCGGTCTCACAGGACACGTTTAAAGGTTCGTTACCTTGGACGATTGTATCGCGCTGCGGCCGGCGACTCCAGCAACCCCCCTGCGGGCCGCTCCCAAGCAGCGGAACCGCTCGTTACTCCTCGATGACCACCTCGTCCGCCCCGCCGTCCTCCACCAGCCGGACCCCCACCCGCTCGCTGCGGCTGGTCGGAACGTTCTTGCCCACAAAGTCGGGTCGGATGGGAAGATCACGGTGCCCCCGGTCGACCAGGACGGCTAAGCGGATGGCCACAGGGCGCCCATAGTCGAAGAGGGCGTCGATTGCCGCCCTTATCGTCCGGCCCGTGTAGAGCACGTCGTCCACCAGCACCACCGTCTTCTCGCTGATGTCGAAGGGCAGGTCGGTGGAGTGGACCTTCGGCTGCCCGTACTCCTTGCCCAGACGCACATCCAGGTCATCGCGATAGAAGGTGATGTCTATGGCCCCCGTGGGAGGCTCGACCCCATAGAACGTCTTGAAAAGCACCGCCAGGCGTGCGGCCAATTCGACGCCGCCGCTCTGAATGCCCACCAGGACCAAACCGGCCAGGTCGGGTACCTGCTCTGCCATCTCGTGCGTCATTCTGGCAAGGGTGCGCCCGATCTGCTCCGAGTCCAGGAGGACCTTCGACTTGTGGCCTTGCTCTCCGTCAACGCCAGGCACCGCGCTCACCAGCCCTTTCTTAGCTAACTCCGTCCACGCATCCAGTCAGCGCCGCCATTTCAAACCGCTCCGTCTACACCGCCTGCGCCACTATTCGATGAGCCCGAGGGCGCTCTTGACCACCTTGCCCACAGTCAGTCCCAGCTTCTCGTATAGCACGCCCGCGGGCGCCGACGCCCCAAAGCGATCGATACCAACCACTATTCCCTCGTCTCCCGCGAAACGTTCCCACCCGAAAGTGGAGCCGGCCTCCAAGGTCACTCGCGCCTTGATCTTTGCAGGCAAAACCTTCTCGCGATAGGCGGCGCTTTGCGCCTGAAATAGCTCCCAACTCGGCATGGCCACCACTCGAGCACCCACCCCGTGTGCCGCGAGCTTCTGGGCCGCCTCCAGGGCGATATGCACCTCCGAACCGGTGCCGATGAGGATCACTCTAGGCACGCCGCACGGCGGGTCCTTGAGGATATAGGCTCCTTTCAGCAGCCCCTCAGCATGACCCAGCACTTTGCGGTCGAGCACCGGTAAGTTCTGGCGGCTGAGCACCAGTGCCGTCGGTCCTCCGCGCCTTTCAAGCGCCGCCCGCCAAGCCATGGCCGTCTCGTTGGCGTCGCTGGGACGGATGACCACCAGCCCCGGCATGGCCCGCAGCGAAGCCAGGTGCTCGATCGGCTGGTGCGTGGGGCCGTCTTCGCCCAGCGCGATGCTGTCGTGGGTGAAGACGTACGTCACCGGCAGGTGAGAGAGGGCGGCCAGCCTTATGGCCGGCCGCATGTAGTCGGAGAAGACGAAGAACGTAGCCCCGAACGGGAAGACCCCTCCGTGCAACGCGAGCCCGTTGAGCACGCCTCCCATGGCGTGCTCGCGCACGCCGAAGTGCAGGTTGCGGCCACCGGGACTGCGGGCCTGGAAGTCACCCAAACCCGCGAGATTGCTGTTGTTCGAGGGAGCCAGATCGGCCGAGCCGCCCATCAGTGTGGGGATCTGCGCAGCAAGCGCGTTCAGCACCTTGCCCGAAGCTGATCGAGTGGCAACGCTCTCCCCGGCCGCGAACGTGGGCAACTTGCTCTTCCAGCCGTCGGGAAGCTGCCCGGCCAAAGCAGCCTTCCACTGCCGGGCAAGGTCCGGGTACTCCAGCTCATAGCCGGTGAACCTCTCTTGCCAACCGGCACGTGCCGCCGCCCCGCGGGCGGCGGCCGCCGCGTACCACTCGCGCACCCGCTCGGGCACCGCGAACGAAACACCGGCCGGCCATCCAAGCGCCTCCTTGGTGAGCGTCATCTCATCCTTGCCCAGCGGGGCGCCGTGACAATCGGCCGTGCCGGCCTTGTGCGGGCTGCCATAGCCGATCACGGTGCTTACCTTGATAAGTGAGGGCCTAGCCGTCTCCGCGCAGGCGGTCTTCAAGGCCTCATCGATAGCTTCCAAATCGTTGCCGTCGTCCACGGTGACTACCTGCCAGCCGTATGCCTCGAAGCGCCGCCCCACGTCTTCGGTGAAGGCTAGATCGGTACTGCCCTCGATGGTGATGTGGTTGTCATCGTACAGATAGATCAGCTTGCCCAGGCCAAGGTGACCCGCCAATGAGGCAGCCTCCGCGGCCACTCCCTCCATAAGGCAGCCGTCACCCAAGATGCCAAAGGTGCGGTGATCCACCATGGTATGCCCGGGCCGGTTGAAGGTAGCTGCCAGAAACGTCTCTGCGATGGCCATGCCCACGCTGTTGGAAAACCCCGCACCGAGAGGACCGGTGGTAGCCTCTACGCCGGGAGTCAACCCATGTTCGGGGTGCCCAGGAGTGCGGCTCCCCCACTGCCGGAAGTGCTCCAGTTCTTCGATGGTCACACCGAAGCCGCTCAGATGTAGCAGGGCATACAGAAGCATGGAGCCGTGTCCCGCGCTCAGCACAAAACGGTCCCGATCCGGCCACGCCGGGTCGGCGGGATCGAAGCGCAGGTGGCGGGTCCAAAGGACGTGGGCCATAGGCGCCGCCCCCAGAGGCATGCCCGGATGTCCCGAATTGGCCTTCTCGACTCCATCGATCGCCAGAGTGCGGATGGTGGCGACAGAAAGTTCCTCTATATCACGGCCCTCAGCCGCCGCTTCTGGAAACGCATCAGCCATAAGATCTTCTCCTTCTGTCAAGCGAGTATCGGCCAGCCGGCCTTCTGGGCCGCCGCCAACAATGCAGGGCGTGGGTTCACCGCGACCGGATGACCCACCCATCGCAGCAGGGGCAGGTCGGTCTCGTGATCCCCATACGCCCAGCAGTCCTTTGCCAGCACCCCCGCGCGCGACATGAACCGAGCCGCGACGCGCGGCTTTTCGTTGGCGTGCGGTATGGGTCCATCTATGCGGCCTGAGTATCGCCCACGCGACACCTCGCAAGCCGCCCCGACATAGGCGTCTACGCCCAGTTCGCGACCGAGTGCCTTGACCACCGGCTCAAGCGCAGCCGACAGGATGACCACCCGGTCGCCCTTGGCCTCGTGCTCGCGCAGGGCCCCGACCACCGGGGGGTGAAGTCTGGGGACGAGCACTTCCCGGACAAAACGCGTCATAGCCGTTTCGATCTCCTCCACCGACCGCCCTTTGAACACCCCCGCCGCCCTCTCCCTAACCCACCGGGTGGGCTTGGCCAGTCCGAACTTGTAGGCCAAGAACCAGAGCGCTGTGCCCAAAACAAACACCACATTCACCAGGCCCGCCCTCCTCATGAACTTCACGAGAAGCATAGGCGTCTGGCCCCGAACAAGAGTGCCATCCATGTCGAAGAAAGCGATAACACCAGGCTTCGCCGCTTCGGCATTCGGGCTGTCACTGATGGCATCCATCATCTCAGAAGTCTACCGCAGCGCTCCGGCGCAGATGCGCCAAGACCGCGGCCAGGTCGGCCGGAAGCGGCGACTCAACTTCGATCTTTGCCCCGGTCATTGGATGGACAAATGTCAATCGCCCACTGTGCAAGAACTGTCGCCCCAAGCCAAGAGCATCCCGGCGCCCGTAAGTGGGGTCACCCACCACCGGATGACCGATCGCCAGGAAGTGCACACGGATCTGATGGGTGCGTCCCGTCTCCAGACGCACCTCAAGCAGGGTGACATCGCCCAATCTCTCCAACACCCTGAAGTGCGTGCGCGCCTCCCGGGCTGCGCTGCCGCCTATAGCCATCGCCTTGCGCCGCACCGGATCGCGCCCGATAGGGGCTTCGATGGTACCGCTATCAGCCGCGAAGCTGCCGTGCACCAAAGCGACGTAACGACGCTCCACTGTCCGCTCTCGCATCATCGCCACTAGGCGACGATGCACCTCGTCTGACTTTGCCACCACAAGCAGACCGCTGGTGTCCTTGTCGAGGCGGTGGACCACTCCGGGTCTAAACCCCTCCCCACCAGCCAGCCCATGACCCAACAGACCATGCACCAGGGTGCCCGAGGAGTGTCCAGGCGACGGGTGAACGGCCATCCCGGCCGGCTTGTCAGCCACCAGCAACCATTCGTCCTCGTAGGCCACAGGGACTTCAAGGTTCTCTGGCTCCAAGAGCAAAGGCACCTCGGCGGCCACCTCCACCGTGATCGTCTGTCCCTCAGCCAAGAGGTAGCTCTTGGCCCGCTGAGTCGCATCCACGGTGACGGCCCCGCTCTGTATGAGCGCGGCCACCCGGGACCGGCTGCCCATCTCGGCATGGCGCCCCAAAACCGTGTCCAATCGCCCTCCGGCATCTTCCGGCGGCACCGTGAACTCATACCGGGTCACGTCGGCCGCCCGTTCATCGATTGGGAGAGGCCGCCTTGTGGCGTCCGGCCCGCCACATGCGGACCGCCTCCACCACTAGCGCCAGAAAGACGGCGGCGATGCCGGCGTCGATGAACACGTCGGCCATGTTGAAGTTCGGCCAGTGAGGAAACTTCATGAAGTCGGTGACGTGCCCGTCGCCGCTCATACGCTGAACCATGTTTCCGAGGCTCCCGCCCACGATGGCTCCCCCTGCGATCCCCGCAAGAAACGGGCGCCGCTCGAAGTACACGTAGACTCCCACGACAATGAGCGCCACCACATTCGCTACGATTATCAGCGCGCTCTTGCCCCCCAACAGCCCAAAAGCTACGCCGTCGTTGGCGGTGCGCTGCAGATAGAAGAACGGAAGAATCCTCCGCATCTCGCCCAACGGAAGACGCTGATCAGCAACGTACTTGGTAACCAGATCGACAGCGAGCGCCACCGCGGCTATGCCCGCCATTAGAGACCACTTCACTACGACGCGGCGCCTCGGGGAGACGGATGACAAAAGGGACTTCACCGATGGAGGTTTCGCGTCAGAGGTTCCGCTCGTCGAGCCTCTTGCAATCGATGCAGAGAGTCGCGGCCGGAGAGACTTCCAAACGACCGGCACTGATGGACTTCCCGCACTTGTCACACAGTCCGTAACTGCCGTTCTCAAGCTTCTCTAGGGCCTGATCGATCTGTACGACCGTAGCCCGAGCGCTCTCCTGCAGGGAAAGATCGATCTCCCGGCCCAAAGTGGCCGCAGCCGTCTCTGCCATGTGCTGATCGTAAGGACTCTCGCCCGAAGAGTCCTCGAGCGATTCCAAAAGATCCGCGTCCAGGTCGGCGATCTCCTGGTTGACGCGGTCCCTCTCTTCAAGAAGTCGCTGCTTGAGAGCTTCTCTATCCACCGATACTTTCCTAACCACCCGGACGCACTCCCTGCAAGAGCACATCCAGCCTTAGCCGCAATTCAGCCTCTGCTATACCTGCGAAGGCTACCACCTTATCGCGGCTTCCGTGCCCCGCGTCCACACGCACCCGGCGCACCGGCAGCGCCAGCCAACCCGCAAGCGACTCTTCAAGCTGATGGTTGGCCCTATTGTCCTCCGGCGGCGCGGTGAGCGACACTTTGAGCTTGTCGCCATAGACCCCCCGGACAACGACGCGTGCGGCAGACGGGCTGACGCGCACTCCCACGTAGACCTCGCCCGCCCCGACCCAAACCTTCAGAGCCTGGACCGGCGCGGCCGTAGAGCTCATTTCACCACTGGAAGTCACGGGTCTTATCGGCCCTCACAGCATCCTCGCCCTGGAACGTATCGTCGAGATCCTTCGCCTGTGCGCCAAAGAAGAAGCCTTGATCCGTTGGCTCCGCCGCTACGCGCGCCAACGGCCGCATGAACTGCGCAGCCGCGCTGGTCTCGGCGGTGACCTCTTCGTCCGGTGTGAAATCTGCCCCTCGCCGCGCCTCGGCCGCAGTAAAGGTTTCCATGGCGGCGTTTACGCGCGCGGTCAAGGCTTCGTTCTCCTCCGTGGGACTCTCGTCGTCGCGCGGCGCGGGCGACGGCCGCTCCTCCCTCATCGAGGGCTCCGCGTCCGCCACGGGAGGCGGTCCCTCCGGCTGTGGCTCGGCCTGCAAAGCCGGCGCGCACACACTCGCCGACGCAGTGAGCCCCGCGGTCTGCGCCGCCTGGGCGGAGATGGTAGCGTCGCTCAGCAGCTTCAGATAGCCCTCGAGCAATGAGCGGAACTTGAAGCGGAAATCTTCCTCCAGGAGCTTCAGCTGAAAAAGAGCCTGTTGCACGTTCTGGGTCTCGCTGTAGGAATCGTGCACGATAGCCCGGGCCTTGAGCTCAGCGTCGCGCAGGATGAGCTCGCTCTCCTTGTGGGCGTTGGCCCTCGTTTCCTCGGACTGCACCTGAGCGGTGATGAGGGTCTTCTCCAACGCTTCCCTCACCTGCGTGAGCCCCGCCGACTGCTCTTCCAGTCGATGTACCTTATCCTCGAGCTCCATGTTCACCTGGAACAGCCGCTCGAACTCGTCGGCGACCTCATCCAAGAAGATGTCCACTTCTTCGTCGGTGTACCCGCGCACCGACCGCTTGAACTCTTTACGCCGGATATCGAGAGGCGTGATCTTCACTTCCCGCTCCCTTCGCTCGAGGCGACCGCCCGAGGCCCTTGACCGTGGTCTCTATTCGCTGTGCTGCTCCGCCGTTTCGACGGCCCGGATAAAAGCGCCCCGGACTGCTTGGTCTTCCAGAACGGCCAGACCGGCGATGGTGGTGCCTCCCGGAGATGCCACCTGGTCCTTCAGATCCGCCGGCGAACCTTGGTGCCCCTCCAACAGAAGCGCAGTGCCCAGGGCAGTCTGTCGAACAAACCCTCGGGCGGTCTCGCGAGGCAACCCGGCCTCCACAGCCCCTTCCTCTATACCCTCGAGCGCCACGGCCAGCAAACCCTTGGCCGTCCCGGCGATGCAATCGATCTTGCTTGACCCGTCTTGTGACACTTACTCACCCGTTTCTGCGCAGCCCTGGCCGTCTAGAACTGGTTGAAGAAGCCTTTCTCCAACATCCTCTGGCGCTCCTCAGCCGACACCTCTACGTTCTTGGGAGTCAGCAGAAACACCTTGTCGGCCACCCTCTGCATGCCTCCGTCGAGGGCATACGTCAATCCGCTGGCAAAGTCGATAAGCCGCTTGGCCAGCTCGGTCTCGCTGGATTGAAGGTTGAGGATCACAGGGATGTCGCCCTTGTACTTGTCGGCGATGATCTGAGCGTCGTTGAAGTTCTTGGGCATGACCAGATGCACCCGCACCTGCGGCTGCTCGACCGCGGTAGGCAGCGACCGCACCGAAGCCCCCCGCTGTTGCGAAGACGGCCCTCGTTGATTGCGATTACCCTCGTCAGCGAAGATGTCGTCGAAATCCGAACTCTGACGCCGCCGACTCTCCCGATCGAGTCTCTTGACGTTCTGCCGTTCCCGATAGACCGGCTCACGATATGCAGGTTCGCGGGCTTCCCGGTAAGCAGGCTCCCTCTCCCTGTAGGCCGGCTCGCGGTAGTTAGGCTCCGCGTCAATTCGGCCGCCCATCGTGTCGTCATCGTACTCGTAGTCTTCATCCGCGAGACCGAAGTACACGAGTGTCTTATGCCACATACCCCCGCCTGCCATGCCATCCTCCTTATACAGTGGAGAAGAGCGCGCTTCCCAACCTTACGATGGTCGCGCCTTCCTCAACAGCAACTTCGAAGTCATTGCTCATCCCCATGGACAGTTCGGTGAGTTCGTAACGGCCCGCGAACTTGGCAGCAAGGCGCTCGCTAAGCTCGCGCAGACCCCTAAAACACGGCCTCGCCGCTTCTGGGTCCTCTACCAGGGGAGCCATAGTCATAAATCCGACGAATCTGACCCTACGATACGCCGCAGCGCGCTGCAAGAAAGTCTCGGCGGCCGCCGGGAGGATACCATACTTGGTCTCTTCCTCACCCACATTGACCTCCAGCAAAACGCTCACTTCCCCTTCTGCTCGCCGGTCCAGCTCCTCGACCAACGACATAGACTCAACCGAATGCACCATGGTGACGTAGGGCACCACCTGCCGCGCCTTTCGACTCTGCAGATGTCCTACGAAGTGGAACTCGAACGACCCGCTCCAACGTTCCCACTTCATCACCAGCTCATCTGCCCTGTTCTCCCCCACCAGCCGGATTCCTGCCCTGGCGAGCGCAGCCATTTCGTCAACATCCCAGTACTTCGACGCCACCAGCAGCCGGGGACGGTCGCATCCGCCCCAGCTCGGGCGCAGGCTTCGTCGATCCGGCGCTCCACCGTCTTTAGGTTAGCTCGAAGTCGCTCCGCCGGGATATTCACTGGGAATCGGCCAGCCCAAGCCAGGCACCCGTGCCTGCCGGTGACCGGGCCTTCCTTCCGATAGGAGTAGAACAAATCGGCGTTGCACACCGTGCACAGCCGGGGATTGACCACCTGTCCGCGCGGGACTCCCAGCTCGACGACCGCCATAGTGACGGCCTCCCACAGATCCACTCGCGCGACGCCCGCGCTGGCGTTGACCACCCGCGAGCCGAACCGGACCGCGAAGGCCGCCGCCACCTCCTCGCCCACCGTGAAACAACAAGGTCCGATGCTTGGCCCGATCACTGCGGTCGCCGGAGGGCCGATCATCGCCCGCCCGGCCTGCTGTACGATGCCGCCAAGCACGCCCCGCCATCCACCGTGGGCCACCGCCATGTCCACCTCTCCACAGAAGCACAACCGGCACACAGTCGGCAAAGGCCAACAGGGCGGCTAGACCGCGATCGATTTCCGGGTGAATCGTAAGTCCGTCACAGGGGGTATCCGATGGCCGGTCGATGTACTCCGCGGCACCCGCCACTCGGAGACCGTGTGTCTGGAGTGGGCTCACAAGACGCCGATCTATAGCCGACGCCAGCCGATCACGATTTTGCGATACCGCCTCAGGTTTGTCCTGCGGAACGCTGATCCAGGTTCATCGAGGAAAAGGGGCCGTCGCTGCAGCCACCAAGCCTGGTTGTGAAGCAGGCATGAAACGGACGGGGCAATCTGACTTCGAGAACCGGCGTCTCCGCTAGCACTCCGGCCACGAAATGGGAGCGGGCGGCCGGGTCGATCCGGCCTTCAATCTCCGCGTGCACCTCCGTTGGCCCGACGCTCAAAAACCGCTCCGATGGTCGCTCCCTGCCGCGCCTAGTCCTTGCTGCGCAGGAATTTCGGTATCTCGAGAACGTCGTCGTCCATCTCGAAAGTGTGGACCGTCTTCGGAAGCAGGCTTTCCAGTTTGGCAGGGATGGGGGGGCGGTCTACCGGCCGCTCCACCGGGCTTTCTACCTCACGTGAGGGCTCGCGTATCTCGTTGAACCCCGTGGCTATGACCGTGACTCTCATCTGGTCGCCAAGTGACTCGTCGATAACGGCACCGAAGATAACGTTGGCCTCAGTGTCGGCGGCGTTGGATATGACCCCTGCCGCTTCGTTCACCTCGAACAGCCCCATGTCAGGCCCGCCACTGATATTGAGAAGAATCCCGGTGGCCCCTTCGATGGACGCTTCGAGCAGAGGGGAAGAGATAGCCGACTTGGCCGCCTCGACCCCGCGATTCTCGCCGCTGGCGAGGCCGATGCCCATCAGGGCAGAGCCCGCGTTCCGCATGATTGTGCGCACGTCGGCGAAGTCGAGGTTGATGAGCCCCGGAACAGTGATGAGGTCGGTGATGCCTTGCACCCCTTGGCGCAGAACGTCGTCGGCCACCTTGAATGCCTCGATGATGGAGGTCCGCTTCTCGACCACCTGCAGCAGGCGATCGTTGGGGATGATGATGAGAGTGTCGACCTTCTTGGCCAGCGCGGCTATGCCCGCCTCCGCCTGGGTGGACCGCTTGCGCCCCTCAAAGGTAAATGGCTTGGTCACCACGCCCACTGTGAGAGCCCCCAACTCACGGGCGATCTCAGCGATGATGGGTGCGCCCCCGGTACCCGTGCCCCCGCCCTTCCCGGCGGTCACAAACACCATGTCGGCACCTTTGAGCGCCTCCCGGATATCATCACGGCTCTCTTCTGCCGCTTCCCTCCCCACTTCCGGGTTGGCTCCGGCGCCAAGACCCCTCGTGACCTTGCCGCCTATGTGAATCTTCACATCGGCGTCGCACATGAGCAGCGCCTGAGCATCGGTGTTTATGGCGATGAATTCAACGCCCTTGAGCCCGGCGTCTACCATGCGGTTGACAGCGTTGGTACCGCCCCCACCTACTCCCACGACCTTGATCACCGCAAGGTAACCAGACCCGGTGTCGCTCATTGTATTTGAACCTCCAAGATCATAGGATCACAGGACTCCATCCTGATTCTTCGCAAAAACCCCTCAACAGGCACAATATCACGTTCATTTCGGCTTGACAGCCGCTCGCTCGGGCACAATGACATTGATGTACTCAAGCGCCTGCCCTTTTTGCAGGTAAGCCTCGAGGGTATCCGCCGCAGCCGTGAGCTTCTGCGTGAGTTCGGTGGGATCGCCCAAGCGGATCTCCGGCCCCCCAACCAACTTGACCGTCACGTACCCACCGTCGGCCACGGTCACCCTATCCAGGTCGGGCAGCCGCGTCCCGACCTCTCCGGACGCGAAAAGCGGAGCGACGGACAACGCGGCGGCCACCGCATCGGGAACCTGCTCCCCCTTGGCCAGCGACAACGAACCGTCAGGAACAACCAGAGGCAGATCGGGAGAACGAAGTGGCATCGGTGCCCTCGAGCACCCGACCCGTTTCCGACATCAGCCAGACGCTACCACTCTGGTCCTGCAGGCGCGCAACCGGCTCGTACTCGACCAATTCGATCTCAAGCGAGTCGGGAAAGCACCGGTGGACCTCAGCCGACCGCACGTAGGGCAACTCCACAAAGGCTTCTTCCAGCGCCCCCGTGGAGAGCTTCAGTAGGCTACCGCCCATCGCCTGAGAGGCCACCTGGGCTATCTCCTCCTTAGTGACCCTCTCAGTGGCTGTCGCGACTATCTGCCTCACGGCGAACACGTCCGTGGAACGCAGCCACAAGAACGCCGCGCCGGCGCAAAGCAGCACCACTAAAGGGAAGATGAAGCTCATCCTTCGCCGTCCACGCTGCCGGTTGACCGAGCGCCGCCGGACGCGGATGCGCTCATCCATCGGCGGTAGACGTCCCCTGAGAGTCCGCACCGGCCGACTCCCATGGGAAGACCGCACCGACCAACCTCACTTCGGGTTCCAAGAGGACCCCGCAGGTCTGGTGGACTCTCTCTCGCATCCGGCACATCAAGGCAATGACATCCGACGTAGTAGCCTCTCCCACGTTTACCACGAAGTTGGCGTGTATGCTGGATACTTCGGCGCCCCCCAAGCGCTCTCCTTTGAGACCCGCCGCGTCGATCAGACGTCCCGCTGCGCCCCCGCCCGGGTTTTTGAACGTGCTCCCGAAAGTCCGGACTCCCTGGGGCTGAATAGTACGCCGCTTGCGCAGAGTGGTTCGCTGGCATTCCAGAAGCTCGCTGCAGTCGCCGGGCACCAGCTCGAACCGGGCGGCGGTGACTACCACGCCCCTAGGCAGACCGCAACAGCGATACCCCCAGGAGATGTCCCCGGCCGGCACCCAGCGGACCCCCTCCGCGTCGGCCACCTCGACCTCCCGCACGACGTCCACGAGCGAACTGCCGTACGCTCCCGCGTTCAAGGCCACCCCTCCCCCGACCGACCCCGGGATGCCGCACGCGAACTCCAGACCGGCCAGACCAGCCTCCGCCGTCATCGCCGCCAGCCGAGCCAGAGAAGCTGCGGCCCCCACGGTGATGAGCACCGGTTCGCAGGCCGTCACCGGCTCAACGGGCAGGCCCTCCACATACTGAAAACCCTTGTCCAACTTGACGGCTACACCCGCGTAGCCCTCGTCGGCGATCAAGAGGTCAGACCCCGCCCCCAGGCAGAACCAGGGCACGTCATGCGCGCGCAGGATGCTGAGCACGGTGACCACCGCGTCGGTGTTGGCCATGGTCACAAGCAGCTTGGCCTTGCCCCCAGTGCCGATGGTGGTAAATGGGGCCAGAGGAGCGCCGGTCCAGGTGCGCACCCCCTCGACACCACGCAGTTCCCGATTCAGAGAAGACATCAAAGACATGCGACTACCCGTCAGGAGCTTTCGAGAAAGCGCTCGCCTACCCGATGGATGTCGCCCGCTCCCAGTGTAAGCACCAAGTCGCCCGGAACGGCCGTGCACCGAAGGTAGTCGACGATGGACCCCAGCCGCGGCAGATAGGCAACATTCCTATTCCTAGAGCGCCCCAACATGCTATCGACGATCAGCTTGCCACTCACTCCCATGCGAGGCTGCTCCCGGGCACCGTACACGTCGGTGACCACGGCCACATCTGCCTCCAGCAGGGCCTCCGCGAACTCGGCGTGAAGAAACTCGGTACGCGAGTACAAGTGGGGCTGGAACACCGCTATGACCCGCGACCAGTTGCCCTCGCGAGCGGCCAAAAGTGTGGCACGTAGTTCAGTGGGATGGTGAGCGTAGTCGTCGACCACGT
>CAWJDT010000003.1:0-68669 GCA_963841735.1 uncultured Actinomycetes bacterium | reverse complement strand
TGGTCACCCGCTTTCCCCCCGAGCCCAACGGCTACCTGCACATCGGCCACGCCAAGTCCATCTGCCTCAACTTCGGCATCGCCCACCAGTTCGGCGGGCAGTGCAACCTGCGCATGGACGACACCAATCCCACCAAAGAAGACGTGGAGTACGTCGACTCCATCACCGCCGACGTCAAGTGGCTCATCGCCGGCTGGGCCGATCACTGCCTGGGCCTCAAGGCGCCCGGCGCGCTGCCCGAAAAGCGCCCGGCGGACGCGGCGCCGCGAGCGGCGTTGTCGACTACTACATGGCTCCGGTAATGCCCGCGGAGAGTCGGGGCGCGGCGCTGGAACCGTTCTACGCCTCCGACTACTTCGAGCCTCTGTATGAGTATGCCCTCCAACTAGTACGCAAGGGCAAGGCCTACGTCTGCGACCACTCCGCCGAGGAGATCGACGCCATGCGGGGTGCGACCGACCGGCCGGGGCAGGAAAGTGCCTATCGGGGCCGCTCGCTGGCGGAGAACCTGGACCTGTTCGAGCGCATGCGCGCCGGCGAGTTCCCCGACGGGACCCGCACTCTGCGGGCCAAGATCGACATGGGGGCGCCCAACGTCTGGCTGCGCGATCCGGTGCTCTATCGCATCCGCCACGCCTCGCACCATCACACGGGCGACGAGTGGTGCATCTATCCCATGTACGACTTCGCCCACGGACTGAGCGACTACATCGAAGGCATCACGCACAGCATCTGCACCCTGGAGTTCGAGGTGCACCGCCCGCTCTACGAATGGATCCTCGAAGCCCTCGATCTGCCGCGCGTGCATCCTCGGCAGCGGGAGTTCGCCCGCCTCAACGTGACCTACACCGTCATGAGCAAGCGCAAGCTGCTGCGACTGGTGCAGGAGGGGCTGGTGAGCGGCTGGGACGACCCGCGCATGCCCACCATCTCGGGCATGCGCCGGCGCGGCTATCCGGCCGAAGCGATCCGCGACTTCTGTGAGCGCATCGGCGTCGCGAAGCGGGAGAACATGGTGCAGTTGCAGCTGCTGGAGCACTGCGTCCGTGAGGACCTCAACCGACGGGCCCCGCGCGCTATGGCAGTCCTCCGGCCACTCCGGGTGGTCATCGAGAACTACCCTGAGGGTCAAGTGGAAGAGATGGACGCGGTCAACAACCCTGAGGATGCAACCATGGGCGCCCGGCGGGTGCCGTTCTCGCGCGTGGTCTACATCGAACAGGACGACTTCCGTGAGGTGCCGCCGCCCAAGTACCACCGTCTGAGCCCGGGGGTGGAGGTGCGTCTGCGCTATGCCTACCTCATCAGGTGTACGGACGTGGTCAAGGATCCCCAGACCGGCGAGGTGCTCGAGGTGCGGGCCAACTACGATCCGGCCACGCGCGGGGGCGACGCTCCCGACGGGCGCAAGGTCAAGTCCACCATCCACTGGGTGTCGGCGGCCCACGCGCTCGACGCCGAAGTGCGCCTGTACGAGACGCTCTTCACGGCGGAGAACCCGGAGGACGTGCCCGAGGGCGTGGATTTCACCGAGACCCTGAATCCCGGCTCGCTGGAGATCCTGCAGGGCTGCAAACTTGAGCCGTCGCTGGCCGGGGCAGATCCGGGCTCGCGCTACCAGTTCGAACGTTTGGGCTATTTCTGCGCCGACGTGGAAGACTCCCGTCCGGGTGTGCCGGTGTTCGACCGCACGGTGACGTTGAAGGACGCCTGGGCGCGCATTGAAGGCAGGCGGGTCGGAGTCTGACCGGCCCCCTTCTGCTGGGGGGTCGCAGGTGGGGGGCAGGGCCGAGGCAGGCGGTGCTGGGCAATAGGTTGGGTCTCAGTCCGCCTGCGATGCTAAACTTCCAAAAGGCCTTGCCCGGTGGTGTAACGGCAGCACGATTGGCTCTGGACCAGTTAGCCGAGGTTCGAATCCTCGCCGGGCAGCCATTACCCTTCTTGTAACACCTGCGCGGCTTCATCCGTCCGGGGCAGATAGATGCTGAAGATGGTGTCGCCGGGCTTGGATCGCACTCGCACATGGCCGTCCACTCTGGTTCACGATGCCGTACACCGTAGAGAGACCAAGGCCGGTGCCTACACCCTTGGCCTTGGTGGTGAAGAAGGGCTCGAAGATCCGGTCGCGGGTCGCCTCATCCATGCCGCAGCCCGTGTCACGGACGGTCAGCACCACATACGCGCCGGGTTTGTGGGCCGGAGTCCCGCTGCCGCCCTCTTCGGTAAATAGCGCGTTGGCGGTCTCGATGGCGAGTTCGCCGCCCTGAGGCATGGCGTCCCGGGCGTTGAGCACCAAGTTCATGAGCACCTGCTGCAACTGTGCCGGGTCCGCGCGCACCGGCCAGAGATCGTCGGCGAGCTGGGTGTAGAGTTCGATGTCCTCCCCGATAAATCTGGCGAGCATCTTCTGCATCTCGTTGACCACTTGGTTGAGATCCAGGGTCTGCGGCTCCATGACCTGCCGGCGGCTGAACGCGAGCAGTTGGCGGGTCATTCCGGCCGCCCGCTGGCCGGCATCCAGAATCTCCAGGATGTCGGCTCGTAGCGGGTCGCCTTCTTTGAGTTGGTCGGCCGCCATGCCTGCGTAGCTGTTGATCACAGTGAGTAGGTTGTTGAAATCGTGGGCGATGCCGCTGGCCAGTTGGCCCACGGCCTCCATCTTCTGTGATTGGAGCGCTTGGGCCTGCAGCTCCCGATGCTCCCTCTCGATGTTCACGCTTTCGGTGATGTCGGTGGCGATGCCCCCCATGCCGGTCAGGTTGCCTTTGCTGTCGTGGATCTGTGATCGGTGATCGCGGATCCAGCGGATGTCGCCATCGGGTCGAACGACGCGGTATTCGAGTTGCACCTGGCTCTGTACCGCGACCTCTCGTAGCCCCGCCTCCACCTGGGGGCGATCATCGGGATGCACTCTCTCCAGCCAGAGAGTGGCGTTGGCCCGCAACTCGTCGGACGGATATCCCATAGATGCTCTGGACAGCCTGGTTCACGTCCCTAACGGTCTTGCCGTCGGCCGAGGCGGTCCAGACCAGGGCGTTGAGCCTGCTCGCCAGCCGGTCGAGGCGGTCGTTGCTCTGTGCCAATTCGTGAGCCACCCAGATGCGGCGCTCCTCAGTGCGGAGCAGCAGGCCGATGACCAAGGTGGCGACGGGGAAGACAACCATGACGGGCAGCCAGATGCGGCCGATCACATCCACGAACCTGCTCCAGGGCAGGAGCATCTGGCACGCGAGCATGGCTGCGTGGGCGGAGATGCCCAGGCCATACAAAGGTAGGATCCCGATCTTCTCTGGGCGGTGGCCGCATAGCCGGCGAAAGGCCAGTCCCAGCAGGGGGCAGGCGATGATGGTCGCCAGCCCGGCCCAGACTCCCGCTCCTCCCACAAGGGCCCGGTAGACGCCGGCCACCAAGATCGCAACGGCGCTGCCGATTCCTCCGCCGAAGAGTCCCGCCATCGCCAGCACGATGGAGCGGCCATCGTAGATGATGCCGGTCTGATAGCGGAACGGCACCAGCATGCCCACTATCGCCACGGCTCCGAACAGCAGGCCGGTTAGGACCCTGATGACCACGGCCTTCTCGTCGCGCCGCAGCCGGGCGAGCAAACCGTAGAGCGTGGAGAGAGCCACAAGAACAGCAGCGTTCTGCAGCAGAGTGACGTACAAGACGCATTCCTCCAGTATGGTCTCGAGGCCGCTCGGAAGCGTTCGCTCTACTTGCCCCGCCGACTCCCGGGCGGGTCGCTTGGTGGCGGCCAATGCCTCGCGGACCTTGAGCGCCAATTGCTCTGCGGTGAAGGGCTTCTCCAAGTAGTGCACGTCTTCTTCGCTGTTTCCGGAATCGAGGACCACGTTGCGTGAGTATCCGGATACGTAGAGCACCGCCAGGTTTTCGCGGAGAGCCCGGGCCCTGCGAGCGATCTGCCCGCCGTCGAGACCGCCGGGGAGGACTACGTCGGTGAGCAGGAGGTCGATGTGGGAGTCCTTGGGCCTGCAGGAAGGTGAGGGCCTCCGGTCCGTTGGCTGCCGACTGCACAGCGTATCCGAGCTGGCTTGAGGATCCGCTCGGTCAACCTACGCACAGCCTCCTCGTCCTCCACCAACAGCACTCGTTGCTGGGCGGGGCTCTTCCGGGGAAACGCTTCCGTTGATCGGTGCCGGCGCCGCTTGGTCGCGGACCCTGTGCCTCTTTGGCCTGGGGGAGGAAGATCTCGAAGGTGGTGCCCGTTCCCGGAATGCTATCGACCGTCATGGTTCCTCCGCTCTGCTTCACCACGCCGTACACAGTGGGCAAGTCCCAGCCCTGCGCCTTGTCCCGTGGGTTTGGTCGTGTAGAACGGCTCGTAGATGAGCGGTAGGGCGCTTGGGTTCGATACCCACGCCGGTATCAGATACAGCTACGCGCACGTAGCCCCCCGCCAGAACGTCAGGGTCCTTGACGGGGGAGTGCTCGTCCAGCCAGACGTTGTCGGTACGGAAGCTCAGCTTCCCCCGGACGGCATAGCGTCCCGGGCAGTTGAGGGCCAGGTTCATGAGCGCTTGAGTGAACTGCTGGGGGTCGATATCTACCATGCTGATGTCGGGAGCCAAGTGGGTGACCAGCTCGACGTCCTCTCCCAGGGTGCGGCGCAGGAGCGGAACGATCTCCGTGACCAGAGCTATTGACCGACACCAACTCCGACTGAAGCCTCTGCCGCCGCGAAAAGGCCAGTATCTGTTGGGTGAGCCCGCCGGCACGCTCGGCGGCGGCCTTGATTTCCCGCACATCCTCGAACCATGCGGTTCCTCTCGAACTCGAGATCCGGACATCATCAGGTCGCTATAGCCGATGATGGTGGTGAGAAGGTTGTTGAAGTCGTGGGCGATGCCTCCCGCCAAGCGTCCGACCGCCTCCATCTTCTGCGACTCGCGCTAGCCGTTTCTCGCTCTCGAGTAGGGCCTCGCCGGCGCGTTTGCGCTCGGTGACGTCGCGGTCCACGCCTCTGTAGCCGAGGAAGTTACCGTCCTTGTCAAGCGCCGGAATGCCGGTGGTCTCCACCGATACCGGATGGCCATCCTTGTGAAGATTGATGTTCTCAAGGTCGAAGAACGCCCCTCTGGCGGCAGCGAGGGGGCCGAATAGAGTCGTCACCCGCTCGGCTTCGTCGGGCGGCATGAGGTCGAATGGGGTCTTGCCCAGCACCTCCTCGGGCTCATAGCCCAGTATCTCCCTGACCTTTGGGCTGGCGAAGGTGTATCGGGCATTCTCGTCAACTTCCCACACCCAGTCGTGAGCGGCTTCCAGTAGTTGCCGGTAGCGCTCCTCACTCTGGCGCAGGGCCTCTTCCATCTGCTTGCGCTCGGTGATGTCTATGGTGGTCCCGTGCCAGAGAGTGCCTCCATCTTCGGTGCGCTCGGGTGACGAGTCGCAGCGGTGCCAGCGCAGTCCCTGCCTTGGGAGCAGGACTCGGTACTCCGCGTGGAACTGCTTCAGGGTACGGGCGGATTCAAGGATGAGTTCGGATACCCGGCCGCGGTCCGCGGGGTGCAGCCGGTCGATGATTTGACTGGCGTCTTCGCGTACCAACTCAGGTGTCAGTTCGAACAGGTCGCTTATCGCGTCGCTCGCGTAGGGATGGCAGGCTCGGCCGTCGGGATAGAGCCGGTACTGGAAGATCTCTCCCGGTATCTGGGCGGAAAGCTTAACGAGCAGATCGTGGCTGCGTTGTCGTTCATCCTCCGCGCGTCGGCGCTCGGTGATGTCCTCAATCATCACCAGCGCGAAGCCCTCGCCCAGCATCGACGCGGGCAGTCCTGAGATGACAACCCTGCCCCAGATCACGCGCCCGTCCTTGGCTACATAGCGCTTTTCCTGGCACCAGTAGTCGTTTTCGGGGTTAGGTCTGGCAAGACCAACCGCTGAGCCCACGGGGATATCGTCGGGGTGCGTGTACTCCGTGAAGTGCATACCAGCGAGCTCTTCGGCAGAGTAGCCCAACAGAGACTGGAGGGCCGGATTGGAGGAGACTACGTGTTCGTCGTGGGCCACCCCGACGCCGATTGAGGCACGTTCGAAGAGCGATTGCACGAAAACGGCTGCCTCCCGAGGGGGCCCGGCTTCGGGGCTCGCCGGAGCGGTGGGACTGCTCGGTCGTCTGCGCATCTGCCCTATTCCTCTCGTGGCACACACTTCAGCCCGTCAACTCTACTACAAAGGCTATGCTTGGGGCGCGCTCTCGCAGGGCCGCGCCTCCAGCTCTGGCCGGCGCCTTCGCCGCCGCCCTCGCCGTGCCGCCGCGTCAGTCGGGAGTGATGGGATCCGTACGTTCTCTCGATTGTCTCGATTGCCTCATCCAGCTCAAAAGGCTTCAGGGGCGTGATGGGCAAACCCCACAGGCGCATGCCCTCTTTGATGGCTTCGACGTTGCGCGCCTCCAAGAGTGCCTTCCAGGGCTCGTAGTCGCCCGAGGGGAGCTTCGAGGCGATGTCTCTATCTAGCTCGGCGTCGGAGCGCTCCGGGTTGCCGATCGCGCGATCCCACTCATGCATGATCTCGTATGCGTCCACCGTTCCTCCTGGCTCGACGGTGTGAATCTACTGGTTGACGATCACGGTGAAGCTGTTTAGAGCCGCGTCGAAGTAGATCTTCTCCGTGGCCCAAAGCTGTTCTTCCGCCCGGAACACAAATATGTACATGACCGTCCCGGCCGAGATGAAGCAGACTCTCATTGTGAGGGGCTGCCCCTGCACCTCTGTGCTGTACATTTTTGCAGCCGCGTCCAAGCCGTTTATCCGAAAGGCCGTGATCTGCTCGATGGTGGTGAGGGGCTGGGGCCACTCGGCCTCCGTCATGGCGGCCCACTCTGTCAGGGCCTCCGCGGCGGGCGGGGCGGACATGGTGGGATCCTCGTAGGCGCCGAAGAAGATGTAGTCTGCCGGGGTGGTGCCGAACTTGACCCCTTGTGGGTCGCCGACGGCTATGCCCAGGGTGGGAGGCCCGCTGAGTTCGCTCGCCTGTTCCAGGGGGAACGCCAACCACGTCTCGGGGTAGTGGAAACTAAATGCGAGTCTACTGTCCTGGAAGGTCACCCAGCCGGGCGGCACGGTGGAGTTGGTCGAAGAGTCGGACTGCGTTGTTGAGGTCGCCCCGCCGGACACGCTGGTGGTGGACGTGTCGCCATCTGAGGTGGTCGAAGAAGTAGACGTCGACGTGGTTGTGTCGGCGGAGCCGGTAGTGGGGTCCACGGAGTTGGTGGACACAGAGGGCGTTGAGTCGGTGCCTGCTGAGTCGTCTCCGCCTGCCGTGAAGTACCAGGCCAAACCCCCGCCGATTATGCCCATGCATAAGACGCAAGTCGCCGCGATAATAAGGACCTTTGAGGGGTTGTTGCCCAAGGAAGCCTTACGGCGTGGAGGCCTGCTTCCGGAGCGCCTGGGTCGGGGGGAGGGCAGGGGCGGCAGATCTTGCTTCGCCCGTTCGGACCAATGGGTCGGTTCTCGGTTCACGGTTTTCCTCACCCTCTTCGTGAAAGCTCTCGTAAAGCCATCGCAGATGTTAACAGCCTTGCGAGCGGGGCTGGACCGGGTCGCCTCGAGAACTGCAGCTGGGCGCCGCTACTCTTTAGGTCTTGCGGTGTGGCGGGGGTCGGAGCCGCCGCTGCCGAAGGGCCGGGCCGGCCTGCCGGCCGCGGTCATGTAGATGATGCCCTCAGAACTTCCCTCGATGCCCAAGCAGTGCATTGACGTCGTCGTCATAGAAAGCGGCCACGGGGCAACTGCCCAGGCCCTGTGCCACCGCGGCCAAGGACAGCTGGGCGGCCATGTGGCCGGCGTCTAAGTAGAAGTAGCGGTAGGCCCTTTCCCGGTACTTCCACTCCGAGCGCGCGAACACAGCCGTCCACAGGAAGACCGCCCCCGCCTTGCCGCAGAAGGGTTGGTCAAACGCGGCGGCCGCGATGTCCTTGCGCAGATCGCCGGCCCTAACGAGCTCCAGCGAATGGCTGCCCTCCACTATGGGGCGCTCCAGAATGTCCACACCGGCTACCCGGTAGTGATACAGACCCTGCTCGAGGCCTTCCACCTTGTTGACCACCACATAGGTCTCGATGGGGTAGAGGGCCCCGGCGGTGGGAGCTGCTCGGTAGAAGTCCTGCCCGTGCGGGGTGATGTACGAAGTAGTGATGCCCGCGGATGCCCACAGCAACCGGGACAGTTCCAGCAGCGAAATGGGGGCAGCGGCGTATGCCCGGACGCTTCGGCGGTGACTCACGCAGGTCCAGAGATCGGAGCCGGGCTGCTCGTCGTGGGTAGGCGCGGGAGAGGGCAGGCTTACGACCTGAGCGTAGCTGTAGAACTTGTAGGTGGACGGCTTGTTGCGCCAATCCAGCTCGTGCTCCTCCATGGAGTCCCGACGGTAGGACGTCCCTGTTGGAACGAACGTCCGCAATCCTCCAGCATAGCTCCTCCCGCCCGAATCACTCCGCTCGCGTCGTGGTAGCGCGAGCGGTTGCGCGGCTTGCGCATCTCTAGGTAACCAACGCATGCAAAGTTCCCACATGAACGCGCCGGAGACAAGTCAGACCGACAACGCTCTCGGAACGGGTGTTCGAGGCCGGTGGCGCGCGTCTGGGGGGTGGAGCGCGCGGAATCGTCGGTGCGGACAGCACTCACCCGGCCCGGATTGCGCTGAGGAGAAAAGCCTTGCACCCCGCTAGGGCACATTCGCTATAATCGATCTCATGCAGGGGGAGAACGAGCTATCCAGCTGTGACCGCAGGGGGCGCGACCGCCGGACGCGCTCTAGGTTCGTGTGGCGCGAGCAGCGCCGCGGGTTCGACCGCAGGTTCCCTCAGAGGGGGGCAGCCGTGGCAGTCGAGAGGACTCTTGTGAATCTGCGGGACAAGCCGGGCATCCTACGTGTGGTCTTGCTGACGGTCAACCTGCTCAACGTGGCCGATTTCTTGCTGACGCTCAACGTTCTTCGACAATGGAGGCGGAGAGGTCAATCCCATCATGCGGTCGCTGTTCGAGATGGGTCACGTTGTGGGCGGGGCTCTTCAAGATGGCCGCCATCATTCTTACGACCCTGCTCGTGTGGCGGTGCCGGTCGTATCGGCTGGCTCTTGCGGCTGCGCTCACCATGCTTGCCATATTCACGGCGGTGGCGTTCTACCACTTGTTCGGGTTGGCCGCCCTGGCCTAGGAGATGAGCGCGGACCTCGTCTTGCGGGGGGCCGAGGGATGGTTCATGCCTATGCAGGTCTCTTGGCCAGTACCGCGGGGAGGGGTAGGTCGGAGTCTCCATCCGAGGCTGCCAGATCGTCGTCGCAGGGCAGTAAGGCGCGTAGGTTGCTGTCGCTCTGGAGGACCTCCAGCAGAGTCTTTACCACATTAGGGTCGAACTGCCCCCCGCTGCAACGCAAGAGTTCGCGGGTGGCCTCTTGGTTGGTGCGGCGCGACCGGTACGGCCTGTCGGAGATGATGGCGTGGTAGGCGTCGGCCACGGCGATGATGCGGGCTCCCAGGGCAATTTCCTCGCCGCGCAGATTGCCGGGGTAGCCAGTTCCGTCGTACCGCTCCTGATGGTGGAGCACCAGCGGCACCACGTCGGTCAGCTCGGGTGCCTGCTCCAGGATCTTCTTGCCCAGCATAGGGTGCTGGCGGATGCACTCCCATTCCTCGGGCGAGAGGCTGCCCTCCTTGCTGAGGATGGCGTCCGGTACCCCGATCTTGCCTACGTCGTGCAGCAGGGCTCCCACCTTGATGCGTGCGATCTCGGTGGTCGAAAGGTCGAGTCGGCGGGCTACGGCAGCGGAGAGCTCCGACACCAGGTGTTCGTGGGCATGAGTGTAGCCGTCGCGGATGTCCACGGCCGCGGCTAGGCTACGGACGATGGCTTCGCGGCCGGTGTGCGGCAGTGACACCACGTTGTCCGGGGCTTCCTTGGCGGGAATGTCGCGATAGAGCTGTACCTGGTTACCGCCCATGGCCTTGGCGAATGCCAGAGCCTTCTGCGCCACCTCGACCAAGTCGCTGGGGGAGGCGCCGTCTGTCGGATAGGAGCACAGTCCCAGGCTGACGGTCAGCCTAATCTCGGACCCCTCGACAGAGTGGAAGACCCACCCGGCGACGCTCAGACGGATGCGCTCGGCCACCTCCATCGCGCCCTTCTCAAACGTGTGCGGAAGGATCATGGTGAACTGATCGCCTCCAAACCGCGCGACCAGGTCGATCTCTCGCAGCTGGGCGGTGAGCCGGCGGGCCAGGTCGAGCAGTATCTGATCGCCCACGCGGTGGCTGTGGCGGTCGTTGACCGAGCGGAAGTTATCTAGGTCGAGCATGGCGACGACGAAGGTGTCGCCGAAGCGGTAGGCCCGCTCGCATTCATGCACCAGCCGGTCCTGGAATACCCGGTGGCTGGCGAGGCGTGTGAGGCCGTCGAAAGTGGCGTCGTCCGCTAATTGGATGGTTTGTCTGGCGCGGCGGCGATGCATCGACAAGGCGGTGCACAGGAGAGCGGCGGCGGCGACAAGCAGCATGACTTGGCCAACCGGAAAGGCGTCAAAGCCCGCGGGGGGAGCGAACGCCAGAGTCACCGATAGCGCCGCCAGCAGGATGACCGTGAGCACTGCAAACGAGGACCGCATGAGCGGGTCAGCCCTGCCCGACCGGGAATGTCGCAACCCCAGAGCGCACGTCGTGGCCAAGAAAGCCACGGTGGCCACAGCGAGTATCAGGCGAAACAGTGTGTGGGCGTCGATCGCTTAACTCCTCTCCCGTTATGAGCAGAAGCTTTCGACGGGGCCGGACCGTATCCTTTCGGCCCTCACCCGGGTCCATCTTAGGAGTAGCGCTGTTCAAGCCAGGGATCGCCAAGGGCGTGATAGCCCCGGGTCTCCCAGAAGCCTAAGCGCTCGTCTTCGGTCAACTCGAAGCCGGTGAGCCATTTGGCGCTCTTCCAGAGGTATAGGCGTGGCACCAGGAGGCGCACCGGGCCCCCGTGTTCGGCGGAGATGGGGCGTCCGTCGTATTCGTAGGCCAGCAGGACATCGTCCCGGAGCAGCTCCTCGAAGGGGAGGTTCGTGGTCCACCCGGCGGCGGCGTGGACAACTGCGTGCTTGGCGTTGGGCGGGATGGTTAGTCCCTCCAGTAGGCGGGACACCTTGACTCCCTTCCAGGTCGTGTCCAGCTTGGTCCATCCCGTGACGCAGTGAAGGTCGGAAATCTGTTCCGTGGCAGGAAGACTGGTGAGTTGTTCCCAGTCGACCACGAATCGAGGTTCGACCAGGCCTGAGATGGTGAGAGTCCACGAGGCGCGGTCGATGTGCGCGACAGTGCCCGCGTGGAGTACAGGGAAGTCGGTGACCAGCCTCTGCCCGGGGGGGACCCGCTCGCTACCGGGCTCGGCATAGGATGATGTCATGCCTGCTCCCTTCGAAAAGGCAAGAAAGACCGCTCCGATGGGGCGGCCTTTCTAGGTGAAGCTCAACAACAAATGGTGCTCCGCGAGAGGGGCCGCGGTGCCCTTACTCGATGCTAATGGCGCCTTCTGGGCACTCGTCAGCGGCTTCTTCGCAGCAGCCGGCATCTTCGCACGCGTTCGGATCGATCACGTGGCTGAGACCGTCGTCGCCAATCTCGAACACGTCCGGACAAATATCCTCACAGATACCGCATCCGGTGCAAAGATCGGGATCGACTTTGGGAACACCCATGTTTTCTTCCTCCTTTGGGACTTACGAGCGTGCCAATATAAGCAAAGCCGCGAAGGGAGTGCAAGGTGGCGGGGGGTTTGTGCACCCTATCCGTCGACAAAGGTCAGCGTCGCCGGGTCCCCGATCACCCAGAAGGTGGGCTGGAGGGTCTCCGCCCGCGGCTCGGGAGGCGTCCAGCCAGGCCTGTGGCAGCGCCACGCTGTCGGTGCTATGTCCCAGAATCGTACCCAGCCAGGCCGTCCAGGCTCGGGGGGTCACGTCGGCGGGATCGTATCCGCCTCCCCCTACAAGCAGCAGACGGCCCGCGCAGCAGTCGTGGGCCAGTTTGTGCACACGTTCGGCCAGGGCGGGGTAGAGAGACATGGTCGCGTTGAGGTGGGTCAAAGGGTCGGCGTGGTGTGTGTCGGCCCCGGTCTGTACCAAGAGGAGGTCGGGGCCGAAAGCTCGCACGGCCGGAATAACCGCCTGGTCGGTGGCCAACAGGATGGCCTCGTCGCCGGCGTAGGGGAGGAGGGGGACGTTTATGGTGCTGCCTTGGCCCTCTCCTCGTCCGGTCTCATGAGCCTCGCCCGTGCCGGGGAACAAGTACTCGCCTGATTCGTGTACCGACACGGTGAGCGCGCGCGGGTCCTCATAGAACGCTGCTTGGACGCCGTCTCCGTGATGCGCATCGAAGTCCAAATACGCCACGCGCCTGCCCGCCTGCAGCGCGATGGCGATGGCGGCCGCGCAGTCGTTGTAGATGCAGAAGCCTGAAGCCCGGGCTCGCTGGGCGTGATGTTGGCCTCCGGCGGGGCTGTAGGTGTGGATGGCCCTGCCCTCGAGCAGGGCGGTCATGGCCTGGATGGTGGCCCCTGTATAGAGGGCCGCTGCGTCATGGATGTCGGGGAACAGCGGGTCGTCGGGAGTGCCTAGGCCGTAGACGGTGAGGTCGACCTGGGGGCGCTCGTCCCGGGCGATGGCCTGGGCGAGCTGTACTGCCTGTACGTACGCGTAGGCATGCGTTGCCAGCAATTCTGAGAGTGTGGCGGGACGAGGCGGCTCGACGGTCACCCCGGGTGCGTCCAGCCAGCCCAGCCGGCGTAGGAGTTCCATTGTCAGCACGTAGCGCGTCGCCTGCAGGGGGTGATCATCGGCGAAGGCATATGTGGACAGTTCTGGGCCGTAAACCAGAACAACCGGCTCTGACAAGCCGCCCCTGTATCCGGTGGGCGCCCCGCCTGGGCCTTCGCCGGTGCTGATGGATGAGGGGAAGCTCAAGAATCGCCCCCGTGTTGCCTCGCAACGCTGCATGAAGCGTGCCTACGAGGTAGTAGAATACCAGGCCCAGCGGCCTGGCTCAGCGGCTAGGCCCGGCGGGCAGCGAGAGGAAGTGGTGGCACAGATGGCCTTGGACGCACGACCGTCAAGATTGGCTCGGCCTGTACTCGTCCGCAAAGCGGAGGAGCTGATGCGGCGCGAGCGACTCTTTCCCCCCGAGTGCCGCGCGCTCGTCATGGTGTCGGGCGGTCAGGATTCCCTGGCCCTGCTTGCACCTTCTAGCGGGACCTTTGGTGCGCCGGGCCGGGCCGGTCTCGCTGCATGCGCTGCACGTCAACCACCATCTGCGCGGGGCCGAGAGTGACGCCGACGAGGCCCTGGTGGTCGCGGCATGCGCGTCACTGGGGACGGGCCTCACGGTGGCTCACCGTCCCATCGACAAGCGGCTGGGCAACGTGCAGGAAGTGGCCCGTGAAGCCCGGAGACAAGCCGCGATCGAGGTGGCGGCCGAGGTCGGTTGCGATCGCATAGCTCTGGGCCACACAGCCGACGACCAGGTGGAGACCTTGCTCTACCGGCTGGGACGATACGGGGGCCTGGCGGCGTTGGCGGGCATGCGGCCGGCCGATGCTCCTTGGGTGCGTCCCTTGCTGGACTGCCGCCGTGCCGAGACCGCGGCCTACTGTGCTGTCTACGGCTTGGAGTTCGCGGTCGATCGTGGGAACGCCTACCCGGGTTACGCCCGTACCGCCATCCGGGAGACGGTCCTCCCAGCCTGGGAGGCGGCCTTGCCTGGGGCGGTGGAGGCGGCCTGCCGGGCGGCGGAGGTGGCGGCTGAGATGAGGGAACTGGCAGTCGAGGTACTGAGGGGCTCCGGCGCTACATCGGCCCAGGGGCTGGGCGGGATGGCCGGCGCCGAAGAACTGAGCGTGGCCGTCCTGCTTGGCCTGAGCCCGCCGCTGCGCAGGCTGCTACTGCACGCATGGTTGGAGGCGCGCGCGAGGCCCGCGGCCTCGCGCGCCTCGGTGCTGGCCGTGGAAGCGCTGTTGGAGGTGGGTGGCTCGGCGGAGCGCTCGCTTGGCCGGCGGCCTGCGCGCCTGCAAGGAATACGACCGGCTGTTCCTGGAGCGGGCGCCCCGACGTCGGGGCGCCGCGACGCCGGCCGGCCTGGACGCGACGCCGGCCGACTTGGGCGCGACACCGGTCGCCTGCTCCTGCCGCTGCCGGGCCGGGCGCGAGTGGGGTGGGGTGATGGTCACGGCCGAGCCGGCGGAGCGGTTTCAGGCGCCCGACGTCTCGCAGTGAAGCCTATGTGGACGCGGAGAGCATCAACGGTGCGCTCGAGGTGCGCGGGCCCGAGGCCGGGAGACCGGTTGCGGCCGTTCGGCTCCCCGGGGACGCCGCAAGCTGCAGGACATACTTGGTCGACCTGCGGGTGCCGGCGGCGCGCGCGCGCCGGACTGCCGCTGGTGGTGTGCGGAGAGCGCATCCTTTGGGTGTGTGGCCTGGTGGTGGCGGAGGAGGGTAGAATTACCCGCGAGACGACGCAGTCGTGCGCCTCGGTGCGGGTCAGCCGTGCGCGGCACGCGGCACGGCCGGGAGAGGTGAGCGGATGAAGGTCCTCATAAGCGAGGAGGAGCTGCAGGCCACGCATCGACGAGTTGGCGGCCGCCATCTCGGCCGACTACAAAGACACTCACCCCGTGCTGATCTGCGTTCTCAAGGGCGCGGTCTTCTTCATCGCCGACCTGGTCCGCCGTTTGCCCTTCGATCTCGAGATCGAGTTCATGGCGGTCTCCAGCTATGGCGGCGCTACCGACAGCTCCGGAGTGGTTAGGATCCTCAAGGATCTGGACACCGACATCGAGGGGCGGCACGTGCTGATAGTCGAGGACATCATCGACTCCGGGCTGACGCTGCAGTATCTGACCCGTAGCCTGAAGGCCCGCAATCCCACCAGCCTTGAGGTTGTCACGCTCCTCAGCAAGCCGGGGCGCCGGACCGCCGACCTGGAATGTCGCTACACCGGGTTCGAGATTCCCGACGAGTTTGTGGTGGGGTATGGCCTGGATTACGACGAGAAATACCGCAACATGCCCTATCTTGGGGTTGTAGACGAGCCCGACTGAGGGCCTTGTGATAGTATTCCCCCCCTCAAACAGACCTATTGTGGGGTGCAGTTGAGCAGGTTCTTCAAGACCGCCGCCTTCCCGATAATCCTTTTCATATTGCTTGCCTTTTTTGTGCAGCAGCTGTTGTACGGCTCCAACGGGTCCACGGAGATGACCTCGGTTGAGTTCCAGACCGCGGTAGCATCCAGGAACGTCGAGGGTGTCGTCATCAAGACGAAGGAATACGTGGTCGAAGGTAAGTTCAAGGATACCGCTGAGAAGTTCGCTTTCGGCTTCACGCAGGGCTACGACATGGAGAAGTACCTTCAAGACAACGGAGTGGCGTATACCCCCGACATTCAGAAGACGTCGGCCTGGTGGTCTATCCTCAGTACGCTCCTGCCCCTGATATTCATGGTGTTCATCTTCTTGTTGATCATGAACCAGATGCAGGGCGGCGGCAGCAAGGTCATGAGTTTCGGCAAATCGCGGGCCAAGCGGATGGCCGTCGATCAGCCGAAGATCACGTTCAAAGATGTCGCCGGTGTGGACGAGGCTGTCGAGGAGCTTGAAGAGATCAAGGAGTTCCTTGAGAATCCCAAGCGCTTCCAAAGTCTGGGAGCCCGCATCCCCAAGGGTGTGCTGCTTTTCGGGCCTCCCGGCACCGGCAAGACTTTGCTGGCCCGAGCTGTGGCCGGAGAGGCTGGGGTGCCCTTCTTCAGCATCTCGGGTTCCGATTTTGTGGAGATGTTCGTGGGTGTCGGCGCCAGCCGCGTACGCGACCTGTTCGACCAGGCCAAGCAGAACCAGCCCTGCATCATCTTCATCGATGAGATCGACGCCGTGGGGCGTCACCGCGGCGCCGGTCTCGGTGGCGGTCACGACGAGCGCGAGCAGACCCTCAACCAGTTGCTGGTGGAGATGGACGGGTTCGAGGCCAACGAGAGCATCATCATAATGGCGGCCACCAACCGTCCCGACATCCTAGACCCGGCTCTGCTCAGGCCTGGCCGCTTCGATCGGCAGATAATAGTCGACCGGCCCGACCGAGAAGGCCGCAAGGCCATTCTGGCTGTGCACTCCAAAGGCAAGCCGCTCGCTCCGGCCGTGGAGCTTGATACCTTGGCTGCGCAGACCGCGGGCTTCACCGGGGCCGATCTGGCCAACCTGGTGAACGAAGCCGCGCTTCTCACTGCACGTAGGCGCAAGCGGGTCATCGAGATGGAAGAACTCGAAGAAGCGGTGCTGCGGGTTGTCGCGGGCCCCGAGAAGAAATCCCGCATCCTCTCCGAAGAAGAGAAACTGATCACCGCCTATCACGAGACGGGTCATGCTCTGGTGGCGCACTACCTGCCCAATGCCGACCCGGTGCACAAGATCTCCATCATAAGCCGAGGCCAGGCCTTGGGCTACACCATCACTCTGCCCACCGAAGACAAGTACATGGTCAAGAAGAAAGAGATCATCGACAAGCTGGCTCACATGTTGGCCGGCCGGGCAGCGGAGGAGATCCGCTTCGACGACATCACCACCGGTGCTTCGAACGACCTGCAGCGGGTAACAGAGACGGCCAGGCGCATGATCACCCAATACGGCATGAGCGAGGCTCTGGGTCCGCTCACGTTCGGCCACGATCCGGCCCAGCCGTTCGTTGGCAGGGACTATGGCATGGGTCAAGAGTACTCGGACGCGATCGCAGAGAAGATCGACGCCGAGATCCGGCGCGTGGTAGATGAGGCCTACGATATGGCTGAGAAGGTGCTGAACGAGCACCGCGAGGAACTGGACAAGATGTCCCTGCTGCTCATCGAGAAGGAGACCATCGACCGCGAAGAGTTCGAGGCCCTGTTGGCCGGAGGCGACCCTGTCGAAGTGTTCAAGGCCAGGGACGAAGCTCGGGCCCGCAAAGCGGCTGAGAGCAAGCGGGTCCAGAAAGCGTCGCGTCGGACCCGGGAGCAGGATGACTTGGAGACCGACGGGCACGAGAGGGTGGCGACCGACGGGGTCGCGACCATGACGGCGCACGGCGAAGATCCGGTCTAGGTTCCTCGCATGGACAGGGCCAAGATCGAAGAGGCCATCAGCCTCCTTCTGGAGGGAATAGGGGAGGATCCGCGTCGCGACGGACTCGTAGACACCCCACGCAGAGTGGCCGACTTCTACGAGGAAGTCATCGCCACTGAACCAGAAGACCTTTCGTCAATCGTAGTGCCTATCGTGTCGGATACCCATCAGGAGATGGTGCTTGTCCGCGACATCATGTTCTACTCCATATGTGAGCATCACCTGGCTCCGTTCTTCGGGGTGGCGCATGTGGCGTACATCCCCTCCAAAAATGGGAGCATCGCTGGGATATCCAAGATAGTCCGCCTTGTACGGGCGACGGCTGCGCGTCTTCAGCTACAGGAACGGCTGACCAGTACTATCGCCGATACGCTTGTCCGGTCTCTGCAACCCGCAGGGGTGCTTGTGCTGATCCAAGCCGAGCATCTGTGTATGTCGATGAGAGGTGTGCGATCGCCGGGTTCGCGGGTGGTGACCTCCGCCGTGCGGGGAATCTGCCGCAGCAACGCCGCCACCCGAGCCGAGGTACTCGCCCTGATCGAAGCCCCCGGCACCTAGGCCTCGTTGCACGATGAAGTCCCCTCGACAGCGCGCGACGGATCGACGCGAGGCTAGGATGCAGCGCGCATGATCCCCGCCGAAGGTCTTGCCCAAGTTCTGATACTTGAAGATATCGAGGACGTGAAGAACGCCCTACATCGGGTGAGGGTCTCGCCTGTGGGGGTGCGGGTGCTGGCAAAGCGGGCCGTGTTCCGCGTTGTACGGGTAACCGGCCTGGGCATACGCGAGGTGAACATTCTCAAGCAGGAGCTCCACGCCCGAGGGGGAGACGTGGCCATCTCCGAGGAGCTGTTCGAGTGGATGAAGGACGACGGCGACTGCCTGCTTATGGGCACACTGGCGCAGTTCGAGCGGGTGATTCCTCGGCTGAGGGCCCCGGCGCTCGGCATGGCTACGTTGGCGCTTTCTATCGAGGCCGCGCTGCGTAACAGCGAGAATCCGGTGCCGCTGTGCCCGGCTGACATGCACCTGGCAGAGGGCCCCGTCCTGATGGGAGTGCTCAATGTCACCCCCGACTCTTTTTCGGACGGCGGCGCACTCGGCACTTTGGAGGAGACAGTTCGGGCCGGACTGGATATGGTGGCCGAAGGGGCGGCCTTTGTAGACGTGGGGGGAGAATCGACCCGGCCGGGAGCTGCCCCTGTACCGTGGCCGGTGGAGCTAGGGCGGGTGCAGCCGGTCATCAGGGCCTTGGCGGCGGAGCTGCCCGGCCGGATCTGCATTGACACCTACAAGGCTTCTGTCGCGGCCGCGGCGCTGGCCGCGGGGGCCTACATGGTCAACGACATCTCCGCGCTGCGGGCGGACCCGAAGATGGTAGCCGTGGTTCGCGACGCCGGCTGTCCTGTCATTCTGATGCACATGTTGGGCAAACCGAGCACGATGCAGCATGATCCGGTGTACAAGGATGTGATCGCAGACGTGTACGCTTTCTTTGTGGAGCGACTCAACTGGGCGGTGGACCACGGGCTGAAGGAAGAGAACCTGCTCGTGGATCCCGGGTTGGGCTTCGGCAAGACGACCGCCCACAACCTGGAGATCATGCGCAATCTCGCGGACTTTAGGTCATTAGGTCGTCCACTAGTGGTGGGCGCGTCGCGTAAACGGTTCTTGGGCGAGATACTGGGTATCGAAGAACCCAAAGAGCGGGACATCGCCACGGCGTTCACCACTACTGTGGCCACTCTGGCCGGGGCTCACGTCGTGAGGGTGCATCGTGTAGGTCCCAATCGCGATGCCATCCGGTTGGCCCGGGCCGTGGCGAGCGGCTTCAATAGCGGGGAAGGGAGTTGAGTTGGACATCCTGATCGAAGGGCTCGAAGTCTACGGACACCACGGGGTGCCGGTGGAAGAGCGGGTTCTAGGGCAACGGCTGCTCTATGACGTGCGGCTGACCATGGAAGAATGCCGGGGCGCCAAGACCGACGCGGTGGACGAGACCGTGGACTACACCGAGGTCATCGATCTCATCGTGGAGGTGACCACGGTCAAGAGCTTCTCGCTGCTCGAACGGCTGGCCCAGGCAGTGGCTGAAGCCATCCTGCGAACGTTCCCCGTCGATGAGGTGTGGGTGCAGGTGACCAAGCCTAATCCACCCGTGGCCTGTTCACTGGCCAGCGTGGCCGCCGCGGTGGAACTCCAACGCGGCGATCTCGAGGACTGAGTCCTGGAGACCATAGCGCGACTGCCGGTGTTGGTCTACGTGGCCCTGGGTTCCAACCAGGGTGACCGGCCGGGGCTTCTGTGGGAGGCGCGGGGACGGTTGGCGGCGCTGCCGGGCACCAGGCTCACGGATCAGTCGGGTGTATACGTTACTGTCGCGGTGGGCGGACCCGACCAAGACGACTACCTGAACCAGGTTGTGGAGCTGCATACCACTCTGTCCCCCCGGGGGCTACTGGCGGCGCTACAAGACATCGAGCAGGACATGGGCCGGGTGCGCGCCGAGCGCTGGGGGCCTCGGACCCTTGACCTAGATATCCTTTGGTACCACGGGTTCTCAGCCGCCGAGGCCGATCTGGAGGTGCCTCACCCGCGCATGGCTGAGCGGCGTTTTGTGCTCGAGCCCCTGGCCGAGCTGGCCCCAGATCTATTGTTGCCCGACGGGAGGACTGTGGTGCAGGCTCTCACCCAGGTGCGCGACCAGGAGGTGAGGCGGCTGCCCGACGGGGAACCCGGGGTGGCCGGTGCGGGCGGCGCCGCGAGCGCCGGCCCTGGCGTTGTGAGCGGCATGCCTGCGTTTGGCAGAAGTGTGGCGACTCTACGAAGGAGCGACGTCTCATCCATGGACTACTCACTCATGCAGGCTGAGATCCGCCGGCTGGCCGAGGAGAAGGGGGCCGTCATCCTGGCCCACAACTACCAGCGGCCCGAGGTCCAGGACGTTGCCGACTTCACCGGTGACTCGCTGGGGCTTTCCCGTCAGGCGGCGGCCTCCGCAGCCAAGATGATCGTGTTCTGCGGGGTGCACTTCATGGCCGAGACGGCGGCCATCCTGGCGCCTCACAAGCCCATCATTCTGCCCGAGATGCGCGCCGGTTGCCCCATGGCCGAAATGGTGGATGTGGAAGGGCTGCAGGAGCTTAAGGACCAGCACCCGGGCGCTGTGGTGGTGAGCTACGTGAACACCACGGCCGCGGTCAAGGCCATCTCCGATATCTGCTGCACCAGCGCCAATGCCGCCAAGATCGTGCAGTCGATAGCGCCCGGTCGCGAGATCATCTTCACTCCCGACGAGAATCTGGGGGCGTGGGCCGCCAAGCAGGCGGGCCGGGAATTGATCCTGTGGCCGGGCTTCTGCCCCACGCACGAGTGGATCAGCGTGAGCGACGTGCAGGCGGCGCGGGTGATGCACCCCCGTGCCAAAGTGGTGGTGCACCCCGAATGCAAATCGGAGGTGTCGGCCATGGCCGACGCAGTGGAGAGCACCTCGGGCATGGTGCGCTTCTGCCGGGCGGATGATGCCAAGGAGTACCTCATAGGCACCGAGTTGGGCATGCTCTACCGACTTGCCAAGGACTGCCCAGGCAAGACCTTCTACCCGGTCACCGACATCGCGGTATGCCAGAACATGAAGATGACCACTCTGGAGAAGATCCTCACCGCGTTGCGTACTGAGGGTCCCATCGTGACGGTGGATGCGGAGACGCGGGCCAAGGCACTGACTGCCGTGCAAAGGATGCTCGAGGTAGGCTAGTGACCGTCTCTCCCTTCATCTCCCGAAGGGGAGCCGACCTCCGCTACTCCAGCTACGACGTTCTGGTGATCGGCGGCGGCATCGCCGGGCTTACCGCCGCTCTGGGGGCCGCGCATCTGTGGAACGTGGGCCTCATGACCAAGGGAACTCTCGATCAGACCACCACCTTCTTGGCGCAGGGGGGCATCGCCGCGGCCATGAGCCCCTCCGATACCCCCGAACTGCATCTAACGGACACGCTTGAGGCGGGCGTGGGTCTCTGCGACGAAGAGGCGGTGCGCGTGCTGGTGGAAGAGGGCCCGGCCCGCATTCGCGAGCTGGAACGTTTGGGCACCCACTTCGACCGGCAAGGCGGCCGGCTGATTCTGGGCAAAGAGGGCGCCCACTCTATGGCGCGCATCGTGCACGCCGGCGGTGACGCCACCGGCAGCGTGGTGGCTAGTTCCCTGGCCGAGGTGATCACCTCGGGCGGCCGGGTGGAGGTGCACGAGAACGAGTTCGTGCTTGACCTGCTCATGGACGGGGGTCGCTGCGTGGGAGCGGTGTCGCTGGGAGCGGAGGGCGAGCTGACCGTCAGCCTCGCCCGCGCCGTGGTGCTGGCCTGCGGGGGAGCCGGCCAGGTGTTCGGCCGTACCACCAACCCGCTGGTGGCCACCGGCGACGGCCATGCCATGGCCTACCGGGCCGGGGCCGTGATGCGCGACATGGAGTTCATGCAGTTCCATCCCACGGCCTTCTACGGCAAGGAGAACCCCACTCTGCTGCTCACCGAGGCCCTGCGCGGCGAGGGCGCCCACCTTCTGGACGACAAGGGCGACAGGTTCATGGTGGGGGCGCATCCCCGGGAAGAGCTTGCTCCCCGCGACGTGGTGGTGCGCCACATGCGCCGCGTCTTTGACCGCGACAAGACCGACAAGGTGTGGCTGGACGCCCGCCACCTAGAGTGCGGTTTTCTCAAAGAACGCTTCCCCACCGTCTACAACGGTCTGCAGAAAAGGGGTTTCGATCTCTGCACTCAACTCATCCCCGTGGCGCCCGCCTCCCACTACTATATCGGGGGCGTGCTCACCGACACCTGGGGGCGGACCACAGTCCCCGGCCTCTATGCCTGCGGCGAGACGGCCAGCACCGGCATCCACGGCGCCAACCGCCTGGCCTCCAACTCCCTACTGGAGGGCTTGGTATTCGGGGAACGCACCGTGCGGGAACTCAACCGCTACCTGGCCGTGGCCGACCCGGCCGTGCGCAAGGTGAAGCTCGACTTGGCCGATGAAGCGCGCGAAGGCAACGACCCGGCTGTGGTCGCGCAGAGCCGCGCCGCCCTGGGCCAGGCAATGATCGACCTGTGCGGCATCATCCGCAGTGGCGACGAATTGGCCGAAGCCCGAAAGACCCTGGCCGAGATGCGGCGCTCTCTCGTGGCCCCGGGCCTGAGCGTGGACGAGTTGGAATTGTTCAACCTGGCCACCGTGGCGGAGCACATGGTGGCGGCGGCCACCCTCCGCGCGGAGAGCCGCGGGGTGCACCTGCGGTCGGACTTCTCCGAACAGGACGACGAGCACTGGCTGCGGCACACACTTGTGCGCCGCGACGCCGCCACAGGTAGCATGGTGGTCGAAACGAGCGCGCCGGAGGGCAAGCGATGATCGATCAAGCTGGTCAGCAACTGGTGCGCCGGGCCCTGGCCGAAGACCTGGCCGGCTACGGCGACATCACCTCCCAATGGACCGTCCCGGCCGACCTTCCCGGCCGCGCGGTCATCACCGCCCGCGAAGAAGTGGTGGTGTGTGGCCTGCCCCTGGCGGAGGCCGTGATGAAGGCGGTCGATCCTCATGCCTCGTTCGTGGGCAAGGTGGACGACGGGGCCCTCGTGAGGCCCGGCACCGTGCTGGCCACTGTCGAAGGAGCGGCCCGAGGCATCTTGGGAGCCGAACGGACTATGCTCAATTTCTTGATCCATCTGTGCGGGGTGGCGACACACGCCCACCGGTTTGCCTTAGCCGTTGAAGGTACGGGAGCCCTGGTGGTCGATACGCGCAAGACCATCCCTGGACTCCGGGCTTGGCAGAAGCGCGCCGTAGTCTACGGAGGCTGCGGCAACCATCGCTTCGGCCTTTTTGACATGGTGCTGATCAAGAACAATCATCTGGAGGCCTCGGGTGGGGTGCGGGCGGCCATGGACCGGGTCAAGGCGGCCCGGCCGCACTACGTCAAGGTGGAAGTGGAAGTGGAGAGCGAAGCCGATCTGCGCGAGGCCATAGCCTGCGAGGCCGACGTCATCATGTTGGACAATCAGGACTTGGATTCTCTCCGCCGACTGGTGCAGCTCGCCCGGGAACTCGAGCCGGGAGTGGTGCTCGAGGCCTCCGGCAACGTGTCGCTCGCCAATGTTCGGGAGATAGCCGAAACTGGGGTGGATCTGATATCCACCAGTGCGCTCACCATGGGGGCGCCCCCGGTGGATCTGGGCCTGACGCTCACGGTGGGCGGCTGAAAGCCGTCCAGAAGGGAGATCGCCATGTTGCTCGTGGTCGATGTAGGCAACACCCAGACCCATGTAGGGCTGTTCACAGACAAGGAGCTCACAGCGAGTTGGCGCTTCGCCACCGAGCGTGAGAAGACGGGCGACGAGCTGGCCGTGATGCTCCGGGGCCTAATCCGGCTCGACGGGTTCTCTTGGCAGATGATCTCGGGCTTCGCCGTGGCCTCAGGCGTGCCCCGCCTGAACAACGAGTATGCCGACATGGCCACCCGGCGGTTGGGTGTGGAGCCGGTGGTCATCGGCCCCGGAGTGAAGACCGGCATGCCCATACTCACCAACGACCCGCGCTCGGTGGGCCCCGACCTCATCGTCGATGCCGTGGCCGCGCAAGAGCTCTACGGCGCGCCCTGCATCGCGGTGGATTTTGGCACAGCCACCACCTATAGCGCCGTATCGTCGGCAGGTGAGTACCTGGGCCACGCCATCGCCCCGGGCATCGAAGTGTCGTTGGATGCTCTCGCCAACAAGGCCGCCCGGCTGATGAAGATCGAGCTTATCGACCCCGGCACCGTGATCGGCAAGAACACTGTGCAGAGCATGCAGGCGGGAGCCGTGTACGGCTTCGCAGGGCAGGTGGACGGCATCGTGGCCCGCATGAGAGCCGAACTGGGCAGCAACGCGGTTACGGTGGCCACCGGCGGCTTGGCCCCGCTGATCTTCGAGCACACCAAGTCCTTGGATAAGCTCGACCCGCTGCTCACCCTGCGCGGCCTGGAGATCATCTACAGGCGCAACCACGCCTGACATGAGCGTCTGGGACGCGCTCGCGGGCGACGGCGGGGGCTGGGTCGCGGCGGGCGCGCCGGACACACCCACCGGGGGCGCCGCGGACCTACCAGCCATCGCGGAGCGCGGGGGAGGCGCGGCTTCGCCCGACAGCCCGGCGCCGCTTGCCACCCCCTTCCGCATAGGCTCGGTGGCCATCCCCAACCGGGTGGTGTTGGCGCCGATGGCCGGACTCACCAGCACCGCCTACCGCCGCCACCTCAAGGCTCACGGCGCCGGGCTGGTGGTCACCGAGATGGTGAGCGCCCACGGCCTGATGTATCACAACGTTCGCACAGGCAAGTACCTGGAGTTTGCCGAGGAAGAACGGCCCCTCGCGGTCCAGCTCTTCGCCGACTCGCCCGAGGCCATGGCCCGGGCGGCCGAGGTGGTGCTCTCGCGGCCCCGCGTGCCCGACCTGCTGGATATCAACATGGGCTGCCCGGTGCGCAAGGTGGTCAAAACCGGCGCCGGCTCGGCGCTGATGGGTGACTTCCACCGGGCCGCCGCCGTGGCGGCCGCGGTGGTGAGGGTGGCGGCAGAGGTGGGCATCCCGGTCACGGTGAAGCTGCGGAGCGGTCTGCGGCCCGGCGATGGCCTGGCGCTGGCGCTGGCCCCCAGGCTGGAGGCCGTGGGTGTGCAGGGTCTGGGATTGCACCCCCGAGCGGCCAGCGAGTATTACCGGGGCACCGCCGACCACGCCGTCACGGCGGCCGTGGTGCGCGCGGTCGACATCCCGGTGATGGCCTCGGGTGACGTGACGAGCGTCGCGAGCGCCCTGGCGGTCGTTGCGACTACAGGCGCGGCGGCGGTGATGGTCGCCCGTAGCGTCGCTGGGAACCCCTGGTTGGTGGGCCAATTGCTCTTGGGGACCAGCGCGGCCCGGCCGGCGCTGCCCGAAGTGGTGGCCGACCTACGCCGGCTCCTTGCCCTGGTGGTCGAGGAGATGGGCCCCGAGCGGGCCGTTCGCTGGATGATCAAACTTCTCGGCTGGTACCTGCGGCCGTCGGGGGTGCCGGTGCCCGAGATCGAACAGTTGCGCGCGCTGCCCGATGCCGGGGTACTGGACGCCGCGCTGTGCGCGCTCTGATCTTGATTCAGCGTTTGCGATACTCTGTCGATGAAGTACACTGTGAGTGTAGAGTTTGCGCAGGCGTAGAGGAGACAAGGCCTTGAGCAAACGGAAGAAGATGACCATCACGGCAGTAGTGTTCGTTGTCATGGCGCTGATAGCGGCTGGTGCAGCGAGTGCTGCGGCAGGCCTTGTGGGCGAGGACCCGACGGACACCACGCAGCCTGCGGAGGTTACGACGACCACAGTGACCGTGCTGCCACCCGACACGACCGTGGAACCTCCCACCGACACTACTTCGGCCCCGGATCCTGACGAGACACCGGGCCTCGAGGACGGGACCTTCGGGCAGATCATCTCGGCGCTCAGGCACGCGGGTGACCACACGCCGGCGGCCGTCATCATGGGCAAAGACGTGCCCGGCTGGGATCCCGCCAAGCACTCCGGCTCTACCACAGACACGATAGTCGACCCTCCGGGACACCGCGACAGCGATGACGGAGACCTCAACGACGATGATGGCGACGCTGACGACGAAGTCGGCGGCGACGAGACAGTCGAAGCGGACGGTTCCTCGAGCAATTCGGGCGGTAATGGCAATTCCCATTCCCAGAACGCACCGGGCCATCTGAAATAGCCGCTTTGGCGTAGTGGGCTCTGCGCTGCCACCTAGCGCACGGTCGTTGTCCGGGGGCTCGCTACTGCTAACACTCGCAGAGCGGCTCTACTACCTCTTGGCCCTGTCCTACGAACATTTCATCCGGCAGCTCACGGGAAACCAGAGGTAAACCACCAACGCGGTTGTCACTCTGGCCACGCAGCCAGAGTGAATATTTCGCCACCCGCAAGGAGTCTTGGGAGCTTGACTAGTCCTGCGCTGAGGCCGCCTCGGGCTCTTGGCTCGTCGCCTCGGCCGGCGTCGCATCTGGGGCCGCATCTGGGGCCGCATCTGGGGCCGCCGTTGGGCGCGGCGCGGCTGGGCGGGGCGCCGCCGCTGCGCGTGGCCGCGGAGGCCTTGGAGCTCTTGGCTGGACGTCCAGCGTAGTCTGCTCGGGTGCAACGGTTGCGGTTGACTCGGCCGGCGCTCGCACTGCGGGGGCCGCCTCGCGGGGGGCAGCCTCGCTTGCAGGAGCTTCAGCCGCAGAAGCGCTGCCGGCGGCTACAGCACCGGGGCTTTCGCGGGGCGCTCTTTCGGCGGGGCGCCCGGCTGGGGTCGCCTCGCCGGTAGGGGCGTCGGGCCTGGGTGTCTCGGGGCTGGCCGCTTCGGCCCTGGGAGCCTCAGCCCTGGGGGCCGCCGGCACCGGATACTCCACCACGATCCTGTTGTCGCCGCCGCGGGTCACCGTGGTGTTGTTGATGTGCGCCAGTATGGAGGACTTGCGCCTGTCGTCGGTCTCGCCGGCAAGTCTGACGTCGGTCTCTAGGACGCTGCCGTAGAGCTGCTCCACCAAGCGGATGGATTCCTCGGGGCTCAGTCTCAGTGGCTCCAGAAGACCCGACACCTTGGCCAGGATGGCCTTTAGTGCGGTCAGAGAATCGCTCTCCAAGGGGTTTGGCTCGTTCGAACGGCGCTGCCCTTCGTCGTCCGGTTGGCTGTCGCGGCGCTCACTGGGGCGGCGCTCGCCGTCGCGTCGGTCTTTTCTGCTCATGCCCCCGTCCTCTCTATCGTATTGCGGTAATGGTCTACGGCCGTCGCTACGCCGTCCGTCAGTCCGACTGTCCATTTCCAACCCAACTCTCTCTCTGCCTTAGATGCGTCCAGGGCGATGTGCTCTACCTCTCCCGGCCGCACCGGGGAATATGCCGGTTCTGTCTTGGAGCCCACTGCCGCTCGCACGGCCTCGAAGACCTCGAGGTCGGACACCTCGATGCCGCGCCCCACATTGTAGGTGTCGCTGAGCGGGCTGCTTAGGGCGAGAACGTTGGCCTCCACTATGTCGGCCACGTTGCAGTAGTCACGGGTCTTGCTGCCGTCGCCGAAGATCACCGGCTGCTTGCCCGTTAGAAGCAGAAGGGCGAAGATCGCCACCACCCCGGCCTCGCCGTGCGGATCTTGCCGGGGCCCGTAGACATTAGGGTAGCGGAGCACAGTGTACTGCAGCCCGTGGTTGACCCGGTAGGCGTACAGGTAATGCTCCACCGTATGCTTGCTCACGCCATAGGGCGATAGTGGATCGATGGGGTGGGTCTCGTCGGCTGGGATGTACTTGGGTTCGCCGTAGAGGGCCCCGCCGGTGCTGGCATAGATGAACTTGCGCACTCCGTGGGCCCGGCAGCACTCCAACAGGTTAAGAGAGCCCAGAACGTTGACCGAGGCGTCGTACAGGGGATCGCGCACCGAGCGGGTGACGTCGGCATGGGCCGCGTGATGGATCACCACTTCGGGACTGTCCGTCTCGAACACGCCGCTCAAGGCCTCGTCGCGGATGTCGATCTCGTGGAACTTGGCGGCTTGGGGCAGGTTCTCTCTCTTGCCCGTGGACAGGTTGTCCACGATGCTGACGTCGTGACCCAAGGCGACGAACCTATCGCTCACGTGCGAGGCGATGAATCCCGCCCCTCCTGTGACCAGTATTTTCACCCATCCTCCTCGATGGCAGTACGGTGACGGCATCACGAGCGCCTTCCGGCGCGCCCAAACGGGCGTGATGCGGGTCGATCGTGGCAGTGTCAGTGTAATGCACAAAGCGCCCGAAGTTCAGTGGCAGGCCGGTACGCTATACTCTGGCAGCCGAAGCCGGAGATATGCGGACGACGGGACGTGGCGCAGCCTGGTAGCGCACCTGCTTTGGGAGCAGGGGGTCGGAGGTTCGAATCCTCTCGTCCCGACCATAGTCAGGATAGTGCGACAGGGCGGCAGGTGGTGTGCAGGCGGGTGTAGCTCAGCTGGTAGAGCTCCAGCCTTCCAAGCTGGTTGTCGCGGGTTCGAATCCCGTCGCCCGCTCTTCAAACCACCCTGGCTACGGCGGCTGAGAGTAGATGTGCGCCTGTAGCTCAGCTGGATAGAGCAACGGACTTCTAATCCGTGGGTCGCAGGTTCGAATCCTGCCAGGCGCGCTTACTCACCGGCGTAGGTCGCCGGAAGGGAGAACGTGGTGAACGTAGCTCAATTGGTGGAGCTCTGGGTTGTGGTCCCAGTGGTTGCGGGTTCGAGTCCCGTCGTTCACCCCTCGAGCACCTGCGGGTGTGGCGGAATGGCAGACGCGCATGCCTTAGGAGCATGTGTCTATGACGTGGAGGTTCGAGTCCTCTCACCCGCACTCGAACAGTTTTGAGCAGAGCGAAGAAAGGATCGATGTGAAGACGACCCTCAGTGAGCGTGATGGAAACACGGTCAAGTTCGCGGTCGAGGTTTCCAGCGAAGAACTGCAGGAGGCCTTCAACGCGCGCTTGAAACAACTGTCCCGCGAGGTCCGCATCCCGGGATTCCGTCCCGGCAAGGCGCCCATCGCAATGGTGCGGCAGAGGCTGGGCGACGAGTATGTGCTGGGCGAAACGGTGGAGGAGTCTATGTCCGGCTGGTACTCCCAGGCGGTCATTGAGTTAGGGCTTGAACCCGTTGACCGGCCTGAGATCGATGCCGGCGAAGATGCTCCCGAGTTGGACAAGTCGTTCGGCTTTACGGCTACCGTCACTGTGATGCCCGACCTGGTGCTGGGCGAGTACAAGGGCCTCGAAGTGCCCAAGGAAGCCGGCGAGGTCGAGGACGCCGAGGTCGACGCTCAGATGGAGCGGCTGCGGAACGAGATGGCCGAGCTGCGTCCGGTGAGCGACCGGGCCGCCCAGATGGGCGACTTCGTCACTGTCGATTTCCAGGCCACCTCCGAGGGCAAGCCGGTGGAGGATCTCGCTGCCGACGACTACGTGTTCGAGGTCGGTGGAGATCGCATGTTCCCCGGCGTGGCGGAGCAGCTGGTGGGCATGAACGCCGGTGAGCAGAAGACTTTCGCGTTCGAGATCCCCGAGGGTTTCCCCGGCGAAGTTGCCGGCAAGACGGTGGATTTCGCGCTTACGCTCAAGGAGATCAAAGAGAAGGTGCTGCCGGCGCTCAGCGACCAGTGGGCCACCGGAAGTGAGTGAGTTCGCCACTCTGCTCGAGTTGCGTCAGGAGATCCGCGGCAAGATCAGCCGGCGGCAAGGCCTATGCGGTGGAGCAGCAGTTCCGCGACAACGCTGGTCAAGAAGGCCACCGACAACGCCACCATCGACCTGCCCGACGTGGTGGTGCTCGCCGAGGCGAGGACTTGATGGGCGACTTCAAGAACTCCATCGAGCAGCAGGGCGGCACGCTGGAGGGGTACGTCGAGGCCATGGGCATCACCGTCGAGGCGATGCTCGAGGATATCAAGCCTCAGGCGGCGAACAATGTGAAGACGAAGTTGACGCTCGACGCGGTGGCTGCAGAGGAAGGGCTCGAGGTCACCGACGAGGAGGTCGCCGCGGTTGTGGCTCAGATGGCGGCCGGCGGCAAGGTGGACCCGAAGGTGCTGATCAACCGGTTGCGCAAGAGCGGGCGGCTGGAGAGCCTCAAGGGGCAGTTGGTTCGCGACAAGGCCGTCGACTTCATCGTGAAGAGCGCGGTGGCGGTGGCTCCGGAGGCCAAGCCGGCACCGGCCAAGAAGGCGGCGAAAGCCACCACGGCGGCCAAGGCCCCGGCCAAGACGCCGGCGAAGACGCCGGCCAAGTCTGGCCGCGAAGGCCGCGGGCGCGGTCAAGAAGACCGCCAAGACCGCCGAGGCGGAGAAGGTCTCCGAGGCGGAGGTCGCGGAGCCTGAGGCTCTCGCGGCGCCGGCCGACGTGTCACCGGCGGCTGAAGAAGCAGGCACGGACGAGTGAGTTCGCGGGCATGAGTCCGCGAAGAAAGGATGGGGACGTGAGTCCACTCATTCCCATGGTGGTCGAGCAGACCAGCAGAGGCGAACGGGCGTTCGACATCTACTCGCGCCTGCTCAGCGAGCGCATCATCTTCTTGGGCACGCCCATCAACGACCAGGTGGCCAATCTGGTGGTGGCTCAGCTACTGCACCTGGAGTCGGAAGACCCTGACAAGGACATCTCGCTCTACATCAACAGTCCCGGCGGCAACGTCTACGCCGGTCTGGCGGTGTACGACACCATGCAGTTCGTCAAGCCCGACGTCTCCACCATCTGTGTGGGCATCGCTATGTCGATGGGGGCCCTGCTGCTGGCCGGCGGCGCCAAAGGTAAACGCTACGCTCTCCCGAATTCGAAGATACTCATCCATCAAGTATCGGGAGGTTTCGAAGGGCCTGCAACAGATATCGAGATCCACGCCAGGGAAGCTCTCAGCCTCCGGAAGCGGCTGGACGAGATACTCTCCGAGTCGACAGGACAGACGATGGAGAAGGTGGAGCACGACACCGAGCGGGACTACTTCATGACCGCCGAAGAATCGGTCGAATACGGGATCATCGACAAGATACTAGAGCACAGGTAGGGGGTCGACTCGTGCCGAAGCCGCCGGGAGGGTCCGAGCAGCTGCTCTGCAGCTTCTGTGGAAAGAGTCAGCGTCAGGTCAAGAAGCTGATCGCCGGACCTGGTGTGTATATCTGCGACGAATGCATCGATCTCTGCAACGAGATCATCGATGAGGAGTTCGCGCCGCCGCCAACATTGGACCTGGACAATCTGCCCAAGCCCAAGCAGATCTACACGGTCCTATCCGACTATGTGATCGGGCAAGAAGAGGCGAAGCGCGCGCTGTCGGTGGCCGTCTACAACCACTACAAGCGCGTGCACATGGCTGCCCTCGACGAAGGCGACGTCGAGCTGCAGAAGTCCAACATCCTCCTTCTAGGGCCCACCGGTTGTGGCAAGACCCTTCTGGCGCAGACTCTGGCCCGCATCCTCAACGTGCCCTTCGCCATCGCCGACGCCACCGCCCTCACGGAGGCGGGCTACGTGGGCGAGGACGTGGAGAACATCCTCCTCAAGCTCATCCAGGCGGCCGACTTCGACGTCAAGAAGGCCGAGACGGGCATCATCTACATCGACGAGGTCGACAAGATCGCCCGCAAGGCCGACAACCCCTCCATCACCCGGGACGTCTCGGGCGAGGGCGTGCAGCAGGCCTCTGCTCAAGATCCTCGAGGGCACGACAGCCAGCGTACCGCCACAGGGCGGCCGCAAGCATCCGCACCAGGAATTCCTCACCATCGACACCACTAACATCCTGTTCATCTGTGGGGGCGCCTTCGCCGGTCTGGAGAAGATCATCGAGCGGCGCATCGGCAAGAAGGGCATGGGCTTCGGGGCTGAGATAGTGAGCAAGGCCCAGCGCGACGTGGGCGAGCTGTTTGCCAAGGTGCTCCCAGAAGACCTGCTCGCTTTCGGTCTTATCCCCGAGTTCATCGGCCGGCTGCCGGTTATCTGCAACGTGCACCAACTCCGCGAGGAAGACCTGGTGTGCATCCTCACCGAGCCTAAGAACGCGCTTTCGAAGCAGTACCGCAAGTTCTTCGCCTACGACGGGGTGGACTTGGTGTTCCAGAAGGATGCGCTGCAGTCCATTGCTGCACACGCGTTGAAGCTGGAGACGGGAGCCCGAGGGCTGCGCTCCATCATCGAGTCTGCGCTCACGAACGTCATGTTCGATCTTCCCAGCCGGCGCGACGTGACCAAGTGCGTGGTCACCCGGGAAGTGATAGAGAAGAGGATCGACCCCACCCTGGTGACGAGCTCAGCGCACGAGGACCTGGAGCTGGATCAAGAATCCGCATAGCGACTCGATTCGAGATGAACCTACGGCCGCCGAGGATGGGACGGATTGATGGTTGAAACTCAGCGGGCAGTCCCGCTCCTGGCCACGCGTGACCTTGTGCTATTCCCCGGCATGCTGGCGCCGATCTTCGTCGAGCGGGACAAGGGCGTGCGGGCGCTGGAACACACCCAGCAGTCCGGTGGCCTGCTGGTCATAGCCGCTCAGCGTAGCCCGGTGACCGACGACCCCGAGCCGGGTGACATCCACCCTGTGGGCACCCTGGCCAAGGTGGTGCAGTTCTCCCGGTTGTCCGACGGCACCCTGAAGGCCCTCATAGAGGGCAAGGAGCGGGTGACCATCGACGCCTACGAGTCGTCGGCGCCGTTCTTCATCGTGCACTACACCCCCGTGCCTAGCGCACCCGCCGGGTGGCAGGCTACGTCTCCGGGCGCTCATGGACTCTGTCGCCCGGGAGTTCGCCGGGCTATGTCGGCCAGACCCCGCAACTGCCGGAGGAGGCCGAGACGGCGCTGGAGGTGGTCACCGACCCGGACGAGATGGTGGATATCGTGGCGTCCAACCTGGTGATCGGCCCCGATCGCAAGCAGGACCTACTGGAAGGCGAAGAGCCGGAGGCCCGTCTGCTTCTGCTGCTCGAGACCCTCATCCAGGAGAACGAGTTCATCGCGCTCGAGAACGAGATATCCGAGCGGGTGCACGACAGCTTCGAGCGTCAGCAGCGCCGGGCCTTCCTGCACGAACGCCTGAAGGTCCTGCAGGAGGAGCTGGGCGAAGAGGGCGAGGAAGACAGCGACCGCGGCGCCTATCTGCGGCAACTCGAGGAGAAGAAGCTGCCGGAGGCGGCCGCCGCGGCGCTCACCAAAGAGATCAAGCGCCTGGGCGATCTGCCCCCGCTTTCGGCCGAGGTGGCGGTGGCCAAGACCTACCTGGATACGGCTTTGGGCCTCCCCTGGGGAGTGAGGTCCGGATCGGCCGTCCCCGACGTGGCCGCGGTGGCCCGGGTGCTCGACGAGACCCACTACGGGCTCAAGAGCGTAAAAGACCGCATCATCGAATACCTGGCCGTCGCCTCCCTGCGGGGCGGCACGCCTCCCAACGCCATCCTCTGCTTGGTCGGACCGCCCGGGGTGGGCAAGACCTCGGTGGCCATGGCCACGGCCAAGGGCCTTGACCGTCCGCTGCAGCGCATCAGCCTGGGCGGGGTGCGCGACGAGGGTGAGATCCGCGGTCATCGCCGCACGTACGTGGGCGCGATGCCCGGTCGCATCATCGACGCTCTTAAGCGGGCCGGGGTGGACGACCCGGTGGTGGTGTTCGACGAGATCGACAAGATGGAGGCCGACTGGCGGGGCGACCCGGCGGCGGCGCTCATGGAAGTGCTCGACCCGGTGCAGAACCGGACGTTCCGGGACAACTACCTGGAGTTGGAGTACGACCTCTCGCATGTGTTCTTCATCGCCACGGCCAACTACGAAGAAGACATCCCCGAGACCCTGCACGACCGGCTGGAGATCATCCGCCTGCCCGGCTACACCGACCGGGAGAAGCGGGAGATAGCGCAGCGGCACCTGGTTCCCAAGATCGCCGAGGAGAGCGGGCTGGGCGACCTGGGCAACGTGTTCACCCCAGCGGCTCTGCGCCTGCTCATACGCGAATACACCCGCGAGGCGGGAGTGCGCGAGATGGCCCGGCTCATCGGCAAGGTCTACCGGCGCCTGGCCCGCATGAAGGTGGAGGGCAAGACCATGCCCCGCAAGGTGGGCCCGAGCATGTTGGGCCGGTTGGTGGGGCCGGCACCTTTCTTGTCGGCTCGCCTGGGCACTGAGCCGCAGGTGGGCGTGAGCCTTGGCCTGGCCTACACCGGGGCCGGGGGAGACGTGCTGCGCATCGAGTGCGTGGTGACTCCTGGCAAGGGCGACTTTCACCTCACCGGGCAACTGGGCGAGATCATGCAGGAGAGCGTCACCGCGGCGTGGGGATATCTTAAGACCTCGCTGGTGCGGGACCCTGCGTTGGCTGCCCTCTGGCTGGATTCGCCGGGCCGGGCCTATCTGCTGGACAACTACCAGCAGCCCGATGCCGGCGACGACGGGGCCGGGCAGCGAACGGTGGGCGAGATACGCACTCCTGTCAGCGTGGTTATCGAGACGGAGGCTCCGGAGCCGGGATTCCGCCCGGAGGCTCACGGGCCCGAATGCGAACCCTCTCTGCCGTCAGATCACGAACTCCTGTCGGCCCTCGAAGTGCGCATGCACTTCCCCGAGGGCGGCGTCCCCAAGGAAGGGCCGTCGGCCGGCATCGCTGTGGCCACGGCGCTCCTGTCCGCTCTGATGCAGGTGCCGGTGCTGCCCAAGGTGGCCCTATCGGGAGAGATCACTCTGACCGGGCAGGTGCTACCTGTGGGTGGTCTCAAGGAGAAGTTGCTGGCCGCCCTGCGCGAAGGCGTGCGAGGCGGTGGTGCTGCCGGCCACGGTGCGTCCGGAGGTGGAAGAGCTTGACGCTGAGCTCAAGAAGGGCCTGCAGATCCTGTACGTGGACAACTTCGTTGACGTCCTGCCGCTGGCTTTCGCCGGCGTTGAGGATGGGGGAAGGAACGGACTAGCTTTGGGCGACGATAGGACGAGCATGGCGGCGCGCTACGAGCCGCATGAGGTAGAAGAACGGCTGATGAAGCGCTGGCTCGAGCGCTCGGCCTTCTGCGCCGAACCCGACGATCCGCGGCCGCCCTTTGTGGTGTCCATCCCGCCGCCCAACGTCACCGGCTCTCTGCACATGGGGCATGCCCTCAACGACACCATCCAGGACGCCCTCATCCGCTATCACCACCTGCGCGGTTTCAACACGCTGTGGGTCGTGGGCACCGACCACGCCGGCATCGCCACCCAGAACAAGGTGGAGGGCCGTCTGGCCGGCGAGGGCCTGCGCAAGGAGGACATCGGCCGCGAGGCCTTCGAGCAGCGGGTGTGGGAGTGGCGGCGCGAGTACGGCTCCACCATCATCCACCAGCTCAAGAAGCTCGGCTGCGCCTGCGACTACGAGTCCGAGCGGTTCACCATGGACGAGGCCTACCAGAAGGCGGTGTCCAAGGTGTTCGTCTCGCTCTACGAGAAGGGCGACATCTACCGCGACGTCTACCTGGTCAACTGGTGCGTGCGCTGTGGCTCGGCCATCTCCGACCTGGAGGTGGAGCACGAAGACAGGGCCGCAAAGCTCTACTACGTGAAGTACCCCGTGGCCGGTTCCGAACGAGACGCTGACGGTGGCGACCACGCGTCCCGGAGACCATCCTGGGCGACACGGCCGTGGCGGTGAACCCCAAGGACCCGCGCTACGGGCGGTTCGTGGGCGGCACCGCGGTGGTGCCTTTGGTCGGACGCGAAGTGCCCATCATCGCCGACGAGCACGTGGACATCGGCTTCGGCACCGGCGCCCTCAAGATCACCCCGGGGCACGACCCCGACGACTGGGAGATAGGTCTGCGGCACGGACTGCCCAGCATCTCGGTCATCGGGCTCGACGGCGTCATGACGGCCGAAGCCGGAGAGTTCGCGGGGCAGACTTCCACGGAGGCCCGCGCCGCCGTGCTGGCGCGGCTGGAAGAAGAGGGCCTGTTCGTCAAGGCCGACGACTACGACCACTCGGTGGGCACCTGCTACCGGTGCGGCACCGTCATCGAGCCGCTTCTCTCACTGCAGTGGTTCATGGACATGAAGCGCCTGGTGCAGCCGGCCATCAAGGTGGTCGAAGATGGGCGCGTGCGTTTCACGCCCCGCGCGTTGGGGCGAGGTCTACCTCGATTGGATGACGGGCATCCGGCCCTGGTGCATCAGCCGCCAGCTCTGGTGGGGGCACCGCATCCCGGCCTACGCCTGCGAGCAGTGCGAGCACCTGATGGTGGCGGCCGAGCCGCCGCAGGCCTGCGACAAGTGCGGCGGGACCGTCCGGCAAGAAGAGGACGTGCTGGACACCTGGTTCAGCTCGGCCCTGTGGCCGTTCGCCACGCTGGGCTGGCCGGAGGAGACGGCGAAGCTCGAGGCCTTCTATCCCACCTCGGTGCTCTCCACGGCACGGGACATCATCTACCTGTGGGTGGCCCGCATGATCATGATGGGCATGGAGTTCCGGGGCGACATGCCCTTTCAGCGACGTCATCATCCATCCCACCGTGCTGGCGGCCGACGGCCGGCGCATGAGCAAGAGCCTTGGCACCGGAGTGGACCCGTTGGAGCTCATCGCCGAGTACGGGGCCGACGCCACCCGCTTCGGGCTGGCCTACATGAGCTCGGTGCAGGACGTGCGCTTCAGCGCCGAGCGCATCGAGATGGGGCGCAACTTCGCCAACAAGATCTGGAACGCCTCGCGCCTCGTGCTGCAGGGCGCTCATCCGGAGGCGGAGCGTCGGGTGGAGCTGGCCACGGCGGCCGACCGCTGGATCTTCAGTCGCCTGAACGCGGTGACTCGGGAGGTCACCCAGCTCTACGAGAGCTACGAGTTCGATGATGTGGCCCGGGTGCTCTACCGTTTCGTCTGGAACGAGCTGTGCGACTGGTATCTCGAGGTGGCCAAGAGTCGCCTCTACAGCGAAGACGAGGCCGAGCGTCTGCAAGTGAGCGGCAACCTGCTCGTACTTCTTGAGCACGTGATGTTGCTGCTGCATCCCCTGATGCCCTTTGTCACCGAGGAGATCTACGGTCACCTGCCCTGGGTGGCGTCGGCTGAGCAGTGCTCCTAGCCTGTTCGATGCCACCTACTCGGAGGCCGACCCCTCCTGGGACGATGCCCGCTGCGGAAACGGCCATGGAGATCTTCATGGCCGTAGTGGGAGGTCTGCGCTCCACCCGCGAGGAATTGGGCCTGGCCCGTGATGTAGTGGGCCGGGTGCGCATCGTGGAGTCGACGCCCGGGGCCGCCGCCGCCATCACGGAGTTGCAGCAGGCGGTTCGGCAGCTGTGCATGTGTGAGTTCATCGAAGCGATCGCCGCCGGCGGCGGAGCGGAGCGCTTCGCCTCGGTGGAGGGCCCCGGGGTTCAGGCGTTGCTCGATCTTGAGGGCTTGGTAGACGTGGAGCGGGAGCGGGCAAGACTCGTGAACAAGGCCCAGAAGGCCCAGGTTGAAGCGACCAAGGCCCGCGCCAAGCTGGGCAACCAGGGTTTCATGGCCAAGGCTCCGGAGGCCGTGGTGGCCGAAGAGCAGAGCCGCCTGACTGCTGCCGAGGCCGTTCTGGCCGAGGTCCAGCGACAGTACCGCGAGCGGGTGGGGGGTGACTTGCCGCTACCCGAGGGCAAGAAGCCGTGACCCGCCGGGCGGCCTGCAATCCGCAGGAAGTCTGGGAGTACGTGAACGGACTGGAGCGGCTGGGCATGCATCTGGGTCTCGACCGCGTCGCCAAGTTGGTGGAGGAGTTGGGGTCGCCGCAGAAGGCCTACCGCACCATCCACGTGGTGGGCACCAACGGCAAGAGTTCCACCACGCGCTTCATCTCGTCTCTACTCGAGGCGCAGGGGCTCACAGTGGGGGCCTATGTGTCCCCGCATCTCATCAGCCTGGCCGAGCGGCAGATGGTGAACTCTGTGGCATCCACCGAAGAGGAGTTCTGCGATCTGGTGGCGCGCATCAGACCTGTGGCCGAGCGGCTGAACAAAGACTTTCCCCCGGGGGACTCCCTGACCCAGTTCGAAGTGCTCACGGCCGCAGCCTTGCTCTACTTCAAAGAGAAGGGCTGCGACGTGGCCGTCATCGAAGCGGGATTGGGTGGTCGGCTGGACGCGACCTCGGTGATCTCCTCTGACGTGCAGGTGATCACCACCATCGGTCGGGAGCACACTGAACTCCTGGGCGACACCGAGTCGGCCATCCTCAAGGAGAAGGCGGCGGTGGTGCCGCATAACGGGAAGGTGGTGGCGGGAAACCTTGGCGCGCCGCTGAAAGCGGAGCTCAGGCACCTGTGCGCCGAGCGTGAGGCGTTGTGCCAGTTCCTGGGCGACGAGTTCGTCGTCTTGTCCGATCCCCGGCACGCTTCCTTCGATATATTCGGGCTCTACGGGTGCTACACCGACCTGAAGTTGAAAGTGCTGGGTGGCTACCAGCGCGGGAACGCCGCTCTAGCGGTGGCCGCTGTGGAGCTCCTCGGCGGCAAGGAGTTGGAGGCCGACCAAGTGCGAGCCGCACTGGCAGCGACCGAGGTGCCGGGCCGCCTGGAAGTCATTGGCACACAGCCCCTCTGCATCTTCGACGGTTCGCATAACCCGCCGGGGATGGCCGAGACCATGAGCTCGCTGGAGCAGATCCTGGAGCGCCGGCGTCTCATCGCCGTGGTTTCGGTACTGCGTGACAAGGAAGTGCTTGAGATGATGCGGGTGCTGGTGCCGGCGTGCGACATCATGTTCGCCACCCAGAGCGCGAGTGCCCGAGCCCTCTCAGCCGACGAATTGGCGGCGATCATAGCTGAGGTGGGCAAGGGCCCGGAGGTCTTTGTCGATCCCGACCCGCACTCGGCCATGGTGAGCGCATACCGGCTTGCGACCTCCAACCAGGTGGTGCTGGTCACCGGCTCACTGACGCTGATATCCGACCTCAAGCGGGGGCTCACCTAGGCCGTGCCTCCTGTGGTCGTGATATTCTCTCGCTTGATCCTCGCGCACTTTGATGTAGGAGCGGGACTTGGACAGCAATAGTCTCTTTGAGACCATCAACAAGATCATAGATTCGCCGATATGGGCGCTATCGTTGTACGTCTTCGTCTTTTTCCTGGTGGTCCTGTGGTTGTCCTTGATCTTGTGGACCTTTAAGGACGCCCGCAAGCGCATCGACGACCCCATAATCATAGGGGTGGCTGTGCTCTCTTCGCTCGTGCTGCCCTTGCTGGGCACCATCATCTACGGCATCCTGCGGCCGGCTGAGTATCTGGCCGAGGCCAGGGAACGCGAACTAGAGACACGTGCTATGGAGCAGGAGCTGCAGATCATGCGGGCCTGCCCCTCGTGTGGGGAGCTCATCAAGCCCGATTACGTAGCCTGCCCGAGCTGCCGCCGGCCGCTCCGCTCCATCTGCAGTGTGTGCGAGAGGATCCTGGAGCCGGGTTGGAAGCTCTGCCCCTACTGTGGGCACGATCCCAGAGGCCGAAGGGTGGCGCCTCCGGCGGACGAACCCCTGGAGCCTCAGCAGGCCCAAGTAGACGCTTGGCTCAGTTTGATGGACTGCTCGCAAATCAGCGCATCATCGCGCAGACGACCTATGGAGGATACCGTGACCGAACGTACGCTGGTGCTCGTCAAACCGAGCGGGGTGGCCCGAGGATTGGTGGGGGAAGTCATCAGCCGCATGGAGCGCCGGGGTCTGATCATCAGGGTGGCCCGGATGCTCATCGTCACCCGCGACATGGCCGAGCGGCACTACGCCGAGCATCAAGGCCAAGCCCTTCTACGAGGAGTTGGTCACGCATATAACCTCGGCCCCCATCTTCGCGATGGTGGTGGAAGGTCCGTCGGCGGTCAAGGTGGTGCGACGCATGATGGGCGCTACCAATCCGCTGGAGGCTGACCCCGGTTCCGTCCGAGGCGACTTTGGCCTGAGCATGAGCCAGAACGTGGTCCATAGCGCCGATAGTCTCGAGAGCGCCCAGCGCGAGATCGCGATCTTCTTCCCCGAGGGCGGGGAGTTGCTGACATAGCCCCGTTTCCGCCCGATTTCAGACTGATCCTAGCCTCGCAGTCTCCCCGCCGGCATTCGCTGCTGCGCGACTTGGGGGTGCCGTTCACGGTGGTGGCATCTGAGGCTGAGGAGTCGCTCAGCGGGGGGTCCGGCCGTGCAACTGGCCGAGGCCAACGCCTTGGCCAAAGTGACGGGTGCCGTTCTGCCGCTCGGCGCTGAGCCCGGGGCGTTCGTGCTGGGGACAGACACGCTGGTGACCGGTGATGAGAGAGTCATGGGTAAACCGGCCACGGCCGGAGAGGCCGCTGGTATGTTGGCGGCTCTGTCCGGGCAGGACTCATCAGGTGGTCTCGGGAGTGGCGCTGGGCCGGGTCGCCGCCGGACGGGGGTCTACCCTGCCCCGAGCAGGTGCGGGTGGCACACGCCATTACCGACGTCACATTCGCCGCCATGGACGATGCCCAGATCAAGGCCTACCTTGCGTCGGGTGAGTGGAAGGGCAAGGCCGGTGCCTACGCCGTTCAGGGTGTCGCGGCACTGTGGGTGACCGGCGTGCGGGGCGAGTACAGCAACGTGGTGGGATTGCCTCTGCATCTGCTGGCTCGTCTCTTCGGAGAATGGGGCTTCGACCTGGTGCGTAGAGAGTGGGTAGACGTCGGTCGAATAGGGCCGTTCACCACAGTAGCGGCTCAGTAGGTATAATACCGGAGGCCCGGTGCGGCCTAGGTCTCTGGAAGTGTTGGCACGGAGGAATCGCTATAGCCTTCAGTGAGTTCATCACCGGTTTTGCCGGACGAGATATGGCAGTGGATTTGGGTACCGCGACGACTCTTGTCTACGTCCGCGGCCGGGGCATCGTCCTCTCGGAGCCGTCGGTGGTGGCCATAGACTCCCGGACGGGCGAGGTTCTCGCGGTAGGCACCGACGCAAAGCGCATGTTGGGCCGCACTCCCGGTACGATCAACGCCATTAGGCCGCTCAAAGACGGGGTCATCGCCGACTTCGACGTGACCGAGCAGATGCTGCGCCATTTCATCCAGAGGGTCCACCAGAACCGCTGGGCCCACCCACGTGTTGTTGTCTGCGTTCCCTCCGGAGTCACGGGGGTGGAGCGGCGCGCGGTCGAAGAGGCCACCATCAGCGCGGGGGCGAGGGCGGCCTATCTCATCGAGGAGCCAATGGCGGCCGCCATCGGAGCAGGCCTGCCGGTTGCGGAGGCCACCGGGAGCATGATCGTGGATATTGGCGGCGGCACCAGCGAGGTGGCGGTAATATCGCTGTCTGGCATTGTCGTGGCCCAATCGATTCGCATCGGCGGCGATGAGCTTGACGAGGCGATCATCGCTTGGATAAAGAAGGAGTACAAGCTCATGATCGGCAGCCAGACCGCCGAAGAGCTCAAGATGGAGATTGGGTCTGCATTTCCCATGGAGCAGGAGCAGGAGGCCGAGATCCGTGGCCGCGACTTGGTCACCGGGTTGCCCAAGACGCTTATCATAACCTCCGAGGAGGTGCGGATTGCCATCGAGGAGCCGGTGGCAGCCATCATAGACGCCATCAAGTCCACTCTCGACAAGACGCCGCCCGAACTGGCCTCGGACATCATGGACCGGGGCATCATGCTGGCCGGGGGTGGGTCGCTGCTGCAGGGTATGTGTGAACGGGTACGTGAGGAGACTCAGATGCCTGTGAACCGAGCGGAGTCACCTCTTACCTGCGTAGCGGTTGGTTCCGGCCGTTCGCTGGAGGAGTTCGACACTCTACATCGCATGTCACAGAGGGCCAAGAGACACCGCTACTAGATAGCGGGGACAATCATGGCGCGTAACAAAGTAGCCTGGCGGAGAGGCGTCTTCGTCATTCTGATCATCCTGTCGCTGGCCCTACTCACGGTCTCGTTCCGCGAGTCGGACTCAGGGCCGGTTCATGCCATCCGGCAAGGTTTCGCCAACATGCTTACTCCCATGCAGTCGTGGGGAGACAAGATCGCCCAACCTTTCCAGGACGGGTACAACTGGTTTAGGACTATCTGGTCGGCCCACGAACGCGCCGCAGAGCTGGAAGAGACACTTCAGGGGCTCCAGGGGCGATTGGTACAGCTCGAAGAGGAGGCGGAGGAGAACCAGCGCCTCAAGAGCCTTCTTGAGTTGCGCGACAAGGGCACCTATCCGGCGGGGACCGACTTCATGGTGGCCCGGGTCATCGACAAGTCGCCCACCCTGCTGGAATCGTGGGTAAAGATCGACAAGGGTTCGGACGACGGGCTGAGGGTGGGTCTGCCGGTTGTGGGCGCGACGCCTGTGGTCGGGGAGACTCTTCCCGGCAAGGGGCTCGTGGGCAAGATCGTCGAGGTCACGGCGCACAGCGCCAAGGTACGGCTCATCACCGATGCCGAATCGAGCGTGTCGGCCAAGATACAGGGCTCTCGGGCTGAGGGCATAGTCGAGGGGTCGGTCAGCGGGATGCTGGTGATGGACTTTGTCGACCGTGACCTCCCGGTCGAGCCTAAACTGCCGGTGGTGAGCTCTGGCTACGGGGGTATCTATCCGGCGGATATTCCCATCGGCATCGTCATCAGCGTGGGCGAGGAGACCATCAACATCTACAAGGAGATAGAGGTCCAGGCCTTCGTCGACTTCCGCGTTCTGGAAGAGGTGATGGTGCTGATCGTGCCGGAGAGCGCCACCACCACCATCGCCGTTACGAGCACCACCGTACTTACCGGTACCACGGCCGCTTCGAGCACCACGGTCCCGGGAGGAGCCACAACTACCACCGGCTCGCCAACCACCACGACCACCTTGCGTGGTAGTGCCACCACGACCACTCTGCTCGGAGGCACGACCACGACCAACCGGAGCCAAGAGCGGTGAGTCGCGTCCAGGCAATAGCGGTGGGCAAGGTGTTCTTGCTCTTCGTGATTGGGGCGCTGCTGCAAACGCTCGTCGTCTCCCGGGTTCGCGTTCTCGGGGTCACAGCCGATCTCTTTCTGATAATGACGGTGATCGTGGCGATAGTGCGGGGGTCCATGTGGGGGGCCGTTTTCGGGTTCGTGGCTGGGGTGGCCGCCGATATCACCTATCTGCAGCCCTTGGGCTTGCGGTCGCTTGTATATGTGGTGACCGGGTACGTTTTGGGTACGTTGGCGGCGCGTTTTGGCGCCGAGGGTCTCTGGATGCTTCTGATCTACGCGGGCGGAGCGTCTGTTGCCGCGCAGCTGGTCTTCGGGCTGTTCACGTATGTCATGGGCCCACGAGAGGGCTTGTTCACCATGATGGGTGTGCAACTGGTGCCCGAGGCTGTGCTGGACACTCTCATAGCCGTTCCGGTGTACCTTCTATTGATGCGGTTGCGACTCCTTGTGCCCTCCCGCGGCGAGCCGCTCGGGGCGGCCAGGGGCGGGGAATGATCCTTCAGCCGGTCAAGAAGAGGCTGTCTTCGGACGACGACTCGTTCACCGGCATGAGGGTGGGAGTGCTGTTCCTCATCGGACTCGCCCTGTTCTTGCTGATCGCTTTCCGACTGTGGTATCTGCAGATCCTTTCGGGGGACGATTACGTCGGTTTCGCCGTGAGCAACAGGGAGCGCACGGTTACGGTCGAGGCTCCGAGGGGGGTCATATATGACCGTGACGGCGAGGTGATGGTCGAGAATCGGGCGGGTCTGAGCGTGTGCCTGTTGACGATGGACATGCCCGATCCGGAGGCGAAGGACGAACAAGAGGTAGCGGATTTCAACGCCGAGATCTCCGCACTGGCCGGTCTGCTTGGCATGACTACCGCCGATCTGCTGGATGACTATAAGAAGGCCAAGAGCGACCCCTGGGTGACGTATGTGGTCAAGGAAGACGTGCCCGAGGAGACAGTTGTGGCGTATCTCAAGGAGCATAGCGAGGACTTCCCGGGGGTGGAGGTGGAAAAGACCTTCTTGCGCCAGTATCCCCACGGAGCTCTTGCCGCTCATATGCTCGGCTATGTGGGCGAGGTTGCGCAGAACGATCTCGACCAGACCGAGTTCTCTCAACTCGATGCCGGCACCCATATCGGCAAGGACGGGGTGGAGCGTGCCTACGACTCCTACCTGAGGGGTACCGACGGACTAAAGAAGGTGGAGGTCAACGCTTCGGGGCGTCCTATCCGCTTCACCGACAACGTGCCTGCCGAGACCGGTTACAACTTGGTTCTCACCATCGACAGCCAGCTGCAACAAGAAGCGGAGCAGGCCATCCTTGAGGGCCTGAAAAGGGCGCAAGAGACGGGTTTGACCGACGCCGATGCCGGGGTGGTCGTCGCCCTCGACCCGCGGAACGGCGAGGTGCTGGCCATGGCCTCTTATCCCGAGTACGACCCCACCGTATGGGTGGGCGGTATCAGCTATGCGAACTACAAGGTTCTTTCGGAGGATCCCGGCAAGCCGCTGTTCAACCGAGCCATCAGCGGCCTCTATCCCGCCGCTTCGACTTTCAAGCCGTTCGTGGGCTCGGTGGCTGTGGACGCGGGCGTGGCCGATGTAGACACAGTGGTCAACTGCGGAGGCAGTTTCAAATTCACCTTTCAGAGCTTTACCCAGGTATGGAAGGACTGGCAGACTGGAGGACACGGCGATGTCCGCCTCGTTGAGGCTATCCAGGAGTCGTGCGACGTCTACTTCTACACTATGGGGCTGAGGCTATACGGGCAGACTGGCGCAGTGCTTCAGAACGGGTTGCGCCGCTTTGGGTTTGACCGGCAGACCGGCATCGATCTCCCGGGGGAGACCAACGGGAGCCGAGTGCCCGACGTGGTGTGGGCGCGCGAGAACAACCGGGAGTGGAAGCCGGGCGACGAGATCAACCTGTCCATCGGCCAGGGCGATCTGCTAGTCACCCCCCTGCAAGAGGCCGTCGCTCTTTCGGCCCTTGTCAACGGCGGAACGGTATGGGTACCACGTTTGGGCCTCAAGATCACCGACTCCGCGGGCACCGATGTCAACACCTTCATCAGCGAGAAGCGTCCCGATTTGGGCATCGACCCCGCGATTCTCGAAGAGGTCAAGAGAGGCATGAGGCTGGTGTGCTCCGCCGGGGGCACGGCCTTCGATGCTTGGCAGGGTTTTCCGAAGAGCGTCGGGGGTAAGACCGGCACGGCCGAGGTGGCCGGCAAGGCCGACTACTCATGGTTCATGGGGTACGCGCCCGCGGACCCGGACAAAGTGCCCGAGATAGTGGTGGTGGCTCTGATAGAGCAGGGCGGTCACGGTGCCGGGGTCGCGGCCCCTATGGTCCGCTACGTTATGGAGGCGTATTTCGACATCGAGCACGCCCGCCTGGGCAATATCGTGGGCCTGGAATAGCGGTGGTGTCGCGATGAGCCAACCCGTCACCGTGCTCAAGGTCGCCCGGGAGCGCCGTCCGGTCTTGGGTTTCTCTATCGGGCGGTATCTGCGCAGTTTGGACTGGATCCTGTTGGGAGCCACGCTGGCCTTGGTTGTGTACGGCTTCTTCATGCTGTACTCCGCCACCCACGCCGATCCGGACATCGCTGCCCATCCATTCTTCTACGTGCGCTCCCAGGCTATAGGTCTCGCCCTGGGCGTTGTCTTTCTGGTGGCGCTCAGCTTGGTGAACTATCAATGGTTTGCCCGCTGGCAGATATACATCTACGCAGTCAGTCTGCTACTGCTTGTGGCGACTCTGATCGTGGGCGTCAGCCGCGGCGGGGCCAACAGGTGGCTGGAGTTCGCGGGCTTTAGACTTCAGACCGCTGAGTTGGTGAAGTTCCTGCTTATCTTGTCTCTGGCCGCGGTGCTGGCAGAGGGGGTAGAACTGCGCGATCGCTTCCGCTTTGTGGTGCTCGCCGTTGTGTACGTTGCCGTACCGGGGATCCTTATCTTCCTACAGCCCGACCTGGGGACCTCACTTTGTCTGGCCGCCATCCTCTTGGCTATGCTGGTGGTTTGGGGTGTCCGCCTGTCGCACTTGGGCATCCTCGCGGGTGGGGGGGCATTCTTCACGATCATGGTGCTGCGGGTGCTGCCCAACGTCTTCAATATCAAGCTGCTCAAGGAATACCAGCTCAAACGGCTGACACTCTTCCTGCATCCCGGAGAAAGACCCCACGGACCTCGGGTATCAGCTGGTGCAGAGCAAGATCGCTGTGGGCAGCGGCATGTTCACCGGCAAGGGCTACATGCAGGGCACCCAGAGCAACTATGGGTTCATACCCGAGCACCACACCGACTTCATCTTCGCCGTGGTGGGGGAGGAACTGGGGTTTCTGGGGGCGGCCTTGCTGCTCGTGCTGTTCGGCTTGGTGGTGTGGCGTGCCTACAGGATCGCCCGGATGTCGCGTAGCCCGTATGGCACCCTGGTAGCCGCGGGCATCGCCGGGGTGATCGTTTTCCAGGTGTTCGTGAACATAGGCATGACCATCGGCATCATGCCGGTCACAGGGTTGCCCCTGCCGTTTGTGAGTTTTGGCAGCAGCTCCCTGGTAGTATTCTTGATGGCCATCGGTCTCCTTGAGAGTGTGCACGTGCATTCGGTGGCCGATCCGTCCAAATAGCCGCCCCCGGGCCGGGATTGTCGGGAGATGTCAGTGGTGAAGTTGCCCTTGAACGTTTCGAAGTTCGCAGACGCCTGGAGAGAAGTATCGGCGACCACCGGTGAAGCGGCCGGCGTGGTACTGGCCGGCGACCAGCGGCTGGTGGTGCTCGCGCAACAGGAGTTCTTCGCCGGGGGCACGCTGCCCGCGGTCTGGACGCGGCCGGTGACGGAGCTGAGTGAGATCTCCACCGTGCCCGGTGAGCTACTGATAGTCCTGGTGTCCGCGGACATGGAGGCCGACGCTCTCGTGGGATTGGCCCGCTCGGTGCCCGCGGGCGGAGTGGTCCTGGCGGTGGACGAGGGCGAGGTTGCCACAGGCAAGGCGCAGTTCTCCGGTGGCGGGCTGCACTAGGCTGTCGTTCACCGATTCCGTTGTCGGATGGCGGCGGCTGTTTGACGCCTGCGTCGAGCGCGCGGGGGACCACGCGGTGGCGCTGGGCCGGCGTTACCCGGTGCTCAGAGCCGCGGCCGCCCGTCGGGTGGTCTACCGCACTGCCGGTCAGAACGCACTGGTCGGGCTGGTGTTCTTCGTCCCAGGTGCGGACATGCCGGTGATGACTCTCAACCAGATCAAGATGGTCATGGCCATCGCAGCCATCTACGGGGAAGAGATCGGCAAGGAACGAGCGATCGAACTGGCCGGGGTGGTGGGAATGGGCTTCGGCTTCCGTGCGCTCGCCCGGACGTTCATGCGGTCCACTCCAGGCATCGGCTTGGTGCTCAAGGCGAGCACCGGTTACACGGGCACGATCGCCGTGGGCATGGCGGCTATCGCGCTACTTCCAGAAAGGCGCTCCTGCCTCCACCAGTCGGGTGCTTGCGTCTTGCCGATTCGCTGCGGCGTTGAGCGACACGACTGTTCAGAGCCACTTCGAAGACATCCTGTCCTCAATCCGGCAACCCGCCCGCCTGATAGGAGGTGAGCCGGGAGCCGGCCCCGGATTCTCTGGGCAACCAGGGACCGTGCGAGTGGTGCTCGGCTTTCCCGATACCTACGAGATCGGTATCTCCAACCAAGCCATGCAGATCCTCTACCACTTGGCCCGCGAGGCCGAGGGCGTGGAGGTGGAGCGCACCTACCTGCCTTGGGTAGACGCGATAGTCGCCATGCGTCGGGAGGGCGTGCCGCTGCTGACGCTCGAGACGTGGACTCCGGTAGCCCAGGCCGACCTGCTGGGCGTCACCCTGCAGCATGAGTTCAACTTCACCAACCTCCTCGAGATGCTCGACCTGGCGGGTATCCCTGCGGTGGCCGAAGACAGGTCTGAGGGTGATCCTCTGGTAGTGGGAGGCGGCCCGGCGTGCGCCAACTTCTTGCCGGTCGGTCGGTTCTTGGATGCCGTTGCGGTGGGCGACGGGGAAGGACTGTTTCCGGAGATGCTTGCCACTCTGCTCAAGGCCAAGCGGGACGGCGCCGATCGGGCCGAGACCAAGCGCCGTCTGGGGGAGGTTCCGGGTGTGTTCATCCCCGGGCTGAGCCAGAAGGTGACCAGGCGCACAGTGGCACGGCTTGCGGATGCTCCCTATCCCGCGGAGTGCATTGTGCCGCTCACGGCGGGGGTGCACGATCGTGCCTGGGTGGAGATCATGCGTGGCTGCACTCGGGGCTGCCGTTTCTGCCAAGCCGGCATGTGGTACCGGCCGGTCAGGGAACGCCAGGCCGGGCAGATTCTGGATATGGCTCGGGAGCAGCTCCAGGCCACCGGGCATCAGGAACTGGCCTTGGCTTCGCTATCGACCACCGACCACACACGGCTGGAGGAAGTACTGGTACGGATGGCTCAGGACCACCCGGAAGTAAGGGTCTCGCTGCCCTCGCTGCGCGTGGACGGCGCGGCGGTCAAGCTGGCCCGAATGGCATCACCCACCGGCCCCTCCCTGACCCTGGCGCCCGAGGCGGGCAGTCAGCGGATGCGCGACATCATCAACAAGAACGTGACGGAGTCCGACATCCTGGGCGCGGCCGAAGAGGCCTTCCGCTCGGGCAAGACCACGCTCAAGTTGTACTTCATGATCGGACTGCCCGGGGAGACCGACGAGGACGTGGTGGCCATCGCCGACCTTTGCCTGAGGGTGCGCGATCTGGGCCGGCGCGTCCTGGGGAAGCGCGCCTCCCGGTTGCAGCTCAACGTCAGCGTCAACAACTTCATTCCCAAGCCGTTCACGGCATTTCAGTGGGCCGGCATGGCCGACCGGGAGACCCTGCTGCGCCGGCAGGATCTGCTCCGCTCTCGTCTGCGCCGTGCCGGCGTGAAACTGGCCGTCTCGGGGGCCGGCAAGAGCTACCTTGAAGCTGCTCTGGCTCGAGGCGACGAGAGCATGGGGCAAGTGATCCTTGAGGCTTGGGCCAAAGGGGCTCGCTTCGACTCCTGGACCGAGCAATTCCGGGGTGAAGCGTGGACGGCGGCGTTCGCCTCAGCCGGCTCCGTCCGCGAGGAACTCGCGACCACGCCGCTTCCCTTCGACCGCACACTGCCCTGGGAGCTCATATTGGGGGTGGCCGACCGCGCCTTCCTTGTCAAGGAGTGGGAGCGGGCGGAACTGGGAGAGACTACCCCCGACTGCCGCTGGGACGGTTGCGGCGAATGCGGGGCTTGTGTGGATGGTATGGGCAACGACCTGGCCGACCGTGCAGACCGCGCTGCCGGCGTCGTCGGCGTCGATCTGGCCGCGGCGGCGTTGGCGCCGCGGCCGGTTGCGCCCGCCCGCAGCCCGGCGGCCGGGCCGGGGCTCCGGCGAGGTCGGGCGCGCCGCTACGCGGCCACGTTCACCGTGCAGGGACGGGGACGCTTCATCGGCCACCTCGACCGGGTGGAGGTGTTCCGACGCGCCGTTCGCAAAGCGGGAGGACGCCTCGCGCTTTCTGAGGGGATGCGGCCCAAGGCGCTGCTCAGCCTGGCTCTGCCGCTGGCTGTGGGGGTGGAGGGCCTGCATGAACTGGCGGAGTTCGAACTGGCCGACGATCCTGGTGCCCGGGTTTGCGGCCCGGCTGGCCGCGGCGCTGCCCGAGCACACGGCCCTGACGGCGCTGGAGCCCTATGAGGCGCGACGGGCGCTGCCGGCTCGCGTGGTGGGAGCATCATACGAGGTAGAGGTGGACTTCCCGGCAGAGAGCTGGGAAGGGCGGTCCCCGACGGTGGTGCTTGGGGAAGCTGTCGCCAGTTTCGGCCGGAGCAGCAGTCTGACGGTGGAGGAGAGCCGGGAAGGCCGAGTGCGGACGGTCGACGTCAAGAAATACGTCGTGGGCGTGTCGGTGCGCAAGGGTGCTGACGTAGGCGCGAAAGCGACGATCACGCTGGTCTTCGATACTGTCGTAACCCCGGCGGGTACTGCGCGGCCCGAGCGGGTGGTGGAAGCTCTGGAGGTCCTTGCCGGCGGAGCGCTCCACATCCGGCGCATAACCAGGACGAGCATCCACCTGTCGCAGGAGTGAGGGTATGAAGCGGTTGATCATCTCGCGCGGGAGTCTCGAGACCAGGGTGGCGCTGCTCGACGGCGACGTTGCGGTCGAGCTGTATGTGGAGCGCCCGAGTCTTCCCTCCCTGGTGGGCAACATCTACAAGGGGCGCGTTGAGAACGTGCTGGCCGGCATGGATGCCGCCTTCGTGGACATCGGCCTGCAGCGCAACGGGTTCCTCTATGTCGATGAGGCCGGTTCGGGCCGGCCGGCGGGGGCGGTCGGGAGCCAAGATCACCGCGCTGCTACGGTCGGGCAAAGAGGTCTTGGTCCAGGTGGCCCGCGACGCTATGGGGAGCAAGGGACCGCGTCTTACCACTCAGCTGGCCATGGCAGGACGATGCCTGGTCTATCTACCCCAGACGTCTACCATGGGGGCGTCGCGCAGGCTGGAGGCAGACGAGCGGGTCGCGACTGCGCGAGCTGTGCGCGGCGGCTCGATCTGGCGCCGGGAGAGGGACTGATAGCTCGCACCGCGGCGGAAGGGGCGGACGAGGAGACCCTGGGACGCGAACTCCGCTTCTTGCGGCATCAATGGGGGCTGCGCGAAGAAGCAGGGCTGCTGCCTGCCGGCGCGCCGGCGCTGGTGTATGCCGAGGCGGAATTGGCGCTGCGGGCGGTACGCGAGCTTCTCGGGGCCGAAGCGGGCGCGGTGGTCGTCGATGACGCCGGTCTGCAAAGGCGGTTGGTGAACTTTCTGCGGGGCATCGCTCCCGCGCTGGCGGGGACGGTGGAGCTTCACGAAGGCGGCGGGCTGTTCGAACGCTTCGGTTTAGAGCAGGAGATTCGCCAAGGCTCTCCAGCGCCGGGTGGGCCTGCCCTCCGGAGGGTACATCGTGATCGACCACACCGAAGCCATGACGGTGGTGGACGTCAACACCGGCAGCTACACCGGGCGCCGCTTCCTGGAGGACACCGTTCTCAAGACCAATCTGGAGGCCTGCCAGGAGGTCGTCCGCCAGCTGCGGTTGCGGGATATCGGCGGCATAATAGTGGTGGACTTCATCGACATGGCCTCGCCGGTCAACCGGGAGGCGGTGCTCATCGATCTGCAGGCAGAGCTGGCAAAGGACCGCACCAAGAGCTACGTGGTGGAGATCTCGCCGCTTGGGCTTGTGGAGATGACGCGTCAGAACGTCACTCGGGGCCTGCGCGAGACGGTGACCGAGCCGTGTCCGCGGTGCCGGGGTGACGGCACTGTGCTCTCCGAGGATTCTGCGCTTATCGCGGTAGAGCGCCGCATTCGCGCGACGGCCGCCGCCTCTGCGCTGCCGGGGGTGCGGGTGAGGGTCCACCCGCGTATCGCGGACAGGCTCGCGGCTGCCGGTGTGGATGCTGCCGGGGCGCCCTGTGCCTCGTTGCTTGTGCTGATCGAGACGGAGAGGGGCGGCAGATCTCCATGCAGAAAGCAGGCGGGCACGTGCCTCTTGACCACTTTGAGGTGGTGCCGGATTAGCTCGCAGTCCAACGGGTGGCAGTGGCCGAACAAGCCTGTTATAATCCCGTGCTCGCGGCAGCTGCTAAGGCGGTGGCCGCGATTCGATGAAAGCACACGAGGAGTCGGCATGTTCGCCATCGTCAAGGTCGGCGGTAAGCAATACCGCGTTGAGGAAGGCCAGGAGGTCATCGTTGACCGTCTCAAGGCTGAGGAAGGTACAACCATTGAGTTGTGCGCCCTGCTGGTCGCCGACGGCGGCTCCATGAGCCTAGCGGGCGAGGGCAATGAGGCGAAAGTCACGGCCGAGGTGGTCGAGCACTTTCGTGGACCGAAGATCATTATCTCGCGGTTCAAGCCCAAGCGCGGCTTTCGCAAGAAGACAGGCTTCCGCTCGGGGCTCACGCGCCTCGAGGTCAAGAAGATCGCGTAGGAGGGACGGGATATGGCACACAAAAAAGGTGGCGGCAGTTCCAGGAACGGCCGCGATTCCAACGCCCAGCGTCTGGGTGTTAAAGCTTTTGCCGGCGAGCAGGTCAAGGCCGGCGCCATCCTCGTTCGTCAGCGCGGCACCGTGTTTCGTCCCGGCGTCAACGTTGGCATCGGCAAAGACGATACGTTGTTCGCCAAGGCCCCCGGTCGCGTGGAATTCTCCACGGGCAGGAAAGGCCGCCTAATCAGCATCCTGTGCGAGTAGCCGCCTAATCGGCGGTTCGCGGCCGGGCGTGCCTTCCCGAGGACCCGCGCATGTTCTTTGATCAAGCTAAGATCCATGTAGCGGCCGGGAACGGCGGAAACGGCTGCGTTTCTTTTCGTAAAGAGATGCACGTTCCTCGTGGGGGACCGGACGGCGGAGACGGCGGACGGGGCGGGGACATCATCCTCAGGGCCGATGCTCAGCTGCGCGATCTGCAGCCCTTCACATACAAGGTCCACTTCAAAGCCGGCAATGGTGGTAGCGGGCATGGGGTGCGCAGACACGGCGCCGACGGCGACACCGTAGTCATCCGAGTTCCTCTGGGCACGCAGGTGTGGGCCGAGTCCGATGGGGAGGACGATGTCGTACCCAAGCTGATGGCCGACCTAATATCCGCGGGACAGGAGTTCCTTCTGGCGCAAGGCGGATTGGGGGGGCACGGCAACACCCGGTTCACCAATTCGGTCCACCAGGCTCCTAAGTTTGCCGAGCTGGGCGAGGAGGGGAAGAGCCTTTGGGTGCGCCTGTCTCTGAAGCTCATGGCCGACGCCGGCCTGGCCGGACTGCCCAACGCGGGCAAGTCGTCGTTACTGCGGAGGCTTTCGAACGCCAAACCCAAGGTGGCGGCGTACCCGTTCACCACCGTGGAGCCGATGCTGGGGGTGGTGGACTGGTCGGGTGAGGGGGATGTGCTCACTCTGGCGGACGTGCCCGGACTTCTGGAGGGAGCGAGCGAGGGGATAGGCCTGGGACATGAGTTCCTTGCTCACCTAGAACGCTGCTTTCTGCTCGTGCATGTAGTGGACATCAGCCGGCACCGATGGCGTCGAGCCATTGGCCGGGTTCCGGACGATTCTGGCCGAATTGGAAGCCCACGCGGCTGGGTTGGCGGAGAAGCCTCAGGTCATCGTGCTCAACAAGATCGACTCTCTGCTCTCCGAAGAGATGGAGGCACAGAGGGAGTTGTTTGTGGCCGAGGTTGAGGCTCTGAGGCGTGCCGGCCATCCGGCTTTCAGCTACGTGGTGGATGAGGACTTGCCGCTTGCTGAGCAGATGGTGTGGCCGGTGTCTGCTTTCACCGGCGCGGGGCTGACCGCTCTGGTACGCTGGGTGGGGCCCTTACTGGCTGCATTGCGATCACAGACGCCCGAGGCCGCGCCCGCCGAAGACACCGTTTCGGTGGCAGGCGGCCATGTCACCTACCGGCCTGTTGCCTCCGGCGAGAAGTCGTTTATCGTGACTCGGGGCAAAGAGAGCTTCAGAGTCCAGGGCGAGGGGCTGCGCCGTCTGGTAAGGAGGTTCGACCTCGACAACGAAGAAGCTAGTCGGTATCTTGCCGAGAAGCTTGACCGGCTGGGTGTGTATGCTGCCCTGCGGGCGCAGGGAGCTCAGCCCGGGGACGAGGTCGACATAGAAGGCTACGCCTTCGAGTTCCACTAGAGGGGTTCGCATGGCAAGTAGACAAAAGGGCAAGACGGTCGTTGTCAAGATCGGCTCCAGCACCCTCACCACGAAGAGCGGCACGTTTCGGCGGAACGCGGTGACAGCGCTGGTGGCCGAGATCTGTCAGTTGCACCGCGACGGCTGCCGCATGCTGGTGGTCTCTTCTGGAGCGGTGTCCTCGGGAATGGGTGCGCTGGGATTCAAGAAGCGCCCCACCGAAGTGGTCGACCTACAGGCCGCTGCCGCGGTGGGGCAGGGACGCCTGTTCCACATCTACACCAACCTCTTCTCCCGTGAGAAGGTGGTGGCGGCCCAAGTGCTTCTGACGGCTTTGGATGTCGCGGCCCGCTCCCAATACGTGAATGCCCGCAACACGCTCAACCGGCTTCTCGACTGGGACGTGGTGCCCATTATCAACGAGAACGACACCACCTCCACCGAGGAGCTCTGCTTCGGAGACAACGACACCCTGGCCGCTCAGGTGGCGCTTCTGGTGAATGCCGATCTCCTGGTGCTGCTCACCGATACCGACGGTCTGTATACGGCCGATCCCCGCGAGGACTCGGACGCGCGGTTGATCACCGAAGTAGACGATCCGAGCGCGCTCGAATGCGTTCAGATAGGGGCCGTCGGTCCCCTGGGCTCGGGGGGGATGTCTACCAAGATAGACAGCGCCAACGTGGCCACCAGCGGTGGGGTCGAGACCATCATCGCCCGAGGGACAAAGCCGGACATCCTCAGGGCCTGCGTGGCCGGCGAGGATGTTGGCACTCGTTTCCTGCCCCGGTCTCTTGGTTTGCCCCACTACAAGCTCTGGCTGCTGTACGGCAAGCCGGCGCGGGGTAGAGTGATCGTGGACGCGGGAGCCGTGACGGCTTTGAGAGGCTGTGGCAGCCTGCTACCCGTGGGCGTGGTGGGGGTAGAGGGGGATTTCACCGGCGGAGACGCTGTCATGGTGGTCGACGAGGACGGGGTCGAATTGGCCAAGGGTTTGGTCAACTACTGTCGTGACGATTTGGAGAGAGTCAAGGGACTTCAGAGCGCGAACGTGGCAGTATTGTTACCTCAGGCTTCGTCAGAAGCCATCCATAGAGATTATCTGGTGCTCGTATGACAGGGGACCGGGAGGAACAATGAAGAACAGAGATTTGGCCACAAAGGCGAAAGTGGCTTCGCGCCGATTGGCGGTTGCGGACGCGGCCTTGAAGAATAAGGCGCTGCTGGCCATGGCCGACGCAATCGAACGACGCAGCGCCGAGATCCTGTTGGAAAACGCCGACGACGTGGAGGAGGGTCGCCGCGGCGGTCTCTCCCCGGCGCTGGTCGACCGGCTGTTGCTCGACGAGGAGCGCCTGAAGGGCATCGCCCGCAGCGTACGCGATATCGCCGCTCTGCCGGACCCCGTGGGCGAAGTGGTGGAGGGATGGCGCACTCCTGAAGGACTCGAGATCCAGAGGGTGCGCGTACCGTTTGGGGTCGTCTTGGTGGTCTACGAGGCGCGGCCTAACGTGACCGTGGATGCCGTGGCCCTGTGCATAAAGACGGGCAACTCTGTCATTTTGCGGGGCGGCAGCGACGCGTATCGGTCCAACCGCGCTCTTGCGCAGGTCATCACCGGCGCGGCTATCGACGCCGGTCTGCCGGGCGACTGCATCCAGTTTGTGTTGGACAAAGACCGGAGTGTGTTGCTGGACCTCGTGCAACTGAAGGACCACATCGATCTGGTGATCCCCAGGGGCGGCGAAGCCCTCAAGGAGTTTCTGCTGGAGCACTCCAAGGTGCCGGTCATCTACGCGGCTGGGGGCAACTGCCACGTGTACGTAGACGCCACGGCGGATCTCCAGGACGCCTTGGCCATCACCATCAACGCTAAGTGCCAGCGGCCGGGGGTCTGCAACGCCGCTGAGACGCTGCTGGTGCATCAGGCCGCCGCCGCCGAGTTCATCCCGGCCGTGGTCAAGGCTCTCCAGCAGCGCAAAGTGAAGCTCTATGTCGACGTACGCACTCGCGACCTAGCGGGCGAGACCCATGACAAGCTGTACAAAGCCACCGAGAAGCACTATGCAACCGAATTTCTTGCCATGGAAATGGCGATCAAAGTGGTGGACGACATCGAGGAAGCCATCGAGCACATCACCCATTACGGCACGGGACACTCGGAAGCCATCTTGACCCGCGACCTCGCAGTCCGCCCGGCGCTTCGCGCAGGGCGTAGACGCAGCTGTGGTCTATGTGAACGCGTCCACCCGCTTCACCGATGGCGGAGTGTTCGGCCTGGGCGCCGAGATAGGCATCTCCACCCAGAAACTGCACGCTCGGGGGCCGGTGGCCCTCAAGGAACTTACTTCCACCAAATATGTGGTGACCGGTAATGGTCACGTCCGGTAGTGGCGCGCGCGGCCGCTGGTGCTCCGATGCCCTCTGTGCCACGGCTTGCGCGCGGCTCCGAGGCCTGCGACGGCCTCGGGGCTCATAGCGGTGCCGCGGCGGCCGGCTCCGCCCGTGGCTTGGACGCTCGGCTCGACCGGGATGGTCTTATAGCCTCTCTGCGCGATCGCCCCGGCCTGCGTTTGGGCATCATGGGAGGGGCGTTCGATCCCATCCACGTGGCCCATCTGATCACCGCCGAAGAGGCTCTGGCTCAGTTCGCCCTTGACCAGGTGCTGTTCATGCCGGCCGGAGATCCCCCTCACAAGGCCCGCGAACTTGCCCCGGCGGAGTTCCGCTATATGCTCGTGTCGGTGGCGACGGCGGCGAATCCGCGCTTCTCGGTATCGCGTCTTGAGATAGAGCGGCGGCAAGGTCAGCTACACGGTGGATACGTTGGAGTACCTGGCCGGCATCTTGCCGCCGGGCGGAGAGCTGTTCTTCATCACGGGGGCCGACGCGGTGCTGGATATTCTGACCTGGAAAGACCCGGCGCGCGTGCTGCAATTGGCGACGTTCATCGCCGCCACCCGGCCCGGCTACGACCTGTCCAAGCTGTCCGGGCTGCTCGGTAGACTACGTACAGCAGACCATCGGCCTGGTGCCGGAGGCTCGTGTCAAGACCCTGGAGCTTCCGGCTCTGGCCATCTCGTCCAGCATGATACGAGAGCGGTTGGCTGCCGGCAAAGGAGTGCGATATCTGGTGCCTGAACCTGTGGCCGAGCTTGTCGAAAAGAGTGGCTTCTACGCCAATAGCGGCTCGGCCGCGTCTCCTCGAAAGGAGTGCACCACGTGAGTGAGGTCCCAAGGAACGACCGCTCCAGCTCGGCCGAGAGGCGCCGGGAGGAGTTGGGATATCGCTCTCGCCTGGAGCGGAGGACTGCCAAGCGGGCGGTGCGCCGTCGCCAAGCGACCACCAAGATGTGGCGGGCCGTCGTTCCCGTGGCGGCTCTGCTGGCGATCGTCGTCGTTCTGCTGATAGCGTTCGGGGGCGGAGGCGGCGATGACCCTGCTCAGGGCAACGCCCACCACGCTCTGCGGTCGGGCCCAAGGTGGGGAGTGGCCTTGTTGGTGCTTGAGCAGGCAGACGGCGTGCCCGAAGTGATTCTTGTGCATCCCAGCGGAGGGAGCGGTGTGGTGATGGCCATTCCCGGAATCACCCTCCTCAAGACGGCGGCGGGCTTCAAGACTATCGCCGAGCTTCGTGATTCGGGCGAAGGCCGGGGCCTTGCAGAGCGCCCTGGCCGAAGCTTTTGGGGTGGCCGTGGGCCCTGTCGGCGACCGTCAAGTGGCCGGAGCTGCGCGACGCCATGTTGAGTGCCGGCCTCACCGAAGTTCCCGCGGTGGCGCTGAGCATGGAGGGCGCTGAAGCCGAGTCGGTGGCCCGCGTGGCGCTTGAGTTCTTGGGGAGTGCCGATTCAGAGCCGGGTGCGCAGGCCTGGGAGTCGTTCTCGCTATCCGGAGATGGCGCCGGCTTTCGCGAGGCGGTGGCCGCGAATGTCGAAGTCGCTTCGGGTGGGCTGGTCGGCCGTGGCTCTCAGTGGGTCGTTGGCTGAGGGCATCGGGTTCAAGTATCTGGAGCCCGACGCTGAGGAAGCCCGGGCTCTCTTGGGAGGTAGCACCAGGGAATCGACCATCAAGATCGAGGTGCTGAACGGCTCGGGAGCGATCGGCGTGGCTGAGTCCGCGGCTGCGATGCTGCAGGCGCTCGGCTACACAGTCCCACAGGTGGGCAACTCCGATGACTTTCCCGACGTGCTCGAGACCCGCATCACCGCGGCGCCGCGACGTGGCTGCGGACGCCGAGCGGGTACAGGCTACTCTCGGGGTAGGGAAGTTGTCCGAGGACGAGAACCAGGACCTGGGCACCATCTTGGTGGTAGTGGGGGCCGATTTTGTGCCGCCCAGCTCTGGTGGGGCGACCACGGGCGACTAGGAGGTCGGATGGACCCTGCGGTACCCGAGGCGCCTGGAGGGACGGTGTGAGCCCGTCCGTCACTGTCGACCTCGCGGCTGTCACCCGCCTGCGTGGGCTTCTGCGTGAGTTGGCGCCGGTGCTGGTGGCCTTCTCGGGCGGCGTCGACTCGGCACCTTGCTGAAGGTGGCGCTCGACGAGCTAGGACCTGGGGCTGTCCTGGCGGTCACCGCGCACGGTGACGTGCACACGGCGGGGGAGTTGGGCGCGGCCCGCGAAGCGGCCGCGCGCATGGGGGCGCGACATGAGGTCATCACCACCAACGAATTGGCGGTGCCGGGCTTCGTCGCCAATCCTCCCGAGCGGTGCTTTCTCTGCAAAACCTTCCTCTACCAGAACTGGTGGCCATCGCCCGCGCTGAGGGGCTGAAGACCGTGATCGACGGGGCCAACCGTGACGACTCGGGTGACTACCGTCCCGGGCTCCAAGCTGCGGCGGCTCTGGGAGTGCGCAGCCCCTTGGCCGAAGCGGGGCTGGGCAAGCCGGAAGTCAGGGCGCTTGCGCGGGATTTGGGTGTGGCGGAGTGGGACCGGCCCGCCTCGCCTTGTCTCGCTTCGCGTTTCCCCTACGGGGAGTCCATCACAGCGGACGCTCTGCGCATGGTGGACGAAGCGGAGAGGTACCTCAAGGATATTGGGTCTGGGAAGCGTGCGTGTGCGCCATCACGGCAACCTGGCGCGCATCGAGGTCGAGCGCAAGGACGTTGCCCGGGCCGCGGAGGAGTCCGCCCGCCGTGCTATCGTAAGTCGTCTAAGCGGCTTGGGCTACAAATACGTGGCCTTGGATCTCGAGGGTTTTCGAAGCGGGAGCCTGAACGAGGTCCTGCTGCCCGGGAACTCTCGGGGAGCCGCTCCAGAGGAGGAAGCGTGAACACACCGGCTGGAGATTGCAGCGACCACATCGACCGAGACCCGGCCGATGGTCGGCACTGCCTTGTCGGCGGCAGCTACTGGGCTTCAGCGTGTGGTCGGCGCCGGCAGCGACCTTGCTGCCGTTTTGGCTCAGGACATCAAGGCCATTCGGGAGCGCGACCCGGCTGCTCGCAACATCCTGGAGATCCTCACCTGCTATCCCGGGCTGCACGCGCTGTGGTTCCACCGGGCGGCGCACGCCTTGTGGAAGCGGGACATGCCGGTATTGCCCCGGATCATCTCTCAGATGGGGCGGTTTGTCACCGGCATCGAGATACACCCGGGAGCCACTCTGGGCGAGGGCTTCTTCATCGACCACGGGGCCGGAGTGGTCATCGGCGAGACCGCCGAGGTGGGCGACAACGTCACCGTCTACCAGGGCGTGACTCTTGGCGGCACCGGCAAGCAGACGGGCAAGCGGCACCCCACAGTGGGCGACAACGTGGTAATCGGGGCGGCCTCGCAGCTGCTGGGCTCCATCACAGTGGGCGACAACGTGCGCATCGGCGCGGGCAGTGTGGTCGTGCAGAACGTGCCTTCCGAGACAACCGTGGTGGGCAACCCCGGCCGGCCGGTAATCAGCGATGGGCTTAGGGTGGGCATTCCCGACATCGACTACACCCATCTGCCCGACCCGGTTGCCGAGGCCATGAAATGCCTGGTGCGTAGGGTGGTGCAACTGGAGAACGAACTAGAGGAGCTTCGCAAGCCGCGCGAGAATCTCGGCGGTCAGCCGGGGGGTCTCGGCACCCTTGAGTCAAGTGGCCCCGTTGCCAATCACCGCCCGGAGCGCCCGCTTCCTGCCTCGGAGTCGGCCTGCGATCCGGTAAGGCTCGATGGTACGCCTGACTTCTGAGCCAGCCGACTCTCTTCTAGCCAAGGACCTTAACGAGCCTCAGCGCGAGGCCGTGTTCCACTCTGGGGGTCCCCTCCTGGTGCTGGCGGGCGCGGGCTCGGGCAAGACCCGGGTGCTCACCTATCGGCTTGTGCACCTCATCCAGAGTGGTCAGGTTAGACCGCACCAGACTCTGGCCATAACCTTCACCAACAAGGCCGCCGGTGAGATGAAGGAGCGGGTGGCCGGTCTGCTTGGCCCCGCGGCGGGATGGATGTGGGTGTGCACGTTCCACTCCGCCTGCGCGCGCATACTGCGTGTAGGACGCGCCGTTGCTGGGATACCGCACCAACTTCACCATCTACGACCAGGATGACTCCACGCGGCTCATCAAGCACTGCTTGGAAGATCTCCGCCTGGACATCAAGCGCTTTCCACCCAAGGCCCTGCAGAGCATGATCTCCGAGGCCAAGAACAAGCTGGTGGACGTGGACGAGTTCCGGCGGTATGCGCAGGACGGCCTGCCCGAGGGCGATGACGCCTGGGTTGACGACGGCGCCGACGAGGGGAGGGCCGGCGGGAGCCGGTCCGGGGACGCCCGGGGCGGTTTCGGGGGCGACCGGGGCGCCGCGGAGACGGCGGATGTGGCCGCGCAGGTCTACCGTCGCTACCAGTCCCGCATGCTGGAGCACAACGCCCTCGACTTCGACGACCTGCTCATGCGCGCGGTCGACGTCCTGCAGCTCTTTCCCGAAAGGCTCGGCTACTACCGCAACCTGTTCCGGCACGTGCTCGTGGACGAATACCAGGACACCAACCGGGCCCAGTACCTCATGGTCAAACTGCTCACCGAGGAGCACCGCCAGGTGACCGTGGTGGGCGACGACGACCAGTCGGTGTACTCGTGGCGCGGGGCCGACGTGCGCAACATCCTCAGTTTCGAGGACGACTACCCCGAGACCAAGGTGGTCAAGCTGGAGCAGAACTACCGCTCCACCACCACCATCCTGGACGCGGCCAACGCTCTGGTGTCGCACAACCGGGGGCGCAAGCCCAAGAACCTGTGGAGCGACCGGGGCGTGGGCGACACAGGTCGACGGTGTTCGAGTGCCGCGACGAGCACGAAGAGGCCCGGCTGGTCTGTGAGGAGATGGTCAAGGTGCTCCGGGAGCGCCCCGCCTCCGACGTGGCCGTCTTCTACCGGGTCAACGCCCAGTCGCGGGTGTTGGAGGACATGCTCGTGCGCCAAGGCATAGCCTACCGGGTGGTGGGCGGCACCAAGTTCTACCAGCGGGCCGAGATCAAGGACCTGCTGGCCTATCTGCGCGTGGTGGTGAACTCCACCGACGACCTGTCGCTGTTGCGGGTCATCAACACGCCGCGCCGCGGTCTGGGCGACGTGGCCATCGGCCGCCTGCAGAACTACGCGGCCGAGAACGGGGTGTCGCTGCGCGAGGCTCTGCTGTGCGCCGCCGACGTGGCGGGCTTCACCGGCGGGGCGGCGAACGCCTGCGTGCGGCTGGGGGAGGGCTTCGCGGAGTGGGCCGAGGCGGCGGGAGTCGACGAGACCACGAAACGTCGGCCCCCGGCGACGGACCGCGAGACCGTCGCTGCTGCTGCCGAAGCCCGCCGACGCTGGGGCCACGGTCGCGGCGCCCGAGGGCGCGCCCGTCCCCGCGGGTCGCCCCAGGGCCGTAGGCGCGGCCGGCGTTGCGGACATCGTGAGCCGTGTTCTTAGGGAGAGTGGCCTGCAGGCCGCGCTCAAGGCCGAACGGACCATGGAAGCCGAAGGCCGCCTGGAGAACCTGGAGGAGTTCGTCGGAGTGGCCCAGGAGTTCGACCGCATGAACCCCGACGGCACCTTGAGCGACTTTCTCCAAGAGATCAGCCTCTACGCCGACCTCGACAGCCTCGAAGAGGGCCAACCGCTCGTCACGCTCATGACTCTGCACAACGCCAAGGGCCTGGAGTTCCCGGTGGTGTTCATCACCGGCATGGAAGAAGGGCTCTTCCCTCACTCGCGCTCCCTCGACGAGCAGCGTCTGGAGGAGGAGCGGCGCCTCTGCTACGTGGGCATCACCCGGGCCAGAGACAGGCTCTACCTCTCGCACGCTCTCTCCCGGACCCTTCACGGGGGAGCCGGCTACAAGATCCCCAGCCGCTTCCTGGCCGAGATCCCCAAGCAGTTGGTGGACCGTACGGGAGACGTCGGTATGGCCGCACGCCACCCGTAGTCCCGGCGAATCCGGAAGCGCGTACGTCGCGCAAGAGCGGGGGATGGTCGTCGCGCCCGTCCGTGGGACCGGGGTCCGCGTCGGCGCCCGCCCGCGGGAAAGCTACAGCCCACGCCGTCGGTGGCGGGCCTGGCCACCGGTGACAAGGTGCTGCACGCCAAGTTCGGGGAGGGCGTGGTCTTGGGACTAGAGCCGGGCGGGGTTATCCGCATCTTCTTCTCGGATCTCGGCGAGCAGAAACGCCTGCTGTTGGAGTACGCGGCGCTACGCAAGTTGTAGGAGTTCAGCGGAGCCGAGTCGGGCGGGGCGTGCGGCGAGCCGCGTCCAGGGGCACTGTGAGCGGTCTGCCAACAAACCGTTTGACAACTCGGACCCCTTGCATTATTTTGCAGGGCGGCGTTTGAAACGTCGCCAGCGCACGGTCGGCCGCTTGTTCGCGGTCGGGTGCGCGGCGCAGCCTGGGATTCTGTGTCGTTTCTGACTTGGGGGGGAACATGTACCGCGCTCACCGCTTTGCTTCGCTTGCTTCGGTTCTTCTACTTGTTCTTCTTGTGCTTGTCTTTGCCGTGGGTTCAGCTTCCCCAGCAACAGCGGAAGGGCAGCAGGCGGCGGCCAAGGTCGCAGCACCGGGCGTCACCCCTGTGGTCTCCACTGACCCCGACGTAGTGCGAGAGCTCGTCGAGAAGCGCACCGAGAGCTCCCGCACCTTCCTTCTGAAAGACGGGCGCCTGAAGGCCGAGGTCTTCGACGGGGCCGTCAACTATCAGGATGAAGCCGGCGCCTGGCGGGAGATAGACACCAACCTGGTCACCACCGGGACGGAGGGCAGGTACGCGTCGGCCGGTACCTCATTCGATCTGACCGTCTCGTCGCCGGCGCTCTCTGCTGATCTCGTCACCCTGGGGTCAGACGGGGCCAAACTGGGCATGGCTCTCAAGGACACGAGACTGACGGCCCCGGTCATCGCCGGCAGCAAGGCTTTCTATCGGTCGGCCCCCTCCAACATCGTTCTTTCCTACGAAGTCCTGGGCGACGGCCTCAAGGAGAACATCTGGCTGCTCTCGGCCGACTCTCCCAGTACCTACACCTTCACCCTAAGCCACCCCGGCCTCACTCTTTGGAAAGACCAGACCGGCACTTGGGGTCTCTACCGCCTGATCGAATTGCCTCCGGTCTTTGTGCTCGGGGGCCTTGACGTTTACGACTCCTCTGTGAACGAGATCGGGGAGCCGGCCTCTTGCGCGGATGCCACCATGAAGGTCACCCCGGGCAAGGGCCAGAGCACGGTGACCATCACCGTGCCCGAGAAGTGGCTTGCCGACCAGGCTCGCTGCTTTCCGGTCATGGTCGATCCCTCCATCTATTGTCAGCACGCCGTGAGGGACACCTACGTCCGCGACAACTATCCGAATTCTAGTTACGGATCGAGCACCGAGATGCGTGTGGGCTATGCTGACTCAACTACCGGTCGCAGTCGCGCACTGGTCTATTTCGACGTGCCTTCCGATGTCCTCAACTCCTATATCCAGGGCGCGATCCTGCAGCTTCACCAGGTCTACCAGTGGGCCACGGGGCCTCGCGAGGTGCGGGTGGCTCAGATGACCCGAAGCTGGACGGAATCGTCCACGTATAACTCCATCGGCACGGGTTACGACCTGCCCTACGCCAAGTATGTGTGGTCGACCGGTCAGACTCCTGAGTTGTGTCAGACTCCTCAGTACTTCAGCTTCAACTTTGCCGAGGTCGTGCAGTCATGGGCCAACGGCACCCCCAATTACGGGTTTGTGGTCTATACCGAAGGGGGCGAATATCTGCACTATCGCAGGCTGGACAGCAGGGAGTCTACTACCTTTGACTACCGTCCCAGGCTGAGTATCTACTACACCGAGCCCGAGGATGTGACTGCCTACGGCGCCGTTGGCACCGACAGCCCGGCGAACCCGCACGACCCCGCCGATCCGGGAAGTTATGACGACACCGATGCCTTCCAGGATGCCATCAACGCAGTGGATGATGGTGGGGGCGTGGTTAAGATCCCGGCCGGCGACTACTACCTCTCTGGGCTTCACCTAGAAGGCGCCGCCGATAGCAAGATCGTCCTGCGCGGCGATGGCAGCTCGACCGTGCTACTTCCCAACCCCTCTCCAGACCAGCCCTTTACCGATATGGTCCTTCTGGGCGATTCTTCCGCGGTGGGCAACGTCACTCTTAAGGACTTCTACCTGCGTCTGCCCGCGGGCGGCAACGGCATCCGCGTCGGTTCTGCCGGCGGGAGCGGCATCACCCTCTCTGGGCTTACCCTGGGAGGTGGGGCGGATTCGAGCACCAAATATGGCGTCTCAGGGGACACCAACCTCACCAACTTCACCATGACCAACGTAGACCTCTCCGGGGTGACGGCGCTTCCCATAAGTCTTCCCCATGGGGCCTTGGGGAGTAGCGTCTCCGGCACCAGCCTCCCGTATGAGCCCTACCGGGCCGACTTCTTCCACGGATCCGACAGCTACGACACCGCTCTGCGCATGTCCAAGGCAGCCTATCCGGACACCGCCCCGGTAGTGGTTATCGTTCCCGGTGACAACTTCGTGGATGCGCTTTCAGCCGCACCTCTGGCCAAGGTCTATGGCGGTCCGGTGCTTCTCACCCCATTGAGCGGTCTTGACCCCCGGGTAGAGGCGGAGCTTTGGCGCCTGAAGCCCGCCCGGGTGTTCGTGGTGGGGCTTTACAGCACCGTGATGATGCAGGTACAGCATGCGCTGCCCAGCACTCAGGTCACTCAACTCACCGGCATAAACCGCTACGACACTGCCGCCAAGGTGGCGGTCCAGATCAAGGCTCTGACCGGCACGCCCAGCAAGGTGGTCATCGTCCCGGACGGCAACTACGGGGGCGCGAACGCCGACTTCTCCGGCGTTCTGGCGACGTCGCTGGCGGCTAAGAACGGCTGGCCTGTCCTGCTTACCCCCCGAGACGGCCTTACGGTCGAATCGACCACTTACAACTGCTACAAGAACCAGCTGGGGGTAAACAGCGCCATCCGGGTGGGGACCACCACTGCTCTTACCGGCATAACCGGCACCATTACCAGCATCGGCGCCCTCGGCACCGACAACTACACCCTGGCCGGGTTGATTGCCGACCAAGCGGTCGCCAACTTCGGTTGTTCGTATGCCCACACCGGTCTGGCTACCGGGACCAACTACCCGGACGCCCTGGCTCTGGGCTCCTACCTGGCCAAGGACGGGGGCGTCCTGCTCCTCACCAATGGGCAGCTCATGCATTCGGTCGCCCAGGGCAAGCTGGAGGCCAACTACGGTTCCCTTGATCGCTTGGACTATGTGGCCCTGCCCGATCTATGGAGCCAAGACCAGAACTCCAATCTCTGGATACCATCCGCGGTTAGGCACACCACTTACGACTTGGGCAGTTTCGCCGGCCACTCGTCCACCGCGGTTCTAGATGAGTCCCGCCTGGAGATCGAAATCACCGATCAGGCCATCGCCTCCTTCGGTCCTGGGGCGGCCCTTTCGCGTCACTACTCTTCGGCCCGCGGAACCGCGGGCTTCTTCGCCCCCGGTTGGCGCTTCTCGTTCGAGCAGAAGCTCGATCTCTCCCTCAAGGACTCCGGGGGACGCATCAACTACATCGACGGGGCCGGCGAGACCTACATATTCCTTAAGAACGGCAGCCAGTGGCTGCCGCAGCCGGGATTCGTGGCCAGCCTGCGAGCTGACGGGACCAATTGGAAACTGAACGCTCCGGCCGGAAACACCCTGGTCTTTGATTCCACCGGCAAACTGCTAAGCGAAGCCGACCCCAACGAGAACACCGTCACCTATACGTGGGCCGGCACTATCTTGGACAAGATCACCGCGGCCAACGGGCAGATCATCGATCTGACCTGGAGCGGCAGCAAGTTGACCCAGGCGAGCTACATGGCTGGGGGCCAGACCCGCTCGCTCATCTTCTCCGCCGCCGCTCCCTGGACCGTCACCTACTTTCCCGGGGTCACCGGTCTGACGCGGACGGTCACCTACTCCTACGCCTCTAACCGCCTCACCGAGCTTAAGGCAGGCGGCTTCACCGCGCTTGGCGACTCGACCGAAAAGTTCGTCTTTGATACCACTGGGAAGCCGACCGAGGTGAGGTATCCCGAGTACGATCCCGACTACGATCCCGACCACCCCGGCAACTCTGATGCCAAGACTAATATCAGCTATGACGTGCCGGCGGGGAGCGCCACCATCACCGCCCACGGCACCATCTACTCAGCCAGTGCGATCGCCGGGGCGGCGCAGACAGCTCTTACCCAGACTTTCACTTGGAACGCCTCCGGCACCATGGCCACCAAGACCAATCCCAAGACCGCCTCAGAGGCGACTCAGACCTGGTCTTACACCTACTCCCAATACACCAACCTGCAGCTCTCCGAGACCTCGCCGCTGAGTAAGACCAAGTACTGGGAGTACAACAACCGCGGCAACCTCACCAAAGAGATCGATGAGGCAGGTCACGAGACCACCTACGAATACCCGGACAAGGACCCGGGGGTGCCCGGATTCGTAGACGTGCAGGTCTCGGCTGATGCTCAAGACTGCTACAACGCGGGCACCAACCTATACAAGACCACCTACCCCTATCAGGCCATCGGTCATGGTTCGGCCATCGACAAGGCCGGTTGGCGTTTCACCAACATCCAGGTGCCCAAAGACGCCACCATCACTTATGCGACCCTGTATGTGGCCGCCTATGACAGTCCCACCGGCAACCCCGCCCTTCTTGAGACCAAGCTGGGCCTGGAAGACGCCGATAACCCCGGGGAGTGGGTCCAGGGCACGCATGATCCGGTCTGGGTGGCCTCAGGGCGTATGACGAGCGCCTTTGTCGCCGACTGGCGTCCCACCACCACCGAGTGGAAGGCGGGCAAGTGGGTGGCCTCGCCTGATCTCAAGGCCTCGGTTCAGGAAGTGATCGATCGCGCGGGTTGGGCCAAGGGCAACGCCATGTGCGTGGTGTGGGCCGACGACGGCACCCCGTTTCTCCCGAACGGCAATCTGCTTAACACCTACGACAAGAAGAGTGGCGCCGGCGCGCATCTGGTCATCTACTACACCCGCGATCTGAATCCCGATCCCGGCCGCGACATCCCCAAAAGGGTAACCGGCCCGAACGGCCAGGTGACCGAGACCTTCTTAGACGACAAGGGCAACTTGCTGCGGCTGCGCACCCTGGTCAATGAGGCCGAAGACGAATGGGCTGAGACCCAGTACACCTACGCCGACGTGGTTACGGCTTCAGGGGCCACCATGCACGGCGCCCTGGTTCAGGAGCGCAAGCTGATTGACGAAGCGCTTCCCTTGGGCGACCACACCGTTAAGATCGAACACACGGGTACTAAGAACCCGGCCGCCGTGGGCACCACGGTCGGCCTGGATGCCGTCGACGTCGTAGCCGCGCTCGGCCAGAGCCCCGCTCGCTATGAGCAGGAGCAGTACAATCTCCCGACTGGGAGCACGTATGCCGGCACCTGGACCCTGAATGCGTGGGATAGCAGGGCCTCTGGGGGAACCTTCGGCTACACATATGCCGCTGGCGGTTCGGTTACCGTTCCCTTCTATGGCACCTCGCTCGCCTGGATTGGACAACGCTGGTGCTCCTACGGACTGGCCCGGGTGACCCTGGATGAGGGGGCTGGGGTATTGGTCGATCTCTACAACGAGTCTACGACTGCGGGCGTCTGGCAGCAGAAAGTGTGGGAGACCGGGGTCTGGGCCATCACCGACTACAACGCCGGCGAGTACGCACCGAACGGCCAGCCCCTACAAAGCGTCAACTGGGACGTGGCCCGCTCCGAGGCCGAGCTGGCGAACCCTGGCAACCTCACGGTGAGCCGCGCGTACGATGCCTTCGGCAACCTGCTCTCCGCCATCGACTCGGCTGGGGTACAGACCCAGACCAACACATACGACCTGGCCGGGCGCTTGCTTACCTCCATGGGGCCTCAGTTTACGGCCACGGTGGGTACCGCCACCTCCACTCAGGTCAAGGCCTGGCACTCCTATGACCCCTGGGGCCATGAGACCGAGTCGTATGTCACCTCGACCAACGACTCTTCCGGCACCAAAACCAACTGGACCACCACGGTCTTTGACCGGTCCGGGCGGGCGAGCGTGGTCAAGCGCTGGCTCTTCAGCTCGCCGCCCCCCAGCGGCACGCCGCAAAGCACGACCACCCTCGTCTACGACGGCCTGGGCCGGCAGATCAGCTCGGACAACACCACCGTTGGCGGGAAGCCTGCCCTCTCGGCCTACGATGCCCGTGGCAACGTGGTCGCGAGTTGGGCGGAAGGGGCTTGCGCCACAAGCTACGACCTGGCCAGGGCGGCTCGGGTCCTAGACGCGAGCAACAACCCGGCTTACGATGCTCTGGGGCGCAAACAAAGAAGCGCCGGCCCCGGCGATGGGTTCACCACCTACACCTACACCGACGACAACCGCCTGCTTCGGCAGACCAACCCGGACGGCACCTGGGCCCAGTCCACCTATGATGCGGCCGGGAATGTGATCGCCACCCTCAACTCCAACAACGCCACCACCAGCGCCAGCTATGACGAGGGAGGTCGCTGCGAGTCTTCCACCAACGGCAACGGTTTTGTGACCGATTTCACCTACGATCTCTTGGGACGGTGCCTCACGGCCGGGCCCGATGCGGATAACACTTCGGCAAACACCTCCCACTTCACCTACAACACTCTGGGCTGGAAGCTCAAGATAGTAGACGCCGACGGTTTCACCTCCGCCTACGTCTTTGACAACGCCGGCCGCACACTCACGGATACCACCGCCGGACATGCGACCACCTACACCTACGCCCCTTCCGGATTGCTGCTCAGCAAGAGCGAATCGGCCGAGAATCGCGTGACCACGCTCACCTACGACTACTTCGCTCGGGCCAACCGCGAGACCCAGACTGTCGGCGGGAACACGGTGAAGGACAATACCTTGACCTATGACTCCC
>CAWJDT010000002.1:0-9376 GCA_963841735.1 uncultured Actinomycetes bacterium | reverse complement strand
TCCCCGACCATGGCCAGGAACATAGGGGCCGTGGTGGCGCCCAAGAAGCGGAAGTGCTCGGTGAGGGTCGCGCGCTGGGCTTCGAAGCCGCCCACGCCGCCAGGTAGCCCGCGAAGCCGCCAGGGCGCTTGTCCAGCTCCAGCAGCATGGCGGCGTTGTCGCTGATGGCTTGGATCTTCTTGCGGTTGCGGATCATGCGCGGGTCGGCTGCCAACCGGTCGACGTCCTCCGCGCTCAAGCGGGCGATGTTGTCGACGTCAAAGCCACCGAGGGCCTCGTTGATGCTGGGCCACTTGGCCTCGACCACCCTCCAGTTCATGCCCGAGCTGAAGATGGCCTTGCTCATGCGCTCCAGGTAACCCGCCAACGAGTCGGGTCTGGTGTCACGCGGATCATGCATGTCTCCTCCTTTTCGCCTCGAGCTCGGCCCCGCCGTTGATATCGTACATCCAAGCCTTACCCACTAAGGGCCGGGCGCTATAGTGATAACAGTGGACCTTATGGCGACGGTCGCGGGAGGCTGAAGATATGAAGGCACTCGTAGTGTACGAATCGCACTGGGGCAACACCGCGGCTATAGCCCGAGCCGTGGCGGAGGGCATCGGCCCCGACACCGCCGTACTCTCCACCGCTGAAGCCGACCCAGGCAGCGTGCCCCAGCTGGACCTCCTGGTGGTCGGAGCCCCCGTTATCGGCTTCCGACTTGCCACCGATCAGATGTATGCCAACATGCGCGGCGGCAAGGCGGATCCGCCCGACCTCTCGCATCCGCCCGCGGGCACTTGGCTAAGGACCGTGCCCGCCGGCAAGACCGCCGTCGCAGCCTTCGACACCAGGGTGCGCGGCCCCTTCGGCAAAGCGGCTCCCGCCATCCTTCATATCCTGGACAAAGCGGGCTACCGGATGGTCGCCGAGCCCCACAGCTTCGTGGTCAAGGGGTCTCAGGGACCTCTCCGCGATGGTGAGCTGGACCGAGCTCGTGAGTGGGGCCGCGAGCTGGCGGCATCGCTCAGCTGAGGGTCTTGAGCTCGTAGCTGCGAGTACCGAGGCCCATCCGCTCGGCATACACCAGCGTCACCAGTCCGTTAACACCGGTCACTCTGAGGAACTTGTCCTCGCCCGAGGCCATGCCCTCGCCGCGGCCGCCGGGCGCGCCCGGAGCCGCGAGCACTAGGTCGTAGGCGGCTTGGTCTATGGCCACCGGGTCTCGCGAAGCGAGGATGCCGATGTCGGCCACCAGGGGAGCATCTGAGAAGTCCCAGCAGTCACAGTCGGGGGTGACATTGGTGACCCAACTCAGATAGATGACCTTTTCCTCTTTCGCCTGCAACACCCCCGCGGCGTGTTCCACGATCTTCTCCTGAGCCAGCTCGGGGTCGGTCTTCCAGCTGAGGGAGATGGCTCCGTAGGGGCAGCGGGCCACGCATTCCCCGCAGCCGACGCAAAGATCCAGGTCGACGGCGGCAGAATCATGCTCCATGCGCATGGCCATCACCGAGCACCCTTCTTCGCAGCGGCCGCACAGCGTGCACTGGTCGGCGATGATCTGGGGCTTGAAGTCAGCATGCATGCGCTGCTTGGCGCTGCGCGACCCCAGGCCCATGCCGACGTTCTTAAAGGACCCGCCGAAACCGGTGAGCTCGTGCCCCTTGAAGTGGGTCATAACGATCATGCTGTGCGCGTGGACGGCCGCGGTGCCGATACGCACTGTATCGAAGTGGCGTCCACCCCTGACGGGCACGTCGATGGCGTCGCGACCATCGAGCCCGTCGGCGATGATGATGGGCGCGTCGACCGTGGCGTACGAGAACCCGTGGTGTACGGCGCAGGCGATGTGGTCTACGGCATTGGCGCGTTGCCCGCTATAGAGCGTGTTGGCGTCGGTGAGAAAGGGCCGAGCGCCGGCGGCTCTGGCCAAGCGCACCATCTGGCGCGCGAACACCGGCGAGATGAACCCAGTGTTGCCCTCTTCGCCGAAGTGCACTTTGATGGCGACGAGATCGTCTTTGGCTATGACCTCGCGCAATCCGGCCCGCTCGGCCAGCTTGGCGCAACGCGCCACCAGCGACTCCTTGCCCGGAGTGCGGATGGGCGCGAACCATACTGTCGAACTAGTGCTCTGCTTCATACTGGGGATTGTAGCCCAGTCCGAGGCGACAACTTCCCGCTTTTCAATTGCTCGGCCAGAGTGCCCGGCGTGGGCACCAAGGTCACTCTAGACTGGACTCCGCCTGCCTAGCGGACTCCAGTAAGCTGTCTATCTGGGCGAACGCCTCCCTATTGCCTTCTTCCGCGCCCATGTCTAGCGCTTTCTGCATGTCGTCGGCACTGTCGAATTGCATGGTCAGTATCATGCGGGTGCCGTACTCCGTATCTATCAACTCCACCTTGTCGTGGGTCAACGGCATGGTCAGATCCGGCCGGCCCGCCTGGTCGGTGAAACCGTCGTCGAACTCGATGGTCATGGTCGGCAAGACAGACTGCACGTCCCACCATCCGTAGAACCGTTGTCCCTCGGGTCCGGTCATGATGTAGTGAGCACGGCCGCCCGGTCTTAGTTCGTGCTGTTCGAAGGTGGCCGGATAGGTTGGCGGTCCCCACCAGCGCTCAAGCAGGCGGGGGTCTTCCCAGAGCTCCCACAGGGCTTCCCGCGGTGCTTCGTAGTCGCCCACCACAGTGAGAGTGAGCGCGTCGGTATCACGGTGTACGTTCGCGATGCTCATGGTCCGCCTCACTCTTCGCGGAGCAGCTCGTCCATCTGCTCGATAGCCTCCCTGGTCCCCTCATCAGCGCCCATGTCGAGGAGTTGCTGCATGTCCTCGAGCGAGTCGAACTGTGCGGTGAGCACCATGTGGGTCCCCTGCTCGCTCGGCTGCAACTCCACCCTCTCGTGGATGGTGGGCAGTGAGGGCTCGGGCATCCCGGTCTCATCGGCGAAGCCATCGTCGAACTCGATGGCGTGTCCCGGGTCGATGGACTGGATCCTCCACCAGCCGTGGGCGCGCTCTCCCTGCGGACCCTTCATGAAGTAATGGGAGGTGCCGCCGGGGGCGAACTCATGCCGCTCGAAGGTCGCCGGCCAGCCGGGAGGGCCCCACCACCTCTCGAGCAGGCGGGCATCATCCCACAGTTGCCACACGCGTTCCGGTGGTGCATTGAAATCGCCGGTGTAGGTAAGGGTAAGAGACTCTCGGTCTCTCTGGGCATCTGACAAAGCCATCTTCTTCATCTCCTTGAGACGCGCACTTAAGCGTGCTGCTTTCGTCCAAGGGGTAGGTGCCCGCTCCGGACTACGGTCAATCCCTCTGGCCGGCGCCCGGAGAGGGACGCTGAAAGATGGCTCTCAGAGCCTGGTGACTGGCCTCATCGGGCGACTCCGAGATCACGGTGGCCGGTCTGTCGAAACGCTCCAGTGCCTCGCGCAGCGGTTCGGCGCGCAGGGTGCCCTGGCCGTACGGCAGATGCTTGGTCTCGTTGCGGTTGGCGAAGGCGATATCGGAGAAGTGGATATGAAAGGCTTCGCCGGATGGCAGCAGCGCGTCCGCTGACGCGAGTAGGTCCGCGAAGGCGGCGGCCTCGAGGAGCCCTCCATCGGTGACCGCATGCAGGTGGGCGAAGTCAAGCACGGGCCGGACCCAGTCGAGCTGCTCAGCAAGCCAGAACACGTCTTCGGCACTACCCAGCTCTCTCACCCTGCCCATCACCTCCACGCCGAAGGTCACCATGCGGTCCTTGCCCCGCAGCCGCTCGGCCAAGCTCTCCAACTGCTCCGCCACCGCCCGGAGCGCCTCGTCCCGCGGCCGTCCCAGCAGGAAGCCCGGGTGGATGACCACCAGCGTGGCCCCTACGAGGCGGGCGAGGTGCGCTGAGTGGTCGAGCATGCCGACGGCCCTCTGGTACTTCTGTCCTCGCTCGACATGCCCCATGAAGGCGGGGAGAGGGGCATGCAACGAAAGGGCTATGTCAGCTGAGGCCGCGGCCCGGCCCAGCGCCTCGGCTTCCGGCTCCCCGAGCCAGAAGCCGCCTTCGAAATCGAGTTCGCAAGCGTCGAAGCCGCTGGAGGCGAGCGCCTCGATGGCCTGGGCCGCGTCATGGCGAGCGGGGACCGACGACGGACCCACGCGGATGCGCTTCACAATTGCTCAACCAACCGGTCGAGCAGGGGCTCTTGTGCCGGCATGATCTTGGCTCGAGCCTGCTCCACGGACAGCCACGCCGCCCGGTCTACTTCGGGGAAGTCCTGGGTGACGCCGCTTCGCGGAGGCCACTCCAACGAGAAGGTGTTGCTCGTGAGCAGATCAGGATCGGCATCGCCCTCCAACGCCCACGCATACACTGTCTTGCCGCTCGCCTGCTGGATGTGGCCCAGCGCGATCGGCTCACCCTCGGCCACGATGCCGGTCTCTTCGTGGAACTCCCGCAGCGCGGCCTGGAGGAAGTCCTCCCCCGGCCCGAGCTCGCCTTTGGGGATGGTCCAGACGCCTTCGTCCTTGTTGACATAATAAGGCCCCCCCGGGTGCACGAGGAGGACCTCCGGGACGCCTCGGAGGTCCGGCGGAACAGCAGTAGACCGGCACTGATCTTGGGCAACGCGAGACCCCCTCTGTTATGAGTCACCGACGATACATGAGTTACCCGGGGAGGTGACGCCCCAGTCGGACAGTTCACGCGGGCCCGGCTCCGGTGTATGGTGGCGTCATACGCTGGAATCGCCTTGAACCTTAGGAGCACGCCGTGGCACTCACCGACAGGCCTGAGCTTACTGCCGAAGAGAAGCAGATGTCCATCGCCAAGTACTACGACCTTCCGCTGTATCCGCCCGGGGCCGCGCGACGCAACAGCTCCTAGGCCACATGCCGCTGGACCTCAAAGAGGCCCTGCTACCCGAGCGTCTGCTGGATCTGCTGGAGCCCACCGGGTATCTGGACGCCGAGTATCGGCTACTGCACCCTGCCTAACGGCGCCGGCTACATGGCCATGTACTTCGTCTACCCTTATTGCACGCCCCAGATGATCGGGTGGTGGCCCGCTGGGTGAACGTCCTGCCCAAGACCCACCCCGAGGGCACCGACAACCTGAAAATACAGCTCTGGTGTCCGCCGGACCATATCATCCACGCCTTCAATACGGCAAGGACCTCTCCGAAGGACAGTGGGCAATCGAGTCCATCGACCTGGGAGAAGGCGACGAGAAAGTGCTGTATCGCCGGGTGCATCTGGACGCCAAGCAGTACGGCCTCAGCGCCGAGCGGGAGCAGGAGTTCCGTCAGGCCGGATGTTGGGTGGACCCTCTAACGTGACCTTCCACTCACCTGAGGGAAACGAGCAGTATCCGGCAACTGATTGGCTCACCGTGTCGCGCCCGTGCGCCCAAGGTGGAGTGGGATACGCACCCGGCTGTGGATGGGCTACGGCGCCAAGGATGGCGAGCTGTACTACGATGAGTCGACGCCTGAGAGTGTTCCGCAGCGAAGAGACCATGCGCAAGTTCCTCATACACACCACGGTGGAGCACCAGCACTTCGGCAAGCTGCTGCCCATGTATACGAGGAGTACAAGGACAGGCCCGACGACGAGGTCTGAGCGGCGTGCCCGAGCAGGTGTGGGTCGGATGTGTAACTCGCTAAGCTGAGGTATGGCCCTCTTTCGCGCAAGATACTCCCTGACGATAGTCAGCACCTCGCACTCGAGAAGACCGCGAGGGAGTCTGGCCGCAGCATGTCCGACCTGGTGCGGGAGATAGTCGACGACTACCTGTGTCGCAACTCGGCGGACGAGGCCGTCCGTCGCTCGCTCACCGCTGTGGACGGTCTCCGACCAGCTACGAAAGGGCATCCAGGCCCAGCATGGGCTCCTGTCCGCGGGATTGCTCGAAGAGCTGCGCGCCGAGCGCGATCTGGATCTGGACTCATGAAGGTCATCGACGCCGGCGTCATCTTGGGGCTGATGCTGCCTCTGCCCTTCTCCGACCAAGCCACCGAGGCCATCTTGGAGTCGCGCCGCCAGGGCGAGGAGCTCTTTGCCCCGGCGCTTCTGGAATACGAAGTCTGTTCGGCGCTCAGGCGGGCGTTATCGCGCGGACTGCTGGACGATCAGGTGGCGGCCAAGGCGCTCGACCTTCTCGCTCGGTGCACATCAAGCCGATCTCCCCCGCCACTTCGCTGCACGACAGGGCTCTGGCCTGGGCAAGTCGTCTCGGCCAGTCCAAGGCCTACGACGCGCAGTATCTTAGCGCTTGCGGAGGAGCTCTGGTTGCAGACCGCTGACCACCGACGCCCGTCTGGCCAGGTCTGCTCAGGCGTTGGGCGCCGATTGGGTGGAATCGGTCGGCCAGAACGATACTTGACCGCTTCCGCGGAAGCGGTCATTCGGCCGCCAGTTCTGCACCTGACCCTCGAACACCTCGATCTGCCGAAGCCGTCCTCGGTGTAGTCACGGTTCAGGTCTCTCCTCGTCCGAGGCCTCGACCAGGTCAGAAAAGGTCACCTCGTCCAGCCGGGCGCCCGAAGGCACCAGGAAGGTGCGCAACTTGTCGTTCTCGTTGGTGATCTTGATCCTGCGGCCGTTCCTTGATCGCTCCACCTGCACGTAGTCGACCCTCAGGTAATGCTGCCCATCCCTACTGAAGGCGTCTACCACCAGACACGCGGACTCCCCCGTCTCATAAGTGATCTGTCCGGGTCCCGGCAGGAACAGGTGTCTGTGTGGTCGTCGTCCCGCTGGTGGGAGTGGTGGTTGTGATCTCGGTAGTGGTGGTCTGCCGCGAGTAGAAGTGGAATTCGTCGCTGACATCCGCGCCGCTGCTTCTGGGCAGAGGTTGGCAGGCGGCGGGTAGGATGGCCACAAGAACTCACAATGGCGGCTGTCATCGCTACCATTATGGGCACCAGATACTTCTTCATGCCTCTCCCTCGCACTGAGACCGGGAACCCCATCGCATCGACGGGCGTACTACTACTGGACGGCTATCCGTTCGACGTGGTTTCCCGGCCTACTCCATCTGGCTAACTAGAGCCATGGATAATTGGACTCCTGGATACACCATTTCCCCTTGAATCCTGGTATGGTCAGCGGCCGGTATACGGAAAGGAGCCTCAGATCCCCGTCACGGCCTTTGTGTGGCAACTGTGCGCGCCCGAGCCACAAGCCGGATTCCGGCGGGCGGCCACGCCCGACCGTTCCCATTTCGCTTGGCCGTTCCCGTGGAGAGGTCTTGGTGCCCTGCACCGGCCGCATCCAGCCTGAGCATCTGCTCAAGGCGTTCGAGCATGGCTCTGACCTCGTGTGTGCCGTCGCATGCGCCGAAGACGACTGCCACTATGCCGAGGGCAGCAAGCGTTGCGCCCGGCGGGTAGACTATCTGCGCGGAGTCTTGGATGAGGTCGGCTTGGGTGGCGAACGGCTATTGCTGTTCAACCTGCCCGGTACGGCAGCCCAGGACATGGCACTCGGCGCGGGCACGCAAGCGCCGCTGCAGGCTCCACCTCGGCTTCGACTCCCTGCTTGCCGACATCCGCGACCAGGTGTCGCGGGCGCTAGAAGGACTGTCCCCCAACCCCCTGCAAACCGGGCCCGAGACCGAACCGGCCGAGGACCCCTATCTACAAGCGGAAATGGACGATGACGACTTCCCAGAGTAAGTTCGCCCAAGCCCTCACCTCCGACCGTCTACTGGTGCTGGCGGAATGCTACCCGCCGCGCAGCGGCGACGCCGAGGCGGTCAAGAAGCTCTCGGCCGCTATCCCGGCCGGGCTTGACGCGGTGGTGGTATCCGACAACCCCGACGGCATCTACGGATCGGCGCTGGCCTGCGCCGCACTGCTGGCCCGCGAAGGCCGCGAGGCCGTGGTCACCATGTCTACGCGCGACCGTAACCGCATCGCCTTGCAGAGCGACGCCCTAGGGGCCTCCGCCCTCGGCGTTAGCGCCGTGCTCTGTGTCAGCGGCGACCATCAGTCGCTGGGCGCGTGCCCGCAAGCGGGTTCGGCCTACGACATAGATTCCGTGCAGCTGTTGCGTTTGATCGAGGGTCTGGACCTGCCCGGTCTGGTGGTCGGCGCGATGGCTCATCCTTACCTGAGGCCGGCAGAGCTAGAACTCATCAAGTTGAGGAAGAAGGTAGCGGCCGGAGCTCGGCTTCATCATCACCCAGCCGGTCGCCGACCTACAGGGTTTCGAGCAGTGGATGAAGGCCTTCAGGGGCCTGAAGAGCGAACAGCAGGTACCCGTGCATGCCAGCGTCTCCGCGCGACCGACGCAGGCGAGCGAGACGTGGCGCGAGCGGTCGAGACGGCCGCAAGCTCAAGGGTCTGCCCGGCATCCGCGGCATCAACATCATGTGCCGCGGCGATGAGAGCCTCGCCGGTGAGGTGGTCAAGGCCGCCGGACTTCTGTAGAGCCGGAGGATCAGGATCACATGCCGGACCGTTACCACATCCACGCCGTACCCACTGGCCCCCATTCCGCCGCGTGGGCAAGTTCGGCAACGTCGACTGGCGCGAGGATTGCTCCCGTTGCACCAACTGCGTCAAGCTGCGCTGTATCTATGACGTCTACCGGCATGAAGCCGGCTACAACCGTGACCCCTTCACCGCTCTGGAGACCCACGACGAGTGCAAGTCCTGCCTGTCCTGCGTGCAGGGCTGCACCAAGGGCCTGCTGAGCGTAGGGGTCAACCCCGAGTATCTGGACATGGGCGACGAGTACTGGACCCCCGATGTGATCCGCACCACCTGGACCAGGGCGACACCGGCAAGGTGCCTGTGTCGGGCGCGGGCTACCGGGGCCGCTTCTGCGGGCCGGGCTTCGACTCCATCTGGACGGACATGTCTGAGATCGTGCGCCCCACCCGCGACGGCATCCATGGACGCGAGTTCATCAGCACTTCTGTGGACATCGGCGCCAGCCGATGCGGTGCGTTTCACCCCCGACGGAAAGTTGGCCGACGAGGCCAGCCGTTTGATAGAACTGCAGATCCCGGCCCTGGTGGACATGCCCGCCTGGCCCGTTCCGCAGCGAGAACCTCACCCTGGCCCGAGTGCAGGCCGCCAAGCAGCTGATCTCCTTGGGCTGTCGTGCCCGTTGCCGAGGCGGCCGGCCTCCCCGCCGAACTGCTGCCCTCTGTGGTGCCGGTGCTTGGGCTGGACGGCGCCAACCCGACTGCCGAGGCAGAGAGATACCGCGACCTCTTGGGCACCGTGCGGATGGTGCAGGTCATCGATGGGCTCAAGGCGGCCGAGCTGGCCGAGACGTGCGAGGCAAGCATCCAGATCTGGTGGTGTGCGTCCGCATGGACCTCACCCCCGGCAGTGCCGACCGCATGCTGGAGTTGAGCGGCGCCGGCGCGACGCGGAGCCCGGCTCCCAGGAGCCCGGCAC
>CAWJDT010000001.1:0-1772513 GCA_963841735.1 uncultured Actinomycetes bacterium | reverse complement strand
TCCAGTGACACGCCCACAGGCAAGATCCTGCTGGATCAGCTCGCGAAGAAAGTCCTGACGCTCCTGACCCGGCCCGTCCTCCTGCGCCTGTGACTGCTTTCTCTCCGGCTGGTCTTGCGCTCCAGCGATCATCGCTGCTCCTCTGCCTCTAGTCCTCGTCGCAACCAAGCGCTCTTTGTCTCACACCCCCCTGGCGCCGTCAAGTTGCTGCTATCCAAGCGAACATAACCCTCGAGGAACGTAGACAGCCCCGCAGACAGCGCCGAATGTGTGTAAAATACCGCGGACGCGCCTGTAGCTTAGTTGGTAGAGCAGGGGACTCTTAATCCCAAGGTCGAAGGTTCGAATCCTTCCGGGCGCATACTTCGTACTATCCGCCGGGATATGCCCACCATCAGCCGCCGCTCTTAGCTTTGACCGTCTGAGCGCGCGCCAGCGGGGCAGGCAGCTAGAGGTCGGCCAGTACCGTCAAGGGACTGGGCGCCCCCGGGGAGGCGATGAGTCCCTTCTTGCGCACTCATTACCGCGGCGTCACACCCCCGACGGCGGCCCGCTCCTCCTACTCAGCGACCGGGAAGAACTCGTCGGTACATAGCCTGGCCTGAGCCTTGCAGAGCTCATCCCGCATGTACTCGTACAAGTCTTGCCCACGGCTCTTCAGCTTCTCCGCCTGCTTCATCTTCATCTCATATGCCAGCGGGATCATGCGCTCGCGGCCGCCTTCGGCCTTGCAGCTGTCTGCGATATCCAGAAGTTCCTGCATGCTCGCGATGGCCCCGTCGATCAGCTTCTTCGGGGTGTCGCTGATGCCGAAATGGCCCAAGAAGAGGCGCTCCACGTCCCATTCGCGAACGCTCTTCAAGAACTCCATCGCCACTCTCACGTCCGACCGCGGCGGGTTGAGAATCAGTTGAAAGTCACAGTCGGCGAAGCAATTGCCCACCAGATCGTTGATGAACAGACCCTTGTGCTTCTGCTCCAATATCACCGTACCCCCGGGCTGGTGGCCGGGCGTGAAGATCACCTTCAACTTCTCCCCATCCCCAAGATCGAACTCGTCTCCATCGTTGAGGATGGTGAGGCGATCAGCAGGCACCGGTTCCATCGGAGCGAAACGCTTCGCCATCTTGGCGGAGAGATTCTTCTTGCGATTGATGTCTTCCTGAGAAGGATCCATTACCCAGGATGCGCCGAGCGGATGGATGAAGGCCTGCATATTGGGGTTCTCGCGAAGCAGGGGGCCTAGGTTGCCGCTATGGTCGTGGTGCTCGTGGGTCACAAAGATGTAATCGATATCTCGCACAGAGAAGCCGTGGGAGTTAATGCCGGCCTTTACTCTTTCCAAAGAATCCGGCAGCCCGGTGTCGACCAATGCCAACTTCTCACCTTGGACAAGAAACACGGACATGTAGTGTTCAAAGCCGAACATGCCTGCGTCTATCAGGTAGACGTTATCCGCGCGGTCGGCAAACTTGTACTTCATTCGAAAATGCTCCTCTGGATCAGTTGGTGATACTTGGAACTGGCGATTTTACCCGCGCGGCGCCCAAAGAACCATGCGGGGCTTGGTCATCTCCTTGGCCAAGTCTTCAATTGGCCCGTACTTCATACAGGCCGACAGGCAGTGCTGTACACACGCCGGCTGCTGCCCCTTGCGGGTGCGGGCCGCACAGAGCACGCATAGCTCGGTGGGAAACGGGATGAAGGTGAGATAGGTCTTGTCGTTGGGCAAGGCCTGCACTATCTCCTGCACCCTTATGCCGCCCATGCCCGCCGGCCAGTGGTGTTCCTGGGCGCAGGCCACCTGGCAGGCGTAGCAGCCCGTGCAGTATTCGTAATCTATGAGCAGGCCGTTCTCTGGCGCCTTGGCCTTGCGTTTGGCCGCCATGTCAGGCCTCCTTTCCCGCGGTGCCGCGTCGCGCCGCGGCGTGGCCCGATAGCGGTGCGGCGCCGGCGGTGGCGGTGCTTGTGGCGCCGCCGATCACACCACCGCCCGGCATGGCGTAGGCACTGGGAGGCGCACTGTGCGCCCGATAGACTTTGCACAGCGTGCACTTGGCATGAGTGCCCAAGCCATCTTTGCCCTGGTAGCCCATGGGCAGTAGCTGGTTGGTGCTTGAGTCCCACACACCACGGAGTGAGGGCTCCGCGCCCTCATGCTCCGGATACCACCAGCCGTGAGTGGACGACGCCATCCAGCGCGGCACGATGGGGGTCAGCTTCGCCTTCTGCCTGCACTTGCCGAACATGTTCTCAATCCATACCCATTCGCCGTTTGCGATGCCAAGAGCGGCTCCTGTCTCGGGGTGGAGTTCCACCACAGGATCGGGATCGGCCTCGCGCAGCCAGGGGATGTTGCGGTGCTCGGAGTTGAAAAACACAGGCGACCTTCTGCCCGTGCTGAGGATCAGCGGGTACTGCTCATAGAGCTCCGGGCTGGAAACCGGGCTGAAGGGTGGCTCTTCGTGGTGGGGCAGTGGCTCGAACCCCCACCGTTCGCGCAGCACAGAGTACAACTCCACCTTGCCCGAGGGGGTAGCGAAGCCGGGTTTCTTGTCGGAGCGCAGCAGGCCCCGCTCGTAGCGGAGGTAGGGCGCGCTGGGGATGTCGCCGGACGGGATCAGCGGCCCGCGCTCGGCGAGTTCCTCGTAGTTGAGCCCCGAAGGCTCGAGGATGTCGTCCATCAACTCGCGGACGTTCCTCCAGCGGATGTCGGGGTTGAAGCGCTTGGCCAGCTCGAAGTTGATCTCGTTATCGGGCTTGCAGCCCTCCACCTCGATGGCCTTGTTGATGGTCTGCAGCGGCGTCCACCAGCTGCGGATGGCTTCCTTCTCCAGGAAGGTGGCCGCCGGCAGCACGATGTCGGCCAGCTCGGCCGTGGGAGTCATGAAGGTGTCGACCACCGCGACGAAGTCGAGCTTCTTGAGGGCCTTCACCCAGCGCTTGGGGTCGTACGCTATGCCGCCGATGGGGTTGCAGGCCTGTATCCACATACCCTTGATGGGATAAGGGTCCCCGGTGAAGATCTGGTCGATGGTGACGTCGGTCTGCGCGCGCCAGATGAACTCTCTTAGAGCGCCGTACTTGTCCCGGCCGATGCGGGCAAGGTCGTCCTCCATGCTGGGCAGGCCGATGACGCCCTTGGAGCCCGGCAAGGCATACGCCACCGCGTTGTAGGCCATGCGGGCTATGACGTTGCCGCCGGGCACATCCAGGTTGCCGGTGATGCACCACAGGTCGGCGATGGCCATAGCCGTGGGCGTGATGTTGGGGGTCATGTCGATGGCCACGCCCCAATGGATGGTGGCCGGCTTGCTCTTGGCGTAGAGGCGCGCGGCCTCGGCGATGTCTTCGGCTTTGAGCCAGGTGATCTCGGCCACCTTGTCGACGGGGTACTTGGACACTTCGGCGCAGAAGGTCGACCAGACCGTCCTCACCGGCACCGACGACTCATCCAGCAGGCGCACGGCACACTGGTCGGCGGGCACCTCCAGCGCAGGCACCACGCCTGGCGTCCGGAACTCCTGGTTGGCGGAATCCCAGATGGCGGGGGCGCCACTCGCCGTGTCCCAGACGACGAAGTCGTCGGGCGAGCCGCCGGCCACCAGGTCGGCCGCCCGCAAGAGCATGCCCGTGTCGCTACGGATAAGGTGGGGAGAATTGGTCCATTTTTCGACAAAAGCTCGATCGTAAAGACCCTCATTTATGATGACGTTCAGAAAGCCCATGGCCAGGGCCCCGTCGGTGCCCGGCCGGAGTTGCAGCCACTTGTCGGCGCGCGAGGCGAAGAAGCTGAGGCGCGGGTCGATGCAGATGACCTTGCTGCCCTTCTTCATGAGGTCGGTGAGCCAGTGGCCGAAGATGTTGTCCGGGCAGGAGGCGTTGATGTTGTAGCCCCACACGACTATCGTCTCGGGCACCTCGTAGCCGGGATCATCGTGGCCCTGGGGCAGCCACTGACCGCCGTCGAACACGCAGTAGTCTCCCAGCACTGTCTCGGAGGCGGCAATGCGCGGCGTGTAGCAGCCGATGCCCGACAGCGCGAACATGACGTTGGGACTGCCGTAGTTGTAGGCCAAAAGGCAGATCCAGGCTCCTACGTCGCGCCCGGTGCCCATGGAGAAGATGACACTCTCGGGCCCGAAATCGTCACGGATCTTGCCCATCTTCTCTTCGATGTAGTCGAAGGCCTCGTCCCAGGAGATGTCCTTCCACTTGTTCTCGCCGCGCTCGCCCACGCGTATACGCGGACTACGGAGCCTCTCCGGATGATCTACGTACTGGGTCATGGCCAGACACCGAGAGCAGAGCCGCCCGCGGTTCATCGGGTGGTCAGGGTCGCCCTCGATCTTGACCAGCTTGCCGTCTTCGATGTGGGCGAGAACCCCACAGCCGCCATGGCAGCCGGGACCGGCCGACCAGGTAGTAGTGCGCACAATCACAGTGAATCCCCCTGTCAGTCACAGACCAGATGTCAACACAGGATACTGGCAGCGGGGGCCGTGCGCCAGAGCGGAAGCGCCCTCGTTGACCCGCTACTCTCCCAGCCGGCCCGTCGTGCGTACCCGGCGTGGACTTATGGCGTCAGCGCCACACGCAGCTTCTCCCTCAGTTCAGCCAGCGCGTAGGGCTTCTGCAGGAAACCAGCCACACCCTTGCCGGCCAAGCGGGCGACAACGTCACTCTCGGTATATCCACTCGACATGACCACTCGCACCTCTGGGTCTATGAGGCGTAGTTCACACAAGGCCTCTTCGCCGTCCATGCGAGGCATTGTGAGGTCCAGAAGGACCAGGGCGATCTCATCCCGGTGCTCACGGTAGACCTCCAACGCCTGATGACCATCGCAGGCCGCTATCACGGCGAAGCCGAGCGCAGCCAGGGCGCGCGCGCCCATTGTGCGCACGGTCTCCTCATCATCGACCAACAGGATGGTGCCCTCTCCTTGCCATTCGTCCTCGGTGGGATTGTTCTTGCGAAGCAACTCGCCGCTCTCGGCAGCCAAAGCCGGTAGCAGGACGGAGACGGTCGTGCCTCGGCCCACTTCGCTTTGCACCTGGATAGCCCCCTTGTGCCCGCGCACGATACCTTGGGCGGCCGGCAGCCCCAGGCCCCGGCCGGTGAACTTAGTGGTGAAGAAGGGCTCGAACAGGCGCTCCAGGGTCCGGCTCTCCATACCGCAGCCGGTGTCGGCGACCTCCAAGCATAGGTAGAGACCAGGAGATGCCTTCTCACTTCCAAAGATCTCCTTGAGGTACTCGCCTGAGAACTCCCGGGCCCCCGCCGAAATGGTGATGATCCCCTCCTCTTCACCGATGGCTTCGGAAGCGTTTGACACCAGGTTCATGATCAGTTGCGAAAGCTGACTGGGGTCACCCTGCACAACCGGCAGCTCCTTCTCCAGGTCAAGGCTGAGAGAAACCTTCTTGGAGGCGGCACTCCTCAGGAGGGGCAGCATGCTCTCGATGAACGCTCCCGCGTCGATGGGCCCGATCACAAAGCGACTACGACCGGAGTAGGCCAGCATCTGCCGGCAGAGCGCGGCCGCCCGTTGCGAAGCGGCCACGACCTCCAGAAGGTTCGCCCGCGCAGGCGCGGAAGGCGCAATCTCCGAGAGAGCTAACTCGGCGTTGCCCAGAATGCTGGTCAAGATGTTGTTGAAGTCGTGAGCAACGCCACCGGCCAGCGCCCCCAGACTCTCCAGCCTCTGTGTGTCTTGCATTTGGCGCTCAATGGCCAGGTGGGCCTCGCTCGCCCGAAGCCGCTCTTCCGCCTGACCCCTTCTTATCATCAGCACTGTGACAACCCCTGCCACCGCTATAAAGATGACTACTCTTACCGCTGCTTCACCTATGACTCCCGCTGTTCTATTAAACGCAAGCATTAACATCAAGTAGATTAACGCAACCAGCACAGAGAAGGCGAAACCCTTCTTCTTATAGTACATACAAGCAATGGTGATAGGCACGTAGAATAGATTCTGGAAAATGATGTACCAGCCGAAAGAAAGACAATAGACAGCCACTGCGATGCTGGCGACCGTTGTGGTGCCGATCGCGACAACGGGCGACCATCCCGAAAAAGTCTTCTGAAGGAGCCTATGAAGATCCATTCAGGGTCTCCGCAGCACGTCTGCCATCTGTGATACCGCGAGTTATCCTGAGCCTAGCACAGGGCCGAACACCACGTGCGCCGGCATCAACTAGCGGAGCCGATGACCCACTCAAGGCTCCTGATCTTTCGTGGGGTGCGCCTCATCCGCCATTTCCACGCGGTTGCGGCCCAGTTCCTTGGCTCTATAGAGGGCGTCGTCGGCCCGTAAGAGAATCCGATCTTCGGGTTCGTCGCCGCGAGTGATCGTGCCGCCCAGGCTGACGGTCACATCGATATGGATATCCTCGTACTCGACCGCGGTAGCGCAGACCGCCCGCCGAAGCCGCTCCAGAACCGCTCGCGCATTGTCCGAACCCGCCCCAGGGATCAGGAGCAGGAATTCTTCCCCTCCGATCCGGCCGAGGCAGTCGTAGGGACGGAATGCGACCGCCAACCGCCGCACCACTTCGCGCAGCACCTCATCACCAGCCGCGTGCCCATGCGAATCGTTCACACGCTTGAAGTAATCGATATCCAGCTCTCCGACAGCCAGCGGCGATCCCTCTCGCTTGCTCCGAGCGACCTCCTCGCGCAGCCTCCCCATGATCGCCCCCCGGTTCATTATCTGCGTCAGGAGATCGGTGCGCGCGAGATGCTCGAGCGCGAGTTCCGAAGCATGAAGCTGCTCATGAAGCTCCACGAAGCGGCGTCCCACGTCCACGCGGGCCCGCAGTTCGGCGGCCACAAAAGGCTTGCCCACGTAGTCGTTGGCACCGGCCTCAAGACCCGCCACTAGATTCTCTGTGTCGCTGCGCGAAGTGAGCAAGATGATGTAAGAGGGATGGCCGCCCTCACCGGCCCTTACCTTACGGCATAGATCGATGCCATCCATGCCGGGCATCTCCCAGTCGAGCACCAGCAGGACCGGAGCATCCGGTTTCTGCAACTCCTCCCATGCCCTATCCCCGTCGGCAACCGACAAGACCTCATAGCCCCACTTCGCCATACTGTTCTGCAGAACAAGCCGCGAAGTGAGATCGTCCTCAGCGACAAGCACCCTCATAGCTACGCCTCCCCCAATCCGTCCCGTTCCCAGACGTCCGCGAACTCCTCGAAGGCAACCTCAAGCGCGGCGACTCTCCCCTCACCACGCTCGAGTTGTCCTTCGCCTGCCTGTCGGGCATCAGTCTCCAGTCGATCGGCCTCTGCTCTCAGCGCGAGGGCGCCTACCGTTCCCGCTGCCCCTTTGAGCGAGTGTGCCTGGCGCGCAAGTTGCGCCGCGGGGCCTGACTCGGCGGTCACACGAAATGCGTCAAGTTGCCGCCGAACATCGGCGAGGAATTCCACCATGATCTCTTGGGCCAACCCTCTGTCACCTCCAAGAGTGCTCAGAAGAGCCCCGCGGTCGAACACCGGAACTGAGCCCTTTTGGGCCGCCTCCCGCGGCGCCGCGGAAACCGCTCGCGACAGGGGCGCCGCCGGCCCAGGCGCCACCGACCGCCTTCCCTCAGCTCCCGCGGTCCAACGCTCGATCACGCGCCCAAGTTCCTCGGGGCGCAGAGGTTTCGTGAGGTAGTCGGTCATTCCGGCAGCCATGCACTTCTCACGGTCTCCCTTCATGGCCGCCGCGGTAAGCGCGACGATAGGAATATCGTGATTCCGGACGGCAGAACTCGGATCGCGCACTTGGCCGGTGGCCTCAAGACCATCCATCTCCGGCATCTGGACATCCATCAGCACAAGATCGTATGACCGCGAACCCAGAGCGGACAGCGCCTCAAGACCATTGACAACCGCATCGGCCCGATACCCAAGCTTCTCCAACATAGCGAGAGCGACCTTACGATTTATGGGGTTGTCCTCCGCGAGCAGCACCCGTACGCGACTCTTGGCCTGATCGGTCAGGCTGTGCCGAGTGACTATGCGAGCAGCCGCGGGCGTTTCGGAAATCAGCCCGCGATTTAGAACCGTCACCAGGCAGTCGTGCAGCTGCGATTGCTTCACCGGTTTCGTCAGGTAAGCGGAAAAACCGGCTTTCTCCAGGCGACCCGCGTCTCCTCTGCCGCCCATCGAGGTCATCATGACGAGAGAACACCCATCCAGTGTGTGGTCCTCTCTGATCATCTTTCCGAGCGTCTCCCCATCCACGTCCGGCATCTGCATGTCCAAGACGACGATGCGGTAAGGATCTCCTTCGCGCGCCGCGCTCCGCAAGAGCTCAAGCACCCGGCTGGCGCCCTCCACCTCCATGTGACGAGCTCCCCAAGCACTGAGCATGCCCGCAACCACCTTGCGGTTGGTCGCGTTGTCATCCACGGCCAAGATGCGACTGCCCTCCACGCTCGCAAAACCAGGCTCCTTGGAAGCCGCTTCGGGATCGCCAGCGACCTCGCCAGCGACCTCGGCCTGTTTTTCAAAGCGGGCGGTGAACCAGAAAGTCGAACCCTCGCCGGGGGTGCTCGTTGCCCCTATTTGGCCATGGAAGAGCTCCACCAGACTCTTCGAAATCGAAAGCCCCAGTCCTGTGCCCCCAAAGCGTCTCGTGGTAGAGGAGTCCGCCTGGGTGAAGGGTTGGAAGAGACCCTCCAGCTTGTCCCCCGGGATACCGATGCCCGTGTCGCGCACGGCAAAGCGTAGCGTCGCCGTCTTGTCGTCCTCTGAGTCCACGGACACCGCCACGGCTACTTCGCCCTGCGCGGTGAACTTCACGGCATTCCCCACCAGGTTGGTCAGCACCTGGCGCAGGCGCCCCGGGTCGCCACACAGGCGCGAAGGCACTTCGGGCTCGATCAGAGTGGTGAACTCCAGGCCCTTTTCGTGGGCATTCATGGCCAGCAGGTCGCCCATTTCCTCGAGGGTATTGCGAAGATCAAAGGCCAGATCCTCCATCTCCAGTTTGCCGGCCTCGATTTTGGAGAAGTCGAGTATGTCGTTCACGATGGTAAGCAGCGACTCGGCACTCACCCGCACCGTCTCCGCGTAGTCCATCTGGAGAGGGTTTAAGTCCGTGTCGAGAAGCAGGCTGGTCATGCCGATCACCCCATTGATGGGAGTTCGGATCTCGTGACTCATGTTGGCGACGAACTCACCCTTGGCGGCGCTGGCAGCCTGAGCTTCCGCGGCCAATTGGTTGGCGCGGCCGACCGCGTGCTCAAGCTCGCGATTGGCCACCTCGGTCCGCTCCGCCGCCCTCCGCAAGGCCTCCTCTGTCTGCTTGCGCTCGGTGATGTCGCGCGCATACGAGAAGTGGTACTCGTCGCCTTCGTAGATCACCAGGTTGGTGCTCACCTCCACCGGCACGAGTGTGCCGTCCTTGGCGCGGTGAATGGCCTCGAAAATCCGACTCCCCTGCGCTCTCACTTGTTGCCAGTGCTCGTGCCACGGCGTAGGCGCCGCCGGGTCGATGTCGTATATGGTCAGGTCGAGCATCTCCTCGAGCGAGTAGCCGAGCCGCTCGCAGGTAGACTTGCTCGCGTAGGTGATATTGCCCTGCCGGTCGAGCCAGAAGATGTTGTCGGCAGCGTGATCCACCGAGTACTGGATGATGCGCAGAGTCTTCTCCATGCGCACGCGCTCGGAGATGTCACGAAAGACCACCTGCCTGGCCGGACCGCCGTCGAACTCTATGCTCGCGGAGCTGGTCTCGACCGTCACAGGACTACCGTCCAGGCGCAGAAGCCTGATCTCCGTGGGCGCAAACTCGGCTCCGGCCATGATCTCAGTGGCCCTTTGGGCTATCAACTCGCGATCATCGGGGTGGACGCGTTCAAGTCCCTCTTGGCCGAGTAGCTCTCTTGGCGAGTCCGCCCCGAACAGTCTGGCGGCGGCCTGATTGGCGAAGACATATTTGCCGTGGTAATTGACGATCATGGCGTCGGGACTGAGATTCACCAGGGTTTGGTAGCGGCCTTCGCTCTCGATCAGCGCCTGCTCCGCCTCCCTGCGCTCGGTGATATCCAAGAAGGTCACCACGGTGCCCACCAAGCGACCCCGTCCTTTGATAGGCGTGCTGGCGTATTCGACAGGGAAGCTGGTGCCATCCTTCCGCCAAAAAACTTCGGTGGATACCCTGCGTACTTTCCCCTCCCGAACGGAGGCGTAGATCTCGCACTCTTCAATGGGATACGGGCTTCCGTCAGGTTTGGTATGGTGCCAGAGGCTGTGGCTGGGACTGCCGATCAGCTCTTCGACTTCGTAGCCAAGCATTGTTGCCGCACGTGGGTTGACGAAAGTATGATTACCCTGCCTGTCCAACCCCAATATCCCTTCAGCCACTGAGCCCAGGATGAGTTCATTGTGCCGGCTGACGCGTGCCAGATTCTCCTCCGCCTGCCTGCTCTCGGTGATGTCCCGAACAACCAGGGAGAGCACTTCGTTCGAAGTCTGCTGGATGACACTGACGGTCAATTCCACCTCCACCTCGGCACCATCTTTGCGCCGGAGGCGCCTGTGACGGTTCGCGGACGAGAGCCCACCTTCCCGTTGCTCGGCACCGGCAACCAGCACCTCGGCATCACCGAGGACCGCGGCGAGCGTGAGGCCTACCATCTCCGAGGGGGCGTAGCCCGACAGCTCGGCGAAGGCCTGGTTGGCCTCCACTATGGTCCCCGATCCGCGGTCCGCGAGTATCAGGCCCTCACTAGACTGCCCACGCACGGTCCGGTGCAGGCGCTCGCTTGCCTCCAGCTTGCCCCGGGAGGCGGCCAACCGCCTGACCAGTACGTACGCCACCCCCGCGGCCACCAGCCAGAGTGCCACCAGCGCCACGCCGAAGAGCCAAACCGCTCTGACAGCTTCCCGATACTCCGGACGATCCTCTTGGGCCTCAAGCACCAGCGCCGGCCGGCCGAAGATGTCTCGGAACCCCACGAATCCGGCCACGTGATCTCCGCCCAGCGGGCGGACCAGCGTGACTTGCTCCCAACCGAGTTCAGCCGCCAGCCAAGGCTGTTCGGCGGACAATCCCGGGTCTCCGGCGGCGTAGGCATCCACCTTGGTCCCGGTGAGCGCCGACATCGAATCCAGCGCCTCTCTGTCAAGTGCTTTCGTGACCACCAGCACCCCGCGGGCCTCGCCCAAGCCATCGGAAGGCACGATGGCGTGAATCGCGATGAGCTGAGGCCCGCTGGGCGAACCGACCACCCCGGACACCGGGCCGGCCCGAGCCGCCACCACCAACTCAGACCCGGTGGCCTGAGCCAATGCGGACAGCCCAGGGCCGGCATCGGCACCGTAGGCAAAACGCCGGTCGGCGGTAGCCAGCAGCCTCACCTCTCCCTGGTTATCCAGGAACGCCATGGCATCGACATCTATGTTGACGAGAGCATCCCCGGCCAGGTTGTCGCTCACAAACGCCTGGTCGCCGGTCTCCATGAAGTCGTAGGGCGCGTTCCACACAGCCCAGTCCACGGCTACTCGCTCGAGATTCTCGGTGTTGAGGGCCAGCGCGCGGACGGTCCGCTCCATCTTCTCCTGAACCGTCTGTTGCTCTAGGGTCTGGTAGCGGTCAAGGAACACCAAACGACCGATGACGACGACAGCGAGAATGACGACTATCGTGCCCCCGAGGCCAACAAGCAGCATGGCGAGGCGAGTCCTGGAACAAACCCAGCGCTTGAGCAAAGCGTCAGCCCGCCTTTCCGGGCGAGACACCCGAGTGGCGACATTGATCTTGAGCCATCGGCATCAGGTCTCGCATCGCGCTCCCAGTCGGCGGGGCCGTCTTGCGCTAGGTCTACCTAGGTAGTGTTCCCTGCGAGCCGGGAATCCACGCCCGGCAAGTCACGCGCACCGGCCCATCCCTGCTTCCTTTGGCTGCCTTCATCCCTCGAACCGAGGGTAGCCGCCTAGAACAGCCCGAATAGCGTGCCCAGGAAGAGAATGTAGAGCAGGATGAGCGGCATGCCTTCCCAGCGCGTGACTTCGCGGTCTTGCGCCATGAAGAAGTAGAGGATCGTAGCCACGGCCATGAACGGAAGACCGATCGTAAGCACAGGCCCCGTCACTGGGAGAGGTGTTATGAGGGCAGGGATGCCGACGACAGCGAAGGCGTTGAATATGTTGGAACCAAGCACGTTGGCCATAGCTATCTCGAGCTTGCCGCGGCGGGCGGCGACCACGCTCACCACCAACTCAGGAAGGGAAGTCCCCAACGCGACCGCCGATATGGCAATCACATCGGCACCAATATTGAAGATGGTGGATAGTTCGATCACCGACCTGATGGTATACCGAGCGGCAAAGTAGAGCATGGCGGCTCCACCCGCGAGCCTGACCACCACTAGCGGACGCAAGCGATCGCGCGCCGGCTTGAGATCTTCTTGGATGGCTGCTTCCACCGTGGCCTGGGTGACCCTGGTGGGCCGAGATATTCGCAGGCCATAGAACCCATAGATGACCGCCCCCACGACAAGGAGAACTCCATCGCCTCGGCTGATCGTTCCATCCAAAGCGGCCAGGCCCAGGAGCGCGGTCGAACTCGCGAGCATAGGTAGATCGATCTTCACGATCTCGCGAGCCACGAACAAGCGTCCGCCGATGATCGCCCCGACGGCCAAAACCAAGCAGATATTCGTCATGTTGGAACCGACCGCGTTGCCGGCCACGATCTCGGGAGAACCCTGAGCGACTGCGAAGATGGAACTCACCAATTCGGGTAAGGATGTGCCCATGGCGACGATCGTAAGACCGACCACGTACGTGGGCATGCCCAGAAATACGCCGAGTTCCTCCGCGCCCTCGGTAAACCAATCGGCCGACTTGACCAGAGCGGCGAGGGACACGACGAAGACGATCACCCAGACGGCCACCATCCCGTTCACTCTGCCCCAGACAGGCCGCTAGATGATGAGCTAGAGGTCGACATGACTGGAATCATAACCCAACCGGGCGATAGCGCAGCCAGAACAGTCCGTCACCAGGATGTCGCCAGACTCAGCACGGTCGACTCGGACGCCCCTCGGTGGAGAAGTGGCCCTCGGCATCTCTCATCCCACGAACTTGATGACCACCTCGTTCACGTCCCAGAGAGGCTGGATCTTCTCGGCGATGTCCGCCTTGATCACAGCCGCGAACTGGTGGTCCGGGGCCAGGTCGGCCACTACCCGCACCACGCCGTCCTTGACCTCGATCTCTTTGATCAAATCCGTGCGCACTACGTCAAGACCTTTCAGCGGGTTCATCACGTGCCGAAGGCGACGTTTGACCACAGCCTCAGTGGTAGGTTCGCGCTCCTCGACCAGGCCGTTCTTCTCTTCGTAGTCACGTATTGCAGCACGCAGACCCTCGACGGCCAGCACCGAGCAATGCGCCTTGATCGCCGGAAGCCCGCCCAGCTCTTCTGACGCCTGTTTCCAGCTGATCTTCTTCGCCTCCGAGATGGTCTTGCCCCTGGCCAACTCGGTGATGATAGAACCGGTGGCGATGTTCGACGCGCATCCATACGACTCGAACTTGACGTCCTCGAGCACCTTTGTCTCTGGATTCACCTTTATGGATAGCGAGACCATGTCCCCACAGGCCGGGCTGCCTTCTGTGGAGACCCCGTCGGCGTCCTCTATCTTGCCGACGTTCTGGGGGTGACGGAAATGCTCCAGCACCTTGTCGTTGTAGGGGAATGCCATCCTTGTTTGCCTCCTTAGTCCTTGGGCGTAAGCGGACTGATGGCGCGTAACTCGGCCACCACTTCGGCGATAGCGTCTATCACCCCGTCCACGTCGGCTTCATTGTTGTAGCGACTCAAGCTGAAACGAACAGACCCGTGTGCCCGTTCGTGATCCCCGCCGATGCCCATGATCACGTGGCTGGCCTCAAGCGACTTGCTGAAGCAGGCAGAACCGGTGCTCACGGCAAAGCCTCGCATGTCGAGCTGTAGAGTGATCGACTCCCCCTCGACATAGTGGAACGTGATATTGGCATTCTGCGGCAGGCGCCTGGTTGGGTGCCCATTTAGAACGGTGTACGGGATCTCGCTCAAGGCACGCCCAAGCAGCCGGTCGCGGAGCTCGCGCAGTCTCTGGTTCTCTTCTTCTGTGATCAATTCGGCGGCGGTGGCGAAACCCACCGCCCCTGCGATATCCTCCACTCCGGCCCGGCGGTTGGACTCCTGGAACCCTCCGTCCATCCACTTGCCCAGGGGAGTCCCGGAGCGCACATACAGGCCTCCCGTCCCTTTCGGCCCGTGTATGGTGTGCCCGGCCACCGTCACGAGGTCGACCGGGATGCGATTCACGTCGAGAGGCAGCCGCGCGAAGCTATGGGTAGCGTCGGTATGGAACAAGACCCCTTTGGCACGGCAGATATTCGCGATGCTCTCGATATCCTGGATCGTCCCAATCTCCTGATTGGCATGCTGTACCGACACCAGGATCGTCTCGGGCGTGATGGCTTTGTCCACCGCCGCCGGGTCCACCAGTCCATCGCCATCGACGTCCAACAAGGTCACTTGAAAGCCTGCTCTGCCAAGCGCCGCCCCGGTATTTAAGACCTGAAAGTCCTCGATGCGCGACGTCACCAAGTGCCGGCCCTTCTTCTCCCCCAGAGCCAGAGCCACTCCCTTGAGGGCCATGTTGCTGGACTCGGTGCTGCCCGAAGTGAACACGAACTCTTCGGACTGCGCTCCCAATCTGTGCGCGAGCGAAGCCCGGGCCTCATCGAGAGCCTCCTTGGACTCGATGCCCAACGAGTATCCGAACTCTGAAGTGGCCACCGCGAATTTCTCGAAGAAGAACGGCTTCATGGCCTCGAGCACGCGCTCGTCAAGTCGGGTAGCGGCCGAGTTGTCGAGATATACGGTCTCCGCGAACATGCCGCCTCCTAAATGAAAAGCGTGACGGCGGAGTGGCGGGCCTCTTCTACGTAGGTCCCCACCGCGCAGTACTCAGTTATCAGATCCTGGCGCAGATCCTCCGGCCGGACCCCCATGATGTCCATGGTCATGTCGCACGCGAAGATCTTTCCGCCCAACTCCTTGAAATCTTGGGCCAGGCGCTCGAGCGAAGCCACTCCGCTCTTCTTCATCCGCCGTGTGACCATCCACTTGCCCAATCCCAGCATGTGCATCCTAGACAGCTCGCCCGAGTCCAGCTGACCATTCTTCAGTCGCAACAATCCCCAGAATGTGAAGTACATCGACACTTCCATGCCCATGGCGAGGAAGCCGTTGCCCATGATGAAGGCGCTGTAGATCTTGTCGTAGTCGCCGCTGTGGACAACAAACGTAGCCTTCTCGACCGCCGTCTCCTCCGTCACCGCTGAATCCTGATCTTCCACGTGGCACCTTCCTCCTCAGTGCTAAGAAGCTCTAGCTTGAGAGCCTTCACCGCCAGCGGGATCTCCTTCTTAGACGATGGATGCGTGCCCACCACTTCGACCACGTCACCCGGGGCCGCCCGCCGGAGGGCCTTCCTCACCTCCACCAGGGGCACGGGGCAGGTCTCACCGCGCACATCCAGTTTGATCTCTGCCACTCTGCCGGCCTCCTTCAACGCCACCACGTATGGCGCAGTCCAGGTAGATGATCCCAATACTGCACGCCTATACTTTGTGGCTACCCGCAAGAAAGCGTGTTGAAACGGACGGGAGCGGGTATGAATATCGTCGTTGGATTCACGATGGCGGACGAGAACCTGACAGCGCTCGAGTATTCCAGTGTCGCTCGACCGTAGTCTCAGCCCCGAGGGAGGAGCGAAGTGAAGAAGGTCCTTGTCGCCTACGTCTCGTTGACCGGAAAAACTCAGCGGATGGCCGACTACATCGCCGAAGGTGTACGTTTCGCCGGTCACGAAGCTGTCGCCAAGAAGGTTTCGGAACTCAAGGAGCTCGATGATCTGGCCGGCTATGACGGGTACATCTTCGGGTCACCCACCTATCACCGAGACATCGCCGGGCCTATGAAGAACTTTCTCTTCATGGCAAAGCAGGCCGATCTGAAGGGCAAACTAGGCGGGGCCTTTGGCTCCTACACCCACAGCGGTGATGCTCCGGCCATGATCTTCGACACCATGGAGCATGTCTACCGCATGGAGCCCTTCAACCTTGGCTCGTTCAATCTCTTGGAGGACCGAGTGGGCACCGACGAGGGCATGCGAGCCTGCCACGACTATGGACGGACGTTCGGGGAGAGACTGGGCAACTAGGCCGCCCAGAAGATTACACGTCGAAGCGGACAGCGCCCAACGGCGGCGAGACCTCGGCAGAAACAAAAACAGAGCCCTGAGTGAACTCGCTTTGCATCCTTCATCAGCCCCTACTTCGTTCCCGCTTCGCTGTACTCTGCGGCCATTTGCCTCCGCATTTCCTCAGCGGGCCCCTTTGTAAGTTCCTCAGATGCCGCGTCTGAACTCTCAGGACTCTGTTTTTACTATACCGCTTCCTTCCTTAACCAAACCTGAACGGAATAGCTCGCCGGTCACCTGCATCGGTTGAGTCAACGCGCCGCAGCCGCGGATCCCGCTATGGGAGGTGAATGGCCATTTTAGGCGTTGTGATAGCATTCGCTCGGGTAACGCTTGGGAAAGGCCCCGGCTCCTAGGCACCTCAAGTTCTTGCAGTCCACCACCTAGCAAGGAGAGCGGCATGGCATTCTGCAGCAAATGTGGCAACACACTGGTTGAAGGTCAGACGTTCTGCGCCAGTTGCGGGCAGCAGACCGCTCAGGAGGCGCCCCCGGCCTACACTCCCCCGCCCTCCGCGGCGTACAACACCCACCCGGTCGACCTGCAGATAGAGCGCCCGGAGACGAGCTCGCGGATGTGGGCGCTGTTCTCCACAATCATCCCCATCAAGTTCATAACGCTGTTTGTGCAGTTCATCGTCTTGTACATCTACCAGATCGGTGTCGGGGTGCTCTTCGTGCTCGGTCAGTTTGCCGTGCTCTTTACCGGCAGGTTCCCGCGGGGATGGCACGCGTTCATGGTCAGAGTGATGTACTGGCAGGCACGCATCACCGCCTTCGAAATGGGCCTGCGCGACGAATTCCCGCCCTTCTCGGCCGACAACGAACGCTCGGCGGTTACTCTGGTGGTGCCCTATCCGGAGAAGAGCTCACGCGGTTGGGCCATCATGACCCTTCTGTATATCAAGTATTTTGCCCTTATCCCGGTGATCTTCGTGATGTACTTCAGGATGATCGGGGCGGCATGCGTGTGGTATGTGAGCCAATGGGCGGTTCTGTTCACCGGCAAGTTCCCGCCGCGTATGCACAACTATCTGGTGCGCGTGAACCGCTGGAACATGCGCGTCAGCGCCTTCATGTACGGCCTGCGCGACGAGTACCCGCCCTTCGGTGTGAACTGACACTGAAGGCTTGACGAGGGTTCAGGACGAGCTCATAACATAACCGTTGTTGTGCGCTCATCGCGCACGAGGGATTCCTCAAGGGCGATAGCTCCGGCGACGCAGGTCAGACCGGCGGGGGTGGCAGATGAAAGAAAGCGCACCCCGCACACGCACCTGCGCCGCCGGACCGAAAACCCTTGAATCTCACCAGGGTTGCTGTACTCTCACGACCTGATACAACGCATCTAGAACAAGAGCGGAGCACACCATGGAACTCCAACGCGACAAGAAGCCCAACAAGGAATCCAAGAAACCTAAGGCGCCTAAGAAGCCTAAGAAGCCCAAAGAGCCCAAGGCCTGAGTCCACGCCGGCTGGACGCCGCGTGCGGGGTAGCTCAGGGCTCGCGGAAGTTAAGAGTCAAGCTCACACCCATGACGGACGGAGTAGGTCAGAAGTAGGTCAAGGACGCCTCGGGCCCGGGCGCGGTCTTGACTCCGCCCGCCGTCACCTGCACGTCCACGACTCCGCCCGGCCAGGGGGGAGCCAGTGCGTAGATCTCGGTATCGGATAGGACATGGTAGGTCACGGAGCCGCCCGCGATGGTCACATCCGTGACCCCGGTGAACCCGGTGCCCACGATGAGTATATAGAAGTTCCCCGCTCTCGGACCAGATTTGGGGATCAAGTTGGTGATCGTGGGAGTGTTTCCCATTATCACCCCCGGGATGATGGCAGGAGCGTTCGAACTCGTGTCTACGAACATGAAGTCGTCTGCCAAGGTGTCTGCGCTCTTGCCTGCGGACGTGGTCACCTGCACGTTCACCGTGCTCTCGCTGTGCACGGGAGCATGCGCGGTGATCTGCGTGTCGGAATCGAAGCGGAAATCCATGGCCGGTATGCCCCCGAAGGTGACGGCGACGACCCCGGTGAACCCCGTGCCGGTAACTACGACCTCTGCTCCTTGAGCGTCGAGAGCTGCCCAAGAGGGATTCAACTTGGTGATAGTGGGAGCCTTCTTCGCCACAGTGGGAGCGGGGGCCTTCGCGGTGGTAGTCGTCGAACGCACCGTGGTGCTCGACGATGAGCTGGAGAGTGTGGATGTAACCTCTGTGACCGTCGTGGTTGAGCCTGACGACACTGACGCGCTCTCCGAGGAGACTGCCGTCGTGCCAGTCTGTCCCGTCTGTCCCGTCTCCTGCAACTTCTGGCAGCCTGCGAGCATAAGACCGGGTAGGAGGAGTGCTGCTGCGATCACATACCGGAACGGGATCTCGTGCCCTCGCATGTCTCTCTCCTTCGATCTCGGGGCGCTCACTTGATTCCCTTCGGCAAAAGTATAGGCGAACTACCGCTGGGGTCAATCGTCGCAAGAAGACCCACGCGGCAAGGCGGCGTCTGATCGTGCATTCGGACGGCTGAGTGGGGCCTGCGCTTGCATGAATCAGTTCGACCGCTGCTTCGGGATTCCAGAAACGCCACTATCAGCTAGACTGCTGTCATGTCCTCTACGGAACCACCACGACCGGCCGCCTCCTTCCCCGAGACAAAGAAGCCGCCCGTCTACGTTGTGCTCTATGGCGTTGGCCTCGCGCTGGTCATAGCCATACCCTCCTGGTTCGCGGGCAGGGCGGTCCCGGTGGTCGGAGGTCCTGTCTTCGCCATACTAATCGGCATCGTCGTCGCGTCTGTGAAACGCCCCGCGGTCTTCGACAGCGGTATCGCCTTCTGTGGGAAGAAGGTCCTTCAGTACTCGATCGTGTTCCTCGGTTTCGCGCTCAATTTGGGCGTGGTGCTCCGGGTGGGAAGTCAGTCGCTCCTGGTGATGGTCTTCACCTTGGCAGCCGCCTTCCTCGTCGCGGCCCTGGCAGGACGAGCACTCGGGGTGAACCGGAACGCCAAGGTTCTCATCGGCGTGGGCACTGCCATCTGCGGAGGCTCGGCTATCGCGGCGGCGGCGCCGGTCATTGACGCGGACGGTCAAGAGATCAGTTGCTCCATCTCCACGATCTTCCTCTTCAACATCCTCGCCGTCTTCATGTTCCCCAGCCTGGGACATCTGCTCGGCATGACAGACGCAGGGTTCGGGATGTGGGCTGGGACTGCCATCAACGACACGTCATCGGTTGTCGCCGCCGGCTTCGCGTTTTCCGACGCCGCCGGCCAGTCTGCAACCATCGTGAAACTCACCCGCACTCTCATGATCATTCCGGTGACGCTCGGACTTGCGTTTTGGATGGCGCGCGCGAGCCGGCGCGAGGCCGCCGCCGAGGGAGTTCGATCAAGCTACTCACTCAAGAGGATCTTCCCCTGGTTCGTCCTCGGGTTCCTTGCCGCCTCGCTGGTGTGCACCTCGGGCATCATCAGCGTCGGCGTCAGCGCACACCTCTCCGATGTGGGCAAATTCGGCATCGTGACTGCCATGGCGGCCATCGGGCTCAACACGAAGCTCAGACGGCTCATCGCAAACGGACTGCGACCGATCATCCTGGGTTTGGCCTGTTGGTTCGCGGTCGCAGCAGTGTCGCTCATAGTTCAGTTCATGCTGGGGACTCTCTAGTGTAAGTGTGCCTTTCGGGGCTAGATCTTGCCGGCCTCTTCAGCCGTCTACCCGCTCCCTGCTACTGCCCCAGCCACTTGTCGGAGATGGCCTTCACCTCGGCGGCGCTGACCATGGCAATGCCCTTGTTCAGGATGCCGAGCAGCACGGTGTTGTCTTTGTCCACCGCCAAGGTCATTTTTCCGCTGGCCACGGGCTCACCGGCGATCTTCACCTTGTCGGAGACCTTCAAGCTGTTGATGTAATAGTCGGCCACCAACTCATCGAGGATCATCGCCTGGGCCGCGCCCGACGCGACGGCTTCGACCGCCTGCTGGTAACCCTCGACCACCACAGTCGTCAGGCCCGCGTCGTCGGCAAGCAGCTGACCGGAGTCGCCATCCACGACCGCCACTTTGAGTCCCTTCAGGTTATCGAGCGTCTTGACATCCGCATGCGCCGCATCGACGTACATGTGTGTGTCGATAACGTAGAAGCTGTCAGAGAAGGCGAACCACTGCTCGCGTTCAGGCACTGGGAAGATGCCCTGCAGTGAGTCGAAGCGCCCCTGCTTGAGCCCCTCGATCTGGTCGGCGAAGACCACCGGCGTGAACGTCACCTTGACACCGAGACGCTCCCCCACAAGATTCCAGTAGTCCGCGGAGATGCCCACGGCCTGACCGCTGCCGTCCACGAAGCCGTAGGGTGGGTAGTCAGTGAAGCCGCCGACCTGCAGCGTGCCCTTCTGCGCGAGCCAATCCTTTTCGGCCGTCGTGAGCGTACTCGACGACCCGCACCCTGCGAACACCACCGGCACTGTCAGCAGCACCATCGCCACGACGATCGTCGACAGCACCACCCGAGCCCGACCCTTATGCAACATGAGATCCTCCTTGTTACCCATTCCGGCAAATTCGGCCGCCCAGTTCCGTTGACACAGTCAAGGTGGGTTCAGGTCCCCAGGCAGACAGTATGTGAGGTCTACAGCAGCAGTGCCTTCACCACCCCTATCACTGGTTCGATCATGGCGATGAAGGAGAACTCCCGCACCTCGGCCCGATTGGCGGCTATCAGCGCGCTAATGGGCGGAGGCAGGGGCCCGTTCAAGGGGCTCAGCAATAGAACGCCACCGTCTTTGCCTAGAAATGGTCCGGCGGCTAGAGCGTCGGGAAACTTCCCGCCGGTGGCGATACCGGTGTGGGTGAAGGTAAGCCCGGCATAGGTCTGGGCCCATTTGGCTACGTTGGCGTTGGTGAAGTAGCGATCGGCCCCGGAGAGGTTGTAGTACTTGATGTTGGCCGGCGTGGTGACATAGGTGCCCACCTTGATGACCTGGGTGATGCCTAGCTCAGATAGAGCCTGGCCGGCTTTGGGGTTAAGTTTCGGCTCAGGTACGAGCTTGGTGATGGGTTCGGTCAACAGGATGGGCCATAGCTTGGCACAGGCCAGCGGAGAGACCCCCAGGGCGTCGGGGAAGTTGGTGCCTATGGTGATGATGGCGGTGGCTCCGGTGAGGTCGCCCACTTTTTGCTGCAGGGCCTTGGCCACCCGGTAGCTCATGTCGTAGACGTTGTCGCCAACGCCGTTGATAGCATCGACGGTCGCGCCGGGAAGGGCGGCCGCGACCGCGTTCACCACCGCCACTGACATGCCGACGCAGAACACACGGCTGGGCGCCAACCGCTGCAGCTCAGCTTTGGTGCCGTTGTCGAGGGCGGTCCGGTAGGTGAGCAGCACCGGCCCGCCCCAAGCCGCGGCCAGAGGAGCACCGCACAGAGCTTCCTGGAAGGTCTCCCCCGGGGCCAGCACCAGCCCGGCCCCTGGCGGCAGAGCCTCCGGGAACATCGCCTGGCTGATCAGTTGGGCGGTGTGGTAGCGGTGATCGCCGCGGATGGATGAGTAGTGGATATAGTAGAGATAGTCGTCGGTGGCGCCGTCGACGCTCGTGCCACCGACGGCGCTGATCTGCACCCGCACCGTGCCGGCGTCGTGTGCCGGAGCGGTGGCGGTTATCTGGGTGTCGGAGTCGACAGTGTAGGTGCTGGCGTTGACGCCCCCGAAGGTCACCGCGTCCGGGGCGAGCGCCGGGCCGGCTATCCCGATGAAGCCGGTACCGGTGATGGCGACCACGGTGCCCCCCGTGCACGGTCCGGTGGAGGGAGCAACACGGGTGATCGTGGGTGCACCGATATACGTGTAGTCGTCGTCGATGCCGCTGGTGTCCGAGGAACCCCCAATGGCCGTCACCTGCACCTGCACCGTGCCCGCGTCGTGTGCCGGAGCGGTGGCGGTGATCTGGGTGTCGGAGTCGACGGTGTAGTCGGTGGCGTCAGTACCCCCGAAAGTCACGTAGCTGGCATCGCTCACCCCGACGAAGTTGGTGCCCGTGATGACGACCGACGTGCCCCCCGCGCACGATCCGCCGGAGGGAGCAATACCTGTGATAGTTGGCAGACCGACGTAGGTGTAGTCGTCAGCGGTGCCACTGGTGTCCGAGGAACCCCCAATGGCCGTTACCTGCACGTCTCTCGTCCCGGGGGCATGATCCGAACTCTTGGCGGTTATCTGGGTAGGGGAGTCGACATGGTAGGACATGGCGTTCGTTCCCCCAAAGGTGACCCCCGTCACGTCGATGAAGTCCGTTCCGGTGATGGTCACATCCTGGCCTCCCGCCATCGGGCCCACCGACGGCGCGAGCTCGGTAATGCTGGGAGCATCCACATAGGTGTAGTCGTCGGCGGCTGTGTTCTCGGTCGTGCCTCCGTCGGCGATCACCTGCACCTGCACCGTGCCGACGTCGTGTGCCGGAGCGGTGGCGGTGATCTGGGTGTCGGAGTCGACGGTGTAGTCGGTGGCGTCAGTGCCCCCGAAAGTCACGTAGCTGGGATTGCTCACCCCGACGAAGTTGGTGCCCGTGATGACGACCGACGTGCCCCCGCCGGCGGGACCGCCGGCCGGGGCGAGGCTGTCTACGGTGGGAAGTCCAAGCACCGAGCCGACCGCCTTGTAGGCGTCAACACGTCCGTACCCGGAGGTGACATCCCAGCCGGGTGTCTCCAGATCCACCGCCGTGGAGGTGAGGACGTCGAAGACCTCTTTGGACGTCAGAGTCGGGTCGGCATCCCAGACCAACGCGGCTATGGCCGCCACGTGTGGGGCCGCCGCTGACGTGCCGTAGAAGGGGTCGAGGAAGTATCCAAGTTGGCCGGTCTTGGTCTGGACACCATCGACAGCCGTGATGTTGGGCACTTGCCGATCCTGGAGGCTCGGGTAGAAGATCGTTCCGGGGCCCCAGGAGCTGAAATACTCTATGGTATCGGGAGTGCTGGCCCGAGCCGCCGCTGTACAGAGGACTTCTTCGACTGCCGCATGCCCGATCACACTGTTGTCCGGCGTGTCGTACTGAATCCCCGAAAGAGAGAAGTGGCAGTAGACGCTGTAGTCCAGAACGAGCGACGAAGGCTCGCTGACAAGCGAGCTTTCGCCCACAGCCAGATATACCGAGACGCTGCTTGTAGTGTTGTTCGTCCACTCCAGCCCTTCGATTGGTGCGTCGTCACCATCCTGCGTATCCCAGCCGGCCGCCAAGGCGCCGGAGTCGCCCTGCAACCATAGATCGAAGTCGTCCCCGGCACTTCCCCACTCGTTGTTCCATTGCAGCACCGCGATCAGAGTCCCGCCGACCGGTACGGTGAAGGTGTTCCCCAGGTCCACGGACGGACCCTCGGCGTAGTCGTGCCAGGCACGATATGGCCCTGGGAACGTTTCTCCGTTCGGCACGTATGTATGCCGGTAGTGTCGGTCCGCACTGTTGCCGGCCGAGGTAGCGTACACCCCGCCGTCCAAGACGAACGCCCGGGCCGCCAAAGCGATCGGCCCGTCCTCGAACTTCGGTTCGTCAAAGAACGTCAGGTCGTCGACCACGACGTCGCAACCAGCGCTTCCCAGTGCGCCGATCCCAGCGGCCATGTCCGAGCTCGTGTAGGGACTGTAGAAGGCCAACGCCGAGCCCGGAGCAAGATCGTGGACGATCTCAAGCATCGCGGTCCCCTCATCTCCATCTCCCACCTCCAGAACGTCCACCGAGGGGAGATCGCCGGAGGCCTGGGAGGCCGAGAGATGGCTCACTCCATCGGAGATAACCCCGACTTCCACACCGCTGCCGTCGACAGCGAAAGCCGACCTAGCCTCTGCCGCCCTGAGCACGGCGTCGCCGGCTGAGGTGACCTCCCCGGCGTTGGGAACAGCGTAGCCCGGCGCTCGCACGCTTCGCACGAAGTCAAGCGCAGCTACCGCCTCCACCCGGTCCCAAGGCACCGTTCCTTCGAGGATCCCGTATTCGGGTAGGCTCACGCTGGCTTCCAGGCCCAGTGCTTCAAGCTCCTGGCGTTGGCCGGCGCTTATGCCGGGCACGCTCAGCTTGACGGCCACGCGGCCCGCGTCATCGATGCGGGCCAATGAGGTCGACAGGTCACTGAGGTGCGCTGTCTGCGCTGCCTGCGCTGCCGATGGTCCCGTCATCCGAGCCTGCGCCTGCCACACCACGCTCAGGATGCTGGTGTCGATCTTCTTCTGGGCCTGCGTCAAGCTCAGCTTCTGTTGGAGGATCTGCGTCATCTCTTCCTGTGCCTGAGCGCTGAAACCCTCGATCGTCACCCCGACCGCCCCGCCTGATGCAGTGCCGTCCGGCCAAGCTGCCGGGCCCGCCGCGGCAAGCGCCGCAGACATTGCCACCATCAGCGCCACCAAGAGCGACGCCGCAACAAGCACCGCCGCTGATCTCCGTCGTCTCATCTCAGTCTCCTTGAGGTCGTCACTTAGGGACCGTGGCTCTGAAGGTTTTGAGCGCTTTGAGGGCTATGAGGGCATCACCCGCGCGAGCGTCGGCGGGGACCAAGAGGGCCTGATGCTCTCCGGTAGGGCACAACAAACCGCGAAGTGAGCAAGGTGGGTGTGCTTCGTCAAGACATCCCCCCGGGTGCTTCAACTCGCTCCTCCGCGCTCGGGACATCCTCTGAGCTCTGGGCTTTCCCTACAGAAAGCGTATTCCTGCGGATGGAGTTTGCTAAACCCACCGCCGGGCCCGTCCGACGCCTACTGCTTCGACTCTCCGCCCCCCAACGGCGAAGGCGCCTTCACCTGACTGATCACCGGCTTGTGTGGCTTTCTGACATGGGACACTTCGCCAACGTGGACACGGAGAAGGCCAAGCATGCCCTCCGACAAAGACTTGAACAACAGAGGCGGACGCAGGACGAGAACACGCGGCTACGCGTTGAACGAGAGCAGTACCAGAACCGTGTGTTGCCTAAGATACTGGGGAATACATAGATTAGGCCCGGTAGATGTGGCCGCCCCTACGCCTCAAGTGAATCAATCGTGACGCTTGGCCCTTCAGCACAAGACGGGCCGTCTGTTGATGCGATAGCCCCCGCCGGCCAAGCCTGATAACGGTCGATCGGGGATTCGCGCCGAGCCTGCAGGGGTCCCATCTGGTGCCATCTGGACCGTCCCCATCCGTTTGCTGGTGCCAAGTTCGTCACCAAAATGTCACCAAGGGGGCATTCTGGCACATACAAGTGCGTGCCTCCGAGGCTCCCCAAGACCAAGAAACCCATGCAGAGAAGCGGAGGGGGGATTCGGACCCCCGGGGACCTCGTCAGACTAAGCCAGCCGCTCGGAATTCCTACCTCACAGCTGCAAGTGAGTCGGCCACAGAGAGCACGACCTTCTCTGTTGATGACTTCATGACTACCTTGCCCGAGTCGAACACCTCGAATTCTGGATCGCTAGATGACTGGGGCGTGGTCTTGATCTTGACCTTCTTGATCGTGGGCCGGTCGATGATGATGAGTGAGTACCTCTTCACGTTCAACCCCATGAATCCGCCTGCGCGGATCAGGTTGCCGATCACTGCCAGAGTGCGCTCCTCAGCAAGCGGGGATGGGGTCGGTACTTTGGTCATGATCGAGATTCTCCTGCGCAGAACGCCCACTTAGTACAGAATAATCTAGGCCGGCGTCGGTCTCGTGTCTTCGACGATCGTTGTCCTGATACTGGACCTGAGGCGTCATCGAGCAGTGCTACACTGCGAGACAAGTGGGGAGTCGCCGTCCATACACGCCACTGCTGTATCCCTCGAGAAGGAGCGTCAAGTGACAACTGGTCTTCGCAGTAGAGCATGGCTGTCTATCGGTGCCGCGGTAGTCATATTGGTGATCGGGCTGCTCGGAGTGGCATGCGGCGGCAGTGGAGCGGCCGGGCCTGAGCAGACTGTCAAGCAGATCCTGGCTGCTATTGAGAACAAAGACATCGACGCTTTTTGGGAGACCGTAGACCCGCAGTTCTACGAAGTGGGCATAGCCATGGGCATGACCGAGGAAGCGATGAAAGCGATGGTCGCTGGCGAGGCACTCAGCGACTCGACGTCGATGCGATTCTCGAACATCGAGCTGGCGACCGAGATCAGTGACGATGGTCAGATGGCTACCGTGACCGTGGTCGGGGGCCAAGTGACGACAGTCGAGAACGGCCAGACAACGACAGAGGACGTGAATGATAGCGACGAGCCAAAGGTATTCGACCTGGTCCTAAGGGACGGCAAGTGGTACTGGGACATCTCGGCCCTTGATGATACAGACGACACGGCCACCGAAGAACAGGTGACCATCACAACCTCAGATACAGGCTCGGCTGACCAGCCTTCTTCTGAGAGTGACTGGACTACGGTCGTCAAGCTCGAATCGACCGACTCCCCTTGGCAGGGCATGGAGGGCATGTTGGTGAGTGAACCCTTCACCGTCTCTGGCGAGGCCCGCCTCGTCCTAGATATGATCGACACGGGCGATTTTGTCGTCGGTGTTCTCTTGTGGATCATACCGGCCGATCTGGTTCCTGCGGCGGATGATCCCATGGGATGGGCGGACGCGGTCCAGGACAACACTGCAGTAGATATGACCATGGTGGCAGCCTCTCCGACGAAGGAAGTCCCAGGGTTGGACGGGACTTATGTGCTGTATGTCACTTCGTACGAGGGCCAGCCAGCTTGGTCTCTTGAGTTGCAGGCCCCGTAGCCAGGTGGAGAAGCTCGCGGTCGCCGCCACGTCTACGACGTCCAACAAACCTGATGTTTGGAATGGAAGATATGATCTCTACCAGGAGCGCTTGCAGTGGTTTCTGGATAAGCGGGACGCCCTGTGGCAGCGCGTCCGCATCGGCGGAGGCGGTGTCTATCAGTGGTCCATCTCGCAACAGTTCCTGGATCTGTCGATGTTTGGCATGTATAGCTTCCCCCGCGCACCCGCGACAGTGCGAGAGGCCCAGCTAGCGTACGGCTCCGTTCTCATGACGGTCAATCCACGATTCACCAGTGAGGGCACGTTCCTGCCACCTGAAGGAGAGGAGGCCGAGCACAATGCTCTCGTCTAGTGGCTGAAGGCCATCGACGCTGCGCGCTAGGTCTCGCGTCGGAAGCACCCTGCGCAAGAGCAACGAAGACGCGCCCGATTCGAGGACTCGCACTTCGCGATGCCGGCGCACCTGCCGGCATACCTGCCAACCCGTTGCCTGGTACCTACCCATCCGCTGGAGTCCGATCCCTGGTGACGCGTGGTGCCAAGTCCGTCACCAGATGCCACCAGGGGGCCACTTACGGGCCAGAACGGGGTGGCTCCGCAGACCCCGTGAAGGTAAGAACTGCCTGCAACTCGGCACAATGCCGGAGGCGGGACTCGAACCCGCATGGGCATAGCCCTACGGTGTTTAAGACCGTTGCGTCTGCCATTCCGCCACTCCGGCGAGTGCGCCCCGCTCGCTCCGGCGCTCGTTCAGCGCTCTGAGCCACCGCGGTGCTGAGGCAACCGGCGCCCCACGGCACTACGTTAGCACGTGACGTCCATCACCAGACCGTCCAACAGGTCGCGCTCCGAGACGGTCAGCATGTCGTAGCCCAGGGTCTCCATGGCCGCCATCACGATGACCGCCCCGGCCACGATCACCGGCGCCCGGCCCGGCTGGACGCAGGGCAGGGCGGCCCGCTCCGCGGTAGTCATGGCGCTCAACCGGGCGACCAGCTCCTTCACGCTCTTCAACGAGAGAGTGCGCAGATGGATGGCCTCGGAATCGTAGACTTCCAGTCCGGCATCCAAAGCGGCGAGTGTGGTGACCGTCCCGGCTACCCCCACAAGGCGCTTGGGCGCCGGCAGCTCGTCGTCGGCCGGCGCTTCCCCCGCCGGCGCTTCCCCGTCCGGCATGTCGTTGCCGTAATGGAGGCGGACTTCCTTGAACGCGCGCTCCGCCTCCGTCTTGATCTTCGCGATGTCCTCTGGCGAGGGCGGATCCGACCTTATCCACGCGCCCGTGGACCGACTGGCGCCGAGGTTCATGCTGGTGGGCCACACCCGCCCGCCATCCAAGCGCACGGTCAGTTCGGTGCTCCCCCCTCCCACATCCAGCACCACTGGATCGCCCGAGATGTCGAGGCCTGCCCCCAGATATCCCAGTTGCGCTTCTCGCTCGCCTTCGAGTACTACGGGGTGTAGGGCGTTATCACGCCCGAGTGTCTCCATGAATTCCTGTCCGTCGGCGGCCTCTCGAGTCGCGCTTGTGCCGGCCAGAATGATGTCCACCGCCCCTTGAGTCCGGGCCTCCGCGCCAAAGCGAGCCACGGCCTCCTCCGTTCGCCGCCGCGCCTCCCCGCTGAGAGACCCTCCTGGTTCCAGACCTTCTCCCAAACGCGTGACCTCCGCCCTGCGCACCACGGTCCATGGCCGCCCGTCGGTGAGATCCGCTACCAACAATCGCACCGAGATGGTGCCAACGTCTATGGCAGCGCGCCTCAGCTCCGTATCCCACTTGGCACAGCGGCAATCGGTGCACCACGAAACCTCGAGCGACGGGAACAACTTGGCCCATGCCTCCCCCGCGCGCTCGATAACGCCTTCCCCCTCGGGGACCAGCCATCCGGACATCACAGCCAGCAACGCCGCCGCGTAAGCGTGAAGACAAGAAGCCACCGCCGGGCTCTCGGGGCCTCCGATCCCCGCGCCCAAGCGGGCGTCGGGGTGGTCTCGAAACGCGCTCGTCTGGAGAAGAGCGGTCCTCCGCACCCGATAGGCCCGGGTGATGTCATCGAGCAAGGCCCTCAATCGAGCGTCCGACTTGGAGGAGGAGCGTAGCGACCGCACCCCCCCGGCAGCCTCCACGCGACTGACGACGGTGGCCAGCTCAGGGCACGTGAGATACAGCAGGGTCGGGTTGGGCTCGCCTCCAGACAGCACCGGAGCAGTCTCGGTCACAGCGGGATAGCCAAACGGGCATCGGGCTGCGATGCCGGTGAGGTCCCGAGGCGTCCGGCGCAGTTCGGCTGCCACTATTCTTCTGTCACGAGGCCCCACCGCCATCGCGATCTCCAACGGTTAGCGCAAGAGCACGAACGCTGCCGACAAGCTGCTAAGCGGCTCCGGGTCGCTCTGCGATGACTCCTCCACTGGGGGCTCCGTGTCCGTCACGATGGACGTCACCGTGTTGCCGGGCAGGGGCAGGAGTCTGAAGGGAGTCGACTGCCCCCCCGAAGAACCGGATCCACTGCTGCCGGCGGTCATGCCGGTGATGAGGAGGATCAGCGCCGCTGCCACAAGAACAACGATCGCCAGCAAGCGCGAGCGCTTCTCTCTGCGAGGTGGCCTCGCGCGCTGCGGCCTGCCCTCCCTGCTCGCCCGCCACAGAGAGTCGTCCTCGAGCTTTCTCAGAAACGAGGGATCAAGCTGGTCGGACGACCGGCGCACCGCCCTCGGAGTCTCATCGGGCCGAGGGGCCGCCACCCTAGAAGACCCCCAGAATCGCGCTGAGTGCCCGCTCGAAAAGGCCGGGGCCGTCAGCATCGCCGCCGCTATCCACCGAGGCGGCGCCTTGTTCGCTGCCGGCAATGTCGGTGGCGGATTCGGCGGTGGCCTCATCGAGCCCCGTCACGATGTACAACTGCTCGCCAGGCCGGGTATAGGTCAATTGCTCACGGGCAAGACTCTCCAGATAGCCCGTCTCGCTCAGCCTACCCAGCTCCGATTGCAGCTGGGTCTTCTGTTCCTCCAAAGTGGATACGGCTGAGGTCGCCTGGTCAAGGCGCAACCGGGCATCGCGGTACGCCTCGAGAGGGCCGTAGTTAGCCAACACGGCCACCGCCACCAAGGCCAGAACCAGAAACAGCAGGAGCAGGCGTCGCCGCGCCGCGAACCGCGGCCGTCTCCGCGACTGAGGCTTGCCTATGCCGTAGCGAGACGGCGCTGATGGGGCGATAGTGTTGGCCATTGTTCATCTAGTATTCGCCCTCTCCGTGACAGTGTCCTTCGCCCAAGTAACCCGATGGCCCGAAGTCGAGCGACCTACTTCACCCGCCGCCGCCCGAAGGCCGAGATTCCTGGGTAGTAGGCCAGATCGCCCAACTGCTCCTCGATGCGCAGCAACTGGTTGTACTTGGCGGTGCGCTCTCCTCGGCTGGGGGCCCCGGTCTTGATCTGACCGGCGTTTGTGGCGACCACCAGGTCGGCGATGGTGCTGTCCTCCGTCTCGCCCGAGCGATGGCTCACAACGGCCGTGTAGCCCGCCCTGTTGGCCATGGAGATGGTATCGAGAGTCTCGGTGAGGGTACCGATCTGGTTGAGCTTGATGAGGATGCTGTTGGCTACGCCGCGGTCGATGCCCATCTTGAGACGCTCGACGTTGGTGACGAACAGGTCGTCGCCCACCAACTGCACCTTGTCGCCCACCATTTCGGTGAGGGCGGCCCAGCCGTCCCAGTCTTCCTCGGCCATGCCGTCTTCAACACTCACTATTGGATAGCGCCCGCACAGGTCGGCGTAATAGGCGGCCATCTCCACGGGCGATAACGTGCGTTTCTCGCTCTCAAGAACGTAGACGCCTTCTTCGCTATCAAAGAATTCAGAGGCGGCCGGATCGAGCGCGATGGCCACGTCGGCCCCCGGCCGGTAGCCGGCCTTCTCGATGGCCTCCAAGATGACCTTGATGGCGTCCTCGTTGCTGGTGAGGTTGGGAGCGAAACCGCCCTCATCGCCCACTGAGGTGGAGAGACCCCGGCCGTTCAGCACCTTGCGCAGCGAGTGGAACACCTCCACGCTCATGCGCAGGCCCTCACTGAAGGTGGCTGCCCCCACGGGGACACACATGAACTCCTGCAGGTCGACGTTGTTGTCGGCGTGCTTACCGCCGTTCAAGATGTTCATCATGGGCACGGGCAGAACGTGCGCATTCACGCCACCCAAATAGCGGTAGAGCGGAATGCCCAGCGCATCGGCCGCGGCCCGCGCCACTGCCAGCGAAGCCCCCAGGATGGCGTTGGCGCCGAAACGTCCCTTGTTAGGCGTACCGTCGGCCTCGATCATCAGCCGGTCGACCTCGCGCTGGTCGATGGCATCGACCCCGATGAGTGCTTCGGCGATCTGCTCGTTGACAAATCCCACCGCGTTCAGGACGCCCTTGCCCCCGTAGGCCTTGCCTCCGTCCCGCAGTTCGACGGCTTCGAACGACCCCGTGGACGCTCCCGAGGGCACCGCCGCGCGGCCCCATCCCCCGCTGGCCAGTTCGACATCCACCTCAACGGTGGGGTTGCCACGGGAATCCAGGATCTGGCGCCCGATAACGTCCAGTATGACGGTCATACCTGCTGCTCCTTCTTGGCTCGCTGATAATAGGCCTCTTGTTCCTGCAAGGGCATACCTTCGAACTCAAGCCCATCGACCGTCGCTGCTTCGGCGGCGGCTTGAACGCGGTTCCTGAAACGCAAGGAAGAACCGCGAAGGGCGAGTTCCGGGTCGACCCCTAGTTTACGCGCAAGATTGACCACAGCGAAGAGCAGATCGCCCACTTCCGCCGAGAGAGCGTCGTGAGCGGCGCTGGTCTCCCCCACTGCGAGCGCCCCAGCCAGCTCCTCTTCGACCTCCGCGGTCTCCTCTTTGACCTTGGCCATGACCTCCCGCGCATGCTCCCAGTCGAACCCCACGGCCGCCGCTCGCTGCTGCAGTTTTTGTGCAAAGAGGATGGACGGAAAAGCGTCGGGGATCTCGTGAAAGATGCCTTCCCGACCTTCGGCCTCCCGCTTGATGACTTCCCAAGTCTCGCGCACCTGATCCGGCGTGTCTGCCACAGCCTCCCCAAAGACGTGCGGGTGCCTGCGGATAAGCTTGGCCCGGATGCCGGCCGCGATGTCGCCCAGGTCGTATAGACCTTCCTCTTCCGCCACGCAGGCCATGAAGTACACCTGGAACAAGAGATCGCCCAGTTCGCCGCGGACCGGGTCATCGCCCCACTCGGCGCGCCGCGCTATGGCGTCGGCCAGCTCATAGGTCTCTTCAACAGTGTAGGCGATGATGGTCTCCTGGGTCTGCTTGCGGTCCCAGGGACATTCCCCGCGTAGACGAAGGGTGAGGTCGTACAGTCGGGCCAGCTCCTCGAGCAGTGCGTCGCGATCCACGGCGGCCGGCTAGTCGGAACTTGAACCGGTGGTGGTGTCGCCGTCCCCGGTCTCGCTTGTGATGTCGGCCCCGCCGGTGGACGTGGGCTCTTCGCCCGAGGTCCGCTCTGTCGGCGTGGTATTGGCCGCGGAGGGAGGCACGTAGCCATCCCGATAGACCACACCCAGTTTGGCCATCCTGTCGCTGAGCCACTGCCCCCAAGTCGCTGCCTGCTTCTCCTCAAGCAGAGTAGTGCGGATCTTCTCCTTGACCAGATCGTACGACAGCTGGTTCTCGGGAGTGATATCGGTCACCTCGACCAAGTGGTATCCCAAGGTCGTCTTGACCGGCTCGGACAGCGTGTCCTTCTTGAGCGAGAAGACCACGTCTTCAAAGGCGGGCAGCGTCTGTCCTCTGATTACATATCCAAGATCTCCGCCCTTTTCCCGGGTGACCTTGTCATCGGAGTACTCCTCCACCGACGTGACAAAGTCGGCGTCGTTTAGGATCTCGCTGCGAATGCTTTCGGCCTCAGACTTCGCCGCGTCCCAATCGTCCTGGGTCGGCGTACCCGCGACGGTGTTGCCGGCTGCGTCCACAAACGGGGAGATCAGTATATGGCGCACCCTTCGGGATTCCTGCTCCACGTACTCAGAGGTGTGGGAATCATAGTAGGCCCGCACCTCGTCTTCGGTCAGGGTCACGTCCTCCGTAACAGCCGCCTTCATCTTCTCGAACCACAGACTTTCCTTGATGGCCTGGGTGAGCTCTTCAAGAGTCAGGTTCTGCGCCGCGACGGCGTCTTCGAACTTCTGCTCGTTGCCCAGGAACATCTGCTTTATCTGCAGCAGACGGCCGTCAACATCGGCCGAAGTGATGGTGACCCCGTAGTCGGAAGCCTCCTGCCGCATGACCTCCAAGGTCACCAGATACTCCACCAGCTTCAGCTTGAAGCTGTTGTATTCGGCAGGCTGTCGCTCCTCATCGGGCGCTTGGCCGGCCGTCTTGTAGAGCGCCTCTATCGTGTCGAGCTGCGCCTGGGAGATCGGATACTGACCCACCATTGCGATAACGCCCTCAGGCAATTCCTCTTTGCACCCTTGGGCCGAGACGAGCACCACTATAAGGAGCGGCAGAAGGACCAGGCCGGCGGCGAGCCTTCTGATCAAGGTCGACCTCACTTGTTCGCGTCTAACGTCGCTTCCCCCTCAAAGAGCGCGAGTATATCATCCAACACCTGCCCGACCGCCTCCCGCAGGCCCCGGTCGTCACCCCGCAAACCCAGCGTCAGCTGCCCCTGCACCGAAGCGTAGACATAACGGCGGTCTCGACTGCGCAGGCGTTCTCTTGAGTTGGGAGGCAGGACCAAACCGGTGATGGCCAGACGGCTCTGACGCACCGAAAGAGAGTCGGCGGCCCACTCCTGCAGCTTCACCCGCACTTCCCCCAGGAAGATGAGGTTGTCCACTGGCTCGGGGATCTCGCCGAAGCGATCGGCGAGTTCCGCCCGCAGATCGACCAACTCCTGCAGAGAACCTGCCGAGGCGATGCGCCGGTGCAGGTCCACCCGCGCGGCCTCATATCCTATGAACCCGGCGGGGACATGAGCGTCGAGGCCCACATCCACCCGGGGCACCCTCGCCACTACAGGCCCTTGCCCCTCGAGCTGAGCCGTGGCCTCCCGGAGCATGGCCAGGTACATCTCGAAACCCACAGCGGCGATCTGGCCCGACTGCTCCTCGCCCAGCAGCTCTCCCGCGCCCCGGATCTCCAGGTCACGCATGGCTATCTTGAATCCGGAACCCAGCTCGGTGTAGTCGGCCAAGGTGGTCAAGCGGGCCAGCGCTTCCTCGGTGAGCACCGCCTCGTCAGGGTGGAACAGGAAAGCGTGGGCCACCCGGGCCGAGCGGCCGATGCGCCCGCGTATCTGGTAGAGCTGAGACAGGCCCAGCAGATCCGCCCGGTCGACGATGAGGGTGTTGGCATTGGGGATGTCCAGTCCGCTTTCGATGATGGTGGTTGTCACAAGCACGTCGGCGTCGCCCCGCAGGAAGTCAAGCATCACCCGCTCCAGCTCCTGCTCGGGCATCTGCCCGTGGGCGACCACGAAACGGGCGGCCGGAATGAGCGCCCGCAATCTCTCGGCCGTCTTGTCGATGGTCTCCACTCGGTTGTGCAGATAGAAGACCTGGCCGCCTCGATCGATCTCGCGCTGAATGGCCCTGGTCACCATCCCCTCGTCGTACAGCCCGACGTACGTCTGAATGGGATGGCGATCGCGCGGGGGCGTCTCGATGATGGTGACGTCGCGCACCCCCGAGAGTGACATCTGCAGGGTGCGCGGGATGGGAGTAGCGGTAAGCGTGAGCACGTCCACCCTGACCTTCAAACGGCGGAGCGCCTCCTTCTGGGTAACGCCGAAGCGCTGCTCTTCGTCCACTATCACCAGGCCCAAGTCCTTGGGCCTCACGTCCTGTGACAGCAGCCGGTGGGTGCCGATCAGAACGTCCACCCGGCCGGCGTTGAACTCCTCCAAGATGCGCTTCTGCTCGGCCGCCGAACGGAAGCGGGAGATCATCTCCACCTTCACGGGAAACTCGGCGAACCGCTCCCTAAAGGTGCCGTAGTGTTGCTGCGCGAGGATGGTGGTGGGCACCAGCACCATGACCTGCTTGCCGTCGAGAGTGGCTTTGAAGGCCGCCCTTAGCGCCACCTCGGTCTTGCCGTAGCCCACGTCGCCGCACAGCAGGCGGTCCATAGGCTGAGTCGACTCCATGTCGTCTTTGACGGCATCGATGGCCCGCTGCTGGTCCTCGGTCTCCTCGTAGGGAAACGCCTTCTCGAACCGCACCTGCCACTCACCGTCTTCGGCGAACTGATGGCCCTGGGTAGCCTGCCGCATGGCATACAGATGCAGAAGCTCGCCGGCCACTTCACGGGCGGCTTTGCGCGCGCGGCTCTTGACGTGCTCCCAGGCCTTGGCGCCCAGTTTGGAGAGCGCAGGAGCCGCTCCCCCCGCACCCACGTAGCGCATGACTTTGGCAATCTGGTCGTGGGGCACGTAGAGCTTGTCCTGGTCCTTGAAGGCCAAGTCCAGATAATCGCGCGTGATCCCGGCAACCGTCTTGGTGGAGATACCGTCGAAACGGCCCACCCCATGGTCCTCGTGCACCACGAAGTCACCCTTGCGCAGGTCGCGGAAGCTGGACAGCTCGAGACCACTTGGCGGTCTCCGCCCAGCCGCCGCCTTATGACGGCGCGGAAACACCAGGGAGTCGGTGAGCAGCGCCAGTTTCAACTCCGGGATAACGAAATGCCCATGATACGGTGCCGGCAAGAACGACACTCCGGGCCCCTGCTCAATGTCGCCGCCGACGGCCAAGCTCCCGGTGACCCGCTGCAGCACGTAGCCCGCCCGCTCGGCCTCAGCCCTCTGCTCAAAGGCGATGACCACCCGGTAGTCGTTGGCTACCAGCCGGCGGATCGCCTCCTCGGCCTCTGGCAGGTTGGTCACCGGCATCTCGCCGCTGGTGGCGCGGATGACCGGTCCCGCCTCATCCCCTCCGGCCAAGCCCGGGGAACTCAAAGAGAGCGTGGATACCCCTGCGATTCCGGCGAGCACCTCCGGCCAAGGCGTGTAAGCTCCCGCGTTGGCGACGCCTCCTCCCAAGAGATCGGCCAGATCGCTCTGAAAGGCCTCTACTCGCACTACCGCCCGGGCCGGGTCGAGCCGGACGACATGCGCTCCCTCGCCCAGGAAGCTGATGATGCCTGCCGGGCCGGCGCCCTCCTCCTCGGCCGCCGCGTGCAATACCACCCTCTCCAGCGTGGCCAAAGAGCGCTGCGAATAGGGAGAGAAGCGGCGTAGGCTATCTACTTCGTCGCCCCAAAACTCAATGCGCACCGGATACGGCTCGGTGGAAGGAAAGACATCGATGATCCCCCCGCGCACAGAGAAGTCACCCGCGTCCTCCACCTGATCGACCCGTGTGTATCCCAGCCCGGCCAACCTCCGCACCAGGTCTTCGAACTCATAACGGACCGCGGCCTCCACGGTCACCGCGCTCCCGGCCGGAGGGACGACCCCCTCCATGAGCGTGGTGGCCTCGACTACAACGACCGGGCCCCCCAGCCCGGCCTCCGGGGCCTCAAGAAGCGCAGCCACGGCACGCGCCCTCCGCCCCGCTACTCTAGGTTTGACCTCACCTTCCGACCCATACCACACCCCGCGTGGCGGCAGATAGGCGACAGTGCGACCTGGACAGTAGAGGCCGAGTTCATGCTCGAGTTCCGCCGCCGCCTCCTGAGTAGCCGCCACCACAAGGACGGGGCCCTCTCGCCAGGGACTGCGATTCACGACACCAGCAGTTATGTAGGCGTGGGCAAACGTGGGAACAGTCGCCTCGCCGCTGGTCGGCGTCGGCGTCGGGCTCGGGGCCGTGCTCGGGCTCAGGGTCGCGCTCCCCGCGGCCGCCACCCCGGCGGCCCGCGGACGCCAGTCTGGGCGCCCTCCCAGGGCAACGATCGCTTCAAACGGCTCATAGCCGCGCAGCAAGTCGGTCAGACGGGGCATGGACTGCCACTCCGCGCGGCCAGCCACTCGTCTGCCACATCGGCGGCGCGCCGGACCAGCAAAAGCACATCCTCGCGGGATTCACTGAAAGAGGCAAGAACGTGGTCGATAAGAGGCCGGCCCGCTTGCTCCGGACGGCCTACGCCCACCCGCACCCGCCAGAAGTCTCGCGATCCGAGCGATTGCTCCAGGCTGCGCAGGCCGTTGTGGCCCCCCAGGCCCTGTCCCTCTTTGAGCCGTACCTCCCCAAAAGGAATCTCCACCTCATCGTGCAACACCAGCATCCGCTCCACCGGGATCCGGTACTTGCGCGCGGCCTCAGCCACGGCTTTGCCTGACAGATTCATGAAGGTCTGAGGCAGCAGAAGCAACACGCTTGTGCCCGCCATATCGCCCTCAGCGGCCAGCGCCTGGAAACGCGAACGCAACTGAGGCAGCCCGTGGCGCTGCCTCAGCTCCTCCCCCACCATGAAACCAGCGTTGTGGCGATGGAACTGGTACCCCGAGCCGGGATTGCCCAGAGCGACGACCAGATGGATCGCGTCAGTTGCCACTCCGCCCGGTGACTACTCCTCGCTAGACTGGCCGCCCACCACTTCTGGCTCGGGCGCGGCTTCGTCGGCCTCAGTCTCCGTCACCTGCTCGACCCGCGGCGGGACAAGAGCGACAAGGACTGTCTCGGGATCGTCCACGATGTTGACGCCCGCGGGCGCCGACACATCGGCCACCGAGAGATGGTGTCCAATTTGGAGCCCGCTCACATCCAGCTCAAGGGCTTCAGGCATATCCTGCGGAAGCGCGCGCACCGTTACTTCACGCCGTTCCCAATCCAAGACGCCGCCGTCGGTCAGACCCGCTGGCACACCAACCGGCTCGATGCTAACTGGCGACTCGATCTCAACAGCCAAGTCGACCTCATGAAAGTCAACGTGCAACAGATGCCGAGTGATGGGCTCGAACTGGAGCTCCTTGACCACCGCGTAGTGGGTGGCCTTCTTCGCCTTGGTCCCCTTGACCGCTTTGCCAAAGTCCAGCTCCAGAACCGCGTTGTGACCGTGACGAGCGGCCACCTTCAGCTCTTCTAGGTCCACCGAGATAGCGGTGGCTCCCTTGTCCTTGCCGTAGGTCACGGCCGGAATGCGCCCTAAGGCACGCAGCCGCCGGGCCGGACCGTTACCGGTCTCTTCGCGCTCGCTCACCGACAGCTTGATGGTATCCATGTGTATCTCCTCGACCCTCAGAACAGCTGATTTTCACCTTGAAAGAGCTCGCTCACCGACTCGTCGGCGAACACGCTACGGATAGTATCTGCCAGGATATCGGCCGTGGATAGTACCACAATCTTGCCATGCTCCTGGCCTTCATGCAGGGGGATCGTGTCGGTGACCACGACTTCTTTCAGTGGTGAGGCGGCCAAACGCTCGTAGGCGGGACCCGACAGAACCGGGTGAGTGCATGCGGCGTACACAGCCTTGGCACCATTGTTCACAAGCGCCTCGACGCCGCTCACGATACTGCCGGCGGTATCGATTATGTCGTCCACCATGATAGCCGTCTTGCCCTCCACGTCGCCGATGACGTGCATCACCCTCGAGACGTTATGCTCGGGCCGCAGCTTGGAGAGCACCGCCACCGAGCAGCCCAGACGGTCGGCCATGCGCTTCGCGGTCTTCATGCCACCGGCGTCGGGCGAGACGATGACCATGTCTTCCACTGCCAACCCCTTCATCTTGAAGTAGTCGGCAATCATGGAGAGGGCGGTCATGTGGTCCACCGGCACACTGAAGAATCCCTGCAACTGGCCGGCGTGCAGATCCATGGTGACCACCCGGTCGACGCCCGCCGCCTGGATGAGGTCGGCTACCAGCCGCGCGGTGATGGGCTCACGCGGGCAACTCTTCTTGTCTTGCCGGGAGTAGCCCATCCAGGGAACAACCGCAGTGACACGGTGTGCAGAAGCAAGCCGAGCCGCCTGGATCATGATCAGAAGCTCTATGAGGTTCTCGTTCACCGGCCGGCAGGTAGGCTGGATGATGAACACGTCGGCGCCGCGAACGCTCTCGCCGTACTTGACGTATATCTCACCATCGGCGAAGGTCTTGATTTCCACCCGGCCCAGCTCGATGCCAAGCTTATCGGCCACTTTGGCGCTCAGTTCCGGGTTCCCCCGTCCCGAAAACACCATCAGCGAACGTTGGGGGGTCAGCCGCGCACACCGCCGCGGTTCCCGCTCTGTCATGCCCCGGTCCTCCTTGTCGGTGCTCTTCACCCCGTACGGTATCACTGTTGAAGGCCGTCCGTCGGCAATTCCCGGCCTTCGCGGCGGCACATCAGCCGTTCCGCCTGAGCCAGTTGGTCCAGGGAGTTCACTCCGAGCACCAGAGTAGCATCGTCTACTTTCGAAGCCGCCACCCTCCGTCCCCGCAGACGCAGGCCTACGATGACGTCGGTGAGGTATATCTCCTGCTGATCATTGTCGGGACTGCTTTCCCGCAGTATGTCCATGGTTTGGGGCGCCGGAAGTACGTACATGGAGCTGTTCACCTCGCGTATGGCGCGCTCCTCGGAGGTGGCGTCACGATGCTCTACGATGCGCAGTAGCGAGCCGTCGGTGTCGCGCACGATGCGGCCGTAACCTGTGGGGTCTTCCAGTTCCATGGTAAGCACGGTGGCCGCGGCTTTGGTGAGGTTATGATCGTTCACCAGGGCCGCCAAGGCCTCGCCGGTGACCAGCGGGGTGTCGCCGGGCAGCACAAGCATGGGACCCGGTAGGATCCGGGCGGCGGCCGCCAACACGGCGTGGCCGGTGCCCAATTGCTGCTCCTGCAGCGCCACCACGCAATCGGGGGGTAGGTACGGACGCACCTGCTCGTGACCGTGTCCAAGCACTACCACTATGCGCTCAGCGCCTACGGCCCGAGCGGCATCTATGACGTGGAGCACCATGGGCCTGCCACAGACCTGATGCAACACCTTGGGTAGCGGCGAGTTCATTCGCTTGCCCTGGCCCGCTGCCAACACCACGACGCTGGAGATTTGAACGCTCATACCCGTCTGCACCTCGATGGGATCGCTGAAAGAGAGGAAAAGCTGGGGCGGCAGGATTCGAACCTACGAATGACGGGACCAAAACCCGTTGCCTTACCACTTGGCCACGCCCCACTGCTTCCGGCCCCGGGGTCACGCCCAAGAGCGTTGGAAGTATAGGTCAGCCACCGGAGGGGGTCAAGACGGCTCAACCCGGCCTCAAAGTGGTGGCGACGCGGGTTTGCGTGCGCACTACGCGGTCGTGCCTTCGTTCTGGGGTGAGTTCAGGAGAATCCGCGCGACGTTGTGGCCAGGTGGGTCTTGAAGCCTCGCCGCACCATGCGGCGGGCCACTTCCTCGGCCTTCTCGGCAGAGGCGCACAGCCCGTACAAGGTGGGTCCGGATCCGCTCACCAACGCAGCCGTCGCCCCCTCTCTCACCAGCACCTCTCTATCGGTCAGCAGAGTGGGGATGAGGCCGTAGACGGTCTTCTCCAAGTCGTTCTCCATCAGACGGGCCACTTGTCCTGTGTCCCTCGCCTGATGCCAGCGCTTCTCGGCCTCGTCCGCCCGAAAATCGAACACCGCGCGGTTCCCGAACGGCTGCATATCGTCAAACGCCTTGTAGACCCGCTCCGTGGACAGATGCCGCTCGGAGGCTACCAGGACCAAAGAAAGCTCCGGCAGTTCGATGGGCTCGAGGATCTCTCCGATTCCCCGCCCGATGGAGGGTCGAGGCTCCAGGAAGAAGGCCACATCGGCCCCGATCTCTCGAGCCAGGGCCACCAATTGAGCCCGCTCGGGCACCGGTCCCCCCGCCTCGGATAGAGCCTGCACACCGGCAAGGAGAGCAGACGCCGCGTCGGAGCTACCGCCCCCCAAGCCGGCGCCCACGGGGATGCGCTTGTCGATCTCCACCCGTCCCGTGAACACCCAGCCGGTGTGCCGCTCCAAGGCACGCAGGGCCTTGGTAGCCAGGTTGGACTCGCCTTCGTCAACCCGGCATTTGACCCGCAGGTCGCCCTCGAGCCACCCGGCCGGACAAGCCTCCAAGTTGATCTCGAGCTGGTCGTACAGATCAACCGGGGCGAAGACTGTGAACAACTCGTGCATGCCGCCGGCGTCCCTGGGTCCGACCAGCAGCGAAAGATTGACCTTCGCCGGTGCCTTCTTGGTGACTTGCATAGTCTTGTGTTCCTCTCTGGCCGGAGTGCTACGGCACCCGTCGCGGCAGGGCACCATCCACTGAGGATATCACCCTCTCCTATCGGCGCCTTCGGGGCCGGCCGTGAGCAGATCCGGGCTGAAAAGCACGCTCCGCATGGATAGCCCTAAGTCGAACCCCTCCACCGGGAAGTCGACGGCATCCTCGCGGCTCATCGCCGCGTACACGTAGATGAGCGGCAACCAATGGTCCGGAGTGGGATGGCAGCGGCGCGCGTCGGCGGTGCCCGGCCACAGGCCCACAAGCCCGAGCGTATCGCGCTCCACGAGACACCGCTTTACGGCCTCGTCGAAACGAACCGACCATTCGGGCACCGACCGCTCGCCGGAGTACATGCGCCGGAACGCGTCGCGAAGGTTGTGCGTGATGTTGCCGCTGCCGAACACCAGCACTCCCTCATCACGCAACCGAACGAGTGGGCCGGCAAGTTCGAGGTGCTCCCTGACGTCCAAGCTCATATCGATACTCAGTTGCACCACCGGCACGTCTGCCCCTGGGTAGGCCCTCCTGAGCACGCTCCAGGTGCCGTGATCCAAGCCCCGATCGGCAACCAGAGCCGAGGATCCGAGCCCCAAGAGTTCCGCCACCCGCTCGGCAAGGTGGGTGTCGCCGGGCACGGGATACTCCAGCTCGTGGACCTCCGGGGGGAAACCTCCGAAATCGTGGAGGGTCCGCGGTTGCGCCTCCGCGGTCAGCAGAGTCCCTCCTGTGAACCAATGGGCCGATATGGCGAGGATCGCCTTCGGGAGGGGAAGGGAGCGGCCCAGGGCGGTCCAACTCCGGCTGAAGGCGTTGTCTTCAATCGCATTCATCGGGGAGCCGTGGCCCACGAAGAGGACGGGCATCCTGTGTTTGGTCACGTCAGCTCCTCGGCGGGCGCATCCGCTTGATCCCAGCTTCGCGATTCACAAGATGATGCCCCACGCGAGACAAGGGCAAACCGGAGGGGGCGTCATTCGGCGAGCCGCCGGTATACTTGCCGATGAGGTGTTGCGATGTCGTTCTTCTCGACGCTAGATCGTCCCGACCCCATGCCGTGGCTGCTCTACTCCGAGGAGCCCGCGGCCCGCTGGATCGCCCTCACCCGCCTTTCCAGCCTTCACACTGCTGCCTCCGAGGCCATCGCGGCCCAGCAGGCAGCCGTCCACCATCCAGACACGCAGGCGCTGCTCGCGCAGCTGCCCGACTGGGAGATTGACAACCGCGTGGGTGGACACGACAAACCGCTTGTGGCCACCAACCTGTTGGACCTGCTCGGCGAGATGGGGGTCAGAGCCGGCGATGATGCTCGCATCCACCGGCTACTCGACCAGTTGCTAGCCCACACCGACGAGGAGGGCCGCTTCCAGATGTTCGCGGCCCAGCGCGGGGGTGATTCTCCCCAGTGGGGTGCCCTGCTCTGCGACACGCACGGCATCCTGGACATGTTGCTGGCGTTCGGCCGCGGCGACGATCCCCGGGTGCAACGGGCCTTGAAGACCGCCGTCACCGATCTGCGCGAGACCGCGCAGGGACTCGCGTGGCCCTGCCGGCCGCCGACCGGGGGTAGCTGGCGCGGACCCGGGCGCGTCGGCGACTGCTGCCCGCAGACCACCCTGGAGGCCCTACGTGCCTTCAGCCGCCTCCCTCTCGCCGAGCGACCGGCCGAGCTCATGCAAGCCGCGCGCACAGTGCTTGCCGTATGGCGGGGGCGGGCGACACACAAGCCCTACATGTTCGGCCATGGCCGGCAGTTCAAACAAGTCAAGTGGCCGCCTACGTGGTACGGGGCGTACGAGGTCGTCGACACGCTGGGCCGTCTGCCAGAAACGTGGTCCGGCCCCGGTTCGCACCCCGACGATCGCGCCGCTGTGGCGGAGATCGCCGCGTGCCTGCTGGCCTACAACGTCTCCCCCGACGCCACCGTGACGCCGCTTTCCACCTTCAAGGGCTTTGAGATCTATTCGTTTGGTCAGAAGAAGCGGCCTTCGCCACTGGCGACAGCACTGGTGTGGGCGGCGCTGAAGCGCCTGGAACCACTTGTCAAGGAGATAGCGGCGGTCGACCTGACCACGCTGGGGAGCTCAAAGGGCGGCACCGGCGCACCGTTGCCTCCACAAGTCACGGGAACCAGTCGCTAGCGCTGCAGCCGTTCGCCCGCCCGGGCCGCCTACACGAAGGCGGCACCACCATTGACCATGAGCAACTGCCCCGTGACCATGTCCGAACCGTCCGAAGCCAAGAACACGGCAGCCCCGACGAGGTCCTCGGGCTCTTCCCGCCGCTTGATGCACTGCGCGGCGATTGTCGCGGCGAACATCTGCTCACTGTGCGACACAGTCGAGGTGGACTCGGTTGCCGTAAACCCCGGTGCGATGGCGTTGACGCAGATGCCAGAAGGGCCCAGTGCCCGGGCCAGCGCATGCGTGATCTCGTGGACGGCGACCTTGCTGCAGGCATAGGGAAGCAGCACGGCCGAAGGCGGCAGTCTGGGAACATCCGAGGCGATGTTGATGATCTTGCCGCGCCCCCGCTCCGCCATCAAAGGAGCCACGGCTTTGCACATCAGCCAGGTCCCCCTGACATTGACTGCAAAAAACTTGTCCCAGAGCTCCACGGTCCAGGCATCCCAGGGTCGGGGTTCCACGCCGTAGATGTGGCCGGCGTTGTTAAGCAGGATGTCCGCGCCGCCATAGAGTTCCAGGGCCTTCTCGGCGACGGCCTGGGTAGCGCTTTCGTCTGAGATGTCGGTCTCCATGGCCACGGCCTGCCCACCCTTGGCTCGAATGTCCTCGGCGGTCTTCTCAGCTCTCTCCAGGCTGAGGTCGGGCAGGAGCAGCTTGGCGCCCTCCGCCGCGTACTTGAAAGCAAAGGCCTTACCCAAACCCCGGCCGGCCCCGGTGATTATCGCTATCTTGTCCTTTAGCGCCTCGGGCATGTCTTCTCCGATGGTAGTGCTCTGCACTCTCTGCGTCTCAGTCGAGGATCCGCTCGGCCAACTCCACAAACTGCCCCGGCTGAAGCCGCTCCGCCCGCACGTCGGCAGGCAGGCCGAGTTCGCCGATCACCTCCAGCACCCGTTCGCGAGGCAGTCCCAGCCCGGCGCTTAGCGCGTTCGCCAACGTCTTGCGCCGCTGGCCGAAGGCCGCCTGGATAACAACTCGCAGCCGCTCCGGCTCGCACGCCGGCAGACGCTCGGCCGGCAGACGCTCAAGCACCAGCAGGCTCGAATCGACGTGCGGCTGAGGATAGAAGATCGACCGTGCCAGCGGGCGCACCCGCTCGATGGTGGCGTATAGCTGCACCCACACGGAGAGCACTCCGTAGACCTTGGTGCCGGGAGCGGAGGCCATCCTCTCGGCCACTTCGCGCTGCACCATCACACAGTAGCGGCGCACGCTCGGCAGTCGTTGCAGCGCTTCGACCACCGACGGACCGGCCACCGAGTAGGGCAGATTGCTGGCGCACACCGTAGGGAGCGGATCAAGCGCCTCGAGCGGAGCCCTCAGCACGTCCTGAAAATGCAGCGTCACCTTGGGATCACCCTGGAGGGTGGCCTGCAGTGGCGCCTCCAAACTCCTATCCACCTCGAACGCGTGAACATGCCGAGCCACCCCCGCCAGCGCCGCGGTCAACACCCCCAGGCCGGCACCGATCTCCAGCGCCACGTCTTGGGGGGTGCATTGCAGATAACCGAGGATCACCCCCAGGATGTTGTCGTCGATTAGAAAATTCTGCCCCAGATCCCGCTTGGGCGTTATGCCGAACTCCTTGATGCGGGCCAGCGACACCTGCCGCAGCGCCGACTCGCCGGATGCGGGGCCGTCCCCCGGTCCCCTTGGGCTCACGACGCGCTCCTCGGCCCGGCGTTCGGCCCAGACACCGGCTCCGACCTCAGCCGGGGAAAAGCGGTCCTCGCGTTCTCCTCGATCTGCGTGGCCAACTCGTCCACGCCCACCCCACGCAATCCCGCCACAAACTCATACACGCCGGCCACCAGCCCCGGGCGGTTGGGACGGCCGCGCAGGGGCATGGGCGTCAGCCAAGGCGCATCGGTCTCCAACAGCAGCAGATGCGCCGGCACCGCCTGGGCGGCCACCTGCAGGTCAACCGCGTTCTTGTAGGTCACGTTGCCCGCGAAGCTCAGGTAGTAGCCCCGCTCGACCACCTCGTCGAGCAGCCCCGGCAGAGAGAAACAGTGCAACACTACAGTCAGCCCGGCCGCGCGCTCGGCCAACGTGGCGAGCGTGTCCTCCGCCGCTTCGCGCGTGTGCACCACCACCGGCAGCCCGGCGCGCCGGGCCAATTCGATATGGCACACAAACACCTCGCTCTGCACCTCGTGAGGCCAGTTGTCGTGGTAGTAGTCGAACCCCGTCTCTCCCACTGCCACCACTCGGGGATTCGCGGTCCATCGCTCGATCGCCGCCCAACCGCGGGCATCCATCACACCTGCTTCGCTCGGGTGATATCCCACGGTGGCATACACCTCGGGAAACTGTTCCGCCAGCTCCACCGAGCGGCGCGAGCGCTCCAGGTCGGTGCCGGACTGGATGATAAGGCCCACCCCGGCCGCGCGGGCGTGGGCCAGCAGCTCAGCCGCGCCTTCGCGGCAGTGGTCCAGGTGGGTGTGAGAATCGATGAACATCACGTGGTCACGGCTGACGGGCGGCGATGGGCTGCCGGCAGGCGGCTCACTCGGCCGCCGTCACTCCTCGATGCGCGGGAAGAGCGGCGCGCCGACCACGACGGTCAGACCGGCGGGAAGCAGGCCCCAATGGGCTTCGTCCCAGAGCAGCGGCGCCTCAGCGGCGCCGGTCCCCAAGGCAAGGTCGCCGGCGTCGCCGAGCCCCAAGCGTTCCCGGATGGCCATGGCAGTCTGGGGTATGAACGGATACAGCAGCACCGACAGCAGGCGCAGGCCCTCGGCCAGGTCCCACAGGGTGCTGTCAAGCGCGACCCCGGCGGAACCCGTTGCCGTGCCCAGATCCGCGCCCCCGGCGCTTTCCGCGGCCGCCTCCTTTGCCTGCTTCCAAGGCGCCTGCTCTTCCACGTACCTGTTCAGCCGGCGCACAAAGCCCCAGATGGTATCCAGCGCGGCGCTCAGGTCCATCTGGTCGAGCTGCGTGCGCACCGCTGCGCAGAGGGCGGTCGCTTCGACGGCCAGCGGCGAGCCGCCGTGCGCCACCGCGCATTCCGGGGCATCGGCGTAGCCTGGGGGCTGCTGGAGAACGGAGTCCCGGCCGCCAGAGCGCACTGTGCGGCGCGATACCACGTCCTCGGTCGCGTCTCGCGCGTGCCCATCGTGCTCTGGCTGCGAAACGGCATTCTCCAGCAGCCCTGGGGGCGGCATCGGCACGGTGCCGCCTCGGTATTTGCCGATCATGGAGGTGCTGCGCGACAGCAGGTTGCCCAGTTCGTTGGCCAACTCGCTGTTGTAGCGGGCTTTGAAGCCCTCCTCGCTCACCATGCCGTCCTGGCCGAAGCTCACTTCGCGCAGGCAGTAGAACCTGAACGGATCGGCCCCGTACTCTTCGATCAGCGGGAAGGGGTCCATCACGTTGCCGCGGGTCTTGGACATTTTTTCCCCACCAAGCTTCAGGTACCCGTGGATGAACAGGTGTTCCGGCAGCTCATATCCGGCCGACATCAGGAGCGCCGGCCATATGATCCCGTGAAACTTGAGGATGTCTTGGGCCATGAGGTGGTAGCTCGCCGGCCAGAAGCGGGAGACAAGATCTTGCCCAGGAGCGTACGAGAGCGCGCTGAGGTAGTTGATCAGCGCGTCCACCCACACGTAGATGACCTGACTCTCGTCCCAGGGCACTGAGATGCCCCACTTGAGGGTGGCGCGGGAGATGGAGATGTCGTCCAGGCCCTGCTCGATGAACGAGAGGGCTTCGTTATAGCGGTGGCGAGGCTGTACGAAGTCGGGATGCGCCCGGTAGTGATCCCGCAACCGGTCCTGGAAAGCCGACAGCCGGAAGAAGTAGTTGTCCTCGTCCATGCGGACGGGCTTGGTGCCGTGGTCGGGGCACAGACCTTCGACCAGGTTCTCCTCGATATAGTAGGCCTCGCAGGCCGGGCAGTAGAGGCCGGAGTACGAACCTTTGTAGATGTCGCCCGCGTCGTAGCATTTCTTCACAAATTCTTGCACGTATCTCTCGTGCTCCGGGTCCGTGGTCCGGATGAAGAAGTCGTTGCTGGCGCCGACTTTGGCCGCGACTTCCTTGAACTTGGCCACCACTTCGTCCACGTGCTCTTTGGGCGTGAGGCCCCGGGCGCAGGCGGCCTGCTCGACCTTGGTGCCGTGCTCGTCGGTGCCGGTGAGAAAGAAGACCTCGTCGCCCAGTTGCCGATGGAACCGCGCCGCCACGTCGGCGGCCGCGGTGGTGTAAGCGTGCCCGATGTGGGGCACGTCGTTGACGTAGTAGATGGGTGTGGTGATGTAGAAGCGCGCCATAGCCCGACTATTCTAGCAGGCTGCTGAAGACCGACGTTTCGCCGCCAGAACTCGGGTGGGCAAGCGCAAGACGAGGACGCAGGGAGCGTGAATAGCAGCGCTATTGACGCGACTGAGAACGAAATATTGCGCCGCCCAGTGTGTCCTGGCGGCCGGGACTTCGGTCTTCAGCCGCCTCCTCGCATCGGGCCTTGGGGCGGCCGGCGGGGGGCGTACAGCCGGGGTCCACGACCGTGCCGGCGCCAACGCGACTCACCCGTTCAGAAGATGATCGTCGTCGTCACAAGCGCAAGGATGAACAAGACGACGAAGGCGATCACCACGCCCGCGATGGCGATGCCGGTAGACACCCAGCACCAAGTCTTGGCCTTGCGCGATGCTTCCTGGGCACCGGCGATGTCGCCCATCGCAAGCCTATTGTCCACCCGGGCCGCATAAACTATCGCCGGGATGGCCGTGGGCCAGAAAAACAGGATAAGCGAGACGATGGCCCAGCCCAGGTGGGTGGGGGTGCTCGAGCCCGGGCCCGGCAGTGGCTGCCGGTACCGCGGAGCCTCGTAGGTGGGCTGATAGGGCTGTGGCCGCATCACGCCCGGCGAGCCAAGCCCGCTGAGCTCTCGACCGCATGAGTCGCAGAAGCTCGCCGAGTCACCTACCGCCTTGCCGCAGCTTGGACAGTACATGGGCCCTCCTGGCTCTCTTTGCCGACGCGTCCGCGCACGGGATAGGTGACTAGTAGTTTCCCGTGGCGATCAACGGGATGACAGCTCCCATGTAGATGACAAAGGTCGCAATACACACCCACATCGAGATCTTGCCGAACTTCTTGGCTTTGCGCGAGGCCTCCCGCGCTCCGTCGATGTCGCCTCGCAAGACCTTGTTGTCCACCCGAGTGGAGTTCACGATCGCCGCGATCCCAGTCGGCCAGAACAGGATGAGCCCGGCGATGGCCCAGCCGATGTGGTCAGGAATCTCCGGTATCCGCTCCCGCATCGGCGGCCGGTACTGCGCGCCCTCCGGCACCCCCAGTTCGACCAGTTGCCGGCCACAGCTTTCGCAGAACCTGGCCGAGTCACTTATCTCCTTGCCGCAGCCCGGGCAAAACATAGCCCCTCCAAATCCACTTTGACTCTTTGCGCCCGCAGCCTTCCGCGATTAGAAGCCCCTGCCCGCGACGGTGACCACGATGCCTAGGACAACAACAACGATGGCGACGATGAAGGAGACCCAGCACCACATCTTCGCCTTGCGCGATGCCTCCTGGGCGCCGGCGACGTCGCCCAGGGCGAGCCTGCTGTTCACCCTGGCCGCATACACTACCGCGGCGATGCCGGTGGGCCAGAAGAATAGGATGAGCACCGCGACGGCCCAGCCGAGGTAGCTAGGTATGTTCGGTACCGGCAGCCGTTCCTGCATCGGCGGGCGATACGGCGGCACGCGAGACCCTTCTAGATCAAGTGGCCGGCCGCACGCTTCGCAGAAGCCGGCCTCGTCACTGTTCTCCTTGCCGCAGCCCGGACAGAACATATCCCCTCCTCGCTCCCTCTGTACGCTTCGTCGCCCAGATTCTTAATAGGCTACAACCTAGCACACCGGACTCCACCTGCAGAAGCCTGTCGTTCGCCGCCACGTCGCGGACGCGTCGGCTCCCATCGCAAAGAAAGGGGAGCCGGCCTTTCGGCCGGCTCCCCTTCTTCTCTCACTCTCGGGCGACGAGCTGGTTGCTCGGTCGCTCCCTACGTCGGTCGCTTGCTAGGCGGGCTTGCCGCAGCTCTTGCAGGCCACGTCTTCAGGAGCAAGTGCGCCCCCGCAGCCGGAACAGAACTTGCCACCCGCGGGCGGTGCCGGCGGCTGGTAGCCAGCCGGAGGCTGATAGCCGACCGGAGGCTGATAGCCGCCGGGAGACTGAGGCTGGCCACCCATCGCCGGCAGGGCGAACTTGCCGGACCCGTCATAGTCCCCGGACTTGTCCGTGAACATGAAGTAGCCGAACGCTAGCATGGCAACAGCGGCAATCAGGGTGATGATCGACCCAGGCCGCCAGGACCAGGCTTCGAACCCACCGAAGGGGGCCTTCGCGCAGCCCACGATGCCCAGGATGGTCAGAAGGCCGCCAAAGCCCATGATGACCCAGCTCTCCTTGTACCAGGACGGAGCGGGGGCCCCTTTCTTGAAGAGAGCTTTGACCAAGATCCAGACGCAGGCGATCAGAATGAGGGAGAAGGCCGCCTTGCCCGTGCCGACGACTCCAGCGCTCCAGCCACTGAGGTTGGCCGAGAATCCCGGGATGCCGGGCACATCGACCCCTGCCAAATCTCCCAGATTACCGAGGCCGCCGAACAAATCGCCCACCTTGAGATGCCACCAAGGTATGCTCACTCCGACGATGGTCAACAAGAACGCGCCGAACACCCCAAAGTCCCACTTCTTGAAGCGCTTCATATCGAAGCCCATTCCCACCTCCCGTTGTTCGCTGTTCCCACTCTGGAATGTACTGTCTGCTGCTGCCACCATAGGCTTGGGATGGCCGCACTGTCAAGGCATTTGCCCCAATCGGAGCGCTGGCAAACCCCATTGGCAGCCGCTTGCGGCGGCTGGTGACAACCGCTCGGGGCGCCAGGCGCCGCGTCATACGACCCGTCGCGCCTCCGGCTCCGCGTCCGCCAGGCCGAGGGCCAGCTCGTAGGCAACTTTTCTGGGCATCCCGGTGAGACCGGCCACGATGCCGGCGGCCTTCTTGGTTCCTAAGCCGGCGTCCAGGAGTTCCGTCAGAGCGCGCCGAACAGCCTCCCCGTCGCCGAAAACCTGGCCCGCGCCGCCCCCGCCCCCGGTAGCCACTCCGGTCTGAAGCCCGCCGCCCGGTTCCAGCACCAGCACCACCTCTCCCCGTACAGGGTCCATGAGTTGCCCGAGTATCTCGGCGGCAGTACCGCGCACGGCCTCCTCGTGGATCTTGGTGAGCTCCCGGCACACCGCCAGGCGCCGTTCGGGCCAACGCACAGCAATGGCTGCCAGGGACGCGCGGATGCGGCGAGGAGATTCGAAGGCCACCATCGTAGCCCCAGAGCCGTCGAACCCGGCCAGCTGCTCTATCAACTTGGCCTTGCCACGCGCCAGGAAACCGACAAAGGCAAAGCGGTCGGTAGGCAGACCCGACAACACGAGGGCCGTCGACACAGCCGAGGGGCCGGGCAACACCGTCACCGGGAGTCCTTCGGCCGCGCAGGCCCGCACCAATGTGAAACCGGGATCGGACAGCCCGGGCATGCCCGCATCACTAACCACCGCCACCGACTTGCCCTCCCGAAGGAGTGGCAGAAGACCGGCCAAGCGGGCCTCCTCATTATGCTCATGGAAGCTGACCAGCCGGGCGGCGATGCCGTGGCGATCCAGAAGGACACGGGTGTGCCGGGTGTCCTCGCAGGCCACCAGGTCGGCGGTCCGCAACATCTCCAGCACCCGCAGAGTAACGTCGCCCAGGTTGCCTATTGGTGTGGGGCAGATATAGAGCACGGCTATGACCCGCGGATCAGCCGCAGGCCGGAGACGGCGCCTGGGCGGCTTCGCTGCTCACAGCCCGCCATGCGCTCAGCCCCGCCCCCACCAGCCCCGCCAGATTGCCGAGTTCCGCGGGAGCGACTCTAACCGTTTCGCATCCGGGGGCCATGGCATTCCGGCGCATGTACTCAGTGGCGGGCTCAAGGAGCAGCCCTCCCAACTCACTTATCCCGCCGCCTACTACTATCATTTCCGGGGAGAAGACGTTGCAGACACTCACCAGCCCCACCCCCAACCAGTCCGCAAACTCCAGCACTGCTGCCAGAGCGCCGGGATACCCTTGCCGGGCCAACCGCGTGACCGCTCCTCCGCCCAACTCCCCCCGCTCGCGTAGCGAGAGCAGGGTCCCTTCGGGATCAGCCTCTCGGTCACCCGCCCGGGCGGCCGCGTAGCGTTTCAACGCCCTTCCCGACGCGTACATCTCCAGGCAGCCGTGGCCGCCGCAGCCGCAGAGCAGACCGTCTTTCAGCACCACCATGTGACCTAACTCCCCGGCCCCTCCCCCGGCACCCCGGTATACATGCCCGTCCAAGAACAGACCACCACCGACCCCCGTGCCCAGCGTCAGCATCACCACGTGCTGCAGACCGGCCCCCGCGCCGCAGACGGCCTCAGCCAGGACTGCCGCCTGCGCGTCGTTGTCCAGCACCACCGGCAGCCCCAGCGCATCCCGTATGAGTCCGGCCAGCGGAACCTCGACCAAGGGGAGATTGGGGGAGGTGACCATGACCCCTCGCGCGAAGTCCACCGTACCCGCGCAGGCCAGGCCGATCACTCCCGGGCTGAAGTCCCCAAACTCACTGAGCGCCCGACGGAGGGTGGCTTCCAGGCCCGATACGAAGACACCGCCACTCTCCGTACAACTAGGCTCCACCAACGGAGGAGCGAGGAGCACTCCGGCCTGATCCACCGGCCCCACGGCTACCTTGGTGCCCCCGATGTCGACGCCAAGCACAGAGATCAAGGCGTCTGCTCCAGCGCGAACTGGGCTTCGCCTAGATCTTCCGGCCGAACCATGATGTCTTGCTGGCCGGCTCCGTCCACCGTCAAGCCGTAGACAACCGACAAGGCCTCGTGCCGCACGTAGGTCTCGATGCCGGCGCTGCGCAGCCGACTGACGATGATATCTGCCTCCAGCGGCGAGCAGACAGAGACCAGCAGAACGGGAGATCCGCCCTCAGTGACCGAGTTCATCAGCTACCTCCTGCATTGCTTACCTTCTTACCGCGGAGTGGAATCCGGCAGACCACCGTCGACGGGGATGGTGGCCCCGGTGGTGGGAGTCTGCCGGGTCGCGAAGAACAACACCGCATTGGCCACGTGCTCCGCCGTCACCTGAGCTTTGAGCAGGTTGCGGCCCTGGTAGTAGGCCTCAAGGCCCGCTTCATCCAGGCCCCTGGCCTTCATCCGGTCGGGGCCCACCTCCGCCCACAGACCCGAGCGGCGAGCGCCGCACGAGAAAACCGCGTCGGGCGCCACCATATTCACCCGCACATCGTCGGCGGCAAGCTCCAGGCTCGCGATGCGGGCCAGTTGATGAGCCGCGGCTTTGGTGGAGCTGTAGCCGCCGAATCCCGCCCCGGGAGCAAAGACGTTCTTGGTCGAGATAAGCACCACGTCGCCGCCGGTGGCCTGGCGCTTGAAGTGCCGCGCCGCTTCGGCGAGCAACAGCAGCGTCCCCTCCACGTTCACCTGCTCGAGCTTGCGATACTTCTCCAGACTCAGGTCGATCAACTGGGCCACATGAGCCACACCCGCATTGGGGATCACCAGGTCGATGCCTCCCCAGGCCCGCACGACTCCGGCAAAAGCCTCGGCGACCGACTCCGGATCGGTGACGTCAAGCGGCAGCCCCATGATCATGTCTCCGAACTCGACACCCAGAGTGGCGACCAGCGCGGTCAGGGGCTCCCCGGGCAGGTCGGTAGCGGCCACCAGGCAGCCGGCCTCCAGCAGGCCCCGACAGATACCGGTGCCGATGGCGCCGGCCGCACCCGTCACCAGGGCCACCTGGCCTCGCATGGGCTGGGCCTGCCCGCGCTCCAGCTTGGCGTGCTGGAGAGTGCGGTATTCCATGGCGAACAACTCATCCTCAGGCAGTCCCCGGTACAGGGAATCCGAGGCGGCGATGGCGGCCTTCACCGCGATGGTGTGCACAGTTATATCCCGGGTGATCAGCGACTCGCGCAGGTCGGGCCCCGCGCAGAACGTGCCCAGTCCGGGGATCATAACCACTCTCGGCCGGGGGTCAAAGGTCTCGACTCCAGCCGGAAGGGCGTCGGCATGCCGGTCCAAGTAGGCCCGGTACTCCTCGGAATACCGCTCCACCGCGGCCCCTAGCAGCTCGCGCAAGGCGGCCTCGTCGCCGTAGGGTAGAGAGTCTATCCACAACGGCAGCGCTTTGGTGCGGATGAGATGGTCGGTGGTCAGGGGCGCGGTCACCAGGGCTTCATAGGCCCAAGGAGCGCCCAGCACCGCGAGCACCTCCGAGTCGGCCAGGGTCTGCACGATCACCCGCCGGTGGGGCCTGTCGCTGTCGCCGCTCTCCGTGGCCAGGAGCCCGCGCAGCATCGTGGCCACGGTCACCAGTTGAGAGTCGAGCCTAGTCCGCGCCAGGGAGCCTGAGGTAGTCCCGGCCCCGCCGGCTGCATTCTCCCCCGGCACCGGGATCTTCGCTCCGTGCGGCCCCCGGTTGTGCTCCAGAAAGTGCTCGGCCCGGGAGACCAGGTTGATCATCACATCGTACGAGTCCCGAGCGGTGTTGCCCCAGGTGACGATGCCGTGATGCGCCCACACCATGCCCCAAGCGTCGGGCCGGGCCCTCAAGGCTGCCTCCGCGGCCAGCGCCAGCTTGAAACCGGGTGTGGTATAGGGCAGCACGATGACATCTTCGCCCAGCGCCCGCCGCACCACGGCTGTGCCGTCATCCTGATTGGTCAAAGCCAGGATGGCATCGGCGTGGGTGTGATCGATGTAGACACCTGGAAGAAAGGCGTGCACCAGAGCCTCAACGGACGGAGTAGGGGCGTCGGCCCGCAAGAGGTGAGCGCGTAGCTCGGCCACCATGGCCTGGTCGTCCAGATCGGTGAGTGTACGCAGCCGGCGCAGGTACTCCAAATCCAGCCCGGGATGCCCGGCCGGCTCAACGGTAGCCATGTCGGTGCCTGACGCCTTGACGAACACGGCCGCCAGGTCCTCGCCCAGGATGTTTACCCAGCGCGCCTTGACCGAAGAGTTGCCGCCGCCGTGCAAGACCAGAGCAGGTTCCCCGCCCAGCAGCCGGGTAGAGTAGGTGCGGAGGGACAGCGGTTCCCCCCACTCGATGCCGTAGCGAGCGACAAACGCGGCGGCTTCGTCCTCGGACCACTTGGAGCGCATCAGCCCCGCACCGCCTCAAGCACGTAGTGGGCGTTCGCAGCGGCCGCTTGGCCATCGAAGACCGCGCTGCCGGCCGCGACCAGATCGGCGCCGGCCGCCGCCACCGCGGCGATGTTGTCACGCGTGATGCCTCCGTCAACGCATACCAGGATGTCCTTGCCGGAGGCCTCCGCCATCTCCTTCACCCGGGCTACCCGCTCCAGCGTGCGGGGAGCAAACTTCTGCCCACTCCAGCCCGGATCGATGCCCAGAAGCGAGATCATATCCAGCTCATCCAGCAGGGGCGGCGTCAGCCATTCCAGCGGGGTACCTGGGTTGAGCGCCAGCCCCCGAACAATCCCCCGGCCGGGCCCGGCGCTGTGTTCCATGCCCCCGAGGCGCTGCAGCACCCTATGGATATGCACCGCCGCCTCAATGTGCACCGTGACTATATCGGCGCCGGCAGCCACGTAGTCGGCAAGGTAATCCAGCGGCTCCTGCACCATGAGGTGCACGTCCTTGAGCAGCGGAGTGCGCAGCCCCTTCACATAGACGGCTCCAACGGTAAGTTGCGGACAGAAGCAACCGTCCATCACGTCCACGTGCACCACCCCCACCCCGGCCTGCTCCAAGAGCGCCAGCTCCGAGCCCAAGTCCATGAGATCGGCGCTGAGGATCCCCACGCTCACCGTGGGACAGAGCGCCCGCAGCCTGGCGAGGGTAGTGCTTGGTGCGCCGCTCACCGGGCCGCCTTCCACTCCGATCTACTTCTTCTCGCTCTTCAGGGTCAAATAAAGCTCGTAAGCTTCTTGGGGCTTCATGGACTCGTGCACCACCTTACTTACCGCCTGTATCATGGCGAATGGAGCCTCCGACTGGAAGATATTGCGGCCCATGTCGACCCCAGAGGCTCCTTCGCTGATCGCCTTGTAGGCCATGGTCAGAGCCTCGAGTTCGGGGAGCTTCTTGCCCCCGGCCATGACGATGGGCACCGGGCACGAGGAAGTGATGGTCTCGAAATCCTCGTCCACGTAGTAGGTCTTGACGAAATGCGCCCCCAGTTCGGCGGCGATACGGCACGCCAGCCGGAAGTAGCGGGCATCGCGGGTCATACTCTTGCCAACAGCGGTGACTCCCAGCACGGGCATGCCGTGCCGGTTGCCCATGTCCACCAGCCGCGTCAGGTTGTGAATGGACTGAGTCTCGTACTCGCCTCCGATGAACACCTGCACCGCCATGGCCGCGGCGTTCAGTCGCAGGGCGTCTTCGATGTCCAGGGCCAGTTGCTCGTTGGAGAGCTCCTTGAGGATGCTGGGCCCGCCGCTGGCACGCAGCACCACGCCCTTGTTGTAGGCGGGCGGCACCACGCTGCGCAGGATTCCCCGGGTGAGCATGAGGGCGTCGGCATAGGGAGCCAACGGGACGATGTTGACGTCCACCCGCTCCAAGCCGGAGGTGGGACCCTGGAAGTAACCGTGATCCACGGCCAGCATGACTGTGCGGCCCGACTCGGGCCGAAAGATACGGGCAAGACGATTCTGCATGCCCCAGTCAAGCGCACCGGAGCCCTTCACGAAGAAGGCCTGGTTCTTCTGCGGGATATCGAGATAATAGTTCTTGGATTCCTTGACATTGTCGAGATCAGCCATCGCTCACTCTCCGCGGGCGCTCACATGGGACGGACGTTCAGATTCTATCAGAGGGCCGTCCTGACCCCACCGCGGACAGGCAAGGCAAGCAGGAACACAAGCCTGCGTGAACAATGTTGGGGAAAACTCCGTCATTTTGCCATAATGACTTGCGAAGGGGGCTTTAATGAGATTTGGCCATCTGAGGGACCGCACGCTGACGTGAGCGAAGACAGATTCATCAGATGCAACGAATGCCGGGCGCTGAACGAGCCCCGGGCCCTGTTCTGCGGCCGCTGTGGGGCGTCTCTGTACGGACCGACTCCACGGAGGATCTAGGCGCAGACGCACGCGGGTCACGGCCGCCGGGGTCGCCATGGGCATCGCTCTCCTGCTTGGCTTGACGGTGCTCACCATCACGCTGGGCCTTATCATCCACGGCTCGCTACAGACCACAGAGAACATCGAACCCTACGCAGGGCAGGTGGGTACCCCGGCCACCATCGGGACGACTTCCTCCCAAATTTCCGACAACCCCGATAGCGATACATCGACCACATTGGCCCCCATCCAGGTACGCCCCACAGCCGCGGACGCTTCCTCGGCGCTCAAGGCCACTTCGACCAACAGCTATCGGGCCACCAATCTAATCGACGGAGATCTCACCACCGCGTGGGAGGAGGGGGCCGCCGGCCCCGGCCTGGGCGAGTGGGTGCGCTTCGATTTCTCCCGACCAGTGACGATCGCACGCATCGAGATTGCAAACGGTTGTCAGAAAGATGAGGAGCGCTTCCAGGGCAATCCCCGGGTCAAGGCCGTCAAGGTGGAATACTCCAACGGGATGAGCGAGCTAATCGACCTGGCCGATTCCACGGAGCCTCAGAGCATCAAGCCGGGAACCACCGAGGCGGTAGATTGGGTGAAACTGACCATCGTCTCGGTCTACGAGGGCGATCAGTGGGAGGATACAGCCCTCTCTGAGGTACGCGTCTTCGAGCAGACCCCATAGCCGCCCGGCCCCATCGGGGGCTGCCACCCGGCCGCGGAAGGTCCTAGCCCCGGCTCGAATCGCAGTGATCGTCACGGGGCAGTGCCGCCCCCCGTCGAACCGCATCTTTGCCGTACTTCTCGCGAATGGTGTCCAGCTTGAGGTCCAGCTCGCGCAGGAGGGGCAGTTCTTGGTCGAAAAGGTCGTCCTGCCAAGCACGGGGCGCCAGGTTGGTGAGTCCCACCCCCACCAAACGCAGATGGTAGCGCCGCCGCCGACCCTGCCGGAAGAGAGCCAGAGCCTCCTCGAAAAGGACTTCGTCCACATCCATGGGCCGGTTCAGAGTGTGGGAACAGGTGTGGGTGACAAAGTCGGCGTAGCGGATCTTGACCGTCACCGTGCGTGCCTCCAGGCGTCTGCGCCGGAGGCGCCGGCATACGTCCTCGGTGAGCGCCACCAGGGTCGACTCGATGATGCCCATATCGGAAACGTCCTCGTCGAAGGTGTGCTCGCGAGAGATGGACTTGACCTCCTCTCGCGGAGCCACCCGGCCCAGATCCTCGCCCCTGGCCCGGTGAGCGAGCATCTCCCCCATCTCCCCGAACGACAGTCGCAGAAGATGGGGCGGAACCTGAGCCAGATCACCCACAGTGACTACCCCCCTGTCTCGCAGTTGGGCAAGCAGGGCCGGACCTACTCCAGGAAGGCGCTCCACCGGTAGCGGCGCTAGAAACTCCGCCTCCTTGCCCAGGGGGATCACGGTAAAGCCTCCAGGCTTATCGTAGTCGGAAGCCACCTTGGCCAGTAGCTTGTTGGCGGCCACCCCGACAGAGATGCTTAAGTCGAGCTCATCGACCACCCGGCGCTGAATGAGCCGGGCCGTCTCCACCGGGGGACCGAACAGCCCCTCTGTGCCGGTAAGGTCCACGTAGGCCTCGTCTAGGCTCATCTTCTCCACGAGTGGAGAGTACTCATCCAACATAGCCATGAGCCTGCGGGAGTATTCGTAGTAGAGCTGATGATGCCCGGTGAGATACACCCCGTGCGGGCAGAGGCGCCTGGCGGTGCGGAGCGGCATGGCCGAATGGACGCCGTACCGCCGGGCCACGTAGTTGGCGGTGGACACCACTCCCCGCTCGCCACCCCCGACGATGACCGGCTTGCCCCGCAGCGAGGGGTCGCGATTCTCCTCCACCGCGGCGAAGAAGGCGTCGAAGTCAAGGTGGGCGATGACCCGGTGAGCGGCCCGCGGCCGAACGATATGCTCCCGCGCGTCCATAGCCCTCAGCATAGCCACACATATGTTCGGCGCCAAGGGGTCGAGGCACCCACGTGCCCTCGCGAAACAGCGCAGTGCGAGCTTTCGCGAGGGCACGTGGGTGCCTCTCCTCTGTTGGGGAACGGCGCCTGCGCAGGCGCCGGGCGCGACCTCGTCTCCTACTGGTCGCCCCCGCCTATCTCCTTGGCCAGAGCCTCGTAGCCGGGCCGCCCCATTAGAGCGTACGTGGCTTCCTTGCTGAGCTCCACCCCCGGCTGGTCGAAGGCATCGACGTCATACAACTCCCCCGCCACAGCGGTGGCCATCTCGAGCATGTAGAGAAGCCCCCCTAGGGAATAGGCATCCGCCCGGGGCAGAGTGATGGTGAGCGACGGCCGGCCCTTCTCGGCCAGAGCCCACGCGGTGGATTTCTGTTCCGCCCACATCAACTCGGCCACAGTGTGGCCGCCCAGGTAGGCAAGCGACGCCGCCTCCGGTCCCGGGGCAGGAATGAGCATCTCCTCGGAGAACTCCCCCACGCCGAGGAAGGTGAACACCTTATCGTCCGGCCCCTCCGCATAGAGTTGTAGTTGGGAATGTTGGTCGGTGACCCCGAGCGCTTTAACCGGTAGCGGGCCCGTATGCACGATCTTGCCCTGCCGGTCCACGGCTTTGCCCAGGCTCTCCGCCCAGAGTTGCCTGTACCAGTCGGCCACATCCCGCAGCCGAGCCGAATACGGCATCATCACGCTCACCCGTCGCCCCAGGGCTGTGTCTTGGAGATAGTGCACGCCCGCAAAGACGCACGCGGGGTTGTCCCACGCCTCAGTATGCGCGATGGTCTCGGCCATGTCCCGAGCGCCCGCGAGCAACGCCGCGACGTCCATACCGGTGAGGGCCGCCGGCAGCAGCCCCACCGCCGAAAGCACCGAGAAACGTCCGCCCACTCCCGCCGGAAGATCGAACATGGGCACACCCAGCGCGTCACCGATGGGGCGCAACGTCCCCTTTGCCGGATCGGTGGTGAACACGAGATGCTCTTTGAGCGCGGTTGCGCCTACGGCCGCCTCCAGACACTCTTTGGTCACCAGGTACCCAGCCATAGATTCGCCCGTACTACCCGATTTGGAGATCACATTCACCAATGCGCGCTTCGCATCCAAGCGCCCAAGCAGAGCGGCCATCTCGTCGGGGTCGACGTTGTCGAGCACATATAGGCGCGGACGCCCCCTGCGTTCTTCCGGGCTCAGCTCATTCCAGAAGAAGGGCAGGAGCGCGGTCGCCAGCGCCGTCGCCCCGAGAGCCGACCCCCCGATCCCGATGACCAGAAGACACTCGTAGCCACCCGCTGCGGAGTCCGCAAAATCCAGGTACTGTTTGGGATCCTGCAGTGGCAAATCCGTCCAACCCAGCATGCCGGTGCCCGCCCTGGCCAGCAGCGCCCTGCGGGCCTCTTCGAGCCGCGGGGCCAAGTCGGCCTGCAACTCGGGGGTCAGCCCTTTCATCCCCGCCGCGCCCGCCATACAGCGCCCAATATCAAGCGAGAGCCCGTCCACTGTTATCTTCCTCCGTCCGGCTACCGCCCGGGACACATAGGTTCCCGCCGGCGCGTAGCGCTCTCCCAACACTGTCTGATGTGTTCATCATAGCGGGTCCGCAGGCTGCCCCAGTCGAACCGGGCCACCCAAGCGCGCTGCCAGTCCTCCGGCCAGGCGCGTGGCTGCGCCAATGCCCTCCCCAGCGCAGCCACCAGCCCGGTGTGCTCGTAGAGCACTTCGGCGTACATCTCCCGCGGCACCAGTTCTGGGTAGCTCAACCTGTTGGGCAAGACCGGCCGACACCCGCAATACATGGCTTCCACCACGGCGATACCGAAGAACTCGTGGACGGCGGTGGAGACCACCACATCGGCGGCCCACAGGAGCGAGGCGTAGTCGGCGGCCTTCCCCACCTTGCCCCACTGCACAACATGGTCGGCCAACTCTTCCTTGGCCCGCAAGAAGACGGCTGTGGGAGTGCCCTGGTTCGTCCCAGCCATCGCCAGGCGGAAGGGCGTCCCAGCCGCCTTCAACTCGTATAGGGCCCGGAACAGCTCTTCAGGCGCCTTGTCGTACTCCCAGCGCTGATTCCAGAGAAGCAGGGGCCCGTCTGCTCGGGTCACCCCATCGTCCGCCGGCCGACTCGGCAAGGGCCCGGGCCCGGTGGCACTCAAAACGGCGAAGATCGCATCCCACCGGAAGCACGCTCGCTCGAGCTTCAACCTCCCCCATTACCCAGGAGGGCACTTCGTCAGGCATCGCGGCAAGTAGATCGGACGCCGCCGCTAGGAACTCCCTCCGGTGGAACTCACTGTTGAACAAGACAATGTCAGCCAACAGCGCCCCGGCCAGGTTCTTGAACCCGTAGCCGAGATCGCGCTCTACTCCTGGCGGCAGGGGATACGTAAGTTGATTCTCGTGGAAGTAGAGAAGTGTAGGGATCCGCCCGAGGGTCGGGGTCACGGCGGCCAAAAGAACCGGCAGATCGAGCATGTCGGAGGCCACGAAGACCTGAGGCGGCTCGCCCGTCTCCCGATGTCGTTCCAGCGCGCGCCGGGCCAGAGTCAGGGCCCCTCCGTGCATACGCCACTTCCAGTTGCGCCCCGGCATGGTGAGAAGAGCGACTTCATGGCTCGAGTAGCAGGCTAGACCCTCCAGAAACGACCGATGCGAACCGCCGAAATAGGGCTCGAGGGCCCACACGGCCAGTCCCGCCGCGCCGGGAGTGATGCGGGCACATGCGGCTGGTCCCCCGCTGCCGCGGACGACAGCGTTGGCGCCGTCGCGGACGGCGCGCTTGGGGATGGCCCCGCCCTGTTCATCCGTGGCCCCGCCTCGCTTCATGCTGGCCCCCTGCCGGCCTTGTCGCCGGCGCTAGGGATGGTCGGTCGCCGGTCGCCGGTCGCCGGTCGTCGGTCGCCGGTCGCCGGTCGCCGGTCGCCGGTCGCCGGTCGCCGGTCGCCCCGATTGTATATCCTCTGCGCCAGGGGACGAAATCACCCGACATGAGAGGGCTCACCCAACATGCCCAAACCAAGCGGCGCGCCGGACCGATGCAGCGCGAACCTCCCCCTCATCGGAGGCCAGATATCCACAGCGGGCGGATTTGCAGCGGTACCCGCCCGGGCTCTGGCCATGGGGGCCGAAGCCGTACAGGTCTTCAGTTCCAACCCCCGTAGGTGGCAGATGGACCCACCAGATCGCGCAGAGTTGCAGCGCTTGGGCGCGCGTCTCCGCGAACTCAAGCTTCCCTTGTTCTTTCACTCCATCTACCTTATCAACCTGGCCTCTCCCGACGAGACACTCAGGGGACACTCGGTAGAAGCCCTGGCACACGCGCTGGTGACCGGCGCCCTGGCCGGGGCGGCTGGGGTAGTCACCCACATCGGCTCGCATCGGGGTGAGGGGTTCGACCGCGCGTCCATACTGGTGACCGACGCCGCGATCGCCGCGATCGCGGCCTCCGCCCACACTCTGGCCGCTCTGCCTAGTGGCGGAGAGGCCCCAGGGGAGCTTCCTCCCCTGCTCTTGGAGAGCGGCTCGGGCTCGGGGTCCACCATCGGGGACAGTCTCGAGGACTTGGCACTCCTGCTGGCTGCATTGCCGGCGTCTGTGGGCCTATGTCTGGACACCGCCCACCTGTTTGCAGCCGGGCACTCCATACACCAGGCAAAAGGGGTGGAGTCGCTGTTCGGCGACCTCCGGCGGCTGGATCTACTTCAGCGCGTAGGGCTGGTCCATCTAAACGACTCGGGTGCCCCCTTCGCTTCCAAGCACGACCGGCACGAGAACCCTGGGCTCGGACTCATCGGCCGGGCAGGTCTTGCCCGTGTGGTCCGACATCCGGCCTTGGTCACTGTCCCGTTCGTGCTCGAGGTGCCGGGGCCCGACAAACACGGCCCCACCGCGGCGGAGATAGACATCGTAAAGACGATGCGGCACCAGGCTCCCGGCGAGAGCCAGGTGCGCGCGTCCCCGGGGGCCGCGCCGGCGGTCAGCGAGACTCGAGCGCCAGCGGAGCGGGGGGCTCCAACCCCACGAACAGAGCCTGCTCCCGGCGCATCATGTCCAAAAGCGCCAAGGTGACCGGACCGGGGCGCCCATTGCCGATCAAATGCGCTCCAATCCTGACCACGGGCAGGATGTCTTTGGTGGTGGAGGCCGTGAAGACCTCACATCCGACGGCGGCATCAGACGTCACCTCGTCCAGAGTGAAGGCCCGCTCCTCTACCCTATAGCCCGCCGCGCGGGCCATGCGCAGACCGTGCAGACGGGTGATGCCGCCCAAAATGCGGTTGTTGAGCGGATGTGTCCGCAGGACGCCGCCCACCACGGCGAACACGTTGGACGAACCCCCCTCCCGCACCGTCCCGTCGGGAGCGACGAAGAGCGCCTCATCGAGCCCCCGCGCTCCGCGCCTCCTCCTTGGCCAGCACAGCCGCCAGCAGGTTGGTGGACTTGATGTCGCAACGAGCCCAGCGGATGTCTTCTACGGGATGAAGCACCGTTCCGGTCAGGATCTTCGCAATCGTCGGCGCCGGGTTGACCCGGGCATAGGCGAGCACCGTGGGGTGCGGACTCGCGGGGAACTCGAACTCGCGGCCGGCGACTCCCCTGGTGACCTGCAGATACACCCAACCGTGTTCGATCCCGGAGCGGGTCACAAGTTCGGGGAGCACCTCCTCGAGCTTGTGACCGACGATGGCCTCAGTCAGACTGATCGCCGCCAGGGACCGTCCAAGCCGCTGCAGATGGTCGTCCGGCCAGACCACCTGGCGGTTCATGACCTTTACCACCTCGTACACGCCGTCGCCCAACTCGAAGCCCCGGTCTTCCACGGGGATGCGACCCTCGGAGAGGGGCAGGAAGCTCCCGTTCAGATAAAGCGTCTCCACGTCCATCTGCTAACCTCGCACCCATGATCGCTTACCGACAGGCCACACCTTCAGACACGCCTCAGATACTCTCTCTTCTGGAAGAGATCATGACGCACCACGGCGTCACTCCCCCCGATGCCGAACCCCTCACCGCCACGGTCTCCGCCATTCTCGCCGCCGACGACCACCTCCTGCTGGTGGCCGACCGCCAAGGCCGTCTGATCGGCATGTGCGCCCTTGTCTTCTCGCTTAGCACGTGGTCGGCGGGATTGGTGTGCGAGCTCCAGGACGTGCTCGTGACGCAAGCGTACCGCAGTTCTGGCGTGGGCCGAAGCCTCTTGCAGTCGGCCGAGACGATCGCCCGGGCCCGCGGCTGCAGCAGGCTCTATCTATCGGCGGAGTCGTGGAACCTGGGCGCCCACGCCTTCTACCGCAGGCTGGGCCTCGCTGAAAAGACCAGCCTCTACTACGAGCGGGACCTGCGCCAGAACCTACCTTAGAAACGCCGGTATGTCCAGGGTGTCATCGTCAGCACCACCGCTTCCGCCGTCAGGCTCGGTCCAGACCTGCTTGGGTAGCAGGTCGGTGAACGCCCTATCGGGCGGGACAGGCGTCCGCTCGCCGGACACCGCAGCCGTCTGGTCACTCGAAGTCGGGGACGTCTGCACACCGTATTCCACAGCCGGTCTTTCCGCCGAATGGTCGTGCCTGGTCGCCGTTTCCACCTGAGCTGTGAGAATCTCATCGCTGGTGGCGTCGAATCCGGTGGCAACCACCGTCACCCACAGGCAGTCGGTGAGCGACTCATCCACCACAGCGCCGAAGATTATGTTGGCGTCGGGTGCGGCCTCGGCACTTACGGCCTCCGCGACCTCGTTTATCTCAAAGAGCGCCATATCCCCGCCGCCGCTGATATTGAGAAGAATACCCCGGGCCCCGTGGATGGAGGTCTCCAGGAGCGAGGAGTTGAGAGCCATCTCAGCCGCCTTCTGAGCCCGCTGTTCGCCCCGGGCGTGACCGACGCCCATGTGAGCGGTGCCCGCCCCGGTCATGATGGTGCGAACGTCGGCCAGGTCGAGGTTGATCAACCCGGGCACGGTCACCAGATCGCAGATGCCCTGAACGCCCTGGCGGAGCACGTCATCGGCGAGACGAAGCGCGTCGATCATGCTGGTGCCCTTGTCGGCCACTTCCAGTAGCTTGTCGTTGGGCACCACGATGACCGTGTCGGCCCGCTGCCTTAAGCCCCGCACCCCCTCCAACGCCTGGATGCCACGTCGCTTGCCCTCGAACGAGAAGGGGCGTGACACCACCCCTATGGTAAGCGCCCCTTGGGATTTGGCTATCTCGGCCACCACCGGCGCGGCACCGGTCCCGGTGCCGCCCCCCTCTCCTGCTGTGATGAACACCATGTCGCTGCCCTTGAGCATGTTCTTGATCTCGTCGTAGGCAGCCAAGGCGGCGTCGCGGCCCACCTTCGGATCGGAGCCACCGCCCAATCCCTTGGTAAGGTCATGACCGATGCGCAGCTTGTGATCAGCCTCGCACATGGCCAGAGCCTGGGAGTCGGTATTGATGGCGATGAACTCTACGCCCTTGATGCCCGCTTCGAGCATGCGATTGATAGCATTGGTGCCGGCGCCACCGACCCCGACCACCCTGATAACGGCCGGGAAGCTCCACGAGGGCTGGATGAGAGTACGACGCCCCGCGCTGGACCGATCCTGCGCGTCCATCACAGTATGGTCTTGGCCCACCGGTACTCCGTGCCCCCCCGCCGCCGGTCGCGTCTGGAGCAGCCCCAGCGAGCACTTTCTGGCAGCTATCGGCGGACTCGCCTACCTGGAGACCGGACTCCGACACGCGGGCTCGGGCTTCTCAGCCTTCTGTTCAGCCTGAGCAGCGTCCAAGAGCGACTCCTCGCCCTGTTTCGCCGTGTCCGTCGCCAAGAAGAGAGCGCTTAGGCCACTATCCTTCATGCTAGATCTTTTTTCCATCGAGCACCTCTCTTGCAAGCTGGCGATATGCTTGAGCCGCCTGGCTGTCCGGCGCGTACTTCAGAACCGACTGCCCCTTCACAGGCGCTTCCGCGAATTTTATGGTCTTGTGTATCTCGGTGGTGTAGACCAGATCCCCAAAGCTGCCGCGGAGCACTTCGACCGCCTCCCTACCATGCACCGTCCGGGAGTCATACATTGTGGGCAGGATGCCCCCGATGTGCACGTTGGGGTTGAGATTGTCCCTCACCAACTCCAAGGTCCGCTCCAGCTGCGCGAGACCGCGCAGAGACAGATATTCACACTGCACCGGGACTATGACCGCATCGGAGGCGGTGAGGGCGTTGATTGTGAGAAGGCCCAGTGAGGGAGGCGTGTCGATGAGAATGAACTCGTACGTGTCGCGCACCTGCAGCAGGGCCTTACTGAGAGACCTCTCCCGCCCTATCAGCGAACTCAGCGCGATCTCCGCGGCCGCGAGGTCGATATTGGACACAGCCACATCGAGTTCCTGATTTCGGATGACGTCCTCAATGCTAACTCCGCTGACCAGAACATCGTACATGCTGGGCCGCACTGAGTCCGGGTCAAGACCCAGGCTCATGGTCAGATTACCCTGAGGATCGAGATCGACCACTAGCACGCGGTGGCCCATCTCTTGGAAGGCAACCCCAAGATTCAGAGTCGTCGTGGTCTTTGCCACGCCGCCCTTTTGGTTTGTAAAGGCCACCACTCTGGCCAAGCTATCCCCCTGCTCTAAATGCCTAGCTCCGCTAGCAAGTCCTGATAGCCTTTCGCAAATGGCAGTAAGAATCCTTTGTTGAACGAAGAAACTCCGACGAGCGAGAGGCTACAGACCAGCCTTGCCGAAATCCGGTTTGGAGAAACCGTCCAGCGGCTCCGGCCGAGGATGCGATTCGGAGAATTCCTTCAAATCCCGCATGAATTCACGGTTCTCACGCACGTGCTCCCAAGCCCGCGCCATGAGATACCCCTGCAACTGGTGCTTGCGGATGATCGGTCCGTCGTATTTGCGGGCTATGGCCCTGCGCCCACTGTAGAAACGTTTGTGCGCCCGATTGATGGTGTCTTGCAGCTCATACGGAGTCATCTGCTGGGGCCAGAAGACCACATGATGCCCATCGTAGAGACTCCAGTTCTTGGTGAATATCCGGCCATCGGCGAATAGCTGAGCCGTCTGCCTGGTGCCGGGCAGCGGGGTCAACGCAAGGAACTGGGCGCTGTTGAGACCATGTTCCACAGCGAAGTCCGCCGTCTTGTCCAGAGCTTCGCGAGTGTCGGAATCGGCCCCAAAGACGAACATGCCGTGCGTGCTGATGCCCCGCTTGTGAAGAGCCTCCAGACCACCGGCCATGTCGTCGATGGTCGATTCCTTGTGATATTCCTTCAGGGTCGCCGGGTTCACCGACTCCAACCCCAGGTAAACGATGCGGCATCCCGCCGTATACAGCAGATCGAGGAGTTCTTCGTCCACCTTGCCATCCTTGCAGATGGAATCCACCCTGATCTGCGCGAAGAACGGATTCGACAGCTTCTCCCGGATCATCAGCGTAAGCAGCTCCTTGCCGCGGCGCCTGCTGATAAAGAAGTTGTCATCGTAGAAGAACATCTTGCTCGGGTTCACCTGCTTTATCCGCGCGACCACCTGTTCTGGCTCGATGGTGCGGACTCTGCGCCCGAACATAAGCACCACCGAACAGAACTCACAGCCGAACGGACAGCCGCGCGACGACAGAATGGGGCTCGGATGCACTTTCTCGCCGCCCACCACGAGACTCATGTCCGGCCAAGGCAGATCGCTGAGCGAGGCAAGTAGCGGACGGTCGGCATTGCGGACAACCTTGCCGTTCGCGTCACGATAGGTGAGGCCCAGGATGCTTTCCAGGTTGCCCCGACCCTGCAGATACTCCACCAGCGCAATGAGAGTCTCTTCCCCTTCGTTGCGGGCAACGTAGTCACAGAAATCCATTGCCTCGTCGTCTAGGAAGGTGACGTGCGGGCCGCCCATGACCACCGGTATGCCCGCTTCCCGCACCCTCTGCGCGTACCGGTAGGCCCGCACCGAGGTGGAAGTCGTGGTCGATATGCCCACCAAGTCGGCCGACAGAACGTCGTCCCAGTTGACCTCGTCGAGCGCCTCGGCGTAGATGCGCACCTCATGTCCTCTTTCGGTCATGAGGGCTCCCAATAGAGGAAGGCCCAAACGCATCTGCTTGATGAAACTATAGATGTGAAAACCCGGAGAGGCGGGTTCAATGAAGACAATCCGCATGCGTACCTCGCAGTTGCTTTTGTGGCATACGCCGCCGGTATGGTAACACACACTCCGTCGAGCCCAGCCGCAGCCGGACTGCCCAGCTCCGCCGAACGACCCCTACTTAGAAGAGCCTGAACCGCCGACTGCTATGGGATAATGAGAACGCGATGAAGGGGCACCCCCACACGACCTACCAAACCGTCAGCGGCAAACAGAAAAGGCTGCGGACGAGACGGCGCAACGGGCGCCAAGTGGCGCTACTGTCGTTGGCGGCGTTCTTACTGGGATGCCTGGCCTTCTTCCTCACCCCTACCGCCCATGCCAATCTCCGCAACACGGTAGAGCTGAACGGAGTCGTCCGGTCGGTGCAACCGGGCGTCGCAGCCTCCCTTCTAGCCGGGCCACTGGTCGCGCAGGCCCGGGACGGCTCGACTCTGGACATCGCGGGTGATGTGCTCACCCTCGCGGGAGGCTCTCCTGCCGTTAGTAGGGTGAACGACAGATCGCTGGACGCCACCGCTGCGCTCACCGACGGAGCCGCCTTGGTCGTACGGCATGGTGACCCCCTGATCGAGCAGATCGAGCCGACCACCCAGTACATGCCCTTCTCAACCACCATCGCTGGTCAGGGCAACATCGTGAGTCTCGCGCAGACGGGTTCACCCGGGGAGCGCGAGCTGTACACAGGCGTCTGCAGCGGCAGGGAGGCGGCGGCCTTGGTCACCGTCGCCCCGCAAGACACTGTCTATAGGCTGGACGAGACTCCCCAGCCCGGACAGAAGCTCGCCGCGCTCACTTTTGACGACGGCCCCGGCACACATACTCAGGAAGTGCTCGCCGCTTTGGCAGCCGCGCACGTTCCGGCCACCTTCTTCGTCCAGGGCGGCTCAGCGTCGGCCTATCCGGAGCTCATCCAACAGATGAAGGACGCGGGATACGAGGTAGAGAATCACACCTGGAACCATCCGTGGCTCACTAAGGTGAGCGCCGCGGAGTTCGCCAGCCAGATCACCCGGACCAATAATGTCATCGGCGGCAGCCGTTTCCTGCGGCCCCCCTACGGCGACTCCAACGCCACCGTTAGGGCGCTCGCCTCCTCCATGGGCCTCCGCCTAGCCTTCTGGACCGTCGACACACGTGACTGGGAACGCCAAGACGTCAACGCGATCATGTCCCACGTCAAGGCCGAGACCAGGCCTGGAGCGATCATCCTGATGCACGATGGAGGCCCGAACCGCCTGCAAACGGTCGCGGCGATCCCAGTGGTCGTCGACTGGCTGTTCGCGCAAGGCTATTCGCTTACAACCGTGGATCATATCCTTTGAGAGACTCAGCCACCCCCGACAGAACGAGACACTCCCGTGTTTACAATGACTCTGTCCGGGTAGTAGTGACCCGAGAACAAGGTAACTCCTGCTGACCGGGTGCTGATGAGTGCGCGACTGACTAAGCTGACAGAGACACCACTGGTCGAGACTTGGGGGGATGTCGACCACAGTACATGTGGCGCTTTGGACACCGCTCTCGACGAGGCCCGAAGCGCCTCGTCGGTAGTACTGCTTGATCTCAGCCGCGTGGACTACATAGACAGCGGGGGGTTGTCGGTCATGTTCTCACACGCCCGCAGGCTCCCTGAGAGCGGATGGCTGGGTCTCATAGGGGCTAACGGCAACATCCACCGCCTGCTGGAAATCGTCGGCGTGCTCGCCGACCCCCGGTTCCGGTTGTTCCAAGACCGCGAAGAAGCGGATGCGAGCCTGAGGAGAGACGGCACCTCATGATTACGGGAACTCATGAAGACCTTCAGTGGACCGTGAAAGTGGAAGCCGAGACCGCTCGCTTGGGCGACATACGGCGATTCGTCGAGCAGATCACGCGTGAGGCAGGCGTCGGCCACGAGAGAGCGTTCGACCTGAAGGTGGCCGTTTCGGAAGCTTTCGCCAACGCGGTGGAGCACGCTCGTTGCCCTCAAGAGTCGGTGGAGGTCTCGGCCACGCTACAAGACAGACGCCTGACCTTCGTTATCGTCGACACAGGCGTCTTCAGACCGCCCACCGCCGGCCGGGAGACCTTCGGATACCGCGGACTGGGCCTGCCGCTCATGGTCACGCTCATGGACGAGGTCAACTTCTTCCGTTCCCCTGGCGGGGGCACCAGGGTGAGTCTATCGGTGCACCTCGATCGAGAGCCCGCTGCGATCTGACCTATCCGCCGGAGTCGCCGCTCAGCGACACCCGCAGCATAGGTCCGCCTTCCTCTCGGATCTTCCCTATCACCGCCGCAGCCGGCACGCCCTTCTCTTCAAGAGCCTCCACCACCTGAAAGACCCGCTCTTCGGCGACCGCGAGCAACAGCCCGCCTGAAGTCTGAGCGTCGGCCGCAATCAGCCGCCACCAGTCTTCGATGGCCGCTTCGAACTCCGTGAAGGCAACCACATACTCCAGGTTGCGCTTCGTGCCACCGGGCACCACACCCTCCCGGGCCAGTTCCTCGACTCCCGGTAATAGGGGCAGCCTGTCCAACCACAGGTCGGCGCCCACCCGGCTGGCCCGGCACATCTCCGACAGGTGGCCCAGCAGGCCAAAGCCGGTGACATCGGTGACCGCCCGCACGCCAAACCGGCGGGCGACCTCAGCAGCGTCGCGGTTGAGAGTGGCCATCGACTGCTGTGGCGGCCGCGACTGCGACGCCGGCAGCCGTGCCCCGCTTGATGGCGGTGGCGATCATGCCTGTCCCCAGGGGTTTGGTCAGCACCAGCAGGTCTCCTGGAACGGCCGCCGCGTTGGTCGATTGGTCGCCAGGCTTGATGACCCCCGTCACAGCAAGGCCGTACTTGGGCTCAGGATCGTCGATGGTGTGCCCGCCCACGATGGTGGCACCGGCCAGCCGCACCGTTTCGGCGCCCCCTGCAAGGATGCGGCCCAAGTACTCCAACGGCAGAGTGCCGATGGGAAAACAGACGATGTTGAGCGCGGTAAGAGGCCGCCCTCCCATGGCGTAAACATCGGAGAGGGCGTTGGCGGCAGCGATGCGGCCAAAGTCGTAGGGGTCGTCGACCACGGGCGTGAAGAAGTCCACGGTCTGCACCAGCGCGACCTCATCGTTCAAGCCGATAGATGGCCGCGTCATCCAGCGTATCGGCCCCCACCAGCAACGCCGGATCGTCCGTCGGTGGCAGCATAGCCATGACTTGCCCCAAGTCCTTGGGGCCCACTTTGCACGCTCAGCCGGAACCGTGCGAAAGCAGCGTCAGCCTCGGGATATCACTCATCGACCATCACCTCCTCCAACTATGCTCCGCGATCTGCCGGAAACGCCATCGTGGCCGTGCCGGATCCTTCGTCAGAACAGTAACAGACCCGCTCGGGGGTGGCCACCCGGCTGCACCCCGCTCGAACTACGCCAAACCGCGGTTACCGGTTGACAGCAATGCGCTATTGCAATAGATTCGCAACTGCGATGACTCATCACGCTACACAGACGCTCCAGGATCTCGGCTACAGGCTCACTCCGCAGCGCACTCTCGTCTGGGAGGTGCTGCGCGCGGGAGCCCCTCATATGAGCGCCGAGGAAGTGTGCCGCTTGGTGCAGGAGCAATTCCCTCACGTCAACATCTCCACTGTGTACCGCACCCTGGAGCTCTTGGTCGCTCTCGGACTTGTGCGGGAGACCCGGCTCGGGCCCCAACTGTCGCCTCTTCGAGGTGGAAGAGGAAGTCCGGCACCACCATCTGGTATGCGATGCCTGCGGCCGGGTGGACCACCTCCACGACGAGGACCTCTCCGCTCTGCCCGAGGCGCTCCTCTCCACTCATGACTTCACGGTCCGCGAGCTCACCATCCACGGCGTGTGCGCCGACTGCTGCGAAGGCCAACCTACAACCAACCTAGAGCAGGGCAGCAGGCCATGCACATCCCCGACGGTTTCGTAGACATCCCCGTCGCGGTGGCCACGAGCGCGGTGTCCCTGGGCGTGGTCGCCTACTCACTCCGGAAGACCGGCAAGGAGTTGGGAGAACGGACGGTCCCGCTGCTGGGCGTCACAGCCGCCTTCATCTTCGCGGCGCAGATGTTGAACTTCCCCGTGGCCGGCGGCACGAGCGGACATTTCCTGGGCGCGATGTTGGCCATCGCTCTGCTGGGGCCCTATGCCGCGACCGTAGTCATGACCGTCGTCCTTCTCGTCCAGGCATTGGGCATGGCGGACGGTGGCATCACCGCTTTGGGCGCCAACGTCTTCAACATGGGCGTGATCGCTGTGTTTGCCAGCTACTGGCTCTTTCTCCTCTTGAAGAGGCTCCTCCCCCGCACTCTCACCGGACGTCTGGCCGCGGTGGCGGTGGCCTCTTGGGTCTCGGTGCTCCTTGCCTCGCTCGCCTGCTCGCTCGAGTTGGCGCTCTCCGGAACCGTTCCTCTGGGAGTCGCGCTACCCGCCATGGCCTCGGTGCACATGATCATCGGTCTGGGCGAGGCCCTCATCACCACGGCGATCGCCGCGGCGGTCTTCGCCGCCCGGCCCGACCTGGTCAAGAGCTTCGATCTGCCTTCGCCGACCCCGGGACAGGTGCCGGGAGAACCCTCGCTGCCCCACGCGCGGGACATCCAGGCGCACCCGCCTCTGGGCCTTCGTGGTCTCCGCTCTCGTGGTGGCCGCGGCACTGGCCGTGTTCGTTTCGCCCTTCGCGTCGAGCTCGCCTGATGGTCTCGAACGTGTGGCCGCCGACAAGGGCTTCGAAACGGCGGTCGCCGAGCAGCCGGTGTGGGATCTCTCTCCCCTGCCCGACTACCAGTTGCCCGGCATCGAGAGCGCCAGGATAGCGACAGGCGTGGCCGGACTGATCGGCACCGTCGCCCTATTCGCGCTTGTGCTTCTGCTGGGCCGGTTTTTCGGCACACTGCGACCCCGTGCCGCCCAAGGCACCGACTCGGCCTAGCCGCTGCGACCCGCGTGTTGGTGGGCTGACCCCCGACCCCGCAACCCCATGACAGCCGGCACTTTTCTGACAGAGCGCAGTTCTGCGGGAGGATTCCTCTACGATCTCGACGCTCGGGCCAAGATCCTGGCAATGCTCGGCCTCACGGTGATTGTCGTGACCACCCCCGCCAGAGCCATGTGGGCGTTCGCCCTGTATGCCGCCCTGCTGGTGTTCCTCATCGGACTTGCCCGCGTGCCCCTCGGCTACGTGCTCAAGCGCCTGCTCATAGTTCTGCCGGTGCTGTTGATGGTGGCCGTCTTTCTTCCCTTCTTTCACCGAGCCGGTCAAGGGAGCTACAACCTGGGTGGCCTGAGCGTGAGCAACGTGGGCCTGATGGTGCTCTGGAACGCTGGAGCCAAAGCGCTGCTGAGCGTCCTCAGCGTCACCGTTCTGGGAGCAACCACTCCCTTCGCCGATATGGTGGCCGGATTCGACCGCCTGCGAGCGCCAAAGGTGTTCATCCTCATCGTCAGTTTCATGTACCGGTACAGCTTCGTCTTTTCGGACGAGGCCGGGCGCATGCGCCGAGCCATGACCTCCCGCAACTTCCGCGCCCGCTGGCTCGGGAACGTGCCGGTGCTGGGTAGGATGCTGGGCGCCCTCTTCCTCCGCAGCTACAGTCGAGGGGAGCGGGTGTACGTGGCCATGCTCAGCCGCGGATACGAAGGCACCGTCACACTAGCGGCGGACACGGATTTCGGTCTGGCTGAGACCGCTTTCGCCGGCACGCTGTTATCCGCTGCCATCGCCATACGGGTGCTCGCGTCGGTATGGGGCACGTCATGAAGGCTGGGTCGCCAACCCCTATTGAGCCCCTGCCTTCCGCTACTCCGCCGCCGGCCATTGAGGCCAACGATCTGCGCTTCTCCTACCCAGACGGCACACCCGTCCTGCGTGGGATCAATCTAACCGTGAGCCAGGGAGAGTCGGTAGCACTCATCGGACCAAACGGAGCCGGCAAGAGCACCCTCCTGCTCCACCTCAACGGCATACTCAAAGGCACGGGAGAACTCCGTCATCTTTGGACTTGCAGTCGACAACAAGAATCTGCGGGAGATCCGGCGCAGGGTGGGCGTCGTCTTCCAGGACCCAGAGGATCAGCTCTTCTTGACCAGTGTCGCCCAGGATGTGGCTTTCGGGCCGGGCAACCTGGGCCTCGACAAGGACGATATCGCCGTGCGGGTGCAAGAAGCGCTGGCCGCGGTGGGCATGGAGGGGTCCGGTCACCGCGCCGCCCACCACCTCTCGTTCGGCCAGAAGAAGCGCGTCGCCGTGGCCACCGTACTTGCCATGCGTCCTTCGCTACTCGTGCTCGACGAGCCCTTGTCCAACCTGGATCCGAGAGCCCACCGAAACGTGGCCGATATCCTGCTCGCACTACCTGTCACCAAGATCATCGCCACCCACGACCTGCCGTCGGCCTACGAACTCTGCGAGCGAGTGATCATCTTGGACGAGGGCCGCATCGTTGCCGATGGACCAAGTGAAACCCTCCTGAACGACCCAGCGCTGCTTGCCGCGCACAGCCTTGAGCTACCCCGCGGGTTCTATCTATCTGGCAGATAGGGCGGTGGTGACTCCAGAGGCATGACCACCCAGAGCACCAAGTAGAGAAGGATCCCGGCTCCCCCCAGAACCGTTATGGCCGCAAAAACCACCCGCACCAGAGTGGGATCCACGCCAAAATACTCGCCCAGGCCCCCACAGACCCCTGCCATCATCTTCTCGCTGCGCGAGCGCTGCAATCGCTTCTGCACGCCTTCTCTCCTCTCAGTTCAGGCCCCGTGAGCGGAACTCACCTGTCGATACGATCGGCCATCTGTTCCCGGTACATGTCGGTGTGATACATGGGGCAGTCGCTGTTGACACAGAACCACACCCTGTAGGTGCTGCACTCTCCAGTGGAGCGGCTGCCCGTGCTGCCTGTGCGTTCCTCTTCCTCCACCCGATCGGCCAGTGGCTTGCCACAGCTTATGCAGGTCTTGACCTCGGCTTGCACTCTCAACTCATTCCTTTCGGCCTAACGTTCGCGGGCGAGTTGGCGGCCGATCTGTTCGGCTGCCACTCGAGCCCCGGGCTCGTCCCTGATCTGGCCCTTCGCGTCGATGCCCGGGCAGAGGACCTTTCCGGCAGGCGTGATCTCCAGCGTGAGCCACAGGGTCTTCATGATCCTGAGACTGCCGTCAAAAGCCTGCATGGGTTTGGTGCCCCCGCAGCTCAAGAAAGCACCCATACGCTCGGGGCTACCGGGCGGGCGTAGTGGCTGTTTCAGGAGGTATTTGAGCGCCCAGAAGGGCTGGCATCGGTCGATCACCATCTTGGGCACAGCCGGCATTCCCTGGAAGTACACAGGAGCGGCCAGCACGATAGAGTCGGCACCGCGCAGGTGAGGATACAGAAGCTGCATGTCGTCGTTCTTCTGTATACAGACCCCGTCCTTGAAGCAGGCGTCGCAAGCCTTGACACCCGCGAATGGCGAGATCGCACAGGCTGAACTTGACCACCGTGGCGCCCTCTTCCCGAGCGGCGCCCAGGCACCAGTCGAGCAGAGTCTCGGTGTTGCCTCCGCGCCGGGCGCTCCCGGCCAGTCCCAGAACCGTCATGGCCATCGGTCTACCCTCCTCCCGCCGCCTTGACCCTGCGGGCCACCTGCCGTCCTAGCTCCGCGCACGCCTCCAGGTCGACCGCGCTGGGCATGTACTTGACCTCGAGAGCATCCAGCGTCTCAAGCCCCATGCCCCGCAACTCCTCGTCGAGCGACCTCACTCCTCCCCCGGACCATCCGCAGGAGCCGTAGGCCCCGGTCAGGCGCCCCGTGGGACGTAGCCCCCTTAGGTAAGTGAGAAAGCCCCCCACCGTCGGGAACATCTGGTTGTTCAGAGTGGGAGTGCCGACCAGAAAGGCACGCGATTCCAGCACCTGGGTGACCGCCTCCGAACGGGGAGTCGCGCTGAGTCTTAGTACCCTGCACTCCACCCCCTCCTGAGCCACCCCGTCGGCGATGGCCATAGTCATCTTCTCTGTGGAGTGCCACATGGTGTCGTAGATCAGCGCCACCCGCTCGGCGGCCTGGCCTCCGCTCCAGCGCTGATATGCCTCGATGATGCGGGCTACGTCCTCGGGCACCCTTCCAGATGACGCCGTGGCTGGGACCGATGGCCTCGATCTCCAGTCCCATCTCCTGGATCTTGGCCAGCATCTTCTGGATCTGGCCCCCGAAGGGCATGAGGATGTTGGCGTAGTACGTGCTCGCCTCTTGCATGACCACGTTCATGTCCAGTTCGTGGGCGAACCGCTTAGACGAGGCCAGGTGCTGCCCGAAAGCGTCGTTGGGCAGCAGAGTCTTGGCTTCTCTAACGTAGGTGAACATGCTGTCGGGCCAGTGCAGCATGGGCGCCTCGATGAACTGCAGGGTGTTGCGGCCCAGAGACACCTCGTCGCCGGTGCCCACGATCTGCAGGTCCCACCCCTCCACCAGCTCAGCTCCGTAGTAGAGCAGAAGCGCGTCCTTGGCCCGCTTGGAGCAGAAGATCTTCGCCGGGGTCAACCTCTCCACCAACCAGGGGATGGCGCCCGAATGGTCGGGCTCGATGTGGTTGATGATCATGTAGTCGACCGGGCGCCCCCCGCAGCAGCCCTGCACGCGCTCAACACCTGCGGTCCGAAGCCCTCGCGGCATCCGTCGACCAAGGCGACCTTCTCGTCCAAGATGAGGTAGGCGTTGTAGCTGGTGCCCCGCGCTGTCTCGTACCCGTGGAAATCACGCGAGTCCCAGTCGATGGCCCCGACCCACCAGATATCGTCATTCAGCTCGGTATCGTTCCAATTGACACTCCTAGTTCTGAGGACCCGCCTCATCTTCTTGCTCCTGCACATCGCAGGAGCAAGACGGGTCAAGCCGCCGTTGGGTCTTCTCTGACCTGCCCGCAACCCGCCCGACGTAAACCTGCTCCATCACCTATCGCGGACGCCGCGCCAGTATGAGAGACGAGCGCGCCATCTCCAGATCGATCACCATGACGTCCGCGAAGCCTGCCCCCTCCAGCCACTCGCGGTAGTCGGCCTCACTCCACACCTCGCCATCCCTAGCGGAACGCAGCATGTTGACCGCAAACAGAGCCGCCTCGGTACTCCTGCCCCGTAGGTACCCTTGGATAGCCACCGTCCCCCCGGGGGTGGCGATGGCGAAGGCATCGCGCGTAACCCGCTGGTTAGTCTCCCGGCTGTACACGTAGTAGACGTTGCCAAAGTACACCAAGTCGAACGGCCCCGCCGGCAGCGCCTCCGTGTAGTCGCCTGCGAGCAGCGTCATGCCGCCGGCGTCGCGACCCAGGGCCTCCCTGGCCACCGCGATCACTTCCTCCCGATCGAACAGCGTGGCCTCGGCCCCAAGCAGCCCGAACCGGCGGGCCACGTGGCCCGCGGCCCCACCCACGTCGACCATGGTACGCACGGTCCCAGCGTAAGCAAAACAACGCTCTACGATCTCGTCCAGCGCCGCGGGGTCCCTCTCTCCCATGGCCAGCGTGCGACTGCGCACGTCGTGGCGTGCCATGCCTCGAGGTGAAGGCTCTCCACTACGGATCACCGCAGGCAACTCAAGCCACCCGCGCATCTTGTTGACCTGGTGCAGTAGCCCCGCTCTCTCAAACTCCGGCCCTTCGTCGACCAGATGAGCCCTGCCCAGCGACGAAAGCCGGTACAGAGCCTCACTCTCGCCAGGCGCGTCCATCGGAGCCGCCGGGAGCCTGTCCACCACCCCTATGGCCGCCAAAGCCTCCAGAATCACGCCGGTAGCCCGGGCATCGAGCGAGGCCGATCGCGAGACCCCTGCCGCCGTGAGCGCGTGACCGCCGACAAGCGCATCGATCAGACCCGAATCGAGAGCCCCGACTAACAGCAGCAGGCGCTCCACCGCACCCCTGTCCACCAGGGACGTCTTCATGCCACCTCCTTGTGCGCTGCCCCCATTATCCCATCGCCGTGCGAGCGTGCGAGTACCCTCCCGATCACCGGGCGGCCAAGATAATGGAGCTCCCGGTGGCACCGGAGCGGCCCCGCTTCCTGTGAGCCCTACTTCACCGCCAGTGCGATGTTGCCGGTGTAGACCCCCGGTGCGATGGGCGTTTCCACCCCATTGACCGTCATGACAAGGGTCTTGCCCGATGCGGCAGACACCGCGCAGCCCTCACCAATGGTGAGGCTGCTGACGTAGGAATCGCCGGTCACCGTCCAGTTGGCGTTGTTCATGAGCACGACAACCACGCCGTTGTTGACGGCCGGAGCGGGTGTATTGGTGACAGTGCCCAGCAGCTTGTAGTCGGCCGCGGTTATGGTGGTCTTGGCGTGCCTCGCGGTGCAGGCCGAGATGATCCCGGTGATATGGGAGCTGTCGAAGGTGAGACATAGATTCATGGAGGTGCTGGTCGAGGCGGTGGTCCCGCCCGCAAGCGCGGTGGTATCAACCACGGGCAAAGTCGTGCCGCCAGCGGGCAATACGGGAGCAGCGCCGGTGGGCGCGCCCGCGGAAGCGGGCGCGCCGCCGCGAGTGGAGTTGTAGAAGTCGCCCGTCAACGTGATGTTGGCAAATGTAGCTTGGGCATCGGTGTCTCCCACCCGGCCCAGATCGTGCGTGGTATCCAGCTCAGCCGGTGTCGTGGGTTCGTTATAGACGCCCGTGTTGAACATGGTGGTGACATCCGGACCGGCATCGTCGTCGTCCATCAACTGCATGATCACCCCGTTCTCGGGGTTGAGCTGGGCGCCCTCAGTACCATCTACCGTGATCTTGATGGCCTGGCCTTTGTCGAGGAAGGTGGTCTCTTTGGTGTTGAACACCGTGCCGCCACTGACGTCCAGAGTGCCGCCGCCGTGCCACATGATGCCGAAGCGCTGGGACTCGACCGTGGTGGGCAGGTTCGGGATAGCGGCCAATTCCTCTTCGGTCAAGCCCAGACCCAGGTCCTGGTTAAGCTGCGCCACCTTCTCTGGCGTGCTGTCGCCATAGAACAGAAAGCTACCTCGGCTGATGGTCGCATAGGAGGCGACGTTCATCTCGCAGCCAAGGAGATACTCGGTGGCATCGCCGATGCCGTACGAGCCATATCCATCCTCACCGGTGACGGAGATGGCGCAGTCGATGGCCGTGAGAATCGGGCTGGTACAGCTGTCGGTGGAGAGCGCTCCCCAACCGTCGGAAGAGATGCTCGAGTTGATGTAGCTCGCTGTGCTGCCGGCGCCCAGCAGGTTAGTCGCGCGAACGTTGCCGGACAGACCCAGCATCCAGGGCGCGGACCGCATCATTGCAGTATCGACGGTGGGCTGATAGCCAACGGGCAACTCGCCGCTGCTGGTCTGTATGTCCGAGTTCTTGACGACTACATCCGCGCCGTTGGTCACAACCACGGCGGCCCTGGCCACGCCTTGGGTGCGGATCTGCGATCCGTCGACAACCAGCCTGGTGCCCTGTCCCGTGGCCACTATGGCCGCGCCGTAGCCGGAGAAGTCGCTACGGGCATTGCCGGTGAGATCGATATCCACATCCTCCAGGGTGTAGCTGCCGGCCGCATAGACCGCGTTGAAACAATCGCCGGTTGAGGTGATCTCCAGCCCCTCGGCCATGTCCGCGGACGGCTGACCGCCAATGACCGCCGCGACGACCGACTTGGCCGCCACGAAGCCGCTGGAATCTACGCAGATCGCCTGGCGGAAGAGCGACACGATGGGCGTCGAGTCTGATCCCGCCGCCACGTACTCCACCGGGTTGGCATCGGTAACAGTGAGCACCACATCGCCGGCGTAAGTGGCCGGCACAAACACAAGGTCGTATCCGTCGGTGGAGGCCAACACCTGCCCGGTCTCCACCCCGTCAACGGTGAGGGTCACGGACTTGCCCTCGGGGGCGGATATGATCGCGCCCTCGGCCACGGTGAGGGAGGTCAGGCTTGTGGTCTCCGCGATTTCCCAGGTCTCCCCCGCGGCGACGGTCTTGCCCGGAGTGGTCGTCACGGTCACGGCGGATACCGTCGTGGTCGTAGCCGGCTCTTCTGCATCTTTGCCGCAGCCCGCCAACACCGCGGCCATCGCCGCCAGCGTGACCATCGCCAGGACGACCGCGATGATAGCCACCAGCTCCCTCTTGCCTGATCTCATTCCCCTCACTCCTTACGATTCGCTACCGCCCGGTAGGGGCAGTAGATGACATGATCCACCGCGCCCGCACAGGCCCTGATGTGACTTCCTGAGACTCCCGAGAATCGGCTACCGGGATACACGCGTGGTCGCAACCGAGACCACCCTCGGGGGCGCTACCCGTCGGCAGCGCGGAGGGTCGCGTAGGGATTGACAGGTGACCCTCCCGGCCGGATCTCAAAGTGGAGGTGACAGGCGCCACCGGAAGCGTTTCCGCTGTTGCCCACATAGCCTATCACTTGGCCGGCGGACACCGACACACCGCCCCTGATGCCTCCGGCGATGCTGTCCAGGTGCGCGTAGTAGTAGGTGGTGCCGTTTGCTTTCAGATGGATGGTCACGCCCCCCAACGACTGGTTCCACGAAGTACTGCTGATGATGCCGCTGACACACGCCACCAAGGGAGTGCCCCTGGCCGCCATGATGTCGCAGCCCTGGTGAGAGCGCCCGCCCGAACGGGGTGCTCCCCAGGAGTTGATGTAACTGTGTGGTCCGGCGACTGGAAAGACGAAGGCGCCGGGCTGCACTGCACCGCCGCCGCCACCGCTGCTACCGCCCGAAGGCTTCTTGGCTGCTGCGGCGGCCGCCCGGGCCCTAGCGCGCGCCGCCTCCGCCGCGGCAGCTGCCGCGGCGTCGGCCTTGCGTATCTCTTCTTTCAAGGCGATCACTTGACTCTTGAGCCGCTTGTATTGCCCGGCCGACTCCGAGATCCTCTCGTTCATCTGCTCCTGCAGAGTGCCGAGTTGCGCCAACTGGTCCGTCTGCTCCTGCCTCTTCTGCTGCAGAGTGGTCTCGTTCACCTTGGATTCGTCCAGATACTGGGCTACTTGGGTGAAGAGTTCCTGGTCCTGGTCGGCGATCTTGCTCATCATGTCGAAGCGATCGAGCACTGCGACAATATCGGTCTCGGCGAACAGCACTTCCAGGTAGCGCGAGGACTCGTTGGAGTAGCCGTCCTTGTACAGGCCGACCAACCTCTCCTCCAATTGAGCCTGGGCGATGTTCCTTGTCCCTCTCAGACCGGGCGACCTCGTTCTGCACGTCGTTGATGCCGGCGTCGATGCCGGCCAGCTTCACCTCGGCAGCGTTGTACTGCTCGGCCAGACCGTCCAATTCGTCCTGGAGCGCGTCCAGTTGAGCGTACGCTTTGTTGAGCGCGCTCTGCTTGAGCGCCAGTTGCTGCTTGAGGGTGGCGCCTTCGGCGGGGGAGAAGAGGGGCAGGGCGGCAAGACAACACAAGCAGCAGAGTCGCCGCGAATACCGGGGTGACCCACCCCCAGATGCGCCTTGTGCGCGCTTCCGATGTACCGAATAGGCCCATAGGGAGTCTGATTCTAGCAGACGAGTCAGCGCCAAAGCCAGTGCAAGCGGAATGACCGCCGCCTGGGGCCCGGGCTCCCGGCGGGGACTACGTCCCCGAAGCCGACCTGAGGGTCGAGTATGGGTTGATGGCGGAGCCGTTCAAGGTGAGTCCGAAGTGCAGATGATAGGCGCCGCCCTTGGCATTGCCCGTGTCACCTACGTAGCCGATGACCTGGCCGGCGCTCACCGACACGCCCGGCTTGATGCCATCGGCGATACTGCACGAGGTGGGCGTAGTACCAAACGTCGTTGTGGGAGCCCCGCAGATGGAGGCTGATGCCTCCCAGCCCCGAGTCGGAGAAGCTGGCGCTCGAGATGGTGCCGGATGACGCACGCCACCAGCGGAGTCCCCTGGGCCGCCATGACGTCGGTGCCCTTGTGCGTGCGCCCGCCGGAGCGCCAAGCGCCCCAGCTATCGATGAAGCTGCACGCCCCCTTGACCGGGAAGACGAACGACCAGGGCATGACCGAGCCGCCGCCGCTGCTGTTGTTCTTCTTCGCTGCGACACTTCGCGGCCAGCTCGCGGGCCCGTTTCTCGGCCGCGGCCTTGGCGGCCGCCGCGTCGGCCTTGCGGATCTCTTCCTTCGAGGCGCTGATCTGCCGCGTGACCCGCTGATACTGGGCGGCCGACTCCGAGAACTTGTCGCTGGCATCCTGCTGCAACGCCCCGATCTCCTGTAGCTGGGCGGTCTGCTCCGCCTTCTTCTCCTCCAGGAGCGCCTGGTCTTCCTGAGACTTCTCCAGGTAGCTCTTGACCGTATCGAAGAGATCCTGGTCCTGGTCGGCCATCCTGCTGACCAGGGAGAACCGTTCCATCACAGAAACGATGTCGCCTCCGTCAAAGAGGATCTCGAGATAGCTGAGAGGAGGCCGCGGAGTACCCGTCCTTGTAGAGACCGACCAGTCGGTCCTCCAGTTGAGCCTGGGCTATCTTCATATCCCTCTGGGAGAGGGCGATCTCGTTCTCCACGTCATTGATGTCGGACATGATGGCGTCAAGGCGGATCTCACCCGTAGTGTGCTCCTCGGCCAACTGGTCCAACTCCTCCTGGAAGGAGTCAAGTTCAGCGTAGGCATCGTCCAGAGCTGCCTGCTTTAGAGCCAGTTGGTCCCTTAGGGTGGCGCCTTCGGCCGGGGAGAAGAGGGGCAGGGCGGCAAACAACACGAGCGCCACAACCGCCGCGATAATCAAGAGATGTCCGTATACAAAAGCGCCACGTGCGCACTTCTGATGTCTCAATGAACCTCATGCAGGACCTTATTCTACCAGACAGGCCGCTGTTCCTGCCCACACCCCAGTCTAGGTCAGAGACGCACAGGTATCCCCGCCGCCTCCATGTGCTCCTTGGCCTGCCGGATGGAGTACTCGCCGAAGTGGAAGATCGATGCCGCCAAAACGGCGTCGGCCCCGCCCCGTTGCACCACTTCCACCAGGTGATCGAGTGTCCCCGCTCCGCCACTGGCGATGACCGGCACGTTGACCGCGGCGGCCACGGCAGAGGTCAATTCCAGGTCGTACCCGTCCTTGGTGCCGTCCCGGTCCATGGAGGTGAGCAGGATCTCGCCGGCCCCCAGAGCCACCACCCGGGCCGCCCACTCCACTGCGTCCAGGCCCGTGGCGATGCGGCCGCCGTTGAGGTACGCCTCCCAGCGCGGCTCCGTCCCCACCCCTGCCGTCCGCTTCGCGTCTATGGCGATGACCACACACTGGGAGCCGAACCGGCGGGCGCACGCGGAAATCAGATCCGGGTCTTTGATGGCCGCCGAGTTCAGCGAGACCTTGTCGGCGCCCGCCGCCAGCAGGGCGCGGACGTCGTCCTCACTGCGGATTCCGCCGCCGATGGTGAACGGTATGAAGAGCTCCTCGGCGCAATGCCGGGCCAGCTCGACTATGGTGTCGCGCTTCTCGTGTGATGCGGTGATGTCGAGAAACACCACCTCGTCGGCCCCTTCGCGGTCGTAGCGGGCCGCCAACTCTATCGGGTCGCCGGCATCGCGGATGTCGACGAAGTTGGTGCCTTTGACCACCCGGCCCTGGTCCACGTCCAAACAGGGGATGATGCGCTTGAGCAACATCAGCGACCGTCCTCCCTGCCGGCAGCTGCGCTGAAAGGCGCGTCCAGCACCGCCAAGGCCTCGGCCACCGTGAAACGCCCCTCGTACAAGGCCCGGCCGGCGATGACACCGGTGACGCCCAGCGGCTCCAGCGCCCCGATGGCCCTCAGATCGTCCAGACTCGTCACCCCGCCTGAGGCGATGATCTGTAGTCCGCTCGATTCGGCCAGTTCCCTGATGCCGGTGAGATCTACGCTCTGCATCATGCCGTCCTTGCTGATGTCGGTGTAGAGCACCTCGAGCACTCCCAAGCTCTTCGAGCCGCAGAGCCAGATCGAGCACGCGCACGTCGCTCCGCTCCAGCCAGCCTTTTGTCTTTACAAAGCCTTCTTCGGCATCCACGGCCACTACCACGCGCTCCGGCCCCAAGACGGTGAGCGCCCTTTCCAGAAAAGCCTCGTCCTCCACGGCGCTCGTCCCCAGTACCGCTTTGGCCACCCGGCTCTCGGCGATGGCCCGCAGAGCCGTCTCAGCTCGGATGCCTCCCCCGGTCTGCACCGGTATGGACACAGCCTCGGCGATGGCGCGTACCAAGGTGAAGTTCCGTTGCTCTCCCTCTCTCGCGCCGTCCAGGTCGACCACGTGCAGGTAGCGGGCTCCCTCCTGCACCCACCGCTCGGCCATGGCCACCGGATCGTCACCAAAGACGGTCTCGTCGGCGAAGTCACCCTTGCGTAGACGCACGCAACGGCCCCCCCGGATGTCGATGGCAGGTAGGAGTCTCATGAGCCGGCAACCAATCCTGCCCGGCGGGCGAAGTTGCGGTAGAAACGCAGTCCCAGGGTGCTCGACTTCTCGGGATGGAACTGCACACCCACCACGTTGTCCACCTCGATGGCCGAGACGAAGGTGACGCCGTCGTAGTCGGTCATGGTAAGCACGTCACCGGGAGAACGGGGCACAACGGCGTAGCTGTGGACGAAGTAGAAAGCGGAGCCCTCCGGGATATCGTCGAACAGGTCGGAGCACGTGCACTCCTCGGCCTGATTCCAGCCGATATGCGGCACCTTTACAGTTGCGGGTAGAGCGCGCACGTCTCCCCGGATGACCCCCAAACCGGCCGCGCCTGGGTCTTCCTCGCTGCCCTCAAAGAGCACCTGCAGCCCCAGGCAGACACCCAGAAAAGGCACCCCGGCCGCGATGCGCAGGCGCAGCGGCTCCGCCAGCCCCATGCTCTCCAGTTGCGCCATGGCGGCGCCGAACGCGCCCACTCCAGGCAGCACCAGCGCGGGAGCATGTTCGATAGCACGGGGATCGGCACCGATCTCGGCCTCTACACCCACATGCTCAAACGCCTTCTGGACCGAGCGCAGGTTGCCGGCGCCGTAATCCACGATGTACAGCGAACGGGACCCGATCACAAGACCCCTTTGGTCGAGGGGATGGCGCCCGAGCGCGGGTCGAGGGAGACGGCCTGGCGCAGAGCCTTGCCAAAGCCCTTGAAGACCGCCTCTATTGTGTGGTGAGTGTCGCCGCCGGCCAATACGCGCACGTGCAGGGTCATGCGTGCGTGATTTACCACTGCCCTGAGGAATTCCGAGACCAGGCCGGAGTCGAACCCGGCGATGTTCTCGCCTATCGGCCCCCCGTCGTAGGCGAAGTAAGGACGACCGCTCAAGTCCAGCGCGACCAAGACAAGCGACTCGTCCATGGGAGTGAACATGCTGCCGTAGCGGCTGATGCCACGCTTATCGCCCACCGCCTCGGCCAGCGCCGCGCCCAGGCAGATGCCCACGTCTTCCACGGTGTGATGTCCCCCGGTCTTGAGGTCGCCGGTCGCTTCCACCCTTAGATCGAAAAGACCGTGCCCGGCGAACAACTCCAACATGTGGTCGAAGAAGCCCAGACCGGTCGAGACGGTCGCTGTACCTGACCCGTCCAGACCCAGTTCGACCGCCACACTGGTCTCGCGGGTATCCCGCTTCACGGCGGCGATACGCACCTTCTGAGTCGGGGGCTGCGGAGAGCTATCGGGCTGCACTGTCTCCTCCAGGGAACGGTGTTCGGGCGTCGAGCATAGCATAGCGACTGTGTTCGCTACTTGGTCAGACTTCGAGGCCGGCCGTCTTCAGTCACCCATCTTCTTGACACCCGTCCGTCTTGTAGATATCGCGAGTTAGACGAACCCCGGGGAGAATCCGCATGGGCCCGCTCCCGCGAGAACCACTGGGAGTCAAAGAACCAGCATGACGAGACGCCGATTCGCCGCCGCTGTCGGAATCTTGGTGGGCTACGACGCGGCCTGGAAGACCGCCGGCCGGCGCCGAGCTGTAAAGGGTCGCCGGCTAGGAAACGAGACCTCCAAGGCCTTCTTCGCCCGGCGGCACACGGACCTCCGCCGACACTCGGTGGAAAGTGAAACCCTCACTATCGGCCAGCGCCGCTAAATGCGGAGTCAGAAGCCACGCCGCGGCTTCTGTGATCTCCACGTGAGACGACCGGCGCATGAAGGTGTCAACGGACAATCCCGAGGCGAACCGGGCCGAACCACCGGTGGGAAGCACATGATTACTGCCCGCTACGTAGTCGCCGAAGGCCGTAGGGGTAAGCGGCCCTATAAAGGCCGCGCCCGCCGACCGGATGCGGTCCAGGAAGCCGCGGGCGTCGGCCACCTGGATCTCCAAGTGTTCCGGCGCATAGGTATCGACCACCGCGGCCGCCAGCTCCAGAAAGTCATGGCCCGCCAACGGGTAGAAGGCTGTGAGCCGCGACGCTGCGCCCGGCGGCGTCGCCCGACCAGCGTCGCCGCGGAGCCCCTCCAAAGCTTGGTCCACCTCGCGACACAGCACCTCGCTCTCAGCCACCAGCAGAGCAGAAGCTCCACTACCATGCTCCTCTTGGGCCAACAGGTCGGCCGCCACCCACTCGGGCCGGGCGGTGCGGTCGGCCACCACGATCACCTCGCTGGGACCGGCCAAGTTGTCTATGCCCACCGCCCCGAACACCTGCCGCTTGGCCTCCATGACATAGGCATTGCCCGGGCCACAGATGACGTCCACCTGGGGGATGGTCTCGGTGCCGTAGGCCATGGCGGCCACCGCCTGCGCCCCGCCCACGCGGAACACCCTGTCGATGCCCATGAGACGAGCGGCCGCGAGAACCGAAGGATTGACCTTCCCGTCGCGCCCCGGGGGCGTGCAGATGATCAGCTCCGTCACCCCCGCTACCAGGGCCGGGACGGCGTTCATGATGACCGTGGAGGCATAGGCACCCAAGCCTCCGGGCACGTACAGCCCGGCCCGAGCCACCGGCAGGTAGCGTATGCCCAGCCTCTGCCCCTGCGGTCCGGTCGCCTCCCAGTCGAGCCGCAGCTCGTGACGGTGGAAGAAGGTGCTGTTGTCGCGCGCGGTCTCCAGCGCGGCCAGAAGCGCAGGAGTGATCTCCTTATAGGCGGCCTCGAGCTCCTCTGTCGACACGGTCAACGTGGCCACGTCGGCCTCGGGCCAATCGAAGCGAGCCGTCGCCTCCACCAAGGCGGCATCGCCTCGGACACGCACATCCGCCAGCAGGGCCGCCACCACCTCGGCCACGGCGCGCTCCGCCGCCGCGGGCGGACGGAGCGCCTCGACCTCGACAGCCAACGAAGCCATGCTGATAGCCGTGATCCTCACAGGTCAGCCTCCATTCGCGCCGTTCGACCGCGCACCATTCGAGCCGTTTGGCCATACACCGTTGCTCCGAGCCTGCGGGCCGTGAGTCACGCAGCCCTCGCCCAGCAGGGACTTCAGCTCGGCGAACAGACCTGTCTGAGGATCGACCTTGTACCCCTCACCCAGCCGCAGCCGGCGCGCGCCGGCGCCGGTGCTCACGTACATGTCCACCGCGCAGGGCCCGGGGAAGCGCACAAGGATGCCCTTGAGGTCATCGATGATGGTGCTTGGGTAGCGCTCCCCGTCCACCGCGAGGGCCAAGGGCTCAAGTCCGGTTCGAACCACGAACGGTTCGACGGCCAAGGGGATGAACTTGATCTCGGCTTCGTCCTTGCGATCCACACGTCCCTTGATCTTGACTACCTTATCCGGAAGAAGGATCTCCTTGCTCTCCTGGAAGATGGCCGGAAAGCAAAGCATCTCCACCGAGCCGTCCAGTCCCTCGACGGTGACAAAGGCCATCAGCTCGCCGGACTTCTTGGTAGTGATGCGCTTGACCGTGCTCACCATGCCTATGATGGTGGTGATGGTGCCGTCGGGTAGCTCCCCCAGGAGCCCGATGGTATGACCCGCCTCGCGCCGGATCTGCTGCTGCATGTCCTTCAGGGGATGAGAGCTGACGTACAGGCCCAGCGTCTCCTTCTCCAGGGCCAACAGCTCTTCCTTGCTGAAGTCGGTCTGAGGTATGACCACAGGGGGGTGACCGTTGCCACGGCCGTTGGCGCGCCCTCCGCCGACCTCCCCTCCTCCGGTCTGGTTCGCCGGTTCCGGGGAGAGCAACAGGTCGAAGATGGAGCCTTGGCCGCAATCGGCGTCGGCCCGGGTCTTCTTGCCGTGCGACATGGCCTGCGGCAGCACCTGCAACATCCCCCGGCGCGACGGACCGATGGAGTCCATAGCCCCCGATTTCAGCAGGCCTTCGAGGGCGCGCCCGTTGACCACGCCCATATCCACCCGTTCGCAGAAGTCAAAGAGGTCGTGGAAGGGACCCCCGCTCTTGCGAGCCTCCAAGATATTGCGGATGGCGTTCTCGCCCACGTTCTTCACCGCGTTCAGCCCGAAGCGGATGCGACCCTCCACTCCGCGGAAGTCGAGCACCGACTCGTTGATGTCGGGAGGCAGCACCTCGAGTCCCATGTCGTTGGCCACCGTGACGTAAAACGGCACCTTGTCCTTGGTGTCCATAACGCTGGAGATGAGCGCCGCCATGTACTGCACCGGATGGTTGGCCTTGAGATAGGCGGTGCGGTAGGAGATGAGCGCATAGCAGGCGGCGTGCGACTTGTTGAAGGAGTAGTCGGCGGCTTTAACCATAAGCCCCCACAGGTGATCGATCACCCGGGGCATGACGCCGTTGGCTTCGGCTCCTGAGCGGAACTTGGGCTCCAGCGCGTCCATCTTCTCTTTGATCTTCTTGCCGATAGCCTTGCGTAGGTCGTCGGCCATGGAGGGCGAGAAACCGGCGATGCGCTTTGAGATCTCCATGAGTTGCTCTTGGTAGATGGCCACGCCGTAGGTAGGTCTGAGGATAGGCTCCAGTCGCTCGTCCTCGAACTTGAGGCGGCTCGGCTCACGCTTGTTGCGGGCGTACTCGGAGATGAACTGCATCGGTCCCGGCCGGTAGAGAGCCACAAGGGCGATGAGGTCGGCAAGCTCGCTGGGCTGGATCTCGCGCAGGGCCTCACGCATGCCGCTGGATTCGAACTGGAACACGCCCTCCGAGTCACCCTTGGCCAGCATACGGTAGGTGGCCGGGTCGTCGAGTGCGATGGTCTCGATGTCGAAATCGGGATGGGTCTCCGCCCGGATGATCTTGACGGCGCTGTAGATGACGTCCAGGTTGCGCAGCCCCAGAAAGTCCATCTTGAGCAGACCGAGCTTCTCCACGTCGGTCATGGAGACCTGGGTGACCAACTCAGCGTCGCCCTTCTGCATAAGGGGCAAGTGGTCGGTGAGCGGCCCTTTGGAGATGACCACCCCAGCCGCATGGATGGAGTCCTGCCGGATAAGCCCCTCCAAAGGCTTGGCCATGTCGACCACTTCACGCACCTGGTCTTCGGCGTGATAGGCCACATAGAGCTCGCACTTAGGATCGTCCAGGCACTTGTCCAAGGTGATGTCGAGCACCTCGGGCACCAGCTTGGCTATGCGGTCGGCCGCGCCGTAGGGCACATCCATGACCCGAGCGGCGTCGCGTATTGCCTGCCGAGCCTTGATGGTGCCAAAGGTGGCGATCTGCGCCACCCGGTCGCGGCCGTACTTGTTGGCCACGTAGTCGATAACCTTCTCCCGGCCCGACACCGAGAAGTCGATGTCGATGTCGGGCATGCTTATGCGGTCGGGGTTGAGGAAGCGCTCGAACAGCAGCTCGTGCGCGATGGGGTCTAGATCGGTGATGCCCAGCAGATACGAGACCAGCGAGCCCGCGGCCGAGCCGCGGCCCGGGCCCACGGGGATGTCCGAACGCTTGGCGTAGCTGACGAAGTCCCACACGATGAGGAAGTACGGCGGATAGCCCATCTTCTCCACCACGGCCAGCTCTGTCTCGAGGCGCTCAAGCACTTGAGGAGTCACCGCGTCGCCGTAGCGGGTGACCAGGCCCTTCTCGCACTGCTCCCGCAGGTACGAGGCTTCCGTATAACCTTCGGGCACCGGGAAGGGCGGGATGAGCATGCTCTCCATGTCTATCTCGACGTTGCAGCGCTCGGCTACCTCCAAGGTATTGGCCACAGCCTCGGGATAGTCCGCGAAGGCCCTGAGCATCTCCTGCTCGCTCTTGAAGAAGAACTCCTGCGACGAGAAGCGCATACGATTCTCTTCAGAAAGCCGCGATCCGGTCTGGATGCAGAGCAGCACGTCATGCGCCGTGGCGTCGTTCTCGCCGAGGTAGTGCACGTCGTTGGTGGCCACCAGCTTGAGACCGGTGCGCGCGGCCAACTCGGCCATGCGCGGGTTCACCCCGGCCAGTTCGGCTATGGCGGTCTCCTGGATCTCCAGGTAGACGTTCTCGCGGCCGAAGATCTGGGTGAGCCGCTCGATCTCCTCGTCGGCCTTGGTGGTCTGCCCGTTCTCCAGCGCTTTCGAGAGCCGGCCACTGGGACAGCCGCTGAGGCAGATGAGACCCTCGGCGTGCTCGGTGAGCGCCTTGTAGTCCATGCGCGGCTTGTAGTAGTAGCCCTCGAGGAACGCCAGGCTCCCCAGTTGGAGCAGGTTGCGATAGCCGGCCTCATTGCGCGCCAGCAGCGTGAGATGCCAGCGCTCCTCGTTCTGCCCCTCCTTGCGGAGGCGGTCTTCCACCACGTAGGCCTCCAGCCCGATGATGGGCTTGATGCCGGCCTTGCGGCACTGCAGGTAGAACTGGATGATGCCCGACAGCACCCCGTGGTCGGTGATGGCCAGAGCGGGCATGCCCAACTCCACCGCGCGGGCCACCAGCTCATCCAGCTTGCAGGCCCCGTCGAGCGCCGAGTAGTGGGTGTGAACGTGGAGGTGACAGAAAGCGGAGACCGGGGTTGCGGGCGGCGGCTCTATTTGGTCTTGTTGAACGGGTTCGGACGCGACTGACAAAGTGGTGGTGACTCCCATCGAAGGCGTCGGAAAAGATGCCCTACTTTATGCCCTATTGAGGGTTCCTACTAAGGTTTGATTCTACTCGAAGGGGCGGGGGGCCTCAAGCGGCGTGATTGGCTGTGGGCGAACGATTTCCGCTGCTAGCGGGATTAGCGTGGGGCTCCGCCCCCTCGCTCAATGCCTCTGCCCGGAGTACCGGGGGCCCAATGCTCGGGGACGGAACCCCACGCTAATCCGCCCACATGTCTTTGGTTCCCGTCGGACTACCATTCTGGTCTTTACTTCTGGTCTTCGCTTTCGCTCGACCCTCCCCCCTATGATCAATTCAAACGCCTTACCCTCGCGTCGCTTCGCTCCTAGGGCGTACGCGCCGAAGGTGGCGCCGGCTAGAGTTCGGTGACTCTCCAGCGCGGCCGTCTCGCACCCTGTCTCAGTCCGGTCGCACTTCCTCTGCGAAGGTCTCAATCCAGCGGCGAACAGCCCCGCGTACTTCGGCCAGTTCTTCTTGCGTGGCCGGCCGCAGATTTCCTTGGTGTCCATGATGGCGCCCCTGGAGAATCGGCTCGACGTTCGTGAGAACGCCTACTCGATCCCATTCAGCCAGGGTTATGCCCAGCGCGGCACGAGCCTTTCTGTGGCTGGTGTAGTGGGTCGCCAGGGCGTCGCGGATCTCGTACAAGTAGATCCACTCGTCGGCCGGGTACGCGACTGCACGGGAATAGCTTTCTAACATTCTGCGCAGAACCGAACCCCGCGAGAACTTCGTGGCAAACAAATCGAGCGTCGCAGAGTCTTGGGCGATGCGCTCAGCCCGAGCGTCGTGCATGTTGCCGTCGGCATCAGTCGTGATGGCATCCGCCGGGATCACCTCGGCAACAATCCCGTCAATCGCAAAACTCTTGCTGGTGGTGATTCTGCTGCCGCGGTGAACATGTATCGCCGGCAGACCCAAGTGGCTCTCCCGATGCGTCTGCATCTGGCGGACCAAGAAGATGCCCGCCATGCAGTCGCCGATCTGTTGCTGCAATGCGGGAGCGACCGGCTCATCAGGAGTGGTCAACACAGCGACAGCACGACCGTCTTTCACCGACACTTGAAAGTCCGGGCTGCTGCGCTCGTAGGCGCCCTCGAAGAAGTCGCCCGGTTGGTAGACCCATTCAAGTTCGACCCTGTCAGGGCTCATGCGCCTAGCACTGATGTCGTCACTAGTCACTCCCGACCCTCCTGCCTTGTCAGCTCAGCCCTGCTCACGCCGCCCCAGTCGGAGACGTGAGGAGGCGGGTTGGCCGGCGCCGCTGCCGGCCGACCGTCCGCACTTGGGCGCCAACGCGTCAGACGGAACAGACTCTAGCCCACTCATCCGCTACCCCACCTCGAATCCGAGACGCCACTTGTACCGCCCTTCATCCTACAGTCTTGGGCGGATGGACGGGCGACCGATAGCGCGCTACACGATCACCAACCGAGGCGAGCCGATGGCGCTGCTCGTTCCCTGCTCGCGCGCTGCCGCAACCGGCCCAGAGGACCCCGCCACCGCGTGGAAGTAGTTGGTGGCCCTGCTTCATGAAGCAGGACGCACAGCTCCGTCTACGGAGTCGACCGAGGAGACCATGCGCTGGTTGGGGCGATATTGACATGCTTGGTCCGGTGACGCTCGATGTCAGCGTTCTCATAGGATCCGCGGCCCCAGAGGAGTCCGGCCACGAGGAATGCGATGAGGCTCTGCTGCTTCTCGGCGGGAAAGGGGTGCCGCCGGTCCTGCCCACGCTCATCATGTTGGCACTCGCGGGCGCTCTGGGCCGCCGTGGACATGAAAGGGGCACGATAGACCGAGTGTTGGACCGCGTTCGGCTTCTACCCGCCTCCATGCTCATGCCGCTGGATGCAACGCTTGCAGAAGCGGTCCTGCGCTCATAATTCCTAGCACGGATGGCGCAGGGATAGATCGCCGGCGTCGACTCTTGATCGCCCCTCCTATATAGGCCCACACAGCTCCATGAGCGGCGAAGAACGCGAGCAAGACCCCGCGTCGGCCCCGGCGGCCAGAGGGCTCGCCGCGGAGTATCGCGACACGGTACCCCGTGCAAAGAGCGTTTTCGAAGCGGTGAGCCCTCTGGTCGCCGGGGCCCTAGGTGAGGGCCAAGATCGCGTTCTTCGCCCGCGGAAACTCGTTGAGCAGCGCTTCGCGCTCCCCCAGCTCGAAGTCTTCGTATTCAAAGCCCGGCGCCACCAGACAGCTCACCAAAGTCCAGCGCAGCTCGCGGGTGGCGCGGCGGTCGGGGGTCCAGCGACGCTCGGGGGCTCTTCCGCCGCCCCAGTCGGCCTCGCTCTCGGGCATCACCCGGCCACCCATCCAGCGGTTCGCCGGGATGGTCACCTGGGGAGAGTTCAAACAAACGGCGTGATACTCCGGGGCGCCCCCCCCCAGCACCACCAGCTCGGCCGGAGCACCGGCGTGGTACAGCCACAGCTCGTCGAAACTTATGCGGTGGAACCGGCTGGGCTCGATCGCGGTGAGCAGATAGAGGATGGTGGTCATCAGAGGCCTGCTGCCCACCTCCGTCTCGATGGTGAGATGTGAGCGATAGGTCTCGCGGAAGTAGCCGCCCTCCCTATGAGGCTGCATATCAAGCGCCACCGCCACTTCCAGCGCCGATAGCGACTCCAAGCGGGGATCGCCGGCGGTCGGAAGGCTTCTGGCTCCGGCGACGGCCGCGGCGTCTACCGTAGCCTCGGCGTCCACGACCGGCGCGGCCGTAGCCTCCCTCTCCTCGCTCATTGCGGCTCCATCTCCACCGGGTTCCTGAGAAAGCCCACGCCGTCGATCTCCACCTCCACCTCGTCGCCGGGCTTGAGCTCACCCACTCCCGACGGAGTCCCCAGCATGATGAGGTCGCCCCGGTTGAGGGTCATGGCCTGGCTGGCTATGGAGATGATGGTGTAGGGGTCGCGGATCATGTCCAGGATCTGGGCCTCCTGCTTCACCTGGCCGTTCACCTTGGTGCGAAGCCAAGCCTCCTGCTTCGGAGCCTCAGTCTCCAGATAGGGCCCGGCCACCGCGAAGGTGTCGTAGCCCTTAGCCCGCCACCACTGCCTGTCCTCCGCCTGCTGAGCGCGCTCGGTGACGTCGTTGGCGCAGGTCCAACCCAGCACAGCGCCCGCCGCTTCTTCCGGCGTCACCCGGCGGATGTCGCGGGAGATGGCCACCGCCAACTCGCCTTCGTACTCCACTCTGGTGGCGTCGAAGGGATACAGGATGGTGTCTCTGTGACCGATCAAGGTCGACGGCGGCTTGAGGAACAGCAGCGGCCGCGGCTGCTCGTCGGCGGGCTTGACCACGGGCTCGCGCCCCGCGCGGGCCACCATCTCCATGATGTGCTCGCGGAAGTTGAACCCCACTCCCAGGATCTTGCCCGGAGCCACCGGGGGCAACAGTCTGACCTCGTCTTCGCCCACTTCGGTGCCTGCCATGTCCAGCGGGGAATCGATAAGGTAGCCGTTGCAGGTGACGGTGGCCTCACACACCACGCCGCGATATTCGATGCGCGCCAGCTTCATTTATCCTCCACCGCTCTCGTCGCCGCTCTTGACTCTCTACGCAACAGTCCGTATGAGATGGAGTCCACCAAGGCCAACCAGGAGGCCTCCACCACATTCACTCCCACCCCGACACTCCCCCAGTTGTCGCGTCCGTCGGACGAGTCGATGAGCACCCTGGTCTTGGCCGCGGTGCCCTTGTCCTCGTCCAGGATGCGGACGCTGTAGTTGATGAGGTGGATGTCGTGCACTTCCGGAAAGCGGCGCTCTATGGAACGGCGCAGAGCCTTGTCCAACGCGTTCACCGGACCGTTGCCCTCGGCCGTCTCGACGAAACGCTCGTCGCCCACGTGCACCTTGATGGTGGCTTCGCTGACGATCTCGCCATCTTCGCGCTTCTCCACGATGATGCGGAACGCTTCCAGATGGAACAACTCCACCTTGAGGCCCAACTCCGCCCGCAGCAACAACTCGAACGAGGCGTCGGCCGCTTCGTAGTGGTAACCCTCGTGTTCCCGCTCCTTGATCCGCTTGAGCACGCGGTCGGCCAGTTCCTTCTCTTCGTCCAAGGGGTAGCCCAACTCCCGGGCCAATTGAGTCACGGTAGCCCTGCCCGACAGCTCCGACACCAAGACATGCGGGGTGTTGCCCACCAACGCCGGGTCGACATGCTCGAAAGTGCGGGAATCCCGCTCAACCGCCGATACGTGCATGCCCCCCTTGTGGGCGAAGGCGTTGTGCCCCACGTAGGGCTGATGCGCGTCGGGCGAGACGTTGCACAGTTCGGCCACGAAACGGGCGGTGTCGGTGAGCTTGGCCAGATCGGACGGCGCCACACAATCGACCCCCATCTTGAGCACCAGGTTGGGGATGATGGAACAAAGGTCGGCATTGCCGCAGCGCTCGCCGTAACCGTTGATGGTGCCCTGCACCACGTCGGCGCCGCTCTCCACTGCCACCACCGAGTTGGCCACCGCGCAGCCGGCGTCGTTATGAGCGTGGATGCCTACACGGCAGCCTCCATCCACGGCAGCCACCGCGGCGGCGACAGCCTCGGCCACAAGCACCGGCAGAGCCGCGCCGTTTGTGTCGCACAGGCACACAGCCTCGGCGCCCGCATCGGCGGCCGTTCGCAGACAGGCGAGCGCATAGTCGGGGTGGGCGGCCCAAGCGTCGAAGAAGTGCTCGGCGTCGTAGTACACGCGCTTGTCTTGGGCGCGTAAGAACGCCACCGAATCGGCGATCATGCGCAGGTTCTCTTCGCGGTCGACCCGCAGCACCTTCTGCAGGTGCAGGTCCCAGGTCTTACCCACCAAAGCCGCTACCGGAGCCCAGCAGCCGGCCAGGGCGCGCAGTTGCGCATCGGCCTCGGCCGCGACGCCCGCGCCCCGAGTCATGCCGAAGGCCGCCACCACCGCATCGCCCAACGCCTCCCTCTCCAACTTGCGGAAGAAGGCCTCGTCCTTGGGGTTGGAACCGGGAAAGCCGCCCTCGATGATGTGCACCCCCAGATCGGCCACCCGCACGGCGATACGCACCTTCTCGTCCACCGAGACGCTCATGCCCTCGCGCTGCATGCCGTCACGCAGCGTGGTGTCGTAGAGGACGACTGGGCGCACGCGTGTCACCGCGCGCCCACCGGGGTACCCGTGCTGTTGGCGTACTCATGGAAGCGGGCGATGATGTCTTTGGTCACCGGCCCAGGCACGCCCGCTCCGATCTTGCGCCGGTCGACCTCCACCACCGGGCCCACCTCGGCCGCCGTACCGGTGAGAAAGGCTTCGTCGGCGTTGTAGACGTCATGCAGAGTGTAGAAGCCTTCTTCCACCTCCATTCCCATGCTCGCGGCCAGCCTCATCACCACGGCGCGGGTAACACCAGCGAGGGCTCCCAGAGCGGTGCTGGGGGTCAGCAGCTTGTGCCCCCTAACCAGGAAGAAGTTGTCGGCCGTGCATTCACAGACATAGCCCGTGGTGGTCAAAAAGAGGCCCTCGTTGACGTCGCTGCCGCGCAGCTCGAGCGAGCCCAACACGTTGTTGAGATAGTTGAGGCTCTTCACAGCCGGGTTGATGGCCTGCGGGTCGTTGCGCCGGGTGGCCAGCGTCTTGATCTTGAAGCCCTGCTCGTAGACCTCGCGCGGATAGAGAGTGATTCCCGCTGCTATGCAGAACACCGTGGCCTTGGGACACTTGCAGGGGTTGAGCCCCAGGTCACCCTTGCCCCGCGTGACCACCAAACGCACGTATGCCGCGTCCGCGTTCCGCCGCAGAGTCTCCAACAGGGCTTCCGTCATCTCAGCCGGCGACAAAGGGATATCCAGCGCTATGGTCTGCGCCGAGGCGTACAGCCGGTTGATGTGGGCGTCGAGCTCGAATACCCGGCCTCCGTAAACACGGATGCCCTCGAACACACCGTCGCCGTACAGAAGACCATGGTCGAAGACGCTGATCTTCGCGTCCTCTTCGCTGTAGAAACTGCCGTCGATGTAGATCTGCATTTGGAGCCTCCCTAGGCCTGGTCCCGGCCTGGATCATTGAATACCAAGGAGTATACAAAATCTGGCCGCTTCCCTGTCGTGGACTGTCGCGCGCCTGGCCTGCCGGCTGCACCGCGAGACCGCGTGCCCAGACAAGCCATACCTACAGCAGCGACCCCACCTGGTACACCAGCAGCCCGAGCACGAACGACACCACCAGCATGAGACCCAAAGAAGCGCCCACGAATCGCCACGAGCGCGACTCCTGCCGGATGGCCGCCATGGTGGCGACGCAGGGGATAAAGGTCATCTGGACTACCAAGAAGGCCGCCGCGCCCGCCGGGGTGAGTACGGCCGCCACCTTGGCTGCCAGACCCGCGCCGCCGGCCGTCACCCCGACGGCCCCTGTGCCGAACAGGATACCGAGGGCGGCCACGCTGTTCTCCTTGGCCACGAAGCTGGCAGATAAGGGCAACGATCAGGCGCCAGTCGCCCAGACCCATGAGGCGCCCCCACCGGTTCCAGGAAACGGCCTGCCGAACCCAAGACGCTCCCACTAGGATCGGACCCCGGATAGCTGGACAGCACCCAGATCACCGCCGACACGATCACGATTAGCGTACCGGCCTTCTTGATGAAGGACAGCGTGTTCCGCCACACGTATAAACCGATGGTGCGGGCGTTGGGCACGTGGTACAGCGGCATCTCCATGATGAAGGCGCTGCGCTCGCCTTTGAAGGCCAGCCGGTTGACCCCCACCCCCACCAGACCCAGCAACACCAGATTGCCCCCCACCAGGGCGACCACGGCCCAGGGCGCTGCCGCCCCAAAGAAGGCCGGAGCCAGAAAGGCCAGCACTGCCAGCCGGCCGGTGCAGGGGACGAAGGGCGTCAGCAGCATGGTGAGCATCCGCGCCTTGCGGTCCTCGATGATGCGCGTTCCGAGCACCGCGGGGACGTTGCACCCAAATCCCAACAGCAGGGGCATGCACGACTTGCCGTGCAGACCCATCCAGTGCATGTAGCGGTCCATGACGTAGGCCGTGCGGGCCATGTAGCCTACGTCCTCAAGCACGCCCAGCGCGGCGAAGAAGATCACCAGGATGGGGATGAACGAGAGCACCGTGCCCGCCCCGGCCACCACCCCGTCCACCAACAGGCCCGACACCCAGTGAGGAGCCCAGGCCAGCGCGTCGCGCAGCAGATCGGAGAGCCCCCCGATATCAGCCCCCCCAGAGCCCGCGAGGCGGGGCCGGCTACTGCGTAGGTGACCCAGAACAGCAGCGCCAGCGCGGCGATCAGTACCAGCAGCCCCCAGAAGGGGTGAGTGGCCACTCGGTCGATCCGGTCGGTGATGGCGGTGACCCCGGCGCGCGGCCGTACTACGGCCGCGCGCACCATCCTCGCTATCCAGTCGTAACGCCCCCCGGCTATGTCCACGTACGCGTCATCATGATCGGCCAGGATGCTGTGGATGGGCTCCCACACCTCGGGGAGCATCCCGCTTGACCAGGGCGGCCACTCCAGAATCGCCCTCCAGCAGCTTCAACGCCACCCAGTCCGGGGGATATCCCACCGGCGAATTCCCAGCCAAAAGGGCCTCGATCGAGGCCAACACCGGGCGGTGCTTCTCCCTCACCACTGGGCGATTGGGCTTGAACAGCTCGGGCCGCTCCACCACTTCGCTGGCAGCGTTCACCAGGCGGCGAAGGCCCTTTCGCTTGCTGGCCACCAGTTCCACCACGGGCACTCCCAGAGCCGCCTCCAGCACCTTGGCTTCCACCCGCATTCCGTGGGCCTCGGCCACGTCGACCATGTTGAGGCCCAACACCAGAGGAACGGGCAGCATAAGCAGCTCGGCCACCAGATAGAGGTTGCGCTCCAGGGACGATGCGTTCACCATCACCAGGACCACGTCGGGAGGGTCGTTGAGGAGGTAGTCGCGAGCGATCCGCTCCTCTTCAGAGCCCGAAGTCAGGCTGTAGGTGCCGGGAAGGTCGACGATCTCCATCCGCCGTTCCCCGTGCATGAAGTGGCCGGTCTTCTTCTCCACCGTCTTGCCCGGCCAGTTGCCCACGTGCTGATCCATGCCTGTGAGCGCGTTGAACACCGTGCTCTTGCCCACGTTTGGCTGGCCGGCCAGTGCAAGAGTCAATGATACGGGCGGCTCACCTCGCGATTCCATTACGTTCTCTCCGGATTCCCGCCCACGCCCTCCGGCTCCTCACATGCCGCGCCGCTCGCCTCAAGGTGCACCACACTCACTCGCGCGGCCTGCAACCTCCCCAAAGCAAGCCGCACCCCGTGCACTTCGATGATCAGTGGCCCCCGGCCCCGGTTCTGCAGCAACGCGCAACTCTGCCCCCGGGGTGAGACCCATCGAGATCAGCCGCTCAGCCAGGCCTCGGAAACGAGGCAGGGCGACAACCACAGCCCGCGAGCATGAAGGAAGTTGCGAAAGCGTGGTCACGCCCTACCACCTTGACCGTCATCCACAGCAACCGCCGCGCCCAGCACGGTCCCAGCCGCCATCCGCTCCGAATACGAAGCGAAATGGACCAGCACGTCCGCTTCCAGCACGTGCTCCAGCCGACAGGCAGTGGTCTCGGCCTTGTCCAACGGTATGCCCAACACGCCCGTGAGAAAGTCCCGAATCAGCACGTGGCGCCGCTCCACTTCGCCCGCCACACGGGCGCCCTCTTCCGTCAGGGTCACATGCCCGTAGCGCGCGTGCGAAACCAGTCCGCGGGCCGCCAGTATCTTCAAGGCACCGGTCACCGAGGGACGCGAAACGCTCAGCCTCTCGGCGATCTCACTAACCCGAGCCACGCGGGAGACCCGCTCCAAACCAAGGATGGCCTCTACGTAGTCCTCAAGGCTGGCGCTGAGGACCTCGTTTCCGCCGCCGGGTGCCTGCTGGTTCATCCTGGTGCCCGCATTTCTGCCGTTTATTAGGTGAGCCTATTTTAGTACATGCCGCCTAACTTGCCCAGTCCACCAGGCGCCCTTAGGTGCCCGGCGGTGAGGAGACGGCCGCATCCGGGGTACAGAAAGGAGCGCCGGCCCGAGGGCCGGCGCTCCGCCGTGGTCTATCCAGCTGGGAACATGAGACCGGACCGCCGGAGCCGAAAGGGGCCGCAGTCCCGCCTCCTGCGACCGCCCTCTAGGGAATAGTGGCCAGCCCGGCGGCGCAACTCGTCCCCGCCATCTCTGCCTCGATCTCCTCCACCTTGCGAGACATCACCACCCTGTCGCGCCCTTGGTCTTTCGCCCGATACAGGGCGTCGTCGGCGTTAGTGAGCAACTCATCGATACCTTCGCCCCGGCACACCGATCCGCCGATGCTAACGGTGACGGTAATCTCGTGGCCTTGGGCCGGCATGGGGGTGGCGCCGACGGCCCGCCTCAGCCTCTCTAAGACGATCTCAGTATCGCGCGGGCCGACCCCGGGCATGACGATGAGAAATTCCTCTCCCCCTATGCGCCCGATGGCATCATAAGGGCGCAGGGCCTTGAGGCTCCTGGCGACCACGGACTGCAGGATGGCGTCTCCTCCGGCGTGGCCGAACCTGTCGTTCACCGACTTGAAGTTGTCGATGTCCAGCACACCTATGCTCAGGGGCAGACCCTGCCGCGGAGCGCGGGCCATTTCCTCTGTCAAGCGAGCCAGTATGGCCCTCCGATTCATGATGTGCGTGAGCGGATCGGTCAGCGCTTGTCTCCGCAGTTCACTCTGGGTCTCGAGGAGCATGCGGTTCAGCTCAGCGAACCTTCTGCCTACCAACAGGCGAGCCCGCAGCTCATCGTGGTCGAAGGGCTTCTGCACGTAGTCAGAAGCTCCCGATTCCAGTCCGGTTGCGATGTCATGCTTTTCACCGCGAGAGGTCAAGAGAAGCAGGTACGGCGGGCTGGACAGTTCGAGCGCCCGCATGCGTCGGCAGACCTCTACTCCGTCCAGTTCCGGCATCATCCAGTCGAGCACGGCAAGGTCAGGTGGATCGTCGCTCGTGAGAATCTTCCATGCCTCCTCACCGCTCGAGGCCGTGACCACATCGTAGCCCCACTTGGTCAGAACCTTCTGCAAGAGAAGGCGTGACGCGGCGTCGTCGTCTGCGACTAGAGCTCTCACATCAAGCCACCCTTCTCTTCCGCTAGGGCAAGAAGGAGGTTCATCTGGTGATCGAGCTCGGCGAGAGCCCCTGCCTTCTCGGGCTCCTCCGGACTGCCGCCTGTTCCCAGCTTCTCCAGATCGGCCGCGCAGAACCGCAGAGCTTCCGCGCCCACACTAGCTGCTGAGCCTTTGAGAGTGTGCGCCCGTTCTTTGATGACGATCGCGTCACCGGCTTCTATCGCCTCCCGCAGGCGGACTACCTGGCCGACCACGTCCTCCTGGAACTGGCTGACTATCTCCATGGCCGATTCCCGGTCGCCCTCAAGCAGATTGAGCAACACCTTCTCGTCGAAGACCGGCGGCGCGGGGGTTTCAGACACCGCCAGTACCTCTGGCATGGGCTCCGACTCCATACCCATCGTGCCGGCAGCCAACCACTTGCCGATCATTTCCTGCAACTCAGCCGCCTTGATGGGTTTGGCGAGGTAATCATCCATGCCCATGTTGAGGCATCGCTCCTTGTCGCCTGTCATAGCGTGCGCGGTCAACGCCACGATGATCACAGCCGGATTGAGCGTGCCCGATTGGGGGTCCCTGATGTGCCTGGTGGCTTCCATGCCGTCCATGACGGGCATCTGCACGTCCATGAGTACCAGGTCATAGCGCTTGTCGCGGGTAGCCTGCAGAGCTTGGGCGCCGTCATGGGCCACGTCGGCCTGGTAGCCGAGTTTCTCCAAGGCCTTGAGGGCCACCTTCTGGTTGACAGGGTTGTCCTCGGCAAGAAGTATGCGTGCCCGCCTGCGGGCCCGCTCGGCCAAACTGTGCCGGGTGATGATCCGGCCCGATGGCGCTGCTCCCTCGCCCCTCCCCGCCGGTTTGTTGCCAGGACCGACCACCGCCGCCAGACAGTCATAGAAGTGCGACTGTCGCACGGGCTTCACCAGATAGGCCGCAAACCCGACCTTCTCCATGCGGGCCGCGTCGCCACGTGCTCCCACCGACGTCATCATTACCAGGCCGGTCACCGCCAGCTCCGGATCGGCTTTGATCTCTTGGGCCAGTTCCTCGCCGTCCATCTCGGGCATGCACATGTCGAGAACGGCCACCTTGTACGGGTCGCCCTCGGCCACCGCCGCCCGGAGCGCCACCAGCGCCGCCTTTGCGCTGGGGACCTCAGTGTGACGACATCCCCAAGAGTCGAGCATGCCCGCCATGACCTTGCGGTTGGTTTCGCTGTCGTCCACTCCGAGCACCCGCACGCCGGCCACGTTGCCCAGCTCGAGCCGGTCGAGTTCGTTGGGCACGTGCACGCCTTTGCGCAGCGGCAGCGTGAACCAGAACCTGGAACCCACTCCCACTGTACTCTCGGCGCCAAGCGTGCCACCCATGGCCTCGACAAGACCCTTCGCAATAGAAAGACCCAGCCCCGTCCCGCCGTGCCGTCGGGTGGTCGAAGCGTCGGCCTGGGCGAACGGGTTGAAGAGCTGCTCGAGCACCGGGCCGGGAATACCCACCCCTGTGTCGCGGCACACGAACCTCATCACCGCTCCGTTGGCGTCCTCCGATTCCAACACCACGTGAACGTCTACTTCACCATCGTCGGTGAACTTGATGGCGTTGCCCACCAAGTTGGTCAACACCTGGCGCAAACGACCGGGGTCGCCCCGCAACGACGAGGGCACGTCGGGCTCGACCAGCACGGCCAGCTCGATGCCCTTCTCGTGTGACTTGATGGCAAGCAAAGCCATCATGTCCTCGAGAGTCAATCGCAGATCGAAGTCGATGTTCTCGAACTCCATCTTCTTGGCCTCGACCTTGGAGAAGTCAAGGATGTCACCGATGACGGTAAGCAGCGCCTCGGCGCTTGACTGGATGGTCTCGGCGTAGTCACGCTGCTCGACGTTGAGCTCGGTATCCATCAGCAGATCGACCATCCCGATAACGCCGTTCATAGGCGTGCGGATCTCGTGACTCATGTTGGCCAAGAAAGCACTCTTGGCTTCGCTGGCCGCCTGCGCTTCCACCGCCAGCTGGTTGGTCCGCTTGATGGAGTGTTCCAGCTCCCGGTTGGCAGCCTCGGCCTTGTCCTTGGCCATGCGCATCTCCGGCCTCGGCCTTCTTGCGATCGGCGATGTCCCGCGCGAAGACGAAGGCGAACTCGTGGCCATTGTATTCGACGTAGTTGGCCGCGATCTCAACGGGCACCTGCCGCCCGTCCTTGGCCCGATGCACCCCTTCGTGCACCCTCGACCCCGACTCTTTGAGAGCACTCCCAGCCCTTCGTGAAAGGCACGGGCGCCATGGGATCGATATCGTAGATGCTCATCTCCAGGAGTTCCTCGCGCGTGTAGCCCAGCTGCCGGCAGGTGGAATCGCTGACAAAGACGAATCTGCCGTCGGGCCTGATCCAGAAGATCTGGTCGCTGGCCCGGTCCACCGAGATCTGAGTCAGCCGCAGCGACTCCTCCATGGCCTGGCGGCTCGGTGATATCGCGGGCAAAGACGAAGTTGTACTCCTGGCCGTCGTACTCCACGTAGTTGGAGCTGACCTCCATCGGCACGTCCCTGCCGTCTTTGGTCCTGTGAACGGTCTGGTGTGTGACCGCGCCCTCGCAGCTTGAGCTCGTCCCAGGCTCCGGTCCAGTCCCTGGGCAGCGTGGGATCGACGTCGTAGACGGTCATGCCGCCCAGCATCTCCTCGCGCGAGTAGCCCAACTGAGAGCAGGTGGAGTCGTTGACGAAAACGAACCGCCCGTCCGGTGTGGTCCAGAAGATCTGCTCCGCGGCCCGGTTCACCGACATCTGGGTCAAACGCAGCGATTGCTCCAGCCTCTTGCGATTGCTGATGTCGCGGGCAAAGACGAAGTTGTACTCGTGGCCTTCGTACTCCACGAAGCTGGCGTTGACCTCGACAGGGATCGAGACTCCGTCCTTGGTGAAGTGGTTCGTCTCAAAGGTGCATCGCCCCCTGGTCCTTGAGCTCCTTCCAGTGATCGGCCCAAGGCCGGGGGGCCTGCGGATCGATGTCGTAGATGCTCATGCAGAGCATCTCGTCGCGGGTGTATCCAAGCGCCTTGCAGGTGGATTCGCTGGCGTAGGTCAGAATGCCGTCGGGCCCGACCCAGAAGACCTGGCCCGAAGCATGGTCCACCGAATACTGAGTCAGCCGGAACTTCTTCTCCATGCGCTTGCGCTGGGTGATGTCCGTGGCCGAGACGAAGTTGTACTCCTTGCCCTCGTGGACTAGACGATGCTGGCGCCTGCACTTCCACCGGGATGATCTTGCCCTCTTTCGTCCGGTGGGTCGTCTCGAAGGTCCGCTCCCCTGCTGCTTGATCTCCTCCCAGTGTTCGCCCCAAGGCTTCGGGGCATTGGGATCGATGTCGTAGATGCTCATGCAGAGCATCTCATCGCGGGTGTAGCCCAGTTGCTGGCACGTCGTCTCGTTGGCATAGGTCAGGATGCCGTCCGGACCGACCCAGAAGATCTGGCTCCCGGAGTGGTCCACCGAGAACTGGGTCAGCCGCACCTTCTTCTCCATGCGTTTGCGCTCGGTGATGTCGCGCGCAAAACAGAAGTCGTATTCCTTGCCCTCGTACTCCGACGAAGCTGGAGCTGACCTCCACCGGGATGAGCTTGCCGTCTTTCCGCCGATGCATACCCTCGTGCACCTGCGATCCCGCTGTCTTCAGCGCTTCCCAGTCCGTGTCCCAATCCTTGCGCAGAGTGGGGTCTAGGTCGTTGATGGTCATACCCAGCATCTCTTCGCGCGAATAGCCCAACGTCTCGCAGGTGGCGTCGCTCACATCTATGAAGCGCCCCGTGGAATCAAACCAGAAGACCATACCTCCGGCCCGGTCCAAGGAGAACTTCGCAAGACGCAACGACTCCTCCATGTTCTTGCGCTCGCTGATGTCGCGGGCGAACGAGAAGTGATACTCCTTGCCCCCGTAGACGACGAAGTTGGTGTCTACCTCCACGGGTACGGCCGTACCGTCTTTCGCTCGGTGAACGGCCTCAAAGGTGCGGCTCCCCCGCTCTCTGACCGTCGCCCAGTGCTCGGCCCACGGCTTGGGCGCCGCGGGATCGAGGTCATGGATGGTCAGGCTGAGTATCTCTTCGCGCGTGTAGCCGAGGCGTTCACAAGTGGCCTGGCTCGCGTAGACCACTCTGCCGGCATCATCGAGCCAGAAGATGTTCGCCCCGGCGTGGTCCACAGAGTACTGGGTGAACCGCATCGCTTCATCCATCTGCTGGCGCTCGACCGTGCGGTCTTCGATCAGCATCACGACACTCGTTTGGCCCAGAAGCTCCGCTCCCATGACAACGCGTTTGGTCGACCCCGTATGCTCTGAACGAGAGAGCTTGACCTCTCTGCGCACCGGCTTGCCGGTGGCCATAGCCTCGTGGGCGTCCTCCCCCAACCCCTCGCCCCAGAGGGCGCCCGACAGGGTCTGCTTCTGCAACTCTGCCGCCGGGATCCCGGACATACTCGCCGCCAACCCGTTCGCCCACAGGCAGGGCCCGTCCGGCGAGAACACAACTATGCCCTGGAGCGTATTGTCCAGAAGCACCCTGCTCACTGCTTCGAGCAGTTGTTCTTCCTGATGGTCCGCCATTGCCGCTTCCTACCTTCCCCGGGTCCCGCTTCTCCGCGCAGGCCCCGGCTTTGTCTGAACACGTTGCGGAGAAGCTAATCGGACAAAAGCAGCATGTCCTTGAATGGCTGTGTGAGAAGGACGGCAGATCCGTCAGCTCAGATGGTGGCGGGGGACCTCCGCGCGGGGTTCCCCTTTCAGGTTCTTCACCAAATCGATGGCTTGGCCCAAATGGTCCTCGTAGCCTTCGACCAGCAACACGATCGCGCCCTCACTGCCTCCCACGCCGCCCGCCGCCACCAGCCGGGCCCTGACCCCGGCCAGCAAGCCAAGGGCCTGGATCTCGGTTACAACCAGCCCGGTGCTCACCGGAGTGAGCCAACAGGGGAGCCCCATGGCGTAGGTGAGCGTCAGCTGTCCCCAGCCGGCGGCCGCCGCGGGCACCGACGGGATGAGCTTCTCCAAACCGATGGGCATGATAATGGGGATGCCTCGCACGCAGGCTATGCCGAACACGGCACCGATGGTCCCGCCCGTCTCGTTGCCCACCAACACGCCGGCATTGCCCTGCTCGTCCACGGCGTTGCCGCCCTTGATGACCACGTCGCCCTTCTGCAATTCCTTCATGAAGTCGCGCGACTCCATCTTCACGAGTTCACCCTTGACAAAGAACTTGGAGCCCACCCTGTCCTCCGCGGCGCTCATGGTCAAGACGCCGTCTGCCACCATGCCTATGGAAAAGCGGTAGGGAGGCAAGCTCTCTCCGGTCAGTTCTTCCAGCACATAGGCGTCGGTGGTTCCATTGGTGACCGCCAAGCGGGCGTTGGCATAGGCCCACTGCACTTCAGGCAATGCGGCTACCGCTTTCGCGATGAGCCGCTTCGACTCCGCCGGGTTGAGGACCAGCAGCCCCTGCTGCAGACGGGGTTTATCGTTCAGTTCCAACTCGACTGGGTAGAACATCACACGCTCCGTTATCTAGTCTGCTTGCTCTTGCGTCGGGAAAGGCACGATGACGAGCGGGCACTTGGCGTGCACGACCACCTGCCGGCTGATGGATCCCAAGAGCATCTCTCTGAAGGATCCGTGCCCCCGCCTGCCGACCACAAGGAGTTCGGCGCCCTCGGCGTTGGCGAGGAGAGCCTTGGCGGCCTGACCCTCGACTACGATCTCCTCGTGCTCTAACGCGGGCTCGAGCTCGGCCACCCGCGCAGCGGCCTCTCTGACCACGCTGACGGCGTTCTCCAGGAACTCCTCGTAGAACTCCTTGCTGGCGACCACACTGGCCAGCACCGAGGGTGGGATCTCCCAAGCGCTTATCAGCCTCAGCTTGGCTCCGCGTATGGCGGCTTCCTTGATGGCGAAATCGAGAGCATAAGCAGCACCCTGCGACCCATCCACACCTACAACGATGACTCCCACTGTTCCCCCTTTCTGCACGCGGCCGACACCATTCAGCATACCTGTTCGCGCACGCATACGCACCGCGTTCGCACCCGTCGATACTTGACATAAGTGGAGTAAAACATGCGACGCACGGGTACTATCGCCCTGCCTAGATGCAGAAGGAGGAAGGCACATGACCCACTCCAACAGATCTCCCCGCGTCAGGAGCACAGAGCCCGTGCTCGATTCTCAAGTTTCCTACCGGCTTGGAGTCCCCCTGATCTATGTCAAAGGTGAACTGGGCCATGACTCCGCGGAGCAGCTGCGCTCCGTGATCGATCGGGAGTTGACGTCCCACCCAACGGCGCTGATCCTAGACCTCAGCGAGCTCTTGTTCATCGACAGCGGCGGCCTCTCGATCATGTTCAGCCTGATGAGCAGATTCTCCGATCCGGGGTGGCTGGCCGTGGTCGGCGCGAATCAGGGGATCACTCGGCTGCTGGAAGCCACGGGCCTGCTAGATCAACCCAGTTTCCGCGTGTTCCCTAGCGCCGCCGCCGCGGCGGCGGCGCTTGCGGCCGCCGACCCGGCTCAGGCCCCCCATGAGCCCTTCGTCTGAGGAGAAACGGCCCGCGGCAGATGAGGGCTCGTCAGCGGGGCTGGTGACTAGGCTGTTCCTCATCCCCCGTCGAGCGTGGGCGGTTCTGCTGGGGGGTATTGTCGCCGAGGTCATCCTCTTCTACGGGGTTCGCCTCCTAGAGCATCCGCACCGCTATTTGGGGATTCCTGGTGCAGCCGCCGCCCTTTTCGCCGTTGTGGCGGCCGCGGTCACTGGTCCCTGGGCCGGAGCTGGGGTGGCTCTGACCGGCGGCGCCGCATTTATGGCCTTAGTCGCCAGACGGGGAGATCCGGTCGACCCTATCGCGATAATCGCCGCCATCGCTCTATGGACTCTGGCGGCCGTTGTCGCTGGTATGGCGGGCAAAGCCGTCCGCCGGCGGGCGACCGCCCGAGAGCTTCTGCTTTCGAAGGCCCTGGCCGACTCCGAGCGGACAAACAAAGCCATCGAGCACATCCTTGCACTGGGCCCGATCTTCCAGCGCTTCGAGACAAGGGAGGAGATGGTCAAGGCCGTCTGCGCAGCGGCCCGCGAGACTTTTGCCGCCCGCTCGGCTTCGCTCTACCGATGTGACTGGGGAAACGTCACCTTGATGCACCGTGAGCCCCCCGACCCACAGCTCAGACCGGGATGGACCACCGATCTCATGAACCTCCCTGGGCTGCAACAGGTGATGATGTCGGGAGCCCCCGGCTTCACCGGCGATCTTCTCACCGAAGACTGGCCGGAAGACCAGCTGGAGCTTGGGCGCCACCTCGGCCTGCGCTCGCTGCTCCGCATCCCCATCCACCTCACGCCCACTTCCGCCTACCTGTTGGTCCTCGGCTGGGACGAGGCGAAAAGCTCCATGGACCCCGTAGGTCTTGCTCTGGCCCGTCGCTTCGCGGACCAGGCCGCGGTAGCGCTCGAACACTCCGAGGCCGAATCGCTGCACAAACATCTAGAGAAGAGTCTGCTCTCCCGGTCACACGAGCTGCATCCCTGGATGGAAGTCCACATCGCCTACCGCAGTGGTGAAAGCAGGTTGGGGGTGGGTGGCGATTTTGTGGACTACATGGTGCTTCCCGACAAGAGGCTCGGCTTTGCCATCGGCGACGTCACCGGGCACGGACCGGATGCGGCCGCGTTGGGCGCCGCTCTCCGCGCCGGATGGAGGGCCCTCGCCACCGCCGGCATCCCCCTGGAGGAGACAATGGAGTCACTGAACAAAGTGCTCCTGAGCGAGAGAAGCGGCCCCGAGATCTACTGCACGCTGCTGATAGGGATGGTCGACTGCCTGGCCGGGTCGCTCACCTTGGCCGATGCCGGGCATCCCCCTCCTATCCTCATCGCGCAGGGGGCGCGGCTGTTGCCGGCCAAGCCCGTTCTTCCACTGGGCTGCCAGCACAACCGAGACTGGCATGCCGAGGTATTCCCTCTGCCTGACGCCTGGAGCCTACTCTTGTGCACGGACGGCCTGTACGAGGGGGCGGCACAGAGACACTCGGGCGAAGGCTACCCACTCGACCGCCTGGTAGAGCGGCTGGACGCAGCCGCCCCCGGCCCGATCAGAACCCAGGTGGTCGAGGAGATAATGGCCGAATCGGAGCGCGCCGGCGACGATCCCTTCCCGGACGACGTGGCCGTGCTGCTCGTCTCCAAGATCGCCTAGGCCTGCGCTCGCCGAGGCCCCCGCGCGCGCGTCCGGCGTCAGCGCCGTCGGCACCCGGCCACTCGAGTGCCCCGCGCGTCTCGCGCGACGGGCCGGTCTGCCCCTCAGCCGTTGGCTACCGCCCCCGCCACCAGGTCACCCACAGCGTCGGTACCCATGCCCATCTCGTTAGCCACCATGGATTTCGTCTGAGTCACCGCATAGGCGATGCCCTTCTCCACAAGAGCGGCCGCCGTGGTCTCGCCCAGGTGCTCCAACATCATCTGCACGGCGCCGATAGCCGCCAACGGGTTGATGGCGTTCTTGCCGGTCCACATGGGAGCCGTGCCCCCGATGGGCTCGAACATGCTGACGCCCTCGGGGTTGATGTTGCCGCCGGCGGCGATGCCCAGACCGCCCTGGGTGATAGCGCCCAGGTCGGTGATGATGTCGCCGAACATGTTCTCAACCACCATCACGTCGAACATCTCGGGGCTGACCACCATATAGAGGCAGGTAGCATCCACGTGGTAGTACTCCCGCTTGATATCCGGGTACTCCTCCTCGCCTATCTCGGCGAAGACGCGGTTCCAGAGTTTGTACATGTGGGTGAGCACGTTCGACTTGCCGATCATAGCCAGGGTGTTGTCCGGCCCCACGCCACGGGCCTTCTTGCCGTTCTTGCGGGCATACGCAAAGGCGTAGCGTAGGCAGCGGGCCACTTGGTCGTAGGTGTAGACCATCTCCTGGATGGCCACCTCGTCCTTGGTGCCCGGCCGGGAGTTGCCACCCATGCCCGTGTACATGCCACCGGTGTTCTCGCGGATCACGCAGTAGTCGATCTCTTTGGGACCCTTGTTCTTGATGGGGGTCTCGACGCCCGGGATCAGACGCACCGGGCGCAGGTTGATGTACTGGTCGAGGGCGAACCGGGCCTTGAGCAGCACCCCCTGCTCCAACACTCCCGGGGCCACATCCGGATGGCCGATGGCACCCAAGAGAATGGCGTCGTGCTGCTTGAACTCCTCGATGGCCGAGTCGGGCAGGGTCTCGCCGGTGCGCAGGTACCGCTCGCCGCCGAAGTCGTAGTGAGTGAGTTCGTAGCCGAAGCCGGCCACGGTAGCCACGGCTTTGAGAACCTTGAGGCCCTCGGCCACCACTTCGGGGCCGGTGCCATCACCGGGGATGACGGCTATCTTGTAGTTCATGCGGATCCTTTCGCCAGTTGGCGCGGCGGCGTCAGCTCGCCGCGGCGCGGGTCTTCAGATAGGGCAACAGTCCACCCGCGGCCACCAGTTCTTGCATAAAGGGCGGGAGTGGTTGGGCCTGGTAGTTGACGCCCGTGGTGACGTCGGCGATCTCGCCCGTGGCGAGATCGACCGTCAGCTCGTCGCCTTCTTTGATGCCGTCCACGGCCTCCGGCGCCACCAAGATGGGCAGGCCGGTGTTGAAGGCGTTGCGGTAGAAGATGCGCGCGAAGCTCTTGGCGATCACCAGCGACACCCCGGCGCCCTTCAGCGCGATGGGAGCATGCTCGCGCGACGAGCCGCAGCCGAAGTTCTCCTTGGCCACTACGATGTCGCCGGGCTTCACCTTGCCCGCGAAGGTGGGGTCGGCGTCTTCCATGACGTGTGCGGCCAACTCCTCGGCCGTCTTCATGTTCAGATAGCGAGCCGGGATGATGAGATCGGTATCGACATCGCGGCCGAAGGTCCAGGCGCGTCCGCTTAGAGCCGTCATGGCTGCCTCCTCCCGCCGATCTGATCGGGCGTGGCGATGTAGCCCGCCACAGCGCTGGCCGCGGCCACGTACGGGCCGGCCAGGTAGACTTCCGAGCCCGGGTCGCCCATACGGCCCACGAAGTTGCGGTTGGTGGTCGACACGGCCCGCTCGCCCTTGGCCAGCACACCCATGTGCCCGCCCAAGCAGGGTCCGCAGGTGGGGGCCGACACAGCCGCCTCGGCCTCCACGAACACGTCGAACAGTCCCTCGTCCATGGCCTGCTTCCAGATGGCCTGGGTGGCCGGGATGACGATGCAGCGGATGTCCTTGTGCACCTTGCGCCCGCGCAGTATCTCCGCCGCCTGGCGCAGATCCTCCATGCGGCCGTTGGTGCAGCTGCCTATGATCACCTGGTCGATCTTGACGCTGTTGAGCTCGTCGGCCGGCTGGGTATTGGAGGGCAGATGCGGCTTGGCCACCATCAGCGGTATGTCGTCGGCCTTCCACGAGTAGGTCCTCTCGTAATAGGCGTCGGCATCGCTGGCGTAGTAGCGCGGGGTGCGACGGAACCGCCCCTCCACATATGCCTTGGTGATGTCATCGGGCGCGATGATGCCGCTCTTGCCCCCGGCCTCTATTGCCATGTTGCAGATAGTGAAGCGCCCGTCCATGGAGAGGGCACGGATGGCCGACCCGCTGAACTCCATGGCCTTATACAGGGCGCCGTCGACGCCTATCTGGCCGATTGTAAAAAGGACGATGTCTTTGCCCGTAACGTAGCGGCCCAGGGAGCCCTCGAAGTCAAAACGGTGGCTCTCCGGCACCCGGAACCAAGCTTCGCCGGTGGCCATGGCCCCGGCCAAGTCGGTGGAGCCCACCCCGGTCGCGAACGCGCCCAGGGCTCCGTAGGTGCAGGTGTGGGAGTCGGCACCCAGGACGACGTCACCGGGACCGACAATGCCTTGTTCGGGCCAGAAGGCATGCTCTACGCCCACGCGGCCCACGTCGTACCAGTGAGTGAGTCCCTGCTGCTTGGAGAACTCGCGCATCTGCTTGACCAGACCCGCCGACTTGATGTCCTTGTTGGGTGTGAAGTGGTCGGGGATGAACGCGACCTTCTCCAGATCGAAAACCCGATCGAACCCAGCCTTTTCGAACTCATCGATAGCCACCCCAGAGGTGACGTCGTTGCCGAAACAGAAATCCAGTTTCGCCATGATGAGCTCGCCAGGAACTACCGACTCTTTGCCGGCAGCTCGGGCCAGGATCTTCTCGGTCATGGTCATAGCCATGCCACGTACCCCCGTTCCTCTTTACTTCTTCCGGTGAAAGCGGGCCGCTGGGCAGAAGTGCTCGCGCCCGCCGACTTGCTTTTCTATTTTACACGGCACTGGCACGGCACCGGGGCACAGCGCCCAGGGGCCTTCGTGGCAACCCCTCCTAGAAGAAGGACCGGCAATCCATGCCCAGCGCCAACGCATGATAACCTGGCCCGCATGGGAAAGCGGGGTCGCAGACGGCGGGTTCTTCTCTGGTCGCTGATCGCGGTTGCCGTCCTCGTGTTGCTGACCGGGTTGGCCTTGCTGGCGGCCAACCTCATCGTGATCCGCGGTGCACATGATTACATCGCGCAGTCACCTGAGGATGCACCCCACGCGCAGTGCGCCATTGTGCTCGGCGCCAGAGTCTATGCTGACGGCAAGCCCTACCCCATGCTCGCCGACCGACTGGAAGTCGGCATCAGACTCTACAAACTGGGCAAGGTCGACAAGCTCTTGCTCTCGGGCGATCATGGCCAGACGACCTACGATGAGGTCAATGTCATGCTCGACTACGTGGTTGCACGAGGCATCCCCGAAGAGGACGTGTTCACCGATCATGCTGGCTTCGATACCTACGACACCATGTACCGCGCTCGCGATGTTTTCCAGGTGGAGACGGCCATCATCGTCACGCAGGGCTTCCACCTATCCCGAGCCGTCTACACCGCCCGCACGCTGGGCCTGGAGGCCACCGGCGTCGCGTCCGACCTCCGGCCCTATTTCAACGAGACCCGCAACGCCACACGCGAAATGCTGGCTCGGGTGAAGGCCATCCTCGATCTTCACATCACCCATCCCAGACCCAAATACCTGGGTGTCGCTATCCCCATCACCGGCGACGGCCGGGCCACGCGGGGCTAGAGCTGTGAGCGGAAGTGCCCTTCTCCGCCAGGCGACGGGCCGAGCGTCGGCGCTCGCGAGAACGTCGATGGTGGCAGCGGCTGCGCTCGCCTTGGTCATCCTGCTGGGAGTCGCCTGCGGTGGTGGGCCGGCGCCCGGCGAGGGGTTCGCCATCTACCTCCCAGCCGGCGATGTCTCTCTCGCGCAGCTGGACGCGCTGTCCTCCATCGAGATCGCCGACACGCCCCTTGTGTCGGGCGCCGACATCGTCACCTATTCCGCCGATACCCACGAGATCGAGCTGACGCCCGCTGCCTACGAAAAGATCGTCACTCTGGAAGGTTGGCCATCCTTCGTCGTATGCGTCGATGGCCGGCCCATCTATTCCGGCGCATTTTGGACCATTATGCGGTCTTCGACCTTCGACGGCGTAGTGATCATCAAGCCTTTCTCTTCAGAGGCTGCTCCCAACCACTGCGTGCTCCGGCTTGAACTCGGTTATCCAGGCCGCGACTGGTTCAACGGGGAAGATCCCCGAGCCGACCCAAGGGTGCTCGACGCGTTGGAGCGAGCGGGCAAGCTGCGCTGAGCCTCGGCTACTCCTCCTCGACTTCCAGGTCACCCGGGAAGGCCCAGTCGATGCCCACGTAGTTGACCTCGTCCTCCACGGCAGTCTCTAGCACTCCGGCCAGCACTTCCTCCGCCTCTACTTTGGAGCGGGCCACAGTCACATCCCAATCGTCGAAATCACCCAGGTCGTACGACGACCAACCCACCGAGGCGGGTACGCCTTCCGCGTCCACGATCCACGCCTCCACCCCCATGACGACGGCCCCCGCGTCCACCAGAGTCTGGATAACCTCCGGAGCCACATCCAGGGGCCAGCCGAAGTCCGGTCCGTCAGGTACGGCGATCACGCGCAGGTGCTCGGGAAGTACGTTCAGATCCTTCATGGTCGTCGAGGTCCTTTCTTACCAGATGCCACAGGTCATTCCGATGGCCGCGGATATGCGCTGAAGGGCCGTCCCGTAGCCAGAGCTGACGGCCCAGGTGCCGCTCAACTCATACACCGTCCGCGCGGTCGCCTTGTGCGGCGCCCCGCCCGCCTGCGCGAAATGGCGGGGGTCACCAGGCACAGTGATAGGACCGTCGGCCGGCTGGGTTACTTTCACACAATAGGGATCGGACACATGGTCCGGATATACATACCAAGCCAGGTGCGCGTACTGGGCAATGACCCCCAGTTCGGCAGTGACGAAGGAGTTGCCCCGCACTCCCCCGCCGGTGGCTCCGATGCCTGCCATGTTGTTCTGCTCGGGCAGAACATCACCGCCGTATTGGCCCCAGCCTGTCTCGTGGATCATCTGCGCCCAGGCCATGTCGGCCCGGAGGCCGAAGCGCTCGCCGTAGGTGATGTAGTACTGGGCCAGGGTGCCCAGGGGCACCGTGAACTTGCCGTCTTTTCCTCCGGTCATGGCGCGGAAGTATCGTACTAGATCGTCCGCCGTGCCCAGAAAGCGGCCGTTCAGGCCGGCTGGGTCGGTTCCCATGACGTTGAACAGCAGCGCCGCCGCCTGCCCGCGAGTGGCGTAGGCCCAGGGTGAGAGGGACTTTAGAGTGGTTCCGCTCGAAACGAGCCCGCGCATCAATCCGTTGTATTCAGCCATGCGCGCAGTCGGAGCGTGAACGTTGTCGAAAATGCCCCACGACGAGCGGTAGGAGTCTGGAGGCACGGTGAGTGGGCTGCCCGCCGCCCGGGTCACCATGGTCAGCAACTGCCCCAAAGTGACCCGCGTGTAAGGCTTGAAGCGCCGTGCAGAGGGCACGACATAGCCGATTGCGATCCCCTCCCGGGCCGCTGCCGCCACGTAATTGTCGGGATACAAGCTGTTCGCGCCCGATTGCGACACGTCCCCAAAGTCGCAAACGTCGCTCTCGCTGACCGCGATCCTCATGGCTTTGACCACCATCTTGGCGAACTGCTGGCGCGTGAGCAGATCGTCGGGCCGGAAGGTCCCGTCCGGATAGCCCTCTATAATGCCCAGTTGGGCAAGGGTCTCGATCTGGACGTGATAGGCACAAGAACTGGATACATCAGTGAAACCAACCGCCTTCGCTGTCGCGGGCATTGGCTGGACGATAACGGCAAACAGGGCAGTCACTAGCAGGCCGGCGCCAAGCGCCAGGCGCCTAGCTGATCGTGTCTTCATGGTTGCAGAGATTATCGGCACAGCACTCCCCATCCCATTCGGTCTAGCCTCAGGCCCAACCCTCACGTCGACATCAGACCGCGCAAGGAAAGCTCTACATACCAACATCGGTGCCAAACCCGCCGACCTTTACCACAAGGGGGTCTGTCCGTGACCCGTCCACCGCTCACAACACTCACTTTCGACTTCTGGAACACCCTGTATGCAGCCGACGACGGGGCCATGAACCTGGTCAGGCCCAGGAGGATGGAGGCGCTTCGCCGTATCCTCGCCCTTGGCGGGATCCACGCGTCGGAGGACGACCTACAGCAGGCCTACGGCAGCGGTTTCGAGGCCTATATGGCGGCTTGGGGCCACGGCCGCCATTTTGGCGCCCACGAGCAGGTCCAGCATTTCCTCGACTGCTTTGCCGTGCAGTCGGCGACACTTCCGGCAGGCTCTATAGTCGAAACCGCCACCGAGATCGAGGAAGCCTCTATGCTGGCTGACCTCCAATTGCTTCCCGGAGCGCGGGAGACCATCCCGGCGCTTGCTGCCGCCGGCTACTGTTTGGGCATCATCTCCGACACCAGCCTTAGCCCGGGACGGGTTCTGCAAACGTTTCCTGGAGCGCGACGGCCTTCTGGGCTGTTTCGGGGTGCTCACTTGGTCCGACGAGACCGGCTTCCCCAAGCCCGACGCACGCATGTTCACCCGCACTCTGGCCGCGTTGGCGGCCGATCCGGCCCAGGCGGCACACGTGGGCGACACCCCACGCACCGACATCGCGGGAGCCAAGGCGCTGGGCATGATAGCCATCCGCTACACGGCCGCCGCCGATCAAGAGGAACCTCCCGAGGCCGACTACATCGTCCACGACCACCGCGAACTCCCCGAGCTGCTGAAGCGCTTGGGGTAGACCTAGCGCGAGCTCGCCGCTCTCTACGCCGAGCGCGGTCCGGCAGCCCCCTTGCGTGGCTCCGGCACCAGGGCCAGCATCAACACGCCGGCCAAGACCGCGCCGGCGGCCCCCATCCAGAAGGGCGCCGCTGCCGAGACGTTTTCGTAAAGCAAACCGGCGATGACGCTCGCCGGCAAAGCCGCGAGCCCCACCACCATGTGGTAAGCCCCAAAGGCTGTCCCCTGGCGCTTACCCGAGGAGAATTCGGCCAATAGGGCCCGCCCGTTGCCGTCAGCGATGGCCATGTACACGCCGTAGACGGCGAACACTCCCCAAACCGCCGACTGAGAACGCGCCACCGCCATCCACGCATAAGCCCCGGCAAACACCGCAAACCCGGCCAGCGCCACCTTGCGCCTGCCGACGCGGTCGGCCAGGAGCCCGGCCGGAATGGACAGCGCTGAGTAGACGAAGTTGAACACCAGATACAGCACCGGGATCATAAAGACGGCTACCTTCAGATCCCGAGCCCGCAGGATGAGGAATACGTCGGAGGAGTTGCCGAGCGCAAACACCCCCGTCACCAGAAGATACATAAGCAGGGGGCCGCGCAGGCGCTCCCGCCTCCCCCGGCCGTCCGCCGGACCCGTCGGCCGAAAGCCCTCTGCGGAGACTTCCCCGACAGGACGCTCCGCCGCCTCATCTGCCGCGGGGTCCGCGCAGCGATATCCCTCGCCCTCGCCTTTTCGTCTCCGTTCGCGGATGAACAGCGCGATCACCACCACGCAGATTGCCCCAGGGATCATGGAGATCCAAAACACGGTGCGGTATCCCCCGGGCTGTAGCCACAGCACCAGAAACGCGACAGCGGGGCCGACCACAGCCCCGAACTGGTCCATCGCCCGGTGGTAACCGAACGAGCGACCGAGTTCCTCCTTGTCGCACGAGTCGGCCACGATGGCATCCCGCGGAGCGGTGCGCACTCCCTTTCCGAACCGATCGACGAACCGTGATCCGAGTACCATGCCCCAGCCCCCAGCTAGAGCCAGCAGGGGCCGGCTCAGCGTGGAGACGCCGTATCCAAACAGCATCAACGGCTTGCGCCTGCCGAGCTTGTCGCTGAGCCAACCGGCAACCATCTTGAGCATGCTGGCCGTGGTCTCGGCAATGCCTTCGATGACCCCGATGAGCGACTTGTTGATCCCCAGCACGGATGACAGGAACACAGGCACCAGCGAGTAGACCATCTCCGAGCTGATGTCCATGAAGAAGGAGGACACGCCCGCCCAAAACACATTGCGGTCGAGACCCCAGATCTTGCCGGTCGGCCCCGACTGCAACCGCCCTTCCCGGCCATCCGCAGCCTCCACGGGGTCCGACCCCTCGGGCTGGGGTGCGGCTCCGCTCAAGGAATCCGACCCCTCGGGCCGGTCCCGGTTCATCAGCAGACCGCGCCGGCCCACGCGCTTCGTGGGACAGCCCTGCCCCCTGCACAGAGCGCGGGCCGGCTCGGCCCCGCGTTCACGGCGTCTGGGTCTCCGTCATGATCCGGCTCCAGCGGACTCCCGCCGGGACCTTCGAAGCAGCCAGTCTCCTGACTGTCGTCTCGCGTACGTCGACGGCCATCGTCCAGGCGTCGCCCTGAGTGGAGGCCCACGCCAGCAGACGCACCGACACCCCCAGATCGTCGGCGTCGACCACCTGCACCGACGGAGCTGGCTCGGCCAGAAAGAGCGGATGGGCCCGAGCCTCCTGCAACAACAGATCGCGGACCGTTTCCACGTCGGCGCTGTAGTCCATTCGCAACAACACGATGGCGGGCATGCGCGGATCGACCGAAGTGTAGTTGCGGATACTCTTGTCGGAGAGCAGCTTGTTAGGGATCACCAGGCGCCGATTGTCCCAAACGCGGATGTTCGTATAGAAGAGGCCGATGGACTCCACGGCCCCGTACTCCCCCTCGATCTCGACGTTATCACCCAGCCGGATGGGCTGCGCGAAGGCGATGATGATCCCTGCGACCAGGTTGGCTATGGCTGTTTGAGCCGCGAAGCCCAGGGCGATACCGGCCACGCCTGCCGAGGCGAATATGCCCACCGCCACCCGCTTGAGGGCATCCACGTCCATTTGCCAGAAGACAAGTCCCACCGCCACCAAGCAGAGCACCACCGCCAGAAGCCGCTCGATCATGCGAAAGCGGGTCTCGGCGCCGGGGTCGACTTCAGCAAGATTGCGCCGCCTAGAGAACCGGTTTATCGAATGCTTGAGCAGGGCGTAGATCACCCATGCTGCCAAGAGCATCCCCACCGACACGGCGGCGTTGATGAAGTACTTGTGGTTGGCTTCCCAGAAACTCAGCGGATTCCATAGATACGGGCTACTCGGTGACGGTCACGTTGGCATATTCCCAGGTCACATTGCCGTCAAGGTCCTCTACCCCTATGCCCAGAACGTAGTCGCCCGAGAAGACGTAGTACTTGCTCATCACAAAAGGAGTATCGCCGAACGTCATGGTGCCCCCGGTGTAATCGACATACTCGCCGTCGGGATTCTGATCGAACTCGAGATATTCATCCGTGATGGTGAAGGCGTCTCCGGGCTGCGGCGACAACTCATGCCAAGCGCCGGCGCCCCATCCGGTGTCGCTGAAACCCCATACGGTGAGCATGTTGCCGTCTCCGCTAAAGTCCATCTCTGCGTCGATCTGAGTGCCGGTGTTGGCGAAAGTGTAGGTGCCACGCACCGTATAGACGTCGCTACTGACGTCCGCACCGTAGATGCTCGGGGCGAAAAAGGCGAACTGATCGTTGGCCTCGTTGCCATCGCTCATGTAGTACAGCGTTGGGTCCCACTCGTATTCCACGTCGATGGCGCCCCCTTCTCCCCAGTCGGGATAGTAGACGCCGCCGATCTCCTTCACCGACCCTGGTTCGACGAAGCCGGCATCGGCGCTAAGAAACGAACCGTCGACGTCCATGTAGTAGGCCACGTAGTAGTACACATAGGCCACGTTGGCGCCGGCTATCTGGGTGGACAGGGTCACCTTCTCGTCGGGTCCTATCACGGCCGATGACACGGCGATGGGGGCGATGGTCACCCCCCCGCTGCCCGGGCCCAGGATCTGGGCCGCGTCGCTCGGAGCAGACTCCGCGACCGCCGGGGCGAAGTCGGTCTGCCCAGCCTCGGCGGGAGTGAGCACAGCCAGGTCGGCCGTGCCCGGGTCAAAGGCCTCATTGGCGTAATGGAAGGTCAGATAGTCGTCCCACAGAGAGGCCGTGGCGAAGCGGCCTATCGAAGAGGGGTAGTTGATCATCCCCCCGTCGAAGGTACCCGTGTACTCGGTCGAGTTGGGGAAGTAGATGCTGACACCGCTGGAGCCCGGCCGCTCTTCCCCATGCACCTCGGCGACCACCGTTTGGGCCAGAGCACTTTTCACCTGTTGGGCCGCCTGGGCCACGGCAGGATCGCCGACCCCGTCCAGGATCAAGTCGACGAAATGACCCAGGTCGATGAAGGAAGGTGAGTCGATATCGGAAAAGACACTCTCGTATGATTGCGCGTAGGCTCGCGCCTGGGCCACCGGCGCCTGGTCGATGCCTGCCAAGGCCACTGCCAACTGGTTGACGGCGGCGTTAAGGTCCTGGACCGCGCCCAGATCGAAGGCCGTCATGGTACTTGCCCGGCTCAGTTCGGCGGCCACGCTCTCCGCCGTGAAGTCTCCGCCGGCAAGGATGCTGCGTGCCTGATCGTCAGTGACGCGGATATCCTCCGCGATGTAACCATCCACGATCGCCTGGCCCAGCTCGCGGCCGGTCATAGCCGGGTTATCGGCAAGGGCCTGCAGGAAGCCGGCATAGCCCCATCCAATCGAAGGTTCGGTCTCTTCCGAAGCGACCGCATAGCGGGCATGAGGAGTGATGGCGCTGATCACCTCGAGTTGCCCCATTAGACAGGCATCGAAGCCCACCAGCTCGAACGCGCCGATGCCGGTATTGGCGACAGTCGCTCCCAGAGCATCGTCGATCTCTTGCATGGTGAGTCCGCTTTGGACCACTGGGTCGTTGTCGCTCCAGCCGCCCGTCCATCCGCCCCCGTGGTTGGAGAGAATAAGTACATAGTGCTCGGCCGGGTATGTCTCAATAGCCCAAGTCGCGAACTCCTGAAGAGTGGCGCCATCACCCATGTCCATTTCGCCCAGGTCGGCCAGCTCTTGGGAGTTGATGGTGTAGAGATCGCTGTCCTGGTTCAAAAGGAAGCGCTTGGTCGAAGTCCAATCGCCATCACCGGCGTAGCCGCCGGCGTAACGGTCCACCTGAGCGACCATGGTCACCTGGTCGGTAGAGCCAACAAGCTCAGCCTCGTTGACGTCGAAGATCATGTCCTCTTCGAGTATCTCGTCGTCGGCATCCTCGTAAAGCATGACCAGCCACGTGCCCGGCTCGCCGGTTACGGGCGGCAGCGTGTTGCCGGTCTCGGTCGTCCCGGTCGAATTGTTGGTCGTAGGGCCCGTAGCCGTGCCGGACGTCGGGCGACCACCACCATCCCCCCCTCTCAGGCCGAAGACCAGACCCAATCCCGTGCCCACAAGCACGACCACCACCAGAGGGATCACCCAAGCCATTCGAGAGCGCCCGCGCCTCGGGAGCGGAGCCGTGACGGCGGAATTCTGATATCCGGGAAACAGTCCCTGGATCTGCAAGGCAGGTAGCCAAGCGGGCATGGACTGGTGCCAGACCATATCGGCAGGAGCCAGCGCCCCGGCCTGGACGGCAGCGACAAGCTGCTGCCAAGTGAACGGACCAACCTGCTGGCCGGCCGGGGCGCCTGCCTTCATGTAGAACCAACCGGAGCTCATAGGATCAGCGTCGATGACTGCCTCCCAGCGATTTGTGTGACTACGTTCATCTTCGAGTGCTTCGAGTATATGACGGCTGGCTCGACAAGTCACTAGCAGGAAACGACTTGATGCATACCCGTCCGCCCTTTGGGGGATGATTGCAGTGCAGTCATACGGCGGTGAAGACCCGCCCACAGGAGGCCCCCTACATGAACCAGGCCGGTCTAGAGACCAAAATGAGCGCCGCCGAAGCCCTCACCGAATATCGACGACGCCGCGATTTCGCACGCACGGCTGAGCCGGCCGGTGAGGAACCACCTGCCAAGAGCGAGGCACCCGCCGGTGTGACACCCGGCTGTGAGGCGCCGGACGCGCACCCAGTGTTCGTGGTGCAGAAGCACGCGGCCAACAGCCTGCACTACGACCTCAGGCTGGAACTTGGAGGAGTGCTCAAATCTTGGGCCGTTCCTAAGGGGCCCTCGCTTGATCCGGCCGACAAACGGCTGGCCATCCGCACAGAGGACCATCCGTTGGAGTACGCCGTCTTCGAAGGCACCATCCCCCAGGGGGAATACGGGGCCGGCACCGTACTCCTATGGGATTTTGGCTGGTGGGAGCCCGATGTGTCCTGGGCAGAGTCCGCCGAGAATGGCGGTCCGGCCGACTCCGAGGCAGCTTTGGCCGCCGGTGACCTGAAGTTCATCCTACACGGCCACAAACTCAGCGGCAGTTGGGGCCTGGTGCGGATGAAAGGCCGGGGAGACAAGAACTGGTTGCTCTTCAAACACCGCGACCCGGCGGCCCGGCCGGAGGTTAACGTGGTGAACGATGCTCCCGACTCGGTGCTCTCCGGCCGGTCGATCGAACAGATCGCGGCAGCAGGTGCGGGGTAGTCCCTAGGCGCCGCAAGCAGTCTCATCTTAGACACCACGCCGGCCCGTCATGCCGGGAAGGGGACCCTGTTGACGCGCCTGCTACCATAGGCGAATGAGCGTTCCCCGGGCCCATTTGCGACCGGAAGAACCCGGGCACGGAACCCGCCACAAGGCGAGGTCGATATGACCATACTCGTATCGGGAGCCACAGGATTCCTAGGCGGAACCATTACCCGCCACCTGCTGAATGCCGGGCTCAGCGTGCGAACCCTCAGCCGATCGACAGGCCGAACCATAGCCAGATTCGCGGCCGAGGAGGTAGGGCGGCGGGCCCTAGCCGATGGGCGGCTGACTTTCGCCGAGGCTGACGTAACCAAGCCCGCGACCCTCCTAGAGGCGGTGAAGGGAGTCGATGCGGTGATCCAAGCCGCTCAATTTACCGGCGCTCCGGTGGAAGACCCCGCCCGCGGCCTGACATATGAGGTGGTAGACCGCGACGGCACGGTAAACCTCGTCGAAGCCATCACCAAGACCTACGGGGTTCCCACCTCGCCGCAGACACCGACCCGCTTCCCTGCAGGCTCCCCCCGCTTCCTGTACATAAGCGGCATCAGTGTATCGGCGCAGGCTCCAGAGGCCTGGAACCGAGCCAAATGGCAGGCCGAGGAAGCCATCCGCGGGAGCGGGCTGGAGTGGACCATAGTCCGCAGCTGCTGGGTATACGGCCCGCATGACACGGCCCTAAACCGCATCATCGGCTACTCCGACCACCTTCCCTTCGTGCCCATCTTTGGACGGGGGGAAGAACCGCTCACTCCGCTCTTTGTGGAAGACATCGGCCGGCTGTTCACCCTGTTAGCCGCCCACCCGGACAGAACTCGCGACACGACGTTCGGCCTCGGCGGCCCGGACACAGTGACCCTCAATGAGTTCTTGCTGCTGGCCCTCAGAACCATGGGGCGCAGAAGACGAATACTCCACATACCTATGCCCGTAGGCAAGATCCAGGGAGCCTTCCTGCAGCGCCTGCCGGGCAGAAAGCTTACTCCAGCAGCGGTGGCTTTTGTCAGCCAGGGCGGCGCGGTCTCGGCGATAGACAGAGAAGCGTTGGCCGAGCGCTTCCCAGAGTTCAACGCAACCGCCGTGCACGACGGGCTCGCAAGCTACCTGGGCACCGGCCGGAACTCGGTCACGCCTACGGCAGACGCGCTTTGACCTGCCCCATCACCGGCTCGATCATGGCGATGAACGACACCCGCTTCACCGCCGCGCCGTTGCCGGCGATCTCCGCGCCGATGAACGAAGGCAATGGTCCCTTCAGCGGGCTCAGGAGAAGGATGCCGCGGTCAAGGGCCAAATAGGGCCCGGCTGCCAAAGCATCGGGGAACTTGTCCCCGGTGGTTATGCCCAGATGGGCGAAGGTCAGACCCGCGTTGTTCATGGCCCACAAGGCCACGTTGCGGTTGGTGTAGTAGCGGTTGTCACCAGAAAGATTCGCCAGTCCGACCACGCCTGCCGGCAGGGTGACGTACGTGCCCACCTTGATGGCCTTGGAAATGCCGAGTTCGGTCAGAGCCGCTACCGCGCTGGGGTTCAGACTGCCGGCCGGCCCCTTTGTCAGCAACACCGGCCACTTCTGGGCGCACACCAACGGAGAGACCCCGATGGCATCCGGGAATAGGTCGCCTCGGGTGACTGACGGCAGTGGCGCCGCTCAGGTCACCGACCTTCTGGCCAAGGGCTATGGCCACCTTGTAGCTCATGTCGTAGACGTTCCCCCCATCGCCGCGGATGGTGGTCACGGACGCCCCAGGCAGCGCGGCCTGCACCGCTGCCGCGATGGCCTCGGACAGCCCGATGCAGACGACATGCTCAGGAGCCAGCCGCACGATCTCGTCGCACACCGTGCTCCTGAGTCCACTCACCGGCGTAAGGAGCACCGGGCCGCCGTATGCGGCGGCCAGCGGCGCACCGCACAGCGCCTCAGGGAAAGTCTCGCCCGGAGCAAGCACCAGACCCGAACCGGCCGGCAGGGCACTGGAGAACATGTCACGCGAGATCCTGACGGCTGTGTCAAAGCGGTCGGTGCCACGCAGCGAAACGAAAGAGGCCGCGGGCGCGCGCGGAGTTACGTCTGTGGTCAGGTCGGGCCTGCCGTCGGCTATCCACTCGGCCAGTGTGGGAGCAGCCATCAGGCTGCTGTAGGGATCGATGGGGTTCTTGTAGCCGCCGTAGTGGATCTCGAAATGGAGGTGAGGAACGGTACTCTCGGCATTGCCGCTGTCACCCACGTAGGCGATCAACTCACCTCGTTCCACGTGCTTGCCATCATAGAGCCCGGGGGCATAGGCGTACTTGACCCCGCCCAGCCCGTCGTCGGTGCCGGGCGTGTCGTTGTTGATATGGATGTAGAAGTAATCGTTGCCGTCGTCGCCCCGCAGAAGAAGGCTGTAGCTTGACGATCCGTCCGGATCGAGCCAGTCGACCTCACCGTCGACCACAGCCAACAGCGGCGTCATCTTCGGCGCCAACAGGTCGTTGCCGGCATGAGTGTGGCCCGCCCGGGGGGCCCCAAAGGTGTCGGTCCAGACGATGCGCCCTTCCATGGGGAAGAGTATGCCCACGGTCGGGGCGTACGGATCGACCGCCCCGGCGTTTGAGGACTCCACAACGCCGCTGCCGGTATCCAGGCCGCCCGCCTCCGCGGTCGTCGCCAGAGCTTGGCCGCCGCCCACGGCCGCTCCCAAGAGCAGGAACAGTGCGCCTACAAGGGCAAGCAGAATCGAAAGGGTGGGGACTCGGTAGTCACGTGAGGATCGCGCTGTAGCCATGGCCATGATGCCCTCCTGGTTCAGGCCTTCGCTCTGTCTCAAGCCCCTTTGGGCAACCAGAGACAGACCGCGACATATGAACAATATCGGCAAATGGGGATGGTGTGATTAGCGCGGCTGCCTGAGAAAACCTCAGCCGAGGTCTTGATAGCCGCCTTTGGTGTCTCGCGCCACCGTCGGTGTCAACATGCGGCCCATCTTACCACGATGGTCAGGCCGGCGCCCCACTCCGGCCCCTGCCGGGGGTGGCGCGCTGGAAGCGGCAGGCGCCCGGCGGCCGTGGCCGGCGCGGCACGCAACGCCCTGCGGTGCGGCCCCGCTACATCCCCAGATACTGGGCGTAGAGCGCCCGGGCCACCTTCTCGTCGCGGGTGCCCCGCACGATGGTGCGGCCGTCGGCAAAAACCACCAACTCCTGCTCCCCCACCGGGAAACGGAGCATCTGCTCGCCGCCTTCCACCGGTGCCAACGCGCTCAGCCGCGCCTTGAGCTGCGCCAGCGACACCCCGTGGAGGTGGGGTCCCAAACCTGCACGGCGTCCTGTCCGCACAGGCTGGTGAAGCGCGTGTTACGGGCCTGCCCTCGAGAAACTCGTACGTCCCGCCGCAGGCCGGGCAGTCGGCGCGGTGAAGTCGGCAAGGGCAGCGACTCAAAGGACCGACTCCACAGATCCACCACCACCAAGTCACGAGACGGCGGCGCCGTGCCCGCCAAGATCTTGAGAGCCTCCGCCGCTTGCAGGGAACCGACGGCCCAGGGGGCTGCATTGACCACCCCTGCGGTGTCGCAGGTGAGACTCCCGCGGACGCGCGGGCGAACCCACCAGGCAGCGGAAGCAGGGCTTCCCGCCCGGGAGGAAAGTGGCGGTCATGCCGCTCGCCTGGATGGCCCCTCCGTACACCCAGGGATCCCCAGTTTGAGCGCCACGTCGTTGAGCAGAAAGCGCGTCGTCGAAGTTGTCCAGCCCGTCGACGATGACGCCGGCGCCGGTCACCAGCTTTTCGGCGTTGACCTGGTCGAAGTCGGCGACGACTCCCTCCACCTCCACGTCCGAGTTAGCCGCGCGCAGGTGCCGCTCGGCCGCCACCAGCCTTGGGCAGATTGTCCGCGATGTCCTGCTCGGTATAGAGTAGTTGCCGCTGCAGGTTGTGCTGCTCGATGAAGTCCCGGTCGATCACCCGCACCCGGCCTACCCCGGCCCGCACCAGCGCGCTGGCGCTCACCGAACCGAGCGCCCCGCAGCCCACCACCACTGCGAAGCCTTCTCCCAGCCGCTTTTGCCCCTCCGGCCCGATACCCGGGAAGATGGTCTGCCGCGAGTATCTGTCTGGCTTCTCCATCATCACACCCCGCTGCGCTGCTGAGGCCCTCAGTTCTTCCCGAACAGCGCGGTCGACAGGTAGCGTTCGCCGGCGTCGGGCAAGATGACCACAATGGTCCTACCCGTGAACTCCGGCTCTTGGGCCAGTCGTACGGCCGCGGCCGCTGCCGCTCCGCTCGATATGCCACACAAGATGCCCTCTTCCCGAGCCAGGCGCCGAGCCATATCCACAGCCTCGTCATTCTCCACCGCTTCCACCCGGTCGATGAGCGACAGGTCGAGGTTCTCGGGGATGAAACCAGCGCCGATGCCTTGGATCTTGTGCGGCCCCGGCCTGATCTCCTCTCCCGCCAGCGCCTGGCCGATCACCGGACTGGCGGCGGGCTCCACCGCGACCGACTGAAGCGGCTGCCCCTTGACGGTCTCGAAGAAGCGGGAGATGCCCGATATGGTGCCGCCCGTGCCCACACCGGCCACCAACGCATACACCTGACCGTCGGTGTCGGTCCAGATCTCCGGACCGGTAGTACTTCTCGTGGATGGCTGGGTTGGCCGGGTTGTTGAACTGCTGCGGCAGAAAGTAGTGCTCGGGGTCGTTGGCCACGAGTTCCTCCGCCGTTCGGATCGCGCCCTTCATGCCCTCGGCGCCGGGAGTCAACAGAAGGTTGGCACCGAAGAAGGCCAGCACCTTGCGTCGCTCCATGCTCATGGTCTCGGGCATGGTCAGCGTGAGCTTGTAGCCCCGGGCCGCGCAGACATAGGCCAGAGCGATACCGGTATTGCCGCTGGTGGGCTCGATGATCTCGGTGTGAGGCTTGATCAGCCCCTTCTTCTCCGCGTCCCAGATCATGGACGCCCCTATGCGGCATTTCACCGAGTACGCCGGGTTGCGCCCCTCGATCTTGGCCAGGACCCGGGCCTGGGTCTTGCCGACCACACGGTTCAACCGCACCAGCGGCGTGTGCCCTATAGAGAGGGAGTTGTCGTCGTATATGGTGGCCACGATGCGCTCCTTTGCTGTGCTTGGGCCCGGGCCGCCCCGAGCCGCCACCGACCGGCCCCTAGGAGGCCGCGCCCTGCGACGCCCGCAGCGCCTGGTCGAGGTCGGCGATGATGTCGTGCAGGTCTTCGATGCCCACCGATACCCTGATTAGGCCGGGCGTAACCCCCGCCTTGAGCTGCTCCTCGGCGGTGAGCTGCTGGTGGGTGGTGCTGGCCGGATGAATGACCAAGGTCTTGGCGTCGAGGATGTTGGCCACGTGCGAGGCCAGCTTCACCGAATCAATGAGCTTCTTGCCCGCTTCCAGGCCGCCCTTGATCTCAAAGCCGAAGACCGCGCCAGGCCCCAGGGGGAAGTAGCGACGAGCCCGGTCGAAATCGGGATGCCCGGGCAATCCGGCATAGTCCACCGAAGTCACCACCGAGTGGTCGGTCAAGAACTGAGCCACCGCCTGCGCATTCGCGGCGTGGGTGCGCGCCCGCAGGGGCAGCGTCTCCACTCCCTGGATGAACAGCCACGAATTGAACGGCGACAGGCACGCCCCCAGGTCGCGTAGCAGCCCGGTGCGGATCTTGAGTACATACGCCAGTCCCGGAGCGACCGCCTTGTCGTGACTACCGAACGCATCCCAGAAGTTCACCCCATGGTAGGCAAGATCTGGTTCTGTTATCTCTGGATATCTGCCGGCGCCCTTCCAGTCGAAGTCGCCCTTGTCCACCACCGCTCCCCCGATGGAGGTGCCGTGACCACCGATCATCTTGGTGAGCGAATACACCGCGATGTCGATCCCGTGCTCAAAAGGGTCGAATAGCGGCGGCGGCGTGACCGTGTTGTCCACTACGAGCGGCAGCTTGTGCTTGTGCGCGATCTCGGCGATGACCTCCAGATCGTCCACGTTGCCCTTGGGATTACCAACCGACTCGGTATAGAGCAGACGGGTGTTCTCGTCGATCGCCCTTTCGAAGTTGGCCGGGTCGCTCGAATCCACGAACCGCGCCTCGATGCCGAAGCGCTTCAGCGGCCCAGTGAACTGCGTGTAGGTGCCGCCGTAGAGCTTGTCGCCGGTGACGAAGTTCTGCCCCGTCGAGGTGATGGCGGCGATGGCATAGAAGATGGCCGCCGCCCCCGACGCCGTCGCCACCGCCCCGGCCGCGCCGTGCAGCGCGGCCAACCGCTTCTCGAGCACCTCGGTGGTGGGGTTGGTGAGCCGGGTGTAGATGTTGCCGAACTCTTTCAGGGCGAAAAGGTTGGCGGCGTGTTCGGAGTCGCGGAACACGTAGCTGCTTGTCTGGTATATGGGCACCGCGCGCGACAAGCGTGTCCTGGTCGGGCGTATGACCGGCGTGCAGCGCCAGGGTGTCGGGGCCGTAGTTCTCGAAATCGAAGTCTGTCATGGGAATGCCTCTCTCAGTTGGAGCACGACTGGGGACGAGCCGGACTGCGCCTGGGGTGGCTTCGCGCCGCCAGGCGCCCGAGCATTCGCTGCGCCCGTGGTTCAGATGGCATAGTCGATGACTTCAAGTCCATTTGCCGCTCGTTCCTGTTCCACCAAGTCTTCAAGACTCGTCTCGTCGAACACATCCATCATGGCCCGATGGGCCCTGTCCCACATGGGCAGAAGCACGCAGCCAGGCCGCAGCGCGCACTCACGGCCGGAGTCACTCCCCTCGCCCGCGCCGATACAGTCCACCACCGTGAGCGGCCCCTGGATGAGGCGGATGACCTCGCCCACCAAGACCTGTCGCGGAGGCCGAGCCAAGCGATAGCCGCCCTCCTTGCCCCGCGCCGACTCAACCACGCCCGCCTGACGCAATTGTCCCAAGATGTTCTCCAAGAAGCGACTGGGGATGCACTGCGACTCCGCGATGCTCGACGGCCTTCACCGGCCCGGAGCCGTACCGCTTGGCGAGTTCGAACGACGCTCTCACGGCGTATTGCGCTTTCTGCGAAAGAACCACTAGCCTCTGCTCCCAGGCGTCCACGCACTGCTAAGTACACTAACCCGATAGGGATACTATCGTAGCGACTAATGCGTGTCAATAACCGCCGGTCAGGGGCGCCTGTCACAGGCCCCGGTCAGGGTCTCGATTGCACGAAAGCTGAAGCGACAGGCCGGGCCCGAGAGCACCGCCGACCTTAGCCGCCCAAGCGATCGAGCAGCCCGGACAGCTCCGCCAACCCGGCAAGAATATGATCGGGCAGCAGCTCGTCGGAGCCCGCCATGCGCGCGGCCTCCAGGTCCTCCTGGCTGGTCACCCCGGTGAGGACCAGAACGGTGACCATCCCGGCCGCTCTGCCCATGCCGATGTCGGTGCTAAGCCTGTCGCCCACGAACAGCGTCTCAGCCGGTGAAACGCCGGTCACGGCCGCCAACACCTCGGCCAGGGCGAGGCCGGGCTTACCCAGCGACACCGGCTCCCGTTCGGCCGCCGCGGCCACCGCGGCCACGATGGCTCCGGCCCCGGGCTTGAGGCCGCGGGGCGTCGGGAACGTGGCATCGCGGTTGGTGGCCACGAAGAGCGCCCCTCCGAGAAGAGCGGCCTGCGCTTCGGCGAGACCCGCGTAGTCAAACTGCCGGTCCATGCCCACCACGACGGCCTTCGGCGCCGCCTCCTCGGGCACCGCGGGCTTCGGCGCGGCGGCCCCGGCGCGGCGCGGGGCCAGCCCGGCCTCGCGCAGCTCTCGCTCCAAGCCCTCTTCACCCACCACCAACACCGGCGTCCCTTGGGGCAACCGCTCCCGCAGCCACCTGCCGGTGACGAACCCCGACGTCAACACCCTCTCTGTCCCGGCCGGCAGTCCCAGACCGGCCAGCCGGTCGGAGACCGTTGAGCGGTGAGCTGTGGAGTTGTTGCTGACGTAGCGCAGGTCGAGCCCGCGGCGCAGAACGCCTTGCAGGGCCTCGCGCACTCCCGGCAGGACCTCTTCTCCGCGCCACACCACGCCGTCGAGGTCGAGGGCGACCAGCCGGATGGCCGGCGTGGCGGTGCCGCGCTCGGCGACTCGCCGCCCGGCGCGCCGCCCGTGGCTGCGGCGCCGATGCCGTGCTCTCCGGCCCCGGCGCTCATCACAGCAGCCTCAGCCGGTGCATCACCCGGCCCATGCCGGTGAACTCAAGATCGATGGCTGCCGAGGGGCACATCTCGTGACAACAGTAGCAGCGGATGCAGAGGGAGTCGTCCACCCGGGCCACCTTGCCGGCCTTGTCGATGGCGATAGCCTTGACCGGGCAGGCCCGCTCGCAGTCGCCGCACACGGTGCAGCGGCCCGCCTTGGGACGCGGCACGCGATTGAAACGCCGCAGCACCAGACGGATGGGACCGTCGAGAGCCCCGGCCTTGCCTCCTACGCCGATCCCCTTGTAGCCTTCGGGCCTGACGAAGTCCGTCACCCGCAGCTCGGCCACCGGGACCCCCACGGTCTCCACGTCGGCCGGATGTCCGCTCCACATGCCCCGCTTCTTGGCCACCAGCAGCACCGGCACCTTGGCAGGGTCGATGTCGGCGATGCGGCAGCAGGCCACGTCCACGGTCACCGGATCGACGCCGGCCAGCAGCACGCCTAGATGTCTCGGATGTCCGCCCGTGCCCGGTCCGTCGCCCTCCAGACCCAGCACTCCGTCGACGATGTTCAGCCGGGGCCGCACCAAGTAGGCGAGGTCCAGCAGCATGTTGGCGAAGCGCTCGGGGATCGGCCAGCCGGGCGTGGTAGGAGGCCTTGTTGAGCCCGGGGATCACCCCGAACAGGTTCTTGGTGGCCCCGGTGAAGATCATGAACATGTGCGTCTTGAACTTGGCCAGGTTGATGACGCCGTCGGCCTGCAGGATGGGGGTCATCACTTCGAAGCGCTTGGAATAACACGGCATCGGGACACGACACGGTCTCGTACTCCATGTCGAGGCTGAGCTCGAACCCGTGGCGCTCGGCCATCTCGGTGTAGCCGGTCTTGCGGAACACCCGCTCCATGACCGACTTGACGTGCATCACGCTGATGCCCGGACTCTCCACCACGACGGGATGGGCCCCAGCCTCCATGACCTCCAACGCGACCGCCGCCACCACCACGGGGTGGGTGGCGATGGCCTTCTCGGGGTCCGCGGGCATGAGCAGGTTGGGCTTGAGAGCGATGCGCTCGCCCGGCTTGACGAAGGCGGCCATGCCACCCAGGGGCGCGAGCACTTCCCGCAGTGCCGCCCGCACCACCTCCAGCTCGTAGTCGGCGCAGCGGGCCGCGGTCACCAGAGCCCTATCAGGCTCCGTCGACAAAGCGGCAATGCCGTTGTTGCTCAAGTCTTCCATGACTCCTCCGGTCGGATGCGGCTGCTATTCTATCTCGCAGGAGCTACGACTACGCGGAACTCCGCCAGGAGGCTCACACCCATGGCACCCATGACCTTCACCGGCACATTGCTCGAGAAGATCCCCCACGGCGCCGACACCGCCAGCTTCCGGTTCTCCCGGCCGCCCGACTACGCGTTCGTGCCGGGCCAGCACTTCGCGATCACCGTGCCATCGCCGGAGGGCCCGCTGGAGCACCACTTCAGCCACGCCGACTCCCCCACCGAGGATCACGTAGAGCTGACCACCAGATTGACCGGATCGGCGTTCAAGAATGCTCTCGACGCTCTACCCCTGGGAGGCGAAGCCACCTTCGACGGACCCTATGGCCGCTTTGTCTTCCAGTCCCAGACGCCCAAGATCGCCTTCTTGACGGGAGGTGTAGGCATCACTCCCGTGCGGAGCATGCTGCGCTACCTGGCCGACACGGCGGGAGCCGGCAGGATAGCGGGACAAGAACTTGTGCTGTTCTACGGATCGATGACCGAGAGCGGCATCCTCTACAAGAAGGAGCTCGAGGAGTTCGCCCGCGTCGTACCGGGGCTGCGTCTGGCATACGTGATCACCGCGCCCAAGAAGACTTGGAAGGGCCACCGGGGGTTCATCACCGCCGACATTGTGCGCGCCGAGCTGGGCGAGCCCCAAGACTGGACGTACTACGTGGTGGGGCCGCCGGCCATGATAGTGGCCATGGAGAAGGTCATCGCCGCATTGAGCATCCCCTTGACACAGATTGTGACGGAGAGCTTTGCCGGATACACCTCCTAGCGGGCCCTGGCCCCGAGGGCGCGGAACCGCCCTCTTCGCCGGTGGAGGATCCTGGCTTCCCCGAGGTCCGCGAGAGACCACTCCGCCAGGCGCAGCCCTCGTGCTCTGCGACCCCTGTCGGATCCTGGTGGCCGACAAGCCGCGAGATATCCCTGGGTTGCTCGCGGAGGTGGAGGCCGAGCAGGAACGGGGCCGCTACGTCGCCGGCTACCTGGCCTATGAAGCCGGTGCGGTCTTCGGGCTGACTGTCCGTGACCCCGGCCCCGACGCGCTCCCGCCGGCCTGGATGGCGGTCTACCCGCCGGAGTCGGCCACGGTGGTACCGGACGAGAAGTGGCGCGCGCATCTGGACCGGTTGGACGTGTCCCGGGTCGCCCAGGCGCTTGCCCAAATCGAGCCCGAGCTGAGCGTCTCCCGGGAGCAGTACGTCGCCGCGATTACCCGGGTGCGCGCCTACATCGCCGCCGGCGACACCTATCAGGTGAACTACACCGTGCGGGGCCGGTTCCCGCTGGGAACGACTGGGGCCATGCCCGGCGAGGCGGCGGAGCGCGGCGCGGCCCCAGCCGACGCGGCCTCCACCGGCGCCATCGACCCCCTAGATTACTTTCTAGCCCTGGTGATCCGCCAGCAGGTGCCGTACGCCGCCTATCTCGACCTGGGCGACGCCCAAGTGGTCAGCCTCTCGCCCGAGATGTTCTTGCGCCGCGACGGCCGCCGGTTGGAGAGCCGACCCATGAAGGGCACCAGACCCCGGGGTACAACTCACGCCAAAGATGTGGCCTTGGCCTACGAGCTGGCCGAGACCGAGAAAGAGCGGGCCGAGAACCTCATGATCGTCGACATGGTGCGCAACGACCTCGGCCGGGTATGCCGCGCAGGTAGCGTGCGCGTGCCAACGCTCTACGCGGTGGAGCCCTATCGCACCGTTTGGCAGATGGTCAGCACGGTGGTGGGAGACGTCAACCCCCGGGCCACGCTGCCCGACATCATGGAGGCCATGTTCCCGGGGGCCTCCATCACCGGCGCCCCCAAGCACCACACCATGGAGATCATCGCCGACCTCGAGACCGAGTCCCGAGACGTCTACACCGGAACGGTAGGACTCTTCTCCCCGGGGAGGGACTTCACGTGCAACATCGCCATCCGCACGATTCTGCACCGAAAGGGACACTGCACGCTGGGCACCGGTTCGGGAGTGGTATGGGACTCCGAACCAGTGGCCGAGTTCGAGGAAACCCTCACCAAAGCCACCTTCGCCACGCCTCCGGCCTCCAAGCCGAACTTGGCCACCGGCGGTTGGCGGCCGGATCCGGCGAAACGCCTGCGGGCGGCATTCGCCCCACAGAGCTCCGTTTCGGCCGAGACCCCCGCGGAAGGCGCCTACTTCTTTGAGACCCTCCTGCTCGAGGCCCGCGAAGGCGACCAGACAGTGGAGTACACAAGGGGCCTTGATGGCCTGAGTCCGTCGCTTACTCTAAGCGACGCCGCAGTATTGGCCCGCTACCTCTTCGCCGATGAGCACCTCGCCCGCATGGCCGCCTCGGCCGCGACCCTGGGAGTGCCGTTCGATACGGAGGCGGCCCGGGAGATCCTCATCGGTCTGGCCAGGGTCACTCCGGATGTCTCCGTGGTCCGCATCGAGCTAGACGGCGCTGCCAATTTCAGCCTCACCACTCGGGATATGCCCAAGCCACCCGGCAGCACCGGCGGCCCGGGGGACGGCGGCCCCACGTCCGGCCACAGCCCGGCTCGTGCCGGCTCCCCGCCCGTCACCCTGCTGGTATCACCCTTCCGTACCGATCCCGACGACCCGTTCTTACGCCATAAGACCAGCGTCCGCGGCTTCTACAACCGGGAACACAGACGAGCCCGGCACGAGGGCCACTTCGACGCCCTGTTCGTAAACCGTCTCGACCACATCACCGAGGGCGCCATCACCAACATCTTCGCCCGCTTTGGCCAAGAATGGACCACGCCTCCGCTGAGCGACGGGCTCTTGCCCGGCATTTGGCGAGCTTGGTTCCTGGAGCAAAAGGGTGCCAAGGAGCGATCGCTCACCCTGGAACACCTACTGAGCGCCGACGAGATCCTGGTGGGCAATTCAGTGCGCGGCGCAGTGCGGGTGAGCGACTTGGTGGCCGATCCGCTGGTGTTCTAGCGGCACAGAGGCGAGAGTGTCAGAGCGAACTGTCGAGCTCGTCAGCGTCGCGGGTGGCCAAGATGCCTTCCCATTCCGGCCCCAACCTGCTTTTCTGAGAGCCCGCTATACTTGACCGTAGGGTTAGCCCTACAGGCGATGGCGTTCGCCTTAACCGCAGTCTCTACACGCTGATGACGCCTACCTCTATTGATTCGGCCAGGCTATTCTGGCCGCGTGGAAGGAGTAGGCGCATGCCACAACCCCTGGTGAGCATCGTAGCGGTCGCAGGCGGCGGCAGCGTCGGGGCAGCTCTTCGCTATCTGACCACTCTTGCCGGCACCCGCCTTTTTAGTACTCGGTTTCCTGTGGGCACCGTCGCCGTCAACCTGGTCGGCTGCTTGCTGGCGGGTCTGCTGGTCGGCCTGCTGGAGCGACGTTTGGTGCTATCACCAACGGTCGAGTTGCTCATCTTCACTGGGTTTCTTGGGGCATTCACGACCCTATCCACGTTCTCGGTCGAGACGATGAGGCTTCTTCGAAATGGAAGCTGGGGACTGGCGACACTCAACATCTTTCTCAATGCGGTGCTTGGAATCGCAATGGTAGTACTCGGGATGTTCGCCGCCCGCATGGTCTAGGGTAGAGGACAAACGGTCCTCTGGCGAAGCGAGGCGAGAAGCGAGGGACACGAGGCCGCCGCTACCCGTCACCCTAGGCGTTCTGCACGAACCTCCGCGTCGTCCTGCTGGCTTGTTGGCTGGTCCGTCTCCAGCAGTGTCATCTTGTGCCTTGGACGCAGCTCCGACCAAGAGAAAGGCGATGCGGCCAACGCCCCCAAGCCTATGAGCATGGGGGGCAGAGTCCAGAAGACGTACGCGACCAAGCTAAAGCCCGCTGCCTCGGGCTCCGCAACGCCGAACAACGTCAGTCCGAGGGCGCAGAAGAACTGCCACGACCCCACTTTGCCGGGGGCGCTGGGCAGGAATGAGCCCACACTGATAAGGGCGAAGAGCCCAGCCGCCTGCAGGTAAGAAAGGTCGATGTGGTATGCGGCCAGGAGCAACCACAGGACGCCTGCGCGAAGGGCGACTATGCCGATGGCCGTGAAGACGGCAACAAACAGGCCGCGGGGTGTGATTCGAATTGCGCTGGCCCGCATTCCAAGCACCACCGACTTGAACCAGCGGCCCGCTCTGCCCGACGGTTGCGAGGATTCGAGCCGAGCGTGGAAGCCCTTCCTCCGCAGGTAGATGATGAAACCAACGCCCAGGGCCAGTACGATGAGTGATTCGAGACCTCCCATGGCGATCTGCATTGACAGAGGCAAAGCCAGTCCCCCGACCGTGACCCAAACCAACAGGATCAGTGCCATCGAGTCGCAGATACGCTCGACTACCTGTGTCGAGAGCACGGAGGCGAACGACGTCCGAGCGCGCGACGAGACCATCACACCTCGCACAAACTCCCCGCTCGAAAGCGGCAGGATAGCGCTGTAGAGCGTCCCCACGTAGATGGCTTGCAGAACAAAGCGGTAGCCGACAACCACAAGCCTTAGCAGATACTTCCAGCGCACCGCCTCCAGCAAGCGGGGTGAGACATCAAGGAGAACCGCCACCAAGACGAGCCACCAGGTTGCCGTCGCCAGGTCGGCCTTGAGCTGGGGCAGACGCAGGTTCCAGATCACATAGCCAAGCCCGGCGATCGAGATCCCGTAGGCCAGCCAAGTGAGCCAGTGCACGCGCACGTATCTGCTCAGCTTGGAGGGGGATTTGTCCACGCCGCTTGCCACTCAAGATGCCGCCGGTAGCCGCTGCTGGCTAGAACGCCGTAATGCGGGCAGAAGAGCCATTCCGTCAACTCTTCCGACGTAGGCGGCTGGCGCCACCTGAGGCGTCGCCACGATTCCGCCGCAAAGGCCGGCTCCGTCCCCGACAGATGAACTCGGTCCTATCCACAGCCACCTCGACGCTGGACGATGGTTGGTGGAGATTCTCATCTCACTGCTCTTGTGATCATTGTGCGAGCGCTTTTCATTGTATACCGGCGTTGGACAGCGGTGAGTGCTCGAGCCAGGACTCTCGGGGAGCAAGAGGCGATTCTTGATCAGAACCCATGACCCTTATTGCGGAACGGGCGAACACCCGCGCGGCTCCCACTCTTTCACAGAAGCCAGTCGAACCTGCCGCCCGGCGTCGAAATGGTCAACGTCCAGTGGGCTCTCATGCTTCCTGCAAAGCTCCCTGAGGACGGCAGCGGCTTCTCGTGCGTTGTCTGTCTCGAGGGTCCTCATCGCTGCACCTCGGACTCTGCCGCGTGGTTCGTGGCGAGGGCCACCGCCCGGAGATCCAAGCGGAGGCCCTCGTCGTCGCTTCGCCGTCTACGCCTTTGTGGGTTAGAAGGGGATCACTTGCCCTTCCATGGGAGCGATGATCGTGCCCGTGTAGCCGGCCGTCTCGTTGGCCTTCATCACGTCCTGGTAGATGACGTCTCGCGCCCCTTGAAGCGTGTAGTCGAGGCCGATGTTGCCGTAGTGGTTCAGGACCACCGTGCCTACGTTCAGCTCCTTCGCCAGAGCTGGGATCTCGTTAACGTCGGTGTGGGAGTTGACGAGATGATAGTAGAGAGCCACCTGGACGGGGTTGCCGCTGTTCGGATCGGCGATCTGGCTGGCCCACGCGGCCTCGCCCACTTCGTGTACCAAGACCGTTGCGCCCTGGGCCAGCTCCCTGAACTGCGCGCGGAACTGCGCGTTGGTGGCCTCGTCACGGTTCACGTTGTTTTCGGCCCTGTCGCCCGAAAACACGACGGACTTGCCCGCCGAAGGACCGGCCAGGATATCGAAGCGATAGGCGTATGCGTCGGCAACGTCGACGTCGTGGTCCACGCGAGTCGCGGTGACCTTCACGTGCCTGTCCTCATACACCAGCGCGATGCCGGTTTCGGGCAGGTTGATCTCATTGGTGGTGGGCTCCAGCCACGGGCTGCCCTCTTTCCGCTGCCAGTTATGCAGGTCGAAACCTACGCCCAGGCCTGCCATGAAGCCGTCGCTGAGGGCCTGAGTCCCCGGAGGGCCCCAGACGGTCAGTTTCACGAGGGGGCTCGCGGCCCCGGCCGGGTTCGGATCCCTAGTCTGATACCCCCGAGCCAGCAGGTCCGCGTACCCGACGGTGTGGTCGAAGTGTAGGTGGGTAAGGAATACGTTCTGCAGTTTTGAAAAGCCCTGGCCAAGATCGTATAGGGCCTGTGGAGTACCCGGCCCACAGTCGATCATGTATTGAGCGCCGTCCGCGAACAGCACAAAAGCCGTCCCATTCCTGTCGGGCCAGAACTTGGGCCCCGCGCCCAAGCCAAGGACACCTATGGAATCACCCACTACTTCAGTATTGAATGCTAGTTCCGTGATGACCTCGGCCGTCTCGGTTGTCGTGGTTTCGGCCGCCGCGGGCGAGACCGTCGTAGAAGTCACTTCCTGCGTGGCCTCTCCGCCGCCACACGCTGCCAAGGCAGCGGCGGCCACGACCAAGGCCAGCACCAATGCGACGGTCAAGAACGCAGTCCACAATCTGCTTTTGCTCATGCCACCTCTCCATCCCAATATCGCCGTTGTATTGCACTATGCGCAAGGGTCGCTTGCGTATGCTGCAACCTTAGCAGCATGGCCTACCTGGGTCAACCGGAGTAAGGTATGGTGTGTTGTCGGTAGGGAGAACCCACGAGCGGGAGCGCCAAGTGACTGCAAAAGCCACCAGACCCAGAGCGGCGGGGAACGGGCCGGCACCCGTGCAGGCGCTCTCGCGCGGACTCGACATCCTGAGCCAGTTCACCGCCAGAGACCCCAGCCTCAGCCTTGCGGAACTCGGCCGTCGCACCGGACTCAACCCGGCAACGGTCTATCGCTTTGTCAAGACGCTGCAGAGCAAGGGCTATCTGGCCCAGGATGACGACACCGGCCAGTACAGGGTGGGCCCCACCTTCGCCGTGGCTCTGTTCGCCCTCGGCGGCAACAGCATCCTTGCCCAGATCCTTGAACGCGACCTAGGGCTACTGGCAGACATCACCGGCGAAGGCGCGTCTCTTGCCCTGCGCACCGGGGACCAATTGCTGATGACCAACGTCATCCCCTCCTCCAGTGGGTTTGCCCAACTGATCCCAGCCCACTCAGCCCGGCCGCTCACCGAGGTCTGGAACGCGCAAGTCCGGGTGCATCTGGCGTATTCGGATGAGGAGACTCGCAGGCGTGTTCTCGACGTACCCGCGGTGCGCTACACCGAGCACACTGTGACCGACCCGAAGGCACTCGAGGCGCTGCTCGCGAAAACGGCCGCCGAGGGAATAGCATATTCGTGCGAGGAGCGCTCAAAGGGCCGGGCGGCTGTTGCGGTGCCCATCTTCTCCAAGGGCAACCTCGTCGGCGCGCTCGGCCTACACGTCCCACCGGAGCGGTTTGACGATGCTCATCTCGAGCGTTATGCGGACAAGCTTCACTCCGCCGCGGCAGCGATGGGTCGTCGCCTCGATGAAGAGTTCACACAGGGTCCCCTGCGTGGGTAGGAGCCGAACGGCGGGGAGATAGGCCAGCATGCCTTTCGACGAAGAGAGCCCCGCTGGCTGATGATCGTCGGGGCCAGGGTGGTCTTCGCCGTGGGGGATACTGGATTTGAACGCACTCACCAGACAGCTCCGCGAAGTCCGCTAGGCCCTTTCGGCCTCCCCCAGCTTCAGCCGTAACACGCAGGGCAGCACGCCCCCGTGCCGGAAGTACTCAGCGTCGAGCGTGGAATCGATGCGAGCCCTGCAGGTGAGCACCAATTCGCGCGGCGCGGCACCGTGGGTCAGGTCCGCGTCGCCAGCCGGGGCCGCTCGCCCTATGCGCACCGTCACCGTCGCCCCGGGCGTCAGACCGGCCGCGATCCCCTCCACGTCCACAGTTTCCGAGCCGTCGAGCGCGAGGCTCGCCACCGTCACCCCGGTCGGCAACTCCAACGGCAGCACGCCCATGCCCACCAGATTGCCGCGGTGGATGCGTTCGAAGCTCTCGGCGATCACCGCCCGCACGCCCAGCAGCGCCGCGCCCTTGGCCGCCCAGTCGCGCGAGCTGCCTGTGCCGTACTCCTTGCCGGCGAACACCACCAGCGGCACCGAGCCGGCTGCACCGTCTCGCACGGCACCGTAACCGCGGCCGCCTCCCGGTACCGCACGGCCGCATCGTAGATGGCCATCACCTCACCGGAGGGCTGGTGCGTCGTCCAACCGCCCTCCCGGCCCCCGGCCATGAGGTTGCGCAGCCGCACGTTGGCGAACGTGCCCCGCACCAGCACCTCGTGGTTGCCGCGGCGGCTGCCGTAGGTGTTGAAGTCCTCCCTGGCCACGCCTTGCTCCAGCAGATAGCGGCCAGCCGGAGTGTCGGCGCCGATCGATCCGGCCGGCGAGATGTGGTCGGTGGTCACCGAATCTCCCAGCACGGCCAGCACCCGCGCCCCCTGGATGTCGGCCGGAGCGACCGGCTGCGGCGCCACACCCTCGAAGAACGGCGCCTCGCGCACGTAGGTGGACGCCTCGTCCCACTCGTAGAGCGCTCCGCCCGGCACCGCCAACTCCTGCCAAGCCTCAGTGCCCACCAGCGCCCGCTCGTACTCCGCCCGGAACAACTCCGGACGCAGCGCCCCGGCCGCCAGCGCCGCCACCTCGTCCGCCGAAGGCCACAGGTCGCTCAGATACACCGGCCGCCCGTCGCTCCGCGTGCCCAGTGGCTCGCAGCTCAGATCGATATCCACGGTCCCCGCCAGCGCGTACGCCACCACCAGAGCCGGCGAGGCCAGGTAGTTGGCCCGCACCGCCGCGTGGATGCGCGCCTCGAAGTTGCGGTTGCCGCTCAGCACCGCCGCCACCACCAGGCCCTCGTCCTTGATGGCCCGCTCCAGGTCGGCCGGCAAGGGACCGCTGTTGCCGATGCAGGTGGCGCAGCCGTAGCCCACATTGCCGAACCCCAGCTTCTCCAGCGGCTCCAGCAGCCCCGCCTCGGCCAGATAGCCCGTCACCGCCCGCGAGCCCGGAGCCATGCTCGTGCGCACCCACGGTTTGGGCGCCAGCCCCAGCTCCACCGCTTTGCGGGCCAGCAGCCCGGCCGCCAGCATCAGCGCCGGGTTGGAGGTGTTGGTGCAGCTGGTGATGGACGCTATCACCACGTCGCCGTCGCGGACGACCTCCCGCCTGCCCTCAAGCTCCACCTTAGCCTTGGCTTCGTACTCCCGGCCTTTGGATAGCGTGGGCAAGTCCTGGTGGAATCTCCTGGACATGTCTTCCAACGGCACCCTGTCTTGGGGCCGCCGCGGACCGGCCAGACTGGGCCGCACCTCGGCCAGATCGAGCTCCACCACCTGTGAGTACTCCGGATCGGGGGAACCAGGCTCTCTGAACATCCCTTGCGAGCGACAGTAGGCTTCCACCCGAGCACAGAGCTCTTCGGGACGCCCGGTCTGGCGCAGGTATTTCACGGTCTCGCCGTCCACGGGGAAGAAACCGCAGGTGGCGCCGTACTCCGGGGCCATGTTGGCCAGGCGTGGCCCGGTCGGCCACGCGTGAGGCCCTCGGCGCCGGGGCCGAAGTACTCCACAAAACGGCCCACCACTCCCACGCCGCGCAGCAGTTCGGTGAGAGTGAGCGCCACGTCGGTAGCGGTCGCCCGCGGCGCCAGACGGCCCGACGAGGCGCGACCCCCACCACCTGCGGCACCAGCATGAAGTAGGGCTGGCCCAGCATGACCGCCTCGGCCTCGATGCCGCCCACCCCCCAGCCCAGCACACCCAAGCCGTTGATCATGGTGGTGTGTGAGTCGGTGCCGATCACGGTGTCGGGATAGGCCCACGGGGCTTCGCCGGTCGCAGCCGCCGCGACCGCCGCCGTGCCGCCGCCCGGCGCGCCGCGTCGCGCCGCACCACCTCGGCCAGGTACTCCAGGTTCACCTGATGACAGATACCCGTGCCCGGCGGCACGATGCGCAGGTTGGCGAACTCGCCCTGGGCCCAGCGCAGCAGGCCGTAGCGCTCGCCGTTGCGGCGCATCTCCAGCTCCATGTTGCGCTCGCAGGCGTCGGGCGTGCCGGCGTAGTCCACCTGCAGCGAGTGATCGATAACCAAGTCCACCGGCACGTTGGGGTCTACCGTCGCTGGGTCTCCCCCGCGCCGCGCGACGGCCGAGCGCATGGCCGCCAGGTCGACCACGCAGGGCACCCCCGTTAGGTCCTGCAGCAGCACCCGGCCGGGCATGAAGGCCAGCTCGGCGCCGCCGGTCGCGCCACCCGTGGCACCGTCCGCGGCGCGCGGCTGCCAGTCGAGCAGGGCCAGCACGTCCTTCTCCTGCACCGACCCCCGGCCGCAATGGCGCAGTGCGTTCTCCAGCAGTACGCGGATGGAGTAGGGCAGCCGGGCCACCTCGCGCCCGGTCGCTTGAGCCAGCGCGGCCAGGTCGGCCACGCGGCAGGCGCCGCCGGGCAGCTCGAGCCGCCGCCAAGCCGCGAAAGGTCCAGTCCCGGGTCGTGTCCGCCATGTCCTATCCCCGTCTTACAGATACAGCCGGTCGCCGCGGGCTCCCCCGGCCTCCCGACCCATGTCTACGTTGTTGAGGGCCCGCACATAGGCCTTGGCCGAAGCCTCCAGCACGTCGATGGAGACGGCCTGACCGGCATAGCGCTTGCCGTCCACCTCCACCACCACGCGCACCTCGCCCAGCGAGTCCTTGCCCGAGGTGATAGCGCGCACCTGGTAGTCGATGAGCTTGCCCTTCACCCCCACCGCGTCGTCGATGGCCAGGAAGATCGACTCCACCGAGCCGCCCGAGAAGGCCTTGCCGGCGTGCTGTCTTGCCCTGCTTGCTCACGCCCACCTGGCTGGACGAGATGATGTCGGTGCCTGTCGACACGTACACGTGTTCCAGGGCGTAGACGTCTTCGCGCTGGCGCATCTCTTCGCCCACCAGGGCTTCGAGGTCGGCGGTGGTGACTTCCTTCTTGCGGTCGGCGGTGGCCTTGAACCGGTGGAAGACCTCGTCCAGCTCGGCTCCCTCCAGATGGATGCCTAGTTCGGCCAGGTGCGACCGCAGCGCATGCCGGCCCGAGTGCTTGCCCAGCACGATGTCGCTGTCGGTCAGACCGATGTCACGGGCATGCATGATCTCGTAGGTGGTGCGTTCCTTCAGCACCCCGTCCTGGTGGATGCCCGATTCGTGAGCGAAAGCATTCTTACCCACGATCGCCTTGTTCGCCTGGATCAGATGGCCGGTGAAACTCGAGACCATACGGCTGGCGCGGGAGATCTCGGTGGTCACGATGTTGCACGGGCCGCTGGAGGATATCCTTGCGGGTGACCAGAGCCATGGCCACCTCTTCCAGAGCTGCGTTGCCGGCCCGCTCGCCGATGCCGTTGATGGCCACCTCCACCTGCGTGGCCCCATGCTCCACTGCGGCCAGAGTGTTGGCCACAGCCAACGCCCAGGTCGTTGTGGCAGTGGGCGCTCAGCACCACCTTGTCGAGACCCGGCACCTTGTCGTAGAGCTGGTCCATGAGCTCCGCGTACTCGGTAGGCATGGAGTAGCCCACCGTGTCGGGCACGTTGATGGTCGTAGCCCCGTGCGGCGACGGCGGCAGCCAGCACTTCGGCCAGGAAGTCCACGTCGGAGCGAGTGGCATCCATGGCCGAGAACTCCACGTCGGGACACAGCGAGACGCAGAAGGCGACCATCTTCTTGGTCAGCTCCACCACCTCGGGGCGGCTCATGCGCATCTGGTGCTGCAGGTGGATGTCGGAGGTCGAGACGAAGGTGTGTATGCGGGGGCGCTCGGCGTCCTTGATGGCGTCCCAGCACTGGCGGATGTCGTTCTCGGTGCAGCGGGCCAGACCGCAGATGACGGCGCCCTTGACCTCGCGGGCGATGGTCTGCACGGCGGCGAAATCGCCGGGGCTGCTGGCCGGGAAACCGGCCTCGATGACATCGACACCCAGGCGGACGAGCTGGTGGGCGATCTCCAACTTCTCGGAAGCGTTCATGCTGCTGCCGGGCGACTGCTCGCCGTCGCGCAGGGTGGTGTCGAAGAAGACCACGGGAACGCCGGCGTTGCGGCGCGGGCTGACGGGGGCCGAGCCGGCGCAGGGCTCGGATGCGGCGCCAGCCGAGGCGCCCGCGACGGCGCCCACGGAGGGGGCGGGTGATGCGCCCGGGGTGGCGCAGCGCTCAGGTGCGACGCCGGCAGGCCCGGTGCCGCGGGTTCCGTCGGACTTGGCGCCGGATCCGGATGCTTTGGTCGTGGACATGCTCTCTGCCTCCTGGCTCTTACGAAATCATGGCTGCTGATGTGCCGGATAGCGCCGGCTTCGCGAATGTTTCTCCCCTATTCGGGGAGGAGCAGGAGGAGGTCGAGAACGAGAGCAAGGCGGGCAGCATCAGTGACCGGCAGCGCGCCGGCGACTTCGCCACAAGCCTGAAATCCTGTTCTGCTCTCCATGGAGCCGAGTTTAGCAGGAGGGGTGCGGAAACGGTACTTAGACGCCGGGCGGGGCGACCGGCCCGACGCAATGGTTGGCGCCGAGTTGGCGCCGGGATTGGTGCCGGAGTTGGTGCCGGAGTTGGTGCCGCGCTTGGAGCCGAGTCGGGGCCGAATGGCCGCCGAGTCGGTGCCGAATGGCCGCCGACTCGGTGCCTCGCTCCCGGAGAGGACGGGTGGTAGACTCGGGCGCAAAACAGGCCGCTTCACCAGACGGCCGGGACACCGGCGGAGACATACCCGTCATGCGCTTCTTCGACGCTCACTGCGACACCATAGGCAAGATCTGGGAGGGCAAGGCCGACTTCGTCACGGGAGCTATCGCCGACGACGGAGCGGCCGCCCGGCGCGGCGCCGCCGGCGGGCCACGGGACGGCGCTTCGCCCGGAGCCACGCCGAGCACCCCGGACTCCACGCTGCATGTCACGCTACCAGGGCTGCAAACCGCGGGAGTACGGGCCCAGGTGTTCGCCAGTTGGGTGTGGAGCACGGCGTATCCGGGCCGCGAAATGGAAGTGGGCCTGGGTAAGGTAGACGCCGTGCGCCGGCTGTGCGTCGACTATGCGGACGACTTGTTCCTAGCGCTGACCGGCACGGAGATAGCCGACGCCTGCGCGGCCCCGATCGCAGGCGCGGTGCCGGACGCGCCGCCCGGGGTGAAGGGCACCCACCCGCGCACCGCCGTCATCGCCGGCCTAGAAAGCGCCGACCCCCTGCTGGGCGACGTCGATAACCTAGAGCTTTTCTACCGGGCCGGCGTGCGCCTCCTCACTCTGGCTTGGGGCGACAACGCCTTCTGTGGTTCGGCCTCCGGCCAAGGCGGCGGTCTAACCGGCGAGGGAGTCGCTCTGGTGACCGCTTGTGAGGAGAAGCATGTGCTGGTAGACGTCTCCCACGCATCCGACCAGGCCTTTGTCGACATCTGCCGGGTAGCCACCCGGCCCTTTGTGGCCAGCCACAGCAACTGCCGATCGCTCTGCCCCAACCCGCGCAATCTCACCGACGACATGATCCGATCCGTCGGCGAACGCGGTGGCGTGGTGGGCATATGCCTCGTGCCGGCTTTTCTCTCAGCCGAGTACTACGCGCGAGACCTCCCTGCCAGCCAGGCCTTCTGGCGAGCGGTGGCCGCCGGGACCCCCTTCGAGGAGGCGGCGCGCCCCAGCGGCGCCGCAGGCTCTGCCGAGGCAGTAGTCCCCCGGCCGCCTCTGAAGCTCGTTGCCGAACACGTGCGCCACGCCATCAACGTGGGCGGCGAAGACTCCGTTGGTCTGGGCGGCGATCTCGACGGAGTCGACAACCTGCCGGCCGGCCTCGACGGCGTGGCCGGCTACCCCCGCATCACCGAGCTTCTGGTCAAGGCGGGTCTGACGCCCGAGCAGGTGGAGAAGGTCTGCTACCGCAATCTGGCCCGGGTGTTCCGCGAGACGGTGGCTTGACCGGGCTTCGCATTCACACCACAGGAGGACATATCGTGACAACCCCGGAACGCAACCAAGGCCCTGCGACGGCGGCCGTCTGCGGCCTGCCGTGCGACACCTGCGGCATCTTCATAGGCAGCCACGAGGACCCCGCCCGACTGACCCTCTTCGCGTCCCGCATGGGCTGGACTGTCGAGCAAGCCCACTGCGACGGCTGCCGGTCGGAGAAGCGCACGCCCTACTGCGAGGCCTGCACCCTGTACTCGTGCGTGCAGCTGCGCGGCCACGCGTTCTGTGTGGAGTGCGAGCAATACCCTTGCTCGGCGCTGGACGAGTTCAGGCAAGAGAGGCCCCACCGCATCGAGATATACGAGAACTTGGCGCGCATCGCGGAGGTTGGGGCGGAAGCCTGGCTGGAGGAAGCCAAGGAGCACTACTCCTGTGCCGCATGCGACACCCTCAATTCTGCCTATGACATCAAGTGCCGCAAATGCGGGCACGCACCCGGCAACGCCTACGTGGCCGAGCACGGGGAGGCCATCGTGGAGCAACTGCGCGGGCTGTAGTAGAGGACGCGTGGCGTGGCCCCGACCGCGGCGGCGATGACAGCACCGGTGGCGACCACCCACGGCGCCGCGGGCGCTATCTCGTTCCAGACCCGGCGGACACCGGAAGAGCCCAGGCCGGGTTACCGCGCCACACCCGCCGCCTCAATCGGCCAAAAAAGCGCCGCTCGCCGAAGCCGACGATGACGGTCACCCCCAGCACGATCAGCAGCTTCTGTACAAAGGGCATGGGGGTCCAGTGATAGGCCACCCGCACTTTAATGATCGTCCACAGAGGGATCTTGTCCGGCAAACCGGCCAGCCAACCCTTTCCATCATCGGACACGAACGACGTGCTCGGGTCTTCCAGAGCCGTCGCCCCTTTACCCGGATAGTCCACCCATACGTGGTCGAACGAATAGCGCAGCGTGTACGGCATGCCTTTAGCCTTCAGGATGCTCGCCATCAGAACGGCTTGGGCCTGGCAGTCGCCCGCCCGGTCGGCGATGACTTCCGGGACCGTGGGGAAATACCAGGGCAACCCGTATAGCTCCCAGGCAGTCTTGTAGACCACGTTGACGGCGACGAAGTCCTCCACGGCCTTGTAGTCGTCGGGAAGCAGGGCAGCGACCTCAGCAGCGGCGCCGGCGTCCACCGGCGGATTCTTCAGGCGAGCCGCGGAGGTGAAGAAAGGGCGCGGATCAGGGTAGACGACTGCTCCGATCCACGCCGCCACCAGCACGATCACTATGGAGTGGCGAGCGATCGCCCGCATGACACTCCGTTCTCTTGATTACTCCCCGGGCTCTGGCCCGTAGGCGTCCATCTTGACGTTCTCGGAGACCACGTAGTCCATCTCCGTGCAGGCGGCTATGTCCTCCAGCGTATAGCCTCGGGCTACTTCCTCGAGCACGAAACCCTTATCCGGGTAGCGCTTGAAAACAGCCCGCTCGGTGATGATGCCGTCGGCCTCAGCCGCTCCGGTCAAGGGGAAAGTGCACTTCTTGAGCAGCTTGCTCTCTCCGTCTTTCGAGCAGTGCTCGGTGACGACGTGTACGAGCCTGGCGCCGACCAGCAGGTCCATGGCGCCGCCCATGCCCGCCACGATCTTGCCGGGCACCTCGTAGCTGGCGATATTGCCGTCGCCGTCCACCTGGAAGGTGCCCAAGAAGGTCATGTCGATATGGCCGCCGCGGATCATGGCGAACGAGGCAGCTGAATCGAAGAAGCTTCCGCCGGCCACCAGAGTTATCGGCTGCCCCCCGGCATTAGCCCTGTCATGATCGGCGCAAAATTCATCGGGAACAGGGCCGACGCCCACAGCCCCGTTCTGAGTCTGAATGACCACGTCTATGCCCGGAGGCACGTGGTTGGCAACCAGGGTGGGAACTCCGATGCCCAGGTTGATCACCTGGCCGTCTTGCAGTTCCTGGGCCGCGCGCGCGGCGATGATGTTCTTGATATCCATTACAGGCACCTCAACATATTCCGTGCGCAGAGCCGCGGTAGACAAGATCGGACCTAACGACAGAGTGCACGTATATGCCGGGGGTGTGCACGCTGTCCGGTGATATCTCACCCGGGCTGTACAAGTACTCCACCTCGGCGATGGTGTATTGAGCGCACGCCGCGCACAGGGGGTTGTAGTTGGAGGCGGTGCCCCGGTACCTCAGGTTCCCCCAGGTGTCGCCGTCGTGGGCGCGCACTAGGGCGGCGTCCGCCTTGAGGGCTTTCTCCAGCAGATACATCTTGCCGTCCACCTCGATCTGCTGCTTACCGTTGGCCATCTGCGTGCCCAAAGCGGTAGGAGTCAAGAAACCGCCCAGACCTGCGCCTCCGGACCGGAGTTGCTCGGCCAGCGTGCCCTGCGGCACCAGCTCCACCTCGATCTCGCCTGAGTGGTAAGCCTTAACCACGTCTGGAGTAGTGCCTATGTGACTGGCGATGACCTTGCGCACCTTACCGGCCTTGACCAGTTCCACTATGCCGCGGTCGCGAAAACCCGCCGTGCAGGAGATGATGGTCAGATCGTTGACATCACATTCCAGCAATGCGTGGATAAGCGTGAGCGGGTCCCCCTGCGACAGGAAACCCCCTACGGCCACCGTCATCCCGGACTCGATGCGGGAGACCGCCTCTTGGAGGCCTACGACCTTGTTCTTGGGCATCTTGCTCTCCTGCTCCCGCCTAGACCTCTATGGACTTGAAGTCGGGGCTGACGATCAGCTTTGGCTCAGTGACCTTCTGGATATCTTCCGCAGTCATACCCGGCGCGCCCTCTCTGAGCACCATGCCCTCGGGCGTGACCTCAAGAACAGCGAGGTCGGTGACGATGAGGTTGACGCACTTGATGCCGGTGAGGGGGAGGGTGCACTCTGTGCGGATCTTCGGGGTGCCGTCCTTGGCGTTGTGATCCATCATGATGATCACGTGCTTGGCACCCTTGACGATGTCGCCGGCGCCGCCCATGCCCTTGATCATCTTGCCGGGGATCATCCAGTTGGCCAGATCGCCCTTCTCGGAGACCTCCATGGCGCCCAGCACGGTGGCGTCCAGATGCCCACCGCGGACCATGGCGAAGGAATCGGCGTTGGAGAAGTAGCTGCAGCCGGGCAGCTCAGTGATGGTCTCTTTGCCGGCGTTGATCAGATCGGGGTCGGCCTCGCCCTCATAGGGGTACGGCCCGGCGCCGAGGATGCCGTTCTCGGAGTGCAAGAAGATATCCTTGCCCTCGGGCAGATAGTTGCTGACCAGGGTCGGCATGCCGATGCCCAGGTTGATGTAGTAGCCGTCCTGGAATTCGGCCGCGACTCTTTTGGCCTGCTGTTCCTTGGTAAGTCCCATTATCGCCTCCTGAGGTATATGCTCGGCCGAGTGACTACGCCTGCGGTTTCGGCCGGACCGTGAGCTTTTCGATCCACTTCTCGTAGTGCTCGCCCTGGATCACCCGGTTCACGTAGATGCCGGGAGTGTGGATGAGGTCGGGATCGAGCTCGCCCACTTCCACCAGCTCCTCGACCTCGGCGATGGTGACCTTGCCGGCGGTGGCGCACAGCGGATTGAAGTTGCGGGCGGTCTTGCGGTAGACGAGGTTGCCCAGGCGATCACCTTTCCAGGCGTTCACTATGGCAAAGTCGGCCTTTATGCCCATCTCCAACAGGTACTCACGGCCTTCGAACTCGCGCACTTCTTTGCCCTCAGCCAGCATGGTGCCGACCGCGGTGGGTGTGTAGAAGCCCGGGATGCCGGCCCCGCCGCAGCGGATCCGCTCGGCCAAGGTACCCTGGGGACAAAGCTCGACTTCGAGCTCGCCACTGAGATACTGCCGCTCGAAGTTCTTGTTCTCGCCCACATAACTGGACACCATCTTTTTGACCTGACCGGACTGCAGCAGGATCCCCAGCCCATACTCATCGGTGCCACAGTTGTTACTGATGATGGTGAGATCTCTTATGCCCTTTGTGTGAAGCGCCCGAATCAGGTTCTCCGGATTGCCACACAGGCCAAATCCCCCGCTCAAGATCGACGCCCCGTCTCCGATATCGAAGATGGCTGCTTCAGCGCTAGGGAAAACTTTGTTCATCGTCCGTCGCCTCCAGGAACCGTTTGCACCTCGGCATTTATAGCACGCCGGGGGGGCGGGCGCGAGAGACGGGCGGGCCGGCGGAGGGCTCAGTCCCGCAGAGCGCGCAGCATCGCCACTGCCGTGGAGGCGTCGGGCGCATAGAGATCGGCTCCCACCTTCTTCCAGAGGTCGTCGCTCCCCCTGAAGGCGTTTCCGCCCACCACTATCGGCGGAGTCGCCGGCCCCAGAGTCTCTCTGATGGAGGTGATCGTGCTACGCACGCTGCCCAGATGCATGACCAAGGCGGCGGACAGTCCAACAAAGCGCGGCCGGCTCTCCTTGATCGCGCCGATGAGGTCGCGTAGCGGCATGGACGTGCCGTAGAAATCCACATCCCAGCCGTCGCACTCGAGCAGGTCCGACAGCAGGCGCGGGCCCAACTCATGCATCTCTTCTGGAGTGCAGGCCACCATCGCCTTCGGCCCGCCCGAGGCCGCCCGAGCGAGCGGCGCATAACAGCGGGTGGCCACGTAACTGTTGGTGGCGGTAGCGAGATGCTCGGCCGCCACGGATATCTTGCCGCCCTCCCAGATCTCCCCCACCCTGTACTGAGAGGGCTGGATGGTCTCGACGTAGAGCCTGTGCAGGCCCGGCAGATCCTGGGCGATCTCTTGAGCCTCGGCCAGGCAAAGTCCGTCTTCGCCCGCGATCAGATGGTCGATGTACTCCTCCAGCTTCATCGCCGGCTCCCTTCACATAAGCTGTGGTCCGGGGTGCTACTCGGGAAACGAATCGGAAATGATCGTGTCGACTTGAGTCCTGAAGGTGGCGTACTCGGCCCGATGCTCCTCGGTATCAAGCCGGGAGTCGATTTCGTCGGAGAGCTCGGCGAAGCATCTCCGCACCGCCCTTCCGTCGAAGGGGAGGTCGTGGCCCGAACGGAAGCTCTTGAGCCAAGTCATGTTCTGCTGCATCGCGGCGGTAGTGCCCAGAGTCAAATCGCTCCGGATGCCCTGCAGCCAGAAACCCAAGACCTGGCTGTTGATATCGGCCTCGCTCAGACCTCTCTGAGCGGCGACCTTGCCCATGTCTTCGTCGCCGCGCATACGCGCCGCCACCGCGGCGAGAATAGCGTCATGTTCATCCTTCAGACGATCCCCCAGACCCCCCGGGCCGCGTTCACTCATGGCGTTCCTCCAGTTCCGACTGCACCTTGACAAAGCATTCCGGGCAGATGCCGTGGGTGAGAAAATCCGCGTTCTCGGAAAGATAGGCCTCCACGCTCTGCCAGTAGTCATCTCCCGTGCGCACCTTGCCACAGTAGGAGCATATGGGGAGCAGTTCTTGGAGCCGGCGCAGATGCCAGTGAGAGGCGCTCAGGTCTGCCAGCGCCTTCTCGAGAGCGGCGTTCCTCTTGGCGTTCTCCCGCGCCAACTCCGACACCTGGCGGTTCAGTTTCACGAGAGTCGCCTGCGTGGCTTCTAGATCGTCCGCCTGCGCCTCTCCAAGCAGGATGAGGTCGCCGTCGTCCCATTCCCATGTCACCAACAGGGTCACCGGACTCTCGACCCCCTTGGCAAAATGCAGGTTGAGCGCTGCGCCCGACGACCGGCGCTCCCGGAGCAGTTTGGTCATCTCCTCGCGCTGGCCCTCGACCACCAACTGGGGCAGCCGCCTATCGTCGCTCTCGCCACCGACGAGACTGAGAAACCGCGGATTGGCGTCCTTCAAGCATCCATCGGAGCCAAAGCGGGCGTACGCCACCATGCGGCTCTTGAAGAGTAACAACCGGAGCGCCCCGGCGGGCTCGCTTGCGCTGGACATAGCGAACCTCGATAATCTCGATAGTCGTTGACCCGACTCCATTAACTGCTCGGCTTCCCATATAGTGCCCCAGGCGGCTGTCGAGTAACCGCCACCGGTGGGACCCCAATCGCTCAACTCAAGGGCCAAGGGCTTGTATTCACCGGCTCCGACCCATAACCTGGCAGGGATCGATTGATGCCCAACTGTTACTACACCTGCGACCTACTGCCCCTTGACCTCGTTGTCGAGGCCGGATACTCGCCCCGTTGGCTGGGTGGCCATCTGCGCGACCAAAGCGCACCCGCCCGCCGCGAATCCCTCAGTGTGCACCCCATGACCTGCCCGTACGTGACCAAGTTGGTCGCCGCAGCCCAGGAGGTCTTGGGGACTCCGAGCCGCGACGCGCGAGCTGGCGCCGCGGCTGGTGCCCCCCCGCTTACCGCGGCCGCGGCCGGCCCTTCATCCACCGACCGCCTGGTGGTGCCCGGTGGCTGCGACGCCATGCGCCGCCTGGGCGACCTGCTTGCGGCCACTTATCCTGGAAGGGTCTTCGTGCTGCCCATGCCCCGCACGTCTGGAGCGGCGGTCGCCAAGACGCTGGCCTCCGACCTGCGGTGCCTGGACCAGTGGCTGCGTGCCGGCACAGCCGGCGACGGGACCACGCCCACCACCTCATCCGCTGCCGACGAGGCCGCCCCCGTGGCCGTGCCCCCCTCCGTGGATTACCCCGCTCCTCCGCGTCCCGGAGGGGTGTTCCTGGTGGCCGGGCCGCTCAGCGACGACTCGCTGCTGCGTCTGGTCGGCACTCTGGGCCTGCACGTCTCGGGCCTTGAGTCGTGCACCTCGCCAGACCGCTGGAAGCCTTTGGCGACAGCGGCGGCCGGCAGTGCCCAGCAAGGCGCCACCGACTACCTCGCCCTCGCCCACCTGGTGCTTGCCGCCGGCATGTGCCCGCGCCGTTCCACCGCCGACCGCCGGGACCATCTGAACCGCCACCTCGACGAAACCCAGCCCACTTCCATCATCTACGCCCGCCAGAGCTTCTGCGACCCCGGCGCCTACGACGCCCTGCTGGTGGCGCAGCTGGCCCAAGAACGGCAGTTGCCCTACCTGGAGATCGAGGTCGACTTCCCCTTCGACGCGGGAGGCCCCCTGCGTACCCGGGTGGAAGCCTTCCTCGAGGCGCAACTGCTCGACAACGACCTGCTCGCCGGCGACGGCCCGTTCGTTACCGGCAACGCCGACCCAACCGGAATGGCACCCGCCGACACCCTGTGCGGCGCCCCGTGTGGCGCCCTAGCCGGCGCCCTGGCCGGCGCCCCGAGCAGCGCCGCTTCTACCGACCTTCCCGACGACGACCTCTTCGAGGGCTAGGACCACCCCATGCCCAGTCTCAACGACGCCACAGGCGACTCCCTCAGCGCGACGGTGATCCGCACCGCCTACCTAGCCCAATCCCGCTACAAGGCGCTCCGATTCCGCACCGCTAAACAGTACATGCATCTCCACGCTGCAAGCGCGTCTCTGGATCTCTTTAAGCCTGACGCTGTTGTCCCTTGGGTGTCGTACCTCTTTCCCACCGAGCTCTTGACCTCCTACAAGCTCACCCCCATGATCCCCGAGCTGGGCTCGGCCACCCTCACCGGCACCCCGTCCCGTGAGCCCCTGGAGGCCGCCGCCGCGCGCATGCCGCTGGCGCGCGACGTCTGCAGCTACCACCGCATGGCCCTGGCAGCCGTGGAGAACGACATGCTCCCGGTCCCCTCCATGTGCCTGGGCACCACCCCCCTCTGTCTGGGTAAGGAGTGCCTGCTAGAGATGCTGGCCGTCCGGCACGGCGTGCCCCACCGCGAGATCCGAGTGCCGGTGCCGCCCGACGAAGGCGAGGCCTCACCCGCCGTGGTAGCCGACGTGGCCGAGCAGATGCGGGAGCTTCACGAAGACATCGGCCGCTGGACCGGGCTCAGACCCGATCTCGACCGAGCCATCAGACTCTCGAACAGGGCCTCGGCCGCCTGGGGCCACATCATGTCAGAACGCGTCGCCGGCCGCTTGGAGATGGACGGACGCGAGACGTTCGCCCTAGTGTTCCTCGGACAGCTGATGTGGGGCACCGAAGCCGGTGCCAAGGACTTCGAACGGCTGCTCACCGAGCACGGCCGCTCCGACATCATCATCCCCCCGCGCGAGGACGGCCGCAAGTGGAAGCGCCTGTTGTGGCTTCACACCGTCCCGCACCATGACGCTGAGATCTTCGAGCTCATCCGTGAACGGGGGGCCGCGGTGCTCTTTGAAGAGATGGGGCAGATGCACCTCGAGACCGTCGACCCCGACGATCCCTTCCCCGGCCTGGCCAAACGCCTCACCGACAACGTGATGTGGGGCAGCTCGGCCCGCCGTGCCCGTCTCAACGTGGCGCTGGCCAAACAGCTCAAGGTGGATGGAGTGGTGCATTTCAACCACTGGGGTTGCCGGCACGGGTTGGGCTCGGTCCCGGTGGTGCGGGCAGCCTTCATGGAGGCGGGCATCCCCTTCTTAGCCATCGACGGAGACGCCCTGGCCCGCGGCGGACCACAACAGGAGAAGTCACGGCAGGCGATGGAAAGCTTCCTGGAGCTGTTGTAGCGACCCCAGAACCGTAGCGCCGACGCCGACGCTACGCGGCCGCGGAACCGCCGCCGACGCCCACCCGAGCTACTTGGAGTCGTCGCCCTCTTTAGACTTGGTGCTCGCGTCATTCTTGCCGGCATCGGAGTCCTCCGACACAGCCGACTTGAACTCTTCGGTGCCTTCCTTCGCACCCTGCTTGAGCCCGGTAAGGCTCTTGCCGAGAGACCGGCCCAGCTTGGGCAGAAGCTTGCCGCCAAACACGAGCAGAACCAGAACGGCCACGATTGCCCATTCCCAGGGACCCATGAAACCCATGATGGACTACCTCCTAAGATACAAGTGAGCATAAGATACAGGATTGCCGCCAACCGGGAGCAGATGGGAAGAGCCTTGACGAACCACGCTATGGAACGGGTGCGCCGAGAACAGCGCACTGTAGCCTTGATGATCGGCATGTATTGCCGAGCCAGCCACCCCGGCGCACCCAGCGGGGGCCCGGACTCGTGCGCTGACCAAACCGGCGCCGCGGACATGACCGGCGCGGTCGCGGGAGCGCCGGCCGCGAGCACCGCCCCAAGTGCGGTCCCCGCCACCGAGTCCGCCGATCCGGGCCTCTGCCCCGCCTGCGCCGCCCTGGCCGAGTACTCCCGCCGCCGCGTGGAGCAGTGCCGCTTCGGTGAAGACAAACCCACCTGCAGCCACTGCCCCGTGCATTGCTTCCGGCCCGAGACGCGCGGGCAGATCAAGACCGTGATGCGCTACTCCGGGCCACGGATGACACTACGGCACCCCTATCTGGCCGTCAGACACCTGCTGGACAAGAGGCAGCCGGTGATCTGAGCGCCCGACCCCGGCCCCGCTCCCACGGCGGATGCGGCAGGCATCTTCCGAGAACCCCGTCTCGCCTGCTACATTAGCCAACGCTCGACTCGATCCACGCGCCGGCGGCGACCTAAGGAGTGACATCTTGATCGATAGTGGCGACACCGCCTGGATGCTCATCAGCTCGGCCCTGGTTCTTCTCATGACCCCGGGGCTGGCCTTCTTCTACGGAGGCCTCGTTCGCAGAAAGAACATCCTCTCGGTCTTCATGCAGTGTCTGGCGGCCGTATGCGTCATCGGCCTGCAATGGGTGCTGTTTGGCTATAGCCTCGCCTTCGGCCCCGACCACGGGGGCGTCATCGGCGGACTGTCGTACGCGGCCATGCACGGCGTCACCCTGGAACCCAACGCGGTGTACGCGGCTACGGTGCCGCACCTGCTCTTCATGGTCTACCAGATGATGTTCGCCGTCATCACGCCGGCCCTCATCATCGGCGCCTTCGCCGAACGTATGAAATTCAGCGCCTTCTTGGTCTTCGCCGTGCTCTGGGCCACCCTGGTCTACGATCCCCTGGCGCACTGGATATGGGCCGACGGAGGATGGCTGCGCGAGTTGGGAGCGCTTGACTTCGCAGGCGGCGCCGTGGTGCACATCAGCGCGGGAATGGCGGCCCTGGCCGCTGCTCTGGTGGTGGGCAAACGACGTGGCTACCCGGAGACCGGCACGCCGCACAACCTGGCCTTCGTCGTGTTGGGCGCCGCCCTCTTGTGGTTCGGCTGGTTCGGATTCAACGGGGGCAGCGCGCTCAGCGCGGGCGCCATCTCCACCCTGGCCTTCGTCACCACCCAGATGGGCGCCATGGCCGGAGCCCTCGCCTGGATGCTCCTCGACTGGCTCATAGCCAAACGTCCCACCACCTTGGGCTTCCTCTCCGGCCTCATCGCCGGGCTGGCCGCCATCACGCCGGCGGCCGGCTTCGTCGGCCCGCTCCCGGCCCTGGCCATCGGCGCCATCGCAGGCGGCCTCTGCTACATTTCGGTGATGATCGTCAAGGCCCGCTTCAAGTACGACGATTCCCTGGACGCCTTCGGCATCCACGGCGTTGCCGGCATGTGGGGCATACTCGCCGTCGGACTATGGGCCAGTCTGTCGTGGAACTCCAACGGGGCAAACGGGCTATTCCACTCCGGCGCGCGCCAGCTCTGGGTGCAGCTGGTCACCTTGGTGGTCACCGCGGTCTTCTCGTTCGTGGTCTCCTGGGTGCTGCTCAAGTTGGTGGACAAGTTCATAGGACTGCGCGTCAAGCCCGACCACGAGCTGATAGGCCTAGACCTCACCCAGCACAGAGAGTCGGCCTATACCTTCCTCGGCTAGCGCAAAGATAGGAGACAGACTTTGAAATACATAATCGCCGTGATCCAGCCCGACCGGTTGGAAAGCGTAGTGGAGGCCCTTGCCGAGCAGGATATCCACGTCATGACCGTCTCGGAGGTGCTGGGTAGAGGCAGGCAGAAGGGCGTGGCTGAGGTCTACCGGAGCCAGGTTCAGACGGGCAACCTTCTACGTAAGATCAAGATCGAAATAGGCATCCAGGCCGACAGGGTGCAACAGGCCATCGAGGCCATCAAGCTCGGCGCCTACAGCGGCAAAATCGGCGACGGCAAGATCTTCGTGCTCGACATGCAGGAGTGCATCCGTATCCGCACAGGAGAGACGGGCGAGGGTGCCCTTACCTAGGCGGCGAAGCGCTCCCGTGCCGCTACGCGTCTTCGTCTGCGGTGGCCCGCGCAGCCTTGAGGACCTCGGTCTCCGCGAGCGGACGGGTGCCGGCGGCTTCTCTGCCGGACCACCACTCCCTCGACCCACGCCATAGCGACCGCGAGCGACCGAGAGCCTGCGCCACCCGCCTCACCGGCCAGGAGCGCCCATCCTGGGCCGCGCCGGGCATGGGCACCCTCAGCACCGGGCAATCAAGCCGTCGTGACAAGTCCTCAGCAATCTCGAGCACGCAGGACGGCAGACCCTCCGACGCGAGCAGAATGACGTCAGGCGAGTAGTCCGTCAAGATCGACATCAACTGGTCGGCCGAGCGGCGCCCAGCCGAGACAGCGTCGATCACGGTCTCCCGACACCCCTCGAACTTGGACTCGTCATTCCGGCATACGCCGTCAGGGTCTTGGTCGGCAGAGAATCCCCAAAGTGACGGGTCTCGGCTCGAAGCGGAGGTGTCGCTAACCGGCACGACAAGCAGATCTGCGCCCAGCCGGACCGCCAGCATGCGCGGCGCGCGCAACATCGACGCTTCTGCGCCGGTTCCCACCAGTGCGGCCACCCGAGCACGACGATTCTGCAACTCGCCGATCGCCTCATCCAAAGTCAGGGGTTGGCCATCCGGAACCGCCTTGGCCTCGCCGACATGCTTTGCGGCCCAGTGCACTCCGAGCGGCCCTATCACCTCGAACACCACAACCGCGGCAAGCACGGCCGCGAGAATCGTCTCTCCACTCTTCGGAAGGGTCTCTTGGGCCAGGATGCCCAAGCCCACCGCGGCACCAGCCTGAGGCAGCAGGCTCACGCCCAATCCGACGAAGCGGCGGGACTGTTCGCTGTCTCCGCGCACCGCCCAGGCGGTCAAGAGAGGGCCGGCCAGCTTGCCGATTACTCTAGCTCCGACGTATACAGCAAAGAGCACCCCGATGCTTCCCAGAGCGCGGACATGAAGGCTCGCTCCAGCCCAGAGAAAGAAAATCGCCACCACAGGGAACTCGATCGATACCATGGCCGCGAACGCCCTTTCGCGATCGCGCACCTTCCTAGTCATGTTGACCGCCGTCGTCCCCATGGCCAACCCAGCCAGAAGGACGGAATAGCCGAGGTACTCGGTCACGCCAACCACCAACAGCACGTGCGCCAGCACCAGCATCGACAGCTCCTGCGACGAACGCACCTGCCTAACGAGCCGCGAAATCACGATGCCCGCCACAAAACCGATAGCCACCGAGGCGACCATGCCGATCAGCCGGTCGGCGTAGAGACCCCCGATAGCCTTCCCTGTCTCGATGCCGACCGCCAAGGGGAGCACCAGGGAGAAGGCCAGAATGGCAAAGAAATTGTCGCTGGCAATGGAGAAGCCGAGCAACTTGGCGTAGTCGCCTTTGGCCCCGCTCTCCCGAAGAGTGCTCATTACCGTTGCCAGTCCGGTCGTTCCCGCGATGGCGGCCACCGGAAGGGCCACCTCAAGCCGGCCGGTCACCAACCAAGCACCCATCCCCACCAGCAGCACGGGCAAGACGGTCTCCAACGCCACCACCGCGTAACTGCGGCGAGATAGCCACCGTAGGTCACCGAAGAAGAGCTGCTCACCCGCGGCAAAGGTGATCATGCCTAGAGCGACCGGCTCGACGACCCGCAGAGAATGCAGCGCCGACGAGTTGACAAGGTTCAGTCCCTCGGGACCAGCAAGAATCCCCAGCAGCATGAAGGAAGTGACCACCGGCACCCTCAACCGCCGTGAGAGCCTCACCGCGAGATAGCCCATGTAGGCAAGAACGCAAACTATGAGCAGAACAGCGTCCAGAAAGCTCTCCCTTGCTTGGGCACGTACCAGAGCTGGAACCCGATCATAAACAAGATTACAAGAGCCCCAGCCGCGGCGCGAGCGCCGTCAAAGCAGACGCCTCCGCACCGACCAGCGGCGCAGCAACCGGCGCCCTCCCACAAACAGCGTATAGCCCAGCAGCGCTCCGACCGTGTTGACGATGACGTCGTCGATGTCCACCGAGCGATAGGGGTCCTGGACCAGAGCGCAGAGCGCCAGCTGCAGCAGCTCTATCGAGGCCGACAACCCCACCCCCATGGCCAGTGCCCACCTCCACGCCCGCAGTCGCGGCCACAGCGCCGGCCCAAGCAAGGTGAAGGGCACCAACAGAAGGAGGTTGCCTCCGAACACGCGGACGATCTGGTGCCAACTCTGATGGTGAAAAGTGCGCGACACCTCCCGAAACGGCGCCAGATTAAGCCTGAGCCAGCCAACACGACCGTCTCCCGGGATCGGCGGTATCCCGACGGGCATGGGAAAGAACGCCACAGAGGCGATCCAGAAGGCGTAGGTGGTGAGGGCGAGTATGCCCAGCGTGTGCCACACACCCGCGCGGCGCCTTATCTCAAGCCAGAGCACCAACGCGGCGACGGGCAGCCACGCTGCCCACATCACGGTGCCGTCGACTATCATTTGGTCACCGCCCCCGAGTGTGTAAGAGGCTAAGCCTCAGGTTCAGCGTCCCGGCGCGCTCTCATGGCCCGTCTACCCTTCTCCAGAGTGCCCGCCATGAGGAAGCCTGCCAGCATGAGCGCCGCGCCCACCATCTCCGCCGGGTAGAGCCCGGCCGTGCTGCCCAGCCGCGCCCGCGATCCCACGACGGCCAGCAAAACAGCACCCGCGGCTATGAGCACGTTGGCCCACATGCGATAGGCGAACTCCCGCTTGCGCAGGAACCGCCAGATGGAATAGAGCGCGCCGCCGAAGAGCAACAGGGAGCCGGTGATGTTCACGGGCAGCGACATCACCCGGGGAAAGGAGAGGCTGGCGCCCAGGGCTTGACCGCCTACCGTGATACCCGGAACCAGTTTCTCGCTGACCAGAGTGACGGTGAAGGTCCCATAGAAGAAGGCCGCCATGCAGAGCAACAGAAGCACCAGGTACAGGTGGCCCCACAGCCGCCCTCGTGCAATGAGGTAGAGCGTGCCCAGGCCCAGAAAGCCGACCAGGGTCGCGGCCAGCACGATGTAAATGCGATAGACAGTGGGGTTCCAGGCGCCCGCATGTTCCGACCGAGCCTCCATGAAAGCAGCGACCGTGTAGAGGAGCATGCCTGCCGCCCAGGCCGCCTGCTGCGCACGCCGCCGGCGCCACCACTGCCAAGCCACCAGGCCCGTGAACACCGCGCCCAGACAACCGGCCGCCAGTGGCCAAGCCCAGTGCGACCAGAACTCCGCGCCCGACATATCCCCTCCTCGCCTGAGTCTCGTCTACCGGAACTCTACTGGAGCTTCGTCGCCCCTGCGGGAGTATACGAGACCGGAAGCGGGAAGTACTCGTCGGATAGTTCAGAGATGGGCACCAGCGCCGCGGTCAATCTGTCGAGCGAGAGGTCCAGCCCGCCGACAGCGTACTGCTGACCCGGCACACCGACCCGTACCATGGCGTCGCCGCGCCGAAAAGCACCGTAGCCCTCGGCCGGGTCTGAGGCGAGAGGGGGGGTATCCGGGCCATACGTGAACAGGTCAATCTGGGCCACACTGGGGTGGGGAGTGGGAGAAGAGGCAAGCGAGTAGCCGATGGTCGCATAGCGTGAGCCGGAGTCGGAGGTAAACACCAAGATGGTCGAGGCGACCAGTCCAGGGAGATCCAACCCCACCGCTTCATATGGCAGTTGGCGGAGAGCTTCTACTGCCTGGCTCCAGCTCTGCGCGGCGTACTCGTAGATCGTGTCCGCGCTGAGCGCCTCCACGTCCGCCAGCGGGACCAACTCCCGCCCAGTCTCCTCCGTCCCGTCCGGGTACGACAGCAGCTCTCGTAGGAGTATGCCGGTCGCCGGGTCCTGTTCGGCTTCGTAGACCATTTCAACCGCAACATCGGCGCCGCCATAGTTGCTCTGGTAAGTGAAAGACGCCTGGTACGAGTCGTCGCGCATGGACCACGCGGCATCCGCTGGTATGAGGTCCAGGCCGGTGGTGCCATAGGCCTGATCGAGACGCGGGCCGGCCCCGGAGGCTCGTGACTCCACCACTCCGTCGCCAGGGATGAACCCGTAGTGAACACCGTTCACGACCACGTCGCAACTGGCGGCCGTCGGACCAGCATCGGTGGTCAACTCGAGTCGGAAGCTGCCGGTCGCAGGCACCACCAAAGACCGGCTCACGGTCCCGTCGGAAGAAGTGCTTTCCACGCGAACGGCGTATCCCGCGGGCACCGCCTCAATCCCCGTGAAAACAGGTGCCTGGTCTATGGGCGCCCATTCGCCTACGCTGGTCGCGGTCGTGGGTGCTGGGTGAGCTGCATTCTGCTCGGACGAGGGCGTGAGCGACGTATCCGCGTCGCCCGACACCTTAGCCTTGGCACATCCGAGGCCCAACGCCGCAGCCAAAACCAGCACCAGGACCAGGGCAAGCGGGAGTCTCGGAAGATGGTTCGTTGGTCGATTCATGTCGCCCTCCCCAAACAGATGACAGATGACCGCAGGTATGTCAGCCGGTCCGGCCGCCACAGCTGCCGTCCGACCTGACAATACTATACCGCTACAACGATGAGGATCCGCGCTCGTCCGCTCCATCTCCCCCGCCGCGCCCCCCGCACTACAGGAATAGAGCAAACGTGCAAGAATTCACCCATAGAGACAAATCCTGGTGCCAATGTTTTAGGGGAAGGAGCACCGACACCATATGGCCGAGCACGAACGTACCCTGGCCGTCTTCATCGACTTTGAGAACCTCGCCATAGGCTTCAAGCACAGGCGCGGTGAGTTCGACATCCACAAGATCCTCGAACGCCTCGTCGAGAAGGGCAAGGTCATCGTCAAAAAGGCCTACGCCGATTGGAACGAGTACAAGCAGTACACTCGGCCGCTGCACGAGAATGCCATCGAGCTCATCGAGATCCCGCGGCGCGTCATGACCGGCAAGAATTCAGCCGACATCCGGCTGGCCGTGGACGCCATGGACCTGTCCTGGTCGAAGCAGCACGTCGACACCTTTGTGGTCGTGTCGGGCGACTCCGACTTCTCGCCCCTGGTATCGAAGCTCAAAGAGAACGGCAAGCACGTCATCGGCATAGGCATGAGGGAATCGACCTCCGCCCTGCTTGTCGACAACTGCGACGAGTTCATCTTCTATGAGGATCTCGAGAAGCAGGCTGCGCCGGCACCTCCGAGCCCGCAGGTGAGGGACATCCCCGAGGAGAAGAAAGAGGTCTTCGACCTGCTGTTGGAGTCCATCGCCGCCCTCATCCGCGAGAACAAGGACCCCATCTTCGCCTCCATGGTCAAGGACACCATGCAGCGCAAGCGTCCCTCGTTCAACGAGTCGGCCTACGGGTACCGCAGCTTCAGCAGCCTGCTCCAGGATGCCGAGAAGGGGCGGCTCATAACCTTGCATCGGGAGAAGAAGGCGGGGGGGACTTACGTTATAGAGGGCTTCGTAGAGTAGGGCGCTGCTAGGTGTCGCTCTCGCGGCAAACGCTCTTCTGCACGAGTACGTGTCGCGACACCGCGCGATCGACACCTAGCAGCGCCTGTCTTGTATCTCGGATCCGGCCCCCCTTGGGATGGGCTTCTTTCGGATGGGCTTCGCGCCCCTTGGGGCTCGCCTTCGCTTCCCCTTCTTGGCCTCGCTGCCTTCGCGGTGGCGCTAGACTCCGCAGCGATCCCGTCGACAGTCCGTGTCCTTTGGGTGGGCCACGGAACTAGTCGGCACGCCTCACTTGTCGCCCTCGCGGCCGCCGCCTGGTATCAGTGAGGCGGCTGAAACCAGCCTCTAGTCACCCAGTAGGGCCGCGCTGAAGATCCACGTGCACACTATGGGGACTACCAACAAGACCCCGGCACACACCCATCGACGACGGGCCAGGTAGACGACGGCGAAGAGCAGGTACAGCCCAAGCAGTGCGAATGCCGGAGCCACGGAACCCGTGACCAAGAAGGGCGGAAAGTAGAGCGATACGAACACGCGGTGAAAGAAGGCCACAACCGGTCCGATCACGGCCACGGAACGAATGGTGGCGAGCGAGCCATAGCCCTCGCCCGCCACCCACCAGCTCAGCCCAACCAGCACCGGCGGCAGCAGGATGCCACCGCTCAAGACTCCAGCGCGACCCAGCCAGATCCTGCTGGGAGTCCTAGGAGTGTGGACTTCAGGTGCCATGCGAAAGACCACCTACTTGGGCGTCCCAGAGAGGTCCCTGTCGGCGGATGCCGGCGCGCAGCGCACCGGCATCCGCACCGCCTACAAGGCGCACATCAAATCGGGTCATCCGGCACCAGGTATGTCGGACGCAGCCACGGGGCAAGATTGCCACTGAGCCACTCGCCACCGCCGTACAGCGGGTCGTCGTAGTAGTAGTAGGAGGAGTTGTAGTGCGACCCTGCCTCCGAGTATCCCGTTATGCCTCCCGCGAACCAGTCGTTGGAGAAGATCCTCCAGCCCCCCGTGCCCACCATGTCGAGCCGTGCGCCGTGCGAGTAGACGGCGCCCGTCCACTTGATTTCGACACCATCCTCAAGCCCGCCGCCAGCACCGGTGATCCCGTGCGAACCACCCTGAACACTGAGCTTGAGATGAGTGCCATCTTCCACCAGTCCGTTCAGGACCCAGTCGGACCAGTGATCCTGGAAGCTGGTGTTGTGCCAACTGACTTTCGTGGAATGGAGAACGCCGTTGCAGAAATACAAATCGTAGTGTTCCCAGTCGTGTTCGTGGTTGTTTGCCCAGTCGTTATCAGGATAGTAGAGCCAATACTGATACACCGTCCACGATGGGCCGGCGGCCGTCACAGCCCTCTGTTGCCAGTAGACAGCTGGTCTCTGATCAGCCTTGACGGTCGCATACTGCGAGATAGTGTGCCCATCTCTGGTAGTTCCATATATGCCTGAACCTGTCGCCCATGGCACGTACATTTGTATGGCTTCCTCGACGTCCACGTAGCCATCACCGTTGTAGTCGACGTCAGTCTTGATCAGCCGCGGATATGCATCGGTGCCCACTGTCCCACTCCCCTGCATGGGGAATGTCTTTTCCCCCCCGTCCCCCCAGTCCGGCCCATCGAAATGGAGAGAGGCCAGGTATGTGCTGGGGTAAACTGATGGCGTGTACACGACATGCAGTTCGGGCATATGGGGAGACCCGGCATTTGAGGCGTAGAACGTGGTCCAGTGACTCGTGTTGTTCTCGGTCGTGTCCTTTATCATCCAGCCGTGGTTGGGATAGGTCCCGTTGAGCCAGTACTGGACCGGCGTCGTGACATGCATTGTCCACCAGGTCCCACTCTGGCTCCCTAGAGTAGACTGCGGACTCCCAAAGTCGTCAGTCGAACCGCCGTCCCAGTGAGGCGTCGGGGTGCCAGGTGCCGTCCCATTCCAGGTCATGGTCGTGATGGCATAGGGGACCAAGGAATACCAAGCGTTGATGGTAGGAGCGCTGGTACCCCGGCTGTATTCTTGGATCCTTATGTAAGCGTCCGTGACTTGGTCGCCGCTTATTGGCAGGTTGTCCACCTGGTCGAACTTGAGGAAACTCCTTCTGATTGAGTAGGGGGTATCCCGACCGGTCCGCAGGTACGACGAACTGGAGAAGTTCGTATCATCGTAGTTTGGATTCGAGGCAACGTAGGTATCTGCGGTGGGCGACGGGTACATGATCTCAGGGTCGATCACCACCGGGTACACCCGGGCAGGGTCGTCCAGATACGCGCGCGGCATGATGATGGTGACTTGGCAGGTGCCCCCGCTCTCCTCCACACGGTAGGTCACGTCGTTCGTCCAAGCCTCAGCGTCGTCGAAAGCCACCGGGTCACCCAACACAAAGACTGTCTTGCCCTCGCTATCGACGAAAGACACTTGTCCGTCGGCCTGTTTCACGCTCAGGCCTTTCAGAATCAGGTTGAAGGTATACTCGTCTTGGGTTCCTGGTTGTCTTAGGACGATGTATTCCTTGACGCCGTAGGTCCGGGGCTGGTAAACGAGATCGATCCCCGGGAGGGAGTCTCGATACGTGATCACGCTCTCGCCGTACGTTTCCTCTGACAGCACCTTACTGGCCAACTCCGCTGTCTTTGCCACATCCGACGTTCGGGTCCCGAGAGGACCAAAGGAAATCGACTTGCCCTGTGCTTCGATACTCACAAGGTGCGACGCATCGCCATTCAGCGCGAATCTCACTGTATAGGCGTTCGCAGCATTCCGGTAGGCCCAATCGACGCCGTCGACCTGCTTGTTCTCACTGACGATGCCATTGTCTATCTCCTTGAATGCTCCGCCTGCATCTTTGTAGTGAACCGCCTCGACGTACCCCACCCATTCGCGCTGACCGTCGGCCAGTTCAAAGATCTTTGATCTATCCGTCCGGAGTTCTACCAGTTCCTTCACTCGGGCGGCTTGGGGCGTGGTCGGAGCCTGTTCGGCCGTCACCGTACCGTCCCGCCCTTGCCCGGGTTCTTCTGTGGTGGCGGTGGCTGGCGAGAGCGTGCCCAACAGGACCGCCGCGCATACGATGAGCACCGCAAAAACTGCGAAACTCAACGTTCTTAGTCTCGGCATCGGCTTGCCTTTCTGACGCTGTTGTTGGCGACTCCGTCGGCGGATTCATGTCTTGTCACTTCAAACCAGTGTGACACGTCAGCGCTCCACCGCTGGTTTCGCGAAACGACACGAACATGTGTGCGCTGTTGCCACGTATGGAACCCTCTTGTCGGCCCCATATGCTGAGCGAGCGTCACCACTGTCTTCAATCCACAGCTTCGAACAGGGCGTCCGCAGCACGGACCATGACCCCGACATCACCTTCTTCAACGTCCGCGATCACAACATGAACATCCCCAATAACCACCTCGAGCATAGGCATGCCGTTCAGGGCAGCGTCATACACGGTGTATGTGCCGCGTTTCCCCTCAACCCTTCTCGGGTTCGTCAGCTGTCCTTCGATGCTCGACAGGACCTCCGGGTCGAGTTCTGAGGGAACGTACTCATAGACCGATATCAGGGGAGACGCACCCGACTTGCTGGGGTAATCCCCGTCCTCTCCGTACTTGAGATTCACAACCCCGGATTTGGCCACCTTGCAGCCAGTCAACGACCGGGCTTCGAAGCTGTCGCCAGCCCAGTACACGGGGTGCTTCACCGTACGGACCAGCTCCCCCACAGTCAGATTGTCTTCCCCAGGAGGAGCGAGATCCTGGTCTGTCTGAACGTAGTAGCCTTCCGGGAACACCACGGTGAATCCCCCTTCCGGGGCACCGGCAACCTCATAGTCGTACTCCGTGCGACTGAGCACATCGCCGTTTGGCCGGTGGACGACCGCCTGGAGAGGCAAGCCGGTGCTTTCGTCCACCACCAGATCCAGCTGAGACACCTCTGTTGCGCGGGGCGTCGACTGGCCCTGGCCGATATCGGCATATGCAAGAGCCGCGCGACCGTGCACAATCGCTGACTCGCCGGCTTCGCCGCTCTGCCTGACCATATCCGCGACCCAGCCCCGCAAGGCCTCAAGCGAGCCGCGTTGTGACGTGACCACATCGGGCTCCACGAACATCAGCTTTGCGAGCGTGAAGTTGCCCGCCCGGTGGGAGGAGACATCGTACTTCTTCACCGAGGTGCCATCGCACGCCGCGACTGACACAACTTCCGAGTTCTCTCGCTCCACCGCCAGAAAATCCCCAGTCGAAGTCTCAAGCCAAAGATCCCTTGACAGACTTCTCTTGGTATCGATTTGATCCGTGACGATCCGCAGGTGGACGACTCCGTTCTGCGCCGCGGGATCCACCGGAAACTCCCCTTCCATAGGACCCATGTCGGCCGCGCCTGCGACGCTTCCCAGCACGACAAGCACCAGAGCCAAAGACACTGCTGCAACGGCCACCATCACCCGAATGCGCCAACTCGAAATCAATGGACCCAATGGACCGCCCATACCCCACCCCTCTCTAGCGACCTTGCGGATTGCGCCACGATCATTGGCATCGACAACACGCCCCGGCATTGGCATACGGTCAGTGTGGATGGCAAAGCACTGCGCCTTCCCCCCTTCCCCTCCCCGCGTTCTCTAGGCCCCGAGTGCCAACCAGAACGTCCTTCAGTGCACACTGTAGACACTCGTCTTGAGGGTGTCAACTGCAATACTGCCAAGGAGCCCGTGGAACCGTGTTTACCTGGTCCCATGCCGTAGGCGGAAACCACATTCGGCATCCGCCGCCGCTCAGCAGGAAGAGCCACAGAAGTCTCCCGACGTGGTTGGCTTGACGTCAGAGCACCGACACCATATGGCCGAGCACGAACGCACCCTGGCCGTCTTCATCGACTTCGAGAACCTCGCCATAGGCTTCAAGCACCGGCGCGGTGAGTTCGACATCCACAAGATCCTCGAACGCCTGGTCGAGAAGGGCAAGGTCATCGTCAAGAAGGCCTACGCCGATTGGAACGAGTACAAGCAATACACCAGGCCGCTGCACGAGAACGCCATCGAGCTCATCGAGATCCCGCGGCGGCAGATGACCGGCAAGAACTCGGCCGATATCCGGCTGGCCGTAGACGCCATGGACCTGGCCTGGTCGAAGGAGCACATCGACACCTTCGTCATAGTGTCGGGGGATTCCGACTTCTCGCCCCTGGTGTCGAAGCTCAAGGAGAACGGCAAGCACGTCATCGGCATAGGCATGAGGGAGTCGACCTCCGTCCTACTCGTCGACAACTGCGACGAGTTCATCTTCTACGAGGATCTGGAGAAGCAGGCGGCGCCGCCCGCACCGAGCCCGCAGGCCAAAAACATCCCCGAGGAGAAGAGGGAAGTCTTCGACCTGCTGCTGGAGTCCATCGCGGCTCTCATCCGCGAGAACAAGGACCCTATCTTCGCCTCCATGGTCAAAGACACCATGCAGCGCAAGCGTCCCTCGTTCAACGAGTCAGCTTACGGCTACCGCAGCTTCAGCAGCCTGCTCCAGGACGCTGAGAAGCGTCTGCTCATCACGCTGCACCGGGAGAAGAAGGCTGGGGGGACTTACGTTATAGAGGGCTTCGTAGAGTAGGGCGCTGCTAGGTGTCGCTCTCGCGGCAAACGCTCTTCTGCACGAGTACGTGTCGCGACACCGCGCGATCGACACCTAGCAGCGCCTGTCTTGTATCTCGGATCCGGCCCCCCTTGGGATGGGCTTCTTTCGGATGGGCTTCGCGCCCCTTGGGGCTCGCCTTCGCTTCCCCTTCTTGGCCTCGCTGCCTTCGCGGTGGCGCTAGACTCCGCAGCGATCCCGTCGACAGTCCGTGTCCTTTGGGTGGGCCACGGAACTAGTCGGCACGCCTCACTTGTCGCCCTCGCGGCCGCCGCCTGGTATCAGTGAGGCGGCTGAAACCAGCCTCTAGTCCCATGGCAACACCGCGCCTGGAATCCATGTGCACACTATGGGAGCCATCAATATGACCCCGGCGCACACCCATAGACGTCGGATCAGGTGGAGAACTACGAAGGACTCACCGCTGTCTTCTACATTTGCACAGAAGGCCTGCACAAACCTCGACAACGATGAGCCCTTCGTATCAGAGCCGGACAACCCCACTCCGGCCGTCTCGGTCGGTCGACCGAGGCGGGGCTACTGCCCTATTTCACGCGCGTGTAGTCCACAGGATCGCCCGTTTCCGGGTCGTTGACCGTCAGCTTGTCGCCACTGAGAGTGAAGTCAACCGTGCTTTCCATTCCCATTATGCCCACGGTCAGCTTGCTACCCTCGGCTTTGTAGGTGAGCTCCATCGGCTCGGATCCGTCCAGGTTGGTGACGATCATCTTCCCGTCGGTCGTGAACTCGATGTTCTCCTCTTGAGCCGCGCTAGTCCATTTGCCCACCAGCCCAGCCTTGTCACCGCAGCCGGTGAAGACGAGAACCAGGCCGATCACCAAGATCGCGATCCCCATTACTTTGAGGACAGACGCGACAGAACGCGAAGTCCCACGTGAAGACAATTTTGATGAAGACATACTGCTCCCTCCCTGCAGTTCGGGTGCCGAACCTGCAGATGCTTTGATTTGCGGAGCCGCAGTCATAGTCTACGGCCACCCGCCCGAAGGGCCCACTATAGCGGAGCGAAGGTGCTGGCGGCAAGAACCCCGCCGCTTCCCCGTTGACACCCCCCGGGTCAATGGCACAGAATGGGCGAGACTGGATTCTTGTCACCGCTTGCCGTAGGGGTGGGACATGTTCAACAAACAGAACAGCGCGGGCAAGAACTTCATGCTCACCGCGGCGGCCTGGCTTGTCGTAGGCGGGTTGATGGGCCTGATCCTCGCTCTCGAGTTCGTCTTTCCCGATTGGATCCACGGCTTTGGCCCGCTTGTTTTCAGCCGCCTGCGCCAGGCGCACGTGAACACCGTCATGTTCGCTTGGCTTTCCGGCGGGATGATGGGATTGATACTCTACATCGTGCCCCGGCTGACCGGCCGGCGGCTGTGGAGCGAGAAGCTCGGCAACATCACCATGATCCTTTGGAACCTGGCCGTCCTGGCGGGAGTTATCGGGATCCTCACCGCTCACACCCAGAGCCGCGAATATGCCGAGATGGTCTGGTGGGTGGATTGGGCGGTCATTGTCGTGCTTCTGCTGGGCGGCGCCAATGTGCTCATGACCATCCACCGCCGAGTAGAACGCAAGATGTACGTCTCGCTGTGGTATATCACCGGCACCGTCATCTGGATGCCTCTTCTCTACTTCATCGGCAACGTCATGTGGGCGCCGCCTACCGGCGCGCTCACCGGCATCAACGACACCATCTTCAACTGGTTCTACGGGCACAACGTCCTTGGTCTGTGGTTCACCACCGGGCTCTTGGCCGTGGTCTACTACATCGTCCCCCGTGAGACACGCACCCCTCTCTACAGCCACTTCCTCTCGCTCATCGCCTTCTGGGGCATCATCTTCTTCTACACCGGTGTCGGAGCGCATCACCTTCTGTGGGCGCCCATCCCCCATTGGCTGAAGACCGTGGCCATCGCCGACAGCATCGGCATGGTCTTGCCCGTCACAGCCTTCCTGGCCAACATCTTCCTCACCATGCGGGGCAACTGGAACCGAGTCTTCAGCAGCGTCTCCCTGCGCTTCATGATCACCGGCTGGCTCGCCTATATCCTCGTGTCATTCCAAGGCTCACACCAGGCCTTGCGCAGCGTCAACCTCATGACCCACTTCACGCAGTACGTCCCGGGACACGCCCATCTTGCTCTGTTGTTCTTCTCGGCCTCGGTGATCATGGGCGGCATGTACTATGTCATCCCCCGCATCTACGACTGCAAGATCTACAGCCGCGTCATGGCGAATGTGCAATACAGCCTGTATGTCGTCGGCTTCCTTTTCTTCTTCTTGGGCTTTCTCCTGACAGGGGTGGTCCAGGGATCGTCCTGGGTACAGGAAGGCCTGCCGGTCTATACCGTGCTACCCGGCCTGCGCTCATACATGGCCCTGCGGGCGGCCGGCGGAGCGGTTCTGGTGACCAGCTTCTTCCTCTTCGGCTACAACATGTTCGCCACCGTCATCAAGCGCCTGCCGGTGCAGCACCCCCAGCCTGTTACACAACCCGCGCAGGCCCCCCAAACGACCCCCGCCCCGGAGGGCGTCCTCAGCGCCCCATCCGTGCCGGCGGCCGAGAACTAGGGGACCGCCATGAGAATGAGCTTCAGACTGATCATCGTCGGCGGGCTGATCGTCTTCTTCGCCGTGGTCACCGTGGTGGTCTTCGTGCCGAACATCATCTGGAATCCCCCCCAGACTCTTGTGGCACAGGACTACAGCGGCCCGGAAGCGCTCGGAAGAGAGCTGTTCTACGGCAACGGCTGCAACTACTGCCACACGCAGTACGTGACGCGACGAAGATACAGCCATGGGTGCGGTGTCGCAGGGGGGCGACTACGTCTTTGACAATCCCATGATCCTTGGCTCCGAGCGCACCGGTCCCGACCTCTCCTACGTGGGACGTAAGCGCGGCGAGGCCTGGGAGATCGCCCACCTCAAGAGTCCGCGCGATTACTCTCCCAACTCGATCATGCCCAAGTTCGATTTCCTCTCCGACGAGGAGCTCGGAGCCATCGCCGCCTATCTCTTCTCTCTCGGCGATCGCGTGGCGCAGAGCCGCATGATCACACCGCCACTGGAGTACGCCGGCCTGACCAATCCTTATGCGCTGCCCACCGGTCTTCCGGGTGGCGACCAGCCGCAAGGGTGGCCCACCTGGGTCGCAGCCGGCCTCCAGCAGGGTAAAGAGACCTACATCGAACTCTGCCAGACCTGCCACGGCTGCGCCGGCAACGGCCTGGGCACCTACGGGGGCACCCTGTCGGTCACTCCTGCCGACTACAAGCAGGAGCCATTCCGTTCTATGCCCGACGACCAGTTCTTCTGGCATGTCTCCGAGGGGCTTCCCGGCACGGTCATGCCCACCTGGAAGCTCAGCCTCACCGAGGAACAGATCTGGAAGGTCATCAGCTACATCCAGCGAGACCTTCTCCAGGCCGGTCATGCACGACCCCGATGAGGGCGACCCGCCCGCCGAATACGCCAGTCTCACCAACCCGCTCCCCAATACCCTCGACACGCTCGAGCGGGGCAAGCAGATCTTCGTCCGCGAATGCATGATTTGTCACGGCGACGCCGGCCGAGGCGACGGCCCCTACTATGAAGGCCTGCAGCCCCGGCCACCGGATTTCAACGATCCCGGGGCCTACGGCACCATCGACAGCCCCATCTTCACCGACGCCGACTACTACTGGCGCATCAGCGAGGGGCTGCCCTGGAGCGCCATGCCGGTATGGAAGTCGCAGTATTCGGAAGAAGACCGTTGGGCCGTGGTGCACTACGTTCGCACTGTGTTCACACAGACCGAGGCGGCCCCCGAGTTGCTGCCCGATGGCGAGAACTTCATCTTCCCCAACAGGTACAAGACTGAGGTGATACCTGAAACGGCGTCCTTCACCCGAGGGCGGTCCGTCTACCTGCAGAACTGCGCCCAGTGCCACGGCTTGGCCGGTGACGGCAAGGGCTGGAACGGCGAGTATCTGACCCCGCGGCCGGCGGACCTCCAGGAAGACGCGAGAGTGCCTCTTGGGGAAGGTGACGAAGGCAAAGCGTTGGCTCGGGTCACCTTCGGCATCAAGGGCACGTCCATGCCCAGCTGGGGCGAGTTCCTCCCGCTCGACCAGCGCTGGGATGCCATCAAGTACCTCATCGAGGCGTACCGCCTGGGCACACCCGTCACTGCGAGCATGGCGGGCAGCGGAGAGGTGGCGGCCGACTTCGCCACGGTCAGCCCCAACAACTGGACCGGCGAAGGCCACGAGATCTCTGTGGCCCAAGGCGCCAACGTCTTCTCCATCTACTGCGCCACCTGCCACGGCCCCGGCGGTGAGGGCGAGGGCTCCGGGAGCGTCAACAGCCCCAGCGGAGGCCCGGCCCGGCTCCCGGCGGGTCTATCCCTCAACTACCTGTTCTGGCGGGTGTGGGACGGGGTGCCCGCCAGCGTCATGCCTCCGTTTGCCCGCTTCCTCAGCGACGCGGACATCTGGAACGTCGTCACGTACACGCAGGAACTAGTCCCGGCTGCACCCGCCACCACGGGAGGTCCGTGATGCCTCTAGGACTATGGCTCTTGGTCGGGTGGATGATCTTTATGACACTTGTGGGTATAGCCTTCATCGTGTGGGGCTGGCGCAAGGGTCAGTTTCACAACGTCGAGGAAGCCAAATACAAGATGCTCGAGGATAACGAACCGCAACCCTGGCCGCGCAAGAAGGGAGGCGAGGCATGACTCAGAACGCGTTGCGCGTGGGGCCTGAGATCATCGGCCTCGTGATCGGGGTGATCGTTCTCCTCGTCTTCGCCTTCGCTTTTGCGCTCCCCACGCGCTCGCGCACCCTCCCCGGCAGCAGCGGTCACCGCGGAGAAGAAGACGACGGCCGTCACGAGGACGTGAGGCCCGACGGCTACATCGACAGCTTCAACGGTGAGATCGAGGAGGCCGGGGGCGGGCTCCCTTGGGTGGTCTTCGTCGCCGTTCCCGCTGTGCTGATCGCCTGGGTGGTGTATCTGGTGCTGCACTGGAACTCGTGACCGACAGCCACGGGCGAGGAGGGATGACTACATGGCCTATGTCTACCAGGTGAGCTTCGACATCTCCCCCGAGCGGCAGCACGAGCTCGAGACCGGGTCTTCTCTGGAGCGGGTGCTCGGGTACCTGCGCGCCGTCCTACCGGACGAACCGGGCTTCACCACTGCGCGGGCCATATTCTCGCTGGATCTACCCGATCGGACTCGGGTGGTGGTGGAGAGTGTCTGGGACCACTGGGAGGATTTGGAGACTCACCGCAAGTCCGCGCTGGCCGAAGAGAAGATCTTGCGAGAGTACTCGCACCTCAGCCCCGAGATGCTGGAGATGCGCACGTTCCAAGAGGTAGACTGAATTGCCTCCTCGCTCCCCGACCGGCCCTACGATCAAGTGCCGGAGGGCGCTGAATGTCCCGCTCCTCCTCCTCGCTATCGCGCTCCTGACTCTCGCCCTCGGCGGAGCCCTGGGATGCGGCGCCCAAGACGACCCCACGGGCGCTTCCCGGATGTTCGGCCCCGAGACGAAAAGCGGCCTCACCGTCACAGCTCTGGTCACTCCGTACCCTCCCGGGCCGCGTAGCCAGGCCCAGTTTCTAATCACAGTCACCGACGAGGATGGCGAGCCGGTCACCGCGGCACAGGTCCAGCTGGACATGACCATGCCCGCGATGCCCATGCCCCGCAACCAGCCGAAGGCAGTCGAGCAGGCGCCGGGGCAATACGCCACGCAGGTGGTTTTCACCATGGCCGGTGAGTGGGAGGCCCTCGTCGCAGTTACTACTGCGCAGGGCGAGGAAGTCTCGGTCTCCTTCGCTATGGCGACAAAGTGAGAGGCGCGACTTGCCGGTAGCCGGCAGTACTCTGGCGGCCCTCTTCGTCGCGGGTCTGCTTGGGAGCGTGGGCCACTGTCTGGGTATGTGCGGGCCCCTGGTGGCCATGACGGGTATTCGCTTCGCCGAGCGGAGAGCTGGCGCCGAAGCCGCCGGCGCCGCGACCGCCTGCGAAGCCGCCGCCGAGACCACCAGGCAAGTTGCCGCTCCCTCCATGCGCCGCATGCCGGTCGCCGCCACCTTCGTCTATCACGCCTGCCGCATCGCGGTCTACGTGGTCATGGGCGCCATCGTAGGCGCCACCGCTTCCCTCTTCGGTCTCGCCGGAGATATGACCACGTTCGGCGCAGTCGTCGGCATCGCGATCGGCCTGGCGGTGCTGGTACTGGGCCTCGGGTACGCCGGCCTGCTCCCCGCCTTGGCCCGAGCGGGCGGAGCCCGTTGGTGGAACAGAGCCACCCTGCGGGCCTTGCGGCTCCCGGGACACTGGGGACCAGCGCTACTCGGCGCCATCAACGGCATCTTGCCCTGTGGCCTCGTCTACGGAGCCCTCCTCGTGGGAGCCGGGACCGGCAGCCCCTGGGGCGGCTCCCTCGCCATGTTGGTCTTCGGCCTCGCCACCTTCCCGGCGCTGGCTATAGTCCAGTCGGGAATCGGTTTTCTCGGCTCGCCCCGCCGCCGGTGGCTGATGCGGGCCGCAGGGGTCATCGTGTTCCTGGTCGGGCTGCAGCTCTGTCTGCGCGGTCTGGCAGCCCTTGGCGTCGTGCACTCCGTGAACATCGGCCGGTTCATGCTGTGGTAGACCGACACTCCAGTTGCGACCTGTGTGGTCTGCAGGCGCCTCTCCCAGTCTCGCGGACGATCAAAGCCGAGGAGAAACGCTTCTGCTGTGAGGGCTGCGCTCGAGTCTACGAACTGGCGGACGAGAGCGGCCTTCTCCAACAGATACTCACCAAGCCGGTGGCCAAAAGCCGGCCGGTCGCCTCCCTGGTCGGCCCCAGCGAGACCGCCTATTTCTCCCTGAAAGGCATGTGGTGCACAGGATGCGCGACGGCCGCCGAGGCGCTGTTGCGTCATCAGCCCGGGGTGCGCAACGTCGACGTCAGCTTCGCCTCCGAGCGCGGACGCGTCAGCTACGACCCCGACAAGGCTTCGGCAAACGCCCTGCTCGCGAGGCTGGAGTCCCTCGGATATCAGGCCCGGGTGCTTTCCGACCGCGCGCACGCCGGTGTCGAGAGACGGCTCGAGGGCATCCTCCTTCAGCTGATCGTGGCGGTCTCTTTCGGGATGCAGGTGATGATCATCTATCTCGCTCTACTCTATCCCCGTTACGGCCAGGGAGACTACGCGGGTTCGGAGGTGCGCACTCTCCAGTATCTGGCCATGGGACTGACCCTGCCCGTGCTGTTTGTCGGCGGCCTCTCCTTCTTGCGAGGGGCCTGGCGCGCTCTGCTGGCCCGCACCGCGACCATGGACACCCTTGTGGCTCTGGGAACGCTCTCGGCCTTCGTCTACAGCGCATATGTCACAGTCAGTGCCTCGGGAGCCACGTACTTCGACTCAGCCGCGATGATCACCACCTTCGTGATGATCGGGCGCTACCTGGAATCCCTGGGCGGCACCAGGGCACGTCGCGACCTCAACGCCTTGCTCGACCTCCAGCCCGACTGCGCCTGGACCCGCGTCGAGGACGCCTGGGTAAGGGTGGACGCCGCGGATCTGCCTGCTGAAGCCGAGATCCTCATCAAAGCCGGTGAACGCATTCCAGCCGACGGCACGGTCACCGAGGGCGCGGGAGCGGTGGACGAATCCCTGCTCACCGGAGAGTCGTTCCCGGTGGACAAGGAGACCGGACACCACATCATGGCCGGCACCCTATTGCTAGACGGCTCGCTGGTGGCCCGGACGACCGGCCCGGTGACCGGCAGCAGGCTGGCCAAGATATCCCAGCTCATCGAGGAGACCTTGGCGACAAAGCCGCGCAGCCAGAGGCTCGCCGACAGGGCTTCCGCGTATTTCGCTGTGGGCATCATCTTGGTGGCAGTCGTCTCGTTCGCCGTCAGGCTTGCGCTGGGACGGCCCGCGCCTGGTTCCTTCATCGCGGCGATCACCGTCCTGGTAGTCGCCTGCCCGTGCGCCTTGGGTCTGGCCACTCCGCTCGCCCTCACCATTTCTCTGAGCGCGGCGGCCCGCGCGGGGGTGCTGGTACGAAACCCGGCGGCGCTGGAGCTGGCCGCAACGGTGAAGCGCGTGGTCTTCGACAAGACCGGCACCGTCACGCGCGGACGCCTGACAGTCGACCGAGTCATGGTCCTCACTCCCGACCTGCTGGGGCCTGATCCGCCGACATCACCGACCGGCGACGCGGGACAGCACCTGCTTTGCCTGGCCGCGGCCGTGGAACAGTATTCCGGACACCCCCTAGCCCAGGCGATCGTGGCCGCCTGCGAAGGGCCGCTTCCCACGGCTACCGATTTCGAGGCCATACGCGGACGGGGCTGCGGTGCAGTCGTGCCCTCTCTGGGCGGAGCCCGAGTGAGGGTAGGATCTCCCGCCTACCTTGGCCTCGACCCAACCACGCTCCGCGCCGAGACGGCCCCCTCTGCCGTCGAAGGTCCGGCGGCGGCCTGGGGCACCACGGTGTGGGTCGCCCGGGACGACCGACCCCTCGGCTCCATCACGCTGCGCGACGAACTCAACCCCACGGCCCGGGAGGCGTTTGCCGCTCTGGCGAGGCAGAACATCAAGACCAGCATCCTTTCCGGCGACGCCGCCGAGCCGGTTGCATCGGTGGCGCTCGAAGTCGGCGCGGGTGATTACTCAGGAGGCCTCGGCCCCGAGGCCAAGGTGGGTCGGATCCGCCTCTGGCAAGGCGAAGGCGAGGTGGTTGCTGTGGTGGGCGATGGGGTTAACGACGCTCCCGCCCTTGCCCAGGCCGACCTGGCCGTGGCCATGGCAGAGGGTGCCGATCTGACCGCCGACGCGGCCGACGTCATCGTCACCCGCGGCGATCTCACGCTTGTGCCCTGGTTCGTCAAGCTCTCCGCCCGCACTCGGGGGGATATCCGCCAGAACCTGGCATGGGCTTTCGCCTACAACGCGGTGGCGATCCCCCTCGCAGTCACGGGTCTGATCAGTCCCATCATCGCCTCCGGTGCGATGGCCGCGAGTAGTCTGCTGGTGGTGGGCAACTCACTCCGGCTGGGTCGGCACCGCTAGGAAATGGGCTGCGGAGCAAACGTTCTCTTCACAAGTACGTGTCACGACGCTTCACCGCCCACCCTCTGGCAACGCCGGTCTTGTCCAGAAGCTGGTATTTCGGCCTCGGGATGGTACTTTGCTACATGTGGCGCCCGGTCGCTCTGACGACGCGCGGTGCAACAACCAGCATGCATTCCTAAGGAGGGCGGCGATGAATAGGCTACAGAGCTTCCGCGAGAGGGCGCGTCTCGATCGGTGCAGGCGGGCACGATCCGCCCGGTCGATGTACATTCTTGCACTGGCGATGTTGCTGCTCCCGCTGGCAACGGGCTGCAGCCTGGACAGCGGCCGGGCCTCTGGGACGTCCGCGGCCGAGACTTCTACGCTCGCCACTCTTGCGGCAACCACCTCCAGCATCCCCAGCACCACCATCGCCGACTCGGTAGTTACAACCACCATCGCCCCCGTGACCACCACCATCGCCGACTCGGTAGTTACAGCCACCATCGCCCCCGTGACCACCACCACGCTGCCGGTGACCACGACTACCCCGAGCAGCGCCCCGACCACCACGCTGTTTGACGGCCCGACCACCACGCAGAACGGTGCCGCCACGACCCAACCCCTGCCCACCACCATCCCGCCGCCGCCCGCGGACACCGTGCTCTATGAGATCACCGACTGGTCGACAGGCCTCAACGGGTGGGCGGCCGCCGGTCAGTGGAAGACGATCGCCGGCATGCTTGTCACCGACGGCAGCAGCGATTCCTTCGCGGTGGCCCCGGTCGACCTGGGCGAGCAGCGCAACTACGCGGTGGAGTGCGAGGTCCAGATACTGGCTCCCGACGCCGGCACCGACGTGTACCTCATGGCCCGCATGACCAACGGCCTCGGCTACTGGGCGGGATTCAACGGAGATAACGAGCGCCTGGTCATAGGATTCGGTGAGAGTGACATCGCCGACGCCCACTTCGCTCTCGATGGCCAGTGGCACAAGTACCGGATTGAAGTCTACGACAACACCCTCAAGCTGCGCTTCGAAGACGCCGAGTTGGCTCGAGCCACCGACAACCGGGCACTCGAAGCCGGCACCGTTGGCATCTACTGCGGCAAAGGTCAGATCAACGTACGAGCCTTCCGGGTGATCGCCCTCTAGCGTGATCCCTGTCGGCAGCCGAGGAGGTGAGCGATGCTCTGCGCCAAGTGCGGTGAAGAGATCGAAGGTGGCACAAGATTCTGTCGTTTCTGCGGCGCTCCGGCGACCGCGGCAATCGACCCGGACGCAATCACGGAGGTAGTCCCGCCGGTCGCCCCGGTGTTGGCCGCGATCGCCCCGCCGAGCCCTCCGGCCCCGCAGGCCACCCCGAACCCCTGGGAGCCGTCCCCTCCCCTGGAGTCTTGGGACCCCTCCCAATCATGGGAGCGATCTGATCCGCCGCGTGGGCGTGCCGGTATGTGGGTCTTCGTCGCAGGGCTGGTCTTCGTGCTCTGCGCCGGCGCCGCCATCGCCGCGTACTTCCTCCTCCGCGACGACTCCGGGAGCGCGAGCACCGTCTCGACCGACACAGCCGCGGGCACCACCGCCGGCCCGGGCACCACGGTCCCCAATGACCAGACAACCGGGAGCACGGCCGGCCAGACCACTACGACCTCCGCCGTAGAAACCGCGCCAGTCGACCTCTCGGCCCAAGCCGACATCAACGTGTCTTCCACGCTGGCCGCGCAGGGCTCGACCAGCTACAGCAAGGCGAATCTCATCGACACCGACCCCACCACCTGTTGGGCCGAAGGAGTAGCCGGGTACGGCATCGGCGAGTTCATCGAGTTCACTTTCGCCGACCCGGTGACCATACAACAGCTCCGCATCGTGCCCGGTTACGACAAGACCACGGACGGCTGGGACAGGTGGATTTCTAACGGCAGGGTGCGCAGCTTCGACCTTAGTTTCTCCGACGGCACCGTGGAGTCATATTCGGTAGCGGATTCTCGCGAACCGCAGGTCATCGCTCTAAGCATCTCGCACACGGTCACCTCCGTGCGCGTCACCATCACAGCCGTGTACGAAGCGGCGGAAGGGCCCAATAAGGCCGAAGACACCTCTGTATCGGAGCTGCATTTCTGGGGCGCGCAGTAGCCGTATGCGCCCGACTACACGCAGACGAAGGCAGGACACGCGCCTGCTGATAGGAGCACTCGTCCTCCTTCTTGTCGCGGCCGGGCTGGCCATATTCGTCTTCTGGCCCGGTGCGAACCCCTCGACCCCCGGGGACCAGCCCACAACCACGACGGCACCCGCCGCGACCACAACGACTCCCATGACCTCCGACCCGGTGACAACTTCCGCCCCTGCCCCTTCGAGCACCAGCCTCCCCACCACCACGTTGCCGCCCCCCACTCCACCCCTAGCCTTCGATGCCGGTCTAACTATGGAGCATATCCAGGCGCTGGCCGTCGACATAGGGGCAAGACCCTCCGGCAGTGAAGCCGAAGACGCCGCCGTCAGCTACGCGGCGGGCTATCTAACCGGTCTGGGCTATTCAGTAGCCGTCACCCAAGTGCCTCTGCCCAACGGCAAGACATCCCACAACGTACGAGCCGTGAAGCCAGGCTCTTCCCACTGGGTACTGACCGTGGGCGGTCATCTTGACTCCAAGACCACCACGCCGGGAGGCAACGACAACGCCTCTGGCGTGGCAGTAGTCCTCGAACTGGCCCGCGACCTCGTCGACGCCGACATCACCCCCAGTCTGGAGTTCGTGCTCTTCGGTGCCGAAGAGATGATCGACTCCGACAGCAGTCATCATCACTTCGGCTCCCGCCGCTACGTAGAGGACATGAGCGAGCAGCAGCGCACAGCGCTGGCAGGGATGATCTCGGTAGACATGGTGGCCTACGGGCAGGACCTCAAAGTGCGCAACATGGGCCGGGGGCCGCAGTTGCTCACCGACATGCTGCTGACCCGCTCGACTGAGGCCGGAATCCCCTGCTCCTACAGCCGGGATACAGGCCCCACCGGTTCCAGCGACCACGAGGCCTTCGAGACGGCAGGCTACCCCGTGGCCTGGCTAGAATGGCGGGACGACCCCACCTACCATAAGGCAGGGGACACATACGAGCATTGCGACCTCGAGGTGGTAAGGCAGTCTGGGGCTGTGCTCTTGGACTTCCTTACAGGCCTCAGCGACGCCGACCTTGCGTCGTTGGCGGACGCGCGCACCATAGAGTAGCCCCCGGCCCGATTGATTGGAGCGCCCCACGCCGGCGGGTCTCACCGGCGCCACGGCGCGCGTCAATCCGCGGGCATGAAGCTATAGTGCTCCCCTAGGGCGTCCACGTAGGCATCCCGTTCGGCTCGACCGATATCGAAGGAGGCCTTCGCCGAGTTGATGGAGCCGGTGGACCAAATGAGCGAGATGCCGTCCATGGTTGCCTGTATGCGGTTGCCCATGTGCGCAGCAGCCTCCATGATCCAGAAGTGGGCGTCGTCGAATCCCGGAGGCACCGTCGTGTCGGCCATGGTCTGGCTCGCCGCCCCCAGGCTGTCGGCCATGTCGGACAGCTCCTCATACACCCAGTCGGGCACATCGGGAGTGGTGGCGTTGATCGCATCGGCCAGTTCCGGGATGCGCCCATTGTCGTAGTCCAACTCCAAGACCAGGTTATCGTGGAACGTGTACCACTCGGCGAGCAGGTCTGCGGTGGTGCTGGTGCTACCGGTAACTCCCGGAGGACCGGTCGAGCCGGTCAAACTGGGGATCGTCTGGGTGGTGATAGCGCCGCCAGAGCTGGGGGCAGTCCCGCCGCCGGTGGTTACGCTACCCCCTGTCCCGGCAAAGCTACTGGTGGTGCCCGAGACCACCGTCGTGGAATCCGTCTTGCCGTCGTCGCGTAGTCCCAACCAGAGGCCCACGCCCAGCCCGGCGAGAACAATGATCCCAGCCACGATCGAGCCGACGATCAGACCGGTGTGGTTGCCCGCCGGCGGAGGACCCGGCAAGGGCCCCGGCGGAAAACCCGGCGGAGTAGGGGGTGCGGTCACGGGGGCACCGCAGCTGATACAGAAGCGCTTGCCCTCTTCAAGGGATTGACCGCACTTGGCACAGAACATGTTTCCCTCCTCGGGGTCAGGCCGTCACCAGACCCGGATCGCGACGGATGCCGAAAAGGCTAAAGCAAGCCGAAGCATTAGTCCAGAGCGCCCAAAATGCTAACATGGCGCAGATAGCGGGCTGCAGGCCCAACCCATTGCCCGCGGAGAAGATATGCCAAAAGAAGACACTGACAAACCCCAGGCCACGCCCCCCGCGAAGCCCACCAAGGCCGCCGGGGCCACGAAGCAGCCCGTGACAGCCACGAAGGCCAACAAGTCGGCGCCGTCCAAAGCGCCGTCCAAAGCGCCGTCCAAAGCGCCGTCCAAAGCGCCGTCCAAAGCGCCGGCTAGAGCGCCGGCCAACAAAGCCTCGGCCAAAGCGCCGGCCGCTTCGCCGGTCAAAGCGCCGCTCGAAGCTGCCCCCCTAGAGACTTCCGGCGACAAACCGGTGAGCGCGACACCGCCCGCGACCTCCCCCGCGGCGGCAGCTGTCGACGAGAACCCACTCCACAAGAAGCTAAGACTCCGACCCGAGGACGCCGGGGCGATCATCGCGCCGCCTGCGGACGACGACAATCCCCTGTTCCCTCTGCCCGCCGGCTTCCTGGTATTCGACCAGGCCGACGGCCTGGTCTCGCACGACGGCATGTTCGACTATATCCACGTCTTCGCCCGCGACCGGACAGACCTCGTGAAGTCGTTTGCCCTGCTGCGCGACAAACTGGCCCCCGGGGGCAGCCTCTGGGTATCGTGGCTCAAGCAGTCCGGCCGAGGGGCAGGCCGCTTCGACGACCTCAACGAGAACGTGGTCCGCAGGCTGGGCCTCACCCACGCTCTTGTGGATGTCAAGGTGGCTGCGATCGATCGAGATTGGGCAGCACTCAGGTTGGTCCACCGCAAGCGCTGACCCAACGCCTGGGTCTGGTCGCCATCCGACGTCGTTTATGCCTCGTCCGACCTATTGGCCGCGGAACGCTCTTGTATCCTCCGCCGATGATAGGATGCCTGTACGATGCTCGATCCGATAACCGACTTTCTCAAAACCCTCGGCATCTACGCCCCTGGTCGGCTGGGCTGGGTGACAGTAGTCCTTACTTTCTTGATCGCTGCCGTCGCGGCCTGGTGGTTCATGCCCCGCATGCGTATGTACTCACTGCGCGTAGGCTGGGCGGACGAGCCGAACGCCCGGCGCTTGAACAAGGAGCCTCTACCTAACGCTGGTGGCCTTGGCATCTTCGCCGCGGTAATCCTGGCGCTGGTCATCGCCACTCTGATGCGCCGCATAGTCATCCTGGACGTGCAGGTGCAGATACTGGCCATCATGCTCGGGGGATCGTTCATGATCCTGGCCGGCTTCATAGACGACCAGTACGGTCTACCCCCGGTCTTCCGCCTAGCGATACAGCTGATAGCAGCCCTGCTGCTGGTCGGCACCGGCATTCGCATCCCGGTGGAGTTCGGAGGCGATTTCGCCCTCACTATCTCGGTCGTGTTCACCGTGATCTGGATCGTCGCCATCACCAACGCCATCAATCTCATCGACGGGGTGGATGGCCTTGCCGGTGGGGTCAGCTTCATCACTTCTATGTGCCTGCTCGCAGTGTCGGCCCAGTTCGAGTCCCGAGCCGCCGCGACCATCCTACTGGCGGCCATGGGCGGGGCGGCCCTCGGCTTCTTGCGTCACAACTTCGCCCCCTCTCGCATCATCATGGGCGACTCCGGCGCCTACTTCTTCGGCTATGTGTTGGCGGCCTCGACCATCCTGGGGAGTCTCAAGGTCACCACCGTCTTCGCCTTGGCACCTACCGTGGTATTTCTGCTGTTGCCCTTCCTGTTGCCACTCCTGGATACAGCGCAGGTGGTGGTACGCCGGCTGATAAAGCGCAGCAACCCTCTCAGCACCCCCGGCAAAGACCACTTCCACCACAGGCTCCTGGACCGGGGGCTTTCGCAAGCCCGCACCGCCCTCGTACTGTGGACGGTCACCCTGGCCACCAACATCGTGGCCATGATCGTCCAGGACATGAAGGCCGTGGTGATAGTCACCACCGCGGTAGCCGTCATACTTCTCTTGGGCTTCGTCGTTTGGCGACGGCGACGCGCTTTCCGCAAGGCCACCGCGCGCGCGCAACAATCCTCCCCATAGCCCGAAACCAGAAAGCCCCCCGGTTCGTCTCAGAGGCGTTGCACAGCACAGGACAACACAGCAAGACGAGGATAAGGGGTATAGCGATGGACAGGCACAATGTTCGCAAGTTCGGTCTCGGCACAGCCATCATTGTGCTGGTCGCGGCCCTGATCGCGGTGGCGGCCGCCGGGTGCGGCGATGACGCCGGCGCCGCGGGCGGCTCCTGGAACCTAGCTGCCAACGACAACGGCAAGGCCTTCACCGTCAAGGTAGGCGACACCATCAAAGTTGTGCTCGCGGCCAATGCCACCACCGGCTATTCGTGGGCGGCCAAGCTGAGCGCCGAAGACGCCACCTTGCTCGAGCAGGTGGGTGAGGCCGAGTACACCACCGACTCCACCGACCAAGCCATCGTAGGCTCGGGAGGCACAGCCACCCTGACATTCAAGGCATTGGCCAAGGGAGAGGCGGAACTGGTGATCACGTACGCCCAGCAATTCGATTCCGGTGCTACTCCAGATCAGACCTTCCAAGTGACTCTCACCATCGAATAGCGCTGCAAGCGCCCCCAGGCCGGCAGGCCGGCGGGCGCCGTTGGGATGCGAACGCAAAACGAGCCGGATCATCCGGCTCGTTTTGCGTACCAGGGCTTTGCGCCGGCGAACCTGCGGGTCAGAGTACTAGAGCTCTCGCGGGCTCAACTTCGCCAGAAAGGTCGCCGGATCGGCCATGAAATCACGGTAGAGACGGTAGTGGGCCGTCTGCTCGAATCGGGTCTCCTCTATGACACCCCCGTCGAAGCAAAACACCTGAGCCCCCGGCAAGGCCATCAAGATGGGTGAGTGAGTAGCCAGGACGAACTGGGCGTGACCCTGCTCGCGAAAGGCTGCGAGCAGCCGCAGCAATTCGATCTGGCTGGCCGGGGACAGGGCGGCTTCGGGCTCATCCAAGAAGTACAGCCCCGGTATGCGGTAGCGCCCCCGAAAATACGCGAGCAGGCCTTCTCCCCGCGAACGCAGAGTGAGCTCCTTGCCCCCGTGATACTTCGCCTGACCGGGGTCGACCTGACTGAGGTCGTCCAGGAATTCGGCCCATTCGCGAAAGCTCTCGGCACTGAAGATCCCGCCGCGCACAGGACCCCGAGCCACGGTGACGTTCACGTAGTCGCTCAACCGTCCGCGCACCGCGTGCGCCGCCGGCCGGCCACTGGACGCAGGCGAGGCGCAACGCTTCCCGTCTGCCCATAGGTGCAGTCCGCACCGGCGCGCGACGGCGTCGATGAGGGTGGACTTCCCCGAGCCGTTCTCGCCCACAAAGAAGCTCACGCTCTGCTCGAACCTTAGCGTCTGGCGGCGCCCCAGGGCCGGGATGTCGAAGGGATAGACCGCAGGGGAGGGGAACTCATCTCCGCGTATCTCCACCGCTCGCAGGAACACCGCCCCGCCGCCGACGGACTCGGGCGGCTCGCCGCCCCCACACACCGTCATTTCACTACTAGTGTGGCTGTGCCGGTGCCCATCTCCAATTCGATGGTCAGGATCTTGCCGTCTTTGACAAGGTCGAGGGCGGGAGTGCTGTGGGTCGTGCCCTTGGTCACCCATTCACCCTGCAGGTCGATGGCCGCCCGCGATCCGCTGACCTTGACTATAGCCGCGGTGTCGGCCGGCACCTGAATACGCACAGTCCCCGAGCCCACCACCACCCGCGCGGTAGCCTTGGTACGCAGTTGCCCAGAGAAGTCCAGACTGTAGGTGCCGGCTCCGCCCGTGAACTCCATAGACTTGAAGTTGGCGTTGGCCAGTCCGAGTAGGGACACGGTAGACGCGCCAGTCTTGTAGCGCAAACGTTCCATCTGGCCCGGGTTTGCCGAACTGAACCTGATCTGGCTCTTGGCGGCGCCGTCCTCGACGCTCAGTCCCTGCAGAGTCAAGCCGCTCAGATCCAAGGACCCTTCATATGCCCCAGCCACTACCGTCAGACGCATGGGCGACCTACCCAGCTTCACATCCCAGTTGTTGACGGTGCTGCTCACCGCGTCTGATACTGCATCTCGGCTCTTCTGCCCAATGACGAGACGGGTATCATTGCGCTTGATCTCAGGTAGCCAGTCCTCCACATTGCAGCGGATGGTGCCTGAGATCAGCCCTATCGCCCCCGGTGCGACCTTGAGGGTGCCGGCGCCCATGATCAGCTCGACATCGGTGACCGCGGCGCTGGCCAGCGGCTCCTCTAGCACCACCGTCTGGGTGGCCCCCACCTTCGGGCCGCAACCCACAAGAATCAAACTCAACCCCATCAGCAAGGCAACAGCGACGACCACTCCGGCAAGCGGCCTACCCGACGACCGTACCGTCGACCGGCACCTGCCCTTCAATCTGCATGAATCCATGGTGGCCACCCTCCGAATAAATGCGGTTCCCTACCCGGCCTACTCACCCAGGCTCAACTGCTCATAGGCGATTGTAGAATGAGGACCGCTCCGACGCTAGAGCCACCGAGGCCATCCACCGGGCTGGCGATACCGCCCCGGCTCAACCCGCCGCCGCGCTTAAGCGTCACACCAACCGTCCGACAGGTATGGGGTGTGTCACTTCGTCTTGATCACGGGGTGCCTCAGCACGGTCCGGAGGTTTTCCGGCTTGGCCGTCCGCGGATCGCCCACATAGATCTCGTGGTGCCTGCCGTAGAAGCTATAGCCGTTAGCGTCCGCGAACAAACTCATCTGCTCAAGAGTGCGCGGTTCGTCCAGATAGGGCCCGACGTGCAGGGCCTGCACACAGAGACCCTCGTTGAATCGCTCCAGGCGCATACGGTCGAACACGGCCGGATCTCCCCCGTCTTTGCCCTGTTTGGCCAGCCTGCCCTTTAGCTCGGCCAAGGCCTCGGCGAACATCTCAAGGGTGATGTGATCAGGCTGCATAATCATAAGCGTCCAGAGCCATTCGTTCGTCTCCGCGTAGTCGGCGCCGCCCTGGGGCGTAGTCCACAAGCCCTCCAGCGCCATCACCGTGTAGTCCATCGGGTCAATGAGCCTCTTCTTGGACATGAACTTGAGAGTGTACGACAGCCCGAAGAGCGCCCCGATGGCAACGGAGAACAGAGGAGAATCACCAGGGGACATGTGTGGTTCGATCTGACCGTCGATCATGGCGAACTGCATCTCGGGCACGTCGACCACGGCGACCTTCCCAACCGATGGCCGGTAGAGGTGCTTGAGCTGCTTCTTCAGGTCCAGTTTGACGAGATCCGCCATGGCGCCTCTTCCACTCCGTCCTCTTCCGCCTCATATACCTACTCTCTCAACCATAACACCAGCTGAGATGGTGCGCACTCACAAAGCAACGACCAGTATGGTATGCCTCGGGTACGTTGCGGATACGGCAACCCGCGCTGCGCTTCGGCCGACCGCGCGCCCTCTGGCTAAAGCTTGAAAAGACAAACCCCGCATTTGCCAGGTATGTTGCAGTTCCCAATTTGCGCAATCCCCGTTGCATTGGCTGCCTCACCTACGAGGACTACCCTGAGACCGCGCCGGCCATCGACAACGGCCCCCGCCCGGTATTCCGGACGGGGGCCGTATCACTTCGCGCGCCAACCTAGAGCTATCTGTGGATTACCGGACCTACTTCATAAGCAGGTTGGGCAGGAACGTCGCGATCACTGGAAATGCCACGAGCACCGCGACGTGCACAAAGTCCACCACTACGAACGGTGCCGCTCCTCTAAACACCTTGCCCATCGGCACCTTTTCTGCTATCCCCTGGATCACGTAGAGGTTCATCCCCACCGGCGGTGTGATCAATCCGATCTCGGCGACCCTCACCACGATGATCCCGAACCATATCGGGTCGAAACCCAACTCCATGACGACCGGATAGAAGATCGGCAACGTAACGAGGATCATGGCCATGGAGTCCATGAACATGCCGAGTACGATGTAGACGATCATGATGATCAGGAGAATCCAATATCTGCTGACATCCATGCCCAGCAACGAGTCGGATAGGGCCTGCGGAAGTCTGGTCACCGCGAGGAAGTATCCGAACATGTTGGCCCCGAGCATGATGAGAAAGATCATGCTCGATGTCATGACCGCGTCGGTGAGACTCGCTTGGAACCCATTCCAGGTGAGCTGCCGCTTCGCAAGGGAGATCACGAGTGCGCCGAATGCACCGATGCCGGCGGCTTCGACAGGACTGAAGATGCCGAAGTAGATGCCCCCGATGACAAGTGCAAATAGAATCAGCACGGCCCAAGAATGCCGCAGGGATTTCACCTTGTTCCAAATGGATACGGCTGCGCCCGCGGGCCCCTTATTCTTGTACACCATACATATGCCACCGATGAGGATTATGTAGAAGATCGCCTGCATAATCCCCGGCAGAAACCCGGCGAGGAACAGCTTGCCGATGGAGTTCTCCGTCAGCACCCCGTAGATGATCATGATCACGCTGGGAGGAATGAGGATACCCAGCGTTCCTCCCGCGGCCAGAGTCCCGGTAGCGAGGCTGTCATCGTAGTTGTGCTTCTTCATCTCCGGAAGAGCGATCTTGCCCATGGTGGCCGCGGTGGCGACACTGGAGCCGCAGACGGCGCCGAACGCGGCGCACGCCGCCACGGTCGACATAGCCAGACCACCACGCACCCGGCCAAACCAGGCGCGGGCGGTCTTGTACAAGTCTGCGCTCATGCCGGAATGGAAGGCAAAGTTGCCCATCAGGACGAAGAGCGGGATCACTATCAGACCGTAGTTCGAGAACGTCGAATACGGCACGATTCTGACAATCCCCAGGGCCGAGTTGAATCCTGAAACCGCGGCGAAACCCGCAAAGCCGACTGCTCCGAGAGCCACACCGACCGGGACCCCCAAAAAGAGAAGGGTGAAGAGGACGCCCATTCCAATTATGCCGATTTCAACTGGCGACATGAGCGTCATCCTCCTTCCCGCCACGCACGGTAAGACGAGCATAGATGATCAGATCACGTAGGATCACGAGTGCGAACATGATGAGATAGATCGTGCATACGATGACGAACGGGAAGTCGGGAATAGCTATGGTGGTCGCTTGCTGCATGGAAGCGATGAGTAGCGAGGCGTACTTCGCGGTCTGCCAGACCATGAAACCGACGAAACCCAGAGTGAGCAGATAGGCGAAGGTGCTCAGCCCTGACTGTACCCTCTTGGGCAGGAACTGGGTGAATACGTCCACCCTGATGTGCCTCTTCCTGAGAGAGGTGAGTGCAAGGCCACTCGGGATCACCAGCACCATCAGGTACGAAGAGATTTCGTAGTCTCCCTTGATGGGACTATTGAAGAAGTATCGGAGAGCGACATCCACGAAGGTGAACACCATGAGCACCGCGAGGATGCCGCTCCCAATACCGTAGAAGATGCTGGCGGTCCGCTCGAGTATCGCGTCCAACGTTTTCCACGTGCGGGCCAGGATCATGCCAGTCTACCTTGCTAGTTAGTGTTGTAGGCTCTTGTCAGTGTCGCGTGATTCCGCAGACTACTGTCCCGGCACGCCGTTCTCGATCAGCTCGAGACACCTGTCAAGGATGGCCTGGGCATCGGTGTTGCCCGCGGCGACCATGTTCGCAACCCATTCGTCCCACAACGGCTGACCGTACTGCGCCTTCCACGTGGTTTCGATCTCCTCGGCCGTGGGGGTTATGTATTCGAGGTTATAGCCGCCGTCTTCAGCGATCTGCTTGACCGCCGCGGCAGCCGTGTCGAACATGTTGTGGCCCCAGAACTTCGAGCCTTCCATCCCGCTCACGGTGTCAATGGCCGCTTTCACGTTGTCGGGGAGATTGTCCCAGCTGTTGTTGTTGAAGCTGATGCCGAACAGGCCCGTGCAGAACGGTATGACGGTCAGGTACTTGCCTACTTCATAGTGACGGAAGGAATACAGCGATTCCCAGTTGGTCAGAATACCGTCGAGTACTCCCGTCTGAAGGGCTTGATAGGTATCCGGCATCGGCATGCTCACGGCGACGCCGCCAAGAGCCTCGACCAAATCGGTCGGCGGTCCACCGACGGCGCGGATCTTGAGGCCTTTGACGTCCGCAGGAGTGCGCACGGCCTTATCGGTGGTGAGTAGGTAGTAGGGGCTGGAGGCCCACAGCGCCACCGGATGGTTGTCCGAGAACTGCGCAGCGATCGATGGGAACTCCGTGTACAGCTGCCACATAATCGCGCCTGCCTGCTCGGCACTCTCGAAGGGCATGAACGGCAGGGTCACCACTTCGGCGAGCGGAGTCAAGTTGGCCCAGTACTGGTGCATGCACCACCCGAGATCGGCTATGCCGGCCTTGAGGCTTTCCCAGGTGTCCTTGCCGGGAAAGAGGGTCTGGCCGAAGTAGCGTTCGATCTTTACCTGGCCGCCGGTAGCCGCTTCGACCTTGTCCAGCCACGGGTTGGCAGCTTCCTTGCCCACCCAGCCGGTTTCAGCGTTCTGATCGGCATACTTGAGCGTGATGACGTCACCAGTGAAAGCTGTGGTCTCTGTAGTTGCGCCCGTTGTAACTGTAGTGGCGCCCGTGGTCACTGTAGTAGCGGCCTGGGGAACAGTGGTAGTCGTGCCTTCGTCGTTGCCACAACCAGCCACCACCACTCCGGCAAGAGCGACCATCAAGATCATGGCCCCCACGAGCATCAAAGATACGCGTTGTTTCATCAAAACCATCCCCTCAAATAAGAATTCGGGAGATTTCCTCCCAACTGCACCTGACCAACCGACTGTCTGAAGATTCGCAGCAATGAGACGACTTCGTAGCAGGGCTCGGATTCTTCTCTTCTTGCCACACGCTCCTTTCCGTTGAAACCAGGCCGGCGGTTCCGGACTGATGACCTAGACGGATGATGACCTAGATGGATGATGACCTAGATGGATGATGACCTAGATGGATGATGACCTAGACGTTTGATGACCGAGATCGGCGAAGGTCAAACATGGGCGGCAGGACATGACGATATGAGGTGCTCCAGGACGCATTGAACGGCGCTTGGATCATCCACCCCTCCGGCTCTCGGACTTGCGATCCTCGCCGGGCTGCCAAATGCCCGGCGCTTTAGCACTGCCAAACTACTGTCTGATAGTCACCCTACCAAAGCACTGACCCCTGAGCAAGCGGAGGACACGGCTGGACCCCCGGGAAGTATTGTCTGTTGGTACGTAGGGCCGCCCAACGGAATCGACACTGAGCGTAGCGATCAATCGGGGGGTTCCATGTCCGTCTGACGGGTGAGGTAACCAGCCAAGGTAGAACCACTGCGGCTTGGGCTCACGAACATTTGTTCGCTATACTGCTGTTTCCTACGAACATATGTTCACAACACGGGCCGGCCCTTGTAATGATAAATAGCCAATCTCCACCGGGCGACTCCTTCGCCTCAGCCGACGCCGAGGCCCAGGCGCCGACCGACTCCACCCCGTTCGTCCACCTGCACGTGCACTCGAACTTCTCGTTCCTCGACGGTGGCAGCCGGATCGAGGAGTTGGTCGCCCGGGCGGCCGAGCTGGGGCAGCCGGCCCTGGCTCTCACCGACCACGACGGCCTCTACGGCGCCGTGCGCTTCGCCAAGGCCTGCGCCAAGCACGGCATCAAGCCCATCTTCGGAGCCGAGGTGCGGGTGGAGTCGCTGCTGCCCGGCGGTGGCGGCGCGGTGCCGGCGACCGCCGAGCCGCGACGGCCGGCGCAGACGCCGCGCAACGCGGCCGCAGCCGCCGGCGCGCCGCGGCGCCCCGGCCGACCCGCACCACCTGGTGCTACTCGCCGAGACCCGCGAGGGCTATGCCAACCTATGCCGCCTGCTCTCCGCCGCCCACCTGGCCGATCCCGAGCGGGAGCGGCCCCCCACCGTCACCGTCGAGTCACTCGCCGCTCACGCCGAGGGCCTCATCTGCCTCACCGGCTGCAGGCACGGAGAGATCGGCTCCCTCGTCGACGCCGGCCGCGACGAGGAGGCCCGCGCCGCCCTCCTCCGCCTCTGCGACGCTCTTCGCATCGCGACCACCTCTATGTAGAGCTGCAGTACTTCGGCTACGAACCTCACCAGGAGGCCCACGCCGGCCAGCACGGCTCCCCTGTCTACGAGAAGATCCGCGCCGACGGCAACCGTCTCCGGCATCGCCCCACCACGCAGCCGGCCGCAGCCCTAAGGCCTGCGCCCCCTGGGCCCCAGCGCTGCCCGGCCCCCTTCCCCACAGTCACCGCCTTACTCCACAGTCATCGCCCCCCATTCTGCCCCGTTGCGTACTTGCTTCTTCTGCAACTTTGGTTGCATCTTGGCGCACGGCTGTGGCCGAGGCGCCCGCACAGACGCGCGCTACGCCGTCTGGTCGCCGCCCCGCAGCGCCGCCCGTCCCGACCTGCCCCGCGGCGCCCCACAGACGGCTCAATCCCGCCGACTTCGACGTCGGCTTCCACCGCGACGGCCGACCCTGGCGCCTCTCCTGCCTCACCTACTGCGAGCGCCTGGCCCGCCTGGCCGGACGCCTGCGGCGTCGGCACCGTGCTTACCACCAATGCCCATTACGCAGGTGAGAATGATCGCGCGCTTCACCTGGTCTGCCGCGCCGCCGGCCGCGATAAGCCACTGTCGGGCTATCCGGAACCAGTGCCCGGCGTCCGCTACCTTCAGTCTAAGGCTGAGCTAGAGACTCTTGCCGAGCCCGCTGCTGGGGCTGATCGGCGCCGAGGAAGAGCCCCCGGACTGGTGGGGCGATTGGGCACCAGCAGACTACGGTCTGATGCATGAGTATTGCAATGCAACGTATGTTGCATACAAGGTGGAGCGTGAGACGGGCTGGGACGGTGCCGGCAGCGCCGGTCGGGACGGAGGCCGGCGCCCCGGCGACGTCGCCGCTCGCCGCCACGTGGGCCATCGCCCAGCGCTGCAACGTAGACCTCGACCTCGGCACCTTCCACTTCCCCCAGGTCGGCGTTGCCCGCCGGCGAGACGGCCTACTCGCTCCTGGCCAAGCGCTGCTTCCGGGGCATCGCCCGGCGCTACAAGCCCGTGCCCCCGCGGGCGGTGGAGCTTCTGGAGAAGGAGCTCCGCATGATCCAGCAGATGGGATTCGCCCATTATTTCTTGGTGGTGCACGACATCGTCAGGTGGGCACGCGCCAAAGGGGTGGCGTGCAGCGGCCGCGGGTCGGCCGGCAACTCCATCGTCTGCCACGCGCTGGACATAACGGCGTCGGAGCCTATCCGCCACAATCTGCTGTTCGAGCGGTTTCTCAATCCCAACCGCCGCGAGATGCCCGACATCGACGTGGACTTCTGTTCGTCGCGCCGGGACGAGGTGATAGAGCACATCTACAAGACTTTCGGAGACCAAAACGTGGCTGTGGTGGCCAACGTCAACACCATGAGCCCCCGCTCGGCGGTGCGCATCGTGGCCGAGGCCCTGGGGTTCGCGCCCACCGAGATCAACGCCCTGGCCAAGCACGTGCCCCACCACGGGGACGCGGCGCGGATGAGGGAGTATCTGGCCGGAGCCTGGCCGGAGCTGAAGGACTCGCCGCTACAAGACGGGGCGCGCCCGCCGGTGACGGCGCCCCCGGCAGTCCCGGACCCCCGGCGTCCTCGACCTGGTCGAACGCCTCGACTCCTTCCCCATGCACCTGGGCACGCACCTGGGGGGCTTCGTCATCGCCGACAAGCCCATCACCTACTACGCCCCGCTCCAGTGGGCCGCGAAAGGGGTCGTCGTTCTCCAGTTCAACAAGGACGACGTCGCCGCCCTGGGCCTGGTCAAGATGGACATCCTGGGCCTCCGCACCCACTCGGCCGTCTCGGAGTGCGTGCACCTGATAAGGCAGCGCACCGGCCGGCGCATCCGGCCCTACGAGCTACCGCCCGACGATCCCGCCGCCTACGAGATCGTCAGCAACGGAGGCTCCATCGGGCTGTTCCAACTGGAGTCGGCCGGCCAGCGCAACCTCGCCAGCCGTCTGCAGGAACGGGACTTCGACGACGTCATCGCCGCCATCGCCCTCTACCGCCCCGGACCGCTGGAGGCCGAGATGATCGGCCCCTTCATCGACCGCCGCTGGGGCCTGGAGCCGGTCGTCCTCCCCCACCCCGCCATGGCCGAGGCCGTGGCCGATACCTACGGGGTGATCCTCTACCAGGAGCAGGTGCTCCGCATAGCCCAGTCGGTGGCCGGGTTCGACCTGGCCGACGCCGACTCCCTCCGCCGCGCCATGACCCGCGACCGCAGCCGGGAGGAGATGGCCAAGATCGGCGAGACCTTCATCGCCGGCGCCATCGCCCAGGGCGTGCCCCCCGACGCCGCCCGCGAGGTCTTCCGCCAGCTGGAGGGCTTCGCCGCCTACGGGTTCAACAAGAGCCACTCGGTGTGCTTCGCCGTCATCGCCTACGCCACCGCCTACCTCAAGGCCTACTACCCGGCCGAGTTCCTGTGCTCGGTGCTCAACAACTACCCCATGGGCTTCTACACGCCAAGGACGGTGCTGAACGACGCGCGGCGGTTTGGGCTGGAGGTGCGGCCGCTGGATATCAACCTGTCGGGGCGCGGCTTTACCGTGGAGGACGAGGTGCCGCCGGACCCTTGGGCCGCGGGTGAGGCGCTGCCGCAGACCGACGGTGAGGCGGCGCCGAACACCGACAGTGCGGTGCCGCACACCCCCGGGGCGCAAACCCCCTACGACCCCTTCGCCCAGGCCTGGACCGCCGAGCACCACTGGGGGCTCACCGAGGCCGATCTGGCCGAGCTGAGCGCCGAGCAGGAGGGCGAGTCGGCCTATGCCGAGGCCCTGAGGGTGGCGCTGGAGCAGAAGCTTTCCGGCGACGACCACCGTGGGGATGATGCGAAATCTGGCGCTGTTTTGACCGGCAGCGCCGCACCGCCGACAGCCAGTCTGACCCCGGGTGGTGAGCCACCGCCGGCCGGAGCGCGGCGCGAAGCGCCGCCGCTCCCCGGCGACCTCACCCTCCCCCGTGCGCCCCGCGCCCGCGGCGGCGTGGAGCCGGGCGCCTGCCTCGCCCCCAGCACCGGCATCGCCCCCGACGCCGGCCGCGCCCTGCGGGTAGGATTCAAGTACCTCAAGCAGATGGGCGACCGCTCCCTCGACCGCATCGAACAGGAGCGCCGCCACGGCCCCTTCACATCCTTCGAGGACTTCTACCTGCGCACCCGCATCGACTGCCCGGTGGCCGAGAACCTCATCCGGGTGGGGGCCTTCGACTCGCTAGAGCCCGACCGCACCGAACTGCTCTGGAGACTGCCACTTCTTCATGATCGCCTCGAGGCGCTGGCCGGGTCGTCCGGAGGGAGGCGCGGCCAACTGCGGGCATTCTTTTCCCCGCCCAGCCGCGCGGGCCTAGAGCGCCGGTGGAGCCTCGAGGACAAGGTCCGCTCCGAACTCGAACTCCTGGGACTCACGGTGAGCTGCCATCCCCTCTCTCTATATGAGGAGGAACTCCGCCGCATGGGCGTGCGCATGAGCTACGAGCTCCCCAGTATGGGCGACGAGGTGCCGGTGACGGTGGCCGGCGTCTACGAACGGGCCCAGAACCCCTGGATGCGTTCGGGAAAAAGGACGATGTTCCTCACCCTAGAGGACGCCTACGGCCTCTACGAGTGCGTGTGCTTCGAGAGCAAGCTCGCCAAGATCGCCCCGGTGGTGGCCCAGGCCAGCTACTTCCTGGTGAGAGGGAGGCTGCAGAACAACCATAAGCGGGGGTTGGCTATCGTGGCCGAGGAGGTGCTGGATCTGGAGGAGGTAATGGGGAGGAGGAAGACTGGAGGGCAACCAGCGCCGGAGGTGGTTGCGCCAGGAGCCAGGACTAATGCCATACCGAAGAAGGTGGGGTGACCGCAGAAGCGGCCCCCGACTAGTTCTACTCGATGCTCACGGTGAGGGAGGGTAGGTCGTAGAACGTGAGCTTCCCGGTCACCGCCGCCTCCTCGGTGAACTGGAGCGCGATCGCACCGTGGACGACATCCCCAGGGGCCAGTTCTCCCGAGCCGAGCGCCGGAACCGCGGATGGTTTGATTCCCTTCCCTCCACCTATCCAGGTCTCGTTCCCTCCCCGTCCATCGGTGCCCCGCGCCCTCTCAAGGTCTTGCGGCCCTCCCTCCTATCTCGGACTGTCACCCCGCACGACCCACTCAGTACGCGGATCGCTCGGATCAAGAATGACCCGCTCTATGTCAAGGTTCGCCGGGCTCACGAGGTACATCTCTCCATCAACGAAGTAGACCGCCCCACCATGTACCGGCATCAGCGTGGACGTTGTCTCGCGCTCTAAGTCGAACACGGACAGCTCTGCATATCCCTGATCGTCGATCGTGACGTGGAACACGCCATTCCCATTGGCAGCCGGCAAACCCGCCCCGCTATCCCACCGATACAGACTCACCTTCTGCCCGCTGTCCATGTCGAGCAACTCGGCGCTCTCACTACCCCCGCACAGGACGCGCGTCCCCATCACCTTCAGTGGGCACGCGACCCCGTCATAGACGGGATCCGCACCACCTGGAGCCCCGGGAGGTATTCTGTACAATCTGCAGTGCATCTCGTCAGGCATCATCTGGGCAAAATACACAGCGCCCTGGATCGCCTCTAGATACTGGTACCAGACGCCTTTCATCACCTCTCGTATTGCCCCGCTCCCCCGTTCCAGCTCTAGCAGCTCAAGTGCCTGGCTGATGATATATACATAGTCTCTTGTGGCCAGCAGATTGAGCACCGGCCCCTCATACACCTGGGTCACCTGCCGAGTCTGTGTGTTGTAGCAAAAGACCCCTTCACTCACCTCACCTATGTAGAAGACGCAGTCCCCGGCAAGATTCACCATGCCGTAGCAATCGTCTGCCAACTCCTTGGTCTCGCCAGTTGCCTCATCAAGTGAGAACAGCGAGCAAAGCGGAGACTCACGGCCATTGTAGGCCCGAAAGTAGAGCATCCCGTCGCCGCCATCGAGGTTTCCGTAGGCCCGTCTATTGGCAACGTCTGAACCGTATCCCTGCTTCGCGTCTGGTCGCCAGACAAAGCTCGCCACCCCGGTCTCAGTGCCCGTCTCAGGTCCTATCGCCGTCTCTGCGGTAGCCGAGAAGCCACTGCTGGTCACTGCCCCTTCCGCTCCTGTACAGCCGACCAGATACGCGCACAAAACGCCGATGCTCAGGACAACTGCGCTAACCCTCTTCATTACCACCTCGCATGATGATGCGGGAGCGCATGTAGCAACATGCGCCCCCGCGTCGGCTGTCCGAACTACTCGTTGAACGAACCGCTTGTAAACCTGATAGTTCGTGCGTACCAACAGTTGTTTTCGTACATAGCGTCATAAAACTGACGAAAGGAATAGTTGCCATCGTGCTGTGCCACATAGATGGCATAGGGATTCGACAGGGTGCCCCAGCTAGAAACCACCATCATCGAGTGATAATACGGGGCGGCATAAGCCGCATGGTCAATTTGAATAACATGACCCACGTACACCGCCAGACTCTGGCCTATGGAGCTGTTATAGAGATTGTGATTGTTGTGGTGCGTGCCTCGGGGTCCCATGGAGTCCGTTTGTATATGGCCATATAGGTAGTCTACTGATATCCAGTCCTGTGCTGGATACGTGGGGGGACTGAGTACGCTACGCCCGTACCAGGGGTCGGCCTGGTTGTATCGGATCTGTCTGTAGTCCTGTCGGGCCAACTGGGCACACGCAGCCATCCCTTGCTGAGTGGTAATGTCATAGTTCTGGGTTCCACCGTAGCCAGCCCAGATGCACTGAGACACAAAGTTGGTACAGTCGTAGCCACCACAGTCGTGCATGTTGCGGAATATCCCCGTTCCTGCGCTGTCTCCTTTGCATCTGCCATAATAGGCTGCCTTATACCCGTCGTAAGGCCGCGAATACATCATGATGGACGGGCTCGCGGCTACGGCAGCCGCCTTGTCCTCTTCTTCTGCAGATGTATCCTCACCAGGGGTCGGTACCTCTGTGGGCCCGACAACGTGTGAACTGATCTGAGAGTGAAGCTCTGCATACAGCTCGTCGATTGCATCGGTCTTCGTATACGCCGCGTTATCGACGCTCCTGAGCTTCTCTTCAACTTCTGCCTTCCGCCAGCGATAGTCGCTGGCTTCCGAGTTGAGGCTCGCTATCCTAAGGTCGCCGTCTATCGTATCTATCCCAATTTCCCACAGAAGCTCTGCCCTGGCCCTTGTTTGCGAAGGATCGGCAAGATAACGAAAGCCGACCCCCACAGCTGCCACTACCTCAAGCGGCCGATCGCTGCTCTGCTTTGCGTACTTGATGTCGACACGTTCCACCTTGGTATCCACTATGCCGGCGAGGTCAGGGCCGGACGCCTTGCGCCAGTCAATCGAATACTGCAAGGCGCAAGTGTACAAGTGGGTCTCGTCGTTATCGATGATGTAGTCGGCGAGTTCCGGCGCTACGGCCAATTGCTCTATGCTTCGGTAGTAGGTCGTGAAGTAGCCCGCTATGACCGTCGTGACCGCCGAATAGTCAAGCGCGCTGTCGGTTATGGCTGGCAGTCTCACTTCATAGCCAGCCGGATATGCGTCATCTGCCGCCAGGGCTATCGAGCTGAAGAGCACCAGCAATGACATTGCGACTACGAGTGCTGTGACCGCGAGTCGCCTAGTGTTCATCGTCCCTCCTCCGTTTGTTGGCATGGGGTCAAACACAAAGTGCGTTCAAAACCGCTACCGTCATTGCACAACCCGCATCAAGGCTTCGTTGTTGTGTTGTCAAGGTGGGCCTCTCATCTCTGGCCCCCCGATGAGTTCAGACCGAAGACTCGATAGGCCCCTCCATCAGTGTTTGCGGCGTGCATGGTGAGGCCCCTTGCACCTCATCGCTCCTACTCATACAAATGTCCGGCTCCTACCGAATGGTGCCATTCTCGACAGCTCCTCCTGCACGAAACCCGCAATTTGCGAGGATCCTTCTCGCGCCATGCGTCCGATTGCCAGAAGAGTGGACCTCGGCGAGCACAGGACTCCGCCGGCAAACACAGTGCAGCCACGTCGCAAGAAAGTAGCGTGATGCACCAGACTTCCAACTGGAGTCGGCCGGCCAGCGCAACCTCGCCAGCCGTCTGCAGGAGCGGGACTTCGACGACGTCATCGCCGCCATCGCCCTCTACCGCCCCGGACCGCTGGAGGCCGAGATGATCGGCCCCTTCATCGACCGCCGCTGGGGCCTGGAGCCTGTCGTCCTCCCCCACCCCGCCATGGCCGAGGCCGTGGCCGATACCTACGGGGTGATCCTCTACCAGGAGCAGGTGCTGCGCATAGCCCAGTCGGTGGCCGGGTTCGACCTGGCCGACGCCGACTCCCTCCGCCGCGCCATGACCCGCGACCGCAGCCGGGAGGAGATGGCCAAGATCGGCGAGACCTTCATCGCCGGCGCCATCGCCCAGGGAGTGCCCCCCGACGCCGCCCGCGAGGTCTTCCGCCAGCTGGAGGGCTTCGCCGCCTACGGGTTCAACAAGAGCCACTCGGTGTGCTTCGCCGTCATCGCCTACGCCACCGCCTACCTCAAGGCCTACTACCCGGCCGAGTTCCTGTGCTCGGTGCTGAACAACTACCCCATGGGCTTCTACACCCCAAGAACGGTGCTGAACGATGCCCGGCGCTTCGGGCTGGAGGTTAGACCCCTTGACATCAACCTTTCGGGGCGCGGCTTTACCGTGGAAGACACCGAACCCCCGACCGTTTGGGACACCTCCGGAGCGGCGCCGCACACCCCCGGGGCGCAAGCCCCCTACGACCCCTTCGCCCAGGCCTGGACCGCCGAGCACCACTGGGGCCTCACCGAGGCCGACCTGGCCGAGCTGGCCGCCGAGCAGGAGGGCGAGTCGGCCTATGCCGAGGCCCTGCGGGTGGCGCTGGAGCAGCAGCTTTCCGCCGACGATCACCGTGGGGATGATGCGAAATCTGGCGCTGTTTCGACCGGGAGCGCCGCCCCACCGGCCGTCAGTCTGACACCGGGTGGTGAGCTACCGCCGGCCGAGGCGGCGCGCCCACGGGGCGCCGCCCCCGACCCCGGCGACCTCACCCTCCCCCGCGCGCCCCGCGCCCGCGGCGGCGTGGAGCCGGGCGCCTGCCTCGCCCCCAGCGCCGGCATCGCCCCCGACGCCGGCCGGGCCCTGCGGGTGGGGTTCAAGTACCTCAAGCAGATGGGCGACCGCTCCCTCGACCGCATCGAACAGGAGCGCCGCCACGGCCCCTTCACATCCTTCGAGGACTTCTACCTGCGCACCCGCATCGACTGCCCGGTGGCCGAGAACCTCATCCGGGTGGGGGCCTTCGACTCGCTGGAGCCCGACCGCACCGAACTGCTCTGGAGACTGCCACTTCTTCATGATCGCCTCGAGGCGCTGGCCGGGTCGTCCGGAGGGAGGCGCGGCCAACTGCGGGCATTCTTTTCCCCGCCCAGCCGCGCGGGCCTAGAGCGCCGGTGGAGCCTCGAGGACAAGGTCCGCTCCGAACTCGAACTCCTGGGACTCACGGTGAGCTGCCATCCCCTCTCTCTATATGAGGAGGAACTCCGCCGCATGGGCGTGCGCATGAGCTACGAGCTCCCCGGCTTTGAGCTCGTGTCGAAACGAAGCCTTGGCCGCCGAGCTCGCACTGGGCGGTGTGATCCATCGTCCTCAGTCGCGCCCGTAGCTCCGCTACGAACGCTCCCTGCGTCCTTGCCTCACCCGCGCCGATCGCGTCCTAGCGGCGAAGCGTCATTCCGACACGAGCTCTGGGAGACGAGGTGCCGGTGACGGTGGCCGGCGTCTACGAGCGGGCCCAGAACCCCTGGATGCGCTCGGGGAAAAGGACGATGTTCCTCACCCTAGAGGACGCCTAATCGGCACCGACCCAGTCTGTCGCCCAGTAGCTGTTGCCCGCACAAGCAGTTCCCCGCGTGTGGCAAGGTAGGCGATGTACTTTCCGTTGTTGCTCAGAGCATAGCTGAACGTAGCCGATTGTTCGTCCCGCGCCATGACTGTGAGCGGGGGGTTCCGTTCGCGGAATACGAGCCCTTGGGCGTCAACGACACACAGCTGGTCTCCCTGGGCGGCCACCACGTTCTCGAGCCCGAGCGGCCAACGAGTAGTGATCGGATCGGGCATACGGGGTGGGACCGAACCAGATGCGCTTGATGACGAGTCCCCGCCGTCTTGGTCGGCTGGAACACTCCCGTGCGAGCAGCCGCCTGCAATCCCAAGCGCAACAAGGCAGAAGACAACGCCCAAAGCCTGAGACAGTCTCGGATACCTCATTTGTGCACCCTTCGCAACAAGAGGATGCGGTGCTTCCTACAACAACGGCCGACTGCCGAGTCTGACCTCCATGCCGTCGAGCCCACGCCCGCCCCTGAAGCCAGCGGCAGCGAGAGCAATGTCATCCCACCCCACACTTGCGAGGAAGCTGGCTGCCGCTTCGGCCAGTTGCGAGTCTTCCAGGAAGGGGGCTTTGTTGTCGCCTTCCGTTCGCTCCTGAAGCAGTCCCACAATTGCACCCGTATCGCTATTGACCCAGGCACGGCCACCATCCCATTGGAGAACAGTATCTGTGCCCGGAAGCGCGGGGTTCTGAGAGGTGGAAACGCTTACCACCTGCTCCGGGATTCCCAGAGCCGTCTGCAGTTGCTTCCCGGCAACCGCGAGGAGGTCGGGCTGGGCAACGACGGCGGCTGTCCTGGCTAGGATGACACCGGCGACCAAGCCACCAATCAAGAGGACGGCAAGAGCAACCACCAGAATGTTGAGCTTTGTTCTCCTCATCGTCTTCTCCAATCGCTATCGGTACCCTCAATCACACTGCCATCAAGCTCGGTCTCCACCGGGAAGACGGCCTAGCCCCCTCCGTAGCGCTGCGGCAGGATCTTCAGATTGTAGTCGCCGAATATGATGTAGGAGTCATACCCTCCGAAGTCGCCATAGTGATCAATAAACGCCCAGGATGCCCATGCCGCGGCGTCGGATACTCCCAAGTCATTGGCGGCTAGAGAACTGAAGAAGCAGTCGGCCCAATACCGCGTGGGGTTGTTGTCGTCATTCACCTTTGCACTTATCTCATCTTGGAAACCGATGGAGCAATCGACGCCCTTCAATACCACCACACCACACAAGTTGTAGTTCCGGTCGCCGTTGTGGCCGACCCTGTACAGTCCTGTGTAGCATCCTTGAAAGACTGCCAAGAGAGTCCTTGTGGCCGTAGCTGCATTCAGGTTGTTCAGATAGAAGTGAGCTCCGTTGGTGTTCGAATCAGCTCCCGGGGTGTTGGCGTGGTTAGGCAATGCCTCAAGATACTGCACCTAATTCGCAACGTACGGGGGATCGTCTACGCACTTCTTTGCTGTGAGCCAGCCCCCATCTACGCCACCGTGAAACGCCCAGTACCAGATTGCGTCTGGGCCAAAGCTGTTGTACAGAGTGTAGGCGCTGTAGTTCTTGTAGGCCTGGGCGCTGTACCCCACACCCGCCATGCAAGAAGCCGCGTCTTGTGCTGCGTACCAAGTGTGGATGTCAGGATTCGGATCTTGTCCCGGCCCGTCCACGTTGTAGCCAAAAGCAGCGGCTATCGGACTTAGGTTGTACTGGATGTGGAGCTCGGGCTTGTGGGGCGACGGGGCATCGCAGGCGTAGAAGGTGGTCCACTGGGTCGTTCCAGACAAATCCGCGGCGTCCTTGATCATCCACCCCCACTGGGGATATGTCCCATTCAGCCACTTCTTCACCACTGTGAGGTTGTACATGCGCCACCAGGCGCCACTATCGTTGTATGCAGTGGTCGAGCATTCGCTGGTGGTATAGGATGGCCGATTGTTCCAGGTGACTGTCCCCGAAGACCAACTGCCGGTATTGCGATACGCGGTTATCGCCGGGGTTGCTCCGCTGTACTTCTCCAGACGGATGTAGGCACCCGTGACATTGTCCGACCCGATGCCGTATGCATCGCTCAAGTCGAACCTGAGATAGGTCCTTCTTGTGTAGTAGTCGCTGTCCCTGCCAGTCCTCAGGTAGGTGTTGTACGTGTATATGGAATCGGGATACCGCGAACTCACGTATGTGTCATAGGTATCGGCGTTCCCAGTGATCAGGAAGTCCGGATCCACGATCACCGGATAGACGCGTTCGGCGTCATCGAGATAGGTCTGTGACACCTTGACCGTGAGTTTGTACTCGCTTCCTTTGCCGGAGATCGTGTAGGCAACATCCTTGGTTGCCACCCCGGCCTCGTCCACCGCCACAGGCTCGCCCAACCAGAAGAGAGTCTCGCCCTGGTCGTTCACGAAGGTGATGCGGCCATCGGCTTCTTTCGGGGTGAGCCCTTTCAGAATCAGATTGAAAGTGAACTCGTTTGAGGTGGTCTGGTGCCGCAACGTGAGGTATTCCTTGACCCCGTATGTCTTGAGCTCGTAGAAGAGATCGATTCCCGGGTAGACCTCTGGATACCCGACCAGGTTCTCTCCGTAGGTCATGTCGGCGAGGGCCTCGCTCTTGACGTCAGCCGTCTCTGTCGCGACGGAGGCCTTCGCACCAGCCGGACCGAAGGCGATGGAAGCGCCCTGGTACTCAATCATGATAAGCCGGGGATCGGCTGCATCCGCCCCGAACCGAGCGGTGAAGGCGTTGGCTCCGTTCCTAAAGGAATAGCTGCTTCCGTCAATCTGCTTGGCATCAGTCACAATGCTGTCGTCGATGTCCTGGTACGCGCCACTCGCATCTCGGTAGTGAACCGCCTCTCCGTAGCCCACCCATTCTCTTTGCCCATCAGCCAGCTCGAAGGTCTTGGACCTGTCGGTTCTCAGCTCCGAGAGCTCACGAACTCTTGCCGCCTGCACCACCGCAGGTTCACTCTCTGTGATCCACTGGGCGTCGTGCGTTGGCTGCACCTCGTCGATAGTGGCGGCCGCTTCGGATCGGCTGTCAAGGAGAACTGCCGTACAGAAAAGCAAGAGGGCAACAACTATGAAGCTGAACGTTCTTCGACGTCTCGACATGCGTCTACCCCTTTGAAGCGCTTCCCCTTGCTGGAATGGGCAACTACGTTGCTGTGGGCGCCCCCCTTCAGTACCAGAAACCGTCGCGATGCGCGTCGACCGACGAGACATAGTCCGGGGGAGTGAAGGCGGGACGTAGCCCGCAGACACAGGAGCTGAGGTGAGACTGAGGTATGAGGCCGCGACCACCCAATTCGTCACCCCCCCGATGGGTCCCAACCCATCCGACGTTACGACTGGTGCAAGGCGTCGAACGCTATCAGACCCGGCTTGTGCCTGTCAACCTTCCTGGCGAGGCGGCTGCGGTCAAACCGTCTAGGAGCGCCGCCACGGCCCCTTCACCAGCTTCGAGGACTTCTACCTGCGCACCCGCATCGACTGCCCCGTGGCCGAGAACCTCATCCGGGTGGGAGCCTTCGACTCCCTGGAGCCCGACCGCACCGAACTGCTCTGGAGACTGCCACTTCTTCATGATCGTCTGGAGGCACTGGCCGGGTCGTCCGGAGGGAGGCGCGGCCAACTGCGGGCGTTTTTTTCCCCGCCCAGCCGCGCGGGCCTGGAGCGCCGCTGGAGCCTGGAAGACAAGGTCCGCTCCGAACTCGAACTCCTGGGACTCACGGTTGCCTGCCATCCCCTCTCTCTATATGAGGAGGAACTCCGCCGCATGGGCGTGCGCATGAGCTACGAACTCCCCAGTATGGGCGACGAGGTGCCGGTTACGGTGGCCGGCGTCTATGAACGGGCCCAGAACCCCTGGATGCGCTCGGGGAAAAGGACGATGTTCCTCACCCTAGAAGACGCCTACGGCCTCTACGAGTGCGTGTGCTTCGAGAGCAAGCTCGCCAAGATCGCCCCGGTGGTGGCCCAGGCCAGCTACTTCCTGGTGTGTGTTCGTCAACCGAAAAGTTGACCACCTCGATCATCGAATAGTTGACCACCCCGGTCACTTCGCCTGAGATCTCGTCTTCTGCTTCTGGCTCTCCCTGAACCGGTAGGACTCCCCTTCGAACACCAGGATGTGGCTGTGGTGGGTGAGGCGATCAAGAAGAGCCGCGGTGAGCACCGGATCACCGAAGACCTCGCTCCAGCGGGAGAACTCCAGGTTGGAGGTCACGAGCACCGAGCCTTTCTCGTAGCGCTCGGCGAAGAACTGGAAGAGCAAGGGGCCTCCCGGCCCGAGTGCCAGATATCCGAGTTCATCGACGATGGCAAGGTCGCTCTTCTGCCAGCTCTTTAGGTAGCGTGGTAGACGATGCTCATCCTGAGCCGCGAGTAGTTCTTGGGCCAGCGCGACCGCGCTCGTAAAGCGGACCCGAGCGCCGGCGTAGATGGCGGCGTGTCCGATGGCCTGGGCGAGATGGGTCTTGCCGGTGCCGCTGGCCCCCAGGAGGATGACGTTCTCCCGGGCGCGCACGAACTCACCCTGCCCGAGGCTGAGAACCTCTTCCTTGGAGACCGACGGCACCAGGGTGAAGTCGAACTCATCGAGCGTCTTTCGGTGGGGGAAGCGGGCTTGTTTCAGGCGATCTTGCAGCCGGTGCTCTCGCCGGGACTCGATCTCGGCCCGCAGACAGGCAACCAGATAGGCCTCGTGGGATTCCCCGGTGCCTCTTGCTTCTCGGGCGATCTCCTCGAAATGAGTGCGCAGCCCCGGCATCTTCAGCTCCTGGGTGAAGAGCTTGACCTGGGCCGCGACGACCTCTGAGTTCATCGGGCCACCGCCGCCAAGGCGTCGTAGCGAGAAAGATCCGGCCGGGGAAGGCGCAGAGCCAAGAACTCAGGCACCTCCACATGCTGCGGCGCCGGGTGGGTGAGGTTAAGACAATGCTGGCGGACACCCTCGACCGAGAGTCTCCCGGAGGCTAGAGCACTCGCCCAGGGCTTCGGCCAGGATCTCAAGATCGAAGCGCAGCCCCAGCATGAGAATCTCGGCAAAGACCCGGTATCCACCGGGATCGGCGAGCAGACGGTCCCGGGCGCGCAAGAACACCGGATCGGCCTGATGAAGGGCGGCGCAGCAGCCGGCCGCCCGAGGCTTTCTCGCAAAGGCAGGCAGATAGTGGGCCAGATCCAGGAAGCTCTGGTCGCGACGGTAGCTGCGGAGATGGGTGGCCACGAGCGTGGCGTCGGCATGGATCTCAACCTTATCTGCGTAGACCTCAGCCCGCAAGAGACGGCCGGCATGAACGGCCGGCACCGAGTAGCGGTTGTGGTCGATGCGGACCAGCGCGGTCTTAGAGACCGAGACCGGCCGGGAGGTGGCGGCCCGGAAGGGGTGAAGGGGCAAAGGCCCGAGAGCAGACTCTTCCAGTGCCCACGCGTCAGCATGACGGTCCCGTTCCCGCTCGCAGAAGGCGCGCAGGTGAGCGTTCAGGGCCTCGAGGCTGGCAAAGGGCTTTGAGGCAGGCACCAGCGCGTTTCTGCGCACGTATCCGACCAGGTTCTCCACCGAGCCCTTCTCGTGAGCCTCTCCGGGGGTGCAGAAGGAGCTATCGAACAGGTAGTGGGCCCGCAGGCGGCTGAAGTGTTCGTGCTCGACTCTCTCCGGCCCAGAAAGGATCTTGGTGACGACGGTCTTGGGGTTGTCATACCAGATCTCATGGAAGGTGCCGCCCAGGAACTCAAGACCCCGGACGTGACCATCCAGGAAGGCTTCCAGCTTCTCGGTGGGGTAAGCCATGGCGAAGGGCACCTTGGAGTGTTTGGCCCGCAGGCAGAAGATGAAGACCTTCTGCACGGCGTCGGCGACCAGCACGTGGGCTTGACCGAAGTCGGCTTGGGCCACCTTGCCCGGTACCGCTTCTAAGGGCACGAACATCTCCACACGCCGGCCCCGCAGGGCACGCACCGCCCGGCGCACGGTCACTTCAGATCCGGGGAAGTCGTATTCCGACACCAGGCGGTCGTAGACGCGATTGGCGGTGTGACGCTGTTTGCGGGGCGCGGTCTCGTCTTCCTTGAGCCAGCGTTCGATGACGGGGAGATATGGGCCCATGACCGGTTGCGAACGAGGCAGGTGCTGCTGATAGCGGGGTGGCTCGGCCGGGGAGGCCAGAACCTTTCGCACCGTCTGGCGCGAGACTTCGAGCTGCCGGGCGATCTTGCGGATCGGCCAGCCCTCGATTACGTGCTTCTTCTTGATGAACTCCACGTCGACCATCTTCAGCACATGCCTTCCCCCTGTCCGTCATCGCTTCGGGCGACGACGGTACAGGACTTGTCTTGAAGGTGGTCAACTTTTCGATGAACGAACGGCCTCCAAGTGGTCAACTATTAGGTTATCGTACCCGCGCTGCTTGCGGTGCGGCCGGTTCACGCTCGCTGGTTCCCTGCACGCTCTGCGCTTGTTGGTACTCCGTGGAAGTGGCTGCCGCTTCGGACCGGGTGACCAGGAAGACTGCCGTACAGAAGAGCAGCAGAGCGAGGACCACGAAGCTGAACGTTATTCGACGTTTCCACATGCGCTTACCCCCTTGTTGATCTTGGAACGCTTCCCCTTGCTGGAATGGGCACCTACGTTGTTGCGGCGACCCTCCCTTCGGGACCATCGGCCATCACCATGCGCGTTTTCGGCCGGGCTTCCATGACCGGCGCGACGTGATCTGGGGGAGTGAGGGCGGGGCGCAGCCCGCAGACAAAGGAGCTGAGGTTTGACTGAGATATGTAAGCGCCCAATTCGTCACCCCCCCGATGGGTCCCAACCCATCCGACGTTACGATTGGTGCATCACATTGCAGCCTATCAAGTACGATCTGCGCCTGTCAACTTCCGCTCCGCCAGTCTCGCTGGAGGCGTCCTGGAGCGCCGCCACGGCCCCTTCACATCCTTCGAGGACTTCTACCTGCGCACCCGCCTCGACTGCACCGTGGCCGAGAACCTCATCCGGGTGGGGGCCTTCGACTCCCTGGAGCCCGACCGCACCGAACTGCTCTGGAGACTGCCACTTCTTCACGATCGCCTGGAGGCGCTGGCCGGGTCGTCCGGAGGGAGGCGCGGCCAACTGCGGGCATTCTTTTCCCCGCCCAGCCGCGCGGGACTGGAGCGCCGCTGGAGCCTGGAGGACAAGGTCCGCTCCGAGCTCGAACTGCTGGGGCTCACTGTGACTGTCATCCCCTGGCCCTCTACGAAGAAGAACTCCGCCGCATGGGTGTGCGCATGAGCTACGAGCTGCCCAGCTTTGAGCTCGTGTCGAAACGAAGCCTTGGCCCCCAGTTCGCGCTAGGCGGTGCGATCCATCGTCCTCAGTCGCGCCCGTAGCTCTGCTACGAACGCTCCCTGCGTCCTTGCCTCACCCGCGCCGATCGCGACCTGACGGCGAAGCGTCATTCCGACACGAGCTCTGGGAGACGAGGTGCCGGTGACGGTGGCCGGCGTCTACGAACGGGCCCAGAACCCCTGGATGCGCTCGGGGAAAAGGACGATGTTCCTCACCCTAGAGGACGCCTACGGCCTCTACGAGTGCGTGTGCTTCGAGAGCAAGCTCTCCAAGATCGCCCCGGTGGTGGCCCGGGCCAGCTACTTCCTGGTTAGGGGAAGGCTGCAGAACAATCATAGACGGGGGTTGGCTATCGTGGCCGAGGAGGTGCTGGATCTGGAGGAGGTGTTGGGGAGGAGGAAGGCCGGGGGGCAAGGCGCGACGCCCGAGGTCGTCGCTCCGGGAGCGGGGACGCGGGCTATTCCGAAGAAGGTGGGATAGCGACGAGTGCCTACCCGGTAGCCACCGCTTTTTGCACCCGGTGCGGCGTCACAAGAAGAGGCGACTCGGGGGTCACGGTGAAGTCCAACTGCAGCGCCTTCGCCACTCGGAACAGCGTCTCCAGTGTCGGCATGGTCTCCCCTGCCTCCCAGCGAGCCAAGGCGGGTTGTTTGACCCCAAGCCGCTTTGCCATCTCCCGCTGGGTGATACCGGCTTCGATCCGATACATGACGAGAGTCCGCTGGAACTCGAACTGCGCCCGTGACTCCTCCCGAGCAGCTTTGAACTCTGGGTCACGCGCTTCGCGCTCGGCTATGTAACGGTCCAAGTCGTCCATCAGTCAGCCCGCCTTTCGAGTTCGGTCATCCGCCTTCTGGCTGTCTCGATCTCCCTCCGAGGGGTCCATCTTGTCTTCTTCGCGAACGCGTTCACGAGTATCAGTCGCCGACCCGACCCTGCGAAGTAGAGGATGCGATGTTGCAGGCAACCGACAACTCGCAGCTCCCAGAGCTTGTCACCAAGACTTCGGGCATGCGGCGCCTGCAACTGGGTCCCAGCTTCTCGGAGCAGCTCCAGGACGTGAGTGACCCTATCCGCTTCCTGACTGGACAGTTCATCGATGTACTCCTGCACCGGACACCGCCCTGCTGCCGTAGTGAACAGCTCGACCCGCCACCTGTCCTCATTGCTCATTATAACATCATAGTTATCAGCTCTCGGTGCCATACTCTCAGGCTAGCCACGGATCTTACGACCGGACTCGGCCTTTGGTAGCAGCTTGGCGCGCCGTCTCAGACCGGATGTCCGGCGACACATGGGAGTGCGCATGAGCTACGAGCTCCCCCACGTCTGAGATCGTGTCGAAACGAAGTCTTCGCCCCCGAGTCCGCGCGGCGGTGCGATCCCTCGTCCTCAGTCGCGCCCGCAGCGCTGCTACGAACGCTCCCTGGCCCCTTGACTCACCCCGCGCATCGCGTCCTAGCGGCGAAGCGTCGAAAGGTCGTTCGAAACATTGCTGGTGCGCTCGTCTCAAGTAACTAGCCTAGTTATTGCGCGCACGACTTCCTCGAGGACTGGAATTGAAGACCCGTCGCGATAGGCCCGGGACACGAACACGGCCGCGCCATCCAGGTTCTTCAGAAGGTCACTCGTGCCTGCATAGCCCAGTTCTGACGCGACCGATTGTCCCAGCGATTCGAATAGCGGCTCTCCGAGTGCCTGTCGCAACTCAGTCTCTATCTTGTCTTGAAAGACCGCGTAATTGCGCCCGACTGCTGTTGAGGGAGCAGGAGTTGGCGTCTCTCCAGCCATGCGCAGGTAGCGCTCGTTGACATCAGGCTTCTGACCTCTGTCGGCATCGAAGATGAAGTACGTGGGGATTCCCAGGCCGCGGAATATCACCACGGGCCTATCAATACTGTTCTTGCCACCAGCCGGCACCACAACAATGGACCGCTCCAGCCACTTCTCACCAAGTTCCTGCTGCAGCGCCCACAGAACCCCCACCTCCGACAAACCCTCAACCACCACTACCGCGTCAGCAAAGAAGCCTTCATTCACAATGTCGTTCATGACGGGGGCCGCATGAGCTTTGAAGGATCTCGCCGTGAATTCGCCACGTGGGCGCCCACAGAGCCGCTCCATTTCCTCGGCAGCGCTCTCTAGCCGGCACGCATTCACGTGGCAGCAGGGAGGGCCGCCGTCCGTATCGGCTTCCTTTCGTATGTACCGAACGGAATCGAAGACTTCCAGGTCAACGAACAGTGGAGAATGGGTGGCGAAGATGACCTTTCCTTATAGCATCGGGAGCGGTGCGGCACAAGAAGAAAGGCCGGGGGGCCGCTGAGAATGGGCCAAGACTCACTCGCGTGCGTGGCTAAGCCCCAGTCGAAACGGCGCCAGATCTTGACCCGGAAGCACGGGCGCTGCCGAAGGGTAGTCCCGCTACTCTTGAGTAAAGTCGTCGCGTTTCCGGGATCTCGCGGCTAGTGAAATGCCAACCAGACAAAGCACAATTCCAGGAACCAGCATAGGCGGACCACTCTCAACGCTCCCCAGAAACGTCAGGACCAACCCGATGAGTAGGGCTCCCAAGCCGCCGCTCGAATAAGCTGCACTGGATACCTGGCGACCGCTCCCCACCAACAAGAAGAACCCACCCCCTGCAGCAAGCGCGATCCCTGCAAGCATCGGGCCCCATATCGACCAGAAGGACCGGGATACAGCCGCTGTCACTGCAAGCGTCGCGAGCGCGCCGACGAGGAGTACCGCTCCCAGGAGTACGCATGCCCTGCGTCTATTGAAATCAGGCCCTGCTGTCTGCGCATGAAGACCGAGGGCATGGAGAACCTCGTTGCCCTTGGGAGGGTCACGATAGCTATGCCGAAGAGGGTGGGGTGACCGCAGAAGTGCCCGACTAGTTCCAATCGATGCTCACGGTGAGAGATGGCAGGTCGTAGAACCTGAGATGCCCGGCGACGGTCGCCGCCTCCTCGGTGAACTGGAACGCGATCGCACCCCGAACGACATCCCCTGGTGGCAGTTCTCCTGAGCCGAGCGCCGGAACCGAGGATGGTTTGATTCCCTCCCCCCCACCTATCCAGGTCTCGTTTCGCGAACTCAGCTGGAAACATGACTCATCGTAGTGGAGAGGCCGGCTCCCGAGATTCTCGATGGTGATCGAACAACACACAACTACGCGTCCGGGAAACCCAGGCACTTCCGCAGGTGTGGCAGCGGCATCGATCTGAGGGGCCTCTACAGTCATCCGCTCCAACCCCTCGATGGTCACCGGCTCTCCCCACTTCGCAGCCCTGTAGATGGCCTCAGGGCAGGTCACGGCCGTTGTCGTCGCGGAGACAGGCGCCGGAGCAGGCGGAGAAGAACTGCGGCCCTTGTCGCATCCGGCCAAGAGGAGGCCGGCGAGCAGGACGACAAACACAATCGCGCAAAGAAACAGCACCTGAGCTTGCTTCTTCATGTGCCCCCGTGAGATTTCCCGCTGGATAGCGCCATGGCACTTCGTCCCTTATAGCACCGGGAACGGAGCGGCACAAGAAGAAACGCCGCGGGGCCCGCTGAGAGTGGGCTCAGACTCGCTTCCGGGCGTTGGTCGCCCCCGGTCCAAACGGCACCAGACTCTGATAGCTTTGCGGGCGACGAGTCCGCGGGCCGAGGTCAGGCTACTCCGCGGGCCACCGCGACACGCGGTAGTCCCGCGGGTCTGCCGATGCCGCGTACATGTCGGAATCGATTCGGATCCACTCGGTGTTGTTGATCCCTCGCTTGCGCGAGGCCGGGCTCCACGGGTACGCGCAGGCGACCTTGATCCACCGGCCGGTGGTCATCGAGATGTCACGGACCTCCAGGGCGGCTTCCGCAAGATCCTGGTCCTGGCTGAGGACGAGGGCGACATCGTACGCGTTGGAGAGCGCGAGCCGCACCATATCGAGAGCTATGCGCACGTCGATACCCTTCTCCCGGCCCAGTCGCACCGTGACAGACGTGCCGTCGGGCAGCGCGACCATCTCGTCGTGATACTGGAGTTCGCGCGAGCAGACGTGGACGCCACGCCGCCCCATCATGGCCAGCTTGCTCGTCCAGAAGCCGTACCAGTGGGGATCAGCCTTCTCGGCCGGGACCCCGGTGTAGAAGCGCGTTTGGGCCCAAAAAAACAGTACCCCGCCGAAGGCCTTGCGGCGTGTTCGACGGGGAGGAAGTACCTGGATTATGCCTGAGCGCTGCTGTCATGTCAACGAGTGGTATCTCGGGGGTTGATTCGGAACACAAGGTCAGTCTCCCACGCGACCGTGAGAGGGGCATCAGACCTAAGGCTGAGATTGGCGGAGGCCGGCCCGCCCCGAACCCCGGTCCAGACGGGGCCAGACTTCAGCTAAACTCGCCCAAGAAGAACTCCTCCAACGGAAGCCCACCTTGTCCCACCAGCAACTTTCTAGCCGGTCCAAAGACCTGAGAGAACCGTTCCATCCCAGAGCCGTCCGAGCGTCGACTGCCGCTCTTGACCTCGATGGCCCACAGAGCCGGGGTCCCTGCGACGGACGGGCGGCTCTGCAGCACATAGTCGACCTCCTGATTGCCCTCGCGCCAATAGTAGAGACCCGCACCGGCCGTCCCGTACACCGCGCTAAGGTGAGCCCCCACCGCCGATTCGACGAGCCTGCCCCAGTACCGGCCGTCAGCGCGAGCTTCACTCAGCGTCCGGCCGTCGACCGCGGTCATCAGCGCCGTGTTCAACACGAGGAGCTTGGGGATAGATGCCCGCCGCCTGACCCTGCTGCCGGAGAACTTGCCCAGGCCGCGGATCAAGCCGGCCTGCTCCAACAACTCCAAGTAGTGCGCGATGGTGGTTGTGTTTCCCGCGTCGTGAAGTTGACCCAACATCTTGGTGAACGAGAGTACCTGGCCCGAGTGCTCCACCGCCAAGTAGAAGAGCTGTCGAAGCAACGCGGGCTTGTCTACCCGGGTCATAAGAAGGATGTCGCGCGAAACGGTGGTCTCCACCAGAGAATCGAGCACGTAGGCGCGCCAACGCTGATGATCGTCTATGAGGCCCGCCGCTCCTGGGTAGCCCCCATGGAACAGATAGGTGTCGAGGTCCCAGCCGAACGCCTCGCGACACTCCCGGTACAGCCAGTGAGTCGCCCTCAGCAACTCGAAGCGCCCTGCCAAGCTCTCGCTGAGACCACTGGTGATGAGCAGTGACGATGACCCCAGCAGGCACACACGAAGATCGAGCCTTGCGCGCGTGTCTTCGTCCCAGAGCCGCTTCACGGTCTCCGACCAGCCGGGGATCTTCTGGATCTCGTCCAACGCCAGGAGGCAGGTGGTCTCTGAACGAGCAAGGAGCCTCGCCTGCTCCCACTGCTGCTCCAGCCACGCAGGGCCGCGCAGGCCGGGTTCGTCGGCGCTCGCGTAGACGTGGCGGATACCCAGACCTTCGAGTGCCTGCATCACACTGGTGGTCTTGCCTACCTGCCGCGGGCCTACGAGGGCTTGGATGAAGCGCCGCTCGCCCGCCAGTCGCTGCGCGAGGGTGTGAGTGAGGGTGCGTTGGTACATCAGCCGCCTCTTGACTCGCTACTCAATGCCATGAGTTATTTTACTCAACTGCCTGCGCAATTCAAGGGTCGCTCCGCCAGGCCGGAGTTTCAGACCGATATGGAGCCACCCTTCAGGGCAGGCCCGCTGTCAACCCGCAAGCGCTCCAGCAGTTGGTCCAGCGACAGGCCCATGCCTTGAGCCAGCCTCCGGAGGGTGCCCAGGCGCGGATCACGCCAACCCGTCTCTATCCTACTGAGCGACTCCTGCGCGATGCCGCTGCGCCGCGACAACTCCAGTTGGCTCAGGTTCGTGCTCACCCTGACCGCACGGAGCCTCGCTCCCACCTGCCTGCCGGAGCCATCGCTGACCACTACCGACTCGCCGTCCGCACCGGCAGATGCGGCGCCGCTCACCTCGGTACTGACCTGCGCGCTCATGAGACTGTCACTCCTTGTGCTTCATCGCAGTCGAGTCGGAAGAGAGCCATCGGCTCCCCAACTATAAGTCATATGACCTTTTAGTCAGAGCCATGATCACGGGGCGACGCCGACCGCGCGCCTCGTGGCCACCAGCGCGGCCACCGGCAGACCGAAGGCGCCGCCCACCTTCTCCAGCGTCTCTAGCGATGGCAGGTGCTTGCCCTTCTCCAGGCGGGACAGATTGGGGATCTTGATGCCCGTGCGCGCGCTCAGGTCGGCGAGCGTCCACGACCGCTCGAGGCGTTCGAGACGGACCCGTTCTCCGATCTCCTGACGATCCGCGGCGGCGGCGGCTACGGCGCTGCCGTGCTTGTGGAAGTGATACGACGGCTCGGCGTGGTACAGGATGACGTCCCACGGCACTTCCAGCCGGTTGCCCGACTGTTGTTCGACGACGGCCGCGTACCCATAGGAGCCCAGGGCCACGCTCCTCACCGAGGATCCGTCGCTGCCTTCCAGCTCGGCCAACGGCACCGCGTATGTCCGGCCCGCCAGGAACTTGACGACCAGAGTAGCCATGGAGTCGACGTAGGCAACGTCCGAGAGGCGGGTCTCAAACGTGTCGGGACTCTCAATCGTGTCGGGGCTCTCGAATGTGCCAGTCATCGCTCCTCCTCGCTGTCTAGATATCCGGCCTCTCGCAAGGCCCGAACGAGCCTGCTGGTAAGGGGAAAGAGTCCAGGGGACACTGGTGCTCAATGTCCCAACGTCCGATCTGCCGCCCCTCGCGGAAGATGTGCACGTGAAGGGGCGGATGATCTCCGACGTAGGACCGAAACACGAATCCTCTGACCCTCTTCTCGCCCAGGCTATCGCTCGTTCTAGACGGAGTTTATCACATGTGATAATAGGCACCGGGCCTTTGCCCGCGCACCTCAAAGGCCCAGACTAGAATGGCGTTGGCCGGAGCGAGTTCAGCCCGAGGATGGAGATTGGCGAACGGTTGCTCTGCCTGGTTGTAGGTCGTGACCACGGCGTCGATCATGGCGCCCAGGTTGAGAGGCTAGGGTGAGGACGCGCCCTCAGACTGGCGCGTCGGCCCCAACAAGCTCTTTCCGCCCTCGACCGACCGTTCGCTCCAGTGCCTGCCGCACGCTCACTGCTGTGGTCACCAAGCGCGAGGCGCGTCACATTGATATGAGGCGTGGAGGGCCGCTGCCGAAACCTCCGGCCGCTGCGGCCTAGGAGGCCAGCCGTTCCAGCCGCTCGGCGATCCAGATCTTGATGAGCGACTGCCTGGTGACTCCCAGGCGTTCCGCTTCTCTGTCGAGTGACTCCACCATCCACCGAGGAAAGTCCACGTTCACGCGCCGCATGTTCTGCAAGGGTCGTCGGGCAGCCGCCACGTCGAGTGCATCGGTGACGTCCTGCCCGGCATCGAAGCGCTTGTCAAACTCATCGGCCTTCATAGATCGCCACCTCCTCTTCACGTGAGCGACGCGCGGAGATCAGTCGGATCCTCTTCTCGCGGTAAGTGATGACCGCCGACCAATGCTTCCCATCGATCACGCCGACCACTAACCGCCGCATCTCATCCTCGCAACGAGCGGGGACCTCCACAAGCGCCATGTCATGCCACAGTCTCTGGACCTCTACGAAGTCGATGCCGTGCTTGAGCTTGTTCGCCGAGCTCTTGCGCTGATCGAACTCGAAGCGGACCGCGTCCCCGTTCAATCCAATTATAGTATGAAATATCTCCATTTTCTATCCCATGGGGCACTCTCTTGCCTCCGTCCATGGTAGGAGGTTGCCAGAGGGCCGCATCGGACGAAGGTTGGAGCTTGGACGATCAAGAGAAGGTGGTGGTGGCATACGGAGAACTGCTAGTGGCCCGCGGTGGGTGGGGTCAGACTCGCTTCAGGGGTGGGTCAGCCCCGGTCCAAACGGTACAAGGCTTTGGCAAGATCTCCCCGGTGGTGACCAGGGCTACTCCCGGGCGCTACATCACGCCCTGCAGTGTGAGTGACCGCACGATAGCTTCCAGGTAGCCCTCGAACTTCGCCCTGTCGAACTCCTCGACGGTTCCCGGCTCGTAGGCCCCTATTTGGCCCGAGTGCAGAAACTCCACGACCTCGAAGCAGCGGTCGCCCGAGACCGTCCGGTATATCCGTTGATCGTAGGTGTTGCCCGCGGCCCCCTCCGACGCCGTGAAGGTGGTCCAGGTCAGACCGGCGAAGTCGGTATTGCCCGCGGCTTCCTCGAGGGGACCGTACGGATCCTCCCAGAAGCCGGGGAGATCGGCCACCGCCTTCACGCCCATGTAGACACCCGCCTCGATCAGATTCGTACCGTCGAAGAGCTCCTCGGGTAGGACGATCGCCACTTGGGGCGACTGGGTCAGCGGGAGGAATTGCTCGAAACCTCCATTGGTGATGGCGCTGGTGTCCGGCCGATAGAGCGAGAGCAGGTCGTCCTCGTAGAGAACCGACGGGACGCCGGCGATCATCTCTGGAGCAATGGAGGTCGGGGTACCCGCGGTCGTCGTGGGCGACTGGCTGGTGGTGGGCGCCTCGGTAGTGGCGGGCGCGAGGGTCGTGAGCGTTGCCGCGGTGCCCGCGGTCGTCTCGACGGCCGATGCCGTCGCAGCAGTCTCCAATGATTGGCAGCCGAGCAGGGCGGTAGACAGCAACAGGAGGGTCAGGACCGCGGTCGCGAACACGGCACCGGCGAACATAGCGTGCTTTCTCATTCCGGCCCTCCTCGGACACGATGGATACAGGCACTGACGCGATGGATCAACACTAACACTCAGACCTCCCTTGCGTGTCTTGCGCGGGGACCACGCGGGGGACTACGGCGGCCCGGAACCTCGGTCGCGTGGCGGAGGAACTGACCGTGCGCGCCTACTGATCGATGGCGGGTTGCCGGCGGCAACCACCGTCGTCGCATGGGTCATTCAGCCGGCAGCGGCGTGCGCTTCTGGCGGTCAACCTAATAACCAACCCCTTGCTCAGCGCCGTCCTCTTGTCGCTCTACGCGTCGTGCGTGGGTTTCACCGACCATCGCGAGACGATCTGGGGGCGAGGCTCCCATACGTGGATCACAGTGGAGCCGTGGGTCTGGGTCTTGCTGGCCCTGCTCGAAGATGTCACAATTGCGGCGGAGTTGCGTCTGCTGGTGCGGGCGTTGAGCCGAGCTGTCGCCAGTTCGCGCAGGCTGCTCTTCTGTCGCGCGGCCTTGACTTTCACCGCTTGATGCCAAGTCGTGCTACACTGCGAACAAGCATCCGTTAGGAATCTTCTCTAGGCCAAGCGCCGAGCTTCTAAACCTCCTCGCCCAGTCTCCAGTCTTTCCCTCTCGCGTGTCGCAATATAACTCCGTTCATGGAGGATCTAGTGAATTCAGCAAAACTGTACGTGGGCAACTTCAGCTACGAAACATCCGAGGCGAGCATCAGGACCGCTTTCGAGGCTCACGGCGAAGTGACTTCGGTCGCCCTGATCACCGACCGCGACACCGGCCGCCCCAAAGGCTTCGGTTTCGTAGAGATGGGATCACCCGAGGAAGCTCAGAAGGCCAAAGCCGCTCTTGACGGCACCCAGATGGACGGCCGCGCCCTCAAGGTAGACTCAGCCAAGGAACAAGCTCCTCGTGAGCCCCGTTCGGGCGGCTACGGTGGCGGCGGCGGCGGTAACCGCTGGTAGTAGTCGCTCAGCGACTTACTCCTCACACCAGTGACGAAACGCCGGCCTTCGGGCCGGCGTTTCTGCGTGCCCGGGCCCGCTACGAGATGTGGCGGACCCTGTTCTATGAAGGCCCAAGGATATGCCAAGGGCACAGTTGACAGTTGCGTATGACGATGATTGAGGGAAGATGAGATGACCGTAGTTGATCTTCAACAAGACGTTCGCCCCATCGCAGACGTCCAGGAACTTCTGCAGCTAGGCCAAGAGCGGGGCTACGTCACCAGCGACGAGATCATGGCGCTGGTGGAAGAGTACGACATGAGCGTGGAAGAGATCGAAGACCTGTACTCGCAGCTCTTTGACCAGTCCACGGAGATATATGAGCAAAGCCCTGTCGCCCGGGGTGTCCTCGACAACATCGAGCCCACCCTCGATCTGTCGATTCAGACGGTGTCTCAGGACCCTCTTCGACTGTACCTGAAGGAAGCCGGGACGATCCCTCTGCTTACTAGGAGCGAAGAGATCCAACTCGCTAAGCGCATCGAGTTGGGCGACACGCGGGCCAAGGATCACTTGATCCGCTCCAACCTGCGCCTGGTCATCTCCATCGCCAAGAATTACTACACCCAGGAGATGGATTTTCTCGACCTCATCCAAGAGGGCAACACCGGCCTCATACGCGCGGTGGAGAAGTTCGACCATCACAAGGGCTTCAAGTTCTCCACGTACGCCACTTGGTGGATACGGCAGGCCATCACGCGAGCCATCGCGAACCAGGACCGAAACATCCGCATCCCGGTGCACATGATAGAGAAGATCAACAAGATGGTGCGCACCGAACGGAAGCTGCTTCAGGAGACGGGCAGAGAACCGACCGACGAGGAGCTGGCCGACGAACTGGGCATCGAACCCCAAGAAGTGCAGGACATACGCATAATCGCCCGGCGCACAACGTCGCTTGATACTCCCATCGGCGACGACGGGGACGCCGAACTGGGCGACTTGATCCAAAACCAGAGCACTCCCGATCCGGCCGACGTGGTCTCGGGCATTATCGCCAATGAGAACCTGGCCAAAGTCCTCCAGGGCATGGACGAACGCGAGCGCAAGGTAGTGGAGCTCCGCTTTGGCTTCAAAGGTGAGCATCCGCGCACCTTGGCCGAAGTGAGCTCGCGCTTCAACGTCAGCCGCGAGCGCATCCGCCAGATAGAGGCGAAGGCCCTGGAACAGATCAAGGTGGCGCTGGAGTTGCAGTCCATGAGGGAGTCGGCCTAGGAACTCGCTGAGAGCTGGTCCTCTGCCCGCCACACCACCCGGTGGGGCGGGGGTCGTTCGCGGACGAGCTAAGCGCGTTGGCGGAGTTGCGGTGCGGCACGACCTGGTGATCGGCTCGGACGAGAGCACTGCGGGCTTGGTGTTGGACGCGGAGCCGACCGTCAAGAGACTATCGGGCCATGCTTATGCCCGCACAGCGCCATGACCCCGCCTCGTAGCTGAGGTCAACAGCGAAGGTCTGATTGTGGACCGTGGTACCGTCGGCGTCCACCACGGTCCGCTCAACGTACAAGGCGCCGTAAGAGCGAGCTCCCACTGATGTCTCCCCGAAACCGACACGGCTGGCTCCCTCACCCTCAAGCAATTCCTCAATGAGAGCCAGACCGGCACGACCGGAAGAACCGATGTAACGGCGCGCTTCCTCCCACTCACCCGCGTTCAGAAGAGTAGCGAGGTGTTCGAGGTAGTCTGCCCTCAGATTGTTGGTCAAGACCTGGTGGATAGGGTCGAAGTTCGCGCCCGCCCGGACGAGCCCGTCGGCTCCGGCCAAGCCGCCAACACCTAGCAGCAATACCAAGCCGCCAACGGCGGCGAGATGCCTGGGCCAACGGACAGGGCTCCGGGAGCGAGTGGCGCGGCCCTGAACAAAGGCACTCCGCGCGCGCGACAGGCGGCTTCGTCCACCGGGGCGTTCTGCTTGTGCTCCCCTCCCCTTCTCTCTCCACACTGCGGCCGTGAGAAACAAGGCCAACCAGCCCACCGTGACTACCAGCGCCGTCCATGTTGGCATAGAAGCAGCGGCACCCCACCCCTTGCCCTTGACCAGAGCAATCGCACTCCCGATGGGAGTGAAGTTGACAACACCTGCCAATGAGTCGATCCGCGAAAGCCAGACACCGCTAAGCAAGTACACGAAATAGATGCCCATCCACACCACGCCGCCAAGCAACCTCGACCGAAGAACTTGCGCCGTGCATGCGACTGCGACGACGACCATCGGCATAAGGACCACGAGTTCTGCCAGGCCTTGCCACATGGTTCTCGACTGTCCCGCAAAGGACTCGGCGTATAGCGCCCCTCCGCGGAACAAGATGTTGATCAGACCCGCAAGCGCTCCACCAACGAACAGCAGAAGCGCCGCTGCAACAACAAGATCCACTGCAACCAGCAGCTTGCAGGCCAAGTTCTCAAGCGGGCCAATATTCGACAACCACAGGTCTCTGTTTGTGCCAAGGTCGTGGTCCTCTCCGCCGGCGCCTGCCCCCATGAGAATGGCCACTATGACGCCTCCTTCGACTCCCGCGCCGAAAGCAAAGATCACGGCGGTCACAAACGAGGCCGGCCCATTGCCTGTGGGGTCGGAAGCCGCCAGACCGAAAACGACCCCCATCAAGAGAAACAAGGCGGCGCCAACCGAGGTCGTCGGCCGGCGAAGCGCCACCCTCGCTTCACCTGGAAGCAGCGCGTACCAGCTCACGAGGCACCGCCTCCTCCAATATCGCGGCGCACTGAAGAGAGCCACACCACTAGGAGAAGCACCGCGGTCCACGCCAGCATGACCAACACCGACTCCCCCAGACCCATGGCCGGCTGCAGAACAACCACGGGATGCTTGTACGCGCCCGCGACCATGGCCATCAAAGCCCCCCACGGCGAGAAGCGATAGACATATTCGAGAGGGGCAAAATCAAGCACCCATCGCATCACCAGAAAGTAGACCAGCAGCGTCCCTTCGACCACGAGCGCCCCCCTAAACGCAGAGCGGAAGACGGCCCCGAAGGCCCAGCCGATCAGAGCGACGAACGGTAGTCCGACCGCGCCGGCGAGTAGCAGACGGGCGATCATCCCCGCCGATACCACTCCCGCGCTCCCGCGCCACGAGGCCCCTCCAACAGTAGCCAGAGCTGACACCATCAACGCCGATAGCACACCTGCGATAACTAGGAGGAGTCCCACCGCAACAGCGCGCCCGAGCGCGTATGCCTGCAGAGCAAATACCCTCTGCCCGCCCAAGTGAAGGTCTTTGATGGTTCCAAGGTCCCAGTCCAAGCCCCCCACTCGGGCCCCCGCGATCGGCGCCGCCGCAATAGCCAAAGCCACAGCAACCAGACCTCCAAACCAAACCCCATAGCCCGCACCGTAATCGGTGCGCTCGCTCAGCAGCGAGACGAAAGCCGCCGCGCCGCCGGCGAGCGCAAATGCGTAGACACCAGTCAGAAGCGTCTGTGCCGGAACATGGCTGGCGAAGAAGAAAGGGCGGCGGCGCGAGGGTGCCACCGTGTTCACAGAACCCACCGCTTCGTGGCCTGCGCCGTCGCCTGGCCGGCAAGACTGAAATACAGGTCCTCAAGCGAAGCGAACCCGGCAAGCGCATCCGCCATGGCTCCACCAGCCACGATTCTTCCTGCGCTCATGACCACCACCATGTCGCAAGTGCGCTGGACCTCCGACAGCACGTGGCTCGTAACGACGACCGTCGTTCCCCTTTCTCGCAGAGAAGCAAGCAGAGTGCGCAGCCAGGCTATCCCCTCCGGATCCAGTCCATTGGCGGGCTCGTCCAGAAACACGATTGGCGGGTCGGCGAGAAGAGCCCTGCCGATCCCCAACCGCTGCCGCATCCCTTGTGAGAACACCCTCACACGGTCGTCGGCGCGCCCATCCAGGCCGATGGCGGCGAGAATGCCGTCCACCTTCGCCACCCGATCGCTCCTGCCGCCCGCGGCAACGAAGAGATTGTCCCTGCCAGAGAGCCAGGGGTAGAAGCGGGGCTCCTCGATCAACGCACCCACCTGAGCCGGCATGGTGCCGTGAGAAACGACTCCCCCCTGCATCCGTACCGTCCCCCCATCCGGCCGCACAAGTCCTGTTATCACCTTGAGAAGAGAGGTCTTGCCCGCCCCATTTGCCCCCAGGATGCCACACACCCTACCGGGCTTCGTGACGCAGAGGCTCACCTCGTCGAGTATCTTGCGACCCCTCCGCGACAGCGATATCGCATCCAGTTCGATCACCGGCGGAGGTGACAGCGATGGGTCTGCCTGAGTCATTGCCCGTCTCCCATCTCCAAGGTGGTCACCGATCCGTCCTGCAGAACAACCAACAACGTGTTCGAGTCTAAGAAGGCCACGTCGACCGCCGGCTCCACCGGATAGATGCGCTCTGCTTCCCCAGACAGATCCACCACCACTATCTCCCTCTCGCCCGCCTGCACATAGGCCAGTTGCGATATTTCCTTGTCGCAGGCGATGCGCTGTTCCCCGGTGAATTCGCGACTCCACTCCACGGCGTTGGACCCTAGGCCAACCGCATTCACCACGGTGCGCATCGTGTTTGCCACAACCCGGAAATCAAGAAGAAGAAGCCGCGAGGTGCCAAAACGGGCCTCGGCGACATAGTCCACCGGAAGCTCCACCGACTCGCCCAGGCCACGCTCCACGAGCACGGGAACCTCCGGGCCAAGCACCGCCTTGCTTCCGTCTGCCGACAGAGACACGTAGTAGGCAGGGCTAGGCGCGTTGCTCACCAGCCTCCATGGCCCGCCTGACTCCCTCTTGAACCACGCGAGCTTGTTGCCTTCGTCGTTCTTAGTCACAACGGCAAGCACAAGGCCGTCGCCGGAGATACCGATGCCTTCGGTCTGCCCGTCGCCCGGCACATCCGTGTCCTGGCGCCCGTTCTCGCCCATGGTCACGATGGTCGAATGTGGCACCCCGAGTTCGTTCCAAAGCGTTTCGACGTACACCGCCTCGCTCGAGTCCGCGCGCAAGAGCCTCACTTCGCCTTGAGACCGAGCAAGCTCTTGTACGCCACCGGTGCCGACCCGCAGGACACTCAGCGCGCCGGGCTCCCCGCTTTCTTGCGGGAGTGCCGCCTGGACGACGACGGCAGACGGCAGACCGGCCTCAATGCCGATCTCGCTGCCCGCCATGTCCCAGAGAAGGGACCCGTCGCGAGCATATGCCAACACGTGCGCCCCCCCAACACTGTCCTTTTCGGGGTCCCAAGAGAAGATCAACGATCCGTCCTGCGTCGCCGACAGCACTAGGCGCAGAGGTGCCTGGGCCGAGACGTCGCCCTCGGAAGAAGCGGCGGCCCCCCCACCGACCCCAAGAAGAATGGCGCAGAGAGCCCCGACTCCCACAAGAGCCGCGAAGGCCACAAGAGCAGGGGCAAGGGCTCTCTGGCACTTCATCAGAAGGTGCCGATCCAGCCCTCAGCAGACGGATCAGGGTAGTTATTCACGTCGGCGATTATCTTCCACCAACTCTTGGTTGCGTTCTTGTAGGTGCTTCGGGAGACGTCGGTGGTAAACAGAGCCGCGCCGCCCACCACGTCACCACGAGAGTGCGTCCAGACGAGTGTGCCCTGGTTGTACAACTTGATGTACACGTCGTTTGAGGACCTGGTATTCCCCGTGACTCGGTATTGCATGGTGGTGTTGCGCCACTGAGTCGTGTTGTACGAGTAGTAGTTGTGATAGCCGTACAGCGTGCCGCCCCCCCCTATGTTGCTAGCATAGAGATTGATGGAACGGGTATATCCCAGAGCCAATCCGCTCAGCAGAAGAACCCCCATCACCGCAATCAGAGCAATATAGCAGAGTCTCTTCTTCATCTCTTTCCTCATCTACTCCGTGCTTAGTACCTGCAATCACGCCTGCTTACCCTAAGAGTGAATGATCAATAGGCCCCCCCTTTCGCGTCTGCGGCGTGGATAGCTGACGCTTCCCATGGCGTCCCACCGCTTCTACTTGAGTAGGTGTCCAACAGCTACCGGGATGTGCCTCTGGAGACCGCGCGTTCTACGAAAAGAGCGCAATTTGCGCGAATATTCTCGCGAGAGATGGGTGGTTACCCGGCGGTGAGCGGACTCCCACAGGGGTCGGGTCACTGCCCCCGGGCAAAGCGGCGGTCGAGGTCGGCCATCGGGAAGAACAGCTTCAGCCGCTCTTTGGGAAGCGGAACGAAATCGCGACGCAGGTAGAATCCCCGCGCGTCCTCGTCAGTCGCGTCCACCCTCACCGCATACGAGGCCACCGTCTTCGCCGCCCACCAACTCCGATGAAGCGCATCCATGACAAGGAGCGACCCCAGACCCTCCCCCCGGCGTTGGCCGTCTACGGCGAGGCGGCCGATGAGAGTGGCGGGCAAGACTGGGTAGCGCGGCAACTTCCGCGCAGTTTCGGGCGGGAGGTCGTCGAGGCTGATGATCTGCTGGGATAGCGTGTGGAACCCGAGGACTACGGGGCCGGACTCCAGCAAGACGAAAGTCGACGCCAGGTGGCGTTTAGCATCCTGGCCGGCGTGCTCACGGAGATAGGCGTCAAGACCAGGGACCCCGCACGAGAACTCGCACCGGTCGTGTTCGGGCCCGAGCGACTCGATCCGAAACCCAGGGCCCCGCTCGGCCACCGGCTAGCCTCCCACTCGCTTCCGGTAGTCCTCGTATGCGGTCTCGAACCCTTCGGTCGGCTCCCTGGGGGTGAGAAGAGCGGCCGCGAAGGCCTCCTGGTCCTCAGCGCAGAGACGGAGCAGGTCGTGATCGGCAACCACCTGCGCTGCCGCGTCCTGAACGATCTGGCGCACGAAGTCGGTCACCGTCGCTCCCCGCACGGCAGCGGCCCGCACGACCAGCGACTTCTGTTCCTGTGTAAGTCGTACCTCCAAACGAGCCTCTCTCGTCGTCGAGCCGCTTTCGGAGGCGGTGCCACGAGCGCCAGCCAGTGGATGAGCCACGGTGTTCCCCCTTGATGCATCCAGGTTCCGCTACCGATTGTACGGCATATCACCGTACACACCAAGGCCGACGCGGCTTGCTCATCGCACCACTGCTCGTGCCACTGCTTGTGCAGCCAGCGTAGCGGGAATGGAGCCGGCGGGTATCAAACCAAAGATGGCGGTTGGCATCATCTACTGGCCTAGACTATGCGCCTGCGAGCACCGCTGCGCGCGCGACGTGGCCCAGGGGCGTGTATCGTGTGTCGTGGGTTCGCGACGAAACCGTCGGCGCCGCCCGCCAACGATGAGCGAGGTCCACCATGCCCGACACATCCGACTTCGGTTTTGACACTGTGATCGATCGCTGCGATACCGCCAGCCACAAGTGGGACAAGTATCGCGGCACGGACGTCATCCCCCTTTGGGTGGCCGACATGGACTTCCGCTCGCCGCCCGCGGTCATCGCCGCGCTGCAGGAGCGGGTCGCCCACGGAATCTTCGGCTACGCCAATGCCCCCTGCGGGCTGGTGGAGGCCGTTCGCGCCTCGCTGCTGGCCGACTACGGCTGGGAGGTAGCTCCGGAGTGGATAGTCTGGCTCCCTGGGATCGTCTCGGGCCTCAACGTGCTGTGCCGGGCGGTCGGGACCCGCGGCGACCAGGTGGTGACGTTCACTCCCATCTATCCCCCGTTCTTGTCCGCGCCCAAGTATGCCGACCGCGCCGTGGTCAGAGTGCCGCTGCGCTTGAACACCTCCCGCTGGGAGATGGATCTGGAGGCTCTGGAGCGGTCGCTCAGTCCTCGGAGCCCCAGGCTGCTGAACGGCGACGCCTCGCCGCCAGAGCGCGCTGGGTACGCGGGAGAGAAGAACGCAGGGAGCGCGAATAGCAGCGCTATTGGCGCGACCGAGGACGTGCTATCGCGCCGCCCAGTGAGTTCTGGCGGCCGGGGCTTCGGCGTTCAGCAGCCTTCTCGAAAGCTGCTGTTGCTCTGCTCGCCGCACAACCCGGTGGGGAGGGTCTGGTCGGCCCGCGAGTTGGCCGCGCTGGCCGAGGTCGCGGTGCGGCACGACCTGGTGATAGGCTCGGACGATATCCACGCGGGCTTAGTGTTGGACGAGGACAAGACCCACCTCCCAATAGCCACTTTGGGGCCTGAGATGGCCGCTCGCACGGTCACGCTGATGGCCGCGAGCAAGACCTTCAACACGCCGGGGCTAGGCTGTTCGTTCGCGGTCATCGCCGATGCGACGCTGCGGGCCGCCTTCTCCCGGGCCATGGACGGCATCGTGCCGCACGTGAACATCATGGGCTATGCGGCCGCCCAGGCGGCGTATGAGAAGGGGGCGGAGTGGCTCCGGGCTTTGCTCGCCTATCTGCGAGACAACCGCGACCTGGTGGAGCGGAGCGTCGCGACCATGCCGGGCCTGACCATGACCCATGTCGAGGCGACCTACCTGGCCTGGATCGACACCCGCGCGGCTCGGCTCGATGACCCGGTGGGCTTCTTCGAGGCGGCAGGGGTGGGGCTCTCGGACGGGGCCGCTTTTGGCGCCCCCGGCTACGTGCGGCTCAATTTTGGGTGCAGCCGGGCGCTGCTCGGGGAGGCACTGGAGAGGATGCGCGGGGCGCTTGGGGGGTGAGGCGAGGGACATCCATGGTGCCCCCTCGCCGACCGCGGCCCAAGGGCGGTGAGTTCTTTGTAGAGATCGCAGCGTGCAGGGCAACTCCAATGCCCTGTGTCTAGCCGTCCCATCTCGCGACCTCCACCAGGCAGGAATTGGACACCATGCCCGGGGCGTTGGCCGAAACCATCCGCGATGGGGTGAGGATGTTCGTGCACCTGGTCTTGGAGTTGCCCCGTTTCCGTTGACTGTTTCGCGTTAGACCGCAAAGGTTTGAGGACAATTCTCAGTTGGCATCTTCTCGTATTCGACCGGAGAACGGTCGCCGGTGGAGCTGCCTTTGATTATCGCCGCCGCCGAGAGCTTCATGGCCCGATATCACCTGCGTTCCTACCTGGGAGAGCTGGCTCTTTCTGATGGTGGTGGAAACACCCGCGGAGCCCTGCTTGGCGGGCATCTGGACCCCACGACCCCTCCATCACCATAGGGCCTTTGCATGATGTACATGTTGCGAGCGTAGCGCTAGACTAGACAGAAGCGAGGAAAGGGTACTACTTTGAAGACCGAGTACAGCCGTAGGATAGTCACTATTCTGCTCTGCACCCTTGCCTTCGCGGTCCTTGTCATGACGCTAAGGCCGGGTACTAGCCTGGGCCTGTTGCCGCCGTCGTCGGTGTCGATCGACATCGGTACGGCCGTACCCGTCGACCCAGGATTATCGATAGACCCGGACTGGTTCACCGACCCAAGCATCTTCGCGCCATTTCTCACAACCAGCACCGCCGGTGTTTCCACGACGGCCACTGCTTCGGTTACCACAGCGCCGCAGACCGCCGCCACGCTGGCTCCGACGACCACGGGGGCGGTCACGACCACCGGGATGCCCACTACAACGGCGGCGCCCACGACAACGACGACCACCGAAGTCCCAGCGACCGACGCTGACGGTGGTGACGGGCTTGGGGGCGGGTGGATAGCGCTGATAGCGGTCTTGGCCGCGGTTGCTCTGGGTAGCTTGGGCACTATGTTGTACATGCTCGGCCAGAAGGGCAAGGGAAGCGGGCCGACGGGGCCGCAGAGCAAAGCCACCCAGGCCTTCTGCGCTGCGTGTGGTAGCCCGCTCGTGCCGGGCGCGAAGTTCTGCGCCAAGTGCGGAGGACCGGTCTAGCGCTCACCAGTTTTGGCCGCGTATTCCAGGCGGCGCATGAGAAGGGCGCAGAGTGGCGCTCGGGGGGTGAGGGCGCCGCTGGGGTCTGCAGCCGCAGGATCCGCTGACCGTCGGCGGTGGCCGGGCCGCGCGGCGCAGCGCGAGGCGAGCCCGCGGCGCGGGCCTTTCGCCCGGAGCGAGCCTCCCTACTCCATGCGCACGGCCCCGGGCGCGGTCATCCGCCCCACCAGGGGCAGCGTAGCGACCACTACTCCTAGGGCGGCCGCCAGTCCGCCCACGACCACGACCACGTAGCCGAGTCCAGGCAGGGCCACCGGCAGGTCGGTACCCGTGTTCCATATGATCATCGCGGCCACCAGGAAGCCGACCCCGGACGAGATCACGGCGGCCAGCACCAGAGGCACCGCCGCCTCCAGCAGCACCGACCTGTACAGACGGCGGAGCGGCATGCCCGCGAGCCGCAACAGGGCGAAGGCCCGCTTGCGCTCCACCAGACCTCCCGCCACCGACACCGCCAGGCTGCACCCGGCGATCAACAGACTTATGATCACTCCCACGTATACCAGCCGCCCCAGGAGGTTGACAATGGCCCCCTGCTCGGCGCTCATCTCGCCCATGGTGTAGGGATCCATGCCGAACGGGGAGTGCGTCTCTACGAACGTCCTGGCTCTCTCTACGCTTGTTTGTTCGCCGTCGGTGATGACCAGCAGCTCCGCCATCATGCCCGCGGTCATCGCCTCCTGCTCCCCCATGGGCTGCGTCGGGATGGGGCCGCCCAAAGTCCTCAGGCGGCCCCCCATGAGCTCGCCGATAGAGATAGCGACATACCCGCTGCCATTTAGATCCTGCGACGCACCGCCCAGCCGAGTCCAGTCCGACTCGGACACAAGCAACACCGTCTCCTCGCCGGGCACAGGCGCACCCCCGCCATCGGCATCCGTTACGAAGACCGGGACGGTCTCCTCTACCCCTTCCAGACTCTCTATCCCGGCCACGAAATCAACCGCGGCCTGTCCCGACAACAGCGTGCCTTCCTGGTCTTCCACGGGCTGCACGACCAGGGTCGCGGCGGGTATCTCCCGTGGTTCGAGCACTCCCCTCGAGTCTCTAAGAGCGGTGGCCACGATGGTCACAAACACGGTGCCCACGAACACGGCCAGAACCAGTCCGCTGATAGCCCTGAAAGCCCGGCGCGGATCGCTTGACAGCCTGCGTGCGGCTATGAGGGTGGAGTCTTTGCGCGCAAGGGCCCCCAAGAGTCTCCCGCCCACGTAGGTCAGCCAAGGTCCCGCCACGGCGATGCCCAACCCGATACCCGCGAACACCCCTACCACCAGATAGAAGCGCGTGCCAGAGCCCTGGAACCAGTTGGGCAGAAGAAGCAGCAGGAACCCTATGACAAGCACCAGCATCCGCAAAGCGCTCGGCCGGCGCGCCGGAGCCTTGCGGGTCACGCCCAGCGGCGACACCTGTACGCGTCGCAGGGTCAGCAGACTGGCGACCACAGCTGCCGCCGGCACTCCCACTCCCACCGCCACGATAGCCAAAGGACCCAGCGCGAGGTCGCTGGTGAAGAAGCGCTCTCCCGTGAACGGCACCAGCGCCACCAGAGGACGGAAGGCGTAGAACAGCGCAAACCCCAGAACTGTGCCTGACACGGCCGCCAACATAGCTTCCACCGCGGCGAGCACGTTCACCTGGCCGGGAGTGGCCCCTACCAGCCGGAGCGCCGCCAACCGCTCCTCACGCCGCGCGGCCGCGAGCCGCGTGGAAGTGGTAACGAACACAAGCACCGGCAACATCAGCCCGATCCCCCCGATGCCAAGCACAATACGCATAATGAAGGTCCAATCGTGCTGCACCGGAGAAGTCTCTATGCTCCGCACCGTTTCGTAGTACCAACCGCTATCCACCTGGGCCACCGAGCGCCCCAGTACCACTATGAGCGAATCCGGCGAGTCCATCATCCCGTCGCCCAAGGTGCCCACCCGCGTGCCCGAAAAGCGCGCCCCCAGGAGTTCGGGCGGCGTTGTATCTAGCAACTCGGCAAGGGCCGGCGACACGTAGTACTCGTCCGGCGCCGGCAGGTGGTCTAGTCCTGGCAGTAGCGGCGAAGCGGGCCCGGTCGCGGCTACCTCCACGCGGGTTATCAGCCGGCCGTCGTACTGATCGGTCGACATGCGCCACAACAGCGGGTCTGACTGGCTCTCGTCCACGCTGGGCGCGCGATTGTTCTCGCTTGTGTACTGCCAACCACCGCGCATGTCTCGCGCTTTCAGTGCGTTGAAGCCGCTCATGGTCAGCAGCAGAAGGGCTACCGCCAGCGCGACGCCCAGTGCCGTAAGCAGCAGTCTGATGTTGCCCTCTCGCGCCCCCCGAAGCGAGAGGCGCAGACCCAGCCTTATCACGCCGGGTCTCCGCAGAACTGCAGCGCGCCGGCGCCGCCGGCGCCCGGGGCCGCGGCAACGTGACCAAGTCCGGTCGCACGCCCATCCCGTACCACGACCTCCCTATCTGCATAGGCAGCCACCCGAGGTTCGTGGGTGACCATGACCACGGTGGTGCCTTGCTCTCTGGCCGTTCCGACCAAGAGGTCCATGACCTGCTCGCCTGTAAGAGAATCCAGCGAGCCGGTAGGCTCGTCGGCAAACAGCACCTGGGGCCGCGCTGTGAGCGCCCGCGCCAAGGCCACGCGCTGCGCCTCCCCTCCTGATAACTCGCTCGACAGCCGTCCTTGCAGACCTTCCAGCCCCAGACGCTCAAACCACGGCGCGGCCGCCGAGAACGCGTCGGCCCGAGACCGGTCGGCTAGAAGAAGGGGCAGGGCAATGTTCTCTTCAGCCGTAAGCTCGGGCACCAGTTGCCCAAACTGGAACACGAAGCCGAACTTCTCCCGACGGAGCTTGCTTCGCGCCGTCTCCGACAGGTTGTCTACCCGACAACCCGCGAAGTGCACCTCACCCTTGTCGGGCACCAGGATGCCGGCCAGACAATGCAGAAGCGTCGACTTGCCTGAGCCAGAAGGCCCCATGATGGCCACTATCTCGCCGGCCTCGGCCCAGAAATCGACGCCGCGCAGCGCCGGCGTCGCGCCGAACGACCGATAGACGTCATCACACGACAGGATGGCAGCGTGGCTCATCGTTTCAACTCCTTGGCAAGGTTGTCCAGGCGACCCGTGGTCAGGTCTATCCAGCGCAGGTCGGCTTCTAGATGAAAGAGCGCGTGGTCCATAAGCAGTTGGTCCACCAATGGCGCCTCCCGACGCATGGCGGTGAGTTCGCGCATACGCTCGAGATGCGCATGCCGCTGAGCATCCAGATAGGCGTCGGCCGGGCGGTTGAGTAGCAGGGCGAGGGTCATCTTCATGGCCAGCAAGCTCTGCAGATCGGCCTCGGGTACCACCGGCGTCGCGAGCCACGAGGCGAAGTCCTGCTCGCCCTGCTCGCTGATAGCGTAGAGCCGACGTTCCGGCCCCTCCCCGGGGGCGCTGCCCACCTCCAAGATGCGTCCGTCGCGCACCAACCTGGCCAGAGTGCTGTAGACCTGTCCGTAGGGCAGGGCCTTGCCAAGACCAAAGAACTGGTCGTACTGCCTCTTCAGTTCGTACCCGTGACTCCCCCGATGGGGCGGCTGGTCAAGCAGGCCCAACAATGCGTAGGAAACACTCATGCCGTGCACTATACCCTGAGTGTATACATCGAGTCAATACCCTTGCCTGTCATTGACCACCCGCGACTCTCCCGATAGAGTTGGCCGGAGTCAAGGCGCGAGACAGAAAGGGACGCGGACATGCCCGAGATCCAGGTGGATGCAGGAATGGTCGCCCGCTGCGGAGTGGTGGTGGAGTAGACCTAGATACCGCGCGCGCGGGGCAGCCCCAAGACCAGCCACAAGATCACGCTGAACAAGGCCAGGCCCGCTGTCACCGCGCCCACCAGCTCCACTCGGTTCCAGATGTTGAGAGATACGATGACGGTGATCACACTCCCGAACACCATGTGGGCCGAAAGGATGATGCCCGACATCGACCCAGCGTCGGCCTCGTGTTGCGCGAGCATGAGATATGTGGCGGGAGGACGCATGCAGGAACGACTGACGGCGACGGGCATCAAGGGCAGGATGAACGCCCAAGGGCCCCGCGGGCCGATGAGCATCACCAACACGCCGCCGACCAGGATCATCAGCAGGCAACCGGTGATGATGGTGGTGCGCTTCAGCCAGCGCGACAACAGCAGGAACAAAGGTGGGCCAAGGGCGACGCTCCCCCCGACCATGGCGAAGAAGAAGCTGAAGGTCTGTTCACTTGTGCCGAAGGTGACCTGGTAGATGTACGAGGACGCAGCGACGAAGGCCATGGTAGTGATGCTGACCGAAGTGAAGATCGTCAGCATCAGCACGAAGTGCCGGTTCTGGAGCACCACCCCCAGGCGTTTGAGCGAGGCCAGCGCCCCGCCCACCAGCTTCTCTCGCAGCGTCTCCTGATACAGGACGGCGCCTATCAACATCAGCAGACCCCAGGAGGCCTGGAAGACGAACACGCCCCGCCAAGAGGTGAACCGCAGGAGTTGCCCCCCGATTATGGGCGCTATTAGAGGAGCAAAGACCGTCATCGACTGCACAACGGCCAGAGTGATCTCGCGCCTGCGCCCCTCGTAGGTGTCTTTGACGATAGCGGTGGCCACCGTACTGGCAGCCGCCGCTCCGATGGCCTGCAACACGCGGAACGCCATGAGCTGGAAGATGCTCTGCGAGAGCGCGCAGAACACGCCCGCTACCGCGTAGGCACTCATCCCTATTAGCAATACAGGCCGCCGCCCGAAACGATCGCTGAACGGACCCCACATGAGCAGGGCCGCGGCATAGAAGATGAAGAACAGTATCAGCGTCAGATTGGTCTGATACTCCGGCACGCCGAAGTAGGCGGTCATGTCGGGCAGCGCAGGCAGGTACATGTCGGTGGAGAGGGCGGGAAATGCGCCGATCGCTCCTAGGAAGATGACGAGTCCAGCTTTGCCGAGGTACTTCTGTCGAGTGGTCGTTTCGTTGCCCATGCTCGACTCAGCGTAGCACGGGTGCGTTCAAGCCAGCGGCTTTGGCGTGGCCGCCATCTCGTCCTGGGTGAGCCGCTCCAGCAGTTGATTCAGCGACAGCCCCATGCCCTGAGCCACCTTCCGGAGAGTGCCCAAACGCGGATCGGTGTGGCCCGTCTCTATTCTGCTGAGCGACTCCTGGGCGACGCCGCTGCGCCGCGACAACTCAAGCTGACTGAAGCCGGCGCCTTCCCTGACCGAGCGTATCCTCGCCCCTACCAGCCTGCGCTCGCCGTCGTCTGCGCGGCGAAGAGCCGCACGGTACTGATCATCAAGCGCAGCTCTGAGACTCTCGGCACTCACGTTCACCTCGCGGCCGGTCTTGTCTGCGAGCACAACAGTCTCTCCACCGTGACCCGCCCGGGCAGTCGCCGGCTCCATCGCGAGCCCACGGGCGAAGGGAAGGCTCGTCCAAGGGACCGCTCTCTCGAGCCCGTCGCCGAAGAGGACGTAAAGCACCGCGTCGAGTCCAAGGAACTTAGCCTCAGTCACTCTCGCCAACTCGGAATAAGCGACGGAGCTCACTTCAGGGCTGGTCTTCGTGCTCACTGGATGGTCACTCCTTCTGTTCCGGGTAGCTGATGACCCGGGTCCATGCTTCAAGCAGGTCCTCTTGATGGTCCCGCAGGCAACGCCTGACCAACGGGGGAAGCGAGAGCCCCGGCGGCTTGGTGACTCTCAGACTGACGAGATCCACCACGACCGTTCCCGCCTGATGCAGTCCACTCACGTGACAATGCGGAGGCCCGTGATCCACCTCCCAGACCTCGACCCTTACTCCACCGCACACAAGCCGGAAGAGAGCCATTGACTGCTCCAGTATATCGCGTCATATGATGTTTCCGTCAAGTATCTTGCATGCTCTCGTGGACAAGAGCAGTCTGTCCTGGGACATGCGGGACTCATACTGCCGCCCACTCGAGGGGCGTGGCACCAAACCAAAGACCGACCTTGGCGGACATTGCGGGCGGCGCGTAACGCGTACCCCGCGCCCCCCTACCTCGCCGGCACCGCCGCCATCTCCTTCTCTGAGAGCCGCCAGGCGCACCCCGCCCGCACGTTGGCGAGCACCTGCTCGGGGGTGGTGGCGCCGGCGATGACCGAGGCCACGCCTTCCTGCGCCAGCAACCATCCGAAGGCCAGCTCCAGCAGACTGTGTCCCGCAGCGGCGGAGAAGACGACCAGATCTTGAACGTGCGCGAGGTTCTCCCTGGTGGCCAAACCGGCATAACGGGGGTTGGTCGCCAGCCGGGAGCCCTCGGGCCACTCCTCCCCCTGCACGTACTTGCCCGTGAGCAGACCCGCCTCCAGAGGGAAGAAGGGCACGATGCCCAGGCCGTGCTTGCGGAGCGCCGGCACCGTCCCGGCCTCCACGTCGCGGGAAAGGAGGTTCCAGTGGATCTGATCGGCCACGAACCCCGGGAAGCCCAGCCTGCGGGCGACAGCCACCGCCTCCTCCACGAGCGCCGAGTCGAAGTTGGAGCAGGCCACGTGCACCACCTTGCCCGACTCCTGCAGATGCATGAGCGCCTCCAGGGCCTCCTCCACGGGCGCCTCCGGATCGGGATGATGCTGGTAGTAGAGGTCGATGTAGTCGGTGCCCAGCCGGCCGAGACTGAGGTCGCAGCCCTCGACGATGCGCCTGCGCAGTATCCCCGGCCGGTAGGGCTCGCCCTTCGGTCGATCCTGGAACTTGGTGGCCACCACCACCGACTCCCGCCTGCCACCCAGAGCCTTGCCCAGGAACACCTCCGACTGCCCGCCCCCGTAGCTCTCGGCGGTGTCGAAGTGGGTGATGCCGGCATCGAGGGCGGCGTGCACCACCGCGGTGGTCTGACGCTGGTCCAGTTTGGCGCCGAAGTTGTTGCACCCCAGCCCGACCACGGATACCCGCGGTCCGGCGCTCCCCAGTGTGCGTGTCTGCATGGCCTAGTGATCAGCCTCAGTACCGATGAGCAAGTTCGACGAGACCCACACCTCAGTCTGCCCATACCTCAAGATCGAGCCCCGGCACGCGCGCGAATTCGCGGACGTTGCCCGTGACCATTGTCAGTCCGTGAGCCAAGCAGCTCGCGGCCAGCCACAAGTCATGCGGGCCAATGAGCGCACCGGTCTGACGCATCTCGGCCCACAGCCGGGCATGGGCGCGGGCGCAGGCTAGATCGACCGAGAGCAACTGGAAACGTTCAAGCACCGCCTCGACAAAGGCGGCCCGTCTGGCTCGGATATCAGGGTCGGTCGCCCGATGCACGCCGTGAAGCAGTTCGCTCGCAGTGACCACAGAGAGGAAAGCGTCCTCGTCTCCGCGGCGAGCGACGTGAGGCCCAAGATCGAGGCGTCCACGCTCAGCCTCTATGAGGATGCTGGCGTCGATCAGGACTCCCATGCATCGCCCGCCTCGCCGAGTTCGCCACGAGCGGTCTCAAGGTCGACAGCGAATAGATCGGCTTCGGTCACAGACAGCCGAGGCAGCGAGGCAAACAAGCCAGGCAGCTCAGAAAGACAGATCCCAGCCGGCAGCGGACGCAACTCGGCAAGCGGCTTGTTCCCGCGCACGAGCGTGAACGACTCTCGCCGGTAGGCAACACGATTGACATACTCGGCGAAGTTACGTGCGACTTTGGTCACGGTGACGTCGGGCATCTGACAACTCCTTGCGGTAGCCTCATATAATCAGATTACATGATTATCGGCCACATGTCACGCTGCGCTTCGGGGTCCCGTCGAACTCGGACATCTGCCTCTGCGTCGCCGATGTTCTCGCGCTCCAGACGCACGTCCCCAACGGTGATCGTCCCATCGCGCGGCGCAGATTACCACTCGCCGGCAGGCGCCCGTGAGAGCATAAACCACAGGTGGAGATTGGCGCCGCCCACCTGCACCACCTTGCCCGCTCCTGCAGCTGCAGGAGCGCCTGCGCAGTATCCCCGGCCGGTAGGGCTCGCCCTTCGGTCGATCCTGGAACTTGGTGGCCACCACCACCGACTCCCGCCTGCCACCCAGCGCCTTGCCCAGGAACACCTCCGACTGCCCGCCCCCGTAGCTCTCGGCGGTGTCGAAGTGGGTGATGCCGGCATCGAGGGCGGCGTGCACCACGGCGGTGGTCTGACGCTGGTCCAGTTTGGCGCCGAAGTTGTTGCACCCCAGCCCGACCACGGATACCCGCGGTCCGGCGCTCCCCAGTGTGCGTGTCTGCATGGCGACCTCCGTGAGGCGGCGGGGTGCTGTGACGCCCTTCAGTGACACCTGTTAGATACCGCGTCGTGGGGGCGGACTAACCGGCGGTGCCGCGGACGGTCGGGTGGCCCGGGAGCAGTAGGTGCGAGGGGCAGGGGGCCGAGGAGCAGGGGCCCTAGGAGCGGGGGGCAAGATCTGGTGCTGTTCTGACCGGCCGTGCGGGGGCGCGGGGCGCTAGTCTGGGCGCGGGTGGCGACGCGCACCAGGCGGGCGTGGTCATGAGGCACGGGGTCCCACCTTGGGAGATGGACCAGCAAGACCTTCAACACGCCGGGGCTGGGTTGTTCGTTCGCGGTCATCTCCGACGCAAGGCTGCGGGCTGCCTTCGCCCGGGCGATGAGAGGATCGTCCCGCGCGTGAACGTCGTGGGCTACGCGGCCGCCCAGGCGGCGCATGAGAAGGGCGCGGAGTGGCGCCGGGCCTTGCTCGCCCATCTGCGACACGACCGCGACCTGGTGGAGCAGAGCATCGCGCTTCGAGGGCAAGCTGGCTACGACCGCCCCACTGGGGATACAGGTTAGCCGCTGAACTCGGGAAAGTTCAACCGGACTTTGTCTCGTCGGCCCCGTCGCTCCTGACGAGCCGCCTAGCTAGGTCGTCCCGTTGCGGGACGGAATCAGACGATAGCACTGGATCTCACCAGTACCCATGCTGAAGGCGCTCTCGTTATAGTCCGATGGCCTGCTGTAGTAGACCCCACTCACTGGCTGCGCCCAAGCCATCATGGCAGTCGCAACCGTGTGCAATTTGCTGCCAGTGAGCGACAGGTCGAAGTTGTGTCCTTGCTCGAGAGCATGACGCCGATACAGATCTCGCAGTAGGGAGTAGGTGGCCGAGATATCTAGTGCCCCGCACTCGTGTGTCTCACCTCCATGAGCCGTACTGTACCCATCAGCCAGAAGACGACCGACCACCGAACGGACTGCCTTTTCTCCGCTCGAGTGCATGCTGGCTATGGCTTCTATCACAGTTGGATTGAGGTCCGCCAGGATCGTCTCTACACGCCGAAACTTCAGAGGAATGAATGCGACCAGGACATTGGGGGCTCCAGGGTCTCGAGGTTGATCTGCGACCGTTTCAAAAGTGAACGGCCCCTGTTCTCCGCCAACCATCCGATCAAGTTCTCGGCGTACGTCGCTTTCCTCCAAAGGCAGGACAGCAGCCAAATCGCTGTCCGAAGGAGGATAGAATTGGGCAGAGGCATGAAGCACCAATGTGGGGCCCATGATTGAGAGGCTCTGTCTGACTAGTTCGTATATGAGCGGCTTTGTGAGCGCAGTGGTGTCGATCAGGAGATGTGCGCAGCTTTCTGCGCCGACAAGTAGACGGCGAGCAAACAGGGCATAGCTCTCCGCGGCTCCCTGTTCTTCATCACGCTTCGCCGATGTCCACGGGCAATCAAGCTCAGCCAAGACGGCCTCAATGTCGGCCCGTTTGCCGGGCCTATCGTACTCGACCATAGTGGCTCGCAGAGGTGCGACGCCATGGCGCTGGAAGTACCTCCAAACACCTACGCTGCGGTCTTCGAATCCGAAGGCACCGATATACCCGGTCGTCGGCCAGTCGACCTCCTTGAGCCAATCGCGCAATTCCCGAGCTTCCACCAATGGAACAAGAGACCCCCCCTGATCTGCGGTAGAAGAAGAAGCGGGAGAGCGATCCGAGGCGAAACTCATCATGAGCTGTCTGTCTGCGTTTCTGAGTGTACCGATCGGCACCTCCAGCTCCGAACGGCCTTCGGATCCGGAGGAATCTGCGGCGTCCTCCCCGATCTCGGGCCCGGCGTCCTCTTCCACAGCAGCAGGCAGGAGTCTTTCGGCCGAGGGTTCTTTCAACCACTCGAGAATCCCATATCCCCTGTACGGTAACTCGAATCTGCCACGGCGTCCAAGCGGAATAAGGTGACCAAGTCCCAGGATCTTCGTAAACATCAGCCTGAGTTGAGTCCTTGGACCCTCCAAAGCGATCGATGCCTGACTCGCTTTGGAGCGCTGCACCTCGGGCTCTACAACGAACACACCGTGCTGCACAAGCTCGGTCGCGAGGGTCTTGACCTCAGCCTCCTCTGCTGGCGCGAGTTTCGAAAGGTCAAGCTGTATCTCACCATATTGCGATGGTCGCGCTCCGGGTTTGTCAAGACCGAGCTTCAAGTGCGACGCTTTGGCGAACTCAATCGCGTGACGATGCATACGCTCTCCATCGCGCTGATAATAAAGGTTCTTCAGCTTGGCCTTGGCAAACTCGACGATCACCTTGTGCTGGTGCCTGGACTCAAGCGGCAATTCAGGGGCCTTGTCCATTGACCTTGGATTGGTGATCCGTGAGTACAGTAGGATGATGTCTCCGATGTCCCCGCAGCACATGGCGGCCAGAGCGTTGATACCCCAGTAAATGTCGTCGTGGCTACCAGCGGGATCACCAATACGACGCGCAATCGACACAAGCGGGTTAGTGCCCAGAACGTATCGTGGTCTCTCTTGGGGTCCATCAACGCATGTCGCGCGGACGTACAGCACGGTGTCAACGAACTCAACCCCTTGAGAACCACCGAGCTTGTCCAGGACGAGCTGACCCAGGTCGAATACGCGATAGTCTCGCCCGCTCAAGGCCGGCGGACCTCCTGGCGAGTGTATCTCCATAGTCAGAGTCTCTGCTGAGACTTTGAAGGCGTACATCGCATGTGGCACAAGCGCTTGGTCGAATAGCTCGAAGGTCTCAGTCGGGGTTAGATGACGTGATACATCATCCAACAAGAACAAAACCCTCTTGTTGTTCCAAAAGTCAACAAGTGGCGTAACGGCGGCAGCCAGTTGCTCAAAAGCTCCCCTGTCAACATCAGTTTTCGAATCCGCCGGACTCACATATATCGCCCGCTTGATGCTATCCAGTATCGCCGTAACTGACTCACGCCGACGTGGTGGTTCATACCATGGTATGAGTCGGACCAGCGTGTCCACCAATCCACCAAGTTGTCCGTAGTCGATGTGCGAATCCCCGAGGGCGGTGGTCCAATCCAAGGCCTCCAGAGCATCGTACGCATACGCCAAAACGAGCAAGCTCAGCCTCGATGTGCTTCTCGCGCGGCTCAGAAAGTCGCAAGTCACGTAGAATCCGACGAATGGATCTTTCAGGAGGCGCTCCGGGAGATCAACTGGTGCCGCGCCCTGGGCGTCAAGGCCTGAAGCCGTGCCTTCCACCAGAAGGACTTGAGAAGATGAGTCTTACCGCACCCCCGCATGCCAGTGATGACAAGCGGTCCGGGATCGCTCGTCACTCGCTCCCATTCTCCCCCCGGATCGACCAGCAACCTTTGAACGAGTGCCGCATCCAGAGTGGTCGCATTGTAGTGGGAAGCAACTGAGGACAAGCCCTGCGGAGTGAACCCTGGGTTCTTCGAGCGCTGATAGGCAATCTGCATGTCTTCTTGCACGTCTTCGGCGCTCAGCGGGTGCATCAAGTCCTTGCGGCCGTACGACAAGAAGAGGCTGTAGAGGCTAGAGGCAAAACGATAGTCGGAGTTCAACTGCTGTGTGTCTTCACGGAGCCCTGATCTCGCGAGGGCGTCCAGCAGATCCAATATGTGCGCCGAGACTTGCCGCACGTCCCCGGGATTGTCGGGCTCGTTATCTGACCGTGAGACATCCGCACTTGACCCCCAGTCGAGCACTTTCACCTGGGTATCGGGCTCGATAGCCCCGAATCTTCTTGCCTGCCCCAAAGACGTCACGATGATGTTGCCCGGATGAAGGTCATTATGATGTTCGCCCAAGTCATTTAGCATCGACAGGATTGACAGCAGATCCAATCCGATCTGTGCGACCTGCTTCGCGGATGATGGCGCGTCTTCTAGCAACTCACCCAGGGTAGGCCCTTCAGCAAGTTCCATCTGAATCCAGTAGCATTCGATTGGAACGCCATCGAACTCAATCGTGCCAACCCCATCATCCACATAGCTAGCAACAGCTGGGAGTTTTGACAGCTGTTCGTGGATCTCTATCTCTTGCTCAATGCTCTTTCCGTCAGGCTTTATCCCTCCTTCGGAGCGCGGCCGGTAGAAGTCCACAGGAATCACCTTCATGGCAAACCGGGTTGAACGATTGGCACGGCGCACGCCGAAGACCGCACTGTAGAAGCCGCGACCCAAGCCGCTCTCAACCATGAATCCATTTATTGATTCTGGGAGATATCGCGTCTCAATAGGCCGACGATACGGCCTCTCGCAAAGCGGGCACCGGTCATCCAGTGAGGGACCCTTCTGCTGGGGGTGCCAGAAGCAAGCGTACTCACTCATTACCCGTACCCCCTATCCTAGGGCCGCACCACGACGGCGCTATATTTTTCTTCGACCCCGGCTGGCTCAGGCATGACAAGCATTGAACGTCGGAGCCGGTCGACGGCCGATTCGACCTCGGTCGAGGATGCCTCCGGCCGATATCGCATCCGCGCCAGGATATCGCCATTCTCCACCCACTGATCTGGCATCACAACAGCCCGGAGTCCGAAGGCATCGACGTGCACTCCGTTGGCCCTTGTCAACATCTCTCGAAGAACAATCGCAGAGTAATGCGCGTAGCCAGCGCAAGAAGCGGCGATCTCAACATGCCGGACCGGTGCATTGAGGTATGCGCCAAGCTCCTTTTCGGATGAACCTTGGATCCTCAAGTTCCTCAGAAACGTGTCGTACGCTCGTCCGGATTCATAGGCCTCCCGCACGCGCAGATTCGCTTCGCGCTGAGAATCTGCGAGACCTGCGGCAAGCAGCGCAACCGCAGAGCACATCAGGCAATTGTCAGCGTGAGCCGAATTCCACTCGTCAGTGGTATCACCCCGCAGTAGACTCACGGCTCCTTGAAGACTCTCGAGTCTCCCAAAGAGCGGAGTTGCGGGAGGGTCAGTCCGCGTTATAACGCAGCCGCATTTGACTCCCACAAGCCTGGCGGAGGAGCGAAACAGGTCTGCAAACTCTAGGCAAGACGAAAGTCCATGCCCCACATTGCCGGACATGCCGCAGCGAACCTCTAGGGCGGCGGAGAGACATCCAACGGCAAGCTTCTTAGACAGAAGACTAGCCGCCACGAGAGACGGGGATGACTTCATACCAACCTGCACCCTGTACCTGAAAAGGTCCCGATCGGCGGGACAGAGTGCATCTGTCCCTGCGCAGTTTACGACGCCGGAGTCCTCCAGCGCCAGCCTGGCTTCCCCATAGGTCAATTCAACACGGTAGCCTCCGAGAAGGGCCAGAACATCGAGGGCGCCCGCGGTGGCACCTGGGACACCTAGCTTCGGTACTTTGGCTCCGCAGGAGGCAAGGATGGGCGGGCAGACCAGCGTGACTAGAGAGCCCGCCCCTCCAGTCGAGGGCACATCACTCGTTACCCATTCGGTGGGCCAGCGCCAATGGTCTCCAGAGCCCGCCAGAGCGATCGCAAGCGCGGCGGTGGCGGCGGGATCATTGGTTTGACCGAACTGGCTTACGACACGCTGCATCAACTGCCCACGCTCCAATTCGGTAAGCGCGGACCATCCGGCCAAGTCACTGAGGGGCTCATCTTCGTTCAGCATGGACAACCTTCCTATGAACGACAACTGGGCAACCATCTGCTAGGCATCCAGTAATCTAGTCCTGAGCCATCCCGCATGGCGCAATCGGCATGGTTCGAGGCTACCACCATTGCCAGAAGGGACAGCACAAGGGTCTGCGTCTCTTCTCGGAGCCGTCCGGAGCTGTCATCCGCTCGGCCTGCGGGCTCGGAGCCGCTCAGCGGTGCTGATGGCAGCAGCCGACATCGGCCAAAGCCCTGCTGGACTTCCCTTCTCGCGATCCCCCCAATATGCCTCCCGCTCGGATCCCCACCCGCTTATGACCACCCACAAACATGACTTGTCGCTTTTGTATCATCGGGGCCGTGAGCTACGCAAGAGGGGCATGGTAGATGGGCCCAAGTTTCCCCGGTGACTCAGGAGCGTCGAAGTATCTGAGTTGATGCCTGTCCTCCCCGGGCCAGGCAGAGATTCGCCGCTCTGCTCGACATTGGCCACTCAGCAAGCCGAGGAGCCAGAATGCCGCCATGGTCATTGCTCGACGACTCTGGCGTTGCTCCACACAAGGGCCAACCCTATCGCGCCCCGCACCCGCGCGCGCGGAAACCACGCGCGTAGAGGGTTTCTCTCTGCCTGACAACTTCGCCAGATTGGTAAGCCGACACGAACCTTCGCTCGTGGCCGTCGGGCCAGATGCAGGGCTGCGACCGCCCGAGGTCCTATCCGGCCCCGCCATCCTCCGCTCCCCCCAGTGCGTTGATAGCCGCTCGAGTACGCTCATACTCGCGAGCGGCATGAGACAGATCTGGCGGGAGCTTGTCAACCAGCTCATCTAGCCTATACATCGACACGAAACGCTTTCCGACCTTATGCCTCTTCGAAGCGATATCAAGCCCGAAATAGCGTAGTTCCCTCAGACGTTTCTGCCAGTCTTGTTGCCAGTCGTCGAAATTCGCAACAAACTCGATGAGATCGCTGCTTACCCAAGCCCCTTGCTGGAGAGCCAACAGCAGAAGAATCCGCTCGTGAACCGACGGTATGGCCAGCACCGTCTTCATTGTGAGGGAGTCATAGCTGGCAAAGTAGTTCTTCTTACCGGCGTTGCACTCCTCACAAATACCCCAAAGATTATCGGCCACGCCCAGCCCGCCCCAGGATCTCGGAATCTTGTGGTCGACAACTAGCTTGACGCCGTCATCAGCAATACTCCGGCCACACATCCGGCACTTGCCGCCCGCCTGGTGAAGAACCTGCGCCCGGACTCGGGCCGAGATCTCTCCCCGGTCCCATTCATTCTCCGCTTTTGGCCCCAGGTACCGGTACACAAACCGACGACCTTCATGGGACCGGGCTATTCTGTGGAAGGGATAGAGCTCTCGGAGCCGCCGGGTGAAATGAGCCTGGTTCCCCTCTTCAGGGCACAAGTCCATGATCTGGTGTATGTCCAGCCCCTCAGGGTAGTCTCGCAGGACAGCAAGAATACTCTCTGCGGCGCTGCCTGGGTGTTTCCCCTGCATGGCTAGCCTTTCCCTCAACCCGAGTGTCTAACACCCTATCAAACTACGGCGGAGACCGCTTGACCAGTGTTGAGCTGGCTTGTATGGTGATGGCGAGCCGGGTAGCAATGCTATACGCCAGCCTGAAAGCGAGCCAAGGTGGCCAGAGATCACAAGATTATGATTCGCGCAGACGAGGAGGAGAAGCAGCTTCTCGATGGAGTCGCCGCAACACGCGGACTCACCACTGCTGCTTGGGCAAGAATGGAGCTCCTTCGAGCCGCGCAAGATTATTCATTCCCACGGGTAGCGAATGCAGACGGATCTCTGAAGGTGCTCAGCCTGTTTTGCGGCGCGGGCGGACTGGATGAGGGATTCCGACAGGCAGGATTCTCCACGGCACTTGCCTTAGACGTTGAGCAAGAGGCGATCAACACTTTTCTTCTCAACCATCCCGGAGCGAAGGCGTGGAGGCGAGACATCAGTGACCTAGCTGTGCAAGATCTGGACGAGCTGCTAGGGCGCCGCATGGAGCCAGTTGGCGTCCTGGGCGGGCCTCCGTGCCAAGGCTTCAGCGTCTCAAATGTTCATCAGCGCGACGACGATCCCCGACACAGTCTGCCCGAAGCTTACGCGGCACTCCTGACCGCGCTGAATCGAAGACGTCCGATCTCGTTCTTCGTCTTTGAGAACGTCGCGGGGCTCTTAGGCAGGAAGCATGCCGCGCGATATGAGCGCTTCAAGGAATTGTTCGCCGACGCCGGTTTCGAAGTCAAAGACAGGCTTCTGAACGCCGCGGACTACGGGGTCGCCCAGGAGAGACCGAGAATCCTGATAGTGGGGGTCAATAAGGAGTTGCACCCCACCGCGGACTTCCAGTGGCCTGAGCCAGAGCACACCACCCGTACGGTTCGCGACGCAATCGGCGGTCTGCCGGAGCCTCGCCTCAATGCCCCAGGCCTTGACCCGGAAACGTTTCCGATTCACCCAAACCACTGGTGCCTGGTGCCAAGGTCCTCCAAATTCGCGTCGAAAGATTCGTTGGTCGAAGGTCAAGCGTGGGGTAGAAGCTTCCGAACACTCGCCTGGGATAGGCCAAGCTGGACGGTTGCATACGGCCACAGAGAAGTGCACGTACATCCCAGCGGCCAGCGACGCCTCAGCATCTATGAGGCCATGCGTCTGCAGTCCTTCCCGGAACACTACCGCTTGACAGGCAACATGAGTGCCCAAATCCGTCTTGTGAGTGATGCCGTCCCTCCCCGTTTGGCCTGGCATCTCGCCTGCGCGATCCGGCGGGCCCTCGGGCTCTAGCCACATGGACGTCTTCTCGCAGAAGAAGCGATCTGAGGTAATGAGAGCGATACGCTCCAAAGACACGGTACCGGAGATGGCTGTCCGACGAGGTCTTTTTGCCAGGGGTCTTAGATACAGATTGCACGTCGCAGATCTTCCTGGAAAGCCTGATCTGGTCTTCCCGAAGTACAAGACGGCCGTTCAGGTCCGCGGCTGCTTCTGGCATGGGCACACGTGCTACGACGGCCACATTCCAAAATCTCGGGAGGACTACTGGGCGCCCAAGATCGCGGCGAACATTGCGAGGGACCGGGACAACGATGCCAGGTTGAGAGCAGCCGGATGGACCGTGGTCATGCTCTGGGCCTGCGAGTGCACCCCAACAAGGATATCCGCATCGCTAGACCGGATCTGCGAAACGCTTCACGAGATTCACTGAACTCAGCCTGGCGAATCGCCACCGGCGCCCTAGAGAAGGGGAGAAGGCGCTCCCTCGTGGTTTCCCGAGAGGCTGGCGCCAAGACTCACCCCCGGCGCGCGCTCACGGCCCCGTCCCAACAGCACCAGGATTTGCCCTTGGCTCCGTACGCCCTGCGACGGGCCGCCGGCCGCCTCGCCCCCGTGACTACCCTGCCACCGCACCGGGTACCACCATCCACAGAACGGCCTCTGGCCGCCGGTGCCGCACGGTCGCATGAAGGGAGCGAGGTCCCATGAGTCCCGAAGGCACTTCCCAGGTCTTTCTGATCGACTCCTCGGACAGGGACGCGGCCGTCAGGAGCCTGTTCGAGAAGGCCGGCTTGGGCGGCCTCTCCGGGAAGACCGTGGCCCTCAAGGCCAACTTCAACAGCGCCGATGCCTTTCCGGCCTCCACTCACCCGGACAGTCTCCAGGCCATCGTGACGCTGCTCAAGGAGGCCGGGGCGCGTGAGATCACTCTGGCCGAAAGAAGCGGCATGGGCGATACGCGCGAAGTCCTGGAGAAGCTGGGCATCTTCGCCCTCGCCGGGGAGCTGGGCTTCAAGGTGGTCGTGCTGAACGAGGAGCCCGCGGAGCGGTGGGTCCACATCGAGCGGAGCGGCACCCTCTCGGGCGGTCGCGCCGTCTGGCGGCCTTGAGGCTCCGACCCTCCAATCGACCTTCTGGATCGCGAACAGGCCTCGTGCAGTGCGCCAAGGTCAAACCAAGGACCTAGGGCCGCATGCGACGGCTCGGCGTAGACTCCGTGTGCGGTCGACGCGATCCGCGGGCCCCTTGAAAACCGAAGCGGTGTACCCGGCGCCAAGCCGGCATCAAGCGAAGGGCGGCACCCCGACGCTGCTACTCGGCAAGATCCGCCACCTTGGCCGTCAGTCTTTCCACAGCCGACGCAAGGACTTCCGGACCCTGCCGAGCCCAACCACGTAGCTCGCCGACCTCTACTTCAAACCCTTCGGCTCGAAGTCCGGAGCGGTGCTTCTCTAGCGATTCGGCGAGTCGCATCCATACCACTTGCTCGGGCGCCTCAGCATGCTCCAGATCCGTCAGTATGGTCACAAGCGTGGACCAAAGCTGGACCCAGTCTACAAATAACGGCAGGTCGGGGAAGCCGGCCCGCAATCCCCCGGCCAGCCGGTACAGCGCCTTCTTACCTTCTTCTCGGCGATCGGCCAAGCCTGCCTCTTGAAGGGAGGAGAGATAGGCCGCGACCGGCGCCTGTCCGTAGGCGATCCTCTCGGCGATGAGTCTGCCGTGAGTCCAGTCGTGGGTGAGCAGGTAGGTGAGCACTTCGGCCCGGGACCCCTGACCCGCGAGAGCACGCGCCTTGAAACGCAGGCAGGCAGGATTGGAGAAATGAGGTTTCGTGGACATCCCCCGCAGCTCTACCCGGGAACGCAAGAAGCCCATGGCGGCAAATGCCGCATCAGGCTCAGTCCAGCTTCTCCCAGGTTCTCCCTCGGACAGAAACAAAGGTTCTTCGCCTATCTCGCGCTCACCGGCCTGAGCGTCTAGGCCATCAAGAAGCCGGGCAAGGTTGGCCGCGCCTCCGCTTTCTGCCGCATAGTGCGTCGCGGCAGTCAGCAGTCTTCGCTCCTCACAGGTAGCCCGGCGGGCGATTCTGCGCAGCCGCGCAAGGTCCAGAAGCGATGCATTCTTGACGAGCCAATCTAGGATCTCATCGAACAGGCGCGCGTCGCGACGCCCCAGAGTCATTGACGCAACCAGCAGTGCTTCGGGGTCGACGAGGGTCCGAGACACCTCTCTCGTCCCAGCGAGCCCTATGGAACTCCACTGCCGCCACGCAAGATCAAGTACCCTGTCACGCAGATTCTCTTGAATCAAAGTGATGCTATTCACCTGCGATCTCCTTGGCGGCCTCGTCACAGTTGAAGTGGCGCAGAAGACCGGTCAACATCTCTCGAAAGGCCTCGGAGGGGTCTTGGGAACGAGCCCAGAGCGCCCCAACCAGAAGTTCATCGCACGATGCCCCCAGAGCCCGCAGATCCTCAGTGTGACGACCGATGCCAGTATCAGCCGCCGCGTAGGTCTTGAGACAGATGAGATCCTCCCGTGACGGGAACCACACGGTGAGATGCGAGCCGTAGCGCTGCGAGGTCAGCCGGCTCTCGAAGCCTTCGGGCATCCCCTGGTCAAGCAAGTCGGCCGGGCCTGCATTCAGCCAATCATGGTCCAAGCCCAACGCATGCTCGACAGCCTCCGCTGCCTCCAGCAACGCACTGGGCAGCGGCTTGTGCTTGAAGAGTCCGGTTGCTGGTGAACCTGGGGAATGACTGCGCAGTGCCAAGACATCAATGTCCTTCGTGGCCCGGACCCCAACCCCGATGACACTCAATGCCGCGCCTCCGACCACCACGATCTCGTAGGGCCCGGACTCGCGCGACTCAAGTGCGGCGCCGAGGAGGGAGAAAGCCTCCCTTATGGTATCGCCCGTGTCGAACATAACTCCCTCCGATGACCACGTGACACGGTCATTATGACCGTTTCAGACAGTCATAGCAAGCGTTTTGTCGGCCGGCGCGGCCGCACCTGCTGTGCACACCACACTCTCGACAAAGAACATGCCACATGATGACGACGAGACGGTGCCGTTCATATGTATCCCGCCCACCCCGCGCCTAGACTCACCCCCGGCGCCCGGTCACCGCCCCGTCCCAACAGCACCAGGATTTGCCCTAGGCCCGTCCCTCCTGCGGTGACCCGCTGCCCGTGCCCCCCCCGGTGACTACCCGGCCACCGCCCCGGGTACCACCATTCACAGAACGGCCTCTGGCTGTCGGCGTCGCACGGTGGCAAGAAGGGAGCGTAGATCCCATGAGTCCCGAAGGCACTTCCCCAGTCTTTCTGATCGACTCCTCGGACAGAGACGCGGCCGTCAGGAGCCTGTTCGAGCATGGCGGCTTGGGCGACCTCTCCGGCAAGACCGTGGCCCTCAAGGCCAACTTCAACAGCGCCGATGCCTTTCCGGCCTCCACTCACCCGGACACTCTCCGGGCCATCGTCCAGCTCCTCAAGGAGGCCGGGGCGCGCGAGATCACTCTGGCCGAGAGAAGCGGCATGGGCGATACGCGCGAAGTCCTGGAGAAGCTGGGCATCTTCGCCCTCGCCGGGGAGCTGGGCTTCAAGGTGGTCGTGCTGAACGAGGAGCCCGAGGAGCGGTGGGTCCACATCGAGCGGAGCGGCACCCATTGGCTGAGGGGCTTCTACCTGGCGAAGGTGGTGCTCGAGGCGGACGTCGTCATCCAGACCTGCTGCCTCAAGACGCACAGGTTCGGGGGGCATTTCACCATGTCGCTCAAGAACTCGGTGGGCTTGGTGGCCAAGAAGATGCCCGGCGGTCTCTACGATTACATGTATGAGCTCCATGGCTCTCCGTTCCAGCGGCTCATGATCGCCGAGATCAACGCCTCCTACCCCGTGGACTTCGTGATCGTGGACGCGGCCAAGGCGTTCGTCGACGGGGGACCGGACAAGGGGACGGAGGTCGAGCCGGGCCTCATGCTCGCGAGCGCCGACCGGGTGGCCCTGGATGCCGCGGGAGTGGCGCTCCTGCGGGAGTTCGGGGCGTCGAGCCTGATGAAGAAGCCGGTCTTCGAGCAGGACCAGATTCGCCGGGCGGCGGAGCTGGGGGTGGGAGCGAGCGTCGGCAGCGGAGGTGGAGCTGGTGCCTCTGGACGAGCGGGGGCGGGAGGCTGGCGGGTGGATCCGGGCGGGGCTCGGGCTGGAGTGAGGCGCACCGGGGCGCGCGCCGACACGCACCCAAAGTCTCACGAACCAGGCGTTGACTCTCGCAACGGCACGACCTATGCTCCGGCTACGGACTGGGGATTCTCGGTCGGCGATGGGTCTCGGCGAATGCGCCGGGGCCTTTTGCTTTCAAGGGAAGATTTTGAGGCCCCAACCCTCCGCTTGACCCTCTGGACTCCGGACCAGCTTGCGCTCGGTTGCTCGGACTGACCCCAGCGCGCCAACCTCCACCCAAAGTCGCACATCACTACCGAGCCTGGCGGCGTAGGCTTCGTCGTGCGGTCGAAGCGAACTGCGGGGTCTTTGACAAGTCAGTGGCGTGAACGTAAGCCCCGACTCACCACGGTGAGAGCGTACTTGCCCCATTCATTGATAGATATTGACAAGTACATAGGAAATGGGCAGAATGCAACGAACTGGTACGAGTCACCTTTCGCTGAGGAGCGACGTGAAGCAACAGGTCGTCGACAGTATCCTCGAACTGGCCGCCCGAAGAGGCGTCCTAAGGCCGCGTGACGTGGAGGCTATCGGCCTATCGCGACGTGAGCTTCCGCGTCTACGCGACGCTGGCCTGCTGGAGCAACCGGCTCGGGGCCTCTACGTCCGAAGCGACCTTTCGCGGTCGGAGCACGCCAGTCTCGCCGAGGCGGCCGCTCTGGTGCCTCGAGGTGTGATCTGCCTGCTCTCGGCGCTGCAGTACCACGAGCTAACCACCCAGGTCCCCCACCTCGTATGGATCGCCCTCCAACCCACCGATTGGCCCGCTAGCGAAGGGCGCATACCGCTCAAGGTGGTCCGTTTCTCGGGGATAGCGTACGCGGAGGGCGTCGAGGAGCACGTCATCGACGGAGTGACCGTACGCATCTACTCACCAGCCAAGACTGTTGCCGACTGCTTCAAGTATCGCAACAAGCTCGGCCTCGATGTCGCCCTTGAGGCCCTGCGTGACTGCTGGCGGCAGAAGAAGTGCTCTATGGACGATCTCTGGCGCTTCGCCTGTGTCTGCCGCGTTCAGAACGTCATGCGTCCCTATCTCGAATCGCTGCTGTAGGAGCATCGTGGGAGAAGCGACCTCAGAGCGGGCGGCATCGATCAGGCAGATGCTCACTAAGATCGCGAGGACGCGAGGCGAAACCCCTGAGGCGGTTTTCCAGCGCTATGCCCGAGAGCGCCTACTATCCCGACTGTCTCGGACCGAACACGGACACCGTTTCGTTCTCAAGGGAGCTTCGCTGTTCTACGTATGGACCGAGGAACCCCACCGGCCGACCAAGGACATCGATCTGTTGGGCTTTGGGCCGATGAATGTCGGGGCGGCCTCGGACATCTTCCGAGCAGTCTGTGCGCTGGATGATGAAGAGGACGGCATCGTCTTTGAACCCGCGTCGGTGTCGGCCGAAGAGATCCGAGAGGACACTGAGTATGGGGGCGTCAGGGTAAGGCTCTCTGGAAGCCTGACCAAAGCCCGGCTGCAAGTGCAGATAGACATCGGTGTGGGCGACGCCGTCACGCCGGCGGCCAACCTGATCGATTACCCGGCGCTCCTCCCCGGTCTTGGACTCAGGCCCGCCCGCCTGCTCGGCTATCCCAAAGAAACGGCCGCCGCGGAGAAGATCCAGACCATAGTGAAGCTGGGGATGGTCAACAGTCGGATGAAGGACTACTACGATCTCGCCGATATGGCACGCTCGTTCACGTTCCGGGGTGCGCTTCTTGTCGAAGCCCTTAGAGCCACGTTCGCCCGGAGAGATACGGTTCTCCCCAGGGATGTCCCCACAGGGTTGACCGACGCCTTTGCCGAGGATGCAACAAAGCGAGCGCAGTGGGAGGGATTCCTCAAACGATCCGGACTCCCCGGTCGTGAACTCGGGGAGGTCGTGCTCGCGATCAGGACGTTCTTGTGGCCGGCTCTCGAAGGCGCGGCCGCCCAGAACGGGTCCACAGGAACTTGGAGTCCTGGAGGGCCCTGGACCTAGGCGTCCCACGCAGTCCGGTCTCAGACTCACCCCCTGGCTCCCGCTCCGCCCCGTCCCAACAGCGCCAGACCTTGGACTACTGCCCTATGCTCACCCCCCGCAGCGTGATGTACTGCCCACTCTTCACCTTCACCGTGAACGGCGCCAACGGGTAGTCGTTCGCTACCAGGCTCTGGGCGTTTGCGTCGCTCGTCACCTCCCAGTAGCCCATGGAGTCGTCCACCGCCCCCTGATACCAACCGGCGGCGATGTCATAGCCCACGCGATAGGTGCCGTCGCCGATGTTGCTCGACGGGAGCGGGTCGGCAGCTGTGGTGCTCGCCTTCGCTATGGTGACTCCGGTCAGCCGGAGGTAGTAGCCGCTGGTGGCCTTCACGTAGAACTGGCCTGCCGGGTCACCGCTCGCGACGAACCTTTCTCCGTTGGCGTCGGTCGAGATCTCCCAGTGGCCGGCGCCGTCATCCACAGTCCCCTTGTAGAGGCCCGAGCTGATGTCGGTACCCACCAGATAGATGCCGTCGGAGTAGCTGCCTTCCGCCAGCGTGGTCGTGGTCGTCGGCGCCGGAGTGCTGGTGGTGGTCTGGGCGAGCGTGGTGCTGGTGGTGACGTCCGTGGTGGCGAGGAGGCCACCCTGCATCATCGGTCCCCCAGCGCCGCCAGGGAACTGCCCCCGGGGCCCAGTCTGGCCGGTGGCGTCGGCCACAGCGCTCGTCGTCGTGGTGCCCGAGGCGGCCCCCGTGTCGGAGCCACAGGCCGCGACGGAGGCGGCGATCATCGCCATGAGGAGCAGGGCGACACCCAGCAGCCCCCAGCTGGCCCTTCTTCTTGGCGAGCGTCTCCCGAGACAGTCGGATGTCGCGCGCCGTCCCGTAGGTGTCTGCTTCTGACCTTTCGCCATTACCTTGCCCTCCATTGGCTATTCATATCTGAGTGCTTCGATGGGATTGAGCCCGGCCGCCCGGCGCGCCGGGTAGAAGCCGAAGACGATGCCAATAAGCGCCGACAGTCCGAAGGCGATGACCACCCACCGCGCGGTTATCACAGTGTCCAGCCCGCCCCAGTGCCTGATGCCCAGCGAGACCAACCAGCCCAGCACCACACCGATGATGCCGCTGATGAAGGTCAGGATCACGGCTTCTACCAGAAACTGGCTGCTCACGTCCCTACGGTTGGCTCCTATGGCCTTGCGCAGACCTATCTCCCGAGTCCGCTCGGTGACGGTGCTGAGCATCATGTTCATAATGCCGATTCCGCCGACCACCAGGGAGATCCCTGCGATGGCGGCCAGGAGCAGCGTGAGCGTGCGGGAGGTGGAGGTCATAGTGGCGGTGAGGTCGGCTTGGTTGATCACGCGGAAGTCGGCCGAGTCCGCGTCGGCGATGCCGTGCAGTTGGAGCAGCAGACTGGTGATATCCGTCTCCAATTGCGTCATGCTTCTCGCGTCGACCGCTTCTATGCTGACCTGCGACAGATACTTGCTCTGACCTGCCAGCAGTTTCTGGCCCGTGGTGAGCGGCACGTAGATGGCGTTGTCGGCGGTGTCGGGTCCCATACCTCCTTTGGAGGCCGCCACCCCGATGACCGTGAACTTAGCGCTTTTGATACGGACGGTCGTGCCGATGGGATCGGTGCCGCCGGCGGCGGGGTCACCGAAGAGATCGGTGGCCACCTGCGACCCGAGGACCGCCACCTTGGAGGAATCGTCCACCTGCTGGTCGGAAAAGAAGGTGCCGCTCGCTATCTCCACGTTGCGCACTTGTTGATATTGGGTGGTCGTAGCGATGACCTGCACGTTGCTGTTGCCGGTGGTGGTCACCACTTGGTAGCGGCCGGTCACCTGCTGGGCCGAGGCTGCGGCCAGCGGCAATTGAGCTATGGCGTCGGCATCGGTGACTTTGAGGGTCTTCGCGTCACCAAACGCCCCTCGCACCATGCCGGAACCTGTAGACGCACCAGGCGATACCGTCAGAAGGTTGGCTCCCGCCGCTTGGATGCTATCCGTTATCGAAGCCTGGCTGCCCTGGCCGACGGCGGTGAGAGCGATGACCGAGGCGATGCCGATGACGATGCCGAGGACGGTGAGACCGGAGCGGATCTTGTTGGTGGAGATGGCGATGACCGACTCTTCGAGGACGTCCATCATCTTCATGCCGCCACCCCCCCGTTCTGCTTATCACTCACTATCAGTCCGTCCTGGATCCTGACGGCCCGCTTCGCCCTCTCGGCGATGGCCGGCTCGTGGGTGATGAGGACGATGGTATGACCGCGCTCGTTGAGTTCCGTCGAACGTGCCCAGGATGATCTCGCCCGTCTGGGTATCCAGATTGCCGGTGGGCTCGTCCGCAAGGATGAGCGCGGGTTCGTTGATAAGCGCGCGGGCGATCGCCACCCGCTGGATCTGGCCGCCGGACAGCTCGTTGGAGAGATGGTTCCAGTGCGACTCCTCCAGGCCCGCCTTGCGCAACGCCGCTTCCGCCCGCTCCTGACGCTCCGCGCGCGGTACACCGGCGTATACCAAGGGCAGGACGGTGTTGCGGATTACCGTGGCCCGGGGCAGCAGGTTGAACGACTGGAACACAAAGCCGATGCGCGTCCGCCGCATGTCGGCCAACTCGTCATCGGTCAACTCCGATACGTCCTGACCCTCGAAGAAGTACTGCCCACTAGTGGGCGTGTCGAGCGCGCCAAGTATGTGCATGAGCGTCGATTTGCCGGAACCCGACGGACCCATGATGGCCAGGTACTCGCCGGGGTCGATGGTGAGACTCACGCCTCTGAGGGCCGGCGTCTCAGCAGTGCCCGAGACATAGGTCTTGGTCAGGTCGCGGCACTCGATCATATGACCGTTCATGCCGGGCTCGGCCGTCGTCGCCATCATTGTCCCTGAGGGGCGGGGAAGCTTCCGCCGCCCGACGGGAAGCCGCCGGCCGGCGGGCCGTTGCCGTCGATGATGAAACCGCCCTGCCCCAGCATGTTCCCCTGGCGCTGGCTCTCGGTGGTAACGGTGCTGCCGCTCGACGTGGTCGCCACTATGATCTCCTGGCCCTCGGTCAATCCGCTGGTAATCTCCGTGTAGGCGTCGTTGGACATCCCCACCTCGACGGTAACCTTGACCGGCTGCCCGTTCTCCAGGATCTGCACATACTTGCCGGCCGCCGACGATTTGACCGCCGCGCTGGGCACCGCGAGCACATCCTGCGCCGTGGCAGTGATGATGCTCACCGACACCGTCATACCGCCCTTGATGGACGCATCCATCACCTCGGGGGTGATGACCACGCCGTACGAGACCACTCCCGATTCGTTGGCCCCGGTGGTGTCTACCCTTGTCACCTGGCCGATCAAGTTGAGGTCGGGGAGCGCGTCGAACGTGAGCATGGCCCTCTGGCCTACCTCCACCGTGCTGATGTCCGACTCGGCGAGAGTGATGGTGGCCTGGTAGACGTCTGGGTCGGTGATAGTCACGGCGGCGCTCCCGCCGGAACCACCGGCCGTGCTGCCGTCCTCGACCGAAAGGGCCGTGATCACCCCCGCCAGGGGAGCGGTCACGGTGCGTGCGGCTGCGTCGTCCTTGGCCTGGTCAAGCGCTATTTGAGCCGAAGTCACCGCGGTCTGCGCCGCTGTGATCGCGAGTTCGGCGCTGGTGACACTGGCCTTCGACTGCCTTATCGTGAGCGCGGTGGAGCCGGAGTTGTAAGAACTGGCCAGGCTGGTCTGCGCCGAGGTGAGGTCAAATCGGGCCGAGTCGACGGCAAGCACCGCCTTGTCGTAGGCGTTCTGCGCTTCGGCCACCGCCACGTCCAGTTGCGGGTTGATCAGAGTGAAGAGGACTTGCTCCTTCTCCACCGTGTCCCCCATTTTCACCTGGAGATCGGAGACCTCGCCGGATACGGTGGGTGCCACGGAGGCCGTGTCCGGCAGTTCGATGTTGCCGGTGCCGTCTATCGAAGACACGAGCGTGGTCTTCTGCACGGTCCCGGTGGTATAGGTCACCGTGGCTACGGCGTCACCGGCCATCCCCCGATAGACCAACCACGCAACCAGCGCGAGTACCGCGATCGCGACGACTGCCAAAGTCACCCGGCTACGCCTCGTCCTGAAGCGTTTGGTCTTTGCCATGACACCTCCATGCTCAATGCCAATCCCTGTTTGCTCGCCCTCCATCCTAGTTACTAGGGATAAGGTGAGCGTAAGCGTGATCCCTTGGATAGGCTACCGGACGGGGTCATGGCCGGCGTCGCGGCGCTGTCTCTGGTGCTGTATCAATTGCTGCATGGCCGCCATGCCGGAGCCGCGGCGCTCCGACGCTGACCACCGATTATAATGTGACGGTCCCAGCAGTCCGCATCCAGGAGGAGCCACGGCCATGACGCCGCCGTCAGTGGTAGTCGAGCATCTGAGCAAGTCCTTCGGTGACACGCGGGCCGTGGAAGACGTATCGTTCGAGGTCGAGCCCGGTCAGGTCTTCGGCCTGCTCGGCCCAAACGGCGCCGGCAAGACCACCACCATCCGCATCATGCTCGACATCTTCAAGCCCGACTCAGGGCGCGTGGAGATACTGGGCGGCGCCCCAGACAAGATGTCCAAGGATCTCATAGGCTATCTTCCCGAGGAGCGCGGCCTATACAAGGACGTCGCTCTCAGCCAGGTGCTGGTCTACCTGGGGACGCTCAAGGGGTTGGGCGACGGCGAGGCCAAGAACCGCCTGGTGCCCTGGCTCGAACGTATGGACCTCTACGAGCACCGCCACAAGAAGGTCCAGGAGCTGAGCAAGGGAATGCAGCAGAAGGCCCAGCTGATAGCCGCGCTGCTGCACGAACCCGACCTCATCGTCCTGGACGAGCCCTTCGCGGGACTCGACCCGGTGAACACCCGGCTGATCAAGGAGATCATCGCAGAGCAGGTGGCGGCCGGGCGGACGGTCATCATGTCCACCCATCAGATGTACCAGGTGGAGGCGCTCTGCCATCGCATCGTCCTCATCGACCATGGCCGCACCGTGCTCTATGGTCGGGTGAACGAGATCAAGCGCGACTTCGCCGCAAACGCTGTCATATTGCGGGCCGAGGGGGATCTCTCCGAATTGCCGCGGGTGTTGGAGGCACGGCAGGGAGACGGTGAGTGGCGTCTGTCCTTGGAGACAGGTGCCGACCCGCAGGAAGTGCTTAGGGCGCTGGTCGCCCGCCCGGGCGTCAGGGTTGAGCGCTTCGAACTCGCCGAGCCCTCGCTGGACGATATCTTCATCACCGTTGTGACCGGCGACACGGGCCCGGCGCCCGCCGATGGGGCGGGCGCGCCGGGGAGTCGCGGTGCATAAGTTCCGCCTCATAGCCCAGAGCGAGTATCTGAAGAATGTCCGCCGGCGCAGCTTCCTGTTGGCCACCTTCGGCATGCCTTTGCTGATCATCGCCTTGATAGCCGTGAGCGCACTGGCAAACGGGCGCGGCGGAGACGCGCCCACCCTGGGCTACGTTGACCAGAGCGGATTGTTGGCAGCGGCACGGGATGATCCGGGATTTCGCTCGTTCCTGACCATAGACGCCGCAAGAGCCTCCCTGGAGACCGGCGAGATCCGCGGTTTCTACGTCATCTCCCCCGACTACCCGACCTCTGGAAAGACGCAGCTCTTCTATTGGGAACGGCCGCCCGCAGTCCAGCTCCAGGAGCGCTTCGATTCGTTTCTCAAGGCCAACCTGGTGGCCGAACTGCCCCCCGACTTGGCCGCGCGCACCCTCAGCGGCCCGAGCGACTTCGTGGTCCGCTCCGCCGACGCCAGCCGGCAGATGGACAGTCGCGGCATGGTCACGATCATCCTGCCCTTCGCCCTCGGCCTTTTCATCTCGTTCGCCCTCATGAGCGCGAGCGGCTACCTCTTGCGAGCGATCAGCGACGAAAAGGAGAACCGGACCATAGAGATCATGACCACCTCGGTCTCGCCCGGGCAGCTCATCGCAGGCAAGGCGGCGGGCCTCGTGGGGGTGGCGCTGACCCAGGTGCTCCTGTGGGCACTGGTGGTGGTGGGAGGGCTCGCGGTGGCCGCCAGTTTCACGGACTCTCTAGGCGGGCTGGAAGTCTCCTGGAGTCTGGTCGGGGTGCTGGCGGCCTACTTCGTGCCCTTGTTCACACTGGCGGCCGCGATGGTGGTCACTCTTGGCGTCGCGGTCACCGACACCCGCCAGGGCCAGCAGTTCGTGGGATTGATAAGCTTCCTTTTCCTTATCCCTTTGTTCTTCTCCTCTCTGCTCGGTAGCAATCCCGACGGGACGTTGATGGTCGTGCTCACCCTCTTTCCCACCACCTCGCTACTCACGGTGGCCCTTCGCTGGGGCGCTACCATCGTGCCCCTTTGGCAGCTCATCTCTGGCTGGGCGATCCTGGCCGGGTGTGCGGGCCTCGGCATCTGGGCCGCGCCTAGGGTATTTCGCCGCGGCATGTTGCGATACGGACGTCGGATGACCCTGCGGAACATCCTCGACGCCGTCCGGGCTCGGGGGTGATCGCGCCATGCGCGACGTGTGGCTGACAGCCAAGTACGAGGCACACACTACGTTGGTGCGGAAGTCGTTCTGGTTCACCACCTTCCTCCTGCCGGCCGCGATCCTGCTTCTCGTGCTGCTAACTCAGCTGCTCACGCCCGGCGAAGGGTCGCAGACGACGATACCCGGCCTTGATGAGGGAATGAAGCCGATGGGGTACGTCGACTCGGGCGGCCTGCTGCGCACGGCGCCCGCCGGCCTTCCGCGGGGCCTTGTACGGAGCTACGGGGACGAGCAACAGGCTCAGGCGTCCTTGGCGCGCGCCGAGATCGACCGCTACTACCTCATCCCCCAAGACTACGTGGCCTCAGGCCGCTTGACCGTGGTCGAGACTCGATATCAGCCCTTGCGGGCCCTGGAGGGCACCGACCTGATGGCGTACGTCATCAACACCGGCCTCACCGGCGACGAGAGGCTTGCCGGGCTGCTCCTGGACCCCACCCCCAGATTGGAGTCGCTGGCCCTGGCCCCCACCGGCGCCCAAGCTCCTGACAGTCCGGCGGCGAGCTACTTTCTGCCCTACATGCTCATGTTCATCCTCTACATGGCGCTGGCGATGACCAGCGGCTTCATGCTCCAGAGCGTCTCCAAGGAGAAGGAGAACCGCACGGCCGAGATACTCCTCGTGAGCGTGAAACCGCGCGACCTCATGCTTGGCAAGATCGCCGGTCTCTCCGCGGTGGGGTTGCTGCAGGTGGTGGTCTGGTTGGCAGTCTTCTTCGGCGTGGTGCTCGGGCGAGGAAGCATAGGCGGTGTCGACCTCAACGTCGGCGGCGCGATCGCAGCCCAGGCGATCCCCTGGACGCTTGGCTATTTCCTGCTTGGCTACCTGATGTACGCGTCGGTCTATGCCGTGCTCGGCGTGCTCGCGCCCACTGCCCGGGACGCCAATCAGTTCGTGTTCGTCGCCATCATTCCGCTGATCGTCCCCCTGCTCCTCAGCGGCACCTTCTCGGACGCCCCCAACGGGGTCCTTGCCACTACCCTCAGTCTCGTTCCCTTGACGGCACCCATAGCCATGGTGGCTAGAATGGGAGCGACCATCGTCCCCTGGTGGCAGTCGCTGGCCGGGCTGCTTGCCTTGGGAGTGTCCTCATATCTCTGCGCACTCCTGGCCGGACGGCTCTTCCGCGCTGAGAACCTCCTGTCGTCGCGCGCACTCACCTGGAGCCGGCTGGCCGGGGCCTGGTCCACCCGCGGAGCGCCGACACTACCGGCGGCCGAGTCCGAAGCGACCGGGCGGACAGTGGGCGAGTCGGTAGGGCGCGGACAGCCAGGGCGCGGAGCGCCGCGCAAGCAGACGGATGTGTCCTCGAGAAGGCGCCTCTTCACTATGGCTCTCGTCGCCGGCGTCATGGTCGTGGTGGGCGCCGTCGAACTGGCCCGCGGGGAATCCAACGGCAAGATCCTCTTATCCGCGGGCGTCGTCGTCGGCGCACTGGCCTATTGGCGCCACCGGAGGGGCTAGCGGCCCGCCCCGACAGCACCACCATTTGTCCTTGGCCCTATACTCCCTCTCCTGATGGCACAGATATGGATCAACAACGTCTCGGTCAATCTCGGCGGGCCGCTTTTGCTCGACGGGGCGTCGCTCGCCATCGAGGCGGGCGAACGCATCGGCCTGCTGGGCCGCAACGGGGCCGGCAAGTCGACGCTTCTGAACATGCTCCATGGCGATATCCCCCCGGATTCGGGAGAGATCGTCCAAGGCGCCGAGGTGCGTGTCTCGCTCCTCCCCCAGGAGGTCCCTGAGGCTCTGCCAGGGACGGCCTATGACATCGTCGCCTCCGGCGGCCAGGGACATCTCGACGTGCTGCACCAATATCACGAGCTGACCATGCAACTGTCCCACGGGGGCGACGCGAGTCTTCTCAAGAAGCTCGAGCACGTGCAGCACCGGCTGGAGACGTCGGGCGCCTGGGATTTTCACCAGCGGGTAGAACAGGTGATCTCGCTCACCAGCCTGGACGAGAACGCGGAGTTCGGGACACTCTCCGCGGGCCTGAAGCGCCGGGTCTTGCTGGCCAGGGCCCTCGCCCACGAGCCCGACGTGCTTCTGCTGGACGAGCCCACCAACCACCTGGACATCTCTGCCATCCTCTGGCTGGAGGAATTCCTTCTTAGATTCAACAAGACTCTCGTCTTTGTCACCCACGACCGCGCCTTCCTGCAGCGCATCGCCACCAGGATCGTCGAGATCGACCGGGGCCGCCTGCTGGCCTTCGACTGCGACTACGCCACCTACCTGGAGCGCCGGCAGGGCATGCTGGATGCCGAAGAGAAGGCCTGGCAGGACTTCGACAAGAAGCTGGCCAAGGAAGAGGTCTGGATCAGGCAGGGCATCAAGGCCCGCCGCACGCGCAACGAAGGCAGGGTGCGGGCGCTGGAGCAGCTCCGACTGGAACGCGACCAACGCCGGGAACGGATGGGTAACGCCCAGATCGCCATCGTGGAGGCAAATCGCAGCGGTCGGTTAGTAGCCGAGGCCGAGAAGATATCGTTTGCCTTTGACGGCAAGAAGATAGTCGACAACTTCTCCACCGCCATCATCCGCGGGGACAGGGTGGGCGTCCTAGGCCCCAACGGGTCGGGTAAGACCACTCTGCTCAAGATCCTGTTGGGAGAGCTGCAACCCCAGAAAGGCCGGGTCCGCCTGGGAGCCGGGCTCAAGATCGCCTACTTCGACCAACTGCGGGCGCAACTCGACGACGACCGCACGCTGAGGGAAAGCATCGCCGACGGCGGCGACACCGTCTCGGTGGAAGGGAAGTCGCGGCACGTGGTGGGGTACCTGCAGGATTTCCTCTTCTCCCCGGAGCAGATCCAGGCGCCCGTCCGGCTGCTCTCCGGCGGCGAGCGCAACCGCCTGCTGCTGGCCAAGCTCTTCAGCGTGCCGTCGAACGTTCTGGTGCTCGACGAACCCACCAACGACCTCGACACCGAGACCCTCGGCCTTCTGGAGGAGCGGCTGCTGACCTACAGCGGCACCATCCTGTTGGTCAGCCACGACAGGGCCTTTCTCAACAACGTGGTCACCTCCACCCTGGTCTTCGAGGACGACGGGCGACTGAGGGAATACGTTGGCGGATATGATGACTGGCTGCGCCAGCGCAAGGCGCGTAAGGCGCCGGTGGCCGGGGCGCGCGCGCAGAGCGCGGCGAAGGGCGCGGCGCAGCCCGCCGAGGCGCCGGAGCCGGAGGCACGGCCGCTTGGAGCGCAGGCGCCGGAGCGGCGCCCGCTGACCAAACGCAGGCTCTCCTTCAAAGAGACCAAAGAGCTGGAGGCGCTGCCCCAGAAGATCGAGGCCTTGGAAGAGGAGCGATCCGGGATCATCGCCACGCTTGGCTCGTCGGAGTTCTACGCCGCGAGCGACTCCGCCCAGGTGGCTGCTACCAATGCCAGGTTGGCGGCGCTGGAGTTGGAGCTCGCCGAGACGTACGCGCGGTGGGAGCTACTGGAGGAGCTGGGCGGGTGAAGAGCTCGCCGGCCGGCTACTTAGTCGGTGTCTGAGTCGAAGAGACTCTCAGCCCTTGCCCACTTCGGCCTCCGGTTGCTCTTCACCAGAGTCACCTGGTCGGGCCGCACGGCTCGCGACACATAATCGCCCAACAGATGTAGGCTCACCTGTCCGGCCCGACTAAGGCTGGCGTACTTGTACTTGTAGATTCCCCGCTCACCCTTGATCTTGAGTTGGGTCCCCGGCTCGTAGGGGTCCTCGGTCCGCATTCCCGGCCCGGTGACGGTGGCATCCAGCGCGAGCTGCACGAATTCTGTTTCATCATCGGCCATGCCGTCTACCTTACCGCACACTCGCTCGGAAGGACCACCGCTCACAGGACCGATCTCGACAATCGGAGCCCTATCAGGGACCTGTCAGCCTACCGATGACGTCGAAGGCGTCGGCCCCGATGTTGGTGGCCTTGGCCAAGGGGTTCTTCTGGCCGGTCCAGCTTATGACAAGCGTGTGGGCGCCCGACGTGGCGAAGGTCTTCGACCAGACCTTCTGCTGCCACACCTCCTTGGCACTGTAGAGGTCCACTGTGCCGAGGTTCACCCCGTCCAGGATCACCTTGGCCCTGCCGTAGTAGGGGCTCTTCTTGGTGATCCAGGCAATGTAGGTGCCGGTGAACTTGACCGTGACAGAAGCCCCGGAGGTGTTGACGTAGCGGAAGCTACCCCCGGAGGCCAGTGGGGCGTTGGCGTTACCGTACCAGGTGCCGCGATAGGCGACCCGCCAGAAATTCTGCTGATAGCGATCGATACGGCCGGCCGGTGCGGGTGCCGGTGCCGGCGCCGGTGCGACCGCGGTGGCCTGGAGTACTGTGCCGGTGACCACGAAGGCGTCCACACCGATGTTGGTGGCGGCGGCGGCCGGGTTCTTGGTGCCGGTCCAGGTGATGGTGAGCGTATGAGTACCGGACGTGGCGAAGCTGGTCTCCCAGACCCTCTGCTGCCATATCTCCTTGGCGCTGTAGAGATCCACCGTGCCCTTGTCCACCCCATCGAGTGTGACTCTGGCCTTGCCGTACACGGAGCTCTTTTTAGTTATCCAAGCCACATAAGTGCCGGTGAACTTGACAGTGACCGAAGCCCCCGAAGTGTTCACATAGCGGAAGCTGCCACCGGAGGCAAGCGGCGCATTGGCGTTGCCCAACCAAGTGCGGTAGTAGGCAAGCCGAGTGTCGTTTTGTTGGATACGGGTCGATCCGCTCGCCGATTCGCCGACGATGGTGACAGGATCCCAGTAGTAGTGGATGATCTGCTGCCAGGTCCAACCCTTGTCGCGGGCCAGGTAGTAGGTGCCCCATTGCGGCATGCGGGTGGGCTGGCTCGGACAGCGGTAGGCGGCATTTAGGGCGGAATGCCCACAGTACTCAAGAAAGAAGAGAGCGCCATTCTTGAGCAAATAGCTGCTCCAGGTGTCATCCACCGCTTTGTCGGTGCGTGCATCGGAGCGGTTGGGGTCGTACCACTGATCGGCGCTACCGTCGGTGACATCGGCGCCCAGAGAGGGGTATTTGCCCCCTCTGCCTATGTAGTACCAAGCGTATTCCTTGACCGCTATCGCCCCGGCTCGGAGCGACTCGGCCGGCCACTGAGGCAGCCATTCGCAGACCAGCACGTGCTTGACGTAGAACTTGAAGTCGACCACCTGGACGATACCGAGCGAGTTGCGATAGACCCGGATTGTCGCCGGCGGCGACAGCGTCGACGCGACTAGGCTGTAGTTGGCAGCCAAGGCGGTGGAAACGGTGGCGATCGGCTGCCGCACCAGGCCTGACTTAGGCAGCGAATAGAGAACGGCCTCCTTGACTCCCCGAGGCGTGAGCAGCGGACTGAGTTTCAGCAGAGGCTCCGTCGCTCTCATGACCGACTCCTCCCGCAGGTAACCGGCGGCTTCGTACACAGCCGTCAGTTGGACCCCTGTCGCGACGCCGGCAGTCAGGGCGAACTCACCGGCCGCGTCGGCGACGGCCGTGGCCAGCACCCTACCCGCGCTGATGCCGTCCTGACTACGAATCGTGATGCGAGCGCCGCCGATGGGTCGGCCCGTGGTGAAGTCGCGGAATTGGCCGGAGATCGAAACCTGTGGCTCCGCATAACCGCCGCCCTGAGGAGCACCTGCGCCGCCTTCGGCAGCCGCCGCCACCTCCGGGCCGGCCGGCAACATCGCGAGTGCGAAAACGGCAACGAGCGCAGCAACAAGCGCCACACAGAGGAGTGCAATGACATGGCGGAAGAGGAACCGCCGCCTGTCGGAGAAGCGCGCGACCATACGCGCATCCGATTGCTGCCAGATAACCATCGGTCGCGATTATACGGGAAGTCCACAACCGGCGTCCTTCGGGGTCTCTGGGACGAGCATGGCGGGCGGCTACTACACCAGCTGCTCCCTCCAAACAGAGCAGACCGCGGCTCCGAAAACCTCGAAGACGAGCCTGAACAGCAGCACCGCCACCACTGCGGCAAAGGCAGGGACCATCTCAAGATCTTGAACCAGGACACTGGCGACAACCGTTACGGTTGCCATCTCGCCCAGTCCCAGAACGTCGAATACCGTCTTGCGCGCGTCATTGTTGTCGGCGCTCTCGCCACACAGCATCTGGTAGGCCACGTGCGAAAGACGATTGAACAGGCGCTCTCCAGACTTTCGAAGGGTCTCCGGACGCTCCCTCAGAGCCATGCGATTGATCATGAGGTCGAACTCATCGCCAGTTTCGGGAACGGCGCGCACCGCCGCGGCCCGAGCCCCAAGCTCCTCGTAGAGTTCGCGGGGCTCCATCCCCAGAAGACGATAAAACGCCGGCTCAGCCACGACCTGCAGCTCTTCGATCCCCAACTCATCCTCCTAGACATCAGCGAGACACTCCGGCCCCGCACCTGCCCCTTTGCGAATGCGAAGACGAACGATGCCTGGCCTTATTCCTGTATGTCCGGCAACCGCTCTTTCGTGCCTGAGGCGCTAGGAGAAATCGTTGTCAGTCATCTGAGCCGGTGCTATGTTGACCTTCTGACTTGCTCACAAGCGCCAACACGGAGCCTCATGAGCATGGGCCGCACCAAGTACGACAAGGGTCGCGGGGCCGACCTCTTCGAGGGCATGGAGAGAGCCTTGGCGTGCATCGCGGTGCTCAAGGGGCAAGAACTCGTCTACGCGTACGTCAACCCGGCCTACCAGGCGATCGCCCCCGATGTCCCCATGATCGGCCGGCCCTACCGCGAAGTCTTTCCTGAGGCAGCGGCGAATGGGGCGGAAGAGGCCCTTCTTAGCGTTCTAAACACCGGCGAGCCCTGGGTGCTCGAGCGATATCTCGCTCCCACCGGCAACAGACCCAACCCCACTTTTGAGGGGTTCGTCGTACGCCTCGCGGCGGAGGGCAGCGAAGAGCCCTCTGTTCTTGCCGTCGTCCAGGAGATCTCCGAGCTGACGGGCGAAGATCGTCAGGCGGAGGCCATCTCCGAACTCATGCGGGCGGAGACGGCACTACGCGAGAAGGAAGCGCGCCTACAGGAGGCGGAGCGCCTAGCAGAGATGGGCCTTTGGACGTGGGATTGGGCCACAGACACCGTCGAGTGGTCGGAGGGATTTCGCCTCATCATCGGGTACGACCTCCAGCTACCCGCTCCCCACTTCGCCGAAATGGCGTGCTTCTATACCCCCGATAGCTGGGAGCGCCTTAACGTAGCTTCCTCCGGGGCCCTCACACAGGGAGAGCCCTACGAACTCGAACTTGATCAGATCCGCACCGACGGTGAGATCCGTCGAACCGTGGCTAGGGGAGCCGCCAGACGGGCTCCTGACGGCACGATCATCGGCCTTCAGGGAACCGTGCAAGACATCACCGCACTCCGGAGGACCGAGAGGGAGTACGCCACTCTCTTTGAGAAGATGCGAGACGGCTTCGCGGTGCACGAGATCATCTGCGACGAAGGCGGCAACCCCGTCGACTACCGCTTTCTCGTCGCCAACCCGGCCTTCGAAGCTATGACCGGACTCAAGTCGGAGGATATCGTAGGCCGCACGGTGCTTGAGGTGCTGCCCAATACCGAGCGGTATTGGATCGACACCTACGGGACAGTGGCCCTCACCGGGGAACCGGCGACCTTCGAGAGCTACTCGGCCGATCTCGACAAACATTTCCACGTGACGGCCTTCCAGCCGACTCCGAAGCAGTTCGCCTGCATGTTCGTCGATATCACCGAGCAGAAACGAGTGGAGGCCGCACTTCGAGAGAGCGAGGAGAGATTCCGCGCCGTCACGTTGCACACCCCCGACCACATCATCGTGCAGGATCGGGATCTGCGGTACGAGTTGGTGGTCAACCCTCAGCTTGGTCTCACAGAGGCCGACATGATCGGCAAGACCGACCTGGACTTTCTCCAACCACAAGACGCCGAGAGGCTTTCCGCAATAAAGCGCCAGGTCATCGATACCGGAGAGCACTATGAGCTTGAGACGTCGCTATTCAACCGAGAAGGCGACACTGAATGTTTCCAGGGCGTCCTTATGCCCCGGTTGGACAAGCAAGGAGTACCGAGCGGTGTCATCGGCTACTTCCGCAACATCACTTCGCAGCGAGAGACTGAGGAAGCGCTGCGACAAAGCGAGGAGCAACTCCGCCAGAGCCAGAAGATGGAAGCCATAGGCCAGTTGGCCGGAGGCATCGCGCACGACTTCAACAATATCCTGGGCATCATCCTGGGCTACACGGAGCTTCTGCTTGCCAACCCCACCTTTGCTGAGTCCTCAGCTCGGGAGGATCTGGTGCAGGTCAAGCAGGCGGCCGAACGAGCCGGCGCCCTCACCGGGCAGATACTCGCCTTTTCCAGGCGCCAGGCACTACGTCCGACGGTGGTGTCACTGAACAAGGCGATCGCCGGAATCGAGCCCCTGCTCAAGCGAACACTCGGCGAGGACATCGAGCTTCAAATGGAGTTCGATCCCGACCTCGCGCCGGTTGAGACCGACCCGAACCAGCTCCAGCAAGTGATCATAAACCTTGCTCTCAACTCTCGGGACGCAATGACCGCGGGCGGCCGCCTCCACATCCGCACCGCCAACGTCCGCATAGAGGAGGGGGGCCGCTCTGATTCGACCGCCCAGCCCCCCATGGGCCCCGGAGAGTACGTTCTGCTGACCGTCTCCGACAGCGGCCTGGGGATGGACTCAGACACTCGGGAGCATATCTTCGAGCCCTTTTTCACCACCAAGGCGATAGGAAAAGGAACGGGGCTTGGTCTGTCGGTGGTCTACGGCGTGGTCAGACAGAGCCAGGGACACATCTCTGTGGCGAGCGAGCTTGGCAGTGGCACGACCGTCTCAATCTATTTCCCACGGTCGGCGCTGATCGCCGACGACCGAAACGCACCTCCAAGCGAATTATCCGCTCATACCGGTTCGGAAACGGTGCTTGTGGTGGAGGACGAAGTCGAGCTCCGTGCGCTGGTGACAAGAGTACTCGCGCATGCCGGCTACCAGGTACATTCCGCCGGTGCGGCGGACGAGGCCCTCGAACTGGTGAAAACTCTCAACCGGCCTCCGCAGCTCCTGCTCACCGATGTGGTTCTCCCCGGAACCGTGCAGGGCGCCGAGCTCGCCCAGGCTGTGAAGACCCTCGTCCCCGGCTTACCCGTACTCTACATGTCGGGCTACTCGTATGACTCCATAGTCCATGACGGCCGACTGGACGAAGGCCTCTGTCTCATCGAGAAACCATTCACGCCCGTGGAATTGGTTCACGCGATCAGGAAGTCGCTGGACAGCAGTCGCACTCCTTGAACAGAGCTAGGATCTAACCCCATCGGCCGCCGCGGGTCCCGGTCACTCGCCGGGGCGGCGGTTGACGACCCTAGCCCTAGCCTCAGCCGGCGCCGGCACCGACCACCCCGCGCCGCCGACCGGTTGCGGCATAGACTCCGTGCCCGGAGCCCCGCCCTCACCGGTCGCCGTGCCGGCGCCGACCGATCTACCCGCCTCCACCCGCACGTCCGGCAGCCAGCTCAGCCACCGAGGGAACCACCAGTTGGCCGTTCCCAGCAGGCGCATGGCCGCGGGCACCAGGACCGACCTCACGATGGTGGCATCGAGGAACACCGCAACCGCCAGCCCGAAGCCGAGTTGCTGGAACATCACCAGGTCGCCGGCCGCGAAGCCACCGAACACGGCGACCATGATCAACGCCGCCCCGGTGATGATCCCGCCGGTCTGGCGCAGACCGAAGGCCACCGACTCGCGGTTGTCGCCGGTCTGATCGAAGCGCTCACGGATGCGGCTGAGCAGGAACACGTGGTAGTCCATGGAGGTGCCGAACAGGATCGCGAACAGGAAGAGGGGCACCCAGGCTTCGATGAAGTCCACCTTCTGCAATCCAAGAAGGTCCGCTCCCCATCCCTTTTGGAACACCGCCACCATGAGACCGTAGGCGGCCCCCACCGAGAGCAGGTTCATGACGATGGCCTTGAGCGGCACGATCAGCGAGCGGAAGATCACCGTCAGCAGCACGAACGACAGGCCCAGGACAAACAGGAACACCCAAGCGGTGGCTCCGCTGATGGTGTCCAGGTAATCCACCACGAGCGCGCTCTGGCCGGTAGTGAGTACGTCGATGCCCGCCACCAGTCCGGTCCCGGCGAAGGCTGTGGGCAGGTAGTCGGAACGTAGGGTCCTCACCGCCGCTTGCGCCGTCTCACCGTTCGGATCGCCCAGGACGACCAGGGAGAGCACGGTGAGCCCGCCGTCGGGGCTCGTGCGGGTGTCTCCGGTCCAGACAAGCGCCGGATCGCCGTCCAGTGCGGCGCGCAGGTTTTCGCTGCCCTGGACCACGGCCGCGGAGGCGGGGTCACCAGCTATGGTGACCTCCACCGGCTGGATGGAGGCGCCGGGAAACTCCTTCTGCAGGACTTCGAAGCCCTGGCGGGACTCCATGGAGGCCGGCAAGGTGTCCACGCCCGCCGAGCCCAGGTCGATGGAGAAATAGAGCCCGGCGACGGCCCCCAGTACCGCGACTGCCATGACCAGGCTGGTGACCGGGCGGCGCATGACGCCGTGGCTCAGTCGATCCCAGAAGCCGCCGGTACGGCCGGCGCCGCCCGCGGACTTGTGTATGAAGGGCACCCGCAACGCGTTGACCTTGTCGCCCATAGCGCCCAGTAGAGCAGGCAGCAGGGTAAGCGCGGCCAGCAGGGCTGTGAAGACCGCGATGATCGCCCCCATGGCCATGCTGTGGAACAAGGTGGACGGCACCAGATACAGGCCGCCCAGGGCAAGAATGACCGCGATAGCGCTGAAGAGCACCGCGCGGCTGGCCGTGGAAGCTGCACGGGCGATAGCGTCGATCTTGGTCAGACCGGCCGTTCTCTCCTCCCTGTACCGGGAGACCACGAACAGCGAGTAGTCGATGCCCATCGCCAGTCCGATCATGGTGATCATGTTGGTGATGAAGAAGGAGAGATCCATGAACCGCCCTAGGACGGCGGTGATGCCCATGGCCAAGAGGATGGACGCGATCGCCATTATCAGCGGCACGACGGCTGTGACCACGGCTCCGAACACCAGCACAAGGATGATCAGCGCGATCCCCACGCCGAAGATCTCGCCGGTGCGCAGGTCCTTCTCTGCGGTGGCTCCGAAGTCGGCGTTGATACTCGCCGCCCCGGTCACCAGCACCTCGAAGCCCGAGGAGGCCGCCGCGCCGCGGGCCGCGGCGGCCAGCGCCTCAGCGTCGTCGACGGCAGCGCCGGAGGAATCGGTCAGGTTGAAGATCAGCAGGGCGCCGTGCCGGTCGGAGGAGACGAGCGCCGGCGAGGGGCTGGTGGTGTAGTCCATGCCCGATTGCACGACTTCCGGGCCAAGGGCCAACACACCTGCGCTCACGGCCTGCACCTGCTCACGGAACTCCTGGTCGTCGACGGTCAGATCGGCCGACTTCAAGATGACCAACTCGGGCGACTGGTTGTTGTCGGGGAAGGCCTCATCTATGAGCGCCATGGCCTGGAAGGATTCCGGGTCGTTGGTGAAGCCGTCCTCGTTGGTCAGGGCTCCGCCCAGATAGAGAGCGGTCACCGCGCCGGCACAGAGGAGGACGAGGGCCCAGACTGCCATTGTCCTCCAGGGATGACGGGCGCAAACCCGGGCGATCCATTCAAGTCCGAACTTCCTCATCAAACACCCCATTCTCGTCGCTTTCGTCCTCGCGGCCCGCCACCTCGCGGCGCCGCACGCCTGCTATCAGGTTAGGGCCGGTGGCGCCAATGCACACCGGGCAAGAGTCGGGAATATGGACTGCGCTGCAGGACAGGCTTTCACCTGGCCAGTAGAACAGGTTCAAGTCCGGCCCCGGCCGGCCGCGGGCCTGTGAAACGGCGACGACCAGGCGGCGGTGACTCAGTGGCCCGTCGCCCGGAGCAGCGTCGCGGCCCGCGTCGGCTACGACATCAGCGCCCGCATGAGCAGCTCCCGGCCCTGGTCGACGGCCACGCTGGTGGACGCGCCCGGTGGACGCAGCTCCGAGGCCGCGAGCGGCGGTCCTACGCTCACCGTGATGCGGGTGAACAGAGAGGGCCACCAGCGGCCCAGCGGAAGAGCCTTGCCCGCGCCCCTGATGCGCATGGGGACGATCGGCGCCGGCGCCTTGATGGCCATGAAGACAGCCCCGCCGGAGATCTGGTCACGGGCGATACCACCCTGGGGAAAGATGGCCATCGTCCCGCCCTTTTGAAGGATACGGATGGACTCTCGCAGCGAGGCCACCTCGGCTCCCTCACCGTACGCGGGTATGGCCCCGATGGCCCGCACAAACGCCCCCACCACAGGAGTGGAGTACAGCCAGGGGGCTGCAAGAAAGGTAGCCTGCCTCTTCATGAGGACACTGCCCACCGCGAAGCCATCGAGAAAGCTCTCGTGATTGGCCGCGACTACAAGCGGGCCCTGAGCGGGGATGTTCTCCCGTCCCTCGACCTTCATCCTGAAGAAGACGCGAAGAAGCACCCAGGATATCGCCCGGAACAATGAGTACATCTACACCTCGGCTTTAGAGATACGACAGCGCCCAGCAATGCTCTCACAGATGGCGGGTGGACGCGCCGGCGGCCCGACAGCGGCGCCGCCCTCAGCTCAAACCGGTAGTAGCACCCTCGCCCGCCGGTGAGTCCGCGCCTCATACTCCGCGCCGACCCTGGCCGCCACCTCCGCGCCCGTGCCCCGCTCGGCCAGGGCCACGATGGCACCCCCAAAGCCGCCCCCCGTCAGTCGCGCCCCGTGCACCCGCGGCTCCGCTGCGGCCAGAGAGACCAGCAGGTCCACCTCGGCCACTGAGGTCTCGAAGTCGTCGCGCATGGATGCGTGTGAGGCGGCGAACGCGGCGGCGACGGTCTCGAGGTCGCCGCCGCGCAGGGCGGCGACCGTCTCTATGACGCGCAGGTTCTCGGTAACCACGTGGCGCGCCCGGCGGTCCAACGGGACCGGCAACCCGGCGCGCTCGAGCATGGCCGGGTCGGCGTCACGGAGTTGAGGCACGCCGAGGAGATCCGCGGCGCGGCGGCATTCCGCCCGCCGCTCCCCATACCCGCCTCCCACATTGCTATGCCGGATCCCCGAGTCGATGACCACCAGCTCCACCGACAGGGGCAGCGGCACCGGCTCCACCGCCAGACTGCGCATGTCCATTAGAAGCGCCTCGCCCTCCCGACCCAAACTCGAGACCAGCTGATCCATCAGCCCCACGGGCGCCCCCACGTGGTCGTTTTCCGCCTTCTGTCCCAAGCGAGCCAGCAGGACGTCATCTATCGACAGAGAGAAGGCCTCGCGCAGAGCCCGCAGCACCGAGACCTCCAGTGCCGCACTCGACGAAAGTCCACTGCCCACAGGCACGTCCGAAGCCAGCCGAAGGTCGAACCCGGTCAGGCGGTGGCCCGTCTCACGCAGCGCCCGGGTCAGCCCCTGCACATAGTCGATCCACCTACCGGTCGGCCGTTCGGCGCCCAATACGTAGCTCTCCGTCTCCCCCAGTGTGACACTCGCCACCGTCACAATGTCGCCCCGCCGATCCGGCTTGCCCACACTTCCACGCCGCCTGGCCACTTCGGCCTGGGTCTTCTGCGGAATGGGAGTCGGAAGCACGAAGCCTTCGTTGTAGTCGGTGTGCTCGCCTATGAGATTCACCCGGCCGGGCGCTTCCGCGACCGCGTCGGGCGAACGTCCGAAGACCTGGTCGAAGGAGCCGGCCCGCGCCCCGGCCTGCACCCCAGTACCTACTCCTGGATACGCCCCGGCATCTGCTCCCGCGTGTGACCCGGCGCCCACGCGGTCTTCCTCAGCCAATGTCCACCTGCACGGCTTGGAGTTCGGCCGCTTTGTCCTCGGGCAAAGTATCGGCCGTGAAGACGCCCGCGCCGATCTCGCTGCCGGCCAGGTACTTGACCCGACCCTCCATCCGCATCCACGGATAGATCTGGATATGAGCGTGCGCCTCCGGATACGCCGCCCCGTCGGTGGGCGCCTGATGAAAGGCCATGATGAGCGGCATCGGCCGGCCCCACAGGCCATCGAGCTTCAGCAGCGCCGTCTTGAGCGCCCTTGCCAGGTCCAGCCGTTCCTCAGGGGCAAGATCGGCTAGGAACGGCGCCCCGGACACGGGCACCACCCAGATCTCGTAGGCCCCGCGCGAACACGCCGGTACGTAAGCAACGCAGTGCGGCCCGTGATAGAGGATCCGCCTGCCTTCTTCGAGTTCCTGCCGGGTATGCTCGGCCAGCAGGCCCTTGCCGTGCTCCGCATAGAACGCCTGCTGGCACGAGAGCTCCTTCGCCATCACCGGCGGCACGAACGGATAGGCGTAGATCTGCCCATGGGGATGATGCAGGGTCACCCCCACCTCCACGCCCCGGTTCTCAAACGGGAACACATACTTCACGTCCTCTCGCGAGCCGAGCTCCGTGGTGCGATCGGCCCAAACGTCCACCAACAGAGCGACGTGATCCAGGGGAAGGGAGCCCAGCGACTCGCTCGGGTCCTGGGTGTAGACCACCACCTCGCATGCGCCCCGGGCCGGCGCCGTGGGTAGCATGGAGCTGGGGGCATCGTGAGCGCTCTCGGCGAAGGTGGGAAAGAGGTTCTCGAAGACCGCCACATCGTACTCACCGGCGGGCACTTCCGTGGGCTGAGCCGGATCCACAGTGGGACTGAGGGGATCGAAATCCGGAGGCGGTAAGAAGGTCCGCGCTTGCCGGTGAGCGGCATATGCCACCCACTCCCCGCGCAAGGGATGCCAGCGCATGTGCGGGTTGGGCATGACCCTCTCAGCGCTCGGACTCGGTGCAATCAAGCCCTCGGCGATCGGAGAGCGGGAATAGAGCATCAGCCGCCGCCCATCCGGCTTGCGCAGGTCGATGCGATACATCCTTTTCCTCCACTATCTCTAGCTATCCCCTAGTCGCCAGAATACTACCAGGGGAGCCACAGTCGAGAGACAGCTCGACGAGAGCGGCCCCGCCGCTACTCCACCAAGAGCCTGACGTCATCCCGTATGCGCTCTTCACTGGGGAGAACCCAGTCCTCGACCTGGGGCGCATACGGGATGCTGGTGCGGGTGCGCTCCTTGCGCCTACGCGGCGACCGGCTCGGCCGTCCCGGCGAGGCTGGCGACCATCTCCCAGTCCGGTACGTCCGTCTCGTCTCCGATCACCAGGCCGTCGCGCATGTGGATCACCCGGTCGCAGGCCTCGGCCACGCCGGCATCGTGCGTCACCAGGATGAAGGTCCGCCCCGTGGTCAGGTTGATCTCGCGCATCATGTCGATGACTTCGGCCGAGCTGGCACTGTCGAGGTTGCCGGTGGGCTCGTCGCCGAAGATCACCAGCGGATCGTTCACCAGCGCCCGGGCGATGGCCACCCGTTGCTGCTGGCCGCCCGAGAGCTCGTTGGGCCGGTGGTCCACGCGGTCGCCCAGCCCCACGCGCTCCAGGGCCTCGCGGGCGGCATTCTGAGCTTCACGCCGCTTCTTGCCCGCGTACTCGGCGGCCAGGGCCACGTTCTCCAGGGCCGTCATGCCTTGCACCAGGTTGAATCCCTGGAAGATGAAGCCGATCTCGTCGCGCAGCAGCTTGGTGATGGCGCCGGCGCCCATGTCGTCGATCCTGCGCCCGTTCAGCCAGATCTCGCCCGCATCGGCGTTGTCCAGGCAGCCGAGCACGTGCAGCAGTGTGGACTTGCCGCATCCCGATGGCCCCATGATGGCCACCATCTCGCCCGCTTTGATATCCACCGCCACGCCCCTGCAGGGCATCCACGTAGTTCTCTTTGCCCAACTCATAGCGCTTGGCCAGTCCGGTTGCGCTCACCATGCTTTTCATCGTCGCCATCCCTTCAGTCGAGTCTTTGGTCGATCCGAATCTCTCAAAGTCTTGTGCTGTTTCTTTGGCATGCATTGCCGTGCGCCTCACTCGTAGCGCAGGGCCATGACCGGCTTCAGCCGGGCCGCGTGCAGCGAGGGATAGAAGCCACTGCCCACTCCGAGCACCACCGCGAAGACCAACGAGCCGATCGCCAGGCGCGGGGTGACCAGGAAGAGCACCGTGCCGCTGCCGCTCGTGACTGCATTCACCGCCAGGGTGGTGACCCACCCCAGCACAAGGCCGGTCGCTCCGCCTAGGAACCCGATGAGGGCCGACTCGCCCAGGAACTGCCCCACGATCTGCCGGTGCGAGGCGCCGATGGCCTTGCGGATGCCGATCTCGCGGGTGCGCTCGTACACCGACATGGTCATGGTGTTGACCACCGAGAGGCCGCCAACGAAGAGAGAGATGAGGGCCACTCCGAAGATGATGCCGTTGAAGATCTTGGTCGCGCTCTTGAACATGTCGATGAAAGCCTGCGGACCGGTTGCCTTCACGCCGGCCACCGCGTCCTGGATGGTCGAAGCCAGCTGGTCGGCGTCTATGCCGGGCTCCGGGTACACGGTGATCTGAGTGGCCAACTGCTCAGGCCGGATCTGGGTCTGGATCATGGCCGGCAGTTGAGCGAAGAACATCTCCTGCGCGTCTGCCAGCGTGACCGTGACCGTGCTGTCGGGAGCGGTCAGGGTCTTGTCATAGATGCCGACCACTTCGAACTGCCGTCCACGGATCTCGACGGTCTTGCCCACCCCGGCCCCCATGGCCTTGGCGACATCGCAGCCCAACACGGCCTTGCCCCGGTCGTCGCCCGTTCAGGTCGCGGCCTTCAGCCATCTTGAGGGGAAAGGTCTCGTAGCCGATCTCGCGCCCATCGCTGCCCGTGATGGCCTTGGGGCATCGCCATGCTCATGCCCGCGTCCGGGTCGAGGGTCATCCAGATGCCGGCCGAAGCCCGGGCCACGCCGGCCACGGCCTCGATGTCGCCGATGCGGTCCACCGAGACCGGGGTGCTGCTGAGACTGCCGGTCATGTTGGAGGCGTCTTCGACCAAGACCTTGTCGCTGTAGTACTGGGTGCCGCCACTGATCATGAGGTTGATCTTCTCGGCCATCCCGCCCATGACCACCAGCGCGAACACCCCGATGGTGATGCCGAAGATGGTGAGAAAGGCACGAAGCTTTCTGCGAAAGATGTTCCTGAACGTGCTCATTGTCGTCCCTCCAGACGGTGCGTTTTGCTGCCTCTAAGTTTCGTCACTCGGAAGCCGCGCCGAATCAGGCAGGAGGGGGGTATTTGTCTGACCGGCCGGAGGGTATTCAGCCTGGCCAGTTGGGGAGCCCTGGTTGCCGTGAGGCGGAGCCAGCGGGACCCCAAGTGCGTCGGTAGGCCCTGCGGAGCCAGCGGGACCCCAAGTGCGTCGGTAGGCCCTGCCGAGTCGCACCCCGTAGCGGCCGAAGCTGCCGCAATGTATTCTTGAGCGACGGCATTCTTGGACAATAGGGCGCAGGGAGGACAATGGATCAGCAACCGGTGCGTGTGATGATCGTTGACGACCACGCCGTGGTGCGCAGCGGGCTTTCCGCCTTCTTGATGGCGTACGACGACCTGGAGTTCGTCGGCGAAGCCGGCGGCGGCACCGAGGCAGTGGCCAAGTGCCGGGACTTCGCCCCTGACGTGGTGCTCATGGACCTGATGATGCCCGACCTCGACGGCGCCCAGACCACCAAGCTCATCCGCGAACAATGTCCGCACGTGCAGGTCATCGCGCTCACCAGCTACAAGGAGGAGGACCTGGTGCAGGCGGCCCTCAAGGCCGGAGCCATCAGCTACCTGCTCAAGAACGTCTCGGCCGACGAGCTGGCCCGGGCCATACATGCCGCCCATGCCGGCCGGCCCACGCTGGCGCCCGAAGCAGCCCAGGTGCTCATCAAGGCCGCCACAAACCCAGAGCAGACCGACCATGGCCTCACCGACCGAGAACTCGAGATCCTAAGACTCATGGTCGATGGGCTGAGCAATCCGGAGATGGCCACAAAGCTCTTCGTCAGCCGTTCGACTGTGAAGTTCCACGTGAGCAACATCCTAATGAAGCTCGGCGCGTCCGGCCGCACCGAGGCGGTGTCGATGGCCATCCACGAAGGACTGGTGAAATGAGGCGTAACGCCACCACCCTCACGGCCAGAGTCCCCGCCCTCATTTTGGCCCTGGCTATCGGCCTGGCGCTGGTCGCAGGCGTCGCGGCCGGCTGTGGCGAAGCGCAACCCGCCGCCGACGTGACCCTGCAACTCAACTGGTACCACGAGGCCGAGTTCGTGGGCTACTACGTGGCCGCGGCCAAAGGCTTCTACGAAGACCAAGGCCTCGACGTTACCATCCTAGAGGGCGGACCCCCGAGCGCGCCCGCCCGGGAGCAGCTACTGAACGGTGCCGCCACCTTCGCCATCTGCTCATTCGCCGAACAACGCGACCTGGTCATGGCCGGGCAACCGGCTGTGGCGGTCATGTCCGCGTTCCAGATACCTCCCCTGGTGATCTTCTCTCTTGCCGGCTCGGATATCCGAAAACCCGTCGACCTGGCGGGCAAACGGGTAGGCACCACCACCACCTACTGGAAGAACATTCTGCGCGAAACCCTCACGGCAGCCGGAGTGGATCCCGCCTCGGTCACCACCGTGGACGTCACGCCCGACCAGATGTCGCTGCTATACGACGGCACTGTGGATGCGTGGCTGGGCTACGCTCAGGACGAGCCCATCAGGGCCGAGGTGGCCGGCTATCCCGTGGACAACATCTTCCCGTCCGACTACGGCATCGGTGGCTATGAGGGCCTGCTCATCACACTCGATAGCACCGTCTCCCAGCAACCGACCCTGGTGAAGCGCTTCGTCCAGGCGAGCTATGACGGTTGGCGGTACGCCCTCGAGCACCAGAATGAGGCCGCCGAGATACTCGAGACCTGGGCGCCCGAACAACGGGTTCGAGTTCCAGCAACTGGCCGTTCACGCGGTCGCGCCTCTCATTGATACCCCCCAAGTCCCGGTAGGATGGATCGATGCTGCTCGCTGGCAGCAACTCATGGTGGATGCCTTCAACGCCGAACGACCCGGCTACACCATGCAGTTCAGCCCGGTCGAGCCGTAGAAGACCGCAGCCTCCCTCGTGATGTGAAGCGCCTCTCCCTCCCCCGCTCACTCAGCATCCGGAGCAGGCTGCTGCTTTTCCTCACTATGAGCGTGGTGCTCACCGCGCTCGCCATCAGCATTGTCACATCGGTCGTGGGATCTCGCGACGCCCACAATCGCGTGGTGGGCCAGCTGAAATCGGTGGCTACGCTCAAGATGCAGGAGATCTTGACCTGGACCGACGGTCTCAGGCTTAGTCTGGATATCGTGCTCTCGTTCACCGAGATCCCCCGCGACCTCCGCGCGCTCACCCTTGGGGTTCCGGAAGAATCGCGCCGTGGGGGAACCTACAACCAGGTACAGGAGCGCTTCCTCTGGGCGGTTATCCGCATGGGGCTGTTCGAGGAAGTGTTCTTCATGGACAAGGACGGCGTGGTGCTCATCTCTACGGACCAAAGCCACGAGGGTCAGCGCGTCGGACTGAACGACTACTTCGTCCAAGGGCTCAAGGGCAAGTACCTGCAGGAGCCCTCGTACTCGCTCTCCCTGGGCAAGATGACCATCGTAGCCAGCGCGCCTGTGCTGGAAGGCGGGGAGACCATCGGAGTCATCGCCGGGCGCGCGGACCTGAGTGGTCTCAACGCGATCATGATCGAGCGCGCCGGACTCGGGGAGACCGGCGAGACTTACCTGGTGGGATCCAACTACCGGCTGCTCACCTATCTCCGCCAGCCGGGCTACTCCATACCCGACACCTACATCCGCACTGAAGGCACCGATGCCGCCATAGGACGTGGCCGGGATGGCTCCGCCACCTACCGGGGCTACGCGGGAGACTCGGTCATCGGCGTGTATGACTGGATCCCCGGGCTCAAGGTCGCCCTGATCGCCGAGCAGGAGCAGGCGGAGGCCCTGGGGCCCACCCGGATCGCGTTGACCATAACCAGCGGGGTCGCTATCTTGGCGGCCATACTGGCCATCCTGGCGGGGATCGCCCTTACCCGGCGCATCGTCCGTCCCCTGGCCCAGTTGGGGAACACAGCCGGCCGCATCGCGGCGGGAGAGCTCGACCTCGAGGCCGACGTAGGCCAACACGACGAGATCGGCACCCTGGCCGGAGCCTTCAACCGCATGACCGCGCGCCTGCGCGACTTGGTGAGAAACCTCGAGCGCCGCACCGACCACCTGCGCGCCATCAACGAAGCCGGGCGACACATCAGCGCCATTCTCGACCTGAAGCAACTGGTGCCCTACGTGGCCCGATCGCTGGTGTCCACCTTCGACTACCAGAGCGTACGGGTGCTTCTGCTCACCGGCAACACCGGAGACCTCCGCGGTGACCTCCTAACCTGTGAGGAAGACGCTGAGTGCGGTGAGCCGACGGCGGTCGATTTGAGAGAGCCGGTCTGTCTGCCGGCCATCAGCGCGGTGGCATCTACCGGTGAGCATTCACTCCTGGGCGTGCCAGGCGAGACCGGCCGCTACGCGGAGATCGCGGTCCCCATCCGGATCAAGGACAGCCTGGTGGGAGTCCTCGACATCACCGCCCGGAGCGCTCAACCTCTCGACGGACACGACGTATCCGCCGCCCAGACCCTGGCCGACCAGCTGGCCATCGCCATCGAGAACTCCCGTCTCTACGAACAGGCCGACGAGTCGGCCGCCGGCCGGGAGCGGCAGCGCCTGGCCCGCGATCTACACGACGCCGTCAGCCAGACACTGTTCTCGGTGAGCCTGATCGCCGAGGTCCTGCCCCGCATCTACGAGCGCAACCCGGACGATGGCAGACGGCGACTGGAAGAGCTGCGGGTGCTCACCCGGGGAGCTCTGGCCGAGATGCGCACCCTGTTGCTGGAGTTGCGACCGGCCGCACTGGCCGACGCCCAGTTGCCCGACCTGCTGAGGCAATTGGGAGAGGCCGCCGTAGGCCGGGCTCGCATCCCGGTGGAGGTGGAGACAGACGAAGGCTGCTCGGCCATCCCGCCGGAGGCGCGCGTGGCCCTTTACTACATAGCGCAAGAAGCGCTCAACAACGTCGCCAAGCATTCGGGCGCCAGCAAAGCCCGCGTGCAGCTCACCTGCTCAGACACCGGAGTCCATCTGAGCATCGAGGACGACGGTAGAGGATTCGATCCGGCCAGCAGCGGAGCGGGTCAGTTGGGACTCGGCATCATGCGCGAGCGGGCGGAGTCGTTCGGAGGCACGCTCACCGTGCAATCCGCACCGGCCCAAGGAACAAAGGTCATGGTGACCTGGTCGCCCACGACCGACCGCGGCTAGAGCCCGGCTAGAGCCCGGCGAGCGCCCGACACCTCCCCTCAGGCTCCCTTCGGTACCACAGCACCCTTCGGTCAAGACTCCCCAACCGGCCAGGTCGGGACTATCCACCTGCATGTGGGCGCATCCTCCTTGTCAGGCCATAGTAAGCCCAGAGACAAGAGCAAGCCCGCTCAATGACGGAGGAGAACGTGCTCATCCTGGTAGCCGACGACAACAGGGAGATCAGAGCGGCCCTGCGCATCGCGCTCCTGGAAGTCTCCGACCACTGGGAGGCGGAGCAGGACGCGCCCGAGATGGCGACTACCGCCCCTTGCACCATCCTGGAGGCGGAGGACGCCACCGAGGTCCTCGTGCTCCTCAAGAACCGGGATGTCAACGTGATGCTCATCGACTGGGAGCTCCCCGGCCTCGACGCTGCGGGGGTGCTGCCCCAGATGAGAGCTCACCTCTCCGGATGCACGGTGATAGCCATGAGCGGGCTCCCCGAGACCCGAGAACAGGCCTTGCGATCGGGAGCAGACCACTTCGTGGGTAGGAACGACCCGCCCGCGAGACTGCTGGAGCTTCTTCGCGAACTCTGGACTTCGAGTAGAGACTAGTTCGTGCCTTCATCCGTAGGCCTAGGCCGCCGAGGGTGGACTCGCTTCCCCCGGCTGGTCAGTCTTGGGCTGGCCAGTTGGCGGGTTCCTGACTCACTCCGCCTGCTCGTCCACCCAACGCAGGTTCTCCCTGATAAGGTCGGGGATGGACAATTCGTAGGGACAGCGGGTCATACACTCGCCGCACTCCGTGCAGTTCCTGGCTTTGACGAGGTCTTCCCCGAACCGTCCCTTCAGCAAGAGGTCTCTTCCCATGCGTTTCATCATGGACCGCACGCCCAGGACGGCCTGGATGGCGATGCCTTCCGAGCAGGGCTGGCAGTAGTTACAGCGGCGGCAGAACACCTTGTCGTAGCTCTGCTGCAGCGCGGCGATCTCCCGCTGCTCGCCCTCGGTGAGCGACGCGCCTTCCTGGAACACCCTCCAGTTCTCGTCCAGCAGATCCGTATGCTCCACTCCGGCGAGCACCAGGACTCCGGGCTCCGAGAGAGCGTACTTCAGGGCCAGCCGGGCGTCTTCGATCACTCCGCCGGAAAACGGCTTCATGGCGAGCACGCCGACGTTCTTCTGGTGCGCTTTCGGGATGATCTCTTCCTTGGCCTTGGGTTCGAGAAAGCTGAAGCAGACCATGATGACGTCGAAAAGTTCGTCGTCGAGAGCCCGATCAAGCACGTCCAGGCTGTGACTGGTGATGCCGATGTGACCTATCAGGCCCTCGTCCTTGGCCTTGCTCAGGGCCTCAAGCGCGCCCCCGGGAGACGTCACCGTCTGGTAGTCGGCGAGGTTGGCCACGAAGTGGCATTTGTAGATGTCGATGTAGTGCCGCTGGAGTTCCTCAAGGCTGGTCTCCAGGTCGGCCCGCATCTTGTCCGCAGTCTTGGATTGGGACTTGGAGGCGAGCACCACGGAGCGGCCGCCGGCGCTGTCGCGGCCGTCGGCGCCCATGCCGGCCTGCTTCAAGGCCAAGCCGATGCGCCGCTCGCTGGTGCTGTAGCCGCGGGAGGTGTCGATGAAGTCGATCCCCTGCGCGAGTGCATGGCCGACGGTCTCCACCGCTTCCGCTTCGCTCAGCCTCTGGATCGGGATGCCTCCGAACCCAAGACGGCAGACATCCAGATTGGTCCTGCCAAGGATCATGCGCTGCATGTGTTGCCATCCGCCTTTCGCCTGAGGAAATCCATTCCTAGTATAGACCGCCCCAGCAGCCTCGAGACCACCTGCCGGCCCCAACCACATCCCGGACTGTCTTACTCTCTACCTAACGGTTACTACGGAAGCCGGCGTCGAGCTCCACCTACGCCAACCAGGGCAGACCCAGGCCTCCCTACCCGACCCTCTTTAGCTCCTCCAGCACCTCTAGGTCGGCGATGGTCATGGTCATGCTGTAGCGATAACCGCGGCGCACCGCGACCGGCCGGAAGGCGTCGAGCTCGTTGTCGGGAGAGGCGAAGAATCTGAGATCAGCCGCCCCTTCCCATATTTCCGTGCGCTGAGCCCCGCCCAGTAGCGACCTCACCAACTCACACACGGGCGGTTTCGCCTTGCCGGCTCCGGCCAGCTGTGGGAAGTAGCGCAGATTGACCGCCGGGCGCTTACCGAAGTACACCGGATCGGCGGAGACCTTCTCCAACTCCACTACCGCCTCGGCGATACGCCGGCCGTTGACCGAAAGAGTGCCACCGAAGCGGCCGCCCGGCTCCACCCGAGGAGCAGCCTTGGCCGCCAGCGGGAAGGCCCGGGTGGTGTGGATCTCGCCGCCCTTCTTGGGCCAGCCCTGGATCCAACCGCGGGCCATGGCGTTGTCTTTGTCCACGTAGATGTAGGGGCAGGTGCAGACAGCTTCGCCGCGGTAGAGAGCGTTCACCAGCAGGATGAACTCGTTGTACTGGCTGCGGGCCGGGTCGAGATACTCCTCCCCGGTCTCGCTGGTGTACTGCCAGGCGACGAACAAGGCCACGCACCCGCCGGGATCGGCGGGGTCGAGCTCCAGACCGCGGGGCAGCACCGCCTCGACGGCGGCGGGATCGGCGGCGAAGTCGACCAGCAGCAGGTCGCCGGCGTAATGCCAGGGAGGCACAGGCGTGAGAGCGGCCCGGCCTTCCGGAGACAGAGGTACGCTGAAACCTTGAAGAGACATGTGAGACCTCCTGGATCCGGGGCCTAAGTGTCGAAGGCCAGGTCGAGCATCTTGACGCAGAGCATGCTGAGCATGATCTTGGGCTCGCAGCTGGGGATAGCGTCGCCGAAGCGCTCGTTGGCCTCCATGCTCATCTGCCTGGCCGTCTCCCGACACTCTTCGAGCGCACCTGACTCCCTCACCAAAGCGATGCCCTCTTGGAGCACCCGCGGGTCTTTGCGCAGTTCGGGGGAGCACAGGATCTCGACCAACCGATCCCGTCTCGCGCCGTCACCCCCGTCGGCATTCTCCAGCAGGCGGATCGCCCGGACGATAGCGTAGGTCAACTTGCCGCCGGCCAGGTCCTCCCCGCGGACCTTCCGCCACTCGGGCGAGTCGCTGAAGTTGTGCACGTCGTCGATGATCTGGAAGGACACGGCAAACGCTCGGGAGAAGTCGACACACGCCTGGGTCACGTTCAGCATCCGCCCTGGCCACCAGCGCGGCGGTCTGCGCCAGCCCGCGAGGCATCGCGGCGGTCTTGAAATCGTAAAGCTGCAGGATCTTGTCCTCTAGCGGCCCCTCAAGCCACGATTCCAGGTTCTCCCGGGTCAGGTACTTCGAGTAGTAGATGTCCACGGTCTGCCCGAAGTGCGCCTGCAGGTATGTGTCCATCATGATCTCGTGGACACGCAGCTTCTGAAGATCGTCCAGGTGCGGGTGGTGGAGCAGGTCGATGGAGGGGAGAAAGTACAGGGTGTTGCCGGCGCTGATGGCCACATCGACCCCGTACTTGAGATGGATGCACGGCTCCCCACGGCGGAGCAGCGAATCATCCTGGATGTCGTCGATGATCAGAGCGCCCGAGTGGACAAACTCCGCCAGACAGGTGGACTTCTCGTAGTGCTCCGTCGCGGCCCCAAGCGCCTCGCCCATGAGGATACCGAAGACCGGCCTCCACCTCTTGCCCTTGCGCGAGATAAGGTCCCAGACGGGAGTGGCCAGCAGTTCGGTATAGGCCTCGGGTTCGTGCCGCCAATGGGGCTCACCGACGAACTTGGCCACGTCGGCTTCGTCGAATCGCCGGGGAAGAAACTCATCCAGGTGCTTGTCCACCTTGTCCACCAGCCGCTGGATGAAGTCCTGGAAGTCGAAGATGTACCCGTATCCGTAGAACTCGCCTCTCGCGCGGCCCGAAATGTCCCGGCCGCCCATGGTGCCCGCAAGCCTTCCGGCCCCCTCCCAGACCGCCCGCGCGACCCCCAGCAGAGCTATCTCCTGGTCGTCTATGAGCGGCCTGTAGACGGCGTCCAAGTCGAGCGCGGGTATCTGGATACGCCACTCGATGGGGTAGCGGGTGTGGCTGCGAGGGCTCTCCCAGTACCTAAGCGGGGTGATCTGTAGTTCCTCATACTCCGCCGTGTCCCCGCTGGGCGAACGCACGAAGGCCCGGGACCTGAGCTCCCGATCCGCCCGCATCTGCTTGACTGCTGAGATGATGATGTCGGTGCCATCGTCGAGGTTGATGCCGAACCAGTCCCAACCCACGTAGTCCTTTGTCAAAGGACCGGTGACGAACCAGCCGAAATCGCCCCACTGGTGGTCAAACCAGCCTGTACCTCCCAGCTCCTCCCCGTTCACTCGGCCGCTAACGGCCATGCGCGGATAGCTGGCCAGCATAAGCCCCCCGGTGAGAGAGTCGGGCTCGTCTTCTCTTTGCACGAGCATGCGCGGGTATTCCGGCTCCAAACACAGAGAGACCTGCAGCTCCCAGTCGGGAACGGCGAAGTCGACAAAGAAGGTGCTGCCGACCTGCTCAAGCGCAAAGTCGTCCCAAGAGACCTTGAGCCGGTCTTGGAGCATCTCCACAGGAGCCTTGCCCAGCTTGATCGGCCGGGGAGGACCGTGCCTCTCGATCTCTCTGTAGAGCACTTGCTGCAGTTCTCTGTCGATCTCCGATGTCGTCCAGAAGCTCGACGCGTCTGACCATGCCGCTCACAACGAGATCGTCCACCCGGCTGAGCGTGTAGTTCTTGCCGGTCGCGACCTCAAGCAGCGTGACTAGAAGGCTGTGACCGTTTTGCTGCGGCTCATGCGCCCGCGATACCGTGATGCGGAAGAACGAGACCATGTACTCGTATTGGGCTCCACCCGGCCTGGTGAACCCGCCCTGGAAGAACCACCACTCCACCGGATAGTCCTCGCGGGGGAGTTCGGGCACTGGAGCCACGAGAGCACTGCTGTCCAAATCGCTATCCATTCGTGCTCTGTAGGGTCAAAACTGCCTCCTGGGCTTTCACCACTTCGCCTTGCCGTCTCACCCATTCTAAGGGCCAAGCGCTGTAGCGAGAAGACTCGCCGCCCTAACGGCCCCCCGGCCCGTTCTCCCGAAGGCATACGGCAACAAAAAAGACGCCGGCCCCCCGCGGCCGGCGTCTCTCGTTTCGTCGAGGTCAGACGAGTACTACCAGCGATTGCCGCCGCCGCTGTAGCCGCCGCGACCGCCACCACCACCGTAGCCGCCGCCGCCACCGCCGTAGCCGCCGCCACCGCCGTAGCCGCCGGAACGCGGCGCACGCGGCGCCTGCTCTTTGGCAGTGTCAACCTTGAGTGAGCGGCCGTCGAGGTCAGTGCCGTCGAGGGCATCCTTCGCCTTCTGAGCTTCCTCGGGCGACCCCATCTCCACGAACCCAAAGCCTTTGGCACGGCCCGAGTCGCGGTCGGTGATGAGATTCACTGACACCACAGAGCCCTGGGCCTCAAAGAGAGCCCGGATGCTCGCTTCGGTGGTGCTGTAGCTGAGGTTGCCCACGTACAGTTTTGAAGAACTCACTGCAGCCTCCAAGAACAAAAGGTTACCTAACCCACAAACGAAAGGGAGAGACTGGAGACTGAGCGGGGAGATCGGGGAGCTCGGCGCTGCGCCTGAAGAAAATTCCTATCGTATGTTGGCGCGCATTATAAATATGAAGGCCGGTTTGTCAAGAGTAGGTCGGGCGGCCATTTCAAGCCGCCCGACCCAGACAGCTCCAGAGTATAGAGATGCCGTCTACTCGAGCTCGTCTAGTTGAACGTGGATGGATCTAGGTACCACTTGCCGTCCTGTCGAATGAGATAGAACTCCACAGGAGTATCCGAGTACCTCACGTCTTCGGTGGTGGTCTCCCCGTCTTCGGTGATGGTCACAGTGCCCCCGGTAACCGAGACCGTGGCCTCATCGCCCGAGATCTCAGACACCATCTTCACGTCCTCGAACTTCATCGATTCGTACGTAAAGAGCTCCTCCTTGAACATCTCCTTGGCTAAGTCCGCGCCGATGAAACCGCCAGTGAGCTCTTCGATGGCGCCCGGAGATAGGACGTCGAAGAACGCGTCGATGTCCTTGTCCTCCATGGCACTAAGAAGCTTCTGCGCGACCTGCTCCGGTCCGCCGCCGCCGGAGATCTGGCCCCAGAACACCACAAAGACCAAGACCGCCGCGACCGCGAGAACCAGCACCGAGGCCGCTATGCCTATCCACAGGCCCTTATTGCTCTTGCGCGGCTGCTGCCAGGGTCCAGGTGGGTAGCCCGGCCCAGGACCGTAGACAGGCTGGCCATAGGGTACCGGCGGCGCCTGATATTGCGGCTGAGGCGGGACCGCTGGAGCGGCCATGGCCGCCGGCGGCAACGGGGGTGCGGGAGGAGCCGCGGGCGCAACTGCTCCGGCGCCCACCGGCCGTCCACATGCACCGCAGAAAGCTTGGCCTTCAGCGATAGGGCTACCGCAACTAGTACAGCTAGCCATTCGGTTCTCCTTCCGGGCTTGTTGGCACTTTCAACTCTGTGCGCAGGTACGCACCGCCGCCATCAAGTATACCGCCGAGAACCTCCTCCACCTGCGCCCGGTTCTTCCAAAGCGCGCATCCTCCGCCGGCCTCCGAAGAAGCTTCCGGCATGGCCCGAAGGCCGGCCAAAAACGGCGAGCGCAGCGCTTCGACCAGAGCCGACCCCTTTAGATTTACATCCGAGTAGGGCGCAAACGGGCATGGCTCTACGTCGCCACGGGCGTTGACGTGCACGAAGCCCCGGCCCGCCGCCAGGCACCCCCCCACCAGCTCTTCGTCCCAGGGCACGGCCACGACCACCGCCGCGCGGTGACGCCGGCGGAGTCCGCGCAGGCGGGAGACCACCTGCTCGCGCTGTGGTTCGGAGAGCGCCCAGTCGTCGGTAGTCTCGTCCACCGGGGTGTACTCGGGAAGAAGGAATAGATGGCATCCGACCTTGGTCAGGCCCCGGATGAAGTCGTCACCGAGCACAGTGTCGAGATTGGAGCGGGTGAGAGTCACAGAGCAGCCAAAAAAGAGATGCCGGCCCTGAAGCAGCGACATCGCTCGCATCAGCCGTTCGTGGGTACCCGCTCCCCGCCTGCCGTCGGTCTCCGCGGCGTTTCCTTCGAGACTGATGAGGCAGACCACGTTCCTCAGCCGGGCTAGTCTGGCCGCCATGACCTCGTCGAGAAGCAAGCCGTTTGTGAACACAAGGAACGTGACGCGCGGAAAGCGCCCAGCGATGTCGAGCATCTCAGAGCGCATGAGGGGTTCGCCCCCGGCGATCACGAAGAAGGAGACACCTAGCTCGACGGCCTCGGCCACTATGCTCTCGAGCTTAGCGGCACTCAGTTCCTCATGCCCCGCCGGGCCGGAAGGGGCGTCTTCACCCGCCCGAGGCAGCGCGAAGGCGTAACACCCGGTGCAGTTCAGATTGCACTGCCGGGTGATGCTGAAGATGATGATGGGCGGCACGGTCACCCCGCGCCTAAGCCAAGCGGCCCTGACCTTGGCGGCCCCAGCCTGCCAACACAGGACGCGCGCGAACTGCAGGGCCTGACTCGGTCTGGCGAGGCTCACCCGCAGACTCCTCAGAAAGAACATCCCAATAGATCTATCAAGCTGGCGCACGTGGGTCCCCTGTCTGTCTGGCTGTCTGGCTGGCTGGCTGGCTGGCACGGCCTGCAAAGACCATGATAATCCAGTGGAGTGCTAACATCGGGCAATGGAAACCCCCGGCCCGGCCATCACTGTAGCTGAGTACGCCGAACGACGCGCCGCGGTGCTGCGGGCTCTGGAGGGCGCGGCCGCGGTAGTCTTCGCCGGCACCGAGGTGGGCACAGGTTCACTACATGGTCGCTGGAAGACCGACCGGTCCTTCTGGCACCTCACCGGCATCGAGCGCGAAAGCGGCGCGGCCGTGCTGTTCGACCCCAGCGCCGAGGACCCCGAGAGCACTATCACCCTCTTCCTCCGGCCCCGCGATCCGGAGAGCGAGCGCTGGTTCGGCGATCGAGCCGCCCTGGACTCCGCCCTCAAGACCAAGACCGGCTTCACCAGCATTACCCGCTCGACCCGCCTGCCGGCGCGCCTAACCGAGGCCGCGCGGCGCACCAAGCGTCTGGCCTGCCTCCACACCTTCGCAGCCTACCCGGCCGATGTCTCCCCCGACTTGGCCGTCTTCAAGAAGGTCTGCGAACGGATACCGGGCATCTCCCTCGAAGACTGCACCCAGCTACTACCGGGCATGCGCGCGGTGAAATCCCCCGCCGAGCTTGACCTCATCAAGCAGGCTGTGTCCATCTCGCAGGCGGCTTTCGACACCGCGCTACGCCTTATAAGCCCAGGCGTGTCCGAGGGAGAAATCGCCGAGACCATGACAGCGGAGTTCCGCGCTCACGGTGGAGAGGCCGCCTTCGAGCCCATAGTCGGCTCCGGCGTCAACGGGACCATATTGCACTATGTCGACAACGACAAGGTGGTCGAAAACGGTGAGTTGATCGTCATCGACTATGCCGCCGCCTATGGCGGATACGTCTCCGATGTCACCCGCACTCTTCCAGCCGGGGGCAAGTTCACCACCGAGCAAAGAGGCCTCTACCAGGTGGTCCTCGAGGCCAACCTGGCCGCCATCGCCGTCGCCCGTCCTGGGGCTACGTTCACCGACCTGCAGAACGCTGCGCATCAGGTCATCACCCGGGCAGGATATGGAGACTACTTTATCCACGGCATCGGTCACCACATCGGCGCGGAGGTCCATGACGTCACGCCGGACGGCCCTCTTGCGACAGGGATGGTGCTCACGGTGGAGCCGGGCGTCTATTTGCCCGAGCAGGGTGTGGGGGTGCGCGTCGAGGACGACATCCTCATCACTCCCCAAGGGGCCGAGGTGCTCACGGCGGCCATCCCCAAGACAGTGGAGGCTATCGAGACCGCAATGGCCCGAGAATAGCACGGCCCCGCTCCCAAAGGTTGGTCGAACAGGCACCTCCGGAGCTATACTCTATGAGTCTGTGCGCCTCGACAGGGAGGGCGCCCAAAGCTTGTAAGGAGGTTCTTATGGCCCAGTGCAGCAAGTGCGGCAGCCCTCTAAGTGATGCCCAGAAGTTCTGCGGTGTCTGCGGCACCGTAGCGGAGCAGGCGGCTCCCGCAGCGGCCACTCCCCCGGAGGGCACCCAGCCTCCGGCGGCGACCCCGCCCCCGGTACCGACTACACCTCCGGCGGCGACCCCGCCTCCGGTACCGGCTACACCCCAGGCGTTTACTCCGCCCACCTACCCCCCGCAGGGATACCAGCAGCCGGTCTACGCCCCGGGCGGTGGCTATCCGAATGCGGCCTGGCAGACGCCCAAGAAGAGTAGTAAGGGCCTGTGGATAGGCATAGCTGCCTCGGTGCTAGTTCTCGCGATCGCAGCGATCTTGATCTTTGTGGTGTTCTGGGACCAGGTGTCCGGCGGTGGCGATGGCGGTGGCGGTTCGTACGCCAACGCACAGGAGAGGCTCGCGGCTTCCTGGGCCAACTCTGAGAACGCCGCCAACGCGTCGGGCTCGTACGATATCGCCGTCACACTCGAAACCGACACAAGTGCAATGTCGGCCGAAGACCAGCAGATGGCTGGGCTCTTTGCAGGCCCCATCACTGCTTCGGGCACTTTCGCGACCAGTCAGTCACCAACTGCGGTCGACCTGACTGTCGCGGCCTCGCTGTTCGGGCAGGGTATCGACGCAGGTGTCCGGCTTCTGGATGGCAAGCCCTATATTCTCTTCAGCGGCCAGTGGTATGAGACCGACCCCGACACGATGCAGAGCTTGACCGACTCAGGCACTGTGCCGGACGTAGGCGCCATCAAGGATGTTCTCACCAATCTCGCAGTTGATCCCTCTGCGTGGCTCAAGGACCTCAAGGAGGTCGGCAGTGAGAAGATCGACGGTGTGAATTCGGTCCATCTCAGCGGCACCCCCGACCTGGTCAAGATGATCACCGACGTCACCGTGCTCATGCAGAGCCCGGAGGGCCAGAACCTGCTGAACGCTGCCGGGTCCGCTGGGAGACAGTTCGGGCCTGGACATCACCGCACCCACCGCCGAGGAGCTCGCCAGACCTACAGACCCAGCTGGACGCCATGCTACAGAACGCCACTGTGGACCTGTGGCTGTCAAAGGAGGACAATTCGCTCCGCAAGCTCGCGATCACTATGAAGATCGTGCCCTCGGCCGCGGATGCGTCCGGTGACTTGGGCAGCTCGCTGAGCGACGTCTCCTCGATGTTCAAGAGCGTCACACTCACTGCGTCGGTCACCCTGGCGAGCGGCCAGCCGCCCACCATTACAGCGCCCGAATCGCCCCTGTCATACGCCGACCTGCAGGATGCGCTGTCGTCAGACTCAGGGCTCCTCGGGATGATCCTAGGTGGCGGCTTCTAGGCTTCTAATACCCGACCACCAAGCACAACGCGCGAGGCGCGGCGCCGATCGGGCGCCGCGCCTCGTTGCCTTTCTGGGCCAACCACTATAATCAACACACGTGCCAGCGGATACGTGTGTGAGAATGCGTTTCCCCAAGTCGCCCGACACTAAAGGAGACTCGATGCGCAGCAGGCTTTCCCTCATCATCACCGTCCTTGTTGCCTTTGCGCTTATCCTGAGCGCGGCCGCCTGCGGCACCACCTCCAGCCGTGCCACGAGAGTCAGCGACTCCCCCGAAGACATCCTCGCAGCAGCCTTATCTGCCTCATACAACATGACCGCTGCCAGCGGCGGCTTCGACTTGGGGCTGACGTTCGACGCCGACGAGTCCCAGATCCCGGCGGAAGGCATGCAGATCGCGCAACTGCTGCTTGACGGGATGGCAGTCTCCGGCACCTTCGCCTATACGGATGACCCCATGGCTGCTGAGTACACCGTTTCGCTCGACCTGGCAGGGACTGCCCATGGAAATGGGCATGAGATTCCGAGAGAGCGGCTTCTGGCTGAGCTACGCCGACAGTTGGTACGAGATGCCCTCCGAGGCCATGCAGATGTTCGCAGGCTCGACCGCTCCAGTCGACCCCAAGGAGATGGAGCAACTGCTCACTGATTTGGAGTTCGATCCTGTGACCTGGTTCCAAGACCTCAGCGTAGTCGGCGAGGAAGACTTGGCCGGGGTCAAAACCGTTCATATGGCCGGCTCTCCCGACCTCAGGAAGATGTTCGTCGACGTTTTCGCACTCATGCAGAACAAGAAGTTCCTTAGCCTCGTCGACCCCACGGGGACCCTGGCTTCCCAAATGAGCCCGGGCTTCGCGCCATCCCCGGCCGAATTCGAAGAGGTCATGGCCCAGTTAGAAAGCATGCTGCAGGGCCTCACGATCGACCTCTGGGTGGGCTGCGATGACTCTCAGGTGCGGAAGATGGCGGTCGCGGCCCACGTCTCCCCTCCGCCCGGAGAAGACCCTGACGGCCTTCTGGGCATCGATATCAGCGGAAGCATGTGGCTCGACAGCATCAACCAGCCCCTTGCGATCGAAGCTCCAGACTCGCCCTTGCCTTTCACCGAACTACAGAAGGCCATCACGGAGAATCCAGGTCCATTCGGAATGTTCATGGATGGGCTCGGAACCGGCGGAGCTCGGTTCGACTCCAGCACCTGCCGTCTGAGACCCGGCGGGTGCGGCCGCGTAGGCGCCCGCCTGGCTTTCACCAGAGGAAGCTTAGCGCCCGGAACCGTCCTGTCTGCGAAGGTGTCCAAGCTGAGTCACGGATAGGGGCATCGATAGGGGGCAACATGAAGACCGCCAGTCGTCGCTCACGCGCCATCACGCTCGCCATCGCTCTGTCGCTGGCGGCGCTTCCTTTGGTCGCCGTCTCCTGCGGCGGTGAGCCTGGCGGCGGCGGGAGCGGGGGCGGCGCCGACACCACCGCGTCCACAGTAGGGGCCGCGCCCGACGGCACCTTCCTGGCCATGTCCGACGCTATCTCGTCTCGCGGCTTCGGCCTCGCAGACCGACGTGGAAGCCGCGGCGCAAAGCCTCCAGAACTTCGGCGCCGACATGTACGGCGTACTCGCGGGCCAGGTCGGCGAACGGCAAACCTCGTCTTCTCACCCGCCAGCGTCGTCACGGCCCTAGCCATGACCTACGCGGGAGCTGCCGGGACCACCGCCGACGAGATGGCGGCCACACTCCACTTCACCCTTGCCGGCGACGCGCTGCACCAAGCCTTCAACTCCCTCGACGTCGCCCTCGAATCAAGGAGCTGGCAGGGCAAGAACGCAGAGGGCGCCGATGAGGGCGTGCTCGTCAAGACCGCCAACAGCCTCTGGGCCCAGAAAGACCTGGTCTTCGAGCAGCTCTTCCTCGACACTCTGGCCGCCAACTACGGCGCCGGCGTCCGCCTGGTGGACTACAAGACCGCCGCCGAGGCCGCCCGCAAAGCCATCAACCAGTGGGTGGCCGGTGAGACCAACGACAAGATCCCGGAACTCATCCCCGAGGGCACGCTCGACTCCCTCACCCGGCTGGTGCTGGTAAACGCCGTCTACCTGGACGCCACCTGGGCCAACCAGTTCGATCCCCGATTGACGACCGACAGGCAGTTCACCACTCTGGCCGGCCAGAAGGTCACCGCCCCCATGATGAACCAGGAGTCCTCGTTTCCGTATGCCACCGGAAACGGCTGGCAGGCGATCGAACTCCCCTATCTACGCGATGAACTATCCATGCTGCTGATCGTCCCCGATGAGCGGGCGCTTTGCCGAGGTAGAGAGCAACCTGGCCACCGGACTCATCGACGAAGCCATAGACGGGCTAAGCGAGGGCACTCAAGTCAATCTGACCATGCCCAAGTTCGAGTTCCGCACGCAGGCCGGCCTGAATGACATCCTCAAAGCACTGGGAATGACCAGCGCCTTCGACCCCCTCACGGCCGATTTCTCGGGCATGACCGCCCAGGAGAGGCTGTATATCAGCGACGTCATCCACGAAGCCTACATCGCGGTGGATGAAGAGGGCACTGAGGCTGCCGCCGCCACAGCCGTCGTCATGAGGTTGACCTCCGCCCCGGTGGAAGTGGTGCCGCTCAAGATCGACCGCCCGTTCATTTTCGCTCTGCGCGACCCCGCGACCGGAGCGCTCTTGTTCCTGGGCCGAGTCACCGACCCGACCGCCTAGCTCGACGCGCTACTCGCGCTCGAACGGAAACACGTAGTCCAAGCCCAGTTCGTCGCGCATGGTGAGCAGCTCTCGCTGGGTCTCGGCCACCAACGGGACGCCCTTGCCCTCGCGCTTCTGCCCGGCGAGATACTCCTTCTCGCCGCAGGTGTAGATGCGCTCCTTGCCCGGAGCCTTCGTGGAGGCGCGCAGCGCGCGCAGGATGTCGCCCGTGGTCTTCTTGAACTCCGCGAGATCGGTGAAGCACTCGATGTCGATGGCCAGGAAGAAGTGGCCGATGGGGATGGGGATGTCCTTGCCTTCTGCATCCTTGCCGCCTGAGCTGCTTCAAGAAGGCTCCCTGCGAGAAGGCCGCCGACAGGATCTCGACCACAGTGGCAAAGCCGTAGCCCTTGTAGCCGCCGGTCTCCTCGGTGAGGCCGCCGATGGGAGCCAAGGCCGCGGTGCCCTTGACCAGATCCTTGAGGATCTGCACGGAGTCGGTGGCCGACTCGCCCCGCTCGTTGATGACCAGGCCCTCCGGGCAGTCCTTGCCCTCCCGGGCCCACTGCTCGATCTTGCCCCGCTGGATGACGGAGGTGGCGTAGTCGTTGGTGAACGGGAACGGCTCGTCGGTGGGCATGGCGAAGACCAGCGGGTTGGTGCCCAGCATGTTCTCCACCCCATGGGTGGGGGCGATAGACGGACGGGCGTTGGTGCCGGTGAGTCCGATCATGCCGGCGTCGACAGCCATCAGGGGGTAGTAGGCGGCGAAGCCGTAGTGGGTGGAATTGCGGGCCACCACCATGCCCAGACCGTGGTCCCGGGCCTTGTCGATGGCCATCTGCATGCAGCGCTTGCCGATGACCATCCCCATGCCGTCATGACCGTCGACCACCGCGGTGGCCTTGTGGTCGCGCACGACCTCGAACTGCGTCACCGGCTTCTGGATGCCGCCCTTGACGATGCGGTCGTAGTAGATGGTCTTGAGGCGGCCCACGCCGTGCGAGTCGATGCCGCGTTTGTCGGCGTCGATGAGCACATCGGCGCAGACACGGGCCTCCTCGTCGGGCACACCCACGCCCTTGAAGACGTCCGCCATGAATGCTTCCAGCAGATCGAACGGAACCCAACTATGGCCCGTGTCCACGTCACCCACCTCCCGGTGCGGAGTCAGCGTCTCCGGAGACATCGGCGAAAGACTCCGGCCTAACTCATTTACAGTATCACGGCCCCAAGCCCGCCGGCCGAAACCCGTCAGCCCTCGCTACCCACGTCCACGCTATCCGGCAAGGGAAGAACATCCGCAAACCATTCGTTATCGCTGAAGTCGAAGGAGGCGATCTCGTCGATGGGCATCTTCAAGTACTTGCCCTGAGCCTCAGCCGCGACGGTGCCGTCATCGAGCACTATCTCACCTGTCCCCTCAAATACGCGGCGCGAGTCGCGGGTGATCCGCCCGACGGCCTTGACTTCGCGATCCAGGGGCACCGGCTTGCGGAACTTGATGGTGAACTCGATTGTCACCCCCCAAGTCTGCTCTTCGCTGATGCTGACAGCACGGCCGATGGTCTCGTCAAGAATGGCCGACACCAATCCCCCGTGCATGCGGCCAGGATAGCCTTGATGCTCGACTAGGGGCCGAAAGACCCCCACCAATTCACCGTTGTCCACCTCGAAGAAGCGGGCCTTCAGACCAGCTGCGTTCTCCACGCCGCAGACCAAACACATCCGGCTGACATTCTGAGAGCCCTTGACCTCGCGTCTCACACTGACTCCTAGGCCTCGAAGATCTCCACGACCTTCTTCATCTCCTGGCTCACCCCTATCTGCTGGGGACAGGCCTCTTCACACTGGCCGCACTCCGCGCACGCCGAAGCCGGAGCCGTATGCCCGATCTTGACCTCTATGTTGTAGTTGCGCAACTCCTCGCCAGGGGCATCGAACAGTGATGCGTTGTTCAGGCAGGAGAACACCATGGGAATGTCTATGCCTTGCGGACAAGGCATGCAGTAGCGGCAACCGGTGCAGTCCACCACGGTGCGCTCCTTGTATGCCTGCCGCACTCGCTCGATAAGCTCAAGATCTGCCGGACTAAGACTTTGCGGACGCGCTCGAGAGGCGATCTCCACGTTCTCGACTACCTGCTCCATGGTCGACATGCCACTGAGCAACAGGCTCACCCGGGGGTCGTCCCACACAAAACGGAGTGCCCACTCTGCCGGAGTCCTTGTGACGGCACGCTTCGTCCCACACAGCCTGGATGGGGGCCGGCACCGTCCCCGCCAGCCGACCGCCTTTGAGCGGCTCCATCACCACCACGGCCAGCCCTTTCGCCGCCGCGTGGGCAAGCCCAGCGGCTCCTGCCTGATACTCCATGTCCATGAAGTTGTACTGGATCTGGCAGAAGTCCCAATCGTAGGCATCGACGATGGGAGCGAAGGCCGGAGCCTCGTCGTGGAAGGAGAAGCCGGCGAAACGGATCGTGCCCGCCGCCTTGGCGGCGTCGAGGAACTCGAGGGCGCCAAGTCCCACCAGCCGCTCGAACTCAGAGCCGTTCAGGCCGTGCATCAAGTAGCAGTCGATGCAGTCGCGAACGCAGTCGCTCCAGCTGGCCGGCGAGGATCCTGTCCATGTCGGCTCGAGACTTCACATGCCAGCCCGGCAGCTTGGTGGCCACCAACACTTTCTCCCGATATCCACCCTGAAGCGCCTCGCCCAGAAAGCCTTCGCTGGCGCCGGGAGAGCCATCAAACGAAGCGGAGTGATAGGGATAGGCCGTGTCTACGTAGTTGACTCCCTGGTCGATGGCGTATCGGAGCATCTGCGTGGCCAACGGAACATCGATGTGGTTGGTCTGTGCGTCGAGCAGCGGCAGCCGCATGCAGCCAAAGCCGAGGATGGAGGTCTGCGCTCCTGTCGATCCGAAAGCCCTGTAGAGCATGATGCCCCCTGTGTTGTGGTGCGTGAATTGCCTATGCTAAGGGCAGAAACGCCGGTCTTCAAGTCCGGCTGGCCAGATGCGCTCCAGGGCCGGTTGCGGAACGCCGTCCCGGGGGACAAACGTCGCATCGACGACGGTAACCAATGACAGGGGGTTTTGCGATGTCCCGCTCAGTTTCCTTACCAGGCCGCGCCGTTTCGACGGCCGTCCTGCTCACAACGCTCCTGCTCACTCTCGGAGCCTGTGGCGGCGGTTCGGGGGGAGACTTCGACCCCGCACCCCACCGGCAAAGACCAGATCGTACTCCAGGTCTCGGCCGGAGGTGGGTTCGTCCCCATCTCATACAATCTGACTGCCTTGCCGCAGTTCACGCTCTACGGCGATGGCACGGTCATCGTCACCGGACCGATGATCGAGATCTATCCAGGGCCGGCCATGCCCAATCTGCAAACCACCCGTATCTCTGAAGACGCCATCCAGGAGATCCTCTCGGCAGCCAGAGAAGCCGGTCTGTTCGCAAATGGCGTTGGCTACGGCCAGCCCGGGATCACCGACATGAACACAACCACCGTCCTGATCAGCGCCGATGGCCAGACCTTTAGCACCAGCATCTATGCCCTAGGCGCGGAGCTGGGCGCCGGCGGACTCACCATGGAACAACAACAGGCCAGGGCCGCCATCAACGAGCTGGTGGGCAAGTTGGGCGTCCTCACCGACTACGAACCGGGCGAGATCAAGTGGCAACCGTACGCCTACACGGCGGTGAAGGTCTTCAGCGCCGCCGTCGACCCCAGCATCCCTTCGAACCCCGGCGATGTCCCAGCCGAACGAGTTGACCTGGCCGCTTGGCGACCTGAGCACTCTGGGCGCCCCGGTCATGCCCGAGGGATACAGAGCCGTGGTAGTCTCCGGCGCCGATCTCACCGAGTTGCAGCCCCTCCTGGCGCAGGCCACCCAGATCACCTTGTGGACCAGCGGCGATCACCAGTACAATCTATTCTTTCGGCCGCTGCTGCCCAACGAAACAACCTGAGACGAAGGTCTGCCTATGCCCCCGGCGGTGCTGACAGAGAGCCTCACCAAGAGATACGGCCGCCGACCGGGCATCGAAAGCCTCGACCTGGAAGTACGGCCGGGCGAGGTATTTGGCTTCATCGGGCCCAACGGAGCCGGCAAGACCACTACCATCCGGCTTCTGCTCGACCTTCTGCATCCCAGCAGTGGATCCGCTCACATACTGGGGATGCACGCGCACCGCGACAGCGTCGCGGTGCGCCGTGCTGTCGGCTACCTGCCCGGGGAGTTCGGACTCGAACCGCGCATGACCGGTCGGGAGCTGCTGTCCTACTTCGGCCGGCTGCGCGGCGTGGACGATCTGGGGGTGGCACCGCAACTGGCGGCCCGACTCGATCTCGACCTAGACCTGCCCATGGGACGCCTGAGCCGGGGCAACCGGCAGAAGATCGGCCTCATACAGGCCCTCTTCCATCGACCCGCGCTGCTCATCCTGGATGAGCCGACCACCGGGTTGGACCCCCTGGTGCAGGACAACTTCCTGCAAATCGTGCGCGAGGCCAGAGACGAAGGGCGCACGGTGTTCCTGTCGTCCCACGTGCTGTCGGAGGTGGAGCGCGTGTGCGACCGGGTGGCGTATCGTGCGGGCGAGCCGACTGGCGGCGGTCGAAACCACCTCTTCACTGCTGGAGAAACGCCGCAAGCAGGTCACCATGATCTTCGCCGCTCCTGTGGACGCGGCGCCGTTCGCCGGTCTACCAGGCGTGAGCGACGTCGAGGCGCGCGGGGCGACGATATCCCTGCGGCTCTTGGACGGCATGGACGCGGTCATCAAACTGGCGGCAAAACATACCCTCGTGGACATGAGCGTAGAGAATCCCAGTCTGGACGAGGTCTTCCTCGGCTACTACGACAAGAGGGAGCAATGGCAGGCGTGAAAGGGACGTGGACCATCGTCTCCCACGAGCTGCGCAACCGCTGGCGCGGGCTTCTCATATGGGGGTGTGCGCTGGGCGCTCTGGGAGCGCTCTACGTCGCCCTCTTCCCCAGCATGGGCGCCCTCCTTGACGACTATGTGAAGAACGCGCCCGACTACCTTCTGGGATTCCTGGGCGATCTCCAGGGTCCTATCACCGTCGAGCGGTGGCTGGACCTCGAGCTTATGAACGCCATCGTCCCCGTGGCCCTCCCCTTTATGGCCATAGCCATAGGCACGCGAGCGGTCGCCGGGAGTGAGGAGCGCAAGACCTTTGACCTCCTTCTCAGCAACCCGCTGCCACGCTGGCGAGTGATAGTAGGAGCGGCCGTGACCATGGCGATCTCGCTGGCCGGAGTGTTGGCCATCACATGGGTGATCACCTTGATAGCCGTACCCATCGCGGGAGTAGACCTGAGCCCCGGCCATCTGGCCGTCGGTCTGGCCGCGCTGTGGCCATTCTGTCTCCTCTTTGGCACCCTCGGCCTGCTGATCTCAACGCTCGCACGACGGGCGGTGCTGGCCACGGTCGTACCTGCCGCCATACTGGTGGCCATGTACGTGATCGACAGCCTGGCCAAGGCGACCAAGGTCATGGAACCCGCCGGAGTGTTCTCCCTGTTCCACCACCTGGGCAGCCCCCTGGAGGGAGGCTTCCCCTGGACAGCCGTGCTGCTGATGCTCACCGGCGCGTGCGTGCTGGCCGCAGGCGCGGTGACGGCCTTCGCGCGGAGGGACATCTACACGTGACGCACCGATAAGGAGAGAGTTCATGGCCAAAGCCTGTCCCACTCCCCAACCCCTTCGCACGGTAGTAGGCACCATCGTGTTTATGACCGTGCTCTTTCTGATGACCTTTGTCTCGCGCTTCATCTTCTCGCCCTTGATGCCCGCCATCGAGGCCGACCCGCGTTTCGTTCTCACCGCCAGCCAAGGTGGCTCGCTCTTCCTGGCGGGCGCTTTCGGGTCGCTGTTCGGCTCACTGGCCGCCGGCTTCGTGTCCAGCCGAGTCAAGCATCGCGGGGCCATCGTCATATCCCTATTCGCAACCGCCGCCTCTCTTGCGGGAGCATATTTCGCCAATTCACTGTGGGCGCTATTGGTGGTATTCGTCTTCCTTGGTATAAGCGCCGGGCTCCACCTCCCATCATCGGTAGCCACCATCACGGCCATGGTCCGCAAGGAGGACTGGGGCAAAGCCCTTTCCATCCAGCAATTGGGCCCGCCCCTGAGCCTGGTGGCAGGACCGCTCATCGCGGTGCTCCTGCTCAAATGGTTCGCCTGGAACACAGCTCTTCTCTGGATCGCGGGCCTGAGCGCCCTGCTAGGCCTGATCTTCTGGCTGTTTACCGGTGGAGTCGGAGCGTTCCCGGGTGACCCGCCAAACCGAGCATTCCTGGGGCCGGTGATACGCACCCGCTCGTTCTACGTGATGATCTTCCTCTTCGCCTTGGGCATGGGCGCGCAGGTGGGCGTCTACACAATGTTGCCGCTGTACCTCCACAACGAGCGAGGCATGACCCCCGATGGGGCCAACACCCTCCTAGGCCTGGCCAACATCGCACCGCTTGTCACCGTGTTCATCTCCGGGTGGATCACGTCCCGCATCGGGGAGAAGAAGGCGATTGGACTGTTCTTGTTTCTCACCGGCGGGGCGATGATCCTCGTGGGCAGCCTGTCGGGAGTTGGGCTGAAGGTCAGCGTGGTCCTCATGGCCGGGCTGGCGGTCTGTTTCTTTCCGCCGGCTTTCGCGGCCCTGTCGCGCATCGTCCAACCCACCTACCGTAGTTTGGCCAACGCCACGGGTCCCCCGTTGGCGTTCCTGTTCGGGGGGGGCCTTCTTCCGACCGTTCTCGGCTACGTGGGTCAGCGAGCCAGTTTTAGCCTGGGTATCATCGTCATCGGCTGCATAATCGCCGTGGGCTCAAGCGCGGCCCTACTGCTTCGCCTGCTGGTCAACCTGGAGGAGGGCTGCTGATAATGACCCAGATGCCACCCGATGAAGCCAAGGCCGACGTCTTGGCCCGCTTCGCCGACCAGGGCCCTGGCCACATCAACTGCGCCCAAGCAGTCACGCGCTATGCGCTGCTGGTGCGTGGATACGATCCGGAGTTGGCAAAAATGGGCCGGTTCTTCGGAGGTGGCCTAGTCACTATGGGCGAGACCTGCGGAGCACTCACGGGAGCGACGCTGGCTCTCGGGCTGTGCGAGTACGAGCGGACGGGACACGCCGCCGCCAACCAACCCACGCCGGACCCGGACAAGCCCCCCCTATCCGAAGGCCTGCAGGGGCTCATTCGCGGGTTCGGCCAACAGTTTGAGGCCGTCCGCTGCGGCGACATCACCGGCCACGACCTCAGCACTCCCAATGGGCGCAAGCTGTTCCACGATAGCGAAGAGCGGCGAGACCACTGCGCCGAGCTTGTGGGCTGGACCTGCGACCGGTTGACCCCTCTGGTTCTCGATCCCTGAGCAACCCCCTTCCGCGGTATGCTCTTGAGCGTGGATCGTCGTCAAACCAAGACCCGCCTCTTAGGAGGCGCGCTTGTGGCCTCGCTAGTGGTGCTGTTCTTGACCATGTCGGGACCCGGGTGCTCTCCTTCGTCTACCGACCGCCCGGCGGCAGCCCCCGCCACCACGGCCGTGACTTCTGCGCCCACGACCATCGCCCCCACCACCACAACGCTTTCTCCCACTAAAGAGATTCTGGCCGGCATGACCCTCCGCCAGAAGGCCGCCCAAGTACTCCTTCTTGGCTTCTCCGGCACCGCCTTGACCGAGTCGACCTCCGCTCTGCTGAAAGCTGGGCCCCCGGGCGGGCTCCTCCTTCTGGGTTATAACGTGGACGGAACCGACCAGCTGCGCGCGCTGACCGCGGCTCTCCAGGGGGCGGCGGCGACCGGTGGGTTACCGGTGGGTCTCCTGATCGCTGTCGACCAGGAAGGTGGATCGGTGCAACGCATCCACGAGGGCGTGCCGGATCTCCCCTCCGCCCGCACCCTGGGCGAAGAATCCACCGTGGCGGAGACGGAGCGGCTGGCCACCGAGACGGCTCTTGGACTTCTTAGCTTGGGCGTGAACATGAACCTTGCCCCCGTGGCCGACGTGGTATCCGACCGAAACTCGTTCCTCTACGACCGGACCTTCGGGGGTGACCCCACCCTTGTCTCCAACTACGTCCGGGGCGTCACCGAGGCCTTCGAGGCGCAAGGACTGATTGCGGTGATCAAACACTTCCCTGGACACGGGAGCGCCACCGGCAACACCCACGGGGAGACCGTCGTCTCAGACGCGGACAAGACCGCTTTCGACACCATCCACCTCCCCCCGTTCCAAGCCGCCATCGCTGCCGGCGTCGAGGGAGTCATGGTGGCCCATATCATCGCCGGCGCGTACGACCCGGACATACCGGCCTCGTTGTCGACGCTGGTAGTCGATGGTCTGCTCCGCCAAGATTTGGGGTTCACGGGGATAGTGATCACCGATGACCTGAGCATGGCTGCGGCGAAGGGCACCAGCGCCACAGGGAACACCGGCCTAGGCGGACTCGCCGTGGCCGCGCTCAAGGCAGGCTGCGACCTACTTATATCCACGGGAACGCTGGAGCAGAATCTGGCCCTGATCGACGCCATAACGGCGGCCGTACAGTCCGGGGATCTGGATCAAGCCCGGCTGGACGACGCTGTGGAGCGTGTCCTGAAACTGAAGCTCCGCCACGAGATCGTTGCATCGGTTGATACCATGGACCAGTCTCGTCGAACGAGCGTCCCCTCCGACCATGGAGTCACCCGGTGATCACATCCAAGCCCTCCCGGCCACTTGACCGTCGGCGCCTCGCCCTGGTAGTCGGCGCTATCTTGGCCTGCGGGCTGCTCACCATGGTTCCGCTGGTGACCGGGTGCGGCTCGATTCCCTCGGGCGGATCCTCGACAATGCGGCCGCCCGTTGCCGCGGCTGCCGCCACTACTGCCGAGCCCCGAGTCACCGCGGCCGCCGTTGCCACTGGGGCGATCGATACTTGGTCCGAACTCATGCAGAGACTCGTCGGCCTGCTGGAAGACAATCCGCAGCCGGACGCGATCCGGACCGAGGTGGAAGACCTCAAGGAAGAGTACATTCAGAGACTAGTGGTGTTCGGGTGGCAGCGATCGGAGCTCACCGCCGCCGAACAGAAGGAGATGAGCTCCCTGACGTCCATTGGAATGGAGGAGCTTGCCGAAGAGTCCTGGTACGTAGACTACATGAGCCTATACGACCATTACTCCCGGGGCGACCTGGATTTCGCCGACCTCCTAGCAAGCTTCAACATCCTCACCCAGTATGCCGATTTCGAGCTGCTCAAGCAGCAGGCGCCCGAAGAAGCAGCGCGACTGGACATCGAATAGCACGTGCGAGAGGAGAACCTGTGGCAGGGCCAGGCAAGGGGATAGATCCCACGCTCACCTTCCAGCCTTCGGGCAGAAGAGGCATGGCCGCGATCGGACAAGATCTGCTGTCCGCGGCCCGCAGCCTCGGGGTGGAGATAGAGAGTTCCTGCGGTGGCAAGGGCACCTGCAAGAAATGCCGGGTGCTCATCGAGTCGGCCGCCGAGGGTACTTCCCCTCCAACGGAGATAGAACGCCAGGCCTTGGATAGGGATGCCCTGGCCGCGGGCACTCGGCTGGCCTGCCAGACGCTGGTGAGAAGCGACGTCCGGGTCTTCGTGCCCCAGGAGAGCCGCCGCAATCGGCCGGTGGTCCGCAAAGAGGCCGGAGCGCGTACCGTACCCGTCGATCCCGCGGTGAAGCGCTACCGGGTGACGCTCACCGCCCCCACCCTGGACGATCCTCTGGCCGACACCGAACGCATCGTGGCTGCACTGGAGCGAGAGCACGGCCTTGCCGGAGTGACCCTAGACTACGAGATCCTTAAGACCCTGCCGGGCATCGCGCGTGGAGCCAAATGGGACTTGGACATCGTGGTGTGGCAACCCGGGGAGACAGGGGGGGTGGTCGTGGACGTGCGCGCTGCAGGCACCGACGTCCGCCTCCTCGGACTAGCTGTGGACATCGGCACGACCACGATAGCTGCCTACCTGACTGATTTGCAGAGCGGAGAGGTGCTTGCCACAGAATCGTCCATGAACCCCCAAGTGGCTTTCGGAGACGACGTGATCGCCCGGTTGCATCACACTATCCACAACGAAAGCGGCCTTGCCGAATTGCAGCGCGTGGTGGCAGACGAAGTCAACGGATTGGCGGAACAGGCCGTGCGGAGCTGTGGTGCCGCCCTGGGCGACATCTTCGATGTGGTCATGGTCGGCAACACCGCCATGCACCACCTCTTCCTCGGTATCGACGCCCGCTACCTGGGTGCCGCGCCCTTCGTGCCCGCCGTGCGCGGACCGGTCGACATACAGGCCTCCGCCGTCGGTCTTGCGTTTCACCCGGGCTGCCGTCTGCATGTTCTGCCGGTGGAAGCCGGATTTGTGGGGGCCGACAACGTGGGGGTGCTGATCGCCGAAGAGCCCTACCTGCATGACGAGGTCATCCTGATCATCGATATCGGCACCAACGGTGAACTGGTGCTGGGTAACCGGCGGCGGATGCTTTCCACGTCTTGCGCCACCGGACCGGCCCTGGAGGGGTCGCATATAGAATTCGGCATGCGGGCCGCCCCCGGCGCCATCGAGCGGGTCCGCATCGACCCAGGCACCCTCGAAGTACGCTTCAAGGTCATCGGCCGCGAGGACTGGCAGACAGAGCAGGCGGCCGGCGAAGGCGCGGCTCTCGGCATATGCGGCTCGGGCATCATCGAGGCGGCGGCCGAGATGTATAGAGCCGGAGTCATCCTCCCCGATGGGGGCTTCGCTCCCGACTTGGTGAACAACCGCATCATCCTAGAAAAGGGCAGGCCTCGCAGATTCGTGATCGCCAAGCCCGAGGAGACGGCCATAGGCCGCGCTATCACCGTATCGCTAAAGGACATCCGCGCTCTTCAACTGGCCAAGGCCGCCCTCCGGGCCGGCGCCGACATCCTGCTCCAAAGGTATGGCATCGACCAGCCCGACCGCGTCGTCCTGGCCGGGGCATTCGGCACCTACATAGACAAATATCATGCGCTGGCCATCGGAATGCTGCCCGACTGCCCACCCGACCGAGTGACCTCCGTTGGCAACGCCGCCGGCGACGGCGCCCGTTTTGCCCTGCTGAGTAGGAAGCAAGCGCCGAGAGGCCGCCTGGGTGGCAGACAAGGTGCAGTATGTGGAGTTGGCCAACGACCCAACCTTTCAGGAGCATTACGTCAGAGCTATGCGCTTTTAGACCGCTGTCGCGGCACCACCCTCCACAGCTACCCAACCCGCCATTACGGGGCCGATTCGCAGGCCACGTAGCAGGATAATGGCGAAGAGGGACCAATAAGAGCAGAGACCAATATGAGACGAGAGCGATCGGTAGCTAGACCACCGCAGGCGTTCTCCGGCCCCGGGGGTGTGCAGTGAGAAGGAAGACGCTTATCCCACTGCTCGTCGCAGTGTGCGCGACGACGCTAACGCTCGGCCTTGGAGGGACCGCCTTCGCGGCCGACGACGCATGGCAGGTGCGGGCTATCCCCTTGCCGGTCCTGGATGCGACTCCCACGTTCGTGTCCACCGACGGCAGTTTCGTGCCCTGGACAGGCACCGCTGCGGGCAGCTACGCCAAGACATACGTCTTCAACCTGAATAGCGGCCTCAACACGCTGATTCCGGCCACGGGGATCACCGGCCCCTACTACAATCCCTGCGCTGACGATCCCTGGGTGGCATACCAGGCAGCCAGGGCCGGCGGCTACGACGACATCTACTTGTACAACACGGGCACGGGTGCGGTCACACAGGTCACCCACAACATTGACGAGGGAGACTGGAATGACTGGAGCCCGCGCATGGATGGCGGCCGAGTCGTTTGGGAGAAGGACATGCAGGGCGGGAGCGCCGCGCCGGGCATCTACCTATACACCGTGGACTCCGAGGTGACCAAGCTGCTCTTGCCTGGCGATCAGTACCGCCAGCCGGACATCTGGGGCGACTACATGGTCTGCGTCAAAAGCGTCCCCGGCGGCAACGCTACGGAGATAGTTCTCTACAACCTGCTCTCCAACACGGCGGTGACCATCGCCTCTAGCGGTGCTGGCACTAGGGCCAACGAGCATCCGCGCATCGACTCGGGCCGAGTGGTGTGGGCCTCGGGTGATGTATGGACAGCGGAGGCTCCCGACACCTCGCTCACCTATCAGACCCAGCTCTACGACATCGGGACGGGAATCACCACCGCGCTCACCGCCGACGCCAAGGGCAACATCAACCCCTCGGTGAACGCCGACTACGTGGCCTGGCAGACCACCAATGCGCCGGCCATCATGTGCTACAACTCCACTACCAGCAACACAACCAAGATCTCCACGGTGTCCGACACTCCCCAATCCCCAGAACTCTCCGCCTCCGGGCTGGCTTGGTTCGGCACCACAGGGCTGTATTTCGCAGTGCCTACCTCAGAGGCCCCGCTCTTCCCAGACGTACCCACCGGCAACCAGTACTCCGTAGCCATCAACGACATCGCCGCCCAAGGGATCATCGAAGGGTACGAAGACGGCTACTTCCGGCCCCTCAACCTGGCTTTGCGGCAACAATTCGCCAAGATGATCATAATCACCATGGCGAGCTACCGGCCGGCGGGTTACACGGCCACGCTAAGTGACATATGCACCTTCGTGGATGCATCCACCATCACCCACGTAGACGGAGAGCTGTATGCCTACCACTACGTTGCTAAAGCCGCGTTTACGGGCCTCACGATAGGCTACACGGACCACACGTTCAGACCGTTCAACAACATCACTCGCAAGCAGTTGATCACCATGATCGTCCGAGCGGGCGACCGCGAAGAAGCGCTCGCGACCCCGCCTATCGGCTGGACGGGAGTGCTCAGCTACACCGATCCGACCCACGGGCAGAACATCCGCACCGCCGAGTACAACGGGTTGCTAGACGGCATCACCGGCCCAGCGGGCACACTGGCAAGCTGGAACACCTCGAGCTACGCCAACCGCGGCGAAGTGGCCCAGATGCTCTACAACCTACGGTCCCGACTCATCGCGGCAACCTAGCTCTGGGCTCCCCGCCGAGCCAAGGAGCACGAGCGTACCCCGCGCCGGCACGCTGCCGCCACTGCCTGCGAAGTGGCCCTCAGCTCTCCGAGCGTTTGTGGACCGTCTCTTCCGCTTCGGGGCCGACAAAGGCCACGTCTTTTCCCAGCTCGAGGGACGCCGGGGTAGGGAAGGAAACGAGCGGCCACCGAAGACGTCGGCGAAAAGACCACCGGAGAGCTCATAGCCCAAAACCACTCCGCTACTCTCGTCGAACTCGAAGTCGTTGACCTCACCCAGATCCTTGCCGCCCGTCGTCTGGACCTTGATACCCCGGATCTTCTGATTCTTGTCCAAGACGCTGCTGATATCGGGCGCATCGACAGCTTTGACCACGCCGTCGACGGTGCCGATGATCACTGAGTCGGGCCCGATGGTCTGCACGCTGGCGTACAACGCCACCCGGGTGGTCTTGAACAGCCCCTCTGAGACTACAAAGCCCAGGACACGCTTGCCGTATTCGTCCACCACTAAGTCTTTGACCTTGCCGACCGCCCGGCCACCTTCGCGTATCACCAGGGGTCTGCCGAGGATCTCGCTAGCCTTGGCCACCACGCGCCTCCTTGTTAGGTAAAGATATGGGCGGTGCCGGTGAGTTCCAGCACAACAAGCACCACCACGACCAGCACTATCAGAATCGCCAACTCCCACCAGATGTGATGGGACCTCTTGCCCGCGAACCTCGGCATGCCTGCCTCCATAAGCGCCTAGGGATGCACTGCTGCAACATACTGTTGGTTCATTGTATCCAAGAGAGGGTAGTAGAGTATCGCTCCTGCGCTTCACGGAAGGAGAGCGACATGCCCAACCACCTCGCCGCGGAATCGAGCCCCTACCTTCTGCAGCACGCCGACAACCCGGTCGACTGGTACCCCTGGGGTCCCGAGGCCTTGGCGAGAGCCCAGGCCGAAGACGTGCCCATCTTTCTCAGCATAGGGTACTCGGCCTGCCACTGGTGCCACGTGATGGAGCGCGAATCGTTTGTTGACCCCAGCACCGCCGAACTCCTAAACGCCCATTTCGTGTGCATCAAGGTCGACCGCGAGGAGAGACCCGACCTGGACTCCATCTACATGCAGGCCGTCGTGACTCTCACCGGTCGCGGGGGATGGCCCCTAAGCGTCTGGCTCGATCCCAACACCGTACCGTTCTATGGAGGTACCTACTTCCCCCCCGCCCCCCGGCCCGGGACGCCCTCCTTTCGCCAGGTGCTCACAGCAATCGCCGGCGCCTGGACTGACCGCCGGGATGAACTGAGACAAGGCGCTGCCTCCATACTCAAGCAGCTTCAGCAAGAGCAGACCGCCCCCGGCCAGGATGGCTCGCGGGCCGAATCCCCACAGCTGATGCTGACCGAGGCGGATCGGTCACTACACGCTTCTTTCGACCCGATTTACGGAGGCTGGGGTGAGGCCCCCAAGTTCCCTCAGCCGCTCGTACTCGATTACCTGCTCTTCCGTCAGGCCCTATTAGGTAAAGCTCAACCGGAGCCTGAGATTTGGTCCACTCTCGACGCTATGGCCGCGGGAGGCATCTACGATCACCTCGGCGGCGGCTTTCACCGCTACGCCGTCGATGAACGCTGGCTCGTACCTCACTTCGAAAAGATGCTGTACGACAACGCCCAACTAGCGAGGTGCTATCTGCACGCCTGGCAACTGACGGGGCGGCCCCGCTACCGAACCATCGTCGAAGAAACACTCGACTACCTGCAGCGCCGCATGAATAGCGCCCACGGGGGGCTTCTACAGCTCTGAGGACGCCGATTCCCAGGGACAAGAGGGAAGGTTCTACGTGTGGACGCTCGATCAGGTTCGCGCCATCCTGAACGACAAAGAGGCCGATGAGTTCATCGAGACCTACGGCGTGAGCAGTGCCGGCAACTTCGAGGGCGTTAACATCCTGCACCTGGACGCGGGGTCACAGAGTACTGCCGCGACATCCCCCGGTGAGAGGCTCATGGTCGCCCGAGGAAAACTGCTGGCAGCCCGCGAGCGAAGGGAGCCGCCCGCCCGCGACGAGAAGGTGATAGCTGGGTGGAACGGGCTGGCGCTGGCGGCTTTCTCCGAGGCAGCCCGAGCCCTACCCTCGGACCGCTATCGCGCGGCGGCCGAGAAGACCGGCCGCTTTCTTGCCGAACACTTGATGGTGGCGAGACACCGGCTCAGGCATTCCTGGAAGTCGGGCAGGGCCTTGGGCAACGGCTATCTTGAAGACTACGCCGGCGCCATAGATGGCTTTCTCGCCCTCTACCAGTGCACTTTCGCCGATGAGTGGTTTGAGGCCGCCTGGGGACTCACGGACGCGCTGATCGAGCACTTCTCAAGACCTGACGGGGGGTTCTACGACACCAGCGACGATCACGAAACCCTCATCCTCCGGCCCCGTTCCCTGCAGGACAGCCCCACTGCCTGCGGCAACTCCCTGGCGGCGACGACACTCCTGAAAATGGCATCGTTCACAGGTGAAACCCGCTACCGCGACCTGGCCGCTCGCACCCTGAACACCGGTCCAGCCTTTGCCGCCCGCGCCCCCATGATGTTCGGCGGTTGGCTCTATGCTCAGCTACTGGCCGAGACAGGCACTGTAGAGGTAGCGATCATAGGAGAGCCCGCCGCCGAAGAGACCAGGCGGACTGCTTGCCGTGGTCAACGAACCGTTTCGGCCAGATCTGGTCTTAGCTGCGCGGCCCCCCGGGGCAGCCTCGACGAACCCCCTGCTCGCGGGCCACGAACCGGACGCGAGTCCCCAAGCCACCGCGTGGGTGTGCAGTCGCTCCACCTGCGCGGCCCCCACCGGCGACCCCGCGCGGCTCAGAGAACTCTGCTTCGGCCCTCATAGAACAAGAGGGGCGCCGGTCTCCCGGCGCCCCGTAATTTCCACCTACTGCGACGCTCACCCGTATCCCGCGGGCGCGGCTCACGCCGATCGGCGCCGGTCTACCAGCGCGACCCGCCGCCGCCCTGCCACCGCGACTGCCGCCGCCGTAGCCGCCGCCGCCACCGTACCGCCGCAACCACCGCCACCGCCAAAGCCACCCGGCCGACGCTGCTCCTGCTCCCTGGCGCTATCGACGTTAATGGTGCGTCCGTCGATGTCGGCTCCGTTGAGCGCAGCTTTGGCTGCTTCTGCCGCTTCGGGCGTGCTCATCTCGACAAAGGCAAAGCCCTTCGGACGTCCGGTCTGGCGGTCGGTGATGATGTTTACCGCCACCACCTCACCGTGCTCAGCGAACGCCTTCTCTAGGGTCTCTTTGGTGGTGCCGTAGGAGAGGTTGCCGACATACAGCCTTGCCGTGCTCATCATGTCCTCCACAGATACCAGTGGCTACTACTGCATACGTTCGGATGCACCAGCGGACGGACGAGTAGATGAAGCACTCTGCACGTCGCGGGGAGAGCTTCCTATCGATGCTATTCCATAATACATCATCCCGTCGGCGCATGGGTATCAACATTTATGCAACCTTCGCATGAAATTCGGACCTTCATGTGAGAGTATCTAAGCCAGTGAGTGACCTAACTATACCTTTGGCCCTTGATAGTCTCTCGCGTATAGGCGAGCGAATAGGACCGCGCGAGCCTTCGTTCTTCCTTGATTTGGACGGCACCTTGGCGCCCCTTGCCTCACGCCCCGAACTGGCGAAAGTTCCGGAGCGAACGATGAAGGTGCTCGCGGCCCTCGCCGGCAACCACCTCGTGTGTCTCATATCGGGGCGTGACCTGGCCGACCTGCGCCGGAAGGTCAACATCGCCGGGGTCTCCTATGCCGGCGACCACGGCTACCGAGTCGTGGGGCCTCCAGGATCGAACATCGAGCTCGAGGTGGGAGCAGAAGACGGCCAGCTGGAACTGGCTGCCGCAGAGCTGGAGCACCGCCTCCGCTCGATCGACGGTGCCTTTGTCGAGGCCAAAGAGCGGTCGCTGTCGGTGCACTACCGGATGGTGGACAAAGAGCAGCAACCCCTCGTGGCTGAGACGGTGCGACAGGTGGCGGGGTCTGCACCGGGCCTAAGACTGGACCGGCGGCAAGATGGTGCACGAGCTGCGTCCCGCCGTTGACTGGGGGAAGGGTAGAGCGATGCTCTGGCTGCTGGGTCAAATGCGTTTGGGACGAACCGACACTTGCCCGGTGTGTATCGGGGACGATCTGACCGACGAAGACATGTTCGTGGCCGCGCGAGGCTGGGGGGTAAACGATAGTCGTAGGCCAACCGGCATGGAGCACCAAGGCCGAATACATGCTTCCGGATTGCGACTCCACCGCCACCTTTCTGGAAGCCTTCGTCTCTTCCCAGGGTTGAACATCTCTCAAACGGGTAGACTCACTTAATACCCAGGAGGCACCCCCATGATCGACTTTGTTGTCAAGGATTGCTCATTGGCCACGATCGCCACCGGGCGTAGGGCTCAGACACTTCGAGAATTGCGCGATTGCGTGCGCGACATCCACCCTGGCTGTATCTATCAGCATTTCTGGGGAACGCTCCTCCGCCCCCAGTTCTCCGACCGCGAATACAACAACGACTTCGCAACCTGGTGCGGCAGGGCTCTGCATGACGCCCCTACCGCGGAACGTCTGGCCGTCATCGACCCCGCCGACTTCTCAGACCTTGAACACCTGCGAAGAGAGCTGCTGGAAGTCATCGAAGAAAGGCTGGATGAGACCGAGTTGATGCTGTTCGCGCGAGCTGATCACCAGTTCCACTTCGTCCGGTCTGTGATAGTTGTTTTCGACACCAGCAGACGCCTCACCAACCCGCGGGACCTCGTAGAGATACTTCCCAAGTTGTCGCTTGGCAGTGTCTTCTATCACTTCATCGATGCTCGGCGTCGAGAGCCCATTGCGGTAGACGACTTCCGAGCGTGGCTCATGGGTCTCGGCACCAAATACGCCGCACTTTGTGATCTGATCGGCGCGGTCGATCCGTACTTCGAGTCGCTTTCAGTGCTTAGAGAAAGGCTCGCCCAGGTGGTGACCGACTACTTCGTCGCCCCGACGCCCGAGGCTGCAAGCATGTCGGCTGCCGCGGGAGTACCGGCATGACCACCCCGGCCCAAAGTCAAGACTTGCTGGACCGATATGCCGAGCACGCCGGTCGGGACGCCGTAGAACAGCTCCGCCAACTCGCCGAGCCGCTGGCCGGCCTACGGGTCGTTCACGTCAACTCCACCCGTGTAGGAGGAGGAGTCGCCGAGATACTGGAATCGCTGGTCCCCTTGATGCGGGCGCTCGAGCTCGACGCCAGCTGGGAGGTAATCGAGGGCAACGAGGACTTCTTCGCCTGCACCAAGTCCTTCCACAATGCGCTTCAAGGAAAGGCACTACGGATCCCCCCAAACCTCCTGAGCGAATACGAGAGAGTGAACGCTGCCAACGCGGAGCGCATGCGTCCTATCCTTCAGGAAGCCGACGTGGTCTTCATCCACGATCCGCAGCCCGCTCCCCTACTCGGCCATTTCCCTGACAGAACAGGAAAGTGGATCTGGCGATGCCACATCGACCTAAGCCACCCCTACCGGCCGGTCTGGAACTACGTGCGCGAATTCGTGATGGGCTATGACGCCAGCATCTTCTCGCTCGACGCCTTCGCCCAGACCATGCCGCACCCGGTCTACCTTATCCCGCCGAGCATCGATCCACTCAGTGAGAAGAACCTTCCGTACAGGTCGAAGGAAGTGCGCAAGGTCTTCAAGGAGTGCGGAATCGATCCGCGCCGGCCCCTGTTGCTTCAGGTATCCCGCTTCGACCGGTTCAAAGATCCCGTGGGAGTGATCCGGGCCTATCGCTTGGCCACAGAGTTCGTGCCCAGCCTGCAGTTGGTGCTGGTAGGAGGTAGCGCAGCGGACGATCCCGAGGGCGCGGCCGTCCTGGCTGAGGTCTACGCAGCCGCGGAAGGCGACCCCGACATCCACATTCTCTCCGCGGAGCACTATGGCGACCGGTTCATAGGCGCCCTGCAGTCGGCGGCCGACATCGTGCTCCAGAAGTCTATCCGCGAGGGCTTCGGCCTCACGGTGACCGAGGCCATGTGGAAGGGCAAACCGGTCATTGGCGGCAACACCGGGGGCATTCGGCTTCAGTTGGTGGACCACCGCACCGGCTTCCTTGTGGACACCCCCGAAGGGGCAGCGATGCGCATCCGCTACCTGCTTTCCGATCGCCGGCGCATTCATCAGATCGGCCAGAACGCGCGCGAATTGGTGCGGCACAACTTCCTCACCACCCGCCACCTGCGGGAGTATCTCACGCTCATTCTGGCCCTTAGGCACGGAAACGAGGACCGCATCGAGCTTAGCCAGGGCAGCGCCAACTACCAGGGTCTGTGAGCGTCTGTCGCCCCAGCACCCCACCTAGGAGGGTGAGTGGCCGCTAGATCGACCGGAAGACTGATTGTGGTCTCCAACAGGCTCCCCTACGTGCTCGAGAAGAAGCAAGACAATGGCCACTGGACGCTCAAGCCGGGCTCCGGCGGACTCGTGACAGCTCTGCTTCCGGTGCTACGCGATAGGGGGGGCATGTGGATAGGCTGGTCGGGGGTCACCGAGGAAGTCCCGGAAATGTCCAAGATATTCAAGAGCGCTTCGCGAGACGCCGGCTATGATCTAAAGCCCGTCTCGCTGAGTCCCGAAGAGGTGGAGAACTACTACCACGGGTATTCCAACGAGAGCGTGTGGCCTCTCTTCCACGACCTTCAGACACGGTGCGAATTCGAGCCCGCATACTGGCAAGCCTACACCAAGGTCAATCGCAAGTTCGCCGAAGTCATTGCCGCCGAATGCTTGGGGGAGGACTTTGTCTGGGTGCACGACTACCAGCTGATGGACGTCGCCCACCACCTTCGCGAGGCTGGGCACTGTGCCAATCTGGCATTCTTCCTACACATTCCTTTCCCCGCACCGGATATCTTCATGAAGCTGCCAGAACGCAGCGCAGTGCTCACGTCGTTGCTCGACCATGACCTGGTGGGATTCCAGACCCAACGCGATCGCCGCAACTTCATCCAGTGCGTCCGCACCCTGGTGAAGAACGCCCGCATAACCGCCGAAGGCCATCTGCACGTGGTGAAGATCGGCGGCAGGGAGATGCGGGTCGGCTCGTTCCCCATAGGCATAGACGCCGCCGCCTTCGCCAAGTCGGCCGCGGACCCTCAGGTAGAAGAACGAGTCCACGTCATCCGCTCCCGATTCGAAGGACGCCAGATAGTTCTGGGGCTGGATCGGCTTGACTACACGAAGGGCATCCCCCAGCGGATCCGAGCCTTTGCCAGCCTTATCGAGCGTTTTCCGGAAGTGCGGAGGCGCGTCAATCTGTTCCAAGTGGTAGTGCCCAGCCGCGAGGGCATCCAGAGGTACGACGAGCTCAAACTGGAGATCGAGCAACTCGTAGGAGAGGTGAACGGACGCTTGGGCGAGGTCGGTTGGGTGCCGGTACATTACTTCTTCCGCAGCCTCTCGCAGACCGAGCTGTTGGCCTTCTACCGGATGGCCAGTATCGGCCTGGTGACTCCACTCAAGGACGGGATGAACCTAGTAGCCAAGGAGTTCTGCGCATGCAGCCTCGACGAGGATTCGGTGCTGGTGCTCAGCCAGTTCGCCGGAGCCGCCGCCCAGATGGGGCAGGGCGCTGTGGTGGTCAACCCATACGACGTGGAACAGACTGCCGACGCCCTCTACGCTGCCTTCCACATGACTTCCGGCGAGCGCCGCTACCGGATGAGGCGGTTGCGACGGAACGTGCGTACGCAGAACGTGTTCTGGTGGGTCGACTCGTTCATGAAGGCTGCCATCGACAAGCAACTCCGCGATTTTCCCGTTCTGGAGGAGTACATCCCTGAGCACCACGAGCACAACTAGGGTAGCGAGCCGTTCTCTTTGGCACAGAAAGCAACTCCTGCCTGAGTCGTGCAAACGCTCACCAAGAAGGAGGGCGACCCGCTAGATCCGCCTCGCCCTCCGAGGCTAGAACCGCTGCGACCGCGCCCGCCCAGACCCCGACAAACTACTCGCCGGCAGATGCCTCTTGTTGGTCAAGGGCGGCCAGGATATCCTGCAACTCTGCCACCCTGCCGCTCAGCGCAGAGAGTTCGGCAGTGAGCCGCTCGGTGGCCTGGGTGACTTTGGAGCCAGCCGTCTCGCTCAGCTCATCTTCTTGGATGAGCTCCTCGATCTCGTCAAGGTAGAAGAAGGCCTCGTCCAGCTTTAGCTTGGCCTTGTCAAGATTGCCGATGATCCGTTCCAATGTGCCCTCCCTTGAGGCTTGTACACGTATATTACACATAGTTCGTTGTTTGGCCATGTCCCTGACCCCACAGAAGGAGAGCGTGGATGCCTCGATCCCCCTCGAGAAGCTTCAAGATTGACGTCCTCGGTGCGGTCGACGTGACCGCGAAGCTGGACACCCCGGCCGGCACCGCCCCGAACGCCGCTCTTCTCCTTGCGCACGGGTCCAACAATGACGTGGACCACTCCCTTCTAGCCTATCTTGCCGCTCGTCTGGCGGACACGGCCGGCATCGCGGTGCTCCGCTTCAACTTCGCCTATGCGGAGAGCGGCGCCGACTCCCCGGACTCGGCCGTGGTGCTGGAGGCCGCTTTTAGAGCCGCCTACGCCCGGCTCGCAAGCGGCTTCTATGTAGCGGGCGTCCCCGTCTTCGTGGGGGGCAAATCTCTGGGCGGGCGGGTAGCCGCCGAGATGGTCTCGCGTCGGTCGGAGGGAGACGGCGTGGACGCCGCGGGTCTCGTGGAACTCGGCTACCCGCTGCACGCGCCTGGTCGCCCCGACCGCATCAACCTCAAACCCCTCCGGCACATCGACATCCCCAGCCTGTTCTGTATAGGCAGCCACGATCCGTTCTGCAACCTGGAACTATTGCGTCCCGCCCTCCCCTGTCTAGTCGTGCCCGGTGAGTTATACGTGGTCGAAGGGGGAGACCACTCCTTAGCCTTGCCTCGTTCCTCGGGGAAGGAACCCGAAGGCGCCTACGAAGCTGTAGCCACGAAGGTAGCCGCCTTTGTCGCGAGAGCGGCCGCAGGACGAAGCTGAGCGAAGCTAAGGCCCCGGCGGCGCGGGCTCTGCCGCCAGCTCCGGTGTCCTCTTCTCTGACCCGATTCGAGCTGCAGTGGTACCGGCAAACATCAGAACGAAACCGATCACAGTCCGCGTTGTCAGAGTGTCGTAGCCGATGATCATCGACACGATGAGAGCGAAGACCGCCTCCAGACTCATGAGGATCCCCGCAAGTGTAGGTGGCGTGTACCGCTGTCCCAAAGCCATCAGCAGATATGCCACCACTCCCCCCATGATCCCGGTCCAGAGCACGGCTCCCGTGGCCTCCCAGCCGGGAAAGAGCTGAGGCCGCTCGATGGCAAAGGCACAGGCCAACGACAGAACGGCGCAAACAGTAAGCTGGATCTGCACGAGCGCGATAGCGCTGATCCTGGTGGAGGCGTATCCCACCCCCAGGATGTGGAGGGCCCAGAAGACTGTGGCAAGCAAGGTGAGGAGCTCTCCCAGACCGAATGCAGCCTCGCCATAGAGAGATAGCACCGCCAGTCCGGCGGCTACCACCACCACCCCCAGCCCCACCATAGGCGATGGCCACCGGCCCGTCGCCACTCCTAGGATCAGAGGAACCATGAGCACATAAAGGCTGGTCAGGAAGCCTGAGATGCCCGGCGAGGTAGAGCGGAGCCCCACGGTCTGCAACACGAAGCCGGCAAACAGCAGCGCCCCTATCCCGCAGCCCAGCATCCAGCTGCGTCGATCGAGTCTCTTCAGCCGTCTCACACTAAAGGGAGCGAGCACCACAGCGCCCACCAGGAAACGCAACCCCAGGTAATAGAGGGGCGGCATATCTTCCATGGCCACCTTCACCAACACGAAGTTGGCCCCCCAGATGACTCCAGCCAGGCCCAGACCGATCTGAGCGAGCAGACGCACCCGTCGGCTGCCGGCACCACCTCCCCGGAGGCCCCTGACCGATTTGGATATCGTGTTCGCCAAACCGCCGATGCACCTATACATGTGAAGGCTCCGACACCATGAAACCTCGGATGTTCACGAGAGGCCGCCCCTGGGCGATTTTGCCCAAAAAAGTAGCATAGCCGGCTCCGTTGGGGGAGGAGTCGACTATGCTGCGGGAAAGCTGCTCAACACTGCCACCATCTGGGAGGGGGGGTTCCCTGGATAGCGGTATATCAGTGCTCAGCGATTTGCAATATACACACGAACTACCCATAATTCCAATACGTTGTTTCTATCTGTACTATAGGCTATTTTTATCGTAGACATGGAACTGACCCAGCTAAGGTACTTCGTCACCATCGCCGAGACGCTGAGCTTCACGGGCGCAGCCGCAGTCGTCCACGTCACGCAACCGGCCCTAAGCTACCAGATGCGACGCCTGGAAGAGGAACTCGGCACACAGCTGTTTCACCGCAAGGGTAGGCGGATAAGCCTCACCTCCGATGGCGAGATCTTTCTGCCACTGGCCCGCTCGGTCCTCTCCCGGGCCAGCGAGGCGGTGCGGCTGCTGCAGGACCGGTCGGGCGTCGAGACCGGTGACGTCCGGTTGGGCGCCAACCCCTCGGTGGCAGCCTACCTGGTGCCCACCCTGCTGGCCTCATTTAACGAGGCCTTCCCGCGGGTGCGAGTCGAGGTGGCCGAAGGCGGAGATCTGGAACTGCAACACCGGGTCTACAGCGGCTCTCTAGATTTTGCCGTGGTCACGGCGCCGGGGTCACCCCAAAGCCTGGACGTCGTCCCTTTGGGCAGTGAGGAAGTGCTTGTCATCACCTCACCCAGACATCGTCTCGCGGAGCGCAGGATGATCGACTTGTCGGAGCTCGCCTTCGACGACTTCGTGATGCCCACCAACGCCTTCAACCTGACGACCCAGACAGTCGATGCCTGCCGCCGGGCCGGTTTTGAGCCCCGGGTTGCTTACCAGGCAGGCTCAATCGAGTCACTCAAGAATTTCGTTCGCCAAGGTCTTGGCGTATCGCTACTACCCAACCTGGCCCTCAGTGGATTGGGCCGGGAAGGTCTGGCCACGCTGGAGGTGAAGGGTGGCCTCACCCGTGACCTCAACCTCATTCGTAGCAAAGACCGGTCTCACACCCGGTCCGCGCAGATGCTGATGGCACACGTGCGTGCCCGGGTGGTAGAGCGCATGAAGTACCCGGTCCCAGGTAACATCGGACCGTTGACACCAGCGCCGACCGACAATGAGGACGCCGCGCCGGGCTCTGCTCTCCCCGGTTAGTGGCCTCGCCACAGGGCGGCGAGGCACGGTCCGGCACCTACAGTCTTGGATGGCTGGCCGGCGCGGCCGAGGCCGGAGCGCAGGTCGGGCCCGCAGCAGCGCTGCGGGCCCGACTCAAGACGACACCTCGCGCCGCCCGGCACTCGCCCGGGCGGCCGAGCAGGGTGCCTACTACTCCAGCTTGCCGCTCTTGCCCAGCCAGGGCATCATGGCGCGCAGCTGCCGGCCCACTATCTCGATCTCGTGCTCAGATTCTTCGCGCTTGATGGCGTTGTAGACCGGACGGCCGGCCATGTTCTCCAGGATCCACTCCCTGGCGAACTCGCCGGTCTGGATCTCCTCGAGGATGTACCCCATCTCTTCGCGGACCTCTTCGCTGATGATGCGCTTGCCCCGAGTCATGTCACCATACTCGGCGGTGTCGGAGATCGAGTAGCGCATCCCACTGATGCCGTGCTCATGGATAAGGTCGACGATCAGCTTCAGTTCGTGCAGGCACTCGAAGTAGGCCACTTCCGGCTGGTAGCCCGCGTCCACCAAAGTCTCAAAACCGGCGCGGATGAGCTCGCTCACCCCGCCACACAGCACCGCCTGCTCACCGAACAGGTCGGTCTCGGTCTCTTCCTTGAAGGTAGTCTCGATGACGCCGGCGCGCAGGGAGCCGATGCCCTTGGCATAGGCCAGAGCACGGTCTCGGGCTTTGCCGGTAGCGTCCTGGTAGACGGCCACCACGGCCGGCACGCCGCCGCCCTCGGTGTAGACCCGCCGCACCAGATGACCCGGGCCCTTGGGGGCCACCATGGTCACGTCCACGCCTGCCGGCGGGATGATCTGGCTGTAGTGGATGTTGAACCCATGAGCGAACATGAGCATGTCGCCGTCTTTTAGATTCTGGCGAATAGCGGTGTCGTAGACCACTTTCTGCGTCTGATCGGGCACGACCATCATTATGACGTCGGCCACAGCTGCTGCGGCATCCGCCGTCAACACCTCGAAGCCCGCCGCTGCTGCCCTATCCCATGCCGGCGTGCCCGGAGCTTCGGCCACTACGACTTTGACCCCACTGTCCCTGAGGTTCTGCGAATGCGCGTGCCCTTGGCTACCGAAGCCTATAACTGCCACGGTCTTCCCTTCGAGAAGACCCAGATCTCCGTCCTTGTCGTATAGCATGTTTGTCTGCTCCTTCTGTCTCGATGCGTTCTAAGACGGTAACACAATCGGGAGCCCGACCGGCTCCCAGAGTCGCTATAGACTGCTGAATAGTGACGATGCGTCGTCAGGGCACGATCGCCGGCGAGGACGTGCTATCGCGTCGGCCAGCGTGTCTTGACGGCGTGGCTTCGTTCTTCGGCAGCCTCCTAGGTGGCCCGCAAACCCCGGCTCATGGCAAGCCGTCCGGTACGCATGAGCTCCACCACTCCGAACGGTTGGAGCAGTTCGATGAAGGCGCTCACCTTCTCGCGCGCGCCGGTCATCTCGATCACCATCACCTCGCTGCCCACATCCACGATCTTGGCCCGGAAGATCTCCACGATCTGCATGATCTCGGCCCGCGAGACGGTGTCGCCCTTGACTTTGATGAGCAGCAGTTCCCTCTCCACGCTGGAGTCGGGATCGAGAGACGTGATCTTTAGAACGTTGATGAGCTTGTGTAGCTGCTTCGTCAGCTGTTCCACAGACTGGTCGCGCTCGTCCACCGTGATGGTCATGCGTGACAGCTCCAGGTTCTCGGTCTCCGCGACCACCAAGCTGTCGATGTTGAACCCGCGCCTGGCAAAGAGCCCGGCCACCCGAGTCAGCACGCCCGGTTTGTTCTCCACCAGCACTGAAAGAGTATGCTTCATGGCTAGCGCTCCATCATGTCGTGCACGGTTCCGCCGGCCGGGATCATGGGAAACACGTTGGCCTCGCGGTTGACCCGGATGTCGATGACGGCGGGTCGGTCGGTGGCCAGCGCCGTGCGCAGCACGTCCTCCAGCTCATTGGGATCCGTCGCCCGGTAGCCTTCGGCCCCGTAGGCTTCGGCCAGCTTCACAAAGTCAGGCTGGCATTCGATGCAGGTGTTGCTGTACCGCTTGTTCCAGAAGAGTTCCTGCCATTGGCGCACCATGCCCAGGTACTGATTGTTGAGGATGCACACCTTCACCGGCAGGTCGTACTGCACCGCCGTGGCCAACTCCTGCAGCGTCATCTGGAAGGACCCGTCGCCCGCGATATCGACCACAAGGGAACCGGGACAGGCCACCTGCGCTCCGATGGCAGCCGGAAAGCCGAAACCCATGGTGCCCAGACCGCCCGAGCTGATGAACCGACGGGGATGCCGGGCAAGGTAGTACTGTGCCGCCCACATCTGATGCTGACCGACCTCGGTGGTGATGATGGCCTCGCCCTTGGTGACCTCCCATATCTTGTTCACCGCATACTCCGGCATGATCTCGCCGTCGTCTGAGGGACGCACCGCCAGAGCGTGGTCGCGCTTCCAGGTCTCCACCTGCTCCATCCAGGGAAGATGCCGGTCGGGAGAAAGATCGAGCTTCTTGAGCTCGGGCAGGAGCGCCGTCAACACCTTCTTGGCATCGCCGACGATGGGCACGTCGATGGCCACGTTCTTGGAGATCTCGGCCGGGTCCAGATCGATGTGGATGAACTGGGCTTCGGGAGCGAAGGCCTGGAGATTGCCCGTAACCCGGTCGTCGAAACGCACGCCCACCGCGATGATGAGGTCGGACTTGCTGATGGCGTAGTTGGCGGCGGGAGTGCCGTGCATGCCCAGCATACCCATGGCGAGGTGATGGTCTTCGGGGAAGCAGCCCTTGCCATTGAGTGTGGTGGTCACCGGGATGTGACCGTAGAAGGCCACCGCGCGCAGTTCTTCGGAAGCGTCGGCGATGATCACCCCTCCCCCGGCATAGATGACCGGACGCTCGGCCGCGGCGATGACTCGAGCGGCCTCGCGGATCTGTTTGGGATGACCCTTGACGTTCGGCTTGTAGCCGGGCAGGTGCAGAGCCGGCACATCGTCGGGGTCGTAGTCCATGTCTTCCTTGGTGACGTCCACCGGGATGTCTATGAGCACCGGGCCGGGACGACCCGTGCCGGCGATATGGAAGGCCTCCCGGATGATGCGAGGCAGATCCTTGGCGTCTTTAACCAAGTAGCTGTGCTTGACCACCGGCAAGGTTATCCCGGTGATATCGGCCTCTTGGAACGAATCCAGGCCGATGAGATGACGGCTCACCTGTCCGGTGATGGCCACCATGGGCACACTGTCCATATAGGCGTTGGCGATGGGCGTGACCAGATTGGTCGCGCCCGGCCCGGACGTAGCCAAGCAGACTCCCACCTTGCCGGAAGCCCTAGCATAGCCGTCGGCCATGTGGCCGGCCCCCTGCTCATGCCTTGCCAGTATGTGATTGATGTCAAATTCGTACAGGGCATCGTAGAGAGGGATGACCTGCCCTCCCGGAAACCCGAATATCGTGTCGACCCCTTCGCGCTTAAGCGCTTCCAGGATCACTGTGGATGCTTTCATGGTGCGTTCCGCTATCCTTTACAACCGCGTTTGCCCGGACACCGGACCCTCAATCGGGTCCGATAGAGCCTCCGGGAGATCGTAGAGACCGCCTGGGGAGAGACGTCAGGAGTCGGAGACTCCGTCGCCCAGTACCGCCCCGGTCTCCGCCCCGGAGACGAAGGCTACATAGCGGCGCAGCACGCCCGAATACTGTCGAGCCGGGCGCTGCCACGCCGTCTTCCTCCGGTCCATCTCTTCGTCGGTGATCTTGAGGGTGAGGATCCGCTTGGGGATGTCGATGCTGATAAGGTCCCCGTCTTCGACCAGAGCGATAGGACCTCCGTCGAGCGCTTCGGGAGCCACGTGACCGATGCTGGCCCCCCGACTAGCTCCACTGAAGCGGCCGTCGGTGATGAGAGCGACGCTGTGGTCCAGCCCCGCTCCGGCCAACGCCGAAGTGGGAGTGAGCATCTCGGGCATGCCCGGACCGCCCTTGGGACCCACATAGCGGATCACGACCACAGAGCCCGGCTTGACCCTATCCTTCTCGATGGCCTCCATGATGCTGGCCTCGTCGTCAAAACACACGGCCGGACCTTCATGCACCAGCATCTCTGGAAGCACTGCCGATTCCTTGACTACAGCACCCCGTGGGGCCAGATTGCCAAAGAGCATGGCCAGGCCACCAGTGGAGCGGTAGGGTCGATCCAGAGGCCTGATGACCTCCTCGTCCCGGATGACGGCGGCCTCGTACTGCATGGTCATATCCACGCCAGCGACTGTCGGGACCGCGCCGTCCACCAGTCCGGCTTCGGCTAACCGCTTCATCACAGCCATGACCCCGCCGGCCCGATGCAGGTCTTCCATATGGTTGGTGCCCGACGGAGACAGTTTCACGATGTTCGGTGTGCGGTCGGCCACCTCGTTGAAAGTCTCAAGCTTCAGTGCAACGTTAGCTTCGGTGGCGATGGCCATCAGGTGCAGAACCGTGTTGCTGGAGCAACCCAGAGCGGCATCGACCGCAAGCGCATTGCGGACACTGGCTTCGGTGATGAAGCGACGAACCGTCCAACCCTTGCGGGCCGCTTCGACTGCGGCCACTCCACTCTGGCGCGCCAAGGGAAGGCGGGCCGAATAGACAGCCGGAATGGTAGCGTCGCCAGGAAGCGACAGCCCTAGGGCCTCCGTCACGCAGCTCATGGAGTTGGCTGTAAACAGCCCAGCACACGAGCCGCAGGTGGGACAGACCGAATCCTCCATCTCGGCCAGGCCTTCTTCGGACAAGTCGCCTTTGAAGTAACGGCCCACTCCCTCGAAGATCTGAGAAAGGCTGACCTTCTTGCCTTCGTAGTCACCCGCCAGCATCGGTCCGCCGGACACCACCACCGCGGGGATATCGAGGCGGGCGGCACCCATGACCATGCCCGGCACGATCTTGTCGCAGTTGGTGACGAAGACCAAGGCGTCAAGGGCATGGGCCTTGGCCATGATTTCCACCGAGTCGGCAATGACCTCGCGCGAGACCAGAGAGTAGTGCATGCCCTCGTGGCCCATGGCCAAACCGTCGCAGACTCCTATGACATTGAATTCGAGCGGCATGCCCCCGGCTTGGTACACACCGAACTTCACGTGCTGAGCGAGCGTGTTCAGATGCATGTGGCCGGGTATGAGCTCGTTGTACGAGTTCGCAACACCTATGAGTGGCCTGCCGGCGTCCCCACGGCCTACTCCCAGCGCGCGCAGAAGCGAACGGTGAGGTGCCCGCGTAGGACCCGAATAGACGCTTTGACTGGTGCTCTTCAAGATGAACTCCTCGGCGATTGCGGGGGACAGCTAACAAGTTTACTCAAGATGCAGGGCTATTCAAGGCGCGAGCGTCTACGTCATGGTACCCTCACGGCAACACCGGCCCATTGAACCAGGCACGCTACGTCGCGGTGCTCTCAGTACTGGAGGAGTCATGGACAACGCTTCGATCACCGCCCTCCGGGCTGCGAACATCCCCCGCGGGGTCGCCGCCGCGGCTCCTGTCTATGTGGCAAGAGCGAAGAACGCGCTCGTAACCGACGTGGACGGCCGGGAATACGTGGACTTCGCCGCCGGCATCGGCGTGCTGAATGTAGGGCACTGTCATCCCAAGGTGGTCGCCGCGGTCAAGGAGCAGGCCGAGCTGTACTCGCATACCTGTTTCGGGCTGGTGGGCTACGAGTCTTATCTGCGCTTGGCAGAGAAGCTGAACCAGGTGGCGCCCGGCGATTCGGCCAAACGCACCTTCTTTGTCAATTCAGGTGCGGAGGCCGTCGAGAATGCCGTCAAGGTGGCGCGCTACGCCACCGGCCGCAAGTCGATCATCGCCTTCGAAGACGGGTTCCATGGGCGCACCTACATGACCCTTAGCCTCACCTCGCAGGTCAGTCCCTACAAGGTCGGTTTCGGTCCGTATGCGTCCGATATCTACCGCATCCCCTATGCGTACTGTTACCGCTGCCCGCTGGCTCTGTCCTACCCGGGCTGCGAGTGTGAATGCGCGAACTTTCTGCAAAACGCCTTCGACAAACACGTGGCCGCCGAAGATGTGGCCGCGGTCCTTGCCGAGCCGGTGCAAGGTGAGGGCGGGTTCATCGTGCCTCCCCCGGAATACATGGGCAAGATCAAGAAGATCTGTGAGGACCACGGCATCCTGCTCATTGCCGACGAGATCCAGACAGGTATCGGCCGGACCGGCAGATGGTTCGGAATGGAGCACTGGGGCGTCGCCCCCGACCTGATGGCCACCGCAAAGGCCTTGGGCGCCGGCTTCCCCATTGCGGGCATCACCGGCAGACAGGAGATCATGGACACCGTTCACCCGAGCGGTGTGGGTACGACCTTCGGCGGCAATCCGACGGCCTGCCGGGCTGGACTGGCGGTGTTCGACATCATTGAGAGCGAGGGACTGCTGCAACGGGCCACTGTTCTGGGCGACCGCATCCGCGCCCGCTTCCGGGCCCTGCAAAAGACCTACCCGATGATCGGCGACGTGCGCGGCATCGGGGCCATGGCGGCCATCGAACTCGTGGAGGATCCGGCGAGCAAGAAGCCGGCGGGCGACTTCGCCAAGGCCTTCCGCGCGGCGCTGTACGCGAACGGCGTGATCAACGTGGGAGCCGGCACCTACCATAACGTGGTCCGCGTCCTGGTCCCGCTCACTATCGAGGATGAGACGCTGGCTCGCGGACTGGACATCTTTGAAGAGACGCTGGCCCAAGTGACCGCGTCCGCGGCGAACGGCTAGCGCAGACGGCTACCGCTTTAGGGAGGCGTCTCGCATCCCTAGGAGGCAGACATGGGTGACGTAGGGAAGATCCTTGTGGTCGATCTTTCCACAGGCCTAGCGCACATAGAGCCCCTCAGCCCTCCAGGCGCCCTCGGGCTGGGCGGAAAGGTGCTCGGGATCAGTCTGCTGGAGGCATACCTGGATCCGCGAGCCGATGCCCTCTCACCCGAGAACATCATCGCTCTGACGCCCAGCCGCCTCGCGGCCTACGCTATGTCGGGCTCAGACCGGTTCGCTGCTTTCACCAGGAGTCCGCTCACCGGCATCTGGCTGGAGACCTACTGCGGTGGGTCATTCGCCCGTGCCTTCTGCGAAACCGGCTGGGACGCCGTGGTGATCAAGGGGACGGCCCGCGAGCCGGTGCGCCTGCACATAGACGAGCGAGGGGCGACCCTGTCGCCGGCGACGGAGCTGTGGGGCAAGGACACTCTAGTCGCGGAGGACGCCCTGCTGCCCACGCTGGAGAAGCGCTCGGCGGTGCTCTGCATAGGCGTTGCCGGTGAGAAGCTGGTGCACTCGGCATGCGTGATGCACGAGCGGGCTCACACCCTGGGCCGAGGAGGTCTGGGAGCGGTGTTCGGCAGCAAGCTGCTCAAGGCCGTGACCGTCACCTCGCCCGGCGCGGCCAAGTTGGAGACCGAGGAGCACTTCGCACAGACCAGGCGCGAGATCTCCAAGCTGGCTGTGGATTCCCCCACGGCCACCACCTACCACAAATACGGCACCCCGGTCATGGTAGCCCTACTCAACGAAGCCGGCACCTTCCCCACCGACTTCTTCAGCAAGGGGGCGGCCCCTCACCGGGCCACCTTGGAGGCCGAACACTGGACGGAGTGGGCCGAGATCAAGCACGACACCTGCCCCCCCTGCCCGTTACGCTGCCGCAAGCGCCTCATTCTTACTGAAGGACCGGAGACTGGTCGCGAGCTGCACGCCCCCGAATACGAGACCATCTACACCTTCGGCGGCTCCTGCATGGTGAAACACGCCAGGGACGTGGCCAAGCTGAGTGAGCGCTGCAACCTGTTGGGGCTGGATACCATAACCGGCGGGAATCTGGTCGCCGTCGCCATCAAGGCGAAGCAGTTGGGCCGGCTGGACGACGGCCCCGCCCCCGGAGACGTCGAGGCCATAGCCGCCCTACTCGAGGCCATAGCTACCCGATCCACTCCCACCGGGGAGATACTGGCCCGGGGGATGGATGAAGCCCTGGCGGCGCTGGGCATGAGCGAGTGGTCCATCACTTCCAAGGGCATGGACCCCGCCGGCTATGATCCCCGCAGGCTCAAGAGCATGTCACTCGGCTACGCGCTGAGCGTCCGTGGTGCCTGTCATCTACGTGCCACTTTCTACAAACCGGAGCTCGGTGGATTGCTGGAAGGCCTCGATGATGATGCCTACGTCCAGACCTACATCGACTGGGAAGACCGCATGCTGCTGATGGACAGCCTAACCATGTGCCGCTTCTACCGCGATCTTCTCACTTGGGACCGGCTGACATCGGCGGTCGCGCAACTGAACGGCGGCCCCGTCACCAAAGAACAGTTGGAGGAGCTGTCGACCGATATCCTCACCCGCATCCGCCGGCTCAACTTCGCTTTTGGCATGACCCCAGCCGACGACACCGTGGCCGAGCGCTTCTTCCGCGAGCCGACCGACAAGGCCCCCGCGGTGGACCGCGAGGAACTGCGCAGACGAGTAAGGATCTACTGGATCAAACGAGGCTGGGGCGCTGAGGGGCTGCCCCCGGCCTGATCGGGCACCCGGTCCGTCAGCCTGCCTGCCTGCCGGCCTCTTCGGCGATGGCTTCGCCCATTTCCATGGTGCCCGCCGTGCCGCCCAGATCGGCCGTGACCCGGTCGCCGGCACTGATCACAGCGCGCGTGCCCTCCAAGAGAGCCCGGGCAGCCTTCACTTCGCCCAGGTGACTGAGCATGGCCACCGCCGAAAGCACCAGCGCGGTAGGATTCGCCCGGTCCTGCCCGGCGATGTCGGGAGCCGAGCCGTGTACAGCCTCGAAGACGGCGATGCCTTCGCCGATGTTGGCTCCCGGCGCCACGCCTAGACCGCCCACCAGTCCCGCGCACAGATCGCTGATTATGTCCCCGTACAGATTGGGGCAAAGGAGCACGTCGTAGGCCTCCGGATACTGCACGAGTTGCATGCACATGTTGTCGACTATGCGGTCGTCGAACTCCACCTCGGGGAAGCCCTGAGCCACCTGGCGCGATACCTCCAAGAACAGGCCGTCGGACATCTTCATGATGTTGGCCTTGTGTACAGCAGTGACCCTCTGGCGGCCCTCCCTGCGGGCGTACTCGAACGCGAAGCGGGCGATCCGTTCACTGCCCTTGCGAGTGATGATCTTCACCGATTCGGCCGTGTCCGGGTCGGCCATCCGCTCGATACCGGCGTAGAGGTCTTCGGTATTCTCGCGCACGATGACCAGATCGATCCCCTCGTAGCGGGACCGGATGCCGGGCATATTGGCGGCCGGCCGCAGATTCGCGTACAAGTCCAGAGCCTTCCGCAAGGCCACGTTCACACTGCGAAAACCGGATCCCACCGGAGTGGTGACGGGCCCCTTGAGAGCCACTCCCGTCACCCGGATGGCCTCGATCACCGCTTCGGGCAGCGGGGTGCCGTACTTCTCGATCACTCCGGCCCCGGCGTCCATGTCCACCCACTCAATGGCAGCTCCGGCAGCAGACACCGCCACCTTCGCGGCGGCCATGATCTCCGGACCGATGCCGTCGCCGGGGATGCAGATGACCCTGTGTCCGCTCATACTCTGTCTCGCGGAGCAGCACCTGAGTAAGAGCTCACACGATCGTCCGAGATAGGCCTGAGGAGAAGCAAGGGGCGCCTTGAACGCCGGCACTCCCTCCAGGTTGTCCGCATTCTCGGTCAACAAACGGACGATCTCGTGCCCAAGCCCGGTCTCCCTGAAACGAGGGTCAACAAGCACATCGAAGACCACTCGCTTCACCGGGTCCAGCCTGCACAAGCGGCCGAATCCGATCAACTGCCCGTCGAGCCTGCAGACGACCCACTCGTCGGACGCAGCAAGCGCCCACTCGAGCTTGGTGGCCGCCTCGCTCTCCTCCCAGCCGCAGCGGGCGAAGAACTCACTGAGGGCGATGGCCTCGATGGGACTGTTCCTCTCTAGTTCAAGCATGGTCTGGGGATGCTACCAGAACCGGTGACGCAGTAAACATGGGCATGTGCAAATTTAGAGGCCGAGTTCGGCCGGATCCAGCGGCTTGATGCTCTCGTCGGGACGATAGAGCATCGGCCCCAGTTCCTCCCATACCTGGTCCATCCGCTGATCGTCGGCCAGGCTGAGGGGCACGTCGCTGCCCGGATTGAGTCCAGGCAACACCGGCAGAATACGGTACTGCACCGGATACTGCGTCACAGAGCGCTGCACGTATACAGGCAGATAGCTGACTCCAGTGACGTTGACCCGCAGGCCGGTCTTCTGGATGTGGATGTAGGCGATAAGCCCGCTGTCGGTGTAGCGCTGGCGCTGAGCCGAGACGAAGTTGCCCAGGGAGTAGACCACGTAGGTGTCGTTGGCCTTCCAGGCGGCGTATTGCAGCAGGTGAGCTATGGGCTCCACCACGTGCGGATGAGCGCCAATGATCACGTCCACTCCCCGGGAGAGAAGACCGTCATAGTCGACCGTCCCTTGTGAGACCTTGATCTGCTCAGCACTCGGCTGACGTCCGTATTCCTCCCCGTAGTGCAGGATGGCGATCACCACTTCCGCGCCCCACATGCGTGCCAGCATAGCCTCCCCGGCCACTTCGTCCACGTCGAGGGTGTTGACGGCATAGGCCGCGTTGCTCTTTGGGCGGCTCCTGGTCGTTCAGCCAGTCAGCGTAATTGATGAAGCCCACCTTGATCCCATCGATGTCGACCACCAACGGAGTCCGCTTCTCGGCCATGGAGCGGTAGGTGCCCACGTGAGCGACACCCACCTGGTCCAGGCGATCGAGCGTGCCCACGATCCCGGGCCATCCCCTGTCAAGGGAGTGGTTGTTGGCGGTCGCGGCGAGGTCAACACCCGCCTTCTTCAGCGCCTGCGCAAGTTCGATGGGCGAGTTGAACATGGGGTATCCCGTGTACCCGGTCGCGGGACCGGCCAGCCTAGTCTCCAGGTTGGCGACCGTGTAGTCGGCATTGGCCAAATAGGGGGCGATGGGGCGAAACATGGGCCAGAAGTCATACTCGCCAGTAATTGAGTCTCGAGCCGAACTGAGGATGCCGACATGTGGCAGAACGTCCCCGACGGCGGCGATGGTTATCTCCCGAGTGAGTTCGGTCGTGCTCGTGGTGGTGGTAACGGTTTCAACCGATACCTCGGTGGTGGTGGTAGTAGTGGTGGTGGTCTGTGAATCGGGGAGATCGGTGGCTACCACGACTACAGGAGGTACGGTCACCGTGACCTGCGAGAGATCGAGAGTGGCAGGCCTCGCTTCGTCGGCCGGCCAGAAGATCAGCGGCCCGCACAGAGCGACAACCGCGACGGCGACTCCCAAGCTTTTAAGCACATTCCGCACCGGCACCACCCTCAGCCAGGTCGACGGTCGCCTAGATGAACCATGCTGGGGGCCATTCTAGCCCATTGTCGTAGTATCATGAATCATCGCTTGCGCCTCGCGCAACAGTTGCGGCCGCGCTATGCGGACCAGATAGACTTACCAGCTAGGCTTTGTTGATTTCGAGAGGACGTGGTTTTTCAAATGCTTGAATGCCTGCTCTACCCTAAGACCGTCGCGGTCATGGGGGCTTCACGTACGTTGGGGAAGGTCGGCTATGCCGTGGTGGCCAACCTAATCGAGGGGGAATTCGAAGGTGATATCGTTCCCGTGAACCCCTCTGGGGGCGAACTAATGGGACAGCGATTCTACACAAGCCTGGAGGAATGGGGCAAACCCATCGACCTGAGCGTGATCGCCGTGCCCACCACCGCGGTTAGGGGAGCGGTCATCAGCTCACTCAAGGCCGAAGCCAAGGCGGTGGTCATCATCACCGCCGGCTTCAAAGAAGTCGACGAGGACGGGGCTCAGCTGGAGCGCGAGATCGCCGGTCTTTGCCGCCAGGCGGGCGCGCGCCTCATGGGCCCGAACTGCCTGGGGCTCATCAACACCCACCACAAGATGAACGCCACATTCGCCAACCACATGCCCCTGACAGGGGGCATCTCGGTGCTCTCGCAGTCGGGCGCTCTGTGCGCGGCCATCCTCGACTGGGCCGCCGCCCGCAAGCTGGGCCTGGCCACCCTGCTCAGCATCGGCAACAAGGCCGACCTCGACGAGATCGACTTCCTCTCAGCCTTTGCTGATGACGACAAGACCAAAGTCATCGTGGGCTATCTGGAAAGCATAGGCAACGGGGATGAGTTCATTCGAGTTGCCGAATCGGTGGCAGCCGTCAAGCCGGTGGTCATACTCAAGGCCGGTACCACAACCGCCGGCTCGAAAGCCGCATCGTCGCACACCGGGGCTCTGGCCGGCGCCGACATCGCCTACGGGGCCGCCTTCAAACGAGCCGGCGTCATTCGCGCCGACACCTTCGAAGGCCTGTTCGACCTGGCCACGGCCCTTGCTATGCAGCCGCTACCCAAGGGCAACCGGGTGGCGATCATCACCAACGCAGGCGGCCCGGGCATCATGGCCGCCGACGCGGTGGAGTCGGCCGGCCTCAGAGTCACTGTACTAGACGAGTCGGTCGCCACCGCCCTACGGAGCAAGCTGCCGGCGGCCGCTAGTGTTGGCAACCCCATCGACGTCCTTGGTGACGCCGACCCCTCGCGCTACGCCATGGCCGTCGAGGCCGCACAGGACGACCCTAACGTCGACGCCGTGCTCATCATCCTCACGCCCCAGGCCATGACCAAACCGGCCGAGACGGCCCGGGCCATCGCCGCGTCCGTCAGGGGCGAGAAGCCGGTGCTTGCCACCTTCATGGGGGGCGAGGACATCTTGCCGGGCCGTGATGAGTTGGTGGCCCACAACCTGCCCGACTACCCCTCGCCGGAGCGAGCAGTGGCGGCTCTCAAAGCCATGGTGGAATACGCAGCCTGGCGGCAGCGCCCGCCCCGTATAGTGGCTCGCTATCCCGTCAACCGGCGCAGGGTGGAGCGTGTCATCACCCGGCAGCTCCGTACGGGACGCACCTACGTGGGCGAAGTCAAGGCCAAGGACATCCTGCGGGCCTACGACTTTGTAGTGCCAGACGGCCGCCTGGTAAGCACCGTGGAAGAAGCCACCGAGGCGGCCCCCCGTCTGGGCTATCCCCTCGCTATGAAGATCGTCTCGCCTGACATCATCCACAAGTCGGACATCGGCGGCGTGAAGCTCAATCTAAGCAGTGCCCAAGAGGTTGCCGACGCATTCGAGTTGATGATGCTCCGCATCAACCGCAAAGCTCCCGACGCCTTGCTGGAAGGGGTATACCTGGAGCGCATGGTGCCCAAGGGCCGCGAGGTCATCTTGGGCATGACCCGCGACCCGCAGTTCGGTCCAATGCTTATGTTCGGGCTGGGAGGTATCTTCGTGGAAGTGATGAAGGATGTCACGTTCCACCTGGCCCCGATCACTTCGAGCGAAGCCATGAACATGCTCATGGGCACCCGGTCGTACAAGCTGCTCGAGGGCGTCCGCGGCGAACAGGGAGTCAACCTGGCAGCCATCGGTGAGGCTCTGCAACGCATCAGCCAGTTGGTCACCGACTTCCCGCAGATCGAAGAACTCGACATCAACCCGTTCATCGTGGGCAGGCCGGGCGAAGACTCGGTGGCGGCAGACGCGCGGATTCAGTTGAGCGAAGGAGGTGCGCAATGACCGCCTTCCCCAAACACGACTACGAAGCCGACTGGCAGAAGAAATACGCCAGCATGACCATGACCGCCGAACAGGCGGTGTCCAAGATCAGACCAGGGCAGAGGATCTTCATAGGCAGCGGGGTAGCGCAGCCCCTGACTTTGATACGAGCCTTGGTCGCGCGTCACACCGAACTCGCCGACACCCAAGTGCTGTCGTCCCTGACTCTGGGTGACGCTCCCTATGCTTACAAGGAACTGGCCGACTACTTCTCGGTTAACACGTTCTTCATATCGGCCAACGTCCGCAACATGATCCAAGAGGGATACGGGGACTACACCCCCATCTCGTTCTCCGACATCCCCTCCCTGTTCGCCAGTGGAGAGATGCCTATCGATGTCGCCCTTATCCAGGTGACGCAGCCCGACCAACAGGGGCGCTGCAGCCTGGGCGTTTCGGTGGATATTGTCAAGTCGGCCACGGCCAATGCCGGCCTTGTGATCGCGCAGGTCAACCCGCAGATGCCGTGGACCATGGGCGACAGCCTCGTCAGCATCTTCGATCTCGATATCTTGGTACCGGTGGACGAGCCCCTCATAGAGACTGCATACGCCGGCTTCATAGACGATGTGCAAACGGGAGCCTGGGCGGAAGATGCCCGGCCAATCACCCAGGCCATCGGTGAACATGTCGCCTCGCTAGTGGAGGATGGGTCGACCCTGGAGATAGGCATTGGCCGGATCCCCCACGCAGTGGCCATGTGCCTCAAAGATAAGAAAGACCTGGGCATTCATACCGAGGTCATCACCGAAGCCATCACCATCCTGGCTGATGCTGGTGTGATAACGGGCGCGCAGAAGTCTACCGACCGGGGCAAGATCGTCACGACCTTCGCCATGGGCACCAAGAAGCTGTACGACTACGTGGACAACAACCCGCTTTTCTCGTTCAACCCCACTGAATACGTCAACGACCCCTTCGTCATCGGTCAGCAGAACAAAATGGTAGCCATCAACACGGCGCTCGAAGTCGACCTCACCGGCCAGGTGTGCGCCGACTCTCTAGGTTCGAGTTTCTACTCGGGCATCGGGGGCCAGGCCGACTTCAACCAAGGCGCCGGCCGCTCCGCGGGCGGCCGGGCCATCATCGCTCTGCCGTCGACGGCTGTGGGCGGCAAGGCCTCTCGCATCGTCGCCACTCTCAAACCGGGGGCAGGCGTGGTGACCACCCGGGGGGCCGTGCACTACGTGGTGACCGAGCACGGCATCGCCTATCTACATGGCAAAAGCGTGCAAGAAAGGGCCATGGCCCTCATCACCATCGCCCATCCCGACTTCCGCGAAGAATTGCTCTCCAAGGCCGTGGAGTACAAGTGGGTGCGGCCTGAGATGGCGGACGTGGAAGGCCGCCTCCTCGTCGGACCCAAGGAAGTCCGCACCACGATGCTCTTGGACGACGGCACGCTCATCGGCTTCCGGTCTATGAATCCCACAGACGAGCCCGCCACACGCGACCTCTTCTACTCACTGTCCCAGGAGACCGTCTACTACCGCTACATGTCACACATGAAGCGCATACCTAGGAAGCAGCTGCAGAACTTCGTCTACGTCGACCACCGTAGCGAAGTGGCGATCGTGGGCACGGTGCCCGAGGCTCACGGTGAGGAGATCATCGCCATCGGCCGCTACTATCTCGATGTGAAGACCAACCGCGCCGAGGTAGCCTTCGTGGTACGCGACGACTGGCAGAAGCAAGGCATCGGCGGTTTCATCATGAAGCACCTTGCCATGATCGCCAAGCGCAACGGTATCGCCGGGTTCACGGCCGAGGTGATGCGCGCCAACAAGCCCATGCAGGCTGTCATCAACCACAGCGGCATGAAGGTCACCAGTACGCTGAACGAGGGAGTGTTCCACTTCGAGATGAACTTCTGAGTGACCGAGGGGGGCGTGAGGGTCTCCGAAAAGCACAGCGAGTACGCAAAGCTTTTCTCCGACCCTCACGCCCCCCTCGGTGGCCCTCCGATCCGTGTCTTCAGTGCCAGGCCGCTCTCTTTTGGCGGTCGCTTTCTCTCCGCCTCAATCCTACGAGCTGATGTCCTTCTTGCTGAAGCGCCACAACGCCAGACCCAGCGTGCCGGCACCCCAGGCACCGAAGCAGACCAGGCCCTTCCAAATGGGCGCCAGATCCAGCGGGCGCTCGAAGAAGTTGCCCCAGGCCGACAGGTGGCTCGTGATCAAGTAGGGCTGCAGAAAGTCGAACACGCTTAGGCTGCCCAACACCAGCATGACGATCACCGTCACCAGCGCACCTGCCGCGGCGGTGAGGCTTGACTCGGTGACAGCAGAGAGCAGCACCGCCAGCGAAACCACCGCCAGCATGCCCGCCATCACGTACGCGTACCCCGCCAGCGACCACAGCACGCTTGCTCCGGCACTCATGCTCCCCCCCGACACGATACCCAAGGGGTGCAGTCCGAAGAAAGCAGCTCCGGCTGCGAGCGAAGAGACGCCCAGGATGGCAAGGCCGACGGCCATGTATATATTGGCAACCACCCATTTCGAAACCAGCAATCCGCTGCGTCTCACCGGCTGCATCAACGTGGTCCGCAGGGTGCCCTTCTCGGCTTCGCCCGCGACCGTCTGCGATCCTGCCATGGATGCCAGCAGAGGCAGAAGGAAAGTGGCGAGCATGAGGAGGGCCAGGAGACCCAAGTACAGACCGTTGCTCTTCACTCCCTGCATCATCATCGCGCCCAGCGCATCGCCGCTTTCCCCGTGCGGTCCCGGCCCGGTGGTGAGCTTGAAGGCCAGCCCAAAGATGAACGGGAGCAGGAACAGGCCTCCCCAGCCGATGTACGTGCGCTTCTGAAAGAGAAGCTTGGTGAATTCTCGTCTAACGTGTCCCACGTCTACTCCTTGGCCGTAAGCTCTAGAAACATGTCTTCCAGGCCCTGCTCGAAGGCGGGGACCATCGCTTCGATGTCGACGCCGTCCATCACCAGTCTGCGCACCAGTCCCGAAGCGCGGCCATTGCCGTCGTCCAGGACCACGATGTAGTCCTCGTCTTGCCGGATGTCCGCGGCAGTCAGCAGCGGCCGCAGGATCTCCCAGGCCCGCGCCTGATCGCTGGTCTTGATCTTCACCGCGGTGCTGTCCGGATGCAGTTCCGATACCGGCCCCTGCCTAAGCAAACGGCCCCGGGTCACCACGGCGGCGCGATTCGCCACCAGCTCGACCTCGTGGAGCAGGTGGGACGAAAGAAAGACAGTGGTGCCCGCGGTCGCCAGATTGCGGATGAGCTCGCGCACGTCTTTCATGCCGGCAGGGTCGAGCCCGCTGGTGGGCTCATCCAGGATGATGAGTTCGGGGTTGTGGATGAGGGCAAGGGCGATGCCGAGTCGCTGCCGCATGCCGTGGGAGTAACCCCCAGCCTTGGAGCCTGCCCTGTCGGACAAACCCACGATCTCCAGCACCTCCGTGATGCGCTCCTCGGTCACGGGACGATTCATGCTCCCCAGCAAGCGCAGATTCCGGCGCGCGGTCATGTTGCCGTAGAACATGGGGTCGTCTACGAAACCGCCCATGTGCCGCAGGGCATCTTGGCGCTGCGCCGGCACCTTCCGGCCTAGGACCTCGACGTGACCCTCGGTCGGGTAGATGAGGCCGAACATCATCCGGATGGTCGTCGTCTTACCGGCGCCGTTGGGGCCCAGAAAGCCGAAGACGTCCCCTTTGTTTACGGTGAGATTGAGATCATCCACCGCGCGAAGATTCTTGAAGTCTTTTGTCAAGCCGTGAGTCGAGAGAACGACTGGGTGTCCCTCCTCGGGACTCGACGGCCTCCTGCTACCCTCTTCGACCGCTGTTGATGTGACTGGCACGGGCACGAACCTCCCTTGAGAGATGTATGGCTAGAGAAGAAGCCGCCGCGACTTGCGAAGCGGCTATTGGAGGCTACCAGGGATGTGACGCCGCGGAATCGGCCTACGGGAGATATTTGCCTACTCCCCACGGAGTACTTTGGCGTCGCAGCCGCATCGCTGCCGCCTAGTTGCTGTCGTCTTGGCGGGGCTCACCGGGTTCTACCAGGCCCAGCTCGTAGGCCAGCACCACCAGTTGCGACCGGTCGCGCGCGCTGAGCTTGGCCAGTATCCGGCTGACGTGGGTCTTAGCAGTGAGTGGGCTCATGAAGAGCTGCGCGGCTATCTCCTCGTTGGAGAGTGCTCGGGCCACCAGAGCCATCACCTCCCGCTCACGCTCGGTGAGGGCGTCAAGAGCACCGGCCTCGAGCGCTGGTCGGCGTGGCCTGTGGGCATAGTCGGCGATCAGGCGCCGAGTGACTGTGGGAGAGAGAACGGCGTCGCCTGCTGCTGCCGCCCGAATGGCGCGGACGATCTCCTCGGGGTCGGCGTCCTTGAGCAAGAAGCCACTTGCTCCCATCTCCAGAGCCTTGAAGATGTAGTCGTCCACATCGAACGTGGTCAGAATTACCACTCGGACCCCGGCCAGTTCGGGCGCTGAAAGGATGAAAGTCGCCGCCTGCAGCCCATCGGTTCCCGGCATGCGCACATCCATGAGCACCACGTCGGGCAACAGGCTCTGCACCAACGCCTTGGCCTCCTCACCGTTGGCCGCCTCCCCCACGACATCCACGTCCGAGACCGTGGACAGCAGCATACGCAGTCCCGCCCTGATGAGAGGTTGATCGTCGGCCACAAGCACGCGAATCGCCATCAACGCCCCCCGCCCAACGGTAGAACAGCCTGTACGTAGAAGCCCCCGCCCTCGCGAGCGCCGTACTCCAGCGAACCGCCGAGCGCGACAGCCCGCTCGCGCATGCCCAGCAGGCCGTAGCCCGGAGGCTCCTTCGTCCTCGTCGCCGGCCCCTTTCCGTCGTCGGTCACGATGACGATGAAATCGTCGCCCACATAGTCAAGCCCGATCTCTACCTGCTGGGCCTCAGCATGGCGCAGGACGTTCGTAAGCGCCTCCTGTAGCATCCGCTTCACCGCGATTCCCACTTCGCCGTCGAGCGGCCGAGGGTGTCCTCCCTGGCGCACCGAGACTCGGATGCCTTCGGCACGCAGAACGCCGGCCAGTCGATCTGCCAACTCGTCATCAAATCCACTCTCCGCGACGGCACCATCCTCGTGCCTGAGCAACCCCAGGGTAGCGCGAAGGTCAGAGAGAGCCGAAGCGCTTGCCAACCGGATCGCCTGGAGAGCCTGGCGCGCTCCTTCGGGATCGCGTTCAAGGACGGCACTTCCGGCGCTTGCCTGGATGGAGATGGAAGCCAGCGCATGAGCCACGCCGTCGTGGACATCACGAGCGATGCGAGTGCGCTCCTCGTATACCCGGCGCTGGGCCTCCTCTTCCTTGGTCCTCTCGGCTTGAAGCGCCCGCTGTCGGAACTGGTCGACGTACGCCCGCCGGCTGGCAACAGCAGAGCCCACAGCAAGGGAGCCGACCACCCAGGCGAAGATATGAGCGATCTCCCCCGTGACATTCGCCGGCCTCAGGATGGTCAGGGCAAGGGTCATGGAAACTACCAGGGCCGCGCCGGCAACCACCATGATGGCGCGGCGACTCGCCAGAGTGCCGACCGTGTAGAGCGCGATGACCGCGGGAAGCACCGGAACAACCGGAGGATAGGCGTTCGCCGTTCCGGACGGGATGAAGGCATACGCCACGCCAAGAAGAACCAGCGTGCCAACCAAAGCCGCGTAGGGCTTCCTTCGGCGGACAGCAAGTGGCAGAGCCGTGGCCGCAAAAGCCAGGGCCTTCAAGACGGGGTGGACTGCTTCGCCCCCTCGTTGATCGGCGCCCCCGAGCCCGAGAACGCAGGCCAGCACAAGCGCGAGCGCGGCATCGATGAGATCCGGATGCTGCCTGGCGAATCGGTTGAGGCGAGTGAACATGGAGTCATAATAGCCCCGGCCTGGGCTCGGGTCGATACGCCGCGGGGAGTCCGGCACGTACTCCGCGGGGAGTAGGCCGCCCCGGGTGTGAGCCGGGCGGCTGAGTCTGCCGAGACTACCCGAACAGGTCGCGGCGCCGGTGCTTCTGCACGGGCAGGCGCTCGCGGACGCGCCGCAGGTGATCCATGTCTATGTCGGCGACCAGAGTATCCACGCCCTCGCGGCACTGCGCCAAGACGACGCCCCAGGGATCCACTACCATGCTGTGCCCGTAGTTCTCTCGGCCCCGGGCATACCGGCCCCACTGCCCGCAGGCCGCCATGTAACAGCCGTTCTCGATGGCGCGCGCGCGGAGACACGGCTCCCAGTGACTGATGCCGGTGGGCACCGTGAAGGCCGCCGGCAGCAGGAACAAGTGAGCACCCCGGTCGGCCAGGGCGTGGAAGAGTTGGGGGAAGCGCAAGTCGTAGCAGATGGCCAACCCGAGGGTCACCCCCTCGCAGTCACAGGTCACGATCTCGTCGCCGGCGGCGAACGCCGCGGATTCCGCGTATTCGAGGCCATCGGGCATCTTCGCGTCGAAAAGGTGCATCTTGCTGTAGCGGGCGATCTCGGCCCCGCTACGGTCGAAGACCACGCTCGTGTTGTAGACGAGATCGCCCCGCCGCTCGGCGAAGCTGCCGCAATGCAGGAAGATGCCATGCTCTTTGGCCCTCTGCTGGGCCCACTGGGAAGTGGGGCCCGGGATGGTCTCGGACGCTTCCGCGTAGCCGGCCTCAAGCCCGTGGAAGTTGGACATCTCCGGTAGGAGCACAAGGTCGGCCCCCTGCCTCGCCAAGCGATCGATGGCCTCCTCGGCTGCCTCCAGGTTGGCCTCCTTGTTCTGCCGGGAGTTGAGTTGCGCCAAACCGATCTTCATCAGGGGTGACCTCCAAGGCGCGTCGGGAACCAGGAGCCTCCGGAACGACAGGGGCCGTCTGCCGCGGCCGACGCCACGACGAACTCAGGTCGTCAGTCGTTCTCCAGGTACTCCAGGGCCATGTGCCGGAGCAGCTCAGCGTTCTGGCTGCAGCGGTCGGCGATATTCTCCAAGCCGATCGATGATCGACTTGAGCTGATGGAAGGTCTTGAAGTCGATGTCCATGTCGAACATGTACCTGTACATCTCGGCGAAGATATCGTCGGCCCGGCTCTCGATCTTGTCCACCGCGCCGGCCAACTGTATGGCTTGGCGAAGATCGGTACCCATGGCGACGGTCGCATCACGCAACACCTGCACCGCCTCCAGGTCAACCTTGGCCATGGCGACCAGTTGCTCGTTCATCTCCTGGGGGAGTGTAATCTTGCGCATGGAAATGCGGTCGGCAACGCCGGTCGCCAGGTTGGCGATCTTGTCCATGGAGCCGACCAGGCGGGCAAGATCGGCCCGGTGCATTGGGAAATACTCCGCCCAAAGATATCTGGTCGAGAATCGCCTCTTTCGCATCGTCGGCCACGCTCTCCAGCTGATCGAGTTCTTTAGCCGCTGCGGCCAGATCATCGTAGCGGTCGGCGGCAAACCCCTGGACGACGTCCTGAAGCTTCTCTGCCATCACCACGACCTGGTCGGTGAACCGACCCAGCTGATCGAGCACCTGCTCTTCCCGCTCCCGGCCCATGGCGTCGATGACTCCCTCAAGGGTGGTCTCACCCCCAAGGGTGCGTCTGATCTTATCTAGTCGGGATTTCGCCATGCGCGCCCCCTACATCCAGAGGTTGAGGAGGTAGTAGAAACCGGCGGCCACTATGGCGCAGAAAGGCAGGGTGACCACCCAGGCCAGCATGATAGCACGGAAGACTTTCCAGCTTACCGCTCCCAATTGGCTTGCCAGACCGGTGCCTGTCACCGCTGAGGTGACCACGTGCGTGGTCGACACCGGCAAACCCAGGAACGACGCCACCTGGATGATGATCGCCCCGCCGGCCTCAGCGCTGAAGCCGTTGATGGGGTGCAGTTTGGTGATCTTCTCGCCAAGAGTCCGGATCAGGCGGAAGGAGCGCACGGAGAGGTAGGTGCCGAGGGCCATGGCCGCCGCGCAGCTTAGGACCACCCAGAGCGGGACGCCGTAGTCGTCGACGGTCATCCCGTTCCCCTTCTCCGCAGCCAAGAAGATGATGATGATGCCCATTACCTTGGTGGCGTCGTTGGACCCGTGGCTGAACGAGACCCAGCTCGACGAGACGATCTGCATGTGCTTATAGAAGCGGTCGGCTTTGGCCATGCTCCATTTCGTCCGTCCGAAGAACGCCCTGCTGAGCCGCATCAGCAGGTAGCCCGTGATGATCCCCAGAATCGGCGAGACGAGAAGTGCCGCAAAGACGAGGATGACCTTGTTCCAGTTGATCTCCCCGACTCCCAGAGCCGCCACCCCAGCGCCAAGCAGGCCGCCCACCAACGCGTGCGAAGAACTCATCGGCAGGGCCCACACCCAGGTGAGGATCTCCCAGACGCACGCGCCCAGCAGAGCGGCGATCACCAGATGGGCCGTAGCGTTTTCGGCGTGGATGATCCCGCCGATGGTCTTGGCCACGGCCACCCCCATCACGAGCGGCCCTATGAAGTTGAAGACGGCCGAAATGGCGATAGCGACCTTGGGCTTGAGCGCCCCAGTGTAGATCACTGTGGACACGGCGTTGCAGCCGTCATGGAAACCGTTCAGCAGGTCAAAGAACAGGGCGACCGCCACCACCGCTATAAGCTGGCCGCTCACGTCAAGCTTCCCTCACCGTCACGCGCCGGAACCGGTGCAGACCCGCCGGCCATAGGTCGACCTCTCACTCGTTCTCCAGGTACTCAAGGGCCATGTGCCGCAGCAGTTCCGCGTTCTCGCAACAGCGGTCGGCTACGTTTTCCAGGCGTTCGATGATGGCCTTAAGCTGGTGGAAAGTCTTGTAGTCGGTATCGATCTCGAACATGCGTCGGTAGAGCTCGGCGAAGATACCGTCCGCCTTGCTCTCGATCTTGTCCACACGCTTCGCCAAGTCCATGGCCAACCGCAGGTCGGTCCCCACCGCCACCACGGCGTCGCGGAGCACCTTCACCGCCTCCAGGTCCGCCTGGGCGAGCTTGACCATCAGCTCGTTCATCGCGGCCGGGAGAGAGAACCTGCGCATGCAGATACGGTCGGCAGCCCCCGCGGCCAGGTTGGCGATGCTGTCCATGGAAGCCACCAGACGGGCGAGGTCCGCTCGACCCATGGGGAACATGGTCCCCACCGCCAACTGGTCAAGTATGGCCACCTTGACGTCGTCGGCCTCGCTCTCGAGCCTGTCCAACTCCAGCGCCGATTCCGCCAATTCCTCGTAGCGATCGCTGGCGAATCGCTCCACCACATCGCGCATCTTCTCAACGATAAAGACTACCTGGTCGGCGAACCTGGCCAGCCGCTCCAGTACCTGTCCCTCACGTTCTTTTGCCATCATCGCTCCTTACATCAGAAAATCGAGCAAATAGTACAGCACTGCGGCCACGGCCGCGCAAAAAGGCAGAGTGACCACCCAGGCGAGCGCTATCGCCCGGAACACCTTCCAACTCACGCCCCCCAGCTGGCTGGCAAGGCCGGTGCCCGTTACCGCCGAAGTGACGATGTGCGTGGTCGAGACCGGCAGCCCGAAAAGGGTGGCGATCTGAATGATGGCCGCCCCCCCAGCCTCGGCGCTGAACCCGTTGATGGGGTGAAGCTCGCATATCTTCTCCCCCACCGTCCGGATGAGCCGGAAGGAGCGCACCGAAAGATAGGTTCCAATGGCCATGGCGCCCGCCGCACTGAGGATCACCCAGAGAGGGAGCCCTAGTACGAAGTCATGCTGCTGCTGATACTCCGTCACACTCAGCCCCTGCTGCGCCGCCAGGAAGATAACGATGATGCCCATCACCTTGGTGGCATCGTTGGAACCGTGACTGAACGACACCCAACTCGAGGAGAGGATCTGCATGTGCTTGTAGAATCGGTCGGCCCGTATCATGTTCATGTGGCTCTTGGCGAAGAACCAGCGGCTGACGCGCATAACCAGATACCCGGTGATGACGCCAAGGAACGGGGAGATAAAGAGGGCCGCAAAGACCAAGCCAACCGTCTTCCACTCGATGCCCCCAGGGCCAAGTGCCGCCACTCCCGAGCCGAGTAGGCCGCCCACCAAAGCGTGGGAGGAACTGACCGGCAGCGCCCATATCCAGGTAAGCACCTCCCAAACACAGGCCCCAAGCAGCGCGGCGATAACCAGTCGGGCGAGCTGCGCGGAGGCTACGCCCGCACCAGCCTTGACAACCTCGGCGATGGTTTTGGCGACGCCCACTCCCACGACAAGCGGGGCCACGAAGTTGAAGAGGGCGGAGAGGGCGATGGCCGTGCGCGGCTTGAGCGCCTTGGTATAGATGACCGTGGAGACGGCGTTGCAGCCGTCGTGGAAACCGTTGAGAAGACCAAATAGGAGCGCGATAGCCACTACTGCCACCAGCAGCGTGGTATCGCCGTTCAAGTTGTCAACTCCCTCTTCTCATCGCGCGCGAGCCGACAGACGCTAGCCGTCGTCGGCCTCCTCCTCCATCTGAACCGCACTCTTTCAAGCCGGACGATAGAACGCTCAGCGTAGGGTCATCCCGAGACGCTCGACCCTCAGTAGAGTACCTTACTCAACCGCTCCCGTCAGGTCGCATGAAGGCCGCGAGTCAACAAAGAAAGAGGCGGCCCGGCGTGTACTCCGGGCCGCCTCCGCCACGCAACTATCCGATCGAACTAGCTGGCCGGAACCGTAGTGGCCGCGCCACCCGCGGACGCACCGACCTGCTTGCGAAGCTCGGTTACAAAGGTCTGCACCGCGATTCCAGGACCGGCCACAGTGACCATCTGCGCCATGCCGGCATCGTCAGCCAGACCATTGATCGCCGCCGTCAAAGCATCCCAAACCTGCTGCGCCTTGGCTGCGTCCGCGCCAACGCCCGCGCAGGCGTCCACGATCGCCTGCCACTGCGGTTGGGCGGTCTGCACAGCCGCCTTGAGATCGGCTCCCTTCGCCTGCCCAGAAGTCACACTCCCCATGAGGTCGGACATGTAGGCTTCAACAGGGTCGAGGGCCTGCTGCATGGCCACTTTGGGATCGACCGTGCTGGCAGTCGTGCCATTATCGCCACCACCACAGGCCACCACCGACACAACGGTCAGCGCCAGGACAAGCACCAATAAGCCCAGCAGCGCTTTCTTTCCTCTCACCACTTCCTCCTTAGCTGTACTTCACCAACAGACCAATGGTACCGTTCCGGAGGAGCAAACGCACAGGCAATTGCTAACATGCGGTGTTCGCTTTTTCTCAAAAGGTCGACCATGCCCTCCCCGGTGGGGCCTACTGCGCCGCTGCTGCCTGCTGCTCGCGGAATGCGGCGATGAAACGCTTGGCGTACTCGTCCCGGCCGAGAACCAGGTCGGCCGAGAGAACCGCCAGGCGCACTAGAGCCACGTCTACCGTGGGGCAGGTGAGCCCGGCCTCGATGGCCATGGCCAGATATGCGCCGGTGAGCGGAGGACGGTTGGGCAAACCGTGGGAGATGTTGCTTGCTCCCTGGGTCTGGTTGACACCCAGCTCATCCCGTACCCGCCGGGTCGCCTCCAATGTACCCAGACCCGCCTTCACATTGGCCCCAAGCGAAAGAGTGAGACAGTCGATGATGACGTCTTCGCGAGGGATGCCAAGAGCTTCGGCCCGCTTGACGATGCGGTGAGCGATCTCCACCCGGGCCTCCGCGGTCGCGGGAATGCCGTTCTCATCTAATGTGAGGCCGATCACCGGCAGGCCGTACTGCTTGACCAGCGGCAGAACCTCCAGCAAAGAGGACTCTTCGCCGGTGACGGAGTTCACGATGGGACGGCCCGGGCAGATGGCGAGCGCCGCGGCCAGAGGCCTGGGACTTGCGGCTGTCGATGCAGAGCGGCACGTCGACCACCTCGCACACGGCCTGCACCGCCCGGGGCAGCATGTCCAATTCGTCCACACCGGTGGCTCCCACGTTGATGTCCAGGATATCGGCGCCGGCTTTCACCTGAGCGATAGCCTCTTCGCGGACGACGCTCAGGTCACCGGCCCGTAGGGCCTCGGCCAGACGCTTCTTTCCGGTGGGGTTGATGCGCTCACCTATCAGTACGGTTGGTCGGCCGCCGCCGATTATGATCTCGCGGGTCGCGCTGCTGACTCGAGTCTCCACGTATTACTTTCCTTCCCTTTCGTTTCTCTTGCGTCCACGCAACCGGGAGTCTCCGCTTCAGGTCTTCTCGGCGGTAAACAGATGGTTGTAGTTGATGATCTCCCCAGGTGGGATCACGACGATCTCGCTGTCCCTCTCTCCGCGAAACAGGCGTTCCAGCAACTGGACCGATCCTGTCACCACTCCGTGCTTCAGCCGGAGCTGCTCGGCGACGTCGCGGCTTTCGTCCAGACACTCGTCCACATCATAAGCCTGAGTGTCGATTAGATTGACCTGCTCGTAGCCAGCCCACATGGTATCCCTAAGCTTGGCCGCCCTCTCGGGGCCGTAGCGCTCATCCCACTTGCCGAAGGCCTCCTTGAGCGAGCTCTCGTGGCTGAACCACCCTTTGGTGAGGTAGTAGTGGCGTGGATTGCGGGGCACCTCCTCGCGGACGCATCCGCGGTTGAGAAGCAAGGAGATGCAGTCGTCCACTCGGGGAAAGACCAGGCGCAGGCATTCGGACGACAGGCCGTTGAGAGCGTTGCCGCAGAAGCCGAGCGCCATGAGGACCTCTTCCACCGGCTCCACCAGCACGTCCTGCCGCCTCTCGGCGGCCGGGCCTCGGCCAGGCCGCACCGAGGGCACGCTCACGGGGCGGCCCGTCCGGGCCCCTTCGCCGAGAATCTCAAGAAGACCCTTCAAGGCGGCCTTCAGCCTCTCGGGCCGTTCGTGCAGGCCGCTCTCGACCCACACCACCGGCGGCCGCTTCTGGGGCTCCAGGGCCTCAAGGGCCAAACGGACCTCGTCCTCGATCATCTCGCAGGCCAGGATCACCTGCATGCAGTAGACTCCATACTCCTTCGCGGTCTTGATCATCGCCGCGAGGTTCTCGTCCTTGCCCTCGTCGGCCACCGCGCCGATGTCGAGTATGAACCCGCCGTCACGGCCCGCCACATCGATGAGCTTGCGGGTGTGCTCGGCGACCTCCTCAGCCGTGCCCATGTGAAGCAAGGAGAGGGGCATGTTGCCCTGGATGCACGCCACCTGCCCGATGGTCGCCTTGGCCCGCTCCATGTCCGACTGGTCGAAGAGCCATACGGTCTTGCCCTTGGGCAGGTCCATGATCGCCTCAAGCCGCGTGTTGTAGCGTCCCTCAGCGAACAGGAACGGGATGATGCCCTGCTCGATCAGACCGAGAAGCGTCTTGCGCAGAGTGGGCCAGTAGAAGGTATGGAACTGCTCGTCGCTCATGAAGCCGTCGGCCCCCTTATGCAGAGGGATGAAGCACAACGGCGCGAGCGGAGTCCCAGGGCGCTTGAGCGGCCAGTCAATCGCCACCTGCACCAGGCGCTCGCACGCAGCCAGGACCTTGTCCGGGCAGCGGAACATGTCCATGATGACCCCCTTGGTGCCCCGCAAGGTGTCACCCAGGATGTCAAAAGGAGCCTTGGTGGCCGAGCCGAGAAAGGGCGGGAAGCCGAGGGCCTTCACCTCGTCCATTGCCGGGAAGACCACTTTTGCCCATTGGTTGCGGACCTCCGCCGCCTTGGCCAGTCTCTTCAAACCCTCCACCATCTCGTCGCTGCCCCAACCCTCCACCTGGCCGGATACGAAGGGCAACTCGATGAGGTCGAACAGCGAAGAGAGCGTGCCGAAGCCGGCGAACGCGCCCACCGTGCGGGGCAGGTAGGTGCGGAGCATGTAGTCCGAGGGGTCCGAGATGAGATGGTCATACTCCTCGGCGAGCATCCACTGCCTCTCGGCGTATTGGTAGCCGGCCTCCTTGGCCACTCCATGCCCCGGCCACGAGTACAGCCTGTAGTCGAGCGCTTCGAACATGGCCGCCGGGACAGTTTGGTGCAGAGGGTCCACCGACGCGTCGGGCTGGAACTTGATGTTGAATTCCTTCCAGGCCTGCGCGCCCCGCTTCGCGTCGCTCATGGCCTCGTATGGGGTCAGGCCGGCGCTCTTAGCCGGCCAGAAGCCCATGTTGAGACGCACCGGCACCCGGTCGGGTCTTGCGCAACTCGATGGCGGCCAGGATGCGGTCCACCCGACCCTTGTACTCGGCCTCGGCCTCGTCATTGGCGAAGGCCACCCCGGGGTTCCGCCATTTATCGATGCGCCAAGCCAGCCTCTCTTCGGAAGTCATATCCGCCCAGGGCTTCGCTTCCATCTCTAGCTACACCCCCACCGCTTCTTTGGCGTAGGTGACGGCGGCCATGGCATCTTCACCGTAGGCGTCGGCCCCGGTGTACTTGCGCACGGTGTCGTCCATCTGCCCGCCGCCGATGATGACCTTGAGGCCTTGGCGCAGCCCGGCTGCTTCTACCTGCTCGATGGTGGACTTCATGGAGTCAAAGGCCACCGAGAGGAATCCGGAGAGGGCCAGCACCTGGGGCTTGTAGTCTGCCACGGCTTTCACGAAGGCCTCTTCGGGCTGGTCGATGCCCAGGTCGTGGACCTCGAAGCCGTTGACTTCCAGCATGAAGCCCACGATGTCTTTGCCGATGTCGTGGATGTCGCCTCTTACCGTACCGAGAACCACGGTGCCCAGCTTCTTGCTCTCGCCTTTTTGCGCGACCAGCTTGGGCTTGAGGATATCCCCGATCTTGCGCAGCATCTCGCCGCTCATGATGAGCTCGGGCAGGAAGTAGGAGCCTTCCTGGTAGCGCTCTCCCACCACCTGCATGGCCTCTGAGGAGAGGTCCAGGATCTTCTGGGGGTCTTCGCCGGCGGCCAGAAGCTCGTCCACTATCTGGAGGGCTTCTTCTTCCTTCATGTTGGCCATGGCTTCCACGAGTTTGTGCATCCTCGATCTTCCTTTCCTAAAAGTTTTCTAGGTCTATTTGACTATGTGAACGGAATCGCCATGCACATCGTGCGCTGCTTCCATGACAGCTTCGGCGATGGTGGGATGCGCATGGATGCATGTTCCCAACTGATCGACGCTGAGTCTGCTGTGCACCGCGAGGGCGACCTCGTGGATCACGTCTGTCACATGCGGCCCCATCATGCTGGCGCCCAGCACCAGACCGCTCTCCTTGTCGGCCACAATCTGGACGTACCCTGCATCTTCCCCCATGGCGATGGCCTTGCCCAGAGCCGCGAACCGGTAGGTGCCGGTGACGGGCTGATAGCCGGCCTCCAGGGCCCGTTCCTCGTTCAAACCGACGCTGGCCACTTCCGGGTCGGAGTAGGTGCACGAGGGAGTGGAGCGCAGATCCCGCTGGCGACGTTCTCCCAGACAGTTGTCGACGGCCACGAAAGCCTCGTAGGAGGCCACGTGGGCCAGCATTTGCCCGCCGTTGACGTCGCCGATGGCGTAGATGCCGGACGCTGTGGTCTCTAGGTATTCGTCCACAACCACGTAGCCGCGGGCGTCGGTCTGCACGCCGGCCGCTTCGAGCCCTATCCCGCCGCTGTTTGGCTTGCGCCCGACCGAAACCAGCACCTTTGCCGCCGTGATCTCACTCCCGTCCGACAACTTGGCCACCACGTGGTCGGCCGCATACTCGGAGATGCTCTCCACCTTGGTGCTCAGCAGCACCTGGATGCCGCGCTTGCGATAGACGCCCTGGAACTGCTTGGCCAGACGCTTGTCCTCGAGGGGCAGCATCTGCGGCAGCATCTCGACCATGGTGATCTGCGTGCCCAGCTCGGCAAAAAACGAGGCGAACTCGCAGCCGATGACCCCGCAGCCCACGATCAGCATGGAGGCGGGGATCTCCCGTAACTCTAACGCTGAAGTAGAGGTCAATATGCTCGGGTGGCTGAAGTCGAACATCGGAAGATGAACGGGTTCCGAGCCGGTGGCGATGATGATCTTGTCCGCCTGCACCGTGACCGGGCCGGATTCGGTGTCCACCAGCACCTGCATGCCGGCGGCAAGCCGGCCGGTGCCCCGGATGACCTCCACCTTGGCCTTCTTGAGCAGGATCTCGACGTTGCCGCGGATCTGAGTGACCACCCGATCCTTGCGCTCCATCATGCGGACGAGGTCGGGACGCACCTCGCCGACCAGTTCGAAGCCGTACTCCTCACCGGCCCGCGCCCGGGACAGAGCCTGGGCGCTGGCCAGAAGGGCCTTGGTGGGGATGCAGCCCCGGTTGAGGCAGGTGCCACCGACCAAGTCCTTCTCGATGAGGGTGACCGCCGCGCCGTGGCGGGCGGCGCGGAGCGCCGCCACATACCCACCGGGCCCGCTGCCCAGAACGACGATCCTCACGGGTGGGCCCTCCGCGGCGCCCGCGGCACTTGGCTGATCCAGGCGCTCATATCCCGTTCACCCCGGCCAGAGCGAGGATCTCGGGAACGATCTCCTCTTTGCCGATGGCCATGACGTGCACCCCGTCGCAGATCTTGTTGTCGCGCAGGAAGCGGATGTGGCGCGCGGCGATCTCGATGCCCTTCTGCTGCTGCTCTTCCTTCGGCACGCTTGCCCAGCTCCTCGAGCAGGGCGTCGGGCACGAAGATGCCGGGAACGGCCCGGTTCATGTACTTGGCCATGCCCACTCCGGTGAGCACCACGAGCCCGGCCATGATCTTGGCCTTGGTGCCCGCGGTGATCTCGCGCGCCTGCTCCATGAAGTGCTGGAAGTGGTCCATGTCGTAGACGGCCTGGGTCTGGAAGAAGTCGGCACCGGCCTCCACCTTGCGCGCGAACTTGTACATCTGGGGCTCAATCGGATCGGCCTCAGGCGTGACCACCGCGCCCACGAAGAAGTCGGTGGCTCCGTCGAGCTCGTTGCCCTCCCAGTCGGTGCCGGAGTTCATCTTCTTGCAGCACTGGATGAGATGGACGGAATCGAAGTCGAACACGCCCTTGGCCTGCTTGTGGTCGCCCACGATGGGGTGGTCGCCGGTGAGGCAGAGCACGTTGGTGATGCCCAGGAATGCCGCCGACAGCAGGTCGGACTGCAGGCCCAGCCGGTTGCGGTCGCGGCAGGTGGTCTGGAACACAGGGTCGCCGCCGCGGCGCACGATCTCGCCCGAGACCGCGAGAGAGCCCAGCCGCATGACCGCGCTCTGGTTGTCGGTGACGTTGAGGCCGTCGACCATGCCCTTGAGCATGTCGATGTGGTGCAGCATCGTCTCGACATTGGTGCCCTTGGGCGGGCCGATCTCGCCCGAGATGACGAACTTGCCGGCTTCACAGGCGTCGCGATAGGTGCCCATCACTTCTCGCTCCCCATCTTCTGCTTGTCCGGTCCGCGCTCCGCCAACACGCCCGGGCGCTTGATGACGTTCCAGTCCTTCGGCTCGTGGATGCGGGTGCGCTTGTCCTCGCGGCCCTCTTTCTTCAGCTGCTCGTGGATGAGCGTCCAGGCGCAGTCCATCTCGGGATCGACCTCGCACTTGCCGTGGCTGGTACCGCCGCAGGGACCGTTCACGAGGCCCTTGGCGCAGCGTGTGATCGGGCAGATGGCCCCGTAGTCGTCGATGACGCAGGCGCCGCAATGGGAGCACTTCTCCACGAAGTCCATGGAGCGCTGGATGTTGCCCAGGAACAAGGGGTCGCACCCGGGGACCACATGCTTGTCGGTGGCGGCGCGGCAGGCCTGGGTGCCCGCCCCGCAGGACAGGACCAGGAAGGCGTCGGCCTTGCCGACTGTTTCCTTGTTCTGCCGCAGGATGCGCTTGACGTCGAGCTCGTGACAGCCGGTGTGAACGATCTCGGTGAACACGACCTCTTTGCCGACGGCCTCCAGGGCCGCCTTCATCTCGGCGACTTCCGGCTCGCCTCCGGTCGCGGGTCGCCGTGGCGCACTCGCCGCAGCCGAGGATGACTACCTTCGTGTCGCCTTCGAGATCCTCGAGGATCTCCTCAAACGGTTTCTTCTGAGAAATGATCAACTTGCCGTACCTCCGTTTCCCCGGGAGGGCTACTCTGTTTTGTCGAGTCGCGCGCGGGCCGCGCGCAGGGTGTTGCGCGCCAGCATCATGTTGGTCACCGCGCCCACGCCACCCGGCACGGGAGTGATGGCCGCGGCCTTGGCGGACACGCCTTCGAAGTCGACGTCGCCCACGGTCTTGTTCTGCGCCTCGGCCAGGTCGGCCCCGCAGACCTTGCAGGGGTTCTTCTTGCTTCGGTTGAGGGCCCCGCACTTGGGGCACACCACCACGCGGTTGATGCCCACGTCCAGCACGACGGCGCCTTCTTTGACCAGGTCGGCGCCCACCAGCTGCGGAACGCCGGCCGCCACGACCAGATAGTCGGCCCCCTTGGTGTGTTTGGCCAGATTGCCCCGGTTGGAGGTGAACACGTGGCTCACCGTAGTGGTGGCATTGCGGTTGAGAAGCAGCAGGGCCAGCGGCTTGCCCACCGTGTTGGAGTGACCGACCACGCACACCTCGGCCCCTTCAAGGGCATCGGCCACGTCGTGGCCTTCGCCGGTGAGGTACCGCTCCAACAGCTCCATGCACGCGGCCGGAGTCGCCGGCGGGAAGGTGGGCTCCCCCAGGGCCAGGCGGCCCATGTTGAAGGGATGGAAGCAGTCGACGTCCTTGCCCGGGTCGATGGAGCCGATGACCACCGAATCGGAGACCTGGGCCGGAAAGGGCCGCAGAGGCAGGATGCCCGACACGGCCGGGTCGGCATTGAGGCCTTCACGGCCGCCACGACGGCGGCCTCGCCGGCGTCGGCGGGCAGCACCTCGCTGCGGTAGCCCAGGCCCATCTCGCCGCAGAACTTCTCCACCGCGCCCCGGTACATGCCCGCCCCGAAGTCCTCGCCCACCATGAGAGTAGCGATGCCCGGCTGGGCGCCGGCGGCCTTGAGCTCCTCCAGTTCGCGCGCCAGTTCGACCCGCAACTCGTCGGCTATCGCTTTGCCGTCGATGATCTTGGCTGCCACAGATACCTCCCTACTCAGTGTCGCCCGCGACCGCCTGCGACCTCGGGGCCCGGCCATATCTTGCTGTACGTCAGAGCGAGCACCATGTCGCGCAGGCTGCGCCGTCTCGGAGAGCAGCGCCTCGATGCGAGCCCAGCGATCGCGCCGTGAAGTCCTTGTCGTCGATCCAGGAAACGTTGATCTTCACGTTGAGCGCCGCCGACTGCGCAGCGGCGTCGGCCAAGACCACGGCCACCGCCGCGTCGGAGACCGCGTAGGCGTTGCCCTTCTCGGCGGCCGGAAGCGAGAGCCGCGCCACTTCGGCCGCGGCCTCGGCGATCTCGAGCGGCACCTCCACCGCGCCCTTCAAAGCCGCCTGCAGCTTCGTGGCTGCGCTCGGCCTTCTGCGGCTCATCGTCCTGGGGCAGCTTCATCGCGGCGGCGACTTCCGCGTAGGCGCCTGGCATCGAGGGTCACCAGCTCCTGCAGACGGGCGCGCAGCTTCTCCGCGCGCTCTCGGATGTCGGCCATGTCGTCCTGCACGGCCGCGTACTTCTCTTTGCCCAGTGTCAGACTGGTCACCATGGTGACCAGACCGGCGCCCAGGGCCCCCACCAGAGCGGCGACACTACCCCCGCCCGGTTCCGGCGACTCGCCGGCCAGCTTGTCCAGGTAGGCTCCGATCGTCCCGTCGACGTATGCTCGTTCGGTCACGTGCTTCTCCTTGTCGTTCAAAGACGCCGCTCGCATGAGTGAACCGCCGGCTAGAACAGCCCGACGATCTCGCCGTTGACCAGGTCGATCTTCTCCGCCGCCGGCTTCTTGGGCAACCCCGGCATGGTCATGATGGTCCCGCAGACCGGCACCACCATCCCAGCGCCTGCCGACAGTCGGATCTCCCGCACCGTGAGTCTCCAGTCGCGCGGCCGCCCGATCTTGGTCTTGTCGTCGGAGAGCGAAGCCTGCGTCTTGGCCATGCAGACAGGCAGAGTAGCGTAGCCGAGACGGGTGAAGCGCTCGATGGCCGCCGTGGCCTCGTAGTGGTAGTCCACGCCGTCGGCCCCGTAGATCTTGGTGGCGATGGCCTCGATCTTCTGCGGTATGGTCATGCCCAACTCGTAGACGTAGTTGAGCGGCGGCTTCTCCTTCGTACTCGCAGGCCTGCACCACTTCTTCGGCCAGTTCGACACCGCCTTCGCCGCCAAGCGCCCACACGTCCGAGAGCACTACTTTGGCGTTCATGGCCTCGACGCGCTCGCGGAGCAGCGCCACCTCGGCGTCGGTGTCGTCGGGGAAGCGGTTGATGGCCACGATCACCGGCGGTCCGAACGACTGCAGGTTCTCAAGGTGCTTCTCCAAGTTCTCGACACCGGCGCCGAGGGCCTTCAGATCCTCGTTCTTGAGATCGGCCAGGGCCTTGCCCCCGTGCATCTTGAGAGCCCGGATGGTCGCCACCAAGACCACGCAATCGGGCTGCAGACCGGCGTAGCGGCATTTGATGTCGAAGAACTTCTCGGCACCAAGGTCGGCGCCGAAACCGGCCTCGGTGATGCAGTAGTCGCCCAGCTTGAGAGCCATGCGGGTGGCCTGCACCGAGTTGCAGCCGTGAGCGATATTGGCGAACGGTCCGCCGTGGATGATGGCCGGAGTATTCTCCAGGGTCTGCACCAAGTTGGGCATGAAGGCGTCTTTGAGGAGCACCGCCATCGACCCAGAAACCTTGATGTCTTGCGCGGTCACCTTGCGGCCCCAGAGAGTCGAGCCGACGATGATGCGGTCGAGCCGGGCCTTGAGGTCTTCGATGTCGGTGGCCAGACAGAGGATGGCCATGACTTCGGAGGCCACGGTGATGTCGAAGCGAGTCTTGCGCTCGACGCCCTCTCCGCCTTGGCCGATGGTGATCTGGCGAAGTGCCCGGTCGTTGAGGTCGACCACCCGGGGCCAGGAGATGTCGTTGGGGTTGATGTTGAGTTCGTTGCCCTGGAACAGATGGTTGTCGAGCACGGCGGCGCACAGGTTGTGGGCGGTGCTGATGGCATGAAGGTCGCCGGTGAAATGCAGGTTGATGTCTTCCATGGGAACCACCTGGGCGTATCCGCCGCCGGCAGCTCCGCCCTTGATACCGAAGCAGGGTCCCAGTGAAGGCTCGCGCAGCGTGCATATGGCCTTCTTGCCGATCTTGTTGAGGCCCATGGAGAGGCCCACGTTGGTGGTGGTCTTGCCTTCACCGGCCGGAGTGGGAGTGATGGCCGTGCAAAGGACCAGCTTGCCGTCAGGGCGATCTCTCAGCCGCTCGAGAACGTCTGCTGTGGATCTTGGCTTTGTACTTGCCGTACGAATCGATGTCATCGACCCCGAGCCCCAGACCCGCAGCTATCTCGGCTATCGGGATAAGGGTGGCTTCCTGCGCGATCTCAATATCGCTCTTCATGCTCCGTGGCTCCGTTCCGATAGTCCGCCCCCTCGAGAGCGGGTGGTACAAGAAACTTCCGGCAGGCCCTTCCATCTGCCGTGGCGGTATTCTATAGTTATATAGTTAAATCCGCAAGTCCTTCTGGAGTTCTGAGGATAAGGTGCCACAAGAGGTGCGAAGACAAACTGCGGAAAGCAGGCCCGCGGCCCACGGCGACGGCAAAACCCCGCCGAGCGGGTCTGCGTTCCACCCCGCGGCCAGGCGGGCACTGACATCGCGGAGCGCCGCCCACCCCCTGCGCGACCCGGCCTACCTGCTCATCGCCGACGCCATCGCCGAGCAGATCGCCGCCGGAGTCTATCGCGCCGGCGACCAGCTCCCCACCGAACCGCAACTGCGCACTCAGTTCGGGGTCAGCCCCGTGACGGTCCGCAGAGCGGTCACCATCCTGCTGGACCGGGGCCTGGTCACCACCACCCGGGGCAAGGGCACCTTCGTCCGCCCCCTGGACATTACCGAAGCCGTCTTCCGTCTCCAAGAGATCACCGACCTCTGGATGGACGACGCCACGGTGGACGTGCTGCTGCTCGAAGCGAGGATCATCCCGGCCGACGCGCACGTGGCGGCCACCCTGCAGCTCGCCGACGGAGACCCCATCGTATACATGCGCCGCCTCATCAAGCGCAAGGGAGTGCCCTTGATCTACCAACAGGAGCATGTGGTGTACGACGAGCACCGTCCCCTGGTGGAAGCACAGCTTCAGATCAATTCGCTCGAGGGCCTGTTCTCCTCCAGCCCAGGGTGAGGGAATGCTCAGCGGCCGCCTGACCATACAGGCGGTCAGCCTAGATAGTGAAGCGGCAGGCTTCTTGGAGTGCCGACGAAGGATCGCCCGTCTTCTGCCTCGAGAGCCTGTTTCACGACTTCGAAGGCCGGCCGGTCAGCTGGGGCCGGTTCCTGTGCCGCGCCGATCAGTTCCGTCTTACGACCAACATCGGGGCGGCCCCCAATCCCTCGGGGAGCCGCCGGCATGAGCGGGAGGAACAGCCAGTGCACACACAGATCATGGCGACCATAAGCGAGGCGGTCTCAGCGCTCGACGAGAAGAGGGTGCTACGCCTGGTCGAAGGAGGCCCTCGCGGCCGGGGAGAACTCGGTCGACATCGTGCACGCGGTCCAGGCAGGCATGCGCACCGTGGGCGAGCGCTACGAGCGACAGGACATCTATCTGGCCGGCCTGATCATGGCGGGCGAGATCTCTCGCGGCGTGATGGAGCTGGCCCGGCCCGGGACTGGAGAACGAACTGGTGGGCAACGCCTCCGGCCGGGTGCTGCTGGGCACGGTGGCCGGGGACATCCACGACATAGGCAAGAACATGGCCGCTCTGGCGTTTCGCTCCTTCGGGTTCACGGTAGAGGACCTGGGAGTGGACGTGCCCTCTCACCGCTTCCTGGAGGCGGCCATAGACTTCGGTCCGGATATCGTGGGCCTATCCGGCCTCCTGTCGCTGGCCTTCACGGCCATGCGTGACACCGTGGCGCTGTTCCGCAAGAACGCGCACGAGTTCGAGCTCCATGCCGCTCTTCGTCATCGGCGGCGGGACTATCGACGAGCAAGTGGCCCAGTACGTAGGCGCCGACCACTGGACCAACGACGCCATGGAGGGCGTGAGATTCTGTCAGCGCGCTCTGGAGAACAAGGGGGGATAGCATGAGCGAAGGAGCGAGACCGGTGATCATCAGAGACGACGCCTGGCAAGTGGCTGTGTTCATCGATGGCCGTCACCTGCAGGTGGACTCGCACATGACCATACTCGAGGCCGCGGAGGCGAACGGCATCTCGATCCCCACCCTCTGCCACGACCCTCGCCTGACTCCGGCCGGACGCTGCAGACTGTGCGTGGTGGAGGTGGTCGGAGAAGGACTTGTGCAGGCCTGTGAAACCCCGGTGAGCGACGGCTTGGAGGTCATGACGCTCAGCCCGCGAGTGGCCGAGACTCGCCGCTCCCGTCTCAACGAGATCCTCTCCGACCACAACGCCTACTGCGAGCCCCCTTGCCACTACGCGTGTCCCGCGGGCATCGACATCCCCGCCTACCTGGCGGCCATCGCCAGCGGGGAAGACGCCGAGGCCGTGAGGATCATCAGGCAACGGCTGCCGCTGCCCCGCATCATTGGGCGGGTCTGCCCCCGGCCTTGTGAGACGCGCCTGTCGGCGGACGCAGATCGACGGAGAACCCGTGGCCATCTGCCACCTCAAGCGCTTTGCCGCCGACAAGGCGGGAGCGTGTCTGATAGAGGAGCGGGCGCCTTCCACCGGTAAGAGAGTCGCCATTGTCGGCAGCGGACCTTCGGGCCTCACGGCTGCCTACTACTTGGCCCTCGCCGGCCACCAAGTCACCATCTTTGAAGCCAATTCGCTGCCGGGGGGCATGGTGCTGAACGGCATCCCTCCCTACCGGCTTCCCCGCGAGGCTATCGCCGAAGATGTGGCCGACATCCTTGCCCTCGGGGTGGAACTGAAGTTGGACAAACGCCTAGGCGAAGACTTCACCTTCGAGGACCTCGAAGCTGCGGGCTTCACCGCCACCTTCCTCGCCATCGGCGCACAGTGCGGCTCCACCGCCGGGCATTCCCGGGGCGGACGAAGGAGAAGGGGCCTACTCGGCCGTGGACTTTCTGCGAGACAGCAATGCCGGTTCTTGGTCGAGGCCGCTGGGCAGGACCCTGGTGCTCGGCGGTGGCTTCACGGCCGTCGATGCAGCCCGGTCGGCCCTCCGCCTGGGCGCGGCCGAGGTGACCATCGCCTACCGGCGCACCCGGGAGGAGATGCCGGCCACGGCCGACGAGGTGCACGAAGCCGTGGAAGAAGGCGCCCGCCTCGTGCTCCTCACCTCTCCCGTGTCCATCGTCCGTGAGAACGGGCTTCTCACCGGCCTCGTTTGCCAGAGGATGGCCCTCGGCGAACCCGACGAGAGCGGTCGCCGCAGGCCCCACCCGATCCCCGGCTCGGAATTCACCCTGCCGGCCGACTCAGTGATACTCGCCCTGGGACAGGAGGTCGAAGGGGCCGACGTCGCCGAAGTCTGCGACCTCACCGCGCGGGGCACCATCGCCGCCGACAAGCTGACTCTGCTGACCAGCCGCCCGGGCGTCTTCGCCGGAGGAGACTGCGAGACCGGCCCGGCCACAGTGGTCGAAGCCATCGCCGCCGGACGCAGAGCAGCCGTAGCCATCGACGCGTATATCTCGGGAGAGAGCCCGGAAGCGGCCTGTGCCGCGCCCGGCGCCCGCCTGGAGCGGCACAAGCCGGTGTTCTTCGACATAGGGGCAAAGCCACTCTCCGATGAGGCCCGCAGCCACATGCCGGTGCTGCCGGTCGCGGAGCGGGGCGGTTTCGACGAGGTCGAGTTGGGCTTCGACGAAGCGACGGCCCGTAAAGAGGCGGCCCGCTGCCTGCAGTGCACCTGTCACGAAGCCTCCGCGTGCGACCTGCAGCGACTGGCCATCCGCTATGGCGCCGGCACCAAGGAGTTCAAGGGAGACAGAGGGCAGTTCGAACTGTTCGACGGCTCGCCGATACTGGAGCTCGACCGCAAGCGCTGCATCCAGTGTCACAGCTGCGTCCGAGTCTGCGACGAGTTGGAGAGCTACCGCGTCTACCAGATCGACGACGCCGGGTATCCCGCCCTACGGGGCGCCACCTACCGAGAGTCCGGGTGCGTCTCCTGTGGCCAGTGCGTGGACGCCTGCCCCACCGGGGCCTTGGTCAACGCGCAGCTCAAAGGCATCCATGAGTGGGACATCAAGCGGGTCCGCACCACCTGCCCCCTTTGCGGCACAGGCTGCAACTTCGATCTGAACGTGAAGGACGGCCGGGTGGTGGGCGTCACAACGGCGCCCGACGCGCCGGTCAACGGCGACGGCCCTGTGCGTCAAGGGACGCTTCCACACCGACATGATCCACAGTCCCGACCGGCTCACCACTCCGCTCATCCGCAGGGACGGAGTGCTCGAGCCCGCTACCTGGGACGAAGCTCTGGGCCTGGTGGCCGAGCGGCTGGCCGCCATCCGGGACGAACATGGACCCGACGCCTTTGGGGCCTTGAGCTCGGCACGCTGCACCAATGAGGACAACTGGCTCATGCAGAAGTTCGTCCGGGTGGTGATGCGCACCAACAACCTCGACCATTGCGCACGAACCTGACACGCTCCCACTGTGGCCGGTCTGGCCACATCGTTCGGAAGCGCAGCGATGACCAACTCCTTGAGCGAGGTGGAAGTCCTATGACACCCTCCTGGTCATAGGGTCCAACACCACCGAAGCTCACCCCATCATCGGCGGCAAGATGAAGCGCGCGACCCGCAAGGGCGCGCGCCTCATCGTCGCCGACCCCCGCCATACCGAGTTGGTGGATCATGCCACGCTCTGGCTGCGACTGAGGCCGGGCACCGATGCCGCCCTCATCAACGGCATGATGAACATCATCATCAACGAACGCTGGGCCGACTGGGAGTTCATAGCCAAGCGCTGCGAGAACTACGACGACCTTTGGGAGGTCGTCAAGAAGTACACCCCCGACATGGTCAGCGAGATCACAGGGGTGCCCGAAGATGACATCCGGGCGGCAGCCGACATCTATGCGCACACCCCCCGGGCGGGCATCTTCTACACCCTGGGCATCACCGAGCACACAACGGGTACTGCCAACGTCATCAACCTGGCCAACCTGGCCATGGTCAGCGGACACGTGGGCGTGCCCCACGCCGGCGTCAACCCACTGCGCGGGCAGAACAACGTCCAGGGCGCCTGCGATATGGGGGCTCTGCCCAACGTCTACTCCGACTACCGCTCGGTCACCAAGCCCGAGGTCGCCGCCGTCTTCGAGCAGGCCTGGAACGCCGAACTAAGTCACGATCTTGGGCTGCGCACCCCCGAGATGTTCGATGCCATGGTGGCCGGTGAGCTCAAGGCCATGTACGTCATGGGCGAAGACCCGGTGCTCACCGACGCCGACGCCAATCACGTGCGCAAGGCGTTTGCCGCCCTCGATTTCCTGGTTGTGCAGGACATCTTCCTCACCGAGACGTCGACGTACGCCGACGTGGTGCTGCCGGCCGCCTGCTACGCCGAGAAGGACGGCACGTTCACCAACACCGAGCGCAGGGTGCAGCGGGTGCGCAAGGCCGTGGAGCCGCCCGGACAGGCCAGGGCCGACTGGGAGATCGTCGCCGAACTATCCGGCAGGATGGGCTACCCGATGCAGTACGAATCGGCCGCGGACATCTTTGAGGAGATACGCACGCTCACGCCCACCTATGCCGGCATGACGTACGACAGGGTGGATGCCTGCGGGCTGCAATGGCCCTGCCCCGACCTCGACCATCCCGGCACCCCCTACCTGCACGAAGACACATTCCCGAGGGGAAGGGGAAGGCTCGTGGGAGTGGAATATGAGGCGCCCGCCGAACTCGTCAGCGCTGAGTACCCCCTGCTGCTGAGCACCGGGCGCATGCTCTACCAGTACAACGTCTCCACTAGACAATCACTCGTCCTGGACTCTCTCGCTCCCTACGAGCAGACCGAGATCAACCCAGAGGATGCCGCCGGCATCGGGCTATCGGACGGAGATAGCCTACGCATAAGCTCGCGCCGCGGGACGCTTGTGACCCGCGCGAAGATCACGGAACGAGTGCCACCCGGCATGCTCTTCATGACCTTCCACTACTGGGAGACGCCAACGAACGAACTCACCAACTCCGCGTCCGACCCGGTGGCCAAGACAGCCGAATTCAAGGTATGCGCGGTCCGCATAGAGAAGGCCTGAACAGCCCCCAGGGAGCTTGCTCACTCACCGCCGGCTCGTCGAGGACGCCGGCAACGTTCCGACTGCGGAGTCCGAGTGGGCTTGGCGCATGGATCAGGAGGCCGAGCGAAGCGAAGGCCGGCCCAATGGTGTGACACTGAGCGTCAACATGTATTTGAGCGACACATGCACGCGGCCGCGCCCCGACATGGAGGGTTCGGCCTAGTCCGATGTGCGCTTTCGCAGCGAGACGCGCACGGGTGTACGCGCCGCGAAGAAAGTGCGCATCGGGATAGGCCGTACTCACTGAACGTTAGGGGCGCTGCCGCGCAGCCCCCAAGCTAGCTAACGCGGACGTCCAGGACCTCGACAACCATGGGCTTGATGGCCTCCAGCAGCTGGTCTCGGTCGACATCCTGAGCCTTGAAAGTGACCGTCCGGGAATCGGCGTGCAGGCCGAAGGCGGCAAACTGTCCGCCGATAGCCGCAACCGCGCCGGAGAGCCTGGCAGAGCCCCCCCTTTTCCATCTCCACTTTGGCCATCACCCGCACGCCAGGTCTGCGGGCCCCGAACAGCTCTAGCAGGATGCCGAACAGGTGTGTCTCGGTGATGATGCCCACCAGCTCGCCTCCTCGCATCACCGGCAGGCCGCTGACGGAGTTGTCGGCCATGATGCGCCCGGCCTCTTCCACCGCGGTGTCTTCGGTCACGGTAATGACTTCGCGCGTCATCACTTTCTCGACCGTGATCTTCTCCAGCAGGTAATCCACTTCCCACACGCTGAGCGAAGTCGCCGGCGAGGGCGAAACCCTGAACAGATCGACAAGGGAAACGATGCCCACCATCTCGTGGTCGTCATTGATCACGGGCAACTGCCGGATCTTGCTCCCCTGCATCACCTTGAGAGCGTCGGGCACCGACGCACTGGGTCTCGTGGTGATGGGATTCTTCGACATCTTGTCGCGAACTAGCATGTGATCCTCCTTGCGTACATGGTGCCTCGCTCGGCAACTGGTTACCCGCTGGGCGGCTTCGGCCCGACCTCTTCCAACGGCCGCAGCGCGGTCCCTTCTAGAGTCTCGCCGTTCAGGCCTTGCCCATCTCCCGACTCCGACGCATCGCCGCCCCCACCGCCTCCTGGAAAGCCTCGCCCACCCGGCGGTCCTCGAGTACCTTCATAGCCTCTGGATCGGCACTCCCGGTCGAAAGCAGATGCTGGGCCAACATGGCCGCTGAATCCGAATGATGAGGCAGCAGCTCGGCAGTATCAAGCGCGCTCTTTCTCATGACCTCGCGGGCCACCGCCCTGCTCATACCGGCCGCCACCGCGCCGTCTTCCAGACTCTCCACGGCCAAGGCCAGGAAGGCCGGACCGGAGCCCGCCACAGCCGTGACCACATCGAACAGTCCCTCGGACACCTCCCCGACCATGCCCAATGGTCCAAGAAGCGCCTTCATCGCCGCCACCGCGGTCCGCGGGCATATCGGGCTCGGCCGCGAAGGCGATCGCGCCGGCCCCCAGTTCCACTCCCAGATTGGGCATGATGCGGAAGAGCGCTGGCCCTGGGCCCAGCAGACCACGTATCCGCTCCAGTGCAAGCCCACTCATAGACGAGACGACCGCCTGGTCGGGCCGAAGGATGCCGGCCAGCGTCGTCAGGACCTCGGCGGCGTCCTTGGGTTTGACCACCACCAGGATGACGTCGGTCTCCGCGGCCAACTCCGGCAGGGACGAAGCCAGGCCGACGTACCCATCGACGAGCAACCGCCTGCTCGCCGCTTCGATCTTGTCCCACACGAGCAGTCTGCCCGGCCCCTCGGAGCAGCCATCTTCCTCGGCCCGAAGCCAACCCCGCACCAAAGCCGCACCCATGTTGCCGGTGCCCACGACGCCGACGGTCGGGCGCGCACCCGCACTCTCGTTGGGCGAAGTCTTCACCCTGTACCTCCTTGTAGTCGGTGTACACGGACTAGAGTGATTATGGCATCTGCGTGCCCGCACGGTCATGAGAGAGCAACAGTCCCGGTCTGCGGTTTGGCTCAGACCGGGACTGGGTGGCAAGAGTGCGCTGCCGGGTCGCGCCATCACGCGCTGCCCGGCCGGCGAAGCGGGGACCTACCGCTTGAGGATCTCCTTGATCTGCGCCGCTGCGTCTTCCAACACAGCGCCGACCTCCTTCAACCTAGCTGGATCGCCAGCGGTCCGGCGCACCGCCCGCGTGAGCTCGCCGAGAGTGTCGCGAATGTCACTCACGATCCCCCAACCTTCTCCCTGTGGACCAGTGCCACATTGAGCTTCCCAGTGATCCCGATGGCCCTTGGCCCGTTCCTTATGCTCCTCAAGATAGGCCACGCCGGCCTCGGTGATGGTATAGACCTTCTTGCCTTCCGCGGCAGCGGAGGTGACCAAGTCTTGGTCCTCCAGCGCCTGCAGAGTCGGATAGACCGCCCCCGGACTGGGACTGTAGAAGCCCCCCGACTGCTCCTCCATCTCCCGGATGATGTCGTAGCCGTGGCGCGGCTTGTTCTTGAGCATCTCGAGGATCGCGAACTTGATCCCGCCCCGTTCGAAGTAGCGCGCGCCCGGTCCGCGCATGTGACCCCGTCCGTGCATGTGGTGATGGCGCGGAGAGCGGTCCCCTCCGCATCCGTGCTCCTGGTCGGACCTGCTGCCCTCCGCTTGCTCGGGGTCACGTCCCGGGTCTGATACTGGTTCCTTGGCTCTCATTATGGCCTCCGTCGGCTAGTTCACTAATGATTACGATATATCATGACGTATCTTATATGCTCCCGTGATAGGCGTCAAGCGAGGCGGAACCGAGCTGGAGACCAGCAAGGCCCGAACGCTTCTGCGAGCGTCCGGGCCTTGTGTGGGAGCGAGAGTGCCGGCTACGGGAGCCGAGCTACCGGCGGGTCTTGACGATCCCCCAGTAGGCAAGCAGAGCCCCAAGCCATACCACACCGAGGTATGTCAAGGCTTGGCATATCACAGCCGCCGATAGGTAGAAACGAAAGTGGACAGCCGCCCATTCTTGACCGGGTAGCACGTTGAGGAGGATCGTCCCAACGACCGCGATTATCGAGACAACCAGTGCGGCCCAGAGTCCGGGGTATCCCTTTTCCCTCAGCCTGGCCGGCATGCCCAGGCACTTCTTCCACTGCTTGGCAAAGAAGCTCGGATACTTCTCCTGTGCTACCTCGCCCGCTGGCGCAACCTCTGCTGCCTGCACAACCTCCGGTTCGTCCATACTTCCATCCTCCATCGTGTAGGGCCCTCGGGACGCTTCCCACAGTACTACGTCCGGCCAACCCACACCGGGAGCGTGCTACCGAGTCGTGTCTTGGGCCGCGACCACGTACCAGATGCCCGGCAGTCCGGCGCCCTCCAGCGGCTCGACGCTGAACTCGTAAACAGGCACCAGATAGCGGGCGACGACGTCATCCGCGTGAGCGTAGTCGTTGCGCACCAGCCCGATATCGACTCCTGTCACGGTCATGGACGACCCTTCCCACTCGTTGACCTCATCGGAGATCGCCCCGCCGGTCCAGGCATCTAGATCGCTGAGAACCTCCTGGACGGGGCGAAGGCGCAGATTGCCGTCGCGAGTAAGGTCAAGGAGCGACCATCTGACCCGAAGCACCTGGCCAGAGGAAGCGACAAGCATCTCGATAGCGCCGGGGAACTCTCCCTGGACCGCGGACAAACCCGACGGTGGGCTCTGGTCGACGAGGACCACCCAGTAGTCGAACCAACCCTCGCGGATCTCATAGGGACCGGTGGCCTCGTATGGTACCCAGTTGACCTCTCTGGCAACCAGGTCCCGCTGCCACAGCCCATGCTCTCTGAGGAAGGCTTCGGCCGTCGCCCGCGCGGAAGCTGCGTCTACGAGCGGCTCCCGGGGGGCGTAGGCAGTGGTCGTCGGGCCCACGACGTTTGTGACGTACGACTCTGCCTCCGGGTCCATCCAGGAGTAGTAGCTCACGAGATCCGAGTCTCCGCGTGTCACGGGCCCAAACTCCAAGTCGGTCTCGGGCAGAGGCCGCACCTCCGCCCGATAGGCAGGCAGCAAGCTGGGAAAGGCGGCCGTCGAGACCGCGGGATCCACATCGGTGGGCAGTCCGTTCGCGTACGCGCCCAGATAGTCCAAGTAGGAATTGTGGTAGGGATGCAGCACGGTACGAAACGAGACAGGGTCGACGCTGATGGCGGTGGTGGTGGAAGTCTCGGCCGGGACTGGGGCCGTGCTGGCGGTGGAGGGCATTCCCGATGCCTCCGAGACCCAGCCGGCATACCCCGTCCGATAGACTAGGGCTCTCAGAAGCGCAAACCCTGCTCCCGATAAGGACGGGGCATTCTTCACCTCATCGATCTCGGGGAGAGTGGCACACCGCTGGGTGAAGGAGTCGATCTCCGAGCCGCTTTTCAGCAGGACTTCGAAGCTGTCCGGAAGGGGGTTGCTCGTCAGGCCCTCCCAGATCTCGGGACGATCCTCGTAGGTCTGCTTCAACTCCTCCAGAGCGTCTTCCTTGCTGTTGAAAGTGCAACTCCCCACTTCGGGCCAACTCGTGATGCGAATCTCAAGGGCGGGTATCTGCTCGGCGGTGATCGTATTCTTCAGATAGATCGTGACGCTCAGAACATCGAACAAGGACTCTTCGACCGCGTCCAGGATCGAGTAAGGGTCGGAGGCGATGGTTGCGACGTAGGTCCGCAGCTCGGAGTCAGAATCGGGACTAGAAGCCAGATCGTCCGGCACTGTGTCCAAAAAGGCCTCTGGGGCCAACACGATGCTCCCCGAATCCAGCCCCTCTCTCATCCACTGGACCTCGCGATACAGGTCTGCTTGATCGCCCGTGAGGACAACCGCCTGGCCCAGAGGGTCAGTCACCGTAACGCTGTCGCCGGTTGCCAGAAACGTCGTTTCTCCGTCTCCGATCACGAGCATCTGCCCCGCACCCCGGAGGTGGGTCACCGCCTCGTAGACTCCGAAAGAGGCTGCTCCGACCATGACCACGGCTGCCAGCGAGACGATGGCGACGCGCAGTCTACCTCGGCGCAGTCTGCCTCGGCGCGCACGGCCCGACGGCCTGCGCGCCGGTGCTTCGCGGCCGGTCACTCGACCCCTTATGGCCTCCCAGGTCTCGTCGCCTTCGACGGTCGGGGCGTTGCGGAGGTAGTGATCACGCATATCTTGTTCTGAAGGCACGGATTTCATCGATTTGCGCTCCATCACTGCACCTCCAGAATGTCCTTCAAAGCCATCCGCGCTCGGTGCAGGTGGCTCTGCACAGCACCTTGCGAAATGCCCATGACTTTGGCCACCTGTGGCACGGTGAGATCGCCCACATACCGCAGTGCCGCCGCCGCCCGCTGGCGCTGGGGAAGATCCCGCAGCACACTCACAAACTCGGCCTCCGGTTGCCAGGGCTGCACCGGCGAAGAGACAGCTTGGCTGCTGCCCAGACGCTGGACGAGCCTGGCGGCGCGAAGGAGAGAACGGCGATGGTCCCTGGCGCGGTTGATGGCCACCCGGTAGATCCAGCCGTGCAAATTGGGGTGATCGGCGACCCTATCCCAGTGGTGATGAAGCTGCATGAAGGTCTCCTGCGCGATGTCGGCTGCGGCCTCCCGATCAAGGACGATCAGAGTCAGCGTCCTGATGAGGGCTGGGGAATCCTGCCGAACGATGGTCTCGAAGCTCGCTGGGCCCATTCCCCCCCATCCTTGGTGAGATGCTCACTGTACATACGACAGTGGAGGTCCCAAACAGTTACACGGGCTCCCCTAGCTCCTGAAGGGCCAACTCCGCAAACTCCCGGCCGCGAGCGGCATAGTCTTTGTGCTGGTCCCAACTGGTGCAGCCCGGTGACAGCAGCAGCGAGTCGCCCGGCACGCAGGCAGCGGCGGCGCGCTTGACGGCCTCCGCGAAGCCGTACACGTAGTCAGAGCGGGCGAAGCCCAGACGGTCCCGGACCTGCTCCCCGGCTTCGCCGTAGCACATCAGCAATTTGATCTTGGCCTCGTGCTCTCGGAGCGGCAGGAAGTCCAAGTCCTTGGCCCGCCCCCCAGCAACCAGCACCACGTTCCCGGCGAAACTCCGGAGCGCAGAATCCACAGCGTGCACCGTGGTTGCCTTGGAATCGTCGTAGACGTCGACTCCTCCGTACTGTCCCAAGTACTCAAAGCGGTGCGCTACGGGTGGGAACTCCTGGACGGCCCGGGCCGCGTCAGCCGGCGGTACCCCGGCCTCACAGCCGACGGCGAGGGCGATGAGGATGTTCTCGATGTTGTGGTCGCCCCGCAGCAGACAGTCAGTGTAGGCGAGAGTCGCGCCGGCGAAGTGGAACTCCCCGTCGGCGAAGTAGTAGTCAGCATCGGCCCCGAGGCGGGAGACGGTGCGCACCCGAAGCCCCTCCGGGCGGAAGGAGCTCAGCACCGGGTCGTCCAGGTTCTGGATGAAGATGGCCCCCGGCAGGCAATGCCGGACGATGTTCCGCTTCGCCCTGGAGTAGTCGGCATAGGATGGGTAGCGGTCGAGGTGGTCCTCGGCGATGTTGGTTATGGCGGCAACGTGCGGACGCAGGGCGTATGTCTCTTCGAGCATGAAGCTGGAGAGTTCTAACACCAGGTAGTCGCAGTCAAGGATCTCCTGGTAGCGGGCGAACACGGGGTCTCCCACGTTGCCCGCCACGACCACCTTCGCCCCCATCGCCAAGACGGCGCCTGTGAGCATGGTGGTGGTGGTCTTGCCGTCAGTCCCTGTGATGGCAACCAACCGGGCCGGCTGCACCACGTCGCAGAAGAAGTCCACATCGCCCAAAACAGGTATGCCGCGCTCCCGGGCCTCCTGCAGCAAGGGGATGCTCCGAGGCACACCGGGCGAGAGGATCACCTTGGTTATCCCCTCGAGCTGCTCGGGCCCCTGCAGGCCTGCGAAAACGTCGGCAGGCGAGACCGCCAGACCGGCAAGGACCTTGTCCAACTCATGCCGGGGCCGCACATCCGAGACCTTGTAGCGCATGCCCTGTTGCTCCAACACCTGCGCCACCGAGCGGCCGGTGCGCTCGGTGAACCCTACGATAAGGAATACGTCGTCACGGTATCTGTCCCAGCCAGGCGTGGTCATGGGAGTAGCGATACGGGCCTCGTCGATCATGACCAGCGCCGCCCCTCTTGCGAGTAGCTCGGGCGCGCCCGTTCCAGTGTGCGCAGCGACGACTGTTCCACTCCTACCACCTACGCATTCTCGGGTTCCTTCGACGCGAGCAGTAGGATACAGCTTGGTGCGAGTCCGCGCCGCTAAGAACGGGTTGTAGAAGGCTATCGGATGTTCACCTGGAACGTGTACGTCACAGCCGGGTCTGCGCCGTAGTCGATCGACTCGTAGGTGAGGACAAGCCCCGTCGACCCCATGGGCACCTCATACACGGCAGTCACATGCCCTTCAGTGCCGGCAGCCACTTCTTCCGGTCTCGCATTGAAGACACCCATGCCGCCGCTTGTTGGTGTTATCGCATACGCGGCACCAACGGCGTCGGCCAGCTTGAGGTCGGACGGCGTCACCCTTCCGGCCCCCGGATCATCTGAACTCTTGGTGTACGTGAACGTGATCAGGAGGAACTCGTTGCCCGCGGCGGCCTTGGCACTGTTCGCGCCCGGCCTGTCATATTTGGGATCAAGCAAAAGGGCGTCCGCCTCGGACGAAACCAAGTCGGTCACGACCGTGACTTGGGAGACCCCCAGCTTCCCCCACGCGACGTCCGTGGTCTGCCCGACTTCGAGAACGGTCGCTCCGGCTCCGGCTCCGATGTTGCCAGTAGCCTGGGTCCCTTCGGAACCTGCCGTCACCTCGGAACCCCCCAGCACCTCCCCGCCTTGAGCGCCCGTGGCCTCAGTATCGTCGCCGCCCCCGTCTGCTCCGGATACGGACATAGCGCTTCCGCACCCGCTCAACAGAAACAGTCCAAGTGTGATCGTCAAGAGCAGCGCAACAAGACCTTGCGTCTTACGTATCATCACGACACCTCCTGAAGGTCAGTACTTGGCGCCCTGTCGCGAACCGGCCAGAGTTCCACGCTGTGTCAAAGCATAGACGGAGCACGAAGCGTAGGCAATGTACCGCCGGGCTCTTGATTTGACAGCGGTTAGCAGTCAAGCTGCTATTCAGAGAGCAGAAATCCAGAGCAGCGGGGATCCGGGGGAACACTTTGCGACTAGCCATCGTGTCACCATATGACTGGAACGTCCCTAGCGGTGTCAACAGCCACATAAGCAGCCTGGTCGGCCAGCTCGAGCGACGGGGCCATGATGTGTGGATCATCGCACCCGCCGGTACAGTGACTCGCGCCGCCAAGGACCTGCCCGAGAAGTTCATCCTGGCCGGCCGGACTATCCCGGTGCCCTCGAACGGTTCCATCGCCCACACGAGCGTCTGGCCGTTCATGCTCCAGAAGTTCGACCGCATCTACGCTCGTGAGCACTTTGACCTGGTGCATGTCCACGAGCCTCACAGCCCTGCCGTTGCGTCGGCCGCCGCCCTGTCGGCAAAGGCGCCCCTGGTCGCCACGTTCCATGCGGCGGGCTTCGCCTCCAATTACTACGAACGCTGGAGGCCACTGGCGGCCCGCATCCACGAATGCATCACGGTGAGAATCGCTGTCTCGGAGGCTGCGCGTGAGTGCGTCTTCTCTCACTTCCCAAACGACTACCGAGTCATCCCTAACGGCATCGACGTACATCGGTACGCACCGGCCAGGGACGGGGAGAAAGTGCAAGGTCGCATCCTCTTCCTGGGCCGCCCCGAGCCCCGTAAAGGGCTGGCGGTGTTGATCGAGGCCTTCGGCAAGCTACGCGAGCGGCTGCCCGGGACGACGCTGACATTGATCGGCCCCACGATTGAAGAGCTGCGCGCGCTGCTCCCCCACTCCAACGGAAATGGGGCCGACAAACTGCGGGGCATCCAAGCTCTGGGCCGGGTTTCGCACGCGGACAAGATCGAGCAGATGAGAAGCGCGGAGGTGCTGTGCGCTCCGTCTCTGGGCGGAGAGAGCTTCGGCATCATCCTGACCGAAGCCATGGCCGCGGGCCTGCCCGTGGTCGCGTCCGACATCCCCGGCTACCGCGCGGTCATGGCCGAGGGAGCCGCGGGCGTGCTGGTGCCACCGGGAGATGTCGCCGCGCTGCAGAACGCACTTTTCAACACCCTGGGCAACGTCGCGTTGCGGCTCGAGCTGACCCTTGGCGGCATCCAGCGAGCGGAGCGCTACTCTTGGGATCGAGTGTCCAACCAGGTAGAAGAGGCGTACGAAGATGCCATGGCTTTGGGACCGACTGCGAGCGAAGGCGCACGGGTACCTGTGCTGAAACAGGCCCGTCATTTCATGCGTTCTGGGAGCCCCCGCTACAAGAAACCACGCCCTGCCGGGAGTGAAGCGACCAGCTAGCAGGCTGCCCGCACGAAGGCGTCCTCCAACGTCGGCGCCACGCTTTCCACCCACGCCCCGCTTATGCCGGCAGCCTCCAGAACGCGTAGCACCTGGTTCGGCTCGACGCCCTGGCGCTGGACTCGGATGCGGTCCCCCAGAAGAGAGGCACCGAATTCATTTTTCAAGATCTTGTGCGCTTCCTGCAAACCCTCGGCGGACACCAGTAGCACCGGCCCAGGGAAGGCCTCCACCATGTCGGAGGGGGTGCCTTCGAAATGCAGGCGGCCTCCGAGCATCAGGCAAAGCCGGTCACAGACCTGCACCTCTTCCAGATGGTGAGTGGTGATGATAACGGTGGTCTCGGCTGCGGCCAAGCCGCCCAAGAAAGCCCAGAACTCCCGACGGCTGGTGGTGTCCATGCCGCTGGTGGGCTCGTCTAGGATCAACAGCTTAGGCTGGTGAAGCAGAGCCACCGCCAGTGAGCAACGGCGCTGAGCCCCGGTGGGCACCGAGCCAAGCAGCCGGCCCAGGTCTCCGCCCAGCTGGAAGCGCTCCACCTCCGCCGCCATGCGCTCCGCCAGCCGCTCCGGCCCCAGGCCATACATGCGGCCGAAGAAGAGCAGGTTCTGCTCCACGGTGAGGTCCAGGTAGAGGGAACGCAGTTGCGAGACGTAGCCCACCAGCCGCCGCAGAGCGGGGCCCTGCCGCCGGCAGTCGAACCCCAGCACCGTGGCCGAGCCGGAATCGGTGGCCAGTAGTCCAAGAAGCATGCGGAGCGTCGTGGTCTTGCCGGCGCCGTTGGGACCCAGGAATCCGTAGACCTCGCCCGCGTGTACTGCCAGGTCCAGACCGTCGACCACGGTCCGACCGCCGAGCGCCTTCGTCAAACCCTGGGTCTCTATGACGGGGGACCCATTCACCCTCCGCTCCCGTCTCGGACCCCGGCTCGGCCCTCCATCAGCACAAAGGCGTCCTCAAAGGTCGGTCGGCCGCGGGTGAGCCCGGCGGCCGCGAAGGCACCTCCCACGGTCTGCGCCAGCAGCCGGCGCGCGGTCTCCTCGTTCTCGGCCAACACCGTCAACCCCTCCGGCCGCAGATAGACGCGGGGCTCGTGCACCACTTCGGCAAGACGGGCGCGCACCTCAGTCCGGTCTTCTGACACCGGCATCACCCAAGCCGACCACCCCGCGGCGCCCGCCATGACCTCTGCAACTGTGGTCTCGGTAAGTCTTCCCCCGCCCATGGCGACCAACCGAGCCGCGTATTGGGATTCCTCCAAGTAGCAGCTGGTGAACACCGTGGCGGTGCCCGCGGCCGCGACCGCCATGACGATGTCCCATAGCTCCTGGCGCGAGACCGGGTCCACTCCCACCGTCGGCTCGTCCAGCAGCAGCAAGGCCGGCTGGTGCACCATGGCGCAGGCGAGGGCGAGGCCCTTCTTCATCCCGCCGGACAAACGCCCCGCGAGCCGGCCTTGGGCGGCCTTCAGTCCTGTCAGAGCCAGCATGGCCGCGATCCGATCGCCCAACCATGCCTCGTCCATGCCGCGCAGCCGCCCGAAAAACTGAAGGTTCTCCAGTACGGTCAGATCGCCGTAGAGGTCGAATGTAGAACCCGCGTACCCCAGTTCACCCCGGGAGAGACGCGAGTCCACAGTGCCAGCTGCCACTCGGGCAAGACCGGCCATCACTCGCAAGAGCGTGGACTTGCCCGCTCCGTCGGGGCCCAGCACGGCAACCGTGTCGCCGGGCCGGATAACCAGACTGGCCCCGTCAAGCGCCACCGTCCGGCCATAACGGACCACGACTCCCCGCAACTCAAGAAGGGGCGATGCGCCCCGGGATGACACCGGCGCAAACTCCTCCGAGCTCACATCAGCTTCTTCCGAAAGCGCCAGGCGGCCAAACTGACGATCACCACCGCGTAGCCCACCAGAATAACTACATACAGCCACAGGTCGCTCAGACCCTCACCGCGCATGAATGTGCCGCGAGAGATAGGCAGGAAGTATGTGAGAGGCGCCAGATAGGCCACCCAGCGCACCCCCCAGGGAATGGCAGCCAGCGGAAAGATGAACCCTGAGAGCAGTATCTGGGGCACCAAAGTGAACACAGCCAACTGCATGGCCTGCTGCTGAGTGTATGACACGGTAGATATCAGCAGCCCCAACCCCAGACTCACGAACAAGAAGGCCAGCGACAGCAGCATAAGCAGCCCGGGATTGCCGGCAAAGGGCACATTGAATATCCACACCCCGCAGGCCATCACCAGCAAGAAGTCGGCAAATGCGATGACCATGTAAGGGATGATCTTGCCGATCATGATCTCCATGGGATTGGCAGGCGTGACGAGCAGTTGCTCCAGGGTTCCCCGCTCGCGCTCGCGCACCACCGCGACGGCCGTCATCATGGTGGCGATGAACACCATGACGATGCCCACCAGTCCGGGGATCATGTAGTTGACCGAGCGCAGGTCGGGGTTGTAGAGGATCCTCTGCTCCACATAGGCGGGAGTGCCCGTCTGCTCGGCCAAACGCTGGACCAGCGCCTGGATCTGCCGGGCGGCCGCCTGAGCGGTGAAGAGGTCGGACCCGTCGGCGATGAACAAGCCGGGAGCGTCGGTGCCTGGGGGCCGGATGGCGACCGAAGCCCTGTGCTCATTGATGGCCGCCTCGAGTTCGACGTCGGAGAACGGGCCTTGCTCGACCACCTGGAAGTACTCGGAAGCGTCAAGGCCGGCCGCGATGAGCGCCGCCGCAGGCGAATCCTTCGGTACCGCCACCACGGCACGGACGTTCTTGACGTCGAACGTGGCCGCATACCCAAACACCACGATCCAGATGATCGGGATGGCGATCATCATCATCAAAGTCCGCCGGTCGCGGCGTATCTGGATGAATTCCTTGCGTATGAGAGAGGCGATGCGCTTAAGCATGCGCCGATATTGGCGGCTGGAAGGCGTTTTGTCTACCCGGCGAAGGCGGTATTCTATAAGAGACGGGTGGCCACGCTCCCCCCTGACGCCTACGTGGTAACCTGGCTCACGTGCTTTGCGTTCATTCTGCGTATGCTGCTTCGCGATCTCGATCGGAGAAACGTGACTACGAATTCCCCTCACCTTCTGCTCATCAATCCGTCCAATCTGCTGGCCGGCACCTCCACGGCCAACTCGAGCAAATGGACCCGGTTCCGTGCCTGGCAACCCCTTGGCCTGATGATGGTGGCCGGGCTTACCCCGCCCAACTGGACCGTGCGCATAGTCGACGAGACCTTGAACATACCCGACTACACAACCATCGCCCGCCCTGATCTGGTGGGAATCACCGCCTTTACCTCCCAGTCCAACCGAGCCTACGAGCTGGCTGGGGCCTTCCGGGCGCAGGGCATCCCGGTGGTCATGGGCGGCATCCATGCCACCATGTGCACGGATGAAGCGGCCTCTCGCGTAGACGCGGTAGTCACCGGAGAAGCCGAGGCAGTGTGGAGCAAGGTGCTCGACGACTTCCTGGCCGGCCGGCTTCAGCCTCGCTATGAGGGCGGCTTGGCCGAGATAGAGGACATACGCCCGGCCAGGCATGACCTGCTGCCTTCCGGCTACGCCTTCGGGGCCATCCAGACCACCAGAGGCTGCCCGCTTAACTGCAACTTCTGCAGCGTTCCGGGCTTCAACGGCTCCCGCTACCGGCAGCGTCCCGTCGCCGAGGTGGTCGAGGAGTTCCGCAACATCCCCGAGAAGCGTGTACTGATCGTGGACGACAATTTCGTGGGCACCGGGCCCGCTCAGGTCCGCCGGGCCAAGGATCTGTTCCGAGCCATGGCCGACGCCAAACTGGGCAAGAAGTGGATAGGCCAGGTAACAGTCAATTTCGGCGAAGACGACGAGCTACTCACCCTGGCCAAGAAGTCCGGCTGCATCGGGGCCTTTGTCGGCTTCGAGTCACCCACCGCCGAGGGAGTGGCGGAAGTGGGCAAGAAGTTCAACCTCATGAAGACGCGCGACCTGCGAGCCTCCGTTCGTAACATCCAGGGCCACGGGATCATGGTGGTAGGCTCGTTCATGATCGGCCTCGAGTGTGACGACCTGGGCATCGGCGGCAGGATCGCAGCGGCCGCCGACTGGTACGGAGTGGACATCATGAACGTGCTCTTCGCCACCCCTCTGCCGGGCACCCGACTCTGGGACCGCATGAAGGAGCAGCACCGCATCGCCATGGACAACTTCCCGGCCGACTGGCAGTACTACACCCTCACCTATCCGGTGGCGCGCCATCCCAAGCTGACACTCAGCGACACCGTCGCAGAGATGATTACCTGCAACGGCACCTTCTACTCCCTGCCCAACATCCTCTGGCGCACGCTCACCGGTGTGACGGAAGGCCGTAGCCCGATATGGAGCATAATCGCCAATCTCTCGTCCCGGCGGAGCTCAAGGGGGCTGGCCCGTAAGTACATGACATTCGCGGAGATCAACGGACTGCGGTTCGCGCGCTCCGAAGGCGCCGGCCCGCATGGTGCAAAGGGAATGCTCGGCGATCTAGCCCTCTGAGGCCAGAGGGACCGTGGGCCTGGACCTGAGCCTCAGAACACCACCCGGTACGGAACCCCCAGCGCCGCAAACGCGCTAAACCGCCGCGGCAGGAGCGCCGATAACCATCCCTGCAAGTGCGCAGGGAATCAATGGCGATCGGGAGATAGAGGTGGGTCAACCGAAGCTTCACTGGTCTGAGCGGGCAACACCCGACCCGGTGTCCTCGTGCGAGTATGAGACGATGGCCTCAGAGCTGCGCACGCCGCGGGCTCGGAGCTACTTGCGTAGGACCCCCATCATTCTGGCGATAGTGGCCTTCCTGGTCGTGGCCACGGGCGTCGCCGCCTTCCTTCTGATCAACGCCAAGACCGCCGCCGCCGCTGAGCAGAAGGCCAAGGCCACGGCGCTGGCTCAAATGGGCACCTACACAGACTACTCAACAGGCGTCTCTTTCCAGGTGCCGCTTTCCTGGGAGCAGATCCCGCTTGACGACGCGTCCGCCGTGCTCACCGGCATCGCGGTCGGCATGGATACGATGCCTACCGGGTTCGTCGCTTTCGGAGAAGGGAGCCTGGTGACCGGCGGGTCGGGGCTGGGAGCCGTAATGATCTTCGCAGCTCAAAATTACACAGGTGGCGTCGACATGTCCGTCAAAGAGATGCTCGAGCTACTCGACACCCAGATCGAGAGCATCGAGCTTCCCGGTCTTTCAGTCGAGGGAGACGTCCGGAAGATCGAAGGCGCCCTCATGAACGGAGCCGAGTTGACCGCCAAGTTCGGCGCGGCAGACGAAACATCGTTCATGCGGCTCTGCTTGCTTGAGGCCGGCAACTGCTATTACACGTTCATGTTCGGGGCCGACGAGAACGCATGGGAACGAAGCCGCTACTTCTTCGACGGCACGGTGGAGAGCTTCTCGCTGGTGGGCGCGCAGTAGGCCGGCGCCGCCCCGGCGCAACCCGTGGCTAATAGCGCACGATGGTCTGCGCAAGGTCGGTCCGCAAGTCCCCCAAATCCGCGGCAAGGTCTTGCGGAGCCGAGACCACCGACGGATCCCCGTCCGAGACGAAGCGCATCTCGGGGTGATTCTGGAAGTATGTGACTAGATTCGGCACGGTCTCAGTGGGATAGGCAGTGATGCGCCGTATCCGCACCGCGTTGAAATCGGTCGAGAAAGGCGAGAAACCTCTGCCGCCCGCGGCCAGCAGTACAGCCGAGAACTGATAGGCCACGCCCTCATACTCTCCCGACTTCAAAAGGGAGACGTCGTCCGGATACTCCCCGAACGGTGGGTTCAGCGTGTAGATCTGGTACCCGCCGCCAATCATCTCCTCCAACTGCGCCTTGGATCGAGCAAGCTCCTTGTGGATCTGTTCCGGGGTGGCCTTCGAAAGATCGCGATGAGTCATGGTGTGGCTGCCGACCTCGAAGCCCCATGCCACCAGGTTGCGGAGCTTCTGGTCGGCGAGTTCCGGCTGCCCGAAGACGATGTTGGGCGCCGAATCGACCTGGAGTAGAGGGAAGAAGCAGGCCTTGGGAGCCCAATCACCGGTCTCGACAGCGGCCAGGATTATGGCTACGGCGCAATCGGGATCGAGAGTGCCATCCTCCAGGATCTTGTAGTGGGTGGGGCTGGAGTCGTCAAAGGTCAGGATCACCGGGCTTTTACCGGCCGGGATATCCATCGTACCTTCGGCCATCTCCCTGATGGTGGTTGGGTAGAACCCCGCCGCTTTGAGACGGGCGATGTCGTCGCGGAGCCTCGCAGGCGGCACGATGTCGTTGCCGATCTTGTGATACATCAGCACGGGTACCAAACCCATCTCGTTGGCCTTGATGGTCTTGGCCACCTCGGCGGTGATCGGCTGCCCGGGCGCTATCAGGGTGGTGGTAGTCGAGGCAGGGGGCACGGAGCCGGTGGTGGTGGAGCCGATGGGCTCAGAGCCGGATGATGTACTCACCCCAGTGGTCTGTCCAGGTGTGGCCTCGGCCCCATCTTCGCCGTCGCGGACTATGAGGGGAACAGCCACAGCCACTGCCACCACGCCCACGAACACGAGCAACGCGACCACCCGCCGGCGCCGTATCTGGGCGCGGCGGTGTCTTATGCTCGCCTCGGACACGCTACTCTGCGGTTTGGGGTTGAGCGTCGGCTCCACGGGACTCCTCCAACGAGTTGACCGGCGCCCGCGGACTCGCCGGACGCAGGCCGAAGCTTACACCACCCAGCGGGCTGGGCGCGCCGCGAAACGGCGCGGAGCCGACCGGCTGTGGGCGGGCCGTGAACCGGCGCGGCGCAAACCGGCGCAGAGCCGACCAGCTGCCGGCGGGCCGCGCTATGATGGCCCTTGGAACAACCCACCACGTCGGACCGGCAGAGGAGGAGCGCGCCATGCGGATGAAATGCTTGGTTTCTGCGCTGATACTCTGTTGCGGCGCTGCAAGCGGTCTGTCAGGGTGCGGCGGCGCGGAGACCACCACGACCGCGGTCAATAACCCTGCGACCACCGTACTCGAGACCACCACCACAGCCGCTGCGGCTACCACCACGACCGCACCACGGGCCACTACCACAACCGCACCACAGGCCAACGCCAGTTGGACGATCCTCAACCCTGCGGGCGCGGTTCCAGCGGCGCGCAGCTTTCACGGGCTCGCCAACGATTCGAACACAGGCAAGACCATTCTGTTCGGAGGGCTGGAGGTAATGAACCCCTTCGACGATACTTGGGCTTACGACCCTGCGGCAAACACCTGGGCCGATCTCGCCCCCGCCGGCCGCGCGCCCCCGGCGCGCGCCGGGGCTCCGATGATCTACAGTTCGGCCTGCAAGAAAGTCGTGCTGTTCGGCGGGTATGACGGCCAGAATGCCTTCGCGGACACCTGGGGCTACAGCCCGGAGGATAACTTGTGGGCTGAGCTTGCCCGCGACGACAACGGCGCCCCCCCGGCCCGCGCGTTCCATGCGATGGCCTACGACCCAGCCTCCAATGGGGTGATCCTCTTCGGCGGCATGAGCGGTCCGGAGGCCTACTTCAACGACACTTGGCTATACGACTGCAAGACAGGCGTCTGGAACGACGCCAAGCCCGCGGGCGCCGTTCCGCCCGCACGGGCGTTCCACGCACTCGCGCTCGACCCGGACTCCGGCAAGGTGGTTCTCTTCGGCGGTTACGACGCCACCCAATACTTCGGCGATACCTGGGTCTACGACCTGGCCGCCAACAGCTGGACTGAAGCCTCTCCTTCCGGTTCTGCGCCACCTGAGCGCACGCGCGCCTCTCTGGTCTTCGCTCCAAACAACGGCGGGTTCATCCTCTTCGGTGGCGTGGCCGGGACCACCCTTTTCAACGACACCTGGGCGTACGAACCCGTAGCCAACACCTGGAGCGAATTGATCTCCCCCGCGAGCGCGCCCGCCGCTCGCGACGGCCAGGCGATGGTCTACGATGCCAAGACAAACAGAGCCATCCTTTTCGGGGGATCGGCCGGGACCTCGTTCTTCAACGACACTTGGGCACTCTCCGACTAGCAAGGACATAGCCATGAACGCGGATACTGCTTCTTCAGGATGGTTCTACGCGAAGGCCGGCGCGTCTTCCGGGCAACCCACGGGGCCGCTGACTTGGGAGGATTTGCTTTCGCTGGCGCGATCGGGCGGACTGACGGCGGCCGATCTCGTCTGGACCCAGTCGCTGCCGCAGTGGCTACCTGCCGGGCAGATCCCGGGGCTGCTGCCCGCGCTACCGTCTCCGCCACCACCGAGCCCGAGCGCCTGGCCGATGGCGGCGCCGGGTCCGCAGGGACCCGGTCCGCAGGGACCCACGGGATACCCTGGCGGAGCATACCCAGGGGCCTACCAGGGCGGAGCGTATCCCGCCTACCCCGGGGGGCCTAGCGGCTACCCCTCACGCAAGAACCGCTCTTGGCTTGTCTGGGTGATCCCAGTCGCGGTTTTGGTGCTGGCCGGAGCAGGCCTGGGCATCTACTTCGGCGCCTTCTATGACAAGGACGGCGGCGACCAGGGGGGCGCCGTCGTGACCGGGAGGACCACCACGACCAAGGCCCAGACTCCCGGCACCCTGGACGACGCCTCCACGACCACGTCCGAGACCACTACCACCGCGACCACTGTGGTCGGCCCGGTGACCTGGGCGCAGCTCGAGCCGACGGGCGCGGTGCCGAAGGCCCGCGACGGCCACAACATGGTCTACGATAGGGCGCGGGACAAATACATCCTGTTTGGAGGGTATGACGTCGACACCCCCCTCAACGACACCTGGGAATACGACCCAGTGACCAATACCTGGACCGAACTCAGCCCGAACGGTGAACTGCCGCCGGCCCGCGTGGGCTTTGGAATGGCCTATGACGAGGCTCGACGCCAAGTGATCGTCTTTGGCGGGTGGAGCGCAGACCTACAACTGGACGACACCTGGGCATACGATCCCGTGGCCAACACTTGGACCCCGATGAACCCCGGGGGAGAGACTCCCGCCGCCCGCGCGTATCACGCCATGGTGTACGACCCAGACACAGGCAAGGTGATCCTTTTCGGAGGGTGGGACGACTTCGCTTCGACCGAACTCAACGAGACCTGGGCCTACGATCTGCAGGCAAACGCCTGGACCAAGCTGAATCCCGGGGGGAACGTCCCAAGCGCGCGCGATGGCCACAAGATGGTTTTGGACGCAAGTTCGGGGCGGATACTGCTCTTCGGTGGCTACGACGACGTGAACTACCTCGGTGACACCTGGGCCTATGACCCGGCAGACAACACCTGGGCCCAACTCGCGCCCTTGGGCGACCGACCGATGCCACGAGTGGGTCACGCGCTGGCGTACGACGCGACCCGCCGGCAAGTGATCCTCTTTGGGGGATACGACGGCGATTTTGTTGTCGGCGACACGTGGGCCTACGACCCCGTCGCCGGCTCCTGGACCGAGCTCACCTTCTCCGGCGAAGTGCCCCAGGGGCGCAGCGGCTTCTCCTTCGCCGCCGACCCGGTGACCGGCCGGATGATCCTCTTTGGAGGGTACAACGACGAGTCGAGTCTCAACGACACCTGGTCGCTAGGCGGATAGTACCGATATCATGTGTGGCTGAGTACACCACGGGCCGGTCCGGGAGGGGCAGACCATGCGAAAGTCCTGTTTTGTCGTGATGCTGGGGCTATGCCTCGTCATTGTTCTGGGCACCCTCGGGTGCTCTGGGACGCCCGAGACAACGGCCTCGGTCACGAGCGTAAGCACAACGCTCGCCCCCCTCACCACGACCACTGTGGAGATCATCACCACCACGACCACCACGGAGGCGCCGGGCGCATGGACCCAACTGGTCCCCCAGAGCGCCGCCGAGGACCTACCGGATGCCCGCATGGGCGGCACGCTGACCTACGAACCCACTACGGACCGCCTGCTCCTTTTTGCGGGCTGGGGTGGCACCGAGTTCTTCGACACGGTATGGAGCTATGACCTCACGACCAACACCTGGACAAGCCTGGATACCGGCGGCAACCCGCCTGCGGCCCGGGCGCTCCACTCCGTGGTCTACTTGCCCGACACAGGTCGGCTGCTCATGTTCGGTGGGTACAACGGCTCCGTCTATCTCGGTGATACCTGGGCATACGACATCGACGCCGACAGCTGGACCAACTTGGGCCCGTCTGGAAGCGTGCCGGAGGCCCGCGATGGCCATTCCCTGGTCTACGACTCATCCAACCAGAAGGTGTATCTCTTCGGTGGCTGGAACGGCGCTAAAGAATTCGACGACACCTGGGTGTACGATCCGGGCGCCAACACCTGGACCGAGCTAAGGCCAGGCGGCAGCATTCCCGCGGCGCGCGACTCCCAGGCCATGGCCTTTGAGGCCAAAACCGGCAAAGTGATCCTCTTTGGAGGATGGAGTCAAACCACCGACTTTGGTGACACCTGGATCTACGACCCGGGCGCCAACACCTGGACCGACGCCGCCCCAGCCGGAGAAGGCCCTTCCAACCGGGCGTTGTCCCGCATGGTATGCGAGGCGAGCACCGGCAAGATGATCCTCGTGGGCGGGGGCACCAGCGGCAACATCGCGATGGGCGATATGTGGGTGTACGATCCGGCGGCCAACACCTGGGCCCAGATCTCTCCCGCCGGGGCCCTGCCGGTAGCCCGCTCCGGTCAAGCTTTGGCCTATGACTCCAGCAAAGGCCGGCTGTTCCTCTTTGGTGGAGCCGACGGGGCGACCTACTTCAACGACATCTGGACCTATACGCGCTGACGCAAGGCCTCTACGAGCCGCTTCTCTAGGCCTTGCCGCCACTTGCGCTCCCGGCGGCCCACCATCACGGCCAGAGTGAGGCCCGGAACAGCCAGCCACACCAGCACTGCGGCCACTGCGACGGCGGCGCCGTAGATGTAAAGGTGTTCCCTGTCGTGCAACCAGTCGTACCCCGAGTATCCAAGACCGAGGAGGGCGGCCACGCCGATGTACTGGGGCAGCCTGATACGCGCAAGGGTGAGCCTGACGGAGGCGGGCACGCCCAGTTGCACGTAGAGCTCGGCGGCCGCGGCCACCACCATCCCCACGGCCAGCGCGGGCAGGGGGCCCAGCGTAACCAGAGCGGCTGCCATGAAAACCACCGCCATCGAGCCGGACAGCCTCCTCAGCTTGGCGGCTTTCTTGGCCGCCAGAGCCGTGACGGCGGCGACGGGGGGTTTCGCATACGAGGAAGTAGCTACCAGCCTGTCGATCCGGCCGGTCGCCAGATAGGGCCGTCCGCCGATGAGGTCGTAGAAGCTCTTGCCCTTGCTCAACTCCCCGCAGACATAGCTCACCACGGCGGCGAAGTCCTTGTCGGATTTGAGGTTCGGGGCCTTGGCCCTCTCGACGGCCTTCTTGGCGACCACGCGCGCGACCCGGGCCGCATCGTCGTCGCTCAGTCCCCGCCGTCTCAGGCGCTTGATCGACTTCCGATACAGGGCCAGATAGAGACGCTCACTCGGGGTGGTATTCGCCGCATCCGCCATGTCAGACAGTCTAGAGGGTCCAACGGGTAGCGGGAAGGGGCTGCGTGCCTGCACCGCGCCTTCCTCCCCCAGTCAGCCTCCTAGCCCTGCTCGCGTACGCCCACTGCCGGAGGCAACGCCTTCCACTCGGGCTTGGCCTCGATCATCCGTTGCAGTTCGGCGAACCACTCGCGCAGAGCCACCGCCTCCGGCTGGATCGAACCATTGAGGTCCTGCCAAATAACGAACTTGGTCACCAAACCCCCCATCCTGATCTCCAAGTAGTACTCCGCCCGCGCGCCGCCGGCCGCCGAAGCGCCGGGCGCCGGCTGAAAGTGCGACGGATAGCCAAGGATGTCCAGGTCGATGAGCCCGCGGTAGAGCTCCTGCAAATCCGCGCTGGTCAGACTGAGCTGGGCGCCGACGGTGCCGTCGTCGATCAGGTCCTTGACGACGGTGCCCGCTACCGTGTCGATGACGTCTCTGCCACCCCACCCGTACTTGGCCACCAGGCCGAAGTCGGCGGGCATCGGTTCGGCAAGAGTGGCGAGCTGCGACACGCCTCCCCCGCCCAGGTCGTAGCGGAGCACCTTCACCCCGCCGGCAGTCGTGGTGAGCACGAAGAGCGCACCGCTGCGGCACAGCCGGGAGCGAGAGCCTCCGCTGCTATCTGAGGTGCCCAGCAGCGGCTGAAGCACCTCCACGCGCTGAATGGGAGTCCCCGCGGGAGAGTACACCCACACCGCATGGGCCATGTGCGTCCCGTCCATATCATCCGAGACGATCCACCGCCTGGCCACAAGAACCTCACCCGCATCGGTGGCCAAACCCGTGACCGCCCCGTAGTCGGCCGGCGTCAGATCCGAGGAGAACACCGGCTGATCGCCGGAATAGACGTGGATGTTGCCTATGGACTCCGAGGCCGCTCCCTCTCCGGGGGGATGATCGCCCACCCGCAGGCTCAGCCCGTTGCCCAAGGGTTGATCGTACGAGGCCGTCTCCCAACCGGAGGCAGGATCGAGCAACTCCCCGTCTCGGTACACCGGGACGTACTTGGTGACCGTGAGCGGGGCGTCGGTGGCGTCCTGGCCCACGTCGCGCTGAAACGCGCAGTAGACAGTGGATTCGTCGGCGTTGAACTCCACCGGCCAGGCGCCATCGAACGCCGCGGCGAATTCACCCAGCTTCTCCCCAGCCGGGCTGTAGGCCTGGATGATCTCGACGATCAGGGAGGCGTCGTCCGGGTCGGGAATGTGGCCCAATACCAGCACCGTCCCATCGGCCGCCGCCGCGACATCTATTGGATACTCCATGTCGATGCGTATGGCGGATCCCACCGTGCCATCCGAGCCGACAACCTGCACACGATGGTTCGATGGATCGAGGATGTACAGCCGCTCGTCGGCAGTCACCCACAAGGCCGACGGCCCCCGACTGGAGAGCCAGTCGCCCGAGGCCGTGTCTATGCCGAACTGACCCGGTCCGCTGCCCCAGCCCGCGCTGAAGACGGTGGTGCCGGCCGCCTCGCTGAGCGGCAGAGAAGCCGTCGAAGTAACCGGCGCCGGCGCCGAGGACTGCTCCGAGGTCGTGGTCGTCGCCGGGATAGTGGTGCTCGTGTCACCGGGCGTCTCCTCCGGTGTCGAGGGCTGCGTCCACAGCCCGACCACCCGCGAGCTGCCCTCGACCGGCAGCTCGGCCTGCATCTGATAGTCGCCGGTGACCGGATCAAGCACGCCAAGCTGCCAATGAGTGGCGGAGCCGTCATTCTCAACGCTCGGGCCGGCAGCGAAATAGAACCGGTCCCCGCCGGCAAAACCCAGACTGGTCAGGTGCGGCAGAGAGGCCGGGGCTACCACCTGAGCTGCGGCCCAGCCTTCGTCCCCGTGACGGATGACCTCGAGAAGGTTCTGCGCCTGACCGGACTCATCGTAGGCGTCCTCCTGCAGAACCACGCTCTCCCCGTCGGCCGAGATGAACAATGGACCGACGGTGCTCCGAGTCGTCCGCTCCATGGTGGACAGTTGCCCGTCACGCAAGATGGTGAGCGAGGGGTACGCGTAGTAGCTCGAGGCCATACCTTCGGTTCCGAGGTGGAGCCAGACGACATCACGGTTGGCGTTGGCATCCCGCACCGTCCGCAGGCTCCCTGCCCCGGTGCTCGTGCCGGTAGCAGGCTCACAGACGTAGGTGAGAGCGCTCCCGCCCAAGGCCGGGCCTTCCAGAACCGGCTCGAACGACACATAGAAGAGATCGGAGGTCGGGCTCCACACCAAGCCATCGAGCATAGCCCCGGCCGGAGGGGCCTCCCCATCGGGCCACTGCCACTCCGCGGCGGTGCCCGTGACCAGATCGACCATGTACAGGCGCCCGATCCAAGACGAGCCGTCGGTCGATGTCACCGCGACACGCGCCACCGCGAGCATGGTCCCATCCGGCGACATCGCCATCGCCGCGATGGGCTGCGAGGGATCGCCCACGGCAAGAGTGGCGATAGCCGTATCCGCACCCGTTTCCGAGACATCCCAGACAGAGACGTCACCCGCTCCGGAGGCTTCGGTGGTGAAGGCCACCAAGTCGCCCATGGTCCCCGTGGCCGCAAGCACCGGAGAAGCGTCAACCTCCACGGTGGCGAACCCGAACACCCGGGATACGCACCACAGCGACGACCCCGACGTTCCCACCACCGCCGACACACCTGAAGGCAAGACAGCGTCGTAAGCCGAGGGCACCGCGGTTGAGCCCAGCATGCTGTCGTCGCCGATGACGAGCATGGGCTCATCGCGGTCCAGGCGCTCCACGACTCCGTACACACCGAAGCCCACCGCACCGAGTACCACGACACCCGCGGTCGCGACCAGCGTCAACCGCCACGGTCTGCCACGCAGCCGCGACCGCCAACCTGCCGGTCTCCCCCGCTCCGCACCCCGCCGCAGCGCCGCCGCCCGGCGCGGCCGCTGCGCGGCCAATCTCACCCGCAACCTATCGCTGAAGACGGCCGTGTCTGCCCGTAGCGCGCTCTCGCGGTAGAGCCCGCGGATCTTGTCGTCAGCCTGTCCGTCGACCCGTCTGCTGTCCATCACTCCGCCTCCAAAATGCTTTTCAAAGCTTGGCGTGCCCGATGCAGGTGACTGTTGACCGAACCGGTGGAGATCCCCATGACAGCGGCGATCTCGGCCACCGAGAAGTCGGCGTCGTAGTAGAGAGCGGCCGCCGTTCGCTGGCGGGCCGGCAGACGACCGAGAACGCTCATGAACTCGGCTCGTGGCTCCCACTCCGGTGCGACCGGGCGCAGGTCGGCGGTGTCGGCCAGACGCTGAAAGAGCCGCGCGGCCCGAGCCATGGCTCTCCGGTAGTCCTTGCCCCGATTCACAGCCACCCGGTAGAGCCAGGGTTCCGGGTCGCCGCCCTTGATGACCTCATCCCAATGGAGATAGAGCTGGACGAAGGCCTCCTGGGCTGCGTCCGCCGCCAGTTCGCGATCGAGGAAGATCACGGCAAGACTGCGGACCAGCCGCTCTGCCTTGTTGCTGACCACATGCTCGTAGCTATCGGCCCACTCGGAGCCGCGCGCAGCCAGCGAGACATCTACCCCGGCGGAATCACCTGGCCAAGTGGTGGATCGCGTAGCCGCCCCCTCGTTTGCTCCCCGATTGCGCCCGCTCTCCCACTACACGTCGAAGAGCCCCTCCCAGCGTTACCGACTGACGAGGTCCACGATCTGTCGAATGGCAGTGCCACCCAGCCCGATGAAGTCCAGCCGGTCGATCTCAGCCTTGTGGGCCGCGAGGCTTGCCGCAGTATAGAGCGATGCGCCGCTGGCCGGCGTCAGCAGCAGCGTGCCGCCATCAAGCGCCAGATATGGTCCCGAGGCGAGGGCGTCGGGGAATTTCTCACCGGTAGTGACAGCCAGATGGGAGAAGTTCAGTCCCTGCTTGAGACCATACTCCACGATCCGCGCGCAGGTGTCGTAGCGGTCGACTCCGGCGAAACGCGCGATCACGGTGAAGCCCGGCACACCCGGATTCACGTAGCTGCCGACTTCGATGCCGGTACTCACACCCAGAGCGACAATGGCGTCGGCTGAGACCTTGGGAAAGGGACCAAAGGCAGGGGTGAGTAGGATGGGCCAGCCCTTGATGGCCCCCAAAGGAGCGGCCGCCAACCCGTCCGGGAACTTGTCGCCGGGGGCGATGATCACCCCAGAGATGCTACCGAGCTTGGCCTTCATCACCTGCGCGACGAGGGCGGCGGTGTGGTAGCGGGTGCTTCCCGAAAGCAGCACCGCCTGCCCCGCGCCCAATCCGGGCACAGCCGCCTTGACTTTGCCCACGAAACTCGCCGGCAATCCTATGATGAACACTTTGGCCGGATTGAGCCGCTTCAGCTCCGCCGCGACATTACTCGGCAGAATGGTGGGAGGAGTCAGCAGAAGCGGAGAGTCATAAGCTCCAGCGAGAGGCGCTCCCACCAGAGCGTCGGGAAAGTCGGTGCCCGAGACCAGCACCGCAGCAGGGGCACCGCTGGGAAAACCGGCCCGCGAGAGCATGAGGGCGGTCTCGTAGCGGTCCACCCCGACGTAGGTGTCATAGGGGTTGACGATCTTGGTGAAGAGCGTCGACCGGACGTTGTCGCCGGTGGCCGGGTCGGTGGGAATGAGATACCGGAAGGTCTCCGCCTGCATGGTCGTGGTGCCCAGAGTCCCCACCAACTCTACAGTGCGGGCGTGGCTGGCGGGGTCGGAGGGCACGTCCCGGGAGGCTATGCGCACCCGGTAGATGCTGCCTAGGTTGCTGCCTCCTTGGCCGCTCAAGTAGTTGTTGACGGCGGTGGAGAGAGCGGCAACCGACACCGAGCACTTCCAGGAGTAAGCCGGCCGCCAGGGAGGCGCCTTCAGACTGGCCGGGTCGGGGCCCACCCGCCAGTAGGCCGGAGTGGAGTATCCCCAGGGGTTCGCCGATGTGTATCCGCCGGAATGGGCAGAGAAGCTGGACGATATGGCCTTGCCGTTGTAGAAAAGCACCTTGCCGGCCGTGTCTGCCGCGGCCTGCGCGACACCCGGGTTGTTCGCCTCCCAGGTATACCCGGCGTAGGCAACGTCCTTGGTGTTGTCGTTCAACCATCCGTACCCCGTCTGCTTGTACACCCCCCAGGTGCGGGCGGCCACCGCTTGGGCCTTGACCGCCTCCGGGGCATACGATGCCGGCACGCTCGCTTTGGCCCAAGCGGGATCGACCTCGGCGATGCTGCGGGTGTACTTCTCCAGGAGCACGTAGTTGTAGACGTTGAGGTATCCGGCAGCCGCTGCCTTGGCCACCTGCATACTGCCCCAGTATTCCTTGGCAGCCTGCAGTCCCGAAACGGTACGGAGTCTGATCTTGATGCGGCCTTCGTTGCCTCCGCCGTCCAGAGTCGGAACCCCCTTCACCCAGTCGAAGGGGCCCTCCTCGCCGGCCGGTGTAGTCACGTACACATTGCCGTCCTCGCGCCGAACGATGACGCAGAAGAACCCCGCGGCGATCTCCTGGGTATGGTCACCGGCCGCGTCATGGGCTATCAGGGTCATGGGAGCCGCCGCGCTGCTCAAGTCGGTGCCGGTGAGCTGCACCTCCGAGTACTCCTGAGCCCAACTGGTTACCGACGGTGAGATCTTGACCTTTATCTCGATGTTGGCGTTGTCGACCACCGTGGTGTTGGGATAGTAGAAGGCCACTATCTGCGCCCAGGTCTCGCCGTCGCGGGCCTTCTGCCATGCGCCCCACTGGCTCATGCCGGCCCCGTGGCCGTAGCCGTTACCCTCGAAGACGAAGGTCTGGTTGCCGGCGGCCCGGGCAGTGCCGGGAAGCATCCAGCCGCCCGGGGCCAAGCAGCCCAGTAACACTCCCGCAAAGAGCATCACCAACGCCATCGCCGAACGCCGTGCCTTTGGTTCGTGAGACTTCTTCACGAGACAACCTCCCCGATCACCGATGCGGACGCGACAAGGCGTCCCTCAAATAGGATTCTACGGCAGAAGGGCCCGGACCTGGCTGGTCACAGGCTCGATCATCGCAAAGAAGGTCACCTTGTCGATAGCGGCGGCGTTGGCGGAGATCTCGGCCGCGATGCCCGAGGGCAAGGCGCCGTTGAGCGGGCTGATAAGCAGTATGCCGTGGTCACGCGCCATATAGGGCCCGGCAGCGAGAGCATCCGGGAACTTGTCTCCGGTGGCGATGCCCAGATGATCATAGGTCAGACCGGCACAGGCCTGGGCCCATTTGGCTACATTTACATTGGTGTAGTAGCGATCGGCTCCGGAGAGGTTGTAGTACTTGATCGCAGGCGCCGTGGTGACGTAGGTGCCCACCTTGATGACCTGGGTGATGCCTAGCTCAGATAGAGCCTGGCCGGCTTTGGGGTTAAGGGACGGCACCGGCACACGCGCGGTGCCGGGTTCGGTCAAGAGTATGGGCCACAGCTTGGCACAGGCCAGCGGAGAGACCCCCAGGGCATCGGGGAAGTTGGTGCCTATGGTGATGATAGCGGTAGCACCGGTGAGGTCGCCCACTTTTTGCTGCAGGGCTTTAGCCACCCGGTAGCTCATGTCGTAGACATCGCTACCGTTGATGGTAATGACGTTTGTGCCAGGTAGCTCCGCCTTGACGGCTGCGGCCACCGCGCTCGAGAGGCCGATGCAGAAAACATAGTCTGGAGCCAGACGGACAAGCTCATCCCGCACGTATCCAAAGAGAAGCGTGGGCGAGTTGAGCAGCACCGGGCCACCATAGGCGGCGGCCAGCGGAGCCCCGCAGAGGGCTTCGGGGAAGGTCTCGCCGGGGGCAAGGACCACGCCCGAACCGGAAGGAAGGGGTCCGGGGAACATAGCCTGCGAGACACGGATGGCGGTATCAAAGCGTTCGGCGCCCCTGATGGTGACGCAAGGTACCGTGGTGACGGCGGGGCTGGTGATGCTGTAGACGTACCTTTGAATGGTCGACCAACCAAGAAGATTCCCGAAGGTCTTGAAGCTGACGGTCGCCGTTCCGGTGCTCCCGACCAGATACAGGGTGAGAGGACGGCTCGCAGGGTCGGAGGCCTTCTCGTAGGAGGCGACTGTGATCCTGAGGAGCGTGCCCACGTTCACGGTGCTGCCGGTGCTGAGGTTGGTGATGTGGCCGTTGACCTGAGCGGAGAGATCAGCCGCCGTGTAGGTGTGCGACCATGGCCATCCCGGCCCTGGGTAGGAGGGGTGAGCCGTAGGCGCCGCCGCACTCCAAGGATCCGCCTGCGCGACGATATAGGGCAATGAGAAACCGACAGCGGTCGTGTAGCCACCGGAGTGGGCCGAAGCGTAGGACCAGATAGGATTGCCGCCATAGGTCAGGATCTTGCCGGCAGTCTCCGCGGCTGCCTGGGTGAGCCCGGAATACTTGTGTTCGAACGTGTAGCCCCAGTAGCAGATGTCGTTAGCATTGTCGTAGAGCGTGCCCGACGCATCTTTTGCCAAAGCGTAGGAGCGAGCGGCCACCGCCTCAGCTTTGACCGCCTCCAGCGCGTACCACTCGGGCATGTCGCTTCGAGCCCAGTCGGATATGACTTCGCCTACACCGGCGGCGTAGTGATCCACCTGCACCAAGTTCTCGATCAGCAACGAGGTCGAAGAAGCGGGTCGGACAAGCACGGTGCCCCAAAACTCTCCGTGATTAGAAGACTGGACGGTTGGAACAAAGACCCGACCCTCTGAGTCACCGGTACCACCCGGCACCAGCTCGACCTTGTCGTATGGACCCTGCGAAGTCCCGGGCCCTACGGTCACCATGACGTGGCCCGCGCTGCACACCGTATTGACGAGCACGCCCACGGCTACATCTTCGGTGGTGAAGGCTGTGGCGGAAGTGTACTTTCGCAGAGTCGCAGCGGATACAGTAGGCTTTAGGTCGACAGTCGTATAGGTGGGGCTGCTGCTGGAGCCGTACGGGTTACTCGAAATCCGCACCGTCAGCACATTCTGGGAGGGGCTGACCGTTTGCAGCGTGGTCCCGGGGTAGTAGAAAGCCAGAATCTCATTGTAGGTGTGGCCTTCCCTGGCCCCTCCCCACGCTCCCCACTGGCTGAAACCCACGGCGTGCCCGTTGCCCCGGCCGTAGAAGACGAAGTTGCCCGCGGAAGCGGAGGAGGCAGGGAGAATCACGAAGCCGATAGCGATCGCTGCAGCGATCACGGCAACTACAAAGCCAATGGAGCGGCGTACGCCCCGGCTGTCGTTCATCTGGTGAGGGTCTCGGCGCCGATACAGCGCGCCATAACTCTTCATGGGCAGAAGTCTACACCATCCTCATAGCAAACGCTCCGTGAGGGCGGGAGGGTTGCCCTCACGGAGCGTATCGGGGGTTCCGCGTCGCGCCGGGCGGCCGCGGCAGGGAGGGTGCCTAGGACAGGCCGGTCAAGTCTTTCTTGCGCGCCAGATAATCTGCCTGATCGATCTCCCCGCGGGCATAGCGCTCCTCGAGGATCTTCAGGGCAGCCGGATCTCCGCTCGCCGCGGGCAGGGCCGCCGCTGAGGACCCGGGGGTCCGGAGGTGCCGCACCAATTTGATGATCAACAACACCAAGGTGGTCACTACAAGCGCCCACAGAATCAGGCCGAGAACCATACACAAGATCTGAAGCGGTTCGTGGTCGCCGCCAATCCCAAGCACGCGCTCCCCGCCAAATTGCATCAGTCCGCGCTCTAAACCCAACATCGCATCTCCCATCACTCTTCTGGGCGACGGTATCGCCTTTCGATTCTTGCCGCGAGTCTACACGGCGACGAATAAAGTCCCCGTTAAGCGACTCAGTCCAGCTCGACCAGAAGCCGTCCTTCCTGCAAGCGCACGGGATAGGTCTTGAGTGGCCGCGGGGACTTCAGAGCCTTGGCCAGGCTCAACTTGACACCGGACCATTCCGTCCACTGGACCACCCGGCCGTCGCTCAGGTCAAAACGCGAGCCGTGTTTTGGGCAGACCACGACGGCTCCCTGTAGACTGCCCCGCGAGAGCCGGGCGTCCATATGCGGGCAGAGATCGTCGACGGCGTAGTATTCATCTCCCACTCGCGCCAGAAGCAGCTCCCGCGCCTCCACTGTAATGGCCTTCATGGTCCCACTGACCAGATCCCCAACCGCTCCTACATCCACCAATCTGCTCATAGCCTGTCTCCTTCTCCGTGTCCGCTCTATACGAGTCCCATGGCCTCCGCATTGCCGCCGTAGAGCATGTCCTTCTCCTCGGCCGTCATACCGAGTCCCTCGAGATAGTCCAAGCTCGCCACCATGTCCTGGAACGGGTAGTCGGTGCCCAGAAGGATCTTGTCCATGCCCAGAGCTTCCCGAGTGCACTTGAAAGCCGCCGGCAGGTAGTTGCCGCTGGTACTCACAACCATGTTCTCGTGCAGGTATTGGCTGGGCTTCTTCTTGATATCGACCAGCGCACCCTTGTCCGACTTGACGTGCGGCGACACGAAGGCCCAATCGATGCGCTCCATGAGAAAGGGCAGCCCCTCGCCGTAATGCCCGAGGGCGATCTTCAGCCCGGGAAAGGCGTCAAAAACGCCACTCAACACCAGACGCAGCATGGCCAGCTCGGTCGCGACACCGAAACCAAAGGGCGGCCCGGCCAGAGCGATGCCGTATGTCCAGAAGTCGGGGATGATAGGCACGGTGGGATGCAGGTAGATGGTGGCACCCAGCTCCTCGGCCTTCGCAAGGATGGGCCAGTAGCGCTTGTTATCCAAATATGAATCACTGTAGTTGCAGTGCGTCTTCCAGCCCTTGAACCCCAATTCCTTGACGGCCCGCTCCAGTTCCTTGACTGAGGCATCCACATCTTGTACCGCAAGAGCGGCGTAGCCCTGGTAGCGTCCGGGGTTGTTGGCGACGGCCTCGGCGAGGATGTCGTTGGAATCGCGGGCCATTCCGACCGCCAAGCCGCGCTCGAACTGTTCAACTCCCGGAGCGACCAGCGAGAGAACGGCCAGATTGATACCGGCGGCGTCCATCCGCTCCAGCCTCCCTTTGCCCAGGTCAAGCAGCTTCTCCACCAGAGCGTCCCCATAGGGTTCAGCGGCGACAGGCTGATAGCAAAGGCGCAGGACTTTGGTCTCCCTGTCCCGCTCGAAGCGCGGGTAGCCCTCGTTGGCGTGCAGGGCGTCCACCCAGGCTTGAGTGGCGAAGTGGGTCTCGAAGTCTATCTTTCTCATGAGGCCTACCTTACGGATAAGTGAGGAGCCGGCCGGTCGTTAGACCCGCGGCGCCACTGCACCGTCAGGTCCTCCCCAGCATACCGCCACCGCAAACACGGGGCCGCCTTTCCGCGGCCTCGATGGATTACATCGTGGATGCGAGAGACGCGACACCCCCGTCCTTGACAAAGGATGCCCCTTCATTCTTAATGACGGCACAGTCCGTAGCATGCGCGAGTTCTCTGCATGCAGAGTTGCCATTGATTTCCTTGACACGAGGAGGGGTATACGTGGGAAAGAAGAGCAGCATCGCGTTTGGAATCGTCGGTATCGTATTGGTCGTGGTGGCCGTCGTGTGGTGGGTGGTGCTGGCACCGTCGCTGACCAAGCTGCCGAGCGACCTCGACGTCAAAATGGATTTTGAAGGGACCCTGACCAAATACATAGACCCGGCGACCGGGCAGTCGCTTCCCGCGGGCCAGGAGGTGGCCATCCCCTTCACCGTCCTCCGCACGTTCGCCTCGGTTTCTGACAAGTACACCTCCAGCATGGCGGTCTGCTCGGACACCATCCTCATGACCGCCGGCGGTCAGGAGAGCCCCGCGCAGATCACTATGTACGCTCTTGATCGGAAGACACGCGAGTGCGTTGAGAGCAACGAGAACTGGGCCTACAGCCCCGAGATGATCATGAGCGCCCGGGTGGGCAAGTACGGTCCCATCTTCCCCGGCGGCCTCAAGGTCGGGACTACCGTCTCGGCTTTCTTCAATGACGTCAACACGGCGTTCGATATCAAGGTCGCGCAGAAGATCGACAACTACAACGGCCTGGGGATCACGGCCATCAAGATCGACGCTACGCGCCCGGCCACCGAGTACTACCCACCCATAGCGCAGGCGGTGCTGGGCGGCCAGGGCCTACCTATGGAGATCACCTTCGCGCAACTCAGCGCCCAACTGAAGGCCCAGGGACTCGACCTCGATGCCCTTATGGGCGCGCTGCTCCCGGTGGCAAGCGCTGAGGACATGCAGGCCCTGCAGGCACTCACTCAGCAGCCCATCAAGATGATCTACAAGCAGGAGAGCGGCGACGCCATCTACATCGAGGCGAAGACCGGCGCCACCGTCGGGGCCGCCTTCGATCGCACCACCACCATGCAACCGGATACCGCCGGTCTCATGGGGGCCTTCGCGATCATCGGCAAGTACGCGACCGATCCCACAGTCGGCCCGGCAATCGCCGCGGCTATGGGAGCGGCGACTCAGTTGGGACAGGCACCGGCCACAAAGGTGTTCAACCAGAGCATGAGCATCATCCCGGCCAGTGAGGAGACCCTCGCCAAAGACGCCAAGAGTAAGGCTTCTCTGATGGGATTCGTCAACATGTGGATACCGCTGATCGTAGTGATCGTCGGGGTCATCCTGCTGCTCGCAGCTGCACTGCTCATCACGAAAGCCCGCAAGCCCGCGGCGCCTGTCGTCCCGAGCCAGGAGTAGAGCCCAGAGGCAACCGCGCGTAGAACGTTGTAAGAACGGTGAACAGGCCCCCGGCCATCTCTCGATGGCCGGGGGCCTGTTTCGTTTTCCGACCGGAAGAAGCCTCTGCGATCGGAGTTGCCATCACCGGAGCCATCCGTCATCATCAGCTGTCATGTGTGAGAACTGTATGAAACACGGCGCCGGAGGCAAGTGGTACCTCAACGCCGAGCACTACTCCGACGAGATCGCCGAGAAGTACAACCTCCGAGAGTTCTTGCTCGAGCAGTACACCAACTTCGAGCAGATGTCGGTACGCAAGGTGGCCGGGGTGAGTCCCGTGGGCATGGACTACACCTTCCGCATGCCCATCATCGGCCGGGTGGTCAAAAGGCTGGCCGAACGTATGCTTCAGAGCCACAAGCCCCCAGTCAACCCGTTCCGCCCCGAGGGGCACATCGGCCAAGTGGTGCCGCTTGAGGACGCCGAGGCCATCTTGCAGCATTGCGCCGCGGAGCCCATCATCGAGAAGAACTGCATGTGCCGCTACATGAGCCGTGGGGTCAAAGAGTCCTGCTGCATCAACTTCGGGGTCATGTCGGAGATCATCGATAAGTTGCCGCGCTTCATCCCCGAGAAGGAGAAGTACCACCTTTCACGCGATGAGGCGGTGGCCCGCTTCCGCGAGCACAACACCAAGGGGTACATCGGCACCATCTGGTACGGACCGTTTCCCTACATCAACAACCTTTGCTCGTGTGCGAACCCGGAGTGCGCCGGCCTCAGGCCGCGGGTGGACTTTGGCGTGAAGTCCGTCTACAAGGCGGAGTACCTGGTGGAGTTGAACGACTCGCTGTGCTATGGCTGCGGCGCCTGCGTGGCCAAGTGCCCCTTCGGCGCCCTGCGCATGGATAAGGCCCTGGACCACCCGGTAGTCGACCGGGAAAGCTGCTACGGCTGCGGGGTGTGCCGCCACGCCTGCCCCACGGACGCGCTCTTCCTGGTGCCGCGAGACCACGTCCCGGCTTTCGCCGGTAAATACTAAAGCCTTACCGTCAAGCTGACCTTTAGATTAGGCACCATCTGTGAGACGCAACCGGATCGCCATTGACTACACCCGCTGCGGCGACGGCGCCGGAGTGGACCCCCGAGAGTGCGGCCTCTGCCTGCGGACCTGTGACCCGGCTCTGTTCCTACTCCACCAGACCCTGGGCGCCGTGGAAGATGACCCTTTCGACCCCAGGAAATGGCGCGTTACCCCCCTCTGGCCGTCGCTCTGCACCGGCTGCGGCAAGTGCGTGGCTCTTTGCCCGCAGAGCGCGATCACGGTGAAAGCCCGTCGGCCCGCGGGCGAAAGCGCGGACAGGAGCGCCGGCGCATGAGCAATCCGGCGGCGGCATCGGCGGGCGACACCCCGCCCCAGCCCGCGGTCGCGGCATCGGCCGGCGACACTCGCGACTTCCAGCGCTGCCTGGTGATCGGGGGCGCGGGGATGCTCGGTTTCGAGATCGTCAAGCAGTTGGCCGCGGCGGGCAAGCAGATGCGCATCCTCGATACGCAGCCGGCACCGGAACCGCTTTGTGAGGCCCGGGTGGGCGACATCCGCTCCCGAGAGGACGTCGAAGCCGCCTGCGCCGGCGTGGACGTGGTCTTCCAGACCGCCGCCGCCGTCTGGGACGTGAGAACCCCGGCTCGCGTGTACGACGAAGTCAACGTGGGTGGCAACCGCTTGGTGGTTGAGGTCTGCCGGAAGCTCGGCATCCAGAGGCTCGTCTACACGAGCACCATCGACGTGGTGGTCGACGGGCGCCGGCCCATCGTGGACGGCGACGAGTCGCTGCCCTACCCCAGGCGCTTGCCCCGCGACCCCTACAGCCGCACCAAGATAGAGGCCGAGCACTTGGTACTAGCCGCCGACGGCCCCGACCTGGCCACCAGTGCCCTCCGGCCGGTGGGCATGTACGGCCCGCGGGACCGCTATCACCTGGGTAATATCCTGGCCATGGCCCGCAAGGGCAACAAACTACGGCTGGGCAGCGGCAAGGCCTGCTTCAGCCACGCCTACTCCGAGAACGTGGCCCATGCGCACGTATGCGCAGCCACTCATCTGTTTCCGGGTTCGCTGATGGCTGGGCGCCCTTACTTCATAGGCGATCACTACCCGGCCGACAACTTCTTCGACTTCATGGACCCGTTCTTGGCGGCCCTGGATCTGCCGATCCCTCGGCGGCGCATACCCTACCCCGTGGCCTACGGATTGGCCTGCGTGGCCGAGGTAGTGGCACCCCGCTCCAACTTCAACCGTTTCGCCGTGATCCAGACCTGCGTGGACCACACCTACCGGCACGATCGGGCTGAGCGGGACTTCGGATATGAGCCCATAGTCTCCCGCGAAGAAGCCTTCCGGCGGACGCTGGCGGATGTAAGGGCCGACAGATGATCGCGGCCGCGCTCCACAGGGGAGGCCCTACATGATTGCGGCCGCTCTCTGGGGCGGGCTGGCCGCCCTCTCCCTGCTCGCCGGGTACCTGCTGGCCGGGCGCGGGCTGGCCAACCGGACGATCGGGCTATTCATGGGCTTTGGCGCAGGCGCTCTGATAAGTGCCATCGCCTACGAGCTGGTGCCCGAGTCGGCCATCGGAGGCTGGGGCACGGCCGTAGCCTTTGTATTGGGCGCGCTGGTCTTCTTCACGGGCGACTGGTTCGTAGACAACTGGGGCGGTGTTCACCGCAAGAGGATCGGCGCCAAGGCCGAGAAGGGTTCGGGCGCGGCCATCTTCATAGGCACGTTGCTCGACGCCATCCCCGAGTCGATCGTGCTGGGCATGGGCCTGGCGCTGGGTGGCTCGGTCAGCGTGGCCTTTCTTGTGGCCGTGTTCGTGTCCAACATCCCCGAGGGTCTGGCCGGGACGGTCAACCTCACCGCTGCGGGTCACTCACGGCGAAGCACGCTCTGGATGTGGATCGCGCTGGTGCTGGTCTCGGCCGGTTTCGCGGCGCTAGGCAGCGGCTTCGTCGAGTGGATGCCCTCCGCCGACGCGCGCGTGGTCCAGGCCTTCGCGGCTGGAGCCATGCTCACCATGTTGGCGGACGCCATGATCCCCGAGGCCTACGAGCACGGCGGCAGGCTGGTGGGCCTCGCCACGGTGCTGGGTTTCGCGGCCGCCGCCGGGATGTCGTTGTTGGGATGAGACTGTCAAGCCCAAGACCGGAAGGACCCCATCCCGTGACCGACAAGACGCCCGCAGTGCTCCAGCCGCTGACTCTCGGCGGCCTCACCTTGCGCAACCGTGTGGTCAGGGCCGGCTGCTTCGAGGGCCTCTCCCATGGAGGCGAGGTGACCGACCGCCTCATAGAGCACCACCGCCGGGTGGCCGCCGGTGGGGTGGGGATGACGACCCTCTCGTACTGCTCTGTCAGCTTCGACGGGCGCGCCTTCGGCCACGAGCTGTGGATGAGACCCGAGATCATGCCGGGCCTGCGTAGATTCACCGAGGCCGTTCACGCCGAAGGAGCGGCTGCCTCCATCCAGTTGGGACATTGCGGCTTCTTCGCCAGCCCCTCGGTGATCAAGCGGCGGCCCCTGGGCGCTTCGCCCAAATTCTGCCTCTTCCGTGTCTCATATTGTCAGGAGATGACTCAACAGGACATCGACGCTAAGACGGCCGATTTCGTCCGGGCCGCCCAAATGGCCCGCGAGGCGGGATTCGACGCGGTGGAGATCCACGCGGGACACGGCTATCTGCTCAGCCAGTTCGTCTCCCCGTGGACCAATCACAGAACCGACCAATACGGCGGGCCGCTCACCAACCGGCTGCGCTTCCCGGTGGCGGTGATCGAGCAGGTGAGAGCAGCCCTCGGCCCCGAATACCCCGTCCTGGTGAAGACAAACCTGCGCGACGGCATGAAGGGCGGCCTGGAGATCGACGAGGCGGTCGAGGTCGCGGCGGCCTACGAAGCGGCGGGAGCGACCGCTCTGGTGCCGTCCTGCGGTTTCACCGCGCGCACTCCCCTCTACATGCTGCGAGGCAATGTCCCCACCCTCGCGTTCGCGCGCGCTCAACCCAAGCTGCTCACCAAGCTGGGCATGGCGATGTTCGGATGGGCCCTGGTGCAGCGCTACCCGTTCGAACCCTGTTTCCTGGAACAGCAGGCCAGCCTAGTGCTCGAGGCGGTGGACATCCCAGTGGCCTATGTAGGCGGAGTCCGTTCGTTCGCCGACATGGAGCGTCTCGTGCAGAAGGGGTTTGCCTTCGTGCAGGTGGGTCGCTCGACCGTCCGCGACCCGGACTTCGTGGCCCGGTGCCAGCGCGGCGAGATCACCGAGTCCGACTGCGACAGCTGCAACCGTTGCCTCGCTGCCATGAGCGTGACCGGGGTTAGTTGCCCGCTGAGCGAGCAGGAGTAGGCCCAAGACGCGTTCGAGTATTCCTAGACCGTGCGCGGAGGCTCGAGTGATCTCAGAACCACGGCCCTACACGCCTAGCGTCTTGTCCAGCAGCCCGCGGATATAGGTGCCCTTGTCCTCTGCCTGGAAGAGAACGTTCCTGGCCTCCAGGTCTTTGATGGTCTGGTAGAACTGGATCTTCGGGTCCTCGGCCCCTTCCAGGTTGCGCAGGCCTTTGGGATCGACGAAGCTCACATATTGGCGTCCACCCTCCAGCAGCCAAAGGATGAAGTCGGGGTAGAAGTTGCCCGCTTCAAAGAACCCGACGCCGCGGCCGCGACTCATGTTGCGCAGCAGGCAGAGCTCCTTGCCCTCTAGGAACTCCCGGTTGGCCTCGCAGAAGGACTGCAGATCGAGAACGAAGTCGCGCTCGCCTTCGTTCTCCAGAACGACCGGCTTCACCTCAATGGAATCGCTGCCCGCGTAGATGAGTGGTTGGTAGGGGTGGCGGTCGAAAGCGATGATCCGCAGTGACCCAAACTCCATGTTGCGGAGCTGCCCGGTCTCGATGAGACCCTTGACCTCCTCGAGCTTCTTGATGATGTCCTCGCGCGAGCGCTCCACCGACAGCCGGTACTCGGTGATGAAATCGGGGTCGTCCTCGGTGAGGCGCACCTTCCAAGTCTGATCGGGCTTGCGCAGGTTCTCCAGATTGTTGTCGCCGTTGACGTAGATGATGTCGAACTCCTGGTCGCGGGTGTTGTAACCCTGCTTGGCGAACCAGGCGTCAAGAGCGTCGTTGTCCGTCTGCTTGACGTTGCGCCAGAGGATGAGGACGCGATCACCCTCGGGACTCGCGCCGGTGACGACACGGACGCCGCCGATATGGTCGATGGTCTTCACCCGCAGACCGACGAGGTAGTTGAAGGTCTCGACCAGGTCCACCACGGTGGGTTTGGTCTCGCCCGCCGAGCCGGTAGCGATGTCCAGCCGGTAGCCGAAGGGGTCTTCGAACCGGTGGACGTTGAGCAGCGAAGCACTCCCTTGGCTCTCCGCATCAAGCATGTAGCGAAGCACGTAGTCCTCGCGGAATTCGGCCTGCTGTTCGAGAAGGTCTTGTTGGGCCTTCGCCCGCGCGAGCACCAGGTTGTTCAGAGTGTCTTCGTAGGACTCGAGGCGAAGGACCTTGACCACGTGTGGCCCTCGTTCTGCCTCCACCGATGTCGGAATACGCTCGGGCTTGCCGTTCTTCCACGCGGGCGTGAAGGTGACCTTCTTCATGCGGGGTGTGAGCACCGTGTCGAAATGGTCGCCCATCTCCACGAGGATGAACCGACGCCGTCCTCCATCCTCTCGATTCAGATTGACAATGGCATGACCCGTCGTGCCGGAACCTGCGAAGTAGTCCAGACAAGTAGCATCCTGGCCGACGCCAGCGGAGAAGATTGCATCTTCGACCGTCTTCACCGACTTCGGATACAAGAACGGATTGTGCTCGCCAATGATATCCGCAAGGAGATTGGCGCCAAACGTTCCGGCGTTGTAGCGCGTGTCGACCCAGTTGCTGAAGAGTGCAGGTGTCCTGTCCTCAGCCTCAATCAGATGGTAGATGGTCAGGTTGGCCGTGCATTCCAGGCCGCCCGAGGCAATGAGCTCGACGCCTGACTCATAGGAGCGCCGCCAAACCCTCTCCTCACCACGCGCGCCAAGCGGGTAGATCCGCAGATGCCCGTCTGGAGTGGGCTCTGTGGCGTAATCGATGCCAAGCGGGGGAGGTGCTTCAGCTCCAAGCACCGTCTTCGTCTGTGAATCGACGATTATCGCGTAGAAGCTGTTGGGCCTCGCGTATCGGAAGTTGCTTTCGGCCGTACCGCTTCGCTTGAACGGGCGGTGCTCCACCCCACCACTGCACAGCCTACCCCTGAGCGTCTTGTCAGAATCTGCAGCCACGCACGCAAGCATGTACTCATGCGTGTTGGCCAGTGTCTTGGCCTTCCCACCCTGGGGGTGGTGATTGATGACGATCATTTCCCTTCGTAGTCGAGGGAAATGGGTGTCAACTAGTTCGCACAAGTCAACCATCTCGAAGTCATCGATGGCGATGAACAAGGCGGGGTCATCCGAAAGGAGCTTGTCCACCATCAGCGTTAGGTGTGACTCCAGAAACTCCCGCGTGAGCGGTGATGAATACCCTGCGGTGACCAAGTCGCCCTCGATCTCATCGATGGCGTGCAGCTGTATCCACTCCTCACGCTGAGCGTCGTTCTCTACTATCGATGCCAGGAGTGAGTCGCGCTTCTTGTCGTCCTCTATTGCGAGGATGCGGCCTAGAGTGATGCAGTATTGGGTCTCGACCACAAACTTCTTCTTCAGCCAGAGCTTCTTCTGGAAGTCCTCTATCTGGGCCAGGAAATCGATGATCTTGTGGGCGACCCGACGTAGGGCTTTGACCTTGGAGAGGTACTGCTCCACCCGAGGAGCGCTCTCACTCTCGATGTCATCCAGATGCATGACTTCGTTCTTGATGTAGAAGTCCAACTCTCGCCGCAAGAAGCCGCCTAGGTCCTTGTGGACAAAGTAGTCGAAGGTGTTGCGAGCTGTGTAGTCCGCCAGGTGCTTTTCGAGTAGCGTGCGCCGCGGGTTCTTCTCGGTAGGACGAAGGCCTGCCAGCTCTCGCCGCCACTCTTCCAGACCCTTGGTCTCGTTCAAAATGCGGCTCACGGCCTCGGCATTGAGGTCCGCCTGTTTGGCCTTGTCCGGATGCGACCGGTACTCGAACCGAATCGCCAACTCGCCCTGGTCTTCGATCACCGGCTCTTCTTGCACGAGTATGAAACGGCGCTCTTCGCCGGGAGCGGTGCGCTTGTTGTCCTTCTCTGTGTCTGCCTCGACCAACTTGAAGTGCACCCGCTTGCCCGAAGGCAGGCTGAACGCGTAGTCGCGGAAGTGTTCGCCGGTCTTGATGTAGTACTGGTCGTGGTTGGCCCAGTGGAGCTTGACCTCCTCGCCCTCGTAGGGGATGGCGTAGACGCCCTCCCTGTAGCGACGGAGCGAGATGAAGTCACCCTCCTGGTAGTAACGCCGGAAGAAGCTGTACAGGTGGGAGTAGACCTCGGCCTCCAGGGCGCTGATGTCCACGGCCTGAGCCAGCTCTGCGCGCAGTGTCTGCACCTGTGGCAGCACCTCGGGGTCTGCGCCCAGGTCCTTGGCCTTCTGCACCAGCTCGTCGAGCTTGGCCTGCTTGACCTTGCGGTCCTCCGACTCATAGTCCTGAAAGGCTTCGCGCACCTGCGGAAGCAGGTCTTAGTCCAAGAAGCGGCCTATCTCGTCGCGTTTGGCGTTCATGATGCGGTAGATGCCGAAGTCCAAGTCGGCCTGGTCGAACTGGAAGAGTTCGGCAAGAAGAGCCTTCAGTCTATCTAGGGCCTGTGACACGCTCCCCCTCCCCTATTCAGCGCTCAGTTTGTGAGCCACGAGGCCCCGTATTCAAGAAAACCCAGACGGGTGAGATATGAGACCACAAGCGCGACAAGAAAGCTCGTCAGGGTACCGACGATAATGTACTCGACGTCCTTTCTGTCGGCCCCTTTCCCGATCTCACCGAACCGCAGTATCGACTTGGCGGCTATTAGAAAGCCGATCGCCGCAGGCTGCCCCGCTGCCACCAGGACGAAGATCAACGCCCGCTCCAGTAGGCCGATCCACTTGCCGCCCTTGTCAAGCCCTTCGCGGTCTGAGGCTGGTGGCGGCGGGGCCCCCTTCTGCTTCGCCGGCTGCTGCTGGAACTTCTTGATTACTAGACTGACCAGTACGCTTCCAGCACAAGTCGCGGCGACCAGACCGGCAGCGCCGAGCAGCCACTGATAGAACCGCGGCGATACCGCATCTTGCCAGAGCATCGTCTGATCCGGCCCAACCATACGGGGCACCGCGAACACCAGAGCCGCGATGATCGCGAGGTGCACTGCCTGGTCGATAGCGAACGATTGCAGTCTCTCAGAGAGCCATCTGCTCTTGACGAAGTCCATGAGCAGGTGTGTTACAAAGACCGCCACTGGAATCAGCCAAACTTCCCACATGCCCGCCAACAGGTAGCTGAGCAGCGCGACGATGAGGCAGTGGCCCACCAACACCCGGACCCGCTTCTTCGCCTTGATGGTGGTGTCCGTCTGGAGAACGAAGTCCGAGATCACGTGAGCAGCAAATAGGGCGATTGCCAGGTCGACCTGCAAGTGGGTCATAGTGCGCGACTCTCCCCACACTGGGTTTCGAAGTGGCGCAATGCCCGCGCGATGGTGGTCCAGCGCGCGCGATCAAGGTGCTGTGCGACAGCCTGTTGCGTGATAGCCCCACTCTCCCACTCAGACGCTATCGTCTTTTGGCTCAGGCCCAAGAGCGCGCCGGCCACTGCGGCGGCCTGGCCGGGCGTCCATGTGCTCACCAGGGCATCCAAGAGAGCGACAAGCACGTCCACAGTGGCCGGGTCCATCGAGCCGAGCGACCCTTGTGCTTTGAGAACCATGCGCTCGTCTCGGGACATATCGTCCAAAGCCCTTCCGGACCTCCAGAACGCTTCGCCGTCACCCGCCGAGACAGGGGCCTCGGGCAAGATGTCTACTGTACCGATGCCGATTGCTAGGCGCGTGTCCAAAGAGCGCGAGATCACCGTCGCCCGGAACAAGAGGGCGGCGCGTAGCGACTGATCCGGTGTGGACATTGTGAACTGCCAGCCGTCCCCGCGGAACATGGTGAGCGTTGCCGACATACTTTCTGTGTAGTGCCGGTGAACCCGACTGTGCGCGTAGCGCAGCGTGCCCAGAACACCGGCGCGCCCATCCTCAGACAGGGCCGTATATCCCACTACATCGCCTGTCACCACGGCGTATATGTTGTCCTTTGGTGTTCTGATGCCGCCCACCTCGACGGTCTGTACGACGCCGTACAACTTCTAACACTTGCAGCCGACAATTACAAGCTTTGGCACTTGTAACCGGCGATTACAACTTATGGCACTTGTAATTGGCCATTACAAGCTCTAGCACTTGTTTCAAACGATAGCCCACTGCACCGTGAACAGTGGCTCCACCGTCGTCTGTTGCTGCATCCGTCTCTCCAGTCTCTCTATTAACGCGTCACGCTTGGCCATGATCTCATCGTCGACTTCGAAGATGCGCTGGCGCTGATAGCGTTTCTTCTTCTCCAACTCGCGGATCTGCTCCTGCACTCCGTGCTGCTCTTCGGGCGTCACCGCCAACCGCGCCTGACGCGTGAGTGCATTGATGCGCTCCTTGGTGTCCTTGAGCTCCTTCTCGGCCCCACCCCCGACCCCTCGCTCCGGCTCCATGCAGCGCAAGTTCGCGTCAGGCTCGTTGCACTCGAACCGTTATTTCGTCGTGCTCAATCACGTCGGGTGTAAGCCGCGTGATCGGTGGCCATTGCCCCGTTTGTTGACCAACCTTCTCGTAGTAGTCAAACAGAGCACGAGCCGAAGGGCCAACCGTTACGACCAATATCCGCGTGTCATCATTCACCCAGCTGCTGGCCCTCCAGGTCTTGGTCGGTGGCGACACCTCTGTCGGTGGCCGCCCAACGCATGGCCAGTAGAGAGGTGCGTTCAGGCTAGCGTTGATTAGGAACAGCGAATCGTTTGGCGGCTTCTCCATAAATACGCCGGAGACTTTGACCTCTCCGCGGGCAACCAGGGAGCCGGAAGCTGGCGAGACAATCCTCAAGCCATAGGACCTCGTGGACTGCTCAGTCGAGGCCATACGCTTGTCCTTGCGCCTAATCCCGGCCAGCACGACACCGACCACGGTAGCCAAGATGGTTGCCGCACCGATGATGACTGCGGCCAAGACCTCGTCAGACATGAGTCAAGTAGTCCATGCAGCACCCTTCCTCACACGACTTCGCCACAACAGGGTCCAGGGCAAACAACAGCGATACTTCCTGCCCCAGCAGACAGCAGAGGCCAGCAAGCCCTCCAGAACTCTATCTGCGCCCTTGTGGCCCGTCAAGCATATGTTCCCCAACATGAGGGGCGCCTTTCGGCGTCCCAATACGAACATCACAAGACTTTGCCCAAAACCTCAACGGTCGTCGTCACACCCGGGGTGGCTATTCGTGACCGGCGGCTGGTCACCGCCGCGGTAAGCATCACCGCCCGGGCCCCCGCACCTCGGCAGGTCGGCGTCGGCGCCTACAACTCGTCCGGCAGCTCCTTAAGCTCCGCCATGGAGAACGCCGGCCCGTCCACGCACCAATACTTACCGGCTTCTTCTCAGCTACACGTGGAGAAGTGCCTAGGCCACCTTCCCGATGATCCGGCCCACCCGTTTGTCCGACGAAGTTCTCGAAGGTAGAGCGCGAGATCCAACCGCAGTTCCACGAAGGCCGCTTCCTCTGGGGTCAATCCAAGAAACTCAGCCGCGTTCCCCACGCACCAGCCCGCGGCCTCCTGTTGCATCTTCTTGGGGCATCTTGCGCCGATGGTCCCCATGGGACGCGAATGAGGAAAGCCAAGCAGCTCGCCCCGCTGGAGCCTGCGTAAGAGGTCGCCCGCCCGCAGCCGGCCTGATGTGCTCAGCGGCGGAGTCGCAACCTCACCATGCGCTCCAAGACGCCCAAGCCGGTTACGAGACCGTAGCCGCGCGCTAACCCCAGCACATCTTTCGCCGGGCACACTGAGTCCAGCGGCCGGGACCCCAAGGGGTGCCGGGGAACCGCGGGCAGCAGCAAACAGTGCAAGGAGACCAAGTTGAAGAAATCCCTCAGAGCGAAGTGGGTGGTACCGGTAGCGGCACTTGTCCTCACCGTGTCCATCGGTTCGGCGGCCTTTGCCGCGACCGGATCGTCGACTACCGTCACTGACCCCGCCACCTCAACGGCCATCATGCAAATCACCGCCACCGGCGCGACCGAGGCCACGACGGCCACCACCGACAAAGATCAGCAGCGCGCCGACGAGACCCTTCTCACCGGTGACGCGCTTGCCAAGGTGCAGGCGGCGGCAGTAGCCAAAGAACCCGGCGTCACAGTAGTGCGCGTCGAGACCGACGGCGACGGCAACGCCAAGTATGAAGTGCATATGCAGAAGGCCGACGGCACCAAGCTCACCGTGTATGTCGACGACTCCTACAACGTAGTCAGCGTGGCGACCGGCGACCAGGCCGGCGGCAACGGCGGCCATCACGGGCGTGGCGACAACTGTGCGGACACCGACGATTCCACTTCCACCAGCGGCTCCTAAGACCTAGCCCCCTACTACACCCCCCCTCGTTCCGGCGCCGGAGCCTCAGCTGAGGCTCCGGCGCCTCTCCCTACTAGCACGGCGAACCAGGTGGTACGCTCAAAGCCATGGCAGACAGAATCGACACCAGCGGCAAGACCGAAACCCTCATCCTACTTATCGAGGACGATCCGGCCATCGCCGAGAGCCTGAGCGAAGGCCTGGGCCAAGAGGGCTACACGGTGCACTGGGAATCCACCGGTGCTGGAGGAGTCGCCTATGCGCGCGACAAGAACCCCCGCCTCGTCGTGCTCGACGTGCGCCTTCCCGATGGCTCGGGCTTCGATTTCTGCCGGGACATCCGTCGCCTGGGAATGCGCCAGCCCATCCTGATCCTCACGGTGCAGAACGACGAAGTGGACAAGGTGCTCGGGCTGGAGATGGGGGCCGACGACTACCTCACCAAGCCGTACCGACTGCGCGAGCTCATCGCCCGGGTGAGAGCTTTGCTCCGCCGAGCCTATGGAGAACTCTCCGCGGCCGAGGCCGACCTTCTCTACGTAGCCGATCTGGTGGTCGACCGCACCCTGGCCCGGGTCACCCGGGGTGACAAGCAGATCAACCTCACACCCACCGAGTTCCGGCTGTTGGTGTTTCTGGCCCAGCACCCGGGCCAGGTCTTTAGCCGGACGCAGCTCATGGAACAGGTGTGGGGATATTCCGCCGACTGCTACGACGAGAAGACGGTCAGCGTCCACATCCGGCGGCTGCGCGAGAAGATCGAGTTGGAGCCCAGCGATCCCAAGTTGGTGCTCACGGTGACGGGCCTGGGATACCGGCTGGCGGCGTCAACATGAGCTTCCCAGCCGGCCTTGCGTCCAAGATGCGCGGCATGTCCTTACGTCTCCGGCTGCCGGCGAGTTTCGCCGGCGTAGCCCTCCTCACCATGCTCGTGCTGGGAGCGATTTTGATGCCGCTGCTCAACAACCACTACGACCGGGCAGAGGGGTCTTACCTTGCCGCGGGAACCGCGGATGCCATCAAGCAGCTCTCTACGATTGACTGGGTCTCGGTCACGGCAGGTGGAGACGCAAACGTGCTGGAGACAGCCGCGGCCCTCCAGAGAGTGAAGATCGAAGCCCTCTCCCTGCAGTTGCGCATCGAGGTCTTCGATCCCCAAGGGCTCCTCCTGATCGATTCGGGACCGGTGAACGACATCGACCCCACCGGCATAGTCGACTCCCATGATGGTGGCAACGACGCTGACGGCAGAACCGACGGAGACGACGACCCCGTCAGAGAAGATGGCTCCGCACGGCTACCCAGCCCTGTGGGCTCCGGCCTCTTGGCCGCGGACGAATCACGGGGCTCCCGCTCGGACCGCTCGGCCACGGCCACACTTACCACCAACGGGCAAACGGTAGCCATGGTCCGCCTGTCGGAAGGACCGGCGTACGGCGCCACTGTGCTGCGCACCACCGTTGTCGCCTGGCTGTTGGCGGGTATCGGCGCGGTGATCCTGGCGGCGCTGGCGGGCTGGATGATCAGCCGGCGGCTGACCCGGCCCCTGCTGGCGATCACCGCGGCCAGCGACAGTATGGCCCGCGGCGACCTGGGGGTCCGAGCCGAGATCGACCGCGCCGACGAGATCGGCAGGCTGGCTACATCCTTCAATGCGATGGCCACCACCACTCAGAACACGGTGGAAGCCCTTCGCCGCTTTGTGGCCGACGCCGCGCACGAGTTGGGAACGCCGCTGACCGCGCTCCAGGCCGATCTCGAGCTGGCCCAGCAAGGCAGTAGCGAACCAAGCGTGCAAAGACTGATCCGCCGTTCGCTCGGTCAGACCGACCGCATCCAGCATCTATCGATCGACCTGCTCCGACTTTCCCGGCTTGAGCGGGGCTCCCTTTCGATGCCGGTGGAACCGCTCGACCTGGTGCCTCTCGCCAGACGGCTGGCCGATGACATCGCGTCCCGGGCGGAGCAGGCCGGCGTAGACTTCAGCCTCGACCTTCCGGCCGGCGATCTCCTGGTGAAAGGCAATGCAGACGCCCTCCGCAACGCTGCCGCTAATCTCCTGGACAACGCGCTCAAGTTCACTCCCGCCGGCGGTTCCGTGGTCCTGGGCGCCAAGGCCGACGGCCACACGGCCCTGGTCTGGGTGGAAGACACAGGCATCGGCGTCCCGGCTGGCGATCTGGAGGGTCTCTTTTCCCGTTTTCACCGGGGACGCAATGCAGCGGCCTACCCCGGCAGCGGTCTTGGCTTGGCCATCGTACGAGCCACCGTGGAACTCCACGGGGGTACGGTCTCCGTACAGAGCCGCACGGCACAGAGCGGCACCGCCTCCGATGCCTCCGCCGGAAGCTCGGGGTCGGGGTCGCGCTTTGAGCTAAGACTCCCGCTCGTCTGACCGGCTCCGCTTCCTCGGGCGCAGCACCTCCGCCCGCACGTAGCTGGAAGTGTTGCGCGAACTCGTCGCTTTGTCGCAATCCGATGCGTTACAATATATCTTTATAGAAGGTCGCCCCATGCCCGAAGGATGGAGCCCCTCACTTCAAATGCTCAGGAAAGGACTGCCTTTGCGCACTATGTGGCGAACCCCGGCCGGCCGTGGCTTTATCATGCTCGCTGTCATGTCGGCCGCCTTCGGCTTCGCCGGAAGCGCGCACAGCAACATCGTCACCAACTACTTCAACGACATTCTCCACATGTCGGCGCCCCAATTCGGATATATCACGGCCCTGCGGGAGACCGGCGGGCTCGTGCTCATCCTTGTCATGGCGTTGTGCTACCGCGTCTCACTCCAAAGACTCACCGCCGTCGCGCTGGCGGTGGTGGGTGTAGGCTACGCGCTCTTCTCTCTGGCGGATGGTTTCGGATCGGTGGTGCCCTGGGTCCTGTTGACCAGCCTGGGGATGCACACGGTCCTCCAGACGCAGACCTCCCTGGCCATGAGTCTGACCACCGTTGAGCGGACCGGCAACATCCTCGGCCGCTTGGGAGCCCTCGGGCAGATGGGCAACATGGCCGCCCTGGCAATGGTCTTTGTGCTGTTCAGATTTCAATGGCTCTCCTACCGGCCGATCTTCATCATCTTGGGAGGAGTAGCCCTGTTGGCCGCACTGGCGATACTCCCCTTCCCCCATTTACATGAGGGAGAGTTGTGCAAAGTGGCCCCCGAGCGCCAGCGTCTTGTGTGGAGCCGGCACTATCACCTGTACTACTTGATCTCCATACTGGATGGAGCCAGGATGCAGGTGTTCTTTTCCTTCGGGCTCATGGTGTTGGTCAAGCGCTTCGGTCTGGACGTACAGCACATATCTATCGTCATGTTCATAATCGGCTTCACCTGCATCATCACCACCCCCCGGCTAGGCCGGGCCATCGACCGCTACGGCGAGCGCCGCGCGCTTTCGCTGGTCAACATCGCCTACATCGTGGCACTCGTGGGATATGCCCTCGCCAACAATGTGTACATGGCCTGCGTCTTCTACTGCATCTACGCGATCATCGGGCCTGTGTCGTACATAGGCTGCTCCACCTACCTGCGCAAGATCTGTGCCCCCAAAGACCTCGCGCCGAGTCTGGCCATGGGACAAGCCCTCTCCCACGCCACCGCGGTGGTGGTGCCGGTGGCGGCCGGGTTTGTCCTCAACTACGTCGGCTACCGGATTCCCTTCTTCGCCGCCTGCGGGGTGGCAGTGGTGGCCTTCTTCGTGACGCTGCGGCTCAACCCCGCGACGCAGAAATGCCCGGCGAGGATCGCCGCCGATATGGCATCCTTGAATAGGACGCTAGACGTGGATCATTGAGAGGTGAGTTGAGAGGCGACGTTCAAATCGACAAGGAGCGCTGCAAGGGCTGCGGCCTGTGCATCGACTTCTGTCCCAGGGACAGCATCTCGCTGTCGGAGGAGCTCAACCTCAAGGGCTACTACGTAGCTGCGTTCAGCACCTCGTCCGACGACGGAGCCGGATGCAACGGCTGCGGCACCTGTGCACTCATGTGCCCGGATGTCGCCATCGAAGTGAACAAGCTGTGAAGCGCCTCATGAGCGGCAACGCCGCCCTTGGGGAGGCGGCAGTGCTCTCCGGATGCAACTGCTACTTCGGCTATCCCATCACCCCGCAGAACGAACTCACTGAGTATATGGCCAAGCGCATGGCCGAGGTCGGCGGCGTCTTCATCCAGTCGGAGAGCGAGATCGCCGCCATCAACATGGTGCTCGGAGCGGCCGTGTCGGGAGCACGAGCCATGACTTCCTCCAGCGGGCCCGGCATCAGCCTCAAGCAAGAAGGCATCTCGTATCTAGCCGCCGACGAGCTTCCGGCCGTCATCGTCAACATCATGCGGGGCGGCCCCGGCATGGGCAACATCGCCCCCTCCCAGTCAGACTACTCTCAGGCTACCCGAGGCGGCGGCCATGGCGACTACAAGACCGTGGTCCTCGCTCCCGGCTCGGTGCAGGAACTTACCGAGATCGTGCCCCTAGCCTTCGACCTGGCCGACAAGTACCGCAACCCCGTGGTCATCCTGGGCGACGGCATGTTGGGCCAGATGATGGAGCCTATAGATTTCGAAGGTCTCGTCCGCCCTCCTGACTATGCGAAGGAGTACGTGCTCGACGGAGCCAAAGACCGGCCGGCCCGCAAGGTGCATTCGTTGATATTCGACACCAGACTTCAGGAGGAGCACAACTGGAAGCTCTTCCGAAAGTTCCAGCTCATGGAGCAGAACGAGGTCCGGTTCGAGACCTTCCTCACCGATGACGCCGAGATGGTGGTGGTCGCCTACGGCATCGGCGCCCGTATCGCCAAGGGTGCCGTCAAGCGGCTGCGCCAAGAGGGCCTCAAGGTCGGCCTGTTGCGGCCCATCACCCTCTGGCCCTTCCCCACTGAGGCCCTGCAGGAAATGGCCAAGACGGTGGACGACTTCTTTGTCTTTGAGATGAGCACCGGCCAGATGGTGGACGATGTCAAGCTGGCCCTGGAGGGCAAAGGCAACGTGCACTTCTACGGCCGACCCGGAGGCGTCACCCCCATGCCCATCGAACTCTTCCGCATCATCTCGCGCCACTACTACCAGGCGCAGTCGACCGGCAAGAGGAAGAAGCCATGAGCACCGTCTACCAGAGGCCGAAGCTTCTGAAGGAAGCGCACTTTCACTACTGCCCCGGCTGCGGTCACGGCATCATCAACCGGTTGCTGATGGAAGTCATCGAGGAGATGGACCTGCAGGGCAAGGCGGTGTGCGTCGCTCCCGCCGGATGCGGCATGTTGCTCTACAACTACTTCGAGATCGACGTGCTCGAGTCGGCCCACGGCCGCGGAGCCGCCGTCGCCACGGGCATCAAGCGGGTGCAGCCCGACAACCTGATCTTCTCGTATCAGGGTGACGGCGACCTGGCCGCCATCGGCACCGCCGAGGGCTTTCACGCCGCCAACCGGGGCGAGAACATCACGGTGATCTTCGTCAACAACGGCGTGTACGGCATGACAGGCGGCCAGATGGCGCCGACCACCCTGCTCGACCAGGTGACCACCACCACGCCGGCCGGGCGAGACCCCATCCTCGCCGGCCATCCCGTTCGGGTCTGCGAAGTGTTCGCCATGCTCGACGGCACCTCCTATCTGGAGCGCGTGGCTGTGAACAAACCGGCGGCGGTGGTGAAGACCAAGAAGGCCATCGCCAAGGCTTTCCAGCGCCAGCTCGACGGGCGCGGCTTCTCCCTCGTCGAGATCCTCTCCCCGTGCCCCGTCAACTGGAAGATGGGCCCCCTGGAGGCCTGCAAGTGGATCGATGAGGTCATGACCAAGCAGTTCCCGCTGGGCGTCATCAAGGACCTGCCATGCTCATAAGCACCATATTCTCCGGATTCGGAGGCCAGGGCGTCCTGTCCATGGGCACCACTTTGGCCACCGCTGCCATGCTCGAGAACAAGTACGTCACCTACCTGCCCACCTACGGCGTCGAAGTGCGGGGCGGCACCGCCAACTGCACCGTGGTGGTCTCCGACGAGGAGATAGCCTCTCCGGTAGCCTCCGAGCCCGAATTCCTGGTGGCCATGAATCAACCGTCGTTCGCCCGGTTTCAGAGCATCCTCCAAGCCGGTGGCCTGCTATGCGCCAACTCCTCACTGGTCAACACCGAGTCGGCCCGCAGCGACATCGAGATCTTGGCCATTCCCACCAGCGAGTTGGCCGAGGGCCTGGGAACCATCAAAGTGGCCAACATGGTCATGCTTGGGGGGCTCCTTAGGGCAAGCGGCGTGATCTCGTACGACGCCATGCTGGAGAACCTCACCGGAATACTCGGCGAAGGTAAGGCGAAGCTCCTCAAACTCAACCGCGAAGCCCTCGCGGTGGGCTACAACTACGCAAAGGACAGGGCTTATGGTCATTAAGCAGCTTTCTGTCAGCCTCGACAACAGCCCCGGCAGCCTCTCCACCGTCAGCGAGGTCCTGGGGCGAGAAGGCGTAAACATCCGAGCCATCTCGGTGGCCGACACCTCCGACATCAGCACCGTGCGTTTTGTGGTGGACGATCCCGAGAAGGCGAAGAACATCCTCACCGGCAACGGGTACCATCCCAAGGAGACCGACGTGCTCGCCGTCGTGACCCCCGACCATCCCGGTGGCATGAACGCCATGCTGAAGCCTCTCAGGGCCGGCGGCGTAAACGTCCACTACCTCTATCCACACCTGGGCCGCATGGACAACGCCGCTATCGTCATCCTGGGAGTGGACCGCACCGAAGAGGCCCAGAAGATCCTGGCCCAGAACTGGGTCAAGACTTTGGGGCGTGAGGTCTACAACATCTAGCATGAGCGCCGCGGAGAAGCCTGCCGGGCCAAAAGGTCGCGAGCGCGATATCCGCCGCGTGCTGTGGGTCGTTCTTGCCCTCAACATCGCCGTGGCCGTGGCCAAGCTCTTGTACGGACTTTTCAGCCACTCGATGGCAATGCAGGCAGACGGCATCCACTCTTTCTTTGACGGGGCCTCGAACATCGTCGGGCTCATCGGCATGTGGTTCGCCGCCCGGCCGGCCGACAAGAGTCACCCCTACGGGCACGGCAAATTCGAGACCTTCACCGCCGCCGCCATCGCGGCGATGTTGGGAATCGCCGGCTACACCGTTGCTCGAGGCGCTATCAACAGCCTTCAGGGGGAGGGCGACGCCCGAGTGGGCATCGGCTCGTTCGTGGTGATGGCGATCACGCTCGCTGTGAACCTCGGGGTGACCACCTGGGAGGCCCGGGAAGGCCGAAGGCTGGGCAGCGAGGTGCTCAAGGCCGACGCCCGCCACACCCTCAGCGACGTGCTGGTGAGTTCCGGCGTGATCGTGAGCCTCATCTTGGTCAAGGTCGGGTTCGAGAAGGCCGACGGCGTGCTGGCGCTGCTGGTGGCGGTGGCAATCGCCTACACCGCTCTCACCATCCTCAGGGGAGTCGGACGCACACTCAGCGACGCCGCGCGGCTTCCGGTGGAAGAAGTGATCGCAATCGGCCTGAGCATCGAAGGCGTAGCTGGGTGTCACGAAGTCCGCACGCGCGGCCCCGAGACCTCCATCTCGGCGGACCTTCACGTGCTGGTGGATCCCGACACCACCGTCGAGCACGGACATGGCCTCGCGCATGACGTCGAGGCCGCGCTACGTGCGCGCTTCCCAGAACTCGCAGACGTGGTGGTGCACGTCGAACCAGCCGAGACGGAGTCCGAGGCTTCCGGCGACCCTCCCGAAAAGGTCAGGTAGTGTCTGACAGCCCCACCTAGGATCAGACCCGTCGACCGGCGGAGGTTTATTGCTGTTCTTTTAATGGTATAGCCAGAGAAAGTAAGAGAGACAGACAGAAAACACTCCGATATGGGGATTTTGGCCTGGATCGTTTTCGGTGGCTTGGCGGGCTTGGTAGCCAGGTTCATCATGAACCAGTTCGGAGAGGCCGGCGTGACCGGATGAGACCGGCGCAGCTTCGGAGTGGCCGTTGGGGGGGTCGGCAGCATCGCAGCTAGGTGTCTGGGAATCTCGCTCGACAAATGTCCACCTGGAAGGGGATACGAAGATGAAGGTCAGGTCTGTGAAGTACGTAACCTGGGTGATCGCTGTGGTTCTTGGTGTTCTTGCCTTGCTCGGTCACTATGACATCATTGGCGGCTTGGCCCAATACGCGTTCTGGTTTGCCATTGCCGGCCTTGCCTTGATGCTGGTGGGGTCAGTCGCCAAGAAGCTGTAGTCGCTGAAGGTTTCTGAGAGGCTTCGGCGACTTGCCCGCGGCCTGTATCTTCCTGCTAGACCCGAAGCTCATAAGGCGTCTGGAGATTGCTGAAGTGTCCGCGCTGCAGCGAGCAGAACTCAGTTCACAGTATTCGGACTCCATCCAGCATCCCCCCGCGCGTTCAAGCATTGCTGTACCCTTAGAGAACCCCACCTTGGCTGATCCATGGTGGAGCGACCAAAGGGGACGGCAGTGTTTTGTGTGAACGGACATCCCATTTCGGCGGGCGACCGGTTCTGCAAGGTGTGCGGCGCTCCCGGAAGGGTACCGATACAGGGGCAGCCGCTACCTCCGCCCCCAGTTCGGTCTCATGTGGGGTTGTGGGTGACCCTTATAGTCGTGGTGGTTCTGGCTGCCGCTGCCGTGGCGATCGTGTTCATGCTCACCCGCGGAGGAAAAGACGACGGAGCAGCGGCGACGCTGCCGGTGACATCGTCGACTCTTCAGACGTCGGGTGCGGTGTCGTCTTCGACCTCGAGCACCACCCCACCCTCGACATCCGCGCCTGTCACGACGGTCCCGCTACCGGGGCCGGTGACGGTATCGGGGGCAGCTTGGCACACGGTCGCCGACGCGGGTCTCGGTGGCGAGGGTGGTCAAAGTCTGTGGGACGTTGCCGCGCTCGGTGAAGGCTATGTCGCGGTCGGCATCTCGGCTCAGGCGACGGTGTGGATGAGCCCCGATGGCGTGTCGTGGACCCCGGAGCCTGCCCTTGGTCTGGAGGGGGCGCATCTGCTCCATGTGGTGTCGGCACCCGACGGGACTCTGGTGGGGGTAGGCCGGAGCCTGACCGACCCGCCTGTGTTCGCGGCATGGACCTCGGACGACGGCATCACCTGGGTCCGCCAGCCCGCCCCGGACGGCATCCTTCCGGCCGGAGCTCAGCAGATTTCCGATCTGGTGGCGTACCCAGGCGGATATGTAGCCGTCGGGTTGGTAAACAACAACGGCGACATCGATTCTGCGTGGTGGACTAGTTCCGACGGTTCCCTCTGGGTGGCGGGTACGATCGCCGAACCCGGGGTCCAGCAGATGTTGGGCGTCGCGGTTTCCGATGGTGTGATGGTCGCTACAGGCGAGGATCGTCCGAATGCCGGCATCTGGCGCGGCGCGGTCGGCAGCGGGTTCACCCGGGTAGACCACGTCAATCTCACCACCGCGGTCAGCGACTTCAACCCGGCCAATGCCGATGCCAGGGTGTTCGCCTGGGATATCGCCGCGGGGAGTCCCGGGTTTGTAGCTGTAGGCGCCGATCAGACCACAGCCGGCACGTCGGTCGCGGCAGTGTGGACCTCCGCCGACGGCGAGAGCTGGATCCGATTGGGCAACGAGACCGAGTACACCCCCAGCATGCTGCACGCCAACTTCGCCGGACGGGGTCCATGGACCGTGATGGATACGGTCGTGGAGAGCGCCGGGACCCTTGTCGTCGTGGGCCGCACCGGGGCGCCCACCGATCCGGATCTCATAGTGTGGGAATCCAAAGACGGGTCCACCTGGCATCAGGGAGCAGTGGGGGCGCTCCCCGGTCCTCAGTATCCTCACCACGCTCTCGCCCAGAACGGGACCCTCATCGTGGTCGGCGAGCAGGGAACGTACGGCGCTGGGGACGGGGCGATCTGGGTCGCCTCTCCAAGAGCCGATGTCACGCCCACGGGTACCTGGCGTGAAGCCCCCCGGTTCGAGGCGCCCGACTTCAGTTGGATCGCGAGCGCGGTCGCCGGTGAGAACGGGATCGTCGCAGTCGGGAGCAACTCCACTCAGTCCTCCGCGGCGACGGAAGCATTCGTGTGGACGTCGGTGGATGGGAGCATCTGGTCCCGCCGCGCCGCCCCCGTGCCCCCCCGGGGCGTCGTCATCGGCCTTGAGAGCGTAGCCTCTTTCAACGGCACCATCATCACGACAGGGTGGGACTTGCGCGGAGCCATCTGGTGGTCTACGGACCTGTCTTCGTGGCAGAAGGCGGTCGTACCGAGTGCGACCAGAGGTGACATTCAGGGTATCTGGCAGGGTCGCGGGCAGTTGTACGCGTACGGGTTCTCCGACTTCACCACGCCGGCACTGTGGACCTCCGCGGATGGCCGGACTTGGACCGATACCGCCGTCGCCCAACCACCGGGGAGCGACCCTGTGGGCGGCATCCTCGAAGTGGCAGGACAACTCGTTCTTGTGCGCACCGACGCCAAGACCGGGTCTCTCTCGCTGTGGGCCTCCCCAGACGGGCAGGGTTGGACCCGCCTGCCGGATGACCCCGCGTTCGCCGGCTTCCGGGTTAGCACCCACCCCATCACATTCGACGACCGCTTGGTGATCGTCGGCGACAGGGTCACCAACGGCACCTGGTCGCCGGTGGTGCTGGTGACTGCGGACCTCCGATCTTGGGCCCTCATTGCCTTCGACGCCGTCTCCGCCCTCGAGGCCGCCGGCGAGGAAGGGGAAGTGGCGGGTCTCTCGGTCATCGGCTCCCGCCTGTTCGTGAGCGGCGCAATCCCCAGGGCCGGTCACGATCACCCGGCCGTGTGGTCTACCGCGGACCTTGCCTTCTGGGCCCGGTGGGAACCGCTTCCCCAGGCAGGCGGGGCCAACGACCACTTGGCTCTCTACGGCATAGTCTCCGACGTCGTCGGCATCGGCGACCGCCTAGTCGCAGTCGGATGGTCGCGTCGGGAGGGCGAGAACCCGCACGCTGCTGCCTGGACAAGCGGCAACCCGTAGTCTGCCCGCATCAGGCGGAGAAGACCGGGTGCAGTTCCTGACGCACGACCTGTACTCATTCCTGGGGCCGGACCGGCGACACTAACGTCCCAGCGCGTCAGCGAAGGTGTTGCGACTAAGTGTTGACCCGCCCTACTCCGCCGTCGCCAAGACTCCCGCGAGCCAGGCGTAGGCCTCCTGGACGTCGTAGTCGCCGGCGTGCGGTTGCATGTAGGCCAGTGCGTAGTTGGCACCCTTGACGGTCGGATCGCTCTGGATCGCGTAGAACAACGCCACCTCGACTGCAAATGACGTGTCGCGGTCGCGCATTCCGTGACGGACATACCAGTACGGCGCGCTGTCGCCTTCTTCGTTGCTCAAGAGGTATGGCAGCGGGTTGATCATTTTCATCTGCTTCGTCACTGCCTTGCCGGCGTCGGTGCTCATGAACTGATCAAAGGCTAGTGCGGTGTCGTCCAAACCTACTCCGTTACCGGGCTTGGCGTCGTTTTCCCACGACCAACGCAACCAGTGGTTGTACTCCTGTGTTTCGTCGCCGGCGAGGCTGGACTCATTCATTATGCCCTGGAGCGGCGTGCCATAGCTCTCGAACGCGGGGGCCGTCTTGAGCTGAGTCATCGTGACTACGAATTCAAGGTACTTGGTGTAGTCGATACTCACAACGGTGTCAGCGTCATTGTCAACATCCAGCCATTCGTTGGTCGCACTACTGGCGCCGAATGTCCACTGTTCGCCCAGATCCGGCACAGTATCGCCGCCTGCCATCGCCTTTTCGACTCCGGCTCTTACCAGCGCTTCAATCGCGCTCGGCATGGTTTCGGCGGTAAGCGCCGTGCCATCATCGAGCTTCAGCCCGAGGCCGGCAAGATACGCGGGGTATTGGGCCGCAAGTTCCGCGGATACAGCCTTCATGTCATCGGAAACCGGGGTCTCAGGCTCGCCTTTGGTGTAGTCACCAAGCAGCCTCGTCGCTCCATACTGCCACTCGTAGGCGATGTCCGCGTGGTCGAGGTCGGTGATCGGGCAATAGGCGACCGTTGCGAATACGTCGTCGGTGAGCGTGCTATTGCCGTTCGCGTCGATTCCCGCGGCCCCGATCTCTTGCAGATACGGGTAGTAGTCGGGGCTGTTACCGCTGGCCGCCACTGCCACCGAGAGGCCACCGCCGCCGCTTGTCCCGGTGATGACGATCCTGCCTGCCGATCCGGGCATCTTCTCGTCATTGAGCTTGAGGTACCGTATCGCCGCTTTTGCGTCTACGACGACCGCCGGAGCATGACCGGCATACGTGCCGTCCGCGGCAGTGAGTCCGCGGCTGCGCGTGCCGGCCCTGACGATGATGTAACCGGCCTTCAAGGCGGCACCGAGTGGGTCCTTGTCCGAATTGCTGACCGCCTTGCTGCCTACCGGCAGAACGTCCCGCACCGGGCTGCTCACCCAACCAGCGTTGTCCACCTGCAGGATGATAGCCGCGCCCTGATCATCAGCCGAGACGTCAGGCACATAGATGTACATCTTCTGCCTTGCATAGAGGTCCATCTTCGACTGCGTGGTGTCGTCTTTGACTGCCACCTCATCGGACATCTGAATAGGACTGGCAACGTAGGTGACCAAGTACTTGGTTATGCCGATAGGTGCCCCGTCGAGCATCACGTCGTACTTTTCACCAGCCACACCGGCAAACGAGAGCGCTTCGTCTTCGGGATCTATCGCGGCCGCCGTGGTTTCACTTGATCCACCGCAGCCCGCAAGAGTGAACATCAGAGCCATAGCGCAGGCGATCAGAAGGCAGAGTGTTCCTGTTCTTGTCTTCAACTTATCGGCTCCTTCTTGTTCTCGTTTTCACCGTGCAGTCCTGACTCAGAATCCGACCCGCCCCAGTCAGTCTCATTCCGCGCGTGTACGCAATGGCCGGGAGTTCATGAATGGCTGTTGCCACCCGGCAAACACCATACAAGAAAGCATCCATCCAACCTCTTCGCAAGGTCGGGCGACAGCCAGGGTCTAGACCTCAGAGCATTGAAGCGTCGCACGAGCCTGCCTAACGCATACCATAGACCGCCGCGATAGCGGTCGGTCTTGATGCCGGTGTTGGGTGATAACTCCGTCTTGTGGACGACCTTTTCGAAAGCTTTCTATATCGTCCGGAATATCAGCCCACTCGACTTTTGAATCAGTCCAGCTTTGATGGGCCGGCTTGATAAAGCTTGAATCGTCCAAAGTACCTGCTCTTACCCAGATATATTCCGGGTCAGTGTGGTGATGCTGTGAAAATCGGAGAACCACAATTTGGACAAAAGTCCCTTGTAATGCTATTGCCGCTGTCAGCGATTTTGGTATAGCTCTTAGTATTATTGCCGGTAGTGATTCTAAAGAATCTTGCTTCAAAACGAACGCTTACCATAAAGGCAGTTCCTGTTACTTTCCTGCAGTCCGAACAATGGCAATAACTTGAAGGGCCAGGCTCCCCTGTGTACTCGTATGCAATATGACCGCACAAACAGCTTCCAGTTATCATCTGCATATCCGCTCCAACATTCTGCACCCAACGTTCATGCCGGTCAGCCGCGCCCGTCGGCCGTGATATATGACAACGCAGGAAGTCGGCTGTTGCTCCTATATCAATCCTACACCGCAACCGCCACGCAATGGGCTCCGAAGTCGGCTTCGATGACCCGGCCGCATCGGGACTGTTTTGGGCGCGGCATCGCGCTCGTTAGCGACTACTCGATGACCAGACTTCCGTCAGACTTGAACACCCACTCGTCCCAGTACGCAACCTCCCAGTAGTGTCCATCTGGATCCCTGAAGTAGCCGCTGTATCCGCCCCAAAACACCTTCTGCGCAGGCTTGGCAATCGTGCCGCCGGCACGCTCTGCCAACGCCAGCGTGTCATCGACCTCCTGCACGGAACGCGCCACGTACGCGAGCGTCACGCCCGAGAACGGTGAAGCCGCGGACGCAAGGTCGGAGGAGATGTCAGCCGCGAGGCCGTCTCTTGGATACAACGCGAAGCACGTGCCCCAAGTCTGAAAGAACGCAATGCTCGCGTCGTCAGCCGCCGATGTGGGCAGACCCAACCCATCACGGTAGAAGCGAATCGCGCGAGGCAAGTCGTCAACGCCAAGCGAAACGATGCTGATCCGCGGCTCCATCTGACCTCCCGAAGATGTCGCCAACGACTCAGCGCGTCAGCCGCGCCCGAAGGGCGTCTGCTGCACCGACTTGTTAGCCGCCGATACGCCTAAGCACAGCCTTGGGATCGCGAGCAGCGTGCATGCACGCGACGACGACCAGAAGACCCGGCTCCAAGCGGTAGAAGATCTCGAAAGGGAATCTCCCCACGAGACAGCGGCGAGTACTCCGGTGGACGGCCTCGCGTGATTCTGGGAAGTCAAGCAACGAGACAAGCACCCCGTCGACTGCGTGTATGAACTCCGCACCAAGCCCGAGACGTCTGGATTCATACCATTCGAACGCGGCGGCGATATCGTCTTCCGCCTCATCGAGAAGCCAGACCGCACGAGCCGGCTCAGCCGACAAGTCGCGCCTTGAGCTCGTCCCAAGACACTAGCTTCGCCTTACCAGACTCCAGTCTGTCTAGGCGACGGTCGAGTTCAGCGCGCTGACCCGGCGTAAGGCCGACGTCCTCCTGGCTCTCAGTGAGGGAGTCCCAGAGATCACCGATGAGTCGCAGACGCTCTTCGGGCTCCATGGCGTTGATATCGATAGCAGGCATGCTCATGGCTTGATGATACCTCGCGAATCGGACACGTACACATGCAACCTTGGGACGAGTGCGGCTAACGTCTCAGCCGGTCAGCGGCGCCCGAAGGGCGTCCGTTGCACCGGCTTGTTGGGCAGCGAGGCATCGAGCAGTTCAGCCCTTCACGGCAGCTCGTCGGAAAAGCGCACGATGCCAGTGTGAGCATCAAAGCGTGGCCGCTCGGCTTCGGGAAGCGCGTCCCTTTGGAGCCTCAGAGTGAAGGCACCGAACACGACTCCCTGCTCATTGATCATCCAGTCTTCGATTCTGTCTGGGCCTATCACATAGGTTTGGCCGACGTCAAGGCCGACCAAGCCCTCTGGGAACTCGAAGGTGTGTGCAAACAGAAGATCATCGAGCGCGTCGTGCACAAGCATCCAGAGATGCATGTAGGCCTCGCCGAGTGCTCCTGCATCGTCTGCGCTCCGGACTCTGCAGCGACCTTCGGGGCCCATCCTGTCGAAGGGGACCTTTATGAGGAAAGCAGCCTCTGGGTACTTCTTCGCGGTGTAGGCCTGGATGAATGACGGGGCGGTCGCCCTGGCCCGTCGGACGGCCTCGAGGAAGAGGGGCGAACCTTCATCCAGCTCAGTGAACCAAGGTCCTTCTCCGTTCGCCGGTTTCACCGTGGTAGTCCCTCTCATCTTGACGTGTCTACGCATCAGTCCAGTCCATCCTGGTTCATGGGGTCGTTCCATGAACACGGGTCCGTTTCTCGGCACAGTCCCGAGCGTCTGCCCAACAATGCTTATCCAGTCTGCCCAAATAGACCGACGAAGCACCAGGGTGTCTGCATAACTCCGGGTGCGAATCTCAAAACGGCCCCCCTGGTCGGCCTGCCGAGCGGTTTCTGGGCCCAAGACGCTCGCGCGGTCTTGGGGTTATGCAGACTTCCATGAGAAGCCGGCCGGTGTCAAGAGCGATTCTTGGGTTGCTTCTTCCTCCTCTGCTCGGTTTCTATCATCCCTCTTCCGCCGCGAAGAGCCAAGACCACGGCCACGCTTCCATTCGCACTTTTTGTCGGGAACCTATGGCGGGACCCGGTGCACGTTGGGGTCCGGCCGGGGGGAAGCGCTGCTATCTGTATAGCGGCCTTGGGGACGGCACCGGGTTGGTGTCGTTCTGTACGGCCGAGTCTGTGTGCGCAGTCGCTTTCACCCTGGGCGGTTGGTCTTTTTGCTGGTCTCCTGCGATGGGTTCACCCGCCGGTCTTCCTTGGTTATCGATCCTTCCCGTCGGCATCTCTCATCTTCACCGCTCCTAGGTGGTGGGCGCAGTCTCGCCGCGGAGCCGGACGTTGCGCAGTGGCTCGTAGACCTCACCGGTCCTCCAGAGGTGCAGGAGGAGCACCGAGAGCTTGCGGGCCACCGCCACTACCGCTCGCTTCTTGCCCCGCTTGCCGCCCTGCGCGGCCAAGGCAAGACCCCAACGCCTGAGATCCGAGTCCGGGCCGAAGGGCCCGAGGATGTAGTGGGCGGCGCTCACGAGGAGCCAGCGCAGGTGCTCGTCCCCGGCTTTGGTGATGCGCAGCTGAGGCTCCAGGGAACCGGAGCTTGCCTGCCGGGGCCTGAGGCCGAGATACGAGCCCACCGAGCGGCACTTGGGGAAGCGCTCGGGATCTTCCACGGTAAGGACATAGACTGTGGCCGTAAGCGTGCCCACGCCGGGCACCTGGGAGAGAAGCGCGGTCTCTGGGTAGCGCTCCTTGGCCATGTCTTCGATCTTCTGATCGAGAGCGCGGATCTCATCGGAGATGTTCTGGATGACGGTGAGGACCGGAGCCAGGGCGGGAGCAAGCTCCTCGGGGACACACGGCCCGGCCTTTTGGGCAAAGACGTCGCTCGCGCAGGTGGGCAGGCGGCTGCCCAAGGACTTCGTGCAGCCGCGGGCATGACTGATCAGACGGGTGCGAGCCCTGACCAGGGCATTGCGACTGCGCACAAGCGCGAGGTCGGACTGGGTCTCGGCTCTCCGATGGGTGAGGGGGGCCAGCAGCTCCGGGTCCAGACGACCGACCCGGGCCAGGTACTCGGCGTCCACCCGGTCTGACTTCGAGTCGTTCTGGTAGATGAAGCGGAGCTTGCGGGGATTGGCCACGACAACGTCGTGTCCAAGTTCGGAAAGCAGACGGCTAACCCAGGGGGAGTGGGTGCCGGCCTCGATCACGATGCGTAGCGGATCCGCCCCGGAGAAGCGGCGACGCAAGGCTTCCGGCTTGGTCGTCACCCGGCCCTCCTCGGTCACCTCGCCCGCTTCGTCGAGCACACAGATCTGACAACAACGGTCGCTCAGATCGAGACCCACGGTCACCTTCGCTTGCTCGGTGGTGCTAGCATCGCACATGGCTGGCCTCCTTCATTTGGGCCCACGAGCCCGACTCTGATTGGGGACCTCACGGTACTCCGGGGGAGGTCGGCCTTCTCATCCCATCTGTATATGCCGCCCCACGGGGAGTCAAGCGGGGCGGGGCGGCACGCCTTGCCACTTCCGCCTGACATTACAGCCTCGGGGAGATGCGACGTTCGAAGATGACGTGCGAGGGTCGGCCTCCCCGAAACGCCAGCAAGACACTCGTCGAGACGCGCTCCAAGACAAAGGGAAGCGGCCCTTGGCCTCCTCGCGCAAGTGGACGGCTGAGGAGCGGGCGGGCTGGGGCCCTAGCCTTGGGTTCGAATGCCGTCCGGTATCCCAGGCGCCGGGATAGGCCGAAGTCGTGACTTTCTGACCGCGCGAATGAGGCCCGAGGGATGTGGGTAGTCTCTGGCTTGAGAATCCATGCAGGCTACGCGGGAAGGAGTGATCATGGACTTGCTCGTGGAGAGAGAGGACGTCTGGGCGGCGAGCATGAATGACAAGCCGGGGGCGTTGGCACTTGTGCTGTCGGCGCTGAACGCCGCCGGCGTGGATCTCGACTTCGTCATAGTGCGGCGCGCACCCGAGAAGTCCGGCACCGGCGTCATCTTCGTGACCCCACTCCGAGGCGACCGCGAGATCCAGGCGGCGGCGGCAGTCGGGTTTGCCGTCACCTCCAGGCTGCACTCGGTTCGCGTAGAGGGGCCCAACGAGCCCGGAGTCGCAGCCGCCCTTGCGGGGGCCATTGGAGATGCCGGAGTCAACATGCGCGGCTTTTCCGCTGCCGGTCTGGGCACCAAGTTCGTCGCGCATATCGGGGTGGACACGGCCGACGACGAGAAGACCGTCGTAAAGCTGCTGACGGAACTCTAGCCGGCATCGGCAGGCGGGCAGGCGGTCAGCCCCTGGAGACCACCCCTACCACGTCGATCTCTATCAGAAACTCCGGCTTGGCGAGACCCACCACCATGAAGGTACTGGCCGGTGGATCCTCCACAAGCAGGGGTGCGTGTTTCTGGTAGTACTCCAGCTCGGTCTTGCGCATACGCGGGTAGTCTTGGACATTCTTGAGCATGATGAGCGTCTTGATGACGTTGTTCATACTGCTGCCCGCCTCTTCCATGCAGTGCCGCACCTTGTCGAGGGCGATGATCATCTGTTCCTCGAAGACGTCGGTATCGACACTCACGGTCTCGTCGTTCTGGCCCTGGCACCCCGAGACGAAGATGAGGTTGCCGGCCACGACGGAATTGGCGAACTTGGGCGCCTCCGCGGGAACGTTGGGATAGCACAGCTTCTTCCCGCCCCAGTACGCGGGGTAGAACTTCACTTGCTCAGCCATTTCAACGCCTCCTTGCCGTGTGCACGCTACAAACCCAGACCCCTCGCGATCACCAGGCGCATTACCTCAGAGGTGCCCTCGCCGATCTCCAGCAGCTTGGAGTCGCGCAGGTAGCGCTCCACCGGGAATTCCTTCATGTACCCGTAACCGCCGTGGATCTGGATGGCCTCCAGAGCCGCCTTGGTGGACATCTCCGAGCCAAAGAGCTTGGCGTAGTTGGCCTCTTTGGAGTAGGGACGGCCCTGCTCTTTCAGCCAAGCCGCCTTCTGGTACATCAGTCGCGCCAGCTCGATGTTCATGGCCATGTCGGCCAGCTTGAACTGGATGGCCTGGAACTTGCCGATGGACTGACCGAACTGGACGCGTTCCTTGGCGTACTTGAGACTGGCGTCCAGACAGGCCTGGGCGATGCCCACTCCCATGGCACCGATTGCGATGCGGCCACCGTCGAGCACCTTGAGGAACTGTTTGAAACCTTCGCCGCGTTTGCCCAGCAGGTTCTTCTCGGGCACCCGCACGCCGTCGAAGGTCAACTCGGTCGTGTTGGAGCCGTGCAGACCCATCTTCTCGTAGGCCGCTCGGATGGTGAAACCCGGCGCGTCCGTGGGCACGATGATGTCGCTGATGCCGCGGGTGCCCTGGCCCTTGTCGGTGAGGGCCGTGATGGTGACGAACTTGGCGTAGCTGGCGTTGGTGATGAAGCACTTGCCGCCGTTGATCACCCACTCGCCGTTGTCCAAGACGGCGGTGGTCTTGGTGCCGCCGGCGTCGGAGCCGGCCTCCGGCTCGGTTAGGCCGAACGACCCCATGCTCTCCCCACTGCAGAGCTGCGGCAGGTACTCTTTCTTCTGCTCCTCGGTGCCAAAGTAGTAGATAGGCATGCAGCCCAACGAGATGTGCGCCTCATAGGTGAGTCCGGTGGACCCGCAGGCCCGGCTGATCTCTTCCAGCGCCATGCAGTAGCTCAGGTAGTCGGCGCCCGATCCCCCGTATTCCTCGGCTATGGGCAGACCCATCAGCCCGAGCTCTGCCATCTGACCCAGGATGTCCACGGGAAAATCGCCGGTCTTGTCGATCTCGGCCGCCCGCGGCGCGACTACCCGGTCGGCGAAGTCCTTGACCGTATCCCTTATCAGCTGTTGATCTTCTGTTAGCTCGAAGTCCACTTTGGCTCCCTTTTCTCTAGAAACGCACCACAACCCTCGACGGGTTCACCGCTGGAGAACACCGCGCCATACAAATCGGATTCCAACTCGAGCGCCTGCTCCAACGCTAGATCGAGACCCTTGTTCACCGCTTCCTTGCTTAGACTGACGGCCTCCGTACCCCGAGTGGCGATCCTCTTGGCCATAGCCAGGCAATAGTCCAAGAGCTCATCCGCCGGGACGACTTTGTTCACCAAGCCCATCTGATAGGCCGCCTGGGCGTCGTAGTGATCGCCGGTGAAGAGCATCTCCTTGGCTCTGCCGGGGCCCACCAGCCGGGGCAACCGCTGCGTACCCCCGAATCCGGCGATCATGCCCAACTTGACCTCGGGCTGGCCGAACACGGCCTTGTCGGAGGCCACCCTGATATCGCAGGCCAGAGCCAACTCGGTGCCCCCGCCCAGCGCGTAACCGTTGATGGCCGCGATGACAGGCTTCTTCATGCTCTCGATCATGCCCACCGTGCGTTGGCCGAATTCCGACCACTCCTTGGCCTGCTGAGGAGTGAGGGTGCGCATGTGAGCGATGTCCGCGCCGGCTATGAAAGCCCGCCCGCTGCCCGTGATCACGAGCACCCGCACCTCGTCATCTTCCCGCACCCGCTCCAGAGCCTCGGACAACTCATCGAGCAGAGCGCCGTCCATGGCGTTCAGCACGTCAGGCCGGTTGATGGTGAGGAGAGCCACCCCCTCGGATGTCTTGATGTCGATATGCATGCTATTCACGCTCCCTCGATCCTTCTCTCGCGCATGCCCAAGGCGTCCCTTGCGGCGGAGCTTCATCTTGAAACCAGTTCGAAAAAGCCCCGCGGATGCCGAAGGCAAGTTAGAATACCTCGCACGCGCGTTCGCGACACAGTAGGAAGACTGCATGATCGAGTTACGTTGGCACGGCAGAGGAGGGCAGGGCGCCATCACCGCGGCGAAGATATTCGCCACGGCGGCGTTCAAGTCCGGATACACCGGGGTGGTCATGGCCCCCACGTTCGGCACCGAAAGGCGCGGAGCTCCGGTCTTCACCTCGCTCAAGCTATCCAAAGAGAAGATCTACGACATCTCTCCCATCGAGACTCCCGACATCGTGGTGGTACTGGACCATCTGCTTCTGACCGAGGCGGATGTCACCAGCGGGCTGAAGCCCGGCGGGCTCATCGTGCTGAACACCCCGAAGCCCGCTTCGGCCTATGACTTCGCCGGCATGCGGCTGGCCGTGGCCGACGTCACCACCTTGGCCGTCGAGGCGGGGCTGCCACGCGGTGTAGTGAACTCAGGCATCATCGGATCGCTGTGCCGGGCGTTCGACATCGTGCCGTTCGACCTGGTGCTCGCCGAGATCGAGGCCGAGTTCAAGACTAAGCGGCCGCAAGCCAACTCCCAGGCCGCCCGGCTGGCCTACGGCAAGACGACCGTGAGCGGCGGCGACGCGGCCGGCGCGGGCGGCGCGGCCGGCGGCGACACAGGCGGCGGCGCGAAGCCCGCCGGCGGAGGCGACTGATGGGCACCCGAGAATACCGGTTCAAGACTTCACACAGCCTGTCCGGCCCCGGCGACGGCGGCAAGACCGGCTCCTGGCGCGTCCAGCGCCCGGTCATCGACCTGGAACGCTGCACCCCGGCCAAGCGGGGCACCGAGGCCTGCTTCATCTGCTGGCTCTACTGCCCCGACTGCGTGATCTCGCGCACCATTCCCGCCCACCATCGACTACGAGTACTGCAAGGGCTGCGCCATCTGCGCCGAGGAGTGCCCCACCAAGGCCATCACCATGGTCGACGAGGCCGCCGCCGACGGCGCCGGTGACGGCGCCGCGCTACCCGCCGAGGGCGCCGACATCCCCGAAGCCTGCTCAACCGAAGGACCGCGGCCATGCACATAATCGAGAACGGCAACGTCGCGGCGGCCTTGGGGGTCAAGCTGGCCCAAGCCCAGGTTATCGCAGCCTACCCCATCACCCCACAGACCCCCCTCACCGAGAAACTCTCGGAACTCATCGAGGCCGGCGAGATGAAGGCACAGTACATCCCCGTGGAGAGCGAACACTCCGCCTTGGCGGCCTGCATCGCCGCGAGTTCCACGGGCGCGCGGGCGTTTACCGCCACCAGCGCCAACGGCCTGCTCTACATGCACGAGCAGATCCACTGGGCGGCGGGCGCCAGGCTCCCCCTGGTGATGTGCGTGGTCAACCGCGCCGTGGGAGCCCCGTGGTGCATCTGGAACGACCACCAAGACTCCATCTCGCAGCGCGACACCGGCTGGATCCAGATGTACTGCTGCGATCACCAGCAGATCATCGACACCGTACTCAAAGCCTTCGCCCTGGCCGAGACCGTGAGCATCCCCGTCATGGTCTGCTACGACGGCTATCTGCTCTCGCACACCTACATGCCTTTCGAGGTTCCAGAGGCCGAGAATGTCTCTCGCTTCCTGAAGCCATTCAAGCCCTCCTATGCTCTAGATCCCGCCAATCCGGCCAACCTCAATACCGTCACCCTGCCCGACGTGCGCATGGACACCACGGGCGAGATGGCCCACGGCTACATGGAGATCCGCTATCTGTTGCAGGAAGACCTGCGCGGCGCCCTCACCGTCGCCCAACAGGTTGAAGATGACTTCAAGGCGGTCTTCGGCCGGGGCGGCGACGCCCTTCTGGAGCCCTACCGCTGTGACGACGCCGAGTACATCGTCGTCGGCCTTGGCTCGCTCACCTACCAGTTGCGCGACGTGGTCGAGACCCTGCGGGCCGAGGGGCTCAAGCTGGGCGTGCTAGGAGTGAGGCTCTACCGGCCCTTCCCCGACGAGGCCCTGGCCCAGGCCGTGCGGCATGCCCAGGGGGTGTTTGTCATAGAAAAGGCTCTCTCCTATGGCTACGAGGGAGCCCTCTGCTCCGACGTCAAGGCCGCCCTCTACGGGCAACTGCTGAGCCGCGCCGCCGGCGGCAGCGCGGCGCCCCCAGTCAAGGGCCTCATCGCCGGCATCGGCGGCCGCGACATCCGCACCCCCGACCTCACCGACACCCTGCGCGCCGCCGTCAATGGCACGCTGCAAGATGGGCCCGTCTGGATAGGGAACAAGCTGTGAGCACCAAGACCACCATCCTCGCGCTCCCCAAAGAGGAGTACGTGTACCCGGGCAACCGAGCCTGCACGGGCTGCGGCCTCAGCATCGCCTACCGCATCGGCCTGAAGGCCCTGGGGCCCGACACCATCCTGGTGGTGCCGCCCAGTTGCCTCACAGTGCTACAAGGTCTCTTCCCGGTAGCCTCCACCAAGCTGCCTTGCCTCAACGTGACGTTCGCCTCCACGGCGGCGGCGGCCACAGGCGTGCTCGAGGCCCTCAAGGCCCAGGGCAGGGAACACACCAAGGTGGTGGCGTGGGCCGGCGACGGCGGCACCGCCGACATCGGCATCCAGGCGCTCTCGGGCGCGGCCGAGCGCGGCGACGACTTCCTCTTCATCTGCTACGACAACGAAGGCTACATGAACACCGGGGTGCAGCGCTCGGGCACCACACCCCAGGGAGCCATCACCGCCACCACCCCCATCAAGGGCAAGCTGCAGCAGAAGAAGGACGTGCCGGCCATCATGGCCGCGCACGGCATCGACTACGTGGCCACTGCCTCGGGGGCCTACCCGCTCGACCTCTACGACAAGATCAAGAAGGCCCTCACCCTAAAGGGCACCAAGTACATCCACATCCACACGCCCTGCCCACCGGGCTGGGGCTTCGACCCGCGCTACAGCATAAAGCTGGGCCGGCTGGCTGTGGAGACGGGCTACTTCGATCTGTACGAGGTGGTGCAGGGCGAGTTCCGGCTCACCGGCGCTTCGGAGAAGCTCCTGGAAAAGCGGCAGTTGGTGCCCGTAGCCGACTACCTTAAGCCTCAGGCGCGCTTCAAACTGCTCACCGACGACAAGATCGCCGATATCCAGGCCCAGGTGGACGCCAAGTGGGCGGCGTACTACCGGGCGAACGAGTAGCTAGCCGGACTACCTGCGGGGGATGCGCAGGTAGCATTTTACAACACGGACCCTTCGGCTATCGGCGAGACCGTCTTTCTCGACATCACAGTGTTCGGCCCCGACGGAAGCGAGATGGGGCGCGGACAGTGGTGGGAACGCACACTCGTCTTCTACCTTCACCAAGGGCTCAAGGTAGACCTGCGCGAAGAAGGCCAGCCACGTTGTTCGGCCCCGTTTGCCGAGGCGCTCCGCCCGGGGGACCCCGCACCTACGTGCTGGAGTCCACCGGCGAGCACATCAACGATCCGGATCATCTCTACGCATTGCACAGAGAGACACTCGCGGCCTAGTTAGTTGTGCAACCCGCGCTGCTCTCCGACTGTCCTCCCTAGCCGAGCAAACCGCCGAAGACGTGCCAAGTCAAAACCCAATGAGATCCCGTAAAGCCTCGGGATTCTCCATGGGGTCAACCACCTCAGTCGACGCCAGCAGCCCCGGACCACGCTCGTTGATTATGGCGGCGACTTCCGCCCCGTCGAGGCGGCCGTTCAGAGTCTCGTACATCAGTCTATCCAGAAGGGTGAACACGTAGTTGGCACCACCGAGGTTGCGCGGGTATGCACGCGCCCTAGGCGCCGCATACACATAGAAGCTCTCGTAGTTCTTGTCCACACGAGTCTTCATGGCCACGAACATCTCGTCCGTGACGCAGGAGGGTAGACTCCCACCGAACGGCATACCAGGGTTCTTCATTGCCGCGATACTCTCGCCCAGTTGTGGCCCGGAGACATACTCCAGAAACCCCCATGCCTCTTCCTTTAGGTTGCTGGACGATGACATGACAAAAGTGTTCGAGATGCCCGCATACGACACCGGCCGCGCCTTGTCGAAGACCGGGGGCTCCGCTATGTCCCACCTGAACCGAGTGTACGTGGGCGCCGATTGAAAAGTGGCCGGGTCGTCCACTTGCCCGTTGTAAATAAGGGCAAGAGCAGTCTCGCCGCGCCAGAATGCATCGCCGTCCTTCGACAGAGCGTAACGCACTTCGGCGTCCATGAACAAATCCCAAAGCTCGGCAAACCGCCCGTCAACGGCCACTTGATCGCCGTCGATCACGTACACGCCGGCACTCGGGACGTGCTGCAAGAAGGTGTCGCAGAAGCCTGCTTCCCCCCGCCCAGGGCCGAACGAGAAGGCTGCCACTCGGCCGGGGGTCTTTGTGGCAACCTCTTGCCCCAGATTGAAAGCCTCCTCCCAAGTCAAGAGACCCTGGGGATACTTGACCCCTGCTGCGTCGAACATGTCCGCATTGTAGGCTAGGGCCATACCATAGAAGGCCGGCGCCACAGCATAGAGCTTGCCGTCACCCTCTGCTCGCAGGATGGACTCTACCGGAAGCGCCATGTTCTCCACAACTTCTGGAGTCCGCTCGAGATAGGTGTCCAGTCCGGCGACGATCCCTTGCTCCACCAACTTGCCCAAACCTTCGGCAGAGAGCCCGGCAAACACATCGAAGTCGTTCTTCAGCCCGGCGGCGATCTTGTCGGGAAGGGTCGCGTCAATGTCAGCGGGCATCTCACTGCTGTCTTCATAAAGGCAGACCACCCGGATGCGCGCATCCGGGTTCTCGGCCAGATACGGCTTCACCACCAGACTCTCCAGCGCGTCGGCCTGTTCCCGCGTGACGCAGCCAAGCGTAAGGGTGCTGCCGTCTGCGGTGTCGGAGCATGCCTGGCCTAGGCCAGCAAACAGAACAGCTAGCAGGACAAAAATCGTGGCAAACCGCGTGCCGCGCATCGAACCTCCATTACCTCCAAGAAGGGCCGAGACCCGCCCCGGACAAGTTGAGCTGTAGTGAACGCCTGTGCAATGCCTCCCCCTAGCACTCGTAAGCCATCCCATCACATGTGGGGATATCCCTATGCTGATGCCCGCCGCAACGGGGCCTCGTTACCCGGAGGGGGCCTCAACGGCCCCCTCCGGGCGAACTCACCTACGAATAGCCGATGCTCAGTCTGCTGGAACGGTGTTATTCCAGACAGCTCCATCGGAGTGGATTCTGCTGCCGTAAGGGTTGCTACTTGTCCAGTTGAGATTCGTGACACGGAGATATGAGATTGTGGTCCACTTGGGAGTCAACCAGGCGACTCCCGTGCAGTTCCCCCCAAGCCAATCAGCATCACTGGACTGATATCCTTGGGCATTGTAGAGCTGATACAAGACGCTCGCCGTCGGGCCAGTTATCCTGTACTGCGTAGCCTGCACCATCACCACTTTGCCCACTTCGAAAGCCTCGTCGGTGTAGGAGGTGTTGAAGTAGTGATAGCAGTTCCCGCTGTAGTAGATGTCGGCTAGGGCGGGAGCCGCAGCCGCAAGCAGAAACGCGATGCAAAGGATCAGAACCAAGACAGTCTTCTTCATCTCTCACTCTCTCCCATTGTAGAACGAGATCTCGCGATACGACACGGAGACGTTGAGAATGCTGAAGCCGCGCACGGCTAGAGGGCAATCGCAGCGATTCGGCCCAAGACCGCTACGGCAATCCTCTGTTTGTGCTCCAAAGGCGCCCCCCCCCCGAGCCGGGCTCTGTGGCTCCGCGTTCGGCAACGCTGATACCCCATTACGGCTTGGTGTGACACTATCAAATGCGTAACCACGAAGTCAATACGGCACCGGCGTACTCCAAACAAAGCTCCACGGTTGCGCAGACTCCTTGCGGGTGAGAAAAGCTTCCTGACGACCGAAGAAACAGCGCCCCGGCCGTCCATGATGATCTTGACGCCGGAGGCGTGCGGCAGACCGGTGAAACATTCCGAGGTAAACCGAGAGCCTTGGTCGGTGTTCATGATCTCCGGGGCTCCGTGACGATCCAGAGCTTCTTCTAGTGCCTGGGTGCAGAACGAGGCGTCCAGAGTTGCCCGGCCACTTCCCTCCACAACAGACGTGATTCGCGCTACAATACAACCGTGCAAGCGGTTGTACGCGAGCATGACATGACCAGCGGCTCTGTTCCGGCGCAAGGCGAGGCAGCGGATGAAGCGTCTTTCATTTCTTGACCGATTCTTAACCCTGTGGATCTTCCTGGCCATGGGCATCGGGGTGGCGGCTGGGTACTTGTGGCCCCAGATCGGCAAGGCGATAGAGCGCGCCTCTATCGGCACCACCTCTATCCCCATCGCCATCGGGCTTATCGTGATGATGTACCCGCCCCTGGCCAAGATCCACTACGAAGAACTGGGCGACGTCTTTCGCAATTGGAAGATTCTCGTGCTCTCCCTGGTGCAGAACTGGATCATCGGTCCCATCCTCATGTTCTTCCTGGCCATCCTTTTGCTCTCGGACAAGTCGGCCCTCATGCAGGGCGTGATCATGATCGGGCTCGCTCGCTGCATCGCCATGGTCATCGTCTGGAACGAGCTGGCTAAGGGCGACAGCGAATATGCCGCCGGGCTGGTGGCCTTCAACTCGGTGTTCCAGGTACTCTTCTATTCCGTCTACGCCTACGTGTTCATCACCGTGCTACCCCGTTGGTTCGGCCTGGAGGGAGTGGCCGTAGACGTGAGCATCGGGCAGATCGCGAAGAGCGTGGGCATCTACCTGGGCATCCCCTTCGCGGCCGGCATTCTCACCCGCTTCACGCTGCTGAGGTTCAAGACCAAAGAGTGGTATCACACCCAGTTCATCCCCCGCATCAGCCCTATCACTCTGATCGCGCTCCTGTTCACCATCCTGGTGATGTTCTCGCTCAAGGGCGAGATCATCGTGCAACTGCCTCTGGATGTGCTCAGGGTGGCCGTCCCGCTTTTGATCTACTTCGTCATCATGTTCCTGGTGAGCTTCTACATGGGCAAGAAGATAGGGGCCGACTACGGCAAGAGCACCACCCTTGCCTTCACCGCGGCGTCGAACAACTTCGAGCTGGCCATCGCCGTAGCGGTGTCGGTCTTCGGGCTGGGCTCGGCCCAGGCTTTCGCGGCCGTGATAGGCCCGCTGGTGGAGGTGCCCGTGATGATAGGGCTGGTGAATGTGGCCTTCTGGTTCCGGCGGCGATACTGGCCGGTCCCGGCCGTGATCGGCGACTCCCATATCTCCAAGGAGGAGTGATGAAAGACCAAGACCAAAAAGCGGCGGGTGACGGCGCGCGTGAGGACTACGTACGGGACGCGGTGCGCTCACGCTACGCAGGCATCGCCCAAGCGGACTCGGGCTCAAGCACTGGCTGCTGCGGGTCGTCCTCGTCGTGCTGCGGGACGCTGGCTCCTGGAGCGATCTCCGACGCGAACGCCACTTCGCACACCCTGGGCTACACCGCGGAAGAGCTGGCGGCGGCGCCCGAAGGCGCCAACTTGGGGCTGGGGTGCGGCAACCCACAGGCTATCGCGGCGCTCAAGCCGGGTGAAGTAGTGCTGGACTTGGGAGCGGGCGCCGGCTTCGACTGCTTCCTCGCGGCTCGTGCGGTTGGGGGCAACGGTAACGTCATCGGGGTGGACATGACCCCGGAGATGGTGACCAAGGCCCGCGACAACGCGCGCAAGGCGGGCTATGCCAACGTCGACTTCCGGCTGGGCGAGATCGAGCACCTGCCGGTGGCCGACGCGACTGCCGACGTGATCATCTCCAACTGTGTGATCAACCTCTCCCCGGATAAGCCGGCGGTGTTCAGGGAGGCGTTCCGGGCGCTGCGGCCGGGCGGACGCCTCGCGGTCAGCGACGTGGTAGCCACGGCGGAACTGCCTGAAGAATGGCGAGAAGACATGCACGCGCTGTCGAGCTGCATCTCGGGAGCAGCCACGGTGGACGAGGTGGAGACGATGCTCCGGGCGGCCGGTTTTGTGGATATCGACATCCACGCCAAGGAAGAAAGCCGGGAGTTCATACGGGAATGGGAGCCGGGGACCCGGCTGGAGGACTACGTGTTGTCGGCCAACATCTGCGCGACTAAGCCCCGATAGCAGGCTGAGGCCGGGGTGATCTGGTGGGCTACAGCGCATACCCCAACGGGGTGATCGCCCTTATTCGGGGTCATGGCCTGAAAAGCAGCCTTGGCAACCACGACGAAGGCATCGCCTGGGGTGGGCTCGTTTATACCCGTTTATCCGGTTATAATGAAACGGTATCTTATGCTTGGCCGCGATCCACGCCGGATCGGACAAGCCCAAGGAGGCAGATGACCGATGAGCGACACCCAACAGAACTCTGAAGCAAAAGCCGCGGCCGGCACCCCGCCGGTCCGCCCCGGCCTGATCATGTGCGTGTGCACCGGCAAGTGTCCCGGTTTCGAGAAGATGGACATCTGGGACTTCATCAACCGGGTCCGTATCGAGTTGCCGGTGGAGTTCGGGATGATCCACCCGCAGTTGTGCGAGGAAGACGGCGACCGTTTTCTGGCCGATATCCTGCAGGCCAAGCGGCCCCTGGTCATCGCCGCCTGCGCCCCCAACATGCAGAACAAGATGTTCCGCGACGCGTTCGCCGCCGAGGGCATGGACGTGAAGAAAGACATGGTACCCCTCGACATCCGCGAGATGACCACCGACGAGGCGTTCGACAAGGTGGCGGCCGCGCTGCGCGACATGGGCGTCGAGGAGGACGGTGGCGACAATGGCTGAGACCACCTTCATGGGGGTGCCGCGCAGCAGGATCCCGTGGGCGCCCACCATCGACTACGACAAGTGCGATTTCTGCATGGAGTGCGACGAGTTCTGCCCGCACCGGGTCTTCGAACGCCGAGAGGGCGACACCAAGCTTGTAGTAGCCAATCCCCACAATTGTGTGGTCTTCTGCCGGGCGTGCTCCAAGACCTGCGGCCCCGACGCGCTTTCGTTTCCCGATAAGCCCGAGACCGTGGCTATCATCAAGCAGCTGCGAACCGCGGCCGACGAGTCGCTCACCGAGGATGGTGGGCAATGAGCTACGCAGTCCTCTCCTGCACGGGTCTCGACAAGCCCGAGGGTTCGGTGGCCCGCGAAGTGGCCATCATACTGGCAGAAGAAACGGGGGCGCAGATCATCTGCCCGGTGGTGCTCAACCGCACTCCCGCGCGCTACAAGAAGGCGCTCACCGAGAAACGGCTTATCGTGGTCGATGGATGCGCAACCCAGTGCGCCACCAGGCTGGCCGTGGCCGCCCAGGCCAAACCGGCGCAAAAGGTGCTGGTGACCGACGCCGTCAAGAAGTCCGGCCGCGCGCTGGAACCTGGGCTCCGCCTTGGTACTGACGCTCTCGAGCTTGCCCGGACCATAGTCGACGGCATCAAAGCGTCCGAGACCGGCGTGCCCGCGACCACGGAGAACGCGAGGGAAGCACCGCCGGAGGCAGAGTTCGAAACGCCCTCGGATTTTGCGGTGGTGGTCCACGACAAGTACGAGTTCCGCATCCCCTTGACCGGATACTTCTTCAACGCGAACGACGTCTGGGTGCGGGTGGCCGGCAGCCAGGGCCCGGGTAGGCATCTCCGACTACCTGCAGCAACGGCTCACTGATATCACCTACGTGGACCCGCCCGAGATCGGCGCGAGCATCGAGCAGTTCGGCGAGGTGGGCACCATCGAGTCGGCCAAGGCCGCCTTCGAGCTGGTGTCGCCCGTGAGCGGTACGGTGGTGCGCATCAACCAGGCAGTAGACGACGCCCCGGAATGGATCAATGAGGACCCGTATGGCAGTTGGATCGTCGAATTGCAGCTTACCGCCTGGGAAGAGGACCGCGAACTACTGGTCGACGGTCCGGCATACGCTGCCGACGTCGAGCACAAAGCCGCCGAATACTAAGGACACATGGACATGAATGAAGTCTCGGACAAGGTGCTGGTGATCCCGTGCAGCGGCATCGGCAAAGTCCACGGGCTTCTCAGCCGGGAATCCGCCTATCTGGCCACCGACGAGCTTGCGCCGGCCGAAACCGACGTGGTCTGCTTGGCACTGCTGGTGAGAGAAGATGGAGAGACTTTGGCCAAGGTGCGGACGCACCCCTGCGTAACCATCGACGGTTGTGGCAAGGCCTGCGCGCAGAAGAACGTCGAGATCGCGGGCGGCCAGGTGGCAAAAGCCTTTCAGGTCGCTCGATTCCTAAGCAGCTCGCCGGGGCGTCCAGCCAGGTAGCGGGACAGAACTCACCGAGGAAGGCTGGACTATCAGTCGAGAGATCGCCGAAGCGGTGGCCGACGAGGCCGCTCGACTCCGCGCCGGCGAAGAGGTGGCGTGATGACCGCACGAAATGAACAAGACCACCAAGGTGGGCATCATCTCCTGCAGCGGTGAGGAAATAGCCGAGGGCACCATTTCCCGCAATGCCGTCCGCCGGGTGCTGGAATCCCTAAGACCTCACGAGACAGTCACTCTCTGCCTACCCCTGTTCCTGGCGGGCAATGAGGGCGAACGTAACTTCGCCCGCACTCATCCCACCATCACCATCGACGGATGCGACAAGCAATGCGCGAGATGGGGCACCGAGAAGCACGGCGGACCGGTGGCGCGCGCTCTGGTCGTGCGGGATATCCTTGGGACGAGCGCTGCCGGCTGTCAACGGTCGTCGCGGTCACGCGGTCCGGCGGACGACGAGGCTGTGCGCCTGGTAGCCGACGCGATAGCGTCGACAGTCGACGAGATCCTCGAGACGCCCAGTCCCGCGGAAGGCGTGTCATGATGAACCACTTGGCCGACACCTTCAAAGCGCTCTCCGACGAAACAAGGTTGCAGATAATGACGCTACTCCTCGAACGAGAGGAGCTCTGTGTCTGCGATTTTGTCGGGGCTCTGGGATTGACCCAATCGAAAGCCTCTCGCCATTTGCGCTATCTCTACCATGCTGGGCTGGTGGAAGACCGCCGAGAGGGGCTATGGATGTACTACCGCGTCTCATCCCGCTTGTCTGGGGCGCAGGCGGCCATCGTCGATGCGCTATCCCGGGCGGTGACGGCCGAAGAGAAGAGTGATCTGCGGCGGCGACTGCGACGATTGGCTGCGCGCTCAAGGACAACAAGAGCACCACCGAAGGCGCAGACAGTCAGGCCGGGGCCTGCTGCTAGCGACTTCACATGCCGGGGATACGAGGCATTTTCCCTAGCTTGCGCAGCCGGTAATACGTGCCCCAACTCTTCTTCAGCCAATGCCCCACGATGGGCAGCGGCACAAACAGCGCCCGCTTCTCGTTCCGATAGACGAATCCGGCGCCGTTGCCCATGTCCATAACGCAGATGATGCAGAGTTCATCGACGTAGCTCCCGCTCCGCTCGCGGCCGGCCTCCTTCTGGGCGATATCCCGCGCGGCAGTCCGAGCCATCACTTCGGCCACATGGCCCTGCTTGGCCTTCCACTCCGGCCCCTCCAAGGCGGCCATATCGCCGATGGCGTAGAGCCACGGATACCCCTTCACCTCGCAGGCCCGGTCTATCAAGACAAAACCGGCGTCGCTCAGCGGCAGGTCTGAAGACTTCATAACACCGTGGCCATCTCCCGCGGGGATGAACATGATGAGATCCGCGTCGAGCCTGGTCCCGTCCTCGAGAATGACTGCGCCTTCGACGAACTCACTGATCTTCTTGCCTGTATAGGAACGGATGCCAAGGGATGCGAGCATGCGGTCCATTGCGCGCACCGCTTTCTCCCCCATGCGGATGCCGGGCTGAGGCATGGGCGCAAAGAACACGAGGTCGAAGCCTCTGCGAACTCCCAGCTTCTTCGAGCCGATGGTGCACGTTGAACAGAAACTCGAACCCCGGGCCGCCCCGCACTGCGCTGCTGTCCTTCGGATTGCCCCCGAAGCCGACCGCGATCGTGCCGCCGCCCACAGCGATGAGTGCGTCGAGTCGCTCGAGCAGCCGGACGCTCTCCTCAGGCGCACCGCAAATCGAGAGCGTGTGCTCCTTGCCCTTGTGGGGCATCTTGGCTCCGCCGAGAGCCAGCACCAGGTAGTCGAAGTCTTGGCGCTCGCCGCGGGTCTTGAGGGTGAAACTACGTCCGCGGGCACTCACCCCGACGACCTCATCGATGGTCACGCTGAACCCATGCGCCCTGGCGATATCGGTGAGTCCGATACTCACCCGATCGACAGACCGCTCCCCTGTTGGGATCCAGATGGCGAGGGGATAGACGAAGAGGTAATCCCTGTCGGAGACCAGCTCGACCTCCAAGCCCCTCTTCTTCAGCTCAATGGCGGCCTCGACACCGCCGATCCCTCCACCCAGAACGACCGCACGTTTCATCTCGGTTCCCTTCCGTTCTGAAGCCTTGGTTGCTGCCGAACAATAGAAGCATACCCACTATTGTGCGGTTCTCACCTTTGTGCCGTTCTGCTAGGACGTTCTGGCAGACGAGGCGCCAAAGACTATGGGTGTCGCCCGCGCCAGCCGCTTCCAGCTCAAAGCCAGGTGAGAGCCGATGGCGACCATGAAGGCGATGGCTCCCCATGTGTGCAGAAGATGCCATGTGGAGCCGCCAAATAGGAGCGAGGAGCCGCCGAGGCCACCGCCTGAGTGAGCGCCCCCTGCAAACAGGAAGTAGAGCGACGAAGCGGTGAGCACGAGAAAGGAGGCTGTAACACTCCAAATCACGATATCCCTAGGCCAGACCCTCGTCAGGCAAGGTTTCCGACGTCCGGTGAGAACCGCCCCTGAGCGCCGCACCATTTGGGCCAACCACTTGCGATGAAGCACTAGATGCAGGAACGGCCAGCGCCAGCATCGTGACGCCCGTCCAGGTGTGAAGGTCTCTCCAGGTGCCTCTACTGAAGAGCAGCGTTGTCGCGTAGGCTGCGTTGCGCCCCCCCTGGTAGCCGCCGTTGGGCAGAAACAGGAAGTAGATGCCGGTGAGGGCCGTGACCAGCCCCGACACACATAGCAGGATGGCCGTGGCCCAGCGCGTTACAAGCCTCGCGCTTGGTCGGCGGCGACGCTCAAGAGAAGTGGTATCCATCATCACGTACCTCGCTTGCCTTGTTTATGGGTCTTGCCCCTTCCTGGAAATGCGATTGCCGCTCCTCCCGGGGCTTCGAGCCAAGTGTAGGTAGGCAGCATGAGGTCCGCGTTAGACAGGGATGAGAATCCTCTTAGAATCCTGTCGATCCAAATGCCTCTGCTAACATTGCCTCCAGGTACTCCCCCGGAAGGTTGGTGAGATCCTTGACTTTGCTTCGCCGCTTGGCCGTACCCCTCGTTGGAACAGGCCTTGTCGTGGTGGTCATCATCATCGCCATGGTGGCGTTCGACCTCGGCGACTCCGATAACTCGGCCTCTTCATTGCCGACCATCCAAATTGGAAGCGCACCTGCCGACCAGGGGCAGGGAACCGGCACGACCCTAGGCCAGGGCGGCTCGACGGGGTCGACGATGCGGGCCGGCAACACAACGGTCATCTCGGGTGACATCCGAGTCCAGCCGGGGCACGGTTATCAGGGAGGCCCCCCCTCCACCGGCTCGGGCAGGTGATCCGGCCGTGCGACTGCTACTAGTCGAGGACGAAAACCGGGTGGCTTCCTTCATCGCCAAGGGCCTCGAGGGCGCCGGGTACCTCACCGATGTTGTCGGGATGGGAGCAGAGGCGCTCGACCGGCTGCGACAGGGCCAACGCTGGGATCTCATCCTGCTTGACGTAGGCCTGCCCGATATGGACGGGTTCCAGGTACTGGCGGAGGTCCGCAAGACCGATCAAGTCACCCCCATCATCATGCTCACCGCGCGCGGTGACGTGCCCTCGCGAGTCAAGGGCCTAGACCTCGGAGCCGACGACTATCTCCCCAAGCCCTTTGACTTCGACGAGTTGGTCGCCCGCATCCGGGCGCAGCTGCGGCACGATCGCCAAGAGCACGGGTCGGTGCTTCAGGCCGGCGATCTGACCCTCGACCTGAAGGCGCGCAGAGCCCTCCGGGGTGATCGTGCCTTCGATCTGACCTCCCGAGAGTTCGCACTGCTTGAGTTCTTCCTCCGCCACCAGGGGCAGGTTCTTACTCGGTCGCAGCTTCTGGGCGGGGTATGGGGGTACGACTTCGACCCACAGACCAATGTGGTCGACGTCTACGTAGGCTATCTCCGCGGCAAGATCGACGAGCCCCACGGAGAGTCCATGATCGAGACCGTGCGAGGGGGAGGCTACCGGTTCCGCTCGCCAGAAGCGCCAGAGGCTTGAGACTACGTCTGACCCTGTGGTTCGTGTTCGGCGTGATCCTGATCACGGTCGCCGGAGCTGTCGGGATGTACGCCATCATGGGCCAGCAGCTACGCGGTGAACTCGACTCGAAGCTCATTCAGCAGCTGAACCACTATCAGCAGGTGGTAGGCTCGGCGGCAGACGAACAGACTCTGGCCGCGGTCACCGAGAGCTACCTTTCGGGACCGCAATCGAACTCGCTACGCCAAAGCGCCTATGTCTTCTCCCTGCAGACCATGGATGGAACAGTCGTCTCCAATTCCAACGACATCCGCCTGGAAGACCTGCAGGCCACGCTCCTTCTCCTCGAGTCAGGCGATTCTTACCTGCTCGATGTGTCGGTGGGCGGACGATCCCTGCGGGTGGCCGGCACACCGATAGTTCTGGCAGGAGAACAAGTGGGCGCGGTTGAGATCGCCGGCTCGCTCGCCAATATCACCGACACGTTGCGTAACTTGCTCATGCTACTGGCCGTCGGCGGCGCGCTCGGCTGCCTCGTGGTGGGACTGGGCTCGTGGCTGCTGGTGGGAAGAGCCCTGGGCCCGGTACGCCGGATCACGAGGACCGCCGCCGCCATTTCCCACGAGGACCTATCCCGCAGGATCGGGTACTCGGGACCCGCCGACGAGATCGGGGAACTGGCGCACACCATGGACGCCATGTTTGACCGGCTCCAATCGGCCTTCAGCGCTCAAGAGCAGTTCATCTCCGACGCGTCCCATGAGTTGCGGACGCCGCTTACCATCATCAAGGGCCATCTGCAGGTGCTCGACCGGCAAGAATCACCGGACCCTGCCTTCGTTAAGCAGGAACATGCCTTGGTGCTCGACGAGTTAGACAGGATGAACCGCTTAGTGGCCGACCTGCTCACCTTGGCGCGGGCGACCCGAGTCGATTTTCTGCGCAAAGAAAGCATTGGCCTGGACGCCTTCCTTCAGTCGTTGCTCTCGCAGGGCCCCCATCTCGGCGAGCGCGAGTGGCTGCTTGACTCTCTTCCGGGTGGCTCGGTGCAGGCTGATCAAGATCGCCTCACCCAGGTATTCCTCAATCTCGTCCAGAACGCCGTTCAGCACACTCAACCTGGACAGGTCATCGCCCTGGGAGGCAAACGCACGCCGAGTGGCGTTGAGCTGTGGGTGAGAGACGAGGGCGAGGGGATGAGTGACGCCGTGGTCAAGCACGTCTTCGAGCGTTTCTATCGAGGAGCCGGCAGGAAGGACGGCGGAGCAGGTCTTGGCCTCGCCATCGCCCAGGCCATCGTGGAAGCCCATGAGTGTTCCCTCACCCTGGAAAGCCGGCCCGGAGAGGGCGCCCGTTTCACCGTCTCTCTCCCCGTTTAGGCCGTTCGCGTTCTTAAGAATGTTCTCATCCGACTCTTAGCTTCGTCTCACAAGGCCCCTCTAGACTCACGAAGACGGGTTAGAACCCGTTGAAGCGGCGGACGGTTTTCAGCCGTCCACTGACCAACAAAGACTAGGAGGTTGAAAATGCAGAGAAAGAGAAAGATCCTCATCGGCGTGGCCGTAGCTGCAGCTCTGTCATTGGCCGTTGCCGGGGTGGCGTTCGCAGCCACCAGCGGAAGCGGTGACGGGGATGGGTATCGCGGTGGAAGAGCAGCCGTGAGCACAGCGACTCAGGCCCAGGACCAAGCCCGGGATGCATCCGGAACGAACTGCGACGGCACTTGCGATAGCACGGGGCCCCTAGGGACGGCCTCTCAGAACGGCGCCGTGCGGGGTGCTGGAGCCGGTCAGACCGCAGGAGCGAACGGTGCGATGAACGGCACCACGGCTCAGACGCGCGATCGCAGCACCGAGTGTGATGGCACGTGCGACCAGGCGCAGACTCAGCCCCAGACTCAGGCCCAGCAGCGCCTGCAGGACGCCACGAGCATCGGCGCCGGCCCCTTCGGCAATGGTGCCAGCGTCGGCAATGGTACCTGTGACGGTGCCGGCCCGCAGAGGTAGCTCTTCGGTGAGCTAGCCCGAAGCGAATGCCGCCAAAGGCAGCGAAACGACGACTCGGGGCGCAGACCTCTCTTGAGGGGTCTGCGCCCCGCTTGTCCCCTAGCTCATACCTGCTCGACCGCAATCTGAAGACCCGTTTACTCCCCGGCCGCGAGCGGGTATCTGTCGTTGGAGGGAGGGCGAACCTTGCCATCTAGCGATCACACAAAGAGGAGAGGGAGAATCCGCAACACTCGGCTTATCCCCTGGGTGGCCATAGCCACGACGCTCACGCTGGCGTCTCTCTCGGCCTGCGGCGGCGCGACCGTCCCTCCGGTCGACACTGCCGGCCCCGAGAAGGTGGGTACAGTGGTCACCACCAGCGACGGAGCGGGGACCTACGTCGACATCACCCCCGCCGAGCTCGCCGCCATGCTCAAGAACAAGGACTTCCTCTTCATCAACACCCACACGCCCTACGAAGGCGAGATCGAGCAAACCGACCTCTTTCTTCCCTACGACCAAGCCGCTCAGCAGCTGGACCAACTCCCAGCCGACAAGAACGCCAAGATCGTCGTCTACTGCCGCAGCGACCGCATGAGCCGCATCTCGATAGAAGAGTGGGTTCGAGCGGGATACACGAACCTCTACAACTTAGACGGGGGCTTCGTCGCCTGGCAAGAGGCCGGCTACGAGCTTCTGCAGAAGTAGTCCGAGGGAGTGTGCAACCATCAGCGAGAACCATCAGCAACATACTGAGCAATGCGGCCTTTGCGGTGAGGTACTCACCTACCTCGAAGAGGCCGCGCCGTTCACCTGTTCGCTGTGCGGCCGATCGGAGGTCGGGCACGTGCATTGCGCCCAGGGCCACTATCTGTGTGAAGCGTGCCACGGAGCCGGCATGCGAAAGCTGCTACCGCAGCTGCTCTCCTCCTCCCAAGAAGTATCAGCCGGCGACCTGGCCGAGCGCCTAATGTCGCTTCCGCAGCTTCCCATGCTCGGCTGCGAGCACGCTCTGATCGCCGCGGGCGCCCTGATGACCTCCCTCAAGAACAGGGGCCACCTGGGGGTGACCGACCGGCACGTGGCTGAAGTCCTGCAACGCACGGAATGCCAGGCCATAAGCGCGTACTGCGGATTGAGCGGGGTCTGCGGCGTGGTTCCCGCCTTGGGCGCCTGCTACAGCGTGTTGGTGGGCGGTCAATGCGGCAAGGGCGCGGAGACGCGGGCCAGCATGCAGCTGGTCAGCAGACTTGCCGCCGCGACAGCCGAGGAAGCCGAGCCCGGCTGCTGCAAGGCTTTTGTCCGCAGTTGCCTCGCCGAGACAGAGGTCTTTCTGAAGGAGAAGCTCGGCATCGACCCCTCCGAGTCCGACGCCATTGTCTGCCGTGACGTCGATCGCCACCCCCACGGCTGCCGCGGGCCCGCCTGCGACTACCATCCGCACCATCAGCCGGCGCGGGAGCAACCTGAACCTGAGGCAGAACCGGCGGGTACGCAGAACGTCGGGAGCACCAGCTGTTTTGAGGCCGCCACACTCGTCGAAGCAGTGTCGGGCGGCTGAAGCTGCGACGCGTGTGACGACGCCGGTCTGGCGTCCACAGATACCCAGTAGCTACTCCGCCCGAATGGCTACCCTGCCCGTGCGCCGGGATTCCACCCGAGCCAAATCGGGAACATAGACATCATCGAGCTCAAAGACTCGGCTGAGTGCAAGACATCAAGCCAAAGGAGAATGCCATCATGTGGGGTTGGGGAGACGGTTGGGGCGATGCAGGCGGAGCGTTGATGATGATAATCATGCTGGCGGTCCTGGCCTTGATAGTAGTCGGGGTCGTCCTTCTGGTGAGAGGCCTGACCACTCACAGCCATGTTCAAGAGGGCTCCTCTCAAGGGCAGCCGACCGGTCTTGGCAGCTCAAGTGCTCTGCAGGTGCTTGAGCAACGCTACGCCCGCGGAGAGATCCAACGAGAAGAGTTCCTGCAACGCAGGCAGGACCTTCTTGGCAGCCGGGAGTCCGGGCAATGAGCCGAACCGGTGGGTGGAGCACCCAGGCGAAGACGGGGTTGCTCCTGTTGCTGGTGGGCATAGTGACCGCCGTCGCTCTGCTCGCCCTGTCGATCCCCGCTGGTGCTCCGTTGCACCCGAGCGAGTCGTCTGTATCCACCAGTCCGGCCCCAGGCGTCGGTCTGGGCGAGCAGATATTCCAAACGGGTTCGGACGACAATGGGCGCCTGATCACTCGGTCGGGGGTCACGGGGATGATGAGGTCGGCGACGGCCTGTGCGAACTGCCATGGCTCTGATGCCCGCGGCCAGACCATCCAGATGATGAGGGGACAGGTGGAGGTACCCGATATCCGCTGGAGCGCGCTGACTGCGCCCCCGCCGATCCGGCTGAGAAGGCCTTTGACCCGGACAGCTTCTTCTTTGCAGTGACTCAAGGCGTAGACCCCGAGGGAGGAACTCTGGAGGTGTTGATGCCCCGCTGGCAACTGACTCGGGCCCAGAGCGACGCTGTTGTCGAGTATCTGAAGACCCGCTAGGCGACTTCTTATGCCAGCGCCTGCACCAGGTGCTCGTGGTCCAGGTTGCCCCCGGACATGATGAGCGCCACCTTCTTGCCGGCCAGCCGGTCCTTGATCTTGAGCGCCGCCGCGAGCGACGCCGCTCCGGCCCCCTCGGCCAGGTTGTGGGTCACCTGTAGCGCCAGCCGGATACCTTCCAGGATCTCTTCCTCGCTCACAAACACCACGTCGGTGATGGTGTCCTTCATGATGGTGAACGGCAGCTGGTAGACGCTGCGCGCGGCCAGACCATCGGCCACCGTGTCGGCCGCCTCCAGAGTCACCCGCTCGCCCTTCTTCCACGATTCGTAGAAGGCCGCCGCCCGTTCCGCCTGCACGCCGATGATCTCCACCTGAGGGTTGACTGCCTGCGCCACCTTGATCAGCGAGGCGCACCCTGCGCCGCCGCCGATGGGGCAGATGATCACGTCCGCATCGGGCAGGTCCTCGAAGATCTCGAGTCCCATGGTGCCCAGGCCGTTCAAGATCTCAGGCTCGTTGCCCTGCTCGACGTAGTAGTAGCCGGCGGTGTCCACCAGTTCGTCGCAGTACGATTGGGCGTCGTAGAAATCGTGCCCGTGCACTATGAGGTCGGCGCCAAAGCTCTCCACGATGCGGTTGATCTCAGGGTTGTTGTGCTCGGGCACCACCACCGTACAGGGCACGTTGAAGAACCTGCCCGCCCAAGCCATAGCCAAACCGTGATTGCCGCGCGTGGCGACCAATATGCCGCTCTCCAGCTCTTCCCCCGACATATGGTGGAAGAAGTTGAGCGCGCCCCGGATCTTGAACGAGCCGGTGGGATTGTGGTTCTCGTGCTTGACGAAGACCTCGCCTCCCACAAGGCGCGAGAGCTCAGAATAGTAGGTAAGGTTCGTCCGGTTGAGATAGCGGCCGATGACCGCCCGGGCCTTGATCACGCCAAGCAGATTGACGTCGCCGCTGAGTGCCTCGTAATTCCTCACCATCGACCCTCCAGACTCGAAGCTGCCAAAGAGCGAGACCTCGTTCTTTGGCAGCCCTCAGTGGTGTTTGCGGACGGCCCACCCTTTGGGCCGCCCGCAAATGAAGCCCCGGTCTCCAGAGCGCACTGGGCGGCACAATAGTGTGTCCTTGGTCACTTGCGTAGCACTGCTACGCGCGCTCCCTGCGATCCTACTCTCGCACTCGTCCATTGCGCTCTGCCGACGAAACGTCATTTGCCAGCACCCCTTCCCATGGTGCACCGCCCAAGGCAAAACAGCAAGAACCCGCCCAGATGAGCCACGCACGGCCGAGAGGCGCGTGCGCCCCCCCACAAGAGGAGTGCCACAGCGAGAGCGCGTAGGCCTCCCCCCGTGAAAGGAGTGCCACCGCGAGGGCGCGTGGGCCTACCGGGCGCATTGCGGTACTCCGTTGAGCGCCCGGGAGGTCTACGTGTCCTCGCGGTCACTCAGCGTTTGGGAGGGAGGCCTACGCGCCCTAGCGGTCACTCAGAACCCGAAGCCCTCCGGCAGCGACTCCGCCTTCGTGCCCGCGGGCACCCAGGAGAGATCAAGAATCGAATACGTAGGATTGTGATATTTGAACACAGGCACCACCCGCTGCCCAATCTGGGGCTCGCCCAGCAACAGATAGCTGAACAAGATCGTGCACACGTTGTCGAATTCGATGTTGATGAAGCGGATGGGCTTGTCGAGCACGTTGAACGCGCCCGAACGCTCGCAGACCATGAAGGTATGCACGACGGCCGACTTCTTAGCCAGGTCGGTCATGTCGATGACCGCCATCTTCGAAAGGCAGTCGGGGCAGTAGATCCTAAACGGCTGGAAGATGGAGCCGTTTGCCTCGCAAGCCGGGTTCTCACACTTGGTGGCCAGGAGTTTGCCCTGGGAGAGCGACTCGAAGAACACCGCTTCGCCCCCGTAGGTGTGCACGTAGGTCATGTCCCGAGGCTTCGTGACCCCTACCAGCTTCCAGTTCTGGTCGGCGTCCCTGATGGGCATGTGCTGCTCAAGACGATGGAAGTCGCCCCTGAACTTGTACCGGCCGTCTTTGACTTGGACCTGTCCGTATTGACTCATCGTAAGGCCTCTCTCACGCGTCTTTCTTGAGCATATGATCGGGATCCTGGAGGATGGTCGCCGTCACATGCGAGCCCACGCCCGCGTGACTGACGGATAGGGCCCTCTTGGCGCCCTTCACCTGCAGGTCGGTCCAGTCTGCCGGTTTCTCCCGGCCGAACTCCTTCCAGCGTTTCTCATCGCCGTGGACTTCCGCCCACCGTCCCCAAAGTTGGGTGGCGATCTCGAAGACCTGCATGATGCCGCTCGCACCCACCGCGTGCATGCAACCGATCAGCCCGCCGGAGAGGTTGGAGGGCAGCTTGCCCGGTTTGCCGGTGTGCGGGTTGGTGTGGTAACAGTCGCCCGACTCCACATATTCGCGGCCGTGGCCGTAGGGCCGGATGCCGATGTCCTCGTAGGTTTGCACGTCGCTGATGGTGAAGGCGTCGTGCAGTTCGATGACGTCGAAGTCCTCGGTGGGATCGACTACACCCGTCATGTGGTAGGCATAGTAGGCCGCCACCCTCGCCGCGAGAAAGCCGGTGAAGCCCGGGTACCTGTCGCCTCCGGGGAATTCCTTGCCCAGATTCTTGTACTGGTCGGCCGACTCGTTGGGCAGCAGAGGGATCTCCATGGGCCGCCGATCGGCCGGGCGCAGAGTGTGCGAGCCGGCCGTCACACAGATACGGAGCGGCTTGTTCTTGCTGTTCTTGGTGAGCTCCATGGCCGTATCCTCGTCGCAGAGAATCGCGCAGGCCGCCCCCACGCTCATGAGGCAGGCATCGAGGGCCCGCAGCGGATCGGCCACCATGGGCGACATCATCACGTCGTCCACGGTGATCTTCATGGCGCCATGCGCGAACGGATTGAAGCGGGCATACCCGTGGTGCTTCACCGAGATCTCAGCGAGAGTGCGCCTGAACGAGGCTTCGGCCTTGCCGAACACCTGCCAGTACTTCTGAGCCATGACCGCGTAGTAGCCAGTGTAGATCTGGCCCATGGGAGACTCCCAGTCGCGGTCGGCCGCGCAGGCTATAAGGAAGTTGCCCTCATCGGTGGGCACCTCGTCCATGCGCTCCCAGCCCATGGCAAGAACGCAATCCGAGTACCCGGAGGCCACGGCCTTGGCGGCCTCCCACAGAGTGGAGCCGCCGGTGGCGCCGCCCGACTTGATGCCCACGTTGCCTAGAGGATCAAGGCCCAGCCGGTCGTGGATAACCGCTTCGCCCAGGAGCTGGTCGCCGAAGTGGTCGGCGAAATGACCGTAGTAGCAGGTATGGATATACTTCTTGAGGTCGGCCGGAGTGAGACCGAGCAAATCCGCCGCCATGGTGAAGGCGTCGATGCACAATTCCTCGGTTCTCTTCTCTGGGATCGCCCTGGCGTACTTGGACTGGCCGGCAGTAACCAGATACACCGGCCGCATTTGCCTGGGCGTCTTGAGCTGCCGCTCGCTGAACTTGATCATCTGTTTCCTCTCGTGCCGGGTAGCGACAGTCATATGATAGTGGGAGAAGGGCCGATTGTGTTAGCACCGGCACGCAAGCTGAGTCGGATGCTCGTTTGCGCTCAGTCGAGCAGACGAGCGCGCTCGCCCAGTTCTTCGTAGTGGAACAGCCGTCCGTAGTCCATAAGCCCGGCCAATGCCCCTGTGCGAAACACCGGGATACCCTTCTCTTCTAGGATGGCCACCGGATTCAGTCCACCCACCACCACAATGCCGAGGCGCCCCTCACTCACCGGGATCTCCAGAAGCGGGCGCCCAGGCCAACCAACCAAGTGGATGGCGCCCAAACCGACCTGGTCCATCTGGCGGCCAAGCTCCAGCACGTGATCGCGGCTGTCGGCAGGCACCTCCCGGAAGCTGGCGCCGATGAGGCCGTTGCCCGTCCGCGTGGCCCCTACATAGTCGGTCATGACGCTGCGGATAAATATCTCCAGCGGGTCCAGGGTCGTGCCGTCGTAGTTGATCCACTCGGCGAAGTGGGTCGCTCTGTGCTCACGCATCTCCAGTAGTCCCCCAAAACGCGAGTTGGTGGGGATTCCGTTGGCCACCAGCACTCCGTTCACCGTGATCGAGCATACGGTGGCTATGCCCACGTTACCCTCGGGTACGGCCATCTGCCCGACGCTCTCACCGGGCTGCAGCAGCGCGATAAGCTTGCCCATGGCGTAGCCGGCGGCAAACACCCGGCTCATAAGAGGAATGGAGCGCTCGAGTTGGTCTCTGGGGATGACGCTCACGTTCACCACCACCGTGCCCGCCTTCTTGACCAGATCAAAGTCCATCTTGTAGGTCATCTGATCGATCTTGGCCGACAGGATGCCGACCCTCTCGAAGCCCCTGGAGGTGTCTACCTCGCTCAGGCCCCGAGGCGTGATGGCCCGCCCGTTGCGGCCCAGGTTCTGCGTAAGCCCGCCCTTGTCCATGTCGAGCAGGTGAAAGCGCACGGTTCTCTCGCTCACATCGTGACCCATCGCCGAGAGCCGCTCCGTGATCTTGGAGCTCCCCAGCGGTCCTGCAGCCTCGCGGAGTATCCGCAGGATAGCGAGACGTTTCTCTTCGGTGCTCTCTCTCATACAAGCAAATCTTACCAGCAAATCTGCCGATGTCCTTAGTGCCAGCGGCAATTATGCCGCTTGTCGCCCGTCGCGTGGACGGGAACAAATCGCGCCAACACCCGCTGCCACACCCAACACGGGGGAAGGTCTCCCGCTCCCACGGCCGGCAGAAAGAAGGACACTTGCCGCACCGCTACCGGCAATATTGCCGCCGCAGTCCAACTCCCCGCGCCCAATACTGGCTGCTTATGTTGCTGTTTGCGCAACCTGCTGCTACAGTGGCGCGGCAATTAGATGCCACAAGCACCGATGCATGGCGCGCCGGTCTTCGGAGCAGGGCCGCGAGATAGGGCTTTATGGCTCGATCCCTCTTCTGCGTTTGCGGGCGAAAGGCTTGGCAAGATACGGCCGGTACGCGTCAAACAGCGAGGAGACGCGCAAATCTCCCGGCAAGGTGCGAAGCGCGTGAAGGTCAGGAGGGCCCGGAGAAAGCATGGAAACGAGTAACCTCGAAACGATCATCGAAAACCGCGGCACGGAGCCGTTCGCCATCATGGAGGTCTTGCACGACATCCAGGGGCAGTGCGGATACCTCCCTGAGGAGGTGCTCCGTCAGGTCTCCGCCTCATTTGACATGCCACTCATCGAAGTATTCCGCCTGGCCAACTTCTACAAGGCTTTCAGCCTAAAGCCCCGCGGACGTCATCTCTTGACGGTCTGTGCGGGCACGGCCTGCCACGTCCGGGGAGCACCCAAGCTGCTCGACGAGGTGACCGCGCAACTCAAAGTCCAGCCCGGCGATACCACCGAAGACAGGGCGTTCACCCTCGAAACCGTCAACTGCCTCGGAGCCTGTGCTCTGAGCCCGGTGGTGGTGATCGACGGCGTGTATCACGACCACATGACCCCGGCCAAGTTGAAAACGCTGCTTGGCGACGTCCGCGCGACGGACGGTGCAGCAGCTGGTGAAAGCCACGCCGGCAACAATGAGGTGATCGCCAATGCCTAGACTGCAAGACCCGGAGGCCCTAGCGTCGTTCAGGGAGGGACTGGCCAGGGAGCGGCAGGCGTGGCCCATGCGCATCACGCTGTCGAGCGGCACGTGCGGGGAGGCATCAGGCTCGCTGGCCGTCCTTCAGGCAGTGCGCGCCCGTCTCGACGAGAACGGCCTGACCGACGAGGTCAATGTCCGCGTCACCGGCTGCCAGGGCTTCTGCCAGCAGGAGCCGCTGCTCATAGTCGAGCCTCTCGACGTTCTGTACTGCAAGGTCACTCCAGCAGATGTGGCCGAGATCGTCTCCGAATCGGTGATGAACGGCCGAGTGATCGATCGGCTCTGCTACACCGATGACACCACCGGCCAGATAGCCCGCACGCCGGCAGACCTCCCCTTCTTCGCAAAGCAGGACCGGGAGCTTATCGGCCGTAACCGGCTTGTCGACCCCTGCGATATCGGAGACTACATCGCTTCCGGAGGCTACTCGGCGTTGGGCCGCGTGCTCACTTCCATGGACCCCGAAGCCGTGATCGCCGAGATCAAGCTGTCGGGCCTACGAGGCCGCGGAGGCGGCGGATACTCGACGGCCCGCAAGTGGGAACAGTGCCGCAGCGCTCCTGGCAGCGAGCGGTATGTAGTCTGCAATGCCGACGAGGGAGACCCCGGGGCCTACATGGACCGCGGCCTGCTCGAGGGCAATCCGCATTCGATCCTTGAGGGGATGATGATCGGCGCGTATGCGGTCGGTTCCCGTCAGGGCTACGTTTATGTGCGAAACGAGTATCCCCTTGCGGTTATGAACACTCGCGAGGCCATCGAACGAGCGCGGGACCTCGGCCTCTTGGGAGACAACATCCTGGGCACCGGCTATAGCTTCGACGTAAAAGTGGCCCGGGGCGGTGGGGCCTTCATCTGCGGAGAGTCCACCGCGCTCATGGCTTCTCTGGAGGGCGAAGTCGGCGAACCCCGGCCCAAGGACGTCCACACGGTCGAACGCGGCTATCTGGACCTGCCGACCGCTCTCAACAACGTTGAGACTTGGGCCAACGTCCCCCGCATCATCCTGAACGGGGCGGCTTGGTTCGCGGGCAAGGGCACCCAGAAGAGCAAGGGCACCAAGGTCTTCGCCCTTACCGGTCACGTGAAGAACACCGGACTGGTCGAGGTCGAGATGGGCACGACGCTCCGGCAGATCATCTTCGATATCGGCGGCGGCGCGCAGAACGGCAAAACCATCAAAGCGGTGCAGACGGGCGGGCCGTCGGGTGGCTGCCTGCCGGTCTCGCAGTTCGACCTCCCGGTGGACTACGAGGCCCTGGCGGAGGCCGGCTCGATGATGGGTTCGGGCGGCATGGTGGTCATGGACGAATCGGCCTGTATGGTCGACGTGGCCAAGTACTTCCTCAAGTTCCTCAAAGAGGAATCCTGCGGCAAATGCGTGCCCTGCAGGTTGGGCACCGACCGGATGCTCGAGATCCTCACCGATATTACCGAAGGCCGCGGCAACGCCAGGCAACTGGACACGCTGAGAGACCTGGCCTGGACTATGTCGGTCGGGTCGCTATGCGCGCTGGGCAAGACAGCTCCCAACCCGGTGCTCTCGACTTTGCGCTACTTCGAGAACGAGTACGAGGCTCACATCAAAGACCATTGCTGTCCCGCCGGCGTCTGCAAGGCGCTCGTGAAGTATGAGATCGACCAGGATCTCTGCGCACAGTGCGGAGCCTGTCTCGACGCTTGTCCGCACAGCGCTATCAGCGAGGACGACGCCTTCCGGATAGACCCGGAGTTGTGCCAGGGATGCGGCGAATGTACGGAGTCGTGCCCCTCCGATGCCATTGGCAGAGTCTGAGAGGTCATTCCATGGCAAAGACAGTCACAATCACGGTAGACGGGGCCCAGATCCAGGCGCCAGAGGGATCCAGCGTGCTGGAAGCGGCCCTCGAGGCGGGGATCTGCATCCCCAATCTGTGTCACATGCCCGGAGTCAGCCCCATCGGTGCGTGCCGGGTCTGCATCGTAGAAGTCGTCGAGAACGGCCGGCGCAAGATGACCGCGTCGTGCACCCTGGAGGCCCGAGAGGGCCTGGTGGTGGAGGCGCACACCGAAGCGGTGATGCGCGCGCGGCGGAACATCGTGGAGCTCCTGCTGGCCGAGGCCCCGAACTCCCGCGCCATCCAAGACCTGGCCGCGCGGGTGGGCGTCACCCGTTCGCGCTACCCCATGCGCAATAACAACTGCGTCCTTTGCGGCAAGTGCGTGCGCATCTGTGGCGAGGTATGGCAGTCGCACTCCCTGGGCTTTGTGGGACGGGGCGCCGACCGGCACGTGGCCCTGCCCTTCGACAAAAGGCCCGACCTCTGCAAGCGCTGCAACAGCTGCGTCGAGGTCTGCCCCATGACCATCACCCCCTGCCCCGGCCCTCAGACCGAGCCGGGCATCTGCGGGCTCTGCGAATCCCAAACGACTATGGTCGAGAACATCCCCGACACCTGCGTCATGTGCGAACTGGGCCGAGGTTTCCAGTGCGTCCGGTGGCAGCTACGTGGGGTCCTGGCCGAGAACTAGCGGCATAACGAGACAATCAGGCAATCCAGTAACGCTGAAGGAGACCGATAGTGAATCTGCAGCGACCCAATGCGAATGACGTATCCCAGACTTCCAACCGCTCACGTAGCGTCGTCCCCGGCTCTGGCCTTTGCACCCGATGCATCGACGGTTGCCGTGGCAACTGCGAAGTCTTTCAGGCCACCTTCCGCGGACGGGAGGTCATCTACCCCGGCCCATTCGGCTCCATCACCGCCGGCGGCGACAAAGACTACCCGGTGGACTACTCACACCTGAACATCCAGGGCTACGCCCTTGGCGGCGAAGGCCTACCCGAGGGCGTTGTGGCCAGCCCCGACACCTGCACGTTCCCCGACGTCAACGTCGGCACCGAATACGGCTGGGACCTCAAGGTGAAGATGCTGGCGCCGATGTTCACCGGCGCTCTGGGCTCCACCGAAGTCGCGCGCAAGAACTGGGAGCACTTCGCCACGGGCGCTGCCATCAGCGGCGTGACCTGCGTGTGCGGCGAGAACGTCTGCGGCATCGATCCGGGACTGGAACTGGACGCCAAGGGCAAGATCAAGCTCTCGCCCGACATGGACCGCCGTATCGAGACCTACAAGCGCTATCACCGCGGCTACGGTGAGCTTCTCGTGCAGATGAACGTCGAAGACACGCGCCTGGGCGTGGCCGAGTATGTCATCGAAAAGCACGGCCTCGACACCATCGAGCTGAAGTGGGGCCAGGGCGCCAAGTGCATCGGCGGAGAGATCAAGGTCGGCTCGCTCGAGCGGGCCCTCGAGCTGCAGAAGCGTGGCTACATCGTCACTCCCGATCCGTCCGACCCCATCACCCAGGCGGCCTTCAAGGACGGCGCTCTCAAGCAGTTCGAGCGGCACAGCCGCCTCGGCTTCATAGATGAAGAGGGCTTCCTGGCCGAGTGCCAACGGCTGCGCAGCCTTGGCTACAAGCGCATCACCCTCAAGACAGGCGCTTACGGGCTGCGCGAACTGGCAATGGCACTCAGGTGGGGCAGCGAAGCTAAGATCGACCTGCTCACCATCGACGGTGCTCCCGGCGGCACCGGTATGAGCCCGTGGCGCATGATGGAAGAGTGGGGCATGCCCAGCCTCTACCTGCACTCTGCCGCGGCCGACTTTGCCGCCCAGCTGACGGCCCTGGGCAAGCGCGTGCCCGACCTGGCCTTCGGCGGCGGCTTCAGCGCCGAGGACCATATATTCAAGGCCCTCTCCCTGGGCGCGCCCTTCACGAAGGCGGTCTGCATGGGACGAGCACTCATGATCCCAGGCATGGTGGGCAAGAACGCCGGCATGTGGATGAACAACGGCGGGCTACCCAACACCGTCGGCCAGTACGGCAGCACTCCCGAAGAGATCTTCGTCTGCTGGGAGGAAGTCTCCGACATCATCGGCAAGGACGAGATGAAGAACTTCCCGCTGGGCGCTGTGGGCTTCTACTCCTACGCCCAGAAGCTTCGGGTAGGTCTCCAACAACTGATGGCCGGTGCGCGGGCTTTCAATATCGGCGCCATCCGCCGTGCCGACCTCATGAGTCTCACCGAAGAATGCACCCGGGTCACCGGCATCCCCTACTTGATGGACGCAAATCGCGCCGAGGCGGAAGCCATCCTGAAGAGCTAGGACAGCGCGCGCAGCCGGCCCTAGGGCCGGCTGCGCGGCTCGAACCGCCGTTCCCGGGGTCATGTGACCCCGGGTGGCAGTGAAAGCAAAAGCAAAGAAGAGGCCCGGATTTCCGGGCCTCTTCTTCTTGTGCTTACAAACAGAAACGCCGGCCCGAAGGCCGGCGTTTCGTCACTAGTGTGAGGAGTAAGTCGCGGGGCGACTACTACCAGCGGTTACCGCCGCCGCCGCCGCCACCGAAGCCGCCGCGGCTTCCGCCGCCGCCGCCACCACCGTAGCCGCCGCCGCCACCACCGAAGCCGCCGCCGGAACGAGGGGCGCGAGCCACCTGCTCCTTGGCAACGTCGACCTTGAGAGCGCGACCGTCCATCTGGGTGCCGTCAAGAGCGGCCTTGGCCTTCTGCGCTTCGTCGGGTGATCCCATCTCCACGAAACCGAAGCCTTTGGGGCGGCCGGTGTCGCGGTCGGTGATCAGGGCGACCGAAGTCACTTCGCCGTGAGCCTCGAAAGCGGTCCTGATACTTGCTTCGGACGTCTCATAACTGAGATTGCCCACGTACAGTTTTGCTGAATTCACTACAGCCTCCATGAACGGAGTTACATTGCGACAGACGAGAGGGAAAGACTGGAGACTGAGCGGGGAGGTTGAGAGGCTCGGCGCTGCGCCTAAAGCATATTCCTGACGAATGCTTGGCCGCAGTATAACACGCCGCCGCTCCGCGCGTGATAGAGTCCATGCACGCATATGCTCACGAAGGGAGGCCGCCAGTGAGCAGCTACAAAGAGGTACGCTACGTCGTCTCTCGTCTGCAGGATCCGGATGATGTCGAAAGCACCCGCGATCCTATCGGCTGGCACCCTTACCTGGATCTTGCCAAGAAGCACGCCGACCGGATGGGAGTTGGCATCTGTGTTGACGCCGAGGGGGGCACTTACCACCTTGACGGACCTTACAGACGGCGCGGTCAATGGCAGACCGAATGGACCAACCGCAACCTCTACCAGGGTGGCATCAAAGGGAGCCGGTCCGCCGAAGTCTAGGTCTGGCGCTGCTCGCGGGCGCCGGGTGGTACACTCCAATTGCTTTATTTATTTGACCCGCCCGCTCTTGCGCACCCGCCCGAGACCCCGCTGCGGCTGACATACGAGAGGAAACCCTGTAATGAGGATCGAGATCCGCGAGGCAGAATCATCGACGTCCGAGCGGCCCCTATGGCTCTGGAGAGTGTGGTGTAACGGCCGCATGTCGCAGGGGTTCAGTCCCACCGAGAGCGATGCCGCCGCCCAGGTGAAGGTCGAGCAATCCCGCTTGGGGCATTGCTGGGCACCCAGCCCCGGTCCGGGGAGATACAACTAGGGGCTCAAGAAACCAGAGGGAAGCCACCCGGATGTCAGTCAGCCTCTCAATCAAGAACGTGCCCGACGACGTAGCCCGGAGTCTTCGCAATCGAGCGGCCGCCAATCAGCGCTCGCTACAAGAAGAGCTGCTGGTCATACTCAAGCAGGCTGCCAAAGACCAGGGTGAGGTCACCATAGACGTCCTTTTGGAGCACGCCCAGCGGAAGAAGCCCGCGCTCGACGAAGCGGCCTCCAAGGTTCTCGCGGCGAAAGACGCCGAGCAGGAGAGGGCGGCGCAGCGCTTCCAGGATCTTCTGGGCAGGCCCTAGAGCAATCCGGTCTCTCGGGCGATCTCTTTCACAATCGCCGCCAACTCCGGGGCGACATCATAGGCCGTCGCGGCATGTATGTCGGCGTCTACAACGCGGCCGTCCAATGGCAGCCAACCGGCGAGTGACAGATCGGCAAGGTTTTCGCGGATGAAGGTCAGGTCGTCGTCGCTACGGACCTTGTTCGCCACCGCCCAAATGGCGGGGATCCCTATTTCCTTGGCCAAGTGCGCGATGTCGGCGGCTACTCCCAGACTGCGCTGCCCGGGTTCGACCACGACGTACATGGCGTCCACCGCCCCGGCAGTACCCCGTCCCAGATGCTCGAGGCCGGCCACCATGTCCAAGAGCACGGTCTCCTGCTCCCTCAGCAACAGATGGGTGACCAAGGCGCGGACCATGGTGTTCTCCGGACATACGCACCCGGCGCCCGCCCCCCGTACCGTGCCCATCTTGAGCAGACGCACGCCCCGGTGCGACACCGAGAACCTAGCCGGGATGTCGTCCACACGTGGATTGAGACGGAAGTAACCTCCGGACTCACCGGGACGAGCACCGGTGCGTTCTTCCACTAGGTCCTTCATCTCAACGATGGGGACAAGCTGGGCCAGCACAGACGAGGGGAATCCGAGGGCTTCCCCCAGCGTGGGGTCGGGATCGGCGTCGATGGCGTAGACCGTCCTCCCCGCCTCCGCCAGCACGTATGCCAGAAGCGCGCTGAACGTGGTCTTGCCGACTCCGCCCTTTCCGGCTACTGCGACTTTTTGACCTGGCTCCATCGCTCCTCACCTAGACACTCGCGGGCCTTGGCACACCACTGAGCGCACGAAGGCACCTCAGCTTGATCGACATATACCCCGCACTGGGGGCACTTCACTCGTTGCTCATCGGAGAATAGCTCCACCTCGACCCCGCAATTGGGACAGAAGCAGGTGCTCACTTTCAGGTCTCTACCATCTTGACCTGGGCAGCGTACGTCGGACATAGACGCTTGCCTCCTAACATCCCGCATAATGAGACAGTCCATCAGGGGCCGGGAAGCACGCAGCCGCGCCTGCTCGGCAGCCGACCCCGCCCCGGGAACCACAATACAATATCACCAGTTGAAAAGTGGCCTATACCGCTATAAGATTATCAGGTCACTTACTATTGGGGGCTATGGACATGTTCAGTCTCTCGAGCCGAGGTCGATTCGCCACAAGAATACTCGTGCTGCTCGCGGCCGGCCCCGAGACGAAGTGCTTCACCAAGCAGGAAATAGCAGACTGCGAAGGTCTGACGCCCGCGTACGTTCAGCAACTTATGGGTAACCTTCAGTCAGCCGGTCTCGTAGTCGGCTTCCGCGGAAGGCAAGGAGGCTTTAAACTAGCTCGGCCCCCTCAGAGCATCACGGTTGGGGAGGCGCTTCGGGTGATGGAGGGTGACATCCGCCTAGCGCCTTGTCAGGAGGGCCAAAACTGCAACCGCATCGCGGGCTGCCCCACCCGTCACATCTGGGTGGAAGCCGCGGACATTGTGCGTGACCACTTTGAACAGACGACCATAGCCGAGCTGGCCGAGCGGGCCCGCCGGGGGAAGGAAGATGTAAGCGTATGAACGCACTAGTCGTAGAATTGCCGGCCATGTATGGCGACCATCATGTGCTTCGCGTCCGCCAAGCACTACTCGAGGTCAAAGGCGTCGAGCAGGTGACGGCGAGCGCGGCGCGGCGCCGAGTCGCGGTGAGGTTCGACGAGACAGTAGCCTCCGTCGATTCCATCCGCGCCGCGCTGGAAAAGGCTGGCTACACACCAGACGAAACAATCCCCGCTCCTCTTTTCCCAAGAAGGCACGAGGACGGTTCGCCTTGGTTCACGGTGCTCGGAAGAAACACAACCACTGAGCTCAAAGACCGCGAGATGGCCGGGGACTTCCGGCGCTACTAGGCCCGGCCGTCCCTCAGCACAGCAGATTCGAAGAGGAGAAGAAGATGCCTGAACGCAAAAGTGCAGACGCAGCGGCGTGTGAGGTACTCGGCTCATGTGAAGGTGTGATTGAGACCGCTTTCGACCGGGCCGCCGACATACTACCGTGCCCCATAGGGGCTGAGGGCATCTGCTGCAAGAACTGCGCAATGGGTCCTTGCCGCCTCATAGGCACGACCACGCGCGGAGTATGCGGCGCCACCCAAGCCACTGTCTCGGCCCGCAACTTCGCCCGGGCGGTAGCCGCCGGCGCCTCCGCGCACTCAGACCACGGTCGCGGGATGGCGCTCGCCCTGCTGGCAGTAGCCAAGGGCGAGACGCATGGCTTCGGCATCCGCGACGAGGTGAAACTCCGCGCCGTAGCCGACCACATGGGCATCAAGACCGGCGACCGGCCGGTGCTGGACATCGCCCTTGATGTCGCCGAGGCAGCCCTTGGTGAGTTCGGCAGGCAGACCGGCGAGCTGATGTATCTCTCGCGGGCGAGCGCGGCGCAGCAAGAGCGCTGGCACAAAGAGAAGGTCGCTCCCCGCGGCATCGACCGCGAGGTGGTGGAGATGATGCATCGTACCCACATGGGCGTCGATCAGGACGCAGAGCATCTTCTGGACCAGGTGCTCTGCACGTCCCTTGCGGACGGCTGGGGCGGGTCCATGCTGGCCACCGACATCAGCGACATCCTGTTCGGCACCCCCACTCCGCTACAGAGCAGGGTGAACCTGGGAGTGCTCAAGGACGACGAGGTCAACGTCGTTATCCACGGCCACGAGCCCATCGTAGCGGAGATGATCGTCGCGGCCTCCACCGACCCGGAACTGATCGAGTACGCTAAGAGCAAGGGCGCAAAGGGCATCAACCTGGCCGGCATCTGCTGCACCGCCAACGAGGTGCTCATGCGACACGGCATCCCCCCCGCCGGCAACTTCCTCTCGCAGGAGCTGGCCATCGCGACCGGGGCCATCGAGGCTATGATCGTCGACGTGCAGTGCGTCATGCAGGCTCTGGCCGAAGTGGCCACCCATTACCACACCAAACTCATCACCACCTCCCCCAAGGCCAAGATCGAGGGAGCGGTGCACATGGAATTCGACGAGCACGACGCCTACCAAAGTGCGAAGGGCATCGTGCGCGCCGCGATAGACAACTATCCCAATCGCAAGAAGACGGTCATCCCCCAGACCGACGAGGCGCTCATAGCCGGCTTCTCGCATGAATACGTGCGCTACATGCAGGGCGGGCACTTCCGCGGCTCGTTCCGTCCTTTGAACGACGCCATCGCAGCCGGCCGCATCCGGGGTCTGGCCGCGGTTGTGGGCTGCAACAACCCGCGGGTGACCCAGGACGCCCCCACTACCGAGATCATCGCCGACTTGATCAAGAACGACGTGCTGGTTGCAGTCACTGGTTGTGCGGCCACGGGGGCGGCGAAGTACGGATATCTTAAGCCGGAGTTCATGGAGCAAGCCGGTGCCGGACTGCGCGAGGTGTGCGAGGCCATCGGCATCCCGCCTGTGCTGCACGTCGGTTCCTGCGTGGACAACTCCCGTATCCTCACCATACTTACCGAGTGCGCCACTGAGGGCGGTCTGGGAGAAGACATCTCCGATCTGCCCGCGGTGGGCATATGCCCGGAGTACATGTCGGAGAAGGCACTTGCCATCGGTTCGTACTGCGCGGCTTCCGGCGCCTACGTGCTCTTCGGCCTGCCCTCCCCCGTTGGCGGAAGCCCGGAGGTCAAAGACCTCATGCTGAACGGCTGGACGGCGCGCTTCGGAGGCGGAATCGAGTTCGAGCCCGACATCCCGGCACTCATCAAGAAGGCTATCGCGCACATCGACGCCAAGCGCGCCGAACTCGGTCTGACCGAGTACGACCCGGCGCGTTTCGGCCAGAGCGGCGACAGTCAGATGGTAGAGCTTGAGCCCGAGGTGCCCGCGGACGAGTCGGTGAGTATCTATTCGGCAGGCAAGCGGCCGGTAGCGTCGGAGGTATAGGCGAATGTCGAGATACATAGCAAGAGCCGCCATGCGCGGCGCCAACAGCATCGTGAACGAGTCCGAGCAGATGCTGCAGGCGGCCATCGCCGAATTCGGCGCCGATAAACCGGTCGCGTTCACCAACACCGCCTACCACCTACCTGTGATCCTGGGATTCACCGGCATGGAAGTAGACAACCTGGGGCAGCTGCAGCAGGCCCTCGCCCAGGCGCGCCGGCTGCTCGCCGAAGCCCCGGGCGACAGTCTGTGGCTCCCCTATCTGGGTGAGACACTGGACAGCGGCGCCGCCACTCTGCTTGCCGCGGAGGCCATCGAGGCCGTGCGCTTCGTCCGCGGCGAACAACCCGAGGCCATCCCTGGGTTGAGCCTCACCGGCACCAGCGCCCCCCAAGGGAACGACGGCGGCCCGGGTGGTTACGCCAACGGACCTATCGACGACATCCAGTTGCGCGCTTGGGGCATCCAGTTGGTCGACGGGCGCATGCCCGGATTCGCCGCCATCGTAGGCGCGGCCCGCAGCAACGAAGCGGCCGTGTCTATCGTGCGCGAGCTGCAGAAGCGCAACATCCTGGTGTTCCTCTCGGGCAACGTGAACGGACGCAGCATCATCCATCAGTTGATGGAAGAGGGCGTCGAGATGGGCTATGACACCTACATCGTGCCCTTCGGCACCGACACCATCTCGGCTATATACGCGCTGGGCTTTGCCACTCGGTCAGCCCTGACCTTCGGCGGCATGTCCGGAGGCCAGATCCGCAACATCCTGCTCTACAACAAGTACCGGGTGTTCGCCTTCGTCCTCGCGCTGGGTGAAGTGGACGACCTCAAGTACGCCGCGGCAGCCGGAGCCATCAACTACGGCTTCCCCGTCATCGCCGACACCGTCATCCCCCAGATCCTACCTACTGGGGTGACTGCCTACGAGCATGTGGTCAGCATGCCCTTCGACGACATCGAGGCCGACAACGACACCGAGAAGGCCCGCAAGCTGGTGCAGCGCGCCATCGAAGTACGGGGCGTCAAGATCAAGATCACCGAGGTTCCCATCCCAGTGGCCTACGGCAGCGCGTTCGAGGGTGAACGCGTGCGCAAGGCCGACATGCGCCTGGAGTTCGGCGGCTCAAAAGCCAAGGCTTTCGAATACCTGCGCATGGCCGGCCTGGACGAGATCGAGGACGGCCGCATAGAAGTGGTGGGGCCTGGCATCGACGACGTGCCTGAGGGCGCCGCCACGAACCTCGGCATCCTGGTCGAGGTGGCCGGACGCAAGATGCAGGAAGACTTCGAGCCGGTGCTAGAGCGCCAGATGCACTACTTCGTCAACGGCGCGTCGGGCATCCAGCACATAGGCCAGCGCGACATCACCTGGATCCGCTTCAGCAAGGGAGCTATAGAGAAGGGCTTCGCGCTCAAGAACCTGGGTGACATCCTCTACGCCAGATTCCATGCCGAGTTTGGCGCCATCGTGGATAAGGTCCAGGTGACGCTGTTCACCGACCCAGAGAAGTTCGAGGAGTGGCTGGCCAAGGCGCGTCAGGCCTACCAGAACCGCAACCTGCGGCTGGCCGACATGGTGGACGCTTCGGTGGACGAGTTCTACAGTTGCACGCTGTGCCAGAGCTTCGCGCCCAACCACGTGTGCGTCATCTCGCCCGAGCGCTTGGGACTGTGCGGTGCCTACAACTGGCTCGACTGCAAGGCGTCCAACCAGATCAACCCCACAGGTCCCAACCAGCCCATCCCCAAGGGCATCTGCATCGATTCCACGCTGGGCGTGTACCAAGGAGCGAACGAGTTCGCCTACCAGAACACGCAGCAGTCGGTGGAACGCCTGGCGCTGTACTCCATCATGCAGGACCCCATGACTGCTTGTGGCTGCTTTGAATGCATCGTGATGGTGGTCCCCGAGGCCAACGGGGTCATGGTGGTCTCGCGCGAAGATCCGAGTATGACACCGGCCGGCATGACCTTCTCCACGCTCGCGGGTGTCGCCGGCGGCGGTCTGCAGACTCCGGGCATGATGGGCGTAGGCAAGTACTACCTGCTCAGCCGCAAGTTCATCTCGGCCGAGGGCGGCTTCAAACGCGTGGTCTGGATGTCGAGCAACCTCAAGGCCATGATGGCCGACGACTTCAAGGCCGTTTGCGAACGCGAGGGCGACCCCGGCCTGTTGGACAAGATCGCCGATGAGCGCTCGGTGACCACGGTGGAGGAGCTTCTGCCCTTCTTGGAAGAGCACGAGCACCCCGCGCTCACCATGGACCCGATTTTTTAATGGCGGCGAGAAGATCTCAGTTCAAATGAAGTCACGCCGGCAGGATGCGATTGAGATCTGCTCGACGAGGAGAGGAGATTCCGGATGTCTGTAGCAGTGCCCGAAGTCAAAGAGAGTTGGAGCGGCAAGATCACTGAAGTGACCCTTGGGGCCGGCCCGGCCAACGGCGGCACCCGAGGTAGTACCGTCACGGTAGGTGGCCAGACCGGTCTGCCGTTTCTGCACTTCGAAGGATCCATGCCTCACCGGCCGGTCATCGCGGTGGAGGTGAGCGACCGCAGCCCCGACGAGTGGTCGCGCCTGCTGCTTGACGCCTGGGGAGACGCCGTGAAAGACCCGGCCGTCTGGGCCGCGGCGGCCGAGAAGGCGGGTGCCGACCTCATAGCCCTGTCGCTTGACAGCGCTCATCCAGAGAGGGGCGACACCGGGGCCAAGGAGGCCAAACAGACGGTGCGGCGCGTACTCGAGGCCACCACTCTGCCCCTCATCGTCTACGGTCCCGGCCAGAGAGAAAAGGACAACGAGGTGCTGGTCGCGGCGGCCGAGGAGGCAGCCGGCGAACGGATCGCCCTGGGCAACTGCGAAGACAAGAATTACCGCACCATCGTCGCGGCCGCCATGGCCAACGATCACCTCATAGTCGCCAAGAGCCCCATAGACGTCAACCTGGCCAAACAGCTCAACGTGCTCATAGGCGACATGGGCCTAAGCCGCGATCGCATGCTCATCGACCCCACTACCGGAGCTCTCGGCTACGGTTTGGAGTACAGCTACTCGGTGATGGAACGCATCCGCCTGGCCGCGCTGGGCGGTGACGCCAGTCTGCAGCAGCCGCTGGTGCTTACCGTGGGCTACGAAGCCTGGCGCGCCAAGGAAGCCCGCACAAACGAGGACGTGCCGGCCGAGTGGGGCGACTGGAAGCAGCGGGCCCTCCTTTGGGAATCGAACACCAGCCTGACACTTCTGGGCACTGGCGCCGACATCTTGGTGGTGCGCCACCCCGAAACCATCCCCCTTGTGAGACGGGTCATCGACAAGCTCATGGCCGCGTAAAGGAGAATCACATGGCACTGAGCGGAATAGCTATTTACAAGATGCTCCCCCAGACGAACTGCAAGGAGTGCGGCCATCCCACCTGCCTTGCCTTCGCCATGAAACTGGCTGCCCGGCAGGCGGAGCTGGCGGCCTGCCCCTACGTGTCCGACGAAGTCAAGGCCCAGCTGGACAACGCCTCCGCGCCGCCCGTCCGGCTGATCTCGCTGGGAACCGGTGACCGCAAGTTTGAAGTGGGCAACGAGACCGTGGTCTTCCGTCACGAGAAGACCTTCGTGCACCAGCCCGGGCTCTTTCTGCGCATACCTGCCGGCATGGCCGACGCGGACTTCGAGGCCAACCTGCAGCAGGTGGCCGACTACCACATCGAACGGGTGGGCCAGACCCTGCGGCCCGAGGGAGTCGCCATCGAAGCCGGAGCCTCAGCCGAAGACTTTGCGGCCCGGGTCAAGAAGGCGGCCGACAAGGGATTGGCCCTCGTTCTGATGACCTCCGACCCCGCCGCCATGGAAGCCGGCCTTGCGGCCGCCGGGCCTGCGCGCCCGCTGGCCTACGGCGCGGATGCGGACAACTGGGAGAAGATGGCGGCTCTCGCCAAGACTCACTCGGTGCCGCTTGCCGTGCGCGTGCCCGACGGCGACCTGGGAGCCCTGGCCGAACTGACCGAACAGATCACCAAGCTGGGCGTCGAAGACCTGGTGCTCGACCCCGGCACCCGGGGCTGGGCCGACTCGCTCAGCGCGCTTACGCGCCTGCGGCGTCTCGCCATCAAGAAGAACTTCAAGGCGCTTGGCTATCCCGTGATCGCCTTCGCCGGCGAAGGAGCCGAAAGCCCCGAGGAAGAGGCTATGCTCGCCTCCCAGTTCATCGGCCGATACGCGGGCTTCATCGTGCTCGACAACTTCGAGCCCGCCGCCATCTACTCGCTGCTGGCACTGCGGCAGAACATCTACACCGACCCGCAGAAACCTATCCAGGTCAGCCCTGGCCTGTATCAGATGGGCGAACCAGGTCTGGAGTCGCCGCTGCTGGTGACCACCAACTTCTCGCTCACCTACTTCTCCGTTGCCGGAGAGGTCGAGGGTAGCGGCCGGCCGGCTTGGCTGCTGGTGGCCGACTCCGAAGGCATGTCGGTGCTCACCGCTTGGGCCGCCGGCAAATTCGATGCCGCCGCCATCGCCAAGGCGGTCAAGACCACCGAAGTCGAAGGCAAGATCTCTCACCGCCGCATCGTCATCCCGGGCATGGTGGCCGGCCTCTCCGGTGAGCTCGAGGAAGAGTTGCCGGGCTGGCAGGTGCTGGTAGGGCCCCGGGAATCCATCGGTATCCCCTCGTTTCTGAAGCAGGTAGCTAACGGCTGATGCCGGAGCGCGACGACACCATCACCGCCGACGCCGACGGCCAAGTGGCCGTACGGCTGGAGCCTGCCGGGCAGACCGTCAGGGTGCCGGCCGGGACCACCTTGGGAGACGCCATCTCTCAGGCCGGACTGCGGGTGTCGTTGCCGTGCGGCGGCCAGGGACGTTGCGGCCGTTGCGCGGTGGAAGTACGCGAAGGCTCGGTAAGAAGGCGATCGACAGTGCGACTGAGCGAGGAGGACCTCGCCCACGGCTACGCGCTTGCCTGCCAGACTTTGGTGAACAACGACGCCACCATCTGGATACCGCCCGAACATGAGCGGGTGGAACTGCTTCAGCGCGAGCGCAAGCCCGACAAGACGGCGGCGGTGGCCATCCTGTGCGACCACCAGGCTCCGCCCTGGGTCTCCCGCTACCGCGTGGAGATGAAGTCACCCACCATCGACGACAACATCCCCGATCTCGAGCGTCTGCAGCGCGAACTCACCCGTCAGTTCGCGCTCCCTCCCGTGACGCCCACCCTTACAGCTTTGGACGATCTGCCCCACGTCATTCGCGAGAAGGATTGGGCCGTCACCGCCGAAGTGGAACGCTACCCGTCGCCCTGTGACGCCGATACCTACCGGCTGCTGGACGTACTGCCAGGGCATGCCAGAAAGTCGGCGCTTGGTCTGGCCGTGGATATCGGCACAACCACCGTGGAAGCCTACCTGGGCGATCTCTCAACCGGACAGATCATCGACGAAGCGTCGGCCTACAACCGCCAGATGGCCCGCGGCGAAGACGTAATCTCGCGCATCATCTACGCTCGCGACCCCGAACGTCGCCGCGAGCTGCAGGAACTCGTGGTCGCCACCATCAACTCGCTCATCGACGAGATCCTGCCGCGCCAAGACCTGGCCCCCGAGGACATAACGTTCGTGACGGTCGCGGCCAACACCACCATGACCCACCTCTTTCTGGGCCTCAGGCCCGACTACATCAGACTCGAGCCGTACGTGCCGGCCGCCGGGCGTTTCGTGCCGGTGCCCGCCATTCGCTTAGGTTTGCACGTGCACCCCGAGGCCAACGTGGACTGCATGCCGGGGGTCGGGGCCTACGTGGGCGGCGATATCACGGCAGGGGTGCTCCGCTCGGGCATGCACGACGATGAGCGCGTCACGCTGTTCATCGACGTGGGCACCAACGGCGAGATGGTGCTGGGCAACTCCGAATGGCTCATAAGCTGTGCCTGCTCGGCCGGACCGGCCTTTGAGGGAGCAGGAGCGGCCTGCGGCGTTCGCGCCGTCAAGGGAGCCATCGACGAAGTCTGGATCGACCCGAGCACCCTCGAACCCACCTACACCGCCCTGGGCGAGGCTCCGCCCATAGGCATCTGCGGATCGGGCATGATCTCGCTGCTGGGCGAGATGAGGGTCACCGGGGTCATAGACAAGAGCGGCCGCATCGCCGTGGAGGGCTTGAGCCAACGGGCGCGCCGGGGTGAGAACGGCCCGGAATACGTAGTGGCCTGGGCCGCGGAGACCGCCGAAGGCGTCGGCGACGTCGTTCTTGCCGAGGCCGACATCCACAACCTGATGCGCGCCAAAGCGTCCATCTACGCAGGCGCGACGGTGCTGTGCGACAGCGTGGGCGTGCAAATGAGTGACGTTGAGCGGGTGCTGATCGGCGGCGGCTTCGGCCGCCACATCGATATCGAGAAGGCCATCGACATTGGCCTGCTCCCCGACCTCCCCTGGGAGCGCTTCACCTACCTGGGCAACACCTCCATCCAGGGGGCCTACGAAGCCCTCACCTGCCGCGAGCACCGCGCCCAATTAGAGGAACTGGCCGGCAAGATGACCTACCTGGAGCTGAGCGCCGACAACCGCTTCATGGACGCGTTCACCTCCGCTCTATTCCTCCCCCACACCGACGAGAGCCTCTTCCCGTCGGTAGGACAGGCGCTGGCCGCGGTCCGGCCGGACAGAGCAGGTGCGCCATGAGCCTCACCCTGGCAGTGGCGGGCAAAGGCGGCACCGGCAAGACCACCTTCTGCGCACTCACGGTGAAGTACCTGCGCGAGACCGGGATCGATCCCCATCCTCGCCATCGACGCCGACCCCAGCTCCAACCTCAACATGGCCCTGGGCATGGAACTGGTCGAGACAGTGGGCCAGATCCGCGAGGACACGCGCGACCAAGTCACGGGCGGCACGTTCCAACCCGGCATGTCCAAACCCGATTGGTTCCAGTACCAGGTAGAACAGTGCCTGGTGGAAGGCGACGACGTCGACCTCCTGGCCATGGGCCGGCCCGAAGGGCCCGGCTGCTACTGCGCGGCCAACCACATGTTGCGCCAGGCCATCGACCGGCTGGGCGACTCCTACCGAGCCGTGGTCATCGACAACGAGGCCGGCATGGAGCACATCAGCCGTCAGACCACGCGCAATGTCGACTGGCTCTTCATCGTCAGCGATGCCAGTCAGCGGGGATTGGCCGCCGCCGAACAGGTGGTACGGCTCATCGACTCGCTGGGGACGCGCATTGGGCGTACAGGCCTCATCGTCAACCGCGTGGACGGCGAACTTCCGGAGGCGTTCCGGGAGCGCATCGCCGGCGCTGGGCGTCCCCCTGTTGGGCGTGCTGCCTCAAGACCAAGTCCTCAGCCGACTCGACGCCGAGGGCCTGCCCCTCGTCGCCTTGGACGATTCATCGAAGGTCTATCCGGCCGTGAAGGCCATCCTGGAGGCTGCGCTGAACTCAGCCTCGCCATCTACGCTGCCTAAGGAGGAAGCATGCTGATAATCGGCGAGAACATCCACATCATCTCCCCGCAGGTGAAGGAAGCCATTGCCGCCCGCGACACGGCGGCAGTGCAGGCCATGGCCAAGGAGCAGGTGGACGGGGGCGCCGCCATCCTCGACCTCAACATCGGGCCGCAGAAGAAGGAGGGCGTCGACATCATGCGCTGGCTGGTCCCGGCCGTGCAGGAGGTCGTCGACGTGCCCTTGTCTCTCGACACCACCAACCTCGAGGCCATCAGCACCGGACTCGCGCTGCTCAAGCGGAAGGGGCTGGTCAACTCCACCTCAGCCGAGTCCGAGCGGCTGGAGAAGGTGCCGCCGGTGGCCGCGGAACACGGTGCCGGCCTCATCGCCCTCCTGATGGGCAAGAGCGGCATACCACTCACCGCCGAGGAGCGGGTGTCCATCGCCATCGACCAACTCATTCCCAGGGCCATCGAAGTAGGCATCCCCATGGAGAACCTCTACCTCGACCCGCTGCTGCTCACCGTTTCCGGCTGCCAGGAGTACTGCCCTCCGGCTATCGAGGCCGTCCGCTACATCAAGCTCGGCATGGATCCGGCGCCCATGACCACCTGCGGGCTCAGCAACGTCTCCAACCGGGTGCCCGCCGAGATGCGCAGCCTGCTCAACCGGGTCTACCTGGTGATGCTCATGGCCGTGGGACTGGATACGGCCATCGCTGATCCGCTGGACAAGGAACTCATGAACACCATCCGCATCATCGACCAGCGCGACGACTCCACGGGTGCCGGCGCCCTGCTGCTCACTCTGCACGACCGAGTCGCGGCCATGGAAGAACTGGAGGCGGCGGACGCCGACCTCTCCGATCCTGCGCAGGCTGCCATCTGGAAGACGGTGCAGGTGCTGATGAACAAGACGATCTACACCGACGCCTACCTGCGCGGCTGATGAAGGGCGGAGAAATGGGACACACCATGGGAGATCTCACAGCACTACTCCGCTACCTCGTGAAGCACAACGAAGAGCACGCGGACGAGATCGTGGAGCTGTCTGAACGCGCACGTGAACTCGGTAGAGAGGACGCCTACGGCCACTTGGTCCGTGGGGTCGAGCTCCTGAAGGACTCGAACACCAGCCTGCGGGCCGCTCTGGTCACATTGGAGGGGCAAGATGTGTCTGGCTAAAGCGTACGTCAAAGCTTCCGGCACCGACACCGAGGGTAGGCTGCTGATGGAGAACGTCACTCGCGTCGAGGTGGACGGCGACCGAGTGCATCTTACCTCTCTGCTCGGCGACTCGGAGGAACTGCACGCCTGCATCAGCAGCGTCAGCTTCCTCGACTCAACACTCGTGCTGGAGACCGCGAAATGACTACCACTCGAAAATCGGCGGCGTCGGCGGCGCAGGCCACCCAGCCGCTGCAAGACACCGCCGCGACCATCGACAAGCACGGCGCCGACGCGTCGAACCTAATCCAGATACTGCTTGAGATGCAACAGCGCCAGCACTGGCTCTCGGAGGACGATCTGGCGCTGGTGAGCCGCCGGTTGGATGTGCCTCTGGGCAAGGTCTACCACGTGGCCACCTTCTACAAAGCCTTCAGCCTGGTCCCCAAAGGTAGGCACTCGGTGTCGGTCTGTCTGGGCACGGCGTGCCAGGTGCGCGGCGCCACCCGCCTGCTCGACAGAGTGGTGGAGGCCTTCAAGATCCGTCCAGGCGAGACCTCGCCCGACATGCGCTTCAGCCTGAGCACCGTCAACTGCCTGGGTTGCTGCGCCCTCGGCCCGGTGATGATGGTCGATGACCAGTACTACAGCAAACCGACCAAGGAAGAACTTGAGCTGCTGGCGGCGGCTGAGTAGTGACCGCGGGGAGGAACTAGAATGCCTAGATTTGAATCAGCTGCCGATCTTCAGAGCTACAGAAGCCGGTTGCTGGCCACCCATGACACCGACAGACCCTGCGTCACCATCTGCTCAGGCACGGGCTGCCATGCCGCCCGCAGCGACAGGGTGTTCCAGGCCTTCCAAGAGGGACTCCTCAGAGCCGGACTCAACGACAAGGTGGACATACTCCGCACCGGCTGCCAGGGCTTCTGCGAAAGGGGCACCATCGTCAGCCTGCTACCCCTTGAGATCACCTACCTACAGGTCAAGCCGGAGGATGCGGCCGAGATCGTCGAGCAAACGCTGGTGAAGGGCCAGGTGGTCGACCGGCTGCTCTACGAGACCGCCGGCGGGCAGAAGGTCGCTCGCAAGGAAGACATCCCCTTCTACACCCACCAGATGCCCCTGGTCTTCGGCCTCAACCACCTCATCAGCCCAACGGACATCGACAGCTACATCCTACAGGGCGGCTACGGGGCGCTCGCCAAAGCGCTCTTTGAGATGTCGCCCCAGGCGATAGCGGACGAGATCAAGGCGTCCGACCTACGGGGACGCGGCGGTGGAGGCTTCCGCACCGGCATCAAATGGCAGACGACCAAGGATGCGCCGGGTGATGTCAAGTACGTGGCCGTGAACGCCGATGAGGGCGACCCGGGAGCGTACATGGACAGGAGCTTGCTGGAGGGCAATCCGCACCAGGTGCTCGAGGGGTTGCTCATAGGCGCTTACGCCATCGGCGCCCACGAAGGCTTTGTCTACGTGCGGCAAGAGTACCCGTTGGCGGTGGCGAACTTGGCGGTGGCGCTGGGGCAGGCGCGCGAGTACGGCTTGTTGGGCGACAACGTGCTGGGCTCGGGCTTCGCCTTCGAGGTGAAGGTGCATCGCGGGGCAGGAGCATTTGTCAGCGGGGAATCCAGCGCGCTCATGACGGCCATCGAAGGCTCGGTGGGCGAGCCCAGACCCAAGTACGTGCGCACAGCCGTCAGCGGCATCTGGGGTCGTCCGACCAATCTGAACAACGTCGAGACTTGGGCCACCGTGCCGCTGATCATCACCAAGGGCGCCGAGTGGTTCAAGAGCATCGGCACCGAGAACAGCAAGGGCACCAAGATCTTCTCCCTGGTGGGCAAGGTGAACAACACCGGCCTGGTGGAAGTGCCCATGGGCACCACCCTGCGCGAGATGGTGTTCGACATCGGCGGAGGCGTCCCCGAGGGCCGCAAGTTCAAAGCCCTCCAGACGGGAGGCCCCTCAGGAGGAGTGATCCCCGAGGATCACCTGGACCTGCCGGTGGACTTCGACGAGTTGGACAAGGCCGGCTCCATGATGGGCTCGGGTGGCATGATCGTCATGGACGACGCCACCTGCATGGTCGACACCGCCCGGTATTACATGAACTTTTTGGCCGAGGAATCGTGCGGCAAGTGCGTCCCCTGCCGCGAGGGCATCCACCAGATGCTGGCCGTGCTCGACCGCATCTGCGAAGGCAAGGGCCGCGACGGCGACGTCCAGACACTCGAGGAGATCGCCCAGGTTGTCGGTGACTTCTCGCTTTGCGCGCTTGGGGGAACGGCTCCCAATCCGGTGCTCAGCACCATCCGCCACTTCGCCGACGAATACCAGGCCCACATCGTCGACAAGCGCTGTCCAGGCGGCGTGTGCAAGGCGCTCATCGCATACTACATCGACCCCGGTAAGTGCCGAGGTTGCATGTTATGCCTCAAGAACTGCCCGGTGGAAGCCATCGCCGGCACCAGAAACACCGTACACGTCATCGACCAAGCCAAGTGCACCAAGTGCGGCGCCTGCATCGAGGTCTGCCCGGCGCGCTACGGGGCGGTTGAGAAACTATCCGGCGTACCAGTGCCCGAACCTGTAGCGGCCGGCACGCCTGTCGAGGGGAAGCGAGGGAGTGGCGATGAGTGACGTCAGCTTGACCATCAACGGCCAGAAGGTCACGGCCGCTGAAGGCACGACCATCCTCGAGGCGGCGCGCAACGTGGGCATCGAGATACCCACTCTGTGCCACCTCCCCGAGCTGACGCCGGCAGGCGTCTGCCGCCTCTGCACCGTGGAGATAGCCAAGGCAGGGCGTTCCCGGCTGGTGATCTCGTGCGTCTACCCGGTGGAGGAAGGCCTAGAGGTGCAGACCGAGTCGGAGCGCGTAGGCAAGGGACGCAGGCTTATCCTGGAGATGCTGCTTGCCCGCTCCCCGGGAGTCGAGAAGCTCCGAGAGTATGGGGTCAAGTACGGGATCGACGTCGACAGATTCCCTGTGGAGGCCAACTTCTGCATCCTTTGCGGCCTCTGCGTCCGCTACTGTGCCGAGGTGAAGAAGAAGGACGCCATCGGTTTCGTCGGCAGGGGTGTGGAGCGGCAGGTCATGTTCCAGCCAGAGATAGCCGCCAAGGAGTGCGCACAGTGTGGCGAGTGCTTCAAGATCTGTCCCACCGGAGTGCTGCCCTCCAACTACGGCGTCACCCGGGTCCCGCACTTCACCTGGCCGCGAAACCCGTTCTCGGGCTGAGCGACAACGTAACCCTCAGACGGGCGGCCGAGCGAGATCGGCGATGGTGGTATGGTCGAACAGATCGTCCACCAGTGCGGTGACCTTGCTCCAGAGCGGGTTGGCCGGACAGGTATCGGTGCGAGTGCAGATCTCTGGATGAGCGACACAGGCCGAGAGCTCGAACGGCCCTTCCGTCGCCTGCAACACCTGCTGCACCGTGATCCTCTCGGCCGGCTGAGCAAGCGAGAAGCCGCCCTCTTTGCCCCGGTGGCTCTGCACGAGTCCGGCACTGGCGAGTCTGCCCATCAACTGCTGGATGTACCCCGGCGAGATGTTCTCCGACGCCCCGATCTCCAGTTTGGAGATGGGATGGCCCGGCGAGGCAGCCAGGAACACCATTATCCTTATCGCGTGATGCCCCTTGGTGGACATGCGCATCATAGAACCGACCGCCTGACGCTGGTCGCAGTGGCTCTGTAGCGAGGGAACGTTAGCACAGCCTCGGCGTGGGCGCTCGGAATCCGCGCTCCTACAGGGCAGGCTTCGCGGCGCCCGGCCCTCGGGGCGGGCGCCGGCGGCGGGTCGGCTCTCAGCCGCCGGCATACTTATCCACCTGCACCAAGCAGGAGTTTGCAGCGGTGGCGTGCGATCTGCGTATCTGCATGCGGCTGGGCGTAAGGATGTTCACGCAACCCCCGTGATCGTCCGACGCGCCGGGTGTGCCGGCAGGGTCGTAGACCGCCGAAGACTCGTAGGAGTGCACCAGTCCCGGGCGGATGCGCTCGGTGACGTGCGCCGCGCAGATGACTGCGCCCCTGTCGTTGTGCAGCCGCACCAGATCATGCTCGCCGACGCCGCGTGCCGCGGCGTCGGCCGGATTGATGCGGGCTATCCAGTAGTAGTGGCCATCGACTAGCACCCTATGGTCATCGATATCATTCAAGGCCCCGTCTTTACCGTCGTGGTGAGTGTGAAACGAGAATCGCGGGTGCGGCGTGATCAGTTGCAGCGGGTACTTCTCGAACAACTCAGTCGTGTGCGGACCCTCCCACGATTCCCGGTAGGTCATCACCGGAGGACGCTCCGGGTCGTCAGGATCGAAGCGCTTCAAGCTCGACGACTCAAACTCGATCCTGCCTGTCTGGGTCTGCAGACCGCGCCTCCACTCCTCGGTGTAGTCACCGGGAAGCGGGCTGAGCTCGGGCACGTCTTTGAGCCGGTCCTCGGCGAACCAGTTATACGAGACCGGATCGCGCTGCCCTTCGGGCAGCGGCGGCACCACGTAGTAGCCCTTGCGCAGGAACTTCTTCCAAGAGGTCACCCGGGGTAGATCCGTCGCCTCGAAGAGCCGGCGACACCATTCCATCTCGCTGCTGCCTTCCGAGAAGGCGTTGCCCAGCCCCAGCCGTTCGGCCAGTTCAAGGAAGATCTGAAAGTCCGACTTCGATTCACCCAGAGGCTCGATGCACTTGTGCTGCATCACCGCCACCCGGTAGTTGCACTGAGTGAAGGCGTGCTCCGCATATCCCCCCGGGTTGGCGAACTCGCCGATGTCCCAGCGCTCGAAGTTGGTGCAGGCCGGCAGGATGACGTCGGCGAACTTGGCCTCACCCTCCATCCAGATGGACTGGTTCACCACAAACTCAAGATTCTCTGAGGCGTACATGCGCGCGTAGCGATTGGTATCGACCATGGTGCCTATGTGCGACCCGCCGTACTTGTAGTACATCTTCACCGGCGAGTGACCGGGCGACGGGTAGCTGAACTTGCCGAACTGAGCCTCGATGGTCTTGCCGTCGTTCACGTAGGCCTCGGCGTGTCCGTCCATGATGGCTTCGGGGATGTTGAGACGCGGCACCGACTGCTTCACGGAGTTCATGCTGACCAGTTGGGGCATCCGCTGGTACATGTGCAGCGAAAGACCGGTGGCATCAAGATCGCCCGACATGCCTCCCTCGGCATAACCGGGGAAGTAGAAGCGCGTGTCGAGCGGAGCCCCTTGCTGCAGACAGCCCATGTTGATGCCCGGCTTGCCCAAGCCCTGCATGGCCATGAGATACACCATGCCCCGCGCCCAGTCGGTCCCGGTCGCGGTCCGGCAGGCGCCGCCAAAGCCGACGTAGCCACCCGGTGCCAGGTAGGTCTTCTTGCTACCCCACTCACGGGCCAGCGCCCGCACGTCCTTGGCCGGCACGCCGGTCTCGGCTTCCTGCCACTCGGGCGTCTTGGCAATGCCGTCCTCCTGGCCGAGCACGTAAGCCTTCCACTTGTCGAAGCCCGTCGTCCGGTCGTACACGTACTTCTTGTCGTAGAGGTTCTCGGTCATCCACACGTAGGCGATGGCCAGCACCAAGGCACTGTCAGTGCCGGGGCGCGGTGCCAGCCACTTGCCGCCCATCCAGCCGGCGGTGTGGTTGAAGAAGGGATCGATGTGCACCATGGGGATACCAAGTTCCTTTAGCCACTTGCGACGCACGGTCCCCTCCTGCGCGCCGTACACGCCACTGGTGGCCTCGGGGTCGCTCGACCAGAAAACGATCATCTCAGCGTTCTTAAGGCAATCCTCCACGGTGCTGAAAGTCTCGGCGCCGCCCAGACGAGTGCTGTGACCCCAGTGATGCATGGCCCCCCAGTACCAACCCTCCCAGCTGTCGGGGTTGTGAGCGATGGTGGTCCAGCCTATGGAGTTGAAGAAGCGGATGCGGGCCGAGAGCCAGTAGCCTATTGCCCCCCAGTTCTGGTGCGAGCCGCTGCCGTTCATGATGGCCCCGGGACCGTGGTCGCGCTTGACCCGCTTGATCTCGTCGGTGACGATGTTCAGAGCCTCTTCCCAACTGATGCGCTCGTAGCCGGAGATGCCGCGATTTTGGGGGTTCCGCTCGCCGTTAGGGTCGAAATCCACCCTCTTCATGGGATAGAGCAGCCGGTCGGCTGAGTAGATGAGTGACTTCCAGGCCAGCGTGTGCGGACTTACGGTGGTCTTGTGCGGGGGTGAGAACTCCCTGCCCCGGGCGCGGATAATCCACGGCTTAGCGTCGGTGTCGTCGAACTCTATCGGTGTGATCCGGACGATCTTGCCGTCTTTCACGTAGACAAAGACGGGACCGCCATTGGAGTTGTTGGTGTAGCGGACGGAGCCGTCGCGCATCTTGACCCCGTACTCGTTGCCGGCGGAGAGCATCTTGGTGAGCGTGGTGGTGAACCAAGTGACCAGGTGATCGGCGCCCGATACCTCCAACTGGAAGGTCTTAGCCGCGCTCAAGAACTCCAGTTGGTCGCGGTTGGGCCGGAGGATGCGGGCAGCGATCGCTGCGTCCTGGAACGACATGAGCACATCCGGTTTGGGATGGAGTCCTCGCCGGGACGTGACTTTGCCGCTATGAAACACGTAGTAGCGCCCTTGAGAATCGTCCCTGATCTTGACCTGAGCCACCAGATTCTCCCGGCCCAGCCACTCTCTCACTTCGGCATACCTGAAGGCCTGCACCCGCATGAGTTGGGCCATGCCCCAGGTGGTGACGGCGAAGCGTGCCTTGTCAATCGCGCCGGCAGACATTAGAGCTCACCGCCCAGCATGATCATGCCTAGACTGACGCTCCGGCCAAGACTCGCGACGACCCGCCCCGGACTATGGCCGTCGAGGGCCACCTCGACCACGTACTCGCCGGAATCGGGCTCCAGCCCGTCGAACTTGAAGTCGCCGAAGGCGTCGGTCTGTGTGGTCCGCAGGCTCTCGTCGACGTCGCCCGTGCGCTGGGCGCCGGCGGGTTCCACGTTCACAGCGGGGGACTTGCGCAACGTCACCGCCGCGCCGGCGGCGCAATCGACCACGCCCATCCGCTCGACCGCCAAGCTCCCCGCGATAAAGCAGGAGGCGAAGCGGCGCAGGTTCTTGTAGCTCACGGTCGCGGACTCGCGTCTCCCGGGATGAAGCGTCTCCAGGCCTTCGGCCGCGGCCCGGGCCGCAAATGCGACCTCGTCGTCGCACGAAAATGTGAGGGCCCCTGTGCTGCACGCCTGAACACAGCGGGGTTTGGTCCACCCCTCATCGAGAAGATGAGCGCAGAGCGTGCATTTCTGGGGGACGCCGCTCTCCTCCCCCCAAGTGATCATGCCGTAAGGACAAGCATCCACCAGCTCGCGCCGGCCGGCGGCCTTCACCGGATCGATGAGGACGATGCCGTCGGGACGCTTTGCGATGGCTCCTCCCGACCGTTGCACGCAGGGCGCATCCGTGCAGTGGGTGCAGAGGGTGGGCCGGTAGGCCACGTCCACAAGAGGATACTGACCCCGCTCGTTGCAGGGCAGGGATATCCAGCCCTCACCGTGCCGTGACTGCGGCCGGGCGTAGCCGGGCCAATCGTTGCCAACATGCTCGTCTTTGCAGGACAACAGGCAATTGTTGCAGCCCTGGCACAGAGCTACGTCGACGACTAGATGTGGTCTCTTCATGGGGCCCCTCGGCATGACTCAAGCTTATACTAACTACTGGTTGACCGGTAGTTTAGCATGCGCCACTCCTGGTTTGCCCTACGCGCGGGGCGGCTACCCCACGCGGGTCTATCCCTTCAACATGACCAGCGCGCACATCATGGCCACCGACCAGAGAATATCTGCCGGCAGATGCTGTTCGCAGGTGTGGTCGAAGAGCAGGTAGGTACGAGCCGGGAATTCCTCGTCCTCGCGCCAAAAGACCACCGTCACCGGCACGCGCGGCAAGGGAAGGAGCTCCATGGCCACGTCGCCATAAGCGACCTGCCGCCCGCCAAAGCGGAGGGCCACCCGTTTGAAGCCCTCGCGATCGGCGCAGAAACGAGCCGCGATCTTGTCCAAGGGCAGCTCGTGCGAACCTCCGCTGAAGAACTGGCCACTACTCAGCTCCAGGGGGGTTGACGAGGCGTCCGGTCGGCTCAAGCGGCCGCGCGCCCAACAGGTAGTGCAGAATCGAAAGGCGGGAGAAATACGCGGTTTTAGTAAGAACGAACTCCGACTCGGAAGACGATCCGGTGATCGTGCGCGCTATCGGGTCGACCACCACCGGGGAACCGAAGACCCCAACCGTGTAGCCTTCACCCTCCGAGTAGGTGGCCACAGCGCGATTGCACACATCCCGTGGCTCAGAAGCCGCCAGAAGCTCCCAGGCCTTCGCTTCTCCCTCCACCTTGCTCTCCCCCTGCCGTTTCGCTGAGCCCCCGCGGCACGGCGCCTGGCCCAGTTTGACCTAGCCTAGTTTCACCTCGACGTAGTGGTCGCGCCGGTCGTCCACCAGAGGGATGGTACCTTGAAGGGACCCGGTCTGGTCGAGATCCACGCCATCCATCGTCACACGCCTCACCCGCTCCTCCTCAAGTTGCGCTTTCTTCTTCTTGAGAGCGCCGGCGCTCCCCGCCGTCCGTTCGATGGTGATGTGATAGAAGGTCTCGCGGTACCGGTAGTGGACCTTGAAAGATGCCCAGTCCTTCGGCATCAGCGGGGCCAGCCGCAGCTTGTCCACTTCCAGGTGGATACCCAGGAGCGTTTCCACGGCCAGCCGGTACATCCAGCCCGCCGCTCCCGTGTACCAGGTCCAACCTCCCCGACCGGTGTGCGGTGGATTGGCGTAGACGTCGGCGCTCATGACGTAGGGCTCTACCTTATACAGTCCGATCTTGTCGGGCTGATCCCCGTGATTGATGGGACTCAGCATCGAGAACAACTCCCAGGCATGCTCCACGTCGCCTATCTTGGCGAACGCCATCACGGCCCAGATGGCGGCATGAGTGTACTGGCCCCCGTTCTCGCGCACACCGGGCACGTAGCCCTTGATGTAGCCGGGTTCCAGTGAAGACGTGTCGAAGGGCGGATCGAGCAGCTTGATGAGACCCGCCTCGGGCTTGACCAAAAGCCGATCCACAGCCGCCATGGCCTGGCGGGCGCGCGCCGGGTCACCGGCTCCGGATATCACGGCCCAGCTCTGGCTGATGGAGTCTATGCGGCACTCTTCGTTGACCGAAGAACCCAAAGGCGTTCCATCGTCAAAGTAAGCCCGGCGATACCAGTCACCGTCCCAGGCGTGCGCCTCGATGTTGGCTCCGAGTTCCTCCGTCTGCCCCGTGCACAAGCGGGCAACCTCATCGTCTCCTCGGCGCTGGGCCAGCTCCCCGAACAAGCGCAGGTTGTCGCAGAGGAACCAGGCAAGCCACACGCTCTCCCCCTTGCCCTCACGACCAACCAGGTTCATGCCGTCGTTCCAGTCGCCGGTGCCCATGAGCGGCAGTCCGTGACGACCGAAATGCAGACCCTGCTTGAGTGCGCGCACGCAGTGCTCATACAGGCTCGCGACGTCGGCTGAGCGCTGGGGCAGATCGTAGTAGGCTTCTTGGCCCGGAGCCAATACTCGCCCCTCGAGAAAGGACACGGGTTCGTCAAGCACCCCTGTGTCGCCCGTTGCCAGTACGTAACGGCAGGTCGCGTAGGGCAACCACAGGTAGTCATCCGAAGAATGCGTACGCACTCCTTGCCCCTCGGGTGGATGCCACCAGTGCTGCACGTCACCCTCCCGGAACTGGCGCTCCGCGAAACGGAGCAGGTGCTCGCGAGCGATCCACGGTGTCGTGTGGACGAGGGCCATAGTGTCCTGCAACTGGTCGCGAAAGCCGTAAGCCCCGCCCGACTGATAGTAGCCGCTGCGCCCCCAGACCCGGCAGGAGAGGGTCTGGTAGAGCAACCATCCGTTGGCGAGCACGTTCAGAGCGTTATCTGGAGTCTCCAGATACACCGCCCCCAGGGCATGATTCCAGTGAGCCCACACCGCCTCCAGCGCCTGGCGGGCGGCGGCGGGGCCCGCATAACGTTGCACCAGCTGTCTGGGCTTCGGTCTTGCTGTCGGCCGCTCCCATCACGAAGACGATCTCTCGCTCTTGCCCGTCGGCCAGCTCGAACTGGGTCATAATGGCCGCGCACGGATCGAGCCCGGCGCCCGTCTTGCCCGACAACCGCCCGCGCTGCATGGCCACCGGTTCCGCCAAGGAACCGTTGCGACCGATGAACTCGGTACGGTTCCCTGTGGCAGTCCGCCTGCCTTCGCTCGCCTGCGCGAAGAACACTCGGTTGGCCCGCTGGCGCGCGTAGGCATTGCGAGCGTACAGAGCGCCGCTGTCGGCATCCTTCTCGGTGACCACGTGCATGAGATTGGCGTGCCGCCACTCGCCCATCACCAGCTCCCAGTATCCGGTGACCGACAGCACGGCGAACGCGGCCCGAGCGGTTGCGCAGCTTCATCACAACGAACTTCACCGGGGCGTCCATAGCGACGTAGGTGGTCATCTCAGAGAAGAGACCCGCTTCTGTGTGCTCGAAAACGCTGTAGCCGAATCCGTGCCGGCACTCGTACCCCGAGTGGCCCCGAGCGGGGAGCGGAGTGGGCGACCAATAGGCGCCTGTCTCCTCATCCCTGATATAGAACGCCTCCCCGCTAGTGTCGCTCACGGGATCGTTGTGGAAGGTGGTCAAGCGGAACTCGTGAGCGTTCTCCACCCATGTGTAGGCACTCCCGCTCTCGCTGACAACCGTGCCCATGTGGGGACTCGCGATCACGTTCGCCCATGGAGCAGGCGTGCTCTGTCCTGGCTCCAAGCTGATGACGTATTCGCGACCGTCGTTCGTGAAGCCGCCAAGGCCGTTGTGAAAGACGCTTTCCCGCTCCGACAGAGCCTCGACAGCTTCTACGGGCGCCTGCCGCGTTGCCTCCAAGGCTACCGGCAGGCGCTCGGACGGCACGCGCCGCTGCACCTGCTCGGTGAGAGTCTCGCACGTGTCGGCGAGCACCACGCGGGCGACAGTCTGGAACAGCACCCGATCCTCTTCGGACAGATCTTCGGCGCGCCGTACAAAGACGCCGCCGGGCTTGTCGACTACCACTGCTTCGGGTCCCGCGTTGATGAGGCCCATGATCTCGTCGTGAAGGACTGCCCGGTAGCCCGAGAAGTCCTCGTTCAAGATCAGCAGGTCTGCCGCGAGGCCCTTGATCCTCCAGTAGGCGTGGGCCTGTAGGGCCTGCTTCACCAGGTCGATGCGGCTCAGATCACCGATACGCACCAGGACGATGGGCAGATCTCCCGAGATACCGAAGCGCCAGAGGCCGCGCTGTCCAAGCAGATTGCGCTCTATGATGCCGGGATGAGCGCGCCTTAGACCGGAGGCGTGTATGACCGAAGTAGCCAGCCGGCCGTAGACCTGGGCGTCCGCCTCGGAGATATTGAGCAGCCGCAAGATCTCCTGGCTCTGGAACCAGGCCATCTCGAACGCCCGTTCGACGAAGTGCCGGTCGCGATATTTCTCGATCAAAGCCATGGCCGCTTCGCGGGTCTCGGCGACTCCGGAGATCACATTCGCGGCGGCGGACTCATCGGAAGCCAGCGTCACAATGCCGCGGACCGCCACAATGGGATCAAGGACAGGCCCCTCGGTGTTGGAGAGGGTGGTCGATCCATCGAGACCGACAAATGCCAACGGGTCTGCCGCCGTTCTTCCCCGACCGATGAAGCGGGCCCTATCGGTCTCATAGGAGGTGTCAGCGCCGACACCACCAGGCACGGCCAAGAGATGGAACATCCAAGGGGTGTCTTCTTCTGGCTCTCGCGGCCGCCGCCTGCAGAGAATGGCTCCGTGCCCGGGGAGGATCTCGGTCTGCACGAACAGGTTGCTGAACGCGCGATGGGCCAGATCGGCGTTCAAGGGCGCCATGACCACCTCCGCGTAACTGGTGACCTCGATCTTGCGGGTTTGGTCGGAGAGGTTGGTGAGGGTGACGCGGCGGATCTCGACGTCGTCCTCGGGCGACACACTCACCTCTGTGTGCGCTTCGATGCCGTGGTCTACCCTGCGATACTCGGCTCGCCCTTGAACGAACACCGCCTCGTAGCGCTCGGGCTTGCGCCGCGTGGGCTGATAGGCGGTCGACCAGTGGTCGCCGGTCTCGCGATCGCGGAGGTAGATGAATGTACCGTATCCGTCGCACGTGGCGTCCTCGCGCCAGCGGGTCACGGCCAGATCACGCCAGCGGCTGTATCCCCCACCTGCGTGGGTGGCCATGACATGGTAGCGACCGTTGGACAACAGATGGGCCTCGGGCAGGGGCGTGTTTGGGTCGCTGAATACGCGATGGACAGCGCCCGCCTCTGCGGCGACGACGCGGCCGGCCTCGGCCCCTTGGTCCGCACGCGGGTGCACGACGACCGTATGCCTCGGCACCCGTTCTTGTAACAGCAGATCGGTGGTGCGCACCAGTGGGTCGGAAAGGAAGCGACGCTGCATCGGCCCACCGAGCAGCGCATGCCCTAACGCCAGCAGACTCATTCCCTGATGATGGGCCATGAAACAGCGCACGGGGGCGTGGTCTGTCCCTGGGAGCAGGCGCGACGGGGTGTAATCGATGGCTTCGTACATGCCGTAGTCGCCCATGAAGCCGGCGGCGGCCAGGGCCTGCAGGTTGCGGCATGCGTCTCTAGGCACCACTGTCAGGGCGAGCGCGGTCGCGTATGGAGCGATGACCAGATCCTCCGCCAATCCCCGCTTGAAACCCAGCCCAGGAACGCCGAACGCGCGGTACTGATAGACCTGGTTCATGTCGACAGCGTTGTAGCACGACTCCGAGATGCCCCAAGGGATGTGACGCTGCCGGCCGTATTCCATCTGCCGCGCCACGGCGCCCTGGCATGCCTGGTCCAGCAGGGTGTTCTCGTAGCTGGGCAGGAAGAGCCGAGGCATGAGGTACTCGAACATCGAGCCGCTCCACGAGATCAAACTGACGTCGCCGCCGTGACCGGTCAGCAGGCGGCCGAGAGCAAACCAGTGTTTCTGAGGTACCTGACCCTCGGCGATGAGCATGAAGCTTGTCAGCCGGGCTTCGGACGCCAGCAAGTCATACCAACCGGGGTCTCGCCGCCGTTCGCCCACGTCGTAGCCGACACTCAGAAGGTCCCGCGCCGGATCGTATAGAAAGTCGAAATCCATGGCGGCTAGCTCATGACAGCGGGCGATCAGCCTATCGATCACCGCGAGCCGCTTCGCTGCCACGTTCGTGCCGCCAGACGGGTGCCCCCCGAGATCGTTGCCAACCGCATCCGTCGCGGCCAGCTCCTCCAATGTGGGCAGACTGGTGAACTGCCAGGGTTCGGGCACCAACTGCGTGAGATCGTCGCGGAATCTGCGGCACTGACGATTGAGCGCACGAGCCCAGTAGCGGAACTCGCTCGCGCTGCTCCGCCGCCGGCGAGGCAACCAGTTCTCTGGTGGCGATGTGGAGCCCCTCCAGCAGGGCCTGCGGAAACGCGCGCGTGTCCCAATGACCGTCCAGGGACTGAAGCGTGCCTCGCAACGACTTGATCTGCTTCTCTACCTCGGGGACAGGCGGCGTCGGCGTATGCGCAGCCAGCGTCAACAGAGTGTCCTCCAGCCCGTCAAACACGCGGTGGTCCAGCACGGGCTGGCTCTTCAGCTCTCTGAGCCCCGCCCGCAGGGCAAGCAGGCTTCCGGCCAGATTTCCGCTGTCCACCGAGGAGACATACTGAGGGTTGAGCGGCAGCAGCGTACGCGTGTCGTACCAATTGTAAAAATGGCCCCGGAAGCGTTTCATCCTTCCCATGGTCCTAAGTGCTCGCTCGGTCCTGCGCAAGAACTCACCGGTAGATATGTATCCGAGATCGTGCGCGGCCAGGTTCGCCACAACTGCCATTCCCATGTTGGTGGGAGACGTGCGCGCGGCCACCATTGCGGTCGGGTACTCCTGGTAGTTGTCGGGCGGCAGCCAGTTATGCTCGGGACCGACAAAATCGGCAAAGTAGCGCCATGTCCGCCGCGCCAGCCCTCGCAGAAACACGTGCTGCTGGGCGCTCAGACTTGCCGCCGATGGATGCAGAGGCCTACTTATCCACCAGCCGACGAAGGGGGACACAAGCCAGAGCACCAGCACCGGAACCGCGAACGGCCAATCGAACGCGCGGATGCTAGGCACAAAGACCATTACCCCCGCCAGGGCAACGGCCAGCAGTGGGCCGATCGCCATCTCAACAAGAAAGCCATGCGGAGTGCGGAGTGCGTTGCGACGGCTGTAGGAGGGCAAGTGCCACATGAGCAGGCCAGGCCTGGTAAACAGCATCCCCATGCTCGAGCGGACAATGGCGTCCAGGTAGATCAGCGCGTCGTACGGCAGAAAGGTCACGGCCAAGAGCGCGCGAACGAGCGGACGGACTGCCGACTTGCCGGTCAGCGCCAAGTGCACAGCCCATCCCCACTCTTCTGGCTTGCGGACAAGTTCTACGGCAGCGCTTAGCAGGGCAGGCAACAGGAAAGCCCCCGCAACCAACAGTTCCCACGGCCACGAGGGCCCTGGGCCCCACAGCCATCCCCCCAGCAACAATGCCACCAGAGCCGCCGGTACTAGGCTACGGCGAAGGTTGTCAAAAAGCTTCCAGATAGATAGCGGCGAGAGCGGATTGGGCCGACGCTTGCCATGCGGCCCCGGCACGCGAGGGAGCAGCCAGCCGGCAAGCTGCCAGTCCCCCCTCGTCCACCGATGCCTCCTGCTGGCCTCCATGGCATAGCTGACGGGATACTCCTCGATGAGATCGACGTCGGTCACCAGAGCCGAGCGCGCGTAGCCCCCCTCCAGCAGATCGTGGCTGAGGATGAGATTCTCCGGAAAATGTCCGCGAACGGCCTGCGAAAACGCCTCGACGTCGTAGATACCCTTGCCGATGAACGAACCTTCGCCGAAGAGGTCCTGATAGACATCGGAGATCTCCCGCGTATACGGATCGATGCCCGCTTCACCGGCAAACAGGCGCGTGAACATGGAGCCGCTGGTGCTGGTGAGGCTGATCGACGCGCGCGGTTGGAGAATGGCGTAGCCCTCGACCACGCGGCCTTTCTTGGCCTCGTACACAGGCCGGTTGAGCGGGTGAGCCATGTTGCCTATGAGCGTGAATGCCGCGTCGCGAGGCAGTTGCGTGTCGGTGTCGAGAGTGATCACGTACCTGATCGATCCAAGAACCGACCGATCGCCGACTATGACCGAGAACGCCGAGCCTGCCGCGGAAGGCGGGACCGCGGTCCGCGCCGCGCCTACCTCTGCCGGCGGCCCCGCTCCGAGCGGCGCCGTGGCCGACTGGACGTCATCCTGTCGGGCCTCCAACAGAAGTGCGTTGAACTGTTCCAGCTTGCCCCGTTTGCGTTCCCAGCCCATCCAGACCCGCTCCCGCGGATTCCACACCCTTGGGCGATGGAATAAATAGAAGATGCCGAGGCGGTCGTCGCGGTAAGCTTGGTTGAGCGCCTGGACACCCGCCCGGGCCAGAGCGATCAAGTTGTCGTCACTCGGCTGGGTAGCCTCGGAAGCATCGCCGAAATCCGTGAGCAAAGCGAAGTACAGATTGGGATCACGATTGCCCAGATAGCGAATCTCCAGAGCCTCCAGAAGATCAGATACGTCCTCTTCGCGACTGAGTAAGGTGGGTACTACCACCATGGTCCGGTGCTGCACCGGTATCCCGGTGGAGAAATCCAATCGCGGTAGGGTCCGGGGAGGCACGGTAAGCGTTATCAGCACATGGACAACGGGTATCACCAGCGCGGAAGCCCCGATGAGACCGACGAGCCCAAAGAAGATCAGGCGCCCGACACCCGCATCGAGCCCCGCCACATATACCAGCGCGAAAGCAACGGCCAACACGGTCAAGAGCACGATGGGCGCCAGGTAGAAGAACAGACGGAGCGGGCGAGCCACCCGGGTAGCTCTGGCCAGCAACGGGACTCTGGTACCCATGGCCCGCTCCAAGACACGGCGGCCCTTGTCGATGAGGTAGTAGCCTACGTGGGCCGTGCGTGCCGACGGATCGGCTGACTGGCCTGGACCGGAGCGCTCTGCCGAGGCATGAGCCAGAACGATGGCGGCCCGCGCCACCTCCAACTCGCTACGCCCGCTGCCTTGCCTCACCGCCTCGATGGCGTGCCGGTAGCGATCACGCGTGGGGAAATCCTGCGAAGCGTAGACTCCAGCGGGGTCCGTGCGCAGTAGCTGCTCTACAAGACTCAGTTCCTCGACGAACTCCCCCCAGTCCATCGCCGAGATGAAACGCAGACTCGCCACACTGTTGGCGATGGAGATCTGGTCGGCGGCCGCCATACGACTGGCCGCCTCCAGGAGTTGCACCGCACTCACACCCTGCTCGGCAAGCCGATGCTCCAACCACGTCTGCACGAAAGCCAGGGCCGGACCCTGTATCTGCAACCGCGCGTAGAATTCCTCGACGAAGGGAGCTGTCAGCAGAACATCGGCATCCGCGAAATCGGCCAGCACGTGGATGAGCCGTTTCGCCTCGCCTTCGGCGGCCGCAAGCATGCGGTCGGCCCAGGCGAGAGCCACATCCCTTTCCTTGCGCCGGTCGGCGATGCGTACCCCCACACGGCGGATGTTCTCGAGCAAAGCCAGCCGCAACATGATGGGGAAGGCCCACAGCTCCCCCAAGTCGAGCGCATCCACGGTCTGGTAGGCCTCAAGAAAGGCGGCGGCATTGTCGCGATCGACCCTGCCGTCTTGATGGGAGATCAAGTCCAGGGCGATGTCGTAGATCCGCGGCAGACCGGCCAAGGGGCCGCCGGCCAGTCGCGGCAGTTGCCGGCTGTATCCGCGGGGCAGGTGCCGGCGGGCCAGAGCGATCTGCTGCTCGATGAGATAGAAGTTGTCGAGCAACCAGGCCTCTGCCGGCATGATCCGCTGTCCCGGCGTCGCGGCGGCCGTGACAGAGTCGTAGGCAGTCACCAGAACGCGCTCGTTATCCGCCAACCGGGAAAGAAGTCTGTCCTCGCCCGAACGCCTATCGACGGGGTGGCTCGTCGCGAGGGCGACAGCGTGGTCCTTCAGCTGTTCGGCACTGAGGAGTTCAGGGCCCAGCGACTCGGTGGAGCGCAGCAAGAAGACGGCCGGTTCGCCACGGGGCCGGTCCCCGTGTTCTGACGTGAGTCTGAGCCTTCGGAAGACTATGACACCCCCTAGCGAATCGCCATATGCAAAGACACGAGCCCCAAGTAACTCCGCTCGCTGTCTCTTTAGTCAGCCGCGCTACCTCTCTTGGGACTCGCCGTGAGAATGCCCGGCAGCAGGGATCTTCAAACCTTGCAACTCCGCGCATCCAGTGTGCGACGCAGACCAAGCGGATGCGACACACAACACTGATGATGTTACCCGACCGGGAGGAACAGGGTCGGGGAAAGGAGCGAAGGCGTGCTGGCTGCGGCTGCTAGTAGCGCACGACCGTTCGGCCCGGCTGTGGCCTTAGCGTCCCCAGGGAAGGCGCAAGTTCAAGGGGTGCGCAGATGGTGCCGGGATCGCCGTCAGACACGTAGCGGAGTTCAGGGTGCTGTTGAAAGTACGTGATCGTGCCACCCAGCTCATTGCCCGCCACAGCTATCCGATTGATGTGGAGGTGATCGAACTTGTCCGAAAAGGGGGAAGGGGATGGACCGCCGCCCGCCCTCAGAACGGCTGAGTAGGCGTACGGATCACCCAAGAAGCTCCACCGCTGCAACAAGCTGACATCGTGCGGAAAAGCTCCGTAGGGTACCGCCAGGCTCGTGACCTGGTAGCCACCGCCTATCAGCTGCTTGAGCATACTCCTGGATTCGGCAAGCTCCTTGGTTGCCTGCCTGCGCGAAGCACTCCCGAGATCGAGATGAGTGACGGTGTGACTTCCCACCTCGTATCCCCAGGAGACCAGGTCGCGCAGCTTCGACTCCCTATACTCCGCCTGCCCGAAGAGCAGGTGGCCGGTGGGATAGACCTGAAGCAGAACAAAGAAGGAAGCCCGCTCGGCCCATCCCCCGGCTTGCGCTGCCGCCTTCATGATGCCGACGGCGCAGTTAGGATCAAGCGTGCCGTCTCGCAAGATACGATACTGACCCTCACTGGAATCGTCGAACGTGATGACTACCGGGGATTTCCCCGCGGGCACGTCGTTCCGACCGGAGACCAAGTCGTGTAGGTTCACGGGATAGTAGCCCGCCGCTTTCAGATCGACCAGATCTTGCCTGAACCGCTCGGGACTGCGGTTATACACGCCGCCGGTGGAGCCTATCAGATGGTACATAAGAACAAGAACCTGGCCCATCTCGTTGGGCTTCAGTTCGCCACCGTCCCCCTGCCCGGTATCCACGGCGTGGACGGTGCCGGAAGAGACAGCGAGCCCAAGCGAAACACCGGCGACAAGCACCGCAAGGGCGACCGTGGCGCGTCTGAGTCTCATGGCCGCCACTCTACAACGTTTCTAGGTATAAAGTGCTGCCCTGTGGGCCCCCACCCTAGTAGCGGCCGCCGGCCGGATGACGAAGCTAGCGCTTGGCTATGTCCCCAAGCTTCTTGGCAACAGATTCCAGCACCTCGCGGATCTCTTTCCGCTTGGCGGCGTCCACCGCGGTCGCGTGAACCGCTCTCGTCATGTCCTCGAAGGCCTGCTGCAGGTCACTCATCGCACTCAAGCCCTCAGCACGCCCACCGGGGCCCAAGTGCGCCACCCAGCGATCCCGATGTCTCTCGGCCTCCTGCTTGTTCTCCTCCAGGAAGGCGAGACCGGCCTGCGTGAGCGAATAGACCCGCTTGCCTCCTTCGTCTCCTGAAGTCACTAGGTCTCGGTCCTCGAGCACCTGCAGGACGGGGTAAATCGATCCTGCGCTGGGGCTATACAAACCCCGGGAGTGGTCATGCATCGCCCGGATGATGTCATAGCCATGCCGCGGCTTGTCTTTGAGAAGCTCCATGATGGCGAACTTGATGCCGCCCCTCTCGAAGGGCCGCACTCCCGGTCCAAGCCTATGCCCCATAAACCCGTCCGCCCCATGTCCGTGACTCACGGTGACCTCCTGCGTCGGCGCGCCTGCCCCCTTGGACGTGGGCACCACATTTTCGCGCTCGAGCTTGAACTGCCTCGCAGTGCTCCCATCTAGTATAGGGGCTTTGCCGTCTCCGAGGACGCCTGGGCACGTATGCGCGGCAGCCCTCGGCTCAGCCACAAGCCCAAGCTCAGCACCGCCAGGCCGAGCACGAGGGTGCCAACCAGCTCCACCCGGCCCCACAATCCAAGCGAGACAACGACGGTACCTAGGCTGCCCATCACCATGTTCGAGGCGATGATGAGCCCGGACGCCGAGCCCGCGTCTCCTTCGCGCTGAGCGAGCATCAGATAAGCGGCGGGAGCGCGCATACAGCTGAAAGCGATGGCACTGGGGAAGAATGTGGCGATGAAGGGCCACGGCCCCAGGCGGCCGACCAGGATGACGAGTAGGCCGCTCGCCGCGCATGCCACGAAGCACCCGCTGAGGATGGCCGTGCGCTCAAACCGGCGCGAAAGGCAAAGGAAGATCGGCGGGCCCAACGCGATACCTGCGCCAAACAGGGCGAAGAAGTAACTGTATACCTGGCTGCTGGTGCCGAAGGTGACTTCGTAGATGTAGGAAGACGACGAGATAAAGGCCATGCTGGCCATGCCGAGCAACGAGAAGTTGACAAGGAGAAGGGCGAAGCTCCCGCTCTTGAGAACGGTGCCCAGACGCAAGAGCGAAGCCAGGGGATTGCCCGTAAGTCTCTCGCCTACGGTCTCCTGGTACAGGATCGCGCCGGCCAGCACCGCAAGGCCCAAGATCCCCTGTACCACGAACACGCCCCGCCACGAAGTGAACCTCAGTATGAGCCCTCCAACTATCGGCGCCACCAGCGGAGTCAGAACGGTGATCGACTGGATGACGCCCAGGGTGACCTCACGCCTCCTGCCCCTATATGAGTCCTTGACGATGGCGGTCGCCACAGTACCCGCTGCCCCGGCCCCGATCGCCTGAAAGACACGAAAGACCATCAGCTGGAAGATGCTGGACGACAACGCGCAAAGGGCGCCTGCGGCCGCGTAACAGATGAGACCCACAAGAAGGACCGGCCTGCGCCCAAAACGATCGCTGAGTGGCCCCCACACTAGGAGAGCGACGGCGTAGAACACAAAGAAGAGAATGAGGGTCAGGTTGGTCTGATACTCCGGGACACCAAAGTAGGCGGTCATCCCGGGGAGAGCGGGCAGATAGAGGTCGGTAGACAGCACCGTAAAGGAACTGAGCGCTGCCAGGAAGATGATGAGACCCTTCTTGCCCAGATACCTCTGCGGCGTCACTATGTTGCCTTCCATCGACCCCTCGCCTTACGCGGTAGTGTAACGAGAGACCGGGTCCGGCCGCCGGGGCCGGTCGCATCGCGACCGGCAAGAAACCCGGCGACCAGACCCGGTCGAAAGCATCTTCAATGCGAGAGGCTTGGCAACCAAGTAGCGAGTTGCGGAAACGCTATCACCAAACCCATGCCGACACAGATCGCCACGAAATACGGCCAGATGCCTCTAAAAGCCGTACTCAGCGGCACATCCTTGGCGATGAATCTTATGACGAACACATTGACACCCAGTGGCGGAGTTATGGCGCCAAGCTCTCCCAGCACGCACATGACTACGCCCCACCAAACCAGGTCGTAACCAAGCCCGTGCACTATCGGAGCAATGATAGGCACCGTTAACACCAACAAGCCGAGTGAGTCGATGAAACATCCACCTATGATGTAGAAGATACATATAAGGATGATGATCATGACACTCGGTAGCGGCAGACCCTGTATGGCATCGACAGCCGTACTGGTAAAGGTGGACAAACTCAGCAGATGTCCGAATATCACCGAACCGGCGATCAGGAACAGAACCATGCAGGCCAACCGCCCCGCCTCTTTCGCCGAATCCCAGACCATTCTTGGTTTGAACTTGCGTTCTATGGCCGTGATCAGCAAGGCACCGAAGGCGCCGGCCGCACCCGCCTGGGTCGGGGTGAACCACCCTGCGTACATCCCACCGATGACAAATCCGAACAGGACCAGGGTCTCGAGCACTCCAGGCAGGACCTTGACCTTCTCCTTCATGGTGACCCTGGGTCCGGGCGGGCCCAGCGCAGGATTCCTTTTGCACCGATAGTAGGTGGTCGCGATCATGAGGAACGCGATGATGAACCCGGGTATCAACCCGGCTATTAGGCAGTCGATGATTGATTGCCCTGTAAGAATCGCGTAGACGACCATCGCGCCGCTGGGCGGGATGACCGGTCCCAAGGTTCCGCCCGCGGCGATAGCGCCCGTCGCCAGACCGCTGTCGTAGCCGAACCTCTTCATCTGCGGGTAGGCGATCTTGCCTATCGTCGCAGCGGTGGCCGGTCCGGAGCTGCTCACAGCGGCGAAGGCGGCGCACGCCGCGATGGCGGCGATGGCCAGACCACCGGGCAGCCTACCCATCCACTTGTAGGCCACATCAAACAGCTTATCCGTTATGCCAGAACTGGCTGCAAAGTAGCCCATCAGAATGAACATCGGCACGGCACTGAAAGTGTACGTGTTGAACTGGGAGTAGATGTCGGACACCACATAATTCAGGGCCGAGTCCGGCGAAAGCAGCCAGGCCGAGCCCACGAGACCCGCCAGCATAGAAGCAAAGGCTACCGGGACCCTCAGGCATATCAATAGAAGCAGTATTCCAATGCACAGGATGCCTATTTCAAACGGGGCCATCGGAAGCCACCTCCTCAGTCTTCTCTTCCTTCTCGTGGTCCTCGACCTTGGGTAGCACCACGCAGGAATACAGCAGAACCAAAGAGAAGACTGCAAGAGCTGCCGCTTCAAAATAGATCACGAGGTAGAACGGAAAATGCAGCGTGTCGCTGTATTGGCCGCTTTGCTGTTTGCTTATTCCAAACGCCACGGTCTTCCAGGTCAACACGCTTAGTAGACCGCCCAGAACAAGATTGACCACCCTGTCTATCGCGTTGTTCACGCGGGCCGGCAACTTCTGCGTGACCATTTCGATACGGACGTGCTGATGGGTGAGAAACACTTTCGCCGCGGCGGCCGGCACTAGTACGGCGACGAAATACCCCGTCAACTCAACAACCCCGTTCAACGGTTTGTTGAACAGCTTTGACCCTATGATGTCGATGACTTGGATCACAAATATGACCAGCATGAACAGGGTCGCCGCATTCACTGCAGCGTCGCTTATTCTTCCAACAAGCCGCTCGCCTTTTTGTGTCATGTACGATTCGCCTTCCCCTCGGTCACGCACACCCTACGCCGTTGGTGACGACGTAGGGTGTGCGGTGACGACAAGGTGGTAGTTCTTCCCTAGCTCTTCAGCAGGAGAAGAACGCCTTCTTGATTACTACTGCTTGATCTCTGCGGGCCCCATGGGGGACTTGATACCGGCTTTCGCCTGCTCGGCAAGCCAGAAAGCGGTCCTGTCCTGGATGTAGGTGATCCAACCACGGACTTCTGCTTCCGGGAATCCGGCTGTGATCATCTTCTGAACGTAGGCCTCGCTCACCGGTGCAACCGCGTCCACCCACTTCTGGGCTTCTTCGGGCGCCAGGTCGATGAACTCCATGCCCTTTTCCTCTGCGTAGGCAGCACCGTCGAGGTCCACCTGGTTGCACATCAAGGCGGCTTTCTCTACGTATTCAGCCGACACCTCGTCGAAGACCGTCTTGACATTGTCGGGAAGGCTGTCCCAGCTGGTCTTGTTCATAACTAGGTAGTATTGCGGCGGCGAGAACACCTGCCAGGTGAGGGTCAGGTAGGGGGCGATATCCGCCAGACTCCAGGTCTTGGCAGCTTCCATCGAGATAGCCGAGTTGTCGATGACGCCCTTCTGGAGCGCGTCGAACTGGTCACCGGCCGGGATATCTATGGTAGAGGAACCCAGCAGCTTGGCCTGTTCAGCCTGGAGACCCTTGACGCGGCACTTGGTGCCGGCAAAGTCCGCCAGAGTGCGGATCGGCTTCATCGAGAAGAGCATCATCGGGCTGTGGCCGTCGACGAACAGCACGTGATAGTCGTTCCACTCTTCGGGCTGGAACTCGTTGTAGAAGTCCTCGGCCACGTGAGAGACCACGTAGGCGCTGGGATAGCCGTTCAGAGAGGTAATGGATTCAGAAACGGGGAACACGCCGGAGAAGTGCCCCGTGGTCATGTACCCGATGTCGGCAACTTTGTTCTTGATGCCATCGAGCGTGCCGGGACCGTCAAACAGCTGGCCGCCGGGATAGTAGGTCATCTTGACCTGTCCGTTGGTGCGCGTGTTGATGTCATCGCAGAACTGCTGCAGCAGCTGGCCCTGCAACGTGTCGGTGCCAAAGTAGTTGGCCAAGCGCAGCTCGATGACCGGACCGGCTTCGGTCGTGGTCGTGGCCTCGGCAACTGTGGTATCCGTCGTCCCACCCACGGTGGTCACTGGAGCAGTTGTGGTTTCGGTCGTATCCGACCCGCACCCCACCGCAACAACACTCAGAACTAACACGAGAGCTAACAATCCAACAGCTAACTTGCCCCTCATTATGCAACTCCCTCCTGTAGCTTGGCCTTTTCATCCCGCACGTATGCGTACGATTCCTCCCCACGACTCCTTAGTCTCTCTACCTCCTTCGTCTTCATCTCGTAAACCAGCTGCTTCGCGCGGTCCGATCCGCCTTCCGGACAACGTCTGTCTCCGGTATCCAGGATTCCCTTCATACCGGCGATAGCCCCATGGACCAACTGGAGATCACAATCGGCGAAGCAATTGCCCACTAAATCGAGGGAAACGTTGTCCGCGCGGTAGGCAAACTTGTACTTCACCAACAAGCAGCTCCTTCTGAATGGCTCGTTCAACGATGCGATGTGACGCTGTCGCTATCGACGTTGTGTTCGTACTGTGTACCTGAGCCACTGGGGGCATTCAATTACTTTGGTTGGGCAACTTTGGTGAAACCCTCCCACCAAGTGAGCGAAGCGAGATTGGAACGGTGGCAGAAAGTAGTTGGTACTGAGACAATCGGCCCACCATGACCGAAACTCGTTCTGCCAAACTTAGGTCTACCGCCCACAGGATTTTGACGAACCCTCACTTCTGGGTTGTGCTGGTGCTGTCGGCGCTACTCTTGGTGATTTACGAGGCGTGGCCCTGGAGGCACTGGCAGTTCACCCAAGGATTCTGGAGTTTCTTCCCCTGGCTGGCGAACATGGACTTCATCGTTGTGGATGTGGAGCTCAGATTCCATGTGCTTGGCGTACTGTTCTTCGTCCCGATCATCTATGGATCGCTCACATTGGGGTGGCCGGGAGGACTTTTTGCCTGGCTGCTATCACTCATCTGGCTGCTTCCCATGCACATGGCGTGGGGAGGCAGGTGGGAGTTCAACAACCTGATGCTGCTGTTGTTACCGGTATTGGTGGTGGCGGTCGCGCAAGGAGAGAGACGCTGGCGCGAGGGCGAGAAGCGGAACTTTGCCGAGCGCCAGCGAGAGGGCCAGGCGTTCGTCGCCAAACTGGTCGAGACTCAGGAGGCGGAGCGACGGCGGATCGCTCTGGAGATCCATGACGAAACCCTTCAGACGCTCATGGTCATCGCCAGCAAGTGCGATTCTCTAGCGTCATCGTGCACCGATGACGAGCAGAGCGCGGGCAACCTCTGGGTCAAGCAGAAGGTCCTTCAGAGCATGGACGACCTCAGGAGACTGAGCATGAACTTGAGGCCAAGCATCCTGGACAATTTTGGGCTTGTCTCGGGCATCCGCTGGTTGGTCAACCATAGCAACACTCAAGGCAGTTGCTGCATCGACACTCGGGTGGTGGGCGAGGAGCGGAAGATGTCAAGCCTAGTGGAGGTAACGATCTTCCGCGTCGTACAGGAGGCCCTTCACAACATCCAGCGGCACTCGCAGGCCAAGCACGGCGACGTCCTCTTGAACTTCGAGGACGACCGACTGACGCTGGAGGTGCAGGACGACGGCATCGGGTTCCATCTGCCCGAGAGATTGGTCCTCTACGTGGCGCAAGGCAGCCTAGGCATCATCGGCATGGAACAAAGGATACTCTCCGTCGGGGGCACGATGCACCTCGACTCCCACCTTGGGCGGGGCACGAGGCTCCGGGCGACCATCCCGTGCGCGGCTTCAGACTATGTCGTCCAAGGTAAGAATGCCTGATTTCAGACTGACGAAGATGGCCTCGGTCCGAGAACGGACGTTGAGTTTCTGGAAGATATCAACGAAGTAGCTCTTGACGGTGGCCTCGCTTATCCCCAGCCTGGCACCGATCTCCTTGTTGGACATGCCTTTGGCCGCCGAAGAGAGAATCTCCATTCCCTTGGCTGAGAGCTTGTCCTGAGATTCCACCTTGGCGGGATTTTTCACATGCCGGAACGCGTACTTTAGAACCTCTTGCGAGACGCTGGGCGCCAATACCATGTCGCCGTCCAGTAGGGCGCGGATAGTATGGACGACCTCCGGACCGAACACCGACTTGATGAGATAGCCGCCCGCCCCCGCTTGGAGAATGCTGAAGATCGTCTCGATGTCGGTGTGGACGGTGAGTATCAGCACTGATGTGAGGGAGCTGGAGGCTTTGATCCGCTTGGTAGCCTCCACCCCGTTCATAACCGGCATGCTGATGTCCATGATCACAACATCCGGGCTGAAGCGCTCGACCAAGTCGATCGCCTCCTGGCCGTCGCCCGCCTCGCCGACCACCTCAAGGTCCGGCTCCCGTTCCAGGATGTCCCTCAACGCCCTCCTGACCAGCGGGTGGTCGTCCACTAGGAGGATCTTGCTCTTCGTCAGCTCACTTGATCCCAATGCGGGCTCCGTTCCTCACGAGTCCACCGATGGTCTCGGGGTGGCGGGATGATCATCCTACTATGGCCTCATATTACAGTAGGGAATCAATCCTGGCGCCCAGGCGCCGCCAGCAACACGTCGGCCACCATGGTCTGAGCCTCCGTCTGCCCGACCGGGACCTACAACGACGGTGGCGCGGCGCTCGTTGGCGCCGTCGATGGCGTAGTAGTTGCGGGCGCGTCGGAAAGAGACGTCGTTGTCGTAGCCTGCCCAACCGTCGTCGACGAAGTCGGTTCCGCCCCCAACTCCGCGACTGTCGTCGAGGTCGTCCCGTCCTCCGCGGCCGCCAAAGTAGTTGGGGACGAGTTGTTCGCACTGGACTTGCCGGGTATCTGCACGAACGTCGTCACGGTGATGGTCTTCTCAACCACCCTCTCGCGGACGATGACCCGCTCAGCGGGACTTTGCGAAGTAAGCGCGTAGATGCTCACTGCCACCGCGACAGACGTGAGGCCTACCAAAAGCCACTGCGTCCACTTAGTCTCTCTGCGTGGAAGCTCACCCCCGACGACAGCACCTGCGCCCAAAAGCTGAGGCGTGTCCCCCGACCCAGCGGATGGGAGAGCCTCAGAGAGGAGCGGACACGAATCATCCCGAGGGCTGCCTCTGAACACGCGGCACCGCAGCCATTTGGCCGCGTGGTCGAGGCTCTGGGATGACCAGTGGGAGACGAGCGTGTAGATCATGGGAACGAGCACGGCGCCCGTAACCGTCCCCGCCAGCCGCCAACGGCTGACAACCACGAAGACTACCGTGGAAGCCGCTATCGCGGAAACTATCGCTGCGAGACGTGGACGCGTCAATGCATTCTATCCTTATCAGTATTCTGGACCACTCTGTGGTCTGACCCCAACCTCGGGCCCATTGTTCCCCAAGAGTATGTGTCCCCAACCCGACCGGCCGCTACAATCCGAAGACACATCGGTGATCACGATGGGCTTGGTCGCCCGTCCAGAGAGGAAGGGAAGACGAATGGACTACGACAGTCTACTGGAGTTGGTCAAGAGCCGTCGCAGTATCCGAGCGTTCACGGACGAGCCGGTGTCCGATGAAGCGGTCGAGAAGGTCATCGAGGTGGCCCGCTGGGCGCCGTCGGGAGCCAACTCGCAACCCTGGGAGTTCATCGTCATCCGCGACCAGACCACCAAAGATCAGATGGCGGTATGGGCTCGTGAGCAGCAGGAGTTGGCCCATCAGGCCGAGCTGACGAGGCCGGAGGAGTTGCGCTGGGCCTCCGCCGCCCGTCCGGTCTCCGATGCGGTCTTCAAGAAGAGTCCGGTGCTCATTCTCGTGATCGGCGACCCACGCGTCAGCAGATCTTTCCCCCTGCTCACCTACGTTGAGCGACAAGAGATGAATCTCATCTCGGCGCTGGCGAGCGCATTGCTTCAGATGACGCTGGCCGCGACCAGCCTCGGACTCGGTTCTCACTGGGCCAGCCTGGTGGGGTCTGCCTACCCGTCGGCGATGATCAGAGACCTTCTCGGTATCCCCGACGGTTACTGCATCTACGACATGCTGGGTCTAGGCCACCCCGCCATGGAGCCAAAGCCGCGGCTTGTCAGAGACCGTCAGGCCATGACCCACCATGAGCGCTTCGAGCAGGGCAAGTACCGTACCGACGAACAGATTAGGGATTGGCTCGTCAGCCTGCGAAAGTAGGACGGACGCCAACGGGACAGGAGCAGATCACATGACTAGGCAAGCGGGAATCCCGACGGGAGCTCTTGTCGCCATCGGCGACATGCTTGACGATTGCGTGCAATTGCAGGCCGGCCAGGAAGTCCTCATCGCGGCCGACGTCAACGGCCTATACGGTGGGGACAGCATGGTGGATCAAGAAGCGATCTCTTGGATCCAGAGCGCTGTGCAGTCTAGAGGCGCGACCGCCTCGGTTCTGTGGCTGGATGCAAGACAGCAGCCCCATGCCTGGCGGATACCAAAGGTGGCCCTGGCGGCCATGGCGGGCTGTGACGTATTCATCAGCAACGCCTTCTTCGACCTGCCCACCACCGAGCTGCCGGATTTTCGAGCCTATTTCGCCGAGAACAACTTCAAGATGGTGCGCAACTTCGCCACTACCGCCGCGTTACTGTGCACCCCCTGGGCCCAAACTCCCCACGAACTGGTGAGCGAGATACGCTACCAAGCATCCCTGGCGTTTCAGCCAGGCAAGAACTTCGCTTTGACCGACCCCAACGGCACCCACTTGGAGGGGACCGTCCAGGAACCAACCAAGACCGGTGGGATACCCGGAGGCGACCCCTACTCCACGCGCCGGGGGCCCCACGACAACATGTATCCCTGGCCGGAGTGGGTTCACACCCCCGTACAGGTGTTGGGAAGCACGGGAGTCTACGTATTCGAAAGCATGCTCAGTTGGTGGTCGCGCTACATCGGCATATCGCCCTATTTCGACCGACCGATCGAACTCACCATCGATGACGGCCGCATTGCCGACATCAAGGGGGGCTACGAGGCCGACGCTCTCCGTCGCTTCCTGGCTTCCATGGCTGAGCGTCAAGGCCAGGACGTGTACAAGTTCCAGGTCTTCCATTTCGGTGTGCATCCCCAGGCGAGCGTGGCCCCCCACCAATGCCCCAACGTGCTTGTGCGGCGTCTCATCGATCATTCACACTGCCGCAATCTGCATTTCCACATAGGTGATGCGAAGCCCACCCCGGCGTATCCCTACTATCTACACGTAACGTCCGACATCAGGAATCCCACGCTGAGGGTGGGCGACACACTGGTCTACGACGCTGGGCGTCTTCTTGCGCTGGACGCTCCCAAGGTTCTAGCGATCGCGCAGAGCTACCCCGGGCGCCCTGGAGTCTCCCCGGCACCCAGGTGCTTCTGACGGCCAGGTTGTAGCAGGTGACCTGGACGACTTTCCTCAGGCCGGCCTACCTTGGGGCCGGCCTACCGTAGCAGCGCCTTCACCTGCCCTATCACCGGCTCGATGCAGGCGATGTAGGTGAGGTGCTGCACTGCGGCCTTGTTGGCGGACAGCACGGCGCCGATAGGCGTGGGCACCGAACCGTTGAGCGGCGAGAGCAACAGGAGGCCACCGTCTTTGGCCAAGTACGGTCCGGAGGCCAGGGCATCGGGGAACTTGTCCCCGGTGGCGAAGGCGGTGTGGGTGAAGGTAAGACCGGCATAGGCCTGGGCCCAATTGGCCACGTTGGCGTTGGTGAAGTAGCGATCGGCTCCGGAGAGGTTGTAGTAGTTGATGTTGGCCGGTGTGCCGGCATAGGTGCCCACCTTGATGGTCCAAGTGATGCCCAGCTCCGCAAGCGACTGGGTGACCTTGGGGTTAAGGTCTGGATCGGGATCGGCCGTGGTAGGCCCGTCAGTCAACAGCACGGGCCACAGCTTGGCACAAGCCAGGGGCGATACCCCGATGGCGTCGGGGAACTTGTTGCCCACGGTGATGATGGCGGTAGCCTCCGTCATCTTGCCGGCGGTGCCCACTTTGGCCGCCAGCGCCTTGGCCACCTGGTAGCTCATGTCGTAGACGTTACCGGCGGCGCCATTGAGGACGGTCACGGTAGCGGTGGGAAGAGCAGCTTGGACGGCCGCGACCGCCACCGGGGACAGACCGATACAAAAGATCTGGGCCGGGGCCAGGCGCTGCAACTCCGCCTTGGTGCCGTTCTCCAGACCAGTCGATGGTGTCAGCAGCACCGGGCCTCCCCAGGCCGCGGCCAGGGGCGCGCCGCACAGGGCCTCCGCGAAGGTCTCACCCGGGGCGATCACCAGACCGGAGCCGGCCGGTAGCGCCTGCGGGAACAGGGTCTGGCTGATGAGCTGGGCCGTGTGATAGCGGTGGTCGCCGCGGATGGAGGTGTAGGCGACGCTGTAGAGGTAGTCGTCGGCGGCGGTGTTGACGCTTGCGCCCCCGGCGGCTGTGACCTGCACCTGCACTCTACCGACCGCGTGCGCTGGGGCAGTGGCGGTGATCCGGGTAGCGGAATCCACGGTGTAGGTGGTGGCATTCACGCCGCCGAAGGTGACGGCGCCCGGGTCGAGCGCCGGCCCGTCCATGCCGACAAAATCGGTGCCGGTGATGGTGACCAGTGTGCCTCCGGTAGCCGGGCCGAAAGCCGGACTCAGAGCCGTGACAGTGGCCGGCGCGGGAGCTACTAGAGCCGAAACGTCGTTGCGAATACTCTGCAGGGCGCTGTTGAGCTTGGCCCCGGGGCACGCGGTCGGGTGGCCGTTGACCGCCCCATAGAGCAGGTGCCCGCCGATATTCGGAGCGGTGATGGTAGTGCCCTCCACCGGGTTGGTGAAAAGCTCAGTCTGCAGCGGCTCGATGCCGTTGCGTTTCGCCTCCCAGGCCAAGAGGGCCACGAGCGCGGCTCGGGCCTGCGGGGTGATATCGGTATCTGTATAGGTGCCCAACATCGCCACACCCATCGTCCCCGAATTCCAGCCATAGGTGTGACCACCGGTGACGCCGCCGAAGTCCCCGGTGACGCCATCAGGGAAACTCGCGCTGGCGGGGACCGACCAGGGACTGACCGGACCGTCACCGGTCGGGCTGGTCCCGCCGTAGTCGCGGGAGTAGCGCCCCTCGTACACGTTGCCGAACTTGTCGATCAGGAAGTTGTAGCCGATGTCACCCCAATTCATCGTGACCGCGTGGTAGTAGTAAATGGAGCGGATGCGACTCTCGGCGGCCGCCTTGTCGGCATAGTCGTTGGGCGTCGCCGTGTGGTGCACGATCACCTTTCGAGTCTGATAGAACTCCGGATCCCAGGTCATGTAATCGGGGTTGGCGCCCCACTGGGCGCGCGTGATCACCGTTGGTTGATCGGTGACCGCGTAGACAACCGCGGAACCGGATACCGAGGAATGCGCGATATCCGGCATGAGCGCGATCGCAGTCGCGTCGGACATCCCCAGCACCGTGACTTGGAGGAGCGGGCGATCACTGGTGATCCGCACCAGCTTCGCATCATGCGCGGGCAGCACCGCACCGTATGTCATGCCGTTTTGGAGCGGCTCTCCCATGTCGTCGCGGCCCGCGCCGATGGGGTCGCTGAAATTCGTTCCGTCCGAGGAGAAAGCCAGAGTTACGTCGGCATCCTCGTTGCCGAGCCAGTAAACAGCTACGTGTTCTGCCGGCTGGGCAAACGAGATGGTGTGCACTAGGTTGACGGCGGTGTTGACCGTCTCGGCACACGTTGGCACCGCATCCGACGTGATGTCACCCAAGTCGGATGCGGCAAAAGCCGGGGAACCAAGCGCTACGAGCAAAACAACGACAGCTGCCAGCACCACCGTGGCCACCGACAAGGGCAGCAAACATCGCGATCGGGCACTGGAACAGACCCTCGGGGGGCCGACTTGGCTGATACTCATGATGACTTCCTCACTCAGTTGCCCTCCGGTCTGCCACTCGCTCTCAGGAATACGTCCCCGGGCAAAGACCGTCCCGCGCAGAGCGGCGGCTGCAATGGGGGCATCGAGACGTTCATCGCCTCACAGGGGCCCTCCGTATTCTGAGAGGTTGCGACCTGATGGCCCTTGCCTAGGACACGCCACACCTCGCAAGCAGTCCCAGAGAGTGGGGCAGCGCCAGGGGCAATAACCGCATTATCGACGGACTCCATCACTGAAGCGGATTGTAACAGCCCCGAGATTTCCCCGGCTCGGCCCGGCTTACTGGTCGATCTTGGCGACGTTCCAATTGTTGAGGTCGACCCTATACAACCTGCTACCGTCGAACCAGTCCTCATAGACCAGCACCCGTTCGGCGCAGTAGAGCCCTTCGGTGACGGCGTCAAGCTCTTTCACGACCTTCTGTGATGTGAGTTCCACAACGTTGATGACGTCCCTGTTTGTCGCTTCGGGCCGCACCGAAACAAACAGGTTGCCCTTGAACACGTTGAAGGTGCTGATCTTGCCGGCGACCGTGTAGATCTCCTTCTTGGCAGATCCATCAGCTTCCGCGGCATATACGGCCAGCCATTTCTCCGCATCCGCCAAGTAGTAGAGCCTGCCGTCCGCGATCGTGTAGGAGTAGACGAATCCGTCGATCAGCTTTTGCGGTTCGCCACCGCCGGCTGGAACGCGCCAGAGTGAACCCTCGTCCTTCTTGCTCACGTAGTACACCCATTCGCCGCTCACGTACGGGTACTTGGTCAGTACGGGCACCAGCAAGGTCCTTTCGGTGCCATCCGTCTTCACCCTGTACAGGCCCGCCTCCCCGTCGCTCTCTGTGCCAAAGTAGACCCATCCGTTCTCCACGGAGAGCCAATCAACAGCGTCTGAACCGAGCTTTGTCCGCTCCGCCCCGTCGGCCCGGATGGAATACAGCGAATTCCCATCGCTCCCGTTGCGGTAGTAGATGGTGTCGCCTAAGACGTTGATGAAACCGGCGGAGTCATCACAGAGCTTCTGGCGGTCGGAGGGAATCACAAGGTCGATCTTGTAGAGCTTGCCCTCGTCGCCCTGGCTGCTGAAGTAGGCCCACTTACCCTGGACGGCTGCCAGCCCACCCGCGCTCATGTTGCCGCAGGTGTTGCCACTTGTGTTCAGGTCTTCAGCCGCGGTCGTATCCGGGATGAAGGGCCAAGCGACGCCCAATTCAGGCTCGGCCTCTTTGATTGAATCGACCAACCTCTGCGTATCCGGCAGCGACGCGAAAGCCTGCTGCAGGTAGTCGTCTATCTGCGCGTAGTTGGACTTTGACATCTCGAGCAGACCGGTGACGGCCCAGATATAGCCCTCGTCGCCTTCGGGGGCGATCTCGATGTATCTCTTGCCTGCCAAGTAGGCTATCTCGCCGTCCCCATCCTTGATGGCCTGTTTATAGAGCGCTTTCAGCTCCTCGTACGATGTCGTCTGAGCTATTTGCGCTTCAACAGAGGACCCGGAGGAGGCGGTGGACGTGCTTTGCCCACTGGTGCCGGGCTGCCCCGACGGCGTTTCCGTGAGCGAAGTGGAAGCGGAGGACGAGCACGATGCCAAGGATATGGCCAGCGCAATGACCACCATGAGGAGCATCAATACCCCGATCAGCGCAGTCGGACGGAGTACGATCACACCACCATGCCGCCCTACTCGTGGGACGGCTCGGCGACCAGTCATGTCAGGCTCCCTATCGGTCACGATTGTAGGCCGCTCCCGCCTCGCGACGCCTACAGGAGCAAAGTGAGTGAATCCTATCACAGGCATTCTGAGGGCGACCCTCGGGTTACCGAAGGACGGTTTTGGAAGGGTCCAGCACCCGGTAGGCCAGCAGTTTCAACCGGTCATTGAGAACGAACCACACCAGAGCGTAGCCCCAGACAAACGCCGCCCAGCCCCAGCCGAGGGGGGTCATGAACAACCCGTAGACCGCTATCAGCGTTGCCACGATTTGCGTACCCAGCACTGCTATCCACAATACCCGCGCGGGCCGATGAGACCAGAACGGTCCGCGCGTGCGCGTGAGAAAGATGGTCAGATGACCCGCCACGGACAGTTTTAGATACATCAGCGTCTGGATGTGCGCATGGTCGAAGTGGAACACGCGCTCGCTGAGATAGAACAAGCCGAACGCGGACACGACCCCGATGACGCCCAGCACCGTGGAAATCCCCAGCACCATGTGCATGTTCCATGACTCGGGCTCGTCCTTGTAACGAACGTTGTCGTAGGCGATGGAGAGGATGGCGCCGTCGTTGAGCAACGCCAGCATCACGATCATCACCGCGGTGACCGGGTAGAAGTTGAATACCAGGATCGCCAAGGTCATGAACAACAGCACACGTAGCGTCTCGGTGATGCGGTAGATGGCGTAGCTGTTCATGCGCTGAAAGATATTCCGGCTTTCCTTGATCGCATCGATGATCACCGACAGCCCGGACGTCAAGAGCACGATGGACGCCGCCGCGCGCGCCGCGTCTGTGGCGCCCGAAACCGCGATGCCGCAGTCGGCCTTCTTCAGCGCGGGGGCGTCGTTCACCCCGTCGCCGGTCATGCCGACGATGTGGCCACGTTTTTGCAGGACTTCCACGATGTGATACTTGTGCTCGGGGAACACTTGAGCGAAGCCGTCGGCTTCCTCGATTGACTCAACCAGCTGCGCGGTCTCCTGCTGCTTGGTGGCGCCGAAGCCACTGGCATCAAGGATATTCGTGCCCAGTCCCAGTTTGCCGGCGGTCTCCCGAGCGATGGCCACTTGATCACCGGTGACCATCTTGACGCTCACCCCCATCTGGCGGGCGGTCGCGATGGTCGCTTTGGCTTCTTCCCGGGGCGGGTCGAAAAGCGGCAAGACGCCGAGAAACTGCCAGGTTCCCTGCCCGTCCGCCCGAGCCACTCCGAGCGAGCGGAAGCCCCGCACCGCGAATTGGTCGATGGCCTTGGCGACGGCGCTCCTCACCTGCGCGGCGCCGGCCGACAACTGCAAGATGACCTGCGGCGCGCCCTTGCTCACCTTGAACTCTTTGCCGTCCGGCCCCTTGACCGTGGCTTCGGTGCGCTTGTGTACAGGGTCGAACGGCTGATAGTGGACCACCTGGTAACCCTTCAAGGCCTGCTCGTCTTTCAGGCCGGCCAGCACCGCCATGTCGATGGTGTCCTGGTCTTCGGCCCGCGACGCCAGCGCAGCACAGAGGATGACCTGCTCGGCCGGGATATCGCCCACGCTGAAGGGGTCGCCCAGTGTCAGCTTGTTCTGGGTCAGAGTGCCGGTCTTGTCCGAGCACAGCACGTCCACACCCGCCAGTTCCTCGATAGCCGCGAGCCGAGTCACGATCGCCTCTTTCTTGGCCAGCAGGCGCGCGCCGACCGCCATGGTCACCGACAGCACCGTGGGCATGGCCACGGGAATGGCGGCCACCGTCAGCACCAGGGCGAACTGAAGCGTAGTGAGCACAGGATCATGGCGTATGAGCCCCACGGCAATAATCACCACCACTAGCACTACCGCCAGAATGATCAAGTAGTTGCCGATCTTGAGCACTGCACGCTGGAAATGGCTGACGGTGCGCGCCTCCTGCACCAGCTGCGCCGTCTTACCGAAGTATGTGTTCGCGCCGGTGGCGTATACCAGCGCGTCGATCTCGCCCTGACGGATGATCGATCCCGAGAACACGACCTCCCCAGCCTTGCGCGTGACGGGCAGCGACTCGCCGGTCAACGCGGACTGATCCACCTCCACGGGGTCGCCCTCGAGCAAGCGCGCATCCGCCGGCACGATTTCGCCCAAGCGTACGCGGATGACGTCGCCCGGCACCAACTCGCGAGAAGCGGAGGTGATCCACTTTCCATCACGCTTCAGTTTGGCCGTCAGCGCCAGCTTGGCCTTCAGAGCGGCGATGGCGTTGCCCGCCTGGTGCTCCTCCAAGAATCCGACCACAGCGTTGGCCACAAGCAGGACGAAGATGATGCCGAAGTCCGGCCAATGCCGGGCCACCGCCGAAAGGACCACGGCCACTTCGATCATCCACGGGATAGGACCCCAGAAATAGGTGAGGAATTTCAGGAACTGGTTGGTCTTTTTCTCTTCGATCTCGTTAGGCCCGTATTGGGCCAGCCGCTTCTGCGCCTCGACTTGACTGAGGCCGTCCGGCGATGACCCCAACTTCGCCTGCAGCTCCGGCATGGGGATGGATTGCAGATCGTCCCCAGACTTGGGCTTGGTTCCCTGCTTCGCCTTGTGGGCCTTCATGCTCCTCTTCTTTCCATCGCGGCGGTGTCTGTGAGCTCTTGCGCGTTCATCGGCGTGTGCTCTGCTTTTGCACCGCCTTGTCCAGGGCCTCCATCAGCTTGTCAAAGGCTTGGCTGAACTTCTCGACCCCTTCATCCTCAAGCTGCTGCGTCACTTCATCGATGTCGATGCCCAAGTCCGGCAGCCGGCTTGGCACCTCGCGGGCCTTCGCGACCTCTTGTTCGATCAGATCTTTCGGGTCACCGTGGTCGCGATAACTGTCGAGGGTCTCGACCGGGACGGTGTCGATAGTGTCGCGCCCGATGAGCGCTTCGACGTATTTCACGTCGCTATACTCCGGGTTCTTCGTGCTGGTACTGGCCCACAGCAGGCGTTGGGTGCGAGCGCCCTTGTCGGCTAGTCCCGCAAAACGGTCGCCGTCGAAGACTTTCTTGTAGATCTGATAGGCCACCTTCGCACTGGCGATGGCCACCTGACCATGCAGCATCTTTGCCGTGTCCGCCTTCTCGCCCCCTTGGGCGATGACTTCTTCCAGCAGCGGATCCACCAGCGTGTCAATACGGCTCACAAAGAAACTGGCCACAGAGGCAACGGCCTTTACCGGCTCCCCCTGCTTCACCCGCGCCTCGAGACCCGCGAGGTATGCTTCCACAACCTGCCGGTAGCGGGGGATCCCGAAGAGCAAGGTCACATTGACGTTGATGCCTTCGCTGATGAGTTGCCGGATGACGGGCAGGCCTTCGGCCGTCCCCGGTACCTTGATGAGGACGTTGGGCCGATCAAGCGCGGCCCACAACCGGCGGCCCTCCTCTACGGCGCCTCCGGTGTCGTGGGCCAGGTGGGGGTCGACCTCCAGACTGACATATCCGTCTGCTCCTTCAGTCTTGTCGTACAGAGGCCAGAACTCATCGGCAGCGCTCTGCACATCCCGCTGACTGAGGGCTTCATAGATCGCCTTGACGCTCTTTCCCTCAAGCGCCATGACCCGGATGTCCTCATCGTAGTCTTGGCTGCCCGTGATCGCCTTCTCGAAAATGGATGGGTTCGAGGTCATCCCTCGCAGTCCGTCGCCCTCTATCAGACGCCGGAGTCCACCGCTCGCGATCAGATCTCGGCGGATGTAGTCGAGCCAGACTGACTGACCGAGCGTTCCCAGTTTCCTCAGAGGGTTGTCTTTCATAGCTCTATCTCCTTGTTTTCCAGCGCCGATATCTTCGCCAGGCGGCGCTGGAACCGTTCGGTCCCTTTGAAGCGTGCGCTCAGGAACGTCTGGACCAAGTCCCAGGCCAGAGCATGCCCGGTGACCCGGCCGCCCAGACACATCACGTTCATATCGTCGTCCTCGACCCCCTGATGAGCGGAGTAGGGATCCGTGATCAACGCCGCACGCACGCCGGGCACCTTATTGGCCGCAACGCCGGCCCCGACCCCGCTGCCACAGATAGCCAGGCCCCGGGTGACATCGCCTCTAGCCACCGCCTGCGCCATGGGCACCACAAGGTCTGGGTAGTCATCATCCGTGACCAGCTCAAGGGCACCGAAGTCCACCACCTCATGCCCGGCGGCCTCCAGAGCCGTAGTCAGGTACATCTTCAACTCAAACCCGCCATGGTCCGCGGCTATGCCGATGTGCATCATTCTTCCCCTGCGCTCAGTGCTTTTTGCGGTCTACATCCCGTCCGGATCCCAGTTCCAATTCCTGATCTCCGGCAAGTCCTGGCCGTGTTGGTCGATGTACTGCTTGTGCTCGATGAGCTTGTCCTGCAGTTGCTGCTTCAGATAGACGCCCTTGTCGCCGGTCTGCGGCAGACGATCGATGGTGTCCATGACCAGGTGGAACCGGTCCAGGTCGTTCTGCACCCTTATGTCGAAAGCCGTCGTGATGGTGCCCTCCTCCTTGTAACCGCGCACGTGCAGGTTGTGGTTAGCGCGGCGATAGGTCAGCCGATGGATGAGCCACGGGTAGCCATGAAACGCGAAGATGATGTGCTTGTCTTTGGTAAACAGCGCGTCGTAGTCGGTGTCGCTTAGGCCGTGTGGGTGTTCGCTCGCAGACTGCAGCTTCATGAGATCGACCACGTTGACCACCCGGATCTTGAGATCGGGCAGATGCGTGCGCAGGATGGAGACCGCCGCCAAGACCTCCAGCGTGGGCGTATCCCCGCAGCAGGCCATCACCACGTCCGGCTCGGCGCCTTGGTCGTTACTGGCCCATTGCCAGATTCCGATGCCCTCGGTACAGTGCTTGACGGCTTCGTCCATAGCCAGCCACTGAGGCATCGCGTGTTTTCCCGCCACCACCACGTTGACGTAGTGCCGGCTGCGCAGACAGTGATCAAAGACCGAAAGCAGGCAGTTGGCGTCGGGTGGAAGGTAGACGCGCACGATGTCGGCCTTCTTGTTGACGACATGGTCGATGAAGCCGGGATCCTGATGCGTGAACCCGTTGTGGTCCTGCTGCCAGACGTGGGAAGCAAGAAGGTAGTTGAGCGAAGCGATCTTTCGCCGCCACGGCAGTTCCGCCGTGACCTTCAGCCACTTGGCGTGTTGGTTGAACATGGAATCGACGATGTGGATGAAGGCTTCGTAGCAGTTGAACAACCCATGCCGTCCGGTGAGCAGATAGCCTTCCAACCAACCCTCGCTCTGGTGCTCGCTCAGCATCGAGTCCAGCACGCGTCCGGCGGGTGCCAAGAATTCATCGTTCTCTACTTCTCGGGCGTCCCATTGCCGGTCGGTGACCTCAAAGACCGCGCCCAAGAGATTGGAGAGGGTCTCGTCGGGACCGAAGACGCGGAAATTGCCCTGATCCATGTTCAGCTTGGTCACTTCGCGCAGGAACTTGCCCAGGACGAGCGTGTCCTGGCCGTCGACCGCGCCGGGCGAAGGGACTTCCACCGCTTGCGCCCGGAAGTCCGGCATGCGCAGGTCGCGCAGCAGGTTGCCGCCATTGGTGTGGGGGTTGGCGCCCATCCGGCGCTCGCCCTTGGGGGCCAGCTCGGCCAGTTCCGGCAGGAGCCGGCCCTGCTCATCGAACAGTTCTTCTGCCTTGTAGCTCCTCATCCAGCCTTCAAGCAGCTCGAGATGACCGGGATGCCCCGAATCCACGATGATCGGCACCTGGTGCGAGCGAAACGTCCCCTCCACCGGCAGACCGTCGACGACTTTCGGTCCGGTCCAGCCCTTGGGCGAGTTGAGGACGATCATGGGCCAGCGCGGCCGCTTGGTGTCGTTGTTTTCGCGGGCGTTGGCTTGGATCTGGCGGATGCTCTCGATGGCCTTGTCCAAAGTGCCGGCCATGAGTTGGTGCATCTCTTCCGGCTGGTCACCCTCCACGAAGTAGGGCGTCCAGCCGCAGCCGTAGAAGAACTGCTCCAGCTCCTCATGCTCGATGCGGGCCAGCACGGTCGGGTTGCTGATCTTGTAGCCGTTCAGATGCAGGATCGGCAGCACGGCCCCGTCGCTGATGGGGCTCAGAAACTTGTTGCTATGCCAGGCGGTCGCCAGCGGGCCTGTTTCCGCCTCACCGTCGCCCACAACGCAGGCTACGATGAGTTCGGGGTTATCGAGAGCGGCTCCGAAGGCATGGCTGAGCGAGTACCCCAACTCGCCACCCTCGTGGATGGAACCCGGCGTGGACGGAGCGACATGGCTGGAGATCCCACCGGGCCACGAGAACTGAGTGAACAGCTTCTTCAGCCCGGGTTCGTCCTGGCTGATGTTGGGATAGATCTCGCTGTAGCTGCCCTCAAGGTAGGTGTTGGCCACCAGGGCCGGGCCGCCGTGACCGGGGCCGGCGACGTAGAACATGTCCAGATCGTATTTCTTGATGACCCGGTTCAAGTGCACATAGATGAAGTTCTGGCCCGGTGTGGTGCCCCAGTGGCCGACCACCAGCGGCTTCACATGCGACAGCTTCAGCGGCTCCTTTAGCAGCGGATTGTCGTAGAGGTATATCTGCCCCACCGACAGGTAGTTGGCGGCGCGCCAGTAGGCGTCCATCTTGTGGAGTAGTTCCGGGGAAAGAGTCTCTGTGTCCATGCTCGATTCTCCCTTTTCTAGCCGAGACCGGCTGTTGCATCGTCGTTCAATCGAAAGACACGGGTGGTTCCGCTGACGAATTCACAGACCTCACCGTCGACGGACAAGGAAATGGGCGCCGCCGCACCATCACGGCTGCGAACCCTGAGCGAGTCGCGCGTCAGCCTCAGATCGAGCGAATGACCGCGGTAACGGATGCGCATGTAGAGGCGCTCCATCTCCTGCGGCAATTCCGGATTGAGCCACAGAACATCGCCTCTGACTTCGAGACCTGTCGATACGCGCTGCACCTGATCGACAGATCCCGCCATGGCGCCGAGGTGGATACCCTCCGCGGTCGTGCCTTGCTGGATATCGTTCACGTCACTCTGCAGCGCCTGCGCGAAGAATGCCATCGCCCGCGGCCGGTCGGAGCGCGCCAAGACCCAAGCGTAAACCACTCGGGACAGCGTGGAGCCTTGGGACGAACGATCGGCATAGTAAACGACGTTTCGCGGAATGGTCTCGTACTCGAACGGATAGCCCAAACGCTCGAACAATTCGCCGATTTCCTCGGCGGAGAACAGGTAGAACAACATCAGAACGTCCGGCTGCTTCGAGAGCCTATAGCGGTTGGCGCTATCGTTCTCGCCCTCGAGGATGAGATCGAGTCGCTGAATATTGCCATACCGCCTCCGATAGTCCTCCCAGTCGAGCTCACGCAGCTCTTCGTAGCCCTCAAACTGGCTTATGATCCCGTCGTCATGAAACGGTACGTACATCCTGCGACTGATATCGCCCCAGCGCGCGATCTCCTTTGCCGACAAGTCCAGCCGCGTCATGAGCTCGGCGCGACGCACGTCGGACAGCAGATCGACCACCTCCAACGCCCGGCAAAGCACCCACACCGCCATGATGTTGGTATAGGCGTTGTTGTCGAGGCCAGGCGTTGCTGAATCTGGATAGCCGTCGTGAAACTCGTCGGGACCCATCACGCCACGTATCCCGTAGCGCCCGCGCTCGTCATCGAAGCTGGCGATGCTCGACCAGAAGCGGGCGATATCAAGAATCAGTTCCGCGCCGTAGAAATCCAGAAACTCGACGTCGTGAGTCACCTGGAAGTACTGCCAGACGTTTAGGGCGATGGCACTGCCCACGTGGCGCTGCAGGTAGGAGTTGTCGGGCACCCACCGCTGCGAACGAGGGTTCAGGTTAAGCTCCTGGGTCTCCTCCTGGCCGTCGCTTCCGCTCTGCCAGGGAAACATCGCGCCCTTATACCCAGCCGCGGCGGCGGCCGCACGCGCCTCGCCCAAACGCCGGTAGCGGTACATCAGAAGCGATCGGGTGATCTCGGGCATCCGATAATTGAAGAACGAGAAGATGAACAGCTCGTCCCAGAATATATGGCCCTGATATGCCTCCCCGGTCCAACCCCGTGCGGGCACACCGATATCCAGTCCGATGGACTTGGGCGATACAGCCTGCAACAGGTGAAACATGTTCAACCGAAGCAGCATCGGGACGTTCAACTTGAACCCGTGATCGGCCGGCTGGATATGTACGTCGAAGCGGCGCCACAGGTGTTTCCACGCAAAGACATGAGCCGCCATCAAGGCGTCAAAGCGACCCGCACGCAGGATCGCCTTTCGCGACGCCAACCCGCACTCCGAAATGGCATGATCGCGCGAGGTGTAGAAGGAGGCCACCTTCTCCAGCACCAACGTCTCGCCTTGCTTGACGTCTACTTTGATCTCCTGCCCGATGTATCCCGATTCCTCGATGACCCGGCGCCGGACTTCGAGAGGCTGCCCGTGGAGGAACGCCTGCGTTCGTGCCGTCTGCGCGACATGAATATTCGACTGGCAGGTGCGCACCAGCAGGTGCACGCCATCGTCGCCAACGGCCTCGCCTTCCAGCGGCTCCACATGTTTGTTGTTGAACTTGCGGTACAGCTTCGCGCCCGTGTTGACGATGCGTCCGTCGATCGCCGAACGCACCGTGACACCTGCTGACCAGTTTTCGGCGGTCAGCGCCAGTTCCAGCGCGCACAGATGCATATCGCTCATGGAGACCAGACGTCGCTCCACGAGCGTGCTGCGCCGCCCTTGGCCGTCTTCGAAGCTGATGTTCCGCACCAACATGCCCCGTCGCAGATCGAGCTCCTGGCGGTACGAGAGCAGCTCCACCGTTCGCGCATCGAACCAGCCCTGCTCGCCGATGCGAAACTCAAGTGCGAGCCAGTTGGGGAGATTCACCAGATCCTCGTTCTCGACCATGCGACCGCCGATGTCGGTGTTCAGCCGGTTGTAGCCGCCGGCCAGGTAGGTCCCCGGATAGTGAGTGCCGTCCGCCACCGCCCCGGCGTCGGCGCCGCGCGTCGCGAAAAAGCCATTCCCCAGGGTGCACAAGGCTTCGCGGATGCCCTCTTGCGCCGGGTCAAGACCCTCAAATACCAGTGACCACTCGGAAGGCGATTCCGCTGCCACCTGGATCTGGCCCATATCGGTCACCACGACGTCAGCGCCGGCTTCGAGCAGAGCCGCCGCCTGCCCACGACGATCGACACCGATTACATAGCCGAAGCGACCGGCGCGCCCGGCCGCCACGCCGGCGATCGCGTCCTCCACCACAACGGCATTCGCAGGTATTGCTCCGACGCGCCGCGCCGCCTCCAGAAAAGCGTCCGGTGCGGGCTTGCCCTTGAGTTCGAGGCGTGTCACGTCGGTCCCGTCCACTTGCGCATCGAACAGGTGCGCGATGCCTGCTGCCTCGAGCACCGCCGAGCAGTTGTTGCTGGAGGACACAACGGCAGTCTTGATATCCTGCGCCCGCAGCTGGCGCACCAGCGCGATCGAGCCTTCATAGGGCTCGACGCCATGCTCCTGCAGGTGCTGCAGGAAATACCGGTCCTTCAGATTGCCCAGCGCACGCACGCTCTGCACGTCGGGACCGTCTTCGGGCTCGCCAAACGGCAATTCGATCCCGCGTGAGTCGAGGAAGGATGTCACGCCATCGTAGCGCGGCTTGCCATCGACGTAACGCGAATAGTCGGCGTCGATATCAAAGGGAACGAACGGTTCGCCCGTTTGAGCGGCGCGCCGCTCGAGAAAGCCGTCGAACAGCTTCTTCCAGGCGGAGGCATGCACGCGCGCGGTCCTGGTCAACACCCCGTCAAGATCGAATAGAACCGCGTCGTAGTCCCGCGGGGAGAGCGTGACGACGACTACCATGGGACCTCCTTTCTGGCACTCCCGGCGTGAGCCGCTCGCATCAGACCCCGCTCGGGCTCACCTACGAGTGGTTTCACGGCAACGGAGCGGCCACCTTCCACAGAACGCGACGTGGCAGCGACAAGATGTTGGGTCCCGCAGGGCACTTTCATCCCGGTCATGCGTCTCCGGTCTCCTCGCAAAACTCAGGCCTCATGACGGCTTCCTCCTTCCCATCTGAAGCTTGTTCAAGCGCGGGATGACGATGGGCATTAGCACGATCATCATAGGGACGAATGTCCACAGCGCCCCGCCGAGGCGGGCAACAGCCGGATAGGAGCCCGCGAAGGCAGTCGGTACCCAGAAGACGAGGGCTCCAAGAAGAGCGACTCCCGCACATATGAGCGCCCCGACCGGGCCATCCGAGCTCTCCCTTTCGGCCAGACGCAATCTGCTATTTGGCCCATTGTTGGCCAATTTGGGCACCTCCTTTGACCAAGCCCTTGCGACGAGCCCCACGGGCTCCGCCCCTTCGTCCACTCATACACGATCCGTCCGTGTCCGCATATTTCATCCCGCGGCTACCTCCCGCTTCTTCGCTCCCAAAAGCCGGGCATTGATGGCCACGATTATGGTGCTCACAGACATGAGAGCGGCACCCACCGCCGGGGTGAGCACCACTCCGGCCCCGGCGGCCACCCCAGCTGCAAGGGGAAGGGCGACCACGTTGTAGCCGGTGGCCCAAACCAGGTTCTGCACCATCTTTCGCCAGGTGGCCCGCGAAAGCGAGAAGAGATCGAGAACGTTGCGGGGGTCGTTCTTTACAAGGACGATGTCCGCCGACTCGATGGCCACGTCGGTACCGGCTCCGATGGCAACCCCCACGTCGGCCTGGGCAAGAGCGGGAGCATCGTTCACCCCGTCCCCCACCATGCCGACCATTAGTCCCTTGCTCTGCAAGTCTTTGATTCGCTGCGCCTTGTCTTCGGGAAGCACTCCGGCATAGTACTCGTCCAGGCCCAGCTCCTCAGCCACCCAGCGGGCTACGACCTCGTTGTCTCCGGTGATCATGATGGCCTTGATGCCCAGCCTCTGTAAGCCTTTGACCGCCTCCCTGGACTCGGCCCGGACCACATCGGCCAGACCAAGCGCACCCAGAGGAATCTCGCCCTCCAGCAGGTACACCACGGTGAGGGGCTGCTCTTCTGTGTCAATAGAGGGGGCTCCGATGCCCTGCTCGGTGAGATAGCCCGGACTCACCACCTTCAGCTGTCTTCCGTGCGCCGAGGCGCCCACTCCCTTACCGGGGATCGAGGTAAAATCGTCCACCTCCAGAAGCTTGAGCCCCTTCTCAACGGCCGAACGAACTATCCCCTGAGCGATGGGGTGCTCGGAGCGGCTCTCGAGAGAAGCGGTCAGAGCCAGGATCTCATCAGCCGCTTGATCGCCGAAGGTCCAGATGTTGTTCACGCCGAAGCGGCCTTCGGTCAAGGTCCCGGTCTTGTCGAACACGACCGCGTTCACCCCCCGCGAGCGCTCGAAGGCACCACGGTCTCTGATAAGAAGACCGCTCTTGGCGCCGAGCGCGGTGGACACGGCCACGACCAACGGTATGGCCAGACCGAGAGCATGCGGACACGTGATCACCATAACGGTGATGCTCCGTCCCAGGGAGAACTCGAAACTGCGCCCGAGGAGCAGCCAGACGACCAAGGTTATCGTGCCCACCGACAGGGCCACGATGGTAAGCACGAAGGCGGCGCGATCGGCAATGTTCTGACCGCGGGACTTGCTCTCTTGGGCCTGCCTCACCAGGTCGATGACCTGGGCCAGGTAGGTGTCGGCCCCGGTCTTCTCCACGGCGACCTCGAGCGAGCCCTCCCCGTTTATGGAGCCCCCGATGACCTTATCGCCCTCGCTCTTGTCTACCGGCGTCGATTCCCCGGTCAGCATGGCTTCGTTCAAGGAGCTACCTCCCTTGACCACCTGCCCGTCGATGGGGACCTTCTCACCCGGTCGAACCAGTACACGGTCGCCGGTTCTGAGCTCGGCCAGTGGCATATCGCTCACACTTCCGTCCTCGGCCAGCAAGTGGGCCTCGTCCGGCATCAATCGGGCGAGTTCCTCAAGAGCCCGCGAGGCGCCCATGACCGAGCGCATCTCCAGCCAGTGCCCGAGGAGCATGATGTCCACCAAAGTGGCCAGCTCCCAGAAGAAGATCTCTCCGCGCACACCGAGGACCACCGCCGCGCTGTAGACGAAGGCGGCGGAAATGGCGACGGCGATGAGGGTCATCATGGCCGGTTGCCGCACTCGCAGCTCTTGGACGGCCCCACGCACGAAGGGGAAACCGCCCCAGGCGTACACGAACGCGCTCAAGGCTAGGAGCACGTACCGGTCCCCGGAAAAAGCCAGGGCCTTGAGATGGAGGGGACCCTGAACGTTCGGAGAGAGCAGAAGAATGGGGACAGTGATGATGAGTGAGACCCAGAACCGGCGACGGAAGCCCGCCACCATCATCGCGTGGTGATTCGAACTCTGATTCTCCATTCCCAGGCAAGTCCTTTCAGAGTTAGATTCAATCCGCTAATGGACCCACAACCGGAAAGGAATCGAGCTCCTCCCGAAAGTGAGTGGCGTCGTCTGTTTCAGCCGTCAAGTCAGCTCCGGCCCAATTCTCGCCCTGGCGCTCGCCACCCTCCCACATCACACTGCCGGTGAGCTCATAGACCTTGCCCCCACCTGCTACGGCATCGTCAACGCGTCGTCCACCATGGCCTGCGCTTCTTCCAGGATGCGGCGAAGGTGATCCGCTCCGCGGAAGCTCTCGCCGTAGATCTTGTATATGTCCTCGGTCCCGCTCGGGCGTGCCGCGAACCAGCCCGTGTCCGCGACCACCTTGAGCCCTCCGATGGACGCCCCGTTGCCTGGGGCGTGGGTAAGGACGGACCGGATCGGCTCACCGGCCAGTTCTTCCATCCGGACTTGTTGCGGCGAAAGCCTCTTGAGTTTGTCCCTCTGCTCGGCGGTCGCCGACGCGTCTACACGCTCGTAGGCAGGGTCGCCGAACTCGTCGGTGAGTTCCTTGTAGATCTCGCCAGGGTCACGACCGGTGCGCGCGGTGATCTCAGCAGCGAGCAAGGCCGGGACGATGCCGTCCTTGTCGGTCGTCCATACGCTGCCGTCCAGCCGGACGAAAGACGCTCCCGCGCTCTCCTCTCCCCCAAAGCCAAGGGTGCCGTCAAGCAAGCCGTCCACGAACCACTTGAAGCCCACGGGGACTTCGTACAGCTTCCGGCCCACCTTGTCGCTCACTAGATCGATCATCCGACTGCTCACCACGGTCTTTCCCACCTCCATCGCCGGCGACCACTTTGGCCGGTTTTGGAAGAGATAGTGAACGACCACCGCAAGGTAGTGATTGGGCGGCAGCAACCCGGCGCTGCGGGTTACGATGCCATGCCGGTCGGCATCGGTGTCGCAGGCAAAGGCGAGTTGAAAACGGTCCTTGAGATCGATGAGCCTCCGCATGGCATAGGGAGACGACGGGTCCATGCGAATCTGGCCGTCCCAATCGACCGTCATGAACCGGAAGGTGGGGTCGACCACCTCGTTGACCACGGTGACGTCCAGCCCGTAGCGCTCGGCGATGGGCGCCCAGTAGTGCACCGCGGCGCCGCCCAGGGGATCCACGCCCATACTGAGCTTCGCGTCGCGGATGGCGCCCATGTCGATGACGCTGCTGAGGTCGCCGACATAGGCACTGACGTAGTCATGCCGATGCGTAGTCGAGGCCCGGAGGGCCTTCTCATAGCTGGTCCGCCTCACCCCCCGCAGACCGGCCTCGAGGAACTCGTTCGCCTTTCGCTCGATCCAGCCGGTCACCGCGGGCTCTGCCGGGCCACCGTTGGGCGGGTTGTACTTGAACCCACCCTCGGAGGGCGGGTTGTGCGACGGAGTTATCACGATGCCGTCGGCCAGACCTGTCTTTCGCCCCCGATTGTAGGTGAGGATGGCGTGGGAGATCACCGGGGTCGGGGTGTACTCATCGCCTTGCGAGATCATCACCTCCACCTTGTTCGCCGCGAGGACCTCCAGCGCACTGGTGAAGGCCGGCACCGAGAGAGCGTGCGTATCGATGCCCACAAACAACGGGCCGTCGATCTTCTGCTGCCCGCGGTATAGGCAGATCGCCTGCGTGATGGCCAAGATATGCCACTCGTTGAAAGACCCTTCGAAAGCCGAGCCGCGATGTCCGGAGGTGCCGAACGCCACCCGCTGCGCCGGGACCGAGGGGTCGGGGGGCTGCGCGTAGTAGGCGGTGACCAATCTGGGCACATCGACCAGCAGCGAGGGGGCGACCGGCTTCCCGGCTAAAGGACTGACTTTCATGCGGCCCAGCTACACCTATCCGCCACTCAGCGCCCGCAACTCGTGGAGCGTCATCTCGGCCCGGGAAGAGATGACCCCGGCCGGTTCGGTCTCACCCAGGACGGCGAGCATGGGCGCCAAAATCTCCCGAACGACAACATTCCGTTCAGACAAGTCGTGCAGGACGTGGTGGGAGGCATCCCGAAAGCCCTTTGACTCTGCTTGCTCCGTTAGGGCCTGCAACACGTGGGGAACGGAACGATTGCCTAGGTTTATGAGCCCGATAGCCGCCAACCAACGAATCTCGGACTTTGGATCGGCAAGGAGCGAGACCAAGCCGGGAATCGCGGCGGGATCGGGGATCTCCGTCAGGGCTTTGGCGGCCTCCCAGCGCAGACGGACCTGGGAGTTCGCCAGCAGCGCCACCAGCGACGGTATCGCCGGTTCACCCACTGCGACCAGCGTCTCGCGCGCCCGCTGGCGTTTGCCTCCGTCCCGGTCGCCCAGTTGCGCTATCAGTTCTTCTAACGAGCTGGATTCCATCTGATCCTCCGATTGTTCACGAGGAGCCAGGCTTCCCGATAACGCATGGAAGGATCGGCTACCGACATTGCTACACATTGAGGCTTTTTCCCAGGAACCGCGATTCTAAGACACGCGGTTGCAGACCGCCGCGATGCACGTCATCATCAGAACCGATGAACGTCTTTACCGCGATCGCCGTTCTCATCTCTCTGGCGGCCCTATTTGGCTATCTCAACAGTCGGTTCCTCAAGCTCGCCCCGACGATCGGCCTCATGCTGCTGGCTTTGATCGTCTCTCTCCTTCTGATCGCTCTGCACCTAGCCGGCCTTCCCGTCATCGCCCCGGCCCGGCAGTTCTTGGGCGACGTGGACCTTAACCGCCTTCTCCTTGGCGGCCTTCTCAGCTATCTCCTCTTCGCAGGCGCGCTGAACCTCAGCCTGGAATCCCTCACCGCGGTCCGCTGGCAGGTCTTCTCGCTTGCCACGATCGGCGTGCTCGGCTCAACGGTCATCGTCGGGTTTGCGATGTTCGGTTTGGTGAGTGCCATCGGCCTGAGTCTTCCCTTGGGCTACTGTCTTCTGTTTGGCGCGCTCATCTCGCCGACCGATCCTCTTGCCGTGCTTCCCATCATGCGCAGAGCCCGGGCCAGCAAGAATCTCGAGGCGCTCCTCACCGGCGAATCACTGTTCAACGACGGCTTCGCCGTTGTCGTGTTCGTCGTCCTTCTAGGGACCGTGACCGGTGACCACACGGGTTCGCTGGCGCTGCATGCATTTACCCTGTTCCTGCGGGAAGCGATCGGCGGTTTCGTCTTCGGCCTCGGCCTTGGCTGGATGGGCTACATGATCCTCAAGACGATTGACGACTTCCCCATTGAGATCATCATCACGCTCGCTCTGGTGAGCGCCGGGTACGCGAGCGCCTTGGCCCTGGGGATCTCGGGTCCGCTCGCCATGGTGGTGGCGGGGATAGTCATCGGCAACCAGGGACGGGCCCGCGGCATGTCGGCCACGACGGTACAGAACCTCGACAGATTCTGGGAGATGGTCGACATCATCCTCAACGCGGTCCTCTTCGTCATCATAGGTCTGGAGGTGCTCCTGTTCGTCGACCAGTTCTCGTGGCTGGGCTTGGTCGCGGGGATCGCGGCCATCCCGATTGTCTTGTTCGCCCGCTTTGTCTCCGTGGGGGTCCCGATGCTGGCGCTAAGACCACGAGGCTCTCGTGCCCGTCGCGCGCTTCCGCTTATCACCTGGGCGGGTATTCGTGGGGCGATCCCTGTCGCACTGGCGTTGTCTCTGCCCGTGGGGCAGAACCGCACCCTCGTGATAACCATCACCTACGTTGTGGTGGTGTTCTCGGTGTTGGTGCAGGGGACGACTATCAAGTATCTCGTGGGGCACAAGAATCGTGATCAGCACGTCCCCCAGTCCTCCGGCGATACCTGAGACGCTGGGACGCCGCCCACTAGCGACTGCCCAACCGCCCGAGCGTGCTGACGAGCAAATGCTTCATCTTCTTAGCAGCGCCATCGACGGCCCGCTCCAGAGTAGAGGCTTGATGGCTCACCGCGATCGGTTGATGGTCGATGAGGCGGACCTCTAGCAAGCAGCGCTTGTCGTTGGTGCTGGATTTGCTGCTGCTATCCTCATCTGTTAGGTGGACTTCAGCCCGCGTGATGTGCTTGCTGAAATGGTCTAGGGTCTCTCTCAGAATGGTCTCGACCCGCTGAGTGAGCGCGTTGTCGCCTTTGATGTTGCTGTCGGTATTGATCTGAATATCCATGTGTACGTCCTCTTCAGTAGCGGTAGATGGCGGCTATCCCCGTTTTGGTCGGCATCCGCTCAGCGGGGACGACCACGACCTTTCCGCCCATCTTCAAGATCAACTCTCCCAGGTCATCGAGCACCTCATCTACCTCCGGGTCAGCCGCGTCCGCAAACTCGATGTCTCCGGTCTCTGCGTCGATTCGGCCGGGAATCTGGCGGTCGGCTTCTATAAGCAGAGTCGCGGCCCGTCCGGCGATAACCGCCTTGGCGACGCGCATCACATCTTCCTCACCGAGATCGTTGGCCTTGGCCGTGCCGAACTCCTCAATCAGCGCGTCCAGCCGTTCCAGGTAGCGAGGTTCGACGACCTGCCAGGCCCGCTGGCGGAGTTCGTCTACGGACAGGACGTCTGGGAAGACGTCGATCCCCTCCTCCATCAAGAACGGGTTATGGCTGACTTGATGAAATAGTCGACGATGCTCCGGCAACGTCGCCAAGATCAGAGGAATGGCCGATGGCCGCGAGTGGTGCTCCAGGATCCCCCGGTCGACAGCGCGGAAAAGGCGTTCCGCGTCAATGTCCCTCTCAGACTCCCTCCCGCCCTGGCCATGATGCATGGCCGGGTGGGATCCGCCCACACCGCCGTATGAAGCGACGGTCTGGTGTGGCTCGGTCAGTTCTTCCCCCAGCGCCTCGGTGATCGTCCGCGGAATACCGGGGGCCGGCTCGATCTCATCCAAGGCGTCACGGTTACCCACAAAGAGCTTGATCTCTTGCTGGCTCAGGCCGAGCACTTGATAGCGATCGGCCGACTGGAGCATGCGCAACAGAGGCTTTGTGTGAAAGCTGTCGGCGACGACGGCCAGCTCGGCAACCGGCTGCTGGAGTCTGTAGGCTCGAAACACGTCTTTTGCGCCCATCACCGCCAGTCCCTCAAGGGTATGCGCCCAGAAGTCGCGGTCTTGCAGCAATGCGAGGAAGGGGTCCAAGAGAGTCCGGATCTCACGCGTCGGATACTTCTGCAGCAGCGATTTCTCCAGCGCCTTCACGAGGTTCCCAAACCGGATTGGATCTTGCTGGTTTTCCGGACGGTGCCGATGAGTCGGCTGGTAGAGCGAGAGGCAGGGTGGTTCGCAGTCCCAGAAGAGCCCCGCTGCGTAGTCCTTGCCAAGTGAGTCCACTAGTTATCTCCCGATGCTGACGCACCCTGTTGGTGTGTGTGACTCTTCCTTTCGTGGATACCCGGACTGCGCTGGGTCGAACCGTCCCGGTCCGTTGCCAGGTGTCGAGTCTGCCCCCGGATGAGCACGTGGGATTCAACCGAACGGAAGATTGTCGCCACGTCCTAGCTTCTAGCCTTGATCGACCGCGATGTCCAGCAGTTCGACAGGTCCATCCGAAAGCAGCCCCACGATTTCCTGATCGCCAAGCTCGAAACTGCAGTAGCGCAAGGCTTCGCCTAACACGTTGTTTTTGCCGGCTACGTGCCGGCCTCGGTATTGACCCAGATAGGTGTTGCAGTCGCCGGCTGATGGACGTCGCTCGCCGAACGACACCCCACAAGCCGATCGTGGTCGTTCGGGGAGGCATGACCGCATTCGGTAGCCATGCCGCGGCGTCTCACACAGGGGCCATGGCCGGCACCGCCGCGGTCCGCGAGGCATCGGCCCGGCAGACTGGGGCTGTCGGCACCACCTCTCCCGAGGAGGGCATCGATCTTGCCGTCTCGTTGGCTCATCTGCCGCTCCCCAGGGGACGCCGGGTGGCTGTGGTCACGCTGGGGGGAGGTTGGGGCGTCATCGCTGCCGACGAGGTCGCCCGCAACGGGCTGGTGCTCGCCGATCTGCCCCCGACCTCCTTGCGGAATTGGATCAGATCCTTCCGCCCTTTTGGAGCCACGGGAACCCTATCGACATGGTCACCTCTGGAGACGCGGAGGCGATCGAGCGAGTGCTGGAGCTGATCACACGATCCGACGCGGTTGATGCCGTGCTCGTGCTGGGGGTGGTCGGAAGTCCTGCCGCGAGCCGCGATTCGGTGGCCAGAGGTATCCCGCCGAGCAAGGAAGGGCTCCATGCGTGGGATGCGGCCTTCATGCGGCGGATAGGCGCGCTGATTGCAGTCTGCGACAAGCCGGTCATCAACGTGCCGCTCGAGCCGCTGGAGCGATCAGTCTTCTCCGGCGAAGGCCGCTACTGCCCTATCGTGCTTGCGACGCCCAAGGCTGGAGCTCAAGTGCTTGGCCAGATGGCGTGGTACGGCTCCTACCTGCAGGCCCACGGGATCTTTCCCGGTCAAGCAGTCAAGGGAAGTGCCAACGTCAAGTAGGGCGACCGCTGGGTTCGAACGCAAGACGTCAGCGACCAGTCTCGAACCATTTTCGCAGGCGCCGTGCGGGCAGACCTCTTGGCCGGTTAGAGTCCACACCGGCTGGCCACACCTCGGTGTGCCTGACTAATCCGAGAACCCACTGATGATCTCGGGTGTGGACCCCCGCAGCGGGTGATGTCGCGCTCTCGATCGCCCTCCCGTCGCCTTAGGCAAGAGCGCCTTGACCTGTCCCATCACCGTCATCCTCCACTGACTCCAGAAACGGGGGGTGCTACCCGCCAACAGCTTGGGAGTCCAGAACCTCGCGCGCTCGGCGGCCTAGTCCATCGGGCGTGAAGGGCTTCTCGAGGTAGTTGACCCCTTCGTCCAGCCGGCCCGCGTGGACGATGGCGTCACGGGTGTACCCCGACATATAGAGCACCGGCAAGTGCGGGTAGAGCGGGCCGACTGCCTGTGCGAGCTCGTTACCCTGCATGGTTCCCGGCAAGACCACGTCGGTCAGCAACATATCGACCGAACACTTGCCGTCTTCCAGAATGACCAGAGCATCGTCACCGTTCGCTGCGCCTATCACCTGGTAGCCAAGACGTTGGAGAACCCGCGCGACAAGATCCCGGACCGAGGATTCGTCTTCCACCACCAAGATCGTCTCCAGACCACCCGTCAAGCCTGACCTGGCAGCGGAGGTGGGCCGGTTCTTGATCGGTACATCGACTCGGGGCAGGTATATTGTAAAAGTCGTGCCCTTCCTCAGCTCGCTGCTGACTAGGACACTGCCGCCACTCTGTTTTACGGTGCCGTAGACGGTGGACAGCCCGAGCCCGGTCCCCCTTCCCGGCTCCTTAGTGGTAAAGAAGGGCTCAAAGACACGCGAACTCGTCTCTTCGTCCATGCCGTCGCCAGTATCGGAGACGGCCAGCATGACGTAGAGGCCCGCCCTAGACCCCAGGTGCGAGGCACAGTACTCGTCGCTCAATTCCACATTCGCCGTTTCTATAGTCAGCTTCCCCCCGTTAGGCATGGCGTCACGAGAGTTGAGGGCCAGATTCATTAGCACCTGCTCAAATTGAGACGCGTCCACTTCCACCAGCTCCAATTCGGGGCTAAGCAGCGTGACCAGGTCGATGTCTTCGCCGAGAGTGCGACACAGTAACCGTTCGGTACTGGCCACGATCTCGTTCAGACATACCACCTCGGGCCTTAGGGCTTGGCGACGAGAGAAGGCTAGGATCTGGCGGGTCAAGGCACTGGCCCGATCAGCGGCGACTTTGATCTCCTGCACGTCGGCTCGCAGTGCATCACCCACGCCTTCGCTTGAAGCGAGGATCAGGTCGCTGTAGCCGATAATGGCAGTGAGCAGATTGTTAAAGTCGTGGGCGATACCGCCGGCGAGTTGGCCGACGGCCTCCATCTTCTGCCCTTGGCGAAGCTGGTCGTCGCGCTCGTGGAGAGCCTGCTCCGCCTCAACGCGCTCGGTGATGTCACGAATGGCGGCGATGTGAACGGAACGTCCCCTCCAATCGAAGTGCCGGCCCGTGATCTCTACCGGGAAGACAGTGCCGTCCTTCTTCCTGTGCCGTCTGACAGGTATGCGCGTCAGCTGGTCCACCGCGGCTTGGCGGGTCTTGTCGGGCTCTACGGATACGTCGGTGTGATTCATAGAAAGCCATTCCTCCCGGCTGTAACCGTAAAGCACCATCGCCGCGGCGTTGACCTCCAGAATCTTGCCGGATTCGTTGTCCACGAGCACGATCGCATCCGATTCGAGCTCGAAGAGCTCTCTGTAGCGCTCTTCGCTCTCCCGCAACGCTTCGTCAGCCTGCGCGCGAGTAGTGATGTCCCGTAGGACCAGGAGCCGACCGACGCCGATACCACGGCCAAGGCCAACAGGCGAGGAGACCACATCGTAGCTGCGCGGGAATGCTTTATCGCCCAGGGATATCTCGAACTGCGAATCGGGCCCGTCGTCAGTCGCAAGGTGGGTAGCCAGACAATCGCCCAGGATTCCCGACACCGGCTGGCCGATGACATCAGAGGCTCGCTCGCCGATCATTTTGTTGGCGGCAGGATTGACGCTCACCACTCGCCCGTCGACATCCAGTATCAGGACGCCGTCCTTCATCGTTTGGAGCACTTGATTCCGCGCCGTCGGAAGCAGAGCCGGCAGGAGGCTGAACAGACGGAACCGCGACATACTGACGGCCAAGGCCGCTCCGGTGACGGTGAAGGCAAACGGGGTCAGGTCGAGGCTCCCCGCAGGCGCCGCGCCGAAGATGAACAGTGCGTTCCCCACCCATGGTGCAAGCGCCGCGATCATCAACATCCCCGCTTGTCGTTGGTAGACCTGGGGAAAGCGATATACCGCCCTGAGTAGCAGGAAGCTCCCCAAGGCGAGCAGTGCGTAGGAGTAGACCATATGAACCCAGAACCAGGGGCCGTACTCCAAGGCGAGTGCGGGGAATGGCCCTGAGGTGCTCAGCGACACCTCGCTCCACAACAAACCGTGGAACTCGTTGCTGCCGGCAAGTGCGACCGTGACAGCCGGAATGATACTGACCAAGACCACAAGCCGGCAGCCCCGCCTCTTTGGGCCTCCGGTGTGACCGCGGGCAAATAGGAACCATGTAACAGGTAGCACAACGATGCCGAGATACTCGGCCTTTGCCCATACGACCTTCCCAGCCAGGCTGGGTGCGGTCAGCTCAAGGGCATACAGGAGCGCCCAAATCGCAGCCGCGATCATCATCGCGACAAACTGCGGCCCCCCCGGCTTCGCGCGCCACCCCCAACCCACGGCAGCCAGGGATGCACAGAGCAGCGCGGCAACCATCAGCCCCAGCGCGTAGGGGGCTACGGCGGAAGACCAACCGTCGAAAAGTTGATCGAGGCTCATTATCTACGTCTGCATCGGCAAAGTTGCGTCCATACGGGGGACTATCGACAGACTGTGGTCATGCGCTGAGCTTGGGCGGGGCCTCGCCGGGGGCTGCGAACTAACGGTTGCCGGGACTTTGGCTTCTGTAGACGAAGAAACGCTACTCCTGGATCTCGATGGATCCCGAGCTGACGAGGTGATCGAGGTCCGAAGTGGTGAATCCAGAGTGATCGCGCTCGAAGTCGGTGATGTAGAAGCCCATCTGGCGCATCTTGCTGCGCAAGATCTTCTGCGCGGGGCGATCCGCGGTCTCCTTCCGCCGGATCAGTCGCCTGAGCTTCTCGATATCGTCGCGCGTGAAAGAACGTCGCCCTCGCACGTTCCATCCCCGCGCAAGCTTGCGACTGGGAGCATCGAGGCCGTCGCCAAGGTCAGACACTGCCGGTTCGCACCTGCGGTTGAGCAGCTTCTTGATCACATACGCGATCGCGGCGACCGCAATCACTCCGCCAACGAGCACCTTCATGTCTGCCCCTTTCTTGATGCTCTTGAGATCCCCGAAGGAGACGGCAACCGAGACCGGGGTCGCTACCTTCTTCGAAGGCGGTCTATGAGGAGGGTGATGATCCAAGCTCATCGTTTCTCCTCCTCATTGTAGATGTGGTAAAAGTATCCGGAACAGCCGCTGCCAAAACACTGCCCTGGTGAGTGGCCTCGGCCTTGATTAAGGGGCCCCAGCCGATTGCTTACAGGGCGTACGGGAGAAGCGCGCCCGGGAGCTGCGTCTGACCCACCTGGCGGACTGACACTTTCAACCATGTGCCCGGCCTACAGAAGACTTTTGTGGGCGGCTTGGGGGCACAGCGAACGCAGAGCTCGGTGCCGCAGCTCGGTTGTCCTCGATGGTTCTGTGACCATCCCGGGTGCGAGAGTGCTAGGTCTTCCGCGACCGCGCCAGAATCAGGATGGCACCGGCGATGAATGCGCATGAGACCAGCACGGGCTCCCACACGGGTGCCCACCACTCGCCAGGCATTAGGAAGAGAAGGTCGCGCGTGCCCAATGACGACGGCCAGCGCAGCAGCACGTACAGCCACGCGTAGTAGAAGATGTCCCACACGCCGAAGGCGAAAAGCCAGTAGGCTGACCGCTGCCACCAAGTGCGGCCGACGACGTAGCCGACCGCCAGCAGCATGACCATGGTCGCCGCCTCGCGCGCCTGTTCGTAGGGCAGATAGTCGGGTGGGAAATGGAAGTCGGCCGGTGCGAAGCGTAGGCCGTACTGGAGCGCAAACAACTTCCGCAGGTAGTAGACGACCATCGCCTCCACCAAGGCGAATGCGATCGCCCAGACGGCCACGACCGCGAGACGGATCCACGAACTTCTGCCAGTTAGGGCGCCCATCTTGGCCTCGATGATACGGCAGACGCTTCCCGGTTCTTCACCGGCCTGAGCGCCAGTACCGCCAGAAGTCCCACGACGGCCACTATGGCGGTCAAGAGCCACGTTCCTGAGTAGGGATAGACCGCCCGGCCGTAGCTGTTGGTGGACCTGCCCGCATCCTGCATGGCCGCCGTAACCACCGGGCCCACCGCGCCGCCGATGCTGGTCATCACAGTGAGCAGACCCATGAGCATGCCCACCATCCTGACACCGAAGAGTTCGACAGCCTTCGCCGACTGAGTGGCCGAGGTGCCGCCGATCGCGAACCCGGCGACGGCCATGGAGCCCCAGAAGCCTCCCAGCGCGTGAATGCAGGCAAGCCAGAAGAGCGATGCGGCCAAAAGAACGAAACTGATGGCCTGGACGGACTTGTTGCCGATCCTGTCGATAAGAGCACCGAGCAACACCGAGCCCACGATCTGGGCCGCCACAAACACGGCCATCACGTTGGCCGAAGTGGTTACGTACTTATCACCCGTCGGCTGATCGACTGCAAAGCCGATCTGGATGATCTGCGGGATCAGGTGGGTCGCGACCACGAACAGACAGAAGCCGGCGCAGAAGAAGGAAAGCCCCAGCACCCAGAACTGCCAGGTGGCGATTGCCTGCTTGACCGTAAGCCCCCAGGTCATGAAGGGCATTCCCTCTCCCTTGGCACCGCCGTCCGGGCTCAGGCCCATATCGTGTGGATCTCTGCGGAACAACTGTGCCACCGCAACGCCCACGACAAGCACGACGATGCCGAGGATGAGCAGGCAGGTTCTCCACCCGTAGGCGCTGTTCAGCCGTGCGGTGACCGGGTTGAATATGACGCCGCCCAGTCCAATGCCAAGCAGCGCGATACCGGTCATGGCCCCCCGTTTACGGTGGAACCACCGAGACACGGTGGCCGTTGTGGCCACAAAAGCCCCGCTGGCGCCGATACCCACAACGATGCCGTAGAGAAGGTAGTACTCCCAGACCGAACTCATCCAATACATGAGCAGGATTCCGACTCCCAAAAACACGCTACAGATCGTCATTACCCAGCGAGCGCCGATCTTGTCGACATAACGGCCTATGACGATACCGAAGATGCCCTGAATCAGGATGGACAGGGTAATGGCCCCCGATATGAGCGTCTTGCTCCAAAGGAAGCCACCCTGTTCGACTGCGTTCTGCCAAGGAACGACGAAGTTGCCGATGCTGGTTCGAACACCAAACGTCAGCAGGATGGTGATCATGCTCACGGCTACTATCCAGTACCCGTAGAACATCCTCGCTGATTTCACACTGGTCTCGTTTGACATGCTTGCCCCTATGTTAAAGAAGTCTCTTTGGCGACTACGTGCTCGGCTTTGCTCCCTGCCGCAGCGGATAGCACTCTACGGCCGGCGGGCCGGCCTGGAGCTTATGCCGAATTCCACCGCGAAGGATTGTGATGCGGCAGAACCAGGCCCCCTGAGAATCGAGGGCCACACCGCCGGTGGGCATCAATGTAGGAGTGCCAAAGCCATACTACGTCGTGGACAAGCTGTGTTCCAGCTTCGCATCCCCGGCAACAGCCCAAGACGGCCGATGCTAGACTCAAAGCGCATTTGATCGTCAGACGGACAGCGGAGGACGGATCGATGGCGTACGATATCTTCTTGATCGATGCCATCGAGAGCGCGAGTGGCGAAGTCAGCTGGGCACACTGGGAAGCTCATAACCTGATGGAGGACCCGACACCGTGAACACACCAGGCGCCGAAGAGTACCTCCAGAACCGTCTTGCCGGCCAGATCGACTACCACAACCGCAAAGCGGCGGCCAGCAAGCGTTCCTACCGTAGACTCGTGATCCTGTCGGTGGCGGCAACCTCACTGACGCCCCTGCTGCTGGCCGTTGAGATGATCTATTCACCACCGCCCCGCGACGACGTGGTCCAGCTTCTAGTCGAGATCCTTCCCATCGCCGTGGCCGTGATAGGAGCCATCGCTACGCTTTTACTCGCGGCCTTTCGGCACAAGGAGGAGTGGTCGCTGCATCGCATGACTTGCGAATCGCTTGAGCGGGAAGCTCAGCTCTTTCGCTTCAGCAGCGGCCCGTACGCCGGCATCACGGACCCCGCGGCTGTCTTGGTCCAGAGATGCGAGTCGCTCATGGGGTCTGAGAACGTGACCTGGAAGAACTTGCAGGGTGAATCATCGTCCCCACCTGGGGGTGAGGGTGCCTGATGGCGTCTCCCCTTGACCCCAAAGTCCGGGAGACCCTGGCCCGTGTGATCCACGAAGACCCTCTGTGGGGGAGCAACTCCCCGGAAGGTGGCGGAAACCCGCCAGAGGCGCAGGCGTGGAACGCACTCTCGCGAACGAAAAAGATGTCCGTCCGCCGCCGGGCGAACGACATTGCCGAAATGCTGGGCAAGATAGGAGCGATCATCGTTCCGATCCGAGATGGCGGCGAACCCCTCGAAATCGACCCCCCCGAACTGGAGCTGCTCGCCAAGGAAGAGCACCAGCGGTGGATGCGAATGCGAGGAGCAAGTGGATGGCGCCGGGGTCCGGTTAGAGATAGCGCCGGCAAGACCCATCCCAGCATGATCCCGTATGAGGAACTCTCCGAGTCCGAGCGAGAAAAGGACCGCGAGCGGGTCGTCCGCCTCCCGCAGCTTCTTGCCCGCGCGGGGCTGGGTGTCGATCGCTCGTAGGTTCGCACCAGGGCACAGTGTGCTGTCTGGTCCGTATCGCGCGGTGTTATAGTCCCTCTATTCACCACGGCCGTTCAGCGTCAGGGGCATAGCGATGGCGCACGACGTCTTCATAAGCTATTCGACCGAAGACAAGGCCACCGCGGACGCGGTGTGCGCCGCTCTGGAAGCAAGCCACATCCGCTGTTGGGTCGCCCCTCGCGATGTCCTACCCGGCCAGAACTACGCGCAGCAGCTCATCCGGGCCATCCATGGTGCCGACGTGATGGTCCTCGTCTTCTCCTCCAAGTCGAACAGGTCCGGGCACGTGATGAGGGAGATCGAAAGGGCGGCGACCCGGGACATGCCCATACTGCCCTTCCGCATAGAGGACGTGCCTCCCTCCGAAGCCATGGAGTACTACATAAGCAGCACCCACTGGTTGGATGCGCTCACTCCGCCTCTGGAGAAACACCTCGAACATCTGGCTAATACAGTGCAGCGTCTGTTGGACCGGACTGGAAGAGCCGCCCTCGCGGCGCAGGAAAAGGCCAAGGCGGAGGCGGAAGCGAGGGCCGAGGCGGACGCGGAGGCCAGGGCGGCGGCATTGGATAAGGCCCGGGCGGAGGCCCGGGCTGAAGCGGAAGCGGAAGCTGCGGCGAAGGCACGGGCGAAGGCAGAGGCTGTAGGTGCAGCCGCGGCCGGGGCAACAGAAGAGGCTCCGACAAAAGCTGCGGCCAAGACAGGAGCCGACGCGAAGGCAGCAGTCGACGCCGCTGCCAAGGCAGCCCGGCTTGAGCACGCGGTGCCGACCGCCAGGCCCTGGTACCGTCGTCCCTGGGTGCTTTCTGCCTTGGGTGCCGTGGCAGTCGCCGTAGTGGCGGGCATAGTACTGTTCACCGTGCTGACCGGGGGCGAGAAGGACGGCACCACCGACAATCTCACCTCCACCAGCGTCGCGGCTTACACCACGGACGCTCCCGGGACCACGACCACCGCGGCCTCGACCACCCCTGTGCCCGAGCTTCTCTGGAAGTTCCAGACGCAGGCGGGACAAGATTGGTCGTCCCCGGCCGTCTTGGACGGCATGGTCTACTTCTGTAGCGGTAACCAATACCTATGCGCACTCCGCAGCACCAGCGGGGAGGAGAAATGGAGATTCTTCCCAACCGTGGATGATACTTGGTCTCCGCGGCGGTCCCCCCCGGCCGTCTCCGAGGATGCGGTCTACTTCGACTGCAATGACGGCCTCTTATACGCGGTGGATAGGATGACCGGGCAGCAGAGGTGGACATTCGAGAAGAACAACATGGACGGAAGGGGACCGATCTTCTCGGACGGGGTGGTCTATTTCTGCGCGTATACCGACAACAACGCGGCCTACGTCTATGCGCTAGACAGCAGCACCGGCAAGCAGATATGGAAGTTCGAGACGAATGGAGACGTGTCGCTCCCGGTCGTCTCCGACGGAATGGTCTACTTCGGCACGGGCGAAGACGGGCGTATCTATGCGCTGGACGGCAGGAGCGGGCAGGTGAAGTGGACGTTCCAGAGTGACTGGGCTGTGTCGGCGCCGGCAGCTTCGGAAGGCACGGTGTGCTTCGGCTCCGTTGAGGGCCACATCTACGCATTGGACGGCACGAGTGGGGTGGAGGAGTGGAAGATTGAGATGGGCGGCGACGTTGTGTCCTACTCCCCGACCATCTCAGGCGGGACCGTCTATTTAGGCGGCAGTGGCGAGGGCTGCATGGCGCTGGACGCAAGCGGGGGCAATGTCAAATGGACTGCGCCTTGGACGGCTTCCTTCAGGCCTACCTCCTCCCCAATCGTCTCGGACGGGATGTTCTACTGCACCACCTACAGCGCTGTCTTTGCGCTGGACAGCAGGAGCGGACAGAAGATGTGGAGATTCGATACCCCTAGCAGCATCGTGTCCTCTCCGGCCGTCTCCGACGGGGTGGCCTACTTCGGCAGTGCCGACGGCTATCTCTACGCGGTGAAGTAGTTTCGGCTTCGCTGAGCGAGACGAATTGAACCGCCCCGGCTTCAGCGGAGACTCGTTTGCCTGATTCCGGCCTCCTCAGCCGAAGTGGTGCGAGCCGTCCATATCCACTGAATACAACCCTGTTGCATCTGGGTAGGGGTCAAGCGTGTTCAAAGCAGCCTGGGGCGACAATCCCGGCAAAAGAAAAAGGCCCGGAAATCCGGGCCTTTCATATGGTAGCGGGGACCCGACTTGAAACAACCACCGACATTGTCTTCCGGTTGGTGCTCGCCTAGAACGGCGCAAGACCCCTGCAAACTGCGGGGCCCAAGAGCATGGGGCGGCAAGAGGCCAATCAGCTGGTGGTCTACGGCGCGAACCTGCTCAAGTGCGCGATGCCCGGTCGCTCCATAGGGAATAGCGCCTCCGATTCTGCAAGGTGATTGTGACTCCCGATACCTAGAACGGCCTCCCTACTGGGAGCCCCTTTCCGCCACTCCGCGTGTTATCGTTCTTGCGGGTCATACACCCATCGGTGGCTTCAACCAATCAAGGGAGTCGATTCATGAAACGGATGCTGTTGTCGGTTGTCGTCCTAGCGATCCTGGCGGTGGGACTGGCAGCTTGCGGCTCTTCCGTAGCCGGAGAGCCGGCCGAGAGCACAGTGGCCTCAACAGCCGCTACCCTACCGCCGACCACTGCGTCCACGACACCACCCACCACCGTGGCGGAGGTCGTGGTTTTCAACGACCCCGTGCTCGAGCAAGGGATCCGCGCGGCCCTCAACAAACCCACCGGCGATATCACCCCTGCCGAGGCGGCGACATTGACGGAGTTGCGTCTCAACATCCCGTGGCAGTCGCCCGAAGACATGCAGATCAAGGACATAAGCGCCCTGAAGTATTTCGTGAATCTAAAGAACCTGGAACTCGCGTTCCACGCGAGCACGGATGTCAGCCCCCTTGCCGGACTAGTGCATCTCGAGAGTCTTAACCTAGGTGGTGACAACGTCGGCGATATCACTCCCCTTGCGGGGCTTACGGAGCTAAGCTTCTTGTGCCTCCACAATTGCCAGGCGGCCGACTACAGTACCCTAGAGATCTTCACGCATCTCAGGGTTCTGTACATGGCGCACTCGACGATTACTGACCTGAGCGTTCTCGCCGGCCTGACGGATCTCGAGACCCTCGAACTCACGGCCAACAAGATCACAGACGTGACTCCGCTGGCGGGCCTCACAAAGCTCAAGAGGCTGATGCTGGCGGAAACCGCGATCACAGACTTCTCCCCCCTCAAAGACATCTATCCGAACTTGGTGGAGAAGGACTTCGAACTGAAATAGCTCTTGCCGGCGAGGTAGTGCTCGACGATGACGCCGGTGTCGTCAGGGCCGGTAGCGTACTTTAGGTGCGGGTTGCCGGCCAGCTACTCCGGGGTGATCGACTGGCCCACGACGTATGCCGCGCGAGGATGAAGGGACGTGGCCATCCGGCAAACCTGCACACCGCCAAGCATGGTCGCCGCCGGGGAAGTCGACACCACTCGAAGCCCCAGCCGCGCATAGAGCGCCTGCGCACGCGCGTTGGCGGCATCAACGTCCAGGCAAACGGCATCGCAGCCCGCCGCGGCGGCCCGGGCAAACGCGTCGGACATGAGGCGGCGGCCCACACCCGCCCCGCGAGCCCGCGGCAGTACCGCGATCGCCTGCAGATACCACTCCCCGGGGGAATGCTGAGCAAGCGCGCGGAAGACCTGCCGGCCGAGGAGTTCGATCGCCATCGCCCTCAGGGCCCTCAGGCCGGCCGCGCGCATGAGTTCGGCATCGGCAGGTGTGGTGCCGTGGGGCCAGCCCTGGCAGAACCCGTTCACCTGGCCATCGATCGTGGCGACCACGGCGTGCTCGTAGGATAGTTGATGCCCTGCCTGGGTCATCACGGCAGCCAGGATCGCGCCGCTGCGACGACCGAGCATCGTCGCGAACAGTCCGCCGGCGGCCTCGTCGAGGCCCCACGCAAGAAACTCGGCGTCGTCCGGCTCCGCGGGACGCAGGTCCAAGAAGCCGCTCACGGGGCTGTTCCCACCTCGCTCCATCTGTTGTCTGGTCGACCGGCAAAGTCTCGATCAGAATACGTCATGCCGAGGCCATTCATCGTGTCAAGCATTAGGGAGCCGAGGCTGAAGGCGATGGAGACGAAGCACCCGGCAGTCGAACCCTCGAGTAGCGCCGTTTCCGGCAGGTGCCACCAGTCGATCTGTCCGATCTCGCCCGGAAGATAGGTGGTCCGCTGGTAGGTCCTTGCGGCCAGGAACTGCGGTCTCACCTGGGTCAGGTAGTCCTTGAGGATGGTGATGCCCCCGGCATACCCGCCGGCCTGCAGTCGCTCCCTGATCACCGTGGCCGGTGCCCGGGGGTCCTCAGCCGGAAGCGCGAGGATCTCCTCCCGGAAGGGATCGAGGAGCGAGGAAGAGGGTTCTCGCTCATAGGCTGGCGGCTCGGAAAGACACATCAACCTCGCCACCGTGTTTCTGCTCATGCCCAGCTTCTCGGCGATTGCTTTCTTGGAGAGACCCTCTCGCTCATGAAGTCTCTTGACCTCGGCCCAATCCTTCACTCTGTACACACCTTTCCTCCTGCCGCCGCTTGATCTCTAGCGACAGGTTCGATTGAAACCGGCAAACCCTTATGGGTGCTCAGGTTTCAACCGGCGATATGTGCACAGTATTCAACCGGCGATGACATCAAGCGTGTCAAAGCGGCCTGGGCGACAATCCCGCCAAAAGAAAAAGGCCCGGATTTCCGGGCCTTTCATATGGTAGCGGGGACAGGATTTGAACCTGTGACCTTCGGGTTATGAGCCCGACGAGCTACCGGACTGCTCCACCCCGCGCCGTTGAGAGACGGGAGTATAGCACAGCGAGTATCTCCCTATCCCCTAGGGGCGAAGAGGTGCTGCCACCGGCCTGCGGCAGAATGGCCGGCTCACGGAGCACCGCGCAACGGCAAAGTGCGGCGTTGAAGCGAACGTTCGCGTCTGATAGCCTCAAATCGGCCTCACCGGAGCGCGCGACAACCACGAACGCCAAAACCATCCTGTACTTCTGACCACAAGGAGATAGGCAGTGGGGAAAATGTCCAACCGAGTCTTCCGGAAGACTCGTTCCCCCCGCTTTTTACCGGCGCTTACCGTGATCGCGCTGCTTTCTCTCTTGGTGGGAACTCAAGGCGGCTGCGATGTGAATCAACCTGAGGGTTGGGGTTGCGGGTCAGGCTCCAAGACAACTGGTGGGCAAGCAGGCGGGGCGCAGGACCAGGCAACATCCGCGAAGTATCAGGACGCAAAGCCATTTGTGCTGGTATGCGATATGACCAAAGACCAGGGGATACTCGGTGACGATTTCGGGTGCGCCCCGTCGCAGTTTGATAAGGCCCTCCAAGGGCTCGTCATCCACATCGGACTTCCTGATACACCCGGTGAAGACACCTATTTCTTCGGCGCCAAAACAGAACTCGACTTTGATGAGGACGCCACCCAATTCGAAGGCGAACTCTGGCATTTCGTCGACCACACGAAGATGACCATAATCGGCAGATACGATTGGGCCAAGGGTGCCATCGTTGAAGGACAGATAGAAATCTTCGCCGACGGCTACAAGACCAACCAGTACCCCATGAGCGACTTGTCGCCCGTAGACGACTACAATATCGAGTTCGATTATCGATACGTCGGTTCCACCTTGTGTTCGGACCAATTCGCGCAGAACTATGTCACACCCGCACCAGGTACCAGCGTGAGGCTCATCAGCACAAGGGGAGAGAAGACCCTGACGGAACATTGGACGTGGGGCGGGGGCGATCGGACCAACGACGAGAACAAGGAGAGTCTGGGCTCGTTCGCTCCGTACTTCGTAGTCGCCGCCGATACTGAGTGACCCCCTCCCCGCACGGCTGAACCGGCCCCTCTCTGGGGCCAACCGCCAACTTCCTCCCTTGGTTTTATCGCAACCGCGGGACTGACGCGCTAGAATCGCGCGGCCCAGAAAACCAGCGTATATGCAGGCGCACTGGCGAAGCACGCAAGTGATTCGCTTTTCCTGCCGATAATTCCACCGAGAGGACAAAGCGAAGAGACGTGAGAGCGTTGATGCATCGAATCCGGTCAAGCAGAGAACGTTCCTGCACCGCCGCCAAAGGACGCGCGCGGGACATTGAGCGTGGCTGGCTGTGGATCGGCGGAGTGCTGCTCTTTGCCGGAGTCCTTGTGTTCTGCTCCATTCCCGCTCCGGTTGAGGCCGTTCCCCAGGATCCCGGCTCCCTCCGCCTCTCCGGCGAAGTCAAGACCCAGGTAGACGATCTCACCCTCCAAGCGCAGTTGGCCCAGGCCGACATCGATGCCCTGGACGACGAGCTAGAGCAGGCTTCTGAGGCATACAACCAACTGCAGGTGCAACTGGACGAGTTGAACGTCTCCATGAGCGCCATGCGCAGGGACCTGGCAGCCGCCCAGAAAGACCGCGCCTACCGGCTGGAGAAATACGAAGACCGCGTCTGCGACCTCTACAAGTCTGGGGGGACCAACCAGTTCTTGGATCTGCTCCTCTCGGCCGAGGGCGGGCCGGACTTCTTGTCCCGAGTCAGGCTGGCTGCCGCTCAGGCCGACGAAGACCACCGCCTTGTGCAGAAGCTCGCAGACAGCACGAAGAAGATGAACACCATCCTCGCCAATATGGACGAGGCCAAGCTCCAGGAACTCGATATCCGTCGGCAGATGACCAGCCGCCAGGAAGACATTCAGGCTGCACTCGAGGAGCGCCAGGCTACCCTGGGCGATCTCGACTCCCAGATCTCCACCATCATCGAGCAGGAGAGAGCACGACAGGCAGAGGAGCAGACCAGACTTCAGGCGGCCCTGCAGGCCATCATCAACGGAGGCCAGGTCTACAGCGGTCCGCTCCCGCAGACCGACAGCGAGGTGCTCAACCAGTTCCTCGAGACCGCGGCCACCTACATCGGCATCCCCTACGTGTGGGCCGGCGACCGGCCCTCCACCGGCATGGACTGCTCAGGGTTCACCCGCTTCGTGTTCATGCAACATGGAGTCAACCTGCCACACTTCTCCGGCTATCAAGCCGAGATGGGCATCCCCGTCGACTATGCCGACATCCAGCCCGGCGACTTGCTGGCCTTCGGCTTCCCGGTGCACCACGTGGGCATCTACATCGGCGAAGACCTCTTCATCCACGCTCCCAAGACCGGCGACGTCATTAAGATCTCGCGGCTCAGCGAGCGCACCAATCTGGCGGCCATCCGCCGTTTCGACATCCAGCCTCGAGACGGAGCACCCGCGATCTACTAGCGCCGGCTCCAAGCCCGGCCCCGGGCAACGCTCTCGGGGTAGAATAGACTTATGTCGCCTAATACGATCATCATGATCGTCTCCATCTGCCTCGGTTGTGCGCTCTTCCTCACCGGGTCGGTGGTCTTGGTCATCAAAGCCATCGGTCTCATCAAGGCAGCCCGCCGTTCCGGCATCTCCTCCATGGACCACGTGCAGGAGGTCATCCGCCGCAGTCAGGCCATCGTGCCCAAGGCGCGGCAACTTGCCACCAAACAACAAGTTGTGGCCGAAACGCTCAAGAGCGTTTCGGCCACGACCAACGAGTTCAGCTCACTCAAAGACGAGATCGACCGCGCTACCGGCCACCTGTCCGGACTGAAGTCCTAGAGGCCCGCGGGGCCGCGCCCCGGGGCCGCCGGTCTTCTTTAGGCGGACACGACCTCGGTGATCTCAGGAATCTGCTCTTTCAGAACCCGCTCGACACCCATGCGCAGAGTCATCTGCGACATCGGGCAGCTGCCGCAGGCGCCGACCAGCTTGACCTTGACGACGCCCGTGGCTTCGTCGACATCGACGAGCTCGACGTTGCCGCCGTCGTTCTGCAGCGCAGGACGGATGAGGTCAAGTGCCTTTTCTACACGTTCTTTCACGAGTCTCTCCTTGCTGCCTAGACCCTTTGGGCTCAGACCTTGACGATAGTGGCGATGCCCTGACCGCCACCGATGCACATGGTGGCCAGGCCGTAGGTGCCGCCCTCCTGCTTGAGCGCGTGGATGAGCGTGGTGAGAATACGGGCGCCTGAAGCTCCGATGGGATGTCCCAGAGCGATGGCCCCTCCGTAGAGGTTGACCTTGCTCATGTCCAGACCCAGCTCCTGAGCCACAGCGCCGGCCTGAGCGGCAAACGCCTCGTTTGACTCTATGACGTCCATCTGCTCGAGCTTCATGCCGGTCTTCTCAAGAACCTTCTTGGTGGCGTAGAAGGGGCCCATGCCCATCAACGCAGGATCGAGAGCAGCTGTGGCATAGCCCACGATGGTTGCCAGAGGCTTGAGGCCCCTCTTCTCGGCCCATTCGGCCGAAGCCACCACGAACGCGGCGGCGGCGTCGTTGATGCCCGACGCGTTGCCGGCGGTAACAGTGCCATCCTTCTTGAAGGCCGGCTTCAGCTTGCCCAAGCCCTCGAGCGTGGTCTCGGCGCGCACGTGCTCATCGGTATCGAACACCACGGGATCACCCTTGCGCTGCGGGATGACCACCGGAACGATCTCGGCCTTGAACTTGCCGTTTTTGATGGCCTCGCCCGCTTTGCGCTGGCTGTCGTAGCCGATCTGGTCTTGCGTCTCGCGAGAGACGCAGTACTTCTCGGCCACGTTCTCGGCGGTGATGCCCATGTGGATGTTGCCCATGGCGCACTGCAGACCGTCCACGATCATTTCGTCCACCAGCACGCCGTCACCCATGCGATAGCCCTTGCGGGCATTGGGCACCAGGTAGGGGGCCATGCTCATGTTCTCCATGCCGCCCGCCACGATGACCTCAGCGTCGCCGGCCTTGATGGCGTTGGCGGCCTCATGCACGGTCTTCATGCCCGAGCCACACACGATGTTGAGCGTAAAGGCAGGGATCTCTTGGGGCAGACCGGCCTCCAACATGGCCTTGCGGGCGGGGTTCTGGCCCTGGCCGGCCGTCAGCACGTTGCCCATCATTACTTCTTGAACGTCGGCAGGGTCGATACCGGCCCGTTTGACGGCCTCAGCGATGGCGATGGCACCGAGCTTCCATGCCGGGATGTCGGCCAGGGTACCCAGGTAGCGTCCGACCGGTGTGCGGGCGGCGCTTAGAATCACTACGTCTCGAGACAAGGGGGATCTCCTTTCCTATTCATACGTGCATATCCGCACGAAATGTACTGGGAGAAGATACCACCCCTCGCCGCCCCGGGCCGTCGGGCTCCACTGACCCCAGGGGTGCACACGCCGCCCCTGCCGCCAGGTGAGCCCCGGCCCCACGGCGCGGCCGCCGCGGGCTACCTCTGCTCGGGATGCGCCCCCGCCCACGGTCGCGGACCCGCCAGCGCGTGCGATATCTCGATGCCGTTGTCGGCGAGCAGGCTCACGATGTCGGAGGTCATGGGCCAGAACTCCTGGGCCCGCTCACTGCCTTCTCCACCCTCAGGGGAGACGTAGTGCACGGTGAGACGCAACTCGCCGTCGATATCGTCGGCCATGACTTGATAGCCCTGCGCCAACCAGTCGTCCAGTTTCGCCTCGTATTCGCGGAGAATGAACGGATCCATAGGTCCCCTTTCGCTTCCGGTCTTCCCGCGTGGCTGCGCACGGCTCCTTCCTCGACGCCCGGCCGAGCCGGCAGCCGTGCACAGTGGTAGTTACCGCTTCTTCCGGACCCACAAACCCCCCGGGGGCCGCGTCTATTGCGAGAGCAGTGGGGGCACAGAAGCCTTCATGCAGACGATCAGCGTCATGGCTCAGGCGGCGTCGGCCTCGCGCGGCCGCCAGCCGGCGCTGAACAGGAAGAACAGTGCCGACGTCCGTCCCAGGTGGGTGAAGCAGTGCGTCAGCTCCTCAGCCGCGGCGTCAAGATCCTCGCCCGCTCCCCACTCGGTGAGGCAGGCGTGAAACAAGGGATCGGCCCCCGTCTGGACACTCGTCTTCTCCATAAAGACCGCTGCGTTGTGAATGACCGCCTCGATCTTGCGCCGGTTGCGTATGACCGCCGGGTCGCTGAGCAGCTGTGAAACATCGGCCTCCCCCATCTGCGCCACCTTGCTGGGATCGAACCCGTGAAACGCGTCGCCCATGCTTTTCCAGCGCGACTCCACCACCTTTGGCCCAAGCCCCGCCGAGAACACCGCCCGCGCCAGAAGCCCGAAGTATTCCTCGTCGGACTGCGGGAATTCGCCGGCGCGCTGCATCCAAGTCTGCTTCTCGAACATGGTCCCTCCTCACCGTCACTCGACCGGTCACCTTGTTGTGTACGGGTCGATGGTAGGGGCGGTGGGACGAGAGGTCTCTACAACGTCGGTCCCATCTTGGCGGGGCCGAGTCCGACCGGGCACTTACTCGCTTCGCGCCACCCACTCGCGCGCCACAGCCCCGCGGTCGCTCAGGTCCAGTTCGCGCAGGCCATGTTCTGGAGTCAGTTCCAGGATGCGGTCGGCCAGACGGAGCGCCTCCGTCAACTCGTGGGTGACGTACACCACCGCCGTCTTACGCTCCTTGATGATGCTCTCCAGGATGCCCATGAGCGACCCCTTGAGGGTCACATCCACGCTGGAGAAGGGCTCGTCCAGGAGCAGCACCCGCGGTTCCACGGCGAAGGCCCGGGCCAGCGACACCCGCTGGGCCATGCCCCCGCTCAGCTCCGCCGGATGGTAGCGCTCGAAGCCCGCCAGCTCCACCCGGTCCAGCCAGCGCTCCGCGATCGGCCAGGCCTCGGCCTTACTCATGCCCCCGGCCCGCAGCGGCCCGGCCACATTGTCCAGCGCCGTCCTCCAAGGCAGCAACCGCGGCTCTTGGAACACGTAGCCCACCGCCCCCGCGGCGACGGTCACAGTGCCCTCGTCCGGGAGCCAGGATGCCGGTGATGAGCTTCAGGATGGTGCTCTTGCCCGAGCCGGAAGGTCCCACTATGCCCACGATCTCTCCCGCGCCTACATGCAGAGAGACACCCGACAAGACTTTAAGATCCCCATAAGCCTTGCTCACGTTCTGGAAGGTGATCATCCGGCCCCCTTGCGCCAGCGCATCACCCGCCGCTTGAGCGGGCGCAGCACGCCGAACTCGAGCAGAGCCATCAGCGCCAAGAGCACCACGATCCAGGCGAAGAGCCCAGCGGTATCCAGATTGCTCATAGCGCGCGAAAAAGAATGTCCGATGCCGGTCATGGCCGCGAGGACCTCCGCCAAGACCACGGCCCTCACCCCGATGCCCGTGGCCAGGGTCAACCCGGCCAGCGCGGGCGACGCGGTGCCCGGCAGGTAGACCTCGGTGAGCATCAGCCGCCGGGGGTAGTGATAGACGCGGCCCATCTCCACCAACCGGGGGTCGAGGTTGAGCACACCGGCCATGGTGTTGACGTACATGGTGGGCACCACGATGAGCGCCACCACGAACATCACCGTGAAGTCGCCCAGCCCGAACCACACCATGGCCAACCCCGCGATGATGATGGCCGGGATAGTCATGCCCACCCAGCGCAGAGGCTCGAGGAACGACCGCAGCCGGGGCGACAGGCCGGCCAGCAGGCCGAACACCCAGCCCAGCCCGACCCCGACGGCCAGGCCGATGACCAGGCGCTTGAGCGTGATGAGCAGCTGGATCCACAACGTACCGTCGGCGGCCAGACTTCCCAGAGCCTTGGCGGTCTCGACCGGAGACGCTATGTACACCGGGCTCACCCAGAGGGAGAGCAACTCCCAGCCCAGCAGGAGGGCGGCCACTCCCAGGGCGGCATAAAGGACGCGGGCGCGGCGCGACACGGAGGCGGGGGGCGCGGACTGCAGGCCGAGGGGCGTCAGGCCCGGCGCGGCCCCGCCCCGCGGCGGCGCGGGGCCGGACGCCGCGGGGCGCCGCGAAGCGGCGCTGCGCGGCCCGGCGGGGTCTTTCGACCCCGCCGGATCCGATGAGTCGCTAGGGGACGTAGTAGAAACCATCATCGGGCAGTTTCCCGCCGATGACCTCTGGTGACAACTCCATAAGCGCCGTGTAGAAGGCGGCCAGGCCGGATTTGGCCTCAAGAGCTGGTGTGAACTTCCAAGTGATGCCCTTGAGCGCGGCGGTCATGACCGGGGCCTTGAGGCCCAGATCGGGCAGTTCGGTCTCGACCAGTTGCCCGGCGGCCTCCGGGTTGGCCAGCATCCAGTCGACGGCGGCTGCATATTCGCGCTGGAAGGCCGCGACCACATCGGGCCTGCCCATGACGTTGGGAGTGGCCACCGTGCCCGCGATGGGGCTCAGCGCGCCGGCGCCGGCCGCTGTCTCCCAGGCCTTGTCGAAAGCGAGGGCTTTGCGGAGCGGCTTCTCGGCATCCTTGGTCTGCAGCAGCACGGCCGTAGCCAAGGCCTCGCTCAGCACCGCGTTGTCCACCTGGCCCGACAACAGCAGTTGGGCTGCCTGGGTGGGATCGGCGGCGTAGCGCAGGTCGAAGTCCTGGGCCGGGTCGAGGCCCTCCTTGGTGACGATGTACTGGAAGGTCACGTCGGGCACGCTGCCCTGGAACGGCACCACCAACGACTGCCCTTGATGTCGGCGAAGCCGGCGGCGTCGGCATCACGGGTCACCAGATAGGTGATGTTCCACACCGAGATGTCCAGCAGCTGCAGCTGGAGGCCCTTGTTGTAGAAGATGGCGGCCGTGTTGGAGGGCACGGTGACGAAGTCGCCCTGCTTGCCGGCCACGATGGCCTTGAGCTGGTCGGGGTTCTCCCAGATCAGCAGTTCGGTCTCGGCGGCCACGTCGGCCAGCTTGTCGTTGACCTTCAGGTAGGCCATGGGGATGGCCATGGGCCCGGGTGGGGCCACCAGGGTGAGCTTGTCGAGCTTCGAGAGCGTGGTGGTGGTCGCCGCGTCGCCGGTGCTGGTAGTCACCTGGGGCGCCGTGGTCGGCGTCACAGTAGTGATCGGGGTGTCCGGAGCGCTCGGACCACAACCGGCCACCAGCAGGAGCCCGGAGGCCAGCAACAGAGCCAAGATCAGCGCAAGCATGCTCGAACGCCCGCACCGATCGCCTTCTCACTTGATACATCGCTTTCTAACCTTTCCGTTTCACTGGCGCAAGGCCGGGGATCGCTGGGGCGTCCGCCAAGCCGCGGTGCCGCCTATTCTTCAAAGTCCATTCTTTGCAGACCCACGCCCTTGAGCCCTTGGAGTTCGCGGTAGAAATCCTCGACTTCGACGCCGAAGACATCCACCAGCACCAAGCCGCTGGGGGAGCAACTGGTGGCGTCGGCATCGTGGACGCCCAGCCGGGTGCGGATGTTGCAGCCGTACTTGGTTAGGGTGGCCTGCAACGCGGGAACATTCTCGACCCGGTTGGTGATGTGGATGCCGAAGATCGTGTGCTTCATGTCTCCTCCTCATTCGACTACGAAACACCGTCATTGTACATTGACCTTTGCTACCCCGGAGGAGTAACTTGTGAAACACGTAACGGTGTTATCTCTGTAACGATTGCTGCGAAAGGGACGGAGCGGCGAACGTGGGAGCGCCAGCAAAGCCGGGAGTATCCCGCAAGACGGTGGGCAGGCTCAGCCTCTACCGTCGGCTGCTCGACAACCTCAGGGACTCCGGCACCACCAGCATCTTCTCTCACCAACTGGCCCATCTGGCGGGGGTCAGCGCCACCCAAGTCCGGCGCGACTTCATGGTCATCGGCTACTCGGGCAGCCCCAACCGTGGCTATCAGGTGGAAACCTGCCTGGAAGCCATCTCGAGCCTGCTCGACGGTTCCACGCGCCAAGATGTGGCTCTTGTGGGCCTGGGCCGGCTGGGCCAGTCGGTACTGGCCCACTTCGCCGGCCGCCGCCCGCTGCTGCGCATCGCGGCGGGCTTCGACACAAACCCGGCTTCAGTCGGGACCTCCATCGAGGGCTGTCCGGTGCACCATCTTCGCGACCTGGAACCCATCGTCAGAGCCAAGCGCATCCGCATCGCCATCCTGGCTGTGCCGCCCGAGACCGCGCAGACCACCGCCGAAGCTTTGGTGCGCGCGGGCGTACGGAGCATCGTGGACTTCACGGCCATCCCCCTGCAGGTGCCCGAGAACGTATTCGTGGACCACATGGACATCACGTCGGCTCTGGAGTCGGCCGCGTTCTTCGCCCGCGAAGAACAGATGTCCGGCAGCGCGGCCTGCGTCACCGAGGAAGGGGTGGAGACCGGTGCCGATGTGGAGATGGAGCCCATCATCCACACGCATGACACCCTGCTGTCGGAGGCGCACATGGGGCTTCAAGAGCTCGCCGGCAAGATCGGCGCACGGGTACTCACACCACACCCCGAAGACGCAGGCGAGGTCACCCGCATCTATGCAGGCGACCGAGTGAGCGACCTCCTGAGCGAGGCCTCCGACAAGACCCTGTTGGTCACCAACCTAGCCAATCTGCAGATGGTGAAAGTGGCCGAGTTGATGGAGGTCCCCGGCATCTGTTTCGTCGATGGGGTAGATCCGGGACCGGAGATCGTCGATCTGGCCGCGGAAGACGGCACCCTGCTCATGGTCTCGCCCTTGGGCGTCTTTGAGACCTGCGGCCTGATCTACCGACTGCTCTCGCCCGAAGCTATCACCCCCGAAGCGCCTTTCCTCGGGACTCCTCCCCCCGAGACGCAGGAAGACAGAGGCTGACCCTACGACCCTCATGGAATTCTTGTCATACGACATAGAGAGCAACGACTTCCGCCGGGCGGGCGCCGCCTCGCGCGCCATCAAGGAACACCTCAAACGCATCGGGGCCGAGGCTGAAGCCATCCGCCGCACCATGATCGCCGCCTACGAAGCCGAGATGAACGTGGTCATACACTCCGTCGGCGGCCGCCTGGAGGCTTGCCTCTCGGCGTCCCAGATAGACGTGAACGTGGTGGACGGAGGTCCGGGCATTCCCGATGTGGAGCAGGCCATGGTAGAGGGTTTCTCCACAGCCGGTGCCGAGGCCCGGGCGCTCGGCTTCGGGGCGGGCATGGGACTGCCCAACATTAAGCGCAACAGTGATCGCCTGCGGGTGACCTCCCGCATGGGAAAAGGCACCCGGGTAAGCTTCACCGTCGATCTGCAGCCAGGCAGCAGCGACGGAGCGCGGCCCATCTCGCTCTACGCCTCGGCCGATCGCTGCCGTGACTGCCGGGCCTGCCTGACCGCCTGCCCCACGCAGGCGCTGCGGGTGCGTGACGGGCGCCCGAGCGTGCTCGAACACCTCTGCGTAGACTGCACGGCCTGCATCGCCGCCTGTAGCAGTGGCGCTCTGACCATGCGCGACGAACTCTCCAATCTGGAGGCGCTGCCCGGCAAAGAGGACATGCTGCTGGTAGTACCGCCGGCTCTGCTGGCCGGGTGTGGCGCCGACTATCCGCCGGCACAGGTAATGGCCGCTCTCCAAGGCCTGGGCTTTGCCGAGGTGATCACTTCGGCGCCGTACGAACAGGCGCTGCGCGCGGCGGTGCTGGCGATGGCCGAGGCGACATCCTGCGACGACGCCGCGGCCATAGGCGCGGCCCCAGCCGAAAGCGCGACCGACTCCGCGGCCCGTCCCCGGCCGCTGATCACATCCTCGTGCCCAGCGATTACCAATCTGGTCGAGCTCCGCTTCCCCTCGCTGGTGCCTCACCTGGCCCCGTTCGATTCGCCCTGGGAAGCGGTGCAGGCCGCGCACGGCGGCAGGCCGGTCGCCTATGTGGTCTCGTGCCCCAGCCAGCGCTCCGCCCTACTCCTACATGTGCCAGAAACACCAGGCCAAGACGGGAGCGACGCGAGTGCCGACGGACCACCCGCAGCCGTGGGTGCAGCCGCCGAATACTTGGCACCCGGGCCCTTCCGCCAAGCCGTCATGATGAAGCTCACAGGTGGAGCCGGTTCAAGCCTGGAGCCGCGCAGCGAGGCCCTGGCGCCGATCACCACGCACCCCCAGGCAACCGTGACGGAGACCGACCACAACACCGATGCACTGCTGACGGTCACCGGCATCACCCACGTGATCAAGCTGCTGGAGCAGATCGAGGACGGCCTGCTTGGCGACGTGGCCGCCATCGACCCATATGCCTGCGAAGGCGGGTGCTTCGGCTCCCCGCTGCTATCTGAAGACCACCATGTAGCCGCCCGCCGCTGGCAACGTGGCCGGGAGGCGGTCGAAGTCGCCGAGGCGGCCGGCGCCCTGGGAGGCGCCAAGCCCGGCGCTGCGGCCGGGGGCGGCGACTCCGCGGGACCCGTCGGCACCGCCGGCGCGGCCTCGGTGCCCGCGCCCGCCCCGCAGCCGCGCCGGCGGCCTTATGCCCCCCGGCCGGGCATCCGGCTCGATGCCGACATGGGCAAAGCCATCCAGAAGCTGGGTCACCTGCAGCAGGTCACCCACTCCCTGCCGGGCAAGGACTGCGGCACCTGTGGCGCCCCCACCTGCGCAGCCCTGGCCGAAGACGTCGTCATGCAACGGGCCGGTGTCGAACTGTGCCCCTACACCGCCCGTGTGAACGGTGAGAAGGAGGACCGCGACCGATGAGACTGCAAGAGCTGGCTCAAGTCCTTGATCTTCAAGCGCTGACTCCCGGCCTAGAGCGACCGGCCGGAGAAGGGGACAACCCCGCGGTCGACGCCGACATCACCCGGGCCTACGCCTCCGACCTACTGAGCGACGTGCTGGCCAACGCTCCCACCGGCGGGATCCTGATCACTCTACAGGTGCACCTCAACGTCATCGCCGTGGCCAGCCACGCAGGGCTTCACGGGGTGATCTTCTCGTGCGGGCGGACTCCCGAGCCCGATGTCATCGCGAGGGCGACCGAGGAGGGCCTTGCGCTCTACGTCTCTCGCGCCGATACGTTCGACCTGGCAGGCCGCCTCTACGAGTTGGGCATCAGGGGCGGCGGCGCATGACCGGCGCCCCCACAGCCAAGTCCCTTACGGAAGGATGCCATGCTTGAGTGCCGGGTCCACAGCCGGGTCCTCACCCTTGGACGCACGTCTGCGCACGTTCCGGGCCGATCTGCACATCCACTCGGCGCTCTCGCCCTGCGGGTCGGAGCAAATGACTCCGCCCACCATCGTGCGGAGCGCTCTGGAGGCGGGGCTTGACATGATTGCCGTCTGCGACCACAACTCGGCGGGCAACGTGGCGGCCGTCCAACAAGCGGCCGAAGCTGCCGGTGGTGGTCTTACCGTAATACCAGGAATGGAGATCGCCTCCCTGGAAGAGGTGCATGTTCTTGCCTTGTTCCCTGACCTTTCGGCAGTCGAGAGCGTCGCCGCCACACTGAGCGGCATGCTGCCCCGGGCCGATGAAAAGTACTACGCGTTCTTCGGGGAACAGCAATTGCTCACCGCCGACGGCTACGTCACCGGCCAAGAGACTGTAGAACTGGCGAGCGCCACCTCCCTCGACCTAAGCGAAGCGGTGGAGCTTATCCACAGTCGGGGCGGACTGGCCATCGCCGCGCATGTGGACCGCAAGGCCTTCAGCGTATTCTCCCAACTGGGGTTCTTCCCCGAAGATGCAGGCTTCGACGGCATCGAGGTCTCACGCCACTTCGCGCCGACCTCAACGCTGCTCGACACTCCCGCCCTCCGAGGCCTGCCGGTAACCGGCGCCTCCGACGCGCACTACCCGGTCGACATCGGCGCGGCGGCCACCGCGCTGCGCCTGGCCGAGCCCACCTTCGCCGAGCTGCTACTGGCCTTCGCCGGAGCTCAAGACCGGAGCGTGGCCCGTGCATGACCTATCCCTCTATCTACTCGAGGTGCTCGAGAACTCGGCGCGCGCGGGTGCGACACATATGGACATAGGCCTGTTCATGGACCAGAGATCCGACACGCTTCGGCTCACCGTCGACGACGACGGCAGCGGTCTCGCCGCCACCCCAGAACAGACCCTCGACCCGTTCTACACCACCAAGCCCGGCAAGAAGACCGGGCTGGGCCTCAGCCTCCTTAGGGCCGAAGCTCAGGCGGCCGGCGGTGACCTGACCGTCCAACCTTCACCGTCCTTGGGGGGCGTGCGAGTGGAGACCTTCATGCGCCTGAACCATGTGGACCGTCCCCCGCTGGGAGATGTGGCCACCACCATGATCGTCACTGCCGCGACCAATCCGCAGATCGAGTTCACCATATCCCTAGCGGGCGACCAGTTCACGCCGCCCCTCGACCACGCACCGCCCAAAGAGGCAGCCGCAAGGCTTGCTTCACACCGCCCCGCCGAGCGAGCGGCCGGGCCTCCGATCAATGAACCAACCGACAAGGGAGTCGTAAATATGCCCGACGAGAGCAAGACAAACGGAAGCAGTTGCGAGGGCTGCTGCGACGAGGTCTCCGAAGAGGAGTTGGTGGCCAGGCTCGACGAAGTCATAGGGCGATACAAGGACAAGCCCGGAGCACTCATCCCCGTGCTCCAACAGGCCCAGGGCATCTGCGGCTATCTCCCCGAGTTCGCCCTCAAGCACATCGCCCGGCAGATGAAGAAGCCCTACAGCGAGGTAGCCGGGGTAGTGAGCTTCTACTCGTTCTTCTCCACCACTCCTCGAGGCAAGCACATCATCAGAGTCTGCCTGGGTACGGCCTGCTACGTCCGCGGTGGTCTCCAGGTTCTGGACGCTGTTAGAGACAAACTTGGCATCGACGTAGGCGAGACCACCGAGGATCGGATGTTCTCCCTTGAAGTGGCGCGCTGCTTCGGAGCCTGCGGCTTGGCGCCGGCGGTCTCCATCGACGAAGACGTACACCGGCGGGTGCGGGCCTCTCGTGTCGGCCAGATGCTCGCCCCCTACTACGAGCAGGAAGAGGTGATCGAGAATGTCGCCAGTTGACGATGCCGGCTCCCACAAGATCAAAGGACTGGCCGATCTTCTTGCGATCAAGGAGAAGACGCAGAGGGAGAACGCGCTCCGCGAAGACGGTTACCACGCGCTGGTCACCGTACACATGGGCACCTGTGGCATAGCGAGCGGTTCCCGCGAGGTCCTGTCGGCCCTGATTACAGAGCTTGCGGCCTCGGAGCGTCTCGACATCCGAGTGACCACTTCCGGGTGCATCGGCGCCTGCGAGCACGAGCCCGTGATGACAGTCGAGGTACTCGACCAACCCAAAGTCATCTACGGCGCTCTCGAGCGCCGACAAGGCCCGAGAGATCTGGCAGAAGAACATCATCGAAGGGAAGCTCGTTCCCCAATACGTGCTCAGCTTCGGGAGTGAGCACTGATGAAGGGCGCTACGAAGACCCCTCACATTCACATCATGATGTGCTTCGGCACCGCCTGCCTCTCCTCAGGAGCCGAACGTGTCAAGGTTACCCTCTTGGAGCAACTGGCGCTCCAGAACGTCGCCGACGAAGTGAGTGTCATAGAGACCGGCTGCAACGGCTTCTGCGCCGGCGGCCCGCTGATGGTCATCTACCCTGGCGGCGTGTTCTACAACAAGGTCACCCCCGAAGACACGGCCGAGATCGTAGCTGAGCACATCGTCAAAGGCCGCCCCGTCGAACGGCTCATGTACGAGCACCCCACTACCCAGGCGCGCATCCCTCTGTTCAAGGACATCCCCTTCTTCGCCCGGCAGAACCTGCGCGTGCTCCGCAACAAGGGACGCATCGCCGCCGAGAAGATCGACGAGTACATCGCCAACGATGGTTATGCGGCTCTGGCCAAAGCCCTCACAGAGATGACGCCCCAGGGCATCGCCGAGGAGATCATGAGCAGCGGACTGCGCGGCCGCGGTGGCGCCGGCTTCCCCACCGGTCTCAAGTGGCAGTTCTGCGCCAAGGCCCCCGGCGACCAGAAGTACATCCTCTGTAACGCGGACGAGGGTGACCCCGGCGCGTTCATGGACCGCAGCATCCTGGAGAGCGACCCTCACGCGGTGCTCGAGGGCATGATGATCGGCGCACGGGCGATAGGCGCCCACGAAGGCTACATATACTGCCGGGCCGAGTACCCTCTGGCCCTGGAGCGTCTCGGGGTGGCCATCGAAGCCCTGCGCGATTACGGTCTGCTCGGCAAGAACATCCTCGGCAGCGACTTCGACTTCGATATCAAGATCGCCCAAGGTTCGGGCGCTTTCGTCTGCGGCGAAGAGACGGCCCTCATGACCTCCATAGAGGGGAAGCGGGGCGAGCCTCGGCCGCGCCCGCCGTTCCCGGCCCAGAAAGGGCTGTGGGGCAAGCCTTCGGTGCTCAACAACGTCGAGACTCTGGCCACCGTGCCCGGCATCATCCGACTGGGCGCCGGCTGGTTCCGCACGGCCGGCACCGAGAAGAGTCCCGGCACCAAGATCTTCGCCCTCTCGGGCAAGGTCAACAACGTGGGTCTGGTGGAAGTCGACATGGGCATCCCCCTGGGCGACATCATCTACGAGATAGCGGGCGGCATCCCGGGCGGCAAGCAGTTCAAGGCCGTCCAACTGGGCGGTCCGTCGGGCGGCTCCATCCCCCGCCAGCACCTCAACGTGCCGGTAGACTATGAATCAGTGCAGGAGCTGGGGGCCATCATGGGCTCCGGCGGCCTCATCGTCATGGACGAAGACAGCTGCATGGTCGACATGTCCCGCTTCTTCCTGGAGTTCACCCAAGAGGAGAGCTGCGGCAAGTGCGTGCCGTGCCGGGTGGGAACCAAGCGGATGCTCGAGATCGTTACCCGCATCTGCAACGGCCGGGGCGAAGAGGGCGACATCGAGAAGCTGGAGGAGCTGGGCAAGGTGATCAAGGACACCGCCCTCTGCGGCCTCGGTCAGACCGCCCCCAACCCGGTGCTTGCCAACATCCGCTACTTCCGCAAGGAGTTCGAGGCCCACATCCGCAACCACCGTTGCGAAGCCGGCGTCTGCTCCAGCATGTTCACCGCCAAGTGCACCAACGCCTGCCCTGCCTCCGTTAACGTGCCCGGATTCGTGAGCCTGATCGGTGAAGAGCGCTTCGACGAAGCCCTGAGACTGCACAGGGAACGCAACCCGCTGGCCAGCATCTGCGGCCGGGTCTGCTTCCACCCCTGCGAGAGCAAGTGCCAACGCGGCTCGCTCGACGACCCGGTGGCCATCCGCGGCCTCAAGCGCTTCATGACCGAGCAGGAGACCAAAGCGCAGCTTCCTCGGGTAGAGAAGAGCGCCGTGAACGCCGCCAAGAAGATCGCCATCATCGGCGGCGGCCCGGCCGGCCTCTCCTGCGCCTACTTCCTGGCCCGGTTGGGATACGCGCCCACCATCTTCGAGAAGGAAGCCAGCGCGGGAGGCATGCTTGTGCAGGCCATCCCGGCCTACAGGCTGCCTCGTGAGGAATTGGGACGCGAAATCAGCATGATCCAAGCCATGGGCGTGACCATCGAGACAGGCAAGGCGCTTGGTCGCGACTTCACCCTGGCCGCCCTCCGTAACCAGGGATACGACGCAGCCTTCTTGGGCATAGGCGCCCCGAACGGTCTCGGCCTGGGCCTCTCCAGAGAAGAGGGAGAGGGAACCGGCGAGGGAGTCACCGACGCGCTTGCCTTCCTGCGTGAGTACAACGTCAACGGTGCCGCGAAAGTGGGCACCGAAGTGGCAGTGGTCGGAGGAGGCAACTCCGCCATCGACGCCGCCCGCACCGCACTCCGCCTGGGTGCCAAGCACGTGAACATCCTGTACCGGCGCCAGCGCGAGCAGATGCCCGCCTGGGCCGAGGAGATCCTTGCCGCCGACGAAGAGGGCATCACTCTGTTGCCCCTGACGGCCCCCGAGACCATAAGACATGACGCGGAGGGCAAAGTAACTGGCGTGCTCTGCCGCAAGATGGTTCTGGGCGACTACGACAGCAGCGGCCGTCGCCGTCCGGTGGCAGGACGGGAACCCAGCTTCATCGTGCCTTGCGACCAGGTCATCGGTGCTGTCGGCCAGGCACCCGAGCCACGGACGCTCACCGGTGATCTTCCTATCGAGATGGACAACGGCTGGATCAAGGCCGCCGCCCAGACTGGGGCCACCAATCTCGATTGGGTGTTCGCCGGAGGCGACGTGGTGACCGGCCCGGCCTCCGTGGTAGAGGCAATAGCCGCGGGTGAGCGTGCCGCCGTGGCCATCGACAGGTACCTCACCGGTTCCGACCACGCCTTCTGGCGCCAGGACGTCGCCGTGGACGTGTTCTTCGACCCCGACGCCGACCCGGTGGCCACACCGCGGGCGGCCGTCGTGTGCCTGGACGCCCAGGCCCGAGCCTGCACCTTCGACGAGGTAGAGCTCTCCTGGGACCTCGAAACCGCCTGTGCCGAGGCCAAGCGCTGCCTGCGCTGCGACTACGGCAAGATCCCCGCTGGGGCCGCCGCCACAGCGGCGCCGGCCACTGCTGATGCGCAAGGAGACGTGGAGTAATGCCAACCCTGACTGTAGACGGAATCAAGACCCAGGTGCCCGAAGGCACTACCGTTCTGGACGCCTGCCAGCAGGTCGGTGCCAAGGTCCCCACCCTGTGCTACCTGAAAGGCGTGCAGGCCATAGGCGCCTGCCGCATCTGCCTGGTGGAGATAGAGGGGGCCCGCACTCTGGTGGCCTCGTGCACCCAGCCCGCCACCGAAGGCATGGTGGTACACACCAACACCCCCCGTGCCCGGCGCGCGCGACACGCCGTGCTCCAGCTGATCCTGTCGGAGCATGACGGCGACTGTTACGCCTGTGTCCGCAGCGGTGACTGCGAGTTGCGCAAGCTGGCGCTCGACCTACACGTGGTAGATATCGCCTACCAAGGCGAGCGCACCCGCAAGCTCATCGACACCTCCACCCCCGCGCTGGTGCGCGACACCGGCAAGTGCGTGGGATGTCGGCGCTGCGTTACTGCCTGCAACGACATCCAGGGTGTCGGCGCGCTCTTCGCTCAGGGCCGCGGGTTCACCACCCTCATCGGACCGGCGTTCGCAAGCGACCTCAGCGACGTGGTCTGCGTGCAGTGCGGCCAGTGCGCCGCCGTGTGCCCGGTGGGGGCCATCAGCGAGAACTGCAGCTGTCGACCGTGCGTGGGCGGCCCTTGACGATCCCAGCAAGCACGTGATCGTACAGACCGCGCCGGCCATCCGCGGCGCCCTAGGCGAGGAGTTCGGCTTCGAGCCCGGCACCGTCGTCACCGGCAAGATGGTCACGGCCCTCCGACGGCTCGGATTCGACGCGGTGTTCGACACCAACTTCACCGCCGACCTCACCATCATGGAAGAGGGCACCGAGCTGCTCACCCGGCTCAAGAAGGCCCTGGTAGACGGTGAGGACGTGGCCCTGCCCATGTTCACCAGTTGCTCCCCCGGTTGGATCAACTACATGGAGCACTACAACCCCGACATGCTGGCCAACCTCTCCACCTGCAAGTCGCCCCAGCAGATGTTCGGCGCGCTGGCCAAGACCTACTACGCCGAGAAGCTGGGCATGGCTCCTGAGGACATCGTGGTGGTGTCGGTGATGCCCTGCACCGCCAAGAAGTTCGAGTGCGCCCGTCCGGAGATGAGCCGTGACGGCGTCCCAGACGTCGACATGGTGCTCACTACCCGCGAACTCGCCCGCATGATCAAGATGGCCGGCATCGACTTCCCCAATCTGCCCGAACAGAAGATGGACCGCCCGCTCGGCATGTCCACAGGCGCAGCCGATATCTTCGCCGTCACCGGTGGAGTCATGGAAGCCGCCCTCCGCACCGCTTATGAGATTGTCACCGGCAAGCCGTTCCCCTTCGCCAACCTCCACGTGGCCCCCATCGCCGGGCTCGAAGGCGTCAAGGAAGCCTCGGTGACCATCGAGGAGACAGTGCCCGCGTGGTCGTTCCTCAAGGGAGCCACCCTCAAGGTGGCCGTCGCCCACGGGCTGTCCAACGCCCAGAAGGTGGTCGACCGCATCCGCAGTGGTGAGGCCGACTACCACTTCGTCGAAGTGATGACCTGCCCCGGTGGCTGCATCGGCGGCGGCGGCCAGCCCCGCCTGACCTCCGATGCGGTGCGAGAAGCCCGCATCCGCGCCATCTACGCCGAAGACGAGGGCCGCGAGCTGCGCAAGTCGCACGAGAACCCCGATGTGCAGGCCCTCTATGAGGAGTTCCTGGGCGAACCCCTGGGACACAAGTCGCACGAGTTGCTGCACACCGAGTACACGGGGAAGGACAGAGTCTAAGAACCGAGTAGTGTCGAGAAGCCCCGGGGCGTCACCGCCCCGGGGCGGTGACGCGAGTGTTATTGTGAGGACGCTGTGAGGACGCCATGACCACACGTGAGTCTGCATTGATCTTGGTCGTCGATGACGACTACGACTTTCTTGAGATCAATCGCCACATCCTGGAGCGGGCGGGCTATCGGGTGGTGACGGCGGCCGAACCGATGCAGGCCCTCATGCGCATGGCCGAAGAGAAGCCCGACCTGGTCATCACCGACCTCATGATGACCAGTCTCGACTCCGGCTTCTTCTTCGCCCGCACCATCAAAGAAGATCCGCGCTACGCGGACATACCCGTCATTATCGCCACGTCGGTTTCGAGCGCGCTGGGCCTCGACTTCAGGCCCCGCACCGACGAAGACCGCGCCCAGATGCGCGTGGACGCCTACTTCGATAAACCGCTCGACCAAACCCAGCTCATCGCGACCATCGGCGAGTTACTGGCCGCCGGTGCGCCTAGGGCGACGGCCGGCCTCGCGGCCGTGCCTGAGGCCGACGCACCCAAGGCTCCCCCGGAGACCTGATGCCTACCTGGGACAACCCCCTTATCACCATCGTCACCGACAAGTGCCGCATGTGTTATGCCTGCGTACGCGAGTGCCCGGCAAAGGCCATCCAAGTGGTCGATGGCCAAGCCCGAGTCATCCAGCCGCGCTGCATCGGCTGTGGCAACTGTCTGCGCGTATGCAGCCAAAATGCCAAGCAGGTGCGCGATGACACCAAACACACCTTCGACCTACTAGAGTCCGACTCCCGGGTCGCGGCTATCGTAGCCCCAAGCTTCCCGGCCGAGTTTGTGGATATACCTACCGGCTCCCTGGTAGGGATGATTCGGGCGCTAGGCTTCGATTCGGTGCACGAGGTGGCGCTGGGCGCCGACCTAGTCGCCGCTGCCTACACACGTCTGCTCGAAGACAACCCCAACGGGCGCTACATCACCACGCCATGTCCCGCGGTGGTTTCGTACGCACGCAAGTACCACCCCAGGCTGATACCCAATCTTGCCCCCTTGGTCTCGCCCATGGTCGCAATCGCCCGGGTGCTGCGCCATGAGATGGGCGATGACCTCAAAGTAGTCTTCATTGGCCCCTGCATTGCCAAGAAGAGGGCATCGGTGGACTTCATTCACCACGAAATCGAAGCTGTGCTCACCTTCGCCGAACTGCGAACTATGTTCGCTAAACGCGGCATCGAGCCGCCATCGTTCGCAGAGAACCACCGCTTCGACCCCCCCAACGGTGGAGTGGGAATGGTCTTTCCCCTGCCGGGCGGCCTCCTTCAGACCGCCCACATCAAAGAGGACCTCCTCAGCGGTGACGTCATTATCGCCGACGGACAAGAAGAATTCGTCGCCACCATCAGCGAGTTCGACCAGTCCCACGCCGGCACCCGGCTGCTCGACGTGCTGGCCTGCAAGGGCTGCTACATGGGGGCGGGCATGACCAGCGACATCTCGATGCTTCAGCGCCGCACCCTGGTAAGCGCCTACGCCCGGAATCGCCTGACCGGCTTCACACCCGAAGAACTGGCGGAGTTCGAAGGGAACGTACAGAAGTACAGTTATATCGACCTTTCTCGGGAGCACCTCGCCGACGAGCAGACGCTGGGCGATTCGGCCACGCAAGAGGAACTAGAAGACATCCTTCAACGTATGGGCAAGCACGGGGCCGAGGATCTGCTCAACTGCGGCGCCTGCGGCTACGACGGCTGTCTTGAGCACGCCCGGGCGGTCTACGCCGGACTGGCCGATTCAGAGATGTGCCTGCCGCACACCATCGAGCAGTTGCGTGTTGCCTACGACGAGCTCGAGGTGTCGCACCGCACGCTCGAGGAGGCAAAAGAAGCCCTGGAGAGGTCCGGCAAGTTGGCCAGCATGGGCCAGCTTGCGGCCGGCATCGCCCACGAGGTCAACAACCCCCTTGGCACACTGCTACTGCACGCCAATCTTCTGCTGGAGGAGTGCGAGGCCGACTCCGAGATCAAGGAAGACCTGGCGATAATTGTCGACCAGGCCAACCGCTGCAAGCGCATCATCTCGGGCCTGCTCAACTTCTCCCGCCAGAGCCGGCTGCTCCGCCAACCCACCGACATAGCTGAGTTGGTGGAGAGGACTATCCGCACCATGCCATGGGCCGACAACGTGGAGGTGAAGCTTCAGAACCACCTCTCCGCTCCCATAGCCGACATCGACCCGGACCAGATGGTGCAGGTGTTCGCCAACCTCTTCTCGAACTCCCTGCACGCCATGCCGGAGGGCGGCACGCTCACCATCGCTCTGAGCGACGATCCGGATACCGTCACCGTCAAGGTCACCGACACCGGACAGGGCATCCTCCCAGAGAACATGCCCAATCTGTTCGACCCGTTCTTCAGCACCAAGCCGCTGGGCATGGGCACCGGCCTGGGCCTGGCCGTCACCCACGGCATCGTCAAGATGCACAAGGGACACGTCGGGGCGGAATCCAACGCCGATCGGTCGACCGGTCCCACCTGGACTTCATTGACTGTGAGCCTACCGCGACACGAAGAGAACGGGGGACGATAGATGCCCGGCTCCGCCCAAACACTCAGAGTGGCCATGGTAGATGACGAGGTGCAGCTCAGCATGGCGGTCCGCCGCATCCTGACCAAGTACCGCGTACGTGTGGACGCGGTCGACGTGGACGTCACCTACTCCTACTCCCATTTCGCCAACGGAGAGGAATTTCTCGATAGCACGGCCGCCGGCAACGAGTACGACCTACTGCTGCTTGATCTCAAGCTTCCCGGCATGAGCGGCATGGATATCCTTGCTGAGTTGAGCCGTCAGGGGAGCACGATCACCACCATCATGATCACCGCCTACGCCACCTTCGACACGGCCGTGCAGTCCACCAAACTGGGGGCCTTCGACTTTCTGGCCAAGCCCTTCTCGCCCGAGGAGCTCCGCTACAGCGCACGCAAGGCCACCGAGCAGATCATCACCAGCCGGGAGGCCCGCAGGCTGGCCGAGGAGCAGCGTCAGGTACGCTTCAACTTCATCTCGGTGTTGTCACACGAACTCAAGGCCCCACTCAACGCCATCGAGGGATACCTGAAGATACTGCAGAGCGACGAGTCCCCCGAGCGCCGGCAGATGATCGACCGCAGCCTGCTGCGCCTTGACGGCATGCGCAAGCTCATATTCGACCTTCTGGACCTCACACGCATCGAGTCGGGGCAGAAGGCCCGCCAGTTCGCTCAAGTGGATGTGCGGGCCATCGCCCGGCGGACCATCGATCTCTTCGCCGGCGAAGCGACCGAACGCGGCATCAAGATCACAATGCGCGCTCCGCGACCCGTGGAAATGGCGGCCGATCCCAGCGAAGTGGAGATAGTGCTCGACAACCTGGTCTCCAACGCGGTCAAATACAACCGCGACGGCGGCAGCGTCACCGTGTCCCTGAAGCGGGAAGACGACGCGGTGAGACTCGAGGTGGCCGACACCGGCATCGGCATGACCCCCGAAGAGAGCGCGAAGCTTTTCAACGAGTTCGTCCGCATCAAGAACGAGGACACCATCAAGGTCCTCGGCAGCGGACTGGGGCTCTCGACGGTGCGCAAGTTGGCACAGATGTACGGCGGCGACGCCTCGGTCAATAGCGAGAGGGGCTCGGGCAGTATTTTCACGGTCACCCTGCGCGACGCCGCTCCCGATGCCCCGGCGGCCCCCGACACGGTGGCGCTCACCGAAACGCCGGCGTCCACGCCTGTGGGCGCGCGACGGGCTGGGGGCTGAAATACTATGCGAATTGCTTCTATTGGGGCGGGCAGCCAAGGCGCGCTGCCCCGCCGGCGGAGAGTCGAAGAGCTAGAGAGGGAGTGCAGCGGTGTCTAAGATCCTGATAGTGGACGACGATCCGGATATGGTCGAGGCCGGCCGGATCGTCCTCGAACGCGAGGGGTATTCGGTGGAGAGCGCCCCCAACTATGAGAGCGGGCTGGCCAAACTGGACGAGATCGGGCCCGACCTGCTTATCCTTGACGTCATGATGGAGGAGGCCGATGACGGCCTGCGCTTCGCCCGCAGAGCACGGCGCGAGGGCAAGACCCTCCCCATACTCATGCTCACCAGCGTCAACCGGGCCATGGGCATTCAGATCGGCAAAGACGACGAGATGGTGCCGGTGGACGAGTTCCTGGAAAAGCCGGTAGACCCCGCCACCCTGATCCAGAAGGTCAGGATGCTCCTGGCAAGGTCGGAGGACGCCTGATGGCAGTCACTGATACGGCCCAACTACGCAAAGAGGTAGAGGAAGTCGCGGCCCGCACCAACTTCAGCCGCGCCTCGCTCATCCCCATTCTCCGCAGCGTCAAAGAGAAGTACCGCGAACTCGACAGCGACACCATGCAGGTCATCGCCGACGTGCTCAGCATCCACCCGGTGGAAGTACACGCGGTCTCGACCTTCTATTCCTTCATCCCCCCGGATGCCCAAGGGGCGTTCGTCTTCCGGCTGTGCCGCACGTACTCCTGCGAGCTGGCCGGCAAGAACGAGGTGGCCGAGCGACTGCAGCGGGAACTCGGCATAGGCTTCGGCGAGATCACCGGCGACGGAGCCTTCAGCCTCGAGTGGGCCAACTGCATGGGCATGTGCGACCAGGGCCCGGCCATGCTGGTGAACGAGGAGATCTACACCAAGCTCACGCCCGCCAAGGTCAGCACCGTCGTCGCCGACTACCGCAAGCGGCAGCAGGGCCCTGCCGCCGCGCCGAGCGCGGGAGGTGCCTCATGAGCGCCGACATCGCGGTGAAGAACGCCCGCAACGAGCTCTGCTTCGAGAAGGTACCGCCGGGCGACGGCCTGAAGATGGCGTTGGCCATGTCCCGAGGCGACATCATCGACACCATCCGCGACTCCAAGCTGAAGGGGCGCGGCGGGGCCGGCTTCCCCACAGGCATCAAATGGAACTTCGCCGCGGCCGAGAAGCGCGGTCCCAAGTACATCATGTGCAACGCCGACGAGGGCGAGCCCGGCACCTTCAAAGACCGGCTCATCCTTAGCGAGTATGCCGACCTAGTCATGGAGGGCATGACCATAGGGGCCCGAGCCATCGGCGCCCCGCTGGGTCTCATCTACCTCCGCGCCGAGTACGCCTATCTGAAGCCCCATCTCAGCGAAGTCATCAAACGGCGCGAGACCGAAGGACTTCTGGGCCAGAACATCGGCGGTATCGAGGGTTTCAACTTCAACATCATGGTGGCCATGGGCGCAGGCGCCTACGTCTGCGGCGAGGAGACGGCCCTCATCGAGTCGCTCGAAGGCTTTCGAGGTGAACCCCGCAACCGGCCGCCCTTCCCGGTGGTATCGGGCTTCCTCAACCGCCCGTCGGTGGTCAACAACGTCGAGACCCTGGCCTGGGTGCCCTGCATCATCCGCAACGGCGCCGAGTGGTTCCTGAGCTTCGGCACCGACAATTCGGCCGGCCACAAGCTGTTCAGCATCTCCGGCGACTGCGAGCGACCCGGGGTCTACCAGTTCCCGTTTGGTATCACCGTGGCCGAACTGCTGAAAGAAGTGGGCGGCGAACAGGCCAAGGCCGTGCAGATAGGGGGAGCCTCGGGCAGGTGCGTTCCCAAGAAGGACTTCGAGCGCAGGCTGGCCTTTGAGGACATCCCCACCGGAGGCTCGGTCATAGTCATCGGCCCCGACAGGGACATGCTCGCTCTGGCTCACAACCTGCTGGACTTCTTTGTGGATGAGTCGTGCGGCCAATGCACCCCCTGCCGGGTGGGCAACGGCAAGTTGCTCGAAGGCGTGGAGATGCTCAAAGCGGGCACCTGCACCGCGGAGTATCTGGAAGAACTCAAGGGACTCGCCAACACCATGCAGGTCGCCTCCAAATGCGGGTTGGGACAGACCAGCTCCGTGGCCTTCATGTCCATCCTCGAGCATTTCGGAGATGAGATCCATGCCCGATAAATCCACGCTGCCAACCAGGCGCGCCCCACTCAGCCAACTTTTCCAGCCCGATCTTGAACCGGAGCAGACGGCTCCGGGTGCCCTCGGCGCCACAGTGCATGTCACCATCGATGGCATCGAGACCAAAGTGCCCATGGGCACCACCATCCTCGAGGCGGCCAAGAGCATCGGAGTGCGCATCCCCACCCTGTGCTATCACCCCGACCTCGAAGTCGCCGGCATCTGCCGCATCTGCGTGGTAGAGGTAGAAGGACAGCGGACCCTTCAGGCCTCGTGTGCCTACCCCATCACCGCGCCCATCAAGGTCAACACCTATTCCAAGGCCGTGCGCATCGCCCGCCGCCACGTGCTCGACCTGCTGCTCTCCGAGCACTGCGGCGACTGCTACGCGTGCATCCGCAACGGCCACTGCGAGCTCCAGGCCCTGGCCGAGGAGTACGGGGTCGACAAGTTCCGCTTCGGCCACGTGGAGAACCCGGTGCCCGTGGACGACTCGAGTTTCTCGGTGGTCCGCGACATGAACAAGTGCATCCGCTGCCGGCGTTGCGTGCGCACCTGCATCGACATGCAGGAGGTGGGGGTGCTGGAGGTCCTCAACCGCTCGAACAAGGTGGAGGTCTCCACCTTCGAGCACATCCCACTCATCGAGGCCGTCTGCATCAACTGCGGGCAGTGCATCAACCGCTGCCCCACCGCGGCCCTGTACGCCAACCCGGCGCTGGCCCCGGTATGGAAGGCGCTCGACGATCCCACCAAGCACGTGATCGTCCAGACGGCTCCGTCCCCCCGGGCGGCAATGGGCGAGATGTTCGGCCTGGAGCCTGGAACTACCGTCACCTATCAGATGAACACCGCGCTCAAGCGCATGGGCTTCGACCACGTGTTCGACACCAACTTCACAGCCGACCTCACCATCATCGAAGAGGGCACCGAGCTTATCCTCCGGCTCTACAAGGCCCTGGTGGAGGGCGACGCTTCCATGGCCCTCCCGCAGTTCACCAGTTGCTCGCCGGGGTGGGTCAAGTATTGTGAGCACTTCTATCCCGAGTTCATCCCCAATCTGTCCACGGCAAAGAGCCCACAGCAGATGTTCGGGGCTCTCATCAAGACCTTCTACGCCGAGAAGATGGGCGTGAACCCGGCCGACATCGTCAGCGTGGCCATCATGCCCTGCTCGGCCAAGAAGTTCGAATGCAACCGCCCGGAGATGAACGCCAGCGGCTATCAGGACGTCGACTTCGGACTCACCACCCGGGAGCTCGGAGCCATGTTCCGGCAGGCCGGGCTGGACGTGCCTTCACTGCCTAGAACCGACTTCGACGATCCGTTCGGAGGCGCCACCGGTTCGGGACTCATCTTCGGAGCCACCGGTGGAGTCATGGAGTCGGCACTGCGAACGGTGCTCGAACTGGTGACCGGCAAGAAGGTGGAATCCATCTTCGAGCACGGCGACATCATGCCGGTACGGGGCTTCGAGGGCGTACGCTACGCCGAGGTCACCGTTAGCGAAGTCGGCCCGGTGCCCGACCTGCTCAAGCACCTGGTGCCCAATTGGAACTGGCTGAAGGGCGCCACCCTCAAGGTGGCCGTGGCCCACGGCACGGCGAACGCCCACAAGGTCATGGAAGATATCAAGGCCGGCGGCAAATTCAGCGAGTGCCACTTCATCGAGTTCATGGCCTGCCCGGGCGGCTGCCTGGGCGGCGGCGGTCAGCCCATGCCTACCAACAAGGAGATCCGGGCGGCCCGCGCCAGAGCCATCTACGGCGAAGACCGGCAGATGACCGTGCGCAAGTCGTACGAGAACCCTGCGGTGCTGCGGGTTTACAAGGAGTTCCTCACCGACGGCCCCTGCGGTCACAAGAGCCACGAGCTGCTGCACACCCACTACGTGAACCGGGGCAAACACATCAAGTAGGCTAGAGAGCCTGCGCTCTCCCAGCTGTGCTGCAATCAGACCGCAACACAAGAGGGCCCTGGGAAACCGGGGCCCTTTCTGTTGCGGGGCCGCCCCCAGTCCGCTCGGTCATTCCTTGACGGGTTTGTCGGCGGCGGGCGGCTTGGTGGCCGCGGCAGCTTTCGTGGCGGCCTTCTTGGGAGGCTTGACCTCGGTCACAGCTTCCGCTGCCGCTCCCGACGCCGGCACGGCCTCAGGATCACTGGGCGCCCAAACCGGTGGGGGCACCAGCTTGGCCGCGGTTGACGCCGGCTCAATCACCACGAAGGCCGGAGCCGCGGCCGGAGCCGCCACCGGAGCCGCCACCGGAGCCGCGACCATTGCAGTACCGCTCTGCATCGCCGGGTGCGCGGCCGCATAAGCCGCCGCCGCGGCACGATTTGAGTGGTCCGATTTGAGCACCCGCGTCATCAAGACCACCAACAGAACGAAGACCACAAAACCCGCGGAATAGAGTATCCACTCCGACTGGAATTCGGTGAGCAGCTCATCGTTGAACAGTCCCCTGAGCAGTCCCAACGACGCGAGCATGATGAGTGCATACCAGTACCGCCGGGCGGCCGCCCAGATAACGCCCAGAAGCGCGACACCCGCAACCCCCGCCACATTCAGCGCCGGCAGAGCCGAGTCCATGTCGACGTTGTGGCTCATGTAGTAGATCGTTGTGATGAAGCAGCCGACCGTCAGCAGCAGGATCACTCGCCAAAGCCACCTCAATACCAACATAACGCGACCTCCTCGCGAAACCCGTGTTCTCCCGAAACTCACGCACGCCTCGTACAGAATGGGATGCTTCTCATAAGCAATACGTCAAAAAGTCTCTCACACTTCGGGTGGAAACTCATTGGCCGCGCACCCCCGATGGGTTAAGAACTGCCGCCGCGCCGCTGATATGGTAGTCAGAGCAACATCGTATGGGAGGTCCGCCATGTGTGCTCTTCGCAGCAGGGGGCGCTGCTGCTGGAGGCCACCTCTCCAGATGGCCAGGTCTAAGACCCCCCACTCAGCCACCTTAAGACTGTCCGGTCGCCGGATTCGCCCCAATGGCCCATGCGCCACACTGGAAACAACAAGACCCCAACAAGAAGGAGACGAATCATGAGGCCTGCCAAGATAGCGGCGATCGTAGGGGGCGTTCTGCTGGTCCTCATCGGTCTGGCTCTCGCCCTCCCGGGGGGATTCTTGCTGTGGTTGCACGGTACGCAGCGAGACTCCGACGGCTTCTACGATTCGCCAAGCCGGATGATCACCACAAGCGCGTATGCTCTGATCACTCCCGATGTGGACCTGGGCTCAGAGCCTTGGGCTTGGACGTGGGTCCCGAAGGGGGGTGCGGCGGCGGTGCGCATCCACACAGAGCCAACCGACGAGACTCCGCTCTTCATCGGAATAGGTCCCACCGATCAAGTCTCTGACTATCTAGCGGGTGTTGCCCATGACGTAGTTCAGGTGGGCGGTTTCACCCCGTGGCACTCGTCGATCGACTATCTTCACGCTGACGGAGGGGCACCTGGGTCAGCACCCGGGGACCAGGACTTCTGGGTGGCCTCGCAGGAAGGCCTGGGCAACCAGACGCTCGAATGGCCGGTAGAGCCCGGCAAATGGACCGCGGTGATGATGAACGCTGACGGGAGTGCACACGTCACCGCCGACGTGACCCTGGGGGCGCGGTTTGGAGCTCTGCTGTACATCGCCATAGGCATCACCGTCGGCGGCGTGGTCCTTCTCGGTCTCGGAATCCTTCTCATCATCCTAGGCTCACGGCGGGCCCGTCCCGCATCCCCATCCGGACCCGCGATTACGCAGACCACACCACCGTCTCAGACCACGCAAGAGCCTGGGACGCAGGTCTCCCCGAACTCCACGTACCCGCTCTCCTTCAGGGTAGATTATCCCGAGAGAGGGCTCAATAGGCTTTCCACCTTCTTCCGTTGCCTATGGATCATCCCCATTGGGATCATCGCCGGCCTCATCGGGTCGGGGACCATCTCTGCGCACGGCACGGACTACTCTTGGTCGTGGGCGGTGGGCGGTCTTCTCTTCTTCCCCATCCTGCTGATGATCCTTTTCCGCCAGAAGTACCCCCGCTGGTGGTTCGACTGGAACCTCAACTTGACGCGTTTTCTGATGCGGGTCACGGTCTATGGTCAACTGTTGCGAGATGAGTACCCGTCCACCGACGAGGAGCAGGCGGTCCACCTTGACTTCTCCTATCCCGATGCGCAGCAACTGAGCCAAGGGCTGCCTCTCATCAAATGGCTGTTGGCTGTGCCGCATTACATCGTTCTGTTCTTCCTGTGGATCGGAGTGGCAGTGTGCACCATCATCGCCTGGTTCGCCATCCTGTTCACGGGCCGGTACCCCCGCGGCCTCTTCGACTACGTGGTCGGGGTGAACCGTTGGACGCTCAGGGTGGATGCCTACGCGATCTTGCTGATCACCGACCAGTACCCGCCGTTCTCGCTGTCCGAGTAGTGTCAACCGGCGACCAGACAGTCACCAACGGAGCGGGCCGCGCACCGGGCGGCCCGCCTGTGCAGGCCTTCGGTCTTACCCGCCGCTTCAAGGAGCGCCCGGCCGTTGACGGCCTGGATCTCACTGTGGAGCCGGGAGAGATCCTCGGCCTGCTGGGGCCGAACGGCGCCGGCAAGACCACTACCATCCGCATGCTGGCCGGCATCATCGCGCCCACCGAGGGCTACGCGATGGTGGCCGGCCTGCGGCCGGATCGCGAGCCGGAGGCGCTTCACGAACGTATCGGCCTGCTGACCGAGACCCCTGGTTTCTACGATAGGCTGAGTGCTCTGGCCAACCTGCGTTTCTTCGCTTCCATGTACGGCGGCCACGATGTGGCGCAACAGGCGAACAGGTATCTCCGCCTCATGGGGCTCTGGGACCGACGTGACGATCGTGTTGGCACCTTCTCCAAGGGCATGAAGCAGCGCCTGGCGCTGGTACGAGCCCTCATCCACGAGCCCGACGTACTCTTTCTGGATGAGCCCACCGCCGGTCTTGACCCCGAGGCGGCGCTCGAGGTGAGGGCCCTCATCGCCGGGCTTTCCCGCGAGGGTCGCACCATCCTTCTCTGTACCCACCTTCTGTCCGAGGCTGAGGAACTGTGTCACCGCATCGCCGTCTTCCGGACACGGCTGTTGGCCGTGGGCACGCCCCAAGACCTGCGGGCACAGCTGTTTCGCCGCAGGAGCGCGATTGAGTTGGCAGCGGACGGGGCGCCGCTCGAAGGGGTGGCCGCCGCCCTCGCCGCACATGCCTGGGTTCTCTCTGCCACAGCGGAGGGGGACTCCCTTTTGGTGGAATTGGCCGATCCCGAGACCGGTAGTCCTCAACTGGTCCAGGCGGTGGTCGACGCTGGCGGCCGCATCAAGAGCGTGACCGAACAGAAGCACTCTCTGGAGGACGTGTACCTCAGCCTGGTACGACAGGGAACAGACACCGAAGACCCGGGAGAACCAGCAGACGCGGGAGACGCGTCATGAACCGCCGCCGTCTGCGCGCCATCATCGCCAAAGAGTGGCTGGTGCTCTCGCGCGACCTGAACAACGTCTTCATTGTCACTCTGCTCCCGCTACTCGTCGTGGGCCAGGCCATCGTCGTCATTTGGCTGGTACAACGCTTCGCCGGTGACTCCATGGCGGAATCGGGCTTCTTCCAGGGCACCCTGGAGAAGCTCCACACCGCGCTTCCCGAGGCCGCCGGTCTCGACATGGCCGATCAGATCCGCGTCCTTTTGCTGTCGCAACTCAACTTCTACCTTTTGCTCATCCCTATCACGGTGGCCATCAGCTTCTCCACCTTCAGCGTGGTGGAGGAGAAGCTGTCGGGAAGCCTGGAGGCGCTCCTGGCCACACCGGTGCGCACAGGCGAACTGCTACTGGGTAAAGCTCTGGCGGGCTGGATACCGGCCGTTCTGGTGACCTGGATGGCCTCAGGGTTGACCTTGGCCGTGGTGGCGCTGCTTGGCTGGGGTGGATTGGTGTCCATGGTGGTGACCCCGACCTGGATCGCATGCCTACTCCTGCTGACCCCAGCGGTGGCACTGCTCGCATTCCTGCTGGGCATCATCGGCTCGTCCCGCGCCCGCGATGCCAAGAACGCCCAGAACCTGGCAGTTCTCATCATCCTGCCCGTGTTCGGGCTGGTAGCCCTGCAGGTCACCGGGGTGGTGTGGTTCGATCTGGTAGGCACCCTGGCCCTGGGCGCGGTCCTTGCGCTGGCGGACTACCTGGTGCTCCGCGTCGCCGTGCGCCTCTTCCAGCGCCAGGCCATTGTCCTCAACTGGAGATAGCGGTTCACCCTTTGAGCATGCAGGCCCACAGCATCTCGGAGAAGCTCCGCGTCCCTATCAATGGTGCAGAACAAGGGATGTTCATCAGAGGCAAAAGCACTGCCAAGCCGGTGTTGCTGTTCCTACATGGCGGCCCGGGCATGCCCGAGTACTTCCTCAACCAGACCCACCCCACCGGTCTCGAGGACGATTTCGTCGTATGCTGGTGGGAGCAGCGTGGTGCAGGATTATCCTTCAGATCCGGCATGCCGTCACAGTCCATCGCGGTGGAGCAACTGATCTCCGACGCAGTCGCGGTTTCGGACTTCCTCCGCCAACGCTTCGGCAAGGACAAGCTCTATCTCATGGGGCATTCCTGGGGGAGTTTCCTGGGGATCCAGGTGGCTAGGCGGGCCCCCGACCGCTACCACGCGTACGTCGGGATGGGCCAGGTCTCATACCAACTCAAGTCCGAGATGCTGTCTTACGAGTACGAGCTCGCGCAGTTCAGGAAGAACGGCAATACGAAGATGGTACGGAAGCTCGAAGCGGCGCCGGTCACCATGACCGCTCCCATGCCGAAAGCCTACAGGGCGCTGCGCGACAAGGCTATGCACAGTATTGGCGTCGGCACCACACGCGACATGCGGTCCGTGGTCACCGGCATCTTCCTGCCGGTCTGGCGGACCAAGGGCTACACGATGAGAGAGAAGGTGAACATCTGGCGGGGCAAGAGCTTATCCCGAGACCTTCTGTGGGACACGTTTCTGAATACCGATTTGACCGCCGAGGTGTCGGAACTGAGGATCCCCGCCTACTTCTGCCACGGCAAGCACGACTATACGGTGTCTTACACCGAAGCCAGATCCTACTGCGAGAAGCTGAGGGCGCCGGTGAAGGGGTTCTACACGTTCGAGCAATCGGCCCATAGTCCCGCGTTCGAGGAACCCGAGAGGATGCGGCATATCCTGCGGGAGGACGTGCTGGCCGGTGACAACCGACTTGCAGACGGCTTCTAGCAGGCCGCTGAAAGGCGACGTTTCGCCGCCAGAGCGCTTGGCACCGGGCGAGACTGCAATGCATCGACCTCCGGCGAAGCCAGGCACAAACTGGAGGCCCCCCGGTGTTACCACCGGGGGGCCTCCAGGCTCAGCAGTTCAATGCTCGGCGACTCGCTATAGCGTCACTCAGTCTGCGACCAGTCCCGGCCCTGGGCCTACCACGGCGTCATAAGCCTCCCAGTCGGTGTACATGGTCGCGTCCGGGTAGGCAGCCTTCAGGTCCACCAGCGCGAGGTTTTCGGGCGTTCCGGGCAGCTTCTCGTAGATCTCGAAATGGATCGTCAGGCCTTCGGTCATTTCCCGGATTTCGATCGGTTCACCTGTCGCCGCGTCTACCAGATAGATGTTCTCGGCGAGTCTGCCTACCTCGGGATCGGCCTTCTCGACGATGCGCACCGCATCTCGTCCGCCGATCTGCTCATGGCCGTCCTCCACGGCTCGTCCAGAGGTGAGCAGCTCGCGGATCATCGTTTGATATCCCTCCCCTGGTATCCTCGGCTCCCCGCTAAGCAAGTCCGCGTCCTGTACCTGCAACATGCTGTTGGTCTTGCTGTCGTAGAACACGCGCAGGCCGGTGGAGTAGGCCGCCCACTCCTGGAGATCAAGACCGGCTCCCCCCATCGCCCAGCGCCACCCCCAGGGTGAGTCACTGCACGACCATATCTCCTCCACTCGGGGCGTGCCGTCGGTGACATATCCGCTCGGGCCGCTGTCGCCGGGGAGATAGTACTCGGCCTTCAAGTCGACCGAGGTCTTGATATGTAGCACTTCTCCCTCGGCGGGTGTTATGGCCTCCAACGCCATCTCAACGGCCTGCGCCTCGTCAACGGCCAGTGGAGCCAACGGACCCTTGTCTTCTATCTGGGTGATGCTCACCGCGATCATGGCGACAACGGCCAGGGCGCCTGCGAGTCCTACGCGCAGCACCAGCGATCGCGAGCGGCGTGAGCGCCTCTGCTTGTCTTCTGTGCTCCTAGTGATCTCGGTCATCAGATACTCCTTCTGCTCGTGCAGGAGGGCGTCGGGGTATTCCCGTTGCTCTGGAGGCTGCGAATAGATCATGGGTGACCTCCTGTTCATTTACGGTTCCAGGATGCCGGGGGCCGGCTGGGGGCATCCTTCGAGAAGCCTGCGTAGCCGCCACTTTCCGCGGGAGAGGCGGGACCCCACTGTGCCAACCGGTATGCACAGCGCGTCCGCGGCTTCTTCATAACTGAGCTCCATCCAGACACACAGGACTATGAGGTCCTGCTCCCGTTTGGGAAGCTGGCTGAGTACTTCGAGCAGCTCCTGCATCCTCTGCTCCTCGTCCAGCTTCTCCACCACATCCTCATGCGGGCTCCACGCCTCTGGGGGAAGGGGCATGCGTTCGAGAGCCGCCCTGTGCCTGCGCTCCGTGCGCCTGCGATTGCAGAGCACGTTGGTGGCCACTCCAAGCAACAGGGGAAGCGCCGACTCACGTTCCAGTGAGATATCAGAGCGCTTGCGCCATAGCTCCAGGAACACGATGGAAGTGAGGTCCTGGGCCGTCGCCCAGTTGCCGCAGCGGCGGAAGAGGTAGTTGTACACCGAGGTGGCATGTCGTTCGAACAGCTCGCCAAAAGCTGAGGCCTGCCCCTCGACGGCCCGTTCCCACAGTCTGCGGTCTGAATAGGTGCTCATGTTGAGGTAGTGTCCGCTCCCCGGAAGAAACTTCCCGACACGGGACGGCGACCAATCGATAGGTGTCATTGCCTGGTTCGGATCACGAAGGTCATGCTACTCGACCCAACGGACGACTGCTCAGTCCGTCTGGGTCGAACTCGTGGGGGCTCGCGCATGACGGGACCCCCGGGAGAGGCCGCAGACTCGCCGCCGTCGCGTCGTTGATGTCCGCAGCGTCTTCTGTTAGTCCTGCCAAGGGCTGGCACCGAGACCCAGCACTCTCTGCCGCACCACTGTGATGGCAGCGAGCATATCCTGCAACAGGCGCTCGTTGACCTGGAAGTTACCACCGTAGTCGGCCGCATTTCGCGCCCCGTGTGCCTTGTCAAGCACGCGCCAGATATCCCGCGACACGCCCAGCGTATGCTCCAGAGACTGAAACACGACATACCGAAGGTCCGATCGATAGCCATGCCAGCGAAGCGCCGCCAGCGCAAACGCGTGCGAGGCACCATATGCAAGGTCAAACCGACTCTCCAAGGAGAGTGAAGCGACCTGTGCGTCTCGAAACCTGGCCTCTCCGAGCATAGTCAGATCGTCAAACTCATTCTGATTGGGGGGCTCGCGCTTGAGTCTTCCGGCGGCTACTAGGTTTTCGAGATCAGGCAAGGTCATCTTCCGACCCCAGGACGAGAAGCTTCGGATGCGTCGACACATTCTCCAGGAAGTGATTATGATCCTCTCCCCGCCGCCGCCATTCAGTCAATGAGACTATGGTTGGATTGATGGGCCTCGCCAGCGTCTGCTCTGCTTTGGCAAGCGCCGCGTATGCCTCGGCATGCAAAAGGTCCTCACTCACGATCATCAAATCCACGTCGCTAGACGCTGTATCCATACCCTTGGCATGCGAGCCGTATACGAAGGCCACTTGGATCCTGCCGGCAAGTGGAGCCAGCGCGTCTCGCATGGGGTCGACGAACCCAACCGTCTTCACGACGAGACCGCGCAACTCATCGAACACGGGTGATTCTCGGTTGGCCTGATAGTGCTTCTCCCAGCCGACACTGCAGACCGTAAGGAGACCACTCGCAGTCAGACGCTTGAGTTCCCGGTGAACCGCCCCAGTACCTGAGTCTGCAAGAATGATGATTTCCTTTGAGAGGAAGCTCTTGTCCGGCTGGCCGAACAGAATGCCGAGCACCCTCTGCTGTACCTTGGTGAAAAGGGCGTCAGCAATCCGAACATGTTCCTGTCCTAATATTCCCATTGTGGGAATAGTAATACCCAACTTGGGAATTGTCCATGCTGATACTCTTGGGACCTCGAGCGACCGGGTGGGCAACCGGACATCGAAAGCGGCGTATTTGAAGGAGGACTGTTGTCAATTCGACAACGATAGTGGACCCAACTGGACAGCTTCTGAACCTGCGGCCCGAAGTGAGTCGGCTAATTGACTAGCTTGGTCGCCTTTGTACCAGCCCGCGCGAGCTAGACGACCGGTCGGCGGTCGGGATTCTTGCTGCACGTATCCTGCTCGAAAGTAGCAAGAAGCGGGCGGCTGCCGGGCCGCCCCCTTCTCATGCCTCGATTCTTTGCCGCCGGTCATGGCCAAGTGCGAAGCTACCTTGCGGATTCACACATGAGCAGAGAGAGCGAGGCCCCCGAGTTGTCCCGCGTCCTTGCCCGCTACCACTATGAATCCGAACGCCAGGTCAAACACGGTCGCCTCTACGCTCTTCCCGGAAACCTGATACCTGGCCTCGGCCATTCCCTGCAGTGCCGTTTGCGCGTCCGACAGCACCTTAGTAGAATCTGGCTCCTGGAGCGGGTCCCAATCCACCAGCATGCTCCCACCGAAGAGTATGACCAGATCCCCGTTGGCAAACCTAAAGCCACTGACGGAGGCGGGGTGAATAGCAGCGTCAGTGCCGAGGAGCCACGCGACCTCGTCCTCGGGGAGCATCGAGTACGGCAAAGTACCAGGCAGATTCGCCTCAGTTACGCTTGTCGTGAAACGGCTGATGACCTCTTGCCAGGTCTGCCCCATGACCATCGTGGTTGAAGGACCCGAGCCGGTCGAAGAGGACTGGCCGGAAGTGCTGCTGGTAGTTAAGGTAGTGGTAGTCGAAACCGGGGCCGTGGTTGTGGTGGTTCTCCCGGCGCACCCGGATATCGCGATGATCGCTACCAGAGACAGGATCAGCGTTGCGCAAATAACTAGCCGTGCCATTGCGCCCTCCTTGAAGTCACGCACTTGTTCATCCATCCTGGAAATGGGTGTACACAAGTGCTTTCATCGTATTGATACCGGCGATACCGTCAACGGTGAGGAGAGAGCCACCATAGCCACCGTAGTTCGTGTTCATGTACTGCTGAAACGCCTGAACGGCGCTCTGCGTTCCAGAGCCAAATACTCCGTCGATGCTCCCAGTGTAGAAGTGCGGCTGATGGTTAATGCAGGCGAGCCGATACTGCAGCTGGGCCACGTCGTCACCCTTCTTGCCCGACTGTAGGGTTCTCCAGTTGGCGGTCCGATTGTCAAAGCGCATGATGTGGGCCACCTTCATCTTCGCATAGGTGTTCGAACCAACGATGCCGTCCACAGTCAGACCGTTGTCGCTCTGGAAAGCCTGAACCGCCGCTTTAGTCGTCGAGTCGAAATATTTATCGGGAGTTCCCGAAAAGTAGTAGAGCGCCTTTAGGAAGCACTCCAGCCTCTTGACCTCGATGTTGTTGCTGCCCAACTGCAGGGTGACCGTCCCCCAGGTCGAGGAGGCCGACGAGCTGGAGTAGGTAGCGCCGTAGATCAAGTAGGTGTAACCCGACCAGGTATACAGAAAAGCCGCGAATGGCCTTCCCTCGAGGACGAAGGTGTCTCTCACGATGTAGTATCCACCGGTGGTGTACCCAACGCCGCACATCGCGTGGGAACCGGATGATATTGCATATGCCACCTGGTCAGGCCAGCCAGAATCTATCTTGCTTCTATGCTGGGCGAACACGGTTGCAGCGGAATAGCCATCGGCTGGGTCGTAGTAGAACCTGGAAAAGCTCATGTTGGACTGGAGCTTGTGACTACTGCTATTGAGATAGTCACTTAGATACCAGCTGATGTCTTTGTTGGTGACCTGCCCGTCCCCGTCCCAGTCCACGTTGTTGTAGTGCCCGAAGTACCAGTCGTTTATTACTATGGAGTGGGGATGAATGAGGGAATATTGGCTGGGGGAGAATAAGCCTGGTTCAATTCTCCGAGCCAAGGCGTCAATGAACATGGTTGCCGACGTGGACCAGCAGATGTTGCGGGTCCCGATGTCGCTGGTGTCCATACTGAGATAGACCTTGGTTCCCAGCCCACTTGCCGTTTCCGCGTTCGGAGCGTCAAAGGGACCTGGGCCCGCGACGGCGCCGACCACGGTGGTGCCCATTCCGTCGAGGTCAGGCTCTCCGAATGAGGCCATGGTCGCGGTCTTCGCCCATTCGCCATCCACGGCTGCCTGCTCTGCCGCGGTCGGCTCACTTGCCTCAGCCAACCCGATGTCGTCGTCAGTACAGATTGAAGCGCCGGTCAGGGCGTCCTGCACTTCGCCCGAATGGCGAACCACGAACCCCGCGGCTTTGGAGAAGTAGACCTTCCCTTCGGACGCCAAGACAAGGTATCTACCAGCGTCGAGCGAATACTCGAGCACGGGCGGAGCCTTGGTACACGCTCCAGCCACAATCTGGCCGACCAACTTGCCCTTGTAGGCCAAGCCGTACAGGTAGCCGAAGACGGTATCGTCCAGGTTGTAGACCGTCACGGGAACGGTGAGTTCGGCCTGTTTCCAGCATTTGAACCTGGGGTCCTCGTCCTTCGACAATACGTCTTTGTAAAGAGCAGCGACCGAGCGGCTCAGCTCCTTGCCCTGTTTCTTGAAATCCTTCTTGGAAATCGTCGTGGGATCCCAGGAAGCGGAAAGCAAGTCCCCGCTGTAGTCCGGTAGGCTTGCCAGCCACTCCTTCATCGAGAAGTCGTCGCCGTAGTAGTAAACATCAAGGCCCTGTGTGAGTGAAAGGTAGGCGTTGGGATCAGCGGGATCGATGGTCTGCAGGGACGGATCACCGGGAATCGGGTCCGCAAGCGCAGGCCCGACGATGACGAACGTTAGTAGCAGACTCAAGACTACGGCAGCGCCTACTCCCTTCAACATGCCTTACCCCTTTCGCCCAGTTCAATTCGCGAACCCTGTGACAAGACCGAAGATCACCTGACACAGACTGTTCCCACGCGGGTGGCTCCTCTCCGCATTGAACCCGGCGGTCAACCCGACGAACGCTGGGGCGGCCGCTGGGCCCGTAGACCCAGCTCTATTGCGCCGCTATGCTTTCCAAGTGCCGCGAGCCGCATCGTTTCTGTGCGTCCTCAGAGACCCTCCCGGCCTTCGGTCCTGTCTCGGTCCCGCCTTGCGGTTCCAGAAGATCGTCTTTCCTTCCCGGTTCCGTCGTCCCCCGTGTGATAGCGGGTCTCGCTGGAGCCCCTGACAACGTCCTTCATCTTCGCCAACCCTGCCAAGATGAAGGCCGCTCATCAAGCGAACCCCTTGCGACATCAATACACGTGCGCGCCTTCTCGCTCCCTCGCCGAACCAGCTTTGACTCCACTCGCTCTGGTTCTCTCGTCTAGGATTGCGCAGAGACCCCCGCGCAAGGAGGCCGCCATGCCTTTGCGACAATGCGGACCGTGAGACTGGACGCCAAGCGCCAAGGGTAGGACAGAACACCAAGAGATACGACCCGACTGCGCAGACGAACAATGCATCTGCTCTGGAGCCAGAACATGGGACGGGGCGCACGTAAACACCCCCTGATGGGTCCCAACCTATCTGACTTCGCAGCGACTAGTTTGCCGCATAGTAATTCCCCCATCAGCGTCTGTCAAGGCACCATCTGAGAGCGTGTTCCCATGGAGAAGAGCGAACACCAGAAGGTGCCTCTTTACAGGGTAAACGTTGTATTCGTGACGACGAGGATGGGCGATACTGGATTTGAACCAGTGACTTCTGCAGTGTGAATGCAGCGCTCTCCCACTGAGCTAATCGCCCGCATCAGGGGTCAAGATGATACCAGCAGGGCCCGGGGGGCGCCAAGGGTAAGACAAGCCACTCTGCGTTAGCTCCGGCGACCCGCGGGGCGCTGCGCCCCGGCCGCGCCTACTCCGCCCGAAAGCGCCGCAGCCTCAGCGAATTCGACAGCACGCTCACCGACGACAACGCCATGGCCACAGCCGCGTATACCGGGTCGAGTAGGATCCCGAAGGCCGGGTAGAGCACCCCAGCAGCCACCGGAATGAGGGCGATGTTGTAGCCAAAAGCCCAGCCCAGGTTCTGCTTGATGATGCGCATGGTCGCCCGGCTGAGCTTGATAGCCGTGCCGATAGGCGTCAGGTCGCCCCGGATGAGTGTGATGTCGGAGGTCTCCATGGCCACGTCGGTGCCGGTACCTATGGCGATGCCTATGTCGGCCTGAGCCAGCGCCGGAGCGTCGTTGATGCCGTCGCCCACCATGGCCACCACCTTGCCGGCAGCCTGTAAGTCCTTCACCGCCTGCGCCTTCTGCTCGGGCAGAACCTCAGCCAGCACGTTCTTGATGCCCACCTGCCGAGCGATGGCATCCGCCGTACGCTGGTTATCGCCGGTGATCATGTAGACCTCGAGCCCCAGCTCCTGAAGACCACGCACCGCGCCCACGGAGTCGGGCTTCAGAACGTCCGCCACCCCGATCATGCCGGCCACCCTGCCGTCCAGCACCACGAACATGGGGGTCTTGCCCTCCTCGGCTAAGCGCTCGGCAGCGGCCTCCAGGTCGCCCGTGGCATAGCCGCGCTCGTCCAGAAGCCGCCGGTTGCCAAGAAGCACTCTCACCGACGTAGCCTCGCCAGACGTCGCGTCCGCTCCCGGCCGCTGCAGCGTTGCCTCCACTCCCTTGCCAGGAATGGCGTCGAAATCCGTCACCTCAAGCAGCTCCAATCCCTGGGCCCGGGCCGCCTCCACGATCGCCTCCCCCAGCGGGTGTTCCGAACCCCGCTCGGCCGAGGCCGCCATCAGCAGCAGCTCCGCTTCAACGGCGCCGGCGCCCGCCGCGCCGTGTCCCGCACCCCCCGCCGCGCCGCCTGCCGCCGCCACCACGTCGGTCACAGCCGGTTTGCCCAGAGTGAGGGTCCCGGTCTTGTCCAGAACGATGACATCGAGCTTGTGCGCCCGCTCCAGAGCCTCCCCCGAACGGATGAGAATGCCGTTCTCGGCACCCTTGCCCGTTCCCACTACGATAGCGGTCGGCGTCGCCAGACCCATGGCGCATGGACAGGCGATCACCACTACCGAGACGAAGGCCAGCAGGGCCAATGTGACCGCCGGCTCCGGTCCCACGAAGTACCAGATAAGGAAAGTCGCCGCGGCCACCGCCAACACCACCGGCACGAAGATGCTGGCGATGTAGTCGGCCATTCGCTGGATGGGAGCCTTGGAGCCCTGAGCTTCTTCCACCAGGCGCACGATCTGCGCCAGAGCGGTGTCACGCCCCACCTTTGTCGCCCGAAAGCGGAACGACCCGGTGCGGTTGAGAGTGGCGCCGATGACCTCGTCGCCCGGGCCCTTCTCCACCGGGATGGACTCGCCTGTGAGCATCGACTCGTCCACCGCCGAGCGCCCTTCGAGCACCTCGCCGTCCACCGGGATCTTCTCACCCGGCCGGACGACCACCACGTCGCCCACCACCACTTCCTCAACGGGGATGTCCATCTCGATCGCCTTGCCCGCCGCCGCATCGCCCGCGACTGCCGCGGCATGGCCGGTTGCGGGCGCCGCCTCGCGCAACACCCGTGCCGTCTTGGCCTGCAGACCCATGAGCCGCCGCATCGCCGCCCCGGTCTGCCCCTTGGCCCGCGCCTCCAGGTAGCGCCCCAGCAAGATGAGCCCGATGATGATCACGGCCGAGTCGTAGTAGACAGCGGCCTTGAAGCCGGCGCCCTTCGCCCCTTCGAAAGCGCTCGGGAAGAACGTCACAGCGGCGGAATAGAGATAGGCCACCGTCGTCCCCACCGCGATCAGGGTGTTCATATCGCTGGTCCGATGGCGCAGCGCCGCCCACGCCCCTCGGTAGAACTGCCACCCAGCCCAGAGCTGCACCGGTGTGGCCAGCACGAACATGATCAGCCACTGCCGTTCCATGCTCAACCAAGACTCGGGGATGAGCATCATCAGCATCAGGATAGCCCCGACCGCCAAGGCGGTGATGAACTTCGCCAGAATGAGCCGGAGCTGTTTCCGCCGCGCGGCGTCGGCTATGACGGTTGGATCGGCGGCTTCGGCCCCAGCAGACCCCGCGGCGCCCGGCCCGGATCCGACCACCAACTGGTAGCCCGCGCCGTCCACGGCCTTGCCTATCTCGGCCAAGGCGATGACCTGCGACAGATAGGTCACGGTGAGCTTCTCGGAAGCCAGGTTCACGGCCGCCTTCGTCACTCCCGGCAGCCCCTGAACGATCTTCTCCACCCGGGCCACGCAGGCGGCGCAGTGCAGGCCCAAGAGCGGGTAGGTGGCCGTTACGGTGGCCACTTCGTATCCCGCCGAGCGCACCGCCTCCACCAGATCGCCCACCGACGTCGCGGCCGGATCGAAGCGCACCTGTGCCTTCTCGGTGGCGAAATTGGCCGCCGCCTGTTCCACCCCCGGAACCGCAGCCAGAGCTTTTTCCACCCGGGCCACGCAGGCGGCGCAGTGCATGCCCGCAACGGGGAAGGAGGTGGTGACCACTCCCTCGGAGTGTGCTGACGGCGCGCCCTGTGCGAGAACGGCGTCGTCGGTCGGGCGAAGCGGACAGGCATCCTCGCCAGGCGCTGGATTCAACTTGTCGCTTGGGTCCAAGTATGGGCTCCCTAGATGCTGGGTGGCGGCTCAGTTCCTCAAGAAGGGTGCCCCAGCGGGAGAATGGTCAAACCCCAGCCGTCACGGCGATGGCGCCGGCGGGGTGTCGTTGCGGAGCGCTCGTGAGACCTTGAACGCTGGCGGAGCAGCGACGCCCCGCAGGCGCCGGCGCTATTGCACCTTGGTCCGCAGGTTGCGGGTCTTGTCGATGGCCTGCAGCTTGGCCAAGGCCTTCGCCTCGATCTGACGTATGCGTTCCCGGGTGACCCCGAACCGCTTCGCCACCTCTTCTAGGGTGCGTGGGTGCTCGCCCTTGAGGCCGAAGCGGAGTTCGATGACCTTGCGCTCCCGGTAGGGAAGCATAGCCAGGGCTTCGTTTACCCCGTCGCGGTCAAGCTGCAGGGCGACTGCGTCGAAGGAGCGCACGGCGTCCTCGTCTTCGATGAAATCGCCTAATTCTGAATCCTCTTCTTCGCCTATCGGAGTCTCCAGCGAAACGGTGGTCTGACTGATGCGCAGGATCTCGCGGATCTCGGCGTCACTCATGCTCATCTCGGAGGCGATCTCCTCGGGAGCGGGCTCCCGCCCCATGTTCTGCAAGAGCTGCCGCTGCACCCGGATAAGCTTGTTGATCTTCTCCACCATGTGCACGGGGATGCGGATGGTGCGGGCCTTGTCGGCGATGGCCCGGGTGATGGCCTGCCTGATCCACCAGGTCGCGTAGGTGGAGAACTTGTGCCCTTTGCGGTAGTCAAACTTCTCCACCGCGCGAATGAGACCCAGATTCCCCTCTTGGATCAAATCAAGAAAGGCCATTCCGTCGGTGTGGTAGCGCTTGGCGATGGAGACCACCAGGCGGAGGTTAGCTTCGGTCAGCTCATGCTTGGCTCGAATATCGCCCCGCTCGATGCGCTTGGCCAGAGAGACCTCCTGCTGGGCTGTGAGCAGCTTGACTCGGCCGATCTCCTTGAGGTACATGCGCACCGGATCGGTAGTGGGAACGTCCACGGATAGGTCGAGCTCGTCCGCCCCCCGGCGCCATTCCTGCCGCTCCGCCCGAACATCCAGCTCAAGCTCTTCTTCCGCGTCCGCCGAAGTCTCGTCCACCACTTCGATGCCCTGATCGAGCAGAGTGGTGTACATGGACTCGATCTGTTCGGTAGTGAGGTCCAGCTCAGACAGGACCTCAGCGATGTCCTCGGCCGTGACAAACCCACGCCCGCGGCCCAACTCAACAAGCGCATCAACCTCTTCGGGGTTGATAACCCAGCCTTCTGAAGCAGGCGTTCCTGTCAATTCCCGCCCCCCCAAAGGTGGACCATGTACCTGCGCTCCACGCGCGTCATCTTATGAGACTCGGTAGGCGCTGGCGTCAGTCGCTGAGCCACTTGACGCCGTATTCGCGCAAATGGTCGATAAGAGGGATCAGGTCCAGGCCCATCTCAGTGAGCGTGTACTCAACTCTGGGCGGCACCTCGGCGAAGCTCTTGCGCGTCACTACGCCGGACTTCTCCAGCTGCTTCAGGCGCTCAGACAGCGTCTTGGGGCTGATTCCGGACAGCGAACGCTCCAAGCCACTGAAACGATTGATGCCTTTGGAAAGGTCGCGCAGGATAAGAAGAGTCCATTTGCCTGAGATGACTTCTGCAGCCCTTAGGACGGGGCAGAGTTCCGGGTGTAAATCTGCGGAATGCGCCACGCCGACACCTTCCTGGTGGTTTGACCGTTACCCGATCCTCTGTCGAAACCGGGAGGGACCCGGTCCTCAAAGGTAAGGCAAGGTACCAGAGATAGTCCGGGTTTTCAACCTTGGGAGACCTGAGGACCCAGGTGCTTATGCAGTAATGTGTTGACCATCTGCGGGTTTGCCTGGCCTCGGGTCTCCTTCATCACTTGGCCGACGAAGAAGCCCAACACCCGGTCGCGTCCCTGCCGGAACTCCTCGGCCGGACCAGGATTATCCGCCACGATGCGGGCCACGATGACCTCCAGCTCACCCGAATCGGAGATCTGCCCCAGACCCTTCTCGGCGACAACCTCCTTGGCGCTCTTGCCGGTGACGGTCATGGCCTCGAAGACCTCCTTGGCCATTTTGCCCGAAAGAGTGCCGTCGCTCACGAGCCCGACAAGCTCGGCCAGGGCCTCGGCGCCGACAGGACACTCCGTCACTTCCAGACCAGCAGCATTCAGATAGGCAGACAGGTCGCCCAGCGCCCACACTGCCGCCGTGCGCGCATCGCCGCACGCGGCCGCCAGGCGCTCGAAGTAGTCGCCCAGTGGCTTGTTGGTGGCCAACAGCGCCGCGTCCTTGCCGGACAGGCCATACTCGGTGGCCAGCCTATCCTTGCGGGCCGCCGGTAGTTCAGGCAGGGTGGCGCGCACCCGGTCCACGTAGGCCTCATCAAGCTCGATAGGGGTCAGGTCGGGCTCGGGGAAGTAGCGGTAGTCGTGCGCCTCCTCTTTGCTGCGCAGACTAGAGACCTGGCCGGTGGCCGGGTCGAAGTGCACCGTCGCCTGCACGACGCGACCGCCCGACTCGAGGGTCGCCGTCTGCCGCTCGATCTCCGCTTCGAGCCCCCGTTGCAGAAAGCGGAAGGAGTTCATGTTCTTGAGCTCGGTCTTGGTGCCCAGGGGCCCTCCCGGCCGGCGCAGCGAGACGTTGGCGTCACAGCGTAGCGAGCCTTCCTCCATGTTGACGTCGGAGACCCCGAGTTGCTGCACCAAGTTGCGCAACTGGTTCATGAAGGCCCTGGCCTGATCGGGGGTGGAGATGTCGGGCTCGCTCACTATCTCCACCAGAGGCGTGCCGCCCCGGTTGAAATCCACCAAGGAATAGTCGGCCCCGTCGATGCGACCCGAGGCGCCGCCTGCGTGCACCAGCTTGCCCGCGTCTTCCTCCATATGCACGCGGGTAATGCCGACCCGCAGGCCGCTCCCGTCGTCCAGTTCCACATCCAGATGGCCGCCGATGCCCAAAGGCAGGTCGAACTGAGAGATCTGATAGGCCTTGGGCAGATCGGGATAGAAGTAGTTCTTGCGGTGGAAGATGGTGCGCTCCGCGACGCGACAGTCGAGAGCCAACGCGATGCGGGTGGCGTATTCCACGGCCTTCTCGTTGGTAACCGGCAGCACGCCCGGATGCCCCAGACAGACGGGGCAGACATGCGTGTTGGGCGGTTCTCCAAAGGTAACCCGGCATCCGCAGAACATCTTGGTGCGGGTGTTGAGCTGCACGTGGATCTCCAGGCCGATGACGGGCTCCCAGGTCTCGCCGCCGGCCGCGGCGGCGGCGCTGCCCTTGCCCCGTTCGGCGCTCATCGAACTCCTCCGGCGATGGCGGCCAGTGGCGGCGTCACACCTACGGACAGCTTCTGCTCCAGCGCATAGGCCGCACCCAGCAGCCCCCGCTCGCAAAAATGCGGGCCGATGATCTGCAACCCCACCGGCAGTCCGGCCGCAAACCCCGCCGGGATGCTGATAGCGGGCAGCCCGGCCAGGTTCACCGGGATGGTGCATAGGTCGGAGAGGTACATGGCCAGAGGGTCGGCCGTGCGCTCCCCGATCTTGAAGGCCACGGTGGGCGACGTGGGCGAGATGAGAAAGTCGAAGTGCCCGAAGGCCTGCGCGAAGTCTTGGATGATGAGGGTGCGGGTCCGCTGGGCCTGGGCGTAGTAGGCGTCGTAGTAGCCCGAAGATAGCGCATAGGTGCCTATCATGATGCGGCGCTTGACCTCCGCCCCGAACCCCTCGCTGCGGGTGCGTACGTACATCTCGTAGAGGTCTTCGCTCCGAGCGGTGCGGTGACCGTAACGGACCCCGTCGAACCGGGCCAGGTTGGAGCTGGCCTCCGAGGGGGCGATAAGGTAATAGGCGGCGATGCCCCGCTCGGTGCTGGGCAGGCTCACCTCTTCGCACACTCCACCCAACGCCGACACGGCATCGACCGCGGTATCGAACACCTCGCGCACCCCAGGCTCGCACGCGTCGCCGGTGAATTCCCTGATCACCCCAAAGCGCAGCCCTGTGAGGTCGGTGCGCCCCGGCTCTCCGGCCGGCTCAGCCAGGCCGATGCTGGTGCAGTCCCTGGGGTCACGCCCAGCGATGAGGTCGAGGAGGGCTCCCGCGTCGCGGACGTTGCGCGTCAAGGGGCCTATCTGGTCGAGCGAGCTGGCGAACGCTATCAACCCGTAGCGGCTCACGGCGCCGTAGGTGGGCTTCAGACCCACAACGCCGCACAACGAGGCGGGCTGCCTGATGGAGCCGCCGGTGTCGGTGCCGAGGGCCCAGGGAGCCTCGGCGGCGGCGACGCAGGCTGCGGAGCCGCCACTGGAGCCGCCCGGTACCCGGTCGAGGTCCCAGGGGTTCCGTGTGGTCTGAAAGGCAGAGTTCTCAGTGGAACTGCCCATTGCAAACTCGTCCATATTCAGCTTGCCCAAGAAGATGAGGCCGGCATCGCGCAGCTTGGCGATCACGGTGGCGTCGTACGGCGGCATATACCCCTTGAGGATGCGCGAGGCGCATGTGGTCTCCATGCCCTTGACGCACAGGATGTCCTTCAGACCGATAGGCACGCCTTCCCACGGTTGCCTTACGCCCCGCGGCTTGGCATCGACCGCAGCCGCGGCGGCCAGAGCACCAGCCTTGTCCACCGCCAGGTAGGCCTGCACTGCTCCGTCGATGGCGGCGATGTGGTCTAGGTAGGCGCTGGTCAGCTCTACCGCCGATACCTCCCCGCCGGCCAGAAGGTCCCGGCAGCGGCAGGCGGTCAGGGTGGTGACGTCCAAGGTGGCCCCTCCGCCGGCGCCGGCGGAGGGGCCGGCCCCGCTCGTAGTCGGACTCATGCCGCTCACCCTATCCGGGGCACGACGAACTGCCCCCGCTCCACGTCCGGACCGTTGCCCACCGCGTCGGCCTGCGAGAGACCGGCTACCGGTTCATCCGGCCGCAATACGTTCTTGAGGGGAACCGCGTACGAGGTGGGCTCCAAGCCGGATAGGTCCAGTCCGGCCAACTGCTGCACATAATCGATGATCTGGCCCAGCTCCTGTTGCAGGCGAGCCAGTTCGTCGTCATCAAAGTGAAGGCGCGCCAAGCGCGCCACGTTCTCTACTTCTTCGCGCGAAATCATGATGCGCTGGATTATAGCCAAAATAAGTGGGCGCCCTTGGCAGGCGCCCGAGAGGAGAAAGAAGAGTCTTGAATGGGAGACTCTCACATTCCGTATCGGCACCGGGTCGAGGACCTTTAGCCCGTTTCAAGACGGATCAGCATACCCAGATAAAGAAAAAGCCCCGCCTAAGCGGGGCTCTGTTTGCTGGAACAGACGACTCTTCGTCTGCTACACGGCCACCACGTTCGACGCCTGAAGGCCCTTTGGACCCTGAACTACGTCGAACCGGACAGCCTGTCCCTCTGTGAGTGTCCGAAACCCCTCGACTTGGATCTCACTGAAATGTACGAAGAGATCTTCCCCCTCCGGCTGCTCAATGAATCCGTAGCCCTTTTCGGGACTAAACCACTTGACAGTCCCCTCAGCCAACCCTACAACCTCCATGTGTTCCGGGGCGACACGGTAGCCGGGCCCACCCCACTCTAACGCACTCGGCCCGGTGTTCTCCAGACCTGCAGCGCCAACACTAGCTGAAGGCGAGGGCTGGGTCAAGGCTTGGCAAAAGGGATTTTTGGACCCCTCGAGCACTCTTCAGCTCTCGATATCGCGCAAGGCCTGAGCATTACGATAGTTCTTCAGACGCTTCAGGGTCTTGGCTTCCACCTGGCGGATGCGCTCCCTGGTCACGCCAAACCGTTCGCCCACCTCTTCCAGAGTGCGAGGACGCTCTCCTTTCAAGCCAAAGCGCAGTTCGAGCACCTTGCGGTCACGCTCGGGCAAGCTGTCCAAAACCCGGAAGAGTTCCTCTCGTCGGATCTCCCTGAAAACCACCTCGATCGGCTGGTCGGCGTCGGCATCCGCGATGAAGTCTCCCAGTTCCGAGTCCTCATCGTCCCCCACCCGGGTCTCCAACGACACGGGCTCTTGGGTTGCTTTCTGGATGTCCCTGACTTTGCCAGGGCTGACCCCCAGAACGGCGGCCATCTCGTTCACCGTGGGCTCGCGGCCGCTGGTCTGCAGCAGTTCCCTATGGATGCGATTGAGCTTGTTCATCGTCTCTACGGCATGCACCGGCACCCGGATGGTACGCGCCTGATCGGCGATAGCCCGGGTAACGGCCTGGCGGATCCACCAGGTGGCATAGGTGGAGAACTTGTACCCCAGCCGGTGGTCGAACTTCTCCACCGCCCTGATCAGGCCCAAATTCCCTTCTTGGATGAGGTCAAGGAACAGCAGCCCCCGGCCCATGTAGCGCTTGGCGATGGAGACAACCAGGCGCAGATTGGCCTCGGTCAGCCGGCGCTTGGCCTCCACGTCCTTCTTCTCGATCAGCCTGGCCAGCTCGATCTCCTCGTCCGAAGACAACAATCGGATCTTGCCTATCTCGCGCAGGTACATGCGTACCGGATCGTCGACAGTGTGGTCGATGGTCACGTCGAGCAGGCCGAGAAACTCCTCTTCCTCCGAGAAGTCTTCCTGCTCCTCAGCCTGTTCTTCTTCCACCTCGACTCCGAGATCGCCCAACAGGGAGTAGAGGAACTCGACCTCGTCCGGAGCCAAGTCGGCGTCTTGCACCAACCCACTCACGTCGTCAATGGTAAGAGAGCCCTGGGTCTGAGCCTGTTCCAGCACTCCCTGCAGGACATCGGCCGTCAGCGCTGAGTCGTCCGGTGCCATCTCAACCCCGCCCCTCGTCCGGGTCGTAGCTCTTGATGCGCTCTCGCACCTGTTGGTGCAGACGCTGAAGCTTGAAAAGACGCCGCTGCGCCTGCTCTGTGTCGTCGCCGCGATCAAGCGCGCCCTGCTTCGCGCTGATCTCGCGACCTAGGTACTGTTCCTGAAGACGAAGATGGATCAGCTCGAGCGTTGCCGGAGCGTACTGTCCTTGGTCTGCCTCCATGACCAGACGCACGAAAAGCGGACCGGCATCGGAACTGCCGTGGGCGTGCACTTTGAGCTTGGCCAGTGCGGCCTGGTGGTCCTCGAGGGCCGGTCACCGCCGCGAGCGCTTCGCGGAGACCCAAGAACACTTCGCGGTTACGCGGATCGGCGAAATGCTCGGGGGTCAAGGCCTGGAGCATGTCGCCGGCAAGGGCCGGATTGCAGGCCGCCGCCACCAAGAAGTCCCCCTCCACGGCCGCCTCCCCACTGAGAAGACGCCGGGCCATGGAAGGCTGGGCCTTACCAGCGGGCCCCTGCACACCTCCAGGCCTTCGCTCTCGGCCGGAAGCCCGCGCCGGGTTGGAACCCCGCTCGCTCGCGCGAGCCGGGGGTGCCTCGCCTCGCAACAGCAGTTCCACACTCTCGGGCGTCAACCGGAGCCTGTCGGCCAACAGCGGGATCTCCTCTTCTCGTTCCTTGAAGGAGGAGGCCCCGGCCATGATCCTCTGCGCATCCTCGAACACCCGCACCCGCCCGTCGGCGCTGGAAGTGTCGCCCCGAACGAGGGCCTGGCGCAGCTCGAACCCCAGCAGCGAGATCTTGCCGGCCATCACTTTGGCGACGGCCTCCTTACCGCCTTGCACGGCCACGTCGGCGGGGTCCTTCCCAACCGGCAAAACGGCCACCATGGGCCGCAGCGAATGGCCCCGGGCCAACTCGCCCGAACGCAGCATGGCCTCGGTGCCGGCCCGGTCGGCATCGAACATGAAGGTGATGTTCCCGGTGAAGCGCTTCATCAGATCCACCTGGGCGTCGGTGAGCGCAGTCCCCATGGAGGCGACTACGTTGCCCACGCCGGCCTGCACCAGCCCCAGCACGTCTGTGTAGCCCTCTACCACCACGACCTCATCGAGGTCGGCAACGGCCTTTCTAGCCTGGTAGAGCCCGTATAGCAGACGCCCCTTCTGGTATAGGGGTCCCTCTGGCGAGTTGAGATACTTAGGAGTCTCATCCGTCAGCGTCCTCCCCCCAAAGCCCAGGACCCTTCCGCGGTGATCTGCCAGCGGGAACATAAGACGACCTCTGAAGCGATCGTACGTCTTTCCCGTCTGGCAAACCAGAAGCCCCGTGTCTTCGAGCTCACGGTCGGTGAACCCTTCCTTGGTCGCACGAGTGTGCAGACCTCTCCACCCTTCGGGCGAGTAACCCACCCGGAACGCGCGGCACACTTCCGTGGTCAGCCCACGCTTCTCCAGATAGTCCCGCCCGGCACGGCCACTTTCCGATTCCCACAGCAACGCCTCATAAAACTTCGACGCCCGGTCGAGCAGTTGCAGCAGGCGGGCGTCGCGCTCCTTGCGACCGCTGTCGGGACCAGCCCCCTCTTCGTATTCCACCGGCACGCCGAACCGCTCGCCCAACTGCTCGATGACCTCGCTGAAGGAAAGGTTCTCCTTACGCTCCAGAAAGCGGACGACGTCTCCACCTTCTCCGCATCCGAAACAGTAGTACAGGCCCTTGTCGGCGCTCACGGTGAATGACGGGGTCTTCTCCTGATGAAACGGGCACAGGCCGCTATGAGTCGCCCCCCGCTTGCGCAGGCTGGTGTAGCCCGAAATAACGTCAACGATGTTCGCCGCCGACAGCACCGCCTGCAAGCTGCCGTCTTTGATCATCGGGCTCAACTCAGGGCTCACAGATTGCCCCAGCAGCGGGGCATGAAGAGCTCGAGGTATAGACGCTGGGCATAGCGATCGGTCATCCCTGCCACGTAGTCGGTGACCGCCCGCACGAGCTCCGGACTCCGGGCGCCGGCTCCAGCCGCGCCGCCCGCGGCGCCGTCACTCGCGCCGACGACTGCCGCGCCCACGCGCCCGGCCACCCCGTCCGCGGCCGCCGCTAGGAACGGCGCCGGCAGGTCCTCGGGATGCTCCAGAAAATGATCCATCAACTCAGTGATCAACCGCCGTACCTTCTCCCCACCCGCCTGCTCAAGCGCCCGCGGATAGACCGTCTGAAACAGAAACGTCGCGCAGCTCTTCCAGAGCGCTGCCCACCTCTGGTGTCTGGGCGACGGCCGCCCGCCCCCAGCTGCTGTCCACCAGGTCGTGAACGAGCGCGTCGATGCGCCCGCTACCCGAGTCTCCCAAGATGGTGATCGGTCCCGGTGGCAGGTCGGCCGTCGTGATCAGCCCAGCCCGCAACGCGTCATCGATATCATGGTTGACGTAGGCGATGCGATCGGCCAGATGGACTATCTTGGCCTCCAGAGTCGCCGGCGGATACTCGCCGGAGTGGTGGCGGATGCCGTCGCGCACCTCCCAGGTGAGGTTCAGGCCGCGGCCGTCGTCTTCCAGTACCTCCACCACCCGGGCGCTCTGCTCGTTGTGCTCAAACCCTCCGGCGCCCAGGTCGCGCAGCATCTGATCGATGACGCTCTCGCCGGCGTGGCCGAAAGGGGTATGACCTAGGTCGTGGCCGAGCGCGACAGCCTCGGCCAGGTCCTCGTTGAGCCGCAAGGCCCGCGCGGCCGTACGCGCAATGCCCGACACCTCCAGGGTATGCGTCAGCCGGGTGCGATAGTGGTCACCCTCCGGGGCGATAAAGACCTGGGTCTTGTGCTTGAGCCGCCGGAACGACTTGCAGTGCACCACCCGGTCGCGGTCGCGCTGAAACTCCGTCCGCAAGGTACACGGCTCTTCGGGACGCTCGCGGCCGCGGGACGCCCCGGACCGCTGCGCCCATTCGGCCAGGCCCGCCTCGTAGAGGTCGGCGGACAAACGCACTCTTCCCGCCCGCTCCTGTTTCACGGCGTCTCCGGCCTCGCCGGCCCGCGCGGGCCGGCTCCACTCACGTTTCCCCAAGCTCCGGGCTATCCGCCCGGCGCGGAGCCCCCCGGCGCCGCCCGCCGGGCCGTCGCTCAGCGCCCTCAGTCGCCTGCCTTGCTTACCGCCTTCTCTTCCAGGACCGCCTGGGCGGCCGCCAGCCGGGCCAACGGCACCCTGTAGGGGCTACAGCTGACGTAGTTCAGCCCGGCACGGTGGCAGAACTTCACGCTTGTCGGCTCGCCGCCATGCTCTCCGCAGATACCCGTCTTGAAATCGGGCTTGACCGCGCGGGCCTTCTGCACGGCCATGGCGATCAGCTGCCCCACTCCAACCTGGTCGAGCTTCTCGAACGGGTTGCTCTTGAGAAGGTCGGTGCTCAGGTAGTGGGTGAGAAACTTGCCCTCGGCGTCGTCGCGGGAGAAGCCCAAGGTCATCTGTGTGAGATCGTTGGTGCCGAAGCTGAAGAAATCGGCCTGCAGGACTATCTGGTCGGCGGTCAGAGCCGCCCGAGGCACTTCGATCATGGTACCCACCGTATAGTCGAGAGCCACGCCCCGTTCCTTCAGCACCGCGTCGGCGGTCTCTACAGTCAGGGCACGCATGCGCTTCAACTCTTCTTCAAAGCCCACCAGCGGGATCATGATCTCCACGTGAGGCTGCTCACCCGTCGAGGCCAGCACGTCGGCGGCTGCTTCGATGATGGCCCGCACCTGCATGCGGTAGATCTCCGGCCACTGGATGCCCAGACGGCAACCACGGGTGCCCAGCATCGGATTGGCCTCGGCCAGAGACTTGACCGTCGCCGCCAGCTTCTCCTGAGCCTCAACCATGCCGGCCGGCGCTCCGGTGAGACGCAGGCGCTCCAACTCCACCATAGTGTCGGTGTAGTTGGGCAGAAACTCGTGAAGCGGCGGGTCGAGCAGCCTGATGGTCACCGGCAGTCCGACCATGGCCCGGAAGATGCCGTCGAAGTCCTCGCGCTGGAAAGGCAGCAGCTTGGCCAGATGCTCCTCGCGCTCCGCGGTGTCCTTGGCCATGATCATGTTGCGCACGTGGGGCAGACGCTCTTCCTGCATGAACATGTGCTCGGTGCGGCAGAGCCCGATGCCTTCAGCTCCGAACTCACGGGCCTTCTTGGCATCTTCTGGCGTGTCGGCGTTGGTGCGCACGCGCAGGCGGCGGACCTCGTCGGCCCAGGAGAGCACGGTGTTGACGTTCTCGTCGATGGCGGCCGGCACCAGAGCGGCTTGGCCCAGTATCACCCGGCCGGTGGCCCCGTCCATTGATATCCAGTCGCCGTCGCTGACGGTGACATCGCCCACCGAGAAACGCCTAGCTTCGGTATCGATCTTAAGTTCTTGAGCGCCGGCGATGCAGGGCTTGCCCATACCGCGAGCCACCACGGCCGCGTGGGAGGTCATGCCGCCATGGCTGGTGATGACACCCTGAGCCTGGATGAGCCCGTGGATGTCGTCAGGGTTGGTCTCCCAACGCACCAGGATGACCGCTTCGCCCGCCGAGCCACGCTTTTCGGCCTCGTCGGCGTCGAACACGGCCTTACCCACCGCCGCGCCGGGGGACGCCCCCAGGCCGGTGGCCAGAACCCGCACCTTGGCCTTGGGATCAAGTCGGGGATGCAGCAACTGGTCCAGCTGACCGGCATCCACCCGCATCAGCGCCTCTTCTTTGGTGATGAGCCCTTCGGCCACCATGTCCACGGCGTTCTTGAGAGCCGCCGGGGCGGTGCGCTTCCCGTTACGGGTCTGCAGCATGTAGAGCTTGGTGTCCTCGATGGTGAACTCCACGTCCTGCATGTCGCGGTAGTGAGCTTCGAGTGTGGCTCGGATGGTGTACAACTGGTCGAGCGCCTCGGGCATGACCTCGCGCAGCTCTTCCAAGGGACGGGGATGGCGCACTCCAGCCACCACGTCCTCACCCTGAGCGTTCATGAGGAACTCGCCGTAGAAGAAGTTCTCGCCGGTCGAGGGATCGCGTGTGAAGGCCACGCCGGTGCCGGAGGTCTCGCCCAGGTTGCCAAACACCATGGTCTGCAGATTGACGGCCGTGCCCAGATCGTCAGGGATGCCTTGCGTGCGGCGGTAAACCTTGGCCCGATGGTTGTCCCAGCTCTTGAACACGGCCACCACGGCCATGTGCAGCTGCTTGAGGGCATCATCCGGGAACTGCTCGCCCGCCTTCTCACGCAGGATCGTCTTGAAACGCACCGTGAGGTCGCGCAGGTCGTCGCCCGAGAGATCTGTGTCCAGAGCCGCGCCCGCCTCGTCCTTCTTGGCGGTAAGCGCGTCCTCAAAAGCCTGCGGATCCACGCCCATGACCACATCGCCGAACATGCTGATAAAGCGTCGATAAGAATCATAGGCGAAGCGGGGATTCCCTGTTCCCTTGGCCAACCCCTCCACCGTCGCGTCGTTCAGGCCCAGGTTGAGAACGGTGTCCATCATCCCAGGCATCGAGAACACCGCGCCCGACCGCACGGAGAGCAGCAGCGGGTTGCCCGGGTCGCCCAAGGTCTTGCCGGTCTGCTTCTCAAGAGCCCTCAGATGTTCCTCGATCTCCTTCTCGAGCCCATCGGGGTACTTCCCGTTGGCTGAATAGTAGACGCAGGCGGCCGTAGTCACTACGAAGCCGGGGGGCACAGGTATGCCCAGCCCAGTCATCTCCGCCAGGTTGGCCCCTTTGCCACCCAACAGAGGTTTCATGGCGGCGTTGCCCTCGGAGAAATCGTAGACATACTTGCTCGGACTCATCAGAACAAACTCCCTTCAAGATCACGCGGCACGCCGCGCCGGCGAGCTACCCCCTCGAAGCCCGTATTCTAACTAAGCGGGCCCCTCTTGGGAAGCTGCCCGCCCCGCGGACCCGGGGTGCGGCGCGACTCTCTGTAAGCGGGGTTGCGACCGTTTTTTGTTGTGTTATGGTATTGGCACCCCCAGAAACCGCACCATATAGGGAAAGGAGACAGGCAATGCCCGAGCCTTCGCTGAAGCAAGCTCGGGAGCGTCGCGACTACGAGCGGACCTCGTCGATGATTTCGGCGGCTTTGGCTCTAGTCGGCAGTTCCGACCTGGCCATGCGTGGCCTGGCCGCGGCCGTGAAGCGCGCGGCCAAGACCCCTCAGCAGAACATGACGGCCGAGTTCGTCAAGAATTACACGGCCCCCGGCAGCCCCGGCAACACCCTCTTCCGTAACATCAGTCATCTTCATCCTAATGTTCGTAAACGTTACGTTGCCGGCCTGTTGGCCAACTTCTTCCTGAGGGATCCGGAATTCAACGACTCGCTCCTGAGAGACCACGGCATCAATTCACCCACAACGATCCTGATCAGTCCCAGTATGCGCTGCAACCTGAGATGCGTGGGCTGCTATGCGGCCAACTACGATAATGAAGAGGACCTCACCGAAGAGGAGTTCGAGAGCATTATCGACCAAGGCGAAGCCATCGGCACCCGCGTGTACATCATCCTGGGCGGCGAGCCCTTTGTATGGAGGCCCCTGCTCGACGTCGCCGAGCGCCATCCGCACTCAATCTTCATGGTGTTCACCAACGCAACCATGATCAACGACCGGGTAGCCGACCGCATCGTCGAACTGGGTAACGTCTGCCCGACCATCAGCATAGAGGGCTCCAAGGAATCCACCGACGCCCGCCGCGGCGCAGGCACCTACGACCGCATCATGGCGGCCATGGACAGGCTGCGCCAGCGCAAGGCCATCTTCGCCTACTCATGCACGGCCACCAGCAAGAACATCGCCGAGATCACTTCCGATGAGTTCGCATCGATGCTGGTCGAAAAGGGCGCCTTCTACGGCTGGTACTTCCTGTACATGCCCGTGGGCCGCGACCCAGACCTCAGCCTGATGCCTAGCGCCGAGCAGCGGCTCGAACTCCGCGAAGGTGTCACACGGATGCGCTCCAAACACCCGCTCATGGCAGCGGACTTCTGGGGCGACGGTCCACTCACCGGCGGTTGCCTGTCCGGTGGGCGCAAGTACATCCACATCAACAACAAGGGCGACGTGGAGCCCTGCATCTTCGCGCACTTCGCTGTGGACAACATCAAAGACAAGTCGCTCATCGAGATCCTCGGGTCCGACTTCTTCCGCGATCTGCGCCGCATGGCCCCCTACGGCAAGAACTTGCTGATGCCCTGCCCCATCATCGACCATCCTTCGGTGCTGAAGACGGCTGTGGCGCGCAACAACGCCTATCCCACTCACGAAGGCGCCGAGAGCCTCTTCACCGACCTGCATGCCGGACTCAACGAGTACGCGGCTGAGGTTTCCAGGATCCTCGACCCGGTGTGGGAGAAGGAGACCTGGATCCACACCTGGCTGGAGAGCGACCCCGACTACCAGCGGCGGATAGCCCTCCCCGGCGACGCCGACGAGTTGCCCGACGAAGCTGGTGCTCTGGAGGCCGACGAAGTGGGCGCCTGCTCCTGAGCGGCACCCTACCGAAGGCGCCGACGCGCCGAGACGTCCAACGAGAGGGCCGGGATATCCCCGGCCCTTTTCTTTTCTCAAATCCTGGTGCAGCTCCCGTTGGGGCGCTGAAGGCACCCCTCACCGCGAAACGCCCAACCGATTGACCGCCTCCGGCCCCCCGTGATAGGTTTCCCCGTGTCCGGGGGAAGCACCGACCGCAGGGGGGGCCGATGTCACTTGACCTTCGCAACGCACTCCGATTCCTCAGAGCCGACCCGAGCCGGCCGCTCGGCTGGCCAATATTCGCCTACGCACTGATCGGCGGCTTGGCAGCCGGCTCTGTTGCACAGCTGTTGGGGCAGATGCTCAACCCATTTTCGTTTCTGGGTTGGGCAACGGCCCCATGGGTGTCCATAGGATTCCTCTTCGCACAGCGAGCGGCCAGGACCCGCTCTCTTGGCAGCGGGACCATCTGGGCTGGGGCCACAGCGGCCATCTACCTACTCGCCTGGCTGCTTGCCTACTGCGTGGTATTCGGGCTATGCGATTCGGCCGGCTTTATGGTGCTGTGGAAAGACGAGCGGCTTTTCGAAATGGCGGCGGTCCCCGCCGGCGCCATCATTGGCTTCATCGCCGCGCAGTCACTGCAGCCCGGCCGGATTGGCAGCGCGTTCCTGGCCGCACCATTCGTCTGGTCACTGCCCGAAGTGATTCGCAGCGTGGCGCACGTGCGGGAAATGCAGGAAGGCTATTTGATGAGAACCGTATCGGGATGGCAGTCCGTCCTGGCCCTCTGCCTGCCCACGTTGATCCTGGCCTTGCTGCCCCTGCTCCGTTCCCGTCGACTTGGGGTGAATTGGCCGGTGTTCGTCGCCAGCGCCGCAGGTGGCGGGGCGGCCGCGTACTTCCTGCTGGAGTTCCTGCTGCGGCTCACACGCCGCGGCCGCTTCTAAGATAGCGATGGCGGCTTGGCCTTTTTGCCCCCGAGCCATATCATTGTCTAGGCAAGCCTCCAACGACACCGGGCGCTCCATCCCCTGCCGTCCGGCGTCGGACCGAAAGGAGTTACGTCCGATGAGACCAACCCCCCACCGCCGACCCCCTCTCTGTTGTGCCCTTGCGCTGTGCGCCTTCGGAATGGGGGTCTCCCTAATCGCCTGCGGCGGCGAAGGGAACAACACCTCAGCGACGGGCACCGCCACCTCGGCGGTCGGCGAATCGACACAAACAACCCTGCCGGCGACGGCCACATCCCTGTCTACCACCACAACCGCTGCGCCGCTGGTACAGGCGGGCCAGGCGCTTTCAGCCCAGACAGTGTCCGGCCTGGTGCAATTGGCCCAAATCGGCAAGGGTGAGATGGTCGCTTCTGCCTGGTCGCCGGACGGTGAGATGATCGCCCTGGCCACCGGAGTAGGCCTGTACTTGTTGGACGGCCATACCCTGGAGACAATCGACCTACTGCCGAGCGGATACACGCGCTTGGTGGCATGGGACAAAGACAGTGCGCTTCTGGCGTTGGAGTCAAACGATGAGATCCAGATCTGGGACGTGGCCGGCCGCCAGAAGCTGCGCACCATTCAACAGGAACGCACCCTGGAAGACCTCTGGATCGATGGCGAAAATGATGCCCTGCTGGCTCTTGGCCAAGAGAGCGTCGGCATCGGCGACTTCGGCGTGCCTGCCTATAGCACCTTCCTGGATACTTACGGCCTAGCTGACGGCGCTCGTCAGGGCAGCGTGAGCTTCCAGGCTAACGACAAGCAGTTGATGAGGATCAGCTTGTCCAACCGGGGCAAAGCCGTTGTCGGAGCGGGCCTTAAGGAACTCTGCATATGGGACGGCACCACGGGTCGGTTGCTGTACAAGGCCCCCCTTGCTCAACCGATGAGCTCCATCGCAGAGACCAATGGCACTGTAGCGGCCATCGTCAATCTGATGAACCCCACACGCGTTCAAGTCGTCAACATGAGCTCCGGCGCCGTGGTTGGCGAGATATCCCCGGCCGGCATAGTGTTTGATCTGGATGTGGACTCCTCGGGCGAGAAGTTGCTGGTCCACGCCAACAAGGGCTACTCGGTCTATGGTCTGGCCAGCCTGCAACAGGAAACGACCGTACCCTTCACCCAGAATGTGGGTAGCGGTTCCCGTATCAGCCCCGACCTTGCGCGACTCTCAGTGCCTGGCGACAGCCAGGTCGACCTGTTCGACCTGGGCACGGGTGCCTCCCTGGGCATCCAGGAGGGATACGATGAGCGCGCCTTGCAGGTGGCGGTCGGTGCCCAAAACAACATCCTGGCGGCGGCTAAGGGCTCTTCCTGGACGAGCGACACCAGGTTGATGCTCTGGGACCTGGATACCATGGAACTGATCACCACGGTGGGGGCGCCGGATCTCAAAGAAACGATCCAAGATCTGTTCTTATCCCCCGATGAGACTACCCTGATCTCGCGAGCTGAGTCCGAAGACCAAGTCAAGTTCTGGAATCCGTTGACGGGGGCGCCAGCAGGAACGATGGCTTTTGGGCAACCGGTCCGTGGCGCGGCGCTCAGCGGAGATGGCAACCGCCTAGCAGCCGTCCAGGGCAGTCTCGTCGAGTTATGGCCCTTGAATGGCGAAAGCGCCACGAGCTCTTTGATGATGGATTGGTCCGTCAGTTCCGTTGCGCTCAGCGCGGACGGTAGCCGGGTCGCGGCAGAGGATGGCAGCTTGGTCGTGGTCTGGGATGCAGTCGCCCAACAGGACTTGATGTACTTCGCCGATGACGAAGCCGGGCGAGTCGCCCTCAGCCCAGATGGTTCGCTTCTGGCTGTAAGTTTCTTCCATCAGGATACGTACTCGGTGCGCGCATACGACGTCGGCACAGGTGACCAGCGCTGGGACTACCCCATGGGGCAGAACTTCCAGCACCTAGCCTTCAGCCCCGACGGCAGCATGCTGGTGGCCAGCGCGTACGAGGACGGTTTACTGTTCCTAGACCCGCGGAGCGGCGAGCTCCTCTTCAAGCTCGATTGCAGCGCCAGCGATTTCGCCTTCTCGCCCGACAGCCGGCTGTTGGTGACTGCCTCGTCCGACGGCACCATACGCGTATGGGGATCGCCCTGATGCGCGCGTCCCCACGCTCCCTCACCGGGCACCGTTGATGTAAGAACACCGGCGCACCGGCGGCACTCGGCCGCCGGCCTGCGTCAGCCCTGGACCAGCTCCAGCCAGGCCACGCTGCGCACCGTGGCCGCGATGGCAGCCAGTTGGCGCAACCGGTTGATACGCACAGCCTCGTCCTGGGCCATCACCAGCACGTCGGTGAAGTAGCGGTCCACGGCCGGCCGCAGCCCCGCCAGGGCAGCTAGAGCCTCACCGTAGAGGCCCGCCTGCACAGCCGCCGCGCTCTGCGCGGCGGCCTCCTGCCAAGCGGCGAACAGCGCCGGCTCAGCGTCCACCTGGAACTGCGCGGGCGACACCCCGCCCGTGACCTCCGAAGCATGAACGGCCGCGTCGACCGGGAGCTTCTTGGCCAAGTTGGAGGGCCGGCTGAACAGCGTTACCAAATCGTCCCACTTGTCGCCCGAACGGAACTCATGCAGTGCGAAGGCCCGGGCCCGCAGATCCAAGAAGTCGCGTGACGTGGGCAAGACCGCGTCCACGGTATCGCGAGCCACGCCGTCATCGGTGAGGGTCTTGGCCAGACGCTCAAGTACAAAGGCGGTGCCCTCGGTGAGCACTTTGCCGCGCTCCACCAGTCCTGGGAAGCGCTCCAACTGCCCATAGGCCCTTCCCAGTAGCTTCTCCACGTCATAGCGCAGTCCGTGGTGCGTGGCGATAGCCACCATACCGGCGGCAGCCCGGCGCAGGCCGTAAGGGTCTTTGGAGCCTGAGGGCGGTTCCCCGCAGGCAAAGGCGGCCGCGATGTTGTCCACCTTCTCAGCTGTGGCCAACAGAGCCCCGGGCAAGGTCTCCGGCACCGCTCCGCCGGCTGCGTCGGGCAGAAATTGCTCGCGGATGGCCTGAGCCACCTCGGCATCGCGTCCCTCCATGAGCGCGTAGGTCTCGCCCATGACGCCTTCCAGGTCGGCGAACTCCCGCACCATCACCGACACCTGGTCGGCCTTGGCCAACCGAGCGGCCTCGAGAGCGTGCTCACGGGCGTCGCCGACGACCCCTGTCACCTCTGCCAAATAACCGGTAAGCGCCACCAGGCGGTCGGTCTTGTCCTTCATGGTGCCGGCCTTGACGTGAAAGACGATCTTGCCCAATTGAGCGGCCATCGCTTCCAGGCCGGTGGCCTTGTCTTTGTCAAAGGAAAACTCCGCGTCCTCTATGCGTCCCTGCAACACCCGCTCGTTGCCGGCTGTGATCTGGTCCATCCAGGCAGGATCGCCGTTGGACACGCACAAGAACATGTTGGAGAGGGCCCCGTCCTTTTCAAGAAGCGGGAAATAGCGCTGGTGAGACTGCATGGCCGTCTCCAGCACCTCTGCCGGAAGCGTCAAGTGCCGCGCGTCGAACCGGCCTAGAGCCACCGTAGGCTTCTCCACCAAGAAGAGCACTTCTTCCATCTTGCCCTTGGGGTCGATGACCTTCAGCCCCTGCTCGGCCGCCATCCTCTCCAGCTCCGACCAGATGAGGTGCTCCCGCTCACTATGGTCCACCACCACGCCCACGCTCCGCATGGCCTCGACGTAGTCGGCGGAACGGGCTATGTCCGCGGGGCCGCCCAGCCAACGATGCCCCTGACTCGTCCTGCCGGAGGTCAGGCCGGCATACCCGAAGGGGATGACAGTGTCGCCCCATAGTGCGACCAACCAGCGCACCGGCCGGGAGAAGCGCACGTCGCGGTATCCCCAACGCATGTTCTTGGGGAAGTACATGTCGCGGACGATCTTCAGACAGATCTCGGACAGCAGTCCAGCCGTGGGCCGGCTTTCACTGCGGGTCACGTAGTACACGAAACTACGCCCCGCTTCTTCCCGCACCACTAGGTCTTTGGCCGAGGCCCCTTTGGCCCGGGCAAACCCCTCGCAGGCCTTGGTGGGAACGCCCTCGGCGTCAAAGGCCGCCTCCAGCGCGGGCCCACGCTGGACTATCTCTCGCGGAGCCTGCTCCCCGGGCACGTTCTTTATCAAGACGGCGATGCGCCGCGGCGACACCATCACGTCGACATCCTCGGGTGAGACCTCTACCCCCTCGGCGGCGAACAGCCCCGCCACCCGTTCGGGCAGCAGATCGATGGCAGCGCGACACGCCGACGCCGGTATCTCTTCCACGCCGATCTCGAGCATAAAGTCTTGGGCGCTCGTATCGCCAGGCGACATCCAGACGTTCTCGGCACCGGAGACCATAGCCGCGCTTGTAGCGGCCGCCGGCTCGGCCGCGGCGCTCCCCAGCTCGGCCACGTAGGTCTCGGCCACCTTGCGGGCCAGATTGCGCACCCGGGCGATATAGCCGGTGCGCTCGGTCACGCTGATGGCGCCCCGGGCGTCGAGAAGGTTGAACATATGTGAGGTCTTAAGCACGAAGTCGTACGCCGGCCGGGACAACCCCCGCTCCAGGCAGCGCTCGCACTCCCGCTCGTAGTCTACGAACGACCGCTGCAGCAGCGGGATGTCGGCCAACTCGAAGTTGTACACCGACCACTGGGCCTCGTTGGCCTTGTAGACGTCCCCGTAGGTAACGCCCGGCACCCACTCCAGGTCAAAGAGGCTGTCCTTGCCCTGCAGATACATGGCCAGGCGCTCGGTGCCGTAGGTCAGCTCCACACTGGGGGGATCGAGATCGATGCCGCCCACCTGCTGAAAGTAGGTGAACTGCGTGCATTCCATGCCGTCGATCCAGACTTCCCAACCCAGGCCCCACGCCCCCAGGGTGGGCGACTCCCAGTCGTCCTCCACAAAGCGCACGTCGTGCTCGGCCAGGTTGATGCCCAGGTGCTCCAAAGAGGCCAAATAGAGATCCTGGATGTTGTCCGGGCACGGCTTGATGATCACCTGGTACTGGTAGTAGTGCCCCAACCGATAGGGGTTCTCCCCGTAGCGGCCGTCGGTGGGACGGATGGAAGGCTCCACGTAGGCGACTTTCCAGGGATCAGGTCCAAGGACCTTGAGGAAGGTCGCCGGGTTGAAGGTCCCTGCGCCCACCTCGGTGTGATGCGGTTGCCAGACTATGCAGCCCTGCTTGGCCCAGAACTCCTGCAGGCCCAGCAACACTTCTTGAAAAGTCGGAGGTTTCACGGCGCTCACTTTGTCGAAGGGTCTAGGGGGTCGGCGCTACCGTCGTGTTGGTCGTAGACGTCGTGGTAGTCGTAGACGTCGTGGTGGTCGTGGATGACGTGGTAGTGGCGGGGATCGTCGTCGTTGTGGTCGAAGCGGTAGTAGTCGTGGGGGCGGGCTTCTGGGCCACGGTCAGCTCAACATAGCTGTTGATCGGCACTTCCTTCCCCGCCACAGGGTCCTGCTGGATCACAGTGTCAACAGGGTAATCCGGCGTCTCCACGTACACGATCCTGGGCCGCAGCTTGTGATCGCTGAGAATGGTCTTCGCCTGGGAGACCGTCAGCCCCAGTCCTCCCACCGCCGGTACGATCACGGTATCAAGCAGCGGGGCGTTGCTCACTTTGATGGTGACCGTGGTTCCGCGCTCCACCTCGGTACCCTCTGGCGGGTCCTGACCGACCACTGTCCCACCCGGCTCCGTGGAGTCGACCATCTCTACTTTGGGCACCAGACCCATTCCCGTAAGCTGACCTTCAGCGGCGACCTGGCTCGAGCCTTTGACCAACGGCACTTTGACCGTGGAACTTGGCACCGCCACCCACAACTCCACAGTGGTCCCCGCGTCTACCTCTGCCCCACCCTGAGGATCTTGCCGCAGCACCTTCTCGGCTTCTTCCTCGTCGTTTATCTCCTCGGTGACGTGCCAGTACAGTCCGAGTCTATCGAGAGTGTCGATGGCATCCTGACGAGACTTGCCCGACAGAGGAGGCACCTTCACCTTCCCTTCACCAGAGGATATCCACACACTGACCGTCTCGCCTTTCGCCAACTGGGTGTCTCCCTTGGGGGACTGGTTGGCCACCAGTCCCTCCGCGATATCAGCAGAAGCCTGCTCACCCTCGTTCTTGAACTTGAACCCGGCCTCCTCGATGGCGTTTCTAGCATCGTCAAGGCTCATTCCGGCCACCCCGGGCACCACACCATTCTCCTTTGCGGCTCCCCCCCAACTGGAGAAGATGGCAAAGGCGGTCCCGGCAAGGGCCAGGATGAGGACGATCACAAGCAGCCAGGGCCACACGCTGGCCCTGCGCGGCGGCTCACCATATAGGACCTCAGAAGCGGACGGCGGCTCGTCGGGCACCCGGCGGCGGATCTGCGTGGACTGAGCGGCGGCGGCGGCCGCCGCCGCCGCCGGAGTGATCAACCTGGTGGCTTCTTCCTGGAAGATCACCGGTGCGCTCACCGATTCACCGTCCTGGACCCTCCACAAATCGTCCAACATGGCCTGGGCCGTGAGATAGCGCTCCACAGGCCGCTTGCCCAGGGCCCGCAGAGTGACCGCTTCGAGATTCGCGGGTATGCTGGGAACCAGGCTGCGCGGAGCCACCGGCTTCTCGTGCACGTGCTGCATGGCGATGCCCACCGGGTTGTCGCCGTTGAAGGGGAGCTTGCCGGTGGCCATCTCGTACATGACCACACCCAGGGAGTAGAGGTCAGAAGCGGCCTCTACCGATTGGCCTTGGGCCTGCTCCGGCGACAGATAGTGAGCGGTACCCAGGATCGAGCCGACCTCGGTCATGGTAGACCCGCTGCCCGCCCGGGCGATGCCGAAGTCGGTGACCTTGACCCGGCCTTCGTTGTCGACAATGATGTTCTGCGGCTTGATGTCCCGGTGGATGATGTCCCGGCGGTGAGCAAAGCGCAGAGCCTCCACTACCTGCCTGGAGATCGACACCACCAGTTCGGGATCGAGCGGAGCGTACTTGATGATGATGTCCTTGAGGGTGCGGCCCTCGAGATACTCCATGGCGATGTAGTAGGTGCCTTCGGCCTCGCCGCGATCGTAGATCTGCACGATGCTGGGGTGATTGAGACCGGCGGCGCTGCTGGCTTCGCGCCGGAAACGCTCCACGAACTCAGTGTCGTTCGCGAAGCGCCCGTGCAGTATCTTGAGAGCGACCTGCCGGCCCAAGTGACGGTCCTCAGCAAGATAGACCTCGGCCATACCGCCGCTGCCAAGCTTGCGGATGACCTCGTAGCGCTCGTCGAATACTCGTCCTATCACGATATTCTCGTCCTTTGCCCTTCTCTCGTATCGACCGTCAAGTTTACCCCCGGGCGCGATAGTGCGTCACAGGAAGAAGTCAGAGCCCAGGGCCGCCGCGATAACCTGGCGTGCGATGGGAGCGGCCACGCTGCCCCCGGTACCGGCGTTCTCAACCAGCACCGCCACCACCACTTGGGGGTCATCGGCAGGCGCGAAGCCCGCGAACCAAGCGTGTGCTTCGGCATCTGCCACTTCGGCCGTCCCTGTCTTGCCTGCTACCTGGACGCTGTTCAACGCGGCCCCGGTTCCTGTGCCCCGGTTCACCACCTCGACCATGAGATCCCTCAGCGTGGCCGCCGTCACCGGCCGTCATCGGGGTCAGCCACACCTCCGGCTTGGTCTCCTTCGGCTGATCGATCGGATAGCCGATCACCTGGCTGACGATGTACGGCTTCATGATGCGGCCGCCGTTGGCCACCGCCGCAATCGCCAGAGCCATCTGCAGCGGAGTGGCCAACACCTCACCCTGCCCGAAGGCCGCTTGAGCCACATGGGCGGTATCCATTTGTGCCGGGTCGGGGAAGCGGCTTGCGGAGGCGGCCAACGGCCACGGGATGTCTTGGCCAAAGCCGAAGTCGCCCGCATAGCGGGCCAGCGTACCCGCTCCCAGATCCACCCCTATCTTGGCGAAGGTGGTGTTGATGCTGCTGGCGAACGCGTCGGTGAAGTCATGCGCCCCGTAGACCTTCTCGTTGTAGTTCTGCACCTCGTATCCGCCCGCCAGGAAGACACCTGTGTCGTCGAACTCAGTATCTGGGGTGACAGCGCCGGTCTCAAGCGCCGCCGCCGCCACGATGGTCTTAAAGACCGACCCGGGCGGATAGAGCCCCTGGGTGGCCCGGTTGAGCAGAGGCTTGTCCTCATCGGAGTTGAGCTCGGCCCATATATCGTCGATCTCGTTGGGGTCGTAACGCGGGTATGACACCATGGCCAGCACCGCCCCGGTCCGCGGGTCGAGGGCCACCACCGCTCCTTTGCGGTTGCCCAAGGCTTCTGCAGCCGCCTGTTGCACCGCCACATTGACGGTCAATCTGAGCGCGGCGCCTCGGTGAGCCTTGTCCAGAATCTTGTCCCAGTAGGTCACCACCCCCAGAGATGCCCGACTGCCCCAGACAGCTCCTCGTTGTAGACCCGTTCGACTCCGGCCCGGCCGTACTGCAGACTGTTGTAGCCCAACCACGGAGAGGTGAGACCGCCCAACGGGTACTCGCGGTAGAAATACCGGCCCTCCTGCCTGTTCACGGCCAGCGGGACGTCGTCGGCGGAGAGGATGACTCCCCGGTCGACCATCATCTCCTCTTGTAGGGCTCGGGTGTTTGCAGGATTGACCTTGAGCTTGGGTGCGTGCCACCACCTGCACGTAGGTGAGCTGCACCAGCAGGGCCACGAAGAGCAGGCAGAAGACCAAGAAGAGACGACGAAGAGGCTTGTCCATCTAGCCCGCCCTGTCACTCATACGCAGTAGCAGAGCCAGAAGGACGAAGTTGGCCACGATCGAGCTTCCCCCGTAACTCACGAACGGCAGGGTGATCCCCGTTAGCGGGATCAGCTTGATCACTCCCCCGATGATGAGGAAGGCCTGCAGGGCGAAGATGCTGGTGAGACCCGTGGCCAGCAGGCGGCTGAAGTCGTCCTTGGCCGTCACGGCCACGCGGAAGCCTCTGTATGTGAACACGAGATAGAGAAGGATAATGCCCGCCGCCCCGACAAGACCCAGTTCCTCCCCGATGGCAGAGAAGATGAAATCGGTCTCCAGGTGGGGGATTATCGTCTCCCCGGAGGAGGCGATGAGGTAGCCTTGGCCCAGTCCGCTTCCGAAAAGCCCACCCCCGCCCAGGGCGAAAAGCGACTGAACGATCTGATATCCCTTGCCACGAGGGTCCTGCCAGGGATCTAGCCAGATGTCCACCCTGGTCTGCACGTGCGGAAAGATGAAGTAGAGCACGGTGGCCCCTATGAAGAACAGGACCAATCCGACCAACACGTAGAAGATGCGCCCCGTGGCCGCGTACAGAAGAGCCAGCAGAGCACCGAAGAAGAGAAGGCTCGTACCCAGGTCTTTCATGAAGACCATGAGAGCCATGGACACGACCCAGATGGTGAGCAGAGGAGCCAGGTAGCGGAAGGGCGGCAGCGGCACGCCCAGGACCCGGTGCGTACTGACGGTCAGCATCTCCCGGATGTCAACCAGGTAGGCGGCGAAGAAGATCATGAGCAAGATCTTGCCGAACTCCGCGGGCTGGAAGCTGATGGGCCCCAAAGATACCCAGAGTCGGGCTCCGTTGATCTCTCGCCCGAACGCCGCCGTGAAGAGCAAGAGCGAGAGACCGAGGATCCCCACAATAAGACGGTACCGGTAGAGCCGCTTGAGGTCGCGCACGAAGGCCAGCACAAGCAGGAACGCCACTAGGCCCGCGGCCAGCCACATGGCCTGTTTGAGCGCCAGGTCCACGTTGATGCGGTAGATGAGCACGATTCCCAGCGTGGAGAGCAACGCCGTTACCGGCAGGAGATACGGATCGGCCTTGGCGGCAAGTATCCGGCCACCCAGGTGAGCGATGACGAACAGGGCCAGGAAGAGCGCCCCGTAGGAGAGCGACGACCAGCTGAGCGTGGAGGACTTCTCGGTATAGACCAGCGCAAACCCCACTGTGGTGAGGACTAGGGCTGGTATCAGAAAGACGAGCTCGCGGTTGCGCAGGCTCACTGCCCACTGCTGCCTGTGAGGGGCAGCGTCCGGAGGAACTGCTGCCCTTCCTCCTTGCTGAGCAGGTCGTGTGAGTCCACCTGCTCCCGTTGATAGGGGGTCAGCGACTCGTATTGCACGGTGCTCAGTTGATACACCGACGACAGATCGACGCCGAGCACGCTGAACGGCAGCCCGTTGAAGAGGGCCACTTTGCCGTTGTAGTCGCCCACGTAGTAGACGGTGGAGTTGAACCAGGCGAGAGCGCCCACGGCTATCACCACCACAAGGAACACGACGACGGTCCAGTAGATCCAGCGGCGCCGCTTCCGAGTGTGCGCTCTTCCGCCGGCCGGCTTCGGTTCCGCCTCGGGGGAGGAAGTCACCGTGACCTGCTCAGTGGAAGGCTCGGCGGGCACCCCGACGACCGGGGCCTCGAGAGCACGAAGCCTCAGCGGCCGAGGCTTCAAACAAGGCTACCTCCTCGATCGAGGCCGTCACGGCGATGGCAGGTCTCCGTGGAGACCGGCTCTGCAGAGACCGGCGCGGCTGAGACCGGCTCGGCCGAAGCGGGCGGCGCCGCCACCGGCCGGGCCAGCGGGGTCACGCGCCGGCCCAAGCGCTCGCGCACCGCAGCCGCGGCGCGCCTAGAGCGGTGTGAGGGCCCAGCGACCGAGGCGCTCCTGTCGCTCGGCCCGAAAAGGATACGGTCATCGACCGCGCGTCCGCCGTCCTCGCCTGCCACCGAATCCTGGTCGGCCTCGACATGGACGACGATCGCGGTCACGTTGTCTTCCCCCCCGCCGGCGAGAGCGGCCATGACAAGCGCATCGGCAGTCTCCTGCGGATCATTCGCCTTGCTGCAGCAACTCCGCTATGACTTGGTCGGTGACCATGCCGGTGAGACCGTCACTGCAGAGAAGCACCCTGTCGCCCGGAGTCAGCGGAACCTCCGTCGTGTCCGGGGATGACGTCTCCGTCGGTCCCCAGAGCGCGGGTGATGACGCTGCGATGCGGGTGGACAGCTGCCTGAGCCAGGGTGATCTCGCCCCTGCGCACCATCTCTCCCACCCACGAATGGTCGTCGGTGACCTGGGCCAGCTCGCCTGCGTGCAGCACGTACGCCCGCGAGTCGCCCACGTGGGCCACGATGAGACTCTCCGCCTTGACAAGGGCAACCGTGATCGTGGTGCCCATGCCCAGCAGATGCTCCTCGGACGCGCTACGGCCGGTGATGGCCTTGTTGGTACTGGCGATCGCCCGGCGAAGATCCGGCTCCCCCGCCGACGCCGGGTCTAACGCGACCAATCCCAGACAGGCCATCTGCGAAGCCACCTCTCCCGCCCGGGCTCCCCCCATCCCGTCACAGACCGCGTAGAGCCCCGTCCTGAGCAGAAAGGAGTCCTCGTTGGCCGGCCTGACAAGACCGCAGTCGCTGGCGACACCGGCCCTTAGGCGCATCACTCCGCCTCCACCTGGAACACCGTGTCGCCTACTTCCACCCGATCTCCCGGCCTCAGCAGCACGGCGCCCTCGGTGTCCGAACCGTTCACCTGCGTCCCATTGGTGCTGCGGAGGTCTTCCATCTGCAGCCCGGCGGCCGTGACTTCGAACAAGACATGCTTGGCCGATACAAAAGTGTCATCGAGAAAGATGTCCATGTCCTCGGAGAGCGGCCGGCCATGGCGTGAGCGCCCGGCTGGAGCGCATAGGCTGCTCCCACCGGTATGGTCGGGCTCTTGAGCACGCGGAGGGTCCATGTCCCGGGTCTCGGCGCAGAAGCGGTCGAGACCAACGGCATCGCCACTCCGCCGCCGACATGCGCTCCGTCAGAAGCATGCCAATGCGGCGCCGCCGCCACCGGTGCGGCCGCCCGCAGCTCGCGGGTAGTCGAGCGGACTACCTTGTAGATGAAAAGATAGAGAACGACCGAGGAATATGAATTTCCCGGCCAGTAAGACTATTTCCAGCATGGGCTACTCATCCAGTTCGCGGGCTCTACCTGTATTCCACAGTGATGAAGCAGTCCCCTACCAACACGACGTCACCAGGACGGACGATGCTGGATTCCACAGGGTAACCGTTGACCATCGTCCCGTTCGTGGAACCGAGATCCTTGACCATGATGCTACCTTCTGACCAAAAGAAAGCCGCATGCCGGCGCGAAACGTCGGCGTTGTCGACCCGGAAATCGACATCCCGCGAGCGACCCACGATCACCCGGCCCTTGTTGAACTCATACTCCTGGTTGTTAGCCCGCAACACGATGGTCTGCTTGGCAAGACCGAGTTGCGCGACGTCACCCGCTGAGATGACCTGAGTCACTCCCGCGGTCCGCTCGGCGCGAGGAGGAATCGCGGGCCGGACCGGCTCCGGCCGGAGCTGAGCCGCAGCAGGGCGCTCCGGACGGACCGACACACGGCTAGGGGGAAGCCTCATCAACCTCCGCGTGGACGTCGGCCTTGGCCTGAACGATGCCGGAGACCGAGAGGCCTTCAGCCTCACGAGCCGCTGCCGCCCGCGAAGCCGCGGCACGAGCCGCTGCCATTCCGGCGGGACCGACGCTCGCCACTCCGGTACCACCGGATACCCGGCCGGCCAGACCGGCTCCTATCCCCGCGGCGCCCGCGGCTCCGGCCGCGGCACGACCGACCACTCCAGCCGAAGACTGAGAGGAGGCCACTCTTCCCTTTCGCACAACGCCAGACGGCATCTCCCGTTCAGCGTAGATACCATAGTGCCCCAGCTTGAGATCGGGATCGGGCGCCAACCTGACGCAGATGGCACCAGGAGCTTCATATCGCTTGCTGTCGCATGTGCCGGCTGAGATGCATCTCCAGCTTGGCCACCAGCTGGTCCTCTTGCCGGCGCCAACGCTCATAGTCCTCCCGGCAGAGGTACACGGTGTAGCGATTGCGCACCGACACGTGCGGACCCCGCGCCACCTTGTCGTCTTCCATTTCTTTGACGAGCTTTCCCGCCACTTCGGACGGCTGTACGTACAGCTTCGAAGCGTTCTTCCCGCGGGGCTCACTCTGTCGCCACGACCACATCAGCGCTTCCTCCTACACAGGTCTTTCGCGCTCGGATGAACCTAAGAAAGTGAGCAGAAACGCGATTATAGCGCACGGTCCGAACGTCACCAGAAACGGTCCCAAACTCACGGGAACGTCCAGGGCCAGGATCGGCAGGAGCGCGAAGGCCAAGAAGCAGGACTATAAGATAGACACACGCCCCCCACATACGCCCTGCGCGGGACCGACCCGTCCACGCGTACAGAGGTAGCCCCAAGACCGTGAACAGCAGGACCTGGAGGGCCATTTCCGGCCGGGAATCCAGGAACCGGGCAATCTCCAAGAGCACCGTCCAAGGAGAGGCGGCGTGCTTGGCGACGGTCAGAACGGCGCCTGGACCGGGATTGAACGCGAAAGGCAGATAGGCCCACCCAACCAATCCCCCCGTGACTACCAACACGAGCCCGCTCAGAAAGCCGGCCAACGCTCCCCAGCGCCTGAGCAGCCCGCCGGCCAGCGGCAGCAGAACAAGACCCAGCCCCCAGGCCACCGCCACGGGTACGGCACCCGGCAACAGCGCCGCCCACTCGCGCCGTCTCCAACGCAACAGGCCCATGGTCACAGCGGCGGGCACAATATAGACCACTCCCCAGCCGGCACCATAGGCGAAGATCGGGGGAGACAGGAGGGCAATAGTGAGCACACCGCCCCCGAAAGGCCATATCAACGCCAGGAACGCGCTCAGGGCCACAAGAGGGATGATCGCGGTCTTCGGGTAGAACGGCACCCTCGGCAGTACGTATGCCAAGCAGCTGAGCGCGAAGGCCGCCGACGCAAAGTGCTGCCCCAGATAGACCATCCGCTCGCGATCCAGAGGACCGGGGGCTAGTCGCTGCCTTACGCGGGTGACCAGACGTTCGTCTGGCACCTCCTCTGGTATCTCCTTTGCCGCCTGGGCCAGAAGACGGCCAAAGTCGGCAGCGTCGGGCCGCGCGTACCGGTCTTGGGCCATAGCTCTGCGAAGCGCGTCGGAGAGAGCGGCGGGAAGATCTGGACGATTGACCGAGAGGGGAGGGATCTCCGGCCGGGAGACATCGAGCAGCAGCTCCTGAAGCTTCTTGCCCCTTAATGGGTTCCTCCTGGTGAAACCTTCGTACAGCGTGAGAGCGAGCGAGTAGACGTCGGTACGCGAGTCTACGTTCCCCCCCACGCTCTGCTCGGGCGACATGTAGGCAAGCGTACCCACCAGGTCCCCGGCGACGGTAATGGAGGTGCGGTCCTCGAGTTGCGCGACACCGAAGTCCATCAGCCGGACGTCGACGGACTCGCCATCGACAAGCATGATGTTCTCGGGCTTGATGTCCCGATGAACGACCCCGCGCTTGTGGGCATGCTCCAAGCCGCGACTCAGCTGCACTCCCATCTCGGCGATGTCGAGATCGCTGAGCGTTTGCTGACGGTAGAGCTGGCGAAGGGTCTTGCCCTGGATGTACTCGGTGATGAGAAGAGTCCTGTCCGGCTCACGGATCATCTCGTAGACCGTGAGGATGTGATGATGGTTCAGCTTAGAGGCGGCGTGAGCCTCGCGAAGCACCCTATCGTCGACATCCGCCGCCTGCTCCACCACTTTGATGGCCACCGGCCGGCCCATCTGCAGGTCGTCGGCCAGGTAGACGGTGGCGAACGCCCCAACACCGAGCTTGTGGACGATCTGGTAGCGGTCGTACAGAAGGGGTGTCTCGGACATGGCTCCAGTATATCGTTGGGGAACTTGGTATTAGTTCGCTCCCGATGCGCACAATCCCGTATGCGGTGAAGCGAGATCCCCAGTCGCGCCCCCACCCAGGGGTCCGGCCAAGCGACAGTCTACTTGAAGGGGTTGATCACCCAGACGGTGTTGAGAGCATTGGCTAGGCTGGACTGCTCCACCCCGACGCGCGTCTTGAGCAGATGCAGAACGGCGAACAAGTCGCGCAGTTCGGAAAGCGGCCCTTCGGGTCCTTTGAACACCTGTGCGAGCTGCTTCTTGGCCTCCTCGCGGTACTGCTTGGCGGTCTCCGAATCGACCTCTTGCTCCAGGTGCTTCACGATCTTCTCGAATTCCCCGTGATCCAGCCAGACACCCAGACACTGCCCGCACTTGTCGATGCAGACCCCGGATTTCTCATAGACGACCACACCCATCTTCACCAGGTCGCGCGGGCAATCTCGTCCTTTGGCGCCGTCGGGCGAATCACTCGGTTCACGCGCGAACACGTCGAAATCGAGCCAGCGCAGGTCGGGGTCGGCGTGATCCTTGGCCCGACGCAACTCGTCGCGATCGAACCAGCGGCCCAGACATTGGGGGCATTCATCGACACGCACACCCATGTATTCCGTGGCATACAGCGGTACTCGGCAGTCGGGGCAGTACATGCGGCGCTCCTTTGGCTGCGTCTCCGTTGCGTTGCTCGCACTTAGACCAAAAGCCGTCCGCGCCGACAACGCATGGCTCCTTATTCCCACCACGCCTCGCGTCAAACAGCGTCTGGCTTCAGCGGCTCCATGTTATAATCCGGGTCGCTTCGGGCGAGTGGCGGAATTGGCAGACGCGCTAGGTTCAGGGTCTAGTGAGCTTACGCTCATGGGGGTTCAAGTCCCCCCTCGCCCACCATCAATTTTCTTTCGGGCAGCGCCGTTACGTATGACGAATCTGGACAGAGACAACACTCGATTTGTGTTAGACACCGGAGAGCGGAAGCGGCGGCCGAGCAGGAGACTGCCCAAGCCAATGATCCGACTGGTGTTATTTGTGGCTGCCCTCATCCTGCTGATTGTGATCATCGTGGTGGCCTCCCGGGGTTGTTCATCCGGCGGCGATGCGTCCGACTACAACCGCTACATGCTGGCGGTGGCCGACATCCTCGAGCGCTCGGACGAGGTGGGCGCCGACCTGAACCAGTTGCTGACCGACCCAGGCGACACCAATCGCGCTCAGGTCCAGAGCAGGCTTGACTCTTTCATAGGCACTTGCGAACAGCTGGAGGTGGAGGCTCAGAAGCTCGAGACCCCCGAAGATCTGCTCAATGTCCAGCAGATGTTCCTGGTGGTCATGAACTTCCGGCAACGGGGCGTGAGCGAGCTAAAACCGGCCATCATGGGTGCCCTCGAGGTCCAGGACACGGAGGTCCCAGCCCGGCAGATCCAGAACGCGCTCTACTTCCTCACTTCCTCCGACTTTCTGTACGCGGAGGTCTTCGTGCGAAAGACCACCACGATCCTGGGCGAGCAGGAGATCAGCGGGGTCCTTGTGCCAACCAGCCAGTTCTTGTCCGACCCGAATCTCGCCTCGAAGACCGAGGCCCTTGCCATCTTGGCCCGGCTGAAGAGCACCGGCGTCCTGCAGGCCGTACACGGTGTGGCTCTGAAGAAGGTAGTAGCCACGCCCGACGACAAGGAGATCACCTCCGGCGGCACGTTCAACCTTACTATGAGCAACGAACTGACCTTCGTGGTGACCGTGGAGAACCAAGGGAACATGGACGAAACCTTCGTGCCGGTAGTCATCTCCCTGCGCTCGTCGGAATCGGCCGAACCCGTGGAAGCCAGCATGAAGATCCCGTCGATCAAGGCCGGCACCGAGATCGAGGTCACGATCGAGGGCCTCACCCCGGCCGAATACGGCGAAGTAGCCCTCCTGCGCGTGCAGGTGGGGCCGGTGCAACAAGAGAAGAACAGCAACAACAATTGGATAGAAGCCAATGTCATCTTTAAGCTTTAGGGGCCGGAGGAAGCGCAAGTGCAGCCAGCCGAGATAATCGCGATACTGGCCCTCGTCGTGGCGGCGTTCACGACGACAGGGTTGGTGCTCGTCTTTAGGTCACTACAACGATATCGCCGAAATCAGTACGTCATCATGGGCTCCCGGGGCTCAGTAGACATCGTGGAGCACGTCTCGGCCGTCGACGACAAGCTCACCAACATGCGCCTTGCCCTGGAGGATCTGACTCTGGCAGCCCGCGATCATGACGTGCGCATAGACGGCTCCCTGTCTCGAGTGGGCATCGTCCGCTTCGACGCCTACCACGACCTGGGCGGGAGGCAGAGCACCGCCGTCGCGTTCTTGAATGCGGCCAGTGACGGTGTGGTCATCACTACCGTGGTGAGTCGTGACTTCGCCCGCATGTACGTGAAGTTGATCAAGGACGGGCAAGGAGACATCGCCCTAGCTCCCGAAGAGGCTGACGCGGTCAACCAGGCCCGGGGGAGCGCGCCGTTCACCATCCGCCCAAGGGTCGAGGGGTCCGACGAGGAGGAGTTCGTCCGGGCCGACGCCGGCCCCGTTGACGATGGCGCGCCGATGGCGACCGGACTGCCCGGCCTGCGCCCCATGAGCGACCGGGAGTTGGAGCGAGAGAACCGCAGGCGTAAGAGGAAGGGCATGCCCTTGGTGGAGGGGGCGGTACCTGCCTCGGCCAAAGGCTGGGACGCGCCGGAGACGCCAACACCACTGGGCGTAAGTCTGGCGGAGCACTTCGTCCAGCAGCGCAAACAGACACTCAGTCACTCGGACGAGCCCGAGAACGACATTGGGGACGAGCCCCGTCGTGCTCCCGGCTACGACGATGAATGGTCCTCAGCCTTCGACGACGAGGGAGATCCGCGTGGCCTGTGACGCGGCGAGGCCCGGCGTCATCCCCTGGGCGGTGTCATCACTCGCCGAGCCGTTGCCGGTGGCGGCGACCACCGTGGGCTTTCTCGGTCCCGCCGGGACGTTCACGGAAGAGGCGCTGAGGGCGACCCTCGACGAGAAGTCACCGAGCGGTCGCAGCCGGCTGTTCCTGCCTTTTGGTTCCATGCAGGAGACCATAGAAGCGGTATCGACGGGAAAGGTCGACTGCGCCATCGTGCCTATCGAGAACTCCATCGAAGGCTCGGTCTCGGCCACTATCGACGTTCTGGCGCACGAGATCGACAACCTACAGATGGTGCGAGAGGTACGGCATCCCATCCGCCACTGCCTTCTGGCGCGCCCCGGAGTGACCCTGGACCAGATCACCAAGGTGATCTCGCATCCCCATGCCAACGGGCAGTGCCGCATCTGGCTAAGGCAGAACCTTCCCGGCCGGGAGATCGTGGCTGCCAACTCGACGGCGAACGCGGTGGAACAGGTTGTCTTCGACCGACGAGCCCTGGGTCGCTATCGGCAACCGGCTGGCGGGCACCACGTATGGATGCGCCGTGCTCGCGGCCGACATCGAAGACCACGCGGACAACGAGACGCGCTTCGTGTTCCTGGCCCGGCAGCGCGAGCGCCAGGACTGGTTCGAACCATACAAGACGTCGGTGGTATGCGAGATCGTCAAGGACCAGCCAGGGGCCCTTCTCTTGATTCTGCAGGAGTTCGCTTTCCGGCATATCAACCTCACCAAGATCGAGTCGCGCCCCTCCAAGCGGAGGCTGGGCGACTACATCTTCATCGTCGATATGGAGGGCAAGGTGGACGACCTCTCCATCGCCGACGCCCTGCGCTGCCTCTGCTGCAAGTTGCCGCGCTTGACTGTGTTGGGCAGCTATCCTGTGGGCCGGCCTCTGGATCAAGCCACGGCCCGCTAGAAGAAACCACCGGTACGTACCCGAGGAGGGTCGCATGCTCGATATCAAACTCATCCGCAGCGATCCCGAATCGGCGAGGGAGGCCTTACGCCGCCGGGGTGCCGGTGCCGAGGCCGCGCTGGAGCGGTTGCTCGAATTGGACCTCTCACGCCGCGAACTCCTGGTGCAGGTGGAGGAGCGGCGCAGCCTTCGGAACACCGTGAGCGAGGAGATCGCCCTTCTCAAGCGCGACAAGCAGGACGCCACACCCAGGATAGAGGCCATGCGCACGGTGGGGGACGAGATCAAAGACCTGGAGGCCGCGCTCAAGGACGTGGAGACGGCTTTGGAGGAGGGTCTTCTCCGAGTCCCCAACCTGCCCGATCCAACGACGCCCAGTGGCGGCGAAGAGGACTCCGTTGTGCTTCACCAGTGGGGCACGCCGCGCACTTTCGCCTTCACCCCGGTTGACCATTTAGACCTGGCGACCCCCCACGGGCTCATCGACATGGACCGGGGCGCCCGTACCTCAGGCAGCCGCTTCGCCTACCTAATGGGCGACTTGGTGTTCCTGCAGTTCGCGTTGGTGCGGTTCGCGCTGGAGAAGCTTGCTTCCAAGGGCTTCAGGCCCGCGGTGGTGCCCGTGCTCGTTCGCGACGAAGCCATGTACGGCACGGGATTCTTCCCCACAGACATGCAACAGGTGTACCGCGTGGAGGCCGACGGACTCAACCTGGTGGGCACCTCCGAGGTGCCTCTGGCCGCGCTGCACATGGATGAGATAGTCGACGAGGCCGACCTGCCCCTGCGCTATGTGGGCTATTCCAGCTGCTTCCGGCGGGAGGCTGGGGCGGCCGGCAAAGATACTCGAGGCATCTTCCGCGTGCACCAGTTCGACAAGGTGGAGATGTTCAGCTTCTGCGCTCCCGACAAGTCGGCCGCGGAGCACGACTTCATGCGCTCCATCGAGGAGGAGGTCCTCCAGGAGCTGGGTCTACCCTACCAGGCGGTCAATATCGCCGCCGGCGATTTGGGCGCCCCAGCCGCCAAGAAGTACGACCTGGAGGCGTGGTTGCCCACCCAGGCACGTTACCGGGAGGTGACCTCCTGCTCCAACTGCACCGATTACCAGGCCCGCCGCCTGAAGGTGCGGGCCAAGGGAGAGAAGGGCGGCGCCTATCTCCTGCATACTCTCAACGGCACCGTGGTCGCCCTTGGCCGGACAATGATCGCCATCATGGAGAATTACCAGACCGAGGGCGGGCTGGTGGAAGTCCCAGCCGTCCTGCGCCCACTGATGCCGGCCGGCATGGAGACGCTGGGCCGATGACCGCCCGCGGTGGTGCTGGAGACCGGTCCGCCGGCACGCCCCCCGACGTCTCTCAGCGCTGGGCGGAGCGCGAGAACCTCGCTCTACTCACCGACTACTACCAGCTAACGATGATGGGCGGCTACTGGAGAACGGGCCGCAAGGACCTCACCGCCTGTTTTGACTACACGTTCCGCGAGCTTCCTCCGCACAACGGCTTCGCCATCACCGCCGGACTCGAGCAGTTTTTGGACCTGCTCGATGGTCTGCGTTTCACCACCTCAGACCTGGACTACCTCGCGGGACTGGGTGCGTTCGATGACGGCTTCCTCGATTACCTGCGGGATTTCCGGCCCCGCTGCTCCATTGACGCTGTGCCGGAAGGCACAGTGGTCTTCCCCCATGAGCCCATACTCCAAGTTGAAGGGCCTCTGATAGAGGCGCAGCTTCTGGAGACCGCCCTTCTCAACAGCCTCAACTACCCCACTCTCATCGCCACCAAGGCCGCGCGCATCCGACTGGCCTGCGGCAACGACAAGCTGGTGGAGTTCGGGTTGCGCCGGGCTCAAGGCCCGGACGGTGCTCTCAGCGGCTCGCGAGCGGCCTACATCGGGGGCGCCGACACTACATCCAACGTTTTGGCCGGCAAGATCTTCGGCATACCGGTGCAGGGTACGCACGCCCATTCGTGGGTGATGAGCTTCGATTCGGAGCTGGAGGCATTCCGGGCCTACGCCCAGTGTGCCGAGGACCCGGTACTGCTGGTCGACACTTATGACACCTTGAGTTCGGGGCTGCCAAACGCCGTGCAGGTGTTCAAGGAGCTACGTGCGGCCGGGCGGCAGGTGCGGCCCGGCGTGCGCCTTGATTCGGGCGACCTCGCCCGTCTAAGCAAGGCGGCCCGCCGGATGTTCAAGGAGGCCGGCTTCGACGACCCCCGCATCGTTGCCTCCAACGAGCTCGACGAAGACCTCATCGCCGACCTCAAGCGGCAGGGCGCTCCCATCAACACCTGGGGCGTGGGGACCCACCTCGTGACCTCGTCCGACCACCCGGCCTTGGGCGGAGTGTACAAGCTGGTGGCCATCCGCCAGAGCGACGGCGAGTGGGAGCCACGCATCAAGGTCTCGGCCAACCCGGCCAAGATGACCGACCCGGGGCGCAAACGCCTAGTGCGCTACTACGACGGCGACGGCAGACCTCTGGCCGATCTTATCCGGTTGGCGGACGAACCCGCCGACGTCATCGATTCCGGGCAGCCCGCCAAGCCGGTGCCTTTCGCCGAGCGCCAAGACCTGTCGTTTCTGCGGGCAGTGTGGGACGCGACCTGCTGTGAGTCCCTTTTGCAGCCTGTGATGCGTGCCGGTGAGCGGGTAGGCCCGTCCCCCGCGTTGGAAGAGATCCGCACCCGGGCGTGCGCCCAAGTGGCGGCACTGCCCGAAGAGCTCCGCCGGTTGCGCAATCCCGAGATCTACGAGGTTGGTCTTTCCCCCCGGCTGGCCGCCGAGAAGGTGCGGTTGGTACGGCAGTCCCCGGGTGTACTGGCGCCCGCACCGAGCGCCGAGAACGAGCCTCCCGCCGCACCCGACACGCCCGTCGACTAGAAGGCCGGCGAAGAACTCGGCTCCTGCGTCAGCCCGCTGCTACGGGTGGCGCTTCGCCCAACGGAATCGCGGTCGCTTGGCCCTTGGCTAGGATCTTCCCTTGGGCGCCCATGACTTGAAGATCCACCACCATCAGCCGCCGCCCCCCATGAAGCAGCCGGCATTCCGCGGTGACCTTATCGCCAAGCTTGGCCGAACGAAATTGGCTGATGCTCCACTGCACCGCCACCGCGTCCAGGTTGGCATTGACCGTCAGAGCGAAAGCGACGTCCATGAGCGCAAACATAAAGCCGCCGTGGGCGAGATCGTGCAGCTGTAGACACTGCTCCCCCACCACCGCAGAGACCCGAGTAAGTTGGTCGGAAGCTTCCTCGACCTCCATGTCGAACAGGCGGATCATGGAGTCGCTGGCGATGGCATGCGCGATGCGGTCGTTCACAGTGGATCCGATCTAGAGGGAAGGGTCGGAGAGTCGCAGGCTATAGGTGGAGGTCTCCCCAGAATAGAATCATCGTCAAGGCGAGGATGGTGACGAGCACCGCGACGACGGCGACCTTGGTCTTGAAACCGGAGTGTCTCCGGTCCGACAGGGCAAACGAGCCCAATCCGGTGAACCGCCGGTGCGCGAAGACCGATGGCCCACGCCCGATCCGCCGGTCGGCGCCGCTGGCTGTCCAGCCGCTTCCCGGCCTGTAGACGGGAGGCCGATAGCCATGGACCGATCCGACATATACTGCCTTCATGTTACGGCCTCCGCTGGTCGAGACACGCGCATCACGCTGCAGAATCTCCGTGGGTGGACTTTCGCCGCGGTCCGGCTCTTTCCTCCGGCCGACGGCGCCAAATGCGCGATTGCGCTTTCGAGGCACGAGCGTCTACCATGGAACGCACAACTTCAGGGCATTGAGAGAGAACGGTCAAGGGAGGCTGGCATGTACTGTCCGCGATGCGGGGTCGCAAACGATGACGCGGCTAGATTTTGCAGTTCCTGCGGCTCAGGTATAGGCGGACCCAGCCAACAGCAGACCCCCGCGACGCAGGCGCCCGCCTACCAACAGTCCTACCAACAGCAATACCAGCAGCCCTATCAAGCTCCGCGGTATCCTGGCGCGCCCGGATACGGAGCCATGCCCAACATTTCCAGCCACATGGGCTGGGCTATCGCCGTTCTGATCCTCTGCTTCTGGCCCACCGGCATCGCCGCCGTGGTCAACGCCAGCCGCGTAGGCAACAGGTTGGCCATCGGCGATATGGCCGGCGCCCAAGAGTCTTCGCGCAAGGCCAAGATGTGGTGTTGGATCACGTTTGGCATCGGCGTGGCCTGCTATGTCCTCTCCATCGTTCTTTGGATCTTCGTGTGGCGCACCGCCGTCGATATCTATGACCTCGACTTCCACGGCCTGTACTAGACCGAGGCCGGGCATCGGCGAAGGCGAGCTCATCTACTAGGAGCTATACTCCCGCTATTCGCGCCCGCCCACGGAATCGGCCGGGTAGGCCGCATCCAGGCGCGGAGGGGTGGCGGAGTCTGGTCGATCGCACCGGTCTTGAAAACCGGCAGGCCGCAAGGTCTCATGGGTTCGAATCCCATCCCCTCCGCCTTGTGTCGCCATTGACTCGCAAAGCCCGGCCCGCCTGCTTCTTTCGGGCGGACCGGGCTGCACGGGCCCGCTATTTGTAGTGAATGTCTCCGAAGCCGGGCTCCTTGACAGCAGCCATAGCCTGCTCAAGGGTTGAAGTCGCGCTGGCAACCAAAGCCATTATGCCGAGCTTGTTCGCGTAGTCCTTCGAGGCGACAAGATAGCCCGAGCTGGTATAGAAGTGTGCAAACACTTCCCGGCCCTCGCCGCCGTATGTGTTGGCAAATGCCTCGGTGAGTTGTGCCATTGATGGCGGCGCAAGGGGCGCCCCGAAAATGACTACTGCGTCTCCGTTCGCGAGTCGGTACCCCTGCACGTCCGGCTCGTAGGCAGGGACTTGGGTCTTGAAGAGAGCGGCGCCTTCTTCGGGCGGGATCGAAGAGTATGGGAGGATGCCCGGCGCATCCACTACTTCGAGCAGGCTGCTATACCGGCTCACCAACATTGGGAATGGCAACCCTCCGACAATAGTCGTGGGCGTGCTGGTCGGCGCCGCGCTGGTGGATGGGAGCTCGGTGGTGCTGGAGACAGAGGCCGAGGTCGTTGGCGCCTGCGTAGTCGACGAGCTCTCAACGCTACCCGTCGTATTGGTTGCCGCCCTGCCGCAGCCGGCAGTGGTGATGGAGACAACGACTAGCCCCGTGGCCAAGAGGAGCAGGGTGATTACGTGTCTCATGACTGCACCTCACTTCGGGTCAGCATCAGTTTGTCAACGCTTGGAACGTGAGAGTCGACACTGTCCCCGTCTGCGGAAGACCGTGATCAGCCTGGAAGGCAATGACGGCCGCCCGTGTTTGAGATCCGAATATGCCGTCGGCGGCAGACCAGTCGGAGTTGGCGAGACCGGGCAGATACTGCCGCCGAATGAGCCTCATCTGCACTTGCGCGACGTCGTCTCCCTTCTTGCCAGTACTCAGGTCCCTCCAGCTCGCTGTGTAGTCGTCGTAGCGCATGATGTGGGCAACCTTCATCTTGGCGTATGTGGCGGGACCAACGACTCCGTCCGCGCTCAGCCCGTTGTCGCTTTGGAAGGCTTTCACCGCGTTCTCGGTTCCCGTGCCGAAGTTGCCGTCAACAGCGCAAGTGTAGAACAACTCATTCAGGAAGCGCTGAAGACGCCTGACGTCAGTGCCCGAACTAGTCTTGCGTAGCGTCTGCGTGCCCCAGGTCGATGCATTCCACGTTGCCCATATGCAGTACCAGGTACGATCACCTGCGAAGGCGAAGTAGCTGGAGAAGGGGCTCCCATCTTCTGTGTACGTATCGCGGCAGATGTAGAAGTTGTCGTCCGTATACCCCACCCCCATCATCACATGACCGCCGCCGGGTATTCCATAGCCGACGAGAGCGGGCCAGCCCGCATTGATTCGAGATTGCAGTGCCGCGAACACCTGTGCCGCCGTGGTCCCCGAGCCATCCCCCGAGTCCCTGAATTGCACATTGAAAGCGATTGCTGTTGTCGATCTATAGGTAGTCAGGAAGAGCTGCAGGTCGTTGATTATTTCCCAGGTAGGCGCTCCCTGCGGACAGTGGTTCCAGAACCAGAGAGCATTCTTGACCGAATGGGGTCGCCCGTAGCCAAAAAACCCGGGCTCGACCCGCCTGGCAATGGCATCGACATACATCGAACGTGCGACAGCGTGGCAGCTGTTCTGCCACATGTACGTATAGTCGGACGTGTCGAGCGGAACATAGTGACCCACGGGACGTGCAAGCGCGGCTTGAAGTGCCGCATCCGCCGCCTCCTCGAAGTCGAGCCAAGCCGCATCTAGCGCAGCCTGTGTGTCGACGGCCGGTTCGTTCGCCGACAGCAAGGCGCTAAGGTCCGACTGCCTGTATACGATATCCTTTTCGTCAGCGTTCTGAAGAACGCCGCCGCGCAAGAGGAGAAAACCATTGGCCCTTCCAAAGTAGATTTTCTCCGCACCGGCAAACTTCTGGTATTCGCCTGCACCTGTGGAGTATTCGAGAATGGGAGGAGCCTTGGCGCTGGTACCCACAACCATGTGACCAATGAGCTTCTTCCCGTGGACAACGCCATAGAGATACCCATAGATGGTGCCATCGAAGTTGTAGATGGGAATGGGCTTTGTGAGGTGAGCCTTCTTCCACAGCGCAAGCGCGGGATCATCGCTTTCGGACAGTTGCGCCTTCTTCATCGCGGCTACCGCTTGTCCAATCGCCTGGCCGTTTCTCGCGAAGTCCTTCCCCCTAAGGACGGATGCATCGAATTTGTCTGATGAAAGCGGCCCGTTGTAGTCGGGCAATGCGGCGTACCACTGATCGAACGTCAACTGCTCGTATGTATCCAGCCCCTGCGTAAGCTGGAGGTACGCGTCGGGATCAGTGCTCTCGATCGGGTCTAGAGAGGTATCGCCAGGAATCGGGTCGGCCAGAGCGACCGCGGACAGAAGAAACAGAAGTACCAGACTCAGCGCAAAGACCTTGCATAGTCTCCCGGCCATCACTCCTTACCTTCGTTCCTTTCCTTGAACTCCTTGTCGTCTTCGATCGCGTTGGCGATCTTCTTGCTCTGCTCTGTTGTCCATCCGCCTCCCTTCATTCCGCATTGCCTTCACAGGGCCACCTACCGCCGCTTCAACAAGGGCGGTCGAGCGACCCCTCACGCTGAGCAGGCGGTAGTCCTACTCTAAATATCTCCGGATATGCCACATTTGTGACAGAACGCCGACGTTGCCTCGCCAGTCGCGGGTTCCTTGATACACTGCGCCGGTACGGCATAGGGTCGCTCGAAGGCGGGCGAACGACACATGCGGGCCCTATACCCCGAAACCTAGGCAGGATCGATGAACCAAGGTCGACGGTCGGAGTACATGAGTTCCGGGCTCAGGCGGGCAAAAGCCTGGCGCCGCGCGCTGATGGTCATCTGTTTGGTCGCACTGGTGGCGGGCATCACCGTGGTGCGCCTATACCTTTGGCCAGGCGGAGACTCCACACCGCCGACTTCCGGACAGACCACCGAGTCTTCGGTCGTGCAGTCGACCACCAGCTCCTCGTCCAGTTCGACCTCCACCGAATCCACTACCACCACCCTGGCGACCGTGAACATGACGGTGGCCGCCGCCGCCGACACCGCCCCCGCGGCTCTTAACCTAAGCACCGGCACCTATGTGGACGGCCAGAAGGTCGCTTCCTACACCCGGGCCGACCCCATCGACTTCGGACCGGGCAAGGACTACACCCCTCTTCAGGGAATCATCACCTTCCGCGGCAACAACTACCGCGACAGCCCCACCTACGGCACCGCTGACGTCACCTTGGACAAACTGACCCTGGAGTGGAGTGTCCCCTCGGGAAGTGTCCCCAAAGCCAGCGGAGAAGGCTCCTGGACCGGCTCGGGCTGGACCGGGCAACCACTCATCGTCAAATGGCCCGAGGCCACCAAGCAGATCATGAACTTGAAAGACGCCAAGAAGTCCGACCCCGACCTCATCGAGGTCATCTACCCCTGCTTGGATGGCCGCATCTACTTCCTGGATCTGGCCGACGGCAGCGCCACCCGCCCCGTCCTTGAAAGCGGCGGCGGCCCGTTCAAAGGCACCGGCAGCCTCTATCCCGACGGCACTCCCATGCTCTTTGTGGGCCACGGAGAGAACTCGCTTAACAGAGAGGTGGTGCGAGCCCGCCTCTACAGCCTCATCGATCAGAAGCTGCTCTACTCTTTCGGCAAGAAGCCCGACCCTCTGTCTTTCCGCTCCTTTCATGCCTATGACTCAAGCGCCCTGTTCGACGTGGGCGCCGACACGCTCATCGAGCCGGGCGAGAACGGCATCCTCTACACCATCAAACTCAATACCAAGTACGATCCCGTCGCCGGTACCCTGACGGTGAACCCGGACGAACCGGTCAAGCTGCGCTATACCGCTCCCAACTACAGCGAGGTAGGCGATAACTCCCCCGACCACCGCTGGTGGGGCATGGAAGACTCCGCTGTCATCTGGCGCAACTACCTCTATGTCAGCGATAACGGTGGCAAGCTCATGTGCTTCGATCTGAACACCATGAAGATGATCTGGGCCCAAGACGTGCTCGACGACACCAACTCCACACCGGTGTTCGAGGAAGATCCCGCGGACGGCACCTGCTACCTCTACATCTCCACCTCGCTGCACATCACCGCCACCGGGAGTGCGCCCCGCAAGGGCGGCATCCCCATCTGGAAGATAGACGCGGCCACCGGTGAGATCGTGTGGCAGACGCCCGACTACCCCTGCTACACCATAAGCGGGGTCTCTGGAGGCGTGCAGGCCACCCCAGTCTTGGGCAAGAACGATATCTCCAATCTGGTGATCTACCCCATCGCCCGCACACCGGGCGCCAACTCCGGGATCCTGGTGGCCCTTGACAAGGCGACCGGAGAAGAGATCTGGAAGACCGACATGACCAACTACTGCTGGAGCTCACCCATCGCCATCTACACCTCTACGGGCAAGAGCTACATCGTGCAGTGTGACTCGGTGGGCACCATGTTTCTGCTCGAAGGCACCACCGGTAAGGTACTCAGCACACTCGATCTGGGCACCAACATCGAGGCTTCCCCCGCTGCCTACGGCAACATGATCGTGGTGGGCACGCGGGGCGAGAGAATCTGCGGGGTTCGGATAGAGTAGGGCCGGGCTGCGGGCGGTTCGCCGCCTAACCTCGGGAAGCGGCGCCCCTCGTTCGCCAATGCCTGCCGGCAACATCCGACGCCAACGTATGCCGTTCTTGCAGCTTGCCTGTCCCATGCGTTGGCTCCTGCTATAATGCACATCTGTGCAAAACCCGTGATTGGCTGAAGCTGTGGCGAGACCAGCAAAGTGGCGCTGCCTTGAATGTCGTCCGGGGACCCGGGTCTTCGGACCGGCAGGCGTACCGGCGCGCGAGTTGGAGAAGCTTTCACTCCCCTTCGACGGGCTGGAAGCGCTCCGCCTCTTGCATCTCGAAGGGGCGACTCAGGCGGAAGCTGGATCAAAGCTGGGAGTGTCGGGTTCCACCGTAAGTCGGATGGCGCAGCAGGCGCGCCGCACCATCACCGAGGCCCTGGTGCACGGAAAGGCACTATGTATCGAAGGTGGACCTGTGACGGTGGTCCGAGTCGATTCGAGTCTACACACGCTGGGAGAGAACCCCCGCGTCGGGACAAAGGCAAACACTGAACGAGGAGAGACCATGATCGTCGCGGTTCCGTATTTAGATGGCAATGTCAATGCCCATTTCGGCAGCACTCAGGCGTTCCTGGTGGCCCACACGGCCGACGGCAAGGTGGAGCAGACCTCCCTTTTCGAAGTCCAGGGCATGCAGCACAACCACTCCGGTATCGCCGGTTTCCTGAAAGAGCAGGGAGTGACGATCATCCTTGCCGGCGGCATGGGCGGCCCCATGCAGCAGGCCCTCAAGCAGGTCGGGTTTGAGCTCTACTGCGGAGTGAGCGGTGCGGCGCTGGAGGCGATAGAGGCCTTCTTGCGCGGCGAGATAGTGCAATCCGAGAGCACTTGCGGGCATCATCACGGTGAGCATCACCAGGGGGAATAGCATCTCGGGCGAGCGGACCCCGGGCGAGCGGACCCCGGACGAGCGGACCCCGGGCGAGCCGGACCTGAGCCGGTCCGTACCGCGCCTCCGGGCGCTCTTCCTGCCGTTCTTGCGCCTGGGGCTGACTGGTTTCGGCGGGCCGGCCATCATCACCTATATCAGGGAACTGGCCGTCAAGAAGAAGCGCTGGCTGAGCGAGGAATCGTTCGGCGACGGAGTGGCGCTCTGCCAGTCCTTGCCCGGCGCGACGAGTATGCAGACCGCGGCCTATGTCGGTCTGAGGGCACGAGGATTCTCGGGGGCGGTGGTCGCCTACCTTGCCTTCGTCGCGCCGGCGTTTGTGCTCATGCTGGTGCTTTCGGTGTTGTACAAGTACGGGCAACACGCGACCCTGATCCTGTCGCTGTTCAGCGGGCTGCGGGCCATGGTCGTAGCTCTGATAGCCAACGCGGCCCTGAACTTCGGGCTTACGACCGTGAAGAAGTGGTGGGGACTTCCGGTGGTCGCCGGGGCAGCAGTGGCCCTCTACTTCGGGGTGCACCCCATCTACATGATATTGGGCGCGGCGGCTCTGGGCCTTGCCCTGCCCGCCAATACCGAGCCGCAGCCGCAGTCCCCCGCGGCACACTGCCCGGCGGGTCCCAAGAGGTCTTGTCTGAAGCCGGTGGCCATCATGCTTGCCGGTGCGGTCGTCGTGATGGGTGTGCTTTTCGCTTTCGACCGTCCTCTGTTCTACCTGGCCCTGACCATGATCCGGGTGGACCTGTTTGCCTTCGGTGGCGGCTTCGCCTCCGTCCCTCTTATGCAAAACGAAGTGGTGAGCGTCCACCATTGGATAGACACCCAGACGTTCATAGACGGCATCGCCTTGGGTCAGGTGACCCCAGGCCCTGTAGTCATCACCGCAACATTTGTCGGGTATATGTTTGCCGGATTCGCCGGAGCACTGGTAGCCACAGCGGCCATCTTCTTGCCCTCGCTCACGATCCTGGTCCTGGTGGAGCCCTACTTCGACCGTCTCAAAAGCAACCGCTGGTTTCGGAAAGCCATCACCGGCATCTTGCTGTCGTTCGTGGGCCTGCTTGTCGCCGTGAGCATCCGCCTGGGCCTGAGCGTTTCCTGGCAGCCCTGGACCATCGCCCTTGCCGCGGCCACCTTCACAGCGCTGCGCTTCAAGATAGACGTGCTGTGGGTGGTCCTGGCCGGCGGCGCGATCTCAGTGCTGGTCGGACTCCTCTGAGGCCCACGGCGCGATCCACCGCTCCTCCTCCTTCGGCCCACCTGAATTGCGGATCGCCGCACGCGCGCAAGACAGCCCGGAAACCCAGTACTACTTCTTGACGACCTTGGAGAGCACTTCTTCTTTCGCCAGCTTCTTGGTACAGAAGAACCAGTCGTAGCAGGTCATCTCTCCCGCCGTGCCTTCCATGCGCTCTTTGGCCACGCCGCACGAGCCGGCGGTGGGGACTATCACATCGTCGCCCGGCTGCCAGTCGGCGGGCGTAGCCACACCGAACTCGTCTGCCGTCTTGAGCCCGATGAGGACACGGTAGATCTCTTCGAAATTGCGGCCCAAGCTGAGCGGGTAGTAGAGGATGGTGCGAATGACGCCCTTGGGGTCGATGAAGAAGACCGCCCGCACCGCTTTGGTGGTGGCCTCGCCCGGCTGGATCATGCCGTACGCGTGAGCCACATCCATGGTGATGTCCTCGATTAGGGGGAATGTCACCTCGACGTTCTTCATGCCCTTATACTCGATCTTGTCCTTGATGGTCCGCAGCCAAGCGATATGGCTATAGAGACCGTCGACCGACAGCCCCACCAACTTACAACCGGCCTGGGCGAATCTGTCCTGCATGGAGGCGAAGGTCATGAACTCCGAGGTGCACACGGGGGTGAAGTCGGCCGGATGGCTGAAAAGGATGACCCAGCTACCTTCGTAATCCTTGGGGAAATCGATCTCCCCCTGCGTGGTGACCGCCTTGAAGGCCGGAGCCTTATCACCGATCCGCGGCATGGGTTTGTACTGCTCATTGCCCGTGGTTTCCATACTCTGCCTCCCTTGTTGTGACTCTTCTTCTCGCTATCGAGATTGAGACGGAAGTCGCCTCAGTCCTGGCACGTACTGCAGACACCCCGAAACTCTACGCGTACAGAGCGCACATCACCTATTCCAAGAAGGTTATTTGGCGCCAGATAGGCCTGCGCCGACTCACCTCTGATATCCACCACCCTAGCGCAGCGCTCACAGATAAAGTGGTGATGCGGTGTGCCGTCCGGGTCGTACCTACTGGCCCGAGGCATCTCGATACGCTCCGCCAGTCCACACTTCACCAGCACGGCCAGCGTCCTATAGACCGTGTCGTGCGAAAGAGTCGGCATACGGTCACGTACCGCGCGAAACACAGCATCTGCGTCCGGGTGGCCGTCAGATCCCGCCAGTTGCCGAATTATCTCCAAACGCTGAGGCGTCATCCTCACTCCCTCTGCCATGAGAGCCTTGACAAACGACTTCTCCCGTTCGTCTATGACATCTGGATTGAGTCCCACCTTGTCTCCCAGCCGGAATTTCTCTTACTTAGGAGATATACCGACTGTTCACCTATCCAAACATGAGGGCGAAGAAACGCAGTGTTGCAGATCCTGGGATCTGGAGCATCTCGCGCTCGGCGCGGCCACGCCTGGCTTAGTGACAATCGCCCCCACCACATGTCTGCAGATCCGACATGACCGGTACGCTCCCTTGGAGGAGGGCATTCACCACTTCTCCCACCGTGGACAGTTCCTGGTCGGCGTATACGGTAATGCCCATCTCGCCAAAGAACGCCCTGGGACGGGCTCCCATGCCTCCCACCACGATCTCGGTGACGCCCAGAGAGGCAAGCATGTTCACTGGATCAAGACATCCGCCCTCTTGGTGGGGGGCGTTGGCAACCACGCTGACTTCGGTCACACCGTCAACGTTCACTTCGAGTAGCGTGAAGCAGTCGCAATGGCCAAAGTGCCCCGAGCGCTGCGCATCTGGACCCCCCGGCGTCTGCGAAGGCACCGCGATTATCCTTTTCGAGGTAGCAACCGACTCCGACATGTTAGTTCCCTCCTGCGCCCGGCACTTAAGTGTATTCTGCATCTAGTCTAGCACCTTCCGAAGCCCTCGCTCCCTCCTCAGGTCTTTGTCGATGCTATGGAGCGGTAGACTGGCGGCGAACCGGCAAAATCCATGGATGCAAAAATCACTATCGTGGTCGACAACAACACAAGCCAAGGGCCTGCGCTTGAGAACAATGCCCAGGCGCTCGGCGTCGATGTGGCCACAACCGATATCCTCGTCCTTAGCCATGGTCACTACGACCACACCGGCGGGATCGCACACGTTCTTGGGCGGCCCACGCACATCGATGTCTACTGCCATCCCGGAGTCGTTCGGCCTCGCTACGCGGTGCGTGACGGCAAGGCGAGATCCATCGGGATGCCGCGAAAGGCTTCAGAGGCGCTGGCGCAGTTGCCTTCGGACCGTCTTCACCTGCTCCAAGAGCCTCTTATGCTGACCGAGGCGATTGGCGTGACCGGTCCCATCCCCCGTCTGACCGGCTATGACGACACGGGTGGGCCGTTCTTTCTCGGTCCGGAACCGACGCATCCCGATCTAATCGAGGACCACTTGGCGCTCTGGGTCCAGACGGACCAAGGGCTGGTGGTATGTATGGGGTGCGCCCATGCGGGCCTGGTGAACACCCTCAACCACATCCGCGAGTTAACCGACGGCGCTAAGATCCGTGCCGTGATCGGGGGATTCCATCTGCTGAGCGCCGGCCACGAGCGCCTGACCCAAAGCATCATGGCGTTGCGGGCACTCGCGCCGGATATGGTGGTTCCGTGTCACTGCACGGGTGAGTCCGCCGTCGCCTCGCTCTGTCAAGCGCTGGGAGAGCGAGTGTCGGTCGGCGCGTCGGGCATGACCTACCAGTTCTGAGTCGCCGTGGTGTGGCTCCTTCTGGTGCCACGCCCTTGGGCCAGAAGGTGATGGTCGCGCCCACAACCATCTCGATGGCTCCGCCGGCGAACCCCGCTTTGGTCTGAGCTATGGCGGCCTCCCCCGTACAGTGAGCCGACGCGCACCGTTCGACGCTGAGATCCCAAAGCCCCCGGATGATGCGATCCACCTGGCCGACAGAGCAAGACCTGAGGTGGAAACCCCCCAGCACCGCGGAGACCGGCTCACCCAGAAGGCCCCAGGCAGCCGCAACCTCCACTATGCCCGGATGAGCACACCACGCGACAAGGACCTTCCCATCGCCGCCATCGCCGCCATCGCCGCCGAGCCCACTTGACCTCACCAGCAAATGGTGCTTGTATATAGATGCAGTTGCCATCTAGCTAACGGCACGCACGTGCTTAACGTCGATAGAAGACTCCGCATCGGCTGTGGCCTTTGCCTGGACGCCTGCACCCGAGGAGACATCTCGATCAACGGGTTCGCAGCATCACTCGACGGGAGCCGCCGGAATTCGCACAGCCGATGCGAGAGAACTGGACAGGGGTGGTAGGCCCAGGAAACAGTCGGGGCATAGCCGCCAAATGAAGAGCTGATGGCATCACCAGCCAGAACGAACGGAGGGGTACGAAATGAGAGTTGCCGTCACCGCAACCGGTCCTGATCTATCGAGTTCGATTGACCATCGTTTTGGGAGGGCCCGGTACCTCCTGATCGTGGACACACCCGAAGACCTTGTAACAACGGTAGACAACCAGACCGGCATAGACGCAGCCCAGGGGGCAGGGATCCAGGCTGCACAGTCAGTCATAGACAACCACGCGAGCATCCTCATCACCGGCCACTGCGGACCCAAGGCCTTCCGCGCGCTGAAAGCCGGCGGCGTCCATGTGTATCTCGCGACCGAGGGAACGGTCGCCCAGGCGATCGGCGCCTTCCAGTCGGGAGATTTGAAGCACACGTCGGCGGCAGATGTGGACGGGCACTGGTAGACCAACCGAAGACGCTCCGCGCCGTACTTTTGTCGGCGAGACACTCAAGACAAGGAGACGGAGATGCCTAGAGGAGACAAGACCGGACCACTGGGCGAAGGCCCCATGACAGGGAGAGCGGCCGGCCGTTGCGCCGGAAACGCCGCCCCTGACCTCGCAGATCGCCCAGCGCGCGGCCGCGGCGCCTTCGCTCGGCTAGCGGGCTACAGGCGTGGTGGTGGCCTGGGTCCAGGTGGCGGCCGGGGTCATCGGAATCGCTTCTTCACAACCGGTGTCCCCTTCAGCACGTACGCCGACCAAGAGCCGGGACCCTTTCTGCAACCGGACGACGAGATCCCGCTTCTCAAGAAGGAATCGCTGCGGTTGAAGTCGATGCTGGAGACCGTGGAGAAGCGGCTTCGGCAGCTAGACAACAAGTGAGGATCGTAATAGCCAGCGGCAAGGGCGGCACCGGCAAGACCACACTCGCGGTCAACTTGGCGATAGCCTTGGCCCACAGCGAACGAGTTGGGCTCCTCGACTGTGACGTCGAGGAGCCCAACTGTCACCTATATCTCAGGCCTCGCTTCGACGCCACCGAGTCGGTGAGCGCTCCCATACCCGTGATAGATGAAAGGGCCTGCACCGCATGCGGATTGTGCGCCCGCGCGTGTGAGTTCAACGCTCTCTTGGCCTTGCCGGGCAGACCGTTGTTGCTACCGGAGTTCTGCCACAGCTGTGGAACCTGCGCCTACGTCTGTCCCGAGGAGGCCATTTCTGAAACCGGCAGGGAGATCGGACTGGTGGGCTCGGGTGGGGTCGGCGACCTCTACTTTCGCTGGGGGCGTCTGAATGTGGGTGAAGCCCGCTCCACCCCAGTGATCAAGGCGGTGAAGGACCTCAGCACAGCCCCCACTCTCGACACCGTGATCATTGATGCCCCCCCAGGCGTCGCCTGCCCGGCGGTCGAGACCCTTCGAGGGGCCGACTACGCGGTGCTCGTTACGGAGCCCACCCCCTTTGGACTCCACGACCTCAAACTCGCCGTACGGACAGCCCAGGGCCTGGCGATCCCCTGCGGAGTGGTGATCAATCGAGCCGGAATCGGCGACTCTCGGGTGAACGACTTCTGCGAAACCGAGGGAGTGCCCGTCCTCTTGGAGATCCCAGACAACCGACGCATTGCCGAGACATGCTCGCGAGGCGACATCTTTGCGACCGGCGACCGCACTTTCGCCTCCATGCTCCGCGTATTCGCCGGCGACCTGCGGTCGCGGGCGCAGGGGCTGGTGACCGTATGAGCGCCTCGGCACCGGCGCCCAAGCAACTGGTTGTCTTGAGTGGCAAGGGAGGCACGGGCAAGACCAGTCTGGTGGCCGCTTTGGCAACGTTCGTCGACGACAAGGTGCTTGCCGATTGTGACGTGGATGCAGCTGATCTGCATCTGGTACTCGATCCACAACTCAAGCACCGAGAGCGCTTCATGGCGGGCAAAGAAGCCCGCATCATCCCCCAGAGTTGCAGCGCGTGCGGCCTCTGCATGGAGCACTGCCGTTTCGACGCCATCCACCTGGTCGAACCCGTGGAGGGAAGATCGTCCTGCGTCGTAGACCCCATCGCCTGCGAGGGCTGCGGTCTCTGCGCCCATGTCTGCACCTCCGGCGCCGTGGAGATGGTAGATGCCGAACGTGGGGAGTGGTTCGTCTCGGATACGCGACATGGCCCCTTGGTGCATGCGAGACTGGATATTGGGGGCGAGAACTCGGGCAAGCTCGTGACTCTGGTGCGATCACAGGCTTCTGAGTTGGCCAAAGAGATGAACGCCAGTCTGGTGCTCGTGGATGGGCCTCCCGGCATCGGTTGCCCCGTGATCGCGTCGGTGACCGGCGCCGATCTGGCGCTGGCGGTGACAGAGCCGACCGTTTCGGGGGCGCACGATCTAGAACGCGCGGCCGATCTGGTGAAGAGCTTTAGTCTGCCCCTGGTGGTGTGTATCAACAAGAGCGACCTCAACCCCGACATGGCCACGCGTATCCGTAAGGTCTGCGCCGACCGCGGCATCCCCGTGGTCGGGGAGCTCAGCTACGACATCGCGGTGGTGCAGGCACAGGTAGAGGGCAAGAGCATAATCGAACGCGGCGGCAGTGTGGTCGTCGAGCAGATACAAGAGATGTGGAAAACATTGGACAGCATGTTGAAAGGGACGGAGGCATAAAGATGGGTTGTTCGCAGTCGGATAACGACCACGGTGCAGCGGTTCAAGAACGCGGTGCGGCGGTTCAGCTGAGAATGGGGCAGATCGGGCACAAGATCATCGTTCTCTCTGGCAAAGGCGGAGTGGGCAAGAGCACGGTCGCGGTGAATCTGGCCATGTCTCTCGCGCTGGAGGGTAAGCGGGTAGGACTGCTGGACGTCGACCTGCACGGCCCGACCGTCCCGCAATTGCTGGGCCTGTCGGGTGCTCCGGCCGTGATGGAGGGAGAGGTGCTCGTTCCCCTCACCGTCGGCGACAACCTGAAAGTTATGTCGATTGCCTTCCTGATTGGCGAACGCGACGCAGCGGTCGTGTGGCGGGGCCCCATGAAGGCCGTGGCTATCGAGCAGTTCTTGGGCGATGTCGAATGGGGTGAACTCGACTACCTGATCATCGACTCCCCTCCCGGCACAGGCGACGAACCGCTGGCGGTCTGCCAGGCGATCGGCAAGATGGACGGCGCCATCGTCGTGACTACTCCCCAGGAGACCGCACTCACCAATGTGCGCCGCTCTCTCAAGTTCTGTGATCTCCTCGACCTCAAGGTGCTCGGCGTGATAGAGAACATGGCCGGCTTCGCCTGTCCACATTGCGGGCAGATAACCAACGTGTTCAGCAAGGGTGGCGGCGCGGCCATGGCCACCAAGGCAGGTGTCCCGCTGCTGGCCAGTATCCCGCTCGATCCGACCATCGTCGAGGCGGGCGATGCGGGCAAACCGTACGTCTACCATTATTCGAAGAGCCCAGCTGCCCAGGAGTTCGCGAAGGCTCTGGCGCCGATATTGGCTCTGGAAAACGAGGCCGAGGGCGCGTGCGATCACTAGTCGTCGAACACTTCCTCAACCCGCGCAATGTGGGGGAGATCGAGAACGCCGATGGCGTGGGCGTGGTCGGTGATCCCGAGTGCGGCGACTACTTCAAGGTCTGGATAAGAGTGGAAGGCGACATCCTGGCCCAGGTGAAGTACAAGGTCTTCGGTTGTCACGCGGCCATCGCGACCTGCAGCATGATGAGCGAGCTGGCCACCGGCAAGACCGTCGAAGATGCCTACGAGTTGGATGACCTTGATATCATGAGTACTCTGGGAGGTCTGCCGGAACCCAAGCAGCATTGCTCCAACCACGCGGCGACAGCCCTGCACAGAGCGATAGACGACTTCATCCTTGGAAGAGCCAACCGCAGAATGGGGCGATGATCGATTATGAATGCCGGTCCGGGTGGGCCTCGGGGACGAGGCAGACAAGGTGCCGCGGGAGGCTTCTGCGGAGCGGCGGGCGCCGGTCCGGACGGTCAGGGGCCGGGAGGCAGAGGTCCTGGTGGCGGCCGCTACCGGAGGTCGGTGCTGGAAGCAGCAATCTTGGCGTCCATTGCCGAATCGACTACCCACGGCTACGATCTGGTCCAACAGATAACAACTCTGGCTGCCGATCTGGTCTGCATCGACCCGGGAAGCATGTACCGGCTGTTGCGCGAGTTAGAGGAGCAGGGACTTGTCGCCTCTTCCTGGCAGACTCCCGAGTCCGGGCCCAGCCGCCGTGTGTACGCCATAACCACGCAGGGAGTCGAAGCCCTGGAACTCATGGCAACATCGCTCTCTCTCAGGGCGACTTCGATGCAACGGCTGGCCGATCACGCGGCCCAAGCCGCGGTGAAGGCGGGAAGCAAGCAAGGGGATTGACAGCTCTCTGGGCCGGGGCATGACGGCCGGTGGAGTCTCACGCCAGGCCACGAAATGCCGCCCAGACCACGTCTCTTGGGCCTGCGACCGCTTGGCCGAGATCGTCGACTGAGAGACAGCGAGGCGCCGCCTCCCGAGGACCGACGATCGGGGTATCCCCCGGTGCCTTCTAGATGAACAGGTTGACGTTCGCCTCGTCGGCCTCGCCCAGATACGCGGCCACGCCTGCATACTCGATGCCGTCCAGAAGCTCTTCCTTCTTGAAGCCCAGGATGTCCATCGAGAGGGTGCAGGCGATCAACTTCACACCTTGCTCACGAGCGCTATCCATCAACTGCTCCAGCGTCATCGCGTTGGCCGACTTCATGACCACCTTCATGAGGGGAGCGCCGAGGCCGCAGAAGTTCATCTTGGACAGCCCTAGGTGGCCCGGGCCACGGGGCATCATCTTCCCAAACATGACCTGCAGGAAGGTCTTCTTGCCGGGGATCTTGACCTTCTTGGGTTTGCGGAGCAGGTTGAGGCCCCAGAACGTAAAGAACATGGTTACTTCGTCGCCCATGGCAGCGGCGCCGTTGGCGATGATGAACCCTGCCATCGCCTTGTCAAAATCACCGCTGAAAAGAATGATCGTTTTCTTGCTGGTGTCCACTTGCTCTTCCTTTCGCTTCTCTAATTACCTGGGGCGCTGTCGGCTGTCGTTAGATGCGTCGAAGTAGGTCCGGCTGTCACGCGGCAGACTCGGTCTGGGCGTCGCTCGGCACTTCATCGACAACGGGTCAGCGGCTCCACCTGCCCGTGGAGTGCCGAGAAGTACATGGCAAGCGGTCGATAGGCCATGTGTGACCACTTGCTGAAGGGGACTTCCAAGCCAAGCATGGGCACCACCGCCATGAGGTGCACAACGTACGCGACGTTGGCCGCGACATCGACGCCTGCACGATGGAGCACATGCTGCAGGACCCCAGTCGCCGCCACGACGATCAGAAGCACCAGGAACATCCAGTCGCTCTCGTGCGAATGCTTGTAGTGCTCCTCCGCCTTCTTGATGCGTCCCCGAAGCGCCCAGACGGTAGCGCCCAGCAGCCCGGCGCTGGCCGCATATCCGAACACGTGCACTCGCCAGTCGATGCTGGGTCCGGCCCACATGCGCTTCAGGAAGAACATGATGAGTATCAGCATGGTCACGTAGCTGAGCATGAGGATCAGGTGCACCACCCAAGGACGTTTCTGCTTGCACTGCGCCATGCGCTTCTGCGTCACGAAGTGCAACGGGAAGAGGTAGAACCCCTTGAGATAGGCCAGGGGCGACAGCCGCCCGGTGCGCGACTTGCCCAGGGTCTCCCGGCCCAAAGTGAACCACCACATACGGGCACAGTTGGGCAGCAGGAAGGCCAGCAAGACGGCCGCTAGGATCCAGTCAAAAATGTGGATCGTGTCCCCAGGAAGAAAGGCATCGACCCCGGTGTAGTGGTTGATGTCGCCGCCATACACGCCGAACAGGGTAAACCCCAGGCCGGTGAGGAGCGCGACCACCACCACCGCGACGATCTCGGTCACAGGCCGCCGGTAGAACATGCGGCCGATGCCGGTGAAATCGTAGCGCGAGGTGAGCCAGCGGCGCAGGCTCATCATGGTCTCGCCCGGTTGCGCCTCGCGCGGGCACTCCGCCGAACACTCGCCGCAGTAGTAGCAGAGCCAGGGTTCAAGACTGCCCTCGAGCTTCTTCTCCATGCCCATCTGGAGGGCATGCATGCACTTGCGGGGGAAGTTGTACGACTGGTCGGTGAGCGAGCACGTAGCGGTGCAGTTGCCGCAGTTGTAGCACTTCTGCACGTCCTCGGCCCCGTAAAGTGCCAAGTCGTCGATAAGGCGGGGATTCACCCTGGTGGTCATGGTTCGTCCCTCTCGATCGCCTGATATTGGAAGTAGCCTTCGTCGGTAACCTCTTTGACTTCAGCCACGTAGCCGTACTTGCGCATTCCCATCACCCAGAAGGTAGCCTCGAAGGTGGGCCTGCCCAGACCTTCGGCGATCTCGGGTATGGTCAGGGGCCCATCCTGAAGAAGCTTGAGAATGCGACCACGCATGAGGTGCTCGTCGCGGATGACCTCGCGGACGTCACGGTTGCCCGCATCGGCCGGCCCTGGGACGTTGGCGGCGTTGGCGACGTTGGCGGTGCTCATCTCGCCGCCACCTCCTCGGGCGCCCCCGCGGGCGCCTCAGCCGGTATGTCGAGCAGGCCGTCGATCATGGCCCGCATCTGCGCGTCGGTGTAGCCCTCCAAATCGATGGCATCCTTCGGGCAAACGGGCACGCAGCCACCGCAGCCCTTGCACGCGGTCTTGTCGATGAAGGCCACGGCCTTGCCGTTCTCCTCCGTCTGCCGCGGTGCGTCGTACGGGCAGGCCTCCAAGCACAGCCCGCACCATGTACACGCACAGGTGTCGACGAAGGCGACCAGCGGGTCGAGCTCCGCGAATCCGCGCTTAAGGATGGACGCGGCCTGCGTCACCGCCGCCAGGCCCGAGGCCACCGCCTCGGCCGAGTTCCTCGGCGCTTGGCAGGCGCCACAGATGTAGACCCCGTCTACCACGGTCTCCACCGGGCGCAGCTTGGGGTGGATCTCGTTGAAGAACCCGCTCCGGCCCACCGGCAGCTTCAAGCTCTTGATCAGGTCGTGGTTGAACCGCGGCACCATACCGGTGACCAGCACCACCAGGTCGGCCGGAATCTCCACTTCTTCGCCTTCGCTCAGGAGATCGCGGGTGGTCACAAGAAGCCTGCCGCTCTCGGGGTCTTTGCGCACCGTGGGCGGCTCGTCGTCGGGCACCTTGAGAAAGACGGCGCCTTGGTTCTGGCATTCGTTGTACAGCAGCTCGTAGTTGCCGTAGGTGCGCACGTCCCTGTGAAGATGATATTGGTGCACCCGGCCCGGCTTGGCCGCCGCCTGGATCGAAGCGTGAACGGCTGCCGTGCAGCAGTAGCGGGAGCAGTATTCGTTGGGATCCTCCACGTCGCCCCGCTGCCGGCTGCCGACGCAGTAGATGTAGGCCACCACCTCGACCGCCTTGTCGTTGTAGCGAAGCGGGCCTTCACTGTCGTCGACCAGGCGCTTGAAGTCGGGGAGCGTCAGCACCCCTTCGAATCCGTAGCCGAATTCATCCTCGGAGACCGCGTATGTGTCAAACCCAGTGGCCACGATGATGGAACCGGCCTGCACCGTGATGGTCTCGGGCGCCTTGGCCTGCGACTCCGCTGGGGCCTTGGCCGCCAACTCCTGCTCAGCGCCGCCGTTCACCCGGATCGATACTTCGTAGTTGCCGAAGCTGCCGGCCTTGCCGGTCACCTCGGCGTTGGTGAACGTGGTGACGCCTGGGTGCTTACGTGTCTTCTCTATCAGTTTGGCTATCAACTCCCGGCCGTTCTTGCCGTGCGGGTACATCTCACCGAAGCCGCCGATCCAGCCGCCCAGGTGGTCTTCCCTCTCCACCAGGAACACCGCCAACCCGATCTCTGCCAGGCCCAGTGCCGCTCGCAGCCCGGCGATACCCCCGCCGATCACGACGGCCTTGGGCACGGTCTCCACAACTATCGGCTCCAAGGGCACGGTGAGGCGGGTACGGCCGACGCCGGCCTTCACCAGCTGGTAGGCCTTGCGCGTAGCCCCTTCGTGGTCGTCGGTGTGAGTCCAGGAGCACTGCTCCCTGATGTTCACCTGGGTGTACTGGTAGGGACTCAGACCGGCCCGTTTCGCGACGTCCCTGAAGGTGAACGTATGCAACTTGGGCGAGCACGAGGCCACCACGATGCCGTCGAGCTTCTGCTCTTTGATGTCGTTGATGATGTCCTGCTGGCTGGCGTCGGAGCAGGTGAACATGGCGGTCCTGGCCACCACTACGTCGGGATCGGACTGGACCGAAGCCACCACCTTCTCCACGTCCACATAGTCGGAGATGTTGCCGCCGCAGTGGCAGACGTACACCCCGATGCGCCGCTTGGCGGCCGTGGCGCCGGCCTGCGCGGCGGCACCTGACGCGGCCGCGCCCGGCGCGCCGACGCCCGGCATGACGACGTTGTCGCCCTGCGCGCTCACAGCTTCGCCTTCGCCTTCTCGAGATGGGCGGCGGCCTGTGCCACCGCGGCCCCCGCGTGAAGGATGGAATCGGGGATGTCCTTGATGCCCGACGCCGAGCCGGCCACGTAGACGCCAGGCATGTTAGTGGCCCCGGGGTTCAAGTCCTCCTCGGGCTCGTCCACATAGGCGTAGTCGTCCAGGCCCAGGTCGCCGTCGGCGAAGAGCCGCCGCACGTCGTTGTTCGGGCGAACGCCGACAGCCAACACCACCAGATCGTGCTCGGTCTCGACCAGCGTACCGTTCTCGATGTCCTCGTACTTGAGAACCAGGTTGCCGTTCTCCTTCTCCGTGACCTCAGCCACTCGACCCTTCACGAAGTTGGCTCCCATGTCCTTAGCCTGCTCGTAGAACTCGTCGTAGCCCTTGCCCACCGCGCGCACGTCCATGTAGTAGACGGTGACGTCGGCCAGCGGCAGGGCGCCCATGATCAGCTGGTTCTGCTTGATGGAGTACATGCAACAGATCCGCGAGCAAAGCGGGTTATCCAGAGTCTCGTCGCGCGAACCGGTGCATAGGATGTAGGCGATGTTGTCGGGCACCTTGCCGTCCCCCGGCCGCAGCACGCCGTTGTAGGGACGAGTGGGCGCCAGGAGCCTGTCCATCTGCATGCCGGTGATGACGTTCTTGTACTTGCCGTAGCCATACTGCGGCTTCAAATCGGCGGGAAACAGAGTGTAGCCGGTGGCCAGGACGACCGTTCCAACTTCGACCTCCATCTCACTGCCCCGCATGTTCAGATGGATGCACTCAGCCGGGCAGACCTTGACGCACGCCTGGCACTCGGAACACACACCGCAGTCCAGGCAGCGGCTCACACTCTGTAGAGCCTCCTCCTCGGTCATGGTCTCCTCGTCGGGGAAGAACTCGCCCGGGGCCAACTTCCCACCCCCCCGTTGCTGCGCCGGCGGGATCTCGCTGACAGTCGCCTGCCTGGCGAAGACGTCGTCCTTGTTCACGGGCGGCAGTACGGCATCGAACTCGGCCACGTCGAAAGGCTCGCCCTGGAGCCAGCGGTCGATCATATGAGCCGCCCGCCGGCCCTGCCCGGCGGCGGACGTTATCATTGAGGGCCCCAGCACCACGTCGCCCGCGGCGAATACGTGGGGCAGGCTGGTCTGCAGAGTGCCGCCGTGGACTTCGATGGTGCCGTTCCTGTTGATAGGGAGCCCGAACTCGCCCGAGTCCGGGCGCATGCCCGCTGCCACCACCGCTATGTCGCACTCAATGCCGCCGCCGCCCTCTCCGGCGTACTGCGGGCTGAAACGGCCCTTGCTGTCAAACACGGCGACGCAGCGCATCAGCTCCACGCTTCGCACCCTGTCCTGCCCGGCAAACTCACGCACTCCACAGGAGTTCTTGAACGTGACCCCCTCGGCCTTGGCGTCCGCAACCTCCTGCGGATGGGCAGGCATGTCCTTATACGATTCCAGGCTAAGGGCTTGAGCCGACAAAGCGCCCTCACGCAGAGCGGTGCGGGCTACGTCGACAGCGACGTTGCCGCCCCCGATCACCACCACCCGTTTGCCCTTGACGTCGAGTTCCTCACCCAGCTTGGCGGCCTTCAAGAAGTCGGCGGCACGCATTACGCCGGCCAGCTCCTCCCCGGGGACCCGGAGCTTGGTGGCCTGGTGTGTACCCAGCGCCAGCAGGATGGCATCGTAACCGGCGGCCTTCAGTGCCTCGAGCTCCTCCACCCGAGAGTCCGTCTCGATGGTCACCCCGATGCCTGTGACATTGGCCACATCCTGATCGACCACTTCGTTGGGCAGCCGGTATGGCGGCAGAGCCAGACGCAACATGCCGCCGGGCTGCGAAGCCGCTTCGAAGATCTTGACCTCGTATCCCTTGCGGGCCAGATGCCAGGCCGCGGTCAGCCCGGCCGGCCCAGACCCTACGATGGCCACCTTCTTGCCGTTGAACGGAGGGGCCTCCACTGACACCCTGTCTTGCGCATAGTGCCTGTCGGCAATGAAGCGCTTGAGCCTGCGGATGGAGAGCGACCCCTCCAGACCGCCCCGGGAGCATTCCTCTTCGCAAGGCGCGTAACAGGCCCGGCCCAGACTGCCAACCAGGGGCGTGGCTTCACACACCAGCTCGAAGGCCTTCTCATATTGACCGCTACGGATGAGTGCTATGTAGCCGTGGGGCTTGATCCCAGCCGGGCACGCGGACGTGCAGGGTGAAGTCCCCGCCCTTTCGACCACTGCCTTCTTCGGCACGGCCTGAGGGAACGCGATGTAGGCGGCCCGCCGGGACACCATGCCGGCGTTGAACTCGTCGGGCACCGCCACGTTGCAGACCATCTCGCATTGGCGACAGCCCGTGCAGGCGACCTCATCGACAAAGCGCGGCTTCTGGCGAATCTGGGCCTTGAAGCCTCCGTTGCCATCACTCTGGATGCCGTCTACCTCGGAGTAAGTGAGCGCCGTCACGTTTGGATGATGGATGGTGGCCCCCATCTTGGGGGTGGAGATGCAGCTGGCGCAGTCCAAGGTGGGGAACACCTTGCTGAGCAGGATCATCTTGCCGCCGACGCTGCCTTCACGTTCGACGATCAACACCTTGTAGCCCATGTCGCCCAACTTCAGGGCGGATTCCATGCCCCCGATGCCGCTGCCGATCACGAGAGCGTCGTACTTGGCGCTCATGCCGCCTCCGTCCCTGCCGGTCCGACGGACGGCCCCAACTCAGCAAGCATGGCCGAGAACTCGCGCATGTAGTTGACGAACGGATCGGCACACACCGAGCACACGGCCGCCATCTTCACCCGCCTAGGGTCGCCGCCTTTCTCCTTTAGCAGCTCCTGGGAGTCGGCCATGATCTTGGCGGTGCGGTGGCTGCAATCAGGCAAGAAGGCGCACTCCTCGCCGTCGGCCGCGATGAACACCCCGTCGAACCCCCGCTCGATGGCGTAAGCGATCCAACTCGGCTTGATGCCGCTGGAGCAGGGCAGGCTGATGACCTCCACGGTCGGCGAGTAGTGCATGTGCGAACTGCCGGCCAGGTCGATCCCCGGATCGGAGATGTTGTGGGTCGAGAAGACCAGTATCTTTGGCGCGAAGCCTCCGCCCTCGCTCACCTCAGGCTCCTCGGCGACTACTTGAGCTTCTTGACGAACAGCTTCAGATAGCCGGGCTCTTCGACAAAGCCGAGGTATTCGTGCCCCATCTTCTTCGACCAGGCGGGCAGGTCCTTCTGAGTGCCGGAGTCGGTGGCAAGAACCTCCATGATCTCACCCACCTTGACGTCGGCCATGCCCTTCTTGGCGGCCAGGATGGGCCCTGGGCATGACGTGCCCCTAGCATCGACGACCTTCTGACCCTGCAGTGAACTGAGATCCATGGAACCGCCTCCATCTGTAGTCGGCATTGTCGTTCCCGAGAGCAGTCGTCGCCTACGACGCCGCCTTAGCTGTTTGTGCCCGCATCCGGGCCGAATGTAACGCCCGGCAAATCCAAGAGCCCCGCAACCCGAAGAGATTCCCCCTCCGCCCGATGCTCCTCGACCAGGGCTTCGCGTATGAGCCCGCAGGCCTGTACGAACTTGGGATTAGTGACGGAGTAGTAGACGGTCTGACCTTCTTTGCGTGAGCGGACCAGCAGCCTTTGCCGCAAGATGCGCAGGTGCTGGGAGACATTGTGCACCGAGATACCAAGCTCGGCGGCGATATCGCCCACGCACTTCTCCCCATCCTTGAGCGTGTACATGATGGCCAGCCGATGCTGGTTGGCCAAGGCCTGACACATCTCGGCGTGCATGACGAACAGGGGCCGCATGTCCGCGGTGACCGAGCCACCGTCCACTGAAGTGTCCTTGTCCTGTATTTGCATGATTGCTTATATACTCCAGTATGCACCAGGAATCAAGACACATAGCGCAGGAGATATAGCGACCCGGGCGAGCGAGATCCGAGAGGGCGAGTCAGACCTTAGCCGGCTCGCTCAAGGCGTCCCGCAACGCCCGGAGATTCCGGCCCAGGACCGGCGAGTAGTCGTCTAGGTCCAGCGCCGCGAGCTTCTCCCGAAGAGCAACGGGCAGCTGTTCCGTAGGAAGATCCTGGAGGATCATCCAGGTCTCCGCCCGATCGAACTCGGCCACCACCTTCTCGCTCCGCAGGTAGTACCGGTTGGCCGGGCACATCTCCTGACAGCGCATGCAGCCCACGAGACACTTGTGAGCTCTGGGGTCGAGCCAATCCGGCCAATCGCCTTCGTGCTCACTGAAGTAACTCAGGCAGCGTGTTGCGTCGATAACGGTGCCGGCATGAGGGATGCAGCCGGTAGGACAGACATGATGGCAGTTGCGGCACGGAGGGCAGCAGCTCATGAGCTCGCTCCCTTTACGCTCATAATCCACCGCCCCCAGATCAGCGTCGGTGCAAAACGCGTTCAACCGCGCATAGCTGCCCAAGCCCGTGACGTAGGCGAGGTTGTTGCGGCCGTATTGCGCCAGGCCCGTGCGCACGGCAAGCAGCTTGACCGGACCCGTTGCCCGGCCCACCGAGAAACCGGCCGGGTCTAGCACCGAGCGCATTATCTGCAGGCACTTCTCCCGCTCTTGGGAGGAGACATACGTGGGCGGGATGACAGCGTCTAGAGGCCCGGCGTCAAAGTGAAAACGTACCTTGTCGGGCAGTGACGGCCACGCGACCACGATCACGGTGCGCGGTCCGGCCACCTCCGGGGGTGGCATGAATCGGAAGTAGGGCTTGTACTCGTCGTAGAGCTCGGGCGCAAGCGACCCCCGGTCGCGGAGAGCGGTCATGGTCTCGAAGAGCCCATCCATGATCCGCGCCGGAGCCAACCGGTAGCTGAAACCGCCCGCGGAGAGCGCGAAGGCCAACTCCCGGGCCAACGGCTCGGCCGGCGCAGCCGAAAGTAATCGCTCGCTCGACATGGCCACAGCATAGCAACAGTGTTTCAACACCGCCGTTTTGTGGAGATACAGCTCACCAGAAGCGCGACACGAACAGGAGCCATCGTGGGAACCAGAAAGATCATTGAGATAGATAGAGACCTCTGCGACGGCTGCGGTCTTTGCACGACGGCGTGCGCTGAGGGCGCCCTAGCGCTGGACGACGAGGGCAAGGCCACACTGGTGCGTGACCTGTTCTGCGACGGCATGGGCGTATGCCTGGACGTCTGCCCGACCGGCGCGCTCACCATCGAGGAGCGGGAGAGCGCTGCCTACGACCCCGAAGCCGCCCGGGCACACGTCATCCGCACCCGGGGAGCCGAAGCTGCCCTTCACGTGCACCCCGGCTCAGGGGCGGCCGGAGAGGCCACCAGCCCGGGGGCCGCCGGCGGCGCCCCGTCGGAACTGACCCAGTGGCCCGTCCAACTCCACCTGATTACCCCGCAGGCTCCGTACTTCAAGGGAGCCGACCTGTTGGTCGCCGCCGACTGCACCGCCTTCACCCGGGGAAGCTTTCACAATGACCTGCTCAAGGGACGCAAGATGGTGATCGCCTGCCCCAAGCTTGACAACGTCGCCCCCTACGTGGAGAAGCTGGCCGAGTTGATCCGGGTGAACAGGCCGCCGTCGATCACGGTGGCCCTGATGACGGTACCCTGCTGCGGCGGGCTGCAGCGCGTTGTCGAACAAGCGGTTTCTCTCTCCGACATAGACGTGCCGGTGAAGACCGTGATGGTCGGCATCGACGGAGAGATGGTCGCTGAAACCTAGATCGGACTACGGTCGAATGCCCGGCCCTTGGGCGACGGCCGGCCCACCTCACGCGCGAACCTGTTTGGCAACGGGAGTGTGGTAGTCTCCGGCGCCATGCTTTACGACGACCGCAAGACCAAGTTGTTCACCCTGGGAGCCACGTGCTTTGGCCTCTTCATGGTCATGCTCGACAACACGGTGGTGAACCTGGCGCTCCCGACCATCCAGCGCGAGATGGGCGCCGACATCTCCAGTCTGCAATGGATAGTCGATGCGTTCATCCTCGTACTGGCGACCTTCATGCTCACCGGAGGCACTCTGGGCGACCTCTACGGCCGCAAACGAGCATTCATGGCCGGACTGGCGATCTTCACAGCGGGATCACTGTTCTGCGCGCTCTCGCCGTCGGTGGGCATGCTCATCGCCGGGCGCATCATCCAGGGACTAGGGGCGGCCGTCATGATGCCGTCCACCCTAGCCATACTCACACACACCTTTCAGGAGCCTAGGGAGAGAGCACAGGCCATCGGCATATGGGCGGGAGTCTCGGGGATCTCCCTGGCCGTCGGGCCGGCGCTGGGCGGGGTCATGGTCGACGCCTTCGGATGGCAGAGCATCTTCTACCTGAACGTGCCGATAGGCCTAGCCGCGCTTGTCATCACAGCCCGGATAGTGCCTGAGTCGAAGAGCCCGGAGGGGCGCGGCCTCGACCTCCCCGGCCAGGCCCTCGCCATCGTGGGCTTGGGCGGCGTCACCTTCGCCTTCATCGAGGCCAACACCTACGGTTGGGGCTCGGCCCTCATCATCTCGCTGTTCGCCGTCGCCGCGGTGGCCCTCACTGTCTTCGCTCTGTGGGAGCGACGCGCAGCAAGCCCCGTACTCCAGCTCAGCTTCTTCAAGAACATCACGTTCACCGGAGCCAACCTGGTGGGCCTAATGATCAGCTTTGGTTTCGTGGGCATGTTGATGTTCCTTGCCCTCTTCATGCAGAACGTCCAAGGCTTCTCTCCCACGGGAGCGGGAATCCGCCAGTTGCCCTCCACCCTGGCCGTGATGGTCTTCGCGATCCTCTCGGGCCGCATCGTCGGTAGGATCGGCGCACGGGTGCCTATCACCGTGGGTATGTGCCTCGTCGGGGGAGCCATTCTTGCCTTCCTGACTGTGCAGAGCACCACTCCCTACGGCCACTACTGGTGGATCCTGGCCGTTCTCGGCACCGGCACCGGTTTGGTCATGAGCCCCATCACCACCGCTGTGATGAGCACCATACCCGTGGCCCGAGCGGGGATGGCTTCGGCGACCTCCAACACCATGAGGCAGGTGGGAGGCGTTTTCGGCGTGGCCGTGCTTGGCTCCATCGTCACCGGTCGTTTTGCCTCCGCTCTGGCCGCTGCCTTCGACAAGCTGGGTCTGCCCCCCGCGGTTGCCGATCAGGTGGCCAAACTGGCCCAAGAAGGACGGGGAGGAGCGGGAACGATGCCCTCACTGCCTGGTATCGACGACAAGAAGATGGCCGCGATCGAGATGGTCATCAAGGATTCTTTCACGGAGGGCCTGCACCGGGCCGTCTTGGTCGCAGGCATCGTGCTGCTGGTTGGAGCCGTCGTGGGTGCGATCATGATCCGCAACACCTCACCCGACGCACAGCTGGCGCGGCGGACGCCCGCCGGCGCCCCCGCTCCCGAGCTGAACCCCGCGGTAGCCCCCGCCTCCGAAGACTAGCCCTCGACCGCGGCGTGGGCGCGGCCCGCACCCCCTGCCGAAGAAGTGTGTCGTTTGCCCCCGCGCTGGGAATGAGAGGCCCGAGACCTAGTGTGCGCGACTCCGGGAGGGCCTGCGGCCATGAAGAATATCGGCAGAAGCTTTGACATCTATCCGATGCCCGTGGTCATCGTGGGCACCGTCGTCGAAGGCAAGCCGAACTTCATGACGGCGGCCTGGATCACCAAGCTCAACTCCGATCCTCCCCTGCTGGGCCTGGCCATGGGACATGGGCAGCATTCGGCCAAAGGGATCCACCGCTACGACCAGTTCAGCGTCAACTTCCCGAGCGTGGACCAAGCGCCTCTGGCCGACTACTGCGGTCTGGTGCACGGCTTCCAGCAGGACAAGGCCTCGCGCATCGAGGTCGTCAGAGGCGCGCTCGATTCTGCTCCCATGGTAGGGCAGTGCCCTCTCACCATGGAGTGCTGGCTCAACGACATCGTGAACCTGCCCAAGGACTTCTTCTTCATCGGCGAAGTCGCGAACGTCTACGCCAGCGAGGAGATCCTCACCAACGGAGCGGTCGACGTGACGAAGCTCCGCCCCTTCGTCCTGACCATGCCCGACAATGGCTACTGGGCCTTGGGCGAACGCCTGGGCGACGCCTGGAGCATGGGCAAGACTCTACTCAAGCCCTCCTAGCGTCGAGCCCGCGCCCGCGATCTCTAGGTCTCAGTCGCCGCTCAGCGCCTGGGCCTCCCCGGCTTTGGTCGGGACCCTGAAGAAGAGCGAACCTACGGCGCCGGCAAGGCCGAAGGCCGCCAGCACCAAGTACCCGGCCAGATAGCCCAAGCCGCGGTCGAGCGCCAGACCGAACAGCCAGGGGGCCAGCATGGAGATGCCGAAACCGATGGCGTTGATGAGGCCCGACGCCGGGCCTACCTGTTCGGCCCCGCCCACCACCTCGGGGATCATCGCAAACCGGGGCGAGAAGTAGGCCAGACTGAAGAATCCCACCAGCGCAGCCATGACGAATACGAGCGCTCTGCCCGGCACCACCGGCACCATCACCGCCACCACCGACATGGCCACCATCGATCCCGTGATGACAGGCATCCTTCCCCAGCGGATGGCCGCGGCGGCACCGGTGGGAGCGCCGATGAGTTGAGCTACGGCCAGACCTGCGGTGAGATAGGCGGCAACACCGGCGCTCGCCCCGTACCGGCCCTGGAGAAAGTCAGGGGTCCAGATGAGCACGCTGGTTCCCACGGCCAGAGAGGCGGCATTGAACAGGCCCAGGAGTAGCACCTTGCGATTGACGGCCACTGCCGCCAATGTCCTTGCTACCGCCCGGAGCGAGGTGACCTCAGCCGATGCTACAGGCAACGCCCGAACCGGCTTCTGGGCCAGAGCCACCGCCCCGATGACAACCGCCATGCCGCCGGTGACCAGAAAGACGGCGCGATACCCTCCGAGCGTAGCGATGCCGGGCATAACGAGCAGGCTTGCCAAAGTCCCCAGACCTTTTCCGCTGGCGAACACACCCCAACCGCGATTCCGGGCCTCGGGAGCCAAGAAGCGGGCGATAACAGGGCTGCTTACCGGCAACACCGTCCCCCCACCCAGTCCTTGCAGGACCCTGCCCACAAGGAACCCGGGGTAAGAGGAGCTCAGACCGAAAGTCACTGAGCCGACTACGAAGAGGGCACAACTGACCACCAGCACCCTCCCTCCCCAACGCGAGGCGAGGGTCCCGGCAGGTATACCCACCGCCCCATAGGCGAACATGAACACCGAGGTCAAAAGACCAAGTTCCGACGAGGTGAGACCGAACCTGCGCTGAAGTTCAGTGGTGACGACGGCCATGAGGGCAAGGGTGAGTGTGGAAAGCAGATAGAAGGCCATCAGAGTGAAGGCCAGAGCGTCACCGCCCCGTGGCAACTCTTCTGACAGCGCCGTCCCTTGCACACCCATGAATGTCGAATCGGCCGTCGACGGTCCCTCTAGATGGACGCGAATATCGCGGGGTCCACCGCTGGGATCTGTCCCCTGTTGGAGGGGTTGAGCACCCCGATGATGCTGCGAGCGTACTCGCCGTTCTCGGTCTCGTCGAGATCGATCACCGAACCGGGCTCTCCGCCCACGACGACCCGCACCCTGGGACGATCAAGAGGCGAACCCACTGTCGGTGGACGGCACACCACCCCGGCCTCCCCCCCGCTAAGCACCACCACCGTACCGGGCGGATAGATGCCCATGACCTCGACAAACAGCTTCACCAGCACCCGGTCGAAGTGCCTGCCTGAACCCTCCACTACGTACAGCAGCGCCTCCGGCGGCGTGAGATTGACCTTCCTGTAGACACGAGCCGTGGTCAAGGCGTCGAAGCGGTCGGCGATGGAGACGATGCCCCCGAAGAGCGATACGTTCTTCTTGATCTCGGTGTGGGGATAGCCGCTCAGGTCGTAGTTGAGGTGATGCTCGAAGGCCACCACCACCGAGCGCATGTTGGAGCCCGTGAGACGCCGGCTGTTGAGCAGCGCCTCGGCCGCCAGAATGGGGTGGCGCCGCATCTGCTGCCATTCCTGGGCGTCCAGCGACCCCGGCTTGTTCAAAACATCAGGGTCGACGCCCAACTTGCCGGCATCGTGCAGAAAACCCGACAGGCAGAGTTCTCCCAGGGTGGCCTTGTCAAGGCCCAGCCGCTGACCCAGCACGGTCGACAACACAGCCACGTTGGTCGAGTGAAGGACAAGATAGTCGTCGAAGTCCTTGATAGTCGTAAGCGTCAGCAGGAAGGTGGGGTCGCGCAGGATCTCGTCGACCACGGACTGGGTAACGTGCCGGGCTCGGCGAACCGTGCCCGCCTCGATGGGTCCCGTGGACGCGCCCAGTTCCACCCCCAACTGCATCGCCGCCGAATAGGCGACAATAGGCGAAATAGGCTGCAGCTGCCGGCCCTTGCCCGGAGAGAACATCTCCGCCTTCACCGTCTCTATCCCCCGAGAGCTAAGGAGGTCGCCCAGCTCGCCCGCCGCGTCGGGACGGTTGCGGGCGATCAGGTTGAGCGCCAGCATCAACTCGTTCATGGTCAAACCGGGGTAGAACGTGAGCGTGTTGATGCCCCATTCGTCGTACAACTCGAACAAGAAAGCCAAATGGCCGTAGGTGGCAGCCGAGGCCGGAACTCGACCCTTGTTCACGAAGGCACAGTGACTATGCGCCCCAACGCTCGCGACACCTTCTTCTTCGCTGATGTCGATGGCTAGGGAGTACAGGGTCTCGCAGGCCTGCCGCAACACCACGTTGCCGGAGTCGTAGTAGCGGGCTACGCGCAACCCGGAGGCCAGGGCGAGAGCCAGTTGCTGTCCTCGCCGCCCGTCGAACCTGGTCTCGCCGTTCTTGGTCATGGACGTGGACTCCTCGCTCGGGTCTGGGCCTCGCTGAGCGCGCGCGCGGCCGTCCGCTGCACGGGTGCCTCGCCCGATTGCGCAGCCTCGTTCAGAGCTTGAGCCGCCTCCTTTGACTGGATGGCACCCAAGGCCTGGATCGCCGCGAGCCGCAGAGGCATCGGGCGCGTGCCGAACACCCGGCGTTTCCAGAACCTGTTCAGGGTCTCAACCGCCCGATCGCCGCCCAGCAGGGCGAGTGTGAGTAGAAACGCCTCCACCTCCTCGGAAGGCCGGGCCTCGAAATCGCGCGATTCCACCTGACCCAGCACCGATGGGAAATGCCGGCCACCACCGAGACGCCCCAGACTGCGGACCGCCAATATCCGCACGGGCGAGTCCTCATCACCAAGCGCGGTCAACAATAGGGGCAATGAGCGCTTCTCATCGAAGGCGTCGAGACTGCGGATGACCTCCCGCCGCACCCGGGCGTCGGAGTGACGCAGCAGCCGCTCGAACTGATCGACCAGCCCAGGATCACCCGACTCGGTGGCCAACTGCACCGCGTTGCGCACCACGTACCAGCGCGTGTCGTTGATGAACGGCAGCAGGTGCTCTGTCGGTATGCCACCTGTGACGCGCAACAGGTCGAGTACCAGCTTCCGCACCCCTCGGTCATCGCTTGTAGCCAGAATCTCAAGAAACGTGGGATAGGCACAGGTGCGCATGCGTTTGAGGAATTGCTCCAACCGGTCGGCCTTGTCGGGAGATGCTGAGTGCAGGCTCACGATCAGACCAGACAGACGCTCGGGCGTAGCCGCCCGTCCCAAGATCTCGTCGGCAGAACCGGTGGGGCGGCGACCCTGTTCCTCCAAGACGTCCAACCGATTGGCCACCAAACGGAGACCGTCGATGTTCCTGTCGTCGAAATACTGCTGAAGGACCATCACCAGGGAGTCGATCAACCGCCCTTCACCCGCGGATATGCCCTGGGCATCACCGACGATCTCCAGCAGGACGACGGCGAAGTCATCCAGAAGAGGGATGGGATGCGCCAACGCCCAGTCACTCGCCTGTAGATCCTCGGCGGTCAACGCGACGGCATCGGGATCTACTGCACCAGGCTGGTAGCTCGCAGGGGCAGCATCGGCCGAGCCACCACCAGCTCCTTCCGCGCCCTGCTCACCCAAAGCCGATCCGCCCTCGTTCGTCAACTCGTTCAGACGGCGCAGGACGGTGTCCTTGAGATCATCATAGGCATCGCCCGAGCTGCCGTCCCCTCCCGAGAACGGGTCCACTACTTCACACTCGATGTGTGTGAGGTCCTGCTCCCAGAGAGCGGTGATGAGGTCGTGGTCGAGGTCGGCCAGTTGGTCCGCGCGGGACAGACAATCGACGAACCCGGCCAATTCGCCTGGTTCGATGCCTTGGTGAATGGTCAGGGTACGGATGCCGTCGCGGAAGAAGAGAAAGGCCAAGTTCTCGGTGTTGCCGCTCTTGACGTCAACCGGTTCATCCTGCAGGATCAGCCGGTCTTCCTCCACTTCGAGCACCAGAGACCCGAATGTCTCAGTATGCGCCTGCACCAAGCCCACAAGCCTATCCATGGCCCCTTGGGTGGTGGGATGGCCCTCCGGATACAGACGGTGGTCACGGTAGGCCTGGTGCAGTCGGATGCATATCTGACCGGCCGACTCGACCTCAGGAGAACGAGTACCCGGGCCGATCACGATGCATCCTTGGCCACAATACCCGCCTCGGAAGCCGCTTCCTGCAGAGCGTCGGCGAAGCTGCTCTCGGCCCAGGCCCCAGCCCGTCCTGCCTCCTCGCTCTCCTCCGCCAGGTACACCCGGCGATAGAAGTACGCGACCAGAAGAAGGACATACTCCAAGCCGGTGAGAATGAGGGCCTCGAGCTGATCGTCGTAGAAGATAAGCAGGTTGACCACGGTGAGCCCACAGACCAGTCCGGTGACGGCTAGAGCCAGGCCTCGCCACTCGCGCCGCATGCTGATCAGTGTGCCTCCGGCGAGCAGCACGAGCCCCACGCCCCCTTCAAACACCGCCCGGACAGAGAACCAGATCTTGTCCGACAAAGCCGCCATCTCTCCGGGGGAGACCAGAGAGCGTAGAAGATCGGCGCTCGCCGACTCGGGCGCGACTGCAAGAAAGCCCAGCAATGCGATGTCCAACACGGAGTAGAGGCCTAGTCCTAGAAGGAACACGGCCAATACCACCCTCAGCCAAGAGCGCGTGATCGACCTGCGGCACCAAGCCAGAACCACAGCGGAGAACCTCTGCGCCCTCCCCGGAGTAGTCTCGGCCATGCGCGGCTGTTGGGCATCGACGAACTCCAGCATGGCCGCCGCCAGCCGACGCACGGCCTCGTCCCCGGCCAAGCATTGCAGCGACTCTAGGCGGCGTCGGAGCACGTACAAGTCACGCTTGCTCATCTCGTGGTCGAGAACCCCGGATATCTGCTCCAAAGCCCTGTACATCTCTCCGCGCACGTCCTTCGAAGGGGGGCGCCGCACATGCAGATATACAAGGACGGTGGCCAAGAAGAGCGCGTAGATGATGGGCGCCGCCGCCGGGGTGAAGTAGTTGTTACTTCGAGTGATGAACTTGCCCACTTCGTCGATGAACAGGCCCACCCCGCAGCCCGTGAGCACCGCCCCCACGGTCAACGCCCAGCGGTTGGCGAGGACCAGGAGCAACAGGGCACCCGCGAACAGAGCCAGCCCACCCCAAAGAACGTGAGCGATGTGCACCGAGTCGTTGCCGATCTGAGCGTACCCGGTGAGCTTCAAGACCACCCGGAGCACAAGCACCGAGGCGGCAAACGTCACCAGCGAGATGAACACATAGCCCTCGGAGCGGTAACGCTTGACCGGCCGAAGATTCCTCAGTTTGTCAAAAGCCATAGATCATGCTCCCGTAGGCCCAGATGACACCTGCCATCTTACCTCAAGGGCATGGTCGCCTATTAATGGGCCAACCGCACCCGGTCGGCCAAGTCGCACCCCGCTTTGTAGAGACCGATCCCTACACCAATCGTGTCGCCGAGTTCCAGGTGCCGGTCGGACCCCGGGTCGTAGGCGGGCCACTCCGGCCCCCCGGCTCCGTTAGGATCGCCGGTGGCGGCGAACCTGGTCCAATAACCCATCACCGCGGCCGAGAGGTCCTTGTCCGCCTGCTCCACGACTCCCAGGATCGAGAACATACCTGTAGTGCCGAACACATAGGGGATCTCCACCGCATGGAAGGCCCCCATGGGATTGGCAAAGGGGACCCGGGTGAACTCGTAGAGGTATGCGACCGGGCCGGCGGCCGCCAAGCCGGCGGCGTAACGGGCGGTGGAGGCGAAACCGATCTCGGTGAACATCCGGCTGAAGACCTGGGTGGGATTCTCTGCATCCGCGACCGGATAGAGGGCCAGGGCCTCATCGGCACTCACCCCCAGTATGCGCCTCACTAGAGCTTCCGCCTCAGCCGCCGAGAAACTCATACCGGCCAGGAACAGCTCTGCTTCATCGGCATTCGAGCCTATCAGTAAAGGCACGGCGTGCTGCTTCCCGGCAGCCCACAGCCGGGTGGGCAGATCGGGCAGGAGACGCCCGTCGGCCACCGGTTTCCACATGAGACTCTGCTCGATCGCCGGAGTTTCACCCGCGAGGTCTTCCGCTGCCGCCAGCAGCTCCGCTGTTGTCTTGGCGCGCATCTGAGCGACAACATCTCCCCCTCCGTCTATCCCCAGCCTGGAGACAAAGTCCGCGCCGGCCACCTCCGCCCCTTGCCTGGTGGCCGTGGTCGACACCCCGAATCCTTGATCGAGCATGATCCCGCTCTGGGCGATAGCCTTCTGGAACAGACCCTCGGCCGAGGGCGTCACCAACAGATCAAGAACACTGATGGCCCCGGCCGATTCGCCAAAGACCGTCACGTTGCCGGGATCGCCGCCGAAACCGGCGATGTTGCGCTTGACCCATCGCAGCGCGGCCATCTGGTCCATCAGACCGTAGTTGCCGGAGACCCCGTCGGCCGCTTCGGCCGACAGAGCCGGATGCGACAAGAAGCCGAACGGGCCCAGCCGATAGTTGATGGTAACCACTACCACACCTTTGGCCGCCAAGTGGCTGCCGTTGTAGAGCGCCAGTGAACCTGCGCCGGAAGAGAATCCGCCCCCGTGTATCCAAACCATCACCGGGAGCCGGTTGTCGGCCGACTCCGCCGGCGACCACACGTTCAAATACAGACAGTCCTCGTCCATTTCGCCGACCGACAGCACACCGAGACCGTCGCTGCCCGCCTGCGGGCAGGCAGGGCCGAAGCTGGTGCAGGCCAGCGGCTGGGTCCAGGGAGCCACCGGTTGCGGCGGCTGCCAGCGCGAGTCGCCCACCGGAGGCGCGGCGTAGGGGATGCCTTTGAATACCCACAGCTCCTGACCGTCCGCTTGCTCGCGGAGGCCGGTTACGGGACCGCTGTCGAGACGCACCTGCTCCAAGCCGACGCCGCATCCCCCGACCAGGGCGCCGGCGAGCAACAGTAGCGCCGTCGCCAGAGCTGCCCGCAGAACCGCGCGTGATCTAGCCCGACCTGCGAAGCTCATCCGCTACCTCCGTCTACAGGCTCACCGGCCTCAGCGTCAGTCCGCTCCTTCTCCGCCTTAGCCCACCACAAGGAATGGCGCTCGCGGGCGACGTCTTCGGCCAGTCTACCGTTGAACATGGCCCTTAGCGATGCGCGCCCGTGTCTGGTCAGCAAGGCCATGCCTAGATGCCCGGCCAGCAACGCCAACCCGGCGATAGCCAAGAAGCCGTGCAGCCAGAACGCCCGCGACACCAACCAGGCCGGTAGACCGGCCTTCCCCAACAACAACCCTCCGGTAACGACAAAGCCCACCGCCATCGCGGCTACCAGGACGGTAGTGGCCTTCTGGCCAGCGTTGAATCTGCCTTGAGGGGGCATGGCGCCGCCCCGCAGCGACCGGCCCCGCAGGGCCGCCCGGAACCAGCGCCGGTCATCGACGCTCCATCGATTGATCTGCCGCAGCCCGCTCCGTAGTCGCCGCCGGTCGAAGATCACCAGCATGAGCAGCGGCATCGCCACCATCGCGAACCCTGTCGCTGCGTGACGCTGGGAGATATCGAGCCTGGCGCCCCCGATCAGTTCACGGGTGGACGGGATCCACATCAGCAGCCCGCTCACCAAACAGATGATGAAGAGCAGGGCATAAAGCCAGTGCGCCCCTCGTTCGATCCGCCGCCACCTGTTCATGAGATGGTCGCGTCCGCCGAGTAGCCGCGCTCCTCCCAGTATCCCAGGTAGCCTCCGGGACCCAAAACGACGGCCTCCACCCGCACCACCCACTTGACGCACTTGTATCCGTATTTGCCGGGGATGATCAGCCGGACGGGGCTGCCCATGCCGGGAATCAGCGGGTCACCGTTCAAACCGTGGGCGAGCAGGGTGTGGGGACTCATGGCCTCCTCGATGGTAAGAGAGTCGGTGTAATGCGCCGAGTCGCCCGAATGGAAGATCAGATGTGTAGCCAACGGGTCAATTTCGGCCCGGCCCATCAACTCCCGCACGGTCACTCCCTTCCACACGACATCGGCCACACCCCAGCCCTCCACGCAGTAGAAGTCCTGAGTCTGCTCTTCCTGTGGGAGGGCAGTGAAATCTGCGAAGGTCAACGACAAGGGCTTGCGAAACAACCCGTCCACAGTCAGGCGCCAGGAATCCTCGACAAAATCTGGCGCGGGGGCGACGCTGTTGATGCGGAATCCTTCCGTGCCTCGAGAGCTCTGGGCCCCACCCAGGCGCCCGATCCAAGCGAGCAGATCCTTGCCAAGGAACAGCGCGGCCACACCGGCGATCATCAGCCCGATGAAGGCCCGACGACCGATCGGCTCCTCCGACCCGCCCGTGCCGGCGACCGGCTCGTCCGCCGCCGGGGTGGTCGCGGGATCTGTGTCCTTGCCCATGATCACCTTCTTACTCTTCGCGCCGCCCTCGCCGGGCAAGCGGCCGTCGCTCTCCTCTCTAGTGTCTCCGCGATAGAAGTCTCGCAAACAAGGGTACGTTACCGCCCATCATGCACCAGATGGATCGCAGGACCTTCCTCTTGGCCACGGGCCGTTGGCTGACCGTCGCCGCCCTGGCCCCCACCGCCGCCGGCTGCGCCCGCCTATTGCGCTGGTCGGAGTCCCAAGGCTCCCCCGTCGAGGATTCGGAGGCCGTAGTGTTCTCCACCTCGACCACCGGCGACGCCACCACGACCACGAGCGCCATCCCCGGCGACGCCACCACCTCCTCCCAAGCCGGGAACGCATCGACGACTACCACCGCCCCCGCAGCCCCCGATCTGGCCGTGTTCCGAGGCGACTCGCCCGGCGACAACGTTCGCGCCGCCGTCGCTCAGTTGGGGGGCATGGAACGCTTCGTCAAGCGCGACGCCAAGGTGGTGGTCAAGCCCAACGTCCTCACCGGCAAGCCTCCTGAGTACGCCGTCAACACCAATCCCCTGGTGATCGCCGAGATCGTGCGCATGTGCCTCGAAGCCGGCGCCGCCAACGTGACGGTGCTCGACTATCCCACCACCAGCCCCCGGGCCGCCTTCCAGAATTCGGGGCTGCAGCAGGCGACGAGGAGTCCGGTGGCACCCTCAAGTACCTCAGCAACCGCAACTTCGAGCGCGTCGACATCCCCGAGGGGCGTGGCCATCACCTCCTGGCCTCTGGTCACCGACGCGCTGGAGGCCGACACCCTCATCAACGTCCCCATCGGCAAGACTCACGGCATGGCCGGCCTGACCCTCTCCATGAAGAACCTCATGGGCATCATGGGCGACCCCCGAGGTCAGATCCACATCGACTTCCCGCAAAAGATCACCGACCTCAACACCTTGGTCAAGCCGCACCTGGTCATACTGGACGCCTACCGGGTCATGGTGCGCAACGGCCCCTCCGGCGGCAGGCTGCGAGGACATCGAACTGCGCAAGACCTGCGTCGCCGGCACCAGCCAGGTGGCCATCGACGCCTACGGCTGCGACCTCATGGGTTGGAAGCCCACCGACCTGCCCAGTCTGGTGGAGGCCAACGCCCGGGGGCTGGGCGAGATCGACCTGGCCAAGTACAACATCTTCGAGGGGACCGCCTGATGGCCGGCGACGAGCCCGCCACCGATCGCCGCCCAGAGGCCCCGAGCTACGCCGGGGCCGATTCGATACGCGCATCCCGGGTCCGGGCGAGGGGCCGCCGGCGCGGCATCCACCGGTATAGGCGCCTCTTTCAAATCTTCTTTCTTCTCCTCTTCTTCGCTCTTCTGACCCTGACCATCTGGCCGCTGGGCACCCTTCTGCTGGGCGGATTCCTGCTCGCCGACCCGCTGCTGGCGGTCAATTCCGTGGCCAACGGCGTCTTGCGCTGGGAGTTCCTGCTGGCGATGCCGGTGCTGCTCAGCCCCCTGTTCTTCGGCACGGGCCTTCTGCGGCTACGTCTGCCCGCTGGGATTCATCGATCGAACTGTTCGGCCCGCGGCGCGAACGCCACCCTGGCCCCCGAGCACGCGAGGTCCTGCGCCAGGTGCCCCTGTTCGGGCTCGTGGTGGTGGTGATGCTCATCCTGTTCGGCAGCGCCGTCTTCTTGCTCTTCGACCCGCTCTCGCTCTTCACCCGGTGCGGCGACTACCCTGGTGTACCCCGCCATCGACCGGGGTCTGCGCCTGGGCAGGCGACCTGCTGTATCTGGCGCCGCCGCTGCGCGGCGGCGTCGACTCGGTGACCGGCGCTCTGACCGGCCGTCTTGTCTTTCCCGATGGTCTCGCCTACAAGCTGCAACTGGTCATGCTGATCATGTTCGTGGTTATCCTCGCCGTCTCGTGGATAGAGCGCCGCCTGTGGTGCCGCCACCTCTGCCCGCTGGGCGCTCTCCTGGGCCTGATCGGCCGAGGAGCGCTCTTCGGCAGGGTGGTCGACGACCATGCTTGCTCCCTCTGCGAGTCGTGCGTCGCCGCCTGCCCCATGGACGCCGTCCGTGACGGAGGCCGCTCTACCGACTGCTCCCGCTGTGAGGCCGGCCTGGAATGCGCCGACGCCTGCTCTCGCGGGGCCATCCACTGGGGCCGCAGACCTCGCAAGCAGCACGTGCACGACCCCAGCCGGCGGGCTCTGCTCAAAGCGGGCGGCCTGGCCTTCGTGGGTGGCTTCTTCCTCTACACCGGGCTGGGGCGCATCCAGCGGAACAAGTTCCTCATCCGGCCCCCCGGTGCCCGCCAGGAGCTGGACTTCATGGCCACCTGCGCCCGCTGCGCCGAGTGCATGAAGGTGTGCCCCACCAACGTCATCCAGCCGGCGGTCTTCGACGCCGGCGTCGAGGGCTTCATGACCCCGCAGATGGACTACCGCCGCGCCTACTGCGACTGGAGCTGCAACGAATGCGGCAAGGTCTGCCCTACCCAGGCCATCCGCGCGCTCAGCCTCGAAGAGAAGCGGCTCAAGGTCATCGGCCGCGCCTACATCGATCACAACACCTGCATCCCCTGGTCGGAAGGCCGTGACTGCCTGGTGTGCCAGGAACTCTGCCCCATCCCCGACAAGGCGATCGTCTTCGACACGGGAGGCAGCGGGCAGAGCGGTGGCCAAGGCCAGGGCGGTGACCAACACGCGGGCGTCAAACTCCCCCGCGTCATCTCCGAGCGTTGCAGCGGCTGCGGCGTATGCGAGCACTACTGCCCGGTGGCCAATGAAGCGGCCATCCGGGTGCGATCGGTGGCGCAGACCGGGTTCCTATCAAGGTAGGCAGGGGTGCTTCGCGCGCCCCACGGCACACGCGATAACCGCTCTCGCAGCGTCACCAAACGTGAACTAACAGAAGGAGCGAGAGAGAAGCAAAGTCGTCGCGGGCCATCGCCGGATGGTGGCGGGTGTGATGAGCGCATGGGGTCGACCCAAGATCGAAGGAGGGGCGATCGGTGCGGCGGCTTTCTGAATCGGGCAACGTCTCAACTGCCCACGTGTCGAACAAGCGGATAGGGAGGCCTCAACATGCAGGTGAAGCACAGCAGGATCGCCATTTCGTTGCTCTTATGTTTCGTTCTGTTGGCTGCGGTCATGGTCACAGTGGCCTGTGGAGGGGAGACGACTGAGACAACTGCTGTCACGCAGGGCGGCACGGACACGACGACCGTCACCACGCCGGGCGGCAAGGACGAGATCGTCATCGGAGCCGCACGTCCCCAGACTGGGCCTCTGAGCGTCTTTGAGGAGAGCTCCTTTGGCCCCTGCTACAAGTTGTGGGCGGAGGAGGTCAACGCCGACGGCGGCATCTACGTGGAGGAATACGGCAAGAAGCTGCCGGTGCGGATGCTGGTCTACGACGATGAGAGCAACTTGGACACCTCCATGAGCCTTCTCGAGAAACTCATGGTCGAAGACAAGGTCGACTTCATCTTCTCGCCCGCCAGCACTGATTTCGTGTTGGCCGCGGCGGCGTTGACCAATGAGCACGGCTATCTGATGATAGGCGCCGAGGGTAGCATCTCCCGCATCCGGTTTGAGATGGACAAGTACCCACTGTTCGTCGAGACCCTGAACTACTCAGAGTACTATCACATGCCCAGGCTGCTACAAACCATGAAGAAAGTGGGCGCAGCAACGGCGGCAATACTCTACCCGGAGGATGACCCGCAAGCTAGCGAATACTTGGCCATGTTCAAGGAGGAAGTGGAGGTGCAGGGAGACGTGCAGGTCGTGCTCGAAGCCGCGATTCCGGCCGACACCACGGACTTCGCACAGGTGCTCAGGCAGGCGCAGGACTCCGGTGCCGACTGCCTGTTTGTCCCTTGTCAGCCGCAGTGGAACTCCTTGATGGTAACGCAGATGATCCAAATGGGATACAACCCCAAGATGCTGGTCATGGGCACCGGGGCGTCGTTCGGGGCGTTCGAGGAAGCAGTGGGCGGAGCAGCAGAAGGTATCTGTACCTACGGAGCCTGGAGCATCAACAGCTCTCCAGAGCTCGCCGCCATGCGCGACAGGCTGCTGAGTAGCCCCACTCTGAAGGCTGAGGGCTTCAGCGAGAGCAACGTGGACTACTGGGGCGACGCATACTTCATGGGCTCGCTGGAGTTGTTCGGGTAGGCCATCGAGAAGGCCGGCACCCTGGACGCGACCAAGGTGGCTGAAGTGCTCAAGACGGAGCATTTCCAGACTGTGCTCGGTGACACCTTCTTCGACAAGCAAGTGCTATCCATAGACTGCCATCCAGGCGATCTGGGCCAGTGGCAGAGCGGCGTGTTCGAAGTGATCGACTTTGGCAAGAAGCGCACGGCTGATCCCATATACCCCAAACCGCCGTGGCCGGCTCCGTGACAGACATTGTCGGTCTTGGAGTCTGGTGCATCGTGGATAGGACGTAGGACGACCGCCAGAACGTGAACAAGGTAGACCGTCCGGGGCGACGCAAGAAGGCGCGAGGGGTTTCATCACTCGCAGCCGGTGCGCCCCGGGCGGTCTACCACTCTGATGCTTCGCCCGCAAACTGGCCCCGCAGTTGGTTTGCACGATCTGTCTGTCCGACCCCCTCTGTATGCTTGAAGCGGTGAGGCTTGGCTACGGAGGAGAGGAACGCAGCGCGACGTGAATGACACCTTGACCGAGACCCCCATCGGAACGATCCTCGCCCGCTTGAACGAGCAGCAGCGACTGGCCGTGTTGCATGACGATGACCCTCTGCTGATCGTGGCTGGCGCTGGCACAGGCAAGACCGCCACGCTGGCGCACCGAGTGGCCTACCGCATAGCGAACGGCACCGACCCCGGCCGAGTGCTGCTACTCACTTTCACGCGGCGTGCGGCTGCCGAGATGCTCCGCCGGGTAGAAGGCATCCTCCGCCAACTCGACGCCGAGACCCGCCGGGCGCGCGACCAGGCGCCGCCGGGCGAGGCCCCGGCGGCCAACGGCGGCTCCAGCCGCCTCGGAGCACAGGCGGCCTCCGGCAAGATCTGGGGCGGCACCTTCCACGCCACGGCCACCCGCCTGCTGCGTCTACACGGACGGGCCATCGGTCTCGACCCGGCCTTCACCATCCTCGACCGGGGCGACGCTGAGGACCTCATGGGCATGCTCCGCACCGAAATGGGGCTATCTACGAGCGACCGCCGCTTCCCGCTCAAGGCCACCTGCGTGGACATCTACAGCCGCTGCGTCAACGCCCGCGAGCCGGTAGACGAGGTGGTGGAGACCCGCTTCCCCTGGTGCAAGAACGAGGTCGAAGACCTCCGCCGGCTTTTCGGCGCCTATGTAGACCGCAAGGGCGAGCAGAGCGTCCTCGACTATGACGACCTGCTTCTCTTCTGGCATGGCCTGCTGACCGACGCCCGCACCGCCCGCTCCATCCGGAGCCGCTTCGACTGCATCCTCGTCGACGAGTACCAAGACACCAACCGCCTGCAGGCCGAGATCTTGCAGATGCTCTGCCCCGGCGGCAAGAACCTCACCGTAGTGGGCGACGACGCCCAAGCCATCTACTCGTTCCGGGCGGCCACCGTTCACAACATCCTCGACTTCCCCCGACAGTTCCCCGAGACCCGAGTGGTCACATTGGAGCAGAACTACCGCAGCACCCAGACTCTCCTGAGCGCCACCAACGAGGTGATCGCCGCATCCACCGAGCGGCACGCCAAGGAATTGTGGTCGGAGCGCACCGGCGGAGCCAAACCGCAGTTCGTCACCTGCGACGACGAGGACGAGCAGACCGAGTTCATCATCCGCTCGGTGCTCGACCACCGGGAGGCGGGCCTGGACCTTCGCCGCCAAGCCGTGCTGTTCAGGGCTTCGCATCACAGCCTGGCGCTGGAGTTGGAGTTGGCACGGCGCAACATCCCCTTCCACAAGTACGGCGGGCTGCGCTTCGTCGAGACCGCGCATGTCAAAGACCTCATGGCCTTCTTGCGCCTGGCCGAGAATCCCCGCGACGTCATGGCCGGCACCCGGGTGCTGATGTTGCTGCCCGGTGTCGGGCCCAAGAAGGCCCGTTCGCTCATGGACCGGCTGGTGGTCGCCCGCGGCCCCGAGATCGAAGACTTACCCGGCAGCAGCCCGGCCGGACGTTCCGCTCCGGCGCCGCGCGAGGTGCCCCTCGGCTTCGCCGCCTGGTCTGACTGCCCCTCGCCCTCCGCCGCAGCGTGCAGCTCGTGGCACGAACTGGTGTCGCTCATGACCGGCATCGGGAGTCGCGAGCCGGGCGATCTCAGCTCCCAGATCAAACGGATCAGGCTTTTCTATACGCCGCTTCTGGAACGCCTGCACGACAACGCCCGCGCTCGCCTCATGGACCTGGAGCAGCTCGAGTGGCTGGCCGCCCGCTTCCCCGACCGGGGCCGCTTCCTAGCCGAGATCGCCCTCGACCCGCCCACCTACACCGAAGACCTGGCCGGACCGCCCCTGCTCGACGAGGACTTCCTCATCCTCTCCACCATGCATTCGGCCAAAGGCCTGGAGTGGGACGTTGTGTTCGTCATCCACGCCGCCGACGGCAACATCCCCTCCGACATGGCCACCGGACGGCCGGAGGAGATCGAAGAAGAGCGTCGCCTGTTCTATGTGGCCCTCACCAGGGCGAAGGACTGGTTGTACGTCTGCTGCCCCCTGCGCTACTACACCTACCCGCGTAGCTTCAGCGACGTGTACGGCTACTCTCAGCCCACCCGTTTCGTGACCACGGCCATGCGCCAGACGTTCGACCTGTGCTCGGCGGCCGAGGTGCTCCGCCCGGAGACAGACCCACGTTTGGGCGCACTGAGCCCGAGACCGCCTGGCGGGACGGTGACCACGGCAGACATCAGAAGCTGGCTCAAGAACTCCCTGTAGGCAGACGCGGGCTACGGCTTGGTGCGATAATGCCGCGTCTGCATTTGCAGAATCGATCGGCTAGGAGTGTGTTCATGCCTAACATCGGTGTTTGGGAAATCGTGATCGTGGTGGTTATCGCCCTGCTCATCTTCGGGCCCAAGAAGCTGCCCGAACTGGGTTCCTCGCTGGGACGCTCGATCACCGGTTTCAAAAAGGGCCTCAAAGAGACCCAGGAGGACGTAAAGGCGGCTATGAAGGAAGATGTGACCGCCGCTACCGCCACCACAGCTACTACAGCCGTGACTCCGGCGGCGACACCGGCGGTGACTGAAACTCAGGCCGAGACTCCGGCCAAGACCGACACGGTCTAGCCCGCCGGGCCGCAAGCTGCGGCGCGCCACAACCTGCGCCGCGGGCCCGAGGGGCCGCCTGACGCGGCCGCGTCAGGCGCCCTTGACCTCCGCGTAGGCCCAGTCGAGCCAGGGGAACAGGAGCTCCAGGTCGGAGGTCTCCACTGTCGCGCCGCCCCACAGCCGGATACCGGGAGGGGCATCGCGGTAGGGCGCGATGTCATAGGCCACGCCTTCGACCTCCAAGAGAGCAGCCACCTTCTTCGCCGCCTGAGCCCGTTCTTCCACCGTCAGCCCCAGGAACCACGGATCGACGATCTTGAGGCAGATGGAAGTGCACGACCGGGTGGCCGGGTCCTCAGCCAGGAAGTCCACCCAAGTAGTGCGCTCCACCCAAGCGGCTACCGCGGCCAGGTTGGCCTCACTGCGACGGATGAGTTCCGGCAGTCCCCCGATATCCGCGGCCCACTTCAGGCCATCGAGCGCGTCCTCGACACACAGCATCGACGGAGTGTTGATGGTGTCGGCCTGGAAGACAGACTCCATGAATTTGCCGCCCTTGGTCATGCGAAAGATCTTGGGCAACGGCCAAGTCGGCCGATAGCTCTCCAGCCGTTCCACGGCCCGCGGGCTGAGGGTGAGCACACCATGCTGTGCCTCGCCGCCCAGGACCTTCTGCCACGAATAGGTGACCACGTCGAGCTTGGCCATGGGCACGTCCATGGCGAACACGGCCGAGGTGGCGTCGCAGATGGCAAGCCCTCGGCGGTCGTCGGCGATCCAGTCGGCGTTGGGCACGCGCACCCCCGAGGTGGTGCCGTTCCAGGTGAAGACCACGTCGCCGTCCCAGTCGACCTGGCTCAGGTCGGGGATGAGACCGTAGTCGGCCGAAAGCACCCGCACGTCGGGGAGCTTGAGCTGCTTGGTGATATCGGTGACCCAGCCCTGCCCGAAGCTCTCCCAGGCCAGGGCATCCACCCCGCGCGGCCCCAGCAGCGACCACAGAGCCATCTCCATAGCCCCGGTGTCGGAAGCGGCCACAATACCCAGGTGATATCCGTCGGGGACTCCCAGCATGTGCCGAGACCGGTCGATGACCTCTTGGATGCGCGCCCGGCCTGCCTTCGAGCGATGCGACCGGCCCACCAGCGCATCCTCCAGAGCGGAGGGACTCCATCCCGGCCTCTTGGCACACGGGCCCGAAGAGAAGCAACGGCACTGGGGACTATCACTAGGCTTCATCGAACGTCCTTCCGAAGATCTGGCAGGCATCAGGCTGCGATACTAGCATCCGACGACCCGCCAGCCTCGGCGGAACCATATGTCGGAGCTTCCGGCTACTTCTTGATGGTCGCCAGCTGGCGCACGACACCGCTCACTGGGCCAATCGACTCCAACAGCTTGCCGGTAGAACCCTGGACTCCGGAGAGACCGCCCAACGATTCCCAGGTATCTTTGACCTTGTCCCGGTTGCGCCACAGAGCCATACCGCCCCCTACAAGCGCCCCCACCACGACGATGGTCTGGATAAGCCGCAACACCCCGGACATGGAGACCTCCTTGGAAACCTGGATCACCCTACTCCCTCTCATTCGGGCAGGGGGGGCTCACTCCTCCGTGGACACTTGCGTAGAGACTCTCTGCTAGAATATCGGCTCGTTGAGGTGGCGGGCCTCGCCGCCAAATGGAGAAGTGGCCGAGAGGCTGAAGGCGCTCGCCTGCTAAGCGAGTGAAGGAGTGAATGCTCCTTCCGAGGGTTCGAATCCCTCCTTCTCCGCCAGTGTGCGCCGGTAGCTCAGTTGGATAGAGCGCTGGTCTACGAAACCAGAGGTCGGAGGTTCGAATCCTCTCCGGCGCGCTTCACGGAAGCCCCGCTTTTGCGGGGCTTTTTGTTTGGCTGCCGCCGGCGATCGGGTACTCGCCCCCGGCGCTTGTACGTGGCACCCAAATACCGGTCCGTGCGAGGCTGCTCGCACTTCCATCTCTAGGCGACCCAAGGGAGACGAGCGAAGGATGTCGTGGCGCAACAATGCGGCACGGCAGTCGTCGATTTCCGAAGGGTCACGCAATCGGGTCAAGACCAGTATCGCCGACGCTCCCTCCACGATAGAATCGACCCCGGAGCAAGGCCGCCGCACGGGCGACCGTGCCCCGCGCCGTCACCCCGGCAGCTACGCCCCAAGCCCCTACCGAGGCCACGGGCCCGGCTCCGGCGCCCGGCGCCGAGTCCCGACCAGTCGCGAGGAAGAGGAAGACTTATATGCCCAGGCGCTCGGACATCCGGAAAGTCCTTATCATCGGCTCGGGGCCGATAGTCATCGGGCAGGCCTGCGAGTTCGACTATTCCGGCACCCAGGCGTGCAAGGCTCTGCGCGGCCTTGGCTACGAGGTCGTGCTGGTGAACTCCAACCCGGCGACCATCATGACCGACCCGGTGATGGCCGACGAGACCTACATCGAGCCCCTCAACCTCGAGACCATCACCGAGATCATCGCCGCCTCCAGGCCTGATGCCCTGCTGCCCAACCTGGGCGGCCAGTCGGGGCTCAACCTGTCCTCGGAGCTGTACCGGGCGGGGGTGCTCGACAAGTACGGGGTGACCATCATCGGAGTGAGCCCGGACGCCATCGAACGGGGAGAGGACCGGCTTGCCTTCAAGGAGACCATGACCCGCCTGGGCATCGAGATGCCCAAGAGCGAGATCTGCTACACGGTGGACGAGTCCGCGGCTGTCGCCGCCGACCTTGGCTATCCGGTGGTCATCCGGCCCGCGTACACCATGGGCGGCACCGGCGGCGGCCTGGTCTACAACCGCGAAGAGTTGGGCGTGGTCGTCGAGCGGGGCATCCGGGCAAGCCTGGTGGGCCAGGTGCTGGTGGAAGAGTCGGTGGTGGGCTGGGAGGAGCTGGAACTGGAGGTCGTCCGCGACTCCAAGGGCCAGATGATCACCGTCTGTTTCATCGAGAACGTGGACGCCATGGGGGTCCACACCGGCGACAGCTACTGCACGGCGCCCATGCTCACCATCGCTCCGGAACTTCAGGAGAGACTCCAGCGCTATTCGTATTCCATCGTAGAGGCCATCGAGGTCATCGGGGGCACCAACGTCCAGTTTGCCCACGACCCCCGCACCGACCGAGTGGTGGTTATCGAGATCAACCCGCGCACCTCCCGCTCTTCAGCCCTGGCCTCCAAAGCCACCGGGTTCCCCATCGCCATGGTGAGCTCCCTGCTGGCCGGCGGCCTCACCATGGACGAGATCCCCTACTGGCGCGACGGCACCCTGGAGAAGTACACGCCCTCGGGCGACTACGTGGTGGTCAAGTTCGCCCGCTGGGCCTTCGAGAAGTTCCCCAACGCCGTGGACCAGCTGGGCACGCAGATGCGGGCGGTGGGCGAGGTCATGTCCATAGGCCAGAACTACAAGGAATCGCTGCAAAAAGCTATCCGTTCCCTGGAGACGGGCCGGCACGGGCTTGGCTTCGCCAAGGACTTCAACAGCAGGTCGTTGGAGGAGCTCATGGCCATGTTGAAGGAGGCCACCAGTGAGCGCCAGTTCATCATGTATGAGGCGCTCCGCAAGGGTGCGACCACCGATGCCCTTTTCGCCCGCACCCACATCAAGGCTTGGTTTATAGAGCAGATGCGGGAACTGGTAGCGCTCGAAGAGGAGATCCTGGCGCAGCGCGGCACCGCCGGAACAAGCTACGGAGCGGGCGGAAACGTCCCCGGAGCGGTGCTGCCCGGCGAACTCCTGGCGCGGGCCAAGAAGGACGGCTTCTCCGACAAGTACCTGGCCAAGCTCCTGGACGTCCCCGAGACTCGGGTACGGGCCCAGCGGCTGGCCGAGGGGATCGTGCATGCGTACCGCCCGGTGCCTGTGAGCGGGGTGGAGAACGCCGCCTACTACTACTCCACCTACAACGCCGCTGACCAAGTGCCGGTGAGCGACCGCCGCAAGATCATGGTGCTGGGCGGCGGCCCCAACCGCATCGGCCAGGGCATCGAGTTCGACTACTGCTGCGTGCACGCCGCCTTCGCCCTGCGCGAAGCCGGGTTTGAGTCCATCATGGTCAACTGCAACCCCGAGACCGTGTCCACCGACTACGACACCTCCGACAAGCTCTACTTCGAGCCCCTCACCGTCGAGGACGTGCTGGCCATCTACGCCAAGGAGCGCCCGGAGGGTGTCATCGTACAGTTCGGTGGGCAAACCCCGCTCAACCTGGCCCGGGAGCTGGAAGCCGCGGGCGTGCCCATCATCGGCACCTCCCCCGACACCATCGACCTGGCCGAAGACCGCGACCGCTTCCGCGGGATGATGGAACGCCTCGGCATCCCCATGCCCGAGGCCGGCATGGTGACCGATCTGGCTGAGGCGCGCGAGGTGGCCGGCCGGATCGGCTATCCGCTGATGCTCAGGCCCAGCTACGTGCTCGGCGGCCGCGGCATGGAGATCGTCCACGACGAGGACATGCTCGTTCAATACATGGCAGCCGCGGTGGACGTCACCCCCGAGCGGCCCATACTCATCGACAAGTTCCTCGAGAACGCCCTGGAGTGCGAAGCCGACGCCCTGGCCGACGGCCACGACGCGTTCGTCCCCGCGGTCATGCAGCACATCGAGTACGCAGGAGTGCACTCGGGTGACTCGGCCTGCGTCATCCCGCCGGTGTCCATCCCCGAGAAGCACCTGGCCACCATCAACGAGTACACCAAGAAGATAGCCATCGAGCTGGGCGTGGTCGGGCTGATGAACATGCAGTACGCCATCATGGACGACGTGGTCTACGTGCTGGAGGCCAACCCTCGCGCGTCGCGGACCGTACCTCTGGTGTCCAAAGTCTGCAACGTGCAGATGGCCGGGCTGGCCACCCGATTGATGCTCGGCACCAAGCTGGGTGACCTGGGCCTCAAACCCAAGACCATCCCCTACTTCGGGGTCAAGGAGGCGGTCTTCCCCTTCAACATGTTCCCCGAGGTCGACCCGCTGCTTGGGCCCGAGATGCGCTCCACCGGCGAGGTGCTGGGCATGGCCGACTCCTTCGGCTTGGCCTTCGCCAAGGCAGAGGAGGCCGCGGGGCAACGGCTCCCGCTTGAGGGAACCGTGCTCATCACTGTGGCCGAGCGCGACCGCGAGCTGGTGCTACCGGCGGCGCGGGCCTTCTCCGAACTGGGCTTCACCATCCGGACCACCGTGGGCACACATGCCTTCCTCGCCGAGCACGGCATCGAGTCGGATTCCATCCTCAAGCTGCACGAGGGCCGGCCCAACATCGAGGACGCCATCAAGAACGGTGAGATCCAACTGGTGGTCAACACCCCCGCCGGCAAGTCGAGCGAGTTCGACGATAGCTACATCCGCAAGGCCGCCATCCGCTACAAGGTGCCGTACATCACCACCACGACGGCAGCCAAGGCGGCGGCCGAGGGCATCGCCGCCCGCCGCGCGGCCCGCGGAACGGTGCGCTCTCTGCAGAGCTACCACTCAGTCCTAAAGTAGGTGTCGCGCGTGGGCCGGTCGCCGTCGCGAAAGGCCGCAAACCCTCATGAACAGAGGGGGCCGCTGGCAGCGAATGAGAGGGCCGCTGGCACCATTCGCACACACCGGTTTTTTCTTCTTTGGGAGGGGTCTCAAAGGTCTTGCTTTCCCAACCGGAAAGACTAGAATCATCACCAGAGTCCCGAGAGTCCAGCGCAGCGTCTGAGGAACTCACAAGGGGGCCGGAGGAGGAAACGCGGAGGCAAATGGCCGCGGAGTACCGTGAGACCGGTCTGCAGTGGGAGCCGTTGAAAGGCGAAAAGCGAGTTCACTCGGGACTCGCTTTTTCTTTGGGCCGACCGTTCTTGGCGGGCGCTCGCGCTGAGCCTAGGCGCCCCCGCCAAGCTTGTCGATATCGCCCTTCCAGCCCTCCGCCGACCGGTGGATGACCCGCTGTCGGAAGCGCTTGCGCAGCTCCACCAGAAAGCCTAGAGACCGAGCCGGGATGGCCAGGTCGGCCTTGTCGCCTATCAGCTCGCTGAGCGGGTTGTAGAGGGCCTCCTTGGAGAACTGCGGCGCGCATAGCAGGCACGACACAAGAGCGGGCATATCGTCGCCACCGGCAAAGCAGTAGGTGGCCCGGTCTTCGACAGAAAGGGCCTCCAAGAACCAGGTGCCCTTCTTGCCCGCCAGCATCCATAGCGGCCTCGTGGCAGCGTCGCCCTCCGCCGGCCTGAGCTTCACGGTCTTGTCGGGAGCCGGCTCACTCTCCGCCGTCTCCCCGACGCCCGTTCCGTCTTCGCCGGCAGCGTCGCCCTCGGCCGCTCCGTCTTCGCCGCCCGTGCCGGCCGCGTCCGCTTCACGCATGCAGCCCAGCCAGGTCGATCCGGCCGTCGCCCACTCCAACAGGTAGGTGCCTTCCTCGTGCCGGGGCAGAGAGGGCAACCATTCGCTACACAAAGCCTGCTCGAACCCCGGACAGAGAGCGTCCATTCTTGAGACATCAAGAAGTCTGCCTGGCATCCAAGTGCCGGCTAAAGCGCCTCGCTGTCCCGCGGGGACGCTAGGAACGGTCGCGGCCAACGTCGTCGCCGCCTCCTTGGCCAAGAGTGCCCGGTTGTCGGCCAGACGACGCAGGAACTCCTCGGTCTCCTTTGCCAACTTGGAGAAGACGACACTCCGTCCGGGCCATTCGTCCACGTGAACAGTGTAGGTGGACTCGTCGAAGAAGGTCTTCTCTGCGAGGGCTAGGAACAGGGGATCGAGATCCCGACCTTCGCTTGCGACCACCAGGACATCCTCGAACACCAGAGCGTTGAAGGGTTCCGCCGCCACGCCCTGCGTGCCCGTTGCATCGAGACCGGCGACCAGGCCTGAGGTGGGCCAACCGTCGCCCGACCCGCCAAGCCGCAGGACTCCCGCGCGAGCTTTGATCCACTCCCGGCGGAGCGACTCAAGCAGGGTGGGACCGTCGTGGCCCAGCATGGAGAGTTCGAGTGGGGCCTCCGCGCCATCGAGGCCCACGCGGACTGTGTAGCCATCGCCGGACACGCCGGTGATCTCTTTCACGGCAAAGGAAAGCGGGCCTCCATCCTCGGGGGTGACCACAAGCGACGATCCGTCGAACGACCATTCGGCCGCCCCAGAACGCCCGTCGAAACTGAACCGACCGGTGCGGGTCATCAGTTGGTCTTGGCGCCGCACTCAGGACAGAACTTGGCGCCGGCCTTGAACTTGGTGCCGCACCTCGGGCATTCGGTGCGCGCCGCGAGGGAGCCTCCGCACTCCTGGCAGAACTTGCCGCCCTCGTTCTCGACGCCGCAGGTGGGGCAGATGACCACCGCGGAGGCGCTGAGGTTGAGCCCGGCAGTTAGGTCCTGCTCGCGCAGTTTCTGCCCGGCCTGCTCGACCGTGATCTGGGCCTGCAGAGAGCTGATCTCCCGCTGCGCCATGGGAGCGCACGCGGTGCACAGACCCCGGTCGGCGTTCCAGCAGACTTCGCGGCACACCCATTGACCGCAGCGCTTGCACTGGACGAACAACGGGCGGATCTCCTCCACCGCTTCCTGCAGCGCCTTGTCGTGGGCAGGGCCGGCAACCAGGTCGCGCAATTGGTCGGCGCCGTATGAGGCCCTGCCCAGAAAGCCACCGACGACGCTGCCGGCTCCCCGAGCAGCCCCGTGGCCATGCCGCTCTTGCTGGCGACGAAGCTGGACATGTAGCCGTTGCCGCAACTCTCGCAGACGAACTTGAACTGGTACCCGCCTTCGGTGGAGAGGTCCTGGTAGTTGTCGGTGAACTCGATGCGGGCCATGTGGCACCCCCAGAAGAGAGTAGTGGTATGCGATGAGTATCTCAGCAACCTAGCAGCGAAACTCATCCGGAGTCAAGAGACGGATCCGACCGAAGCGGGCGGGCCGGCGCTGGAGGGCGCCGGCGGGTACCGGCCCCGCGCCACTGGGGCGGACTCAGCTGCGCCCTGGCGCGACGGCCGGCCTTCGGCGGCGTCGATCCGAAGGTGGCACCGCAGCCGGAGCCGGAGCCGGAGCGCCGACTTTCCTATCCGACCCGTCGGCTATGCTGCTTTTCAAGGTGATCCAAGTAGCTCGGGAGGGTCTCATGCTTATTTCAGCCGTCGTAGCCACAGCCGTTCTGATGGCGTGCATAGCCTATGTCGTCTTCCGCAAGTTCTCAGTTACCCGGCAGGAGATCGAGTTCGAGGCGCCGCAGGACGGAGTGGCTGCCATCTACCTCGACATAAGCGAGGACACAGTGCGCGGCCTACGCATCCTGCACAGGGACGGTAGTGTCAGCGAGGTGAGCGGACTGCGAGTGGAGCGACGGGCAGAGGGACGCGGCACGGCGCGGGCGGCCTGAGTGGCGAAGCCAGCGCAACAACGGCAGGGGGCGCGGTGCCACGCGAGCGGACCGAAGCGCGCCGCACCCGGGAGGTCCCTGTATGATTGTGAGAGCAGGCAAGACCACCCGAGCAAAGGCATCGCGTCGTGATCATTCCCTCACAAGGCGAAGACTACCGTTTGATGGCCCTAGCCCTCGACGAGGCCCGTACCGCCGCGGCCCAGGGCGAGGTGCCCGTGGGAGCGGTGCTGGTGGTGAGCGGAGAGGTCATCGCCGCTAGGGGCAACGAGCGCGAGCGGCGCCACGATCCCACCGCCCACGCGGAGATGCTGGTGCTGCGCGACGCGGCCGGTATCTTGGGCGGGTGGCGACTCAAAGAGGCCACCCTCTACGTCACTCTGGAGCCATGCGCTATGTGCGCCGGAGCAATCGTGCTCGCGCGCATCAAGCGACTGGTCTACGGAGCCGACGACCCCAAGGCCGGAGCGGCCGGCACCGTCTTCAACATCGTCGATCATCCGGCCCTCAACCACCAACCCGAGGTCCGCGCCGGGGTTTCGGCGATTGAGGCCGCCCGGCTCCTACGGGAGTTCTTCGTCGAGCGGCGGGAGCAAGACGCACTATGACCGGCGTGTCGCCGACGGCCGCATAGCCCCGGAGAGGGACGCCGTGGCACTGAAGGACAAGGCCAAGGACAAGGGGTACGCCGTCTACTGGGCGCTGGCGGGCCTGACGCGGCCGGCTGCCACTGCTGCCTTTCTCCGCGAGCGCAGGCAGGCCGACCGCGAGTGGCAGCAGGTGCGACCCGAGCCGCTCAAAGGATTGGGCGCGGTCTCGCGCCTCTCCGTCCTCCCCCTGATCGACCTCTACCCTGCGCGCGAGGGGCTGCTGGGAGAACCGGGAGTCTCGTATCTGATCACCGCCGACGAGAAGAAGATCCTCTTCGACACGGGCTTCAACCCCCGGCGAGAGCATCCCTCCCCCCTTCTCCGCAACATGGAACAGTTGGGGGTCTCTCCCTTCGAGATAGACGCGGTCTTCATCTCCCACCTTCATCTCGATCACGTGGGCGGAACGCAGCAGATGCGGGAACGCACTTTCGCCCTTTCCGAGCAACCCGTGGCGCTGAATGGCATACCGGCCTACGTTCCCACCCCCATGATCCACAGCTCGGCCGCGGTCGAGGTGGTCACAGAGCCGCGCAAGCTGGCCGAAGGGATCGCAAGTAGCGGGCCGCTGACCCGAGCGATCTGGAGGATGGGACCCATCGCAGAGCAACTGCTGCTTGATCAATGTGAGCGACAAGGGCATCGTGGCGATCGTGGGCTGCGGGCACCCGTCGCTGCAGAGGATGCTCGAGCGAGCCCAAGCAGTCACGGGGTTACCTCTGTACGGCGTGATCGGGGGATTGCACTTCCCTGTGACAGGCTCGCGCGTGGGCAAAGGCGGACAGACCATCATCGGAAACGGCAAGCTGCCCTGGCAACGGATCACCAGACGCGAAGCGCGGCAGGCGGCGTCATGTTTGGCCGGCCTCGATCTCGGCTTGGTCGCCCTCTCGGCCCACGACAGTTGTGACTGGACTTTGACCGCCTTCAAGGACGCCCTCGGCGAGCGCTACCAGACCGTCAGAGCGGGTGAGGAGATCGTGGTCCGGTGATCGGACTCGCCGCGGAAAGTAGCTCGGGGGAGGATCTCGCAGGGCGCGAAGCGGACCACGGACCCATCCGCAGCCCCGGGCTTGGCGTCGCCCCCGACCGGCGCCTCATCGTCAGCCTCGGGCTCAACCTGGTCATCACGCTGCTGCAGATCGTCGGCGGCATCATCGCCAACAGCCTGGGACTACTCTCCGACGCGGCTCACAATCTCAGCGACGTGGTGGCACTGGGCCTCAGCCTCTGGGCCGTCAGGCTCGGGCGGCGCGAGGCCAACCCCCGCCGCACCTTCGCCTACAAGCGGGCCGAGATCCTGGTGGCCTTGTTCAACTCGGCAGTACTCGTCGCCATCTCGGTGTACATCATCGTGGAGGCGGTGCGGCGCATCCTCGATCCCCAGCCGGTGGAAGGCCTGTGGGTCATCATCTTTGCCGGCGGCGGCCTGGTGGTCAACGGAGTGGCGGCACTGCTGCTCCGCTCCCACGGCCACGATCTCAACCTGCGTAGCGCCTTCCTGCACCTGGTGGGTGACGCCGTCACCAGTCTCGGGGTCATGCTGAGCGGCGTGGTCCTCTACCTGTGGGACTGGAACTACGCCGACGCTATCGTCTCCGTCCTGGTGTCGCTCTGGATAGGGCGCGAGGCCGTCCGGATCATCCGCAGCACCGTGAACGTGCTTATGGAGGGCACACCCGAAGGGCTGGAGCTCGCCGTGGTGGAGCAGGCCGTGCTCACCATACCCGGAGTGCGGGGCATACACGACCTCCATGTTTGGTCGATCTCGTCCAGCGACCTGGCCCTTTCAGCCCACGTGGAGGTCGACGACGCGGCAGTCTCCGAGGCCGGCACGATTGTAGGCGCCGTCAAGGCGATGCTCGCGGGCACGTTCAGCGTGGGTCACGTCACTCTGGAGCTGGAGACCGCCGGAGGGGAGTGCGCAGGCAGCAGCTGCGCCTTACCGGCGGCCGGCTTGCCGGCGAAGGGCGGGCATTCCGGGCACCGGCATTAGAGCGCGGGAGCGGCGCCAACGCCACCACTAGGCCGCGATAAGGGGAAACGCGCGCAGCACCGAGCCGCGCGGCGCGCTCAACTACCGGCGACCAGTCGGACCGCTTTGGAGGGACAGTGGAGCGCGCACTCGGCGCAGCCCTTGCAGGGGCCGGAAGGCGGCATCGGGACTTCGTACGGGGCTTCCTGCCCCATCGCTTTGCGGGGGCAGGCGAGAGCAGCGGTGCAGATGCCGCCCTCACATCGCCTCGGATCGCACTTACTGTAGTCGATCAGAACCCGTTGCCCGGCCATCGGTCTCCTCGGTGACGGCGCGCTCAGCCTGTGTGAGTTCGCTCTCCAGCTCCTCCAGCTCCTCCCACAAGTGGGGCGGCACGGAATGAGCCGGCCATCGCGCCTTGAGCTCGGCGATCTTCTGCTCGATCTCTCTCACTCTGTCGGTTGTCATCGCGAGCGACCTGCCTGACGGCTGAGGGATAAGTGTCTGCATGTCGATTCTATCAGCGCCCCTCCTCGCGCTATACTCCGCTTCGCGCCCTGCGGGGCGTCCGCGCGGAGAGGTGGCAGAGCGGTTGAATGCGGCGGTCTCGAAAACCGTTGTGCTGCGCAAGCAGCACCGGGGGTTCGAATCCCCCCCTCTCCGCTTCAGATAAGCAGGATTTACCCAAGTCGGAGCCCGGCCCGGGTGGCCGGGTTTTCGCGTCTTTCGGGCGAGTTCGGGGGCAAGTCGGGGGCAAACGCGACAGCACTCAATGTGTGTAGTCCCGGTACATACTTGACACATTGGCTCCGGTAGGTGCTTTACAGTTTCGGGACGCGGCTCCGGTACCTGCTTTACACCCTTGAGACCTGGGCCTCCGGTCCCAATCCTCCGATATGCATGAGAAATGGCTGCTATCGGGGGAGGTCGTCATCGTGCTTGTCAGGCTGGGACTCGTGGAACAACGGCACAAAGCCATCCTGGAGGTCTTGGGCGGGGCCTCCGTGACCGAGGTAGCTCACCGCTACGGCGTGACCCGCCAGACGGTGCACAACTGGCTTAGGCGCTATGCCCGCGCGGGACTGGCGGGCCTGGTAGATCATTCCTGTCGGCCGGGGAACTGCCCGCACCAGATGGCACCCGACGTGGTGGCCCGGGTGGTGGAACTCCGGCGGATGCGTCCATTCTGGGGACCGCGCAGCATCCGTCATCAGCTCTTGCGCGAGGGGGTCGATCCTCCGCCGGGGCGTTCCTCCATCTACCGCTGTCTTTGCCGCCACGGTCTCATCGACCCAAAGAAGCGCAAGAAACGCCGGGAGGACTACCGCCGCTGGGAGCGGAGTCGGCCCATGGAGCTCTGGCAGATGGACGTCATGGGCGGAGTGATGCTCACGGACGGCTCGGAACTCAAGCTCGTGAGCGGCCTGGACGATCACTCCCGCTTTTGCATCTCTGCGCTTCTTGCTTTCCGAGCCACCGCCCGACCGGTCTGCGAAGCGTTGGCTTCGGCTCTTCGCCGCTACGGTGTTCCCGATCAGATCCTCACCGACAACGGCAAGGTGTTCTCCAGCCGGTTTGGTCCCCGCCCCGGTGAAGTGCTCTTCGATCGCATCTGCCGGGAGAACGGCATCCGCCATCTCCTAACCGCGCCTAACTCGCCCACCACCACCGGCAAGGTGGAGCGCTTCCACAAGACCGTGAGGTCTGAGTTCTTGCGAGGCCGGGTCTTTGCCGGCCCCGAGGAGGCCCAGGCCGAGCTGGACGTCTGGGTGGCTTTCTACAACACCGAGCGACCCCACCAGGGCATCGGCATGGTCCCGCCGGCCGACCGGTTCACGGGTGACAACCTGGAGAGGTTCGAGCCTGTCCTTCCCCAAGAAGACGAAGCACCAGATGCCGAGCTCGGGCCTCACAGTCGGCGAGCCAGGCGCAAGGTGAGCGCAAACGGGCGCATGCGCCTCGCCGGAGCCGACTACACCGTGGGCCGCTTCCTGGGCGGAGAGACGGTGGAAGCTGAGTTCGGCGCCGACGGTCTGGTCAGCATCTTCCACCGGGGCGTGCTCGTCGCCACTTTGGCTCGCAAGCACAAGAACGAGGCGGAGGAGCCTGCCCTACGCCGGCGGCCTCAAGGGGCCGGAGTCCGATCCAGGACCCATCCAGCGGTGCTACGCCAGGTGGATTCCCGGGGCGATCTCAGTTTCGCCGGCACCGCCTACCACGTGAGCACCGCCTGTGCCGGCAAGCAGGTGGAGGTGCGGCTCGCCGGAGACACGGTCCAGATCTGGGCGGCGGGCAAGCTCATCCGCACCCATCCCGTTCGGCACGACCGAAGCAAGGAGCACGGGGCCTTCGGCGTTCCCAAGGGCCGGCCGAGGAAGCTCAAGGCCTCCTAGAAGAAATCGCAAATCCCGATCGAGGCCGAAGGGACTGTAAAGAAGGTACCGGAGCCAAACTGTAAAGCGGGTACCGGGACTTGACACGCCGATAGGCCGCGTGCCGTCTCGGCACATACTTTCCACAGCGGCTCCGGTACCTGCTCTACACTTCTTGGACAAAGTTCCGGTTCCTATGTGAAACACCGATGGGATTTTGTCGGCACCGCCTCAGGGTGATAAGGTCTCTGCGCACCGGCCAATCACCGTCGGTTGCAGTGATTCTAATTCGAACAAGATGGGGGTCCATGTCATGAAGCTGCGTTGCGTCTTGATCCCGCTGACGATTGCCTTGTTCGTCATCCCCCTTGCCGCCTGCGGCGGAGATGATGGGGCGACGCAAACGACGACGGCGATGAGCGCCACCACAGCAGCCGCAGGTGCCCCGGCCACAGAGGCAGTGGATACGATCGTATCGCCCAGTCTTCTCGACGCCATCGCCGCGGGCGCAAAGGAAGACGCCGTGGTGAGACCGCTTTCTGGTTGGATGGTCAGTAGCGCGACCCTGCCCAACGTGTACTTCGTCGCCATGGAATTCTCGAGCAGCATGGAGAACCATCAAGGAGTTTGGGCGACCGACGACCCAGAGGGCGCCGGCACATTCTGGGCGGTCAACGACGTGGCGAAGGACAACACAACATTCACCAAGGGTGATGACGCCGATCCAAAGATCACCATGGACGACCCCGCGGCACAGCAAGCACTGGACAAGCTCCACTACTAGTGGATCACGCGCCGTACGATCCGATAAGGGAAAGCTCCGGAGTCCCGGGGCATTCTCTCTCATGCGAGGAAGGAGTGAGAGCACCCATGATAGACACGCCAGTACTCGCCCCTCTCGGAGGCGAACGTATCATCGCGACCGTTGGCAACCTCATGCGGGTCGGCGGGTTCATGGGCATGAAACCAACGAGGTACTCGCTCGTTTTCACCGACCGCCGGATCATCTTCGCTGAGCATACGAAGGAAAGGGTCGCCGCGACAATGAATCAGGCGCGCGGTGACGCCAAGGCCAAGGGCAAGGGCTTCCTCGGCCAGTGGGGGGCGCAGCTTGATGCGACGTCCAACTACCATGAGGTGTACCTGCATATGCCGCCGGACGCGGCGCTCGCCGAGTCACCGGGCAACTTCGCAATCGACCGCGGGACGATCAAGAAGGTGAAGTACAAGACGGGGACGGGCACCGACGGGACGGGGCCCGATCAGGTCACGATCAGGACCACGTCGGAGAAGTACAAGCTGCAGGTGATCTATCTTCTCTCGGACGTGAAGGAGGCGTTCCGGTCGGCGGGCGTCTACTGAGTCGTTGCCTATCGGCCGTTCCCGCGTACTGAAGAGCCCATAGGCGCTGTTGACCACGCACCACAGGCCTCTAAGGGCCGTGCAAACGGTCCCGGGGGTTTAAATCCCCCCTCTCCGCTCAGCAAAGCCAAGAATGGGCACTGGAACCCGATCTGAGAGGCCGGGTCTTGCCGTCTTTAGGGCGAGCTCGGCGGCATGTCGGAGGCAAAGTCCTCATCAGCGGGAGGGGCTGAAGGTATAGGAGCGCCCAGGGCACAGAGCGGCCTTGCTCTACCGTGCGCAGGATCGGTGCAAACAGGGTACCAATGGGATACGCCTAGAATTCAACGCCAGCGCAGGTGGAGGTGACGCGCTTGAGAGGCCGCCTGATAAACAACTACTGGTTCGTGCCCGCCGCAATGGTGACCGGTGCCATCGGGCTCGCCTTTCTCCTACCTTGGGTCGATCACGCCATCGGAAGTAGCGGGGCCCTGGTGCCCGGCTGGATATACCAGGGAGGACCGGAGGGGGCTCGCATCCTTCTCTCGACCATTTCTGGATCGATGATCACGGTGGCCGCACTGACGTTCTCGATTACCATCGTGGGACTCTCAATGGCCTCACAGCAGTTCGGGCCTCGCTTGCTCAGGAACTTCATCAGGGACCGCGGATATCAGCTCGTGCTGGGCACGTTTCTGGCCGCTTTCATCTATTGTCTTCTCGTCTTGCGCACGGTGCGGAGCACCGGCTCCCCACAGTTCGTACCCTATATCTCGCTTACGGTGGGCATCCTCTTCGCCATCGCCGGCGTAGGCCTCCTCGTGTACTTCATAGATCATGCCGTCTTCTCGATAAGGGCGGAGTCCATCGTGGCCACCAGCGGCCGCGAGCTGCGCGTTGCCATTGACCATCTCTTCCCCCAGACGGAGAGCAAACGGGCGGAGCGGCGGCCAGGCCGGAGCCTGCCTGAGGGCTTCCCCTCGGGGGCTCAGGAGATCGCGGCCGAAGGTAGTGGATACATCCAGGCGCTCGACCAGGACCGGCTGCTGAAGTTGGCTCACGAGAACGGACTGGTACTCCGTCTCGAGCACCGCGTGGGACATTTCCTGATCCAGGGAGGCAAGCTGCTGGACGCCTGGCCGGAAGTGACGCCAACCGAGGAACTCGCGGGGGAGTTGAATGAGTGCTTCACCCTCGGGACGCAGAGATCTCTCAATCCGGATGTGGAGTCTGCGATCGACCAACTGGTAGAGATAGCCGTGCGCTCGCTTTCCCCGGGGATCAACGATCCCGACACGGCTATCGCGTGCATCGATCAACTCGCCGATGGCCTGGGAATGGTCGGGGGCCGGCGCATCCCTCCGGCGGTCCTGAGCTACGAAGGCGAGGTGAGACTGGTCACCTATCCGTTGACCTACTCCGGCCTGGTCGACGCGGCCTTCAGCCAGATACGACAATACGGGAGGGAAAGCGTCCCGGTGATCCTCCGCCTGCTCGAGGCTATCGCCTCGCTGACCCCCGGTGTGCAGCACGAGTCGAATCGAGCTGCGCTGATGAGCCAAGCGCAGATGCTTTGGCGGGCGAGCCGAGAGTCGGTACCTGAGCCGAACGATCTCGGTACTATCGAACTTCGCTACAGAGCAGTGGAACGAGCTCTGCCCGCTAGCGCGGATGAGCTCAGCTCCAGCAATGCGCTACCGGCCGAGGGAAACAATCAGCCTCCGAGGACGGTCTAGCCAGGTCGCTGAGACCGGGTTCTGGCGTCTTTGGGGCGAGTTCGGGGGCAAAGTCGACAACACTCACAAGCGGACGTCACCAGGGGACCGAATGGGGCGGACGAGATCGCACCCACCAACCCACCCGACGTCGATAGCCGTCTTCCCGGTTGGCTCTTCTACGACTTTCTCCTACAATGAAGGACGGCAACTCCTGGGCGACAAGGCGCGCGGGATCGCCTAACCTAGTGGGAGGCACCGTGGCCGAGACACGCTCACTGGCATACGGCTGGTACCACCGCAAAGAAGGCTCACCCGCTGGTCTTCAGACCGGCCCCCTCTCCTGGGGACAACTCTACACGTATGCCCAGAATGGGACCATCGGCCCGAACGATCTGGTGTGGAACATAGAGCTGCCGGAGTGGCTCCCCGCCTCTCAGGTGCCGGGACTCACTGGCGAGCGGCAGCCGGCCGGGACGGCAGCGCCGGCGCCCACGCTTCTGCTACCCTCCGTCCCGTCGCCGCCGCAGCGCAGCGCCTCCGTGCTCGCCTGGCTGCTCCCGGTCGTTGCGCTCATCATCGTGGGCGCTGGATTCGGAATCTACTTCGGCCTCCTGCATGATGGAAGCAGCGGGGCTGGTATCGCGCAGGCCTCACTTGACCCGGTGGTGGTGACCGCGGCAGACGGAGCGACGGTCACCTTCCCGGCCTTCGGGGGGACCCCTGGACCAGATGCGACCCTCACCCAGGTCACGGCTCCCTCCGGTCAGATCGTTGACGACTCCCAGGTGGTCTCGGGTGAGTACGCACTCCGGGCGAACGATGCTTCTGCCCTCAGCGGTGATGTGATCGTAGCCTTGCCCTTGGCGACAGACCTACTGCCTGCCGGGTGGGATCCGGCCGGGCTGACGCCGGAGGCGCTTGATCCGGTAAGCGGCCAGTGGGAGCCGGTAGGTCGGGTGGTGGACTATGACGAGACCACCCAGCGGGTGATGTTCGATGTTCCCTATGCTTCCTATGCCGCCGGCAGCCGGGTGGCCCTAGCGCCGGCCGTCTCACCCCCAACGTCTGCTCAGGTGGCCGTCGGCCGGTATCCGCCCAGACGGGCGCCCGCAACCGCGCTGGCTTCTGGATCCACCCAGTCTCGCTACCGCATCCGTCTTCACTTCATGAGCAACTGGATGACCTACGTCCCTGCCGGCGACCACAAGTTCGAAGTTACCTACTACCCCATATCCGGCGTGTCGTACAGTGTCCGCAAGGATGCAGACTGGCCCTCGAGCAACCCCTGGGTCAGTCTGCCCAAGGTGCCTGACTACGTGGAAGACCTGTCGCATGCCCTGGAAACCGGCTATGCAGGCTTGCTTGAGATCAGGCAATTCACGGCCGCGCTTACTCTGTTCCGACAGATGGACGGGGCCCAAGAAGTGCTGGTCACCAACACCGGCGCGGTCGAAGGAAGCACCAGCTTGTTCTGGGGAACCGTCAAGATCTCCAACAGCCGGCTCGGCAGCTACAAAGAGTTGGAACAGGTGGCGACCCATGAGCTCACCCATCTTCTCTGCGATCAGTACTATACCGGCGGCGGTGCCGCCACCAACCGCTGGTTCTTCGAAGCCGCCGCCGAATATCTGGCCGCGCGGGCCCGCGGTCTCTCTGAGGCCGAGCGGGGCCTGCACTACGCCAGTCCGTCGGTGGTCGCTGACGTCTATCTTTCCATCCCGCTCACCACCTCGGACGTCTCCAGCTACTATGCCGCCGCCCATTTTCTCGACTGGTGCTCCAAGCGCTACGGCGCGTCGCTGGTGCCCACAGTCATTGTCGACGGCTCGGATCATCCTTCGAGCCGGGATGACGTGGCTGAGTTCAGTAGAGCTCTGGAGCTGCACGGAGAGCCCGGCGGTATCGGGGCGGCCTACGGGGCGTATGTGCGCGCACTCATGTCCGCGCCAGAAGACTTCGGCGGGGCCAACCGCACTTTCAAGTCCAACGTCACCACCTATGCGAGCAAGCAGCAGCACGCTTCTGCCACTGACTTCGACGAGTACACCACCTACATCAAGCTCACCCGCGCCCTGCCGCCGCTTAGCACGACAGGTGTCTACTTGCAGGGGCGCAACAGTGACAACGCCTTGCTCGTGATCGACGGCAGCGGCTCGACCGGAGGCGCACTTCAGTCCGCCGCCTACGACTTTGTCGCCACCAACAACGCCGCCTATCAAAGCGCGGTGGCCATAGACGCGGGTCTGGGCTTTCCCTATCCCCAAACCCTCACAGTGGCGGACTTCGGCCGCATGGATAGCTTAGATAGTAGGAAGAAACAGCTGGAGCAACTGATCGCCAACACCAGCACCACCCAGACCGCCCAGGTGGAGGTCGTGTACTATCTCTTGCGGCCGCCTCCGGTCACCGAGGTGGAGGACGGGGCGGTCACCTGGTCCACTGCCAAGCTGGGCAACATGCCCAAGGATCTCATCCACGGCTACCACGTCTACAAGGACGGCGTGCGTTTGACCGCGTCGCCCGTCCCCGTTCCGGCCGACGGCTTGCGTCAGCGTTTTGAGAGCGATCAGATCAACGCAGGCGACACGTTGGTGGTGCAGGTGGTCGATCGGGCGGGCAATAAATGGCCTCTAGTAGCCGCCTCCCCCGAGGCATCGACCACCACCACGTCAGCACCGACCACGACGACCGCTCCGCCCGTCACGGTGACAGTGCCCACGTCGCTCACCGACCTGACACTACGGGCTGCTCTCGAGGATGCGGGGGTCACGGTTATCACGTTGGAGTACCACCCTGACTACTTCAACATATACAACGGTTCGGGGTGCGAGGCATGGGAGGTGGGGTTCAACTACCAGGGCGAAGGCGGCGTGGTGACGATCTACGGATTGCAGACTCCAAAGCAAGTTAGCGATAGCCTTGGCTCACCCTTCTTCAAGGGTTCTGTGCTGCCCATCTACGATCTCTCAGGAAGAGAGGTCGTGCCTCGCATCTCCCTCTTCAAGGTAACGATCAACGGCGTCGCAGGAAGCGGATCGACGGCTAGCGCCACCGTGGGTAACGTTTCGTACACTAGTACGGGTGTCTGGTGGACACGTGACCGATACCTTGTCGTTTCGTATCTCGCACAGTCGCAAAAGACCAACGTCCTGCTCTTGGTCGACGAAATCGTCGACCGCGTCCTTTCCGGCAGGAATTGACCAACCTTCGTCAACTGAGTATCACTGAGTGCTATCCGGGTAGGGGTGGCGCTCGCCCCTGAGCCCATGTGCCCGGGTACACCGCGCAAGCGGTTCCGGGAATTCGCGCCCCCCTCTCCGCTTAGGGGGCAGCTTTGACGTGCCCCAAGGGGCTGGCTATAATCCCGCAGCCATGCGCACAGCGAATACACATAGCTTCTTCTCTATACGAGGTGCAGTCGTCCTGCCGGACGACTTTCCGGATCCGCCGGCGGCTCGCTAGCCTCCGACTCTGCGCGCAACTCAAATCCCTTGACAGAATGCTGCGTCTGCCCTCGCGCTGACTGCTGCATTTTGTAGAGCCGAGGCTTCGGGCCGCCCCTCCCTCCTTGATACATCCGATATCACAGACAGGAGCTACGGCATGAGCGGCCTCAACACAAGAAGCATCAAGGACATGGTCAAAGACAACCAGAAGGTCTCGTTCCTCTTCTACCGCGACGGACAGCTGTGGTACGGCACCGAGTGCGGGTTCGAGTTCCCGGTTCCCGTCTCCGAGGCGGGCACAGCGACCTTCTTTGCCCAAGACCGCGCCATCCTCTTCATGCGCTACATCCGCAAGTACATCGAGTACCTGCAGAAGAGCCGGCAAGAGCAGCGGCCGGCGCATAGCAGCTGAGACTCACCCGCGAAGACCCGGTCGGCGAGACCGGGTCTTCGCGTCATCGGGGCGACCGCAGCGTCGCCCTACCCGATCACCAAGGACCGCGTCGCGAACTGGGAGTCACTGGTTGCGTTGAGCCCTAGCTTGCGCAGCCCCGCCTCGTCCCCGGCTGTCGGGATGTGGGTGGTGTGGAACTCGCAGCCCACGAGTGCTTTCAGTTGCTCCAGCGCCAGGGATGCCGCCGGGTTAGTCGTGGCGCTGATGCCTAGGGCTATCAGCATCTCGTCCAGGTCGAGGCTCACAGCTTTCATCCGCAGGATGTTCTTCTTCATCCCGGCAATGGACTCCATCACGTTGGGTGTGAGCAGGGGCATGTCGTCCGGGATGTGGGAGAGATGTTTCACCGCGTTCAGCACCACGGCCGAGGCGGCGTGCATCAGCGGAGAGTTCTTCCCGGTGACGATGCTGCCGTCGCGTAGAGCGATCGCCGCGCCGCAGAAGACCCCGTCGTTGCCCTTGTACCGAGCCTCACCGTCGGCGGCCGCCTGGCGCGCGGGCGGCACCACGCTGCGCTTCGTCTCATCCAGCCCCAGCTCGCTCATGATCAGCTGTGAGCGGTCGGCATCCTCCCGCTCCACCAGCCCCACCGCGTACTCACACGCGTACCGAAAATGCCGGCGGATGATCTCCTGCCCGGCCGCGGCGCGCACCAAGTCATCGTCGGCGATCGCGAAGCCCGCGCGGTTGACCCCCATATCGGTGGGCGAGCGGTAGCCGGCCGCACTTCCGATGCGCTGAAGTATCCTGGCAAGAAGGGGGAACGCCTCGACGTCGCGGTTGTAGTTGACCGCCTTCTCCCCGTACGCCTCCAGGTGGAACGGGTCTATGAGATTGACATCCCGCAACTCCACAGTCGCGGCTTCGTACGCCACGTTCACCGGGTGTTTGACCGGCAGGTTCCAGATAGGGAAAGTCTCAAACTTGGCATAGCCGGCCGTTGTCCCCCGCCGGTGCTCGTGGTAGAGCTGGGAGAGGCACGTCGCCAGCTTGCCGCTCCCCGGGCCCGGGCCTGCCACGACCACCACCGGCCGCTCCGTGGGGATGTATTCGTTCGCCCCGTACCCCTCGTCGCTCACGATACGGTCGACATCGGTGGGATACCCGCGCGTGAACCGGTGGGTGTAGACGGGGAGGCCACGACGCTCGAGCCGCGCTTTGAAAACGCGCGCCGAGGGCTGGTCCTCGTAGCGGGTGATGACCACCGCACGCACCAGCAGATCCCAATCGCGCAGGTCGTCGATAAGCTTCAGCACGTCCTGATCGTAGGGGATACCGAAGTCGGCCCGCATCTTGCGCTGCTCGATGGCGCCGGCGTAGATGCAGACCACGATCTCGGCCTGCTCCCTCAACCGCCGCAGCAGGCTGATCTTGACGTTCGGGTCATAGCCGGGAAGCACCCGAGCGGCGTGGTAGTCGTATGCGATCTTCCCCCCGAACTCGAGGTAGAGCTTGCCGCCGAGCGTGCTCGCGCGTTCCACGATCGCACGACTCTGCTCCTCCAGATACCTCTCGTTGTCAAAGCCTACCGGCCTAGCCAAGATCTGCCTCCACGTTGGGTGTCGATTGCCACCGATTGTATCGCCACGCCGCGGATCTTCGCAGCACCGAGATGCGCCGACAGTATCATTGTTGAAGAGATGCGGGGCACCGGGGCGTTCGGCAAAGGGCAATGCATGGTGAGCTAGAGCGTCCTATCGCCCGGCCCAGGCGGCGCTCCCATGATCCATCGCGAGTCGAACCAGCGCTGCTTGGGTAGTACCTGCCTAGCGTACACAATAGCCAAGAGAACTCGACCGATCATGGAGAGCGCCACATGGCAAACAAGGGGATATTCCGCTGGGTCCTGACTGAGAGGATAGGCCACTGGGCGTACGTAGTGCTGTTCGTCGCAGCGCTCGTTTCCGCATCGGCTGCGGGCGAGGGGCGCGAAGAGTCTGCGTCTGCCGCCGGCAATGGAGCCACGATACATGGCGCTATCGGCCTGGTTATGGTGGGGCTCCCGCTGGTGCTCTTTCTGCTCTTCGCAAGAAGGCGACTCGTCGATGACCTTCGGGAGATCACCCATTGGGATGCCGACGACCGCCTCTGGCTGCGCAAGGCCGTGCTCGGAGGCGCCCTCTTACGCCGGGAGATGCCGCCACAGGGCCGCTTCAACGCGGGGCAGAAGCTGGCCACCGTGCTGGCCGCCGTGCTCGCCCTTGGCATCGTGGTCACCGGATGCGTTCTTCTCTTCGCCGGGCGCGGCCGCCTGAGCGAAGGGGCGTTTGAGGCGACAGTGGGCGTCCACGTGGGTTTTGTCATCGGCGCTGTGGTCGTCCTGGCCGGACACGTCGGTCATGTCGTGCTGCTCAAGGGCGGGACGAAGTACCTGGCCTCCATGTTCTCCGGCCGGCTGGACGAGCAGACGGCAAAGGAGCACCACTACAAGTGGTGGGAGCAGGTCCACTCGAGCGAGGACGGCTGACAGAACAGCAGTGGGCGTGACAAGGCGCTGAGGGCGCCTCCCGCGGCGCCGGCCATGGCGCCGGTGCCCGCGACTCCCGGTGGTAGAATGCGCACCCCATGGCAAGACCCGTTAGCCCCCTCCTTCACAACGCCGTCATCATCACAGGCTTCGGGGCACTCGCACTGGCTGCGTGGGCCGGTTACTCGGCGATCGTGGTGCTCCTTGGATTGGCGCTGTCCGCGGCTCTCGTGGCCAAGCTGTGGAGCTATCTATGTCTGAAGGGCGTTACTTGCGAGCGCCGGCTCAGCGAGCAACGGGTATTCCCCGGTGACGAAGTGTTCTTGACGCTACGCGTGGTCAATCGCAAGTTACTCCCGCTCCCTTGGATCGAGATCCAGGACGAGGTGCCGGCTTCGCTGGTGACTCCCGCGACCACGTCCACCGGCCTGCCGGCCGGTCCATCCTTTCAGCCCGGCCGCCCCGCGGCCGGGGCCGGCGGGGACCCGTTGGCCGAAGCGGCGGAGCGGCCGGGCTTTGTGACTCTGTCTCAATCGACTCCTCTACTCTGGTACTCTGCCGCCACCTTCACTCAGCGGCTGAACTCGTCGGCCCGCGGCTACTATCGTCTGGGTCCCCTCACGGTGACATCCGGCGACATCTTCGGTCTCCATCCACGTAGCCGTGTGCAGTCCGACATCGATCACCTCATAGTCTATCCGCGCATGTATACGCTCACAGAACTCAGCATCCCCTCGCTCTCCCATCTGGGCGACGCCAAGTCGGAGCGGCGCGTGTTCGACGATCCGTCGCGCCTCATGGGGGTGCGCGAGTATGAGCACGGCGACAGCCCGCGCCGCATCCACTGGAAGGCGACTGCGCGCAACCGAGCGCTCCAGGTGAAGCTGTTTGAATTCACCACCGACCTCAAGGTCGACGTGTTCTTGGCTATTGACAGCTTTGCGGACCGATCTCAAGAGGATCTCGAACTGGGGATCAGCACGGCCGCTTCCGTAGCCCGCCACCTTCTCGAGAGAGATGTGCAGACCGGGTTCTTCGCCAACACCAAGTTGGCCGACACTCAGCACCCCGCGTGCATCGCGCCGAGTAGCGGCAATGCCCACCTTGCGCTCATCTTGGAGGCGCTTGCCAAGACCACCGCGGACGTGGACCACGTATTCGTCGACTTCTTCGACCGCGAGCGCAGCAAACTGGGGTTCGGCGGCACCCTGGTCTTCGTTGTGGGCGAGGCATCGCCGGCCATCGAGTTGCTGATGGACGATCTCGCCAGGGCGCAAAGACGCGTCCTGGGGTTCCACCTGGGCGCGCAGAGCCAGGCCCCCCACGCGCCCGGCGTGCGCTGGCACCAGATCAGCCGGCCCGCGACATCCGGAGATGATGAAGCGGCCGCGGCAGCGGTGGAAGCAACCTCCGACGAAGCCGCGGTGGCCTGATGGCCGGAGAATGCGTTCAAACGCGGGGACGAGCCGTGATTGCGACTGCCGCCGTAGCCGGCCTGGAATTCGCCTGGCTCTACACATTGCTGCACACCGCGAGCCAGGGACTGGGGGTCGCCGTCGCAGTGCCTCCGCTCTTGCTGATCTATGCCGCCTCGTTCGCATGGACTCTCGGACTGGGCGCTATGGGCCGCTCCCCCCGCACCACCACGGTGCTTTCTTGGCTTGCCTGGCCGCTCGCGACCCTCCTCCTGCTCGTGGCGATACTCGGCGGCTTCAGTGGCATGCCTCACAGAGCCGGCGCGGCGGCGTTCGTCGTTTTGGCGGCCGGCGTTCTTTGGTGGCTAGGAGCCCGCCTTGCGAGCGGCCGCATGACTTACAAGACCGTCGTGAGCGGGTTCCAATTCGGCCTCTTCATACTGGCCGGCTCGCTATTCGTCGGCTACGAGGTCGACGTCGACCTGTCGGCGGCGATCCCCACCGCCGTTGCCTTCGTCGCTTGTGGCCTCGTGGGAGCCGCCGCCGCTCGAGTGAGCGACGAGGGTGGTCCCCTATTCGCCCGGAGAGGCGGCAGTTGGTGGGGGATGCTCTTCGTCAGCGTGGCCCTCGTGCTCATGTTGGGAGTCTTCGCCGGCTTTCTTTTCTCCCCGGAGCTGATGCAGCTCATCGTCAGAGGCATCCGCGCCCTGGGGGGGCTCATCGACCGACTGTTCGACCTCGTGGCCAGCATCTTTCCGTCACCCGGCTCCGAGACCTCCTCCGGCCCGGTGGTCCCGCCTCCGGCGGAGCAAGGTCTCTCCCCGGGGCCACCGCAGCCACCGTCGCGACGGTGGAGCCCCTTTCGAATCATCTACTACATCATGGTCATCGGAGTGGTGCTTGCGGCCGCTTGGCGGGTCACTTCTCAGTTGTTCGATTGGATGCGTCGGAGAGCGGGCGCCGGCACAGTGGAGATGGAGTCTCTGAGGGGCGCGTTCCGACTTGACCTTGCCAGGCTGTTCCGCCGGATGCTTGCCTGGGTGAGCGGCCTACTGTCTCTCGGCAGGCTTCGCCGAAAACCGCATGAGGAGCCTGCGCAGATCACCTGCGTGCGCCGCCTCTACGCCGACATGCTACGCTGGGGAACAGAGTCGGGATTGCCGCGTGGATCGTCTCAGACTCCCTTTGAATACCAGCAGATACTCTGCGTTGCGCTCCCCGGGCATGGAGCGGACGTGACCCTTATCACCGAGACCTACGTACGAGCTAAGTATGGAGCGGAAACACCCACGGACGCGGAGCTCCACCAGGCAAGAGAGAGCCGGCACAGACTCAAACGCGGAGCAGCGCGCACGGTCGACAGCAGACCGACGAGCCGCCCCGCGGACAAGGCGGAGGGTAATGGAGACACGCATCGACAAGCTATCTGAGGAAGAAGCGCTTAGGGTCAAGTCGGTCGCCGACCGCGTCGTGGCCAATGTGGGCGCAGTGATGGTGGGCAAGAGCGAGGTCACCGAGCTCATGCTGGTGGCCCTCCTATGCGAAGGCAACGTCCTGGTAGAAGACGTTCCCGGAGTGGGCAAGACTGTACTCGCGCGTGCGCTCGCAAAGTCGCTGGGCTGCGACTTCCGCCGCATCCAATGCACCCCCGACCTCCTCCCCTCCGACATCACCGGAGTGGAGATCTACGACCAGGCTAAGGGCGCCTTTGAGTTCCGCCCCGGGCCGATCATGGCCAACATCGTGCTCGTCGACGAGATCAACCGCGCCACACCACGCACGCAGTCGGCCCTGCTGGAAGCCATGCAGGAGCAGCAAGTGACAGTCGACCGCCAGACCGTGCATCTGCCGCGGCCCTTCATGCTCATGGCCACCCAGAACCCTGTCGAACTGGAGGGGACGTTCCCGCTGCCCGAGGCGCAACTGGACCGCTTCATGCTCCAGTTGGAGATAGGTTATCCCTCCGAAGAAGAGGAGGCGGCGGTGCTGATCCGCTTCGGAGAGGGCAACCCTCTCGACACGTTGGAGGCCGTGACCGGCGCCGATGAGCTACTCGCCCTCCAGAAGCTCTGCCGGCGCGTGTATGTAGATCCCTCGGTGCGTGACTACATGGTACGTATGGTCCGAACCACCAGAGGGCACGGCGACGTGAAACTGGGGGCAAGCCCCCGGGCCTCCTTGGGCCTGCACCGGGCCGCCCAGGCGCTGGCGGCCGTGAGGGGCCGCACCCATGTCCTGCCCGATGACGTGAAACTCTTGGCGGTCGCCGCGCTGGCCCATCGCCTCATCCTGAAGACCGAGGCGCGCCTGCGCGACCGCACCGCCCAGCAGATCATCACCGACATCGTGAACTCGGTGCCGGTCCCGGTGGAGGATACCTGACGACGGACCCCCGCCTCGCCGCGGGGGTCCGGGCCATGAGGCCGGGTTTTCGCGTCTTTGGGATAGTTCGGGGGTAGGCCGGGGCCAGACTCAACGGTTGCAGACGCCGCGGACTCACTCCAAACAAGAGCAGAAACCACTGGTGACATCAGCGCTAGGTGTTTTATAGTAAGAGGACTTAACCTGCAGGCCCAGCCCAAACGCGGTGGGAGGTGAATGGACGTGAGGTACTGCACAGGCTGTGGGGCGGAGCTGGCAGACGACGTACAAGGGTTCTGTCGCCACTGTGGAGCTGCTGTCCCCGCGCAGCGTGGTGTGACTAGCCCAGACAGCGCCGTGCCTGCACCGATGTCCTCGTCCTCGCAGCCGCCCCAGAAACGCCGAGCGGCCCACTGGGTCCAGTGGTCTGCACTGGGACTGGTGGCGCTGACGGGTATTGGCCTTGGAGTGTACTTCGGGGTACGAGAAGACCATCACCACACCTACACGACTACACAGAGTACTGAGGCAACTCAAGCCCCCGGCGGTTCGTCTGGCAGCGATGACCCAAGCGACGCGCAGACCACGTCTACCACCCTCGATCTGGGCAAGGCCGAGGCGGTCGATCCCGGTCCCTCCACCGTAGTCCATAGCAACCTCTATGGCTTGGCCCCAGCCAACAACGTGCTCGTGGTCATGGAGGAAGGGCAGAGTCACGCCCAAGCTGAGCAGGTCGCCGCCCAGATCAACGGCACCGTTGTGGGCGAGATCGAGTACATGAGCCTCTACCAGATCCAAACCTCCGGCTCGACCGTCCAGGACCTCGAAACAGCCATCGAGACCATCCGAGCTCTACCAGGTGTCAAGTCGGCCGCCCCCAACGGTATCGATAGCACGAAGGCCGCCATCCAGGGGGTCATGTGCTCTCCCATGCGCGATCCCGTATACCAGATAGACAACGGCTTCAGACCCTACCAAATGATCGGCATGATGGAGGCCTGGCAGATCTGGGGGGCGAGCGACACACTGCAGCACCCCGTCAGCGTGGGCATAGTAGACAGCCAGGTGTACACGCAATCGGGCAACGGCTTGGCTCCCGAGCTCTTCTTCCCCGACGCAAACGGCGTGTTCCCAGCGTACCGGGTAAAGTCACGGGGCCTGGCGGCCAAGGACACAACCGATCAGCCCAGCAACAGCCTGCCGGGTGGCCTCACTCACGCCACCATGGTGGCTCATGTCATCGGCGCCGACTGGGATCAGGGCGTCACGGGAGTGGCCTCGGGATTGGGGAGCAGACTGACCATGAGCTTTGGCAGCCCCTGGGCGTGGAACACGTCATTCCTGCGCAATCTGGAGGTGATTTCCCCCGGGACGGTGTCCGACGACCTTCCGCTGGATGCCCTGGTCACGGTCGAGGACCCGAGTGGTCAACCCGCAAGCTACTTCGTGGCCACCTTCGTGGAGATGATCAGGCTTATCGAGAACGGAGCGACGATTATCAATCTCTCGATCGGTCCGTACGACGCTGTAACGGACACCACGGACCCGGACCCGCGATATGCGTGGCGCTGCTCGATCTACAAGGACTTCCTCGAACGGATGTACATAGAGCACAAAGACGTGCTCTTTGTGGCGTCGGCCGGCAATGACAACAGGGCGCTGGATGGCTCCAACTACGGGCCGGGAGGCATCAGGGCTCCCAACCTCATCACCGTGGGCATGCTCGACCGCTCAGGGAACCGGGCTACCCCCGAAGACATGAAATCCACGCAATTCTGGGAAGACACCTACGACGCACTGCGGAGGGATGGGGATATCCCGGCCGACATGACCTTGGACGCGATGATAGAGGGGGTGAGGACCGGCCGATTGAGAAGCGGCTCAAACTACGCCATCGGCGAGGGCGAGGTTACCCTTTCGGCCTGCGGCATCGACATACCAGTAGGCCGGTATGCAGACGGCAAACCCATTTGCGTAGACGGCACCAGCCTTACCGCTCCGCAGGTGGTGGCGGCCGCGGCAATCATGAGGTCCATCGACCCCAGCCTCGATGCCGAGCAGATCAAGGAGATCCTGGTGCGTACGGCCGCCACCGAGGTAACCGTCGGCGGCACACGAGTCGAGGTGCCGGCGAACGTGGGCGGCAGAGTGCTGCGGGTAGACAGGGCCGTGCTCGAGGTCATCAATCGGATGCGACCAGCCAACGACCAACTCATCTATGGGGATCTGATCGAGTTGGCCACCGTGACACTGAGCGCCGAACAGACCGAAATAGGGTATATGGTCACGGCATCGGTGCCGAGGGTGAAACCCGAAGGTGTGGACCTCATGATCTCGCTCAAAGGTGATGCTCAGATCCTCGGCGAAACCACCCAGCACCGGTCCACCTTTGGGGAAGTGTCGTGGACGGTGGTCCCGGGTGACGACCCGGTCACCGTATATGTGAACCGTCTCGACAGCGCAGGCTGTGCCTCCCTTAAGCTCCCGGGGGGCTGGCCGCCCGCGGGGACCCCGGCAAGCGGAGGCGCGCCATCGGGGGACCAGGAGATCCAGGGGCCGCACTGGATCTTGGACGAAACCATCGTCAATCCAGAGAAACTGCCGCTCGAGTACCGCGGCGGCGGGTCGGACCCCACCTTCTTCCCCGAGGAGCGCTTCAAAGATATGTTCGTCATCTACAAGGTGAGTAAGGACGGGTTCACGGTCAACGACCGTTGGAGGGACCGAGAATACGAGGCCTGGAACGTGACCATCTCGTTCGACTGGGATCCGCTGCCGCAAGTGCTCATTCCCGGTGACACCGTGACATTGGGAGCATCGGGCAGGGGCTCCGGAACCTACGACGCCGGCCGGAACCCATTTGAGCGGTTCCAGTACTCAAGCAAGGGAGTCGCTCTTGAAGGCGACGTGTACATGGAAGTAGGTGTCAACCCGAGCATGGCGGAGACCAGCGCGACGCTGACACCCAGCTTCATCGTTCCGGAGCCCGCGAGTGCCAAGGCCGAGATCCAGATCACCGCCGGGTTGTGGAACCGCGGCCCGTGCTCAGTGACCTGGGTATACAAAGCGGCGGAGTAGCGCTCAGGGGCCGGAATGCCCATTCAGCGCGCTCTTGCAGCATGAGCCCGCCCCATCACCGGGTGTCGGCCTCATCTTTGAGGGCGGCGGCGCGCACGCCTTACGCCCGAGGAGCCCGCGTTCAGCAGACCAATTCTGCTTCGTTGAAGGCAGGTTCGCTTTCGACCGCTGTTGATTCCCGCGGCAAGATCCCCTCGACTGCACCTTCAATGTAGCCTTTTACGTCGCCCCTTGGCATGCTTAAGGCGACGGCAAGTTCATCGTAGAGCATTTCCTCCGCCCGCTTTAAATACTGTGCCTCTACATTTCCGAGGCTCTTGCGATTTTCGGCGAGGGCTCGCCCTTTCACATATACGCTCTTGATGATGTGGACCAAGTCAGCGCAATCGTGAGAAAGTAACAAGGCCTGATAGTGTTCTTTGAGTTGGCCCATCTGGCTGGATTCATAGATAGATTCATCTATGGTCGGTATGCGTCTGACAAGCGAAAGCGCGTCATCGCGAGACATGACCGGACGCATGAAGGTACAAGTGTCTACCGGCGCGTAAATGCGCCCATCCTTGTACAGAGGGGCGAGCGTGTAGTAATCCTTGGTCGAGTCTACTCCCGACAGAGCGGGTACCCCGATAGCCTCGACTTTGCAGACCCCAACGCTTCCGTAGACAACCAGATCTCCAACGCTATGCATCGCACGCTCCTATGCGACGCATTTTGCGCGGCGCTTAGAATGTTGCTCGCCAGACCGCGAGATATCCGTATTACTTGCCCGTAGCACGACCGCCGCTCCGCATGGTGGCAGAGGCATGGCCAAACATTCTGGCTGGGTGTCCGCGGGGATCAACATACAACGATAACCCTCAGTACATATGGCTAGGAGTGCAACTTGACGAGCGGCCTTCGGGAGCGAGAGTCAATTACTACCCGTTGAAAATACCACAGCTGGTCCGCCACATGTAAGCGCGCGCCCAAAACGCGACGGCAAGACCCAACCGAACAGGGGAGCCACCGAAGCGGGCTTGCACTGCTTTTTCGTCTGGGCAAGGCGGTGTTGGACCGCCACTCAGCCAGCTGGGTGTAGAATCGCCGGGGAGCAAAGCTGCGTTAGGAATTCGACAGGTTGAACAGCAAGAGAGGCGCTAACACCGTGGCCGGGCCGAAGTTGTGGACCAGGAGCTTTACTGTCGTCACGGTTGTGAACTTCCTGGGCTCCCTGAACTTCCTCCTGCTGATGATCGTCGTATCGAAATTCGCGACCGACCAATTCGGCGCCTCCACGGCGGTGGCCGGTCTATCGAGCAGCATCTTCGTCATCGGCGCACTCGTCACCCGGCCTCTGTGCGGCAAGTGGATTCACCGAGTAGGCCAGACCAAGATCCTTTATGTGGGTACCGTAGTGAGCCTGGCAATGACAACGCTCTACTTCGCGGCGAGCAGCACCGCACTGCTGCTTCTCGTCCGTTTCCTTCATGGCGCCGGGCACGGCGCCGCCACTGTGGCCACGGGAACGATTGTCGCCGAGGTTGTGCCCAGGCAGCGGTATGGCGAGGGCTTCGGCTACTTCACGCTGGGCCAGACCCTGGCGACCGCTATCGGACCGTTCGTCGGCCTGCTCCTGCTTCGGCACGGCAGCTTTACTTCCGTCATCATCGCTTGTTCGATCGTCTCCGCGATCAGTGTGGCGATCCTCCCGCTTCTATCTGTGAATAATCTCAAGCTGACCGATGAGCAGCTGAGCGAAAGCCAGGGATTCAAGCTGAAGAACTTCATCGAGCCAAGGGTAGTCCCCGTCGCACTGGCCGTGATGGTGACCTACCTCTGCTACTCGAGCGTCGCTTCGTTTCTTGCCCTGTACTCGGAGAAGATCCAGCTGGCACGCGCGGCCGGATTGTTCTTCATCGTATACGCCGCTGTCATCTTCGTCACGAGGCCGTTCGTCGGGCGGCGATTCGACGCAAAGGGCGAGAATTCGGTCATGTACCCGGCGATCCTCATCTTTGCGGTTAGCTTGGCCCTCTTGAGCCAAGCCCGTCATGACTACGTCCTCCTGCTGGCGGCCGCGGCCATGGGTCTGGGCTTCGGGGCCATACAGTCTGGCGGCCGGACGATCACTGCTAAGATCACTCCCCCGCACCGGATGGGGCTGGCCACTTCGACCTTCTTCGTCTTTGGAGATATAGGCATGGGCATCGGCCCCCTGCTGTGCGGCCTCGTCATTCCCTTTGCCGGCTACCGGGGCATGTATGCGGCCATGGCCATCGTCGCGGCAGCGTCCCTAGCCCTGTACTACGCACTACACGGCAGACATGCGGTTGGAGGCGTTGCCACGCCTTGAAATTCGAGCCTAGCGACACGACTCGCCGGGTCGGCGGACGGCCGTTACCGTTCTGGGGGATAATGGGTACTAATGAAACACGAATGAATAACGGGGCGGCTCCGGCTTGCCCCGCCTGCAAATAGACCGACTCCCGTCTTTGCCCTGGCCTCGGCCCGCCAATGATCTGTAGTAACGGTCGAAAGGAGACCTACTCACAGCATGGCACAGAATAGTAACCGCCTTCGCGTCATCCCCCTCGGCGGGCTTGACGGGATAGGCAAGAACATGACCGTCCTCGAATATGGGGACGACATGGTGGTTATCGACGCCGGCATCATGTTCCCCGACGATGATCACCCCGGGGTGGACCTGATCCTCCCCGACTTCTCGTACATTGTGAAGCGCCAGGAGAAGCTGCGCGCTATCGTCATCACCCACGGCCACGAGGATCACACCGGGGCTTTGCCCTATCTTCTGAAGGCGCTCGACCGCCGGGTGCCCGTGTTGGGCACGAAGCTCACCCTTGGCCTCATCCGCGGCAAGCTCGAAGAGCACCGGCTCAAGTCCAATAAGGTCAAGCTGCAGGAGATCCGGGGGGGTGGCCACGTATCGGTGGGCTCCTTCTCCTTCGACTTCTTTGCGGTGAACCACTCCATTCCCGACGGGGTCGGAGTGTTCGTCCGCACTCCGGCGGGCAATATCGTCCACACCGGCGACTTCAAACTGGACCAGACCCCCATCGACGGACGCCTGGTCGACTACGGCGCGCTCACGAAGTTCGCGAAGATAGGCGTGGACCTGCTGATGTCGGACTCGACCAACGCCGAGACCGCTGGGGTCACACGCTCCGAAGCCTCCGTCGGCCCCGTGTTGCGCGAGATCATCCAGAATGCGGAGCACCGCGTGATCGCGGCTTCGTTTTCCAGCCATATCCACCGCGTGCAGCAGATCTGCGACGCGGCGGTGGCCGCCGGACGCAAGGTGGCAGTGGAGGGACGCTCCATGATCACCAACGTGGGCATCGCCCGCGAGCTGGGCTACCTGGTGATCGACAACAAGGACATCATCGACGCCTCGCAAGCCTCCAGGCTCCGACCGGAGAAGGTGCTCGTCATGTGCACGGGCAGCCAGGGAGAGCCCCTCTCCGCGCTGGCGCGTATGGCGAACGGAGATCATAAGACGGTCAGGGTGGAGCAGGGCGACACCGTCGTCATCGCGGCCACCCCAGTGCCGGGAAACGAGAAGGCGGTGAATCGCGTGATCAACCGGCTGGCGAAGGCCGGTGTGACGGTCGCGCATCGAGGTACCGTCCACGTTCACGTCTCGGGCCACGGGGCAGCCGAGGAGCTCAAACTGATGCTGAACCTCGTTCGCCCCCGGTTCTTTGTGCCCATCCACGGCGAGACCCGCCATCTGGTCGCCCACGCAGCCCTTGCCCAGGAAGTCGGCATCCCTAGAGAGAACATCTTCGTACTTGGCAACGGCGACTGCCTCGAGCTGAACGCGTCAGGAGCACGCACAACGGAGAGCGTCGAGCACGGTGTGGTCTATGTTGACGGCCTCGGCGTGGGAGATGTGGGCCAGGTTGTTCTGCGCGACCGGCAGCTCCTGGCCAAGGACGGCATCGCGACCGTGGTCGTGACCATCGACGCTCAAACGGGCCGCCTGGTATCGGGTCCGGAGCTGATCACGCGGGGTCTGACTCTGGGCTCGGAAGGACAAGCCCTCATCGTTGACGCTCAGGCGCGCATCGCGCAGACGCTCGCGAAGACCTACAAAGAGGGAGCTACCGACCAAGCCGTCATCAAGAAGGCCATGCACGACTCCCTCTCGCAGCTGCTCTGGGAACGCACCCGCAGTCGCCCGATGATCATCCCCATTATCGTCGCAGTGTAGCTCTACTGATATGAGGTACGCCCCGGGCCGCCCGCAATAACCGCCATTGTCGGCGCCCCTCAGCGTTAGTCACCATGTGCGCCCGCTACCAGGCTATCGGGGCCTCCTCAGTGGTGAGCGCATAGCGGGTAAGTTCCTTGCCCTCGACGGTCACCGTCCAGATGTCGCCCAGCTTAAAGTCACGGAACGCGAGCCGCCGGCCGTCGGGAGAGAACGCCGGGTAGGTGGGCGTCAAACCAGCGGTGGACTTGATCTGCCTGCAGTCTCCACTGTTCAAGTCGCATAGCCAGAGGCCGGTGTCGCCATCCACGTTCTTGGAGCCCACCAGACAGATCTTGCTCCCATCCGGAGAGAACACAGGATGGTAAGCGGTGGCGAGGCCCAAGGAGAGCTCCTTCTCCACGTCGCCCGTGCGGAGAGTCACCGCGGCATCGGTGCCTGCGAACCCGATGTAGACAATGGTGTTTCCGTCGGGCGAGACGGCGAAGTCGCCGGCGAAGGGATGCCCAAGGGGGAGCGCCGCGAGGGCGGCGGTGTGAGGCTGGGCAGTCTGCAGGAACTGCTGGACGCTGATGCCATTGGTCGCGTCCGCGGAATAGGAGATGCCGCCTAGCCAGAGCCGGTCACCGCTCTCGTCGAAGACGACGCGGTTCATCGCCGGCAGCCATTGGCCTCCGTCCCTTGGGAATGTGCGCAGCTCCCACGATGCCCCTGGATCGCCTACCGGAATGGCCGTAGCCGCTACGTCCGTCACCCCCGAGGTGCTCTCCGAGGAACCCCCGGCGTCGGGGGGACCGGTAGTCGTTTGCACAACGCCCCCGCCTCGCAGCACCAGCGTCCTTCCCAGCGAGTAGGACGCTCCGTACGAAGCCGATGGATGCATGATGGCCGTGATCGGGTCCTCGTCGCACTTCCAGAGGGTCTCTATCGCTCCTCCTTGGATGCGGCACACATCCCGCGTAGGTGTGGTGAAAGCGAGCCCGTCGAGTCGGTCATCGATCGGCTGAGCCGCGATCGTCTTGTCGTCTGCCCCCTCGTCCACCCAAGGAAGCAAGGCATAGACTGATCCTGCGCCACCAAGCCCACTGTATGAACCCTGTCCCGTCGAGTCAGTCGCGCTCCAGCTTCTCGCCAGGCCGAAAGCCAGCGCCGGAAAGCGCACCGAGGCGAGTTGATCGGCGTCCATGCTCGTGACGCCCTCTCCGTCGATACTCAGAAAGACAAATGGCAGAGCCGCACCCTGTCCTTCAAGCGCGGTCAATTCTTCTGCGCTCGCGAGAATCTGTTCGCCGCCCTGGGACATCCACTGGAAGGAGATAACAACGCGATTGATGGTCTGTCCCGCCGGCAATTCAGCCCCGGGGAGAGAGTAGCCGTCAGTCGGCTTGGTCTGAAAGGATTCGGCCGGGTCGCTGTAGATGTCGAGCCCCGACTGCGCGGCTATCTCCATCAGGCCGGGGCCGTCCAGTGCCGAGAGGAAGGCGTCGACGCCGACAAAGACGGTCTCTTTAAAACTCGGACTGCCGGGACGCAACGCTCGTTCGCTTGCTGTCCCCAGAAGGCTTGGACTTGTCGAGCCGCGGACCTCGATCTGCTGCGCGTCGGTACCCGGCTCGGCAAAGGCGGACATCGTGATGTCCCGCCCATCGGGTGTGCCCGCCTGAACCTGCAGAATGGAGAGCAGGCCATCCTTGTCCCAGTCGATTTGGATGAAACGGAGCGAGGCCGTGGAGGGATCCACGCCCAGACGGGTGGCCACTTCCTCCCAGAGATCAGCCAGCCTGAACTCCGAGACGGAGCGGGGCACCTGCAGACTCAGCCAGCCAAGACCTGAGCCTTGGCTGTCCATAGACTCGACGGCATCACTCAGCACCAGCGTGTCGTTAGGCTGACGCAGGTGCTCCACCGCCTGCCAGGCGCCTACGCCGACGCCGGCCGCCAGCACCAGCCCGACGGCTGCAAGGCTCAGCCTGCGCACCACGGGGCGACGGCGCTCTCGCTTCTTCGCGGAGGCCAGTCGAGCCTGCAGTCCTCTTTCAAAACGGTCGACGTCAAGCGGTCTCGCGTGCTTCCCGCAAAGCTCCTTGAGGGCGGCGTCAGATTCTTGCGTGTAGCCTATCTGGGGGGTAGTCATCGCTGTACCTCCAACACTTCCTTGAGAGTTCGGCGCGCTCGGTCGAGGTGGCTGCTCACGGCGCCTTCGGAGATGCCCATGGTGTGGGCGACCTCAGCAACAGACATGTCGAGCTGGTAGTAAAGAGCGACTGCCACGCGTTGCCGCGCCGGTAGTCTGCGAAGAATGGTGGCCAACTCATCGTCGGGCTCCCACCCATCCCCATGTTCCTCGGCACGGGACGTGGCTGCCAGCCGGCTAAACAGTCGGCCCGCCCGCGCCAATCGTCGCCGGTGGTCCTTGCAGCGATTGACCGCTACCCGGTACACCCAGGCCTCCGGCTCGGCAGAACCCCCTACCTCGTCCCAATGGAGATAGAGCTGCACAAACGCGTCTTGGGCAGCGTCGGCCGCAAGCTCTCGGTCCAAGAAGACGAGATCGAGCATCTGCACAAGACGCTCGGAGCTTCGCTGGACGATCGTCTCGAACCGAGCCGACTGTGCCGGGCCAAAGGTGGTCGGCCTCCCCGCTGGTCGCCCGAGTCCACTTGTCAAAGCGCTGGTCGCCGTCCTCATCACCCTGCCCTTCTATGGACGTCAAAACCGTCTCGTTCACTCCTCGACTCGCCCTATCAACGCTGGCGACAGCCTTTCGGCATTACACGGCCACCGCCGCGTCAAGGTGTGCCCGGGGCCGCACGAGCACACTGCTATCATGACGAACATGCACGCGGCCCACAACGCTCCCAGTCAATCCCTTTCCAATCATGAGCCTGCCCCAACGGCGGGCGTCGGCCTCGTGCTCGAGGGCGGCGGCATGCGGGCAGCCTACACCGCGGGGGTGCTCGACGTGTTTCTGGACGAGGGCATCGCCTTCCCTTACGTCGTCGGTGTCTCGGCTGGGGCGAACGCCGGAGCAGACTATGTCGTTCGCCAACGCGAACGCAACTACAAGGTCTTCGTGGAGTTCGCCGCCGACCGGCGCTACGCGGGGTACGGCAACCTCCTACGCGAACGCAGTTGGTTCGGCATGCGATTTCTCTTCGATACGCTGCCCAACGAGTTGGCGCCCTTCGACTACGACGCCCTCAGAAATGCCGAGCAGACGCTCATGGTCGCCGCCACCGACTGCGCCACCGGACAGCCCCGCTACTTCTGCCAGCGCGACTACGATGCGCGCTGGTTTGTGCACACCGTACATCGGGCCTCGTGCAGCATACCGGTGCTTTCGCCGCCGGTCAAAATCGAGGGGCGACGCTACCTCGACGGAGGCGTGAGCGACCCCATCCCCATCGAACGCTCCATCAGCGACGGCAACCCTCGCAATGTCGTCGTGCTCACACGAAATGGGAGCTACAGGATGGGCTCCCAAAGCCTGGGGCTCTGGTTGCGTCTTGCGCTGGCCCGCTACCCCGCGATACGCCGCGCGATAGTCGAGCGCGGCGCGAAATACGACGCCTGTCTCGAGCGGCTGGCGTCGCGGGAACTGACCGGCGAAGCCTTCGTCCTGCGACCCCTCCGGCCGATAGTCGTCGAACGCATGGAACGAGACCCGGCGAAACTCGACGCGCTCTACCGCCAAGGCTACGACGAGACGCTCGAGCGCCTACCGGCGCTCAAGGCGTGGCTCTCCGCGCCCAACGCGCGCGGAGACGAGTAGTTGCCGTACCAGAGCGACTGCGTCCCGCGCCTCATCGAGCTGCTGGAAGACGTGGTCGCGTCAGAGTTCAGACACGAGCAGGCGAACGCGGTACGGGCGCTGCTAGGAGCCTAGTGCCAAAGCTCCGCTCCACACCGCGCCGCTTGGCTACGGGGCGGTCGTCGTGGTCGTTCCGGTGCCCACCTGGATTTCCTTCGGCATCATCGGCCAGACGCTGGCGAAACTGTCTGTTGTCGTAGACCCGTCGGCCCAAGTGATGGCGCGCACGACCTCGCATCGCTTTCCTGATTGCCCCCCCATGCTAACGATGCTTGTCCCTTCGGGCATTTGGGGAGAGGGAATAGTGACTTCCGTGCGGAGCACTAGATCGTAGAGGTCGCTGACCTCATAGCTCACCTTGCGGCCGTCGTCGGTGCCGTAGATGGTGAACGTGGTCGTGATACCGTCGGACTCCCCGACTATCCAGAGGTAGTGATCCGTGTTGTTCTTGAAACGCAAGTTGTCGCCGTCCTCAGTGATGGCTGCATCCATGCCCGTGGGGTAATGGTCGATGTAGATGGAGCTATTGTGGCGCTCCACGATATCCAGCCCCGCGTAGAAGGCCGCGTTGAAAAGAGTCGTGGAGACCTGAGAGAGAGCGCCGCGGAATGGGTCTATCAGGGCTGCGGCTCCAGGGGCGATTATCAAGCCCATGGCCTGCTGGTATCCGCGCTCACGAGTGCGCGGGCCAACCTGCTCGTCGAAGTCGTACTCCTCCCCGGGCGCCAAGATCACGTCGCTCGCGTACCGGGTGGTCAGAGCGACATTCTGCCGCCGATCTGGGGTGCCGGTGTACTCTGTGAAGAAGCTCGCCAGTTTGTCCTTGATACCCATAGCCTCGGCTTCCGCCGTGGTGATATCCGGTTCCTTCGCGGTGAAGACCACCTCGGCCGTGCGCCCGGTGGTTGCCAAGGCCGCGGCCTCGCCGTCTAACGAGATCATGGTGAGCGCCCGAACAAGACGTCCGCAGTGAGACTGCATGAACGACTCAAAACTCCCGCGACGTTGCCTGGCGCCCGTGAGCAAGTCATCAGTCATTCCCGCGCACCCCCCTATTGCTTCGGCCAGCCTCGTGGCTCCTCCCCTCTTGCGTCTGTCTGACCCTCCATTTATTCAGACGAACAAGGGTGGCCGCCGGCGTTACACGTGTCCTTCCTGCGTACCGCCCATCTCGGTGAGAATGTCTCGCAGTTGACCTAGCCGCGCATCGCTCAGCCGCTCGAGGCGCTCACGTGCTTTAGCCATGACGATCGCAGCCAGTTGATCGATAAGCGCGAGCCCCTGCTCTGTGACAGTCAGAAGACGCACGCGTCGATCGGCCGGGTCTTCGCGGCGTTTGATCAATCCTCGATCGACAAGCCGTTGAACGATGCCGGTGGCGACGTTCGGTCGGATGCCCAACGCGTCCGCAACCTTGTTGATGGCCACCTGTCCGCGGGCGTAGATGAGCGCGAAGGCGCGGAGCTGCTGGAGCGTGATCTCGTAGTCGAGCAGCGACGAGGTCTCCTCCGGCAGCCCCGAGGCAAGCAGCCGGATCTCGAGGGTGCCGATCTCGTCGAGCAAGCGGGTCCGCTCGCTCATCGCCTGAGGCCTCTCTGCAGCATCGCCACGACACCTCCGGGGTATTACGTCATCCTTAGTGAATAGTACACGCGCTATGATATACGTGTTGCTTACGAGCACCGGGCCACGCGAATAGGGACCCGGTTTCTGTTGCGGTCTACTCTATCGAAAGGAGCGGTGCAGGTGAAGATTGCCAGATTCGTGGGAAGCATCGTCGAACGCCGCGCCCTGGCAATACTGGTGGTCGTGCTGGTCCTCGTCGCCCTCGCCGGGTGGGGTGTGAGCAATATCTCCCTTGTCACCACACAGGAGGCCTTTGTCTCGTCCGAGAGCGAGGCGTTCCGCGGCTACAAGGCGTATGACGAAGCGTTTGGCGGCGATGCCGTGATGATGCTCATCCCAGGTACGCTCGCCGACCTCACGAGCAGCGAGGCACTCAGCGGCTACGCACAGCTGGAGAAGCAGCTCGGCGCCGACCCAAGTATCCGCTCGGTGGTGAGTCCGCTCACGCTGCTGCGGCCGCTGGCCGCCCAAGCCGGAGTAGACCTTGCCTCGTTCGATCCTGCCCTGTTGGCCTCCTACGCCGACGACGAGCTGATCGCCCAGCTCACCCGGTTCTTCCCCAATGGTCACGCGCTCGTGGTGGTCCGTCTCGCCGGCGGTCTCACCACCGACGAACAGTCCGAAGCGGCCGCCATGATCCAGAGAACTGCCGCAGCCAGCCCCTTTACCTCCAGCGCGATTGTAGCCGGCATGTCCCGAGTCTTCGGCGACATCAAGTCGGCCATCGTCACCGATCTTGCTCGGACCGGCGCCATCGCCGTAGCGCTCATGGTGCTGATCCTGTTTGTTGCCTTTCCCGCCCGGTGGCGCCTACTGTCACTCCCAGTGGTCCTTATCGGCGTGTTGTGGACGTTTGGCCTGGCCGCCGCCGTCAACATACCCCTCACGTTGGTGACCCTCGCCGGCCTTCCGATACTCATCGGCCTTGGTGTCGACTTTGCTATCCAGTTTCACAACCGCTACGGAGAGGAGAGGCGCCGGGGCGAACCCCGCTCCGAAGCCATCATCGCCGCCATCTCGCATATCGCGCCGGCGGTGGGCGTGGCTGCCGCCGTCATGATCTTGGGTTTTGTCACCCTTCTCATCTCCGCCGTGCCCGCCGTAAGAGACTTCGGGGTCTTGCTGGCCATCGGAGCGGCGGTGCTTTACACGGCGGCGCTGTTCGTCCTCAATGCCGTCCTCTATCGCTTCGACCGCCAACCTCAGACCGTTTCTGCTGAGGCGGGCGCCAACGCCAGGGCCGGTGCCAATGCCGGCGCCAACGCCACCGTCATACCCGCCGGCGGCCGTGTCCGCGGCCTTCTGAGCAAAGACTGGCTGAACCTTGGAGTGGCTCTGCCCGCGGTGGCCCGCTGGTCCCGGCGACACGCCATCTGGGTGGTTTCGACGGCCGTGCTCTTGGCGGCACTAGGCTTCGCCGCCGACCGAGATCTCACTGTGCAGACCGACATCGAGAAACTCATCCCCTCGAGCACACCCGGCGTCGTGGCTCTGAATCAGGCCCGGAGCGTGGTCGGAGCAAGCACCGAGCTCCCTCTCCTCGTGCAGGCCCCGGATGTCACCGCGCCCTCCGTCACGCAGTGGATCGCCGAGTTCCAGGCCCAGGCCATGACGGCTCATGCCGAACTTGCCGACGTAGCCGGTCTGACCGCTACGCTTGGCATCCAGCCAGGCACTCCAGCCCCCTCCTCCCAAGCAATCGCAGCGGCGATAGACCAACTGCCGCCCACCATCCGCGAGGGCTTGGTCACCGCCGACAGGACGCGGGCCTCCATCGTCTTCACCGTGAACGCGATGCCCATCTCCGGTCTGAATCGGCTCATAGACGACCTGATGGCTGAAGCAGACCCGCCCCCTGGCGTAACTCTCATTCCGGGTGGCACCATGAGTCTCACCGCCCGCGCGGTAGGTACGATGACCGAGAACCGAGGATTGGTCATGGGCATCGGTATTGCGGTGGTGCTACTCGGTCTGTTGGTCATCTACCGCAACTGGCGACGGGCGCTAATAGCCGTGATCCCCATTGCGCTGGTGACCGGCTGGTCTTCGGGCTTGATGTGGATAGCAGGCGTGGAACTCAACCCCCTCACAGCCGTACTCGGCGCGCTCGTCATAGCCATAGGCACCGAGTTCACCGTCCTGCTCCTCAGCCGTTACTGGGAAGAACGGGCAAGGGGCATCTCGCACGACCTCGCCATGGAAGAAGCCATGGCCAGGGTCGGCCGGGCCATAGCGGCCTCGGCGCTGACCGTGGCAGCCGGCTTTGGCGCGCTCATAGCTTCGTCGTTCCCCGTCCTGCGCGACTTCGGTATCGTGGTGGTCGTGGACGTGCTCTTCGCCCTCATCGCGACGGTGACTGTTGTGCCGGCACTCGTTCGCCGGCTCGACCGTGGCGCGGCCGGTTGACACGGCATCGTCGCCTTGGCAGACTTCAACCCCGTAGGGCTACAGGCCGCCTCTTGAGGAGTTCAAGATGAGATTGCAGGGCAAGATCGCACTAGTCACCGGCGCGGGCAGAGGGATCGGTCTGGCGACAGCCATGCTGTTCGCACAAGAGGGTGCGGACGTGGTCGTCGCCGATCTCGATCTCTCCGAAGCCGAAGCGACGGCCGCGGCCGTTAGAGGGCTCGGGCGAAAGGCTCTGGCTATCGCCGCGGATATCGCCGACCCGGACCAGGTGTATGCCATGGTCGACAAGGCCATCGACGCATTTGGTGGCATCGACATACTGGTCAACAACGCCGGCGTGGGCAAGGTGCCTTCCCCCACGTTCGAATTGACCGACATGGATGCTTGGGACAAAGTCTGGGACATAAATGTGAGGGGCACTTTCCTTTGCAGCCAGCGCGTGGCGCGTTGGATGTCGACCAACGGCGGCGGCAAGATAGTCAACATCGGCTCTCAAACCGGCATAGCCGGTGTCCCCTATGTCAACGCCTACGGTCCGTCCAAGGCTGCCGTGATCAATATGACCCGCTCTCAGGCCGTGGAATGGGCCAAGTACAAGATCAACGTGAACTGCGTGGCGCCGTGTTGGACGGCGACCCCTCGTTTGGATAACGCCATCAAGGCAGGATTCGTGTCTTTGGAAGAGATCCAGAAGAGATGCCCCATGGGGCGCGCGGCGGAGCCTCAGGAAGTCGCGCAGGCAGTACTCTTCCTGGCTTCCAACGAAGCGGATTTCATCACCGGCATCACCTTGCCCGTGGATGGCGGGTGGCTGGCGTACGGCTATCAGACAGTATAACTTTTCGGACGACCCCAGCGACAATCCGGTGGCTGACTCCGCGGCGGGCTAGCTAGCGAAACTCTATCCTCACTCCAGGGTGCTTATCCAGCAGAAGCCTGCGTATCGCTGTCTTCTCGCTCTCGCTGTCGATCGTATCTACTTCAAGATAGGTCCCGGCGTTTTCGCTTGGGGGAGCGTCGTTACCGACCACGTATCCCTCGACGCGCAGGTACTTCCAGCTGCTTATCCCGCAGCATGACGCATCGATGCAGGCGCTCCCCACTATGTACAGCAGTCGCTTCCCGTCGTGATCCAGGAATGCCTCTTCCAGGGGCTGGTAGTACCCAGACGGCGCCTCCACCTCATTGCCGAACTCCTCAGGCACGTATCTTGCTCTTACCATGGGCTCTATCCTCTCCTCGGGATGCGCCGCGGCGGGCGCTACCGGCCGGTAGTCCCTATCCTACTACGCGAAGTCGACCGCCGGGCCGCGGCGATGACGGTATAGTTGGCTGCGACAAAGCTCAGCGGCCTTCTAGAGAAGGATCCCATGCCCGACTCCGTTCGCGTTCGCTTCGCCCCCAGTCCTACCGGCGCTCTCCATGTCGGCGGGGCGCGCACGGCCATCTACAACTGGGCGTTTGCCCGGCGCACCGGCGGCTCGTTCGTCCTGCGCATCGACGACACCGACCCGGAACGCTCAACAGCGGAGAACACCGCGCAGATCCTCCGCTCTCTTGAGTGGCTGGGGCTCGACTGGGACGAAGGACCCGCCATCGGCGGCCCGTTCGGTCCCTACTCCCAAACGGAGCGCGCGGAGAACTACACATCCGCCCTCGAGCGCATGAAGACCAACGGCAGCGCCTACCCCTGCTTCTGCTCCACCGAGGAGCTGGAGACCAAGAGAGCATCAGCGCGCTCCAGTGAGGGCGTGGGCGGCTACGACAGGACCTGCCGAAGGCTCGACCCCGCCGCCGTAGGCGCGCGCCTTGCTGCCGGCGAGCCTCATGTCTGGCGGTTGGCGGTACCCGAGGATCGTGGCGACATCGTTGTGGTCGACGCGGTTCGCGGCGAGACCATCTTCCCGGCGAGTGCCATGGACGACTACGTGCTCGTACGGGGCGACGGCACTCCAACCTACAACTTCGCCACCGTGGTCGACGACGCCGACATGCAGATAACCCACGTCATCCGAGGCGACGATCATCTCTCCAACACACCGCGCCAGATCTTGGTATACGAAGCCCTCGGACACGCCGTGCCCATGTTCGCCCATCTCTCCATGATCTGGGGAGCCGATGGCAAAAAGCTCTCCAAACGTCATGGCGCAACGTCGGTCGAGGCGTTTCGAGACGAGGGCTACCTACCCGAGGCGCTGCTCAACTACCTTGCCCTGCTTGGCTGGTCGCTCGACGGCGAGACCACCATCGTGCCGCCTGAGGTCCTGAAGACGCAGTTCTCGCTCGAGCGGATCTCGATGAGCCCGGCTATCTTCGACTTCGAGAAGCTCGAATGGATGAACGGCGTCTATATCCGCAATATGCCACCCGAGGACTTGGCAGCCCGGGTGTTTCCCTGGATCGAAGAGGCAGGCCTTGCCCCCGCGGGCGATCTGGAGGCCCGCCATGACTGGTACTCGGCGCTCGCTCCTCTCGTCTCTGAGCGCCTCAAGCGCACCACCGACATCGTGCCGCTGGCCCGCTACCTCTTCACTCAGGACGTTGTCATCGATCCGGCGGCCGTGGAGAAGATACTTGCCAAGGAGGGCGCCGGGCTCGCGCTGGCGACAACCTACGACACGCTAGCCTCGCTCTCTGAGTGGGCTCCTGCAACGATCGAGAACTCTCTGCGGGCCCTGCCCGAGACGCTGGGCGTGAAGCCCAAACAGGTGTTCCAGGTGCTCCGCGTGGCTGTATCGGGGTCGATGGTGTCTCTTCCCTTGTTCGAATCGCTTGCCCTTCTGGGACGAGAGCGCACGCTTGCGCGCCTGAAAGCGGCGCAGTCCGCAGCCTCGTTCTGACCGCTCAAGGTTGACAGCCCGCGCGCCCGCGGGTAGAGTACGCGTTCGCGCCCAGGCAGCGCCTGGCGGCTGGGGTGCAGATTGGCCCGTTCGTCTAGCGGTTAGGACATCGCCCTCTCAAGGCGGAGATCACCGGTTCAAATCCGGTACGGGCCACTAGCCAACGCTGAATGCTCTTCTACGCCGCGCCCATGTCAAGCCTTGTCAGGGCCTCGGCAACGGTTGCCAACTCCGTTTCGGCCAGCACGATGTCGCCCGCGGCCGCGTTCTCTAGGGCCTGCCGCGGGTTGCGCGCCCCCACCAGCGCATGCGTCAGCCCCGGCTGCGCAAGCGTCCACGCGATGACGAGTTGGGCCAGAGTGGCGTTGTGGGCGTCCGCGACGGGCCGGATCTCCTCCAAGAACGTCAGGATCTTCTTGCGATTGGCCACGCTGAACTTCTGGCTCTCCGCCCGCATGTCGCCCTCGGCGAGCACCCGGTCCACGGGCACCTTGCCGGTCAACAGACCCTGCGCCAGGGGCGAGTAGGCGAGCATCGCAATGTTGTTGCGCTCGCAGTAGGGAAGTTGAGCCGATTCCATACCCCGCGCCAGCATGCTGTACTTCTCTTGGTCGCTGTCCAGCGGGCCGCTCATGCGGTACTCGTCCATCTGCTGGACTGTGGCGTTGCTCACCCCGATGGCGCGGATCTTGCCCTCCCGCTTGAGGTCCAACAGCGTGCCCATGGTCTCTTCGATGGGCGTGGTGGGATCCTGCCAGTGAGTCTGGTAGAGATCGATCACGTCCGTCTGTAGACGCCGAAGGCTCTGCTCCACCTCATACCGCACCGATTCGGGCCCGAGATACCTGTGCATGGGTTTGCCGAACTCATCGAAGAAGTGCGTGCCCTTATGGGTATGCCACACCAATCCGCACTTGGTAGCCAGAACAACTTGGTCGCGCCGTCCCTGGATGGCCCTGCCCACGATCTCCTCGGAATGGCCCAGTCCGTAGGCGGGAGCGGTGTCTATCAAGGTGATGCCGGCGTCGAGGGCCGCGCGGATGGCGTCCACAGAGTCCTGCTCGTCGGCGCCTCCCCAGAACCAGCCTCCCACGGCCCATGCGCCGAAGGCTACCACCGACGCTTCTATGCCCGACTGTCCCAATGTCCTGTATCTCATGTACCCATGATATCGACTACAGCGTGCGGGCGCCTGCCAGAAGTCGTATTCTACTTGTGGCATCGACTCTGCGGGTAAATCGGAGGTCGGCGCGATGTCACCCAGCGTATCGAAGAGAACGCGCGAAGAAGAAGCGACCGATGCATTGCTCGAAGTCATCGGGCTGGCCACCACGGGAGTAGACAGTCACGACCTGATCAGGTCCATCCTCGAACACGTAAGAAACTGGCTGGGATGCCAGGCGACCGGCATGCGGCTGAGCGACGGCGAGGACTACCCCTACTTCGAGGTGCAGGGCTTCCCCGCCGAGTTCGTGAGACTCGAGAACAGCCTTTGCGCGACAGGGCCCGATGGCGCTCCCTTGCACGATCTCAAAGGCAGCCCGGTGCTCGAATGCATGTGCGGCAATGTGATCCTGGGCCGTTTCGATCCGGAGAAGCCCTTCTTCACGCCCGGTGGCAGCTTCTGGACAAACAGCACCACCGATCTTCTTGCCTCCACAACCGAGGCCGAGCAGATGGCGCGCAACCGCAACCGCTGCAACAGCGAGGGCTACGAGTCAATGGCCCTCGTTCCCCTGAGTGCGGGAGGGGAGAACATCGGGCTGCTTCAACTGAACGACAAGCGGCGCGACCGTTTCTCCCTGCAGACGATTGTCCGGGTCGAGAAGGTGGCGGCAGGCATCGCGCTCGTCTTGGCCGAGAGACAGGCAAGAGAAGCTCTCTGCGTGGGGGAAGAGAAGCACCGTGCGCTCTTTGAGCAGAGCCTCGACGGCATTGTCATCTCCACGCCGGAGGGAACGATCCTCGAGGCAAATCCGGCTGCCTGTACCATGTTCGCAATGACCGAAGACGAGCTCCGCGGGTCGAGACGCGAAGACCTGGTCTTGCTGGACCGCTCCTCCGCCGTCCGCCTTGCGGAACGCGACCGGACCGGCAGAGCGATTGGAGAGGTAGCCTTCGTCCGCAAAGACGGCACACCTTTCCCGGTGGAATTCAGTGCCTCATTCTTGGTCAGCGCCGACGGGTCGCGCCGCTCGCTGCTGGCGTTCCGGGATATCACCGAGCGGAGACGCACTGAGGAGTCTTTGCGGGAGAGCGAGAAAAGCCTGAGAGAGGTCCTGGAGCACGGTGGCGTGAGCGTCACGTATTGGGATCTGGACGGTCGTCTTCTCTTCTTGAACGAAAGGGCGCTCAACGACGCTGGGGGCGGCTCTCCAGAGGACTTCGTGGGCAGGCTGATTTCCCAGATCTCTGGCGATGAAGCCGGCCGCGCGCATCTGAGCTGGATCCGCGAGACGGCGGCTTCCCCGACTTCCATAGTTCACGAATACTGCTTGGACGTTCCCGAGGGTCGGCGCTGGTTTTCGGCCGTCTCTAGCCGTTCGCTGGATTCCGAAGGTAACGTCGTCGGCGTCCATATCTACGCCACCGACATCAGCGAGTTCAAACGCACCGAGGAGGCACTGCGGCAAAGTGAGCGCGATCTGCTGGAGGCTCAGGGACTCGCTCACATTGGCAACTACACGTTGGACCTGGTGACGCAGCAACTCACCTGGTCAGAGGAGATGTTCCGCATTTGGGGTCTGGACCCGGAACAGGGCGCCCCCCGGGCGAATGTCAGCGAGTGGACCCACCCGGAGGACTACGAGCGAGTTTCGCGGGCGGCGACAGAGGCCATGAAGCACGGGACTCCCTACGAGCTGGAGTTTCGCATCCGCCGTCCCGACGGGGCCGAGCGCACCATTGTCATCACCGGTAAGTCCGAGACCGACGCCGCCGGGAAGGTACTGGTTCTGAAAGGGACTCATCAGGACATCACCGAACGCCGGCAGGTCGAGGCGAAGTACAGCATGCTGTTCCGGGAGATGTTGGACGGGTTCGCTTTGCACGAAATCATCTGCGACGAGCAAGGAAACCCGATCGACTACCGCTATCTGCTTGTCAATGCGGCGTTCGAGCGCTTGTACGGCGCCAGGGCCGAGAAGATCGTGGGTCGCACGGGTCTGGAGACGCAACCCGACCTCGACCCGCAGTGGATCAACATCTGCGGCGACGTGGCTCTCAACGGGACGCCCCATGTGATCGAGGACTACCTTCATTCGGAAGAGAGCCACTTTCATGTGGCTCTCTTCCAACCTGCGCCCAACCAGTTTGCCGCCATCATCGCCGACATCACCGAACGCAAGCGGACTGAGAAGGCGCTGCGGGAGAGCGAGGCGAAGGTACGCGCCATCCTGGACAGCATAAGGGTGGGCGTTACGCTACTCAGTCCCGAATTGGAGGTCCTCGAGCTGAACCCCCTGATGCACGAGTCGTTTCCCACGATCGACACGAGCCAACACCCGCTGTGCTACCGCGTGTTCAGTGTGCCGCCGCGCGAGGGGCCGTGCGACGGCTGTCCGACTCTCCAGACGCTGCAGGACGGCCTGGTCCACGAAAGGACTTTCTCAGGGAATGTGTCGACCGGCGCACGCGATCGCCGCATCGTTTCTTGGCCCATCCACGATGAGACGGGCAAGATCACGGGAGCGGTCGAGATGATCGAGGACGTTACCGAGAAACTGGCCTTGGAGTCCCAGTTACAGCAGGCCCAGAAGATGGAATCGGTGGGCCGGCTGGCGGGCGGCGTAGCCCATGACTTCAACAACATGCTGGGGGTCATCCTCGGACACGCCGAGATGGCTCTCGGACAAGCAGACCCGGCCCAGCCGCTCTATGCCGACCTCATCGAGATCCACAAAGCAGCCGAGCGTTCCGCCGATCTCACCCGCCAGCTGTTGGCCTTTGCACGCAAGCAGACGGTCGCGCCCAAAGTCCTCGACCTGAACGAGGCGGTGGACGGCATGCTCAACATGCTGGAGCGCCTCATTGGCGAGAACATCCACCTGGACTGGCGACCCGCAGCCGACCTGTGGGCCGTGAAGGTAGACCCCTCCCAGGTCGGACAGATATTGACCAATCTGTGCGTCAACGCCCGGGACGCCATAGCCGGCGTGGGCATGGTGACCATCGCAACGCTCAACTGCGCGTTGGATCCAGCCCATTGCACTGCTCACTTGGGCGCTGTGCCAGGAGACTACGTGCAGTTGGCCGTGAACGACGACGGCGGTGGCATGGACGAGACAACGATAGGCCGGCTGTTCGAACCGTTCTTCACCACCAAGGCCGTCGGCGAGGGCACTGGTCTGGGACTGGCCACCGTCTACGGCATCGTCAAACAGAACAATGGCTTCATCACGGTCGACAGCCCTCCGGGTGAAGGATCGACGTTCACTGTTTACCTGCCGCGGCACGTAGCCGCGGCCGAGCCGCTTGAGCAGAGGAGCGCCTCCGCGCCGATGGCCAGAGGCCGAGAGACCGTCCTGCTGGTGGAAGACGAGCCAGCGGTCCTGAGACTCGCTACGAGGATGCTTGAGGGCCAGGGCTACACAGTAGTCGCGGCAAGCGGTCCGGGCCAAGCCATCCGCTTGGCCCGGGAGCACCGCGGCGAACTGCATCTGCTTGTCACCGATGTGGTCATGCCCGAGATGAACGGCCGGGACCTAGCCAAGAACCTGCTGTCGCTGTATCCACGCATCGGGCGGCTGTTCATGTCGGGCTATACGAGCGACGTCATCGCCCACGAAGGCGTACTTGAGGAAGGGGTACACTTCATTCAGAAGCCTTTCACTGCGCAAGAGCTGACGACCCAGGTGCGGCTGTCGCTGGCCGGTGAAGAAAACGAGGCACAGGGCCCGGCTACCGCGCACCTCGAGGCAGCAGACTTGAGCGAGCCTCTGCCACGATGACGCCCAGCAAACGCACCGAAGGAGGTTGGTGGAGGATGAAGAGAGTGGTATCGCTTGCCACTGCTGCGCTGCTGTCGATCGCAGTGCTGACGCTCGCCGTGGCATGTCAGTCGGGAGGCACGACGTCCTTGTCGGAGCCGACCACGACTGCCCCGACTATCGGCGCACCCCAGACTTCGGAATCTCTTCCGCCTGGCTCCGACTCCACGACACTACCTGCGAACTCGCCCGTATTCGCCCCTCACGACCTTCTGTCCGCCGATGAGGCTTCGGATCTCAGCGGACATCCCACGACCCTCGACCCTGGTACTCTCTACGAGGATCCGGCGAGCGGCATGATATCCGAGAGATATGCGTACGACCTTGACGGCACCGGTATACATGCCCTGGTGGAGATCCGCCAGGACAGCCTAAAGTCCAGCGCGGCCATCCAATCAGGCAATACCGTACTCAGCTCTTTCGAATTCGAGCAGGAGCTGAGTAGAGGCGAGATCACCCCGGTGGCCCTCGGTGAGCAAGCCTTCTCGTTCACCGACACCGGGCAACTGCACTTGTATTACCAGGGCTACTACATAGTCGTCGCTTTCGACGCCGATCCGTACGATTCTTCCAAGAATGCGCCGCTCAACGTCCTGCTCGGGACCAGAATACTCACCAATCTAAAGGAAGCTCTGCGGTAGGAGAGCGCCCAGCCAGGCCTAGAAGCGCCGCGGCGTCAAGTGGCCTCGGTTTCCATGTCTAAAGCTTAGCGGGAAATACGTCGATAAACTCGGCGTTATGAGCAATTACGCCCTTAACTGGTTCGCACTGCCGCTCATACTCACGGCCCTGAGCAGCCTGGCGGTCGGCGCCTTGGTACTGCGGCGCGAACGGATGTCGCCAGTGGGCGGGGCGCTGGTTCTCGTCACAGCCACTATCTGTGTGTGGCTAGGTGCCTCGGCATTATGCTACTGCTCCGCCAACCCGCATACCGCGCTGTTTTGGACTGAGGTGGCCTACATGGGGGCGCCTCTGCTCCCGGCGACACTTTCCCTGTACGTCTTGGTGGCCCTCCGCCAATACCAGCGCCTGAGGGTCCTGGTATGGGCCGCGCTGGCAGTAGCTGTTGCCTTCGTGGGCCTGGCCAACAAGACAGACCTACTGATATCCGGCGTCGAGCAGCAATGGTGGGGCTACTACCCCACCTATGGCGCCGCCGGCTTCTGGTTCATAGGCTACTGCGCCGCTACGATAATCTCGGGTGTAGTTCTGCTCTCGGCCAAGCTCCGCCAAGCGCCCAGGGGCAGCTCTTCCCATCGGCGCATCGGCATGTCCCTTCTGGCCCTACTGACTATCTCGGTGGTCGCGGTAGACTTCCCCGCGAAATACGGGATGTCCGTTTATCCGTGCGGCTATGTTGCCATCTTCGCTTTCCTCGGCGTGATCTTCCTGCTCGAAAGACGCCACCGTATCGTGTACATGACACCCTCTTTCGCGGCCGAACAGATACTCGCCACCATGCAGGGAGCGGTGCTCGTCACCCGCATGGACGGCGGGGTGGAGATGAGCAATCACGCGGCAAGCCAACTCCTCGGATACACGAGGGCCAGACTGCTGGACCTCTCCCTGGATGACATCTTCACATCGCCCGTGGAATGGCGAAACCTTGTACATGGATGCCTCGAGGGGGAAGGCGTTCGACAACACGAGGCGCTGTGGAAGCCACTGGCTCGGAGCCCCATCGATGTCAGCGTCTCCGTTTCGCTGCTGCAAGATCGGGCGGCGCGATATCTTGGCGCGATCTTCGTCGCCCTCGACATCACCGATCGCAAGCTATGGGAACGCGCCCTTGCTACAGAGAAGGAGCACTTGGCCAGGCTCAACGAGGCGGCCGTGGCCATCAGCCATTGCCTAACAGCGTCCGAAGTCCGAAGGATCGGCATCCGTATGGCCTGCCAGACCACCGGACGCGACGGCGGGATAATCGTGTCGCTTCCTTTGACCCCGCCCTATAACGTCACGGGCAGCGAAGGCCTCACCCGCAGAAACCGCGCTCAGCTGAAGAGGCTCGTAACGACATGTCCCGACGTGGAGCGAGCTGTGATCGGTAGGACTTCAGCGCAACTGACACAGAGCGTATTCGCGCAGGCCGATTCGGGCGAGGACGTCTTTTCCGACGTTCTAGTCGTGCCGGTCCTCCTGAGGGGGGAAGCGCTGGCCGTGCTCTGCCTTGGCACGAAGAAGGGCCGCGCTCCGCTCACCGACGCGGAGTTCGCGCTGGCCAATAGCCTCGCCGCTCTCATAGGCGTGGCTCTGGAGAATGCCCGTCTGTATGACGAGGCCAAGTTCTTGAGCCAACGCGATCCCGTGACGAAACTCCTCAATCACCGGGGCATCAACGCCCTTCTCGAGAAGGAACTGGCCAGAAGCGAGCGTTCGGGCGGGCACTTCGCTGCGGTGATGATGGACCTCGACAACTTCAAGCTATTCAACGACACATATGGTCACACGAGCGGAGACCAGGTGCTTCAGGAGACGGCGAAGATTCTCGAGAGAGCCATACGTAGGGGCGACTTCGTGGGACGATATGGCGGAGATGAGTTCTTGGCCCTGTTGCCCGATACGGATGCGCACAACGCGCTCAAGACCATCGAGCGGGTCAAGCAGAAACTCGACGAGTTCGCCTGGCATCCGGATGACCAGACCGCGGTCCCCTTGCGCATGAGCTATGGAGTCGCCACCTACCCCTTCGACGGCCGGCATGCGGGTGAGTTGCTGGCCGCTGCCGACGCCAACATGTACCTCTCAAAGGGACAGGGCGGCAATTGCGTCACCTCTGGAGACACTACGGAGGGGCGCCTCGGAGATTCGGCAGGCATCTTCACCATTCTGGATGGGCTGGTTACGGCGGTGGACGGCAAGGACCACTACACCCGCAGACATTCGGATGATGTGAGCGACCGGGCCGTAGCTTTGGCGGCGGAGCTCGGCCTGCCTACTGATACAGTGCGGTGTCTACGCATCGCGGGCCTGCTCCATGACGTAGGCAAGATTGGCATACCCGATCGTATCCTGCGGAAGCCAGGCAGCCTAAGCGACGACGAATACGACATCGTCAAACAGCACGTGGGCCTGGGAGAGTTGATAATCAAAGAGATACCCAACCTGCTCGACGTGCTCGCCGCTATCGGCAGCCACCACGAACGCTACGACGGGCACGGATACCCCCGCGGTCTGAGTGGCAAGGACATCCCTCTATTGGGCCGCATCCTTGCTGTGGCCGACGCCTATTCGGCCATGACCTCCGGCCGGTCTTACCGCAAAGCCCTCACCCCCGCCGAGGCCCGGGATGAACTGAACCGGGTATCGGGCACGCAGCTGGACCCAGAGGTCGTTGAGACGTTCCTTGCCCTGCTCGACAGGCCCGCCGTCGACTGCTCTAAACCAGACACTCTGTCTGAGTCGGTGGCCTAACAGACGTCGCGTTTCCAAGCCCGCGATCGCCCTGGCTAAGCGGTCAAGCGTCTACTTCGAGCACCTCATCCACCACGTACACGCGAGACCAGATCCCTGAGGTGGCCCACTTCATGGCCTCGTGAGTCTCCAGACTGTCGACGAACTTCTGCGCCCCTTCGGCGCCGCTCCATTCAAAGACCACGAAGAGCATCTGGGGATCTTCGTTATCGCGAAAGAGTTTTCCGCCCTTTGAACCCAACGTCCTGCGCCGTTCCTCATCGCTCTTGAAGATAGCCTCGAACTCCGCCCACTTGCCGATCTTGTGCTGCACGATCACGTACGTCATCGCTCGAGTCCCCTTTCCACCAGGTTGCATTGCCGTGACTCCTCGAATCTAAGTGTAACGTGACAGTTACGCGGGGACGCTCTGGACATTGTCCCCCGATTGGCCCATTGTGTTGGCTATCAAGCTCCACCGAGGTGACTCCCGTGAACAACGATCTCTATCGCATCCCGATGCCCTTTGGCAAAGAGCTCCTTCTGCCCACCGAGGCCGGAAAGGTGCGAGCGCTCGGCTACAGCCTGAAAGGACCCGAGGCGCTCCCCCTATTCGTCGACATGGCATGACCACGGTCTTCATCGACGCGGATGCCTGCCCGGTGACACGCGATGCCATAGCGGTGGCGAGATCGCACTCACTGCAGGTCGTCTTGGTCGCCAACCAGTCGCAGAACCTCAGCCGCCATGCAGGCCGAGCCGGGGTGGAGATCCTGCAGGTAGCTTCGGGACGAGACTCCGCCGACTTCGCCATGGTGCCCCGGCTGACACCGGGGGACATCGTGGTAACAAACGACACCGGACTCGCAGCCATGGCCCTGGGCCGAGGGTGCCGCCCTCTGAGCCCCCGAGGCCGTCAATACCTGTTGGCCACCATAGACGCCGAGTTGGCCATCCGTCACGCCGAGCAGCGACACCGGCGCGCGGGAGGGCGGACAACAGGACCCTCGCCTTTTCTGGACGAAGACCGGCAACGGTTCATCGAGTCGCTCACACGCCTGGTGACGACAGTGGCGGAGAGCGCGGAATAGGGCGCCTGAGCCTATTTCGCATCCTCCGGTGGTTCCACGGCAAGGTGAGGCAGATGACGATCGAGCGGACCGGGCAGCCACCAGTTGGCCTTGCCAAAGAGATGCATCAAGGCCGGCACTAGGAACGTGCGCAGTACGAAGGCGTCCAGGAAGACCGCGGAGGCCAGCCCGACCCCGAACTCCGCGATGACCCGCTGGCCTCCCAAGATGAACGCCGCAAAGACGCAGATCATGATGGCCGCGGCAGCAGTGATGACTCGCCCCGTGGCCACCTGACCCGCAATCACCGCGCGGCGGTTGGCGCGGGTATGGACCCACTCCTCGTGCATACGACTGACTAGGAAGACCTGGTAGTCCATGGATAGGCCGAATAGGACCGCCAACATGAGCACCGGCAGAAAGACCTCTACCGGCCCGGCCCGGCCCAACCCCAGCAACTCCGACCCCCAGCCCCATTGGAAGAACGCAACCACCACTCCGATGCTTGCGGCGGCCGCCAGCAGGTTCATGATGGCAGCCGTGGCGGGAATCACTAGGCTGCGGAAAGCGACGAACAGCAGCACGAACCCAAGTCCGACGATGACACCTAGGAACAGCGGCAGCTTCGACATGATGATGGCGGCAAAGTCGTCGAAGAAAGCCGTGCCCCCGCCTACGAACACCTGCAGGCCGCTGCTCCCCTCGGCCGCCGGGATCACCTCGTTGCGCAAATGCACGATCAAATCGCTGGTCCGCTCGTCCTGAGGCGAGGTGGTGGGGACAACCTGGACGACCGCCACCTCCGCCCCAGGTTGCGAAGGCACAGGTGCGACCGCGGCTACGCCGCTCAAGTCCCGCAACTCCTCCGTCAGCCTCTCGAGTGCCGCGGCGGCTTCCGGAGAATCCACCTGGGCCACGAGGAGCAAGGGTCCATTGAAGCCCGGTCCGAATCCCTGCGTCAACAGGTCGTAGGCTCTGCGGGTGGTCGAGGACGCGGGATCGTTGCCGGCATCCGACAGACCGAGCCGCAAGGCCAGGAAGGGACCGGCCAGCACGAGCATGACGACCATTGCGGCCGCCGCGAGAATGGCGGGCCGGCGGGATACGAACCCCCCTAGGCGCTCCCAGAAACCGCCGCCTCTCACCTCTCGGGACCCGTTCTCGGCCAGACGACGACGCTCGCGACGGCTGAGTAGGCGCGGGCCCATGAAGCCCAGCAGCGCTGGCAGGAGAGTGACCGCCGTGGCCACAGTCAGCGCGACGTTGAGAACTGAGGCATAGGCCAGACCGGAGAGCAGATCCACGCGGAGCACCAGAAGGCCGAGCAGCGCGATGCAGACCGTCATGCCGGCGAAAAGCACCGCGCGACCAGACGTGTTGAGCGCCCGCACGGCCGCCTCTTCCGGGGGATTACCGCTCTTGAGTCCCTGACGATATCTGGTGACGATGAAAAGCGCGTAGTCGATACCCACCCCCAGGCCGACGATCATGGCCATGGTCGGAGCGACCGAGTTGATGGCGACGGCGTGAGAGAGAAGCCCGATTGAGAAGAACGTCAGACCCAGCGCCACGCCCGCGGTGATCAGCGGCAGCGCCATGCCAAAGAGCGAGCCAAAGGCGAGCAAGATGATCGCCCCGGCGGCGATCACGCCTATGGCGATGCTGCTCGAAAGCGACGTGTCGTTTGAAGCTGAATCGCCGCCAAGCTCTACCTGCAGGCCCTGGGTGCGCGCCCCGGCGACGAGATCCATCACGCCACGAATGCCTTCGCCGGAAGAGGGCGCAGCATCTCCGGAGTACGTGATCGTGGCATAGGCAGTCTTGCTGTCGGCGCTGATCTGCCCGGCACCGGCAGGCTCATAGGGGCTGCTCACCGACTCCACCGCCTGCAGCGCCGTGACTTCTCCCAGTAGGGACTGCATGCGCGCTTTTGCCGCCGGGTCGTTCACGGAACCAGTGGGCGTGTGCCAGACGATCGTCCCCGACTCACCGGCCTGCTGGGGAAGAGCCGAGTTCAACAGCTCGAAGGCACGAGCGGACTCGGTCCCAGGCAAACGAAGCGAGTCGGAGAAGGAGTCGCCGAAGGCGCGCTCCAGGCTGAACACCAAGACCAGCGCCACCAACCAAGCGACGACCACGATGATGCGATGCCGGTAGCACCAGCGGGCGAGTCGGGCCACGACCATCTCCTTGAGAAGACTGCCGGTATCCTTGTACCCACTGAATCGAGAAGATATGACCCAGGCCGGCAACCTTAACACGACCCGTGTCTTTGACCGTCAGGGAGTCGTGACCCCCGTATCGACCGCCGCCGGTCCTGCCGCCGCGCTCTCAGCAAGTTTGGCCTCGTCCAGCGCTACACGAGCCGCGGTCCGCTGTTTCTCCGGGTTCAGACGGTGCGTGACCACGACGGTGACCAACGCCGCGCCGCAGGCGATGAAGAACGGGGTCTGGTAGCCCACATACTTGAGCACTATCCCCGCCGCCACTGGCACCACCACAGCCGTCGCGTGCAGGATGGTCACGCCCATAGCCAAACTGGGGGCGATCTCCTCAGGTACCGCGATTTTGCGCAGATAAGTGGATGCCGCGATGGTGGAGAACGGCACAATGAAGGAGTAGATGACGTAGAAGACGCTGGCCAGGTAGACGTCGTTCGCCAGAGCGTAACCTCCCAGAGCAACGATGTAGCCGATGTTTATGGCCTGAAGTACCCGCCGCTCACCCAGACGATCGATCAGCCCTCCCAGGTACGACGAAGACAGGATGGCCACAAGCGTGACCGCCATCAGGAGAAGCGCGATATCCGAGACGGTGAGCTTGAAGCGATGCACCAAGACCCAGACCCCGAAGGAGAAGAATATCTGCTGACGCACCCCGTCCAGCAGGTTGAGCCAGTAGTAGTAGCGATAGTCTCTGCGCCAAACGATCGGGTCCCGCTTGGGCGCCACCTTGCGCTCTTCGCCATCGTGCAGATGCGGAAATCGCAAGATGGCGATGGCACCGAAAAAGGCGACTATCCCTATGATGATGAAGGTCCACTCGTATGAGAGCAGGCCGAAATGGAAGATCAGAAAGACGGCCACCAAACCGGCGAATGTGCCCACCTGGTTAAAGGCCGCCAAGCGTCCGAGCACGCGGCCGCTCTTCTCCTGCGTCGTCAGGCTCATGCCTAACGAGTACTGGGTCTGCAGTATGGTGTGCATCCCAAAGCTACCGATAAGGATCCATGGAACCACCGTTGCGAACCCGCCGGCTATCCCGTACAGACCAAAACCGACGCCCATGAGAAGCATGGCGCCGGACGACAGCCGTGGTATCGAAACCCTGTAGAGAAGCATCATCAGCAGGATAAGAAAAAGCCCGGCGACTTCACGGATGGCCGTTATATAACCGAATTGGGGTCCGCTGAAATGGAGGACGTCCTCAAAGAAGTTGGTCATAACGCCGTTGTGGGCGCTGTAGGAGAATCCGTAGCAGATCTGCATCGCCGCGAGCATGGCGAAGCCGCGACCGGCCGGAGTCATCACGGACAAACGGAGGCGACCTTTCATGGGGCGCCCGGATCCGACTCGCTGTTAGGGCAAATACGCATGTCGAGAGCCATCTTAAGCCGGTATCCCGACACACTGCAAGGATGAAACTCCCGAATCAAAGCTGAAGGACCGCGGGAGGTGCCCACCGCTAGGCATCTCCACGCGGCCCTTGTTTCTTTGCGCCTGCTACTGCCGGCAGGCGTTCAAGCAGAAGCAGCTACGAGTATTTGATCTCCTCGACCTTCTTGGTGATCTTGGCGCCGGGAACGAACTTGTTCGAAACGAGCAGCTTCTCGTACGACCACTTATCGCCCTTGACCCACTGCGCCGCGCCTGTGGGCATGCGCAGGCAGTTCGGCACCGGACGTATGACCTCTAGCTGCGCGGCCGGGTCCACCGGCATGGTGAAGTCCACCGGCCCGTAGATCGTCTCCACCTTCGCAGTAGAAATCGCGTCCATCACGACTTGCTTGTCGTCTACATTGGTGGCGCGCTTCAGTGCATCGATGTACCACTCCATGAGCGCATACACGATCAACTCTGCCGACCAGTACGTGCCGGTCTTGGTCTGGTAGTCGTCGGCGAGTTCTCTGCAGGTCTCGCCGCTCAGCGCGCTCTTGTAAGGGTAGTCCGGGTGCCAGCTGATCTCGGTGGTAAGCCCTATGGCGGTAGGACCGATGGCCTCCACCGTCTCGATGAAGTTCAAAGCCTGGCCCATGGTGCATATCTTCGGCCTGAAGTTCTGCTGAAGCGCCTGGCTCCAGAAGTTGGTGAAATCGGGCGAGCTGGCAGCGCCCGAGCAGATCTCTGCCCCAGCTTTCTTAAACGCGGTGATCTGCGCGGTATAGTCGTCCGAGCCCGCCTGATACAGCGAGGGCATTTCGTAGGCGTATCCCGCCTGCTTGAAGGTGAACGGGCCCCCGTTCTCCTCGTCGGCCCATGACTGACCGTCAGGGCCGTTGCTGTAGAGCAGCCCCGCTACTTTGTTGGTCGAGATCTGATCCCACATGTCCACGAAACAGGCCGCCATGGCCTCGATGCCTACGCAGAGGGCATAGCTCCACTTAAAGGGGTTGTTGTCGGGAGTACCGCCTCTGCCGAAGTAGAATGCCTGCCACGGCCCCTGGATCATCAAGCCGGGGCATCCCAGCGCCTCGCACTGGTCGCCCGCCGGATTCATGGTGTCCGGAGCTCCGCCGGCGAATACGACGTCCACCTGGTTGTTCATGATCAGGTCCCCGGTCACCTGGGCGCATCTGCCGGTCTCCGACTGGGTGTCTTCGACCAAGATCTTGATGGGGTGATTCTTGCCGTCGCCGCACACAACGCCCCCGGCAACAGCCTCTTCCCATCTCCCCTTCACGTAATCGAACGGACCGGCAAACGGAGCCAACGCACCGGTCTTGGGGATCACGCAGCCAACCTTGATCTCCCGGCCGGTCTCCACGGAGGCCGAAACAGTGGTGGTGGACTTCTCGGTTCCACCGCATGCGGCTACGAGCCCGCCCAGACCGCCGGCAACGCCGATGGTCGCACCGGCTACCCCGGCGATCTTGAGGAATTCCCTGCGGCTTACAGCTTTCTCTTCTGGCATTTCTGGCCCCTTCGTCGTTGGCTAATACCCTAGGTACCAAAGCTCCCCCGTCATGGGACCGGCCGAAAAGCGGTGCCAACGGCCGACTACCATGACTCCTCCCACGACACATCAGACTTCTACGCGAAGCCCTTAATCTACATACCGCGCACCGATGCGAAAGTCAACAGCTCGGTGGTGAGCAGCGTCAGCGCGTCTCAGACTGCCTCACGCCCCACCTTGCTCCCTGCGAGGGCCGACAAGCGCGGCGCCAGCGCCGAAGACACATAGCACCGCCAAGATGACAAAAGTGACCCGGATGCTGGTGAGCAGGTTCGGCAGGTCGGCCACCCTGTCGATAGCGTGGCGGCCGACAAAGACGGAAAGGAGAACCGTGGCCAGCCCCATGCTGATGTTCTGCCCTGTCATCCGCATGGTCGCGACCGTCGCCGATGCGGCTCCGGCGTAGCGCCGGTCAACGCTTCCCATGATCGCGTGCATGATGGGACTGGAGAAGAAAGCGAAACCCAGGCCTTGGACGCACATCATCAGGACTACATACCAATAGGCCGTGGCACTGCCTAGAAACGCGAGCCCGCCTAGACCCAGCACACAGAACACGAGACCGGCCGCGGCGACAAAGCGCGCCTGAGCACGGTCGGCCAGACGGCCGGCGATGGGGGAGAAGACGGTCTGCACGATGCTCCCAGCGACAAACATGACTCCCGCCTGCCGCGCCGTCAGCCCCATGTTGTACTGGAGGTATAGGCTGAGCAGGAAAGTCATCGCGGTGGTGCCCGCATAGCCGATGAAGGTGGCAGCGTTCGAGTAGGCGAACACGCGACTTTCACGGAAGAGGCCGAGGTTCAGGATGGGGTCCTGGGCACGCGTCTCCCACCGCAGAAAACCGGCAATGCCGCAAGCCCCGGCGGCCACAAGCACCCAGCCCAGGGTCTCAGGCAAAAGCGAGAGGCCGATGAGAAGCGCTATCAGCGCCAACGCCCACGCAAACGAGCCGGTGACATCGAAACGCGCGCGCTTCGGCTCGCGCCATTCGACCCCGCGCAGGCCCCACCAGGAGAGCAGGGAGTTGATGGCTCCCAGAGCGCCGACAAAAATGAACACCCAGCGCCACCCCAGGCTGTCGATGATGATGCCTCCAAGGAGCGGGCCTAGCGTGAACCCCAGGTAGACTCCAGCGACCTGCACTCCCAGGCCCCTACCCCGCTTCTCCGGCGGATAGGCCACCGTTATCAGGGCCGCGGTACAGGCGTACAGCATCGCCGTGGCGGCCCCGGTGAGCAGGCGAAGAGCGATAAGCACCGAGGAGGAGGGCGCGAAGGCGGACACGAAGGTAAGCACGGTGAAGCCGACCATCCCGAGGCCGAAGAACCGCCTGCGCCCGGTGAGGTCCGCCAGCCGGCCGGCCGGCATGATGAACGCGGCCACCGTCAGGATATAGGCCATCGATATCCAGCTCAGAGTGACGGCCGAGACGTGCCATTCGTCGTCGATGGCGCGCAAGGCGATGTTGATCGACGAGACCATGAAGGTGGTCAGGAACTCGGCCGTCGCCACGACGATCAGCACCGTTCTCTGTTTCGATGGTCCCATGGATGAGGACAATTCTACCCCTAAGGGGCTACTCCTCGACCAGGCGGTATCCCACCCACTGCCAGCTGACTATCTAGCGCGGTTCCGACCGACTCACCAAGACGACACGCCGGAAGCTTTCATGCCGCTGGAGGCAGCCTGTATAGTGGCTTGCGCCAGGCTGAGCCTTGGCCACACAAGCCCACACCAATCGGGGAGGAAAGCAGATGTACAGAGGCGGCCGCGAAAGACGAGGCACGCTGCTCATAATGACGCTTCTGATGGCGGCCTTGGTCATGGCGATTGCCGGTGGATGCGGGGGCACCGACTCCGCAGCCGTCGCTTCGGCGACCACATCCGTATCCTCCGTCTCCGCGGGAACTTCGGAACCCTCCGGGAACAGCGAAGGCGTACAAGTGGCAGAGAAGATGCTGGGCACCTTCGACGAATTGGTGGCGAAGGTGGTCGACTTGGCCAAAGACAAGCCCGCTGCCGCCGTTCTGAAGCCGCAGTTGGAGGAGCTCTACGGGTCGTATGTGACAAAAATGACCGAGCTCAACGCCGAGTATCTAGCCCTCCGCGACTCGCACATGTCTGAGTTTGGGGAGTGCAACATCTATCTGGGGAACTACAGAGGAAAACACGTGGCCGACAAGGACAACGCCCTGGCCGAAGCCGTGAGCTACTACAACTTCGAACTGGGCGACCAAGAAATCGTGAGTATGCTGTCGGAGAAACCTGTTGAACTCCTAGAGGTGGCGGTCAAGCAGTAGCCGCGCGTTCACAGTCGGTCCTCAGCTCACGCAGCGTTGTTATCATTGGACGTGAACGACGGCTAACAAGGAGTTGAACACGGCCATGGGCAAGAAGAACGCGTTCTATGCGCAATCGGGCGGGGTCAGCGCCGTCATAAACGCATCTGCGTGCGGGGTCATCGAGACCGCCCGCAAGAATGCCGACGCCATCGGCAAGGTCTTCGCCGGCCGGAACGGCATCATCGGCGCGTTGACCGAGGACCTCATCGACACTTCGCAAGAATCCGACGCGGCTATCGCCGCGCTTCGTCACACGCCCTCCGGCGCCTTCGGCTCTTGCCGCTACAAGCTGAAAAGCCTCGAGGAGAGCCGCCGCGAATACGAGCGGCTGATCGAGGTCTTCAAGGCCCATGACATCGGCTACTTCTTCTACAACGGCGGCGGAGATTCGGCCGACACCTGCCTTAAGGTGTCGCATCTCGCCGAGACCAGTGGAGTGTCCCTCCAGGCCATCCATGTGCCCAAGACCGTGGACAACGACCTACCTATCACCGACACCTGCCCGGGCTTCGGCTCGGTGGCAAAGTACATCGCAGTCTCCACCCGGGAGGCCAGCTTCGACGTCCGCTCTATGGCCGCCACTTCCACCAAGGTCTTCGTGCTCGAGGTCATGGGCCGGCACGCGGGCTGGATCGCGGCGGCAGGCGGCCTGGCCTCCGACGAGAAGACCGAGATCCCCATCGTGATCCTCTTCCCTGAGAACACCTTCGACCAGGAGCGTTTCCTGGCCAAGGTCGACTCCCTGGTGAAGAAGACGGGCTATTGCACCGTGGTAGTCTCGGAAGGCGTGAAGGGCCCGGACGGCAAGTTCCTGGCCGATCAGGGACTCAAAGACGCCTTCGGGCACGCGCAGCTCGGAGGCGTGGCTCCAGTGGTGGCTGGAATCGTGCGCGACGGCCTAGGCCTCAAGTACCACTGGGCGGTCGCCGACTACCTACAGCGCGCCGCCCGGCACATCGCCTCGAAGACGGATGTCGAACAGGCCTACGCCGTGGGCAAAGCCGCTGTGGAGCTCGCTCTGGCAGGCAAGAACTCGGTGATGCCCACCATCGTGCGCAGGTCTTCGCGTCCATACGCTTGGGAAGTGGGCGAGGCGGCGCTCTCCGAAGTGGCCAATGTCGAGAAGAAGATGCCCCGAGCCTACATCTCCGAAGACGGATTCGGGATCACCGAGGATTGCAGGGAATACCTGCTACCCCTCATCCAGGGCGAGGAATATCCCCCCTATGCGGACGGATTGCCCGACTACGTCACACTCAAAAACCGAACGGTGGAAAAGCGGGCCTCGGATTTCGCTCTCTGAGAGACTCGCGCCGGGCCTTGGCCCACCACCAGACGGTCAAGCCGAACGCAACCGCGAAGAGCAGACCGGAGAGACCGCGCACGGTGTAGGCGATGGAATCCGTATGCTCCATGGCGCCCAGCCGGCTCAGGATGTTGCGCCAGTCATGACCCGCGCCGGAACCGTCGACATCGCCCAGCAGAGGAAGCGCCATGCGGGTGGCGTCGTAGATGTATACCGAGACGTTGTTCAGCGACTCGGCGGCCCAGGCGGCCATCACAACGACGGCAAGACGGTCGTGCCGCCACCAGAAATACGCTCCAAGGCCGAGTGGGGCAGCCACCTGCAGGATCGACCCGGCCAGCTGACACAGCAGCTCAGGGGCCCATTGGGTGAGCATATGACCCAACTCATGGATGCCAAGATCGACATTCGACAGCCAAGGGGTCCAGCCGGCGCGCGTGTAGGTTAGAGCAGCCAGCAGACCAGTGACCAAGATGCCCACGACCCACTGGAAGGTGAGCTTCCAGGTGAGGGTGGTACCGGTGAGCGTCTGCCCGTTCATCACAGAAGTAGCATCGGCAGGCAACGCGGGCCTCTTGACCGTACGACGACGGTTCAACAGAGACGATCCGCCGGCGACGGTCCGGCCCCGCGTCGGTGCGCTAGAATCCAGTGGATGCCCTCATGAGCGAACCAAGCCGCAAACCCCGCCTGTTCTACGGGTGGTACGTCCTCGTAGCTTCGTTCGTCATCCTCTTTTTGAACTCAGGCGGACGCTTCACTATCGGCGTGATGATGAAGCCCATCGCGGCCGAGTTCGGCTGGAGCCGCGGCGCGATATCTTCCGCCCTATTCCTCAACATGGCCGTGTATGCGTTGGCCACCATAATCACCGGCCGCCTGTACGACCGCTACGGCCCCAAGTGGATCATCGCTGCGTCGACTTTGTTCTGGTCGGCCGGGTACGCGCTCATGGCCCAGATGGGCTCGCTGGGTGGGTTCCTTCTGTACTACGGAGTACTGAATGCGGTCGGACTCGCCGGGACCACCGTCGCCCTCTTCGGCTCGCTCATGGGCAGCTGGTTCGAGAAGCGCAGGGGCTTGGCGGTGAGCCTCGCGTTCGCGGGTACCTGCTTCGGCCAGTTCTTCCTCGTGCCTGTCTTCTCAGACATGATCGTCGTCTCCAGCTGGCAACGCGCGTGCCTTTGGATAGCCGGCCTCTCTCTGGTGGTCAACCTCGTCCTCACGTTCGGAGTCATCCGGGGCACCCCCGAGAGAATGGGGCTGCAACCCTATGGAAGACACGACCGGCAACGGCCGGTGCGGGACACGCCTGCACTGACGGGGGCGCCCCCGAAGGCGGGCGCTCGGCGGGACCTCACTCTGGCGGAGGCCATGCGCAGCCGCTCTCTTTGGCTGTTTGCGGCAGCCATGTTCGCGTGCGGGGGCGCCGACTTCCTAGTAGCCGCGCATCTCGTACCTATGGTCACCGACTACGGCCTTTCCGACGCCGTCGCCGCCAACATGCTGGCCTGGTTGGGCCTCCTAAGCCTGGTGGGGATCCTTCTGGCCGGCCCCGCTTCCGACGCCATCGGTAACAAGACACCCATCGTCATCACGTTCGCCCTCAGGATCATCCTGTTCGTGATGCTGGTGCTGGTCAAAGGAGCGGCGCCCTTCTGGATATTCTCACTGGGCTTCGGCCTCACCCTGCTCGTTACGGCACCGCTCACTCCCACGCTTGTCGGCGACCTGTACGGCTCGACTCACATCGGCTTCATCTCGGCGTTCATCAACACCCTCCACATGCTGGGAGGGGGATTGTGGATCTACCTAGGCGGCGTCATCTTCGACAAGACAGGCAACTACGACCTCGGCTTCATCATCTCAGCCGGGTTGGCGGCGGTGGCCTTGGTCTGCACGATATTCATCCGCGAGGTGCGCCATGTCCTCCCAGTGGCAGGGGTTCGGTCTTCGCAGGTGGATGGCGAGATAGCCTAGCCCTTTCTTGCCCCGACCGACAGCGGTCAGCGGGGCCACCGCGATCCATAGCGTGACCATGATCAACATAGAGGTCACGTAGCCGATATCAGGGAGTTCAAGCCTGCTCGAAATCGGTCCCCACAACAGCATGAAGAAAAGCGAGCTCAAGAAGAAGCCTGGAATCGCCGCCAGCATCCTGAAGTAACCCACCGCCTGCCTCCTTACGTCGGATTGCACCTTTGCCTTATGTTAGACGAAGCTACGTCGACATGCGCTCGCCGAGCGTTCCAGCGAACGGGTGATACTATCCCTGTCGACGGACCCACCGGGGCCGCAGAAGAGCGCAGCCGAGAGAGAGGAAGCAGCCGTGACGCATTCCGCCATGTTCGAATCTCAGCAGCGGGGCCTGGCCCTCTTGCGGAGAGGCAAAGTGCGCGACGTGTACCAGCCCAGTGACGAACACCTCATCATCGTCGCCTGCGACCGCATTTCGGCCTTTGACCACGTCTTGCCGACGCCCATCACCGACAAGGGCAAGATCCTCACCCAGATATCCAACTTCTGGTTCAAAAAGACGGAGCACATCGTCGCCAACCACATCGTCGATGCCAATCCTGGTCCCAAGTGGTACCCGGAACTCGACTGGTATTGCCCTGAACTCGATGGGCGCACCGTACTGGTACGCAGCACCCAGCCCTTGGTGATCGAGGCCATCGTCCGCGGCTACCTGTCCGGCTCAGGCTGGAAGGAGTACCAAAAGCAGGGCACCATCTGCGCCCTCCCCCTGCCCGGCGGCCTGACTGAATCGGACAAGCTGCCTGAAACCATCTTCACTCCGTCGACGAAGGCTCAGTCCGGTCACGACGAGAACATCTCGTTCGAAGAGGCCTCCTCTTTAGTCGGTGCGGAGACCGCCACGAAGGTGCGCGACCTGAGTCTGGAGATCTACCGCTTCTGCGCCGATTACGCCCTGGAGCGGGGCATCATCATCGCCGACACTAAGTTCGAGTTCGGCCTCTTGGAGAACGGCGAGCTGATACTCATCGACGAGATCCTCACCCCCGACTCCTCACGCTTCTGGCCTGCCGAATCGTACGAGCCGGGCGGCCCGCAGGCGAGCTTTGACAAGCAGTATGTGCGCGACTATCTCGAGGCCATCAAGTGGAACAAGGAGCCTCCGGCCCCGCATCCTGCCCCCGGAGGTTGTCGCCAAGACCAGCGAGAAGTACTGGGAAGCCGTGCACCGCCTGGTCTCCTAGCCGGCCTTTCACCTGAGGAGCGAATCATGACCCATGAAGACGCAGGAAAGTACCGGGCCAAGCACCCCGCCGGCGCCGCCTACGATCAGGCCGTCGCCGCGGCCCTCAAGACGCGAGCCGAAGATGGCAAGATACCCTGTGCGGTTGCGCACGAGGTCGCCGGGGAGGCCGCCGTCACACCTGCCGAGGTCGGCACAACGGCCGACCTGCTCGAACTCCGCATCTACCATTGCCAGATGGGGCTGTTCGGCTATTCCCCGGAGAAGAGGTTGGTCAAGCCCGCTGCTGAGGTGCCCGAAAGCCTACGAGCCCTCCTGGCATCCGCAGCCGTGGAGGGAAGAATCGACTGCCTCTCATGCTGGGAGATCGCTCGATCTCTTGGGATGGCGAAGATGGCCGTTGCTGATGCCTGCGAGTTTCTGGAGCTGAAGGTCCGCAACTGCCAGATAGGGGCCTTCTAGCGGCAGAACCAACCCGGTCGCCAAGTGCGCCAGCAGGTGCGCAGGCAGTCCACGCTCACGGCGGACACTTTGCGCAGACCGAACGGAACTGCATGGTGCTCAAGTAGCGGTCGCCCCTGTCGGGGAGAATGACTACGAAGGTCCCGCGGCCGATCGTCCTGGCGAGACGCAGCGCCACCGCTACCGCCGCCCCGGCCGACGTGCCCACGAAGAGACCTTCCCTGGTAGCCAGCAGCCTGGTGGTCTCGAAGGCCTCGCCGTCTTCGACCATCTCTTTCTGATCCAGTTGCCCCGGGTGATAGATGCCGGGCATCATGGACTCGGTCATGTTCTTGAGACCCTGTATGGTGTGACCCGTCACCGGCTCTGCACCCACGATCTTGACCGAGGGCTTCACCGACTTCAGGTACTTGCCCACCCCCATCAACGTGCCGCTGGTGCCCATGCCGGCCACGAAGTAGTCCACCTGCCCATCGGTCTGCCGGTAGATCTCCGGACCGGTGGTCTCGAAGTGAGCCAGCACGTTGGCTTCGTTGTCGTACTGGTTGGGCAGGTAGTACTTGCCCGGGGAGGCCTCCATGAGCGCATGGGCCTGCCGGATGGCCCCGTCGATATTGTCCTTGGCCGGTGTGAGGATCACCTGTGAGCCAAGTCCCTCCAGGATCAGCCGCCGCTCGGTGCTGACGCACTCGGGCATGCACAGCTCGACCTTGTAGCCCTTGGCCGCCCCGATCATGGCTATGGCGATGCCCGTGTTACCCGATGTGGGCTCGAGGATGACCTTGTCCTTGGTGAGCTCGCCACTCTCCTCGGCCTTGGTGATCATATAGAGAGCCGGGCGGTCTTTGACCGATCCGCCGGGGTTGCAGCCCTCGAGCTTGCAGAGGATGCTCGCGTCCGGGTTCGGGCTCAGATTGACAAGCTCCACCAAGGGCGTGTTGCCGATGGCCTGCAGCAGGTTCATAGAGGGCATCTCCGCATGTCGCCGACGCTCATCGACTAACGATGCTATCAGCACCCCTCACGTTCAGGAAGAGTGGGCGAAAGTTCAGTAGAGCCAAGGGATGATCCGCCGCGGCACGCAGCGCGTGTACTCTGTCCAGAGCTCGCCGTACTTGGCCGCGCAGCGCCGCTCGTCGGCCCGTTCCCGCGCAAGGAACAAGGCCACGTAGTACAGCGGATAGAGCCACGCTATCCAGGCTCCGGGATAGCCCAACACCAGAGTCAGGCCCACCGCTTCCAGAATCTCGCCCAAGGTAGTTGACGTGCCTGGACACCCCCCAGAACCCGCTGCAAAGCAGCTTGCTCTCCCCGTCGGTCAGGGCCCGCGGCTTGATGAAACCCAGGAAGACTCGCTCCGGCCGGGTCTTGAAGTAGTACTTCTGCATGTTGGCACCCCGCGATATGGCCCAGCCGGTGAAGAAGACGAGGGCGTAGATGGCCAGCAGCCACCACGGAGTACCCGGATCGGGCCGGTGCGCCACCGCCCACAGACCAACCGCGTAGAAGTACGGGTAGAAGGTGAAACACCCCCAGCCGAGCTTGAACCCCACCCTCTCGGCGAAGATGTCGTAGGTGTAGAGATGCACCCGCTCGAACACCAGGTACTCCAGCGCAAACCACCCGAACAGGAGGCAGTACAGGAGCACGCCCGGCGAGAAGTCATCTCCGTACTTGAGCATGTGGTATGCGCGTGAAGGAGAGCAGGTTCAACACCAGCATGGAGGCGCCGACAAGATAGAGGAACATCTTGGCGTCGACCCTGCGCCCGAAGAACTGCGGGTTCGCGAGCGCGGCCGAAGTAGAGGTCGGCCAAGAGAGAGCGGCCCGTCTTGGGAGCGCTCAGCACCACGGCGAGGCTGAACAGAACTCCGAGCACACCCGACCCGATCAGGCCCGACCAGCGGTGCACGTACAGCCAGTCCCAGGCCAGACACGCCCGTGCGGGCGAACAGCACCCAGAGCAGAGCCAGCGCCACGAGTACCAGCGGGCCGTTCAGCCGGTACTCCAGCGGGCTTGCCGGTGGCCGCATCGGCGACGTAGCCCGCCACCTTGCGGGCCGGTATCACCAGATGAAGCGCCAGGATGAGCGCGTAGATGATCCAGGGCGCGAAGAAGCCCGCGACGAAGCCGGTCATGACGCCCCCTTGGTGTCTTTGAGTTGGGCGTACTTGCCGGTGGACTTCGCCAGAAGGGCGATGGCCGTGCGCCGGGGAAGCAACCGGGTCATGACCACGGCGGCCACCTTGTTGATGAGGCCGGGAATGACCACCGGCTTCCGCCCGAGAGCGCGCAGCGCGCGCTCCACCACCTGCTCCGGGTCGAGAGCACCGGGGGCCTCCCTTCCGGCCGCGCTCAGGTAGCCGGGAGTGCGGACCACTCCGCAGATGCAGGCCATCACGTCGACGCCCTGGTCTTTCAGCTCGTACCAGAGGCTTTCGGCCAGCACCCGCAGAAACGCCTTGCTAGCCGCATAGGCTGCGATGCCGGCCGTGCCCTGGTTGCCGGTGAGTGAAGTCATGAGTATGGCGGCGCCGCGGCCCCGGGCGATCATTCCCGGCAGCAACGCCCGCAACAGAACCACGGGAGCACGTACGTTGACATCGACCACGCGCATGAGGTCTTGGCTGTCTCTGCCCGCGAAATCGCCGATAGGAGACTGGGCGGCGTTGCAGATGACAAGGCCCAGATCGAGGTCAGAGCAGGATCGCGAGCAGAGTCTCCAGAAACCTCGGGTCGGCCACATCGCCGTCGTGGCAGCGGGCTTCAACACCGTATTCTGCTCGTATCTCGCCGGCGAAGACCTCGAGAGGCTCCTTCCGCCGCGCCACAAGCACCAGGTCCATGCCGCGCGCGGCCAACGCCCGGGCGTAGGCCGCGCCAAGACCTTCAGATGCGCCGGCGACGAGCGCCCAAGCGCCGTACCGTTCGACGAAACCGGCGCGCCCGCTACGAACCGCGCCCGCTCGACCTTCCGCCATGATGATTCCTCCGTCGAGGCCAGGGAGACTGTGCCGGTCGTCTATGCTATCAGCCCCGGCCGCGCCTTTCGGAGCGCTACGACCGGCTCTTGGCGACGGCACGTGCGGCCGGACCGTCGGCCTGGCCGGACCGTCGGCCTGGCCGGACCGTCGGCCTGGCCGGACCGTCGGCCTGGCCGGACCGTCGGCCTTCAATGTGAGCCTAGTGGGAACAATGTGACCACGGCAGCCCACCAGCCACCGTGACACCGTGGCAACGCCATCGCGCGGCGATTCAATGAAGGGAGCACATCATGCCTGTGCGCAAAGTCGCGCTGACTTCTCCGAGCCGACCCACCATTGAGGGAGCAGGTGTACATCTCCGCCGCGCCTTCGGTTTCGGGCATGAAACTGTTTTCGACCCTTTCCTCATGCTCGACGACTTTCGCGGCGACAAGCCCTCCCAATACCGGGCGGGCTTCCCTTGGCACCCTCACAGGGGGATCGAGACCATCACCTACGTCATCGAGGGTGAGGTCGATCACGCCGACTCACTGGGCAACAAGGGCACCATCGGTAGCGGCGACATCCAGTGGATGACGGCCGGCAGCGGCATCATTCATCAGGAGATGCCCCGGGGCGATCCGACGGGCCGGATGGGCGGATTCCAGCTGTGGGCAAACTTGCCGGCCGCGCGCAAAATGGTCGATCCGCGCTACCTGGGAGTCCAAGCAGCCGATATTCCGACGGTCAAGTCGGAAGGCGCTACCGTGGCGGTCATCTGCGGGACCATCGACGGCTCCACCGGCCCGGTTAGCAACATCGCCATCGAACCGGAGTACTTCGAGGTCACGCTGGAGCCACGCACCAACTGGGGCCACGACACGCAGCCTGGACATACCGTTTTCGCCTACTTGTTCGCTGGCGCGGCGCGGTACGGCGAAGGGGGAGAGGAGGTCCAGGCGGGGGCTGGGACCACCGTCTTGCTCGACGATGGCGACCGCGTGTTGGTGACTTCCGGCGACGGCGGCGCTCGCTTTCTGTTTGTCAGCGGCCGGCCGCTGCGGGAGCCGATAGCCTGGGGCGGCCCGATCGTCATGAACACCGTCGCGGAGCTCGATCTGGCCTGGCGGGAGCTCCAGGCCGGGAACTTCGTCAGGCATCGGCCGGCTTCAGAAGCATGACAAGCCCTGGGCCGAGAAACCCCCTCGCGCTCTTCAGGTAAAGCGTTCGCTAGGCTGAGCCGATAATCGCTCTGCTGGAGCAACCCTCCGAAAGAAAGCAGCCGACAGGAACCACTTGGCCACTACGGACGCGTGAAGCTCTCAGCTTCCGATCACAAAACTAGTCGGGGAATTTCGCGCAAGAAGGCCGCGCCTTCGTGTGCGCACTCCGCACGGCCACGCATCGCCGGGCTGACCCTGGGGATGATCACCATACTGGTGTGCCTCTACGTGATCGGCAGCTTCACCGGGCGACTCAGCGGGCACTTTGTCCTTGCCAACGTCGGACAGTTGCTCATAACTCTCGGCGCTGGGGGGCTCGCCCTGAGGCAGGCGAAGCTCGCGGGTTGGTCTCGAGCCTGGCTGCTCCTGTCGGCCGGCCTGCTGATCATCCAAGTGACGAGCTTGGGACACTTGATCGGCTCGCTCGTTGGCAGCGACCATTCCACTCCTTGGCTCACGTTCGTAGCATATCTTGTGGCGTATCCGCTCATCTACGCCGGTCTGCTACTCCTGCCGCGCGACGGGGCCCAGCGCCTGAAGCCTTCCGGGCTGGAGGCCGCCGGCGGTTGGCTTGATTTCGTCATCGTCCTACTGGCCGGCGGTATGGCGGTCACCTTCCTCTGGGTCGTCCCAGCATTTGAGATGGGCCACACGGATGCCCTCACGTCGGTCTTCACCACTGCCAACGCCCTCGGAGACATACTCATGCTGGCCGCTGTCGCCCGGTATGCGCTGCTGAAGCAGCGCACGTTGCCACAGACCGCCACACTCATGATCGTGTTCGGATGTTGCGCGGCGCTGGCGAGCGACGTGCTCATGGGTGGGGAGACTGCCCGCGGAGTCTACACATCTGGAGGCGCGTCAGACGCCATCTACATGGTTTCAATAGGCTCGCTTGCCTGGGCGGCCTACTGTGCCTCCCCCCGATCCAGCCGGCGCTCGGCCGAGTGGTGGGAAAGGCCGAGTGCTTTCGCAAAGCTGCTGCCCTTCGCCGCGGTCCTGTCCGCCCTCATCTTGGCCGTGCAACAGACCCGCGGACTCTTGACCCCTACCCTGGACGCGCTGCTCTTCTGCGCCATGGCGCTGTCGCTGGTAGTCGTGTGCCGCCAGATGGTTACGGCTGTCGAGAACGGGCGCCTCCAAGCCGTCCGAGCCGTAAACCAAAGTGAGCAGAGGTTCCGCGCGCTGGTGACCAACTCGTCCGACGTCATACTCGTAACCGGTGCGGATACCACCATCTCGTATGGCACTCCCTCGGCTGAGCGCCTACTCGACGTCAAGAACGCGGTGGCCGGAACAGTCAAGATGATCGACCTTCTACATCCAGACATCCGGGCCTCGGCACTCGCCACCATCGCTGAATGCCTTGACGAACCGCGCGGCCAGGTGGAAAGCGAGTGGCTCGTCAAGGATGCGCAGGGCGCCTGGCGTCACTTCGCCGTGACCATCGCCAACCTGATCGACGAACCCGTGGTGCAGGGTCTCGTCCTCACCATACGCGACGTGGAGGAACGAGTGCGCTTCGAGAGGCAGTTGGAGCGGCAGATCTTCTACGACCCCCTGACGAAGTTGGCCAACCGCGTTCTTCTGAGAGACCGCCTGGAGCATGCGCTCACTCGAGCGTCTCGCACGGGCGGCCAACTCGCGGTTCTATTCTTGGACCTCGATGATTTCAAACTGGTCAACGATCACTTTGGGCACCTCATGGGTGACGCTCTTTTGGTCGAGGTCGCCAGAAGACTCCACTCGGTCATCAGATCCAGCGACACGGCCGCTCGGCTGGGGGGTGACGAGTTCGCCGTGCTCATCGAAGACACGGCGGACGTCTTCCACGCCGTCAGCGTCGCCGAAAAGGCTCTTGCGTGTCTAAGAGAGCCGTTCATTATTGACGAACACAGAGTGCCGCTCTCCGCAAGCATCGGCATCGCCAGCTCGGGAGGCGACTGCACCGCCGAGGAGTTGCTCCGCAACGCCGATATCGCCATGTATTCGGCCAAGGCCAAGGGCAAGAACGCGTTTGAGGTCTTCCAGCCCGGCATGCAGGTGGCCATCCGCGCCCGCCTTGAGGTACAGGCCGATCTGCGCCGGGCCATAGCCAACCGCGAGTTCGTGGTCTACTACCAGCCGATTGTTGAGATTGCTTCAGGCCGGCCCATAGGTTTGGAAGCCTTGGCGCGTTGGCAACATCCCACCCGAGGCCTGCTCCTGCCCTCCGAATTCATCGCTGTGGCCGAGAAGACCGGGCAGATCACTACCCTGGGTCGCCAGATCCTCATGGAGGCTTGCCGACAAACTAAGGCCTGGGATCATCTTGCCCCGCGCGGCCAACCTCTGACTATCGCGGTCAACCTTTCGCCCCGCCAGCTCCGAGAGCCTACCATCGTCTCCCTGATAGCGGAGGCCATTGAGTCGAGCCGCCTGGAACCGTCACAACTGACCCTCGAGGTGACGGAGTTCGCGTTGATCGAGGACGAGCAGCTCACCTCCACCAAGCTGTGGGCCATCAAGCAGTTGGGAGTCCTACTATCGATCGACGATTTCGGCACCGGCTACTCATCATTGGGCCGACTGCACGCTTTCCCCTTCGATTGTGTGAAGATCGCCAAGCCATTCATCGACGACCTGCTCAAGAGCCGGCACCGGTCCGCCATGGCTCGGGCCATCATCGGCTTGGCCGATAGCCTCGACTTGTACACGGTCGCCGAAGGCATAGAACACGAGGGCCAGCGCGACAAGCTGGCAGATCTGGGCTGCCGGTTTGGACAGGGTTTTCACTTCTCTGAGCCCATGGATGCCGAGCGGACCTTGGCCTTCCTGTCGGAGGCACAGGCCAGGTCGATCGCCGCGAGGCAGACGGCCGAGACTCGTCAGGCTAGGTGATCCACCAAGATCTTCACGCCGATGCCGATGAGCACCAGTCCACCAAACCGCTCGGCCCAGACCCCAAACCAGCATCCCAAACGAGATCCAAAGAAGGCTCCAAGCGCGCTGAGAACAGCGGCTACCACGCCGATCACAATGCTGGGGACCCATATGGACACATCGAGCAGAGCGAGGCTGAGTCCAACCGCCAGAGCGTCGATGCTGGTCGCGATCGACAGGGTGAGGAGCTTCCAGCCCCGCGTGGGGTCCTTGACGCCACATCCGGGGGTTCGAAACGACTCCCACAGCATCCTGCTACCGATGACCACCAGAAGGCCAAAGGCGATCCAGTGATCGACAGCCGACAGCCATCGGGAGAGCCCGCGACCGGCGAGCCACCCGAGCACCGGCATCATGAACTGGAAGAATCCGAAGCTCAGGGCCAGCCGGGCGACATGTCCGTAGTCGAGCTTCGTCACCTGGATGCCCGCGGCCACAGAAACGGCAAAGGCGTCCATTGCCAGGCCGAGGGCCAGCCCTATCAGATACCAGAAGCTCATGGGACCACACTCTAGCGCATGCGCCGCGCCCTCTTCTCACCCGGTCGCAGCGCAGGCTGCCTACGTCCGAAGCGACCGAAGCTACAATGGCGCAATGCGCAATCATCTCGCCCCCATGGGCAGCGCGGGCAATCGCCGCCAAACAGGGCGGAGGCCCGGCCGATCCGCGTTGAAACACGGACCGGCAGACCGTTCATGGGCGCCGACGACGATCTTTGTCGTCGTGGTGTTGATAGGAACCGCTCTTGCCGGAGCCAACCTCGCGGCCTGCAGCGAAGCTGGAGCCAGCGGCGTCGCATCTAGCGTACAGAGCACAGTCGCCCCCACCTCTACCTCCGCGGCCACTACGTCCTCGGCCTCACTCCCGTCCACCACCAGTGTGCAGACGACGACTACCCAGGCGCCCCCAGTGAGCGCGACACTCCCCAGCACACTGCCCGCCGGCGCGATAGCTGTAGACGTGCCCATCCTGATGTACCACTACGTGGACGAAGAGCCTCCGCCGGCCGGCCCATATGCCGCCGACCTCACAGTGAAGACCGAGGACTTCGAAGCCCAGATGGAATATCTCTTCACAAACGACTACTGCACAATCAGCTTCGCCGACGTCTATCTCGCCATGGCCGGGCTCAAGGAGCTCCCCCCCAAACCGGTGGTGTTGACGTTCGACGACGGGGGCGAGGACAACTACAAGGTGGCATTCCCCATGCTCAAGAAGTTCGGGTTCACCGCCACCTTCTTTGTCATCACGGGGCCCGCCGACCGAGGCAAGGAAGGCCAGATGACCTGGGACCAGCTGCGCGAGATGGCCGCGGCGGGAATGTCCGTCCAGTCGCACACGGTCTCACACCCAGACCTTCGCGGGGTGTCAAGAGCACGGCTGGAGACAGAAATGGTCGAATCCCGCCAAGCCATCGCCGTGGCCATCGGTGAGCCCAGCTACGTACTCTGCTACCCCGCGGGAGCCTACAACACTAAGGTTATCGAGGCAGTTCGGGCGGCAGGCTACGTCATGGCGGTGGCCACGGACAAAGGCGGCGGTTTTGAACTCGCCGGTCTCTTCAAGTTAAAACGCCTCCGGATGCAGCCCTTTACCACCATCGCCGGCTTGGCGAGAATGTTGCGTTGAGCGGCGCGGCGCTCGCCGCCAGACCGGCCCCCGCCTGATAGACTGGTGCCGCCCGGCCGCCACGCTGGAGGTCCATGTTCGTCTTGGACAGGCAGAAACAGATAGACCTGTACACCATGATGCTCACCATCCGCCGCTTCGAGGAGCGGGTGGCTTCGGAGTTCTACGCCGGCAATATAGTCGGCTTCGTCCACTCCTACATCGGCCAGGAAGCCATCGCCACCGGGGTGTGCCGGCATCTGAACAACGCCGACCGAATCGTCAGCAACCATCGGGGCCACGGGCACTGCATCGCCAAGGGCGCCGACATAAACCGGATGATGGCCGAGGTCTACGGCAAGAAGACCGGCTGCTGCAAGGGCAAGGGAGGGTCCATGCATATCGCCGACTTCAGCATCGGCATGCTGGGGGCCGACGGCATCGTCGGAGCGGGCCTGCCCATCGCAGCGGGAGCCGCCATGTCCGCCCAGCTGGAAGGCAAAGGCAACATGGCCGCCGTCTTCTTCGGCGACGGGGCCTGCCAAGAGGGGGAGCTCCACGAAGTGCTCAATCTGGCGGCCGTCTGGCGGCTACCGCTTCTCTTCGTCTGCGAGAACAACCACTACGGCGTACACACCCCGCGCTCCTATGCCTTGGCTCCCGACGAAATAGTCCGGTTGCCGGAGGCCTACCACATCCCCAGCAAGGCTATCCACGGCAACGACGTCGAAGCCGTCTACCTCGCCACCGAGGAAGCCATGGGGGTGCTTAGACGCGGTGAGGGCCCCTACTTCTTGGAATGCGATACCTATCGGTGGCACAAGCATTTCCTCTCCGACACGCACGAAGACCGGCGGCCCCGGGACGAGATCGAGGCCTGGACCAACAAGGACCCCATCGCGACCTATGGGTCTAGCTTGCTGACCGCCACCGTGCTCGACCGCGAAGACCTCGAGCGCATCGACTCGCAGATCATGAGCCAGGTGGAAGCGGCCCACACCTTCGCAGTCGAGAGTCCCTACCCGGCCCCTGAGGACGCGCTAGAGGACGTGTACTCCAGGTGAGAGAGATCACCTACAACCAGGCGATCCTCGAGGCGACCCAGGAGGAGTTCCGCAGAGACCCCCGGACCGTCTACATGGCCACCGACCTGGTCGCCGAACTGCAGGACGAGTTCGGTGCAGAGCGCGTTCGGGTCACACCCATCGCAGAGAATTCGTTCGTGGGGGCGGCCATAGGCTTGGCAGGGTCGGGATTCAGGACCATCGCCAACATCCGCATGGCCACCTTCGGCTTCGTGGCCATGGACCAGCTCATCAATCATGCCGCCAAAATCACCTACATGTTTGGCGGGCAGGCCAGCTTTCCCATCCTATACCGCATGACCATCGGCGCTGGTGTTTCGTCCGCCGCGGAGCATTCGGTCAGCCCCTACCCCATGTACATGAACGCGCCTGGGCTGAAGATCATCCTGCCTGCCACGCCATACGACGCCAAGGGACTCTTCAAGACAGCCCTGCGGGACAACAACCCTGTGGTGTCGTTCGAGCACGTCCTTCTGGGAGGCATGAAGGGCGAAGTACCCGAGGAGGAGTACTTCATACCGTTCGGCCAGGCAGACCTCAAGCGCGAGGGTTTCGACGTCACAGTGGTCGCCCTGTCCGCGATGGTCCACGAGGCCTTGGCGGCCGCGGAAGAACTGGCCGGTGAGGGTGTGTCGGTGGAGGTGATCGACCCGCGGACGCTCGTGCCGTTCGACGCCGAAGCCGTGCGCGCTTCGGTCAAGAAGACCGGACGGCTCGTGGTTGTAGACGAGGCCTGCCAGACCTGCGGCGCCGCCGCCGAGATCATCGCCCTGGCGACCTCCGACACCGCCACTTTCGCCGCCATGAAGACCGCGCCTGTCCGGGTCTGCGCGCTGGATGTCCCCATCCCGTTCAGCCCGCCCATGGAGAAGTTCGCCATCCCCGATAAGATCAAGATCGTGGAGGCCATCAGAGGCGCCCTGAACATCTCCGCCGGGTTCACGGCGCCGGGGGCCTAGACGGACTGAGCCGCGCCGTCCCAAGCTGGGGCAGCCGCAGCCGAGGAGCGCCGGGCCTGCCGCTCAGATCTTGATATCCAGCCCAAGACCGGCCAGGGTCTCGGGCAGGGGTCTGCCTGTCTTCGCATCCCAGCCCAGCGCTTTGAAGTACTCACCACGCAGATCCTCAAGCGGGGGCCGCTGTCCCGCGGCCGGCCCGGCGCCCACGGGTTCGTCGAACCGCTTCGGGAACCGGAAGTCTTCGGGTCTCAGCCCTTCTCTGAAGTTGAAAGCCTGGCGCAGAGTCAGGATGCGCTTACCTGCTTTGATGCCCTCGGACCAGTCCATATCCCAACCGGTGACCGGGCGCAACAACTCCACTACAGGTGGGGCGTCGAACTGCGCGTAGAGCGCGCACAAGCCCGCCGAACTTAGCAGTTGGTAATAGGCCGCCCCACGCGCGTAGATGTCGCCCTTCTGATCGTACGAGCCGTAGACCTCTTTGGAGTCAGACTGCAGCGAAGGATCGGGGCCCAGGGGCACGCCCTGGTCAAGCAGAGCCATCGAGGCCGGTCCGCAGTGCTGCGACGGTGTTGCATCGGAGATGTAGAAAGAGCCCAGCGACGGCGTCATCCGCGGGTCGTGCAGCGGCAGTTCCCGCCCGCCGATGTGCATGGCGTACCGCTCGCTTCCCCGGCCGATGCGCTCCGCCGCCACCTTCGAACCGTCGGCGAGTACGGCGCCGAAGCCCTCGCGCTTGGCCATCTTCTCGACAAGGGCCACAACAGCCGCCGAGTTTCCCCAAGTGAGCTCCAAACCGTCGGTCTCATTCTTGTCGATGATGCCGTTCTCGTAGCACTCGATGGCGAAGGCGATGGTACCCCCCACCGAGATGGTGTCTATTCCGTAGCGATTGCAGATCTCGTTGGCCCGGATGATGGCCTCGGCGCTGTCGTTGCGGCATATGGCGCCCAATGCGCCCAGGGTCTCGTACTCGGGCCTGTGAGTCTCGTCCTGGCTCTTGTAGGGGCCGTCATCGATGCGCACGAGTGCGCCGCAACGTACCGGGCACGAGGCGCAGCCATAGGACCGCAGTTTGTAGACGTCCATGTTCGCGGTGTCCAGGTTGTTCGCCGTCGGAAACGAATCGGTACCCGTAGTCGCCCAGTTGTTGGTGGGACAGTCTCCGATGGACACCAGGAAGCTCGTCCCCCCGCCCGTGCCGCCGGCCGAGAGCCCGCTCATAAAGCCGCTCCCCTTGATCATCGCGCTGTAGCCTTTTTGGACGGCCTTCAGGCCCTCCTTGTCCGCCACGGCGATACGGGCGCCCTTTGATCCCCGTACTGCAATAGCCTTGAGCTTCTTGGAGCCCATGACAGCCCCCACCCCCGAGCGGGCTGCAATCCTGCCCTTCTCGTTGACGATGCCGGCCAGGCGCGAGCACTGCTCGCCGCCGGGACCGATGCAAGACACGGTCCAGCTGCCTGGATCGCCCAGCTCCACCTGCAGCATGTCGTCGGTCTCGTAGGTATCTCTGCCCCACAGACGGTCGGCGGAGACAAGATGCACTTGGCCTTTATCGATCACCAGGCAGACGGGCTTCTCCGCCGCGCCGGTGAAGAATACGGCGTCGTACCCAGCGTACTTGAGCTGCGGCCCCCAGGTACCGCCGGAGTTCGAGTCGGCCCAGCCTCCGGTGAGCGGGGACTTGGTGGTCACCATGAACCGGCCCCCGCCATACACCCCGGTGGCCGTCAGAGGCCCAGTGCAAAAAGCCAGCATGTTGTCTGGTCCCAACGGGTCCGCCCCGGGTTTCATGCGGTCCATCAGGATCGCTGCCCCAAGACCCGTCCCTCCGATGCAGCTTCGGTAGAAGCTCTCCTCCGGCGCCTCCTCAGATATCTCACCGGTGGTCAGGTCAACAAAGAGAAGCCTCCCAGCGAAACCGTGCGCCATGGCCGTGCACCCCTTCTCCGCGACACCCTCCGCTCCACCACAGAACAACCCGAGCGGCTGAAACCTTTATACCACCTAGCGGGCATTAGGGAAGTCTTTGGGACAAGTCCCGGCAGGCAGAAGCCTAGGAAGCGCCGGCGCCCGAGGCCGCGGGCCTCGCGAGAGGTCGAAACGCACCGGGCTGCCGGCCCTCGAGCAACTGCCTTGAAGTTAGAACCGCCAGCGACACCACGATGAACGCCATGCCCAAGCCTTCCAGCGCTCCCGGGCGCTCGCCAAGCTGAATCCAGGCCGCGAGCACCCCCACCACCGGGACAGCCAAGCTGCCGAAACCGGCGGTGTTAATAGGCAGCCTTCTAAGCGCATACAACCAAAGGACCCAGGCAACGGCATTGGCGGGCACCGCGCTATAAACGAGGGCTGAGATGAAGCTTGCGTTCCACGTCGGGATGCTCTCTGCCGTCAACAAGGCGACCGCTATCAGCGGTATCGAGCCGAAGATGCCCTGCCAGGCGATGAACGACAGGGGCTCAATGTCGCGACGGGCCCGCAAGTGCTTTACGATCAGCGATGCAATAGCCCAAGAGATCCCCGCGCCGATCGCCAGGAAACTGCTGGCAAGCCCTCTCAAGTTCCAGGGTTCGAGCACAAGTATCAACCCGGGAAGAGCCAGCCCCACCGAGACCCATTGAAAACCCCGCACGGGCTCGCGCAAAACCGGCCACGCGATCAGCAACAGCCAGAAGGGCATGGTGTAGGTGAGAAACGATACCTTGCCGACGCCGCCCATCTGGACCGCCCACATGGCCAGACCAGCGGACCCGGCAGTTTGGAAGAGACCGAACAACGCCGTCGACACGACGGCCTGGGGTCGCAGTGGTCGGCGCAACACGGCCGCCACCGAGAGAATGAATACCGCCCCGACGAGGTTCCGCAGGGCGGAGTAGGTAAAGGGCTCGGCGTTCTGCAGACCGACCTTCATGACTACCCAGTTGTAGCCCCACAACAGGGACAACAAGCCCAGGGCCGCGAAGGGAAGAAATGTGGCCCGTGCGTCTCTCGTCGTCATGAAGATCCGCACTCGCCCGAGAAGAACGCCCACCGAGAGAAAAAGGGGGCACCCGATTCCCAGGATCCAACATCCTGGGTCGCAGGCAGGCAAAAGCACTCGTCGACCACTGAAACTGCCCCTCAACGATGCAACAGACGGCCCGTTAATGATAGCAGCCGCTGCCGAACCAGCCGCTCTAGTTGGGCGTCGCCCCCCCGTCGACCAGCAACGTCTGGCAGGTCATGAAGTCACTGTCGGGCGAAGCGAGGAAGAAGGCGGGGCCGGCCAGGTCTTCGGGGACCTCATTGCGCTCGTGCAAGGCCTGCCGTTCCTTGTTGTGCTGGTACCACTCGGGGGAATCCTTGGTGAGCTCGAGCTGGGCGTCGGACACCGTGAAGCCCGGCGCGATGGCGTTGACGCGGATGCCGAACTGACCCAGTTCTTTGCCGAGAGAGCGGGTGAAACCGATGACTCCGCCCTTGCTGGTGGTGTAGTGGATGAAACCCGGCACTCCCTCGAAGAAGGAGGACGAGGTGAGATTGATGATCTTGCCATAGCCCTGGGCCTTCATGTAGGTGAACACCGCCTGGGCGCAGAACCACATGCCCCGCACGTTGACGTTCTGCATCTTGTCCCAATCTTGTGCCGACCATTCGTCGAACGGGCGCCAAGCTCCCATGCCTCCGAAGAAGGCCGCGTTGTTGACCAAGATGTCAATGCGTCCGTTCCAGGCCTCGGCGACCTGCTTGGCCGCGGCCCTACACTGGTCGAGGTCGGTTACGTCACATGTGACCGGCAGCGCCGTGCCCCCGGCTTCCTGGATCTCCTTCGCCACCCGCGCCGCGCCGGCGTCGTTGATGTCCAGCACCGCAACCCGCGCACCCTCCCGGGCGTAGCGAAGACATATCGCCCGGCCTATGCTGTTGGCACCGCCACCCCCCGTGACCATGGCCACCTTTCCATCCAAGCGTTGCGCTGCTCCGATCGAGCCGGCCATTTCTCACCTTCCTCCCTGTGCGCACCCGCCCCCACTCCGCCAGCATACTACGGGGCCCCTCTCCAGTCGTTCGGAGAGGGGCCCCGTAGCCCGGGTGAGGGCGAGTCACAGTCGGGGTTCTTGATCAGAGAGCAGCGGCAGGCGTGCTATCCGCGTAGACGCGCCTGGCCCACCGATAGATTACGAAAGCGATAGCCATCAGGGCGATGCCGGCCAGGACTAGGGCTGCTCCAACGCCCAGGGCCATGTAGGTTATGCCCCACGAAGCCGACGCCAGATACAGGTAGTTCTCGATGTTCATTGCCTGCGCGTACGTAAGTTGCTGTAGGTTCGTCGGGTCGTATCTCCCGCCGGCAAGGAGTTCTTCGTAGCTGGCAGCGATGCCGTGGCGGTGCTCGCGGACGAGGTCTCCGGCCCGCTGGGCCTCACTCATGGTGTCCACCACCTCGCCGGCCGCGATCTGTTCGTCGGTGAGTTCGGTTGTGATCATCTCCTCGGCCATCGCGGTCTTGAGATAGTGCTGTTTGCTGAACCCGATGCCGATGAAGGTGCCACCCACCCCCACGTTGACCAGGCCAAGAATCAGCACCGCCACCGCGATCAGTCTGCTCCACTTCTTCATGATCGACCTCCTGACTGCTCGAGTCGGATTGTGTCACTGGGCTCCGCTTGACATTGCTAACCTTGTGGATATGTGTGTGATAGGATGTATACATGACTAAGATGAGTATGTCAATAGTGTTTGACCGGGGGGGACGACCTTCATGATGGCTATCTCGACCAAGGGAAGGTACGCCACCAGGATCATGGTCCTTCTGGCTGCGCAGGCCGGCCAGGGTTCCTTGACGAAGTACCAGATCGGAGAGACCGAGAGCATATCCCCCGCCTACGCCCAGCAACTCTTGATGGCCCTCCGACTAGCGGGACTGGTGAGAAGCCACCGCGGAAGGGGCGGCGGTTTCAGCTTGGCCCGTCAGGCGGAGGCAATCAGCGTGCTAGAAGTCCTGCAGGCCGTAGAAGGCGAACTGATGCCCGCACCCTGTAAGACCATAGACGGTTGTGATCGAGCGGCCACCTGCCCAACGCGGCCTCTGTGGCAGAGAGCCACCGACCTTCTCGAAGATCTGTTCCGTAGCGCCACCATCGGCGACCTCGCGGGAGTGGCCGGGGGCGTAGCCACGGGAGTGGCCGCGGACGTGGCCGCGGACGTGGCCGAGACCTCCGAGCTGGCTCTCTAGCCGGCACGCGCCCTACAGCCCCAGCGCAGCCCTTTCGACATCGACCAGTCTGACGCCGAAGACGCGCTCGAACGCTTTCCTCAGACCCCGCTTGACCTCGGCGATCTCCACAGGATGCCCCAATAGCCGGGCAAGCGAGGTAACCGGGTGGTCATCGATGCCACAGGGCACGATCAGCCCGAAGTGACTCATATCGGGTGAAACGTTGAGTGACACGCCGTGCAACGTGACCCAGCGCTTCACCTTGATGCCGATGGCCCCGATCTTGCCCTCATCGGTCCAGACCCCGGGATACTCGCTCTTCCTACCCGCCTCGACTCCGTAGGATCCCAGCACGTCGATGAGCAGCTGTTCTAGGCGGCGAGCGTGAGCGTGCACGTCCTTGCCGTAGCCGGTGAGATCGACAAAGGCATACACGACGAGCTGCCCCGGGCCATGGTAGGTGACATCGCCTCCCCGATCGGTGTTGTACACGGCAACCCCCGCGGCCTCAAATTGCTCCCGGCCGGCGAGGATGTGCTCGCGATGCGCAGCCCGGCCAAGGGTGATGCAGGGAGCGTGCTCGAGCACCACCGCGCTATCGGGGATCGCCCTGGCCAGTCGTAGAGTGTGCAGCTTCGTTTGGATAGCATAGGCCCGACCGTACTCCTCGGTACCGAGGTCCAGCCAGGCCGCCTGTCGTGGTAGTGCTTCCGCCTGCATCCCGCCCACTTGACCTCTGCCATCTCTGTCTTGCGGGTTCATCTTTCCCCGTTCTTCCCCTACGAAGACCCATCGGCTCTGTTTAGCTCGACCGGTGGCAAGGTAAACATGTCGAGAGTACGATTCTGCCATCTCCACCGACGAGCACCCCAATCGAGCAAGCGAGCGCACCACTATGCCAACGAATGACAAGAGCGGCAACAAGGATACTCCCAGCAGACGCGTCCCCCCTCAACGCGGTGCCGGCATGGGCGCCGGCCGCCCGGGCACTCCTCCGCCGGGTCCTCCAGGCGAAGACGAGCGCCGCCGACAGATGAACCGACGACTCTGGCACGTGGTCAGCTATGTGGTGATCGCCCTGGTCGCTCTCTACCTGTTCCAGCAGTATCTGATCGGGCCCATGTCGACGCCCTCCACCCAACTGGAGTACAGCGATTTCAAGGCCAAGGTGATCGCAGGGCAGGTGCAGACCGCCGTGATCGGGAAGACCACGATAACGGGAACCCTGAAGAGCACCGACCCCACCGCCAACAAACCCGCTGAGTTCAAGACCAACTACGAGCCTGGAGAAGATACCGAGCTGGTGCCGCAGCTGGAGGCGGCGAAAGTCACGTACTCGTTCACCGGCCCTTCTAGCCCCATCGGAAGCATTCTTATCAGCCTGCTCCCCTTCCTGCTCATAGGCGTGTTTTGGGTATTCATCTACAGGCGGATGGCCGGCGCGGCCGGACGCGGGGGCGCGGGAGGCATCTTCGGGGTGGGCAAGAGCAAGGCCACCAAAGTCGAGCCCGAGAAGGTGGGAGTCACTTTCAAGGATGTGGGCGGAGCGGATGAGGCCATCGCCGAGCTGCAGGAGATCATCCAGTTCCTCAAGACCCCGGAGCAGTTCGAGCGCCTGGGCGGCCGCATCCCCAAGGGCGTGCTGCTCGTGGGTCCGCCCGGGACCGGCAAGACTCTGCTTGCCAAGGCGACCGCCGGCGAAGCCGAAGTAGCCTTCTTCGAGAGCAGCGGCTCGGAGTTTGTGGAGATGTTCGTGGGGGTAGGCGCCGCCCGGGTGCGCGACCTCTTCGAGCAAGCCCGCAAGACAGCCCCAGCCATCGTCTTCATCGACGAGATCGACGCCATAGGCCAGTCTAGAGGGGCAGGCGCTGCCATGAGCGGGGGCAACGACGAGCGCGAACAGACCCTCAACCAACTGCTTGCGGAGATCGACGGCTTCAGCACCGATGTGTCGCGTCCGGTCATCATCATGGCCGCCACCAACCGCCCCGAGGTGCTCGACAAGGCCCTACTGCGGGCCGGCCGTTTCGACCGACAGGTGGAGGTGGGCAACCCCGATCTGGTTGGCCGCGTGCAGATCCTCAAGATCCACAGCAAGGGCATCAAGTTGGCCCACGACTTCGACGTCGAACGGGCCGCCCGCATAACGCCCGGCTTCAGCGGCGCCGACTTGGCCAACGCCATGAACGAGGCAGCGCTACTGGCAGCCCGGCGCAAAGCTCAATCCGTGAGTCTCAAGGACTTCGAGGCCGCCATGGAGCGCGTCGTCGCCGGCCTGGAGAAGAAGAGCCGGGTGATGAACGAGCAGGAACGTAGAACCGTCGCCTACCACGAATCGGGCCACGCCTTGGTGGCGGGCCTGGTAACGCACGCCGATCCGGTGTCCAAGGTCAGCATCATCCCTCATGCACGCGGAGCCCTCGGCTTCACCCTGCAAATGCCCACCGAAGACCGCTACATCCTTACTGTGGACGAGCTGACCGACCGGGTGGCCGTCATGCTGGGCGGGCGAGCTGCCGAGCTCACCGCGCTGGGCACCATCAGCACCGGGGCCAGCGATGACATTAACAAGGCTACTGAACTCGTGCACCGCATGATCACCGAGTTCGGCATGAGTGAGAAGTTGGGCTCGGTCCGCTACGCGGGCCAGCAGCTTCAGTACATGGGCGGGGTAGTGCAGGACAACAGCCAGCTGAGTCCCAAGACCCAGGAGATAATCGACACCGAGGTACGGAGCCTGGTCACCAAGCAGTACGAGCGCGCTCAGACACTGCTCCGTGAGCATCGCGGGGCTCTGGAGTCCCTGGCGAGCGAACTGCTGGAGCACGAGACCCTGGACGGCAGCGCCGTACAGGCGTCACTGGCGAAGGAAGCGCTCTAGGAAAACACAACACAGGAGGAGGGCCATGTCAGCGACAGAGAGCACCGTAGAGCTGAAAGAGCTCACGAGCAACGGGGATATGGAGAGGCGCCTGCGCAAACTGCGCTGGTGGAACACCGTGGTGGGCGCGGTCTTGCTGGCCCAGGCTGCGGTGATCGCGGTCCTCTCCACCGACTTCAGCCTGCCGGTGGTGGGCAACTTCATGACCGGCCCTCCGGGAACGCCGGTCGGCGCGCCGACCAAGTTGGGCGACTTCCCGCTGGCCTGGGGTGTGTTCGCCTTCCTGGCCCTGTCGGGTCTGGCCCTGCTCATCATGGCCTCTCCCGGCGTGTTCGGCTGGTACAAGCGCAACCTGCTGCAGAAGCGCAACTACGGACGGTGGATCGAGTACTCCATAACGTCTTCACTCATGATCGTGCTCATCGTCATGATCTGCGGCGTTAGCGACATCGCGGCCTTGCTGGCGATCTTCGGCGTGAACGCCAGCATGATCTTGTTCGGGCTCCTCATGGAGAAGTACGAGAGGCCGGGCAACCCGAATTGGCTGCCCTTCTTGTTCGGCTGCTTCGCCGGCATCATCCCGTGGATCGCCGTGGTGGTCTATGTCGTCAGCCCGGGGCTCAGCGGAGCAAATCCGCCCGGGTTCGTGTACGGCATCATCGCGTCGCTCTTTGTGTTCTTCAACATCTTCGCCGTCAACATGGTGCTGCAGTACAAACAGGTGGGCCGTTGGCGCGATTATCTCTTTGGCGAGAAGATCTACATCATCCTGAGCCTCACCGCCAAGGCGCTCCTAGCCTGGCAGGTATTCGCGGCCACGCTGGCCGGGTAGGCTAAACCGCATCGAGGAGTGAGAATGGCCAGAAAACCGCCACCCATACAGATCCTCCGTCACAGCGTGCAGGCGGCGATCGCCGCTTATGTGCTGGTTGTGGCCATCGCGACCACCGTGGGCACAGCATGGTCTACCAATCTCCACACCATCTGCCCGTTCGGTGGCGTGGTCAATTTGTACACTTATTTCTCGACCGGCGGATATGTCGCCAAGTTGCACTCAGCAGTGTTCATCATGCTGCTGGCCTTGCTCATAGGGTTGGTGATCACAGGGAAATCGTTCTGCGGATGGATCTGCCCGCTTGGGTCGGTGCAGGAGGGACTCGGCGGCATCGGCCGCAGGCTCTGGCCGCGTTTGTACAACAGAGTACCGCGCCGGGTCGAGCGGTTTCTCCAGTACCTCAAGTGGGCCGTGCTTGCCTGGGTGCTGGTACAGACCGCGCGCAGCGTCACCCTCGTCTTTCAAGACTGGGACCCCTACTGGAACCTCTATCGCATCTGGACCGATGAGATCGCCATCTCGGGTTATGTGGTCACCGGCGTCACCCTGCTCGCGGCGCTGTTCATCCCCCGCCCCTTTAGCCGCTATGCCTGCCCCCTGGGCGCCTTCAACGGGCTCTTCAACTCGTTCTCTATCATGGGCATCAAACGAGACGCCGAGACCTGTACCGACTGCGGCCGCTGCTCAAAGGTCTGCCCGGTCAACATCGAAGTGGCGACAAGCCCGGCGGTACGCAGCATCGAGTGCACCCGATGCCTCAAGTGCGTCGACGCCTGCCCACAGAACACGAGAGACCGCGACACCCTTAAGCTACACACCTGGTTGTACGTATGGACGCGGCGGCGGTGGGCAACGAGCGCCACTGGCGGAAGCCGCCGGCGCTCTGTACCCATGGCAGTTTTTGCCGCTATCGCCATCGCCGCCTTCGTGCTGCCTATCCTCATCACGAACATAACGGGAGACTTCCAGACCACCAAGAAGAGTGACTTCCGCACCCCCGATGACATCAAGGGTTCCACGACCCTCGAAGAGGTCATCAAGAACTACGGCATCACCAAACAGGAGCTCTACAACGGTCTGGGTCTCGCTCCCGACCTGGCCGCATCCACCCAACTCAAAAGCCTGGAGAACAACATCGAACCGGAGGTCTTGCGCGATATCGCCCGCTATATCGACGAACCCCTGGACACATTGGGCCTGGCAGGTGTGCCTGCGGACCGGTTGGCTGAAGTCATGGCTTCCACCGGACTCCCCGGTACGGCGACACTCAGAGACCTACTACGCGACGGCCCCCCTGGTGCCGGACTGTATCTGCTCACAGGAGTCGGCCTCGGGGAGGAGCCCACCGTCACGACCGACGGCGGCCAGCCTGCCACAACAACCAGCACCGTGCCCGCTGGGGACGAAGGGTCCTCTTCGGGAGCGACCGCGGAGATCAAAGGCAAGACCACCCTGGGAGAGATCCAGGCTGTGGTGGACGACTTCGCCGCCTTCCTAGAGGAGTTCGGGATCCCCGCCGACACGTCCCTCGGTTCGACGCTGAGCGACCTGGCCACCCAATATGGGTTCGAAGTGAGCGATGTCCGGACCTATCTCGGCGTGGCCTCCCCGTAGACCCCGCAGTACGGAGCCACTGGCCAGCGGGGCGGCAAGCCTGGCCCCCGCTACCGCCCCGCGCGCGGCCTGGGCCGCGCGCTCATCTAGCGTAGGGCCTCGGCTAGGTTGACCAAGATGCCGGCGGTGGCTCCCCAGATGCGGTGGTCCGCATAGTCAAGCACGTAGAACCCATGTCGCCGGCCGGCAAACACGGCCTCGTCCCAGTGGTGGTTGGCCTGCTCGAGGACGAAGCTGAGCGGGATCTCGAAGACCTCCTCAACCTCATATGCGTCGATGACGTAGTCCAGCGGCGGCTCGATCCAGCCCACAAACGGATATACCCGAAACTGAGACACCGTCAGAGACGGAGGAAGGCAGCCGAGTACGTCCACCCTATCGGAGGGCAGCCCGATCTCCTCAAAGGCCTCCCGCAGGGCGGCCGCCTCCGGTCCGGCGTCGCCAGCCTCTATCCGCCCCCCAGGAAGGCTGATCTCAGCGGCGTGATTCTTCAGATGCGCGGTGCGGCGGGTTAGGATGACGTGTGGGTCACCAGGATGCCCGAGTAGCCCTATGAGCACCCCCGCAGGCGTGCCGGGCTCGGGCGAGGGCAGGCTAAGATCTACCGCCGAGCAGGTTTCGCGCAGCCGGCGGCGCACTTCCTCACGGTCGAGTCGACCGTAGCCCCTTCCAATCTCTTGCTTCGCAGCCACCCGTTCCTCCTTGCCTGTGCGTCGCGTCCGGCCTGGTAAGCTTCGCGTGCTCCACTTAAACAGAACAAGGGGAAAGTTTGGCATGAAAAGATCTTGGATGCCCCTGGTGGTGACTGCCTGCCTGGTCTCGGCCCTGGCGCTGTTGTTGGCAGCGTGCGGCGGAGGGGGCGACATCGTCGGCAGTTGGAGCGACAGCTCCGGGACGGAGTTCACGTTCACCTCCGACGGCGCCTTCGTCATCGACTTTGCGGGCGATAAGGCGGAGGCCACCTACTCCACAAGAGACGGCAAGGTCTTTATCACTGGAGTCCCAGGAGGGGGCTTCCCCGAGAGCATGGGCTACGAAGTCGCCGGTGACAAGCTCACCTTCACCAGCCCAGAAGGCGACAAACAGACCCTCACGCGCAAGTAGAAGTCCGCGGGGAAACCGGGCGGCACCATTGAGCCTCAGCTCCTGGTGTCACCCGGAGCCGGGAGACCTGCTTCGCTCGTCTTTCAAGATGTCTAGCCCGTCCCTACGGCTGGTCCGCGCCATTGCGCCGCCCACCGCGCAGGCTCTGGTATCTCTGCCCTGTGAACGCCCAACAGAGCGGCTTGATGACTCGGAGCACGAATATGAACGGCACGCATATGCCAAGAACGAAGAAGTAATTGCCGAACACCATCCACACCGATTCCATGGGCCACCAGTGAAAGACCTTTGAGAGCGTGTCGACAACCAAGCGGTGCATCAGATAGACGCCGAAGGTCAGCGGCACTATGAACCTCAGCACAGGCCCGGCGACCCTGCCCAGTGTGCGGTCGGCCCTCATATCCTTGAACAACAAGAAGATGGCCATGGTAAGTATGAGGGTGAAGACCCCCTCGTAGATCGTGAACGCCTCTGAGTAGGCTCCTGTCGATTCGGCCTTCCACCAAGTACCCAGGGATATGACGGCCGTATCCACCACGATCACCGCGACCAACAGCTTCCTGGGCACTCGCCAGGTAGCCTTCACCATGTAGTGACCGATGATGAAGTACCCCGCATAGCCTGCCAGGAAGAACAGGTCGTATGAACGGTTCAGAACGACGAAGGGACGGTAGGCCTCGGGGAGTAGAGCCGCCAACGTGGGCAACAGGGAGGAAAAGAACACCCAGATGGCAGCCAGGTAAATGATCAGCCTGCGGTCAAGAGAATCCGTCATCTTCTTTATCAGGGGCGACAGGATATACAAGGGGATTAGCGCATACATGAACCACAGGTGCCCCGAGGTCGGCCGAGACGGGAAGTACTTGAGTCTGTCGATGGCGGCGGAAATGTCGGGGCTGCCATTCATCTTCCAACTCACCGCGAGGTAGTAGGCAACGTAGATCAACGACCAGAGAACAAAGGGCACGAGCACTCTGGGCACTCTCCGCTTCAAGGTGTAGCCAAGCTCAAGCGTCTTAGGACTGTCCAGCAACATCGCGCCGGATATCATGAAGAAGATCGGCACGCTGGTATTCATGACCGCAACAAGCACATTGGATACATGCCACACGGCAGACCCATAATTGGCCCAGAGATTGCCCGCCTCCGTGTGCAGAAAGACCACTGAGAGCATCGAAAGCGCTCTCAATATGTCTAGGTACTCCACGCGTTCAGATTGTGTGGCTTCGTTCATAGCTCCCCAGTTTCCTTGACCCATCCCGATACTATGACAGAACGCTCCTCTGTTGGTTACCGCTCGTCGGCAGGGTTTACCCTAACCAACTGCTCCCATCCACTGGTCAGGACCCGCGACCTTCGCATAGGGAGAACCCACACACATACGGAGGTAGCCTCATAATGTGTTATGCTCCGTAAACTGCTGAACATTACTCGCTCGATCTACGAGCCGCTCGACATGCGCGCAAACGAAGAGGACCCAGACATATGAAAGAAACGCATCATTCCCCGCAAGACATCCGCGCCGAGCTCGCCGAGCTCCTGGCTCGGGCCTCACATCGCCTCAAGAAGAACGGGCGCCGGGAGATGGAGCCTTTTGGGCTTACACACGCCCAGGCGAGGGCACTACGCATTCTGGTGGACGCCGGCACGATGCGCATCGGCGATCTGGCCGAACTTCTGGAGATAGTCCCCCGCTCGGCCACCACCAAGGTTGACGGCCTCGAGGACAACGGCTTGGTCGCCCGGACCATGGACCCCACCGATCGCCGTTCCATCCTTGTAACGCCCACCCAGAAGGGCCGGGATCTTATCACGCGTTTCAAAGCCGAGCGGAGCGCCGCCGCTGAGGCGCTGTTCGCCCCGCTCTCGGCCGCAGACAGGGCCGAACTCGTTCGGCTGCTTCGCTCCATCACCGAGGAGGCCTGATGCGGGGCGGGGGCGGGGGCGATGGCGGGGGGGGAGGACCGCTCGGGCGTGTGATACGTGGAGGCGAGGACGTCCGGGGCCTGAAGGTAGCCCGCGGGACGACCAGGCGCATCTTCCGTTTTGCCGCGCCCTACAAGCGACTGCTTCTGCTCTTTCTCGGCCTGGTGACAGTGACCGGGGTCATCGGTGCAGCCAACCCCCTCATATACAAGGAGATCATCAACCGCGGTATCATCGGGAACCGAGCGGGCCTGGTCATCTCGCTCGCGGTGCTGGTGGCCGGCCTCGCCATCCTAGACGCCATCTGTACTCTCGCTGAGCGCTACGTGGGGGCCAAGGTGGGAGAGGGCCTGGTCTGCGACCTCCGGACGAAGATCTTCGCCCACGTACAGCGCATGCCCATTGCCTTCTTCACCCGCGCGCAAACAGGATCACTGGTGAGTCGCCTGAACAACGACGTTACCGGGGCTCAGCAGGCGTTCACCGACGTCCTTTCAACGGTGGTAGGCAATCTCATCAGCGTCACCCTGGTCTTGTCGGCCATGTTCGTGCTCTCTTGGAAACTCACGCTGCTCGCGCTCGTTCTCCTCCCCTTGTTCGTTCTGCCCGCGCGCCGGCTGGGGCGTCGCCTTCAGCGCATCGTGCGCGAGAAATACAACCTGAGCGCAGACATGAACACCATCATGGTCGAGCGCTTCAACGTAGCGGGGGCGTTGCTGGTGAAACTCTTCGGCAGACCGTCCGAAGAGGCTGACGACTTCTCCGCCAAAGCCAGCCGAGTGCGCGACATAGGCGTGACTCAGATGATGTACTCGCGGATCTTCTTCATCTCTTTAATGCTCACCGCGTCTCTGGCCACGGCCCTGGTCTACGGATGGGGCGGAGTGCTCACCATCAACGGAGCACTGGACGTGGGAACGCTCGTCGCCCTCACCGCCTACCTTGGCCGGCTGTATGGGCCGCTTACAGGTCTCTCGAACGTGCATGCGACCATCATGACCGCTCTTGTCTCTTTCGAGCGTGTCTTCGAGGTGTTGGACCTCAAACCCTCGGTGGCCGAAAAATCCTCTGCTGTGGCCATTCCTCGCGGGCCTGCCGCCATCGAGTTCGAACATGTGTCCTTCAGCTACCCGACCGCTGAGGAGGTCTCCCTGGCCTCACTGGAATCGGTGGCCGTGCGCAGCCATGTGAATGCCGGCAAGGGTGTGCTCTCCGATGTCTCTTTCAGGGCCGAGCCCGGGCAGTTGATCGCCCTGGTGGGCCCATCGGGCGCCGGCAAGACCACCATCAGCCAGCTCGTGCCCCGTCTATACGACGTGCGTGAGGGCACCGTGCGTATCTCCGGCGTGGATGTCCGCGACGCGACCTCTGAATCGCTGCACGCCGTGGTCGGCGTGGTGACCCAGGATGCCCACATGTTCCACGACAGCATCCGCGCCAACCTCCTCTATGCCAAACCAGGCGCCACCGACGAGGAACTGTGGGAGGCCCTGGCCGCCGCCCAGATACTGCCCTTCGTCGAAACCCTGTCCGACGGCCTGAGCACCATCGTGGGAGATCGCGGCTACCGGCTTTCCGGCGGGGAGAAACAGCGCATGGCCATCGCCCGCCTGCTACTCAAGGCGCCGGACGTGGTCGTGCTGGACGAGGCCACCGCGCATCTGGACTCAGAATCGGAGGCCGCCCTGCAGGGGGCCCTTAAGACCGCCCTGGCTGGGCGCACGTCTCTCGTAATCGCCCACCGGCTTTCGACGGTCATGGACGCCGACCAGATACTGGTCATCGCCGAGGGCCGCATCGTGGAACGTGGCCGGCACCAGGAGTTGATCGATACAGGGGGTCTGTATTCGGAACTCTACGAGACCCAGTTCCGCCCGAGCCAGGGGGCCTGAGCCCCGGCAGAAGAGTCTCACCTTCTTGTCCAAGGTCCCCGCACGCGTGCCGGATTTGCCTCATCGCCCCCTGCCCCGGCCCTCATATCTCTGCCCTGTGAGCGCATAGCAGAGCGGCTTGATGAAGCGGATCACAGATACGCACAGCAGGCATATGCCAAGAACGATGGTGAAACTGGCGAACACCATCCACACCGATTCTGCCGGCCACCAACGGAGGCTCCTTGACAGCCTTTCGATGACCAGGATGTGCATCAGGTATACGCCGAACAACAACGGCGCCATGAATCGGAGCACCGCTCCGGCCTTTCTTCCCAACATGCGACCGGCCATCAGATCCTTGCACAAGAGGAAGACGGCTACTGTCAGCACAAGCACGAACACCCCCATGTAATCCTTGTACGCTTCTGTGTAGTAGCCTGTCGAGTAGGTCGTCCACCAAGTGCCCAGGGTGATGACGGCCGCATCCGCGAGTATCACCCCGGCCAACACCTTCTTGGGAACTCGCCAGGTGGCCTTCGCCAAGTAGTGGCCGAAGATGAAGTACCCCGCAAAGCCCCCCAGGAAGATCAGGTTGTACGAGCTGCCAAGCACGACCGCGGGACGGTAGGCCCCGGGCAGGAACACCGCCAGCGTGGGCAACAAAGAGGAGAAGAACACCCAGATGACGGCCAGGTAGACAACCAGCCGGCGGTCAAGAGCATCCGTCATCCTCTTTATCAGGGGAGACAAGAAATACAGGGGGATCAGCGCATACATGAACCACAGGTGCACCGCGGTAGGCCGGGACGCAAAGTTCTTGACCCTGACAACGGCGTCAGATAGATCGGCGGCGCCATCGCTCGTCCAGCTCACGGCCAGGTAGTAAGCGACATATATCAGCGACCAGACAACAAAGGGCACCAAGACTCTGGGCACTCTCTTCTTCAGCGTGTAGCCAAGGTCAAGCGTCTTGGGGCTGCCCAGCAACAACGCGCCAGATATCATGAAGAAGAGCGGAACGCTTGCCCCCATAAACGAAGTGAGGATGTTGGACAGATGCCACACGGTAGACCCGGTGTTGGTCCTGAGATTGCCTGAAGCGTTGTGCAGAAAGACCACCGACAGCATCGAAAGCGCTCTAAGTACATCAAGGTACTCAACGCGCTCAGATTGTGCGGCTTCGTGCACTACTCCCCGCCCGGTTGACTTAAGCCTTTGCGCATCTGCCGGCACCCTTCGCCTATGCGGTCCGGAGCCGCGCCACGTCCGTCCGGGCGTCAGTCCTGGAAGAGCCTGGGTGCAAAGCTATACAGGCATTTGCGCCAGGTCTGCCATTCGTGAGACGTGCCGGGAAACTCGGCAAAGACCGTCTTTATGCCGGCCGCGGCCAATTCGGCGAGGTTCCGCTTTGTTGAGTTGTAGATGCCTTCTTCGGCGGTGCCCGCGCCCCACCAGAAGAGCTTGACCTTCTTGTTGAAGGCCTCCGCATCGGCGAACACCCCGCTGAAATTGCCAAACTCCTCAGGTGACATGGTCCGCCGGCTAAAGACGCCCAGGTAGGCGAACTTGTCCAGGTTGGCTAGGCCGATATACAGCGTCTGCACGCTGCCCATGGAGAGTCCGGCCATCGCGCGGTACTCGCGTTCGGGGATGGTGCGGAAGGTGGCATCGACCATGGGAATCAGCTCTTTGATGGTCACTTCACCGATTTCCGGCGGAGGCGGTGTGGAAGGCATGTGAACGGGCGCATCGGGCAACGGGACTTGGCCCCAGTCCATGACAACGATCATCGGCAGAGCTTTGCCTTCGGCAATCAGGTTGTCCATGATGACATTGGCCCGACCCTGCTCGACCCAGCTGGTCTCGTCTTCGCCGCCGCCGTGCCGAAGGATGAACACCGGGTAGCGCTTCTCGGGGCTAGTGTCGTAGTCCGGCGGCAGATAGATGTAGGCCCGGCGCCATGCGTTGCCTACCTTGGAGTAGTACCACTGCATGCGCACGCAGCCGTGGGGCACGTCCTTGATGTCGTAGAAATCGACCCCTGCCTCCGGGATCTCGACTGCGCAGGTCTGCATCTTGGCGCTGCCGCAGGTCTTCGAGGTGGTGTCGTTGAGACGGACGCCATCTACTACCGTCCAGAAGCCATGCAATCCCGGAACAGCCGGTGGCGTCGTCACGCTCCACGCACCGTTCTCGTCTTTGCTCATGTCAAAGGCAGCTCTGCCCAGACCGTTGTAGCCGTTGTCTGAGGGCATGCCATTGATCGGCTCGATCTGCACTTTCTGCGCCAGAGGCGCTACAAGCCGAAATGTGACCCTCCCGTCCGGGTGCACTTCTGGGCGATACTTCTCGTCCTGAAAATGGGCCTGCTTGTCGGAACCCGCGGGTTTTGGATCATCCTGTGTGCTCATAGGTGCTCTCCCTGGAATCTGTCGCTAGAATCTGTCGCCCCGGCGCAAGTCTACTTCTTCATCTCAGTGATGCGCGGTCCCAGGACGCCGCAGGTCTGACCAATGGCATTCGCAGGCAACGACGCGTCTTGGAAAGAACGCGATATGACTTTCTCACAGGCGCAACCGCCAGCACAAGTGCTGAGTCGACGACGAGCAGCGCAGCAACCGCGGCGGCGGCGGCGGCGGGTCAGACTAGTCGGGGATCTTCCAACAGTCGGTGGTGTCCAGGCTGGAGTCGGGCTCCATGGTGGCCAGCACTCCCTCGGGGTCCTCGATGATCTGTTTGACCATCGACTGCACCAGTTCGAGATCGAGGATGTTGTAGCCCATGGAGTTGCGGCCCGTGATGTAGTGGGGCGGGGTGAATCCCACCGTGATCATCTCGTCGGTCTTGAGCTTCGACCGGATCGCGACCAGGCTCTGGAGCGCGTCGATGGGGATGTCGGTCTTGACACTGTCCTTGATCACCTGAGCGATCGTCGGGAATTTCCAGGCTATCTCGCCCATGCCGTTCTGGTCGAGCAAGGCCGCGATGACACAGCGTTGCCTGCCCATGCGCACGTAGTCGTCGCTCCCAGTGCGCGAACGGGCAAAGGCCAGAGCCTCCAAGCCGTTGAGATGCTGAACGCCTGGCTGAATGTCATACACCTGCCACTCGTATTCGCCCGTCGGGGGCGACAACCGCACCCACAGTCTTTCTTCCACGTTGACCGTGACCCCGTCGAAAGCCTCAATGAGATCCACGAGCCCACCCATGTTGACCACAGCGTAGTGGTCCACTGGGATACCGAGGATCTTGCCGATGGCGTCGCGCAACACGATGGCCCCGGCGTCACCTCCTGTGACATCCAGTTCGGGGTGCTGGTTCGCATCGAAGTAGAGCGAGCTGATGAGATTGAGATAGACGTCCATGCCAAGCGCCTGCGCGGCAGGCTCGCTCAGCTCTATGCTGCCTGTGTTGCGGGGAATGCCGAACAGGGCCACGCGGCCTGTGTTGAGGTCGAAGCTGGCCACCATGATGACGTCGGCCCGCGCCCCGCTGCGCCCGTATCCGGCGTCGGTGCCGATGAACATGATGGTCAGGCGCTCGTCATCGCCGGCGTCGACGGGGGCGCTGGTGGTCGTAGTGGTCGCCGCGATGCTCGTGGTCGAACCGGACGAAGTCGAGGTGCCGGCGGCCGACGAGCTGGTGGTGGTAAGAGGAAGCGACGTGGTCGTGGCTTGGGAGTCGCTGTTGCTCACGAATACGGTGGTCAGGAGGTCGTAATCCACGTAGGCGTAATAGCCGCCCACGGCGTGGGGCGCGACGGTAAATAGCAGGAGGAGCCCCAGACCAGCGCCCGCGAAGAAGGCCCGCAGAGCCGGCGAACGGCCAGCATCAGCCTGCCGGTGGGCGGGGCGCTCCCGGAAAGCATCGACCACAGCGTAAATCCGGAAGGCAAGCACGACGGCATCCACCGCGAGTAGAGCCAGCAGCACCGAGGGCTCAAGCGTCCACACAACGATCTGGTCCACTCCCTGCAGAGCAAACACCCCCGCACAGATCGCCAAGGCCAGCACCACCGCCAGCATGACGAAGCCTCGCCTGCGCGCGCCGCCGACCAACTGGCCCGTGCCGGGAATGACCGCCGAGGAGATGGCGCGGGCGAAGCGACGAACGTACGAGTCATTACTGGGCACGTTGCCCCTCCCGACGGATCTCGGTGTTTATGCAGGCTTCCGACAGTGCGGCCAAATGCATGGTTCCCCATCTCCGGGCTAAGCAGTCACCCGCCGATCGGTGCGCCGCGGGCCAGCGGCCCGTCGACAGGGCGCTGGCCCTGGGTGCCGGCTCGCGGATCAGTGCAGGCCGATGAGCTTGCTCTTGTGCTTGAGTAAGCTCCTGGACTGGACCATCAAGCCGATGACCAGAAGCACTACGCCCCCGACGATCTCTGCCCACTTGGGCAGCGTGTCCGTAAAGTACTCAATGCCGGCCACCGTAGCTCCCGCCCCAAAAAGGGCGCTCAGCACTATCAGCGCCCAGTTGAAGAACATGCCAAGGAGCGCCGCCCCGATCACCCCACCGATGGCGAAAATGATCCAGTAGCCCCTGCTCCCCTGCACCACCGACCAACCTAGCCGGTCAACGGCGATCACCGCCGCGGGTCCCACGATCAAGAAGCCCCCCAACGCCACTATCGCCCTGGTGAAGAGCTTGGCCAACCCCGCGAGAACGAGACCCAGCCCCACTCCGATCACCACGCGGGCCCACGTCGGCATGTCCGCGTAGATGGCGGGCACCACAAACCAGCCAAACAAGAAGCCCCCAGCGGCCACGAACACCCAGAAGAGCCGCCTGCCGAAGAGCACCTCTATGAGTCCCACCACTATCTGAACTACTGCTTCACCCACTGCGCCCCTCCTCGGATTCCGGTCCCGCGGACCTCTGCATCCATCATAGAAGCATAGGCGCAGTCGTGTCGACTCCGTGCGCCTCTGCTTCAACACTCCGCGCTCTGTACAGGAATGTGGCATGCTTGGTGTCATGAAGATCTCGGTCATCCTCGCTCACCCTGCCCCGGGGAGCCTCAACCACGCGATTGCCGAGGCGGCCGCGGACCAGCTACGAGTGAACAGCCACCAAGTGACCTTCCACGACCTGTATGGGGAGGGCTTTGGTCCCCTTCTGCCGAGCGGGGAGATCTCGGCCAGCGCCGAACTGCCGCCGCAGATTGCTCAACACTGTCGGGAGATCGCCGCGGCCGACGGCATCGTCATCGTGCACCCCAACTGGTGGGGCCAACCCCCCGCCATTCTCACAGGCTGGGTGGACCGCGTACTGCGACCGGGCGTGGCCTACAACTTCCTCGAGGGCGACGGCGGCGAGGGCGTGCCGGTAGGCCTGCTCGTAGCGAAGACCGCCATCGTGCTCAACACCGCCAACACTTCCGCAGAGCGAGAGGCCACGGCTTTGGGGGATCCGCTTGAGTCCATTTGGAAACGATGTGTGTTTGGGCTATGCGGAGTGGATGATGTGCGCCGGCTGACCTTCACGGTGGTGGTGACTAGCACGCCGCAGCAGCGCGCGACCTGGCTGACCGAGGTGCGCAAACTGGTGGACTCCTGCTTCCCGACCGAAGGGAGGTGAGCAGCATGATCGCCAAGACCAAGACCTGACCGAAGGCTCCCGCGTGCACGGGCTGCACGAAGCCTTTGACCGTTGAGCATCGATGTCACATCAGGCATGTCGCCGGCGACCATGCCGCGGCCTTCCCGGTGAGTGGATAGGTACTGCGCCTTCTTCTCCCTCGAGGCCCGGCAGGGTGAAATGTCCGCCGGCAGCCGACCGACCAGAAGGAGAGACCGTGAATCAGCCTGCTACCGACTACCGCCCCATGTGGGAGTCCCTGGGACTCGACCTGCCCGCGCATGACGCCCTGCTCGCCGCGATACCCATCCTATATAACGATGCCTTCATGGCCCAGACCAGCCGCCCTGAAGGCATGGGCTACTTCGATTTCGTAATGAGCGAGATCCACGGCCTACGGATCAAGGAGCTGGTGGACCACAAGGCGGCCGGCGGCACCGTCATCGGGACGTTCTGCCTCTACGTGCCCGAAGAACTCATCCGCGCGCTCGGCGGCCAGTGCGTGGGACTCTGTGCGGGAGCGGAGTGGGCCTATGGAGAGGTGGAGCGCATCCTGCCTCAGAACACCTGCGCGCTGGTCAAGTCGTTCATGGGCTTCAAGCTGGGCAAGGTGTGCCCCTACGCCGAAGCGTCCGACCTAGTTGTGGGAGAGACCACGTGCGACGGCAAGAAGAAGGCCTATGAGCTGCTGGGCGAGATCGCCCCGGTGCACGTGATGGAGCTGCCGCAGATGAAGAGACCCCAAGACCGGGTTCTTTGGCGGAGCGAGATCGAGCGGCTGGTCGCCAAACTGGAAGAAGTAAGCGGGCGTAGGCTCACTGCAGAGAACTTGGCCGCCGCCACCAAGGAGGTCGACGACAAGCGCCGGGCTCTGCAGCGCCTAAATGCTGCACGCAAAGCGTCCCCGTCGCCCATCTCCGGAAAGGATGCGCTCCTGGCGGTGCAGGTGGCATTCTATGACGACGTGCCTCGCTTCACGGCCATGGTCAACAAGACCGCCGAGGAGCTCGAAGCCAGGGTAGCGGCGGGCCAGGGAGTGGCCGCGCCAGGCGCGCCGCGCATCTTGGTGACCGGCGCCCCCATGTCCATACCCAACTGGAAGACCTACGACGTCATCGAAAAGGCAGGGGCCGTCGTGGTAGCTGAAGAGATGTGCACAGGCTCGCGCTACTACGCAAAGCTGGTGGACGAGACCCCCACCGACCTAGAAGGCATGATGGAAGCCCTCGCCGAGAGGTACCTGGACATCAACTGCGCCTGCTTCACACCCAACACTGCCCGTGCCGAAGATGTGATCCGCATGGCCCGCGAGTACAAGGTGGACGGCATAGTGCAGTACAGCCTCCAGTTCTGCGCCCCCTACCAGATCGAGGCCACCTCGATGACCAAGGCCATCCAGGCTGCCGGCATCCCGACATTGCGCATCGACACCGACTACTCCACGGGTGACGTGGGCCAGCTCACCACCCGGGTAGAGGCCTTCTTGGAGATGATCGGATGAACGGACCCGCGGGAGACGGCGGACGGGGCGGGGCGGCGGGCGGCACGCCGCCCGCCGCCCCGCCCACACACAGCCTCATCATGGTTGTCAACGCTTCGAAAGCCCTCAAAGGTGAGGCCGCGCTCAAACAGGCGGGCCTCGAGTCCGCCCTCATTCCCATTCCCCGATCGGTGAGCCAAGAGTGCGGAGTCTGCCTGCGAGTGGGCTCCGCCGATCGAGAACGCGCCCTCGCCGCGCTCGAGGCGGCCGGAGTGCAGCCGTCCACCATCCACAACGTAGACATGTAACCAGCACCGCAACCGGCACGAGAGGAGTCCACATATGGAAATGGCACGACCGAGCATTGAAGTGCCGCGGGCCGAAGAAGCTGAAGCGTTGGTCCTCGCCATTTCGAGCGACACGATGGGCCGGGGCGACGACGACCTGGGCCGATTGCTCCTAAGAAGCCATCTGCACGTCCTGCGCGAGGTCACCCCACGCCCGGACGTGATCCTCTTTCTGAACAGCGGGGTAAGACTGACCGTAGAAGGATCACCGGCTGTGGACGATCTACAGGCGCTCGCGGCTCAGGGCGTGCGGATGCTCCTCTGCGGCACCTGTCTGGGCCACTTCGAACTCAAGGACCAGGTCGCTGTGGGAGAGGTGTCGAACATGCATGCCATCTCGGAGACGATGCTCCGAGCGGCCAAAGTCGTCAACCTATGACGAGACCCCGGGCGGGCGAATGGGAGCACCGACGGAAGACACCGACGGGGCCTCACCAGCCCACTATGACCTCCACCAAGCGGGGCTCGCCGGAATCAACGGCACGCCGGAGCGCCGGGCCTATCTGATCGGGCGTGGTCACCCGTTCGCCCTCCACACCGAGTGACTTCGCCAGCAGACTGAAATCCATCACCGGGCGGTCCAGCTCCATGCCCTCGTGCTTCTCGCGCAGTGGATAGTCTCCCAGCACGATCTTCCGGACTATCTTGACCTGACCATACGTAGCGTTGTTTATGACAACGCAGGTCACCGGGATACGGTAGCGGGCGGCCGTCCACAGACTCTGCATCGACCAAGCCGCGCTCCCGTCGCCCACCACGGCGATCACCCGACTGTCGGGCGAGCCCAGCTTCGCGCCCAGGGCGCCGGGTAGACCCCAGCCGATGCTGCCCCCCCGCCGTGAGCGGAAGTAGCTCCGCGGACGAGAGGGAGCCAGGATGTGCCTGAGCGTTCCCGAAGACGACCAGCAGTCGTCGATCACCACCGTGTCGGGCGTGACCGCTTCGCGGATCTCGGTCATCAAGCGCGAGGCCGCTATGGGGACCGCGTCCTGCTCCTCGACCCACTTGGCCCGTAGCTTCGCGTCGGCGTCCGCTTTCTGCCGGGCGATATGTCCCAGCCTGCGGTGCACCCTATCGCGCGCCTCTTCCGGCTCGGCGGCCAACTCAGCCTCCAGAGCCGCGCACAACTCGGCTAGGACCGCTTTGATGTCGCCTTGGAGCCCACAATCCACCGCCAGGTTCTTGCCTATTTCCCAAGGGTCTTCGTCTATCTGGACGACGGTGGTACCGGCCAGGGAAAGCTTGTCGGGGTTGTAGAAAGCCTGAGCGAATAGGGGACAGCCCACGCCCATCAGCACGTCGACGTCCTTGAGCACTTCCGCCGCGCCGGGTTCCGTGGGGTCGAGATCGCCAAGATATTGGGGATGGTCCACGGGGAAGTTCACGTCGGCCATCCAGGCTTGGTAAACGCGGGCGCCGGTGAGTTCAGCGAGCCTCACCACCTCGGCCAGAGCATCGCAGCGGGCCACCCCGCTCTCCACTAAGAGGACGGGCCGCTCAGCGCCGGCAAGGATACCGACGGCCCGGGCCAAGCCGGCCGAGTCGGCTCGCAGCCGGGAGTAGACACGAGGGGCGGCCGCGGGCTCCGACACGAACGACTGCTGCAAGACGTCCTGGGGGAGCGAGACCAACACCGGGCCCATGGGAGGTTGCAGAGCCATCTTGAACGCCCGCCGGACGAGCACCGGTAGATCCTCCGCATGCGCCGGCTCGGCGCACCATTTGACGTGAGGCCTCGCCATGCCCAGGATGTCGCCGCTCAACTGCGGGTCGTACTGGAGCAGCCTGGTGTCGTTCTGGCCCACGGTCACCACCAGTGGGACTCCGCCCAGCTTGGCGTTGTAGAGCATGGGCGTGGCAGCGGCCAATCCGGGGGCCGTGTGCAGGTTGAGAAGACCGGGCTTACCCGTGACTCGTGCGTAGCCCTCGGCCATGCCGGCACACACCACTTCGTGGAGCCCGAGGATGTAGCTGATGTCGTCAGCCTCCTCAAGGGCGTCCATGAAGTGAATCTCGGTCGCCCCCGGTATGCCGAACACATACTCGACGCCTTCGTGGCGCAACAGTTCGATCAAGGCCCGCTTGCCGGTCGTCCTCGTCATGATGATCCACCCTTTCCCCGGAACCGCCTACGACGCCACGTGGCCTCGTCAGGGCGCCGCCTACAGCGCCGCCCCTAGCTTGCCAGAGTCGGCGCCACTAGTACAGAGTATCGTCATATACTGAAGACCAGCGGGTCGATCGAGCGACGTGTTGGGAGGCGGCAGTGAACGGGGACTCTGTGATTTCGAGTTGGTACTACTCCAAGGCCGGCGCGTCAGCAGGACAGCAGATGGGTCCGGTGTCGTGGGAGCAGTTGCTCTCGCTGGCCCAGACCGGCGCGCTCTCTTCCACCGACATGGTCTGGAATCCACAGTTGCCCCAATGGGTACCGACCGGACAGATCCCAGGGCTTCTTCCGGCAGCGCCGATTGCCGGTCAGCAGGGTGCCTATCCTGCCGGCGGTCAGCCGGGAGGCCAGTGGCAGGCCCCGCCCGCCGCTTACTATCAGCCCTATCCAGGGCAGTACGGCCCCCCGAAGAAGGGTGCTTCTTCGTTGTTGGCCTGGCTGATCCCCCTCATAGTACTGGTGCTGGCCGGGACGGCCCTCGGGCTCTTCTTCGGACTGAGAGGTGACGACGGCGACACTGGTGGCACGACCGCGACCACCAAACGCACCACGACGACGACCACCACGACCTCCCCACCAGCTCCCGCCTTCTGGACCGATTTGAACCCAAGCGGCGATGTGCCAACAGCACGCACCGGCCATGCCATGGCCTACGACCCGACACGCCGGCAAGTGTTCCTCTTTGGAGGATGGAGCATCGCGGAGAGCTTCGGTGATACTTGGATGTACGAGCCCGCCTCCAACGCCTGGGCAGAGCTCAGCCCCGCCGGCAGCCTACCGACTGCCCGCACAGGACACGCCCTGGCCTACGACCCTGGTACGGGTAAGCTGATCATGTTCGGTGGGTACGATTCCACCGGTGACCTCGAGCTCAACGACACCTGGGCCTACGATCCCGCCGCGAACACCTGGACCGAAATCACCCCTACCGGCGATCTACCCTCCCCGCGTGAAGGAGCTTCTCTGGTGCTCGCCCCCGACACCGGCGCGCTGATCATGTTCGGGGGTTACGACGACAACGGCGCCCAGCTCAGTGACACTTGGGCCTTCTACCCCTCCACAGAGACTTGGACCAATATGAGCCCCGCGAGCGACGTCCCTTCGGGGCGTGATCGCTACTCCATGGTCTACGACCCGATTGCCTCCAACATGATCCTCTTTGGAGGATGGGCCGACGGCACGATGCTCGGCGACACATGGCTCTACGACCCGATCGCCAATGCCTGGACGGAAGTCACCCCAGCCGGGTCGCCTTCGGCCCGAGGAGGCCACCATGCCGTCTACGACCCCGTGCTCCGCCGGGTCGTCCTCTTCGGTGGCTGGGATGACAACAACGAACTCAACGACACCTGGGCCTACGATCCCGCCGCGAACATCTGGACCGACGTGAGCCCGGCGGGCGGCGCGCCTGATGGCCGGGATGGCTATTCGATGGTCTATGACGAAACGAACCGCAAATTCATCCTCTTCGGGGGGATGGACGAGCCCGGCGATCGCGACCTAGGTGACACTTGGGCATACGGCAGCTGACCGCCGACATTCGCCGGGGCTGAGCCGGAGCCGCACCGAACCCTCGCCTTTGACCGCAACGGAGACGGCCGCGCAGAGCGCGGCCGTCCCGTGCTTACGCTCTCTTTAGCCGCCCGCAGCTAGCCTGAGGCCATGGTCAAAAGACTTACCGGCACCAGAAGACCGAGGCGCAGTAGATGATGAACAAGAGGGTCATAGTCGCGGGTGTGTGCCTGCTGGCGGTAGTAGTGCTGGGGTTGGTGGCGTACTTGCTCATCGACCGCTTTGCCGGCGGCGGATCAGAGGCTGCCGCGGTGACGACCCCCGTCACCACTCCAGACGACCCTGCGACCGGACCCCTGCTCACCGATTCAGCGCTCGTGCCGTCCACTGCGGTGGCTGCGGACCATTACTCGAGTGACACGGCTTCGATCACCGTCGCCAAGGTCTCGACCGGCAACGGGGTGGATACCATCACCTACTACGTCGCCGATGTCAGCCTCGCCCCAGGCGCCCTGCTCCAAGCCGGACTGGCCGACAACGGTCAGGGCACGGCGGACACCTCGGCCATAGCCGAAGCCAATGGCGCAATCTTCGCGATCAACGGGGACTTCTTCGGCGCAAGAGATGACGGCATCATCATCAGAAACGGCGAGATCTACCGGGATGAACCGGTGCGCACAGGCCTTGCCCTCTACAAAGACGGGCGCATGGAGACATTCGACGAAACCCAGAGCTCAGCCCAAGAACTCCTGGACCGAGGGGTGTGGAATACCTACTCGTTCGGCCCCGCCCTCTTGATAGACGGCGCGATACCCGACAACGTGAGCACCTACGAGGTCGAACAGAACCCGCAGCACCCCGTCCAGGGAAGAAACCCGCGCACCGGGATCGGCCTCCTAGCCGACAACCACTTTGTGTTCGTCGTGGTCGACGGCCGCGACTCCGGGTACAGCAAGGGAGTCACTGAGGAGGAGTTCGCCCAGATCTTCAAGGACCTGGGCTGCACCACGGCTTACAACCTGGACGGCGGTGGCTCGTCCACCATGTATTTCAATGGCGAGGTGGTCAACAGCCCGGTCAACAAAGGCGGCCAGCGCGACATCAGCGACATCCTGTTCGTCGCCTGAAAGTCTGCCTCAAGATATGGGCCTCCGCGTAGTCGGGTTCCGTCGGCCGATTATGCGGGTACTCGTTCAGCCCTTGTCGGCCATCGCCAGTCCCGCGGCCGCCAGTAGCAGCGTCCCCGCGGGGACCCACGACGGGCCCACGAGAAATCCCACGACACCGCACACCAGGAGGATAACCGCGGCCACTCCCCTATTCTTGGGAGCCACGGCGCCGCCGATGATCCCAAAGACGCCGAGCACCAGCCCAATGACCAAGGGCACCCAGACCCACCTGAGGCCCGACGTACCGTACACACCCCACTGGAACGAGCCTGGCCATTGGTTGGTCAGGAACGGGCCAAGTGCCCCCCAAACGATGCCAAGCAGACCTCCGGCTATACCCAAGCCCATGGCCGCCCGGGCCAAGGTGCCGCCGCCACTCGCACGCGCCGGCATGGAAGCGTAGGCAGCCTGCGGCGGGGCCGCCATTTGATCTGCACCACAATAGCCGCAGAACCGTTCTTGTGGGTTGATCGGTGCGCCGCACGTCCTGCAGTTCGCCATGTCCCCTCCAATACACTCAGACCAGGACCACACGGTCCCCGACGCTTCCACTCTATGTCACAATGGGCCCGATGCGCAAGAAGACCACTGGAGATCACTTGAAGACGCCCCTCACTCCCAATCAGGCTCAGCCCGCCGGTGCAGCGCGGCCCGTGGGTGTCAAAACCGCCGCCATCCATGCCGGCACCCCCGCCAATCCACTCACCGGAGCGTCGGCCCCAGACCTTGTGATGTCGACCACCTTCGTCATCGAGCCGGGCATATCTTTCTCGGCCGACGATATGTCGGAAGACACTCCGTTCGTCTACACGCGGTGGGGCAATCCCACCATCGCCCAGCTCGAACAGAAGCTCGCCGTACTCGAAGGTGCCGAGGCGTGCGTGGCCTTTGGTAGCGGGGTGGCCGCGATAGCCGCTCTGCTCTTGCATACGCTCAAAGCCGGCGACCACCTAGTGATGAGCGACATAACCTACGCCGCCGCCTCTGAGTTCGCCAACCAGAAGCTCCCCGACCTGGGCATCGCGGTCACCCGGGTCGATACCTCCGATCCCGAGAACGTGCGCGCCGCCCTTTGTCCCAACACCCGTCTGGTCTACCTGGAGACCCCGGTCAACCCCCTACTCCGTCTCACCGACGTGTCTGCGGTGGCCAAAATCGCCCACGGCGTGGGCGTCCCGATAGCGGTTGATTCCACGTTCGCCACACCCATGGGACTACGTCCCTTCGAGCTGGGCGCCGACTACGTTGTCCAGTCGCTCACCAAGTACATCTGCGGGCACGGCGACGCGATCGGGGGCGCGGTCAGCGGGCGGAGCGAGCAGATGAACAAGCTCCGCGCCATGGCCATCCACACTGGGGGCATCATCTCCCCATTCAATGCCTGGCTCATAATGCGCGGCGTGACTACGCTACCCATAAGGATGGCCGCCCACCAGGAAGGTGCGCTGGCCGTCGCCCAGCATCTTGAGGCCCACCCCAAGATCACGCGGGTCATGTACCCCGGGCTCCCCTCTCACCCTCAACATGGTCTGGCCGTCCGCCAGATGGGCAACTTCTCGGGCATGTTGACGTTTCAGGTGGACGATGGTCCCGCGGCCGCCCGACTGCTCTCCGAGCGAATGGAGATCATCCACTACGCCGTGTCCCTGGGGCATAACCGCTCCCTGATCTGCTATCTGCCCACAGACGACCTGCTGCGTTCATCCTTCCACCTGACACCCAAGCAAGAGGAATCCTACCGGGCCTTCGCCGGCAAGGGAGTCTTCCGGCTCTCGGTGGGGCTGGAGGACGCAGCCGATCTGGTCGCCGATATCGACAACGCCTTGGCGCCGCTCGGCTGACACCGAGCGACCGAGGGGCGCGCCGCGTAACGCGGCGCGCCCCGCTTGCATCTCAGCGGCCGGGTCGCGTACCGCCCGCCGGCATCATCCCTCCGCCCGGCCCACCGCCGGCCGTGCCGTGGATGGTGACGACACCGGAGAGCGTCACAGCGGCATACTCGGTACCTGGTGTGTAGCTCCCCTCGAAGTACAGGCTGTCGGCCAGCGTTCCGTTCGAGCTGCCGCCCAAGTAGACGGTGTAGGTGGCGCCCTCCTTCAGGACTGGCGCGCAGAACACGAGCGACTGGAACTGCTTGGTAGGCGCAAAGGTGAGCACCTCGACGCCCTTCTCGTCTTGGACGTGCACCAAAGTACCGGCCGCCTGCGCTGTGTCAAAGTTCACCATCAGCGAAAGCTGGCTGGAAGTCTCACTCGGAGCCGTTGCCATGCCGGAGCTGCCGGCAGCCACCAGCAGTCCGCCTGTGACCGTGAACTCACCCGTGTCGATCGCCCCGTTGCCGTCGTTGGTGGGACCGTTGACGAGGTACGTGCCGGCCGTCATGAACGCGCGACCGTTGCAGTCGATGCCGTCTCCGCCAGAGTCGATGGCAACGTAGCCGCCGTTAAGGTAGAGCTTGTTGTTCTCGTCCACGGCGCCTTGGCCGCGTACACCTAGCGCCGACGACGAATCGGCCCCGCCGGCCGCGTTGATAGCGTCGTCACTTGCCTGGATGTGGATGGTGCCATCGTTGATGGTGATGATCATGCTCTCCAAGCCCTCGTATGACTTGGTGATGTCGAGCTGGCCGCCGTCGATCTGCAGAGTCGCGTCGGCATGGACGGCGTCGTCGCCGGAGCTTATGGTGATGTCCCCCCCGCCGATCTGCACAGCGTTGTTGGAGTGTATGGAATCATCGGCAGAGTCGACGGTGATCGTGCCGCCCTGGATATAGACGCCACCGACGGCCTTCAATCCCTTGGCGCTGTCGGAGACGGCACCGGTGGTGCCGGCGGAAACGCTGGTGTCGATGGCGGCAGGGGACTCCGTGGTCGGACTCTGCACGGGGAAGTCCTGGCCATGACCCCCCCAATCGTCGGCGCCCGTGTGAGCTTGGCCGTTGGCGGCGCCGCCTCCGGTGGTGATGGTAAGGTCACCGCCCGACACCAGGAGCGTAGACTGAGCCTGGACCCCGTCGTTGCCGGCCGAGATGTCCAGACTGCCGCCCTCTACGCAGATGTAGCCCAGGTCGGCCTCGACATCGTTGGTCGATTGCATCCCGTCGCCCCCCGCGTTGAGGGTGAGGGTGCCGTCCTTGACTCCAAGCCGATCCTTGCCCTTGAGGGCGTCATTGACCGCGTCGACCGAGATAGCACCGCTCACGATCTTGAGGTCGTCTTTGCTGACGATGCCATCGTTGTAGCGGGCCGATACCGCTAGCGACCCAGCACCGTTGATAGTGAGGTCGCTCTTGCTGAAGACGGCTGCGTTGGGCTCATCGGAGTCGGCGCTCTCCAGCACGTACGCGTCTGCATCGGTCACGCTGTTCTCAGTACCGTCCGCAAGAGTGATGACAACCTTGTCGGCGTTCTTGATGTAGATGGGAGCGCTGGTGGAACTGGCGATGTTGGCCCCGTTCAGAACCAGCTTCACTGTGTCGTTCTTTTCCAGGTCGACCACTATCTGACCGTCGTCCAGCGTACCGGACACCACGTACGTGCCGGCCGCCGTGATGGTGACCACGCTCCCCTGCGCGGTCGCGCCCGTGCCGTCGAAACGTGCCGCACTGCCGGCCAGGGTGATATATGAAGCTGTGGAGGCATCCCAGGAGGCATCGAGATCAGTGTCGGAGTACGAGACGGTCTGAGGCGCCAAGACGGTCGTTGCGCCGTCCCCCGCTGTAGCCGTGGCGCCGGTGCTGAGGCCCGCGGTCACGCTACTGGAGGTCGCGGACACGCCGGCACCGGAAAGGTCTTCCGATCCGGAGCACCCGGCCAACCCGATCGCTAGAGCGATCGCTACCAAAGGCACCAATGCTTTCATGTGATTTGAATATCTCGATTTCAAAACGGGTTCCACTCCTTGACGTCATTCCGGCGTTGCCGGACCGCTATCCCACAAACACTTCCACCAACGCGGGAGCGGTGGTCTGATTCAGCTCATTGACAAACCCCGCCCAGTCTAGGGCGGGCTGCAGCTTGTATTGATATTGCAGGTTCACCCGGCCGTCTACCGCGGACACCGACTGGAGCGAGAGCCCCTTGAGCCGCTCGCCCAGAAAGCTCTTGAGACAGGCCTCAAGTCGCGTGAAGTCTTCTTGGGTCATAGAGATCATGAGGCTGCCCCTGGCACCCATGGAAGTGCGGTCGCGCAGGAGCCACTTGATACCCAAGACAAGGAAGGTCGCCACTAGCAGGAGGCCTACCAGCATGAAGTTGCCCGAGGAAGACCCTATGGACGAGGCGATAAGCAGGAGCAAGAACCCGATCTCGGCGGGGTCCTTAACCGGCGTACGGAAGCGCACGAAAGACAGGGCACCCAGCAGGCCGAGGGAAAGGGGGATGGACGTCTGAATGGCAAGAAACAGAACGGTGATGGCCGGTCCACCGACGAGAAACATACGGTGCACGCCCGCCCCGATGTGCCTCGACCCATAGAAGAGCTGGTACATGAAGTACACCACCACGGAGAACAGGAGCGAAAAGCCCATGGCGATGAGCGCTTCGGTCACCCCCAGCGACGACAGCATCCCGTTCCAGACCGATGTGACTTCCTCCCACATGTTGCGACCCTTCCTTCTCTAGTTTCTGTTAGGTTCCGTACTACCCGGCCATCATGCCCGAAGGCCAGAGCCGCGAGACGCTGCCGCCGGCGGCGGCGTGCCCATCCAGACTTGACGAATACTTGGAGTAGCGCGTCCAGGACGTGCCTATCTCGACGATGGGTCTGAGTGACCTGGGCACCTCAAAAGCCGGCCCCTTCACCTCCACGATCGCTCCCGGCAGCTCAAGCCCCCGTTCACCCCGGCCCAGGCCGGCCATGACCAGGGACGAGCGGATGTGAGAGTCGATGGACACGCGGAAACCGGTCTCTGGCTCCACGAAGCGATAGCGCCAGTAGGAGATGGCTACCACCGGGCATAGCTTTCCTCGAGGCACGAATCCGAAGGCGGTCATAGTGTGCGCCAAAGTGACCGCGGGCACGATACCGCGAGACAGCGACGAGAAGGAGAGAGCGGCGGCGGGTACATCCAAGGTAGACCGCTGTTTCGTGGAGGCAAAACCCCGCCGACTCTTCAACTCCAGCCAGACTTTGACAACAGCCTCCGGGCCGTGGTCCACCCGGTGTGGATCCCACTCCCCGCCGTACCAGCGTATGCGGACCTTGTCTTTGGCATACTCCCCCGCATCCGAGAGTTCGTGCTGCTCCAGGTCGGGAGTGTCGAAGTACAGGCTGTTCACTTGGCCGGCCGCGTAGAGGCACTCGGCGCGACAGGTCCTCCGGAGCAAAGCGAGAGCTAAGCTCTCCCTGTGGGGGGCGACGAAGAACTTCTGCTCGACCCGCTGGCTCAGCGGGGCCAGACCCGAACCGAGAGCGTTCACGCTGATATGCAGATTAGAGGGCCTGCTCTCCGTCTCGACGATCGTCTTCATCGTCTTCATCGTCTCCCGCTTCATCACCGTCCTTCGCGCACTCATCTCACTGCCGGTCCGATTCAACTGCGACGCCGGCGACCAGACGAGAGGCGGCCGCAACGGCCGGCAGCGCGGTACCTGAGCCCCCGACGTAGACCTGATACGTGGCATTCTTGATCAGTTCGCCGGAGGTCAAGAGGAGGTTCCGGAACCCCTTCGCGGCCGTGATGGTGAGAATCTCTTCGCCGTCCCGTTCGACCCGCACCACGGTTCCCGCGGCCTGGACCGACCCCGTCGCCACGTAGAGCGATGCTCGGCGGGATTCACCGTCAGGGTCAGCGATCGCGTTGCCTGCGAGCACCGCGCTACCCCCCGCGACTGTGAAGGCTCCGACGGCATCCAGCCCCCCGTCGCCGTCGTCCGTACCGCCGAAGGACACCAGCGTGCCTCCGTTTAGATGCACCGTGCCGTTGGAGTCGACACCATCGCCGCCGGCAAGGATATACACAGCGCCGTCGTTTATCGTGATGTCATCGTGTGCGTTCAGCCCGTCGTCCACCGCCGTCACCCTCACAGTGCCGCTGTTGATGATGAGGTCGTCGTCGCTCGATATGCCCTCATTGTTGTTACCGGTGACCACCAGAGTACCGCTGCCGTTGATGACAAGGGTGTCGTTTGTAAACAAGGCCGCGTCGTTCGCGCAGGCAGATCTGGCGTCGGCGAGCGAGTTGGTAGTGCCTTCCGCCAGCGTCAGTGTCACCTTCTTCGCGTCGGTGATCATGAGAGCCGGCCCGAAGCTGCACGTGATGTCGACGCCGTCGAACTCCAGGTAGACCTTGCCCTTGGCGTTTATGTCGATCTGCCCGTCGGCAAGCGCGCCGGAAACGTGATAGACACCCGCGGCGGAGATGGTGACCGTACTGCCCTCGACGCTCGCTCCGGCACCACTCACCGTGGTCGTATCGCCCAGGGAGATGTCTATGACGCCCTCGGCGTACTCGGCAGCCGGATCATCAGCAGAAGACCCCTCTGCGGTGAACGGCGTGGGCTCCTGCAGGGTAGCCGCGGCCTCGCCGGTCACGGTAGTCGCCAATATCACACAAAGAATGATCAGGCATACCAGGATCGCCGTCCCTATGAGCGCTTTGGTCGTCTTCTGCATCGCGAGCATCCACCTGGGTGAAGGTCTGGTTTCTAGGAGCACAGCATGCAGCTTAGAAGGCCTCGGATAAGGTCAGCGTCAAGTACCTTGGAGAGCCATCCGCGCCGACAGGGCGCTGTCCGGGCCGCGGGCCCTAGCAGAAGTCAGGGCAGGCAGTACAGCGTCCCGTCGATCGAATTGCCATCGTACTCCGTGGTCGGGACGACGGTGCCGCGTTCCACGATCCACGCAGTGACCGCGTCCCCGGTATCCCTGAGGAGGGCATAGCGTAGTTCGCCCGTGGCGACCATGCGCTCCAGTTGCGCCACTGTGGGGACGGGATCCCGGCCCTTATAGCCGCCGATGGTGACCACGGGTTCGCCCGTGGCAAGGATCAGCGGCACAGATGCCGTGGTGGTCTGCACTGCTACAAGGTATCTGGCCCCCGCCTGGCGCTCCTGCAAGTAAGCAACCAGTCCCTCGTCGATCGTCAGATCGTCAACGCTGCCGCCGAGCGACTCGCGCGTTATCGGTCCAGCCTTGACGTCGTTGCCATTGATGATTCTTTGCGCCGTGCTCACGTCAAAGGCCAGGGGACCGGCAAGAAGGGCAGCTGCACCCACAACCACGGCGCCAAGGAGCAGACCCCGCCGGGCCCGAAGGCGAGCGGGCCACAGAGCCACCGCGAGAAGGATAAGAGAGGCTACGCCGCCCGTCACGATGACAGCCAGAGCGAGCCCCGGTGCGTAGCCCGAGACCCTCATCAGGAGTAGCCCCGACCACACCGCCGCGCCCGCTATCACCGCCGGGAGCAACCAGCACAATCTCTTTGTCTTGCGGCCGATACGCCAGAGTTCCACGCTGCCCGCGCCCGCAAGCGCCGCCACCCCGGGCGCAAGCACCACGGTGTAGTAAGAGTGGAAGGTACCCTGGACGTAACTGAAGACCAACATCATGACCAACGTCCACAGCCCCCAGAGCACGTAGCCTGCCCGAACCCTGTCGGTCCGCGCCGCCCGGCGGCTGAGCCCGAGACCGGCCACCAATCCGGCCAGCGCCACTGGGACAAACCATGCCGCCTGTCCCCCGAGCAGGTTGTTGAAGACCCTCAGCCAACCCGGATCACCGCTCGACTGGGCAGTTTGCGCGGCCGTGGATAGGTACCCACCTGTGCGACTGGTGACGAGCTCCAGCCAAGAGTTGCCGGTGGTGCCGCCCACATAGGGGCGGCCGGCCTCCGGCATGAGTCCAACCACCAGGAGCCACCATCCGCCCGAAACCAGCATCGCCCCTAGGGCAGCCGCCAGTTGCACGACCCGCCGGCTCAGCCGTGGCGGCCCAAAGAGCAGGTAGACAACCGTGAAAGCCGGAAGCACCATGAAAGCCATGAGCATCTTGGTCAAAAAGGCGAAGCCCAGCGCCACACCGGCCAAGGCGAGCTTGCAGGTAGAACCCGACTCCACCGCCGACCACACCCCCCAGGCTGCCAGCAGGAGCAGAAGAGTCAGAAGGGCGTCCGGGTTGTTGTAGCGGAAGATCACCACGGCGACCGGAGTAAGAGCGAAGGCCAACGCAGCAAGGAGACCCGCTATCTCGCCGGCCCAGCGGCGCACCAGCCGGTGCAGCACCAGAACCGAAGCCACTCCGGCTAGAGCCTGGGGCACCAGCATACTCCAACTGGAGAAGCCGAAGACCCGCGCCGATAGAGCCATGATCCATATGGCCGCGGGCGGCTTGTCCACGGTGATGAAAGACCCCGGGTCCAGCGACCCGAACAGGAAGGCCTTCCAGCTGAGGCTCGCGCTCTTGACCGCGGCGGCATAGTAGCTGTTGGCCATCCCGTTCCGGGATAGCGACCAGGTGTAGAGCGCTAGCGCTAGCGCGGCGATCGCGGCCAGGCCGGCGATCGCCCACCAAGGCCGCCGCTCGGCCCTGCCCGGGGGCCGGTGCCGGGGCCCGGGCAGGGGCCGGGGCAGCGAGAACCTCACGGACCTTCAGGGGCAGCCCCAGCCGGGGGAACGCCGCCACCAGGACCGGTCGCGCCGCCGGGCGGCGCGCCGCCTCCACCTACGACGGCCCCAATGATTCCGCTCGGCTTTTGGCCACGACCCATGAGGCCGGCCAAACCTTTTGCGCCGCCGTTGCCGCTGCCGTCACCGTTGCTCGCCGGCGTCTCTCCGCTCAACTGCGCCGCAATGGAGGCGACCCGCTGCTGCACGAAGTAGGTGAGCCCTATGAACGATCCCCCCATGGCGCCCATGTTTGCCTTGGTGCTCGACAGATCCTGTGTGAGGCCCTGCTCGAATTCGGCGATGGTGTAAAAGCCGTTGTCGTCTTTCTCGACGTAGGGCCGGATGAGATCCGCGATCTCGTTGATGCGGGCAGTCATCCTCTCCACCGAGAAAGGCCCTTCTATCAGCTGCTCCAGATACCCGCGGTAGGTGGCCAAGTACTCCGGCTCGTCTATGAGCTGCTCGACCAGAGGGTACTCATCCACTGCGGCCGCAGTCGGTTCGTCGATGTAGTAGCCAAGGATCTGCTCTTTGCTCAGCCCGGAAGGAAAGCCCCCGAACGACATGTTCAGATCCCACGGGATTATCCGGAAGCGGCCGCCGTCCTCGTAGAGATAGTAGTTGTGTCCCATGCCCATGTAGTTGTCCAGGTGCACCAGGGCCACCGATAAGGCCAGGAACCGCAGGACTTCGTCCACCTCCAGGACGCGCTCGAGATCAGCCTTGGAGACCTGGCCAGGGTCGGAGTTGAGCACCCCAAGCAGCTCGTACAACCCGGAGTAGTCGGGAGAGTTCTCGTTGCTCCTCAGACCCATCGATGTCAGCAAGTCGCTGTCGAAGTCCATGAAACCGCCTGCGCCGCCCGGAAAGCCGCCGGCCTGGGCAGGCCCGGCCCCACCCGCGGAGGTCCCCACCTCCTCGGACGCGCTGGTCCAGCCAGGTATCCAACCGGCGTCTTCGCCCAGCCGGTCGATGATCTCCGCAAAATCTCCCCCACCGATGTTGAACGACGCCGTGGTGGTAGTCGTACTGCTCCCCGCGGCGGCGGACTTAGTCTCGCCTGCCACATCGGCTTCGGTCCAGTCGAGCGCCCCGGCCTTGATCTCTGGTTTGTACAGGTTGCCATTGGCATCGGCAAAGTTCTCGGCGATGAACCGGCCATCGACTGCCTCCACCTGCGTGTAGACCCCCACATGGAAACCGTTCACCCAGACGTCCACAAAGCAGGCGCGCGGAGTCGGCAGGCCCATAAGAGCCATGAGCTCATAGCCCAGGAACTCCTTCATTAGAGTAGGGTCGCTGAAGCCGTTGTTGTACGCCAGCTTAGTGATGCCGTGATACGACCGCGCCGCGTTGAAGAAGTTGAAGTCCACCTTGAGTCCGGCCCGGAAACCACCCGCGGAGTCAGCGAACATCAGGGAACTGCTCCCTTTGGTACGCACTGCGACGTCCTGCACCAGTTCGTCGTCGATCCAGATGTCCGCCTTGAAGTACTCCTTCGACCGGATATCGGCCTGCATGTCCTTCCAGTCGGCGTCGTCCATGATTATGCGCACCGTCTGCACCTTGTCATCGGGAAACAGCTCGCTGTAGCGGTCGGCCATGATGGCTTCGTAGTCTTCGGCTAAGCCCGCGGAGCCCTGTTCCGCACCCACGGTCTCGGTCGACCCACACCCACCCGCCAGGACGGACGAGACCAGCACGGCGCCTAGAGCCAAGAGAAGGCCCACTCTACCGAGGCGAGTCGCACGCATTCGCGCATCCTTGCCGCCCAACCGGACGATCGACATGGTCTAACATGCACGTGGCTACGATTGTGGCAATTGTGGCATAAGCTGGCCATAAGCAAAACTACGGGCGGCACTAGGGTCGGGTGCCGGATTGGACACCAGCCGTTGTGGGAATAGACCACCCGCCGAACTTGATCGAAAGGAGAGTCCGCAGACGATGGGCATCAAAGGGACGAAGACCGAACAGAACCTGCTAAAAGCGTTTGCCGGCGAAAGCCAGGCCCGCAACCGCTATACCTTCTTCGCAAGCGTAGCCAAGAAGGAGGGGCTGGAGCAGATCAGCGCCATCTTCCTCGAGACGGCCGAGAACGAGCGAGAGCACGCCCAGATCTTCTTCGACTACCTCGAAGGCGGGCCCGCCGAGATCACCGCCACGTATCCCGCCGGCAAGACGGCCGAGACCGCCGACAATCTTCTGGCGGCCGCCGAGGGGGAGAAGGAAGAGTGGGGCACACTTTATCCCGCCTTCGCCGCGACAGCCACAGAAGAGGGCTTCGCCGACGTGGCCACTTCGTTCACCGAGATCGCCGAGGTGGAGGAGCAACACGAGCTCCGGTACCGCAAGCTCCTTGCCAACGTCAAGAACGACCGGGTGTTCAAGCGCGACACGGTGGTCAAGTGGCACTGCCGCAACTGCGGCTACATCCACGAGGGTACCGAGGCTCCGGACGAGTGCCCGGCCTGCAAGCACGCACAGGCGTACTACGAGCTCTGGTCCGAGACCTACTAGAGGGGCGACGAGGGCATACAGCCCGCCCCGCGACGGAATACGCCGCCGCGGGAAGGCCGCGGGGAGGTGTTACCTGCTGAGGACCACCGCCACGCCGCGGATCCCTTCGCGTCTCTGCGCCTCCGGCTGCTGTGACGGCTTGATGTCGAAGCAGGTCAGGAAGACGCGCACCACTTCGGGATCAAACTGGCTGCCGCTGCCCCGGGTGAGTTCGCCCAAGGCTACTTCCAGCGGCAGGCCCGCCCGGTACGGACGATCGGTGGTCATAGCGGAGTAGGCGTCGGCGACGGCGAGGATGCGGCCCAGCATCGATATGTTGCGGCCTGTCAGCTGGGCGGGATAACCCGAACCGTCCCAGCGCTCGTGATGGTGAAGCACGGCCTCGCGCACTTCGTCATTGCCGGCTAGGTGCTGGGAGACCATCAGACTGCCGAGCAGGGAATGCTGTCTGACTGCGTCCTCCTCTTCGGGAGTGAGCCGCCCGGGCTTGCGAAGGATCCGGTCGGGCAGGCCTATCTTGCCTACGTCGTGAAGCAGCGCGGCGACCCGAAGTGTTTCCTGCTTGTCCTTGCTGAAGCCGAGAGATTCAACGATCATGCCCGCATACTCAGCGACGTGGGCCGAGTGATTGCGGGTGTAGCGGTCCTTGTTGTCTACGGCGCTGACCAACGCGTCCAGCGTGCTGAAACCCGTGGCGTCGATGACCTCGCCGCCAAGATTCTCTCGGCGGAGCGTGACGGTGTCGCCACCCCAGCGCTTCGACTCATACAGGTTGGCGTCGGCGATGGCGATGAGCGATTGCGCGTCGTGGCCATCCTCGGGGAATGAGGCACCCCCAAAGCTCAGCCTCAGCGGTATGGCCGAACCGTCGGGAGCCATATAGGGCTGCGAGCCAAGCGCCAAGCGCATGTGGTCGGCTACCGTGGCCGCCCCTGTGCGCACGGTCGCGGGCAGGACCATTATGAACTCGTCGCCCCCGTAGCGGCCGACGAAATCGGAGGTCCGGTTGCGGCTGTGCAACACGCCGGCTACACGCTTGATCACCTCGTCGCCCGCCGGGTAACCCCAGGTTTCGTTGAAGTTCTTGAAGTTATCGATATCGACCAGAAGAATCGAGAAAGTCCCCTCGTACCGACGGGCGCGCGCAACCTCTAGATCCAGTTGCTCAAGAGCTCGGCGCCGGTTGTGTAGACCGCTAAGAGAATCGATCTCGCCGAGTGCCTTGATCTCCTCGTACACACGGTTGTTCTCCAGCGCATGAGCCACCTGGCCCGCGAAAAGGTGGATGGTCGACTTGCGATCGTCCGAGAAGCGCGTCGGCAGGACTGAGGCCGCTACGGCCACCCCGACGGGATGATTTTCGGCCAGCAACGGGATCACGGCAAGAGAATGGAAGCTTCCCAGGTCCGGCACCACGCCATCAAACAAGCGTTCGAGCTCGGGCCGTCCGATCTCGGTGATAGATTCGATGAACACGGGCCCACCCCCGCGGAAGATGCTTTTCAGCAGGCTGCTGGCGTCCACGGACATGGACGCTTCCGATCCCCAACAGCCGAAGATCGAAGGCAGCCTGATGTAGCCCTCTGGGTGGTTTGAGAACCCGCGCAGGCCCATCAGCTGCTGCTGGTCGGCCTGGAGGCGGAGTAGCCAGACCTCGTCGGCGTCGAAGATGCCCAGGGCGACTTCTTCCAGTTGGCCGAGAGCGCCGGTCAGATCGAGGCTGCCCCCGAGCGACGCACTGGCCTCTTGTAGCTGCTGAAGTTGACAGTATGCCGTTTCGAGGTCCGTGTGCCGCGTCTGTAGTTCCTTCAGGGTCGTGGATATCGCCTGTAGGCGCTCTTCCTCATCGGCGCCGGCGTCGCTTAGCAGTTTGGCATCAGCCGAGGTGGCGCTCTGCGCACACGCGGCAGCCTGAGCCTGCGTGACGCGACGGGAGAGCCTTCGGAAGAGCGAGGTCTCGATGATCACCGAGATCGCCACCCCGAGCGCCAACATGACGCCCACGAGCGAGGCGGCATACCGTAGGACTTCGTTCGTCCACTGCCCCTGGCCCACCAATATCGCCTGCGAGACCATGTACACGGCGAATGCAGCCAACAAGAGAGCCGATCCCACAAGCAAATACGTCTTTAGGCGCAATGACAAAGACTCTCCTCCCGCAAATCCGAGAACACGACAGTTCACGCTGCACGGGTTATCGGCGCTCCTGCGGCACCACTTGAGTCCGACTGACGGGAACCGCGGATGCCGGGACGCGTGCAGGCGGCCGTTCAAACGACCTGTGTGGCTTCGCGCTCAAGACGCGGGGAGACCCCTACGCCCCGCCGGCCGCCTCCAAACGAACCTTCCAGATCTGCTCCCCGGGCCACCGCCGGTACCACTCCCGGTCGGATTCGTCCCGGAAGCTGCTGGTCGCCTCAGGGCCAGGGCGGAGTTCGATGAGGTCATCGATCATGAATCCATGGGAGCGGAACAAACGGATCCACGCGCCATAGGGCAGCATGAACTCGACGTAGTCCTCGTATCTGAGCGACCACATGCCGAAGTAGTCCAGAATCAGCTGGTCGCCGGGATGGTCGCTGTCGTCCGGGTAGCACATCTCGATCAGGGGAGTGGCACCGCAGAACGCCAGGAGTCCTCCGGGCCGCAGCAGACGAGACGCCTCCGCCACGGTTGCGTAGGGGTCGGCGAACGTCATGGCGCCATAGTCACAGAACACCACATCGAAGCTCTCGTCCGGCAGCGGGACCGCCTCGCCGCTGGCATGCACCAGGGGGAAATCGACCCCGGCCTCGGCCATGAGCCGCCGCGCATGCTCCAGTTGCTTGTCCGACAGGTCCAGCCCCACCGGCCGTGCGCCCTGCTTCGCCAGGGCTATAGACCACTGCGCCCCTCCACAGCCGAACTCCAGGATGTCTAGCCCCTTCACATCGCCCAGCACCCGCAATTCGGTCTCGGGGATCTGCCACACTCCCCAGCCGGGCCCTCTTGGGGCAGCCAATTGCGGTCCGTGGTCCGACTGGTAGGTGTCGCTATCGGTGTTCCAACTCTCGCGATTGAGCGCCGCGTGCTCGGGGAGCGAATCAGGCTCAAGGTTGGGAATGTCCTGCATGTTCCACTCCTCGCTCTGGGGTCTCACTGTATGCATCCTACCAAGAGACTACGCCCGGCAGCGGCACATTGCCGGTCTCGGTGTGCGAACATAGGTGTTCGATAGAAGCAATACCGATCGGCCCACATCGGCCTTCCTACGGATCGGGCAAGGAGAATAAGCAAATGGAAACTCCGGCAAATCCCAAAGTGCTGCTGACTACTTCGCTTGGTGACATCACCCTGGAGCTGGACATGGAAAAGGCCCCGGTTTCAAGCTCCAACTTCCTAGCATATGTTTCGTCCTGTCACTTCGACGGCACCATCTTCCACCGAGTGATACCGGGGTTCATGATCCAGGGCGGCGGCTTCACAGCCGACATGCATCAGAATGAGACCAACCCCAGCATCGTCAACGAGGCCGACAATGGTCTCAAGAACACCCGGGGAACGGTGGCTATGGCCCGCACCTCCGAACCGCATAGCGCATCCAGCCAGTTCTTCATCAACCTCGCCGACAACGGCTTCCTTGACCACACGAGCAAGGACGCCCGCGGTTGGGGATACGCGGTGTTCGGCAAAGTGGTAGAGGGGCTCGACGTCGTGGATTCCATGGCAAAAGTGGCCACCGGTACGCATGGCCCTCACTCCGACGTACCCGTGGTGCCTGTTGTCATCAAAAAGGCCGCCGTTCTGCAGTAGCCTAAGCGGTCCTCGACCGCTACCATGGGGAGCGGTGAGGATACGGACCAACATGGCGCGGTCATGAGATCTCCCGCAGCGGGGAGCGCAGCCGAAACCGGCCGATCGCCGGCCCGGGTAGTTCTCGCGCGCGTCGTCGTCCTAGTAGCGCTGGTGATGGCCGTCGCGGCTGTCGCTCTCGGCCTGCTCGCGATTGAGTGGGCCTCTCCCGCCTACGCAGCCACCACATTCCCCCCCAAGACAATCAGCTCCGCGGCTGCGGCAGCTGAGCAAGAACCCCCGGAACTGACTGCCACCGCTGCCATTGTCATCGACTCCGAGACAGGCACAGTTGTCTTTTCGAAGCAGCCGGACGAACGTCTGCCGATGGCCTCCACCACCAAGATAATGACCTCGATCCTGGTACTGGAGTCGCTGGACCTAGACGAGAAGGTGATCGTGCCCAAGAGCGTCACAGGCACCGCGGGATCGTTGGCCGGTCTTATGTGGGGGGAGGTGCTCACCGTCGAAGAGCTCATGTACGCTCTGCTCCTGCCCAGCGGCAACGACGTCGCGCTCACTCTGGCCATGGAGACCAGCGGCAGCGTGCAGGCCTTCGTCCAGAGGATGAACGAGAAGGCCGAGGAGATGGGTCTCACCAACACCCACTTCGCCAATCCCAACGGACTGCATCTCGAGAACCACTACTCCTCGGCCAGAGACCTGGCGGTCATGGCCCAGTACGCCATGCGGGACCCCACTTTCCGGCGAATAGTGAGCACTCCCGAATACGAATTGCCCTACCCCGGCGTGGATCAGGGTGTGCGCAAGTACAAGAATGGCAACGTCCTCTTGAAAGAGTACCCGTGGGTGAACGGCGTCAAGACCGGATCCACCCCCTACGCCGGATACTGCATGGTGGTCTCCGGCTCCCGCGATGGTGTGTCCTTGATCGCCGTCTTGCTGGGAGCGACCGACGACGACACCCGCTGGAAGGAGACCAAGGCCCTCCTCAACTACGGCATGAGCCAGTTCCCTCCCACGGTCTTGGTCGATAGCGGCGAACTGGTTGCTCAATTCGACGTGCCCGATCCCACGGGCCGCAAGGTCCGCCTGGTGAGCCAACAGGCCTTCACCACGCGCCTCGGCGCGACAGAGGTGGTCACAGCCCAGGCTCGCCTGCTTGGTGGCGTGTCTATGCCGGTACACGTGGGAGACTCGCTCGGGGTGCTGGACTTCACTCTCGACGGTACCTTTCTCGGCTCCGTCCCGCTGGTAGCCGGCAACTCAGTGGAGAAGCCCGACATCGGCGAAGTGTTCCTGGAGTGGATGTACGCGATGCATGCGGATCTCAAGCCGGCCTAGGCCTTGGTTCCACTCTTGGTTCCACCCCTGCTCGTAGTGAACCCGGCCTGCGGCGTGCGCGACAGGGCCCGTGTCCTGTCGCGCACGCTCTCCTCAGCCGAGCGGTGCTTGGGCGAGATAGTCGTTCGTCAGACCACCCAGCGCGGCGACGCGCGCCGGCTCGCCTTGGAGGGCGCCCTCCAAGGCCACCCGCTCATTGTGGCCGTGGGAGGCGACGGCACTTTCAGCGAGGTGGTCGACGGGGTCCTAGCAGTCCCAAAGACTGGTGAACCTGCTCCGGCGGTCGGACTCATCAACATGGGCACAGGCGGAGACTTCCGGCGCAGTCTCGGCATCGGCCCTGGCGCGGAGGCCTGTATCGCCGCTCTTGCCTCTGGACGAGAGCGGACCGTCGACGTGTGCCGAGCGTCGTTCGCAGGCCCAAACGGCAAGCTGACGCAACGCCATTTCGTCAACGTCATCTCCGCCGGACTGGGAGGTTTGGTCGATCACTACGTCGACGCCGCCCCAGCCTTTTTGGGAGGTCGCGCCGCCTACTACCTGGCTTCCTTACGTTCGCTGCTGGTGGGCAGAGAGAGGCCTCTCATCGCGCGCATCACATGGCAGGGGGAAACGCGCGAGCAGGTGATACCGGCTTATCTGGTGGCCATATGCAACGGCCGGTGGTTTGGGGGCGGAATGGACATCGCCCCGATGGCGTCGCCCGACGACGGAACACTCGACGTCATCACCGTTACCGAACGCAACGGATTCTACTTGGCAGCCAAGATCCGCAAGATTTATTCGGGCCGTCATCTGCAGGAGCGCACCGTGCATCACTTCCCCTGCCATCGCCTTGAGCTGTCGCTTGCCGACGAGGATGCGGAGCGCCGCTACCTGCTGGATGTAGACGGGGATCCCCTGGGTTCGCTACCGCTCTCTGTGGAGGTAGTCCCAGGCGCGCTCCGGATCCGAGGCTGACAGAACCGCTCCAGTCAGATCGTACAGACCCTGGTCTCCAGGTAGTTAAGAGCGTGATACACAGCCAGCGCCCCCCGGGCGCAGGCAGTCACAACCTGTTTGAGTTCGTAGTTGGCCACGTCGCCCGCCGCGTACAAGCCGGCGCGCGAGGTCAGACCATTGCGATCGACAATGACAAAGCGCTGCTCGTCCAGGTCGCACAGGGTGGTCACCAACCGGCTCTGGGCGTCGATGCCCACAAACTCGAACACCCCGTCCACGGCAAGGATCTTCTCGCTGCCGTCTTCCTTGGAGCGCAGCTTCAGGCCCGATACCCTGCCCCCTTCGCCCACGATCTCCTCCGGCACGTACGAAAGGTGCATGGTGATCTGGGAGTTGAGGAAACACTGGTCCTGGAGGCACTGAGTGGCCCGCAGCTCCTCGCGGCGATGTACCAGGTGGACTTCCTTGACGATCTTGGCCAGGTAGAGAGCTTCCTGAGTGGCCGAGTCTCCCCCGCCTATCACCGCGACCACCTTGTCCCGATACAGCGGCCCATCGCAGGTAGCGCACCAGGACACACCCCGGCCGGTGAACTCAGGCTCTCCGGGAATGCCCAACTTGCGGGGAATGGCTCCCGTGGCCAGGATCACCGCCCGAGCAGCCACTTCCTCTTTGCCCACGGCGAGTACGTAGTCACAACCGTTTGCGCGGATAGCCTCGACCGGCGATATGTTCCGGAACTCGGCGCCTGCGTTCTGAGCCTGCTGGACCATCAGGTCGGCCAGCTCCTGACCGCCGATGCCGGTGGGGAAACCCGGGTAGTTCTCCACCCAAGACGCCGAGACGATCTGCCCTCCGGGCAGGCCCGTCTCGAAGACCACCGTCTTCGCCCGAGCCCGCGCGCCATAGAGCGCAGCCGTGAGCCCAGCCGGTCCGCCGCCCACAATCGCAATGTCGATGATCTCTCCCATTGGGACCATTATCTCATCAGCAGCCTCCACCGACCGGGCGGTGTGAACCGTACGCGCACGGTGGTATTTCCCGCCTGTTCGTGGCATGGTAAATGAACTATGACGTCCAGCCAAACCACTGCCGATCCCAGCCTCCGGCTTCGCCTCCCCATCTATCCGGGCCAGCTGATCACCGCTATGGCTATGGCCTCGCTGGGTCCCCTCCTCGACCCCATGATGACCGAGCTGCACCTCCCTCTGAGCCGGGGTGGAGTAATAAACGCCGGGTACTTCCTGGGAATAGTCCTCGGCATAGTCATCTTGAACACCCGCATGGCTGGGGTGCCCATGAAGTGGACACTCATCGGAGGCGTCACTCTGCAGGGGGTAGGGCTCTTGGCCGCGGGACTGGCTTCGCGGGATATGTGGACGCTGTCCCTGTTCTACCTTGTCGTCGGGCTGGGCGCGGCAATGCTCAACAACGGTGGCTGGATCTGGCTCTCGGCCCACATCAAGAAGAACTTGGCGGCATCGGCCCTCGCCATGATCCTGTTCTTCGCCCTGGGCATGATCGTGACCCCCTTGGCCCTCGGCCTGGCGATGGACGGCGGAGCGACGTGGCGCGCGATACTCGTTGTCGAGGCAGGGCTCTGCCTGGCGCTGGCGGTTGCGTTCGTCTTCATGCCCATGCTCGACGCTCCAGGACGTCAGAACCTGCGTTTCGCACACCTCAAGCAGGTGGTCGCGCTCGACCGCCGACTCTTGTTAGCCATAGCGGGCGCCGGCTTCATGTACACGGGAGCGGAGTCCATGCTGAACGTATGGTTGCCCAAATTCCAGCTGGAGATCTTCGCGGTGAGCGACTCCCGGGCAAGTCTCACCGTGACCCTCTTTTGGGTGGGTCTGGCCGTGGGCAGGCTGCTGACGATGCCCCTCACCCGACGATTCGCACCGGCGCGACTGCTGCTGGCCTGTTGCTCCGTCATGGCGGTCTTCGCCATCGGGGTAGCCTTGGCCCCCTCATCGGCGGCGTCGCTGGCGCTCGCGGTGGGAGCCGGCCTCGGCGCATCGGCATCCTATGGCCTCATCGGCAGCTACGTGGGCCGATTCCCCGGATGGCAGTCCGGCGTGGCCTCGTCGTTCTTCGTGCTCAGCGGGGCCGTCGGCGGCGCGACACTGCCCTACCTCCTTGGCCCCCTCGCCGGTGCCGCAGGGTTTAGAATCGGACTGGCCGCCACGGCACTCCCGGCCCTGCTGTGCGCCCTTCTCGCCCTCGTCATCCACGCCCGGGCCAGGGTGGAGAGGGCGTAGAAAGCCGGCGCCGCACCGGCTGCTAAAATCGGTTCAAAGTGATTGTTTCAACCAACAAGGAGGAACCCCAATGGCTGGGGTAGGTACATCTGCGCTACAGACCGCGGTCAGCCCGGTGGTGCTGATATCAGGAGTAGGTCTGCTCCTGCTCACCATGACCAACAGGCTTGGCCGCATAGTCGACCGCGCTCGCTCGCTGGCCTTGCGACTCAAAGACAGCAAAGAGGATTCGGAGCTCTTGCACGCTCAGCTCGCCATTCTCGCTCAGCGGGCGTGCATGGTGCGGCGCTCGATCGCTCTGGCGGGCTTCTGCGTTCTCTTTGCCGCCTGCCTGGTGATCTCGCTCTTCATCGCCTCATTGTTCAACGCCGACCTTCCCTGGCTATCGGCAAGCTTCTTCATTCTCAGCCTGCTCTGCATCATCGCCTCGCTCGTGGGTTTCATACTCGACATCAACCGGTCGCTCGAGGCCACCGCTTTGGAAGTGGGCGAGAACCACTGGCAAGTGAAGTAGACAGGTCCGAAGGCTCGATGCGCCTATAGATTTTCCGGGGCGGTCCAGCGACCCGCGGACCGGCTAAGTCAGCGGGTCGCTGCGCTCAGCCCCGGTAGCCCGGCGGAAGAGCCGCGGCACCAGCATCGCTGTTTGCTCCTGGTATTCGGCGTAGCCCACGCGGGTGGCCAGCAACCGCCGCTCCATCATCGGCACGCTCGCAAAGACGAACATCACCGTCATCGCCGCGGCTCCGGCTATCGTCCACCACCACCGGCCGCCTGCCGCGAGAGCGAACAGCCAGAGGCCCCACCACGTAGATATCTCCCCCAGGTAGTTGGGGTGCCTATTGCGCGCCCAGAGCCCACTCCGCATGATCCGCCCCTGGTTCTCCGCCCGGCCGCGGAATGCCCGCATCTGCTCGTCGGCGACAAAGGCCAGAACGATCGCTCCCAGCAACACCGCCACGCCGGCCCAGTCCAGCAGGCCCAGGACGTTCGCCTGTGGCCCGAAGACCGCGTACAGCGGCAGACAGCCCACGTACACCATCACGGTGGGGAAGAGATGGATCCCGGCGAAGCTCACCGGCCAATAGAACCGGCCGAAGCGCGCCCGAAACGACCGGTAGCGGAAGTCCTCTTTGCCCAGCCCCGGCCAATCCCGATAGAAGTTGCTCGTCAGCCGCAGAGCGTACAGCGACACCAGGCACACGACGATGACCTGCCGCGCATCGACACCGGCCCCGTCGCCCCACCCGGTCCACAGGTAGTACCCGGCAAAGGCGAGCGGCTGAACACTCCAGTAGGGGTCATAGATGCTCGAGTTGTTCACGGCCACCGAGACGAGAAACACCACCACGGTCGCCACCAAGGTCCCTAGGGCCAGAGCGGCCAGGGGATGTCCAAGGCCGGCCACACGAACCACCAGAACGGCAACGGCCAACGCAACCACGTATGTAGCGGCGCTGACGAGCACTCCCAGCCAACGCGCGGCGCGGATGTTCTCTCTCATGCCTGCCAGCATACCTGACAATCCGCTATGCTCAACCATATGGACCTGTCTCACTTCGACACCATGGAAGCCGACGAACTGCGCGGCTACCTTGCCTTCCTGCTCTGGCACTACCGGGTGGTCGACAGCTTCTGGTTCATCTACGCGACCGAGGATCACAGCCTCGCCGAAGCCGAGCGACTCAACGAGCGGGTCTGGTCCCGGGTCTCCGGTCTGGCCGCCCGCGATCTGATCAGCCGTTTCCAGATCACCGAGAAAGGCTTGGAGGGTTTTCTCAAAGTCTTGCGTCTCTATCCCTGGACCTTGCTCCTTGAGTACCACATCGAAGAATCCCCCGATGAGATAGTGCTGACGGTTCCCTGTTGCGCCACTCAGGAAGCCCGCCGCAAGCGCGACCTACCCGAGTACGAGTGCAAAGAGATGCATCGCCGTGAGTTCTTGAGCATAACCGGCCAGGTGGACCCCGCCATCCAGGTGCACTGCGACTTTGCCCCGCCCGGCGAGCGGCCCACGGGCCACGATTGCAGGTGGCGCTTCACTCTTTGACGTCGCGTCTCCGGGTCTTGAGCATGAGCACGTGTACCGTCACCGCCACGGCGATCGCGGGCAGCAGCACCCGCAACCAAAGTCGGTCGGTGAAGAAGACTGCCGTCACGGCGATGACCCCCCAAAGCAGGACAAGGGCCCCCACTTTCACCTTCAGGGCGACACCCCTTCCGCAGAGATAGTCGTTAAGGTATCGCCCAAATAGACGGTTGGTCACCAACCAACGGTAGCCCCGACTGGAACCCCGCGCGTAGCAGAACGCGGTAACGATGAGCAGCGGGGTGGTGGGAAGCACGGGCACCACCACGCCCACCACGCCGACGCCCAGGGCAACGGAGCCGGCCACCAGATAGCACGCCCGCCCAAGTCGACTTGAACAGACGGGTGGGGGAGGCGAAAAGACATCCATGGCCATAGCTTAGCAACCGGCGGCCGCGCCGGTGACTCGCCGGTGGCGCACGCGTAGACTCAGCTCCGACCGCTCTCCAGATACTCGGCCACAGCGGCGCCCAGTGTCCGGAAGATCCACGTGCGCTTCACGTCGTCGGTCTCCAAGAGCGTGAACCTGAAGCCGGGGTGTGGCGTGTAGAAGCCGGTAAGCGGCACCACGCAAATGCCGGTGGAAGCCAGCAGATGATAGACGAAACGCCAGTCGGGAGCGGCGCCCTTGCACTGCCGGTCGACCACCTCGCGCAGAGTGTTGTCGGCGATGGGCAGCCGGTTGTCACCATCGAGGGCGCCATGTTCGAAGAGGGCCGTCATGTAGAAGGCGCCCTGGGCCGGATTGACCTTGAGCCCGGGGATGTTCCCCAACGCATCCTGAGCCTCCCGGGCCCGCTCAGCGTACATCGTCGCCCGCGCCACCAGGTGGCCCGGGTACCGGGCGTCTCCGAACACCCGCGGCACGGCGAGTTGCGGTCCGCTGGTGGAGCAGACCTCCAGCCGCTTGGCGGCCACAAGCGAATCGACGTAGGCCGAGAAGTTTTGGTCACGCGACCGGTTGAGCACCTCGATCCATCCGCAGCGCGACCCCGGCCAAGGCAGTTCCTTGGAGATGCCGCGCATTACAAGGGCCGGCACGTCGGGGGTGACCTCCGACAGGTGGACGGTCTCCACGCCGGGAAAAACCATGTGGATGTAGATCTCGTCGGCCACTATGAACAGACCGAACTCCCGGGCGATGGCCACTATCCGCTCCAACACATCCACGGGATAGACCGCGCCCGTGGGGTTGTTGGGATTGATAAGGAGGATCCCGGCGATAGACGGATTCTTCTCGACCTTGCGCCGCAGGTCGACGAGGTCGGGCAGCCAGCCGTTGTCCGGATCGAGGTCATACGTGAGATGGGGCAACGCACAATGCGCCGATTCGGCCGATGAATGAGTGCTGTAGGCAGGAGACGGCCCGATGACCCGGGCGTGCGGACTCAAGAAGCCGTACACCTTGGCCACCGCGTCGGCCACACCGTTGAAGAAGATGATGTCTTCGGCCGTGACCCGAGCGCCGGCCCGCGCGTTCACGTGCTCAGCCAAGGCCTCCCGCGCCACCATGAAGCCCTCGGTGGGACAATAGCCCCAGGAGTCGTCGATATCCACCACTTCGTGGAGTATCTGGCGGATCCAGGGGGCGACCTTCTCGCCCTTGGCGATGGGATCGCCTATATTCTCCCAGGTTATCTCAACCCCGTGGCGGCGCACTTGTTCGCCGAACTTGACGATGTCGCGAATGGCGTACGACAGATGCGCCGACGAGGGGCTGACTAGATTCGCCCTCATCAGATCTCCCACGTTTTTGGTCAAGGAATGCTCGGAGTATACAGGACCGCAACGCGGCCAGACGCGGCGACGGCCCGAGACTGATACGCTATAGCGTGATGGAGCGCTCTCGACAGAACTGGGTACTCGCGCTCATGACGATGGCTGGGTTTGTCGCCACCTTCATGGGGTCTTCGATCAACGTGGCACTGCCGCGCATCGAGGACGAGTTCCATATGTCCGCTGTGACACTGGGCTGGCTCCCCCTCTTCTACGCCCTCGCCGCGGGTGCCTTCCTGATGCCGGTCGGGCGGATCGCCGATCTGCACGGACGCAACCGCGTATACCTCATCGGTCTGGTCGGATTCACGGTGGCGTCCTTTGCCTCCGCCGCCGCGCCCTCTGTCACCTTGCTGCTCATCATCCGCGTCATCCACGGCCTGTTTGCGTCGCTGTTGTTCGCGACCAACTTCGCCATCGTGACCCTTGCCATCCCGCCCGAGAGCCGCGGCAAAGCCCTGGGCGTGCTCACGGGCGGCGTGTACCTGGGGATGACCCTCGGCCCCGTGCTCGGCGGTATCATCACTCAGAACGGGGGGTGGCGAGCCCTTTTCCTCTTCATCGGAGCGCTCAGCCTTCTGATAACCGTTCTAGCGTTCTGGAAACTCCGCGGAGTCGAATGGCGGGAACCAAAGACTGCACGTTTCGATGTGAAGGGCTCGGTAGCCTGGGCGACAGCCCTACCGGTCCTACTGCTGGGCTTCTCGTATCTACCCGGTCTGCTCGGGGTGCTCATGGTCGCTGCCGGGATTTTGGGGTTCGTCCTATTCTTCTGGTTTGAGACGCGGGCGGCCGACCCCTTGCTCAGCGTCGATCTGCTGCGACACAACCGGGTCTTCGCGTTCTCCAACGCCGCCTCCTTCGTCAACTACTCCGCCACGGCTGCCATGACTTTCCTCATGAGCCTCTACCTGCAATACAACCGAGACCTTGACCCTCAACAGGCCGGCTATATCCTGGCCACCGGGGTGCTGCTGCAGGCCTTTCTCTCGCTGGCGGCGGGCCGGCTTGCAGACCGCACCAATCCGCGGCTGCTGGCGACCGCAGGCATGGGCATAACCGTCGTCGGGCTCTTGGGCTTCGTGTTCCTCACCCAGACCACCCCTTACTGGTACATCATCCTTACTCTCTGCGTGCTGGGAGTTGGCTTCGCCCTCTTCGCCTCGCCGATCGCACACACCGTCATGGGGAGTGTGCAGAAGAGGCAGATAGGCACAGCGTCGGCCACTTTGGCAACCATGCGCTTGGTGGGCCAGAACATCAGCATCGGTCTGGCCACCATGGTGCTGGCCATCGTGGTCGGGCGGCACGAGATCGACCCCATAAACGATAAGCCACAACTGCTCACCAGCGTCCGCATCAGTTTTGCCATCTTCGCAGTGCTCTGCGTGTTCGGCGTAGCCGCCTCGCTGGTGGGACCGCGCAAAGAGCCCGGGGCCGCCGCCGACCCGCAATCCCCGCCGCCTACCGCCGGCACCTAGGGAACAGCTCCAATGTTCCCTGAGCCTTTCGCCCTTGAGCGCTTCTTCGCCCGCCACGAGTTTAGTGCCCGCCACCTGCTCTCCGCCTCCGACTGCCAGGGCATGGCCATGGCCGACCTGGTGGACGGAGCCGACCAGGAGCTCCACACACTGTGGTCGGGACTCCATCTGGGCTACACCGATTCGCAGGGCCTTCCCGATCTGCGGGTCGAGATCGCCGCGCTCTACGAGTCGGCAGAGCCCGACGAGGTGCTGGTGGCCGCTCCTGAGGAGCTTATCTTCCTCACGATGAATGCCCTGCTCCAGCCAGGTGACCACGTGGTCTGCACCTTCCCGGGATACCAATCGCTGTACGATTTGGCCCGCAGCATAGGTTGCGAGGTCAGCCTCTGGCAGCCCTCCGAGAGCGAGACCTGGCGCTTCGACCCGGACGATCTGGAGGCGCTGATTCGTCCCGACACCAAGCTCGTGGTGTGGAACTTCCCCCACAACCCCACCGGAGCCCTGCCACCGCAAGCGGACTACGCACGCATGGTCGCCGCGGCCGACGACGTCGGCGCCTGGGTGTTCTCCGACGAGATGTACCGGCTGCTCGAACCGCGCGATGACGTACGCCTCCCGGCTGCGGTCGACCGATACGAGCGGGCGCTGTCGCTGTCGGGCATGTCCAAGGCGTTCGGGTTGGCCGGCCTGCGGATAGGCTGGGTAGCCACGCATGACGCCGCCCTGCTGGAGCGGATGAAGGCGCTCAAGGACTACACCACCATCTGCTCGAGCGCGCCGAGCGAACTCCTGGCTCTGATGGCTCTGCGGTCGCGCGACACGATCGTCGCCACCAACCGCGAGCGAGTGTTACACAACCGGGAGACCGCGGCCGCGTTCTTCGCGCGGCACCCGGGAACATTCGCCTGGATCCCGCCGCAGGCCGGGACTGTCTGCTTCCCCCGCCTGGGGCTGGACTCAGGCGGCGCGGGCGCGGGCGGCGCCTCCACCGAGGCCGAAAGGGCCGCCGCAGCCACGTTTGCCGGCGGAGCCGAGTCCTTCTGCGCCCAGGTGCTTTGCGATACAGGGGCGTTGCTTCTGCCCTCCACCGTCTATGGCTACGGCGACGGCCACTTCCGCATGGGGTTGGGACGAGACGATTTTGACGCCAATCTCACGATACTGGACTCCTACCTCACCTCGAAAGACCGGAGCCAGAAGTCGCCTTCTTGAAGACACCGCAAGGTGCCTCGGTGCATGTGACGCTTGAGACTGTATAATCTCCTGTCCCGCTCGCAAGCGGGGTCGAAGTAGAGTGTCCGCCAGTACCCAGTGAGGAGCCCGAGGCTTCATGCCGCCTGCAGAAAGTACCGATCCTTCGCAGCGTATCCGTAACGTTGCCATCATCGCCCATATCGATCACGGCAAGACTACATTGATCGACGCCATCTTCCGCGAGGCCCACGTCTTCCGCGACAACCAGCGTATGGAAGAGCGCGTGATGGACAACAACGACTTGGAGCGAGAGCGGGGCATCACCATCCGCTCCAAGCACTGCACGGTGGAATGGGACGGATACCTCATCAACATCGTCGACACTCCTGGGCACGCCGACTTCTCCGGAGAGGTGGAGCGAGTGCTCTCCATGGTCGACTCCGTGCTCCTGTTGGTCGACGCCAATGAAGGCCCCATGCCCCAGACCCGCTACGTGCTCATGCGAGCCCTGCGCCTGGGGCTCCGCCCCATCGTGGTGGTCAACAAGGTCGACCGGCCCCAGTCCGATCCACACGGCGCGCTGGACAAGACCTTTGACCTCTTCTTCGAGCTGGGGGCCACCGATCATCAGGCGGATTTCTCAGTGGTCTACGGCTCGGCTCTGGAAGGCTGGATCGTCCGCGATCCCGACAAGGACCCGCACAAGGGCATGAACGCCCTTTTCGAGACCATTGTGAATGAGGTCCCTCCGCCTAAGGCGAAGATGGAAGCCCCCTTCCGCATGCAGATCTCCACCCTGGCTTGGAGCGACTACCTGGGTCGCATCGGCTGCGGCCGGGTGCTCGAGGGCACACACAAGCGAGGCGACGAACTCGTCCGCACCTCCACCCAGTGGACCGGCCAGGAGCGCACCGACTCCGACTGGGAGGTCACCGGCACCGAGAACACGCGTAGCGCCCACCTATGGGTCACCCGCGGCCTCGAACGCCAGGAGGTTGACGACATCCATGCCGGCGACATCGTGTGGATGAACTGCCCGACCGACGTCACCATCGGCGACACGCTTTCCGAGCCAGACATGGCCGATCCGGCGCTCCCACCTCTGGAGATCGAGGAGCCCACCGTCTCCATGTTCTTCCTGACAAACAACGGTCCCTTCTCCGGCCGGGATGGCACAGCCATCACCCTCCGGCAGATCAAGGACAGGCTCGACCGCGAACTGCGAGTGAACGTGTCTCTGCGGGTGGAAGACCTGGGGCGTCCCGACGGGGTAAAGGTCTCCGGCCGGGGTGAGCTGCACCTGGGCATCCTCATCGAGGAGATGCGCCGCGAGGGTGTAGAACTCTGCGTCTCCAGACCTGAGGTGATCACCCACACCGATGCCAAGGGCCACGTGCTAGAGCCCATGGAACAACTCACCATCGACGTCCCCGATGAGTACCAAGGCATCGTCATCGAGAAGCTGGCCCAGAGAAAAGGCGACCTGGTGGGCATGCACAACACGGGCACCGGGATCGTACGGTTGGAGTTGAACATCCCCACCCGGGGACTAATCGGCTACCGGGGCGACTTCCTCACCGACACCCGCGGGCTCGGCATCATGGCCTCACGTTTTGTTGGATATGAGCCGTGGCGCGGCGATGTCGCGCATCGCGAGCGAGGCTCGTTGGTCAGCATGGAAGAGGGGCCCGCCACCGGGTACTCGCTGGAGAATCTCCAGGCCCGAGGCACCCTGTTCATCTCGCCCATGGAACCAGTCTACGCCGGCATGATCATCGGCGAGCACTCCCGCTCGGGCGACATGGACTGCAACCCCACCAAGACCAAGAAGCTGGGTAACTACCGCTCCGAGAACAAGGAGATCGACGTAGGCCTCAAGGTGCCACGAGAGATGACCCTCGACCAGGCCCTGGAGTGGATCGCCGACGACGAACTGGTGGAAATCACCCCCAAGACGGTGCGGGTCCGCAAAGCCATATTGGCTGCTGTGGACCGCAAGAGGGCTAACCGGAGCTAGCCAACAACAAGGCCGCCCGGGCGACGCAGGCAGGCAGCGGGGGCCCTGGCTCGCGACACCCGCCCGGCGCGACCCGGCAGGCCTACGGCGTGAACATCTGCATAGTCCAGACGACGGTATTACCATCGCGCTCGATCCACCACAGCGAGTCGGGCAGATGGGAGTCACCCTCTAACAGGGGCCCAGGCGCCCAGAAGCTCAGGAAATCGTTCCAAGTGCAAGGTTCTCCGTCCAGGTTCACCATGTGGTCCCGGAACTGAGTGTATATCTCGACCGAATTGGAGATGCTGAACGGGCGGATAAACGGGTTGTCGTTGTTGACGTAGAATTCCGCGTCCCAGGTCTCTCCCGGCAAGATGACGCCATCCTCGATCGCCGCGGCGGTCGCCGCTGCCTCGCCTGAGATGATGTCCACGTAGTCGATCTTCAAGTGCCGCCCGCTGGCGTCCACCCACACATCCTTTATGAAGCCCAAGGCCTTGATGTGGCCGCTCGGCAGCCTCTCTTCAGAGGTGGAAAGATGTTCGGTGGTCGTGGTCGTAGCGGGAAGCAAGGTGGTAGTAGGAGCAAGGGTGGTGGAGGGGACGAGTGTGGTCGTGGTCACGGCTTCCGTGGTCGTGTCGCCCACCCCCAGGGTGGTGGTGTCACCGACAATGGTTGTGTCCCCCCCCGCGGTGGTTTCGGTGCCGGGGAGGTCCGAGCAGCTCACAGCCGTTCCGATGACCAACAAAGTGGATACGGCCGCCACCAAGCTCCAATACCTGCGATGCAGTGTCGTTTTCATGCTGATACCTCCAGTCTCGGATGATCTGCTCGCATCGTCGGCCCAATCGCTATCTAAGGGATGTACTTCTCGTCGATCCTCACTACCAGATCAGTGCCGGCCTCGCGCTCTATCACCCAGGGCATATCGCGAAGGTGCGCCGTGCCCTGCGGCGGCGAGGGACTGAACCAAGTCATGAACTCAGCCCAGGTGGCGGGCTCGTCCGGGCCACCGCCGCGGCTTGTGGTAGTTATGACCACCGAGTCGGAGACCTCGAAGTCCCGGATCTTCGGATTGCTGTTACTGATGTAGTAGTCGTTGGGCAGATCCTCGCCGGGGCCCAACTCGCCGGCGGCGATAGCCGCGTCCCTAGCCGCGTCGCCGGTGAGAAAGTCGATGTAGTCGACGCTGATGCTACGTACGCCGTATTCGACCGCCGCGACCATGCGGCATGTAGCGGCGATATTCCCGGTGTGCAGGATCTCCTCGGAGCTGGGGAGAGGCTCCGTGGTGGTTGTGTCGCCGGGCGACGTCGCGGTTGTGGAAACACCCATAGTCGTGGGCGGGCCCACGGAGGTTGTGGTCTCAAACGCATCGCTGGTGGTGAGCGCGCTGGTGGTCGGTGCAGTGCTCGTGCTATCGGGGCCGCCCAAATCGTCGCAGGCCGCACCCACCACGGCCACCACGGCCACCACGGCCACCACGGCCACCACGGCCACCACCAAGATGAGTATGGCTGCTATCGCTCCCGAGTACCCATGTCTTGATGGTACCCTCATGATGTTCCCCTCCGTCCGGAAGTGACCGGCTGACGCCGGTGCACGCGTATGCTTAGCCTATGCTCTTTCCCCGGCAGATGCTAGTGTCCTTCCGCTGGGGCTGCATGTCTCTTGCCGGCGCCTATTCGCCGCGGCTGCATACATGCTGTATACTCAGCGAACAATATTACAGACGTTGTTGTCCCGCGCTCTTTTGTCGAACGCTCAAATGGATCAACTGCGTCTATGACCGCAGTGCATCTTTTGAGACGCACGGCAAGGAGCTATTAACATATGACGTTTGCCGAACTCGGCCTGACACCAGGCCTACTGAAGGCTGTCGAAAGCCTCGGCTACACAGAACCCACCCCCATCCAAGCACAGTCCATCCCCTTTGCGCTCGCCGGGCGCGATCTCTTGGGATGCGCCCAAACCGGCACCGGCAAGACTGCCGCCTTCATCCTACCTGCCTTGCAGGTCATGGGTGCCCGCACCGACCCCCGTGCCTCCCGGTACATCGGTACCCTGGTGGTCACCCCCACACGAGAGCTCGCCGGCCAGATCGAAGAAGTGGCACGCGACTGCTCTAAGTACACCGGCCAGCGCATCGCGGCCGTGTACGGAGGCGTGGGCTACGAACCCCAGCTTAGAAAACTGCGCAGAGGGGTCGACCTTCTGGTGGCGACTCCCGGTCGCCTGCTCGACCTGCAACAGCGCGGGAACATCGACCTCTCCCACGTGGGCATACTGGTGCTGGACGAGGCCGACCGCATGCTCGACATGGGTTTTTGGCCCGATGTGCGCCGGATCCTTGCACTGCTGCCTACCAAGCGCCAGAACATGCTCTTCTCGGCGACGCTGTCCAGGGACGTCCTGCGTGTCGCCGGACCGACGCTGACCGATCCCGTCAAGGTGGAGGTGGCCCCCAGCGCCACTCCGATCGAGTCCATCACTCAGACCATCTACCCAGTGGCCGAGACCCAGAAGACCGACCTGCTCGTCCGCCTGCTCGAAGAGGAGAAGCTCGACCGAGTGCTCGTCTTCACCCGCACCAAACATAGGGCCGACCGAGTCTGCCACCATCTGGAGCGCAACCGCATCAAAGGCACCGCCATCCACTCAAACCGCAGCCAGTCGCAGCGTCAGCACGCTCTCGACGGCTTCAAGAACGGCACCTACCGCGTGCTGGTAGCCACCGACATCGTGTCGCGCGGCATCGACGTCGACAGCATCTCTCACGTCATCAATTACGACCTGCCCTCGCAGGCCGAGGACTACGTTCACCGCATTGGCCGCACCGCCCGCGCGGGCGCTTCCGGCCACGCCATCAGCTTCCTGGCGGCTGAGCAGGCCGGCGAGTTGCGGGAGATCGAGGTCATGCTTGGGCAGACCCTTCCCTGCCGTGACCTGGAGGGCTTCGCCTACATGCAGCGGCTCATCCCCAGCCCGGACCGCACTGCCACCAAGCTCAAACCCCGCTTGGTCTACAACGGCAGCGCGCGCAGGCGCAGCAGGTAGCAGTCGCTCCCGGCCATACGCGCCGGAAAGATTCGGGCCAAGCCGGACATAATATGGCTATGGCCCGATCATCGATCACGCGGGAGGCTTCGACGGGGGAGCGGGAGTTCCGGGCTGTTTTCGACGCCCACTTCCGCGATGTCTGGTGTTTTGCGCGTCGGCGCTGCGCATGCAGCGCCGACGCCGACGATATCTCCGCCGAGGTATTCGCCATTGCCTGGCGCCGGCGGGAAGATCTCCCTACCGACCAAGCCCGGCTCTGGCTATTCGGCGTAGCCCGCCGAGTGCTCGCCAACCATCGGCGCACCGTGGGCCGGCAGGCTCGCCTCTGGGCTCAAATGGCCCGAGAACCCGGTGTGGGTCCGGCGGACGGCGGGGTACCGGAAGCCGACGGTCGCCTGCGCGACGCTCTGGCCGCTCTGTCAGAGGAAGATCGCGAACTCCTCATGATGCGAGCCTGGGACGATCTGCCGGTAAGCGATATTGCCATCCTGCTTCACTGCACTCCCAATGCCGTTTCACTGCGTCTCTACAAAGCGCGGCGCCGGCTGGCCGCGGAGTTGGGGTGGAAAGAACCGGCCGCAAAAGGACATGTAGCGGTAGAACCCCTTGGAGCACGGGAGCAATGTCATGAGCGATCGTAGTGACAATCTTCTAGAGTGCCTCTCCGAGATCGACCCTACCAGGACCGATCCGGAACCGGCTAAGGGGTCGCGCCGCTATCACTCGATATTGGAGGCCGCCATGAGCACTGCCCAAGACCCCGGTTCGACCGCCCCTGCCCATCGTCCACCCGCCCGGCTCCGATTCAGGCAGCGCCTCTTGGTCGCCGCCGCTGCCGTGGTAGTAGTAGCCGCGGTGGCCGTCGCCATCGTCCTCGCCCAACCCCAACACTCCCTAACCCCACAGGCGGCGCTCGCCGAGGCCGCCACGAATCTCGGTAACGCGACCACCCTGAGGGGCACGAGAGTCGAGCGAGACTACTCGTGCATCCAGAGTGGCGAACTCAGCACCAGTGAGTGGACCACCACGTTGGCAGTGGACGGGGACTACATACAGGTGATAGAGGGTGACACGCCAGCCGGATATTCCTCATCGGACTACTCCTCGTTCGTCATGGGGGAAGGCCACATGTGGGGTACGAAACCTGACGGCACGACCTCTGAACTCTCCTACCCCGAGGAAGAGCGCCTCGCTCCCTTCGCTGAGGCCTCAAGGACTATCCTAGAAGCCGCGCTCGCGGACGCAAGCGTCGTCGAGGTAGCATCCGAAGAGGTGCGCGACCAGCCGGCCACCCACTACCGCCTTGACCAGGTGGACACCATGGGCGGAAGTGGCCCCCTCGCGCAGCTTCCAAAGTCCGTGCTGGGATGGTTCGGTCTCGAGAGAGCCGGAGCCGAGCACGAGCGGTTCACTGTGGACGTATGGGTGTCGGATGGAGTAATTGTCCGCTGGACGATCGATCAAATGCTCGAGAACCCCGAGGACTCTGCCCCCGATGACTGGCTGACAAACAACGCCGGGGACTTCCGCACTCTCACGACCTTGGATCTCTACGACTACGGGGCCGACGTCCACGTCGAACCGCCGACCGGCCTCTAACCCCGCCGGCGACAGCCGGTCCCGCTTCCTTCAGCACTCAGCGCCGGGCGGTGCCCTCACGGGGTCGCCCGGCTAGGTGCTAGCATAGATACCATGACCGAACTCAGCATAGAAGTAGCTCAGCCGCATGAGGTCTACGCCATCCTCGAGCTCATCGAGGAATTGCTCATGGAGCTGGAAGACGAGGGAGTGAAGATCCCTTGGGTCAGCCGCGAGAAACTCCATGCGGACATCCGGAGAAACCTGGACACCGAGCAAGGGCTGAGAGAAGGACCCGGTCGGCTGCTGGCCGTCCTAGCCAAAGACCCCAACGGCGTGGCGGTGGGGGTCCTCACCATGACTCAGAGCTTCGCCCTCTACGCCGGCGGCGAATACGGGGTCATCGACGAGATGTACGTGCGGCCCGAGTATAGGGGCCAGGACATAGAGCGGCAGTTGCTGGACGAAGCGGTGGCCGTCGCTCAGCGCCGGCGCTGGTTCCACCTGGACATCACCGGCCGGGAGGGCGACCAGAGCGAACGGGCCCGCCGCTTCTCGAGGGGCTTGGGTCTCTAGCCGAACATCCCCCCGCCCGCGGCGACGAGCCGTCGGCGGTGCTCACTCTGATCGCGGGCTACATGAAGCCCGAGTTCGATTTCACCGCCCCGAAGCTGCACCTGCCGGTGTGGAGCCGGACTGTTCCGTGCGATCAAACGGGTGCAGCGCTGCGCCCGCCGCAATCAAGCGCTGCGTGGCCAGATCGGACTGGGACGCGGACAGCATAGTAGTCAAGGACGCTACCAAGATGGTAGCGGCCCCTCGACGGGCCAAGTAGTGGAGGTATCGCACTCCCATGCCGGAGGTATCCATCACGTGGAGGGTGTCGGTCCTGCCGTCCACCTCGATATCTCGGCTCCCCTGCCGCCCCTCCAAGTCGGAGACGAACGGGTAGACGCCTGTCTGGCCGGGCACCGGCACCGAGCCCTGCTCCAACAGACTGAGACCGAAATGTTCCGTAGCTTGTGGGAGCGGTTCCTCGAGGAAGGCCTGCTCGGCCGAAGCCTCAAGCGGGTAGCCGATTCCGCAACCGAGAGGTGCAACCGCGGGATCGCCACCCAAGCCCCCGATGTCTTCCATCGCGGGCGAGAGGCTGGTCCAGTACTCGTATGGTGCGTTGGATTCCACATTGCCGATCAGCAACCGCCGACCATCGGTGCCCGTGTAACTCTCCCCCAACCAGTAGAGCGGGAAGGGCAGCCATCCGCTCAGGTCGGAGAGCGCGGTCAAGCAGGCCTCCGGCCCCATCGCCTTCTCAGCGAGCGAACTCCCCGGAGCGATGTCGGAGTCGGTGTAGACGCTGTAGTCGGACGGGATGGCAAGCTTCATCAGGCTCTCGAACGCTTCGCTGTCGACCGTCTCGTACCCTCGAGATACGTGGTAGACCGCCTCACCCTGCTCGACTATCGACTCCTCGACCACGAGCCCGGTGCGCTCGTCCACTCGGATCTCCCGCTCAGGCGCCGAGTCTGTCTGCTCCGTTCCCCCTTCGGGAGTGGACGCGGCACCCCAGTACCCTATGAAGACGCGCCCGTCGCTCTCGTCACGTGCCACCTCGCGTAGCGCCCCGGTGGCCACAAGCCTTGCGGCCTCAACCACACGAGCCGATTCCATCTCGGCGACCGCAACCGGATCGACGGCGAACGATCTCGGGTTGACATGGAACGACTTCGCGCCCATCTCTTCCGCAGTCCAGTCTCGGCTCTGGTATTCCGCGCGGAAGTCCTTGTACGCCGAGATGGTCCAGTCGAAAGCACGCCGGCTGAACCCCGTGGCCACGAACCCCATCAGCCGGCCGCCGGTGAACACCTGCGCCTCAGCCGGTACCGCTGAGGGGCCGAACCTTCGCTCAAGGCGGTAGCGACCAGACGAGACTTCCCACCAGAGGTCGAAGACCACCGAGAACGGCTGCCCGGCGCGAGTGATCACGGCGCGCGAATGGATGATCGAGCCGGCTGAGGCGATGTCGTCTGGGAAGGCACCTGTGAGCTCAGCCAGGAGGGGCCTTCCTGTCTCGGCCGTCGGTAGACCGGTCGTGTCGTCGCCTATCAGGAGGATCTTTCCTGGTCCGCTCAAATGCCCCACCGCTTCGTAGACGCCGAGAACAATCCCGCCGGCCAGGGCGACCCCGGCCGTCGCGAGCGCTACGACCCGGACGAGCTTTCTCCGATCGCTATGGCGGGTACGAGATGCCTTTGTCTCACCCGCGACCCGGGCGCGCACACCCTCCCATATCTCGTCGCTGGTGAATCGCGGTGCGTTCCGCCCGCACAGTGCCCGAACGTCCGCGTCTGTGACATGCTCGTCTGTGGAATGGTCTTCCATCACATTCCCTCCAAGAGTTCCCTGAGCGTTTGATGCGCCCGGTGGAGGTGACTCTTTGCGGCCCCCTCCGAGATCCTCATTACTCGTGCCGTTTGCGACACCGTGAGATCACCCACGTAGTGCAACACCACCGCCGTCCGCTGCTGCCTCGGGAGACTTCGAAACACGCCTATGAAGTCCGGGTCGGGTTCCCACGGCGGCGCGCTCCCAACCTGAGTCGCATGGGCTGCCGCACCGGCCTTCAGGCGCTCCAAGGTGCGGGCAGCCCGAGCCAGTGCCCGCCGGTGGTCCTTGGCCCTATTGAAAGCAACTCGGTATAGCCACGCGGTGAGGTCCGGGTGTTTCGCAACCTCGTCCCAATGCATGTAGAGCCGCAAGAAGGTCTCCTGGGCGATGTCGGCGGCCACCTGCCGGTCGAGCACCACCAGTGCCAACGCCCGCGCAAGGGGGACCGACTGCTCTCTCACGATCTGCTCTAGGCGACGGATAGGGGCAGCCGCGGCGCCATCGACAGATGCGGCGGCCGCGGCATTGACGCCCGCAGCTACCCGGACTGACGCGGCCGCGCTAACCTCGTCGTCCGGAGCCCCGAACCTATCCCCCACTGTCGCTAGCCGGTCCACCAGCCCCCAGACCCTTGAGTGAACGCTACTCCACATGTTAATACGCCTGAGCCGGGCCAGGCGGTTTACATCCGTCGGTGCGCCTTCAGAAAGACCCCAGTTGGCGACATACGCCCAGGCCCCGCGCTCGTGCTGAGTCCAGATGAGGCTCTCTGGACGACGTGCCGGCGTGCGGTCTGCGCAGATCATGTGGGGGTCTTCCTCGTCATGGACCTGCCTACGCCAGATGGTACCCTCTAGCGGGTGTGCTCGGCGGCGGGCCCGCATATCCCTCAAGTAGGAGGACTCCTTGAATATAGAGGCAACGCAGACCACGGAAGACAGCGGCTCGGTCTTGACGGGACTCACCTCCACCGCTGTCCGTGAACGGCAGGCCGCCGGCCAAACCAATGCCGCCCCCCGGGCTGCCGGCCGCAGTGTCTGGGACATCGTCCGCAGCAACGTCTTCACCTGGTTCAACCTCATTCTAAGCGTCCTGTTCGTCGCCGTGATGGTGTTCGGCTCGTGGCAGGACGGTCTGTTCGGCAGCATCATCGTCATCAATGCCTGTATCGGCATCGTCCAGGAGATGCGGGCCAAGATGGCCCTCGACCGGCTGGCGGTGCTGACAGCCCCTGCGGCCAAGGTGATCCGAGACGGCAGAGACCAGGAGATTCCAGTGGCCGCGGTCGTGCTGGACGACGTCGTCCGCCTTTCGGCCGGAGACCAGGTAGTGGCCGACGGCGAGACCCTGGAGTCTCGCAGCCTGGAAGTGGACGAATCGCTGCTCACCGGCGAGTCGCTGCCGGTCATCAAGGAGCCGGGGGACCGTCTGCTTTCGGGCAGCTTCGTGGTGGCGGGGAGCGGGGTGTTCGCGCCACCGCCGTTGGTGCCGACTCGTACGCGCAGCGCTTGACGGGCGAGGGCAAACGCTACGTGCGTCTGCGCTCCGACCTGGTGGCCGGCATCAACGACATCCTGCGGGTGATCGGCATCGGCATCGTCCCGGTGGGCGCCTTCTTGGTGTGGGCGCAGTTCCGCATGGGAGCCGACATGGCGCAAGGTGTCAACAACACGGTGGCGGCGCTGGTGGCGATGGTGCCGCAGGGCCTGGTGCTCCTGACCAGCATAGCCTTCGCCGTGTCGGCCATGACCCTGGCGCGGCGCAAGGTCCTCACCAGCGAGTTGCCCGCGGTGGAAGGCCTGGCCAGGGTGGACGTGCTCTGCATCGACAAGACCGGCACCATCACCGAGCCGCATCCGGCCTTTGAGCGGTTCGAACCGCTCGCGCTCGGTCGGCACCCCGTCTCGCGGAGCGGACGGCGCCGCGGCTGACACCGACCCCGGTCGACGAGACCCTCGCGCTGGAGGTCCTCGGTTCCATGGCGGCGAGCGCCGCCGGCCGCAACTCCACCTTTGACGCCATCGCCAAGATGTTGCCGGCGCCGGCCGGGTGGACCGTCGACGACGCGGTGCCGTTCTCGTCGGCCCGCAAGTGGAGCGCGACGCGCATAGCCGGCCGCGGATCCTGGGTACTCGGGGCACCGGAGATCGTGGCGACAGAAGACCCCGCCGATGTCCCAGCCGCACACGCTCGCGCCCAAGCCGCCACTCTGGCCGACGAGGGGCTGCGGGTGCTGCTGCTCTCCCACACCGAAGCGCCGCTCCGGGGCGAGGTCCTGCCCGAGGGCCTAGAGCCGGCCGGCCTGGTGATACTGAGCGAGCGGGTCCGCTCCGACGCTCCCCAGACTCTGGCCTACTTCCGGGAACAGGGCGTGCAGATCAAGGTCATCTCCGGCGACAATCCGGCTACCGTGGCCACCATCGCCGCCAAGGCGGGGGTCCCCGGGGCAGAGAAGGCCGTCGACGCCCGCTCGCTCCCCGAGGGCGAGGAGCTGGCGGAGATCATGGAGACCACCACCGTCTTCGGCCGGGTGAACCCCGACCAGAAGGCGGCCATGGTCGAGGCTCTGCAAAGCCGGGGCCACGTCGTAGCCATGACCGGTGACGGGGTCAACGACGTGCTCGCCCTCAAGAAGGCCGACATGGGCATCGCCATGGGCACCGGCACCGCGGCCGCCCGGGCCGTGTCGCAACTGGTGCTGGTCGATTCGCGCTTCTCGACCCTGCCCGGTGTGGTGGCCGAGGGGAGGCGGGTCACGGCCAACATCGAGAGGGTGGCGAACTTGTTCACCACCAAGAGCGTGTGGGCGGCCCTCCTGGCCATCTCCGTCGCTGCACTTGCCATCGACTACCCCATCCTGCCCCGCCATCTCACCATCATCGACGGTCTGGTCATCGGCATACCCGGCTTCTTCTTGGCTCTCGCACCCAACCCGCGCCGTTTCATCCCCGGCTTCGTCTTTCGAGTGGCGCGCTTCGTACTTCCCACCGGGCTCCTGGCCGCCGATCACTCTGCTGCTTTCCTATGTAGTGCTGCGAAAGATGGGGGCGTCGGTAGACGAGGCCCAGACCATGGAGACGATGATCTTCTGCGTCGTCGGCTGGCGAGTGATCGCGGCCATCGAGCGACCGTTGCGTGGCTGGCGCCTGGGCCTGGTGGTCGCCATGGTGGTAGTGCTCGCGCTGGGGTTCGTCATACCCTTCACGCGCGACTTCTTCGCCCTCGACCTGCCGGGCGGAGCTATCGCCGGCGCGACCGCCGGATTCTGCGTGTTCGCCTGGCTCTTCGTCGGGCTCGGCTGGCGCATCGGCAGGCGCCTGCCGTTCTGGCGCGAAGCGGCGGCCCAGAGTCAGCGAGCCCGCTGGCGACGCCCCTGTCGAGGAATAGCCTCGGCGACGGTCAGCAGATGGTGTCGTCCCGCAGGCACCGGATCGATCCAGTGATCGTCTCTTCCCGATGAGGCGCGCGGCCTCCTTGGGTCCCCAGGTGCCGGGCTCGTACGGGTAGACCTGACCGGGCGTCATCCAGCACCTTGTCCACGATGCGCCACGATTCCTCCACCCCGTCCTGCCGGGCGAACAACTCCGGATTGCCTTGGATGGCATCGGAGAACAGACGCTGGTAGGGCGGCATCGCGTCGGCCGGGCACGAGGTGAGCATGAGCTCCACGTCTCTGCCCACCATGTGCTCACCCGGCGCTTTGACGCGCATGCCTATGCCTATGGCGATATCCGGGCTTATCCTCATGCGCACGTGGCTTGAACCGGGCGGCACCACCTCGCCGAAAGTCTCTCGGGGAGGCCGCCGGAACTCGACGAAGACCTCGGTGCAGGTAGTGGCAAGTTCCTTGCCGGCACGGATGTAGAAGGGCACGCCGGCCCAACGCCAGTTGTCGATCGAAAGCTTCAAGGCCGCATACGTCTCCACGGTCGAACCGGGCGCGACGTGGGGCGCCGACCGGTAGCCCTGGTACTGGCCTCTCACCACGTCGTCGTGGCTCCAAGGCCTGGACGGCCTGCAGCACTCTTGCCTTCTCGTCCCGATAGGCGTCGAGACTGCCCTGCACCCGGTGGATCCATCGCCACGATGGCCAGCAACTGCAGCAGATGGTTCTGGACGACGTCCCGGATAGCTCCCGCCTCTTCGTAGTAGCCGCCCCGCTCCTTGACGCCGAAGTCCTCCGCGAGCGTGATCTGCACACTGCGGATGTGGTCGCGGTTCCAGATGGGCTCCAGCAACGGGTTGGCAAAGCGTGTGTAGGTGATGTTCTGCACCGGCTCCTTGCTCAGGAAGTGGTCGATGCGGAATATCGCCTCCTCGGGAAAGTGCTCGAGAAGAGTCCTATTCAGCGCCCGGGCCGAGGCAAGATCCCGTCCAAAGGGCTTCTCCACCACCACCCGGGCCTGCTTTGCGCAACCCGAAGCGGCCAGAGCGGCCGTGACCACAGGGAAGACGCTGGGCGGGATCGCCAGGTAGAAGAGCGGCCGGCGCGCCGAGCCAAGGGCCTCGCATATCCTGGCATAGGTCTCGGGAGCTCCGTAGTCACCGGAGACGTAGTGCAACAGACCCGCCAGCTTCTTGAAGGCCTCGGGTTCGTATATCCCTTTGTTCTTGAGGCTTTCCTTGGCGCGCGCCCGCAGCTTGTCCACGTCCCAGGGTGAGCGGGCGACCCCGATCATCGGCACACCGATGCCTCCATCGCGGATGAGCCCCTGGAGCGCCGGAAAAATCTCTTTGAACACAAGATCGCCGGTGGCGCCAAAGAAGACAAACGCGTCTGAGAGAGGTGCCTTGCTCAACTCGCCTCCGTTTCCTGGTGAAGTAGCGCGGCCGCGTCGTCATCTAGATGCCAGCGCAGAGTCCCGCCTTGCGGCCATATCAGTTGCGCCGGCAGGCGGGTGGCAGCGAGCGGTCCCTCAAGGACTTCCTTGACGATCTCCGCCTTGGCAGCGCCGCTGACAAGAAAGACCACCGAGGCAGCCCTGTTGATGAACGAAGCCGTCATCGTGATGCGCCAGAGATCCTCACCGGCTGCGGTCGTGCCGCGACCGGCAGCAGCATCGACCAGCGCCGCAGCGGCCACTCGCTCGCTCTCGCCAAGTGCAACTGAACCGGGGAAGAGCGACGCGGTGTGCCCGTTCTCACCCAGTCCGAGGAGCACCAGGTCGACGCCGGGTGCGCCACATGCGCCGGGTGCGCCGCGTGCCGGAAAGGCGGCGTCAAGCAGCTCGTCGTAGCGGTCGGCAGCAGCCAAGGCGACGCGGTCGGCGCTTGCCGGATCTAGATCACCACAGTCGACGCCGTCCGTCGGGCATCTCATCGGGTGAACGTGGGCGGGCGGGATAGGCACGTGATCAAGCAGGGCTGTCGCGGACCATCCGCTCGTTGCTGCGCAGCATCATCCGGGCCCACACATCTCTCGTCTGTCCAGAAGACCTCCACGTTCTCCCAGGGCACGAGATCCGCAAAGGGAGGGCCCGCCAGAAGCGCATACGTCTCTCTAGGCGTCGTCCCGCCCGCGAGGGCCAGCGTGAAAGCGGCCGCGCTTCCTGACCGCCCGCCGGGCTTCCACGACGATGAGCCCGGCCGTCACGAGCGCCATGGTAGCCGGATCGGGGTAGACATTCACCAGGAACCGGCCTCGCGTGGCCCCACCGTGCGCGATCATCGAGTCCGGCATAGAGCCCTCCACCTGCCATCGTTCTCGGCCCGCCTACCAGTCGGTGTGAAATACCCCGCCCTCGTCGACGCGCCGGTAGGTATGCGCGCCGAAGTAGTCGCGTTGGGCCTGGATGAGGTTGGACGGCAACCACTCGTGCTCGATAGCTGTCCAGATAGGCCAGCGCAGTCATCAGGCCCGGGACGGGGACACCGGCCGACATCCCGGCAGCGATGGCACAGGCCAGATCGTCCCGCCTGGAGCGCGCAGGACTCGAGAGAAGTGGGGGTCGAGAAGGAGGTTCGGCAGTTCCGGCCGACGGCTGGAATGCCGCCCTGATGTCCCGCAGCAGGGCCGCCCTCACTATGCAGCCTCCCCGCCAGATCGAAGCCACGTCTTCCAGCCTGCAGAGTCCAACCCATAGCCTTGGAGGCGGCCTGCAGCTGAGCGAAGCCCTGCGCGTAGGTGATCACCATGGCGGCGTACAGAGCGCCGCGCACGTTCTCGCTCTTGAGGCTGCGCATCCCCACTGGGCCCTCGCCGCCGGGCGACACCCTCGCGGCCGTCTTCTCAGCAGAGTCTGCCGGCCCTAGCAGAGTCCGCGCCTCATGTCTCTCTTCCTCAAGAGCGGACAGGTTCCGCATGGCGACGGCGATGTCGATGTTGGGCACGGGCATCTGCAGGCTCATGGCGCTTTGCGAGGCCCACATCCCGGTGCCGAGCTGTCCGGCCTCGCCAAGTATGAGATCGACCAGGTAGCCTCCGGTCTTGTCGTCGCGCCGTCGGAAGATCTGCGCCGTTATCTCCACAAGGTAGGAGTCCAGCTCCGCCTCGTCCCAGCCGGCATAGACCGCGGCCAACTCGTCGTTCGAGAGGCCGAGCGCCTGCCTCATGAGCGCGTATGAATCGGCGATGAGTTGCATGAAGCCGTACTCGATGCCGTTGTGGACCATCTTCACGTAGTGGCCCGCGGCGCCCACCCCGAGATATGACACGCAGGGCTCGCCGTCCACCTTGGCGGCGATGGCCTCGAATATGGCGCGCACCGACTCGTAGGCTTCCTTGGGCCCTCCCGGCATTATGCTCGGTCCAGTTCTGGCGCCGGACTCCCCGCCCGAGATTCCCACTCCCAAGAAGGCGATGCCTTTAGCCGCCAGAGACTTCGTCTCGCCGCTCGGTGTCGGCAAAATGGGAGTTGCCGCCGTCGATCAGCACGTCTCCGGGTTCGAGCAGAGCCTCCAGTTCGGTGATCACCGCGTCCACCGGGGCTCCCCGCCTTGACCATGATCATGACCCTGCGCGGCAATGCGAGCGACTCGACGAACTCTTCGAGGGAGTAGCAGGGCTGCACCCGTTGTCCCCGGCCGAGCGAAGCGGCGAACTCCTGGGTCACAGAAGCGGTGCGGTTGTAGACCGCCACCGCGAACCCGTGGTCTGCCATGTTGAGCGCCAAGTTGCTGCCCATGACGCCCAGTCCTATGATGCCGATGTCGTTCGTACCTGTGGCCATACGGGTAGTCATCCCCTATCGGCCCTCCGCCTACACCAAGTTCTCGGGATTAAGCCCGTCGAGCTCCGGCAAGAACGAAGCGGCCGTCCTTGCGTACCAGCACTCCGTCGAAGAAGATCTCGCCCCCGCCCCATTCTGGCGTCTGGATCAGCACGAGATCCCAGTGGATGCCGGAACGGTTGCCGTTGTCGGCGTCATCGTAGGCCCGGCCCGGAGTCAGATGCAGGCTCCCGCCGATCTTCTCGTCGTACAGAGTGTCCTTCATCGGTTTCTCGATCAGAGGATTCAGTCCCAAGGCGAACTCGCCGAGGTAGCGGGCCCCCTCGTCGGTGTCCAATCTCTGCCGGAGCTTCTCCGGCTCGTTGCAGTCGGCGTCGACCACCCGTCCGTCCTTCAAGGTGAGGCTGACGCGCTCGAACGTGGTGCCGTCTTCAAGCGAAGGCGTGTTGAACAGAATCGTGCCGTTGGCCGAGTCGCGCACGGGAGCGGTGAACACCTCCCCGTCGGGGATGTTGTTTTGACCGGACGCCTTGAGCACCGGGATCCCTTTGATGGAGAAACTGATGTCGGTGCCCGGCCCTGTCACCCGCACGCGGTCGGTGCGCTCCATGAGCTGCACCAAGGGGTCCATGGCCTTGGCCATGCGGGCGTAGTCCAGAGTGGAGACCGCCAGGCAGAAGTCCTCGAACCCCTCCGTGGACATGCCTGCCGCCTGAGCGGCAGAAGGGGTAGGAAAGCGAAGAAGCACCCACTTCTTCGACAGGTATATGTCCATGAGCGGCTTTGACGCCAGACGAGCGTCTTCCAGCGCGGCCCCTGGGACGTCAACAAGCTCGGCGGCATTGTCTCCGGCCATTATCGAAAGAACGGCATCAGCATCCTTGACCCTATGCAGCTCCCAGAAGACTCGGAGGTCCATCTGCGGCCGCGTGGCCCCAAGCAGCCAGGCCCGCTGCAAACGGGCGTCGCCCAAATGGACAAAGGGCATGGCATCCCGCTTGTACGTCGCTTCGACCAGCGCCATCATCAGCTCGAGCGAGCCCGTCTCCCCCTCGATGAGCAGCTTCTCGCCCGGCTTGATCTTGAGCGAATAGTCCAGAAGGTTACCGGCTAAGGCCTCCACCCGCGGATCTTTCATAGTCGGTTCCTTTCTCGTGGGGACCTCTGCTTCTACCCACTAGAGTACCGGTATTGACGACCGGATACACCTCTGACTCTCGGAGTACAATCCCACCGTTCAGCCGCAAGAGGCAGGAGAAGTCATGCTTAAGGATTACCCGGTGGTAGTGGATGTGGTCGTGCGCTGGGGCGATATGGACTCCCTCGGGCACGTGAACAACACCCTCTACCTGCAGTACTTCGAGACGGCCCGCATCGAATATCTGGTGGCGCTGGGGATGGACCCTCCCGGCCCCTCGTGGCAGGAGTACGGTCTTATCCTGGCGAGCCTAAGCTGCCGGTTCAAAGTGCCGGTAACCTATCCCGACACGCTCTCGGTCGCAACAAGGGTGGCTGCTCTGGGAGAGGACCGCGTGTTGATGGAGCATGCCGCCTTCAGCCACAAGCTGGACAGGGTGGCCGCGGAGAGTGACGCGGTGGTCGTCTCGTACGATTACGTTACCGGCCGGCGAACCTCGCTCCCGCCCGACCTGAGGGACGCGATCTTGACCCTCGAGAAGCGGGACCTCCCGGTCTTGGCGCCCCGGGAGCAGCCCACCAGGGCCTCGGAATAGGCGCCTCCTCCGGTCACGCGCCGATTGCCGGCTCCATCTGAGCTTCGCTCTCATCCGCCGGGGTAGCCCGCCGAGCGTAGACCCACGCCGTGGCTATGAAGGCACCACACAGACCGGCCGTGATCAGCACTGTGCCCCGCACCCCCAGATGGGCATTGTCGGCCATTTGCCCGCAGATATAGCTGCCAATGGGTGTAGTGCCGATGAAGAGCAGGATGTAGATGCCCATGACCCGGCCCCGTAAGTGTCCCGGCACCCGCATCTGCAGCCGCGTGTTCGCGGCGGTCATGCAGAGGTTGGCCGTGACGCCACAGAGAAAGAGCAGCGCTACCGTGCTGGCTCGCCACGGCGAGAGCCCTGTCAGCGCCAGAAAGATCACGAAACAGCCCGCTGCGCCCAGTAGCAGCTTCCGACTGGGCTTGGCCCGGTAGGCAGCCACCAATCCGGCCATCACCGACCCCACCCCCATTGCCGCGAAGAGCAGCGACAGGGTGGAAGGTCCCGCAAGGAGAACACGCTTGGTGACCAGCGGCAGCAGGGTCTGGAAGTTCATGCCAAAAGCGCCCATGCCGCTCATTACTAAGAAGATCACCATCACCTCGGGGGTCCTCCGGGCGTAGCCAAGACCTTCGCGCAACTGACGCCAGACCTTGTCCCTGGGAGCGCGGGGGACCTCATACAACTCGCTCGGGCGCATCAGGGCCAGAGCGACGATGACGGCAACAAAAGTCGCCGCGTTCAGGTAGAAGCACGCCGCCATACCCAGGATGCCGATAACAGCCGCCCCGATGGCCGGGCCGACGATACGCGCGGAGTTGAACAGCATGGAGTTGAGGCCCACGGCGTTCGGCAGGTCGGCCATGCCGACCATCTCAGGAACAAAGGCCTGTCGAGTGGGGCCCTCGATGGCATCCACCATCCCCCGCAGCCCAGCGAGCACATAGATGATAGTCACAGTCAAGATCTCAGCGGAGGTGAGCACTGCCAAAATGAGGGCGACCACCAACTGCGTCGATTGGGCGATGACGAGGGTCTGCCGCTTGGGCAGGCGGTCGGCCAGCACTCCCCCGTGCAAAGAGAAGAGAAGCGCGGGAAAGAACCGGATGGTCATGGTCAAGCCAAGGGCCACAGCGGAACCGGTGATTTCCAGCACCAGCCAGCCCAGGGCGACATCCTGCATCCACGTACCGGCCAGGGATATCAGTTGGCCAAACCAAAAGAGCCGGTAGTTCCTGTTCTTAAGCGAGCGGAACGTGTGCGTTAGGTTCGCCACGCGGGGGCGGGGGATCCTCATCGCGGTCTCACCCGCGCCGCCGCTGCCGTCAAGGCCTCGAGAGCCGCGACCACCGACTCGAGATCTTGCCCCAGCTCTTCGGCCAGGCCCTCCAGGAAGGGGCGCGAGTATTCGGACAGTTCTCCAGCGAGTTGCCTGCCCGTCTCAGTCAGCTCCAGGGGGATCTGTCGCCGATCCTCTTGGCTGGTATTCCGAGCGATCAGGCCTCCATCCACCAACTTCGTGACAAGACCACTAGTGGTCGACATGGTGATGCCCACGTTGCGGCTGAGCTGGCCGGTGGTGATGCCCGGCGAACGCCGCACCTGGAACAGCACCCGCAATTGCGGCATGGTCAGTTGCGATCGCTCCCACTGATGTAGGCGCAAGGTATCCAACTCCTGCAGCGCCCGCCAGTAGGCGGTGCGGAAGCGATCACTCAGGGAGAGGGGGGTATGAGTACTCATGGTGCCATATTATACGGCATCGCCGTACTATTTGGTACTGCCTAACTACTTAGACGGGAGACCTCGTCTCGAGTGAAAAGGGGCCACTCCACTGAGGCACCCTCCTTGAGCGCCTCGATCCCCTCACCCAAGCCCAGCACTTCGCCGATCTCGGTGATCTCGATGCCGGCCGCACCCATGGCGGTGACCAGCGATCCCGCGTCGCTTGGGGAGCAGGTGATGAGGAGGCTTCCCGACCCGATCAGACCGAGGGGGTCGAGGCCAAGAGCCTCGCACACGCGCCGGGTCTGCGGGTACACGGGGATCTTTTCCATGTGGAGGCGCAGCCGGCGGCCGCCGGCTGCGCCCAGTTCCCGCACCGCGGTGGCCAACCCCCCCTCGGTGACGTCGTGGAGTGCGCTCACTCCCCTAAAGGAGCGGGCGACCCGCGCTTCCTCCAAGATCCCTATTCTGTCCAAGAAACGAGCCGCCTTGGCTATCTCGGCAGCGGTGATACCGGCCTTGGTCAAGCGTCCACCGAACTCCCGGGCGAGGAGGCCGGTGCCTTCCACGGCCACACCCTTGGTCAACAGCACCAGGTCACCCTCCCGCATCTGCCTTTTGTCGAGGAGTTCCGCCGCCACCGCCGTGCCTGCCACGGTGCCGACTGCCAGGGGGCGCGACACCGCATCGGTGATCTCGGTATGGCCCCCGCACAGAGAGATCCCACATTCAGCGCACACCGCCTGGATGTCACGCATGACAGCAAGGATCTCCGACGCGCTGGTGCCACAAGGGAAGAGCAGGGTGCTGAGAAGCCAACGCGGGGTGGCCCCACTGGTGGCCACGTCGTTGGCGTTGGCCAAGACGACGTACCGGGCCAGGGAATCCGCGGCCATGGTGATAGGGTCCGCCGCCAAGACCAGCACCTCGGCCGCCCGCACATCGATGGCGGCCGCATCTTCTCCGATGCCGGCCCCGATCAGCACGGCCGGATCGGTGAGGGCTATGCCGGTCAGGCCCACCCCCAAGAACTCAGGCGGCAACTTGCCCACCGGGAGGGGCAGACCGTAGCGGATGATGCGGACGGCCTCGCTCAGAGTGTGCACCGTCAAATCGGCGCCCGACGGCTGCGAGGCTTCGCGCGGATCGTTCTGAAGGAACATGGTCAACGCCCCCGCCCGCTGCCCCGCCTCCACGTCGAAGGCATGATCGCCGAGCACAAGCATCTCGCCTACATCCAGCCCCAGTTCCCGAGCGATGAACTGCGCGCCGTCTGGGGAAGGCTTGGGGCTCAAGGGGAGGTCCCGGGTGACCACCAGGGCAAAGTCGCCCGGCTCGATGCCGTCCAAGCGCGCGAACGCCACGTCCACAGCCTCGCGCCGGTTGCGCGTGAGGATGGCCATGGGGATCGCGTGCTCTCGTAGAAGGGCCACCAGCTCTTGGGCTCCTGCGTTCGCCCGGCACCGGCCGGCAGCTTCCGTCTCAGCTTCCGCCAGTATCTCCTCTTTGCGCCGCCGCTCCTCCGGATCGGCGATGGCCTGGAGGAATTCCAGCAGTCCCACATCTCGCGGACAGCCGAGGGCCTCGTGAAGGGCCGCGAAATCGATCTCACCCGGAGCGGTCAGCGTGCCGTCGAAATCGAAGACGACGGCGCCCACCCGGAACGGCCGGCCGTCGTGCAGGTATGGACTGGGCGCCGCCAGGCTAGGCACCGCCGCACGCGACCGTTCGTCTGTCACCGCTCGTCCCCCTATCCCAACCGGGTCGCCCGTCGCGCCTGGCGCAGAGCCATTGCCCCCGTCAGGGTGCCGAAGGCAAGCACCACCCCCAGACCTATCAGAAGTGGCTGCCCTTGCCATCCTTCGATCAGCAGCGAGCGCATCGCGTCATAGATGTACGTGGTGGGATTGACGGTGGCCAGCCACTTGAGCCATGTAGCGGTGATGTACTCCTTGGGCACGAACGTAGTCGAGAGGAAGATCAGCGGAAAGAAGGCGAACGTGGCCGCCTCGGCCGCCGCTCCGTTCTTGGTCTTGAGAGCCACGAACACCGCATACCCGGCGAAAGCCATGCCCCAGAGGAAGGCGAAGCCCAAGACCAAGAGCAGACCGGCCGGACCGGCCGCGGGCTTCAGACCCAGAGCCAGTCCCAAGGCCAAGATGAGCACCACTTGCCCCACCAGCAAAATGGCCCCCGCGATCATCGGGACCCCAGACGAGGGCCAGCCGCGAGGCCGGGGTCAAGAGCAGCTTGGTGAAGTACCCCGACTCCAGGTCGCGCACCAGCGACTGCCCGGCGCTGCCCGCGCCGCCGACCGAGGCCGACACGATAGAAACCGGGATGATGAAGGCCAAGTAAGTGCCTTTGAAGCCCGGCAGGTTCGCCACCGAAGACAACCCCGCGTTGAAGACGAACAGGAAGAAGACGCTGATGGCGACGTTGGGGATAAGCGCCGCCGGGACGCGCAGACTGTTGCGCAACGACCGTCGCACGAGAAGTAGGATCTCGATCACGCCTCCTCCTCCCGGGCGGCGATGCGCTGACCGGTGGCCCGCAGGAACACGTCGTCCAAGGTCGGCTCGCTGACAGTGAGGGCCTCAAGCGATACTCCAGCCTCATCCAAGGCCCGGACGATACCTGGCAGCTTGTCGGCGGCGGCCGTGAAGTAGCAGAGCAGATCGCGGCCCGACTGTTGCTGCCGGGGGGCCAGGGGCGCCAGCACCGCCGCGGCCCGACCGGCCACCTCGGCCGTCGCGAAAGTCAGTGTCACCACCTCGTTGCCGATCTCCCGCTTGAGGGCGCTCGGTGAGCCCTGGGCCACGATCTTGCCCTTGTCGATGATGGCCACCTCATCGGCCAGCCGGTCGGCCTCCTCGAGGTACTGCGTGGTCAGGAAGATCGTCATGCCGCGTTCGGAGTTCAAGCGCCGGACCTCCTCCCAGATGGCCAGGCGGCTCACCGGATCAAGGCCGGTGGTGGGCTCGTCGAGGAAAAGAATGTCCGGGTCGTTGACGAGAGCGAGGGCAAGGTCAAGCCTCCGCTTCATACCGCCCGAGAATTGCCCGACCTTCTTCTTTGGATCGACGTCGTCCAGAGCCACCGTCTTGAGCAGGCGCTCTGCGGCCGCGCGCGCGCCGGCAGCATCGGCGGTGAACAAGCGAGCCTGGAGCGTCAGCATCTCCCGGGCGGTCATGAGCCCGTCAAGACCGACCTCTTGAAGCGCGACGCCGATACGCGAGCGCACCCGTTCCTGCTCCCGCACCACGTCGAAGCCACCCACCCTGGCGGTACCGGCCGTCGGAGCGAGGATGGTGGTGAGCATCTTCACGGTAGTCGTCTTGCCCGAGCCATTCGGCCCCAAGAACCCGAAGACTCGGCCCGACTCGATGTTGAGATCCACCCCGTCCACCGCTTTGACATCGGCGAAATAGCGAGCTATCCCCTCAGCGACGATGCTGCGATCCCTAACGTCTTCAGCCAAAACGAAACCTCCCCGCGTCGCATCCATGGCCTTCGGCCGGACTACGCTTAAGTCAGATAGTAGAGCAAGGCGGGGATGACGGCGATGCTCATCAGAGTGCTGGTCAACACCACTGAGGAAACCAGTTCGGCTTCATTCTTGTACTTGGTGGCCAGTAGCGAGACGAGGACCGCGCTGGGCATGGCCGCCTCGAAGAGCACGACGGCCCGGGGAAGACCGCTGAGACCCAGTAGCCACACCGCCAACAACCCCATGACAAAACCCCCACCCATGCGGACCACACTCGCGCCGAGAGTCAAAGGCATCTGCTTGAAGCGGACGTCACCGATAGTCATCCCCAACACCAGCAACATCAGGGGCACCGCGGACTGGCCCACGAACTTGAAGGCGGTGGTCACCACTTCCGGCATTGCCGCGCCGGTGACGTTGAGTACCAAGCCCAGGATGGCAGCGTAGATCAGGGGGGTGCGGAGCACGGTAACCAGACCTTGCCTGAACCCGGCGTGACCGGACGCCATGTAGATGCCGAGCGAGTAGATGATGAGCGCATTCGGGATGTACATGAGCACGGCCTTGGCCACCCCCTCATCCCCGAAGGCCAGGTAGATGATGGGCAGGGGGATGTTGATGGAGTTCGCGAAAACGATCGGCAAATAGATGCCCGAGCGCCAAGAGCGGCGCTTGCCGAAAAGACCGAACGCCAGCCAACCGATGACGAAAGTCCCTGCCCCGATAATCAGGTAAGCCGCCCAGAGACGCGCGGCCTCACCCATAACGACCACGGTGGAGTACATGGAGACGAAGACCAGGCAAGGCGTGGCGACGTACATGGCCACATCGATGAGCATTCCGGGCCGGGCATTGCGTTACTCTTCTGAGCAGATAGCCCAGCGCGATAGCGAAGAACGTGGGGCCGATGATGTTGATGATCTGCTGCACCCCTGTCAGGTTACATGCGCACACGGTCGCGCGCCAGAACGTGCCAAGTGGTATAAGTGCGGGCTATGAGTGAGATAACTTTCTGCCACTGGTTAGTCATAGCCTGGATGGCGCTTGCCGTGGTCACCTTCGTCGCCCTATTCTTCGTCAACGCGCCCTATGGCCGCTTCACCCGTAGTGGATGGGGGCCGAAGATCAGCGCGCGCCGGGGTTGGATACTCATGGAGACTCCCGTCCTCATCACCTTTCTGGTCCTCTACGGACTCAGCGAGCGCAAGTCCAACCCCGTGAGCGTAGTGCTGCTCATGTTCTTCATAGCTCACTACGTGCACCGCTCTCTCATCTACCCCTTCCGCGTGCACAGCAGCCGGCCCAGCATCACCGTCTCGGTCATCCTGATGGGAGCGATCTTCAACGTGGGCAACGGCTACCTGAACGGGCGTTATCTCTTCACCTTGGGGCCAGAATTGGGAGTGTCCTGGCTGTGGGACCCTCGCTTCGTGATCGGGGCGCTCCTCTTCTGGACCGGGTATGCCCTAAACCAACACTCCGACAAGGTGCTCATCGGACTGCGTACTGGAGGCGAGTCCGGCTACAAGATCCCCTACGGAGGTGCGTACAGGTATGTGAGCTGTCCCAACTATCTGGGCGAGATGCTGGAGTGGGCAGGCTGGGCGCTCGCGTGCTGGAACCTTGGAGCTCTCGCCTTCTTGGTCTGGACGGTCGCCAATCTGGCTCCGCGCGCCATCAAAACCCATCGCTGGTACCGAGAGAAATTCCCCGCCTATCCCCCCGAACGCAAGGCCATCCTCCCCTTCATCCTGTAAGCCACCCGGAGCGCCGATGGCTCCAGGCTCCAGGGCGCGCTAGAATTGCCGCGGCGACCCAGCATACCGATACCTACCACGAGGAGCCCACCGAGTGAGAGCAGGCATGACCCAGTCGAGAACGACGGCCCCCGTTGCCCGAAACGTTTTCTGGCTGATGCTTTCTGTTGTCGCCTGGATACTCTTCCAAGGGTTGACCTCTGGGAATGTGGCCCCGAAGGGATCATGGCCCATCGGGCCCGTCGACCTGATCTTCTTGGTGCTGTTGCCTGCCTTGAGCTCCTTGGCCTTCGCCAGACTGTTCCTCATGTTGACCCAGTCTGCCCGGGGCACTCTGAACGTCTACTCGGCTCTATCCAGTCCTTTCGCCTGGATATTCTGGATCGGCTTGGGCATCGGCCTTATAGGACACGGCATGCACGTGGCCGCTCACGCCATCAGACAGTCGCTCCCTGAGACCTTCTTGCGGGGGGAGTTCGCCACCAAGATCGCCTTCCTGGACACCCGGGTGGGCTATATGCTGCTGGCCCTGGGCTTCTTCCTGGCCACCACAGCCCTGATCATCGTCGGGCAAGGGGCGGGCCAGCGCATCGCCGGCATCCAGCGGGGACTGTTCATCATTGGCTCCCTGGCAACGTATGGCTTTGTCATCGTCTACCTGGGAGTGGGAGCGCAACAGATCATCGTGGCCATCGTCGCGAGCGTCATCCTGAGCGCGGTCGGTCTCTGGTCGTTGCCCCCTTCTGAGGTAACGCGCGATCCCATCGGAGCCTTCGTAGTGCCGGGCACCTTCCTGGCCGGGGTCGCCCTGATCGCCTGGGCCCTGGTGGTCGGGGGACAGCCCACCTGGCCCTAGCGCCAGACTCGGAGCCGTAGGGCCATCACCGGCCCGCTTAGGCTATAATCGCGCCCTGCTTTGGGCCAATGCGCTGCGCGGAGTGGTGTCCGAGCTGGCTGAAGGAGCACGACTGGAAATCGTGTAGGCGGGGTCAACTCGTCTCGAGGGTTCGAATCCCTCCCACTCCGCCTTGATTCTCAAGTAGGGTAGCAAGTACCTCTCACCAGGCCTGGATTCCGAACCCGCGAGGGCGCGAGCGTCAACGAGACAGTCCGCTGGACTGTCGAGTAGCGAGCGGTCTGAGCCGAGCCAGAGGCGAGGCGAGGACGGCGATTGCGAAGCAAGCGCGGCGAATCCCTCCCACTCCGCCTTAGACCCTCAGACAGGGTAGGAAGTACCTCTCACCAGGCCTGGATTCCGAACCCGCGAGGGCGCGAGCGTCAACGAGACAGTCCGGTGGACTGTCGAGTAGCGAGCGGTCTGAGCCGAGCCGGAGGCGAGGCGAGGACAGCGATTGCGAAGCAAGCGCGACGAATCCCTCCCACTCCGCCATCTTGCTGCCTGCTGTATACTCCCGGGCGACCGTGCTAGGTGGGGAGCCAGCGGTGCCCTGTTCCCGCAATCCGCTTTAGCGGGGCTGAATTCCCACCCGAGGAGCGAGTCTGTGGGGTCTGACGCTGGTGTGTGGTGTTGACGGCCAGGTCCCGCGCAATGGAACTCCGTGAACCGGGTCAGGACCGGAAGGTAGCAGCCCTAAGCGGACTCTTTCATGTGCCGCGGGGTCGCTTGGCTTGAGCTGGCTGCCGGCGGGCGCCCGGAGGCCTGTCTTCGGAGGTGGGTGCACGGTCGTTTTCACTTTCAAACAGATGGTTGGGTGATGACCGGCACGCTGACCGACATCATCATCGTGATGGCTGTGGCCGCCGTGGTCACCCTCGTCTTTGGCCGGTTGCGTTTTCCCGCCCTAGTGGGGCTGTTCGTGGCGGGAGTCCTTATCGGTCCCAACGCCCTAGGCTTGGTCAATAGCCCCAAGAGCGTGGAGCAGCTGGCCGACGTCGGCGTGATATTCCTTCTCTTCACGCTTGGACTTGAGCTGTCGTTCAAGCGGATGGCGCGTCTCGCCCGAGTACTCTTTATCGCCGGACCTTTGCAGGTGGTGCTTACTGGGGCCGCTGGGACCGGAGTGGGCTTTGCCTTCGGCCTCCCCGCTTCTCAGGCTGTGGTCCTGGGAATGCTGGTGGCTCTCTCCAGCACCGCGGTCGTGCTCAAGACCATGACCGAGCGGGCCGAGATCGACACACCGTTGGGCAGGAACGTGCTGGGCATCCTCATTTTCCAGGACATCCTAGTCGTGCCTATGATGCTGGTTCTCCCCTTGCTCGGGGGTGGAGAGCGCGAGATCTCGATGAGCGCACCGTTCCTCGCAGCCGTCGCGGCAGGCATGGTCGTGCTGGTTGTCGTATTGACCAAATGGGTGGTACCCCGGATTCTTTACGAGGCGGCCCGGAGCCGTAACGCCGACGTCTTCCTAATGGTCGTGGTAACCATCTGTTTCGCCGTAGCCGCCCTTTCCGCCAAACTGGGCCTGTCGCTTGCCTTGGGTGCGTTTCTGGCAGGGCTCATAATCTCTGGATCTGAGTACGGGCACCACTCCCTCGGTCTCGTCATGCCGTTCCGGAATCTTCTGGTGAGCTTCTTCTTCATCTCGATAGGGATGCTCCTCAACCCGGGCTTCCTTGCCGACCACTGGTGGATGGTGCTCCTGGGGGCTATCGGGCTGATGTTGGTCAAAACAATCACCGGCACGATCGCCGTCCAGTCACTGCGCTACCCCCTGCGGGTATCACTCGCGACTGGTCTAGCCCTGAGCCAGGTGGGAGAGTTCTCCTTCGTGCTCGCGGCGGTGGCCACCAGCAACTCGCTCCTCCCCGAACACCTGCGGCAAGGCGTCCTGACGGTGGCGGTCCTCACCATGGCGGTGACTCCCATCGTGATGAAACAGTCCGAACGGGCCTATCGCCTGGTGGCGAGAGCGCACTTGCCGCGGTGGATCACTGCCGAGCGCCGCATCCACGTGACCGAGAAACGTGCTCACTCCGATCACCTGCTCATCATCGGCTACGGCATCAACGGCAAGAACCTCGCCCGGGTGGCTCGCGAGTTCGGCTTTCCCTACGCCATAGTGGAGATGAATCCTCAGACCGTGCGAGAAGAGGTCGCCCGAAACGAGCCGATGCACTTTGGCGACGCCGCCAACCAGGCCGTGCTTACCCAGGCCGGGGCCGAGCGAGCCAGGGCAGCGGCCGTCGTCATCGGCGATCCGGTGGCGACCCGCGGCATCGTGACGCAACTGCGGCTCTTGAATCCTACGCTTCACATCATCGCCCGCACCCGTTTCCTCTCCGAAGTGCAGCCCCTCTACGATCTTGGAGCCAGCGACGTGGTGCCCGAGGAATTCGAGACGTCCATCGAGATCTTCCGCCGCACCGCCCGCCACTTCGACCTCCCCGAGGACGAGGTGCAGCGTCTCGAGGACACCATCCGCGACGACCACTACGTACTGCTCCGCAGGGATCAGGAGAACGAGGCCGGTGGCCGCAGCCGCGGAGCCCGCCGGGACGACTGATATAATCGCGCCACTTCTCCTTCAGCTAGGATCAAGGAGCCCCCCGGCGCATGGCAGTCTCTCTCTATCGCAAGTACCGGCCGGCACGCTTCGAGGACATCATCGGGCAGGACCACGTAGCCCGCACGCTGGTGAACGCCATCAAGCAAGACCGCGTCAGCCATGCCTATCTGTTCACGGGACCGCGCGGCACAGGCAAAACGTCCACCGCCAAGATCCTGGCCATGGCCCTCAACTGCGACGCGGGCCAAGGCAAGGCAACACCCACACCCGACGGCACCTGCCCGCACTGCGAGGCCATCCGCAGGGGCGGCGCCATGGACGTTGTGGAGATGGACGCCGCCTCCAACAGGGGCATCGACGACATCCGCGACCTGCGCGACAAGGTGCACTTCTCGCCGGTTGAAGGGCGTATGAAGGTCTACATCGTAGACGAGGTCCATATGCTCACCCCGGAGGCGTTCAACGCGCTGCTCAAGACGCTAGAGGAGCCCCCGGTGCACGCCGTCTTCGTGCTGGCCACCACCGAGCCGCACAAAGTGCCCGCCACCATCCTTTCGCGCTGCCAGCGCTTCGACTTCCGACGGCCCTCGATCATGGAAGTAGTGGAGGTCCTGGCCAAAGTCGCGGCCCAGGAGGCTATCGAGGTGCCCGAGATGTCGCTTCTGGTCATCGCTCGGGCGGCAGGCGGGAGCTTTCGCGACGCACTGGGCATCCTGGACCAGCTCGCCACCTACTCAGGAGGCAAGATCACCCTTGAAGTGACCCTGGACATCTTGGGCATCGTCCAGCATGACCTGCTCTTCGAGATAGTCGACTCGGTACGCGAGGGCGACACCAGGGGTGCGCTTCTCTTCGTGGACCGACTGAGCCAGGGGGGCACCGACTACAGCCAGTTCATCAAAGACCTGCTCGGTCACCTGCGCGACCTGTACGTCACCAAGCACGCCGCCGACACGCCCGCGAGCATCGCCGCCACCGAGGAGCAGCTGGACCGCCTGCGCAGCCAGGCCGCCAAGTCCTCGGCCGCTCACCTGGTGGTGTTCATCGACCTTCTGGGAGAAGCACTCCGCGCCATCCGCCAGGGATCCGACCCCAGGTTGGAGCTGGAGCTGGTGCTCATCAAGGTAACCGCTGCCCGCACGCAGCCGACGAGAGACACCCAGGTGCTCGAGCCGGCGATGGCTCCGCAGACTCCGGTCGCTCCTGCCGAGCCGGCTGCGCGCTTTCAAGCTGGTGGTCCGCCCGTGCCGGCCCCGGCGGCCCCTGCCACATCTGCCGTGACTGCCCCTGCGCCGGACCCTGCGCCAGCCGCGGCGACGCCACGGAGCGCTCCCGAAAGCACCGACACCGCCTCACAGGCCGGTATCACGAGCGACACCGCAGACGCCATGACGAGCACGTCGCCCCGTGATCCGGCGTCGGCGAAAGTGAAGCCCGACCTGGACCATCTCCGCCGGGCTTGGCTCGTGGTCGTAGAGGCCGTGCGCAAGCGTCAGAACAGTCTGGCAGCGGTGCTGGCAGAGGGACATCCCGAGAGCCTTAACGGTAACGAGTTGGTAATCGAGTTCCCAGCCGGATACAGCTTTCAGGCGAATCAAGTGACTCACGGGGATAACCCCAAGGTGATCCGCGAGGCGCTGCAAGAGGTCACCGGCAAAGATATGAGGATAACCACCAGACTGGCGACCGAGTCGGAGTCGACGGCGGCGGCTACGGGGCAAGATGCTAGAATCCTCAGCAACGACGAGTTGATTAGGGCACTGAAACAAGTGTTCGACGCCGAAGTCATCGACGACGGTCCTTCCCGCTAGGATACTGAGGAGAAGCCGGTGAACCCCAACGCCAATTATCAGAAGATGATGAAGCAGGTCCAGAAGATGCAGGCCGACATGGCCAAGGTGCAGGACGATCTCGCCAACGAGATCGTCGAAGCTTCGGCGGGCGGCGGAATGGTCACCGTCCAGGTCACGGGAGCGGTAGAACTCAAGAGCATCAAGATCGACCCCGAAGCCATCGACCCGAACGACGTGGAGATGCTCGAAGACCTGATTCTTGCCGCGGCGAACGAAGCTCTGCGTTCGGCTCAAGAATTGGCCAACAAACGCATGGGCGGAGTGACCTCGGGCCTCAACATCCCCGGCCTGCCCTTCTAGCCGGTGACGACCCCCTCCGTCGCTCGGTTCTCAAAGCCGACCCGGTAGTACGCGCGTGTTCAGCCCGACGGTCCAGAAGCTCATCGACGAGCTGGGCAAGCTACCGGGCATAGGGCCCAAGACCGCTCAGCGCTTGACGTTCCACCTGCTCAAGCTAACTCCGCAGGAAGCGCTGCCCTTGGCTCAGGCCCTCATCGACGTCAAGGAGTCGGTGCACTTCTGTGCCACGTGCTTCAACCTCACCGAGCAAGAGCTCTGCGATATCTGTTTGGACGGGGGGCGCGACCTCACCGCGATCTGTGTGGTGGAGGAGCCGAACGACATCGTGAGCGTCGAGAGGACCCACGAGTACCGGGGCCTCTATCACGTCTTGGGTGGCGCCCTGTCCCCCCTTGACGGCATCGGCCCCAAGAAGCTCCACCTTGCCGAGCTCTTCGAGCGGGTGCGCACGGGTGAGGTGCGCGAGGTCATCGTCGCCACCAACCCGAACATGGCCGGAGAAGCCACGGCTCTCTACATCGCCGAGGAGCTGAGGGGGCTCACCTCAGCCGGGACGCTGCGGATCACCCGGCCGGCCGCCGGACTCCCCATGGGCGGAGACCTGGAATACGCAGACGAGGTCACCCTGGGCCGAGCCCTCACCGGACGGCGAGATCTCTGAGGCGCGGTTCGGCATGTCGGATCAACCGCCGAGACCGTGTTAGGCTCGCGGAAATCAGCTAGAATTCTTCGGCCCGTATGACCTACCAAAGTGGAGCGCTGATCCAGGTGGCGGACGAAGATCATCCCCAGAGCGGCCAGGCAAGTGCGCCGGAAGACGCCCTAGGCTCGCAGTACGTCGTTATCGGCGGACCTGAAACGAAGTCCGAGCGAACGAACATCATAGTGATGAAATTCGGGGGTAGCTCGGTGGCAGACGCCACCTGCATCAAACGGGTGGCCAGCCGCATCGTCGAGGCCCGCAAAGACGGGCATCCAGTGGTGGCCGTCGTCTCCGCCCGCGGCGACACTACCGACGAACTAATAGAGCTCGCCAGGGAGATCACAGACAACCCGCCCGCCCGAGAGATGGACATGCTCCTCTCCACGGGCGAGCGCATCTCGGCCGCCCTCCTCGCCATGGCCATCCACGAGCTGGGCTACAACGCCATCTCCCTCACCGGGTCGCAGGCCGGCATCGTCACCGACAACGTCCACACCAAGGCCAAGATCCTCGATATCCGGCCGCACCGCATCCGTCAAGCCCTCGACGAGGACAAGATCGTGCTGGTGGCCGGCTTTCAGGGAGTCTCCACCGAGCAGGACGTCACCACGCTCGGCCGAGGCGGCTCCGACACCAGCGCCGTCGCTCTGGCGGCGGCCCTTGGCGCCGAGGCCTGTGTCATCTTCACCGATGTGGACGGCATCTACACTACCGACCCTCGCATCGTTCCCGAGGCCCGCAAGCTGGACTTCATCTCCAACGACGAGATGCTGGAGCTGACCGCGGGAGGCGCCAAAGTGATGATGCTGCGCAGCATTGAAGTGGCCCGCCGCTTCAATGTCCCTCTGTGGGTGCGCTCTAGCTTCACCAATGCCCCCGGTACCCTGATCGGACAGGAAGAAGAAGGTATGGAACAGGCAATAATCTCTGGAATCACCTACGCTCTCGACGACGCGAAGGTCACCGTCCATCACCTGCCCGACAGAGTGGGCGTGGCCGCCAAGGTCTTCGCCGCCCTGGCTCGGGCCAATGTCAACGTGGACGTGATCATCCAGAATGTCTCGGCGGACGGGGCAGCCGATATTTCGTTCACGGCGTCCGAAGCCGACTTGCCCAACGTCACCACGGTCCTAGACGCACTCCAGCCGGAGTTGGGATTCGAGTCGTTTGACCTGGACAAAGAGGTGGCCAAAATCACCCTGGTCGGCGCTGGCATGAAGACCTACCCCGGAATCGCGGCCAAGATGTTCGAGGTGCTGGCCGAGAATCGCATCAACATCGCGATGATCTCCACCAGTTCCATCAAGATCAGCTGCGTGATCCGCAAACAGGACGCGGACACGGCGGTCCAGGCCCTGCACGCGGCCTTCAAGCTTCACGACGGCATGGCCAGTCGCGAGGAAGTCTTCAGCTAGAACAAGGCGGTCTGTCAGAGCAGGGTAGTCCGACGCAGCGACAGGGCGAGGGGAGCATGGCGGCTATTCTCGTTGAAGGGCTTCGAAAGCAGTTCGACCCTCCGAAAGGGCCGGTGGCTGTCGACGAGGTCTCGTTCTCAATCGGAGAGGGCGAGATCTTCAGCCTGCTGGGCCCAAACGGCGCGGGAAAGACCACCACGATCTCCATGCTTTCTTGCCTGCTCAAGCCTGACAAAGGCGAAGCCAGGGTGGGGGGATTCTCGGTCACCAGCGAGGCGGAGAAGGTCAAAGCCCTCATCGGAGTGGTGCCGCAGGACATCGCGCTGTACGACCACCTGAGCGGCCGGGAGAACCTGCTCTTCTGGGGAAGGATGTATGGTCTCGGCGGGGCGGAACTCAGCAAGCGTGTCGATGAGGTCTTAGAGCTGATAGGCCTCCTCGACCGGCAGAAGGACCGGGTCGATAAGTACTCAGGAGGCATGAAACGCCGGGTGAACATCGGCGCGGCCCTCTTACACAAGCCCAGAATACTCTACCTGGACGAGCCCACCGTGGGCATCGACCCACAGAGCCGCCGCTCTATCCTCGATGGGATCAAAGACCTTAACGCGGGCGGGGTCACGGTTCTCTACACCACTCACTACATGGAAGAGGCTCAGGAACTGTCGCATCGCATCGGCATCATGGACCACGGAGTCATGAAAGCGACCGGCACCCAAGACGAGCTCGTTCGCCTGGTGGGAGAGCGGACCCGCATCGACCTAGCCCTCGACCGTGAAGCCGATACCCTGGCCCGGCAGTGGCGCGACCTTCCGGGCGTTTCTACCGTGTCCGAGCCCGAGGACGGACGGATGTGGCTGGGGGTCGATGACGCGAACACCCTGATTCCGCGGCTCTTCGACGGCGCCCGGGCGGCAGGCGCCCGCATCACCGAGGTCAGCCTGGCCGAACCCAACCTGGAAATGGTGTTTCTGCACCTCACCGGCCGAGCACTCCGCGACTAGGGTAGGCACTGGAGCCCCTGCCGTGCGCGCCCTGAGTATCGCCTGGAAAGACCTGCGGCACACCTACCGCAGCCCCGCCGGTGTGGCCATGATGCTGGTGGCCCCTCTGTTGCTGGCCTTCGTTCTGGGAGCTGCTTTCGGCACGGGAAGTAGCTACTCGTTGCCGGCTGTGAAGACCGCGATAGCTGATCTCGACCAGGGAGCGGACACAGGCACACCCGCCGCCGGAGCCACCCTCACGGCCGTCCTCACCGGTCCCGGCCTGTCCAACCTCTTGACGGTGACTCAGACCAAAACCGCGGAGGAGGCCAGGGCTTTGGTCGACGGGGGCGAGGCCGATGTGGCCGTCATCATCCCCACCGGGCTGACAGCGGACCTGGTCGACACCGGTAAGAACCCCACCGGGGGCACGGTGCAGATCTACAAAGACCCCACTCTTAACGTTGGCCCCGCCATCGTGACCGCGATCGTGCGGTCGGCGGTTCAGTCGCTCAACGGCGCGCGGGCAGCGGCAACCGCCACGGCCCAGTTGGCCGCCTCGGCGGGCATCACCGACCCCCAAACTCTCTCCACCCTAGCTGCAGATGCCGCCCAAGCCTACGCCGGCAAGTCGCAGACCGATACCCTCGTCGCGCTGGCGGAGCGGGCGCCGGAGATACCCGGCCTGCTGGATCAGAAGCACCCCAACGTGGCCAGCCAGGTGCTGGTGGGCATGATGCTCTTCTTCATGCTCTTCGGCGCCGCCACTCCCGCACGCAGCATCTTGGACGAGCATCGCGAGGGCACCCTCCCCCGCCTGTTCACCACGCCTACGCCGCGGAGCGTGATCCTGGGAGGCAAGTACCTGGCGGTATTCCTGGTGGTTCTCGTGCAGGCGGTCGTCTTGACCATAGCCGGGTGGCTCCTGCTGGGGGCTCGCTGGGGCGAGCCGGGACCAGTGGTGATACTCATTTTGGCCAGCGCGCTTGTCTCAGCCTCACTGGGGCTTCTCACGATGTCCTTCGCCAAGACGCCGGCCCAGGCCGGAGCCGTGAGCTCAGCGATCTTCGTGTTCCTCGGCCTCATCAGCGGAAACTTCACCGGGGGCGTGAACCTCGACGGGGCCTACTCCGTCGTTCAGCGGGTGAGTCCGCTCGGCTGGCTGATACGAGCCTGGAACGACCTGCTATACGGCGGGTCTTGGGCAAGTATCGCCGCTCCGGTGGTTGTGGTCCTGGGCTTCTCCCTGGTCTTCTTCGGCATCGCCACGTTCCTCTTCAGAAGGCGCTACGCGTGAGACACGTCTGGTACATCGCCACCAAGGACCTCCTGGAAAACCGGCGCGACAAACTGGCCACGCTCTTCACCCTCGTGCTCCCGGTGATCTTCACCGTGGTCCTTGGTGTGGTCATCGGCCAGGCTGAAAGCGCCGGTCTGCCGCTTGCCCTCGCCGATGGCGATGGGTCTCCTTCGGCGCAGCGGCTGGTGCAGAGACTGGAGGAGTCGTCCCTGCTCGATCTCAAACTGATGACTGCGGACGAGGTCGACAAGGCCGTCCATGACGAGAAGGCCGCTGCCGGGCTCATCATCCCCGAAGGCTTTGGGGCCGCTGTCATAGCCGGGCAGCCGGTGACCCTCGCTCTGGTGCGCGCCGAGACCTCCACTGGAGCTCTCTCCATCATAGAGGCCGTCCAGGACGCCGTGTCACAACTTAACGCCGGGATGCTGGCGGCCCAGACGGCCGCGGAGAAGGTCTCCCTCGCGACAGGTGCCACCGTCGACGAGGCTCTGCTCGCCTCCGCCCGCCCGCTGGCCGATGCCCAGTTGGACAACCCGGTTGTGGTGGTGGAGACTGTCAACTCCGGCAGCAGCGGAGAGACCATCGCGGGCGGGTTCGACCAATCCTCCTCAGGCTCCATGGTCAACTGGGTGCTCTTCAGCCTGCTAGGCATAGCCGCGGCCATGACCTGGGAGCGACGCCAGGGACTGCTCCGCCGGCTCAGCGTCGCCGGAGTGCGCGCCCGTGACATCGTCGCCGGCAAGATGACGGCCATGGTGATCATCACCTTTCTCCAGCAGCTGCTCCTGGTGCTTCTGGGCCAGTTTGCCTTCGGAGTAGACTACTTCAACAGCCCCCTCGCCCTGTTGGTCACCATGATCTCCTTGTCCATGCTGGCCTCAGCTTTCGGCCTGCTGATATCGTCGGTCTTCCGCTCGGAGCAGGCCGTCATCGCGACCACCGTCATCTCCGCCCAGCTACTTGCTGCCATGGGAGGAGCGTGGTTCCCTCTCGAGATAACCGGCGCCTCGTTCTCGCAGGTGGCCCATTTCCTGCCCTCGGCTTGGGTGATGGACTCGCTGCATGGGATCATCTTGAAGGACTGGGGAATAGGAGACGTTCTCTACCCAATGGGCATCGTCTGGATCTGGATATTGGCTCTCTTTGCCCTAGGCGTATGGCGATACCGTCCAGACTAGGTAGAATCAGAGCATGAGCGAAAAGCCAAAAGACATAACCGAGGTCGTCGCTCCCGGCGTCGAGCCGGGAATGAACTTCATCTCGATAGATTTCGACCTGGTCATGGTCAATAGGGCCAACGAGCGGTTGTACGGCAAGTCGATCACGGCCCTGCTTGGCAAGAAGTGCTACCGGGAGTTCGAGAGACGTGATGAACCGTGCCCCCACTGTCCCGGCCGCCTCTGCTTGGCCACCGGGGAGTCACACGAGATCGAGACGATGGGGCGGAGAGACAACGGCACCCGGTACTACGCCCGGATACGAGCCAGCCCCGTTGTCGGCCCCGACAACCAGCCCGCCGGCTTCATCGAAGTGGTCGAGGACATCACCGAGCAGAAGCTGGCCGAGAGCCTCGCCCTGGTCGAAACCGACCTTCAGGTCACGCTCGTGGGCACCAAGAACATGCAAAAGGCCCTTCGAGAGGCCCTCGACGCGGCCATGCGCGTGGAGGGCGTCGAGTGGGGCTGCGTCTTCTCCATCAACCGGGAGACCGGTGGATGCGACCTAGTGGCCCAGCGGCAGGTCCCTCCCGACAAGCTGGAACTCCTAGCGACCGCCGGCCAGCTGGATGCGGCGAGCCCGGCCGATGACACCAAGGATGGTCGGCCCCCGCTTGAGGTAGTGCCCATTGTTCACAAAGGAGACAGGGTCGCCGTCCTTGTGATGGGCACTTCGACCGCTCAAGAGATCGTCCCGGCGACGAAGGCGGCTCTGCGCAGTCTGGGAGCCATCACCGGCAACGCCATCTCGCGCATCCGCGCCGAGCAGTCTCGCGGCGACGCAGTGGCCGACTTGGAGGCCTTCATCACCATCGCGCCCGTGGCTGCCTGGGTGTTGGACCGTCAAGGCCACATCACCATGTGGAACAGGGCCGCCGAGAACCTACTGGGCTGGCAGGCGGCCGAGGTCCTGGGACATACCCAGCCTTTCGCCCCGTTACACCCGGACCCCGGCCCGACCACCGTTACCTGCAAGGACGGGGGCCAGGTGGATATCCGCCTCAAGATCGCTCAGTTCCGTGACATCGTAGGCAACGCTTCGGCGACCATCATCACCGCGGAAGACCTCTCTCTCCAGAAGCGCATCTACGAACTCGAGCAACGACTCGCCGTGTCCGAGTCCGGAACCAATGCGACAGTGGCACCGAACGGCCCTGATAGCACCGGCGAGGGCGGCTCGCCCCCTCCGCGAGTACTGATCATCGATGCGGGCGAGCCCTGGGGGGCCGAACTAGAGACCATCCTCTCCGCTTTGGGCTGTGTGACTGACCATCGCGCCTCTATGGACGAGGCCGCTGCTGCCCTGGTGGGCGCCGAAGCAGAACATTCCCCCTACGCGGTCGCGGTAGTCGATCTGGTGACCCCTTCCGGCTACAGCGGCATACTGCAGACCACCGCCCTACGCGGGCTGGGCTTCAAAGCCCCCGTGGTATTGACCTCCGACGCGGACGTCCGGGGATATCAGCAACACGGCTTCGCTGCCGTCCTCAAGCGCCCATACCAAGCCGAGGCGGTCGCCGAAGCCCTCGGAATGGCGCTCCACGGAACACGCTGACCAACACGTCCCGGCGTTGTGGGAGCCGGGCGACCCCTCGCAGCCTCTAAACAGGTACGGCGCGGGCCGGCGTGTGAACGCCGGCCCGCGCCGTGGTGCTTCTCAGTCTCTCGCCGCGGCCTACGCCGGGTACTGTACTTCCTTGATCGTAGCCGTGGTCTTTATCTCAGGCTGGGTCACGCTGGCAACGATTTCGAGCTTGTAGGGGAACTTGCCGCTCGGATCCTTCACCCACTGACCACCGGTCATGGCCTTGGTGGAGAAGTTGTTCCACCCAGAGTAGGGCTCCGGATTCACCGTCCAGTTGACCGGGCCGCCGATTGTCATCACGTTGGTCTGCTTGGTGGCCTCGATGATGGCGAGCTTGTCGAGCGGGTTGGTGCACCGCTTCATGATGTCGGTCCATACCTCGAACTGCCCAAAGAAACAGAGGGGCTGGGTCCACTGCGTGCTGGTCTCGGCCTCCCACATGTCGCAGATGTCCTGGGCCTTCAGACCCGTGAGTTCGCTTACGAACGGATAGGTGTTGTGGAACCAGCATTCCACCGTCTGCCCGTCACCCAGTTCGCCCAACGCGTTCACGCCGTCGGGGAACAACATGGCTTTGGCTTCAGTAGAGATCCTCGGCCGGAAGCCCTGCTGCACGGCCTGCTTCCAGAAGTTGGAGAAGTCGGGCGGGGTGGGCACCCCGTTCACGATCTCCACACCCTCCGAGCGGAACTTGCTGATGATGGCCGTGTAGTCCTCGGTGTTGTTTTCGTACCGGCCCGGGTCCACGTAGCCGTAGCCCAGAGCCTGGAAGGCAGCCGGAAGGCCTCCGGAGAAAGCCTGGCCGTCCGCGTCGTTGGGATACAGACCGCCGACCTTCTTGTTGGTGGGAATCATGTCCCACATGGCGATGAAGTTGGCCGCCAAGTCCTTGAAGATGAACCAGGTGTGCCAGGACCACTTCCAGCCGCCCGCGGGCTGGCCGGCGTTCCAAGCGTCGCCCGGGCAGTCATAGGTGACGCACGGGCATGCCATAGCCTCACAGGTATCGCGCACCGGCACTACGTTGGACGCGCTGGCGCTGGCGCCAATGAGCTGCACGCCCTGGTTCTGGACCAGGTCGCCCGTGACCTGGGCGGCGCGGTTGGAGTCGGACTGCATATCCTGAGCTATGACGGTGAACTTGTGCTTCTTGCCGTCGCCCATGACCAAGCCGTCTTTCCAGACGTTCTTGTTGAAGTAGTCGATGTGCCACTGCGCGGCGACACCGAAAGCGGCCATGCTGCCCGTGATGGGGATGACATATCCGGCCTTGACCTCTTCGCCCATCTCCGCGTCGGCGACCACCGTCGTGCCCGTGCTTTCGGTGTCTCCACCGCAAGCGGCCAGCAGACCACCAAGGCCCGCGCCCACGCCAACAGTCGCGCCCGCCAGACCGGCGATCTTGAGAAACTCACGACGACTTACCGAGCGTTCTGCGAATTCTGACACGATCCCACCTCCCTGATATGCACCTGGTGCCTGTCGAATCTATACTGCTGATAGCTTACGCTGCCTACTCTGTCCTCAATACCCCGCTGACCCCCTTCGCAATCCGAGTCCCGCTTAGTATAACGATACTCCATGGCACGGAACCCTGCCCCCGATGCTAGAATCTCCCGGCTATCAGTGAAGCAAGGAGGAGTCGTGAAGACCGAGTATCGAGTCGCGGTAGTGGGCGCCACAGGCGCAGTGGGAAGAGCCATGCGGAGCATCCTGGCCGAGCGGGATTTCCCGGTCAAGGAGCTTACTGCGCTTGCCACGGCCAAATCCGCCGGCACCCGGCTTGACTACAGGGGCGAGGAAGTCATCTGCCAAGAACTCACCCCCGACAGTTTCAAGGGGATCGACCTGGCCCTTTTTTCGGCAGGGGGCGGGACTTCGCTCAAATTCGCCCCCATAGCCCGCGACGCCGGCTGCGTCGTTGTTGACAATTCCTCGGCCTGGCGCATGGATGCCGACGTCCCCTTGGTTGTCCCTGAGGTCAACCCGGACGACGTCCTGTGGCACAAGGGCATCATCGCCAATCCCAATTGTTCCACCATCCAGATGGTGGTGATGATGAAGCCCCTACACGACGAGGCCAAGATCACACGAGTAGTGGTCTCCACATACCAGGCTGTTTCTGGCACCGGAGCCAAAGCTGTCCGGGAGCTGCTCGAGCAGACCCCGCGCGTCCTCGCTGGCGAACCGGCAGAGGCCAACGTCTACCCATACCAGATAGCGTTCAACTGTCTGCCACAGATCGACGTCTTTCTTGAAGACGGCTCCACCAAAGAAGAGCAGAAGATGGTCGACGAGACCAAGAAGATCATGGGCGACAGCAGCATCGCGGTCACTGCCACCTGCGTACGCGTGCCCGTGCAGAACAGTCACTCCGAAGCGATCAACCTCCAGTTCGCTCGTCCGCTCAGCGTCGAGCGCGCCCGGGAACTGCTTGCCGCGGCGCCAGGCGTCACCTTGATGGACGACCCCGGCAACAAGGTCTACCCAATGCCCATCTTGGCCTCAGGCCTGGACGATACCTTTGTGGGCCGCGTCCGCCGCGACCCTACGGTGGAGAACGCATTGAACTTCTGGGTGGTGGCCGACAACCTGCGCAAGGGTGCCGCGCTGAACGCAGTGCAGATCGCTGAACTGCTGGCCGAGCGCGACCTCGTTCGCGTGCCTCGGTAGGGACTGCCCGCCGACGTGTCTCCTAGATTTCTGCCGGCCCGCGGCCGGCGTCGGAAGCGGTGGCTGAGGGCAGGTATCTGTGTTCTGCTTTTGGCGGCGCTGACGCTCGCGTATGGCTTTGCCGAGACCTACCGGCTTGAGGTCAAGGAGTACACGTTCACGAGCTCCGACCTCCCGAAAGAGTTCGACGGCGTCCGAGTAGTCCTGCTCACTGACATCCATCGGAGAACGCTCTTTTCGCAGAAGCGGGTGACCGCTCTGGTAGATCGGGTCAACGCGCTTGAGCCTGACCTCATCGTCTTGGGCGGCGACTACGTGTTTGGCAACGTCGACTTCGAGGCATCGTGCTTCGCCGAACTGGCGCGATTGCGGGCTCCCTTGGGCCGGTTCGCGGTGCTTGGCAACCATGACTACGACGGTGATGCCGACGGTGATGCCGGTCCCGACGAGGCCATCAGGGCAGTGAACGACGCCGGCATTCCGCTGCTACGCAACGACGGCGCTTGGATCGAGAATAACGGCGGGCGCATCCGCATCGGCGGAGTGAGCGACTACCAAGAGGACGAGCCGCGACTTGCCCCCGCTCTCGGGGACGCTCGGCCGGAGGACTTCGTCCTGCTCGTGTCTCACAACCCTGACTTCAGCGAGAGCCTCCCGCCTGGGGCTGTGGACCTGACTCTATCCGGTCACACTCACGGAGGCCAGGTCAATATCTTCGGGCTATGGGCTCCCTACGTTCCCTCTGGCTACGGGCAGAAGTACCTCACGGGTGTCGTGCCCAACGACGCCACGACCGTGATCGTCTCCAACGGCGTCGGGACGAGCACGATACTTCCCTTCCGCATCCTGGCCCGGCCGCAGATCGTGGTGATCACCCTACACAGCACCCCGTCTGCCGCTCTGCAACCTTAGTCGCATATCGCCGGCTGCGGCGGGGGACTACGCTTCTCCCACCGATGATGGCAACATGAGCACCAGCAGGGAGGCCGAGTGGCAGCGCTCTTCTCAAGGCAGGCGCGGGTGAAGCTGGGATTGTTCGACCTACTGTCTCACGACCGTTTTCCGCAGGTCGAGACCGACACCGTGCTCCCCAGCCGCCTTGGCAGGGCGCTTCCGGTACCTTCTGGCCTACACCTACAACTGGCCGATGCGCTGGCCGCTCAGGGTATCACTCAGTTGTGGACCCATCAGGCGGAGTGCTGGGAGTCTTCGCAGCGGGGCCAACACGTCATGGTGACCACCGGCACGGCCTCGGGCAAAAGCCTCTGTTTCAACCTGCCTGTGGTCGACGGCCTGCTGCGCGATCCGCATGCCCGCGCGCTGTACCTGTACCCCACCAAGGCTTTGGCACAAGATCAGCTCCGCCGGCTGCGGCTCCTGTCCGGCAGAGATGTGGAGATCGCGACGTACGACGGCGACACTCCAACCGCGGCCCGCCAAGTAGCCCGCCGGAAGGCCCGCGTGCTGCTGACCAACCCCGACATGATCCACGTCAGCCTTCTCCCCCGCCATGAGCATTGGGACGACTTCTTCTACAACCTCCGCTACGTGGTCATCGACGAGGCCCACACTTATCGAGGCGTGTTCGGCAGCAACGTCGCCAACGTCTTGCGGAGGCTGCGGAGAGTAGCTTCGTTCTACGGTGCCGAGCCCCGTTTCATCCTGGCCTCGGCCACTATCCGCAACGCGCGAGAGCACGCCGGGAATCTCACCGGACTGGAGTTCGACCACATCAGCGGCGACGGTGCTCCCGTCGGCCGGCGCAAGATAGTCTTCTGGCAGCCCCCCCTGGTGGAAGACCAAGCCAACATCAGGAGGAGTTCCGGCAACGAAGCCGCCGAGTTGCTCGCGGAACTCGTGCGCAACGGTGTCCGAACCATCTGCTTCACCAAGTCGCGCCGGGCCGCGGAGGTCATATACCAGCAGACGGTGGACCTCCTCAAGGACACCGACCCCCGCCTGGCCGAACGGGTGACGCCCTATCGAGCGGGATACACCCCTGAGCAGCGACGCAGCCTCGAGACCAAGCTTTTTGGGGGAGATATGCTGGCCGTCGTTAGCACCAGCGCGCTCGAACTGGGCATCGACATCGGTGCCCTCGACGCCGCCATCACCGTGGGATACCCGGGGACCATGGCCAGTCTATGGCAGCAGTGGGGGCGAGCGGGCCGGAGCAAGGGAGAGAGCCTGGCCGTCTTCATAGCCGGCAACGACGCTCTTGAGCAGTTCTTCGTCAAGCATCCGAACGAGTTGCTTGGGCGCGAGGTAGAGGCGGCCACCGTGGATTTCACCAACCCCTTCATCCACTCCCATCATCTGGCCGCGGCAGCCTACGAAGGCCCCCTCACAGCCGATGACCAGAAGTTCTTCGGTCCGCGGCTCACGGCCGCGCTGGAGAAAGGCGAGGCCCAGGGACTGCTGCGTGCGAAGAACGACACCTGGTTCTACAACGGCAGCGACTTCCCGGCGGCCCGCATCGGGCTGCGGTCGGCCGCGGGGGAGCAGTACACCATCGTCGAAGAAGACACGGGGGCTATCGTGGGCACCGAGAGCGCTGAGACCGCGTTCTCAGCGCTCCACCCGGGCGCGGTCTACCTGCACATGGGCGATTCCTACCTGGTCACCGCTCTCGATCTCGACGGACACACCGCTCTGGTCCGGCCGTTCTGGGACAGCTACCAGACCCTACCGCGTCGCGAGACCGATACCCGCATCATCCGGGAAGACCTGCAGACGACATGCGGCCCCGTTTCTCTCCATCTGGGTGAGATCACGGTGAGTAGTCAGGTGGTCGCGTTCCAGAAGAAGCGACTGGGCAGCAACGAGGCGCTTGGCACTGAAGAACTCGACCTTCCCAAGCAGGAGTTCGTCACCGAAGCCATGTGGTTCACAATCCCGGCTGATCTCCTCTCTTCGCCGGAAGACCTGGTTCGGCTACCCGGGGCCATACATGCGATGGAGCATGCCCTCATCGCGCTACTACCCCTCTTCGCCATGTGTGACCGCTGGGACATCGGCGGGTTGTCGACGCCGGTTCACAGCCAGACCGAACAACCCACCATTTTCGTGTACGACGGTCACGCGGGCGGAGTGGGGATCTCCCGCCAGGGCTTCCAGCGCTTCGCGGAATGGTTGCGCGACGCCCGCAACCTCGTAAGAGACTGCCCCTGCGAATCCGGTTGTCCTTCGTGCATCCAGTCGCCCAAATGCGGCAACTGGAACGAGCCTCTCGACAAGGAGGCGGCACTGCGGCTACTGGGGGCCATGCTGCGGGACGATGTTATCCTAGGTCCATGAAACTCGGGTATATCGCGGTGATCGGCGGTGGTGTCTGCGGAGCCGCCGAGAAAGCGCTAGCCGAGGAAGTGGGCCGATTGGTGGCCCTACAGGGGACCACGCTGGTCTGCGGCGGGCTGGGGGGAGTCATGGAGGCCGCGGCCCGCGGCGCGAAACAAGAGGGCGGAACCACCATCGGCATCCTTCCCGGCCACCATCGTGCCCTCGCCAATCCATATATCGATTACGTCCTCACTACGGGGATGGGACACGCCCGCAATCTGGCCGTCGTGAGCTCCGGCGATGCGATCATCGCCATCGGCGGTGGCTGCGGAACCCTATCAGAGATCGGCCTGGCTGCCAAAATCGGCCGCCCGGTGGTGATACTCGGGGGATGGCGACTGGAGAACTCCGGAGAACCGGGCGACTTCAGATATGCGTCGTCCGCGGCCGAGGCCTTGCGCCTTGCCAATGAGGCGTTCGCACAGAAAACCGGCCACACCGCCGAGGAGATCCGGTGAGAACACCGCCCACACGCGACAGACAAACAAGAGAGATGATCCAGCGCTTCCAGGCCAGAAGAAGGCGCCGGCGTAGACTACGCCTGCTACTGGCTTCTCTGAGCGCTATCGCCCTCGTGGGCCTGATCACAGCGCTGGTGGTACTCGCCTCACAGGGGGACGGGGACAAGACCACCGCGGGTTCGACAGAAGTCCTCTCCGCCGCGGTCAGTATGCCGGCAAACTCCTCTCCAGACCCAGCGGACGCCACCGGCACCTCAACGCCGGCCAAAGCCACCACCGACGGCAGTGGAGCAGGCTCAGGCGAAGACGTCACCACCCCACCGGCAACCTCCACGGCCACGACGGCTCCGCCCACCACTGCCGCGGCCACCACCACCTCCAAGGTCACGACAACCACCGCGGTTCCTACGACTTCCACCACGATCCGCCGGTCCGCCGGCCTAGTAGTGGTGATCGATCCCGGCCATCAAGCCAAAGCCGACTCCACTTTGGAGCCCATCGGACCCGGCGCCTCAGAGCAGAAGGCGAAGGTCAGCAGCGGCACCGCCGGTGTGGTCACAGGTACCCCCGAGAGCGAACTGGTGCTGGCTGTGGCGCTGAAGCTGAGGGACTCCCTCGAGGCTCACGGCATCAAGGTGGTGATGACCCGCACGAGTCAGAACGTCAGCATCTCCAACATCCAGCGGGCGCAGATGGCCAACGAGGCCGGTGCCGATCTCTTCGTGCGCGTACACGCCGACGGCAACGCCGACTCGGCCGTCCACGGTATCCACGTCTTGTATCCCGCGTCCATCGCAGGCTGGACCGACGACATCGCCGCCGCCTCCAAACAAGCGGCTGCCATCGCCCAAGACGCGCTGATAGCAGCGACAGGGGCCAAGAACCGCGGCATAGATGCTAGGAGCGACATGACCGGTTTCAATTGGTCCGACGTACCCGTGATCCTTCCCGAGATCGGGTTCATGACAAATGCCACCGAAGACAAGCTGCTTGCCACGGGGGCCTATCAAGACAAGATCGCGCAGGCGCTCACTCGGGCCATATTGGCGTTCCTGGGTGTGAGTTAGACTAGTTAGACTGTTCTCGCAGAACGTGATGCCGTGAAATCGACGAGGAGGAGACTGGTGTGAACAAACTGACGATAGTCGGCACCGGGTATGTGGGCCTGGTCACAGCCGCCTGCATGGCCGCTCTCGGCCATGACGTGGTGGCCATGGACGTTGACGCCGACAAGATCCGGGTGCTCCGCGAGGGTGGAGTCCCCATCTACGAGCCGGGGCTTGCCGAGCTGATCGCGGCCAACCGTCAGCGCATCGAGTTCACCACTGACGCTGCCCAAGCGTACTCGACGGGCGAGTTCATATTCATCTGCGTGGACACTCCGCCCAGTCCCTCCGGGGACGCCGATCTCTCCCGCATCTGGCAGGCCCTCGACAACCTGTCCTCCCCCGACGGGGACCACGTCCTCGTCGTCAAGTCTACGGTGCCCGTCGGCACCGGAGCGCTGGTGCAGGCGAAGCTGGCCGAGCGCGGCCTACACGGCATCCGCTATGCGTCCAATCCTGAGTTCCTGCGCGAAGGCTCAGCCCTCGACGATTTCACTCGGGCCGACCGTGTGGTGATCGGTGCCGACAGCCCGGGCATCGCCGAACGGGTAGCCGCTCTTTATGCGGGCCTCGACTGCCCCATCCTCGCTACCGACGTGGCCTCGGCGGAAATGATCAAGTACGCCAGCAACGCCTTTCTGGCCACCAAGATCAGCTTCATCAACGAGATCGCCAACGTCTGCGAGATGACAGGCGCGGACGTCACCGTCGTCGCCCACGGAATGGGCCTCGACCGGCGCATCGGCCCGCATTTCCTGCAGGCCGGCATAGGCTATGGCGGCAGTTGCTTCCCCAAAGACGTATCTGCCCTCAAGCAGATCGCCTCCAATTCGGGCTACCACTTCCAGCTCCTCAGCGCTGTTATCGAGGTGAACGAACTCCAGAAGCGACGGGTGATAGGAAAGCTCAAGCGTCACCTAGGTGACGACCTGCGCGGCAGGCGCATCGCGCTCCTTGGGCTTTCGTTCAAGCCCAACACCGACGACATCCGCCAGGCCTCTTCGATAGTCCTGGGTGGCCGGCTCCTAGCCGAAGACGCCAGAGTGGTCGGCTACGACCCCCTGGCAATGGACGCTGTGAGGGCCATCCTCCCGGCCATGGAGTTTGCCGTTTCTGCCACTGCCGCCCTGGAACACGCCGATGCCTGCGTGTTGGTGACCGAGTGGAGCGAGTTCCTGGATCTCGATTGGGCAGTGGTGAAACAGCGCATGGCCCAGCCCATCGTCATCGACGGGCGCAATGCGCTGGACGGAGATGCACTGGTACGGCTGGGTTTCGCCTACGAAGGAATGGGCATCCACACACCGGCCCGCTGAACCAACCCGCGGAGACGCAAAGGGGCCGCCCCCAGGCGGCCCCTTCTTTTCGCGCTCACCGCTCCACCGTCTCAGCGGTCGAGCCTATCTAACCTCAGGACCGAGACTAGACGTCCTTCTTGACTTCACCGCTGTGCCGCAACGTTGTGGAAACCAACTCAAACAGAATGCGGGTCATGAAGAACAGGAAGGCGGTCATTGCCACAGTGACAAACAGCCACATGGCCCCGATGGCGCCGTCGTGGAACATAAAGCCCCAGACGATGCTGAACACAAAGAAGAGACCGATCGTACCCAGGATGATGAAGTACAGGACCTTCAGAGTGGCGGGCGTGACAAACCCCTGGAAGGAGAGGTCGAACAGCTTGTTCCACGGCCCCGGCTCACGCGGCGGAGCGTACTGCGGCGCATAGCCATAGGGGGGCTGGGTGCCGGGCGGGTAGGCGCCGGGCGGGTAGGCGCCGGGCGGGTACGCGCCGGGGGCATATGCTCCGGGCGGGTAGGCAGCCGGGGCCGGCGGTGCCTGAAACGCCGCGGTCGCCGCGGGTGCCGCTGCCTCAGCCGCCGGCGCCGCCAAGCGGTTGCCACATTTTTCGCAGAAGTCTCCGGCTGCCTGAGTGTTTCCGCAGCTTGCGCAACTCTTCATGACGTCAGTCACGGCGCCTCCTCTATCTGGATCGTCTCACAACTACACGGTACGTTCCCCCGCTCAACCTGTCAATCCCGCCGCCCTCGCTCTCGCTCGGGGGGCGCGGCGACAGGCCACTAGCAGGATTCATAGTTTGACAGAAGACGCCGATAACTCCATATAGATAGTTTATTTCCGAGACCGAATGGGATATCTTGTCCACGATCACGAAAAGTCTTCAGCGGAGAGAGCAATGCCTGCGCGGAACTCCGATGAGCCCGACTTCATTGCCGGCACTACGCAGAGGCAAGGTCCTCTGATGGGTGGCAAGCGGTTTGGACTCCCGCGCGCTCGTCACATACGAGCGATGATGACTGACGTCGCCATCGTCTTGCTCTCGTACTACCTGATGCTCAATTTCCGCTCAGCAGGGAGCTTCGCCGACTGGAAGAGCTGGTCGGCGGACTTCGCCGTCTTTGCTGTGATCGCCGTGGTCATGCATGTGGTGGTCAACTGGTTTACCGGCGTCTACTCGATCGTGGGACGCTATATGGGCCTAGCCCAAGCGATGCGGCTTGTGGAGTCGGGCCTATTGGCTTTTGCCTCCCTTCTCCTGATCGTGGTGGTCTGGCCGCTCTTCTCCGACGGAGTGGGCTATCTCGCTCCCCGGTCGGTGGTCGTCGGCGGCAGCGCACTCACTATCACCCTGATGGTCGGATCCCGCTTCTCCCACCGGGTCAAGGCTGAGATCACCCAGCAACCCGAGCAGCCCAGCGAGCGCCTTCTGCTGGTCGGGGCCGGGCAGGCCGCGGACATGTTGATCCGCGAGATCAAGCGCACTCCGTCGCTGGGGCTGCGGGTAGTAGGCCTTGTCGACGACCGCAGCGACCTGCAGTACATGACTATCCAGGGCCTGCCCGTCTTGGGTAGGGTGGCCGATACCCCCGCACTGGTCAAGAAGCAGGGGATAACGCAGGTCATCGTTGCCATCCCCTCGGCTACGGCCGAGGAGGTCGTCTCCATCTATCGCCTCTGCAAACCGGCGGGTGTGCCCCTGAAGATCCTGCCGAGCCTAGCCGAGCTCGTATCGGGTAAGGTCAGTCTGGACGACGCCCGCGATCTCGACATCAGAGACCTTCTCGGCAGACCCAGCGTCGAGACGGATATCGGCGCCCTGTCTGAGTTCATCCAGGGACATACCGTGCTGGTCACAGGCGCGGGTGGCTCCATAGGCTCGGAACTGTGCCGACAGATCGCCCGATTCGATCCTGGGCGGCTGGTGATGGTCGACCACGACGAATCATCTCTGTACGACCTGCACGAGCGACTGCAAAGCCAGGGTTACCGGCACTACGTTCTGTACCCCGCCAGCATCCTGCAAAAGGATAAGTTGGAGAAGATATTCGCCCTCCACCGTCCCCGGCTGGTCTTCCATGCGGCGGCATACAAACACGTGCCCCTGATGGAGTTGAGCCCCGACGAAGCTGTTCTCAACAACGTCAAAGGCACTCTCTCGGTAGCCGAGATGGCGGCCCGATACGGCACTGAACGTTTCATCAACATCTCCACCGACAAGGCGGTCGAGCCCTGCAACGTCATGGGCGCGACCAAGCGGATAGGCGAGCTCATCGTGCGCGACCTCGGTGCGCGACACCCAGGGACTCTGTTCGCTTCGGTCCGGTTCGGCAACGTGCTGGGTAGTCAGGGGAGTGTCATCCCCATCTTCAGGAGCCAGATAGAGAATGGTGGCCCTTTGGTTATCACCCATCCGGAGATGACCCGCTACTTCATGCTTATCGAAGAGGCCGTTCAATTAGTTCTGCAGGCGGCCATCATGCTCGACGGAACAGAGCGGGATCGAGAGCGCTCTCTGAACACCTTCGTGCTCGAGATGGGCGCCCCGGTTTCAATCATCGACCTGGCCCAGCGAATGATCGATTTCTACTGGAAGGACGAGGCACGTTCTCTCGGTGTGGAGTTCTCAGGACTTCGCCCTGGAGAGAAACTGGACGAGAGCCTAACCTACGCGTATGAGGAAGCCCTGCCGACCAGCCATCCCTTGGTCAAGCAGGTCTGCGCTCGGGCCAGTAGCGCGACAAACAACGGTGATAGCCATCACTTCAAACAAGCGCTCAGGGATCTGATCGCCCTCGCCGAGCAACATGGAGACCGGCGGGGCATCATGCTTGCCCTCCAAGAATGCGTCCCGGAGTATGCTTCTCTGCAGGGTTTGCCCGCGGAGAAGCCGGTGAAGGTAAAATAGAGGCCGCTTTTGACTGTGGGTAGAGGTGATAGACTCTAGTGATAGTATAGACTCTGAGTATGGTATACTGTTACATTGGATTTACGGCTTCAAGGCAGACAGACCCGTCATCAGACGGTCATAGTGAACTTGAGGAGGGGCCATGGTCAAGAAACTGGTACTTCTGTTCATTGGTGCGATAGTCATCAATCTTCTACTGACCACTGTGGCCTTGGCCGGCTGGACTCCCCAAGACATCTACGACGATTTCGTGGCCAACGGCAAGCTCACCCGGAGCTACACCGATGCCGAGCTGAACGCCTATCTCAATGACGCCACCTTGGCCCAGTACTCTGACGGTGACTTCAAGAAACGGCTGGATGACGTGGTGAAAGACCGGCTCAGCCGGGACGAGTACCCGTTCACCGGCTTCCAGATCGCGATCCTGGTGGTCGTGGTGGTCGCCTTGGTCGGCGGTGGCGTGGCCCTCAGAAAGCTTTCACGGCCTAACAAACCCGCCGAGAAGAACTAGACTCCATAGCGGGCGAGTGATAGAGATTGTCACCTGCCGGCAGCACCGTTCCTGAGAGCGGCAGCCGGCTTCGTAGAGCTGGGATCTGGGGAGCACCACTCGCCGTAGTCTTTGCCGTCTGGTTGTGGCTGGTCTACTCTTCGGGCGGTTTCATCGCGCATCAGTGGTTGCCGCCTAGTCTGGGTCTGGGAGTCTTCGGCCTGATCGTCTCGCTGTTGGTGGCGTATCCGCGCCGCCCGGGACAGCTGTCCCTCACTGCCCTCCTCCTGTTCGGCGGCTACAGCCTTTGGGTAGCCGTATCCGCCATATGGGCAGACTCTCCCACCAGGGTGTGGCTGGAGAGCGGCCGCACCTTCACCTACCTGCTGGTCTTTGCGCTGGCCATCGTCTACCTCAGCGACCAGGGGGCCAGAAGGGTCTTCCGCTACCTGGTGATGGCCGGGGGGTGTGTCCTGTTTGCCGTCTGTATGTGGAAACTCGGCACTACGGAGAACATCGCCGGGCTCTTCTACACCAATCGCCTCGGCTACCCGGTGAGCGCCCCCAACCACGCCGCCGCCCTCCTTCTGGTCACATTCTGGCCGCTCATGTGGCTGGCGGCCGGACCCGAAGAGCGGGCGCCGGTGCGTGGCATCGCGCTGGGACTGGCGACCGGTCTTCTGGGACTGTCCTTCATGACTCAGTCACGCGGGGCCGTATGGACTCTCGCAATCACTCTCATCTTCATGTTCGTCATATCCCCCGCCCGCCTGCGTACTCTCTTCTACCTGCTGGTGCCCGCCCTACTCATGGCGTATGTGTTCCCGCGCCTCAACCGTTACTGGCTCGAAGGGCCGGACGCAGTAGGAGGAGCACTCGCGGTACGCACGTTGCTGGCCGCCGCCCTCACGGCCGCGCTTATCGGCATGATCCTGGCCTTACTCGAGAAATGGGTGCGCGTCAGCCGGCTGATGAAGGTGATCTTCGGAACCGTCGTATTGGTCGCGGCCGTGGGTGGCCTCGTATACGGCTCGATCACCCTAACGCACGATGCGGGCGGTCCGATCAAGTGGACCTCACAGACCTGGCGCCAATTCACCGGGCAAGCGCCGGAAACCGCTACCGAAAGCCACACCCGGTTCGCGTTGCTTAGCTCCAGCGGCCGAGTGGGCATCTGGAAGGTCGCCGTGCAGGAGTTGGAAGGATCTCCCGTTCTGGGCGTGGGAGCCGACAACTTTGTCTTCCAGTATGACCGCCTCCGTAGCGCTGAGACATACAAACCTCGACAGGCGCACTCATTCGAGCTGCAGGTGTTGGGCGAGACAGGGATAGTGGGAGGGGTGTTCGCCTTCGGGGGCATCCTTCTCATCTTGGGGGGGATGCTGTGGCCCCGCTGCATTGCCGGCTGGCGGGGGATGAAGCAGACATGGTTGCGCAGGCGGCAGCGGGCCGGCGGCGTTCAAGCCACGGAGACCCACCCGAGAACTGACTCCCGTTGGGGGAGCAGTTCCCTGGCCTACGGTTGGGACATGGCTCTACTCGCCGGCGCTGCCTACTGGCTTATCCACACAAGTGTTGATTGGCTGTGGCAGATGGCCGGGGTCAGCATCCCTGCCGTGCTGCTCGCCGCCGCCGGCGTAGCCGGCGTGGACGCCCGAGTCGGAGTGTTGTGGCCCCGGATGAACCAGCGGCTGCGGCTGCGCGTGCCGACCGCCCCTACGGACCCACAACCGGACGAGGTCGCCCTACGGCAAGAGTCCGCGGCCTTGAACGAGTCCGGGGAGCTCGAAGTCCTGATGATGATCCCTCCCCGAGCGGCGCAGTATGAGAACAAGCACCGCCGGCGCAGACATCGAGAGCATCGCAGAAGCCGGGCGAAGGAGATGTTCCACCCGCCCGGACCTCTATCCCAGGCGTTCCGCATCGTCATGGTGGCGCTGTCACTACTGGTGATTATCTCCACCGTATTGCCGTACGCCTCCCTTCTGTACCAGGACTCCGCACTCGCTTTGGCCGGCAGCGATCCCGCCCGAGCCGTCAAACGCGCGAAGTCTGCCCTGTCGCTGATGCCCACCGACCCAGCGCCCTATTCGACCCAGGCCACGATCTACCACAGAGCGGCCGTAGAAGCCCTGGTAACAGAAGCACCCGACAGAGAGGGCGCGGTGCTGGATGATCTCGCCCTAGCCATCAAGAGTTGTGAGAAAGCCATAGCACTCGAGCCGGCGGACTGGACACTACGCTTCCATGCGGGCGTCGCGGTAGTCGATCTGCTTCTGGCTACAGGCTATGTGGAAGGTAGGGCCTTCCGTTTTCAATACGACGACCTGTCCGTCAGTCTTACGGGACTCGGTGACTGGTCAAGCTTGGCCGGCGGAGGCGCGATCCCCGAAACCGGGCAGGCAGCCGCCTCGTTGGCAAAGGACGAACTTACCCGGGACGATGCCGAATACTACCGAGGCATGAACAGAGAGCAACTCGCCGGCCTGGCGCAGGAATTCCTGCAAGCCGCTAAAGAACGCAATCCCTTGGCCCTTCAGATCGATGTCACTCTGGCGGTCCTAGCGGAGATCACCGCAGCGGAATAGCCGACGGACATGAACATCCTCCTGATCAATCACTACGCCGGCACTCCCGAGTATGGTATGGAGTATCGCCCCTTCTATTTCGCACGCGAGTGGGTTCGCGCAGGGCATCGCGTACTCATCGTCGCAGCTGACTTCAGCCATCTGAGACGCGTTAATCCGCGCAGTTCTTGCCCACTCAAAAGGGAGACGGTGGAGGGCGTAGAGTATCTCTGGGTCAAGACACCCCCCTACCGAGGCAACGGGGCGGGGCGGGTCCGCAACATGGTGGCCTTCCTGCGAGGGCTCCGCCGGGAGTGCGCCCAGCTCATCATAGACTTTGCCCCCGAAGTTGTAATCGCCTCGTCTACCTACACCTGGGACAACTGGCCGGCTGCGCGCTACGCAAAGCGATTCAACGCACGCTATGTCTACGAAGTGCACGACCTCTGGCCGACTTCTCCTATCGAACTGGGCGGCATGAGTCCCCTACATCCCTTCATCTGGTCGCTTCAGCGCGCCGAGAACTTCGCCTGTCGTCATGCCGACAGAGTCGTGTCGATGCTCCCCTGTGCGGAGCAGCACCTTGCGGCACACGGGCTACCCCCCGACAGATTCATCTACGTACCCAACGGGGTCGTCCTGGAAGAATGGGAGAAAGACAGGCAGGCCCCGCCCGACGGCCATGTTGCGGCTCTGCAGGAGATCCGCCGAGGCACCCGCTGCATGGTGGGGTACCTGGGCGGCCATGCCCTGTCTAACTCGCTGGACACTCTTGTGGAAGCTGGGGCGGATCCCCGACTTGCGAACATCGGTATCGTCTGCGTTGGCGACGGGCCTGAGAAAGAACGTCTGCAGGCGAAGGCTCAGGATCTGGGAAGCGTTGTACAGTTTCTTCCACCGGTGCCAAAACGGTCGGTACCCGAACTGCTCGGCCTATTCGACGTGCTGTATATTGGGTGGACTCGCAGCCCGCTCTACAGATTCGGCATCTCGCCCAACAAACTGTTCGACTACATGATGGCGGGGGTCCCGATACTGCACGGTGTAGAAGCGGCTAACGACCCAGTGCGGGAAGCAGAGTGCGGTCTGTCGATCCCCCCAGAAGACGCCGGGGCTCTGTGTGACGGCATTCTGAAGTTGGCGTCGCTGCCGGCCAAAGACCGGGAGCTGATGGGCGAGCGAGGGAGGCAGTACGTGCGACTCAATCACGACGTTGGCGTTCTGGCGCGCACATTCCTTGACCGCATCTCAGAGTCCGAACACCGAGGTTTCCAGGGTGAGTGAGGCAAGAACCACGCTAGATCCACAGCCCGCGGAGACGGAGCCCATACCCCTGCTTGACCTCGGGGCTCAGCACGCTCCCTTGGCTCAAGACATCCGCGCCGCCATCGACGGCGTCCTAGCCACCCAGCGTTTCATCATGGGCCCCGAAGTCCAAAGATTTGAGGCTGAGCTTGCCAAGTACTGCGGGTCGGCCTTTGCCTACGGTGTCTCCTCCGGAACCGACGCTCTGCTGGCCGCTCTGATGGCCCTCGATACTCAGCCCGGAGACGCGATAATCACGTCCCCCTACACCTTCTTCGCTACAGCCGGCTCCATCGCCCGCATGAAGGCGACGCCCGTGTTCGTGGACATCGACCCCGACACCTTCAATCTCAACCCAGACCTACTGCCCGGGGCGATCACATCAACGACTCGCGGCATCATCCCAGTGCATCTCTACGGTCAAATGGCAGACATGGATCAGATATCGACTTTCGCTCGGGATAAGGCCCTCTGGGTGGTGGAAGATGCCGCGCAGGCCATCGGAGCCGAGCTGGACGGACGGCGGGCAGGCTCGATGGGAGACGTGGGGTGCTTCAGCTTCTTCCCTTCCAAGAACCTGGGCTGCTTGGGCGATGGTGGCGCGGTCACGACTCAAGACCCGGATCTGGGTTCGAGGCTTGACGTAACCCGCACTCATGGCGCCCGGCCCAAGTACGTCCACCACACGATTGGCGCCAACTTCCGGCTCGACTCCTTGCAGGCCGCGGTACTCTCGGTGAAGCTTCCTCATCTGGACTCGTGGACGGAGTCGCGGCAGGCAAACGCCGCGCGCTACCGAACACTGTTCACGGAAGCCGGGCTCACGTCCGGGCCCGGGGGGGGCGGAGGTTCGCGAGCATTGGAGGCGAAGCCTGTGGTTCTCCCCTACGAAGCACCCGGCCGCCGCCACATCTACAACCAGTTCGTCCTGCGCGTCCGCGATCGCGACGCGCTTCGCTCCCACCTGGACTCCACGAGGGTGGGCTGCGAGGTCTACTACCCCATCCCGCTACATCTTCAGGAGTGTTTCTCCTACCTGGGATACAAGCACGGCGACCTCCCCGAGGCCGAACTGGCCGCCCAGCAGACTCTGGCACTCCCCATCTACCCTGAGCTCACCCACCACCAAGCGGAAAGGGTGGTGGCGGTCATCGCCGACTTCTACCGAAAGGGGCGGGGATGAGCGAACTCAGTTTTGCGCTGGTGGGAGTTGCGGGCTATATCGCTCCACGACACCTACAAGCCATCCGCGATGTGGGCGGCCGTCTGGTGGCCGCCTCTGACCCCCACGACGCGGTCGGCCGCCTTGATTCTATGGGTTTTGACGTTCGGTACTTCCCAGAGATAGAACGCTTCGACCGCTTTCTCTACAAGCAACGTGGCGGAGCGCAGGGCAGGCCCGTGGACTTCGTCAGCATCTGCACGCCCAACTATCTGCATGACGCTCACATGCGCCTCGCCCTTCGCAACGGCGCCGACGCCATATGCGAGAAGCCCCTGGTCGTCAATCCCTGGAACCTCGATCAGCTTGAGGAGCTTGAGCAAGAAACCGGCCGTCGGATCTACACCGTGCTGCAGCTCCGACTTCACCCCTCATTGGTGGCGCTGAAGGCCCGGCTGGCCTCGGAACTCGCCTCCGGTACCCCTGCCCCACGTCACCAAGTGGATCTCAGCTACGTCACAAGTCGCGGCCTCTGGTACGACGTCTCGTGGAAGGGACAACCAGAAAAGTCGGGGGGCATCGCGGTCAACATAGGCATCCACTTCCTCGACCTGCTGCTGTGGCTGTTTGGGCCCTGCCGCGAAGTGCGCGTACATTCATCCGGTCTCCGCCGCATGAGCGGAAGCCTCGAACTAGAACGGGCGGACGTGCGCTGGCTGCTATCTGTCGACCGCACCGACCTCCCCCCGGAGGCCCTCACAGCGGGCAGCGCCACCCACCGTGGGCTCACCATCGACGGTGCAGAGGTGGAGTTCAGCGGAGGTTTCACCGATCTCCACACAGAGATCTACCGGGCCACTCTTGCCGGAAGGGGTTTTGGCATTGCCGATGCCAGGCCCTCCATCGAGCTCGCCTACCGCATCCGCACCACCCCAGTCACCCCAGGCGCCCCTGAGACCGGCAGGTCCGGGGAAACCCCGGGCGCCCCGAGCCGGAGTCAGCAGTGAGCAGTGCCCCCAAGGCAGGGGAGCATCCCATGCCGGCTCCGTTCGTTCACCCTTCGGCGGTGGTAGACGAAGGCGCGTCGATCGGCCGGGGTACGACCATCTGGCATTTTTGTCATGTGATGGCCGGAGCCATGATAGGGACGGGCGTCGTGCTCGGGCAGAACTGTTTCGTGGCTGCCGGAGCGATCATCGGGGATGGCTGCCATGTCCAGAACAACGTCTCCGTCTTCGCAGGGATCGTGTTGGAAGATCACGTCTTTTGCGGCCCGTCGATGGTATTCACCAACGTGCTCACCCCCCGCGCCGGAGTGGATCGTCGCGACGAGTTCGTCCCCACACTAGTGCGCCGCGGAGCGACCCTGGGGGCGAACTGCACCGTGCTCTGCGGAAACACCATAGGACAATACGCGATGGTGGCCGCCGGAGCTGTGGTCACGCACGATGTCCCGCCTCACCGGCTGGTGGCGGGGGTTCCCGCCCGACCGACCGGTTGGGTATGCCGATGTGGCGAACTGCTGAGGTTTGCCGGCGCGGAGCAGCCCGGCGCCGAGACGACCTGTAGCCGGTGCGCAGAGCAGTACGTCATATCAGCGCTGGGCGAGTTGATTGTGGGCACCGGAAACAGGCTCCCCCAGGATGAACACCGTGAGGGATAGCTTCCTTCCGTTTGCGAGACCGGACCTCGATGGGTCCGAGCTACGCCTAATCGCCGAGGTGCTCGAGTCGGGCTGGATCACAACGGGCACCGTGACTCATGAGCTTGAACGCGAATTCGCCGCACGTGTGGGAGCCGCCCATGCCGTGGCAGTCAACTCCTGCACGGCAGCCCTTCACCTTGCCCTAGAGGCAGCGGGACTGCGCGCCGGGGACGAGGTCATCACCACACCCTACACGTTCGCGGCCACCGCTGAAGTAGTCAGGTACTTCGGCGCGCAGCCCCGGTTTGTCGACATAGAGAGCGACACCCTCAACATCGACCCTGAGGCTGCTGCGGCGGCAATCGGACCACGCACTCGGGCACTGCTCCCGGTGCATCTGGCCGGTCACCCGGCCGAAATGGACGCTCTCGACCGACTCGCCGCGGCGAATGGTCTGGCCATGATCGAAGATGCGGCGCACTCTCTGCCGGCTACCTACCGCGGCACGACCATTGGCTCGCGGCGGTCTGGCCTGGGCGACTCGCCTCAATTGACCTGTTTCAGCTTCTATGCGACCAAGACCATGACGACGGGCGAAGGCGGCATGATCTGCACCGACGACGAAGCGCTGGCCGACCGCTGCCGCTTGATGTCCCTGCACGGCATAAGCAAGAATGCGTGGAACCGGTACACCGCGGAAGGCTCCTGGTACTACGAGATCCTCGCCCCAGGCTTCAAGTACAACCTGACCGATGTTGCCGCGGCCATGGGCCTAGCGCAGCTCAGGAGGCTCGACACCATGAACCGGCGACGGACCGAGATCGCCGCCCGCTACACAGAGGTGTTCGCCGAACTGCCGCAAGTGGAGATCCCGACGGCACGGCCCTGGGTGCAACACTCCTGGCACCTCTACGCGTTGAGGCTGACACTGCGACGGCTCTCCATCGACAGGGGGCGCTTCATCGAGGAGTTGCGGGCGAGGAACATCGGAACCAGCGTACATTTCATCCCCCTCCACCTGCACCCTTACTACCGGGATACTTATGATCTGAGGCCAGACGACTTCCCCGTGGCCAATCGCGAGTACCAGAGGGAAGTGTCGCTACCCATCTACAGTGCGATGACCGACAGCGATGTTGCCGACGTCATTGAGGCGGTAACCGATGTCGTGGGGACGTTTCAAGCCTGAGTCCACCGCCGCGCGCTCCCCTAGTGAGCGACCAGCTTGACCAGCGTCCGAAGCACTATCTGCGCATCCGCCAAGAAAGACCGCCGAGCCAGGTAGTCCATTTCGAGCTTGAGTTTGGCCGGCATGATGCTTTCCCTGTATGACTTTTCCCAATCATCGCCGCGCAGCAGAGATTCCTCATCCGAGTATTCGAGGGCCGCAACGCCGGTTATCCCGGGCCTAACGGAGAGCACTCGACGCTGCTCCTCGGTGTAGAGCGACACATACGCCGGGTCTTCCGGACGAGGCCCTACGAAGCTCATGTCGCCGAGCAGAACATTCACCAGCTGAGGCAGTTCATCAAGCTTGAGCCGCCGAAGCTTCCGCCCGAGCTGAGTCACGCGCGGGTCGGCCCAGCCGGTCACCAACGAACCTTCCGAGGAGACCATAGTACGGAACTTGAAGAGGTGAAAGAGCCGCCCGTTCTGACCTACCCGGATGGCCTTGTAGATCACAGGCGAACCGTCCTTCGCTCGCACGAGAACAGCGATGGCGACCAGGAGGGGGGACGCCAGCACCACACCGATAACAGCCAGCGTCACGTCGATGATCCTTCTCGCCATTGCCCGTGAGTCTCCTCGCTTCAGAAGCAGGTGCTCCGCCCATATACGAGTATAAGTCAAGCAAAGCCCACTTGCGATTAGTTGGTAGACTGACCGATAGTAGTGGGATTGCAGCAGTATGAACCGACGGAGGCACCGTGAGCACAGTATTGGTCACAGGAGGCGCCGGATACATCGGCTCCATGGTCTCTCGGGAGCTGCTGTCGCTTTCGGGGACGGCCTGATCACCGACCCCTATGCCGCGAGATACACGAACTCCTAGGGGGATCGGGGCATGATTCCGCTTTCCGAGCCGTTTTTGGGCAAGAATGAACTGGCGTACGTTACGCGCTGCATAGACACCACGTGGATCTCCTCCAACGGGGAGTACATCCGCCTCATGGAGGAGGCACTGACCGACCACATCGGAGTGAAGCACGCGGTCGCCTGCAACTGCGGAACATCGGCCCTGCACATCTCGCTGCTGCTCTCGGGAGTACACGCCGATGACGAGGTCATAGTACCCACCGTGACCTTCATCGCGCCCGTGAACGCGGTGCGCTATGTGAACGCGTGGCCGGTGTTCGTCGACTGTGACGAGTACTGCAACATGGACGTCGAAGCCGTGAGGCGCTTCCTGGCGGAGGAGTGCACCGTGCAAAACGGTCGCACGACCAACCGCGGTTCGGGCCGGAGAGTCGCCGCCATAGTACCGGTGCACATCTTCGGCACCTCGGTCGACATGGACCCTCTCCTGGAATTGGCGGCCGAGTACGGCCTGGCCGTGGTGGAAGACGCCAGTGAATCGCTCGGCTCGCTCTACAGAGGCAGACAGTGCGGAGGCCTCGCGGCTATCGGCTGCTTGAGCTTCAATGGCAACAAGATCGTCACCGCAGGCGGTGGCGGCGCCATTCTAACCAACGACGACGCGGTCGCCCGCCAGGCCAGGTACCTCACCACCCAGGCCAAGGAGGACGGCGTGGAATACGTCCACAACAGCGTGGGATACAACTACCGCATGAACAACATCTTGGCCGCCATCGGCCTCGCGCAGTTGGAGACCCTAGAAGAGCGCCTCGTAACCAAGCGCGCCAACTTCGCCCAATACGAGCGGTCCTTGGGGCCGGAGCGCTTGGTCCAGCAGCCCTCGTGGAGCGAGTCAAACCGCTGGTTCTACGGATTTCTCTGCTCCAGCCCCCAAACCAAAGCTGAGCTGATGACGGCCTCTGCGGCCGCCGACATCCAAGTGCGCCCCCTCTGGCATCTCAACCACCTACAAAAGCCCTACCAGGGCATGCAGGCCTACCAGATCACCAACGCACCGCGCTTCTATGAGACGCTGCTCAACCTGCCTTGCTCTCTCTCGCTAACGCCCGAGCAGATCGCGGAAGTCGTGGCGCTCATAGACAAGACGGACCCGAGGCCTCAGACCCCGTCGGTCTGATTCTTCCACCAAGGCAAGAGCAAGGGCGGCCGCAATGGACCCTCTGATGGACGGTCGCGACATCGACTTTGTGGACCCAACCGAGCCCACGAAGCTGCCTGCCGAAGCTCTGCCGACGCAGACTTCGCAGCACCGGTCCGTGTTCTTCCTCGCCGGCTCTCTGGCCGGCGGCAACCTGGTAGCCATGGCCATGCGCCTGATCGGTGGGGTCCTCCTGGGACGGATGGTGGCTCCCTCCACCCTGGGTCTCTTCGCCGGCATCGGCCTAGTGCTTGGTTACGCGGTCAACGCACAACTGGGCATCCTCAACGGGCTCAACCGAGAACTCCCTTTCTTCATGGGCAAGGGAGACGTGAAGCAGGCCGAAAGTCTCGCCTCAGCCGCCCAAGCCTGGGCCCTGGCTGTGGGAGCGGTTGTCTTCGTCGCCCTCACAGGAGTAGCCATATGGCAGCTCGCCGAGGGAGAGATGTTGAAGGCGGCCGGCTGGTTCACCAACGCGATCCTGGCAGTGTTCCTCTTCTACGGCTCGCTCTATCTGCAGATGACCTTCCGCAGCGCCCACGACTTCGTCAAGTTGGCTCGGGCGAATGTGGTCGAGGGGGCCGCCAGCCTGGCGGGATTGGTCTTTGTGGCCTTCATGGGCTTCTACGGCCTGTGCGTACGGATGGTGCTGGCAGCCGCCGTGAGCACGACTCTTCTCTACCGCTGGCGCCCGGTGCGGGTGGGCCCGCGCTGGAACTGGGGCAATCTGAAACACCTCCTCAAGATCGGCGCGCCCATCTTCGCCGGCGGTCAGGTGTACGGACTCTGGATAGGGGTGACTACCTCCACCCTGGTGCTCAGGCTCACGGGTACCCGGGGGATGGGTCTCTACGCGATGGTCCTGGTGGCCATCTCGGCCTTGGAGGTCGTGCCATTGGCGGTCTCTCAGGTGATATACCCCCGCATGGCTCAGGAGTACGGGGCCGGTTGCAGCATAAGGCGTCTTATCAGGATCGCCCAAAAGCCGATGCTGGCCACGTTCGCGGGTCTGTCCGTGGTGGTAGTGGCCGGCTGGTTCGCGGCGGGACCACTTGTACGCCTGGTCATCCCTCAGTATGTTGACGCCGTGCCGGCGATACAGTGGGGCCTCCTTATTCCTTGGGTAGCAACCTTCCAAGCTCTTACCGCGGTCTTCAACGTAGTCAGGCGCCAAGACCTCTACGTGGCCGGCTTGATCTTGGCAATAGGAGCCTTTGTCGGCACCCTGCTCTTGCTGATCCGGCACACGGTAGAGCTGGTCGTCTTCCCCCAGGCCATGCTGGTGGGCCGACTGGTCTATGTGGTCGCCAGCTATCTGTTCATCCTCTACCTGCAGCGCAGGGAGCGGTTGCAGGGCAACCGGCCGGTCCTCTAATGAACCACGCATGATAGGCCGAGGTATGTTATCTGTTGGTTTGGAGCATCAGTCCCAGAGTAGCCTCTCAAAGCGGGGCCCGAATCCGATGCGCGATCAGGAGAGTGGTCGATGAGCCATGTGGCTGGGAGAATCGTCGTCGTCGGTGGGGGCGGGCATGCGAGGGTCCTCATGACTGTACTGCGAAAGACCTCCTGGGAGATCGTCGGGTATACAGACGCCGAGGATCGGGGCGTCCTTCTGGAGGCGCCCTACCTGGGCGACGACCGGCTCCTTCCGGACATCTACCGCAGCCACCCTGCCTGCGCGGGCGCGCTAGGGGTGGGCAAGATCAGCGTATCTACCACCAGATCGCGACTTCAGCTCCATATTGAATCTCTGGGTTTCACCTTCCCGGCTATCGTCTCACCGCACGGGTTGGTGAATACCGGAGTGGAGTTGAGTGACGGCACCGTGGTTTTCGACGGAGCGGTGATCAATACCGGCACCGTCACCGGCCGGAGCTGCATCGTCAACACCAACGCCACCGTCGAGCACGACTGCCGCCTTGGCGACGACGTTCACATCGCTCCTGGCGCCACGATCAGCGGCGGTGTCACCATCGGCAGTGACTGCATCGTGGGGGCCGGAGCGGTGGTCATCCAAGGCCTGAGTATATGCGGTGGCTGCCTCATCGGCGCCGGGTCAGTGGTCACGGCCGATCTGACCACCCCAGGCACCTACGTGGGCGCCCCCGCCAGGAGGACCGGGTGATAGGCAACCGAGAAAGACCCCAGCCTGACGCCCCGAGTCTAACGCCCTCGGTATTTCGTGAACTGTGTGCGGAGCTGTCGCGACTGCAGTACAGGGGCGTGCCAATAGGGGAGACCATCAACGAAAGCTTGGTCATCAACCTTTTCTGGGGACACTCAGACCAGCGGCTGAGTACAAGGGGGCTGACCCAGGCCAGAAGAGTGCGGCACCGGCTGCATCCCCGGCTCGGAGACCGAGTCGCCGCCGCCCACGCCCGCGACCGGATATTGATGACCTGGTACACGTCGACCCCCCGCCTCGACGAGTTGCTCCTGCCGGTGCTGCGAGAGATCGGGAGCGAACACGCACTGGTGCTGCTCGGGCAGAGCGGTGCCACCCCCACACTTCCCCCAGGTGTCCCGGCTTTCTACTGGGAGCGGGCAATGGGCCTGCGAACTGATGATTGGCGGCGGCAATACCGCAGCTGTCGTCCAGAGTGGCACCGCTCACTCAAGGACGTGTGCCGCCGCTATCACCTGCCACCCGGGACTTTCGCCCTGCTGTCGTTGGCCCTCACAGTCGCGAGTCAGCGGATCGAAGGCTTTCTAGGCTTTCTCACGGAGAACAGACCGGCTGCCATTCTGACCGAATACGACCGCAACAAGCTCTGGTCGTGCCTCGTCCTGGCAGCTGGGATCCTGCAGATACCCACCGTCACCCTGGTCCACGGCGTGATGGGTGCCGAGGCGATTGGCTTCGCGCCTGTGCTGGCCGACCGCATCGTCTGCTGGGGGGAGGCCGACAAGAGGAAACTCCTGGCCGCCGGTGAGCCCCCTGAGCGCATAGTCGTGGGAGGATGCCCCCGACTTACACGCGACCTCTCCTGCTCCCGGCAGGAAGCAAGAACCCGGTTGGGCATTGAGCCGAACGCACGCGTGGCCCTCCTTGCGACTTCTCCCGACCGGGGACACCTAACGCTGGCCGAGCAATTCTGCGCGTCTGTCGAATCCACGCCCGGCGTCCTTGGCATGGTCCGCCTTCATCCCGCCGAGAGCAGGCTCACGTACGCGAAGGTGGCTGAGCGCCACCCGCTGGTCCGCTTCATGGAGAACACCGGTTCTACTCTTGACGAGTCGCTGGCGGCAGCCGATGTCGTGGTGGTGCGGGGTAGCGGCGTGGGCAGTGACGCCTTGGTGAAGAGACGTGCTGTGATCGTACTCGATCCCGAGGGAGAACTGGCAGGAAACGACCGCGACCTCGTCCAGCGGGCGGGCTGCCCCCATGCCCGCGGCCCCGAGGAACTCTCAGGCCTGCTCCGCCGGCTGCTGGAAGACGGCGACTACCGCGCGGCGCGGTCTGAGGCGGCCGAAGGCTATGTCTCTGACTTCTGCCACGCTTTCGGTGGCGAATCTGCCCGATTGATAGGTGACCTCGTCAAGGAAATGGCCGGAAAGGCGGGATCCCAGGCATGATGCCAGGCGCAGCGCTCAATCTAGCGGTTATCCCGGCGAGAGGGGGCTCAAAACGAGTCCCCAAGAAAAACGTGCGCCCCATGCGCGGAAGGCCCCTGCTCGCCTACACCGTGGAAGCGGCCCTCGACAGCGGCCTCTTCGACCGAGTGGTGGTGACGACCGACAGCAGCGACATCGCCGAGTTGGCCCGCGCCCACGGAGCGGAGGTCCCTTTCGTACGCGACCCGGCCCTAGCCGACGATGTGACACCCGTGTCGGCCGCCACTATCGACGTCCTTGAGCGCCTCGATCCCCACGGACAGACCTATGCGCACGTATGCCAGTTGATGCCCAACTGCCCCCTGCGCACCGCCGACGATGTCGCGGCAAGCTACAGGCAGTTTGTCGACACCGGCCCAGACTCTCAGATTTCAGTGGTGCGCTACGGCTGGCAGAATCCCTGGTGGGCACTGCGTCGCGACTCGGATATGGCCCTCGAACCGCTGTTTCCGGAGTCCTTGACCCAGCGTAGTCAAGACCTGCCGGAGCTCTTCTGCCCCACTGGCGCCGTGTGGTGGGCACAAACCAGCGCGGTGCGACGCGAGGGGACCTTCCACCTGCCGGGTAGGACGGGCTGGGAGATAGCCTGGACCCACGGCCTTGATATCGACACCGAGGACGACTGGCTGCTGGCAGACATCTTGATGGGACTCGCCGGACCTGCCGCCGGACCTACAGCCCGGCCCGCGGCCCACTCCGAGGACCGGTAGGCCGCGCTCGATGAGCACGCTGGCCCTCTACTCGACCATCTACCCGGGCGTAGAACGCTTTCTGCCCAGCTGGTACGAATCGGTGCGGGGACAGACCGACCAGGACTTCCAACTGTGGATCGGCGTGGACGGGCTGGAGATCGCGCACGTGGAGAAGCTCATGGGCTCCCGGCCGCGGGTCAACTGGGTGCCGGCCGAGGCCGGAGACTCACCAGCCCTGGTCCGCCAAAGAGCGCTCACCCAGATTGTGGATGCCTGCGACGGGGTGGTCCTTGTCGATAGCGACGACCTGCTACACCCCACTCGCGTGGCCGCGGCGCGCCGGGACCTGCGCGCCGCCGACGTCACCGGTTGCGCCCTGAGTCTCGTCGACGAACGTGGCGCGAATCTGGGACTGGTGATGGGCCTCCCCTCCGGCACAGCGGCGGATAGTGTCCTACCCAGGCACAACCTCTACGGTCTCTCCAACAGCGCATTCCGCTCAGACACGCTCCGGCGCTGCCTGCCCATCCCAGCAGAAGTGACTCTCGTGGACTGGTTCCTGATCACCAGGGCCTGGTCGTTTGGGGCACGGCTGGCCTTCGATGCCGAGGTGCGAATGGATTACCGTCAACATGGAGCGAACACCGCCCGCACTTTGTTGCCCTTCACCGCGGAGCAGGTGCGGGCGGACACGGATCTGGCACGAAGGCACTTCACGCTCGTCCGCTCCCACCCCGCCGACGGCGCCCAGCCCAACCGCCTGGAAGAGATCGACCGGATATCAGCTGACGTCGAGGACTTCTATACCCATGTCATCCTGGACCCAGAGCGGCTGGATCGATACGTCGCGGCACTCAATGTCGCGGCACCGGACCCGCTTTGGTGGGCAGACGTCGCCTACCCGGGCCTGCAATACTTGTGGACCACTCGGAAGGAGCCAGTATGAGGACCGTGAACCTAGGGAACATCACTGTCGGTGAGGGGCTTCCTCCCTATGTCATAGCCGAGGTGGGCGCCAACCACAACGGTGACATGGACCTCTGCATGCGGTTGATAGACGCCGCCGCCGAAGCCGGCGCTCAAGCGGTCAAGTTTCAGTCGTGGAGTGAGACTTCGCTCATCGCCCGCGAAGAGTACGACCGCAATCCCGAGTACTCCGACAAAAAGAAGCACTTCGGCTCGTTGCTCGAGATGGTGCGGGCATACCAGCTCACCTCCGAACAGCACCGCCAAGCTCTGGTCCACTGCCGCAAACGCGGCATCGCCTTCTGCTCGAGCGCATTCTCGGCCGAGGAGGCCGACCTCCTCGACGAACTCGAGGTACCGTTCATCAAGATAGCCTCCATGGATGTCACCAATCTTGCGCTGCTGACCTACGTTGCCAGGAAGCAGCGTCCGGTACTCGTAGCAGCAGGAATGGCCACCCTGGGAGAGATCGAGCAGGCGCTGGATGCCATCCGCGCGGAGGGCAACGAGCAGATTGTTCTGCTGCATTGCGTCTCGCTCTACCCTCCGGAGGCGTCCGCCATACACCTTCGCAACATGGGCACCTTGAGAGAAGCCTTCGACGTGCCCGTGGGCTTTAGCGACCATACCTTGGGGACCTGCATCCCCCTAGCTGCCGTCGCCTTGGGGGCCTCCGTCATCGAGAAGCACTTCACCTTGGACAAAGAGATGGCCGGCTGGGATCACGCCATTTCGGCCGATCCAACAGAGCTTCGCACCATCGCGGAGGAAGGGCTCAGGGTCTTCCAGGCGCTCGGAAGCCCCAGACGCACGATTACCGAAGCTGAGCGCCAGAAGCGCAGGCAGTTCAGAAGGAGCCTCGTTGCCCGGCGCCCGCTGCCCGCGGGACACGTGCTCGCCGAAGATGACCTCGACGCGAAGCGGCCGGGCACCGGCATCGGCCCGGATGAACTCCGCTATGTAGTCGGGCGCAGACTTGCCGATGATGTTGTAGAAGACCAAGTGATCCGCTGGGAGGGGTTACAGTGAGGCAGGACCGCGGCGGGGAGTGTCCCCTGGGAAGCTCCGAGGAATCCATCGCATGACCATGCTCAGGGCCGCAGCCCGAACGATACCGCCCGTACGCTGGCTCGCTGAGGCCACCGCGTCGGGGCGCGGATACTCGCGGATCGTCCAGGCCCGCCCTACACCTGGTCTGACCGTCGATCCTGCCGCCTTTCGCATCGGAGAGATCGAGATAAACAACAACTGCAATCTGGACTGCCTCATGTGCCGGCCTTCGATCTCAAGGCGCGAGCGGTCTACCATGGACCTCGATCTGTTCGCCAGGTGTGTCGAATACCAGAAGCGCTTCGGTCGAGGCCCGACGGCTGTCCACACTATTGGCGAGCCTCTGCTGAACCCCCGTCTAGAGGACTATCTGCTGGTTCTGCTACAGCATGATGTGAAGATCATGCTGTCGTCGAACGGCCTGCTGCTGGCGCGAAGGATGGATCTGCTGTTCGAGTATGCGGACGTCATTTCGTCTCTTCGTCTTTCGATAGATGGCGCGACCAGGGAAACGTACGAGAAGATCCGTAGACCCGGCAGATTCGATCAGTTGCTGTCGAATCTCGATGCTTTTGCGGACGCCAACAAGACCAGCGGTGCCATTAAGAAGGTCAGCATCCATTCGATAGTGAGCAACGACGTCCGGCACGAGTTGGCATACCATCTGCAGTTCTACTCACGGTACGCTGACATGAGGAATATCCATCTCACTCTGGTCAGCGGTCTTTGTCCAGATAACAGCTATTTCTTGGAAGAAAGTGTGCTGAAGAATCACATTGTGCCCTGGCGACCCTGCGACCAGCTGTTCGAGCCGACGCTTCATGTGCTGACCGACGGGCGCGTATCGGCGTGCTGCCGGGACTATCATGGAGAACTGGTATTTGGAGGCATCGGGGACGGCAGTCCCGTAGAATTGATCAACAACGAGACCATCACCGCGCTGAGGAGGCAGCACATCGAGGACTCGATCCCAGAAGGCACGATGTGCAGCAACTGCTTCAGGGTGGACCCGAGAGTGTCCGAGTTGTTCGAGTTCTTCGTGTCCCGGCTTGTCTCGAAGTACTACCTGCGATGGGATGTCGAGAGAATGCAGGCGCGCTTCGATGAGTTCTTCGCATGTTTTGAGAAGGAGATCCCGGCGAAGAAGAGGTTCCTGCAGCTCGTGGCCTGAGGGGTTCCTGGATGTCAAACTGCGTTCACGTTGTCCACTGCATCGATACGGAGGGGCCTCTCCATGAGTCGGTGGAGGCCACCTTCGAGCGCCTTCGGGCCATCTTCGGTCTCGACCTCGAGCCGAGCGCGGACATGCTCCGCCGCCTGCAGGCCGGCGAGGTCGACCTAGGCGGCCAAGAGACGGCCGTGAGCAGGGTGGTCAACCCGCACCTGCTGGCCTATAACGACACTTGGGACAAAGTCGACGGCCTTATGGCCGACTGCATGGGGGCCGGCTTCCGCGACCGCGCGCGCGATTCCGACGGCCAAGGCTGGGTGTACAACTGGTTCTGCGTCGATCATGTCGACTACGACGCCAACCCCAGGCGACGGGACATCGGCTACCACAACATCTTCGACCATTACCTGGGGCTGGTCCGGGATCTGGGAGCATCGCGCGATGGCGTGCACTTCCATTATCATCCCCACAACTTCCGCAGGGAGGCTCATCGCTGTGCCACCCACTGGTGGACGGCCTCCGACAGTCTGCAACAGATCCTCAGCCGCCGGGTCATCGACCGGCAGTGGTTCCCCGCCGCTCATCGGGCAGGATTCCACGTGATCCGCCCCGATAGTCACTGGTTCCTCGAACAGTTCATCCCCTTCGACTTCTCCAGTCAAGCGACAACGCCCACTGAGGATGACAGGTCTCAGTCGGGCCTAGAGGACGGTCGTTGGGGCGATTGGCGCCGTGCCCCCGCAACCTGGGAGCCATACCATCCGGCGCACGACGACTACCAGATACCGGGTGCCTGCCGGCGCTGGATCGCTAGATGTCTCAACGTGGGCACTCGGTATCGTCTGTTGGGCGAGGGCGATGTGCGGCAGGCCTTCCTGGAGGCTCAGGAGGGCCGGCCCGTGGTGATGGCTTTCACCGACCATGATTTCCGGGATATCCGGCCCGACGTCGACGGCGTCCGAGGGCTGCTGGCCTGTGTGAGCCGCGAGTTCCCCTCCGTGCCGGTCAAGTTCTGCGAGGCGATCGACGCGATGCGCAGAGCCTTGGGCCTCACCCTAGAGCCCGCCTGCGAGCTGGAGACGTCACTCCACGCCCTGGGCGACTCGACCCACGTGCTTGAGGTCCGATCGACAGTCCCCACATTCGGGCCCCAGCCCTGGCTGGCACTCAAGACGGTCGCCGGCAGCTACCACTACGACAACTTCGACATCGACGACCCCTTCCACCGCTGGCGCTACGTGTTCGACGAGGAAACGTTCCCACTGCGGGCCTTGAGCGCCATCGGGATCGCCGCCAACAACTCTTGCGGAGTCACCACCGTGCTCAACCTCGACCCGGCCTCCGGCCTATCCACAAAGAGGGTGCTGAACCTCCCGGCGAACGCGCCCTCCGACTCGGGCCCGAAGACATGACCGTGGACGCCCACCTGGAAGCGTTGCTCGATAGCGTGACCGCTCCGCCCGAGCTCTCCATCGCGGCCGCCATCTCTCAACTCGACCGAGCGGGAACCGGCGCGCTGGTGCTATGCGCTCCTGGGCGGAAGATGCGCGGTCTTCTCACCGACGGCGACATCCGCCGCGCCATCTTGCGCAAGATCCCGCTTGACGCTCCCAGCGAGACGATCGCCGTTTTGGACCCCGTCGTCGCCCACGACACCATATCGGGGGCAGAAGCCCTCCGGATGATGCTGCAGCACGACATCAACCACCTGCCTGTGGTTGATGGCAAGGGATTGCTCATAGACTTTCTCCTCCGCAAGAATCTTGTGGCCGAGGTCCAAACTGACCTCTCAGCCGTGATCATGGCCGGTGGCTACGGAACGCGGCTCCTGCCCCTCACCGAGCACGTGCCCAAGCCGATGCTTCCGGTGGGCGAGCGCCCGTTGTTGGAACGCACCATCGAACAATTGCGGAACTCCGGCATCAGTGAGGTGCACCTCACGACCCACTACCTGCCCGAGAGCATCGTCCAACACTTCGGCGACGGCGAGGCCTTCGGGGTCAGGATGAACTACTCGAACGAAGACCAGCCCCTGGGAACGGCGGGGGGCCTGAAGCTGATCGAGAGACCCACCGGGCCTTTCTTGGTGATCAACGGTGACATCCTAACCGGGGTGTCATATCAGCGGATGCTCCGCTATCACCAGAAGCACGGCGCTTTGTTGACCGTGGGCGTCCGCGTGCACGAGGTGCAGGTGCCGTTCGGAGTGGTGGAATGCGACGACGCCCGGGTCCGGCAGTTGAAGGAGAAACCCTCGCTCACCCTTCTCATCAATGCCGGCATCTACCTACTGGAGCCCAGTGCCTGCGACTACATCCCAAGCGACCGCCGTTTCGACATGACCGACCTCATCCGCCGCCTTTTGGACGAGAAGCAGGTAGTCGCCGGCTTCCCCATTATCGAGTATTGGCAAGACGTGGGCCGACACGAAGACTATCAGAGAGCTCAGGAGGACCTGCGCGATGGGAAACTCTGAAGCCAACGGCCCGGCGATGCACGAGCTGGCGAGGCGCCTGTTCCCCATCTGCCGGAGCATCACCGGCGATGGTGTGCGCGAGACGCTCCGTATCCTCCAGGCGCACATACCGCTGACCATCCACGAGGTCCCCTCCGGCACCCGGGTCTTCGACTGGACCGTGCCCCCCGAGTGGAACATCCGGGACGCATACATCCTGGACGAGAGCGGCGCGCGCGTGGTGGACTTCAAGGACAACAACCTTCACGTCGTAGGCTATTCGGTGCCCGTGGATGCCACCGTTTCGTTGGCCGAATTACAGGAGCATCTTCATTCCCTCGAGAACCAGCCTGACGCGATCCCCTATGTCACCTCCTACTACGAACGCCGCTGGGGATTCTGCCTTTCGCACCGGCGGCGGCAAAGCCTTAACGAAGGTCGATACCGGGTAGTCATCGACAGTGACTTGAAGCAGGGCTCCCTTACCTACGGGGAGTTGCTCATCCCGGGCGCCTCTTCCCAAGAGGTGTTCCTGTCAACCTACGTTTGTCATCCCTCACTCGCCAATAATGAACTGTCGGGGCCCGTAGTCACCACCTGGCTCGCGAAGTGGATCGCGAGCAGACCTCGCCGGTATACGTATCGCCTGGTCTTCATCCCCGAGACCATAGGCTCGCTCACCTATCTGAGTGAACACCTGGAGGAGTTGAAGACGAACACCGTAGCGGGCTTCAACGTGACCTGCGTCGGTGACGAGAGAGCGTTCTCTTACCTACCGTCGAGATACGGGGAAACGCTTGCCGACCGTGCGGCTCTCAACATCCTTGCGACCAAGCATCCCGGTTTCGTGCGCTATTCGTTTCTGGAACGGGGCAGCGACGAGCGCCAGTACTGCAGCCCCGGCATCGACCTGCCCGTGGTGTCGGTGATGCGCTCCAAGTACCAGGAGTACCCCGAGTACCACACGTCGTTGGACGATCTGAGCTTCGTCACGCCGGCCGGCCTGCAGGGGGGCCTCTCGGCCCTGCAAGATTGTCTTGAGTTGTTGGAGAACAACCGGGTATACCGCACCACCTGTCTGGGCGAACCTCATCTGGGCGGCCGCGGCCTTTATCCCACCTTGGGCACTAGGGATTCTTACCGGCAGGTCAGAGCCATGATGGACGTTCTTGCCTACGCGGACGGCACGAACGACCTTATAGACATCAGCGACATCACCGGAGCAGCCGCGGAAGCTCTGTACCCCCTAGTTGCCCGATTGGTGGAACACGGCCTCCTGGTCGACACCACTGGCGCGGCGTAAAGCGCCGGGTGACCCCAATGCGAGTGCTCTTGATCAACGACTCCTCCAGCAACCCAAACTTGGGAGATCGAGCCGCGGCATACTCGCTCAAGACGCTTATCGGGGAAGCCGGCGGAGAAATCACGGCTTCGGTCTCGGAGCTGGAACTGGGCACCTCCACTGTGGGCCGGACGGCCCCAGCCACCGCGCCGGCCCCCCAGAGCAAGGCCCGGCACCTACTGGAGCTTTGCGCGCCGCCAATCCTGTTCGCGGTCCGCAGAAGACTGGAGCGACGGCTGCGCACCTGGTCGGGCGACCAAGTCCCGCGCACCTGGTCGGGCTTCAGCCGAGCCGCCGACCATTTTGCCCGCGAGGACGGGCCATGGTCGGCCTTCCTGAGGGCCGCCCGAGACACCGAAGTAGCGGTGATACACGGGGATGGCTGTATGACGGCAAGCGACTCACTTGTCGCCCGCACGGAGCTCCTTATGGCCTATGTCCTCAAGAAGCGCCTCGATATGCCGGTGATCATCGTCAACCACACGGCCGACTTCTCCGGCCCTTCCCTGGGGGAGATCGCCCGGGAGGTCTATCCATTGCTTGACGACGTGGTGTTCCGCGATCAGATGTCCGTCGAGCGGTGTCAGACATTTTGCGCCGGTCGATTCTCGCCAGACACGGCCTTCCGCTTCCGGCCGGCACCGCGGGAGGACTGGACCCCCGTCGTGCGGCGGCCGTGCTACTTCGACGTCTGGCCTGACGCAGCGGGCTTCGAACCAGACAAACCCTATGTGTGCGTGGGCGGCTCGTCCATTTTCGGCGGCAGAAACGCGGGCGCGATGCTCACAGACGAGTACCAGGAGTTGTTGGAGCACCTGCGTTCCGTCTACCCGGGACAGATAGTGCTCGTGGTGTCGGATCTGGTAGACGAGCCCGTGCTCCGTTCTCTTGGGCGTCGGCTCGGTCTTCCCGTGGTCGGACTCACAACTCCGGTTCAGCAGGTAGTCGACATCGTAGGAAATTCCGACTGCTACGTGGGCGGCAGGTGGCACGCCGCCATCTTCGCCCTGTCGGGGGGCACCCCCGTTGTGCCTCTTTCGGCCAATACCTTCAAGATGAACGCACTGATCAAGATGGCCGGGCTGCAGTCCGATCCCATCGACGCGTGGGCGCTTGGAGAACACAAAGCCGCAATCGGCCGGCTGCTGCTCGAACATCTAGACGGCGGGCGTGCACTACGAGAGAGGCTGCGCGCTTGGTCTGCGACCCAAGCTGCCGCGTGCTCAGGTAACGTGGCTTATCTCAGAGATCGAAACAAATGGTAAGCCTGATGGGCCTGGACGCGCCCGATACCCCCGTCCTCATAACCGGCGGCCAAGGGATGCTGGGACGAGCCTTGACTCACGTCCTAGGACCCCAGGGAGCGGCTCTCGACCACACAAAGCTTGATATCTCCGACAGACTCGCGGTGGCGAGGGTCTTTGGGCAGATGAAACCCCGGCTGGTCATCAACTGCGCCGCGGCCACAGATGTGGACCGCTGCGAAACCGATCACGAATATGCCCGCGCCGCCAACGCCGAAGGCCCGGCGGTACTGGCCGAGGCCTGCGCGGCGCGACGGATAGGCCTAGTCCACTTGTCCACCGACTACGTGTTCGATGGCACCAACGACGCGCCCTACGTAGAGAGTGACTCTCCGAGCCCCCTGAGCTACTACGGACTCACCAAACTCTGGGGCGAGGAGGCCGTTCTAGCGGCTGCGCCGCGCTTGCCCATGGCGCTGGTGATCCGCACTTCCTGGCTTTTCGGGATGGGAGCGCCGACGACGGGCAGTTTCCCGAGCAAGGTTCTGCGCTGGGCCGACCGCTCCAACCGCATACGCGTTGTCAGCGACCAGTGGGGGGCACCCACGTACGCCCCGTCCTTGGCGAAAGGGATCCTGGCGCTCATCGACGCGGATGCCCAGGGCATCTATCACCTGGCCGGCAGTGGCTGCGCCAGCCGGCTGGAGCTTACGCGGGAGGTGCTGGCGCAGGCGGGCATTGATGTGGTTGTCGAAGCGGCGAATTTGGCGGAGTTTCCCACGGCTGCCCCCAGACCTCGGATGAGTTGTCTCGATTGCACCCGGGCCGCGGAACTCGGGGTCAGCCTGCCGCCGTGGCCGGAAGGACTGCGCCGCTACCTCGTTGAACTAATGGGCGAAGAACCCAACGGTGCTCAGCGGAGCGTCGGCAGACCGAGTGAACCGACTCCCGAAAGGCAGCCAGACCCCTCATGAAAGGCATCATCCTCGCAGGAGGCGCCGGCACCCGTCTCTATCCGGCCACCCGAGTGGTCTCCAAGCAACTCATGCCGGTCTACGACAAGCCCTTGGTGTACTACCCCCTCTCAGTGCTGCTGATGGCCGGCATCACCGACATACTCATCATCTCTACCCCACAGGATCTCCCCAGCTTCCAGGACCTGCTGGGTAACGGCGACCGGTTCGGCATCGCTCTGCACTACGCGCCCCAGCCCAAACCCGAGGGGCTAGCCCAGGCCTTTATCATAGGCAAGGACTTCGTGGGAACAGATACCTCCTGCCTCATCCTGGGTGACAACATCTTCTTCGGGCATGGCTTTGTCGAAGAACTGCACCGGGCGACCGCGGTCACAGAGGGCGCAGTAATCTTCGGCTACTCGGTCTCTGACCCGGAGCGCTATGGCGTGGTTGAATTCGACGCTCAAGGACGCGCGACATCGATTGAGGAGAAGCCCGCCGCCCCGCGCTCCAATTGGGCGATCCCCGGCCTCTATTTCTACGACAACGACGTGCTCGAAATAGCAGCGAACCTCACGCCATCGGCCCGCGGCGAACTCGAGATCACCGATGTCAACCGCCAATACCTGTCGAGCGGTTTGCTCCGCGTGCAGAAACTAGGAAGAGGCATCGCCTGGCTCGACACAGGAACGCACGACTCCCTTCTGGCCGCGGCCAATTTCATCCAAGTCATAGAGCAGCGCCAAGGTCTGAAGATAGCCTGCCTAGAAGAGATAGCCTTCCGGATGGGCTTGATCGGCGCCGACGCGGTCGAGCGCTATGCTTCGGAGATGGGCATGAACAACTACGGGGGCTATCTGCGTAGGGTGCTCGCAGAAGTCCAGGAGCAGAAGGTGCAAACATGAGTGACAAGAATCCGGGCAAGGAGCAGAGCGCGCAGGCTGAGCCGCCGGCATCTGACGCTGTACCCCAGAAATGGCTGGAGTCGGGTCGGGGCCAGATCGAGGGCGTTAAGACCAAGCCCCTAGTGGCCATCCCTGACGACCGCGGCCGCCTCATGGAGATTCTAAGGTCGGACGAGGAGATGTTCGTCGCCTTTGGACAGGTCTATATGACCACCACCTACCCGGGCGTCGTGAAGGCCTGGCACATGCACAGGGAACAGACCGACAACATGTGCGCCGTAGCCGGGATGTTCCGGCTGGCCCTGTTCGACGCACGGCCGACTTCGCCCACCAACGGGGTCATCCAGGAGATCTACATGGGCATCCACCGGCCCTTGGTGGTGCAGATCCCCCCCGGTGTCTACCACGGCTGGCGCTGCGTATCGGAACACGAGGGCATGGTGATCAACGTGCCAAACCGTCCCTATCGCCGGGAGAACCCTGACGAGTTCCGACTTCCGCCCGACTCCGACCAGATCCCCTACAGTTGGAATAGGAGAGACGGCTGATGGAGCCCGCCGAGAATCCGGCCCAGGCGGCCAAACCTTCGCCCCTTTTTGCGCCTAGGATGCTGCTGGTCACCGGCGGGTGCGGCTTCATCGGCAGCAACTTCGTCCGCCACATCCTGCAGACCTCTCTCGATACCGAGATCGTCAACCTAGACGTTCTTACCTACTGCGGCAACCCTGAGAATCTCGCCGATGTGGAGCGGGAGTACCCCGGTAGATACCACTTCTTGCGCGGTGACATCCGCGATGTCGAAGCCGTGCGCAAGGCCATGGACGGGTGCGACTCCGTTGTTCATTTCGCCGCTGAAAGCCATGTGGACCGTTCCATCGCGTGCGCGGACGACTTTGTCACCACCAACGTCTTGGGCACATACGTCCTGCTCGAGGAAGCGAGGCGAACCGGTCTCGCACGGTTCATCCACGTATCGACCGATGAAGTCTACGGCTCCACGCCGGCGGGCTCGTTCTCTGAGGCTGATCCCCTGTCACCTTCCAGCCCATACTCCGCCAGCAAGGCCGCGGGCGACCTACTCGCCCTCTCCTACTACACCACCCACGGGCTACCCGTCATCGTCACTCGGAGCACCAACAACTTCGGTCCCTATCAGCATCCGGAGAAGCTGATACCCCTCTTCGTCACCAACCTGCTGCAAAATAAGAGAGTGCCTCTCTACGGCGATGGGGGCAATGTGCGCGACTGGCTCTACGTGCTGGACAACTGCCGAGCGCTCGAAACCATCCTATGCCGGGGCGAGATCGGCCAGGTCTACAACGTGGGCGCGGGCAACGAAATCGACAATCGCACGATCACCCAGGCCATCCTCGATGTCCTAGGCGCCGGCGAGGAGATGGTCGAGTATGTCACCGACCGCCTCGGGCATGACCGCCGCTATTCAGTAGCCACAGCGAAGATCGGGGCCCTTGGCTGGCATCCGGAGCGCGACTTCCGGCCCGCGCTGGAAGAGACCGTGGCGTGGTACGGCCAAAACGATTCCTGGTGGCGCAGACTGAGACCCGAGGCTGCCTTTTGAAGCTCGACTCTGTGGTGATCCTGGGCCCATGGTTCCGGTCATACCTCGATTGCGTAGCCAGGGCGTTCGAGGAGAACGGCGTGAAGGCTACTTCCTTTGCCTATCCCGAACCGCCGCTGGGTCTGCAACAGTTGATGGCGTGGGATTTTCTGCCCCGCGTAGGCCTGACCGCGTTGCGATCGCGATTGATCGAAACGGCCATTGAGCGCACACGCGAAGCCTGCAAGACCGCCCAGCTGCTCGTCCTGGTGAAGGCCGACGCGATCCCTCTTGCCCAGTACGCGGCCCTGCTGGAAAGCGTAGATTGCCCTAAGGTCCTCTGGCTCATGGACAGCGTCCACAGGGTCGGACAAGGTATGGAGAGGGCCGGCATGGTGAACTCCATCCTCTTCTTCGAGGGAACCGACTCGTCTGCGCTGGCGCCCCTTGACGTACCCTGCCACCACGTCGCTATGGCGGCCGATCCCTACTGGTACAGACCCCTCGACAACATCAAGGCCCGTTGGGACGTTTCCCTTGTCGGGGCTCTCTACGACAACCGCCTGGCGCTTCTCGAGTCGATCCTGCGAGAGCTGCCGTCCGACCTGCCGCTGCAAGGCCACTTCGTGGGTTCTTTCCGCTCATACGTCCGTCCTCTACGGGCGGCACGGCACCTGTCCCCCTACCCCCTCCTGGCGCGACACCTACATCACGGCTCCAACTGGACCCATGACCAGATCAACCGCTTGAACAACGAGACCAGGATCTGCATGAACATCCTTCATCCTCAGTCCGTCGACAGCCTGAACCCACGGACGTTCGAGACCCTCTGCAGCGGAGCTTTCCTTTTGTGCCAGTCCAACGAGGCCCTGGCTCGGTGCTTCGAGGTGGGCAAAGAGGTCGAGTCTTTTGCGACTCCCGTCGAGGCCGCGGAGAAGATCTCTTTCTACCTGCGCAATCCCTCTGCCGCTAAGACGATAGCCGAGGCCGGGAGACGGAGGGTGATGCGAGACCACACCATGGGTGTGAGAGTAGGTCAGATACTCAACCTGCTTGAGCAAGACTTCCGGCACTGACACCGCGCGAGAAGCGCGACACTGGGCTGACGCCTATCATGCTCCTCTGTGAGGCGAACCCGCCTGCGCCAAGCCGGAGTCGCTCTCTCCCAGCAGCGCTAGATAAGCCCTGTGGGTAGCCTCCACCATGCCGGAGATGGTGAAGCCGGCAGCCACGGTGTCGCGGGCGTTGGCACCCATCCGCGTGCGAAGCTCATCATCGTGAGCGAGTTGCATGATCCGTCGGGTCATCGTGTCCGTATCGTGCCGACCGCACAAGAAGCCGTTGTGACCTTCGACTATGACCTCCGGAATCCCACCCACGTTGCTTGCCACCGCGGGAAGACCGTGGGCAAAAGCCTCCAGCAGAGCCAAGGGGAGCCCTTCTGAGCTGGAGGGGAAGAACACCATGTCGGACGCCACGAAGTAGGGTTCGACGTCCCGCTGCGAGCCGGTCATGACTACTCGCGCCCCGAATCCCAGCGCGGCGGCCTCCACCTGGGCCCTGGACCGGCCATCTCCGACCAGCAGGAACACCACGTCCTCGGAACCGGCCAACACAGCGGCCATGGTCTGGGTTAGCGCGTCCATGCCCTTCTGAGGGTCAAACCGCCCCACGAAACAGACGACTTTGGCACTGGCGGATATCCCCAGAGCCTCTCTTTGGGCAACTCTATCCGGAGCCCCGGCTGAGGTGGCAATGCTGGTTCCGTTGTGGATCACAACTAGACGATTTGCTCTCACCCACCGCGAGACCCGGCCCGCCGTGGCCGCCGATACAGCGATCACCCGGTCGGTACGGAACATGGTCAGGTAGTCAAGCGCGTAGTAGCCCCTTGAACGCCAGGCCGCGGAGGTGAAATAGTGCGCCCCATGCACGGTACATATGCTCTTCACAGCCGGCGCTCCACAGCAAAGCGCCAGCCGAGTGAGCGTATTCGAGCGATAGCCGTTTGTGTGGACGACGTCAAACCCGCGCTCAGACACGATTCTACGGAGAGCGCGCACCGGCACTTCGCCGAGCACCTCCACGCGCACGTCCAACTTGCCGGCTTCTCGAAGCAGCCAGTCATCACCCGAACTCGGAAGCGCCAGCACCTCGGTCTCCACTTGGGGATATGCCTCAAGACCCTTTGCCAGAGTGAGGCAGTAGCGATTGACGCCCCCGAAAGCGAGGCTCTCGGTGAGGATGGCAACCTTCATCGTGCAGTGGTGAGTGCCGGCCGGTGCATGTCCCTCCCAATAGGATGGCCCCGCTCCCGAATGCTTGGCCTTCTATTGTAAAGGAAAGTCCCCCTCCGGCACTCTGCTTCCGAAGGGGGACGGTTGGGGACGGTTTCTCGACCGACTAGATGGTCGGGACGCAATAGCTCAACCTGGGTAGCGGCTGATTGACCCGGTGCAACCGGTGTAAGTCGACGGGGTAGCACAGCCACACTCGTAGAAATCCGTCACACCGTTGTTCTGCCCCTGGCAGCGGATGAACGTCGCTACTCCTCCATCGACGATGAATCCGTACTTCTCGTTGCCGTAGGCGGAGCAGTCGATGACCTGGGCGTTCGTGCAATTGGTGATCTGAATGCCACCGTCGCCGTTGGCGGTCAGGTGTTTGACGCCGGAGGTCTCGCAGTTCCTGATGGTCACGTTCTTGGAGTTCTTAGCATAAATACCATGACCGGGATAGAGCACGGAGGCGAAATCGGAAAGGATGCAGTTCTCCATAAGCACACCGTCGCCTCCGGCTTGGAAGTGGATGCCGAAATCACCACAGTGAGTGATATTGCACCCGGAGATCACGATGTTGGTGAACACCCCGTTTGCGTAGATACCGGAGTTGCCGACATCACGAATTGTAAGGTTCCGGAAGACTCCGCCGGTCAGACCGGCCACTAACACGCCCTTCTGTCCACGCAGGGAGTAGTTGCCCACTATCGTGAAACCGTCGAGCGTAATATCCGCCGAGTCGATGATGGCAAGAACGTCCGCATTGGTGGCCTTCAAAACCGCTTCTGCCGATCCCCGCAAGGTGAGCCCGGTCTTGTGCGCGATCTGGAAGGGACCGGTGTGGGTACCCGCCGGGATGGTGATGGTGGCACCCGGTGCGGCGGCGTCTATGGCAGCCTGGAGGTTAAAGGTTGCCCTGACTGCGGCTGGGACCGTTGTGGTCGTAGGGGCCGGCACAGTGGTTGTGGGGGCCGGCACAGTGGTTGTGGGGGCCGGCACAGTGGTTGTGGGGGCCGGCACGGTGGTCGTGGTTGTAGGGGCAGTCACGGTGGTCGTGGTTGCAGGGGCCGGCACGGTGGTCGTGGGGGCCAGCGCAGTCGTAGTCACAGGAGCCATCGTCGTAACCGTGATGACCGGAGTCGTCGTGGTCGTGGTGGGCCTGGTGGTGGTAGCCGTGACGGGCCGCCGAGCCTTGAAGGTCCTAAGGGCCTTGATCGCTTCGACAGTCTCCGTATTGGCAAGTGAGCCCTTCACATAGAGCGCGTCGATGTTCACGGAGCTGCCCTTCGCCATGAAGTTCTTCTGCCCCGTCCACTCGATCCGCACAGTGTGTAGCCCGTCGGCCAAGGTTCCCGTGCTGTAGACCGGGCGCTGGCTGCGTGTCCTCACGTTGTACAGATCGACGGACACGAAAGCGCCTCCGTCAACCGATACCCGGGCCTTGCCGTAGATGGGACCGGTCTTGGCCACCCAAGTGAGACTCGTGCCGTTGAAGCCAATGGTCACCGAGGCGCCGGGCGTCCAAGCGTACTTGATGGCCCCCCCTGAGTTTTCCGCCCCTTTTAGAAGCCGCCAAGGCCCACTAAAGATGAGGCCTGCATTCGTATCCTGGTAGCGCGTCGCCCCTTCCAGAGCCGCGGCCACGGTCGTATTCGATGCCGCCCACCACGACGTCCACCCTGGTGTCTGGGAGCTTGAGGCTGCCTGAGCCCCGGCGGGGGGAATGATAAGAATCGTCAGAATGATTGCCAGCGAAACCAGTAGCGCTGCCCCGCGGAGAATGCGTCGCGCTCTTGCCCTGTTCTTCTTCGTACCCACAGCCTCGTCTCCAGTGCTGGGAGCCCATCAGAAAAGGCAGCGCCCAACGGCTGGTACCGGAGACTCAGCAACCCGGCTGACTCAACATGAGTCCCGTGGCTTTGCGCCCCCGCCTCGCGACGGGTATGCCTTTTCGTGAGTGGCTAGTTTCTTCTTACAGGATAAGTAATCGACAGAAACCGGCGATTACTTGAGTGTGAGGATTACTTGAGGGATGCAAGCGCGATGGCCGCTCCCGGGCTTGGACCCTTCGCTCGGCCGCGGGAAAGCCGCGGGAAAGCTACGGGATGCAGACTATCTTGGACCGGCGATAGCTCTCTCGTACGCCAGCGTGGTCACGCGCCCGACACTCGACCAACCCAGGGGCGACTCGACGACCCGGCGGCGATCTTCGGCGGCAACAGCCAAGAGACCGGCCCGATCCTGTAGCGCGGAGATCGTCGCTCGGGCAATCGCGGCGCTGCTCACCGCTTCCGCGAAGGCGACTGACCTGAGCGTCGCCGCCTGCTCCACAAAGCCCGGGATAGGCGTCACCACGCAAGGTCTCCCTAAGCCCACAGCCGCCATCAGGGCGCCGGATTGCCAAATCGACCTATACGGGAACACCACCAAGTCGCTCGCTGCGTAGTAGTTGAGCATCACCGTCATGGGCACGTATCCGTCGGTGACCCGCACCCCCGGCAGTCTGGCAAGACTGTGGAGTTGGGCCCGGGCTTCCTCGCCAGACGCGCTCCCGGCGACGACGAGCGCGGCATCAGGGAACGCCGAGCGCACAGACGGCCAAGCCTCCGTCAGCAGATCGACACCCTTATACGGTCTCACCGACCCGGCGAAAAGCACCACGGGGTCGCCCCTGAGTTGCAGATCCCTCATGGCGTTCTCTTTGCTCGACAGATCCGTGTCGGTAAACATCACTCCGTGGGGCACGACCGTGATCGGCACCTGAATTGCCAGAAGGTCCTTCAGCTGGCGAGCCACGTGATCCGTGTGGACAATCACAAGATGGGCGAGATCGAGGTTCCGACGGATCACCTCCCGGCTGGCGGCCGGTGAGTCATGAGGCAACACGTTGTGAACCGTAAGAACAAGCGGCACTCCCGCCCGGTCGCACGCCCTGCGGAGAAGCCGCATATAGAAGGTCTGACGGTCCTCCAGGGGTATCCATTCCAAGTGGACGACCTGATACCTTCCCGCCCTGATCGCGTGACACAGGCGAGCGATGTTGGCCGATATTTCGACCGCTCGAGCCCCCAGTCTGACCGCCCGAGGACGGTTGAGATGAACCGCAAGGTCAACGAGCCACGGAGAGCGCGGGTATGGATCGAGGTAGTCTCGTTCCAAGTGGAACTGGGGGCTGGCGAGTTCAGCCTCGACGCCGTTTTGGCGAAGCGCAGCAACAAGAGCCGCGTCATAGAAGGGCGAGTTGCAGAGAAGATCTACTATCACGGCGCGCATTCGGTCTTGACTCATCTCTCAGCAGCCTTGCCCATATTCCAGCGCCGAACACCGATACACGCTCCGATGATCAGCCACGTGTACTTGACCAACTGCGTATCGAGCTGAAGACCTTGTGTCGCAATCACAACCAGAGCGGTGAGCACACCCGCGGCGGCAACAGCTGCCTCCGAATCACCCGACTCCGCCGCCCGCGAATGTGCCGACCACAAGACCGAAAAGCACGACCCCAGAATCACCAGGAGCGCGGCAAGCCCGAACACCCCGGTCGTCACAGCCATGGCGATGTACATGTTGTGCGCCGCCTTGCGGTCCGTGGTGTACAGAGTGTAGTACTCAGCAATGGCTATCGCTTCGTTCTCGGAACTGAGGCCGGTTCCCAAGACAGGGTTATGCACTACCTCGGCCACACCAGCCTGCCAGGCCGCGCCTCGTTTGGTCCCAATATTCTCGAACGATGATCCGGCCAACCCACTGAACTTCGCCCCTATTGCCTCCCCGTATTCGGCCGGGGCCGTGACCGCCACCACACCCGCCACAGTTGCCATGATTGCCAGAGCAACGAGGGCACGCTGGGCGGACGCCTTGTACTGGAGCACGACCGTGGTGCCGGCCAAGGCTGCCACCCCAACCAAGGCTCCCGCCGAGTAGGTACTTACTATGCCCGCCGTGATGAGAGCGCATGCCAACCACATGACCACTCTCCGCAGGTTCGACTTCGCGGCTACCGCTATGTGGATGGCGAAGGCCAGGGCGATGAGTAGCTGGAGGGAGAAGTAGTTCGGGTCCTCCAAAAGACCTGACGCTCGCGTGTAATCCGCTCCGGCGGTCGCCGTTCCGAAGGTCAGCAGACCGGCTTGCTCCGCCAAAGCGACCACCGCTACCACTGCTCCGCTGGCGATCGTCACGTAGGCCATCAGCATCACTCTCTTTGGAGTGCCGAGCAGATAGCCGGCCAACACGACCAACACGCCAAGCTGTACGAGGGTGAGGATCTCTACGGGCCCAAGCGTGCGCCCCCCCGACCTCCACACTTGCGCAAGACCGGTCAGGACTACGACTACGCCGAGCGCGACGAGAGAAGGCACCAACCACCTTCCATGGCGCGAAACCGGGAGAGAGCGCACAGCCGACCGCTGATCGATCAGCACCGCCAACAGAGTCCATCCCCCCAAAAAGGGCATGAGCGTGGAAACCGGGGCGCCCCCGAGAGATAGCTGCAGAAGGACTCCACCCTGCATGGCCGCCACAAGCAGTAGCAGGGGCACCATGGGATCCTGGGACCGCCACAGGAAGACGACCACCACAAGCGCCACCACAAAGAAACCGGCAACGAGCCCGCTCGAGATGCGGGTGGCGGCAACCCCTCCAACGGCAGCACCCAGAGCTGCCAGCGCCCACAACCACGGCTCAGGCTCGCGGAGCCGGGCCAGCGGGGATCCTTGGGGTGTCGGGAGGCCGGGGCTACCCATCTCCTGCCGGCCTAGCTGTCTTTCTGGTAGTAGCCCCGCTCGTAGCCACGCCCGCCGGCCTTGATGCCCGAGATGACCAATCCCACCGGTCTGGCTCCCACCCGCTCAAGGACATTCTTGACCTCGTGGGCCTGATCGATGGTTGTCTTACCCACCCGGGCCACAACAATCACCCCATCGACTCTCGGCGCAAGGCTCACCGAGTCCACCACGGGCAGCAGGGGTGCCGAATCGATGAGCACGTGATCGGCCACAGCCGTCAGGCTCTTGATGATATCGCCCATGCGAGGCGAAGCGAGGAGCTCGGCTGGGTTCGGCGGGAGTGGACCGGAAGTGAGGCATAGGAGGTCCTTGTCCAAACCCTTGCCGGACAACTCGCCGTTGTGCGCGTGCTGGTCGGCACGCGGCAGAAAGCCGGCGATCTTCACAACCTTGATGGCCTGCTCCACCTGGATGCTGCCCGCCAGAACGTTGGAAAGCCCGGCACTGTTGTCCAAGTACAGATACTTGTGCATCCAAGGGTTGCGAAGGTCACTGTCGATCAGCACGACCCTCTCCCCCGACAAGGCAAGGCTGAAGGCCAGATTGATCGTGGTGACAGTCTTGGCTTCTTGCGGCAACCCGCTCGTCACGAGGATACTGCGGAGCCCTCGTTCGACTTCGAAGTACTGCAGATTGGAGCGAAGCAGGCGAAAGGCTTCGAGCGTGGGAGCGTTCGAATCGGCGAAGCCCACGAAACCGTTGGAGCTTTCTGCTCCCCGTTTCCATCTCTTGGCCACCTGGGGAACCGCCGCCAAAATGGGAAGGCTGAACTCCCGCTCGAAATCACCCTGTTCCTTGAGCCTCCGGTCGACGCGGTCGAGAACCACCGCCAAGATCAGTCCCAAGACCAACCCCACGGCAAATCCCGCGATCGCATCCCTTACCGGCCTGGGAGAAATGGCCGACGATGGCACTTCTGCAGGCTGCCAAAGCGAGTAGCCCCCCGTCTGCACTTCTTCCAGGATCTTGAGTTGCTCGACCCTGTCCCGCAGTTCCTGGCCCTGCGTCGACTCCAGGTCGGCCGGCGTCATCAGAGCGATAGAAGCCTGCAGAGCCTGCCGGGCATCGGCGAGCGCAGCACGGTTGGCTTCCTGACGGAGGAGGATGGTCTGGTTGGCGAACGAATCGACCAACTGCGCAGTCTCCCCAGGATCGGGGCCCACTACCTCGACCTTGATCGTGCTCGACTCGGTGGAGGGCTTGGCCGCCACCATGGCAAGCAGCTTCCCTGCGGAGAGTTCGATGCCGGTGTCTTTACGAACCAAGGCCGCGACTCGCGCCGAAGTCAACAGCCCGGCAGTGGTGACCAATTCTCGCTGAGCGTCCTCGGGTTGATAGACGGACATACCAAAGAGGCTGACACCGATGGAACTCTGATCGCGCACCAGCGTCCCCTCGGCTCGATACTGCGGAGTCCGCATCAAGGACACGGCCATCGCGGTGCCCAGAGCGATCAGCGCCGCGGCGATGATGATCCATCTCCGCCGCCACAACACGGTACCTATAGGTCGGCGTTCGTCTTTGTCCACTATCTCTCCTTGACGGCCCGGAGTATTATGCCCCCACTTCCGGCCTCACACCGGGAGCGTAGTCAGACGAATTATCGGCCGATGCGGAGAAAACCACACTATGTCTTTTGAGACCGACCCGTTAACTCCTCCTCGCACCGCGCTTTAGAGATACGCCGGAAGTCCGATAATCATTAACATGCATGGACAGAGGGAGAACTAAGAGACGATGAGCGCACTCATCGATAGCGACGCGGGGGACAGCCGTTTCTACCGGCTTGTCGCCACAATACGCGAGCGCTGGTGGGCCGTGGTTTTCACAATGATCGTGGTCGGTGGCCTGATATTCGCGGTCTCCCTGCTCCTCGATCCCCAGTACAAGACTACAACTCAGCTCCGCTACTCGGACCGGGACGCGGAGGTCGCATCCCAGGCCCTTGTCTCCGCGGGGACTGCGGAGCTTAAACACAACATATCCAACGACGCACTGGCGCTGCAGACCTCCGATTTTGCCGCACGGGTAAGCCAGGCCATGGGAGGCGCCGCCGCCGCCCCTGATCTCCGGTCCGCGATCAAGGTCGAGGCCGACGCCGTGAGCGCCGAGATCCGCGTGACGGCGGTCAGCGCCGATCCAGGCCGCGCTGCCGAGATCGCAGACGCGTTTGCCGCTCTGTTTGTTATCGAACGCGGGGAGATCATCACAGAAGCGCTGACCGAAGCACGGGGCCTGCTTGAGGCCCGCATCGCGGCCCTCGGCGCCGAAATGGCAGATTCGGAGCGGGGTCAGACCCTCCGGCAGCAACTGACCGACCTGAACGCGTTTCTCTCCATGCAGATCTCCGACTACGAGGTGATCCAGAAGGCGCTCGTCCCCACTTCGGCGTACTCTCCCAGACCCATCTTCAACCTACTCCTAGGACTTGCCGGTGGCTTGGTCCTAGGCCTGATCCTTGTCACGCTGTTGGGCTACTTCGACCGGCGCATAAAGGACCGCGTCACGTTGGAGCGGGTGGTGGGACTCCCTGTCTTGGGCACCATGCCCGCATACCCCCGCGGCCGGGGGATCAGCTCCGCGCCGGCCCGGCCCACCCTGGGCTTCCCGGAGGGTGACGAGTCCCTGCTCGAGGCCATGCGCATGCTGCGGTCGAATCTGAAGGTCCTCGGGTTCGGAGAGACAAAGAGAAGCATCCTGGTCACGAGCGCTGCTCCGGGCGAGGGCAAGAGTACGCTGGCCATCAATCTCGCTCTTACCATGGCCCTGTCGGGTGATCGCGTGGTCCTGGTCGATGCAGACCTGCGAAACCCATCGATCGACCGGTATCTCGGCATCCCCAATGATGAAGGCCTGGGAGATGTGCTACTGGACCAAGGGGCCTCGTGGTCGGCCAAGATCCAGGCGGTCGATCTTGCTCCTTTCGTCAGCCCGCGCATCAGCTTCACCCGCAAGTCCACCGAGCGCGAATCCCCGGTCTCAAAGTTCTTGTGTCTTACCAGCGGCATCCTGCCCGGCAGCCCCAACGAGATCCTGGAGTCGAGCGCGATGGGAGACCTACTGGCCGACCTGCAGGGCATATCCGACTATGTGATCGTAGACGGGCCGCCCATGCTGATGGCGTCCGACTCGCTCATCCTTGCCCAGTCGGTCGATGCCGTGGTCCTGGCAAGCACACTGGGCAAGGAGACCGCGGCCGAAGCGGTGCAGGTGAGACAACTGCTCGCCCGCGCCGAGATAACAGCTCTTGGCATCGTCATCTGTGGCGGCAAGGTCCCCTCACGCGATACACACAAGCGCCGCCCCAGCCGGGACGGCAGGCCGTCAGCGCGAGAGGGCTAGGGCAAAGAGGAGACCACCTGTTCGAGACCGGCTACGGTCGTCGCCATCTTGCGCCTCCAGTTACCCCGAGAAGAGTCCGTCCCCGGTAGGTTCTGCGGGCAGGTCTCGAGAAGCAGGTCCTCGATGTTCACCAGCACCAACGCTGCTGGGCTGTCCCACAGGTAGGTGACGGCATTCCGCAGCAGCGCGCCGGGCGCGGCGTGCTCCAGCACCGCAGCCGGTGGAGATAAGTAGTCACCCGGCGCCGCAGAGCCGGCAGCACGTCGCCGTGCCTGCAAGGAATCAGCCAACCTCACCATCAGCTTCCGCCGGGCCTCCGCTTCACGACGCGCCCCCGCTTGACCCAGTTGGCCGGTCTCCACGCGGGCGCCGATATCATCGCCGCGGAGAAAGCCCGCGAACGGGAACATGTCGTGCGTTCCCAGAGCGGCCACCACATGGTGCGGCACCGCGCCAACGGGAAAGGCAGCCCGCGGCTTCAGGGAACTCTGGAACACCCACGTGCCCAACACCTGGTGCCGGCGCATCGCGGCCCGCACGCCGGCCGGGACGGTGCCCAGGTCCTCTCCTACCACCACCGTGTTATGACGCCAAGATTCGAGGCAGAGCGCCGCATACAGCTCCTCCGCTGGGTAGCTCACGTATGCTCCGTCGGCGGGCTCCCGGCCGGCGGGCACCCAGAACAGCCTGTGTAGCGACATCACGTGATCGACGCGCAGGTAGCCGGCGTGGCGCATGTGCTCCTGGAGGCAGCGCGCATAGTAGCGATGGCCCTGTTCCCGGATACGCTGGGGATGCAGGGGTGGTGAGGCCCAGTCTTGTCCCCGAGCGAAGAACGCATCCGGCGGCGCCCCGGTGGACATTGAGTCGACAAACAGGTCCCTCCACTTCCAGGTGTCAAACCCGCCCGCGTGCACGCCCACAGGAAGATCGAGCAGTAGGCCGGGACGGCCAAGCGCGGCGCAGCTCTCGTCCCCGCCCGATCGAACAACCGAGTCCCCGGCCAGGTGAGCGAGCTGTTCGTCCATCTGCCACTGGCAGAACAGGTGATAACGCTCCGCCTCCGACATCGCAGAGAGCGGCCGCGGTGTCATCACGGCGCCCGTCTCGGCCTCTGGCCAGCTCCGCCAGTCTTCGCCCAACGACTCCACCCGCGCGCGAAAGGCCGCGTATTCAAGCGCCTCCGGCCGGGATCGCAGATACGAGGCCAACGCCTCCCGCCTCCGCGAACCGGCGTGAGCAAAGAAGTGACGGCACAACTCCTCGAGCGCCCGCCTCTTCAGCGCCATGACCTCCCGGTATTGCACCAGGGGCTCCGCACGGAGCGGGCTCACCGGGTCTCCGACGCCGCCCGTGCCTCCGATCAGCCGCACCGCCGGGCATTCATCCCATTCCGGGATCCGGTCCACCGCAAGGTAGAACTCGCTCCAAAACATGCGGCTCACCGGGCTGTACGGACAGGGCTCGAAGGGACGATCCAGATAGGTCGCCAGCAACGGCAGAGTGGCCACCGCTCTGCCTCCCGCGGCACCCACCACATCACGTAGTTGCTCCAGGTCGGCCAGGTCGCCAGCCCCCCAGTCGCGCTCACTGCGCAGAGCGTAGAGCGGAGCGAAGACGCCCCACTGTCTGGGCGACGCACCGCCGGCCGCGCCCCCCGGCGGCAGCGGGGGCGCCCAACACCGCCTCGGGGCCGAGATCACGGTGGCTTCGGCTTCAGCGCTCGCGGTCTCCACTCGCAGCCGGTGATAGCCAAAGGGCACGCGGCACCGGTGGACTACGTCGCCGCGCGGTCCGCCCCGCCCAGCGCGGGGCCCCGGCCGGCCGGCCTCCCAGCGCTCTTCTCCCCCTTCTTCGAACAGCAGGGTCAGCCTCATGGGTCGTCCATCGCCGACACCCGCCGGGCCTTGTGCTCCGCGCGGTCCGGCGACCGGCGGCAGCACCCCTTCCCACGCGACCACTACCGGCTCGATCAAGCGCCCGGCCAGTTCCGCCTTCTTCAGCGCCAGCGCACGCGCCATACCGCGCTCGGCCCTCGCGCCGCCGAGCCCCGCGGCCGATCCAGCGCCCAGCCGCTCGCCGTAGCCAGCTCCCAGAGCCTCCAGCACCTGCCGCACGACCTCCGGAGGTGATTCCCGCCACCGCGAACGCGCATCGCGATAGCCGGTCTGCACGCCCCACAGGGCCGCCAGCTCCGCCAGGAGCCCGTCAGAACAACGAGGATGCCGGTTGTGAGTTACCATCGATATGAGTCTAGCTCACGGGAGCGGGCGTGAGACGATCGTCAGCAGGACGCCGGCTCCCAGAAACGTGCCGCTGTGGAGGTGCCCGATGACCGCCCAACCTCGTCGCTCCTTGCCCTACGTCCCGGCTCCGCTGGCCGGGCTTATCGATCTGGCCCTCGACCTACGCTGGTCGTGGAGCCATTCCGCCGATGAGCTGTGGAAGCAGTTGGCGCCCGACCTCTGGGAAGTCACCGGTAATCCTTGGCACATCCTGCAAACCATCTCTCAGACCCGGCTGGAGGGCGCGGCAGCCGACCCCGCCTTCCTGGCTCTGGTGGACCATCATGTCACCGCCAGACACGAGGCGCTCAAAGCCCGGCCGTGGTTCGAAGAGAAATACGCGGGCAACTCCCTTGGGACCATCGCCTACTTCAGCATGGAGTTCGGTCTCAGTGAGGCTCTGCCCATCTACAGCGGCGGCTTGGGCATCTTGGCGGGCGACTTCCTCAAAGCGGCCAGTGACCTGGGGGTCCCCATAGCCGGCGTCGGCCTACTCTGGCAACAAGGGTACTTCCGACAGGCCCTCAATGCCGCCGGCGAACAGATCGAGTTCTATCCCTTCAACGATCCGGGCCAATTGCCCATCAGCCCGCTCCGCGACGCCGACGGGGAATGGGTGGAGGTAACGGTGCCCTTCCCCCGCCGGGACGTCCGTCTACGTGTGTGGGAGGTCCGCGCCGGCCGGGTGGGTCTCTACCTGCTCGACGCCAACCACCTGATGAACAACCCCGCCGACCGGGGTATCACCAGCGAGCTCTACGGAGGACGAGGCGAGACCCGCCTACAGCAGGAGATGATCCTGGGAATCGGGGGGTGGCGATTGTTACGCAGCTTGGGCATCGCCCCCGAGATCTGCCACTTGAATGAGGGCCACGCCGCCCTTGCCGTCTTGGAGAGGGCGCGTTGTCACATGGAAGACAAGGGGATCGACTTCACCACGGCCCTCACAGCCACAAGGCCCGGCAACCTCTTCACCACCCATACACCTGTGGAAGCCGGATTCGACAGTTTTGCCCCGGCGCTTGTCGCGCAGTACCTGGGTGGCTACGCGGATTCCTTGGGGATCGGGTTGGGGGAACTCTTGGCCCTCGGCAGACTCCCCGACACAACCCAGGGTGACCCGTTCAACATGGCCTACCTGGCGATCAGAGGCAGCGGAGCGATCAACGGGGTCAGTCGGCTACACGGCGAGGTGAGCCGGGGTCTCTTCCAGCGCCTCTTCCCCAGATGGCCGCACGCCGAAGTGCCCGTCGGACACGTGACCAACGGGGTCCATGTGCCTTCCTGGGACTCCGAGGAAGCCGACGCCCTCTGGACCAGAGTCTGCGGAAAGCACCGCTGGCTGGGCAGTCTCGATAATCTGAGCGATCCCGTCCGGCAGGTCAGCGATGAGGACCTCTGGGCGTTCCGTGACGCAAACCGCCGGAAGCTGATCACAGTAGCCCGCGAACACGTGCAGAGACAGGGGACTATCGCCGGCAGCCTGGAGAGCCTCAGCTCAGACATCACCTGCCTGTGCGACCCGGCGGTCTTGACCCTGGGGTTCGCCCGGCGGTTCGCCACCTACAAGAGACCCGATCTGCTCCTCTACGATCCGGACCGGCTGCGCCGCCTTCTTTGTTGCGAGGGTAGCAGGGTGCAGTTGGTGCTGGCCGGCAAGGCCCACCCCGCCGACAACGCCGGTAAGGAAATGATCCGCCGGTGGAGCGAGTTCATCAGCCGGTGCGACATACGACCTCACATCATATTCTTGGTCGACTACGACATGGGCATCGCCGAGCACCTGGTGCACGGGGTGGACGTGTGGCTCAACACTCCTCGGCGGCCCTGGGAGGCGAGTGGCACAAGCGGCATGAAGATCTTGGTCAACGGCGGATTGAACCTGTCGGAACTCGACGGATGGTGGGCCGAGGCTTACGCTCCTGACGTGGGTTGGGCCCTTGGCGACGGGCTGGAGCATGGGTCCGATCCAGCCTGGGACGCCGCCGAAGCCGAACGGCTGTACGACCTGCTCGAGAACGAGATCATCCCTGAGTTCTACGACCGCGACGAGCAGGGCATCCCCCGTCGCTGGATGGCCCGGGTGCGTGAGAGCATGGCCCGCCTGGCCCCGCAGTTCTCGACCAACCGCATGATGGAGGACTACCTGGAGCGCTACTACCTGCCGGGGGCAGCGGCGTATCGGGAGCGCATGGCGGCGGACGCCTCTGGTGCGCCCGCGAGCGCTGCCGGTATCGAGACTTGGAAGGCCCTTCTGGACCAACACTGGGCGGGCATCGGCTTTGGGGAGCTTGTGGTCGAAGCCGGCACCGACCCCATGGGACCCGGGCACTCCTTCAAGCTCGAGGTCTTGCTGGGGAACATGCCGCCTGAGGCGGTAAGGGTGGAACTCTACGCCGAGGCCCTGCGCGACGGTGCACCCGAACGGCACCTCTTCGCCGCCGCTCCCCAGAAACCCACCGCCACAAACGGTGGCTCCTCCGGCCCACTGGTCTACCAGGTCGCGGTGCCGGCCACCCGCCCGGCCACCGACTACACTCCCCGGATAGTGCCGGAAAACGCATACGCCCGGGTCCCTCTTGAGGCGCGCCACATACTCTGGTACAGCTAGCACCCGGTAGCGCCGGGCCGGATGGGCGACTCGGAAGCGGCGACTCGAGAGCGCCGGCCCTAGCCGCTCGGCATGTGGATCACGAACCTCGCCCCGCTTTGGGGGAGTTCCACCACCACGTCGCCGGAGGCCGCGCGGGCCAGCCTGCGGGCCAGTGACAGGCCCAGTCCCGCCCCGCGCGGGCCGTCGGACCCGTTGAGTGCGGCCGAACCGCGCACTCCGGGCTCGAAGATCTTGTCCTTCTCGTCTTCGTCCACACCCGGGCCATCGTCCTCCACGACGAAGTGGATCTCCTTGCCCTTTCGAAACACATTCAGAATGACCTCGCTCTTAGCGAACCGACAGGCATTCTCCACCACCGGCTGGATGATCTGAGCGGCGATATCGTCTCCCACCCCCACGCGAAGCTCGCGCACCGGCCGCTCGGAATGCACCTGGACCTGCCTCCCCGCGGCAAGGACTGCCACGCCTTTGGCCACGTCTTCCATCACCTTGCCCGCGTCGGCCCGGCCTCGCGCCAAAGTCCCCTCCTCCTGCGCCGCGGCCAACAGGGTCTCGACCGTCCGGGCCATCTGATCGGCGCTGTGCAGCACCGAGGCCAGCGCCTCCTGGTAGTAGGCGGGCTCGCGTTGCCGACGAAGTGCCAGTTCGGCCTCCGCTTTGATCTTGGCCACCGGAGTGCGCAGTTGATGAGAGACCTCGGCGGAGAAGCGCCGTTCACGACGCAGACTGGCCGCGAGCCGGTCCAGCATGCCGTCGAGCGTACGGGCCAGATGGGTCACCTCATCGTGAGGGTCACCCATCTCGAAGCGCTGGTCGAGGTCGGTGGTACTCCAGGCCTCGGCTTCGGTAGTCATCTTCGAGACCGGTCGGAAAGCGGCGTTGAGGGCCCAGCGTCCGACGAAACCCACCACTATCAGAAGCAGAGCGGTGAACGCGATTGTGCCGACCAGGGCCATCCTCTGGGTCCGGCCGTACGAAGCCATGTCCATGCCGGTCACGATGGTGCCGATGCGTGTGGTCTTGTCGTTGTTCCAGAGCGCGACGCCGAACAGACGCACCTCTTCGTCGGGAACGTTAGCGAACCGGGCCTGACCGTCGGACTGCACGGTGTTGCGCAGAGCCCGGGCCGCGTCGCCGATGACGGCGTTGACATCCGGAGAACTGAAGGTCTTTCCGCCCACAAACACCCACACCTGGGATCCCCATTCCTTGATATCCCCCGACGGGCGGGGAAGGCTCACGGAGCCGCCCACTATGCTGATCGTGCCGCTGGCCTCGAAGGCCATGGTCGTGAGACGGTCGTCAATATCCGACGTGAGCAGAGCGCTCAGCAGGATGTTGAAGGCCACGGTCATCGTTATCAGGGCGACCGCAACAGTGATCAAGATGGCAAACAAGAGGCGGGCGCGGACTCCCACCCGAGAGAACCATCGTTTGATCATTTCAGGGCGTACCCCACGCCGCGCACCGTGACTATCTGGGGGGCGCCGGGAAGAGCGCAGACCTTGCGACGCAGGCGAGCGATGTAAGCGTCCAGGCTGTTGTCATAGACAACCGCCCCGTGCGACCACCCGGTCTCGACCAAGACCTTGCGCCGGATGGCTTCCCCAGGGGCCGAGGCCAGCTTGGCCAGCACCCGGAACTCGGTGGGGGTAAGAGGCACTGTCACATTGCCGCAGGTGACCGCGTGCTTAGCCGGGTTGAGGCTTAGCCCGGCAACTTCCATGCTCCGTTCGGTGCCACTCCGGCGGATGAGCGCCTCGAGCCTGGCCAGAAGCTCCGCAAAAGCGAAAGGCTTGCTGAGATAATCGTCTCCCCCCACGTTGAAACCGGAAAGCCGGTCGGACAGGGAGTCGCGGGCCGTCAGGAACAGTACCGGAGCGCTCAAGCCCTGCGCCCGGATGGCCTGGCAGACGTCACGGCCGTCGGTGTCGGGCAGCCCGATGTCGATGACAAAAAGATCGGGGGCGACTTCGCCCACCTTGCGTAGCAGCTCCGAGCCCGTAGCGAAGCCCTGCACCTCATAGCCCTCCTCGCGCAAGCCGCGAACGAGCAAGGAGCGCATCTGAGGATCGTCTTCAAGAACGAAGATGCGAGGCTCCAGCATAGTGAACGTAGTATCGCCGCTAGGTGCGGCTAGGGCAAGAGAGAAGGGCGGGAAAGGAGCGGGGATTCTAGGATTCACACGGCGGCGGCGGCGTTCGGCTGTGCCGAACGCCGCTTACGCCGTCTCCGCCGTGTGGGCGTTGGTGGATATCATTCCCGGACTGGGTTTGATATCCACCGGACAGGGTTGGGGCCACAGCTCAGGAGGGGGGTTGAGCAATGCTGTGTGACTCCATGGCTGTATATTCGCACCACTTTCCTGAACTAATCCTGAACGCCTGAATATTGGCGCGTGCTACAGTGCATTCGTGATAGAGCTACCCCTACACGACTCCCTCCTTCCTCCGCCATCAGGCGCTTCAAATGAGCGGCAGGTGGTGCTATCCACCCACGGCCTAACCAAAGACTTCAAGAAGCTGCGCGCGGTCGACCGCCTCGACATATCGGTGAGGCGCGGCGACGTCTTCGGCTTCTTGGGACCCAACGGGGCGGGCAAGACCACGACCATCCGCCTAGCCTTCGGACTCATCCACCCCACCGCCGGTCACGTGGAGGTGCTCGGGCACCGGGTCCCCGAAGACAAGCAGAGTGCCCTGCGCCACATGGGCGGCTTCGTCGACGATCCCACCTTCTACGCCAGCATGAGCGCCAGGCGCAACCTGGGCCTCTTGGGCCGCATGAACGGCGAGGTTACCGAGGAGCGCATCACCGAAGTGTTGGAGATGGTGGGACTGTCCGAGCGCGGCAAGTCGAAGGTTGGGAGCTATTCCCACGGCATGCGGCAGCGATTGGGCATCGCCCTGGCCTTGATCCATAATCCCGACTTGATCATCCTCGACGAGCCTACCAGCGGGCTCGATCCCCAGGGCATGAAGGACGTGCGCGAGTTGATCCGCGACCTGGGTCGCCAAGGCACCACGGTGTTCCTTTCTTCTCACCTGCTGCACGAGGTCGAACTGGTCTGCGACCAAGCCGCCATTCTGCAGAAGGGACGTCTTGTGGTCCAGGGACCCGTCTCGGAGCTACGTCCGGCCGGCGGCGCTGTTAAGTTCCTCACCGGGGACAAGGGCCGCGCGCTTGAGGTCCTGCGCCCTCTCGTGGCCCCCGCCCTGGTCGCCGAGGACGGCGACTATCTGGTGGTCGAGGCCTCCGAGGACATAGTGCCCGAGATGGTACGGAGGCTGGTAGCCGATCACGTAGACATTCTGGCCGTGGTCCCCGCCCGCGAGCAAAGCCTGGAGGACATGTTCCTCGAACTCACCTCTCCCGGCGCCCCGGGGCAACCAGGGCAGGAGCCATGAGCCACCTAACCCGCGAGTTCGTCAAACTCCGCTTCCAGAAGCGCACCTACCTCGGCTTGGCCGGCCTCTTCGTAGTGCCGTTCTTGTTCAGCATCGCCATGCGCCTTGCCACCAGCCCCCATGGACAGCCAAGCGGAGGCGAGGAGGGCGGGGCGTTCTTCCTCAATGAGCTCGCATCCAACGGCCTGTACGTCGCCCTCGGCTCGCTGGTCGCCCTCTCGACCTTCCTGCTGCCTCTACTGGCGGCCATGTCGGGCAGTCAGACCATCGCGGGCGAAGCCGAGAACGGCACTCTGCGCACCGTCCTCATGCAGCCTGTGCGGCGGGGCACCCTGCTCTTCGCCAAATGGTCGGCCGCCAACCTCTACATCGCCCTTGGGCTTCTGGTGCTTCTCGCAGGCTCGTTCATCTCAGGAGGAGCCATCTTCGGTTTCAAGCCCATGGTGCTCATGAGCGGCCCGCCCATCGGCATAGGCCACGCGATCGGCCTGATCTTCGCCGCCTACCTCTTCGTCCTGGTGGCGATGGCGGCCATCGTCTCGCTGGCCCTGCTTCTCTCCACGCTCACAAACTCGAGCCTTACCGCCGTCGCCGGCGCCATGGTGCTGGTTATCATCTTGGCGATCCTTGGCAGTCTGAGCGCGCTTGACTTCTTGAGGCCCTACCTCTTCACCAGCCACTTCACGGCCTGGATCAACCTGTTCCGCGATCCCATCTCCTGGGACCCCATCCGTGACGCCCTCATCACCTTCGCGGTGTGGATAGGCGCAACTACCGGTCTCGCCTGGCTACACTTCCGGCGCAAAGACATCCTGTCGTAGGCTCGCCGCCCGCGTCGGCTTCCCCCGAGCACCCACCGCTCGACCGGCAGCCTTCTAGCCCAGGTGCTGCTCGTCGCCTGTGAGGAAGTAGCGCACACTCTCGCCCAAATTAACGGCGTGGTCGCCGATGCGTTCGAAGTAGCGACCTATCATGGCCAAGCGAATGGCAGGAGCCAGACTGTCCTCGCCCTTGAGCTCGACCAATTGCCCGATGAGTCGGGCGTGCATTTCGTCCAGAGCGTCGTCTTGTCGGGCGATGTCGGCCGCCAGGACCTCATCCTTGGCCGCCCAAGCATCGACGGCTGCCCCGGTCAGCCTCGCCGCCGCTCGTCCCAGTTCGGCCACCAGGGCGCGCACATCCTTGAGACCCGGCCCTCGGAAGTCCTCTAACTGCGCCAGTTTGGCGATGTTGTAAGCCAAGTCTCCCGACCGTTCCAGGTCGTTGAGCACTCGCAGAATAGCCACGATCAGACGCAGGTCACCGGCCACCGGAGCCTGCTGGGCCAACAGGGTGAGAGAGCGCTTCTCGATGTCCAGGTAGAGGGCATCGATCTCGTCATCACCATCGCGGACCTTCTGTGCCAGCTCCTTGTCGCTTTCGACGAGAGCGGTCGTGGCCAGTTGCGCGCTCCGCTCTACGAGCGCCCCTAGACGAATGATCGCTTCATCGAGGTCCTGCAGTTCTCTGTGGAACGATTCCCGCATGCCTTCTCTCCGTCCTTCAGGTCTGCCTATCCGAAACGGCCCGAAACGTAGTCTTCTGTGCGCTTGTCGCGTGGCTTGGTGAATATGCGCGCGGTATCGCCGAATTCGACCAATATGCCCCAACGAGCCGAGGTGGCCTCATCGACCTCAGTGTAGAGGAAGGCGGTCTCGTCCGATACGCGGGCGGCCTGCTGCATGTTGTGCGTGACGATGATTATCGAGTAGTCCTGCTTGAGCTCCTGCATGAGGTCTTCGATCCTAGTGGTGGCGATAGGGTCCAACGCCGACGCGGGCTCGTCCATGAGGATCACGTCGGGCTCCACCGCGATCGCGCGCGCGATGCACAGACGCTGTTGTTGCCCGCCCGAGAGGTCAAGAGCGCTCTTCTTCAGCGTGTTCTTCACCTCATCCCACAATGCGGCGCGACGTAGTGACTTCTCGACAAGCTCGTCCATATCCCCTTTGTAGCCGTTGATCTTGGCCCCAAAGGCCACATTCTCGTAGATGGACTTGGGAAAGGGGTTGGGACGTTGGAACACCATGCCGATGTGACGCCGCACAACCACGGGGTCGACCCCGGGGCCGTAGATATCCTCGCCGTGGTAACGGACCTCGCCGGAGACCTTGGCTCCTGGGATCAACTCGTTCATGCGATTGAAACAGCGAATGAGGGTACTCTTGCCGCACCCAGAAGGGCCGATGATGGCCGTGATGCGGCGTGGTCGGATGTCCATGGTGACACCCTTGAGGGCGATGCTCTTGCCATAGTGCACGTTCAGGTCACGGATGGTGAACACCGGCTTCTCGCCCGATCCGGTAGAGGTCCCCTCCTCGCCTCTCGTGGCAACGCCGGCCAGCGAAGGAATGCTGACCTCCGTGCCGTCCGAGCCGCCCGCGCCCACCGGTTCCAAATCCTCGTATGTCATCTTGATATCCGGCTCCTTGAGGCCACCACGCGGGCCACGACAGTGAACACCAGCACGATGATTAGCAGTTCAAGCGCCCCCGCCCAGGCCCTGGCCTGCCCAGCCGCGAACGGGTTTCTGGCGCCGTCGTAGATGGCCAGCGTCAGCGATGAGATCGGCGCTCCCCACAACTTCGCCGTCAGCTGGTAGGCGCCCAAGGCGGTGAGGATAAGAGGGGCCGTCTCTCCCGCGGCCCTGGCTACCGCCAGCATCACCCCGGTGGTGATGCCCGGGGCGGCCGACGGAAGAACCACCTTGGTGACGGTCTGCCACTTGGCCGCGCCCAAGGCATAGCTTGCGTCCTTGAGTTCGGGCGGGACCAGCTTGAGCATCTCCTCGGTGGAACGCACGATGATGGGCATCATGATGATGGCCAAGGCGGCCGCGCCCATCAGTGCCCCGAAACCGAATTGTATGACCAGCGCGGTGTAGACGAAGAGGCCCACAAAGACCGAGGGCACGCCGGTCATGACGTCCGAGAAGAAGCGGACGAGCTTGGCCAGCCAGTTCTTCTTGCCATACTCCGTCAGATAGACCGCGGCCAGGATGCCCAGCGGTATCGAGACCGCTGCCGCCAGCCCCACCATGATGCCCGTGCCCACGAGTCCGTTCAGGAAGCCACCGCCCTCCCGGCGAAAACTGAGCGGCATAGAGCTGGTGAGAAACTCCCATCCCATGGTGGCGATGCCCTTCGCGATCACCTGATAGAGGATCAGCACCACCGGGATCATGGTGAGACCGACAGCCAGCAAGACGAACGTGGTGTTCCTTCGATTGCGCCAAACACGGCGGCGGGTGGGCCGGCAGTCTTTGAGCGAGACGCCCGGGCCGATCCTAGTGCCGGCCCACCGCCCGGCCTCGGTGGCGCCTGAGATGGTGTCGCGGTTTCCGCTCATACCCGGTTGAACCTCCACACGAGCGCCCGGGCGCCCATGTTGACGACTATGGTCATCACGAACAGAACCACTCCAACCCCCACCAGCGCCCTGATGTGGTCGCCAGTGGCCTCCTGGAACTGGTTGGCGATGACGGCGGCCATGGTATAGCCGGGCTTCAGCCAGGAGGCGTCGATCTTGGCGGCGGAGCCTATGATCAGAGCGACTGCGATGGTCTCGCCCAGTGCGCGGCCGAGACCAAGCATGACCGCTCCCACGATCCCCGCTCGCCCGCGTGGTAGCACGACCTGGCGGATCATCTCCCACTTGGTCGCCCCCAGCGCGTAAGCGGCCTGTCGGTCGGCATTGGGAACCGTCTCAAAGACCTCCCGGCAAAGGGACGTGATGATAGGCGTGATCATGATGGCCAGGACCACCCCCGCACCGAAGTACGACAAGCCCGAGGCGGGACCCTTGAAGATGGGGATGAACCCTAGGTTGTGAGCCAAGAAGTCCGAAACCGGCTGCAGAAAGAGCGGGAGAAGAACGAAGACTCCCCATAGTCCGTAGATGACGCTGGGAACGGCCGCCAGCAGGTCCACGGCAAAGCCGATGGGCCCTTTCAACCTCTTGGGGGAGTACTCGGTGAGGAACAAGGCGACGCCCAGGCTGAGAGGCACGGCGATGAGAAGGGCGATGACCGAGGTGATCACTGTGCCGTAGACGAACGCGAGACTGCCGAACTGCCCCTTGCTTGGGCTCCACTCACTGCCGGTAATAAAGGAGATGCCCTGCGACCTGAAGACGGGCAGTGCCGTACCCGTGGTGGAAACGACCATCCAGCCCAGCACCAGCAAGACAAGCACCCCGGAGAGCGCGGCAAAGATGGCGAACAGGGAATCGGCCCTGCGGCCGACTCCCTTCCGCTGCCAGGTTCCTGCGGACGCAGTCCCGGCGGGGACGAGGTTGGGGTCAGTTGATGGAGTCAATCTTCGCTTGAGCAAGAGCTTTCAATTCCTCCGAGAGAGGAGCGTAGCCGAGTTCCTGGGCGATGGCCGTCCCGTCATTCAGTGACCAGGTAAGCCAGGCCTTCAAGGCTGCCGCCTTGGCGGGATCGCTCATCTTCTCAAACGCCAGTATCCAGGTGGCGCCCACGATGGGGTAGGCCTGGGCTCCTTCGCTGTCGCTCACCGAGAAGCGCAGGTCGGCGGGAAAGGTCACGCCGACCGCGGCGGCCGAGGTGGCTTCCAGGCTTGGCACGATGAAGTTGCCCGACTTGTTCTTGAGAGTCGCCATACTCAGCCCCGACTCGCTCGCATAGGAATATTCCACGTACCCGATGCTGCCGGTCTGCTGCTGCACCACAGCGGCCACGCCGTCGTTGCCCTGGCCGCCGACGCCCACGGGCCATTGCACTTCTTTACCTTCGCCCACCTTGCCGGCCCATTCGCTGGATGCCTTGGCTAGGTAGCCGGTGAAGATGTTGGTGGTACCCGACGAGTCGGAGCGGTGGACCACCTGAATGGCTTTGTCAGGCAGGGTGGCCCCCGGATTGAGAGCCGCGACCGCGGGATCGTCCCAGTTGGTGACGTTGCCCAGGAAGATGGCCGCCAGAGTGTCGGCGTCAAGTTTGAGCTCGTCCACACCGTCGAGGTTGTAGGCCAGCACCACGGCGCCGAACACAGTGGGGATGTGCAGGACTTTGGCTCCGCCGGAGGCCTCAGCAGCCGCAAGCTCTTCGTCCTTCATAGGAGCGTCGGAAGCGCCGAAGTCGACAGTCAGCTTGGTGAACTGCTCGATGCCGCCCCCGGAACCTATACCCTGATAGTTGATGGTCACGTCAGGGTTGCCCAGCTGGAACTCGCCGACCCATTCCACGTACAGCGGTTCGGGAAAGGTGGCGCCGGCACCGTTGAGGCCGGCGGTCAGAGCGCCTTGGGTCGTGTCGATGCCACCGGCCGTGCCCGCGGTGCCACCCGCGCTGGGAAGATCACTGCCGCCACCGCAGCCGCCGACGGCTATGCCCGCCGCGGCCACCATGAGAAGCGCGATCGCCATGACCGCGACCAAGCTCGTGCGCGTCACTGAATTCTTGCCTAAGATCATTCCTGTCTCCTCCGCTTTCCTCTTTGCTGCATCATCCAATTTCCTTTGCGTACGTCTGGTAGGCTAACAATGCCCAAGGCAACTGTTGTTAACACTGCGTTACAGCCCGGTTAATTGTGCGGACCGCCCTGACCACCCCGGCGCTCCTGCTCGGAGGACGGATGGCTCAACCGCAAGAAAAGCGCATCCTGCTGGTGGAAGACGACGCCACCATCTCCGACCTTGTCACCTACAACCTGAAACGGGCAGGCTACGAGGTGCTACAGGAGCACAACGGCCGCACCGGGCTTGAGACTGCGCTCGCAAGCGACGTCGACCTGGTGCTCCTCGACCTGATGCTCCCCGGGCTCGACGGCCTTGCTGTGAGCAGGGAGATCGTACGACGCAAGCCCGACCTGCCCATCATCATGCTCACGGCACGCAGCGAGCGTGAGACCATGCTGGAGGGCTTCCAAGCCGGGGCCGACGACTACATAACCAAACCCTTCGACCTCGACGTGCTGCTCGCCCGCATCCAGGCGCGCCTGCGGCGCGCCCCCGCAGGCATGGCCCTCCCCGAGGGGCCGGCGGAGACGGCCACGATCGCCACCGGCGATCTGGTGCTCGACCGTGACACTCACGCCGTGCGGGCCACCCGAGGGGAGATCGGTCTCAACCCCAAGGAATACGACTTGCTTGAGCTGCTCCTCTCGCGTCCGGGCCACCTGTTCCCCCGCGAGGAGATAGTCGAGCGGGTCTGGCACCAGCGCTATGCGCCCGCGTCGCGCAGCCTTGACGTGCATATCCGCAGACTGCGCGCGAAGTTGGAGCACATCGGCGCGGGGGCGACCCTGCAGACGGTCCGCGGAGTGGGCTATCGCCTAGGAGCCGGGACGAAAGGCGCCGGCTGATGCGCATCCGCTGGAGACTGCCGCTGGCCTTCGCCGTCGCCACCCTGATCTTCGCGGGGATAGTGGCGCTGGTCGCCGCCCTGGCGCTGCGAGGGGTGTTCCTCGACCGCCTCGAAGACGAGATGTTGCGGCAGGCCCATCAGTACGCAGCCACCCTGGTGGTACTGGGTGATTCGAGCGACCCGCCCGACGCAGGCGGAGATGCCGGTCCGCTCGACCTACAGGCACTCACTGTGCGGGTCGGCACCGCCGCGGACGCCCGCTTCACCGTGATCGACCATGAAGGCGCGGTGCTCGCCGATTCGCAAGCCGACCCGGCCTCGCTGGACAACCACCGTAGCCGGACGGAGGTGGCACAGGCGCTTGTCGGACAAGAGGCGGCCGAACGCCGCTACTCCGCCACCCTGGGCCAAGAGGAGGTCTACGTAGCCGTCCCGCTACCCGCTGGCGACGCGGCCTGGTCGTCTGGGGTGGTCCGCATCGCGCAGCCCGCCGGCCGCGTGGACGCCATGGTCGCCGCTTCGTGGCGGATACCGTTGCTCGTCTGGGCCGTGCTTCTGCTGCCCACGCTCCTGGCCGCCTATCTGCTCACCCACTCCATAGTCAAACCCTTGCAGCGTCTGGGCCATATGACCGCCCAAGTGGCCTCTGGCGACTTTGCCCACCGAACGAGCGTGCGCAGAAATGACGAAATGGGCGAGCTCGCCGACTCTCTCAACAGCATGGCAGCCCAGCTTGAGACCCGTAGTGATCTCCTACGGACCGAGATGGAGCGTACGAGCCTGGTACTGGCAGCCATGACCGAGGGAGTGCTTGTCGCCAACGCTGAAGGCCGCCTCGTACGAAGCAATCCGGCCGCCGACCGCATCCTGCAGATCGACCTCTCCCAGGCGGAGGGAAGCCCCCTGGGGGTGGCGGCCCGCGCTTTCCCCTCCCGGTCTCTGGCAGAGAAGGCACATGCGGCCGGCCGCCCCATCACCGAAGTCCTGGAACTCGCCGGGGGACGGTCGCTGACCGTCGAGGTAGTGCCGCTGACTGCGTCCAGTGCGGCGGGCGGCGGAGCCCAGCCCGCGCGCGGGGGCGGTGTGCCGATGCTCTTCGTCATCCGCGACGAGACGGCGCGGCGCAATACCGACCGCATGCGGCGGGATTTCGCAACCAACGTCTCGCACGAACTGAAGACGCCTCTGGCCGGATTGTCGCTTCTCGCCCAGACTCTTCACGATGCTGTGAGAGAGGACCCCCAACAGGCCGAGCAGTTCGTTGACCGTCTTGCCAAGGAGATCGGCCGGCTCACGGAGTTGACCAACGACCTTCTCACGCTGTCCCGCCTGGAGGAGCAGGAGACGGCAGCCGAGGCGGAGCTACGCCCTGTGGACTTGGCCCTAGTGTCCACGGAGATAGCCGCCGAGGCGCAGCCGCTGGCCGAAGCCAAGCGCCACGAGCTGACCGTCGAGGTCCCGGGCAGACTGGAAGTCAGAGGCGACGACGTCGCCCTGCGCACCCTCGTTCGCAACCTGCTTGAGAACGCCGTGCGCTACACCGAACCCGGTGGGCATATCACGCTCCGCCTTGAGAACTACGAGGAGGCGAAAGGCCAACGCTGGGCAGTGCTCAGCGTGTCCGATGATGGGGTGGGTATCCCCTTGGCCGATCAGCAGCGAGTATTCGAACGTTTCTACCGGGTGGACAAAGCGCGTTCGCGCGAAACGGGAGGCACCGGGTTGGGCCTGAGTATCGTCCGGCACGTCGCCGAGCGCCACGGCGGTAGGGTGGAGCTACGGAGCACTATCGGGGTCGGCTCCACCTTCACGGTGCGTTTGCCTGTAGCCTGAGGCCTGCCTAGGCGCGATGCTACGATGTACGTGACCACCCGCGGGTCGTTCGGGCCCTAGCCCGAACGCCGTAACTCACCACTGGGGGCAGACATGGGCGTCACACGCAGGTTCACCATTCTCCACTCCAACGACATGCACGGGGACTTCCTGGCCGAGCAGGCGGCGGGAGGCGGCGAACTCGTCGGTGGGCTGCCGCTGCTTTCGGGCTACATCAACAAGGTGCGGGCGGAAGAGGAGAACGTCCTCTACGTCATCTCGGGCGACATGGTGCAGGGGTCCATCATCGACTCCGATTTCAAGGGCACTTCCACCATGCAGATCATGAACTACCTGGCTCCTGACGTCGTGGCCCTGGGTAACCACGAGGTGGACTACGGCCTACCTCATCTGCTGTTCTTGGAGAAGATCGCCAACTTCCCCATCGTCAACGCCAACCTCTACATCAAGCCGTTCGAGAAGCGCATGATGCGCCCCTATCACATCATCAAGAAGGCCGGCTTCGACATCCTGTTCACCGGAATCCTCACCGAGAAGGTCATGGATTCGCTCAAGATGGACGAACTCATAGGCACCTTCGTGACTCTGGAGGAAGCGAGCGCGGAGGTGGGCAAGATCTGCGACGCCTTCAAGACCGACGACATCGACCTGACCATCGTACTTACCCACATCGGGTTCGAGTCGGACAAGGAACTCGCCGCTATGCTGCGGCCCGAGTGGGGCGTGGACCTCATCATCGGAGGGCACAGCCACACCCTGCTGGCCAAGCCCGAGGAGGTCAACGGCATCCTCATCGTGCAGGCCGGCACCGGCACCAACCAGATAGGCCGCTTCGACATCGTGGTGGACGACGACACCAACTCCATCGTCGAGTGGGACTGGAAGCTCATCCCCATAGACGAGCACATCGCCGAGCCCGATCTGCGCATGGCAGAGTTCATCGAGTCGTTCAAATCGGTGGTCGACCGCAAGTACGGCGTGGTGATCACCAAGTTTGCGCAGGCCCTCACCCATCCCCTTCGGGAAGAGGAGACCACCCTAGGAGATCTGCTGGCCGACGCTCTGGCCGAAGGCACCCAGAGCGACGTGGTGCTGTTGGGGGCAGGCTCGGTGCGGGTGAAGGAGATGGGACCGGCCGTGACCCTCATGGACTTCATGTCGTGCTTCCCCTACGACGACTCCCTCAACCGCTTCACCGTGAGCGGGGCGGCGCTCAAGAAGGCTTTTGCTCACTGGATGCGCCCGGAGAACAGGGATGGCGAAGGAGAGTGCTACCAGGTGAACGGGGCGGTGCGGGCGAGGTACTCCAACACGTCCCGGAGTCTGGCCCTACTTGAGGTGAACGGCGCTCCGGTGGCCGACGACGCCACCTACAGCCTCATCCTTCAGGGCTACCATGCCAAGAACTGCAAGCCCTACCTTGACCTCACCATGGAGGAGCTGACTGCGCTGGCGCCCAGCCGGGTAGCGGCCACCTCCGCTCAGACGGTGCTCAAGGAGTGGCTCATCGCGCACCAGAACGTCGACCGCCAGATCGAAGGGCGGCTGGTCTATGCCGACTAGCCGCTTCGGCCGGGCCCTGCGCAGACGCTACCCGGCCATCGCCGGTGTCCTCTTGTTCACGGCCGGTCTCGTCGCCTTCATGGGCATCGTCACCGCCGAGGCTCTCTATCCGGGGGGCTACAGCACGTCGCTCAACAAGATCAGCGACCTCGCCGCCACCCAACCACCCGACAGCGTCATCAGCCAGCCTTCGGCCACCATCTTCAACGTCACCATGATCGTGTGTGGAGTGTTGGCCCTGGCGGGCGCGCACTGTCTGCAAAGAGGGACCCGCCGCTGGGCGGCGCCGATACTCATAGCGCTCTTCGGCCTGGGAGCGCTGGGGGTCGGCCTCTTTCCGGGGAACACCGACGAGGTGCACGAGGTGTTCGCTCTACTCACCTTCATAGCCGGAGGGACGGCCGCCGTGCTCTCGTGGACGGTCACAGAAGGAGCCTTCCGCTATTTCTCCGCGCTACTCGGGCTCGTCTCCCTGGCGACCTTGTTTATCTATTGGATAATGGGTGACTCCGCTCCCTTCGCGGGCCTGGGCATCGGCGGAGTGGAGCGCTGGGTGGTCTACCCGCTGCTACTCTGGGCCACCGGCCTGGGCGGACATCTAATGGGCCGAAGCACCCAGAGCTAGGTCGGCGGCAGAGGCAGCACCGCGCCTGCTTCCACCAGCCGCGGCGTGTTGGTCGCCTGCACCACCCCGCCGGTCTCGTCCACCGCCACCGAGGTGTTGAGGCACCCACCGTCCGCGTAGTCCTGGTAGCTCACCCGCACCGCCTCGGGTCGCACCACGTTGCCACCCGCGTCCACAGCCCGCAAGTCGCTCCAGCGCACAGTCACCGAGGGATCGTCACAGTCGGCAAAGACCTCCGACCACACCATCGGCCGGCTGAGAAACGACTCGGCCGTGTTCCGTCCGGGCGCGGGCGTCAGGTCGCGGACCACACTTGCGACGCCCGTGGTGAGATCGGTGACTTCTGAGCGCCAGGCTTCCGGATTCCCCGGTGATCGGAAGATCCGGATGCGGTAGGGCCGGTGCGCCTGCCAGGCATAGGACAACGTGTTGGGATCATCGGCGAACCCGGGCAGAGGCGAGACGGTGCCCGGTAGCGTCACCCCACCTTGGCCCGCCGCGGCGTACCCGCCCCAGTTGACCGCGGTGCCGCCGGGATAGCGCCGGTTCCACTGCAGACCGGTATGGGCATGCCCCCACACGCCCCGATCGTCGGCAAGGTCCACCTGCAGAGCCCAGAAGTACAGGGCTTTCACCCCAGGCGGCGCCAGCACTTCAAGCACGGCGGACACCTCGACCAGCCGGGGTCCGAAGCTCTCACCCGACGACGTCACCCAAGACAGGTGGAACGACGACGCCCCGTTCGCCGAGCGCGGCTGCTTCCGACCGCCCACCCCGGCCCCTGCCAGATTGCGAAGCATCCTTGCCAGCAGCGTCATGATGAGCAGAGGCTAGCACGACCGGACCGTCCTTTACGTCCCTCTTACGACCCCGGCGCTAGCCTTTACCGATACCTGCGGTCCAACCCCCGACGGTCCGCAGGAGCACTCGGCGTGCCCATCTCGCCGTTGGCCGTCCGGCCTCCGCACCCCTGGACCGGACGGCCACCCATGCTCACGATCCCGGCGCCAGCCGGCCCGGCTGCCGACCCCACGCCGCAACCGGGGTACGCCAGACGGAATTCAGACGGCCGCTCGACCGCTACCTGGACGACCCACACCCACTTTGGGGGGAAAGTGTCCAAAGAACTTGACGCGGGACACCCTAAGGCACATCCACCTCAACGAGTCCCCCATCTTCTACTGCAATAGTGAGACCCCCGTAACTAATCCTATTCCCCTCCACCTTCACACGGTCCCCGTACACCTCATAAAACCGTATCAGATACGGCAAGTCGCAATTGACAGTAAACTCCGTCCCCACAGCTGGTTGGGGCGGGGAGAGTTCGCTTCCGGCTGTCGTGTCGATCTTGTCCGTAGGAAAAGGAAACTTCAACGTTGCTCCATATGTATCTGTGACCCAAAACATCTCACCATATAAGTCGTATTGACCATCCCCGTAATGCCGCACCGTAAATATCTGCCCATTCCATATCAGATGTATTCTATCGTCGCCCTCTGCAAATACCTGGTAGCTTCCTCGGAGATGATCGAACAACGCGTCCTTGCTCAACCCCACCTTAAACCTGTCTACAAACCCATTGTGCAGTATTCTGCTGTTAGCAATATCATAGCTAAACCCCCCGCTATTCATGCCGTCTACACCGTTTACCCAGATATTCGGCTGATAGGCACACCCTATAACAAAACCAGACACCGCCACTACAATGCAACCCGCCACCAGACCCCACGCCAACCCCCGCAGTAGTGTGCGATGAAGGCTACCCATGACCTACGCTCCTACGCCTAGCGTTAGTAGACAGACCGACTCTCCCGGTAGCATGCTATCGACGCAGGGTCTGGACTCGCTACCTGCTCAACCCATACACCCACAGATCAGAGAGCACCACTGATTCTGCTCCGGTTCCCCCCAAGAGGACCAGTGCTTGATGGTCCGTGTCCATGAGAAGAGCGTGGCCTCCTCGTGCTGCCGGAGTATCTCCCGCGCCGTCGGACACTGGCTCCCATCGACCCGACGAAAGATCATAAAGCCAAGCGTCGTTCTGGAGTCCCACCGTGTCCGAACCTCCGAAGAGGAAGACCTGGTTCGTGGCCTCGGAGACCACCGCCGCCGAGATCCATCGGGCAGACGGGGTCTCGCCCTCCTGGGGGAGCTTGGCCCAGCGACTGGCAGCGAGGTCGAAGGCCCACAGATCCCCGAGGAGACCGTATTCATCACCCGGCACACCACCGAACAGCAAGAGCCTGTTGCCAAGACGATCCAGCACCATGACGGCATACGAGCGGGAGGGAGGAGTATCACCCGACGGGCGGAGTTCGGTCCATCTGTTCGTCGACACGTCATAGACCCACAAGTCGCCCAGTGCTTCCCGACGCCCCACTACGTCTTGACCTTCTCCGCCGTAGACATAGCCCAGCCCGCCGACCGGATCAAAGGCTGTCGCCGCGCCGGAGCGAGGCCGGGGTCGATCGCCAACGGGACTTGCCTGATGCCAACGCGCCTTCAGTAGGTCGTACGTCCAGGTATCACCAAGGGGGTCGTCGTCGTAGTTCGTCCCGCCATAGATGACCAGAGTCCGGCCGACAGGGTCTAGCATCACAGCCGCACTGTCGCGTTCCTCCGGCCACTCGCCTTCAGCGTGCAACTCCGTCCACCGGTTCAGGTCTGGGTTGTAGACGGCCAGGAAGTTTCCCAAATCCTCGCCACCACTCATGTCGCTGAAGACGATGACCTGATGCCCCACTGGGTCGTACGCGCCCTGGAGCCCATACCGCTCCCCGGGAAGACCACTACTCGACCGTTGGAGCACCCACTGACCCACGACGGTTCGCATCTGGGTGCCCGGAGATAGGGAGGAATCGGCCTCCCCCTTCCCGCACGAGCATGCGGATATCAGAGAAGCCGCGACGAACAATGCAACCCCGAGAAGCGCCAACCGGGTGCATCGAGCAACGCTGCGCGATCCCTCCGCTGCGGCGGGAGACCCGGAACCTCCGCGCGAAGCACGGGCCGGCAGATTCCACATCCGGAGTGGGAGGTGCATCCGAGTGTACGGACCGTTCAGAAAGCAGTGTGACCACCGCCGTGCACCCTTAGGCAGACTATTTGACATACTCGTTCACCTTCCACGGCCATCTGTAGTCATGCCCCCACGCGCCTCCCAGCCTGTAGCCGAGGTTCACCATCTGTCGATCCCTTTCCTCGTTGCCTCCTCCCGCATACCGTGTTCCAAAGTACTTCAGCTGTGTCAGAGAGAATCCTGCCCAACGCCCGGTGTAGCCAAAGTGAACATTCCCGAAGTCCTCAGGACTGATAGATACTCTCCCCCAGGGCGTCTGGAGAACGAGGTAACGGTATTGCCACCGATACCACACGGGAGCCGCCAGTTTCATATCCCAGTCGCCGTTTTTCCTGACTTTATCTGCGAACCAGAGTCCTTGCGCGCCATACACCGTCACCCCGAAGGTGCAACCGTGCTCGATCAGCTTCTTGCGGGCCATGCCCGCGTTCACCCGCAGCCACTCCTTCATCAGTGCGGTGCAATTGATCCTGTAGCCCCATCCCTTGTACGGCGGAAAGAGGACTTTTGCCTTCTTCGTCCCCGATGGATCACAACTCCCCACCGGATCCCCCGCGCAATACTGATACGCGCTTGCTTCTCCGTCGTCCTTGGCTGGGTCCTTGGAGAGGAACTGCCTGGTCATCGGGTCGTACTGGCGAGCTGACAGGTAGTACATCCCGCTCTCGGAGTCGAGGCAGTAGCTGGCGTATTTGAGGACTTGGCGGCTCGCGATATCGGTGGCCACCTGCGAAGTGATGAGCCCGGTCGATTGGCTCCAGATGCCAGTGCCCACGTTCCCGCTTCCTTGGGGATTGCCCCAGGCATCGTACCGGTAGGCGACGAAGGGGTTGCCAGCTGCGTCCAGAAGCTCGACCACATCTCCCCGGTCGGTGGTGACCACTCCGAAGAAGACGGGCGTCGTGCTAGTCGCGGGGCTGCGGTAGACACCGCCGTAGAGTCGGCCGGCCTCGTCATATAGGTAGGTGATCTTCCAGCTGGCAGAACCTTTGGAGGCCGAGAGGCTCTTTAGGGTGATCCCTTCGTAGATGAAGTCGGTCTCTTGGGTGTCCTGCCCGGTCTGGACCACCTGGGAGTGGGTGCGCTGCCCATTTGCATCGTAGGAGTAGGTGGCGGTGAGGTTGCGGGTCTCGTCGTAGTAGCTGGCGAGCCTCCCGGTTCCCGTATAGCTAAAGGCGATGGCATCCGGGTTGCCTTGTGGGCCTTGGGCGGTTCGCCAGCGCTTGGTCGCGTCAAAGGTGAAGCAAATGGTCACTCCGCCCACGGTCATGGTGCTTAGCTGATTGGGCGGGGTGCCATTCTCGCCGTAGGTAAGAGACGTGCCTGCGCCGATACTGGTGATGTTGCCCGACGGGTCGAAGGTGTCGGTCTCGGTGACACCGTTCGTGGTGGCGGTGGCCAGCCGGCCAGCAGAGGTGTATGTGTAGCTGGAGACGATAGAACCGGCGATGCCCACGCTCTGCAGTTGCAGGTTGTCGGCTGTCTTTAGACCCGTGGCGGGACTGTAGGTATAGGCGTTGGTACTGGGAGCGGTGGATAGGTAACCAGAGCCCGCTCCAGTACTGGGTCCCCATTGCCGCTGCAGCCGACCGGCGGAGTCGTATAGGTACTGCGCGTAGATATCGGTTACCGCCCCGGCGTCTATGGTGGCCTTGGTCACCCGTTGGGCGGTGTCGCGGGTATCGACGCTGCGAAGGATGGTCGGAATCTGCGGACTACTTTCCACCTGGACGCTGCGGCTCACTTCCAGTCCGTTCGTTCCGATGCTCACGGCGCTGGTGACCAGGCCACTACCGGTGGCACCTACCGCGCTCACTTCGCTGGTGACGCTAGGGGTGTTCTGCGGGTAGGTATAGCTGTGGGCAAGACCGCGGACGCTATCGGTGCTCTGCGTGGGACGGCCTAGGGAGTCAAAGACCACCACCGCGTCGCTGATGAGGACTCGGGGACTGCCGGGCAGGGTCTGAACGGTCTCGCTAGCTCGTCCGAAGAGGTCGTAGGTGATGTCGGTCTGCCGGTCTTCGGGATCGGCCTGGAGGGTGAGGTGGCCGGCGAAGTCGTAGGTGGATAGGGTGGTCGCCCCTTGGACCGCCTCTGAGACCACCTGGCCAGCTGCGTCGTAGGTCCGGGTGCTTGTGAATCCATCGGCATCGGCGGTCTTGAGCGCCCAACCCTGGGTGTTGTAGGTCACCTGTGAAGAAGCTTGGCCGTCCGCTCCGGCTGAGACCTGCTGACCGAGCAGGTCATAGCCGAAGTCCGTGGTGAGACCGGCCGCGGTGGTCGCGGAAAGGCAGCAACTGGCCAAATCGTAAGCGTAGCTTATGGTGCCGCTCTCGCTGGAGACTTCCTGGGAGGTATTCCCAGCCTCGTCGTATGTGTAGGTAATGGAAGTACCATCAGGTTGTGTCTCGACATGTATCTGCCCGCTATCGTAGTAGGTGTAGGTTGTTGGATTCCCACCAGGTGGTGCGCTTCGAAGAGCGTTCCCGAGAGCATCGTAGGCTGGGGAGCCGGCATCGGTCACACTGCGCGTTGCCTTCACCAGATCGTAGGTCGTGGAGCAGGCTCTGGACGCCCAGGAGGCGACCACGTTGCCTTGGGCATCATAGGACGATAGAGAAGGAAGGCCGCTGATCGTGCTGTCGCTCTCGGTGATCTGCCGCCCCAATCCATCGTACGCAAACGTGAGCGTGTTTGCGGGTGTGGCCGAAGGTGGCGGAGAGCCGAAGAGCCACGTCTTCACCTGCCTGGCGCGGCCACAGGTATCGTAGGTCGTAGTGGTCCAGTTGGCCTTGGTGCCGCTAGTGTCGACGCTGGAGGTTTCATAGGATTCCACCAGATGGCCCCAGGCGTCATAGACGTTGTGAGAGACCACCTGGGTGGACACCGGGCTGCCGCTCACCGTGGCGGTGAAGGCCGGTCCGGTGCTGGTGAGCAGCCGGCCCGCGAGGTCGTAGGTGTTCGTCTCGGCCACCTGGCCGCTCGTATCGGTCCTCGTCAAGAGGTTCCCCAGAGCGTCGTAGCTTTCCGTCACGGTCAGGTCTGGCGGGTCAACCTGTCCGTCATAGAGAGCCACGTCCCGGTAAACGGTCTTCTTGGGTTGGCCGTTGGGGTAGTAACCGTCGGTGTTGTAGTCGGTGACAGCCCAGATACCGTTCTGGGCGGTGCCGCTGATGAGCTTCCGTTCCTGCACAAGCGCGCCACGGTAGGTGGCCGAGCCCACCGTGACGTTTGCGTAGGTACAACGGGTCACGCCCAGGTCGCCTTCCTCGGTGAGTTCCTTGGTGACCTCGGTGGGATTCCCCGCCCCATCGTAGCCGTAGTAGGTGGTGGAACCCAGGCTGTCCGTGACCGTGAGTGGCAGATCGGAGTTGACCGTGGTTGGATCACCGTAGGTCACCGAAACCGTCGCCCCCCCGGCATCCGTGGTGCTGCCCACAAGAAGCTGCGGGGTATAGCTTGCCGAGTAGAGGGTAGTGAGGGGCGTCGTAGTTACAAGAACCGCCTCGTTGAGCGCAGACAGGGTGTATGACCAGGTCTGATTGCCGGACTCTGATGCAACCTTGAAGTTGGTTTCGCCCACCATGGCCCCGCGCGAGTCCCAGCTCACACTCTTGACCACCTGAGTCCCTGTCTGTCCCGTCGGGGCTGTACTGGCATAGACGCAGCCCCAACGGCTGATGGTGGCACTTTGCCCGTTATAGGCGATGGTGGCCTTGGCGTCTGAGCTACTGTTGTTGTAGTCCGGGAAGGTGGCCACCGTCGTGTAGTCGGGGAAACGCACCTCAGTCAAAGCCCCGCTTGTATAGAGGAAGCTCTCGGTCGCAGCCGTCGTTCCCGTGAAGTTGGTGGCAGTCATGCCCGACAGCTGGCTGGAGCCGTTGTAGCTGTAGGTGAGGCTATGCGAGAGCGAGGTGCCCGGGTAGCAGGTGATGGTCCAAGGGGCAGCCGTCGCGTAGCTCACCTGCCGTGTACCATGTGCAGTAGCATACGTTGCCTGGGTCAGCTTGTGACTGGCGTTGAGAGTCAGTTGGATTTGCTGGCCGTTGGCTGCAGTTATCGCTGTGCAGTAGCCGGAGCTCCAGGTGTAGGTGACGGCGTTTCCGTTGCGGTCGGCCTCCGAGAGGAGCTTGCCCGAGGTCCCGTCGAAGGTAAGGACGGCCCCGGTTCCCGGGAACGTGAGCGTCCAGTTGGTGGTTCCATGTGCCAGCTTGGCACTCATGCCGGAGGGCGGGGACCAGACGCTACTTGCCGGGTCGCTCTTCACAAAGGCACAGCTTTCCCCCGCTTCATCTGAATAGCGGGTAAGAGTAGCGTCCACGAAGGTCAAAGAACGCTCGAAGCCAAAGCGCCAGCCGGGGGCGAAATAGCCGGCGGTGGTGACCCCAGATGAGTAGGTGCGATCAAGAGCTGCCATCGGCCCAAACGAGGCGATCCCGAGGTCAACGGTACCAACGTTCAGGCGACCCCTGTCCAGGGTGGCGGTCGTATCATGATCGGCGAACTCACCCAGATCGTATGCGGTGTGCTGGGGTGCCGGTTCGCGATACAAGCCCGAGTTCTGGTCGGCAACCCAAGAATTGGGAAGGGCAACGTAGGTGAGCTCGTCAAGCCAGGAGAAATGGTCGTCCAACTCGGCCGTGACCGAAGCGGTAGCGGCGTCCCCATTGGTGAGCAGAAGTAGCCCGTCATCCTTGCCCAGATAGGAGCCGACAGCCAAGGCATCGGGGTAGTTGTCGCCGGTAGCAAGGCCCATGTGGTTAAACACCACTTTGCCATCTAGGGTCTCGGCATATTCGGCCACATGCGTGGAGGTGTCATACCGGTCAGAGCCGGTGATCTGGGTGAGGTTGGTGATATAGGGAAGAGCGACGCTGGTGCCCACCTCTAGAGCACTACTCACGCCCAGAGTCGTGTGGTAGCAGTTGTAGGTTACGGTAGGCAAAGGACCGGCGGCCGGCGTAAGAAGGATGGCCCAGCCCTTCTGAGCGGCGAGCGGCCCCACCGTGAGTCCGTCCGGGTAGTTGTCCCCAGGGACCACCACCACCTTGCTCACGGTACCCAGCTTGGCCTTGAGCTGCACCGCTACCCGAGCGGCCGTGTCGTAGCGATCGGTGCCCACGATGGCTGTGACCGTGGCGGTGGGAAGAGCTTCCTTGACCGCGTTCTGGACGGTGGTGCCGAGGCCCACGACGAACACTTGGCTGGGATTCAGGCGCCGCAGTTCGCTGGCCGTGTCCACAGTGAGCGCTGAGGCGTAGGTAAGAAGCGTGGGCCCGTCATAGGCCACCGCGAGCGGAGCCACGGAAAGGGCATCGGGGTAGTTCTCGCCGCTGACCAAGACCGCGGCGGCCGCTCCGTTCGGATAACCGGCTTTGGAGAGCCTGACGGCGGTGTCGTAGCGATTGGCCCCCCAGAGAAGATCGGGACGGTACGACTGGGAGACGGGCAGAGTGTTACCGCTCACGCTCCGCCCCGACCAAGACACAGTCAGATTGAGAGGCAAGGCCCCCAAGCCGGAAAAGTCGTTGCCCAGCACCGTGACATTGTTGAAGTTGGCGTCGGCTTGGACCCCGGAACTTTCGTTGTCTACCAGAGCCCCGGTGAAGGTGTTGTAGGCAATAGCTATGGTGGTGCCGCCACCGGCACCGGTGACCTTGACCCCATATCCACCGTTGGGCACCTGGATACCAAGCGACTTTACACTCAGGCCCGACACCGCGCCGACATTCGATCCAATCGCAACCACTTCGGTCTGGCTGGCTCCGCTCGCCTTAAGAACGCTTGAGGCTCCCGTGCCTTCTAGGGTCACGTAGCTTACGTCCAGCTGCAGAGGCTGGGTGGTGCGGTAGGTGCCGGCCGGGAAGAAGACGCGGCCCCCTCCGGCGGCAGCAGCGGCATCTATGGCGTTCTGGATGTTGGTGGTGTCGTCGTGAGTACCGTCGCCCACCGCCGCGTAGTCCGCCTTGACGTCGTAGACCGTGGTGTAGTTGATGACCAAGCGAGGCCGGTAGTTCACATCCGAATACTCGCTGGAGCGGAACTGGCGCCAGTAGGTCTGCCCTTCGGTGGCCGGCATCTGGTAGACGACAAAGCCGTAGTTTGACGCGATGCCGCTGGCCCACTTCTGCACCATGTCCGCGCAAGGAAGATCGAGCCAGGTATTCATGGCCACGCTTATGGTCTTGGCGTCGGTGATGGCGTAGCTGCCGAGCGAGTTCCAGGTGCTCAAACCGGTCCAGGTCTTGGTCATCATGCCTACATGGGTGGGCATGGCCTGGCCGGCGTAGTACTGCAGGTGCTGGTAGAGCTTGAGATTGGCGCTGATCACATATCCGCCCCCGCCGTCGGTAAGATCGGACGGCAGGTAGAACTTGACCAGGGCCTTGTTCCAGCCGGTGGTGGCGTCGTAGTAACCCACCTTAAGCGCGGTCGCCGAGTTGTAGGAAGTGTTGGGATACAGGCTGGAGATGTAGGTGTCGCCCGCGGCGTAGCGGGTCACGGTGGGGTCGATCACTACCGGGAACACCCGGGAGGGGTCGGTGAGCCACTCCTTGGGCACGGTGATGGTGGCGGTGCTTTGGTCCTTGCCCACCTCAAGCGTCATTTCGGCGCCACCGGCTACCGCGGGAGAGCCGGTCTCGTCAATGGATGAGTCGTAGACAAGAAGATCACCCAGCACGAGCGCAGGGGTGATCTCGCCCGGTTTGTAGAGGCCCCACTGACCGGTTTCGTCCTGTTTGAGAGCAAGACCAGCGTGATCGATGGCAAAGACATAGGTGTCGGGGCTTCCAGCCGACGGCAGGGTGATGGTCTCCTTCACTCCCTCCTCGATCACTTCGTAGGAGAGAACCGGGCCGGCCCAGGCCCAGCCGAACTTGGCCTTGGTCCCAACCACCGAAGGGGCACTGATGCGACCCATCCCGGGGAAGGCCACCGGCCGCAGGGTAACCAAAGCCCCGTCGTAGGCCAGGGACACGAGAGGCTGGGCTTTGGCCTTGTCAAGGGAGATGCCCACCTTGACCGCTGTGGAGGCCGACTCATAGGTGCCGGGCAGACTGCCGGGAACCAGGCGCGCGTCTATGGGCTGCCAATGTCCATTGGCGTCCTGATAGTTGATGGGCCTCTGGAAGATCTCCGCCTGCTTGGTTCCGTCGGAGAGAAGATAGGTCCGGGATGTCTCTGTGCGCTTTTCAGTGAGCTCCCTGACCGGAACAGGGGTGCTCAGGATCTCAGCATGAGCCGCGACCGGTCCGGCGGAGACTGTTTCCCCGGCCGGAGCCACGGGCTGGGCGGAGGTCTCCCCCTGCTCGGCGGTCGCCGGCGCGGCCGAACCCAGAGCGAACGTCAAAACAAGGAAGACCAGCAGAAGAACGTAGGCGAACGGAGCCAAGCGGCGAGTGCGGTACATGTCCCCCCCAATATCAGAACAATGTGAGTACCGAAGCAACACTCGCACCTTACGCCGAGAGCCGGCAGGTAGGTACGGGCGCCGTCTATCAGACGCCGCGACCACTCTAATGAAGTCTATGGGTTTGTGTCAAGTAGCTTCCCTTCGTTCCCACCCAGGGCACGACTCCTTGGTCTGGACACCCCGGCCAAACTCACGATCACCGCTCAAATTACAGCTGTAACCCCCGACCACATGCATCGGGTAAACTGTCAGAGTCGTGTTCTTTGCACTCATGCCGCACCACGGAGAGCCATTCATGCAGCCCGACATCGACCGTCAGAGAGAAGCCAAAGCGCGGGCGCGCAGGCAACACACCGCCCAGGTGCAAAGACGCCGGCTTGTATTCTTTGCCGGCGTCGTGGTCTTGCTCGTACTGATAATCGTCCTAGCTGCCCGCTCGTGCGGAGGGGACGACGGCTCGGGCGCTTCTACCACTGGGTCCACGACCGCCGTTCTGCCTTCTGCCATCTACACGGCCGATCTCACAGGAGCCGACTCGGTACCGGCCGTGACCACCCAGGCCACCGCCGTTCTCACGCTCGACTACGATTCTGCCGCCAAAGAGATGGCGTTTACCCTGGAACTCACTTACCAAATCTCGAATGCATCGGTGGCCACCATCGGCAAGGGACTACCGGGCGAAGACGGCGCCACGGTCTACACGCTGTTCGCGGGTCCGGCCAAGGAAGGCAACTTCGATGGGATATTGGCCCAGGGCACCATCGCTGCCGACGATCTGACCGGTCCGCTCCAAGGAGGCACCATCGCCGACCTGATCGCCCTTATTGAGGACGGCGAGGCCTACGTCAGCATCGGCAACGAGAGTCACCCCATCGACGCCATCCGGGGCCCGATCACAGCCGAGTAGACGACGCCCTTCGCTCCCGCTTCACCCGTTTGCGTGCCCGGAAGATGACCCGCATGAAGCCGGTGAAGTGCGACCACGGCCGGATATCGCTCACTTCTGTCCCGTAGATGGTCTTGATGGGCACCCAGGCAAGACCGTACCGGCGCCCCACACAGATGGCGATCTCCTCGACTTCAAACGCGAAGCCCTGCTCGCTGCTGGCCAGTGTCGCCTCGGCCAGCCGCCGCGAGCGCAGCCGATAGCCGGATTGATTGTCGGGAACGTCCTCTCCCACCGCCCATGAGAACAGCTTCCGGCTGAGCGTGTTGGTAAACCACCTTATGGGGGGCATCTCTTTGTAGTCACGGGCGCCGATCACCAGATCGGCGCCGCGGGTGTTCCAAACCTCCAAGAACGCCGGAAGCTCGGCCGGGTCGTGCTGGCCGTCCCCGTCGAGCGTGAGGAGGCCGGCCCAGGGAGTTCCCCCGGGGGCTTCGGCCAGCGCCTCGACGAAGCCCGCCTTCAGCGCCCCTCCTTTGCCCCGATTGGGCTGCAGAGCAAGCACGCGCGCGCCCGCGGCGCGCGCCACACCGGCGGTGTCATCGCCGGAGCCATCATCCACCACCAGCACGGGCAGGCCCTGCTCGACCACGGCCCGCACGACGGCCCCGATCCGCGGGCCCTCGTTGTGAGCCGGAACGATGACCAAGATGTTTTCGCTCGGTTCCACAGCGCCATCGTATCAAGAGACTTCAGCCGCTCGTGAGCGCCATGCGCTTGCCCAGTTGACACCGGTCGGCCTACTGTGATTATATTCACTGTGAAACGCGGCACACTAGAGGATGTGTGTACCAATGGCGCAAGACCCGGCCCCGAGAGAACGCAAAGTCTCCCTCCACACGGTGGAGCGGCTTAGCACCTATCGGCGCGCCTTGGAAGCGCTCAATCACGACGGAGTGGAGTTCATCTACTCCCACCGGCTTGCTGCTCTGGTAGGAGTCACTCCGGCCCAGCTGCGGCGCGACCTGGCCAGTTTCGGCACCTTCGGCAACATCGCCCGGGGCTATGATGTTCGCCAGATGTCGCGGACTATCAGCGAGATCATCGGCACCGACGAGGTCCAGAGCATCGCCCTGGTGGGTGTGGGCTACTTGGGGAGGGCCCTCCTCTCCTACCGCGGGTTTGAGGAGCGCGGCTTCCGCATAGCGGCGGCCTTCGATATCGACCCGGACAAGGTTGGCAAAGTCTTTGCTGGTTGCCGCTGCTACCACCTGGACGATCTGGAGAAGATCACCAGCGACGCGGGTCTCCGTGTGCTCATCCTTGCCGCGCGGGACGAGGGACTGCAGTCGGTCGTGGACAGAGCCGCGGCGGCCGGAGTCCGAGGATTTCTGAACTTCGTCCCTACGACGCTGACCGCGCCCCCCGGGTGCTTCATCGAACCGCTTGACATCTCCGCCAGATTGGAAAAAGTCACCTTCTTGAGCCGGCGGAGCGAGGAAACACAGTGATTCATGCAGGGACCGTGCCCCAGTCGAAAGTGCGAGGAAGAAGCGATGGATAACAAGAAGATCCTAGTCGTTGACGACGACCGTGATCTGGTGGCGTCGATAGACGCCTTCCTCACGGCCCGCGGATTCGAGGTGAAGACGGCGGCCAACGGCAAGGAGGCCTACGCCCGCATCGTCGGAGACCGCCCCGACCTCATCATCCTAGACGTGATGATGGACTACGACGAAGAGGGCATGGTGCTGGCCGGCGCCCTCAAGACCGACGGCCCCACGCGCGACATCCCCATACTCATGCTGTCCGGCTTCAACGTCCAGGCCGACGTGCGCGACAAGGTGCTCGCCTCGCTGATGGGCCAGGATCTGCCGGCGGAGGCCTTCCTCGAAAAGCCCGTGAAGTTGGCTGTTCTTGCTGAGCGGGTGGAGTCGTTGCTGGCCGGTAGTGCTCCGAAAAACGCCCCTTGGTCTGGAGGGCGTGAGCAACAGTGAACAACGTCGAGTCGCTGCTCGCGGATAGGACCGGCCTGTCCCGCGACCAACTGATACCTCTGCTTCAAGAACTGCAGGCTCGAGAAGGCTTTCTATCCCAGGAAGCCATGATGGGAGTGGCCCAGGCCCTGGACACTCCTGTGGCCGGCGTCTACGGCGTTGCCACCTTCTACAACCAGTTCCGCTTCGCCCCCCTGGGGAAGCACGTGATCGAGATATGCAGGGGCACGGCGTGCCACGTGAAGCAGAGCCTAGCGCTTGCCCAGTATCTGCAGCGCCGACTCAAGCTGCGTCCAGACGGCAATTCCGCCGACGGGCGCTTCTCGGTGCTCCGCGTAGCCTGTCTGGGCGCCTGCTCCATAGCCCCCGTCATCAAGCTGGACGGCGAGTTCCACGGTCACCTCACCGTCGAGAAACTGGAAGCCCTGCTTGATGAGGTGGACGCGGCCACGGACAGAGCCGCCGGCCTGGGGGCGGCGGCTTGCCCCGTAGAGGTGAGCCTGTCATGAGCGCGAGCACTCTGGTCTCACCCTGCTGCACCCGATGCACTCACTCTCCCGAACATCCCTGTGCCGACCTGTTGGCGTGTCTAACGGCCGGCCCGGCATGCCACACCGACGACGCCTGCCGCGACCGGCGCGCGGCCCGGCTGGCGCAGGTCCGGCGCGGCGGCGAGGGCACCGTGCTGTTCGTAGGCGCGGGCACCTGCGGCTGCGCGAACGGGGCGCTGCACCTCATCGCCAAGGCCAAGTCGTACCTCGAAGCACACTCCTTGCCGGTCACCATCGTGGAAGTAGGCTGTGGTGGCTACTGCCAAAGAGAGGTCTTTGTCGACCTGCAGCAAGGCGACGGTCCCCGGCTGTCCTACTGCGACCTCTCCCCCGACAACATCGAGGAGTTCCTCGAGTCGGTCTTCGACAAGGGCGAGCGGCGCAACCGCTTCCTCTACGGCCGCTACGGTGACGTCCCCGGCCTCGAAGATGTGCCTCTGGTGGCCGATACGCCCTTTTTCAGCCGCCAGACCCGAGTGGTGCTCGACAACTGCGGCCTCATTGACCCCTCCTCCCTTGACTCCGCCCTGGCCGCCGGCGGCTTCGCCGCCGCGGCCCGGGCACTTACCACCATGACCCGCGCCGAGGTGTGCAACCTGGTCGCCAAATCGGGGCTCCGCGGACGAGGTGGAGCCGGCTTCCCTACAGGACAGAAGTGGAAGATCGCTCTCGACACCCCCGCCGCCCAGAAGTACCTCATATGCAACGCCGACGAGGGCGACCCGGGCGCCTTTATGGACCGCGCGGTGCTGGAGGGCGACCCCTTCCGAGTGATCGAGGGCATACTCATCGCCGCTTACGCCATCGGGGCGGACAAGGCCTACATCTACTGTCGAGCCGAGTACCCCCTGGCCATCCAGCGCCTGCAGGGCGCCATCGCCCAGTGCCGTGCGACCGGGCTGCTGGGCAACAACATCCTGGACAGCCTCACCGATCTCGACATCGTCATCAAGCAGGGCGCGGGCGCCTTTGTCTGCGGAGAAGAGACGGCCATCCTGGCCAGCATCGAAGGGGGACGGGGTATGCCCCGGCCGCGACCGCCGTACCCGGCGGTCGCCGGACTGCACGGCATGCCCACCGTTCTCAACAATGTGGAGACTCTCGCCAACATTCCCGGCATCCTCCGCAATGGGCCGGAGTGGTTCCAGAACATAGGCATCGGCGACGCGGCCGGCACCAAGATCTTCGCCCTCAGCGGGCGGGTGCGCAACACCGGTCTGGTCGAAGTACCCGTGGGCATCCCGCTGCGCGAGGTGGTCTGCGTCATCGGTGGCGGCGCTCCAGAAGGGCATCAGATCAAGGCGGTGCAGCTGGGCGGGCCCAGCGGCGGCTGCATCCCCGAGGCGTATCTGGACGTGCCCACCGACTACGGCAAGTTGCAGGAGCTGGGCGCCATGATGGGTTCGGGCGGCATGGTGGTCATGGACGAGCGCAGCTGCATGGTCGACGTGGCCAAGTACTTCATGGAGTTCATCCGCAACGAGTCTTGCGGCAAGTGCACCCCCTGCAGGGAGGGCACCACCCGCATGTTCGAGATCCTCACGGCCCTTACGGAACGATCGGTGGGCAACGAAATCGGCCGGCTCGAGCGCTTCCGCGGCCTGCTCCATCTGGAAGAGCTGGCCCAGACCATCAAGGACACCTCCCTGTGTGGGCTCGGTCAGTCGGCAGCCAACCCGGTGCTCTCCACACTCCGGTTCTTCCGCGACGAGTACGAGGCGCACATCATGGAAGACCGCTGCCCGGCGGGCGTGTGTCAGGGACTGCGCACCTACCTGGTAGACAACGCCACCTGCACCGGCTGCCAGGTCTGCAAGAAGCAGTGCCCGTCGGGTGCGATCGTGGGCGAGCGCAAGAGTGCCCATTACATAATCGTCGATCGTTGTCTGGGCTGCGGCGCCTGCATAGACGCTTGCCCCAAAAAGTCGATATCCCTCGTCGCCTGAGCGGAAAAAGAGGTCACTGTGAGTATCAGCATCAACGGTATAGCGCTGGAGTTCAACCCGGGTGACACCGTGCTTCAGGTGGCCCGCAAGGCCGGCATCGACATCCCCCACCTTTGTTCCTTGGATTGGGCACCTTCGCCCTCGGCCTCGTGCCGCCTCTGCGTGGTGGAAGTCGAGGGGTCTCCCAAGCTCCAGACCAGTTGTACCCTCCCGGCCACCGACGGCTTGGTGGTGCACACCCACACCCCTCGGATACTCAAGGCCCGCCGGGCCATCGTCGAACTGATGGTGGCCAACCATCCCCAGGACTGCCTGGTCTGCCACCGCTCGGGAACGTGTGAACTGGCCGAGCTGGCCCAGGAGCTTGGCGCCCGGCCGAGGCAGTATGTGGGCATGAAGAAGGATCAACTCTTGGATATCTCGTCGCCGGCCATTTGGCGCGATCCCAATAAATGCGTGCTTTGCGGGCGCTGCGTCACCATGTGCAATCAGATCCAGGGCATAGGGGCTATAGACTTCATCGACCGGGGCTTCCGCACCCAAGTGGGTCCCGGTTTCTCTGCCGGGATCAACATGTCGGGCTGCACATACTGTGGCCAATGCGTGCGGGTCTGCCCGACCGGGGCCCTCATGGAGCGCAGCCACGTCGACGCCGTGGTGGCCGCGCTCGGCGATCCCGACACGGTGGTAGTCGTGCAGATCGCCCCCGCGGTGCCGGCCACCCTAGCGGTCGCCCGCAACAAACCCCCCACGGTGCCGGCCATGCTGGAACACCTGGCTGCCGCCCTTAAGCGCATCGGCGTGGCCGCGGTGTTCGACACGGGCTTCGCCGCCGACCTCACCATCATGGAGGAGGCCACGGAGCTGGTGAAGCGTCTCCAAGGTGGCGGGCCGCTTCCTATGTTCACCAGTTGCTCCCCGGCTTGGGTCAACTACGTCGAATTGCACAGGCCCGACCTCATCCCCAACATGTCCACCTGCAAGTCGCCCCAGCAGATGGCCGGAGCCCTCATCAAGGAGATCTACCCCAAGTTCGCCGCCCTGGGCGACAAACTCCTGGTGCTGGTCTCGCTGATGCCCTGCACCGCCAAGAAGTATGAGGCGCAGGACCTGGGTGACGTCGACTACGTACTCACCACCAGGGAACTGAGCGCCCTGTGGCAACGCTTTGGCATCGACTTCGACGCCTTCGGAGAACGCGCCCCGCTGGATGCTCCGTTTGTGGAAGCCACCGGCGCGGCGCGGCTGTTCGGAGGCACCGGCGGCGTGATGGAGGCCGCCGTGCGCACGGCGGCCACGCTGGTGGGGGCGGAAGTCCCGGCCGGACCTCTGACCGAGGCCCGCGGACTAGACGGAGTCAAGAGCTTCACCCTGGACGTGGGCGACACCACCCTCAAGCTCGGGGTCATCAACGGGCTCGGCCGACTGCGGCCGGGACTGGAGGAGGCCCTTGCGGGCATGCATTTCGTCGAGGTCATGTCGTGCCCAGGCGGTTGCGCGGGAGGTGGCGGTCAGCCGTACCAGGGCGAGATGAAGGACGTGCGCAAGCGCATCGACCGTCTTCACGCTGCCGACGCCGAGGCCGCGGTCCGAGTCTCGCACGAGAACAAGAACGTCGCCACCCTCTACGAAGAGCTCCTCGGCAGGCCGCTCAGCGAAGTGTCGCACCGGCTGTTGCACCGCACTTACACCGACCGCAGCCCCGCGGCGCTTGCGGGTGACGATATTGTCACCCGCGGCAAGGCCTGCGCGGGCTCAGCCCACTGACCGGGGAGCGATGGAAGGCATAATCAACACCATCAAGCAGAACTGCCGCCGGTGCTACACCTGCGTGCGCGACTGTCCGGCCAAAGCCATCCGCATCGAAGACGGTCAGGCGTCGGTGGTGGCCGACCGGTGCATAAGCTGCGGCAACTGCACCATGGTGTGTTCGCAGGACGCCAAGGCCTACAAGAGCGGCCTTGAGGGCACCTTCAACCTCCTGCATCGCGGCACCGCGGCCGCGCTGCTCGCCCCGTCGTTTCCAGCCGGCTTTTCACTGCCCCCCGCCCAGATCATCGGTGCCCTGCGCAAGGCGGGGTTCACCTACGTCATCGAAGTGGCCCACGGAGCCGACCAGGTCAACCAAGCCTGCCACGACTTCCTGAAGGCAAACCCCACCGGCATCCACATAGCCAGCGCCTGCCCCGCGGTCGTAGAGTACGTCCGCAAGTATCACCCCGAACTGACCGACCGCATCATGCCCATCGTCTCGCCCATGGTCGCCACGGCCCTCGAGGTCAAACGGCGCTACGGGCAGCACGTCCGCTGCGTCTTCATCGGACCCTGCGTCGCAAAGAAAGCAGAGATACTCGACTCCGAGATCGTAGGGGTGGTCGACGAAGTCCTTACCTTGGTCGAGATGGAGCGCGTACTGTCGGCGAGAGGCGTTGATCCCGCCCTAGCCCCTCCGAGCGATTTCGATCCGCCCCACGCCGGCAAGGCCCGCATCTACCCCGTTCCTGGGGGCATGTTGGAGAGCGCCGGCATCGGTGACGGCATCCTTGACCCTCGGCTCATCGTTGTCAGCGGCAAGGACGAGACCGTGGAAACCCTTGACGGCCTCTCAGAGAGTGACATCGAGGGCACCTTGCTCGTAGAGGCCCTGATGTGCAGAGGCTGCTACGCGGGCCCCGGGGTGGACAGCAACGAGCCCGGAATGACACGGCGGCGCCGGGTGGCGGAATTCGCCGCGGGCAGTCTGCGCCGCCAAGACGAAGGTACCCTCCCCGCCTATGAGCCGGGCGCGGCGCCGGTGTGCCTCACGCGGCGCTTCGAGCCCAACGACCAGAGGTCCGAGGGCCCCACCGAGGAAGAGATCCGCGAGATCCTGGCCCACACCAACAAGTTCTTCCCCGAGGACGAGCTCAACTGCAGCGCCTGCGGCTACCCCACCTGCCGGGCCAAAGCCAAGGCGGTGTACGAAGGCATGGCCGAAGAGGCTATGTGCCTGCCGTTCATCATCGACCAGTCGGAGCGGGTCTGCAGCGAGTTGCACGTGCCTTGGAACAACCTGCGCGACGTGCACCGCCATCTCATCAACAGTGAGAAGCTGGCCTCTATGGGCCAGATGGCCGCGGGCGTAGCCCATGAACTCAACAACCCCTTGAGCACCATCCTGCTCTACTCCCACATCATCCAGCGCAAGCTCCAAGGGAGAGAAGATCTTGACCACGACCTCAAGCTCATGGCCGAGGAGTCCGAACGCTGCAAGAAGATCATTGGCAACCTGCTCGACTTCGCCCGCCAGAGCCGGGTGCGCATAGAAACGGTGTCGGTGGAGGAGCTCGTTTCTTCAGCCGCCGATGGCGCCGCCTGTAACCTTCCGCCCGGTCCCGATCGAGACATGCGGATCGTGGTGGATGTGACTCCCGGTCTGCGCGCCGATCTCGACCGCGACCAGATGACCCAGGTGCTCGTCAACCTCATCAAGAACGGCGTGGAAGCCATGGAGGGCCGCTCTGGCGAGGTGCGGGTGAGCGCGCACATATTGCCCGGCGGCGACCGCGTTCGCTTCAGCGTGGCCGACCAGGGCTCCGGCATCGGCGCGGGCGCAAAAGACAAGGTGTTCCAACCCTTCTTCACCACCAAGAGCATCGGCAAGGGCACAGGCCTCGGCCTGCCTATCTCGTACGGCATCGTCAAGATGCACAACGGCAACATCTGGTTCGACTCGGAGCCTGGTGCCGGCACAACCTTCCATGTTGAGATCCCCATGACCCGCGCAAGCGGCGAAAGGAGCCCTAGATGAGTTCCTGGAACATCCTGTTCGTAGATGACGACCGGGACTTCCTCGATGCCCAGGCCGCCTACTTCGGAAGTCGCGGCCACAAGGTCAACACTGCGGAGAGCGGCCAAGAGGCCTTGGACTTTCTGGAGACCGACACTCCCGACATCATCTTTCTCGACCTTATGATGGAGCGCTACGACAGCGGCTTCCGCGTGGCCTACGAGATCCGCAAGCGTGAGCGTCTGGCCCAGGTGCCCATTGTCATGCTGAGTGGCGTGGCCAGGGAGACAGGTGAGCGCTTTGACCAAGAGGGCGAGGGCCTCCTCGCCTGGTCCCGACTTGACCGCTTCGTCGACAAACCCGCCACAGGCAAACAGTTGCTGGGCATCGCCGAAGAGTTCCTGGGCGACAAGGCCGGCTCCCATACGGGAACAGACCAGTCATGACCCCCGCGCGCGTCCTAGTGGTCGACGACGAGTATGGGGTGCGGTCCGGCATCCGCCAGATCCTGGAGCTCGAAGGCTACGACGTAGAGGAGGCGGCCACCGGCGAGGAGGCTCTCGCCCTTCTGCGCACCGTCTCGTTCGACGTGGGCCTGCTCGACTACCGGCTGCCCGACACCGATGGCCTCACCATCTTGCAGACCATCAAGCGCGAAGGACTGCAGTTGATGACCTGCATGATCACCGCGTACGCGAACATCGACACGGCCATCGCGGCCACCCGCCAAGGGGTCGACTTCTTCCTGCCCAAGCCATTCTTGCCCGACGACCTTCTGGGAGTGGTTGAGACCTTGGTCAGGCACAAACGGGCGCGCACCGAAGCGGAGCAGCTGCGCAAAGAGCACGAAGCGAGCCTGCTGGCGCTGGCGGAGGAGAAGACCCAGACCCACTCCCTGGTTTCGTCACTCCGCGACGCCGTGTTGGTGATCAACCGGGATGGCGATGTGATGCTCGCCAACCGGGCCATGAGTGCCCTCCTGGACGCATCCCAAGAGGAAATCCTGCGCCGCCCGGCTGCGGAGCTGCTGCAGGACGGCCCGCTCGCCCCGCTCTGCGAGCCCCTGGTCGCCCCCCTCAAAGACCGCACCGTCGGCCAGCTCAGCATGGGAGAGCGGGCCTTCATGACCAGCATCGTCACGTTCAGAGCCGAGGACGGCACCGCGCTGGGCCGCATCCTCACGCTTTCGGATATCTCGGAGGTGCGGCGCGTAGCTATGGAGAAGGCCCGCTTCATCCGCACTATGGTGCATGAGCTCAAGTCCCCGCTGGGAGCCGTCCGCGCAATCGTCGAGGTGGCCACCGACAAGAGCCTGGGAGACGACCTCGAGAGCTATCTGCCCATGCTGCGCCGAGCCGAAGAACGCATCGACAATATGGTCCAGCTCATCGGCGATCTACTCTCGCTTTCGCGTAGCGAACAGGCCCGGCCCCAAGCCCAGCCCGAGCTGCTGGACGTAGGGCCCGTCGCCGACAGCGTCCTCGGGCTGGAAGCCGAACGGCTGGCCGCCCGGGGCATCAGTGGCCGGGTGGAGATCGAGCCCGGTCTGCCCCCCGTCTTGGTGCCCGCGGACGACCTGACCGTGATCCTGACAAACCTGGTGGGCAACGCCGTCAAGTACAACCGGGACGGCGGAAGCGTTACCGTGCGGGGCAGGCACGACGGTGAATGGGTGCGCATCGAGGTGACAGACACGGGCATAGGCATCGCCAACGAGAACCTCGACCTGGTGCTCGGCGAGTTCTTCCGCGAAAGACGTCCCGAGACCCGCGGGCTCGAGGGAAGCGGCCTGGGACTGACCATAGTCAAGCGCCTGACCGAGCGCGCCGGAGGACGGCTTGAAGTGCTGAGCGAAGAAGGCAAGGGCTCTACGTTTTCGGTGCTTCTTCCCGCCTAGGACGCTGCTGGGGAGTCAAGTCCCGGCCCCCAGCACGCTCTTTGCGTCCTCGTCTTGCGCGCGGCCACCACCAACTGGCCTTCCCTAGATAGACCATCACGGCCGGCAGCAGGATCAGCCGTACCAGTAGGGTGTCGACCATGATCGAAAGCGCTATCCCGATGCCCAGCATCTTGGTGGTGCCGATGCTCGTGAAGGCGAACGCGCCGGTGACTATGACCACCAGAAGGGCCGCGCTCACGATGATGCGCCCCGATCTCACCAGACCTACGGTGACGCTCTCCCGAGCGTCACGGGTGCGGTGCCAGCGCTCGTGCATACGGGTGAGCATGAACACAGCGTAGTCCATGGTAATGCCAAACAGGATGCACATCATGAGCACCCTGTTGATCGCATCCACCGAACCGGTGGAGGTGAAGCGCAACACCTTCTCGAAGACCGATGTCTGGAACAGGATGACCAGCCAACCGTAGCTCATAGCGATGGTGAGAAGGTTCACCGCCACCGCCAGCACCGGCAACACGAAGCTGCGAAGCAGCAGCAGGAACACGACCAGGCTGCTGAAGACTATCCACGCCACCACCCAAGGCAGCCAGAAGTCCAACGACTTCAGGAAATCATGGCTGAAGGCCGATTCTCCGGCCACGTGCACCTCATACCCGGCCTGCGGGCTGACGTCCATGAGCCCCTCAACCAGGGCGTTCGACTGTGCGTTGGTCAAGTCCTTGTCGGCTTCCACCCGGTACAGCACCGCCCCGGGCGCGACCGAGCCCTTGATGAGCTGCTTGAACTGCTGGAGTTCCTCGGCGGTGATGGTCTGGCCCGAGGCGAGGGTCATCCCTCCTTCGGGCACCACGAAGTCGTCGGGATTGTTGAGCAACTGCTGGAACTGATCCCAAAGAGCCACTAGGGCCGTAGGATCGCTCATCCCCGCGAGAGTGAAGGGGCTTAGCACCGAGGCCACCCCTTCTACCGACGATAGTTGTTGACCGAACATGAAGAGGGAGGCGGCCCTGGCCACATCTATGGTCTGACCATCATTCCAGGTGAGCAGCACCAGTGTGGGCGAGAGCGCTTCCTTGTCGAACTCAGTCTCAAGGATATCCAAGCCCTGCCGGGCCTCTGCACCTGCCGGGAGAGCCGACGCGTTGGTCATCTGGGTCTTCATCGTAAGGGCCGGAGCGGCCAACAGCGCGATGAGCACAAGGGCGACGGCTATGGAGAGCCACGGCCTGCGGAGCACCACGCGGGCCCACCACTTCCACCGTCTGCTCTCGTGGGCCGCGTGCAGCCGAACAACGGGGATGGCGTCCACCCGGCGGCCAAGGACCCCCAGGATGGCGGGCATGAAGGTCACCGAAGCCGCCACCGAGAAGAAGACCACCAGCGCGCCCCCTATACCGAGCGAACGCAGCCCCGGCGACGGGAAGAACACCAGCCCCACCACGCCCACCATAACCGCGGCCCCACTGTAAAACACAGAGCGCCCGGCGCGGGCCGTGGTGACCACCACGGCCTCGCGCACGGAGGCCCCCCGGTGCAGCTCCTCCCGAAAGCGCCACACGATGAACAGGGCATAGTCGATGGCGACCGCAAGCCCCAGCAGAGTGGCCACGTTCATGGCAAAAATGGACATGCTGGTCGCCCGTCCGATGAGATACATAGCGCCCAGTGTGACCGTCACTGCCAGTCCTCCGGTGACCACCGGCAACGCCGCCGCCACCAGACTCCCGAAGACGAGAATGAGCGCGATGAGCGCCACCGGCAGGCCGTAGATTTCCACCTTGCGCAGGTCGCTGAACGAGTGAGTAGTTATGTCTTCATAGACCGCGGGCTCGCCCGTCACATACGTTTTCAGCGGCCCACCGGCGATCGACTGCCGGATCTGGTCCACCTCGCCCTGGACGGTCTGCAGTGGGGCAGAGAAGTTGAGAACAGCCACCGAGCTGTGCCCATCCTTGGAGACCATCAGCTCGGTCCCGGTGCTGGCGTAGCTCTGAACGCTGTCCAGGAAGGCGATCCGTGCCGCTGCCAGCGCGTCCAGCGCCGCCTTCTCGGCCGCTTGAAACTCCTCCCCGGTGGCTTCCAGCGTCTCGCTCTTGAACACTATTACCAGGGTGGTCGCACCCTGCGCGAACTTCTCTTGGACAAGGGCGCCCGCCTGCTCCGCCGGCGCCTTGGGATCGGAAAATCCCCCCGTGAGCACGTTCTCGAGCAGAGGCGTCGCCGCTACGCTAACGCCGAACACCACCACCCAGAAGGCGATCACCGCCCATCTGAAGCGGTACGAGAACCGTCCTAGGGCTTCGAACATTTTCCCTACTCCGTCCCAGAAGAAGTGAGCGTGGCCACAAATGCTTCGAGCACCCGGCGGGGATCAGCCGAGACATCGTTTGCCACGCCGCTCAGGTCTGTGCCGGCCACTGAGACCATCCCGTGAACAAGAGCCCATGTGCCAAAAGCCAGTTCGGGCGCGGTGAGACCCTGCACTGTCGAGAAGAGCCCCTTCTCCATGCCTTCCCTGAACGTCTCCCCGATCAGCCGTATCGCTCCCAGGCCCATGGCCGTCACGTTCGCCAAGTAGGGTCCCTCCAACGAGGTGGCTGCAAGGATGCAGCGCAGGTCCATGGGGTTGTTCCGGCCGAAGTCCATGTAGGCCATCCCCAGCTCCACCACCCGCTTCTCCCAGGGCAGATCGGTGGGTACACGCCCTAGGTAGTCGTCCAGCCGGGCGAACGACTCGGCAAAGAGCGAGGCCACCAACTCGTCCCGGCTGGAGAAGTAGGTGTAGAGCGCCGCGGGGCTGAAATCCGCTCGTCTGGCCACTTGACGAAGACTGAGTGCTTCGGGTCCGACTTCAAGCATCAGCTCGCGTGCTGCCGTTAGTATCTCTTCCCTTGTGTCCTTGCGCCGACGGTCCCGGCGCGATAGACAGAGGTCAACTTCCAAGACAGTCTCCCTGGTCGGCGAACATGCGTCATGCGGTGGAACGCTGCACAACTTGATGAACACTGTTCGGCGCTATGTTACCCCCAGCGCTACCCGCGGTACAAGAGGTCTTGAAAGCCCTGACAATATGGTGTTGAGAACTCAGAGTACCGGGAAGCCCACAAATGACCGGCGAGATGTCTGGAGCGGCTGTTGCGGGAGCAGATTGAGAAGCCGAGGTTCCCCTGGTGGTTGAGCGCCACCGTCGCCGTGGTGGTCGCGGCTATCGTGATGGCCGGCGTTTGGCTGGCCCTGAGCGGCAATAGCCACGACAGAGAGGACATCCAAGACGACCTCTTGGCGATCGGCCAGCTCAAAGCCGGCCAGATTGCTGGGTGGCGAGGGGAAAGGCTGGGCGACGCCGGGGTCATCGCCGAGAGTCGCTTCGCCGCCGACCTTGTCGGGCGATGGCTCGCTTCTGAGTCCGCTGACGACGAATCACAGCTGCTGGATTGGTTCGGCACTCTTCAGCAGCAATACGGATACGCGAACGTGAGGGTGGTCGACCCCGACGGTGCCGTCCTCCTCTCGCTTGGCGATGCCGAGCCGCTGGCTCCCGCCGCACTTGAGGCCCTCCAAGTCGCGCTCAGCGAGCGAAAGGCCGTGCTCACCGACCTCCACCGAGATCTCGACGGCGCGGCCATCGATATGGACGGCATCGCACCGCTCTTCGACTCGACCGCGAGTGGCGGGCAACCCCTGGCGGCCATAGTCCTGGAGGTCGACGCAAACGACTTCTTGTTCCCGCTTGTCCAGAGTTGGCCCACCGCCAGCGAGTCGGCCGAGACCCTCCTGGTGGAGCGCAGGGGCGGGTTCATCATCTATCTGAACGAACTTCGCCACCAAACGGGCACAGCGCTGGAGCTCGAGACCCCACTCACCCAGGCCAGCCGGCCGGCCGTGTTGGCCGTCCTGGGTGTGCAGGGCATCGTGGAGGGAGACGACTACCGCGGAGTGAACGTGCTGGCGGCGCTGCAGGCCATTCCCGATTCACCGTGGTTCATCGTCGCCAAGATCGACACCGCGGAGGCTTTCGCGGGAGCCAATACGCGCATGATCTTGGTCGTTGTGGTGGTAGCGCTACTTCTGGCGGCCATCGGCGGGACGACTGCAGTCCTGTGGCAACGCGTCCTCAAGAGACGCTACCAGCAGGCATACGACGCGGAGGTCTCCCGCAAGGTGCTTTCGGAGCGATACGCGCACCTCGTGCAACAGGCCAACGACGTCATCCTGCTCAGCGACGAACAAGGCCACTTTGTGGAGGTGAACGAACGAGCCCTTGAGACCTACGGGTATTCTCGAGAGGAGATGCTCGGTCTGCATGTTTCGGACTTGGTCCCGCCCGAAGGACTCCCGGCATTCGAAGAACGCCTGCTCGCATTGCGGGAGAAGGGCTCGTACATCCTTGAAGCCACCCACCGGCGCAAGGATGGGTCGGCCTTTCCAGTAGAGATCAGCGCTCGCACGATCGCGAGCGAAGGCGATCTCTACCAGCAGGGCATCATCCGTGATCTGAGCGAGCGCAACCGGGCGGAAGCCATGCGCCGTCTCTTGCAGTACTCCATCGACAATGCCGCCGACTCGATCTTTTGGACCGACGCGGAAGGCCGACTCGTGTATGTGAGCGAATCGACCTGCCGCCGACACGGCTATTCCCGTACGGAGCTTCTGAAGAAGACCATCTTTGATATCGACCCCACTATTCCCCGGGAACAGTGGGACGCCAGGTGGCAGATACTCAAGAACGGCGGGACGCTTCAGACGGAAAGCATCCATAACACCAAGGCGGGAGAGTCCTTTCCCGTCGAGGTACGAGGCAACTACGTCGAGTTCGACGGTCAAGGGTACACATGCGTTTTTGCCCGGGACATCACCGAACGCAAGCGGGCGGAGGAAACACTGCGGGACCGCGACGAGCAACTGCGACAGTCCCAGAAGATGGAGGCCATAGGGCAGCTGGCCGGTGGCATCGCCCACGACTTCAACAACTTGCTCACGGCTATCCTCGGCTACGGCGACCTCCTGCTGGCCGGAGACGACTTGGTCGGGCCGTCCGCCCGCGAGGACATGGAGCAGATCAAGCGCGCTGCCGAAAGAGCGGCGGGCCTTACCCGGCAGATCCTGGCTTTCTCCCGCCGCCAGGCCCTGAGGCCGAAGGTCGTTTCGCTCAACGAGATCCTCGCGAATGTGGAGCCCCTCCTGCGCCGCACCCTGGGTGAGGACATCGACCTGGTGAGTGTGCCCGCTCCTGATTTGAGCCACGTCGAAGTGGACGTCCATCAATTCGAGCAAGTGCTCATGAACCTGGCTCTAAATGCCCGGGATGCCATGCCCAACGGGGGCCGGCTGACCCTGGAGACCGCCAATGCCGAACTAGACGAACACTACTGTCGCACCCATCCAGAAGTGGATCCCGGCAAATACGTGGTGCTGGCCGTCAGCGACACAGGGCTGGGGATGGAGGAAGACACCCTGTCACGCATCTTCGAGCCCTTCTTCACCACCAAGGGGCCTGGAGAAGGGACGGGACTAGGCCTGGCCACCGTCTACGGCACTGTGAAGCAGAGCTACGGGAGTATCTCGGTCTACAGCGAACCGGGCAAAGGCACATGCTTCAAGATCTACCTGCCTCTGACCACTCTGTCCGTCCAGACGCAGGGGCGAGTCACGGCCGAAACGGCAACAACCAGGGGCAACGAGACCGTCCTGCTCGTCGAAGATGAAGCGGCTCTGCGGGATCTCGCGGTACGCGTACTCACCGAGTATGGATACAACGTGCTCGGCGCCGGCACGGCCGCGGAAGCACTGCAGATTATGCAGGACGTTGCCGGGGAAGTGGCCATTCTCGTCACCGATCTGATCCTTCCGGGAGAACTGCAGGGCAAGGAGCTCGCCGACCAGCTGCTCTCCTCACGGCCGGACCTGCCTGTGGTCTACATGTCGGGCTACACGCGCAACGCCATTGTGCATGCCGGGCGACTCGACCAAGGCGTCAACTTCCTGGAGAAGCCCTTCGCGCCCACGGCTCTGGTCGCGATGATCCGTGAGGTGCTCGACCGGACAACCGGTCGGACCTAGACTCCTGCGCCTGCTCAACCCTGCCGCGCCTGTGAGGAGCCGTCTTTGCTAGACGGGTTTCCCGCCCTGGGCGCAGATTGTCTACGCGGCGTTGCTCTGCGATCCCGGGGAACCGCCACCCTTGCCCCGCCTGCCAAGCAGGTAGAACATCGTACCCAAGCCACCCAAGGCGAGGACGGCCATTACCACGATGAACGCCGTCCATCCGCCCCCGAGCCCGCCGCCGGCTGCCGCGTCATCGATCGTGGTAGACACCATCTCGGTGGTGGTCGGCGCCTCGGTGGTAGTAGGCGCCTCGGTGGTAGTGGGAGCGGCGGAGGTAGTAGTCGCGGGAGCCGCGGTGGTGGTCGTTACAGGGGCCGCGTGCGTGGTCGTAGTGGGCGCTACGGTGGTAGGGGTCGGCGCAGTAGTGGTCGTGATGAACGCTGTAGCTATCACCCCCGGGTCAAGGCCCGGAATCGTCTGTTGCACGGCGGGTATGGAGGGCGCAGGCGCGCCCACGCTTGTGCTCGTTCCCGTCGACAACCCCAAAACGACCAGAGCAAGCACGCAGCAGATCAGAGTAGTGATGCGATTGGCAAACCCAGATCCCACGACAGTCCCCTTTCCTATCGCCCGTACCCCACTAATACGAGCCGGTGGACACACATGGCCCGCCGCGCAAGAACGGACCCTGTAATCCAGTCTAGCGCCGAGTTGTCCGCACGTAAAGCAGCCTCAGTCCCGCTTCACCACGGTGATGCCGTTGCCTGCCAAGAAATGCTCCACCAGCTCCTCAAAGTCGTCAAACACCAGGGTCGGGGCCTCAGTATGGCCGAAGCCGTAGCGGGCAAAGACGAACTCCAAGCCGGCGGCTTCAGTGGCCTGCCGGTCGCCGTGAGTGTCGCCCACGTAGACCGCGTGCAGCAACCCGTGCTTCTGGCACAGACCCCGCATCATCTCCGGCTTGGGCAGGCCCGACGAGCCGTGACAATCCCAACCAGTGAAGCACCCGCGCAGCCCCGTCATCTGCAGAAAACACTCCAGATACCAGTCGGGGCAGTTGCTCACCACGAAGAGTCGGTAGACCTCGGACAGGCGGCGCAGCCCCTCGGCCACAGCGGGATAGAGTGTCCCGCCGACCGCCTCGATCATCTTGCGCTCGCCCGCATCGAGGGCCTCAACCATGGCCTCCGACGGGGGACTCATACCCGGCAGAAGCGTCCGCACACATTGCTCGAAAGGAGTGCCCGAAACCGAGCGAATGTCGGCCCCATCCACTCGCTGCTCAACCCCGATCTCTTCCAGGGCAAGGTTCCAGCCCTCAGCGGAGGGCACCGCGGCGTCCCAAAGGGTCCCGTCGAGATCGAATATCAGGGCATCTGGTCTCACAGAGCGGAGGCGCCGCGCCGGTCCAATACCTCTCTCACCATCCTCGCCAACGCCTCGGGGGTGAAGGGCTTCTCTAGAAAGTTGACTCCCTCGTCCAGCCGTCCGCTATGGACGATTGCATCGCGGGTATAGCCGGACATGTAGAGCACCAGCAGTTCGGGCCTGGAGACCTGCACCATGTCCACCAGGTCTTTGCCCTGCAGCACCCCGGGCAGGACCACATCGGTGAGAAGCAGGTCCACCTCGATCCGGCCTTGCTCCAAAACGATCAGGGCCTCATCCGCGGATCCGAAACATATCACTTCGTAGCCCACGCCCGTGAGCACGCGCTCGATCAGGCTTCGCAGAGCAGACTCGTCCTCTACCACCATTATCTTCTCGCTCCCCGAGCTGGGCATGTGCCCCGGAAGAACGACCGGCTCGGCGGTCTCTCGTAGCGCCACTAGGGGGAGGTATATCCTGAAGGTGGTACCCCGGCCGGGCTCGCTACGAACGAAGATGTATCCCCGGCTCTGCTTGACGATGCCGTATGCCGTTGCCAGCCCGAGGCCCGTGCCCTCCCCCGGAGCCTTGGTGGTGAAGAAGGGCTCAAAGACGTGGCTCAGCGTGGCCTCGTCCATACCGATCCCGGTATCGGACACGGCCAGCATCACATACCTGCCGGGTGTCGCCTCTGGATGGGTCCGGCCGAACTCCCTATCCAGCTCCACGTTCGCAGTCTCCAGGGTAAGCCTGCCCCCCGCGGGCATGGCATCCCGGGCATTCAAGGCCAGATTCATGAGCACCTGTTCAAATTGATGCACGTCTATCTCTGCATGTCCCAGGGCAGGGTGAGGGAGACTGACAAGATCGATGTTCTCCCCCAGGGTGCGGCGCAACAGCGACTCCACTCCGCTGAGAACCTCGTTTAGCGAAACGACGTCCGGCCTGAGGGCCTGGCGACGAGAGAAAGCCAGTATCTGCTTGGTGAGAGCGCCGGCCCGCTCGGCGGCCTGCTTGATCTCCTGCAGGTCTGTTCGCGCCGAGCCTGGGAGCTCCTCACTCGCGAGCAGCAGCTCGCAGTAGCCAAGGATGGCCGTCAAGAGATTGTTGAAATCGTGGGCGATACCGCCGGCCAGCTGGCCTACAGCTTCCATCTTCTGGGATTGACGCAGTTGCTCTTCGCTGTCCCTCAGAGCCTCTTCCGCCTGCTTGCGCTCGGTGATGTCACGAGAAGTGGCACAGTTGTACTCTTGGTCTCCGTACTTGACGTAGTTCACCGTCACTTCCACCGGGATCATCTCTCCGTGCTTGGTCCGGTACGACGACTCAAAGGCATAAGTACCCCGCTCCCTGATCTCCTGGAAATGGTCCGACCACGGCCGGGGCGCATTGGGGTCGATCTCGTAGACGCTCAGGCCCAGTAGTTCTTCGCGCGAGTAGCCCAACCGGCGGCAGCTGTAGTCATTGACGTAGAGAAACCGACCCTCAGGGCTTAGCCAGTGGACGAAGTCCGATGAGTGATCCACCGCGAACTGCGTGCGGCGGAGAGATTCCTCCATCTGCTTGCGCTCGGTGATGTCAAGCGCAGACGAAAGCGCTCCGACAACGTTTCCCGCTTCGTCGCGAAGACTCTGGCATAGCCAGGCGAGCAGGCGCGTCTCTCCGTCCTTGCGATGCTGCCAGCTTTCGACATATGTCACAGCCTCGCGGCCGGCGAAAAGGGGAGCAACCACGCCGTAGGTGTCCTGCTCGGCCTCGAAATAGAACGAAGCCTCCTTGCCAATGACATCCTCGCCGAAGAACTCGAGCCCCGCATGGTTGGCCCACGTATATACCTTGTGGTTATCGACTTCCATGAGGATGTCCGGGACGGCAGCCAAGATAGCCTGCTGGCGCAAGGCAAGCTCTCGCATCCACTCTTCGGCCTGCCTGCGCTCAGTGATGTCGCGAGCCACGCCAAGAAAGCCGACCCATTCGCCGGCGGAGTTGCGCAGTTCCGAGATCCTCATCTCAGTCCATACTGTCGAGCCGTCCTTGCGGGGCTGCTCCAGCTCACTGCGGAATTCTGCGTTTGGTCCCCCTGACCGCGCGGCTTCAGTCGCCTCCGCAAGGCGGGGCAGCGCAATAGCCGCTGATTCCTGAGTGAGCAACTCCTCAAACGACTGCTGCATCACCTCGGCGGCAGTGTAACCGCGCAGCTTCTCGACGGAGGGACTGACATAGGTGAGATGACCTTCGGGGTCCATCATCCAAATCACATCACCGGCGTTGTCCGCCAACAGCCGATATTGTTCCTCGCTGCTGCGCAGGGCCTCAGTTCGCCTGGCCACCTGTCTTCGCAGGGAGCGAGTCCAGAACAGAGCCGCCAGAAGCAGAACGAGCAGGGGGCCGACGCCGTAGGCAACGTAGCGAAGGATAGCGAGGGGCCCAGGGGACGACTCTTCGTAGACGCCCATCCACTTCTCATAGATGCGACGATATTCACCATTGTCTTGAAGAGTCTTTAGTCCTTCGGCGAACTCCGCCAAGAGCGCCGCCTGACCGTTCGCGACTGCATAGCAGTACTCAGAGGAGAGAAGCGAATTCTTGCCTACGACTAGATTCTTTCTCCCCTCCTGCTCGATGGTGTAGAGGGCGACCACCCGGGACATGAGAGCACAATCGTAGCTACCATCCGCCAACTCCCTAAGCGCCTGCTCCGGGGATTCAACCGCGGTGACCGACAGGCCGTTGTCCACCGCGAAGTCGTGCATGATGTCCCCCTGCTGCACGACGATACGCTTGCCCCTCAGATCGTCGAGATCGGCCGGCGGATCGCCGTCGCCCTTTCGAACAATGGCCACCCCGTGAGCCACCGCATGTGGCTGGCTGAAGTCGAAGGTCAGGTCGCGCTCAGGCGAATAGAACATCCCCTGCAATACATCGCTCTCCCCCTGCTCCAGGGCCTTTCGGACCCCAGCCCATGGCCCCAGACGGATCTCGACATCCAAGCCGACCGCCTCGGCGATGGCACGCGTGAGCTCGACGTTGTAGCCGGCCGGACGTCCGTTCTCATCGAGGTACTCGTAGGGCGGGTAGTCGCTGTCTCCACCAACAACGATGCGGCGATCGGTGGGCAACTCGAGAGCGGCGAACCATTTGCCGTACAGTCGTTGGTAGGTCCCGTCTGCCATGACCAGGGCAAGCCCTTCATTTAGAAGCGCAAGCGTATCCTTGTCGCCCTCGTTGACGGCGAAGCAGAAGTCCTGACGATAGTCTGCTATCGGATCCGGGATCACCCGAAGGTTGGCGATCTCAAGATCCTGTATCAAACGCACGGCAACGAGATGTTGGATGACCACGGCATCGTACCGGCCTTCGGACAGGCCTTGGAGAGCTTCTTCAAAGGTTGCCGTCGTTTGGATATCAATGCCGCGGTCCTCCCTTCGCAGGTACTCCTCGGCGTTGTCCTCCAGCATGACGGCAACGTCGCGCCCGCGCAGGCTCGCCATGTCTTGGATATCGGTGTTGTCGTCCCGGACGACGATGGCGCCATAGAGGGCAATGTAGGGAAAAGTGAAGTCATAGGCGGCCTCGCGTTCGGGCGTCCGCCCCACGAGAGGCAAAGCTTGCACCTCACCAGACTCCAACCAACCCCGGACCTCGCCCCAGACGCCTGTGCGGAAGTTCACCTCGCGCCCCATGGCGGAGAGTGCCGCTCGCATGAGCTCCACCGAGAAACCGTCGGCCTGGCCGTCCGCGCCAACGACGCAGAACGGCGGGTAGGCTTCCTCTGAGGCCGACATGATGGGGGCACCGCTCGTGAACGCGTTTGCGGGTGAGCCCCCTAGGAGCCCAAATGCCAAAAGTGCGAGCAAGAAGGCGAGCGCAGTAGGAAGCATGGGGCGGGGCTCGATTGAAGACTGGCGAGAACCCTCCACGCCGGTCGAGTGGTCGCAGACCTCTCTACGATCACTCATGTTCTAGCCACCTCCGTTGCTGAAGCTCGTGCACTTCTTGTGCACTATACCCCCCGAAGCAGACCACCGGCCGGAGCGCGGACCTGATGCGCGGCCGGCCGATGGCCCTGTCTTGTGGTCGTCCTGCTATTCCTCGTAAGGGGCGAAGGTAGCGGTGCCTGTCCAGTCATCCTTCGCGATATCAATAGTCATGGGGCCCTCGTTGATCGGTGGAAACACAAGGTTAGTGTTGAACGACGACGCGATCAACGACTCTATGGAAGCTTCAAAGTCGGCTCGCGCATCCTCCAACCCGGTGGGTGGATCCCAGGTTGACCCGTCTATCGAGAAGTCGGTCATCAATGGGAATATGGTGAGGACCTGGCCCGGATCGCTGTCATCGAGTTGACCGCTGAATTCCACGCCGAACGAGCCGTCTCCTGTCATCTGGCCGTTCACCGTATCTCCATACCAGCATGCGCCGTCCACGTGCCATTGGCCGGCGCCCTCGCCGCTCAGTGACCCGTCGTCGGGGTTGAGGGTGACCGCACCAGTCCAGTTGACTGTGAAGTGATGCTGCTGCTCTGCGTCGTCCCAAACCATCGCGACATCCAATTGCCATACCGTGGTGTCATGCGCCACGTCTTCAGTACCTTCGGTGCCGGCCGGTCGGTCGAAGGGATCTCCGGTGTAGACGTCAACGACGACGAAGATGTTGATGATCACCGTGGTCGGCTGAACCACGATGATGGTGGTCGGATCGAAGCCAGGCCATTTGGGGCCGGTGTACGTGGGGGTCTTCTGCACGGGTTTGGGCGGAGCGAGCGGATTGCCGCATTCACAGCGCACCCGGGGCACGCCGTATTGGTCTACCAGCACCATCTGCCCTTTCTGCAACACCGACTGGCGCGGGGTGGGCTTGCCGTTGCGGAAACCGTGGTTGGTGACCCGGGTGTCGCGGGTGAGCATCATGGGAGTGAGCTCGGCGAAGTAGTCGCGGAGCTGGGAGGGCTGTATCTGGGTGCCGCCGCTCCACTTGAAGGTGGGATCGGCATTGAGGGCGGCGCAGAAGGCGGCGGCCTTCTCGGGATTCTTCTCAAAGAAGGCGAGCTGGCCCTCTTTGTCTACAAGTTGTTTGTCCTTCGACCCGCCGTAGAGTGCAGGGGTGTCCCCGCTGTAGGAGGCAACCTGCACACCTCCTCCGGCGGTCGTGTTGGTGGTCACAGCCAGAGTGGTGGTAGGACCGCCCAGCACCGTGGTCAATACCCCGCCGAGCACGGTAGTCGTCGCCCCGGGAATCTGGGAGCCGGCAGTGAAGATGTTGGGCGTGGGCATCGGGACCGCTGGCACGAAGGTCTCGCCACCGAACGAGTCCGGACCGGCCATCCCTACCGGCTCAAGGAAGATCTCCCCTTCTTTCTGAACGAAGGCTGCCTCGGTGGTAGAGGTGGAGCCGGAGGAGCTGGTGGAGTGCGAAGTGACGGTGGTCCTGCTGGAGCTGGTGTTGTCGGAGTCGTCACCCCGCAGGCCGAAGTACAGACCGACCCCCAACCCCGCCAAGACGACCACTCCCGCTACCACCGAACCGATGATCAGGCCGGTACGGTTGCGCCCCGCCGGTGGCGGAGCCTGCGGAGGTTGCCAACCCACGCCGTATCCGCCCATTGCCGGAGGGGCCGGTGGGGGCGGCGCGAAACTTGGTGGAGGTGGCGCGAAACTCGGCGGAGACGGCGGCGTGGCCGGGGCCGGTAGAGCAGGAGCACCGCAGTTCGTGCAGAATGCCACTCCTTCTTCGATCGCCTGACCGCAATTTGTACAGAGCATCGTTACCCTCCTGGGGCCAAGTGTCTGTGGCGTGCTTGCTCAGATATCTAGCTGCAAGCGTAGTGCAGAACCCGGCGGTAGTCCATAGCCCGGGCCTAGATTTGGGCGAATGTGGGCGCGATCCAGCAAATGCCCCCGGGAGGACTCGAACCTCCGCACAAGGTTTAGGAAACCTCTGCTCTATCCCCTGAGCTACGGGGGCGCATCACCCCATGCTGGGGCCCACTGGGGGTGGGCTTCCGCTTCGGGCGCCGCGACCGGCGCAGAGATTCTAGCATCCTCGCCGTCCGCGGGCCCCCGCGAACGCCGCCCCGGCCCCGGCGAGTCGCAGCCGCCACACCATGGCCCAGGCGCCGCGCGCCCGCAGATTGCGGGGCTACCCGCCCGAGGCGGGTCCCAGCGACGGCTCGGCCCTTGTGTATACTGACCTTCAGTCCAGTTTCATTGTCAGAAGCGAGGCCCCGTGGAGTTCGTCGACATCGTCATGCAGCAGGGCCGCGGGTAGCACAACACCTTGGACGTCATCTTCAACAGCATCTACGCCCGCGCTTGCATGGGTGCAGGGTTAGCCGTTCTCACCGGAGTACGCGCTTTTCTCCCAGTCGGCTTCTTGGCCCTCTATTCGCGGTTGGAGTTCGCCAGCGCACCCGTCTTTGATGGAACAGCGTTCGCCTTTCTCGACAAGACATGGGTCATAGCGCTCCTCCTAAGCCTTGCCGTCATCGAGCTGGCCCTGGACAAGATCTTTGTCGTCTCTCCCACGCGCGATCACATAATGCGACCCATCCGGATCGTGTTGGGAGGTATGGTCTTCGCCGCGGCCATGGCTGCCGAGGGTTGGATAGCCATAACGGTCGCCGGCGTCTTGGGTCTGATCATCGCCGGGCTTGCCGACCATGTCCGCCGTACAAGCCGCGCCGGCATGAACACCAACCATACGGCCCTTGTCCTTATCAGCATCTACGAAGATGTGGCCGTGCTCATCGGCACCTTGCTCTTTGTCCTGGTGCCTCTTATCGGCGCGCTGGTCGCCTGCTTCCTCGTGCTGCTCTTCTACCGCATCCGCCTCAGAAGCAAGCGCAAACACAAGGGCCTGCGTATCCTTAGAGGCTAGGTCGATCTAGGCCTGCCTCCACCACGGCCCGGGCACCAAGCCGGGGCGGGCGACCAGGGACTTGATAGGAAGATTATGGGCGCAGAACCGGCCGACGCCGAATTCAAACACCTCCGGCACCGCATGGCAGAAGAGCAGTTGCGCGGGCGGGGCGTAAACGACCTGCGGGTCTTGGCAGCCATGGAGAAGGTCCCCCGTCATCTCTTCGTACCCGAGACCAACCGCTATGCCGCGTATGATGACGGAGCACTCCCAATCGGTATGGAGCAGACCATCTCCCAGCCGTACATGGTGGCCTTGATGACCGAACTCCTCCGCCCCAACGCGGAATCTCGCCTGCTCGAGATAGGTACGGGCTCCGGCTACCAGACCGCCGTGCTCGCCGAACTAGCCGGGCACGTCGTCACCATCGAGCGCTTGCCCGAGCTCGGGCGACCTGCCGAAGCTCTCGTCCGTCGCCTTGGCCATGTCAACGTCAGGTTTGTCATAGGCGACGGCACTCTCGGCCTCCCTGAAGGCGCTCCCTACGACGGCATCATGGTTACGGCGGGCGCTCCGCGCGTCCCCCAAGCACTCCGCGCGCAACTGGCAGTGCGTGGTCGGATGGTAATACCAGTAAGGGCCGGCGACTCCGAGGACCTACTTCTCGTCGAACGGCTGGCCGCAGACCTTGTCGAAGATGAAGTCTCCGCCGAGCCCACACCCCGTTTCCGTGAGACCCGCATGCTCAGGTGCACTTTCGTGCCCCTCATCGGTGAGCAGGGCTACGCGCGATGACTGAGCGGCCCTTGGCACGCGTGCTGGTGGAGGCAGTCTGCGAAGGCCGCGACGGCGAAGGGACCCGCGTTCAACGGCCGCACTGCTGCCCCTAGAAACTGGTCGGACGCTCCTCTAGGATCACCTTGATCAAGAGCACCGTACCGTTCCGATCAAGCTCCACTTCCACCGTCTCGCCGGGTCTTCTGTCGCGGATAGCAACGAGCACATCGGCGGACTCCACCATCTCTTCGCCGTCGATCATGGTGATGATGTCACCCTGGAGGATGCCGGCCCTTGCGGCTGGTCCCCCGGACGTCACTTCGGCTACCAGGATGCCCGCGGAGCGAGAGAGGTTGAACTGCTCCTTTAGGTCTGGAGTGACCGTCCGCGTGCTCACTCCCAAGTAGGCATGTGTCGCCTTGCCGGTGCTGATGATCTGATCGGCGATCTGAGTCACCACCACAGACGGGATGGCGAACCCGATGCTCACCGCGCCGCTCGCGGGCGGTTCGTAGGCCACGTTGATGCCTATCACCTGGCCGCTGGCGTTCGCGAGCGCCCCCCCGGAGTTGCCGGGGCTGATGGGGGCATCGGTCTGGATAAGGTTGTTGAGAGCCACTCCGTCCTGCCCCTGCGCTTCCTCGATGCTACGCCCCACCCCCGAGACGATGCCTAAGCTCACAGAGTTCTGATACCCCAGGGGACTCCCGAGGGCGATGGCATACTCACCGACTTCCGGCGTGTCGGTTACGAAGATGGCGCTCGGAAGCTCGATGCCGGCGTCCACCTTCACTACGGCCAAGTCGGTCATGGGGTCGGTCCCCACTATGGTCGCGGGAAGTCTCTCACCCGTTGCCAGCGTGACTTCCAGCCTGTCGGCCAGATCACCGTTGTCGTCCGTAACCACGTGATTGTTGGTGACAATCATTCCGTCGGACGAATAGATGACCCCGGAGCCCTCAAACGCATACTCGAACTCCTGAGAGCCGGGACCGCCAAACCCAGTCTCGGTACCGCTGGAGGCGATGTTGACCACACTAGGGCCCAGAACGCTGGCGACCAATTGCGCAGGGCTGGCCAAACCGTCGCCGCTGACTACCACATTCACCGAGGGAGGCGTCGTACCGGTCGCCGCCGCGGAACCGTCGGACCCGTTGACGGCCGCCGACGTGACTGTGGTGTCGTCTTTGCCTCCCCACTCCGAAGTACACCCCACCGCAACAAGACCGGTGGTCACCAGCAGGGCAACAACCACGAGACCCGCCGCCAGTGCGCGCCACATCCGTCGCGCCCGCGCATCCCGGTAAGCTCCTCCGCCTAGATACGCCATGTCTGATTCCTTCCCGAAGTGCCTTCTTCAGTGCCCGTATTGTACCCGGGCCCCTGCTGAGGTGAACTCCCGCTTGTCTCTCCGTGCCGACATGATGCCCCCTGGCGAATAAAAGCGCCGTAAAGACAGGCAACGAGTCTGAGTGGGGGACGACATCCGGGGTTTACGGCCACCTTACCGAAGCGTGTGTAGACTCCTGGCTTAGATTCATTTGCCACGCCCACTGCGGCAGGACCAAGTGACAGGGTATCATCGCCCCATCGGGGGCCCAGAGCCGAACATCGGAGAGGGGATGCGAGTCCTCCTGGTCGAAGACGAAGAGCGGCTGGCCGAGACCATCGCGCGCGGACTGCGCCGCGAAGGAATGGCTGTGGACGTTGTCCTAGACGGGCGGTCGGCGCTGACAAAGACCGCTGTCAACAACTACGATGTGGTGGTGCTCGATCGCAACCTCCCTGAAGTCCACGGCGACGATGTCTGCAAGGAATTGGTGGCCAGGCAGTCACTCAGCCGTATCCTGATGCTCACTGCGGCCGGTTCTATCCACGACCGCGTCTACGGCCTTGACCTCGGTGCCGACGACTATCTCCCCAAGCCATTCGCCCTCAAGGAGCTCGTCGCCCGCATCCGCGCCCTTAGCCGACGGGCGGCCACGCCCGTGCCGCCGGTGCTCTCCGCTGGGGACCTCTCGCTCGATCCCGCCCGCCACGTCGCCGAGCGCGCAGGCCGCGACCTCTGCCTCACCAAGAAGGAGTTCGGAGTGCTCGAAGCCCTCTTGTCCGCCGAAGGTCGGGTGATCAGTGCAGAAGAGCTGCTGGAGAAGGTCTGGGACGAGAACGCCGATCCGTTCACCAACGTGGTCCGCGTCACCATCATGACTCTCCGGCGCAAGATAGGGGACCCACCACTTATCGAAACCATCCCCGGCGTTGGCTACAAACTATGAAGAAGAGACGCGCCGATAAGGGGTCGGCGGCCCCCGACGTCGGACCGACCGCGACCGTCACCCAAGAACCGCCGACTCAGAAGCGCCGGCTCCAGGGGCTTACCGTTCGATTGAAGCTGACGCTTTGGTACGGCACGCTCTTCCTGCTGGCCGGTGTGCTGCTCATCGCCATCAACTACTTCATGGTCCGCGATAGCCTGGCGGTTGCCCCGGAGAAGGCTCGAGCTGTGGTGGCCGAGCGCTTCGGCTTGGACCCCGACGTCCTGGAGCCGCATCCCGACTTCCACCCGCCTGGGCTTGGCGGAGAACTGTGGATCTTCCAAGGGACCACCGGCGTTCCCGCCTCACAACTAATCCGAGAGGCCCAGCACGAGCTGAAAGACGAAGCCCTGCGCCAGCTGTGGACCAGATCGCTGCTTGCCCTGGCCATAATGACGGTCATCACGTTTGGCTCTGCCTGGCTGCTGGCCGGCCGCATGTTGAAGCCCTTGCACGCGATAACCAACACCGCCCGCCGGCTCTCCGAATCCACCCTTGACCAACGCATCGCGCTCACCGGGCCGCGGGACGAGTTGAAGGAGCTGGCCGATACGTTTGACGGCATGCTCGGTCGCCTCGACAAGGCCTTCAACGCGCAGAGGGAGTTCGTCGCCAACGCCTCTCACGAGCTCCGCACCCCCCTCACCATCATCCGCACCGAAATCGACGTGGCTCTCGCGAATCCTGAGGTCTCGGCGGAGGAGCTGCGGGACATGGGTACGGCCGTCATCGAAGCCGTGGAACGGAGCGAGAGCCTCATCGACGGCCTACTGGTTCTCGCCACCGCCGAGAGCACTCCCACGATGACCCTCCTGGATCTGGACGAGATAGCCCGCCACGAAGTGGGCCTTGCCTCCAACGAAGCCGACGCCCTTAGGCTCCGGCTGGAGATGGACCTTCAACCTGCTCCGGTGCAAGGCGAACGCTCTCTTCTGGGGCGAATGGTGGCAAACCTGGTCGAGAACGCCATAAGACACAACATTATCGACGGCTGGTTCTCGGTTAAGACGTGGGTCGCGGGCGACACGATCGTGCTGGAGGTGGCCAACGGCGGTCCGGTGGTCGCGCCCGATGAGGTCCACCGGTTGTTCGATCGTTTCTACCGCCCCGATAGATCGCGAAGCCGCAAGACCGGCGGGTTCGGTCTGGGGCTCTCCATAGTCAGGTCGGTCGCGACCGCTCATGGAGCCACAGTGGACCTCATCGCCCCCGATTCAGGCGGACTCCGCGTGACAGTCACCTTCCCCGCCCGCTTGGCCGGAGTGCCCGCCAACCTCTCCTGACCTGCGCCCACCCACGCGCCCCTCCGACTACAGCGACCTCTGGCCGACTCCGCCGCCCCTACAGCACCGACAGCAGAATGGTCAGAATGCCCAACGCGGCGGTGTAGATGCCAAAACCGCGCAACCGGTGCTCCTTGATCCAGCGCATGAGAAAGAAGACGGCTAGGAATCCCGAGATGGCCGCGACGAGTGCACCCACCGCATAGGCCGTCCCGCTGGCGCCCGCAAACCCGCCGCTGATGTCCCCGACGTTGGCCAGGGTGGCACCGAGGATGGCGGGAATACTAAGCAGAAACGAGAAACGCGCCGCTGTCGGCCGGTCGAAGCCCAAGAACACCCCGGCGGCGATGGTCGAGCCCGAACGACTTAGTCCGGGAGCGATAGCCAGAGCTTGGAAGCATCCGATTATTATCGCGTCACCCGCCCGCATCCTATCGAGCTGCACGGGCTCGCGTTTCACTCTCTCCATGACGAAATCCGAGCCCCAGAGCAGCAAACTCGTCACCATAAGAAACACTCCTACGGCCAGGGTACTCGAGAAGAGGTCTTCGAAGTAGCTGGCGAACGCGAAACCGGCTATCGCAGCCGGGATGGACCCGACCACCAACCACAAGAAGAGGCGCCGCCAAAATCTGACTTCCTTCTGGCTCATACGAGCGGGAGCGACCAGCGAGACCACCATCTTGACCACGTCTCTAATGAAGTAGCCGAGCACAGCGACCAGAGTGGCCAGGTGCATGAGGATGTCGAATCCCAGCGTGGGTGCCGGCATGTTGAAGAACTCGGGCACCAAGACCAGATGACCGGAGCTGGAGACAGGAAGGAACTCGGTCAGTCCCTGGGTTATTCCGAGAATCAGAGCATCAAGGACGGTCAAAGTCTGGCCCGTTCCTTTCCCTAGCCGCACACATCGCCGGGCACAATATCATCTAGAGGGGTAGCGACCCCCAGCGGGCGAGCGCGCTCCGGCCCCCACGGATGGCGCCGATGGCAACCGCGGCCTTGAGCAGATCGCCCAAGAGAAAGGGCACGAAGCCCAAGGCCAAGGCCTCGCGCAGGCCGAGCCCAAAGATTATGGTAAGCCATGAGACTCCCAGGCAGAGGATGACGATCTCCGCGGATACGGCACCGGCCGCCAGGATCAGGAACTGCCCAAGCGGTCGCACCCGCCTCGCCCCTCTCAGCGCCCAGTCGGCCGCCAAACCCATCAGCAAAGCGGCGGGTACGAAGCCCAGCAGATAACCGCCGGTCGGTCCCGCAAAGACGGCAGGCCCTCCCAAGCCACCGTGGAAGACGGGCGCTCCCGCAAGACCCAGCGCCAGATAGCCCACCACCGCGGCGGTCCCCCGCTTGGGCCCCAAGAGGCCCCCGACCAACAGAACAGCCAGAGTCTGCATGGTCAGCGGCACCGGGTAAAAAGGCACCGACAACCAAGCGCTGGCCGTCAACACCCCTATGCCGGCCACCACCAGAAGCGCGCCCATTACCGCGTGTCGGCCGGCAGCGCGCGCATACCCAGGCGCGTCGACGACCAGCGCCTCTGAACGATCTACCGCCATGATGTGTAGATTCCGCTTCATGTCGTCCTCTCTTCGCCGTCGCCTGCCGGCACCTGTGAGCCGACGGCCGCAGTCTACCCGGGCGCATCCGGGTCTGTCAACCGCGCTCCCCCGTCCGGTTTACCGGCTCTCGCACAGTCACCTCTCCTGCGAAGACGGGCACCGTCCTCCCGGTGGAGTCGAGCACCAGCAATTGGCCCTCCGGCCCGATGCCGGCAGCCTCGCCCGCTACCACTGGTTCGTTGCCCGGTGGCCCGGCAAAGACCTCGATCCGCCGGCCTGCCAGGGCGTCCCGCCTGCGGAGGTCATCCAGCACGCCCGGCGCACCGGCCTGGTTCCAGCGCCGAGTCAGAGAGCACAGCAGTCCCGCCAGCAGAGGAGCCCGGGGCACTTGGTGGCCCAGGTGCTCACTTAGCGAGAGTGGATGCGGCCTGCCCTGCCAGTCCGGCCTCTGTTGTGGCCCAAGGCGGCAGACCATGGCCGATGGAGCACTGTTGACGTTGAGCCCGATGCCGGCGATCGCCCAGAGCACCCGGTCGGAGTCCAGAGAACCCTCCAGAAGGACGCCGCACACCTTCTTCCCGTCCACCAGCACGTCGTTGGGCCACTTCACCTGCACGAGCCCCTCGACGCCTTCGGCGCGCAACAGTTCGTCGATGGTGTCGGCCACAGCCAGAGCCGCGGCCAAGGAAAGCAGGTGGACCTGCGCAGGCGCAAGCGACGGCAACACCAAAACCGAGAAGGTCAGATCCTTGCCCGGCTCGCTGACCCAGGTACGGCCCAGCCTACCGCGCCCCCCAGTCTGGTCGTCGGTCACCACCATGGTCCCAGAGGGAGAAGAAGCCGCCTCCTGCCTCAAGACAGCATTCGTGGAGGGGCAGCGAGCTTGGTAGTGGTAGGGAAGACCCGCTACCCAGGCCCATTCTGGGTCCATGCGCTCAAGAAGGTGGGGCAGCACGGCCTCAGGCGCGACCAGGTCGGTGAACGGGCGAGTCAACCGGTAGCCGGCACCGCCGGCAGACTCCAAGGCAAAACCAAGCGCGCGCAGGTGCTCAACGTGCTTGTGTACGGCGGCCCGAGACAGTCCGAACTCTTTGCCCAGCGACTCCCCTGAAACCACACAGTCGAAAGCCTCAGAGCCCTCGGGGGCCAGCGTAGCCAGGAGCCGCTCCAGCAGGGCCAGTCGCCGAGTCTCGCCCAGCCCGATAGTTTGGGGAGTTCTAGCCCCACGCGGGCGCTCAGGCACACTGAAGCGCACGGCCGCCTACCAGGCCCGCCATCGCGGGAACCCTACCTGATGGTCACAGCATCTGATATCTTGTAGCACCTTTGATTCCAGGAGCAGACCATTCTTGACAAATCAGCGTAACCAAGATCAGCGCCAGCGCGGCTCCACCAAAAAGCACCGCACCCGCCGACCAAAAGCGAGTTTGGCGAGGCTGCGCGCCCTGATCATCACAGGCATATTGGTGGCCATCTTGCTGCTGGCCATCCTAGTCGATGCGGGAGTCTACTACAACAAAGTCCATTCCGGCGTGAGAGTATCCGAGCAGAACTTGGGAGGCCTCACCCGCGACGAGGCCACCGCCCTTCTTGACCGTTTCGTCAAAGAGGCGGGCAAGAAGCCCATCACCCTCACCAGCGGTGACAAGACCTGGGAAATCATGCCCGCCGACGTGGGCACCGATATCGACGTGACGGGGGCCGTGTCCGCCGCCATGGGTTACACCCGCGACAGCAACTTCTTTGCCGACGTAGCCAGACGGATGAAGCTGTATTTCGGCGACAACGACATCCCCCTCCGAGGCACTGTCGACAGCGAGAAGATGGACGCCGTGCTCGGGATGGTGGCCGCCGAGATCGACATGCCTCCCGTCGACGCCGGCTTGGTGGTGGTTGACGGCGAGCTCCAGGTGGTCGATGCCGAGAAGGGCCGAGTGGTCGATCAGGACTCCTTGCGGGAGCAGTTGAAGACGCTTCTCTTCAGCCTCCACTCGAGCGATCTCGAAGTCCCCATGATCGTCAAGGAGCCGAGCGTAGCGGCCGAGGACAACGAGGCGGCAAAGACACAAGCACAGATCATGTTCTCTTCATCGCTGAAGCTGACTAGCGGCGACCATACGTGGACATTGTCTCCCGACAAGATCGCCGCCTATCTGGATTTCGGGGCCGAAGACCGCAGCGGGGTCTCCACCCTGGTGCCATACCTTTCGCCCGAGAAGATGGCTTCGCTCTTTGAGGAGGTTGCCGACGCTGTGGGGACCGAAGCCGTCGACGCCACCTGGAAAAGCGACGGAACGCAGGCTTGGGTCGTAGCGGGGGTGCAGGGCCAGACACTCGACGCAGAGAAGACCGCGGAGGCCCTCACAGCCGCTGCGCTGAAGACGGGCGGTCGCAGTGTGGAGGCGGTACTCATGACCACCGACCCCGCCCGCACCACCGAAGAGGCCGAGGCCATGGGCATCAAGGACAAGCTGGGGCTCGGGTACAAGACCACCTACGGGGGCACCCCCAATAGGCAGCAGAACGTACGCATGGCCACCGAGTATGTCAGTGACGTGCTGCTCGCCCCCGGCGAGGAGTTCAACTTCATAGAAGAGATCGGGCCGCGCACACCCGAGCGAGGGTTCCTGACCGCACCCGGCATCGTCGGACCAGGTAAATTGGAGGATGTATACGGCGGAGGCATCTGCCAGGTCTCCACTACGGTCTTCAATGCCGCCCTCGAGGCGGGCCTAGAGATAAAGGAGCGCAGGAACCACTCCATTCTCATCAGCCACTACCCCAAAGGCAGAGACGCAACGGTCAGTGACGTCAGTCCCAACCTGCGCTTCGTGAACGACACCGCCAACTACATCCTGGTCCGGGGCTCGTCTGACGGGGTCACTACCGTCTTCAGCATCTACGGTACCGACGACGGGCGCACGGTCGACATCAAGACGGGCGAGTTTTACGACACCGTTGCACGCGGTTCGGTCACCACCGAAGACCCGATGCTGGGCGTCGGGACTACCTTGATCAAGACTGAGGGCCAGGACGGCCAGAAGTGCCTGGTCACCCGCACAATTACCTGGCCCGACGGCCGGACGAAGGTGGACAAGTTCTACAGCAGCTGGCTGCCGATAGACAAGCAGATCGCGGTAGGAACGGCGACCACCACCACGACCACCCCGCCATCGACTACCACGACCACAGTGTCGGAACCGACCACCACCGCGTCGACTCCGTGACGTCCGATACACGCGTATGCAGGACCGGCGTCATGACTGAGGAAACCTTTTTGAAGCAAGTAGCATCTGGTACCTTGTACCATCCTCGAATTCAGGATCAGGAGTGTGATCGTTCTTGAATAATCTGCTTGACACCGGCCGGCCCAAGTCTGGGTCCTCGCGGTTTCGCGGTCGCATACCCAACCTAGGGCCTATCTGGGCCCGCGTTCTCATAGCAGTCGGCGCGGTCGTGCTGGTCTTTGGACTGGCCATCCTCATCGAGGCCGGCGTTTCTCACAGCAAAATTCATTCCGGCATAAGCGTCGCCGGACAAGACTTGGGCGGGCTCACCCAGGACGAAGCGGTGGCCGCCGTCAACAAGTACCTGAGCCAACTCCAGAGCGAGCCGATCACCGTCTCCAGCGGTGACAAGACCTGGGATATCCTGCCCGCCGACCTCGGCACCCTGACTGACGTCCAAGGCGCGGTGACAGCCGCATACGACTTGACCCGGCAGAGCAACGGTTTCGTCGATCTGGGGCGGAGGTGGAAGCTGTTTTTCAGCCACCAAGACTTCCCGCTCACGGGCACCATCGACAGCACCAAGATGGACGCCGTCCTCGCCGAGATAGCGCAGGAGCTCGACCAACCTGCCATCGATGCTCTCCTGACCGTCACCGACGGACAGATGGAGGTGGCCGAAGCCCAAGAGGGACGCGCCGTCGATCAGGAAGCGCTGCGCGAGCAATTGAAGGCCTTGGTGTTTGCCTTCGAGACGGCGGAGGTTCCTATCCCACTGGTGGTCACCACACCAAGCCTGACGGCCGCCGACCTGCAGCCGGTCATTGACCAGGCGCAGTCTATGGTGGGCGCACCCGTACAATTGACCCGCGGCGATCAGTCTTGGACCTTGACCCCCACGCAGTTGTCGAGCTTTCTAGACGTGCGGCAGGAGGAACAGACGGGCGCCAACGCCTCGGTGCCGTTTCTCTCAGCTGCAAAGATGACGGAGTTCTTCGCGAGCATCGAAGCGTTGGTGGCCACAGCACCGGTGGATGCCCACTTCACCCACGACGGCACCACGGCCTCGGTCGTGCCCGGTGTAGATGGCGAGAAGCTCGACCCGGAAAAGACCGCCGAGGCCATAACTGAAGCCGCCCGCAAGACCACCGAGCGCATCGCCCAGTTGGCTGTGACAGCGGCCGAGCCTGACTTCACCACAGCCGAAGCGGAAGCCCTGGGGATCAAGGACCGGCTGGCGAAGTACACCACTCCCGAATACTGGGGCACCGCCAACCGGCGGCAGAACGTCCGCATGGCTACCCAGTACTGCAGCGACATCCTCATGGCTCCTGGGGACACATTCGACGTTGACAAGCAGATCGGTCCCCGAATCGCCTCCCGTGGCTTTCTAACCGCCCCCGGCATCGTCGGCCCAGGCAAGCTGGAAGACGTCTATGGAGGCGGCATCTGCCAAGTTTCCACCACGCTCTTCAACGCGGTGTTCTTCGCGGGGCTCAAAGTCGACGAGCGCTGGAATCACTCCATCTACATCAGCCACTACCCCGACGGCAGAGACGCCACTGTCACTACGGGCGGCAAGAACCTACGCTTCAGCAACGACATGGACAACTACATCTGGATCGTTGGTGAGTCCAACGGCGCGTTGACCACGTTCTATATCTACGGCACCGACGACGGCCGCGACGTGAACTATACCTTCTCCGGCTTCTATGGCCATGTCGGCCGCACCGACGTGACCGTGCAGGACCCCACCAAACCCGTGGGTTACACAGACGTCGAGATCGGGGGTCAGGGAGGCATGCAGTGCGTGACCACCCGCACCATCACCTGGGCCGACGGCACGAAGACCAGCGAGAAGTTCAGCAGCTACTGGCCTATGATTCCGCGCAAGACCATAGTGGGCACCGCGACGACTGTCACCACGGTGCCTGTGACGACTGTCACCACCGCGGGTCCGCCGCCGTCCTCCACTTCGTCGACTACGACGTTGCCAACGTCGACGACGGATACGACAGCCCCGTAGAACCTTCAGCAGAACCTTGGGACGAGACTTCGGGGCTCCCGCCTAGACAGGCGGGAGCCCTAGCTTTACCGGTCGCCGTCGTCGACACGCGGCAACGCCTCAATGATCACGGCGTGTAGGCTATCCCTGCTTTCAGCATCGACCGCGAACATCCCACGGGGCGAGGCACCTAGACTAGTCTCCAGTTGCGCCAGCAGACCGGGCCGGCACACCACCAGGGCCGCGCCGAAGTCGCGCGAGCTGAGCGCCGCGAGCGCCGCCGTCCAACCGCGACCGCCCAGCAACTCCAGGGGACCCAGTTCGTCGACAATCAAGAGGTCACACGGGGTGCAGCGGGCGAAGACCTCGTTGGCCCAGGCGAAGCCCTCTGAGTCAAACTCCCAACTGGGGGTGAGCGGGTCGGACTGCCCCAAGCCTGAGCCGCGCGCGGACTGAACACCGAAAGGCCTGGCTTGGCCAGAGCGCAGGTCGACCACTCTTCTGGCTGCGCCCGGCTCGGGCGACGAGCGTTCGGTGAGTATCCCGGCCACCACCATTCCCCGGCCTGCGGCTTCGCGGGCCACCTGGGCGCAGACAGTACTCTTGCCCGATCCCCGCTCTCCTGTGATTACGTAGATCAGCCCATGCGACCGCATCAACACCTACCTTCAGCCGGAAGCGCACGACAGCTGCGTCAAACCTGGTAGTAGGGCCCATGAGCGCAGGCCCGGCACAGGGTACGGTCCTCTTGCACTACCTCGCGGCCGTCGCTCACCTTCTCGCCGCATTCCGCGCACAGCACACTGCGGATCGAGTGCCCCGGCCTGTCCCCCTCGGGGACGGTCATATTGACAGGGGTACAACTGAAGAGCCGCTCGTCGGTCCAATCTTTCCACAACACGAGCGGGTCGGTGTCCCGGCCTGCGTGTGGCACCTCGGGGCGGGGAGCAACACGCAGCGCCCGGCCTGTAGCCAGGTCGACAAAGGTGGCGGCCATCTTGCCGTAGTCCACCCACTTCAGACGCCGTTTGCCCAGCGTCACACCGGCCGCCACGCTCACCGCATCGCTGGCACAGCGGTCCATTTCCACGTAGACCACCAGATCCCGGTACGAGTGAGGATCGTCGATCCCCAGTTCCCGGCAGGCGTAGCGGGCGAGCCGCACTCCCATCACCATGCCGTGGCACAGGTGGCCGTGAAAGGCTTGGGCGGCAGCCAGGTCTTCTTCTAGGGAACGCATGGGCTCACTTGCTCCTAACGGCTCGCGCCATGAGGGTCTCCAGTTGCGCATCGGTCAGGTTGATATGAAAGAAGAGATCGTAGAACTCACTGACTTCGGCCTTCATGTCGTACTGATAGAGGTCCGGATAGAGCAGGTTGCCGAGCCACCGGACCCCCAATATGCGCGCGACACAAGGGGGGCGATCGAACCAGTCGAACGGGCCCCGAGGTATCTGATAGACCTGGCCGCTTTTCACGGCGGTCATGGTGGCCCATTGGGAGCCCGTGGTGATCTCGTGGTAGGCGACGCTCTCCTCTTTGGGATCGCTGGCCACCAGGATGACCTCAGGGTTCCACACAAGAACCTGCTCCAGTGACACCGGTGCCATCCCGTATTCCGACTCCGCGTTGACGTCGGCGACGTTTGCTCCCCCCACCAGCTCCAACACCTCGGTGTGCTCAGAACCAACCGGGTCGGTGTTAAGCCCCTTCGTGCCCTCCGCGTAGTACACCCTCACTCGCTCGGCATCGGGAATCAGCGCCGCGTTGGTCTGCGCCTCCTTGATCACCCCATCGCAGTAGGCGGCCAACTCCTCGGCTCGTTCTTGCACTCCCAGCAGCTCACCAATGTAACGATAGGTCTCGGCGCTATCAACCAGATACCCATTGATCATGATCACCGGTATGTTGAGCAACCCCTGGATGCGGTCGGCATCGGAGATGGCGGCCTCGTCCAGGTAGCCGATAGAGAGGATCACGTCTGGATCGCGCTTGATGATCTCCTCGACGTTGCCTGTGGTGTTCTTGCCGAACCAGCCGCCCAGACCCACCGACGGCAGGTACTGCTCGGGAATGTACTGCTTCTCCAGAGCGGTGGGAGTGATGTTCCAGCCCACCAGCATCTCTGGAGCCAGCGTGTACATGAGGTTGGTGCCCATCGGGCTTGTGCAGTAGACGGTCTTGATGGAGTCGGGGATCGTCAGGGGGCGACCGGCCTGGTCGGTGATGGTGATGGTGCCGGGCTGCGAAGTGTCCGTTGAGCCGTCGTCGCCTGAGCCGCACGCGGCGACTCCCAGAGCCAGCATCAGCGCCACCAGTAACGCCGGTAGGACGGCGGCCGTGGCAAAGGGTGAACGCCTGATCACTGTGTACCTCCCATGACATCGGCCTGACGGATGTCTATCATCCAAGCGCCGGCTTCGAATATCCCCCTATGAGCGCCCTCAAGGCAACGCTGCCAAACACTCGGTTTATCCATGACCACCGAGCCCGCCAGGACGTCCACCCCGAACTCGAACCACCAGGGGACCAAAGGCACACTGGGTCCCACCAAGGCCACGGTAGCTCCCGCCGAGAGCGCGAGCAGACGGGGCAGTGTCTTGTTGGTAAGAGCGGTACCGGTGATGAACACGTAGTCCTGTTGGGGCAAGACATACTCGGCGGCGAAATCGGGCAGGTCACCCTCTTGGGGCTCCCGCTCGAGAATCACGAGCTCACAGCACTCTCTGGCCTCTTCCAGACCGGGGAAGTGCCCGATGACTGCCACCTTCTTGCCGGCGATCTCATCCAGGCTGGAGGTGAAAGCACCCGACGAGCGCAGCCCCTCCAGGGGCCGCCCAAGCCACTCCTGCACCCTCCCAGGGGAGTTGTAGAACGCGTTGATGGCCGCCGTGCCCAGAGAGGCACGACGCAAATCCCAGCTCTTCACATACTCGGCCAGTTCGCGCAAAGGCCTGCCGGCAAGGGAGGTCAGCGGGTTCGCCTCGTGCACGCCGCCCCGATAGGTCATGGCCAGACCCATGCCGTCGGAGTCGACCACAGTCCACGTGCTGACCAGACACGACCCCACCTTGGCCTCCGGCGGGATCCCCTGAATCAGACGGTCATAGATGTCCCAGTTTGCGCTCAGCCTCATCACATCCGATCCGCGGTTGCGTAGTCCGCTGCTAAGTATAACGAAACGTCAGACCATCCTCGCTGCACAGACCTTGAGCGAAGGATCGGTGTCGGGATGACCCTGCAATATGCGCACGGGGATCTCATACAGATCCTCCAGACTAGCCTCGGTGAGCACCTCGTCGGGAGAGCCCAGCGCGACCAGGCGACCGTCCTTGACCAACCCCACCTTCGTCGCGCAGGCGAACGCATGGTTGGGAAAGTGCGAGGACATGAGTACAGCCAGGTCACCTTCCTCAACCAGGTTCTTGATCAACGCGAGCAGGCGGGCCTGATTGCCGAAATCCAGATGCGACGAGGGCTCGTCCATGATGAGCACTCTAGGCTCCTGGGCCAGAGCGCGGGCGATAAGCACCAGCTGCCGCTCGCCTCCGCTCAGTTCGGTGTAGGGCCTGTCTCGCAAGTCGGCGATGCCCATCCGCTCCAGCGCCGCCCGGGCCACCTCTTCGTCGTGGCGGGAGGGGGCCGACGTCAAGGGGATGTGGGCCGTACGCCCGGTCAATACCACGTCCATAACATGAAACGGGAACGGGGCGGTGTGGGCCTGGGGAACGTAGGCCATCAACCGTGCTCTCTGCCTCCGAGTCTGTCGTACGATGCTCTCACCGTCGACGAGTATCTCGCCCTCCATGGGCTCGATCGCCCCCAGGATGGTGCGGAACAGGGTGGTCTTGCCCACGCCGTTGGGGCCGAGCAGACAGAGGTTGTCGCCAAACCCCACGGTCAGGTTGATGTCGGTGAGCACCTTGCGGCGGCCATAGCCACAGGACAGTCCCCGCAGTTCTAGGATCATGTCCAGGCCCTCCTGGTGCGGGCCATCAGGAGTATGAAGAAGGGCGCCCCGATGAGCGCGGTGAGAATGCCGAGGGGTAGCTCCAAGGGACCGGCCAGTCGCGCGAGGTCGTCCACCAACAGCAGATACACGGCTCCGATAACAGCCGACACCGGGAGCAGTTTGCCGTAGTCGGGACCCACCAATCCGCGGGCGAGATGGGGAATTATCAAACCTACCCAGCCGACGATGCCGGCCACGCTGACCGCGGAGGCGGTTAGCAGAGTGCAGGCCACGATGATGATGACCCGCAGCTTGCCCGTCTCGGCACCCATGGCTCGGGCTTCTTCCTCTCCGAACGAGAGAGGGTTGAGATGCCAGCGCACAGCCAGCAGGGCGCCTCCACCCACTACCATAGGCGCCAGCAAGATGAGAAGGTCATTGGTGTTGACGGCCGCAAGGCTGCCCATGAGCCAGAAGGTGATCGCCGGCAGCTTGTCGTAGGGGTCGGCGAGCACCTTGAGAACCGATATGAGCGATGTGAAGACGGTGCCTACCAGGATCCCCGTCAGCACCAGGAAAAGGGTGGGGTCGCCGCGGCGCAGCCGCCCGGCCAGCATGTAGGTGGCCAGGACCGCTCCCAGCCCAAAGCCCAGAGCGAGGATCTGGGTCACCAGAATGCCCTTCGACAGCATGATGCCCAGCGCGGCGCCAAAACCCGCCCCGGCGGAGGCGCCGAGAATGTCGGGTGACACCAGCGGATTACGGAACATGCCCTGATACGCCGCCCCCGACAGCGAAAGCCCGGCGCCGATCATCAACGCGGCCGCGATACGGGGCAGTCGCACGTTCATGATGACCGTATTGACGTTCTCGGGCACCGTCGCGTGGGTCAGCCCCAACTTCGAGCCGAAGAGGGTAAGGATCTCACCCACCGAGACGTGATAGCGGCCCAAGGTCAGAGACAGAAGAAAGGCCGCGACGGGCAAGACGATCAGGAAGGGCACCCTCAGTCGCACAGCCATAGACCGCAGAGCGGAGGCGCGCGACTTAGCAAAGGCACGCGTCTTGGCGGAGGCCTCAGTCCCTTCGACCTCCGGCACCTCTGCCTTCGTAGCCTCTATCCGCCTGCCGGCCATGCCTTACCCGCGCTCCTCTGCCCGTTATAGGGACAAGAGTATAACGCGAAATCGACTACCCGCGCGACGGCGCGACAGGCTGAAAGCTAGCTCTCGGTAGCAGAGCCCCCCGGGAGTGTGGTCGTCTCAGGATCTTTCCAGTCGGCGAAATGCCGCTGAAAGACAACCTCCAAGGCCTCTTCCGCTTCCACCGCCACGGCGCGATACCGGGACATCAGGTCCTGGGCTTCGGGGGTGAGATTGGAGCCTCCGCCCAGACTGCCACCTACGCTGCGGTCAAGCAGGGCAAAACCCAGGCGTTCTTCGGCCGCATGGAGGATACGCCACGCCTTATTGTAGGACATGCCCAGTTCCTGGGCGGCCTTGCGCAACGAGCCCCACTCCTGCACGCCCCCAAGAAGCCGGGCAGGGCCGTCGCCGAAGGCCCTACCCCGGTAGTCGAGCCACAACTTGTACATCAAGCGCATAGTTTGATCCGTGCTCGGAGGTACGGGGTCATCACTTAGAGGTCCCGTCGCCGGAGGGTGGCGATGCGGCCTCTGGGCCCCCGGGGGCAGGGCTTGCCGCGGCAGTGGGAGCCGGCGCTGGCGTCGTCGCGGCGGCCGGCGCCTGCGGCGGCTCTGACGCGGCGGCCGGAGGGCCCGGCGGATCCACCCGGGGTGACGACGGCTTCTCGGAAGCGGTAGGAGCCGAGAGGTAGGTCTCAGTGCCGCAGTAGGGGCATTTCACCAGACCCTTGCCGGCCAGCTCCACCTTGCCGCCACAATTGGGACAGCTGTGGTCCTTGATCTGAGCGGCCTCGGCCGACACCAACTCTCCGCGCTCCCAGTTGACATACCCGCGAAACAAGTCCTTGCCGATGATGTCGTAGATGAGTTGCTTCACCTGCTCGCGGTTCACGTTGCACTCGATGGCCATGTCGGCCACACTCACGCGTCCACGGGTCATGACCGCGTTCAGGATGGTCCGCTGCTTGTCGGCCTTGGTCTCGTCCTTGATCTCGCCTCGCGAGGTCAAGAGCAGATACAGGCCCACGGCCAGAAAGGGTAGCGAGAAGAGTACGAACCCCAGGATATGCCCGGTGATGCTCCGATCTTGGCGCACCGCCTCGGCAACGCCGGCGGCCAGCCAGGCCGCGACGCCCAGACTGACCACGAGCATCACGATCCCCATTATCCGCGTCCGCATGACTACCTCCTGGTTACCTAGGTCACAGCCGGTGCCCGGCCCGCTGGGCCGGGCACCGGCGTCGCATCACAAGCTCTCTAGCCGGCCCGGAATCCTCCTCCGCCGCCACCGCCGCCGAAGCCACCGCTGAAGCCGCCGCCGCCGCCAAAGCCACCGCCGCCGAACGCGCTCCCCTTGCCCGAACTACTGCTCGAGGGAGCCGAAGTGAGCACGTTGGAGATATTGCCGAGGCTGGTGAACAGACTGTCGGACAGGGTGTCCAGGCTAAAACCGCCGCCGACGCCACCGCCGGCCGCACCGCCTCCGATGCCGCCTCCGATCGGCCCGGTGTGAGGCAAGCCATATATGATCACGGGCGGGTGATACCACTGGGGCGCGGGCACGGTGACATCCTCAAAGCGCCGGGTCCACTGCTTCTCCACCCCGAAGGCGATGGCATAGGGCAGGTACTTCTCGTACTTCTCTTTGGCCGTGTCCATGTCGGTGAAGCGACCGAGGTCCTCCAGGTAGTTTCGGAAGGCCTGCCACTTCTTCTGCTCCTGCGCGCCCTTGGGAGTGCGTTGGGGCATGTAGCCCGCAAACCCCCATACAACGAGGGTGGACACGATCGAGCCCGCTAAGAACAAGCCCCAACCGTTGATTTCGGCACCGCTAAGCACGAACGTCAGTACGGCCAAGACCGCACCGACCAGGAACCCATACCCCACCCAACGCGAACGCGCCTTCTTGGGGTTCTTGTAGAACAGTCCCTCCGAAGCCACCGCGTTGTAGATCTGACTCACGATGGGAGGGACCTTGCTGAAGAAGTGGTTCTTAAGCTGAGCCGTGGTCACTTCATCGGCCGAACCTAGCTCGAAAAGCGACTCCGCCGTCTTCTTCTCGAATCCGCCCAAGTCGTCGAAGGACTTCTTCCGCTTGAAAGTGGTAAGCGGCTTCTTGAAAGCCTTGCCCTCCCGCTCGTCCACCATCTCCAGATAGCCCCGTTTCGCCAGGTCGACGATGGTGGCGATCACCTCCTTGGTGTCCACCCTCTCATCGATGAGCGCCCCCACCAGGGCAGGTGACAAGTCAGAAGGTGGTTCGCTCACATACTTGGCATAGACCGCGCCCGGTTGGTCGCGCCCGCGCTTGAACCAGATCAGAAACATGATCAGAAACGCCAAGATCGGCAGAGCGAATCCAACCTTGGGGATGATGTAGTTGAAGACCCGCCGCACTGTCCAGACGTTCTTGACGACCCCCGTAGGGAACCCGGTGCTGGTCCAAAAATAGGAGTAGGGAGCGAAACCTGAAGCCTCATAGACCGTGGTGGACGCCGCCGGGAAGGAGGGAGTCCACTGGACGCCGTATTCAACCTGGGCCGCGGGCGTCATCTGGTCGGATGGCACTGAACCCGGCAGCTTCACCGTGAGCTTCACTTGGTCGATAGGCACCGGCGTCTCGGCGTCGAAGACGTACCAAACCAGCCCATCCTGCTGCTCCCCGAACTGCACCACCTTCTTGGCCCGATAGTGGAAGACCCAGGTGCCGGCAGTATCGGTGAGGTCGAAGTTCACCTGGATGTACTGGGTATCGCCTTCTGTAAAGAGACTGTACGTGCCGGGAGCATCACCCTCGGGTAAGACAGTACCGCCGGCATCCCGAACCTCGATATCGGCGATGCCCAAGTAGTTCGCCGTCGGAACACCCATCGACACGAAATGGTAGTTGCCCTCGAAGAGGAAGGTAACGGTCTCGTCGACCAGGACGTCGCCGTCCTCCTGCACATTGAGCACTTCATCGATGCTGGAGATGCGCCAGTCCTTCGCCTGTGCCTGCGCCGTCGGCCCGATGAGCAACACTGCCAGTGCGCAGGCGACCACCAAAAGCCCAAGGCTGCACAGGCGACGCTGATGTCCGCGAACCGTCATTTCTTCTTGTCCTTTGCGTCTGTGTCGCCTGCCTCAGGGGCCGCGGCGGCGGGACCGGCGGCCGGCGCCGGCGGGGCGCCCATAGCCTGCCCGCAACTGGCGCAGAACTTCGAACCGGCGGGCAGAGTGGCCTTGCAGTTGGGGCAGCTCTCGGTGGCAGCCAAGTTCGTGCCGCACTGCGGGCAAAACGCGCTACCGAAGGGGATGTCGGCCTTGCAGTTGGGGCAGCGGACCTTGGGCTGCGTCCCGCCGGCCATGGCCTGTTGCAGCATGCCCGGGATCATCATGCCCAGACCAGCGCCGGCACCCAATCCCAGTCCCGCGGTCGCGGCCGAACCGATGTCGGTGCCACTGCCTCCTTCGCCTCCGCCGCCCACTGAGCCTCCGCCACCTCTGGCGAGATCTCCGATGGCCTGCGCAGCCTTGTACTGGAAGTAGCGGTCCATACCGCCCACGGCTTCCATGCCCGAGCGCTCGTCGATGCGCTTCTGTACATCTTCAGGCGGCGAAATGGCGTTGATGATGAAGTCCACTATCGCCAAGCCGTACTGGGCGAAGTCATCCTTGATGCGAGCCTTGAGACCGGCGCCCAACTCGTCGAAGTAGCGCGGGAGGTCGAGTACCGACTCTAGGCTCTCCCCCAGGATGTCGGCCAAACGGCCCACGATGACACCCCGGAGAAAGTCCTCTATCTGAGTGTTGGTGTAGATGCCCCGGGTGCCAACTATCTTGACCACGAAGAGCTTGGGATCGGTGATCTGGAAGGTAAAGATCCCGTTTGAGCGCAGCCGGATCATCTTGAACTCAGTGTCGCGGAAGAGGATGGGCTCGGTGGTGCCCCATTTCAGATCGGTGAAGGTCCGCCGGCTGACGAAGTAGGCCTCAGCTCGGAAGGGCGAATCGCCGTATAAGGGCGCCGAGATGATGGCTGTCAGCAGGGGGATGTTGAGCGTAGTGAGTGTGTGCCTGCCCGGCTCGAAGACGTCGTAGGCCTTGCCGTCGCGGAAGAAGATAGACCACTGGCTCTCGCGCACGATCAATTGCGAGCCGATCTTGAACTCGCCCGAGCCCTGCTCGGGGATGCGGTGGACCATCTCCCCGTTTTCTTCGTCAACATATTCGATGAGGTTCATGAGGGCCATCGGTTACCTCCCGGCTCCGGTGATGAGATGTTCGCGCTCGGAGAACCGAGCGTCCAAGGCTTCGATGCGTTCGCCCAGCAGGCCGACGTCGGCACCGAGAGATGGGCTTGACGCGGAAAGAGCAGCGGACAACTCGACGATGCTGCCGGCGTCGGTCTCCAGCGACCTGTCGAAAGCGTACAGCTCATCGAGCTTCTCCACTCCCACCTTGACAGGGTCGAACATGCCCGCGTAGCCGTAGTCGGCGAACCTCACCCTGTCCGCGGCGGTGCGTAGCCTGCGCATGACCACGTCGATTTCCCCCAGCGCATCCAGGTTGCCCGCCTTCACCAGGTCGAGCTTGACATCGTCGAGTTTGCTGAGACAGGTGTCAAGCCTCTCGGCCACATACACCCGCTGGATCTTGTCGGTCTCGCGCCGGGTCTCCTTCTGCTTATAGCCACGGATGCCGGGGACCTTCCCAACAAACCGCTCCCACCAATTCTTGCTCTCTTCCACCCGTTCGTCGATACCGGCCATGATCTCCCCTTTCCCCTTTTGACCGCGCCACCCTAGTGGATGCGTCGCGCTCTACGCTACCAGACCGTCGAACTCGCGCAGCAACAATCTCCAATTGGACTCATAGATGTACCGTGGATCCCACACTGCCGGCATCAGGATCAGCTCCTCGCCCACCGTCTGCAGCTCATCGTCCACGGAGCGCAGGTCGCGGGTATCGTGTGACTCAACGGCGCGGTAGACAAAGTGCGCAAAGACCCGCGCATCATCCCTTCCCGCCACCACCGGAGAGATAATCCCGGAATCCGGGACGTTCCCATCTGGGTTGATGGTCGAGCTGAGTGGACCGCCGCCGCGAGCCGGGACGCGACCCAAAGGTGTGGCTACCTCGAACAGGGCAGGTCTCCGGGCGACATGTTCTGGCGTTCCCAGAGCCAGCTTGAGATCCGGCTGCGTCTCGGTCAACCTCATGCCCAGCCGCTGGACCACCGGCCGCACCAGGCTGAAAGCCGGGACATACAGATAGGGGGACCGTGGAGCGACGACCTTGCTGATACCTTCCCAGGCGCTGTCCGCCGCCGCTGATATGGACACGGCCAGACGCCATACCGCCAGATACTGCAGCGGTCCGGCTGCAGCCAGCTCTGTGGTCACCGCGGCGGTGAGTGGGGAGAACGACGCGAGACCTTCCTCGCCCGGCTCATACGCGAGACCGCAGGCCGCGCAGAAAAAGAGGGCGGCCTCATCGCCCCCCTGAAGAGCCGCGCCGCAGTCCTCGCAGAGTGACGGAACGAGATCAGCCGGAGGAAGGTTAGCGATACTCGACCTCCTTCTCCGCTCGGAATGGCCCGCCCAGGAGCACGGCTACCACAGACACTATCACGGCCGCGGTCACCAATGCGGCCCACTCTGCCGAGCGTTAAGCGGCCCCACGCAGTGGGGGCGCAACGCCCCCAATATAATGTTGGCTGCCCTGCCTGTCATTCGGCAGATTTTACGCGTAACGCAGCAGACCCGCTACGCCTCCCAACTCGCCCAGTGCCGGAATGTTCTCGCCTACCTTCACCTGGCCGGTCTGTAGGATGGCGAGCCGCACTATTTCCCCTATCACGTCAGACACCGGCACCGGCTCGCCGCCGCAGACGGGGCAGCTTTCCACCGCGGACAGGCCGGTCCAGTCACACAGGCCACAGCGCCATCCCGGCAAGCGGAAGTTGCGATCGACCAAAAGAGTCTGCAACTGTCCGCGCCCGACAGCCCCCAACACGTCTTCGAAACCGGAGACGCCGCGCCCACCGCCGCCTAATCCTTCATTGATGCGGCCCACGAGCGCCGCCATCTCCTCATGGCGGGCCCGCTCCACGGCGGCGCGCGCGCTCACCACCATCTGGCTGTTTGAAGCCGCCGCGTCGAGGGGCATCTCCGCCACCACTTTGGCCGCTATCGCGGCCGGCAGAGCCCGTCGAAACCCGCTGGCGATGTCGTGCTGCGCGCACAGTACGACCCTGGGGGCTCCCGATGTCTCCAGGAGCCTGGCTAATGCCGTGCCCACCTCCTTGAAATGCAGTTCCACCAAAGCCTCTTGGCGAGCAGCAGCGTAGTACTCCTTGATGGAGACCTCACCAGTCTCACGATCGCTACTCCTTAGCCAGGGACCGGAGAGGTCAGCCTCACTGACGACCCCCCATTCGTCTACGACGAAGAGGCTGGACTCGTCGCGACTTACCCTGGCGATCAGGAAAGGCTCTAGTAGTGCGAGGGCGTGGGCAACCGGCCGGATATGAGGAGAAGGCTCGAGAACCAGCCGGTTCACCAGCCGCAGCGGCAACTCGATGCGCTCGCGAAAATCCCCTTCCCCATCGACAAACACCGCCAGCCCCTGGGTCCTCGGGGTCACGTCATACTCAAGCACTTCGAGCACGTAGTCGAGGTCGGCCTGGAGCAGGCGCTTCTTCTCCTTGGAAATACCGCGCTCCTTGGTGGACCGGTTGAACTCACTATGGAGAAAGGCCGGAGCGACCTGCCGCCAGTCGTCCAGACGGCTGGTGGAGAGAGTGACCGATAGGAACATCCCTCCCGCCGACTTGGCCCCGGCCAGCGCCTTCAACTTGTCGCCGGCCGCCACAACGCTATCTATCACGATGTACCACCCTCGCCCGGGCCCTCAGCTTTTGCCGTCTCACCCACCTCCACCGTGTCCTCGGTACCGTGCTCGGCGACATGCTCCCCACTTTGCACGACCTCCCGGTCGCGTAGCGCCTGCTCTGTGCGCCACCGCTGCTCACGGTCGCGGAACTTGTCTACCAAGGCGGACTTCGCCTTGTCGTGCGCGGTGTCGGCCATGCTCATGGTGCCTGACTCCGAGAGTGCGGCTTGCATCTTCTGAGTGGGAGTGCGAGGGCGTTCTCTACCGGGGCGTTCGACCTTCTTGTCGGCCATCTTTTCCCCTTTCGGTCCTTCGGCGGTGCGGCCTGGGGTCGCCGGGCGTGTGCTTGGTTACTACCCACGCGCGGCGACGATGTAACCCCAGTCCACCGGGTCGTGGAGAGTTTGAGTTTCTGCGCGAGCATGCATATTGTGGAACATGACGGGTACCCCATAGCCGGGAGGAGCTTTCTCATATGAATGACTACGACAAGCTGGGTTCCTTCTACCTGGGCCGCAGGTACGACCTGTCCACCAAGAAGGCCGGCGACCCCCTCCTCTACGACTCCACAGACCTCGTCACCCACGGCATGTGCGTAGGTATGACCGGCAGCGGAAAGACAGGGCTCTGCGTGGGCCTGCTCGAAGAAGCCGCTCTCGACGGGATCCCGGCTATCGTCATAGACCCCAAGGGCGATCTGGCCAACCTCCTGCTTACCTTCCCCGACCTTAGTGCCCAGGAGTTCCGCCCCTGGGTGAGCGAAGACGAGGCCAACAAGAAGGGTGTGTCCTTGGACGGCTTCGCCAAGGAACAGGCGGAGACCTGGAAGCAAGGTCTGGCCGATTGGGATATCGAACCCGAGCGGATCAAGCGTCTGAAGGACGCTGCCGACTTCACCATCTACACCCCCGGGTCCACCGCTGGGCTCCCCGTGAGCATCCTCAAATCGTTCGCCGCACCGACCCAGTCCGTTCGTGACGACGAGGAAGCGTTTCGCGACCGCATAAGCACCGCCGCCACGAGTCTCTTGGGACTGGTGGGCATAGCCGCCGATCCGGTGCAAAGCCGGGAGCACATCCTGCTGTCGAGACTCTTCAACACCGCCTGGTCGGCCGGTCGGGACCTGGACCTGGCGGCGCTCATCCCGCAGATCCAGAATCCGCCCTTCGCGACGGTGGGAGTGGTCGACCTGGAATCGTTCTACCCGTCCAAGGAGCGAAACCAGCTGGCCATGCTCATAAACAACCTGCTGGCAGCTCCCACATTCCAGACCTGGCTCGAGGGCGACGCCCTGGACATCCAGAACATGCTGCATGCCGCTGACGGCAGGCCTCGGGTCTCCATCTTCTCCATCGCCCATCTCTCCGACGCCGAGCGCATGTTCTTCGTGTCGCTCCTGCTCAACGAGGTGTTGGGCTGGGTGCGGTCGCAGCCCGGCACAGGCGGCCTGAGAGCCATCATATACATGGACGAGATCTTCGGCTTCTTCCCGCCTGTCGCCGAACCCCCGTCCAAGAAGCCACTCCTTACTCTGCTCAAGCAGGCCAGAGCCTTCGGGGTGGGAGTGCTCTTGGCCACTCAGAACCCGGTGGATCTCGACTACAAAGGTCTGGCCAACGCCGGCACCTGGTTCATCGGCCGACTGCAGACCGAGCGCGACAAAGACCGTCTACTCGAGGGGCTGGAGGGCGTGGCCGCCGGCACAGAAGGCAAGTTCGACCGTGGCAAGATGGAGGAGACGCTGGCCGGGCTGGGCAAGCGGGTGTTCCTCATGTACAACGTGCACGAGAACGCCCCGGTGACCTTCCAAACCCGCTGGACCATGTCGTACCTGGCTGGGCCGGCCACCCGCACGCAGATCAAGACCCTCATGGACCCACGCCGGCCGCGCATCGAGAAGCAGGAGGCCGAGCGGGCGGCCGGGCGGGCGGCCGCGGAGGTTCAACCGCCCGCCACCATCCTCGCTGGGCCTCTGCCCGGCGCAGTCGCGGCCACCGCGGCTGCCGGAGCCGGCGGCCCCGCCACCATCCCGGCCGATATACCCCAGTACTACCTGCCGGTGCGGGGTACGACTCCCCCAGGTGGGCAGCTCGTCTATCAAGCCGGGGTCCTAGCGGCAGCGACCGTCGCATTTGTCAGCAGGGGAAGTGGAGCCGGCACTTCTAACCGGATCCGCCGCATCGCATCGGCTCCCGAGAGCGCTCTCGCCATCGACTGGGAGAAGGCCACTGCTCTCGAGCCGTCTCTAGAAGAGCTGGACCGCCGGCCCTACGCCGGCGCCGCCATGCTCCCCCTGCCCGCGGTCATGACCAAGGTATCGTCGTATCGCTCTTGGATGGGTGACTTCTCCGACTGGGCCTTCCGCACCCAGACCATGGAGGTGTTCAAGAGCGCCACCTTCAAGGCGACCTCCAACCCCGGAGAGAGCGAGGACGACTTCCGCGGCCGGCTCCAAGCCGCCGCCGACGACAAGAAGAGGGCGCAAGTCGACGCATTGCAGAAACGCTACGACGCCAAGAAGGCCACGGTGGAGCAGCAGGTGTTCAGAGCCGAACAGGCGAAGGCCCGCGAGGCCGAACAGTCTCGCGGCCGCAAGCTGCAGACAGCCATCTCCTTTGGCGCCACCGTCCTCAGCGCTCTGGGGGGGCGCAAGAAACTCAGCACCGGTACCCTGGGCCGAGCAACCACCACCATGCGCGACGTGGGTCGCAGCATCGACGAGGGCGGCGACGTCAAGCGGGCCGATGAGAACCTCACCGCCGTCAAGCAGAAACTCGCCGACCTGGACACCGAGCTGCAGGAGCAGATCGCTGCCCTCCAATCCGGTCTGGATCCCAAGACCGAGGCTCTGGAGAAACTGCTAATGCGGCCCCGCAAGAGTGACATCACGGTGGACGCCCTGGGCCTGGTGTGGATGCCCTACTGGAAGGATGCCTCCGGGCCGCTGACCGGGGCCTGGGGCTAGCACGAAGTGCCCGATACTGTCGACCGAGGACAAGGAGAGCGGACATGCTGAAAGACTTTAGGGCGTTTATCGACAAAGGCAACCTAGTCCAACTGGCCGTGGCCTTCATCATGGGGGTCACGTTCGCCACCGTGGTCACGTCACTTGTGAACGACATGATCATGCCCGCGGTGGGCTTGGGGCTTGGCGGGGTCGACTTCTCGAATCTCTTCGCGGTGATCAAGGACGGCGTCCCGGGTGGATCGTACGCCACGCTCGCCGACGCGCAGGCGGCAGGCGCTGTTACCATCAACTACGGCGTTTTCGTCAACGCCATACTGACCTTCCTCATCGTGGCCCTCGTGCTGTTCTTCGTCATCAAGGCTTACGCGAAGGTCTCAAAGCCGAAGGCGACGACCACCAGGAACTGCCCGTTCTGCACCACATCCATCCCGCTGGCGGCGACCCGCTGCCCAGCCTGCACCTCGGAGCTACCGGCCGCCGAGAAATCCTAGAACCGCGGCGCCCACTCACGAAGCGAGCACCGACGGAGGGGCGGGGCGATCACGCCCCGCCCCTCCGTCTATACTCTGCGGCATCATGCCACTCACTTCCTTTAACAATCACGCCTTCTTCGTCACCTGTCTGCGCAACACAGAAGGGCTCTTGCTGGACGAACTACGCTCGCTGGGCGCCACCGACGCCACCGAGACCAGAGGCGGGGCCGCCTTCACCGGATCGCTCGCGCTGGCCTACCGGGTGTGCCTGTGGTCGCGAGTGGCGGGCCGGGTGCTCCTCCGCCTCACCTCGTTTGCGGCCGAAGAGCCCGACGACCTCTACGCCGCTGTGCTCGAACTCCCCTGGGAAGACCATATGTCGGTCAGCGGCACTCTGGCCGTGGAGGTGACCTCGGCCGTCAGCCGGGGTCCTTTCGCTCAGATCAACACCCATTTCGTCGAACAGCGGGTCAAAGACGCCGTGGTCGACCGCTTCCGCGAGAAGACCGGAAGCCGTCCCGGAGTCGACCTGGCCCGGCCGGACATCCGTATCAACCTTCACATCGCCCCAGCCGGGGTGGTCGTCAGCCTCGACCTCTCCGGCGACAGCCTGCACAGGCGCGGATATCGCATGGAGGGGGGAGACGCCCCCCTCAAAGAGAACCTGGCCGCGGCCATCCTGCTGCGCGCAGGATGGCCGGGCGTCGCCGGGGCGGGCGGGACTCTGATAGACCCCATGTGCGGCTCGGGCACTCTGTTGGTTGAAGGCGCCTTCATGGCCGCCGACATCGCTCCGGGTCTGCTGAGGGAGTACTTCGGCTTCTTGGGGTGGAGAGGTTTTGAGCCCGCGGAATGGACCGACCTTATACGAGAGGCCCAGGAGCGACGCGTCCAAGGACTGAAAACCCTGCCCCCCATCTTGGGATTCGATGTGGATAACAAGGCCGTGCTGACGGCCCGCGCCAACGCCCGCAGGGCGGGGCTCGCGGGCCGCATATTGCTGGGGAAACGCGGGCTGTCCGGGCTCACCGGTCTCGTCCGGACGGACGGCCAGGTACGCGCAGCCCCGACGGGCATCCCGGGCCTTATGGTGACCAACCCGCCCTACGGCAAACGGCTCGGAGACGCGCTGGCGTTGGTGGAGACCTACGAGACCCTGGGCCAGAAGCTCAAGGAGCACTTCTCGGGGTGGGAAGCCGCTATCTTCACCGGCAATCCGGACTTGGGAGCTCACTTGGGGCTACGAGCCCACCGGGTCAACGTTCTCTACAACGGCCCGCTGGAGTGCAAACTGCTGCTCTTCCATATAGGTGACGTCCATGGCGGCGACGGCCAGGCAGCCGGTCCGCACACCGGCGCCGACACGGCACTCGGAGAGGGCGCGCAGATGTTCGCCAACCGTCTCCGCAAGAACCTCAAGCATCTGCGGTCGTGGGCAACCCGCGAGAACATCCAGTGCTACCGCGTCTACGATGCCGACCTGCCGGAATATGCGGTGGCCGTCGATCTCTACGGGGATTGGGTGCACGTTCAGGAGTATTCGCCCCCCGATACAGTGGACCCCGTACGAGCCCGGCGCAGGTTGAAGCAGGCGGTGGCTGCCGTTCCCGGGGTGCTGGGAGTCCCAGCCTCCCACGTGGTGACGAAAATACGGAGACCGCAGAGAGGCCCCGAGCAGTACCAGAAGCTGGGCGACGACGGCCACCTCGTCGAGGTCCAAGAGAACGACCTACGTTTCCTTGTGAACTTGACCGACTACCTCGACACCGGGCTGTTCCTCGATCATCGCATCACCCGGAACCTCATCCGTGAGATGGCCTCGGGGCGGCGGTTTCTCAATCTTTTTGCCTACACCGGCTCCGCTTCGGTCTACGCTGCCGCCGGAGGGGCGACCGAAACCACCACGCTCGACTTGTCGTCCACCTACCTGGAATGGGCTCGACGCAACATGACCCTCAACGGGTTCTCCGGGCCCGAGCACAGCTACGTGCGGGCGGATTGTGTGGAGTGGCTGGAGGCGACCGCTACCCGGAAGACCGGTGGCACCCCGGGTGCGCCCCACGACTACGGCCTCATCTTTCTGGACGCCCCCACCTTTTCCAACTCCAAGAGCATGACCGACACTCTTGACATCCAGCGCGATCACGCCGCTCTCATCCGGCCCGCCGTCCACCTGCTCTCCCCAGGCGGCGCCCTCCTGTTCTCCACCAACTCTCGCCGCTTCAAGCTCGACCCAGAGCTGTCCGAGCAATTCGCGATCAGCGACATCAGCGCGCAGACCATCCCCCCGGACTTCGCGCGCAATCCCCGTATCCACAGGTGCTATCTCATCCATGGCCGCTGAGGCTACGCACATGCCCACCAACGGCGAGTTGGCCTCCCTCTTCGCCGACGTGGCCGGCTACTTGGCCCTGGAGGGCGAGTCCATCTACCGGGTGATCGCCTACGAGAAAGCCGCCACCCTCTTCGCCGACCACCCGCTGTCGATCGCCGAGATGGCGGTCCGAAGCGAACTCCGAGCGTTACCGGGTGTGGGCGAGGCCATCGAGGCCAAAGTCCTGGAGTACATCGCTACCGGCAAGATGGCCTTCTTGGAGCAACTGCGGGAGCGCTATCCCGAGGGATTGCTCGCCATCATGCGTATGCCCGGCATGGGGGCCAAGAGGGCGCGCCTAGTCTGGAAGTCCGCGGGAGTAGTCGATCTGCGCGGTCTGGAGCGGGCCTGCCGCGAGGGTCACATCCGCGAGATCCCCGGCATGGGCGATAGAACAGAGGCCAAGCTGCTCCGCGCCTTGGAGGCTCACAAGGCGGCAGCTGCCAACGGAGAGGAGATCCGCCGCCTCCGTTCCACGGTGGAGCCCCAGGCTTCCCATCTGGTGGATGCGCTGCGCACCCTGCCCGCGGTCTCAGCCGCCGACTATGCCGGCAGCCTGCGCCGTCTGCGCGCCACGACGGGAGACATCGACTTGGTAGCCGCCTCGTCCAGTCCGGCGGCGGTCATGGACTTCTTCGCCTCCCTGCCTGAAGTGGCCCAAATCGATGAGCGTGGAGACACCAAGCTGGCGGCCAAGACCCACACCGGCCTCGAGGTCGACTTCCGCATCGTCCCCGCCGAGTCGTACGGAAACCTTCTGCAACACTATACGGGCAGCGCCGCCCACAACGTGGCCCTGCGCGGCCACGCCCAGCGCCGCGGCTGCAAGATCAGCGAGTACCACGTCGAGCACCTAGAGACCGGAAGGCAGGTCACCTGCGCCACCGAAGAGGAGGTGTATGCGCAGGTGGGTCTGCGCTACATCCCCCCGGAGTTGCGGGAGGACCAGGGGGAGATCCAGGCGGCCGAGGAAGGATCGCTCCCTGACTTGGTGTCTCTCCCCGATTTGCGCGGTGACCTGCACGTGCACTCCGATTGGACCGACGGCCGCGCCACCTTGGAAGAGATGGCCCTTGCGGCCCGGGAGAGGGGTCTGGACTACCTCTGCTTCTGTGACCATTCCCAGTCGCTGGGCATGACCGGGGGCCTTGGTCCCGAGCGCCTGCTGGCGCAGATCGAGGCAATCAGAGAACTGGATAGCCGGCTGGAAGGCATCCGGCTTCTGGCCGGCATCGAGGTGGACATCCTCGCCGACGGGCGGCTCGACCTGCCCGACGACAGCCTGGCCCGCCTAGACTTCGTCACCGCCAGCATCCATTCCGGGTTCGCACAACCGCAGGCCAAGATTATGGAACGGCTCACCGGCGCCATGCGCAACCCGCACGTGCGTTCCCTCGGCCACCCTACCGGCCGCCTCTTGGGACGACGTGAACCCTATCAAGTGGACCTCGAGATGTTGGCTCGCGTGGCGGCCGAAACAGGCACCTATCTGGAGATCAACGGATCGCCGGACCGGTTGGACCTGACGGCGCAGGCGGCGCGCCGCGCGGCCGCCTTGGGCGCGAAACTGGTCATAAGCAGCGACGCGCACAGCCCGTCCGACTTCGACAATCTTCGCTACGGGGTGCAGGAGGCCAGGCGTGGCTGGCTGACCGCGAGCGACGTGGCCAACAGCCGACCTTGGGGATCGCTCTAGAAAGCAGTCCGCCCGGCTCGATTCTTGGGGAGACAGTGACTGCCCGCGCTGGCCGTCACGGCACTCAAGAGGCGATGGAATACACCCTCGGGCAGCTCCGCCGTCCAGCAGCCGCACACGGCCCTAGCCACTTGGCCAAGGCGTTCGGCCTCGCACGGAGAACCACCGGCAAAGCAGCTATCCGGTAAGCCGACGGTCGCACCACAGCCGGGGCATTCGCATGTATGGGGAGTAGCCATGAGCCGCCTACGCGAGAGACTCTCTCGCACTCGAAAGCGAGAACCCTACGGGAGGACTATCGGCCGGAGGAGGTCACCTCATGAGGAGCACGGGGAGGTCGCGCCACCCGCAGCCCGGCCCTACTTGATGCTCACTCCGCAGATCTTCTCGCCCCGAGTACCCACCACGATCATGTTGCCGTAGGCAGCGGGGGAAGCCTCGACGTTGGTCCCTAGATCAAGCGTGTCTACTATGGTTCCGGTGGTGCCTTCGATTAGGAACATGGTGCCCACCGAGTCACACTGCACTATGTAACTCTTGCCCGCCGGCGTGTAGATGGCAATCGGTGAACTCCAGGCGTAGTTGGTCATGGGCATCTTCCAGACCTCTTCTCCGGTCGCCTTGTCAAGGGCCACCAGGATCCCGGAGTTGGCGCCCGGTGTGCGGGCGATGGGGTAGATCACCAGATTGGAGATATCGTTCTTACCCAAGACTGGGGTGGCCTCCACCCCTCCGGAAACGCCGCTTATGGTGTAGCAGGGGTAGTCGGGCGTCTGCCACACGATCTCACCGGTGGCCGCGTCTATCTTCCAGATAGGGATGCCGCCCGTGCGCGACGAGTTACCTGTGGCGGTGATGTGCAGCGAGGTGGAGATGTAGATGTAGCAGGTGCCGTCTTCCCGAGATTCTTCAAATATGGGCGTGGAGTTGGTGTCGTCGAGCACGTCTTGGGCCCAGATCATCTTCATGGTGTTCAGATCGAAGCACATGAGCTTGCCACCGTTATCGCTGACATAGAGGTAGTTGCGCCAGATGACAGCGGAGTCTTCCATGCCCCACCAGCGGTGGTCGGGGGAGTTATCGCCGCTCACGCTGTAGTTGGGAGCGGTATAGCGCAGTTTAACGGGCTCCTCGGGGTCTACGGATAAGGTGCCGGCGACGGGGTCGTACTTGGTATTGAGTTTGATGGTGTAGAGGACGCCGTTCTCGCCCGGCTCGATCAAAGTGTCCGATCCCACGTCAAATAGGGCGCTTGAGTCATAAGCGTGCCAAGCCCTGAACGACAGGGCATCGGGTTTCTTGCCGAAGCTGTAGAGGAGCTTCTGATCGATGAGGCTATAGAGGCGGGCCCGCACCACTTCTTTGTTCGGAGAGTCATCTCCGTGACCCACAAAGAGCATGGGGGTGCCGTCGGGATAAATGCTGCCGGTGCCCTTGAAGGGGCCGCCGCCGCTTTCAAGGACGGGGCGGGTGGCGCTGCCGTCGGCCAGATCCAGAAAGTAGATGCGGCCGTCTAGACAAGGGTAGATCACCTCGACGAGGTTCGGGTCGGCCTTCTTGGCATCCTTCAGGTTCATGATCTGCTTGGTGGCCTCGGGCCATTTGACGATGAGTGGTTGCCCGGTCCAGCCCGAGCCGGTCCAGGAGCCGGTTCCTCCGCCCTTGGTTATGCTGCCTGAAGGGATGCTCCACTCCAGGGTCAGTTTGCCCAAGGTGACATTGGGGGTGCCGTAGCTGGCGCCTTCTCGGTAGTTGTTGCCCCTGAAGGTGATGACACCTTCTAGGCTGGTGTAGTCCTCGCCCGCTCCGAAGTCGATGGGGTCGGGCCGGGTGTAGGAGGTTACCTTCTCCCCGTTTACATACGTGCCGGTGCTTAGGTCAAAAGCCGCCGGGGTGGTGTCGGCGGCGGGGGCCACCGTCATGTTGACGGCGGGGAGAGTGGTGGTGGTGAACTCGGTGGTGTTTCCGGACTGACCGCCTCCGCCCGCACCATCTCCGCAGCTACGCCCGGCAATAAGGACGACCAGCAGGACGATAACAACACAGGCCAGGAGAACGAGCCACCGCATAACAACGCGACGGCGGCGCTCCCGCCGCCGCTGTCCGAGGCTACGTCTGTCGAACTGTCTCACTTCCACGAACGATCATTCTCCCATCAGATCGAGCATCTTACGACCGAAGACGCCGGCCGAGTTGTCGGTGAATGCCGCCCGCTCCGGCTCCACCCGGTACACCCCGATGTGCCGAAGGGTCTCAGCGTGCCGCGGGTGGCGGAGCAGGTCGCGCACAAAGGGAAAGCGCCTCAGGTAGACCATGAAGGCCCCCGCCCTGGCCGTCCCCGTCAGCAAGTGAGCTTTGCCCCAGAGCTGCACACCCTGGATCTTCTCCCAGTCGTCGTACTGCTCTGTCACGGTGACCGCCACCGGCGCCGCGGCTCCGATGTGCAGCCCGTGCACGCTGTCGGCCTTGCTCAGAAACACCAGGCGAAGCGCGTCATCCGCGGCGTAGAAAACGCTGGCCGCATGGGGAGCGTTCCCCTCCTCCCCGGCAGTCGCGATGGTCATCGTGTGGTGCGCGCACAGATAGTCGGCAACTTGGATGCGCAGTTCAGCGCTCTCCTCAGACCCCATCCACACCCCGCCAGCGCTCAAAAAGCCCTCTTTCCACGCCGAACTGATCGAGGATCTTGCCCACCGTTTGGTCTACCAGGTCTGCGATGGTGCGGGGCTTGTGGTAAAAGGCCGGGACGGGAGGCAGCACCACGGCGCCGTACTCCGTCACCGCCGACATCAACCGCAGGTGACCGAGGTGCAGCGGGGTCTCGCGCACCACCAACACCAGCTTGCGCCGCTCTTTAAGAGTCACATCCGCGGCCCGCGCCAGAAGTGTGTTGGCGTGGCAGCCGGCAACAGCCGCCAGGCTCTTGATGGAGCAGGGGGCCACAACCATACCCATGGTGTGAAACGACCCCGAGGCGATGGCGGCGTCGATGTCCGCATAGCCGTAGTGATAGTCCGCCAGAGCCTCCACCTGCTCCGAGGTCTGCTCGGTCTCGAGTGCGATTACCCGCCGGGCGGCTTCGCTAAGAATCAGATGGGTCTCGATGGGAGTGTCGCGGAGCACCTCAAGCAGCCGAATGCCAAAGACACTCCCAGATGCCCCAGAGATGCCCACCACCAGCCGCCGCGCGCCCGGCGCCGGAACGCAGGCCCCCGCGGCCGCTTCTTGTGCTGTCAGCGCTTCTCTCATAGTGACGATTCTACCGCCCTCACGCAGAAGTCGACGGCTGCAAGGATATCGTATGATGAAAAAGGCGTATTACGAACAAGCCTAGTACAAACACGATCGAGGACCATGGTGAAGAAGGTAGTCCAGAGCACTCCGTCGGCGGGCAAGCGCGCGTACGCGTTGGAAATACTCGCACGCCTGAAGGCTGAATACCCCAGCGCAGGGATAGTGCTCGACTTCGGCAACGGCTGGGAACTACTGGTGGCCGTCATCCTCTCGGCCCAGTGTACAGACAAGATGGTCAACCAAGTCACCGCCAAGCTATTCAAGAAGTACCGCACCGTAGAGGCGTACGCCGGTGCCGACCCGGTGGAGTTCGAGGCCGACATCAGGCCCACAGGCTTCTTCAGAAACAAGACGAAGCACATCATCGGTGCCGCCCATAAGATCCTGGCCGACTACGGCGGAGACATCCCCGCGAGCATGACCGGCCTGCTGACCCTGCCGGGAGTGGCGCGCAAGACGGCCAATGTAGTGCTGGGCAACGCCCATCCCGAAGCGTACGCGTCAGACCCGGACGCAGGCATAGCGGTAGACACCCACGTCAACCGCCTAAGCCAAAGACTGGGCCTAGCCACGTCGCACGACTCCGAGAAGGTCGAGCGCGAGCTGATGGAGATCGTCCCGAGAGAAGACTGGTTCCGCCTGACCTACCTGTTGATAGAACACGGCCGGGCGGTCTGCGACGCCAAGCGCCCCCGCTGCGGTGAGTGCCTGCTGGCCGATGCTTGTCCGTCGGCGTTCAGGGTATGACAAGCCCTCAGATCACCCAGCAGCCTTCTTCTCCGCCTTCTTGTCTGCCTCGGTCTTCGGCACGTTCTGAGAGATCATCTGAGACAGCCAGGCATTGAACAGGTTGCCGCTCGCTGAGCCCTCGCCGCCCACCAGGACCTGGGGCACGATTTGGATATTGCCGGCTGCTATCTCCTGCATGAGCTTGATCACCGCCACATTCTGCTGGCCGATGGCTTCCTTCTGGGCGACATAGGCAGCCGCGATACCGTCGCCCTCGATCTGGCTCTTGTAGGATCGCCGAATGCTGTTCCTCCACCAAAGCGACGTATGCATCATAGGCAGCAACTGAGGCCGACTGCTGCGGACCTAGCGACTCTACGACACTCGCCAGCGAAATGGCTGGTTCGACGCCCAGAACACGACCATGCGCATCTCTCCACGCCATTAGTTTCTCACCGAACTCTACCAGCCGAGGACTCCCATGTTCGAAGTGATCCCTGAACTCGTATACGCGCCTCTTGAAATCATGGTTGTTGAGCACCCCTAGGCAATCCCGCAATCTTGGCCAGCTATCCCAAAGCCGGGCCTGAGAACGAGCGCCCTCAAACGTGGAGTGCGCAGGCGGCGGAGAGTAAGTCCAGCCTGGGACACGATGTTCGTTCGCCAAGAGAGAAGTGACCTCATCGAGAAGTGAAGGCGCCCCTTCAACGCGGCGGGAGCTCCCATGCAGAGATAGACGATTGGGTCGACGAATTCGATCAGGACATCGAGCCGTTCCTGGTCGCTCAGATCAGGCAGTATCCGTTCCCAAGCACGCAGCCTCTGGTGGTTGAAAGCGAACTCATTGACGAAGTTGGCTATGTCCCGCAGATGCTGCTTGGAGTTGATTGCGAAGTCATTGATCGACAACTGGGCAACTGCTTCGTCGAGAAACTCCGTGTACTTGGCGACCACGGGCTTCGGTTCGAGATCATTCTGCAAGCCACAACACTGAAGGTACAGATCAACCGCCCTAGCTCGGTCCAATAGAACCCCCTGTATGGCTAACGTTCTAGCGCGTCAGCCGCGCCCGTTGGCCATGGTACTCCATGCGATAGACAATGAAGGATGTCGGTTGCACGCACTTCCATGAAAAGGACTCAGAGTGCAAGTCTTCATCTTGAGCTTCGCACGCTCTTGATTCTACCGTCCCCGAACGCGCGCCTTCCACCATCAACGGCTTCGAGGGCCAAGCTTCCATTCGCGCTCATCTATCCAGGCGCTCAGATGGGCTATGCGGCGGTGAGGAGGCCGAATCTTGTTAACGGGAGTCGAACACGCTCCCAGCGCGTGCAACGGGCTCTCCTCTTAAGCCGCCTGAAACACCTCCTTCTTGTGCAGGAGGGTCCAGGACAGTTCCAGCAGCACACGGGCTGCGGCGACGAGGGCGACCTTCTTGCCGCGACGCTTGACTAGAGCGAGGTAGTGGTGGCGGACCGGCCCCGGCAATTTCTTGGCGGTGTGCGCCGCCTCGACGAGCGCTCGCCTTGCGTGAGGACTCCCGGCCCGCGTGATGTGTCCGTAGTGGGCCACAGTACCTGAACTCCGCACCGAGGGGATGATGCCGAAGTAGCAGGAGACCTGCCTTGCCGAGGAGAAGCGGCTCCAGTCACCGACCTCGGCGGAGAGCGTGGCCGCGGTGATGAAACCCACACCGGGTATGGTCATGAGCAGACCCATGTCCGGGTCCCGGTCGAGCAGCTCATGCAGTCGAGAGGTGAGAACGGCCACGTGGGCATCGGCCTCCTCGATGGAGACGAGCAGCAAGGCGATGAGACTCCGGGTGTGTGCCCGCAGATCCAGCGCCTCCAGCCACTTCCTGCCACTCTTGCCGAACAGATCGGTGCCGGCGAAGCGCAGGTTCTCGCGGGCCAGCAGGTTGGTGATGCGGTTCTTGGCAGTGGTGCGCTGGGAGATGAAGCGCCAACGAAGCCGCACCAGGTCCCTAAGTTCCCGCACTGAAGTGGGAGGTGCCCAGGCCTCGGGGATGAGATCAGCACGCAACAGATGCGCCAGGATGCGGGCGTCGATCTTGTCGGTCTTGACCTTAGCGGAGGCGATGGCCTTGATGCGGGCGGGGTGTGCCAGCTTGACAGCGGCTCCGGTGGCGACGAGCGCGTCGTAGGTGGCGTGCCAGCTGCCTGTGGCCTCCAGCACCACGGCAGAATCGATCTCGGACACCAGAGACGCGGCTTCTTCGGTGGGGACATTGCCCTCGGATAGGATCTCACCGCCCAGATCCATCAGACAGTACTGGGTGCGGACCTTGTGGACATCGAGGCCCAGGTAGTAAGTTGGCATCGGCGCTTCTCCTTCCTATCGTTGCTCCTCACAACGACAGTGTCGGCGCAGCGTCCTTTTCATGCCATCTTGTTAGCGTTCAGTCTCACTTTCGGGCGGCTACTTGTCTGTCGGTATCTCATATCTCCTGGAGCCCGGCTGACCGCCTTCGGAAACTCGATACCATCCAGGGTCCGCCATATCATGGAATACGCCGTACGTCTTGCCAGACTCGGAGCACGAACCAACCGTATAGGTCCCAGCATCGCCCCAGTAGGCGACCTCATTCCGCACGGTTGCAGCTTCGGGTGCAAGTGCAGCTTCAGCGTCCTCGACGACGATGAAGACAACACCCGGCTCGATCTCGCTCAGTACCTTGGGTGTCACCACCCCGGGGTCGCATGTCCCCAGTTCCTTGTATGCCTTTTCTAGAGCGTACTTTGCCTTCTCGACGAGAGACTCGCAGTCCCCATCCTGCCGGTAGGCCTTCTGGTCCACAGACTGCTTCTGTGAGTTGTAGGGCCACTTGACGGTAGCAGTGTCGGCACTTGAGGCGAAGACAGAGTCCAGGTCTGCCGAAATCTCGTCGTAGTAGACGTAGGTGAACTCGTAGACATACTCAGCCGTGGCCTTGAACACATGATGTTCGCGCACCGTCATGTCGTCGGGACTCTCTTTGACATGGTAGAGCAACACCTCCGCAGCATCAGCGGTGAGATTATCGATGTACCACTCTGACTCTGGCCAGAAGTTCAAACCCTTCACGAGGGCTTCCATTGAGGAGTCACCGTCGGTCAGCGGGAGTATGTTCTGCACGAGAACGCGCGACACGTAGACCTCCGCCATGGAGCCGTCCTTATCCGGCTCACCCCAGAGGAGAAGAAGAGGGCCATTCCTTACGAAGTGGTACTCCTCGTCCCTTCGGATGTCACTCTCTAGTCCGTCCAGGTACGACTTGAGGTCGGCACGGGTCTCGGAATCAGGGTTCTTCTCGGCATGCTTCTTGAGCGCGGCCATCACATTCGGATCCGCTGGATCGCCTCCGACGAACGAGTCGGGCAGTTGCAGAGAAACGTATTCGCTCTCGAAAGTGACTTGATCGGAGGAACGCCCTGAGCAACCGTCGACTGCCGCCCCCAAGGTCAGCAACAGACCCAACCCTACGATGTACGACTTCGGCTTGATCATTCGACCCCCCACCAGAACCCCACTCTCCCTTGTAACGCTAACGTTCTAGTGCGTCAGCCGCGCCCGTTGGCCATGGTACTCCATGCAGCAGACAACGCCGGTGTCGGTTGCACGCACTTGTTAGACACGAAGCGTCAGCCACACAACTCACCAACCCTCACGACATCAAGCTGTGCTATCGACGAAAGCGCTCTCTTTGCCTTGCGAAAGACCTCTGCCTGGAACCTCTCCGTGACAACCGCCTCCATATAGGGCGCCGCCGCCATGATCCGAACGTCCGTAACGTCGCTTGCCTCATGAACCCGCCCCGGCTCACGAATACGATAGAACTGCGAATACAGCATAGCCTGCAGCGCAGGGAATCGGTTTATGTCCAGTGTGCTACCCGAGTTCAGGAGTCCCGCCGTCCAAGATTGGTGATTCTCGGCCAAGTGAACAACCACTGACTCGGCGACGTACTGGTCAGCTTTGCGACCGTCGTTCGAACGTGAGACCCACTCCCGGAGGGTGTCATTCTCATCGTCGCGCCACCCGGCCTCAAGCTCGATCATCCAGTCCTGCACAAAGAGCTTCTCTAGGAACGGCCGCAGGAAGTGCCTGTCTTCGGACCCAGCCAGAGTGAAGGCGTTGAGCAACGGAGGTCCAGCTGGATAGTGGTGATAGGCCGCCACCTCTGCCGCCACGATGCGCGAATATGGCTCAAGAAGGAAGCTCGGATACCTTGAGAAGAAGTCGAGCCAGGCATCGTATAGTCGTAGATGCTCTGGGGCACGACGCAATTCGATGACGTTGTAGATTGTCCAGCATGGCGCCCAATCACTTGGGGGAAACCGCTCGATGAAAGCGTGCCCAAAGGTGTCGCGATGCTCGACGATGTTGCTCAAGGCGTTTGTGTCGAGCAAGCACAGTCTGTACTCGGTGCCGCTGTCGCTCATCCACGACATTCGCGCCGCGCGCCTCCCAGCGTCTGTGTCTAACAATGCTTATCCAGTCTGCCCAACTCAACCGTCGCAGCACCAGGTTGTCTGCATAACTCCGGCTGCGATTCTCAAGACAGCCCCCCTGGTCGGCATACCGAGCGGTTTCTGAACCCAAGACGCCCGCGCGGTCTTGGGGTTATGCAGACTTCCATGAGAAGCCGGCCGGTGTCAAGAGCGATTCTTGGGTTGCTTCTTCCTCCTCTGCTCGGTTTCTATCATCCCTCTTCCGCCGCGAAGAGCCAAGACCACGGCCACGCTTCCATTCGCACTTTTTGTCGGGAACCTATGGCGGGACCCGGTGCACGTTGGGGTCCGGCCGGGGGGAAGCGCTGCTATCTGTATAGCGGCCTTGGGGACGGCACCGGGTTGGTGTCGTTCTGTACGGCCGAGTCTGTGTGCGCAGTCGCTTTCACCCTGGGCGGTTGGTCTTTTTGCTGGTCTCCTGCGATGGGTTCACCCGCCGGTCTTCCTTGGTTATCGATCCTTCCCGTCGGCATCTCTCATCTTCACCGCTCCTAGGTGGTGGGCGCAGTCTCGCCGCGGAGCCGGACGTTGCGCAGTGGCTCGTAGACCTCACCGGTCCTCCAGAGGTGCAGGAGGAGCACCGAGAGCTTGCGGGCCACCGCCACTACCGCTCGCTTCTTGCCCCGCTTGCCGCCCTGCGCGGCCAAGGCAAGACCCCAACGCCTGAGATCCGAGTCCGGGCCGAAGGGCCCGAGGATGTAGTGGGCGGCGCTCACGAGGAGCCAGCGCAGGTGCTCGTCCCCGGCTTTGGTGATGCGCAGCTGAGGCTCCAGGGAACCGGAGCTTGCCTGCCGGGGCCTGAGGCCGAGATACGAGCCCACCGAGCGGCACTTGGGGAAGCGCTCGGGATCTTCCACGGTAAGGACATAGACTGTGGCCGTAAGCGTGCCCACGCCGGGCACCTGGGAGAGAAGCGCGGTCTCTGGGTAGCGCTCCTTGGCCATGTCTTCGATCTTCTGATCGAGAGCGCGGATCTCATCGGAGATGTTCTGGATGACGGTGAGGACCGGAGCCAGGGCGGGAGCAAGCTCCTCGGGGACACACGGCCCGGCCTTTTGGGCAAAGACGTCGCTCGCGCAGGTGGGCAGGCGGCTGCCCAAGGACTTCGTGCAGCCGCGGGCATGACTGATCAGACGGGTGCGAGCCCTGACCAGGGCATTGCGACTGCGCACAAGCGCGAGGTCGGACTGGGTCTCGGCTCTCCGATGGGTGAGGGGGGCCAGCAGCTCCGGGTCCAGACGACCGACCCGGGCCAGGTACTCGGCGTCCACCCGGTCTGACTTCGAGTCGTTCTGGTAGATGAAGCGGAGCTTGCGGGGATTGGCCACGACAACGTCGTGTCCAAGTTCGGAAAGCAGACGGCTAACCCAGGGGGAGTGGGTGCCGGCCTCGATCACGATGCGTAGCGGATCCGCCCCGGAGAAGCGGCGACGCAAGGCTTCCGGCTTGGTCGTCACCCGGCCCTCCTCGGTCACCTCGCCCGCTTCGTCGAGCACACAGATCTGACAACAACGGTCGCTCAGATCGAGACCCACGGTCACCTTCGCTTGCTCGGTGGTGCTAGCATCGCACATGGCTGGCCTCCTTCATTTGGGCCCACGAGCCCGACTCTGATTGGGGACCTCACGGTACTCCGGGGGAGGTCGGCCTTCTCATCCCATCTGTATATGCCCGCCCTACAGGGAGTCAAGCGGGCTGCGGACGCCCTGGCCGCCGCGGTTGAGCACATGGGTGTAGATCATGGTGGTGCGAACGTCCTTGTGGCCCAGGAGTTCCTGGATCGTGCGGATGTCGTAACCCGCGTCCAGGAGATGAGTAGCGAAGGAGTGTCGGAAGGTGTGGCACCCCACGTGCTTGACAACACCGGCGCGACTTACGGCCTCCTTCACCGCGCGCTGAACAAGGGTCTCGTGAACATGATGCCGCCCTTCCTCCCCAGTTCTGCTGTTCTTCCAGCGGTTGGCCTGGGGAAAGACCCACTGCCAGCGCCAGTCGGCCGGCACGTTCGGGTACTTCCGATCAAGAGCGTTAGGAAGGAGCACGCGACCCCAGCCGTCGGCCAGATCGGCCTGGTGGATCGTCTTGACCGAGACAAGGTGATGCTGCAACGGATCGGCAAGTGACGCGGGCAACATGGTGACACGATCCTTCCCGCCCTTGCCATCGTGCACTGTGATCTCGCCCCGGGAGAAGTCGATGTCCTTGACCCGGAGCCGGAGGCACTCCAGTAGTCGCAGCCCGCAGCCATAGAGTAGAGAGGCGATGAGCCACTTGTCGCCCGCGAGTTGAGCAAGCACCTCCCGCACTTCGGTGCGAGTCATCACCACCGGGACCTTGGCACTGTGCCTGGCACGGATTACTCCGTCCAAGTCGCCCACTTCGCGGTCTAGTACGTGCCGGTACAGGAAGAGCAGCGCCGCCAGCGCCTGGTTCTGCGTCGAAGCGCTCACGTTCTCCGCCACCGCGAGGTGAGTGAGAAAGGCGTTGATCTCCGGGCCCCCCATCTCACCTGGATGGCGGACGTGGTGGAAGTAGATGAAGCGCCTCACCCAGGCGCAGTAGGCCCGTTCTGTGCGGAGGCTGTAGTGCCGCGCATGTAGTGCCTCGCGCATTTGATCGAGCAGTCTTGGCGGCGTGTCCATCGTCGCCAGGGTCACACGAATAGACGTCGCCCTGTAATCAGACCTTGGGTTGACAAGCAGCCGCGTGTGCGGAGAAGCCCCCTCAGAGAGAACAGCTACCATGCGGGAAGCGCGGGACCGGCGCCGCTGGGCGGAGGGTGCCGGCTCAGGTCGGTGTCTGCCAGCGAGGCTTTTGCCGCCCGAGCGAAGCAAAGGGCAACCCCGGCGAGTGCCGAGTCGGCAGGCACCCCTCACCGAAAACCATCTACCGTGCTGGAAGCACGGGACTGGCGCGCTGGGCGGAGGGTGCCGGCTCAGGTCGGTGTCTGCCAGCGAGGCTTTTGCCGCCCGAGCGAAGCAAAGGGCAACCCCGGCGAGTGCCGAGTCGGCAGGCACCCCTCACCGAAAACCATCTACCGCGCGGGAAGCGCGGGACCGGCGCCGCTGGGCGGAGGGTGCCGGCTCAGGTCGGTGTCTGCCAGCGAGGCTTTTGCCGCCCGAGCGAAGCAAAGGGCAACCCCGGCGAGTGCCGAGTCGGCAGGCACCGGCCTGAGCCGGTAGTCACAGTGAGTGAGACTCCGGTCCCGTGCTACCATCGCCCGGTAGGGTGCGCGAGTATAAGGGGAGTCAACCGTGATCTTCGACCGTGAACACGAGTGCATGAGCCGGGACGACATGAGGCAGCTGCAGGGCGAGCGCCTGAGCGCCCTGGTAAAGAGGGTCTACGACAAGGTGCCCTTCTATCGAGACCTGCTCGATAAGGCCGGAATCGCCCCCGAATCCGTCCGCGGGCTGGACGACCTCACCCGTCTCCCCTTCACCCGCAAGTACAACCTGCGCGACAACTACCCGTTCAAGATGTTCGCCACCCCGCTCAAAGAAGTGGTGCGCATCCACGCTTCGTCAGGCACCACAGGCAAGCCGACAACTGTTGGCTACACCCAGAACGACATCGACATGTGGGCCCACGTCGCGGCCCGCACGCTGGCCGGCGTCGGCGCCTCCGACGAGGACGTCGTCCAGGTGGCCTACGGCTACGGCCTCTTCACGGGCGGCCTGGGCATGCACTACGGAGCTGAGACACTGGGCGCGTCGGTCATCCCTATCTCGGGCAGCAACACCCAGCGGCAACTCATGCTCATGCAGGACTTCGGCACCACTGTCATCTGTTGCACTCCCAGCTTCGCCATCTACCTATGGGACGTGGCCCAGCAGGTGGGCATGGATGTCACCAAACTGCCGCTCAAGGTAGGGGTGTTCGGAGCCGAACCCTGGTCGGAAGCCATGCGCAGGGACATCGAGGCCAAGTGGAACATCAAAGCCTGCGACATCTACGGTCTGAGCGAGATCGTGGGCCCCGGCGTTTCGTGTGAGTGCGTGGAGGCCCAGTCCGGCCTGCATATCAACGAAGACCACTTCCTCCCCGAGATCATCAGCCCGGACACCGGCGAGGTGCTTCCCTACGGGCAGCAGGGCGAGTTGGTGTTCACCACCCTCACCAAGGAAGCCTTCCCCCTTATCCGCTACCGCACGGGCGACATCACCACTCTGAACCCCGAGCCCTGCATCTGCGGACGCACCACCGTGCGCATGGCCCGCGTCTCGGGCCGCACCGACGACATGCTCATCATCCGCGGAGTCAACGTGTTCCCCAGCCAGGTTGAGTCGGTGCTGTTGATGTCGCCCCAGGTGGAGCCTCACTACCGTCTCATCGTCACCCGCAAGGGCGCCATGGACAACATGGAAGTGCAGGTGGAGATCAAACCCAGCCTCCACAAAGAGGTCTCGGAGGCCATGCTCTCTCTTGACGACGTCACGACATTCACCGAACACGATGTTCTGGTGGCTCTCAAGGGCGACATCCAGAAGAACATCAAGGACATCATCGGCATCAATACCAAGGTGACCTTCAAGGAACCTGGCTCCATCGAGCGCAGCGAGGGCAAAGCTCAGCGAGTGGTCGACCTCCGCAAGGAGGACACCGGGGGCGCGTAGCCCCCGGGTCGGCTCCAAGCGTGAGGTTTATGCCAGGGACTCCGCGGCGCGCTCCCTTTTTGCCTTGATGGCCTTCAGGCCTTCGAACCAGGCGACGCTCACCACGCCCGCGGCCAGGCATATGAAGATGTCGGCGGCGTGCAGCACGCCGAAGCCGAACAACTGACGCAAGGCCGGGATATAGAGAACAAGACCTAGGAGCACGACCGCTCCCCCGAGCACCCACCACAATGCTTTGTTGGGAGTCCTCAGTGTGCTGATGAAGCCGCGACTCCACGAGCGGTTGGTGAGGATCAAGGCCAGATTGGCCACTACCAGCGCTGTGAAGGTGAGAGCCCGAGCCTGATCGTCGCTCTGGCCGCGCCCCCGGGCGATGGCGTACACCGCCACCAGGATGGCGAGCACGACTGCTCCTTGCAGGACGCTGATCCCCAGGACCTTTCGGCCAAACAGAGGCTCGCCTACCTGACGAGGCTTGCGAGTCATCACGTTCTTCTCTTCGGGCTCCGCTTCGAACACCACCGAGCACGCGGGGTCGATGATGAGCTCCAAGAACACCACGTGCACCGGCGAGAAGATCAGCGGCCAGCGCAGGGCGAGTGGGATGAGGGTCAGACCGATGATGGGCGTGTGTACGGCGAAGATGTAGGCGACGGCCTTCTTGAGATTATCGAATATACGGCGGCCCAACCTGACGGCGGCCACGATCGAAGAGAAGTCGTCGTCAAGCAGAACGAGTGAGGCGGCTTCGCGGGCTACGTCGGTGCCGCGTTGCCCCATGGCCACTCCGATGTTGGCGGCCTTGAGAGCGGGCGCATCATTGACTCCGTCGCCGGTCATGGCAACCAGCTCGCCGCGCGCCTTGAGCGCTTGGACCAGCTTCAGCTTCTGCTCAGGCACCACCCTGGCGAAGATATTGCAGTCGCCGATGCGCTCCTGGAGCTCGGAGTCGCTCATGACGTCCAGCTCCGGACCGGTGATGACCACTTCTACCGGTCCCAAGCCGATGCGGCGGGCGATCGCCCGGGCAGTGCCGGGGTAGTCGCCGGTGATCATGATCACGCGGATGCCGGCGGTGGCACACTCCTTGAGTGACTGAGCCACCGACGCGCGCGGCGGATCGGAGAGACCGACCAGGCCCAGGAATTCAAAATCAAAGTCGTGCTGCGCGCCGGGCCACTCGCTTCCGCTGTGAAGAGCCCGTGCCACTCCCAGCACTCTTAGTCCATCCTCGGCCATAGCGTCTATGGACCGCGAGACTTCCGCCAGCTGCGCTTCGTCAAGGTGACACAGATTGGCTATGGCCTCCGGCGCTCCTTTGGACGCGATGACGTAGGCGTCGCCTGCCGGCGATTTCCAGACGTGAGACATGGCCAGCAGCTCCCGCGACAGCGGGTACTCGTGCACGAGGGCCCAGTCGCCATGGAGATGCTCCGTGCCTTTGAAGTAGCGCTCGCCCAGACGCGTGAACGCCTTCTCCATGGGATCGAACGGATTGAGCTCGCTGGCCAGGATTCCGTACTCCACCAGTTGATGGAAATCCTCGTAGGCTGGCTCACCCAGAGCAGGCAGCCCCTGATCAGGATCGTTTGCGGCGACCGCACCCGGCTCTTCCGCGTCCTCGGTCTCCGGCGACACCTCGAAGAAGCGCCCGGCGGAGTGGAGGCGCGCGATGGTCATCTTGTTGAGAGTCAGCGTCCCGGTCTTGTCGACGCACAGCACCGTGGCGGAGCCCAGCGATTCCACAGCGGGGATCCGGCGGGTGAGGACGCGCTTCTGGCTGATGCGCCAAGCTCCGAGGGCCAGGAAGATGGTGAGCACCACCGGGATCTCTTCGGGCAAGGTGGCCATGGCCAAAGTGAGTCCGGCCAGCAGGCCGTCCAGCCAATGACCGCGGGTGAGCCCGTAGATGACCACCACCAAGGCGCACACCAACAGTCCCACCAAGGCCATGTTGCGCACGAGGCGCGCGCTGTGCCGCTGCAGTTGGGTCTTCTCTTCGCCGGTGTTCTCGAGAGCCACGCCGATGAGACCCATCTCGGTCTTGGGCCCGGTCGCGGTGACTTCAGCGATTCCCTGGCCCTGCACGATCAGGGTGCCCGAGAAGATGTTGGGCAGATCGTCTCCGCCAGGTCGCACCCGGACCGACTCCTCGGTGGCCAGGCCTTCGCGGGGCATCTTGCGAACCGGCACCGATTCGCCCGTGAGCAGTGACTCGTCGGCCTGTAGGTCACTGCATGAGAGGAGCACAGCGTCCGCGGGTACGCGATCACCTTCGGCGATGAGCACTATGTCGCCGCGCGCGACCTCCCGGCCGGGAACATGTATTTGCTGCCCGTCGCGTATCACCAGAGCGCGGGGGCTCGATAGGTCGCGCAAAGCCTCGAGGGCGCGCTCCGTCTTGCGCTCCTGGTAAATGGTGATGCCCATGACCACAAACACGAAGCCCAGCAGCATGATGGCCTCCTGCAGGTCACCCAGGGCAGCGTACAAAGCCCCGGCGAACACCAGAAGGAGGAACATCGGCTCCCGAGCCACGCCGAGCGCTATGCGCAGGAACCCCCGCTTCGAAGTCGACGGGAGCTCGTTGTACCCCTCCGCTCGCAGCCGCTCGGCTGCCTCTGAGGAGGTGAGGCCTTGAGGATCTTCCACCATCTCAGTCTTCACTCGCCGCCCAGGCTCCCAAGAATGTCGCTGAGCAGAGAGCTGCGCTTCTTCGGCTTGCTGTATCCGCCCTCGCCGCTCCGGCTGCCACGGTCATAGTGGTCGTCGTCCTTCTTGCGGTCGTAGTCGTGGGAACGGTCGACGGAATCGCGGGGCGCGGGGCGCTCGCCTGAGGCCGGCCTAGCTTCTGCTTCCTCCATCGCGACGATCTTCTCCAACTCCCCACGATCGAGCCAGCAGCCCTTGCAGCCCGGGCATATATCTATCGTCACGCCGTATCGGTCGATCTCCCTGAGTTTCTCTCCGCAAACCGGACAATCCATGGCCCGTTCCTTTCCTTTCCTAGACGTTCTGTTTTGCAGCTTGGCGCAGACCGCGCCTATGAAGTCCGGCCTTGACTACAACCGGCATCACAGAAGCAACCACGATAAGTAGAACCATAAGAGTCAGATTGCGCTCGACCCAAGGTAGGCTCCCAAAGAAGTAGCCAGCAGTGACGAAAACGGCCGTCCAACTGAGCGCTCCCAGCCAATTGAAGAGCCAAAAACGCCGGAGGGGCATCTTACCCATACCGGCCACAAAGGGGGCGAACGTACGGACCACGGGCACAAAACGCGCAAGTACAAGTGCCTTGCCGCCGTGTCGCTCGTAGAAACCCTCGGCCGCTTCAATATGCCGACGCTTTATGATTCGCCCCGTCCGTGCCGCGATCACCTTGCCGAAGAGCCTTCCGGCCGCGTAGTTTACTCCGTCGCCCACCACTGCGGCCCCCACCACGATCACAGTGACGACCCAGAGATCCAGCTGCCCCGTGCCGGCAAGAGCACCCGCCGCGAAAAGCAGAGAGTCTCCCGGCAGAAATGGGGCGAACACCAACCCAGTCTCGGCGAACACAATGACGAAGATGATCGCGTAGACCCAGACACCCATGTGGCCCAGCAGATCAGATAGAAGACCCGCGGGGTCGAGAATATAGCCAAGAGAACCGAAGTCCAACTACTTCGCCTCCTGGCTCTCATCACAACCGGATTGCACGACACTGCCCACGCCCAGGAGGCGGCGCAGCCTGCGTTTCGCGTACCGAGCCATACACCCCATGCGCAGAAGGACATGGATCACCACGAGCATGACTGTGCTCCATCCGGCGAAACTATGCAGATCGTCGCCCAGACCGAAGAACCCTTCCTCCTCTCCGGCCATACCGGTGAGAGCAGCTCCCATGACCGCGAGCAGCAACAGTATGCTGACGACGAAGCCAAGATCCTGACGGATGGTTCTGGCTCTCTCTGATCTTGCTCCGGCATCCAAGGCGGCCTCCCACCTCACTCGCAGCCCACGGACCGGGCCGTCCACGACCATGCCATTGTGCGCCGCGGGGCCTTAAGAGCAGATTAAGACAGTGGCTCAGAAAGAGAGATCGACGGTGAAGACGCTTCCCTCTCCCTCGCGACTATCTACCCGCATCGTCCAGCCGTGCGTCTCGACGATGCGCGCCACGATGGCGAGGCCGAGCCCCGAACCCTCTCCAGATCGAGAGGTCTCCGCCTGATAGAAGCGCTCGAACACATGGGGGAGCGAAGCCGCCGGGATGCCCACTCCGGTGTCGCAAACGGACAGGTGACCGGCGGTCAGTTCCACCGACACCGAGCCGCCGGCGGGGGTGAACTTCATGGCGTTGGCCAATAGGTTGTCCAAGAGCTGGCGAACCAGGGATTCATCACAGTGCACCACCAGCCCATCGCTTACCTCGCTTCGGAGTTCGACCCCGGCATCAGCCGCGGCCCCCTGGTGCTGGGCCACTTCCTCGCGCACAAGCCCAGACAGGTCCACCGGCTCGGGCACCAACGCCAGTTCGTCTAGGTCAGCAAGTTGCAGCAGCCGCTCGATCAACCGCGAGCCCTGTTGCAGCTCCCGCTTGGCCGCGCGGATCTCCTCTACGTAATCGCCGGTGCGTATGGCCAGATCCAGCGACGAGTTGGCCGCGGCCAGCGGCGTGCGCAACTCGTGACTGGCGTCATGCGTGAACTGCCGCAGGCGGCCGAGCATAGCCTCGGCCGGCGCAAGACTCCGCCTTGCGAACACAAGCCCGAACAAGAACGTGAGCGACGTGATGATCAGGCTTACCGCCAGGAAGAGCAGCACCTCACCCGGCAGCTCATGCATATCGATACGCTCCGGTCGCGCGATCTGGACGTACAGAGTCGTGCCGCCCTGCGTGATCACCGGCACCTGGTACAACCGGTAGTAGCCCGTGGAGCCTTTGACGGTGAGAAAGCGGGCCACCGCATCGGGCTGCATGGGAGCGGAAATACGCCCGAACAGATCGCCGGCGAACAGGACGTCGCCCTGCGCCGTGTAAACGCGCACGGAAGCGCCGTCCGCGCTCCCGGCTATGGTCAGCAGATCGTCACTGTCTGTCGACCCCGTCTCTGCGATTTCCAGCTGGATCAGCGCCGCGTCGTTGCGCAGTTGATCGCTGGTGGAGCGGTGCGTACTGAAGTACTGCGCCCCGATATACACGCTGCCGACCACCAGCATCAATACGAACACCAGAGCGGTGAACTGCAGAGCGATCTTGTAACGGAGACGCCTAAACACGGCCGACTAAGCCGGCACGAAGTAGCCCTTGCCGGGCACTGTGCGAATGAGGTTGTTGCCCAACTTGCGCCGCAGATATGACACGTGCACATCCACTGTCTGATATGGGATCAGGGCGCTGTGCTCTCCCCAAACATGCATGACGATGGTGCGTCGATCCTGGACTACACCAAGATTGCGCATCAGGTAGTCCAGCAGGGCATACTCCTTGGGCGCCAGATGCACTGTGACACCGCCACGCCGGACTTCGTGGGTGTTGCTATCGACGGTCACATCAGCCGCTGTAAGCAGGGGGCTGCAGGTCGTACCCCGCCTACGCACCAGAGTGCGCACCCTAGCCAGCAGCTCCTCCATGTCGAACGGCTTGACCAGATAGTCATCCGCGCCGGCGTCAAGGCCCCGGACTATATCCGGCTTCGCGCCGCTGGCCGTGAGGATCAGAATGGGTGAGTTGCTGCCCGCGGCCCGCAATCGCCGACATACCTCTAGACCGTGTAGCCCAGGCAGGTCCAGGTCAAGAATGATGCAGTCGTACGCCTCGGAGAGGGCCCTACCGAGCCCGTCCAGACCGTTGAGACTGACGGAAGCCGCGTAGTGCTCCAATTCGAGATACCGTCGAATATTCACGGCGAGCGTCCGATTGTCCTCAATGATGAGAATCTGCAACTGGCGCCCCTTGCTCAGTGGGGTACGGCGACTCAACCGCTCTTCACCAAGATACCCCAGAGTCGCCGCGCGGGAGCGCTTGCAGTATGATCGTCGTCATCCGGTCCCCCCCTAACGGCGACGGACAAGGAGCAGTAATCTATGGAAGAACGCAGGCCCACCCGGCAGCCGATCCCCGAATATGGGGAGGAAATGAGACATTTCCCCTCCGCCGAAGAGGACAGCCGCCACATCCGCCTAGATCCCGAGACGCCGCAGACAAGTTCGCCCTCCTACAAGTTGGGGTTTGCCGACACGGACTTCCTGCTGCGCGATGAGCTCCGCCCTGCCCGGCTGGAACTGGAATACCTGAAGCCCGAGATCCTCCAGCGCGACCGCGGCATCACATCCACGGTGGTCGTCTTCGGTAGTGCCCGCATCCCCAGCCCCGAACAAGCGGCCGCTCTTCTCGCCGAGGCCACGCGGGCTGCTGGCGAGAACCCCGATGACCTTCAGGCCGTCCGCCGAGAGCGCACCGTCCGGGCTCTCGTGGGGAAGAGCAGGTTCTATAACGAAGCCCGCCGGCTGGGACAGTTGATCTCCGGCATGCCGGGCGACCGGACAGAGGCGAATGCCTGCGGTCTTCGGCGCAACCGCTACAAAGTCGTCGTGGTCACCGGCGGTGGGCCCGGCGTCATGGAAGCTGCCAATAGGGGCGCGTACGACGCAGGCGCCGACAGCATAGGCCTCAACATCGTGCTTCCCTTCGAGCAGAAGCCCAACGAGTACATCTCTCCCCATCTTTGCTTCAACTTCCACTACTTTGCCCTGAGAAAGATGCACTTCATGATGCGGGCGAAAGCCCTGGTGGTCTTTCCCGGAGGATTCGGCACTTTTGATGAACTGTTCGAGGTCTTGTGCCTTATCCAGACCGGCAAGATCAAGCCCATACCGGTGCTGCTGTTCGGACGCGAGTATTGGGAACGGGTGGTCAACTTCGCCGCGATGGTCGATGAGGGCGTGATCGGGCCCGACGACCCGGACATCTTCTCATTCGTAGAGACGGCGGAGGAGGCCTGGGGGCTACTGGAGCCCGTGCTCTCGGCGACCTGCAAGCACACCTGAGCGGCCCCACCAGACGGGACCCGCCTACGCGTTTTGGCAGCATCTCGGCAGCATTGCGCCAGAGGGCGGGTGGATGCCTTATGCTATCCTTGGACAGCGAAATGGATACGCTCGATGATCCCCGCCGTCTCCGCTTAGGGCCCATGCCCGTCTCCCATACGGGCCGACTATGAACACCACAGCTCTTGAGATCATTGGCGTCGCTCTGCTGGTGGTTGTGAACGCTTTCTTCGTGGTGGCCGAGTTTGCCATCGTAAAAGTGCGCGACACCCGGATAGCCGAACTTTCGGCCGAGGGCAAGCGCCGAGCGCGGGTCGCCGACCACATCGTCAACCATCTCGATGCGTATCTTTCAGCCACCCAGTTGGGGGTCACCGTGGCCAGCCTAGGCCTTGGCTGGCTGGGGGCCTCGGCGTTCACGCGCATCTTCGACTTGGCGATGAATCGCACGGCGGCCGCCATCGTGGCTTTTGTCTTTGTCACCTTCATCACCATAATCTTCGGTGAGCTGGTGCCAAAGTCGGTGGCCATCCGCAAAGCCGAGCGTTCCACGCTCTTGATCGCCGTGCCGCTCCGCTGGTTCTACCTGATCACCCGGCCTGTGACCTGGCTCATGTATATATCTGCCGCGGGCCTTCTCAAGCTCTTTCACATCCAGCCGGCTTCCGAGCGCGACCTAGCCCACTCCGAGGAGGAGCTTCGCATGATCCTGGAGGCCAGCCAGGTAGTGGGCCACATCGACGAGGTTGAACAGACCCTCATGCGCCGGGCCCTCACCTTCGGTGACCAAACGGTGACCGAAATCATGGTCCCCCGTACAGAGATGGCCGCCCTGCCCACTTCGTTCACCGTCTCTCGGGCCATCGAGGAGATCGCCGAGACCAACCACACTCGCTACCCCGCCTTCGAAGAAGACGTGGACAACATCGTGGGGTACGTGCACGTGAAGGATCTGTACAGAGCCTCTCCGGACGCCACCCTTCGGCGCCTGCTGCGGCCCGTAGGCTTCATCGCCGAGACCTCCAATATCGAGCTGGCGCTCCAACGCTTTCAGAGCACCCGCACCCCCCTGGCTATCGTTGTGGACGAGCACGGGGGCACAGCCGGCATCGTCACCATCCAGGACATAGTGGAGGAGCTCATCGGCGAAGTGCAGGACGAGTTCGACCAGGAGGCGCCACAGGTCGAAGAGCGCGACGACGGCGCCTATTCGGTCGACGGCGCCGCGCGCGTCGAGTACCTGGAGGAGACCTTGGGATTGCGGGTGCCCGAGGAGGGCTTTCCCACGTTGGGAGGCCGCGTCTTCGAGCAATTGCAGCGGCGGCCACGAGTGGACGACGAAGTCCGGGTGGGCAACTTCGACGCCAAAGTACTCGAAGTAGACGGCATGCGTATCGGCCGGGTGCTCCTCACCCGCCTCGACCTTGAAGCCGGCAGAGACTCCGAGCTCGAGGACGCCGAGAGCGCGAAGCGCGGAGACGACGACCAAGAGGACTGATGGACCCCATCGAGATACCGCTCGACTCCGACGCGCTCCGAGCCAACATAGGGAGAACTGCCCAGGCGGTAGTGATCCCTGATCGCTATCTGCCCCTTCTGCGGGCGACCGAACGCTACCCCGGGGTGAACTTGCCACTCACCGAGACCCTGGAGGAGTACTTTCACGCATACCGCAACACCGACCTGCTCATCGACGGCTTCCAGATCATACTGCTGCGCAATTGGAGCTATCTCGAGCGCTCCGACGAGCGAGCGAAGATGTTCTCCCTACTCTCCAAACTGGTGCTCGATCTCCTCGACGCGCAGCTTTCCACCGGCCAGGCCTCGCTTCTTCTGCGGCAACTCCTAACCTGGTGTACGGCGGCCTTGTCGGGTCCGCACGGCGACTCCTATGACAAGCCTCTGCAGCAGATCGCCAAGTCCCTCTCGGACTTCATCCCGCGTCAGACCCTGGCCGCGCTGGAGCGCGACACCTTGCTACACCACCTGGTGCGAGCAGCAAGCACCCGGAATAAGATCGCACCGGCCTTTGCGGAGCTATACCGCTCGTTGCTCCTTTTGGGATACCGCCGGGTGGCGCAGCGGTTGCCAATTCCCGAGTGGGCCGTGTCTGAAGAGGCGGAGCTGACCGACCGCGACAAGGTGGCCGCCGGCTTTACGGCCCTTGCTCCCGACCGGATCAGGGCCTTGATCGGCCGGGCCGAGAAAGCCTCGCCGAGTGATTTGCTCTCCGCCGAACTCCCCACCTTCTCCACCATCCTTGACGAGGCCATCGACCAGGTGTTTCGCATAGACAACCTGGAAGACCGGTTTGCTGTGTGCCTCTACTTCCTCAAGGACGACACGCTGGGCTACCGTCAGAACGAGGTCATGGTCGACCTCCTGACTGTGGTGCGCCAGCTCATGAGGCCTGAGGGGCAGATGGACATCGACCGCGTACTCAGCCGCTTGACCCGCTTCTTCCGAGCTCGGGACAACCAGTTCCTACTGATGCGCTTCCAATGCTACGAAGCCATCGGGGTGGCCATCGGCGAAGCCAACAACGCGGCCGCGGCCGACCACCTGATCGAGGACGTGCTCTACTGGCGATTCCAGTACCCCGAGATCCAGGGCGCCACTGACGAATGGGAGACGGTGGTCAACCCCTACCACCTGCCCAAGATCCGGTGCTGGATGCACATCATCGAGTCCAACCCAGCCCTGTACGAACGGCTGGCGGCGGCCCTCAATGTGCAGTTGCGCTTGGGCGGCGTGTATATCGCCGACACGGACCTCTTTCAGCGAGATGTTACCCGCTTCCTCAATGCCGACATCAGGCCCATCTACTTCGTGGCCAAGCAGTTGCTACGCTCCTTTCCCGTGTATTTCAACGACGTGGGCGCCGAGGGCGAGCTTCGCGCCGTCTCCACGGAGCTCGACGAGATCTGCGGGCGGCGGGACACTTTGATGCACTTCGTGCGCAAGCAGTCGCACGCGGAATCGTCAAACCGGCTGGTGGCCTTCGCCCGGGCGGTCTTCACCTATTGGCTCACCTTAGATACGAAAGGGTTGGAACCGTATCTCTCGGCCAACACCTTGGCTGCCGTGCAGCGTGAACTGGAGTGGGCAAAGCAGCCGCACGATATGCTGCTCGCCCTGCGGGAGTCCCTGCCGGTACAGCACCAGGGGCCGCTCGCACCGGAACCGCCGGAGCCTTTGTCGCCCAAGGGTATCGACGCCTTCGTGGAGCGGCTGATCCAGATGTCCGCGACCGACCTGGAGGAGGCCCTGGCCGGCGGCTCGCAATGCGACTTGGTGGGAGGCCAGTGTCACAGGCGAGTGGCCCTGATGGTCCGCACCCATCAGCTGCTGGCTCAGAAATACTCGCTCTCGGCCGACGACGTAGGCCCGGCAGTGAGCCGGCACCTGCAGCTGGCTTCGCCCACGCGACTGTCTTTCGGCAAAGCCCTCGCGGCCTGGCAGCAGGAACGCACCCATGCCTCCCGTGAGCGCCTGCTCGACGTAGCACTCATGCTTCTGGAGGAGTTGCAGACTATCGTCCTCAGCCCCACCCCGTCTGTGGCTGTGGAGAACATCTACCAGAAGCGCCACATCGCAGCCGGCATCCCCTCAATCTACGGCACCTATACGGAGGCCAAGTTCGACGCGTTGGGGCTGTCGTTCCGAGTAGAGAACCTGGTGACACGCCTGCTGGAGGACCTGGTATCGGAGGGGGTCGACCACTACGTGACCCGCGACTCCCTGCGCCGCATGAGCGCTACGATCCGCCGCTTCGAACGCGCTTTGGCCGCGGACGGCATTGACTCCCGCGACTTGGCCGCCAACATGAGATTGCTGGAGTCGAGCTTCAGCAGCTACAACTTCACCTTCCACCAGTACCGCAATGTCTTCCAGTTCATCGTAGCCTCAGTCACAGAACTGTCGCGGACCTCCATCCTCAGCCACGACCAGGTGCTCCACACCGTACTCGAGCACGATCCCCGGCAGTGCGAGGCGAGGGGCATGTCGCTGGACGCCGTCGCCGAGATGGTGCTGCGCGAAGTGTTGGTGTCGGCTCTGGGCATGCAGACCCTCGACCGCTTCGTCTCGGCCGCGCTGCGGCAGATCTCGACTCTCACCGGCCGACTGAGCAACCCGGCCCTAACCCGCATGATGAACTACGACCCCGAGCGCCTGATCTCGCCCATACACAGCGCGAAGGCCAGCACCGACGATCAGAGGACCTTGGGCTTCAAGGGCCTAGGCCTGAAACAGATGGCCTCCTATGGGCACAGGGTGCCGCCGGGCTTCATCCTCTCCACGGAGCTGTTCGGCGCGATGCCCGCCATGGCCCACCGGCCCCTCTTCGACGACACCCTTGAGCGCATCCGAGTCGCCCTCGGCAGGCTAGAGAAGGAGACGAGCCTGAATCTTGGCGACCCCACCCGGCTACTCACCCTCTCCATACGGTCGGGAGCGGCCATCTCTATGCCGGGGCTCATGTCCACCTTCATCGACGTGGGGCTCAATGACCGCTTGACCGAGACGCTTTCGCTCAAACCCGGGTTCGAGTGGGCTGCGTGGGACTCCTACCGGCGCTTCCTGCAGGCGTGGGCGATGGCGTCGGGCATCCGACGGGACTTCTTCGACGACATAATGACCGAGTTCAAGGCTCGCTACGGCATCGAACGCAAGCTCGACTTCCCGCCGGAGCACATGCGCGCACTTGCCCTTGCCTATAAGGCCCGCGCCCGCGAGATGGGCGTGAAGTTCATCGACGATCCCTTCCGCCAGGTAGTGGGGTGTGTGCGCAAGGTGCTCAGCTCCTGGGACTCTCCAGAGGCGCAGCTCTTCCGCCGCTATCTGGGCATCGCTCCGGAATGGGGCACGGCCGTAGTGGTGCAGCGCATGGTCTTCGGCAACCTCAGTCGCGAATCGGGGTCGGGTGTCACCTTCACCCGCAACCCTCTGGAGCCCTACAGCAGCCAGGTGCGGCTCTTTGGAGACTTCACCGCCCGCAGCCAAGGAGAGGACCTGGTCGGTGGCCTGGTGTTCCCCTGGCCCATCTCCGAAGCCCAGCGGCTCGGCAGCCCCACCTACCGGGGACTGGAGCATTCTTTGGAAAAGGATTATCCCGAGGTCTACCAGGCTCTGCTCGGGGTGGCCCGCGACCTGGTGGGCAGGCGTGAACACGACGCGCAGGAGATTGAGTTCACCTTTGAATCAGCCTCGGGCGACGACCTCTACATCCTACAGAAGCGTCCCATGGTGCACGAGCAACAAGACGATGCTCCTTTCTTCGACGCCCACTCAAAGCTTTTTGGCCCTCCGCTCGCGGTGGGTATGGGAGTGTCGGGCGGGGCTTACTCGGGCCGGGTGGCCATCGACATGGAGCAGATCGACCGCCTGACTGCGGAAGCGCCCGAAGACAACATCCTTCTGCTGCGCCCGGACACAGTGCCCGAAGACATCGCCATGATCACCCGAGTCTCCGGCCTCCTCACAGCTAGGGGCGGGGCGACCTCGCACGCAGCCGTCACTGCTAAGCGTCTGGGCAAGACCGCCGTGGTCGATTGCCGGTCGCTGGAGGTGCTGGAGCACCAAGGCACCGCCCGCTTGGCGGGAACCGAGCTGAAGCCCGGAGATTGGCTCTCCATCGACGGACGCACGGGCAACTCGTTCTTGGGACGCCTACCGCTGAGGGAGCGGGCCTAGTTGCCGCGACACATGCAAGTACGGAGATAACTCTCGATCAACGAGATGAGCTAGAAGGGAATAATGATGGGTGCTCCGCGAACGTTGGGAATCAATGGTTTGGGCCGCATCGGCAAGCTGACTCTCTGGTACCACCTGGGCCACGACAGCTTCGATCGTTTTGTGGTCAACGTGGGCCGGCCCGTGGGCACGTCTATGAGCTCGATAGCCCAGTACGTAGGCAAGGACAGCACGTACGGACCGCTTCACCGCTATCTTGGCGGCCACCTGGCCAAGCCCGACATCCAAGTTGTCGATGAGAATATGGGCGTTATCCGCGCCCACGGCAAAGAGATCGTCTTCCTGCGCGAAACCCGCAACCCCAAAGACATCCCCTGGCGCGACAACGGCGTCAGCCTGGTGGTCGACTGCACTGGCAAGTTCCGCGATCCGCACGCCGAGGCGGACGACCCCAAGGGAGCACTTCGCGGCCACCTAGCCGCCGGGGCAAGGGCGGTTGTCCAGAGCTCTCCGTTCAAGAGCAAGCTTGAGGGTGTTCCTCTGCCGGCCGACTCTGCCATCCTTATCCAGGGGATCAACCACCTCGACTATGACCCCGGCAAGCACAAGCTGGTCTCGGCCGCATCCTGCACCACCACCGCCCTCGCTCACATGCTGCGGCCGCTGCTGGTGCGCGACCTCACCCAGAACATGATCACCGCGGGCATGAGCACGGTGCACGCGGTCACCTCCAGCCAGCCGATACTTGACACGGTCCCCAGTGCCGGAGCTACCGATCTTCGCAAGACCCGATCGGGCGCCAACAACGTCGTCATCACCTCCACCAACGCCGCCAAGGCGCTGGAGCACGTGATGCCCGAGATAGCCGCCATCGGCTTCATGGCCGACTCGGTGCGCATACCCACGGCCAGCGTCAGCCTGGTCATTCTCAATGTCACGTTCCAGACCGAGATGCTGCCCGACGGCACCGTTTCGGTGGACCGCGACAAGATCAACGCCATCTACAAGGAAGCCGCCAGCGGCGAGTCTCACGCCCTTGTCAAGTACAGCGAAGACCAGAACGTGTCGGCCGACATTCTGGCTGAGGACGCGGCTGTGGTTATCGAAGCGGTTGAGACCCACACCCGCACCGGATTTGTCGATCTCAAGCTCGACGGCGGCGTCCACCGCGTGCCACTCACCCATGTGAAGGTGTTCGGCTGGTATGACAACGAGTTAGGCAGCTACACCCACCGGCTCGGCGAACTCACCAGCCACGTGGCTCGCAGCTTGTAGAACTAGCCCTCGGCGTTCACTATCTCGGCGTCGATCTGACCGCTCGGCTGGTCATCCCCGGCAGCATGGATGACCAGCCGAGCGACAGAGCGCATACGCCCAAACCGCTGGGGTCCTGCGGACCCAGGATTGAGATGGAGGACCGCCCCGCGCCACTGGAGCGCCGCCATGTGGCTGTGGCCGGTGATGACCACCTGGGAATCGAAGGCGACCCGCAGCGCGGCCGCGATGTGCCCCACCACGATGCGGACGCCACCCAGCTCGAGCTCGGCCCGCACGGGGAGGGCCCGAGCCCAGGCCTCCGTGTCACAATTTCCCCGCACCGCGGTCACGGGCGCTATGGCCCGCAACTCCTCCAACACTCTCTCGGAACCGATGTCGCCGGCATGGACGATGTGGTCGCTCCCCTGCAGTAACGTCTTCACCCGGGGAGAGAGCTGCCCGTGGGTGTCGGATATCACGCCGACAACCATCACCTAGTCGTCCCCGAAGAGGTCTTCGCCGAATAGGTCGTCGCCCAGATCGTTCCCAGAGGGCAGATAGCCGTGCTCCCGCACATATTGGGCCAAGGCTTCGGTCTCCCGCTGCGTGTAAAGCGACTCCAACTCCAACTCCAAGAAGGCGGCCTGCTCGCCCCCCGCCTCGCCGAGGGCCGCTGACACTCCCGAGCGCAGATCGGCCACGCCGCTGATGAGAAGCACCCGTTCGTTCTGGTCCAGCAGCCTGAACAGCCCTGAACCGCAGGGCACCGCCGACAGGTCCGCGGGAATGGCCATCATCCGCGTCCGCGGTGGCAGCGTGGGAGCCGCGGGGCTGTGCTTCTCCCTACGGCCGGCCAGCCAGCGAACCCCCGCCTCGCCCGGCGCGGTCAGGGCGCCGGTGGGGCAGACCATGACACAGAGCCCGCAGAAAGTGCAGCCGGATTCCCGGAGGTTGCCCACCCTCGGTTGGGCAACCGGTCGGTTCTCCCCATCCACGGCAATCAACACCCGCCCCGCTTCCGGCGAGACGGCGCACATGCGGATGCAGCGCCCGCAGCCCACACAAAGCCCCGGTTCGCGCCTGATGCGCCCCTCGGTGACCGCGGCGCGCGGCGCGCTCACTGCGCGGCGGCGCAGCGTGACACCCGCGTCAACGTATTCCACCAACCTGCCCAGTTCGCAGCTCCCGAAACGGTCGCAGCAGCGGGCTTCCGGTGGATGACCGTAGGTGCACTCGTTACGACTGCACCCATCGCGGTCGGGGCAGCTGAGACAGATGTGGGGGTGTCGGGCCAGGATGGCGCCCAACCGCTCCAACCGCAGAGCCCGCAGCTCCGGGTCGTCGGTCACCACCCGGCTGCCCTCGTGCGCCTCGGCACAGCAGGCGAACACAACAGAGCCCTCGCCCAGGCTCACGGCACAGAGACCGCATTCCGTCCCGCCTCCCTCCGTGCACGCAGGGCACCCCAGCCCCGGATACCAACAGAGCCGGGGCACGTATGACCCGGCTGCATCGCACGCCTCGAGTAGTGTCGCCCCTGCCGCCACAGTCACAACCGCGCCGTCCACCTCGATCGTAACCGGGTCGCCGGTCTCCCTTGATCCAGCCGGCGCCGCCATCACCAGCTGTGCCGCAGGGCACCCGTCTGACAAGCGTCCGTACAGGGCAGGGGGCGCTCGGCGCTTTCGCCCCCGTTCGGGACCTTGCAGGGGGAACAGGTCTCCCGGAGCCTGCGCCGGGTCGCCTCGGTCACAACGGCCACGAGGTCGTCGTAGTCGTCGATCTCGAGCACATACACTGCCTGCGGGCATGCGTTCACACATCCGTGCGTCGCGCACTCCGCGCAACCGTCTCCATCGATGGTGATGTAGTAGAAGCCCGAGCCGTCCTCGTATCCGTAGTTGGAGATCATTCCAAGCCACCGGCTGAAGTCGCTGCAGCGGCCGGCGTCGCAGCCGCGGCATCGTCCGACCCGACGGCGGCGACCTCAGCCGTCACCCTCTTCTGCTCCTTGCGATGCAGGGAGTGGGCAAACAAAGCCGCGCCAAGGGCCCCAGCAATCTGCGGGTCAAGAACCGAGCCGGCGGGCAGTTTGATGGCCTCCACCCCTATCAGCCGCTCGATCCGCCTGGTCACCCCGATGTTCTTACCGATGCCCCCGGTGATGAAGAACTCCGGCTGCACTTCCATCCGCTCGATCAGTCCGGCCACCCGCTGAGCCATGGCCCCACAGTAGGCGGCGAGCACCCGCTCCACGCTCCACCCGGCGCGCAGAAGCGAGGTGGCCTCCGACTTGGCGAACACGGTGCACACGTTGCTCACCGGAGGGGGCTCGTCGTCGATCTCAAACGAGCGCCGGCCGATGTCCTCGATGGGCACCGAGAGCACGTCGGCGATGACTTCCATGCCCCGGCCGGTACCGGCCGCGCACTTGTCGTTCATGATGAAGTTGAGCACTTTGCCCCGCTCGTCACAGCGGATGACTTTGCAGTCCTGTCCGCCCATGTCGAGGATGGTACGCACGCTGAGACCGCCCATGAAGTTGGCTCCCCGGGCGTGGCAGGCGATCTCGGTGATAGTGCGATGAGCGAAGGGCACGTTTACCCGGCCGTAGCCCGTGCCCACGGCGTAGGCGATATCGTCCAGGGTCAGCCCCAACGGCTCGGCGGCTCCCTTGAACGCTCTAAGCGCGCTGTCGGGGCTCGAAGAGCCGGTGCGGGTGGAACAGAAGGAGAGCAGCTTGCCGTCGGCGAGCAGCACGGCCTGAGAGCTGACCGACCCTACGTCGACACCCACGGTGACGGCAACGGCGTTCCGCCAGTCGAGGTCGGAGGCCTGCCAGGCTTTTTCGCTCCAGCGCCAGTATTCCTTCGGTGCTGCCATGTCTCTAGTGATAGCCGTACCCGTAGCCGTAGCGGCGCTTGTAGTAGTAGCCGCGTTTGGTCTTGACTCCTTCGGCGACCACACCGATGACCCGGACCCCGGCCCTGGTGACCAGCTCACGCACCTCTTCCATCTCTCCCCGAGTGGTGGAATGCAGCCTAGCCGTCAGGATCACCGCGTCGGCGTGCCGGGCGAGGGTGAGAGCATCGGACACGGGCAGCACAGGCGGCGTGTCGATAAGCAGATAGTCCGCCATCTGATTCAGCTCGGCGATGACGTGGGCCATTCGGGACGATCCCAGGAGCTCGGCGGGGTTGGGGGGCAGCGGCCCGGAGGTGACGCAGTATAGGTTCTTGCGCAGCAACACCGGGTCGGGGTCGCCCTGGTCCTTGCGCGTGCTGACGGGGATGAAGGGATCCATCAGCACCAGCTGCAGCGCGCTGGCAACCGAGGACTTGCCGGCCAGGACGCTGGAAAGGCCGGTGTTGTTCTCAAGGTTGAGGTACTCGTGCATCATGGGGCGGCGTAGATCGGCTTCTAGGACCACCACACGCTTTCCCGAAAGAGCCAGGCTGATGGCCAGGTTGACAGTGGTGACGGTCTTGCCCTCCTGGGGCAGCCCGCTGGTTATGACTATGGTGTGAAGGCTGTCTTCGACATCGAAATACTGCAGCGTAGAGCGGAGAGTCCGAAACGCCTCAAGCAGCTCTGACCCGCTTCTCTCAAAACCGACAGCCTCCGCTGATCGCCGCCCCTTCTTGTCGTTCTTCCAACCCCCCGCGACCACCGGCACGCTTGCCAGCACCGGCAGACCCGACACGTGCTCCAAGGTCTTTTCGTCTTTGATGCGCTTGTCGAGATACTCCAGCAAGAAGGCAAGTCCCAGGCCAAGAACAAAGCCAAGCACGACTGCAAGGACGACGTTGCGTGTCGTTTGCGGCGTATAGGGCGCCCCGGGAGCCGTTGCCTGCCGTAAAACCGTGAAGTCCCCGTTCTGCATGCTCTCCAACATACGCAACGAGTCGTACCTGTCCTGCTGCTGCAGGCCGGTCTGGCTTTGCTTTTCACTCGCGGAGAGAGAGTCCAGCTCTGTCTTGAGGGAATCACGGGCCTCAGCTATGAGGCCGCGGGCCATGTTCTTGCGGTAGACGATGAACTGGTCGGCGAACGCGTTCGCCACTGCCGCCGCCTCGCCGGAATCGGTGCTTATGGCAGAGACTGTGACTAGGTCGGTCTCGCCAGACGCGGAGGCGCTCACCATGCCCAAGAACCTGCTCGCGTCACCGGTTGCGCCGAGTTGGGCCTTCACCCCTTCGGCTATCGATAGATTCCTACTGATGGCAGCGATAGCAGTCTCGATGGTGCGGGGGCGATCGTAATCGTAGCCGAGAATCTCATAGCCAAAGACAGCAGTGTTCATGCTGCTCTTCTCGTAGACGAGCTCCGCGGACGCGCTGTAGAGCGGAGTGGTCCGGATGGAGGTGAAGTAAGCGATCAGGAACAGCACCACCACCGTCAAGATGATGATCCAGGCCCGGTCCTTTACTATCCGCAGATAGTCCTCCGGCCTGACCGTGTCCTGTCGTTTGCCCGGTGTCTCAGCCATTCCCGCCTTCCAGTCCGTTCGCGCCGGTCCCCTGCTGCGCCAACTAGTCAGTTTACTACAGTCCCCTCATAGAACCCCGGCAGCCGGGGAGCAGGTGCCCCACCCACTTGACACCCAGCCGAGCCGGCCGGATCGGGTAGTACAGCCACGATAGCGCCGGGGGGAGCCTGACGCTGGCCCAGTCCTCCGGCCCTGGACGGAAGAAGCGGACTGTCGCGTGCCCCAGCCCCCCGGCGAGGGAGTCCTCGGTTGCAAACCGCCAACGCAGTAGACTTAGATGACGGAGGGGAGAAGCCTTCAAGCGCCCATCTAGCGTATCCGGCCGAAGCGAACGAACCAAGGCCCGCCCAAGCGTGTCCTGAGCAAGAACCTCTGTGACTTCACCCGGCACCGCCAGACCGAACACCCGGCAAACATGGACTATCCCAATGGCCACCCGACGTCTGCAGCCCGTTGCACCCGCCGCGGCCATCACGTTCGGCCAGTCACCGGGGGCGGTGCCGCGAACCTGCACGGCCAGACCAAGCATCCTCTCAAGCGCGTTCCACCGATCTCTGGCCCCATTGAGGCACGTGATCAGCATCAGGTCCACCGGGTGCGGGGTGAGTACCTCCCGGTCGAGCAGATGCATGCTGACAGCCCTTGAGAAGAGTGACTCGGGCCGGAGCGAGCCGGCACTAAAACCCGCGGTGACTTCCCAGTGGATCTCCAACTGCACACCCGGTGTGCCGGAGCAAAAGGCGATCTGCCCCCAGCCGCCCGTCTCTCTTGACGCCAGACGAACATTGAAGGGACCTGCATCGATGAATCCCTCAGCCAGCAACGCTTCACGTGCCTGCTGAACCTGATTGTGCGACACAAGTATGTCTAGGTCCTCCCAGGTACGCAGAGTCACGTCCCCGTAGAGACGCTCGGCCCAGGCCGGGCCTTTCAGAGGCATAGCCGTCACACCGGTCTCTCGCAACCTTGCCAACACCCGCAGCAGGCTCCCGGTCTGGCGTAGAGCGCGCTGTGCCGATACCCGCTGCAGCTCGGCCAGCCGTTCGGCCAGGCCGGGTGTGACCGCTGCCGCCTCCCGGCCCGCAACCAGCCGCTGAAGGTGACCGAGCATGCCTTGGCTCATAGCCGTCTTACAGAGGAGATCGACGTCGGCGCAGGCCTCCAGTGCGAATAGCGCCTCCGCCTCTCGGTCGCGGTCCAGGACCCAGCGAGCACAGGCAAGAAGACCGCGAAGCTGAACGGAGAGCGGCGCTCTCTCATCCCACATCCGGTCGGTCGCAGAAGCGCCCCTCAATATGCTTTCCATGCAAGAGGAATTCCACTGGGCCTCTCACAGTTCCTTCACGCCGCCCCGCCAAGACCCTTCACTTTGTCTATAGTGTTGTACGGTAGTGGACGACGCGGTGCGATCGACGCGCCGCCGGGAGAGGAGACGGGCTGGACGATAAGAGGCACAGGCCGACGCTGCGCAAGGCGCTCCGCCTCGGGCGAGCGCTCAAACTGGTCTGGTCGATAGCCCCCGGATGGACGTCCGCGAGCGCGGTACTCACCGTGCTGCAAGGCGCCTTGCCGTTGGCCGCCATCTGGCTGACCAAGCTCATAGTCGACAAGGTGTCGCAGGCCATCACCGCGTCGGGCTCCGGTAGCGAAGCCACCTATCGCGATGTAGTGATACTCATCATCCTGGCCGGCGCCGTGGGACTCGCCGCCCTCGTGATGCGGTCGCTGGCCTCCATGGTCGACCAGGCGCTCAGCCAGACCGTCACCGACCAAGTCACCGACCTCATCCACTCCCAATCCATAGCCGTTGACTTGGAGTACTACGAGAACCCCCGCTATCACGACATCCTGCATAGGGCCCAACAGGAGGCCCCCTATCGTCCCACCAGCATAGTCAACAACCTCACCAGCACCGGACAAGCGCTGGTCTCTCTTGTCGCCATGGCTGCGCTCTTGCTGAAGCTTCACTGGGCCGTGGGCCTGATAATCCTAGGCGCAGCGATACCCGGAGCGCTGGTGCGCCTGCGCTTCTCCCGCAAGCTCTTCGCCTGGCAACAGGACCGCACCCCGGTGGAGAGACAGTCCGAATACGCCCACCAACTGCTCATCGACAGCACCCATGCCAAGGAGATCCGCGCTTTCGGCATGGGAGAGCGCTTTCGCGGATGGTACCGGGATCTCCGCGGACAGTTGCGCCGGGAGCTCATCGGGCTGACGGTCAGACGCTCACTGGCCGACCTGGCAGCCGGGGTCGCCGCGGTGCTTGCGGTATTCGGCACGTTCGCCTACATCGCCTGGCGCACGGTGCGCGGCGACATCTCCCTGGGCATGATGGTGGCCTACTACCAGGCCTTCCAGACCAGCCTGGGTTCCTTGCAGGCGGTGCTACGCGGCTTCAACAACCTCTATGAGGACAGTCTGTTCCTGAGCTACTTCGATGACTTCATGGCTCTGCGGCCCACCATCGTGTCGCCGGTGCAACCCCGGCCCATGCCCCGGCCCATGACCGGCGGCATCTGCTTCGATGAGGTGGATTTCAGCTACCCAGGCACCGAGCGAACGGCCCTCAAGGGCATCTCCCTCAACATCCGGCCGGGCGAGGTCACCGCCCTGGTGGGTCCGAATGGATCGGGAAAGACCACGCTGGTGAAACTCTTGTGCAGGCTCTACGATCCCACCTCCGGCGCGATCACCCTCGATGGAGTCGATCTGCGTAGCTTCGACGTGGATGGGCTGCGGCGCGACATAAGCGTCGTCTTTCAGGACTACTCGCGCTATCAGCTGTCGGCACGCGAGAACATCCGGCTGGGCGACGTGCACGTAAACGCTGATGATCCGGCCATCGAGGCGGCGGCCCGCGATGCCGGGGTGCACGAGGTGATCGCCGCTCTTCCTCACGGCTACGACACTTCCTTGGGCAGATGGTTCGACCAAGGGGAGGAACTGAGCGTGGGCGAGTGGCAGAAGATCGCCCTGGCTCGAGCCTTCGTACGCAACACGCAGATCCTGGTACTCGACGAACCCACCAGCGCTCTGGACCCTCAGGCCGAATGGGACGTGTTCAGACATATCAAGGCATTGGCCCACGGCCGGTCCGTGGTACTGGTAAGCCACAGGTTCTCCACAGTGCGGACAGCCGACCGCATCCACATCTTCGACCAGGGCCGCATCGTGGAGAGCGGCACCCACGAGGCACTGGTAGCCCAGGGTGGCCGCTACGCGCAGATGTACGAGGTCCAGGCTCGGGCCTACCAGATCCCCAGCTGACACGCGCCACGAGCCCGTGGCCCGCCGCTACCCCTCCTGTGCCGCCACCCAGGCGATCAGGGCCGCGCCATGGGCCCCCAGATACTCCGCGTCGGCAAGGACGTGGATCTCCGTCCCACCCAACGCCTCAGACAAAGCCTTGACGAACCCCACGTTGAGCGCAGCGCCTCCTCCAAGCACCACCGGGTCTTCCACCCCGACGCGCCGCACCATGGTCGAAACCCGGCTGGCCATGGCGTCATGAACTGCGCGGGCAATATCGGCCGGGGGAGTGTTGGCGTGGATAAGGCTCACCACTTCCGACTCGGCGAACACCGTGCACTGCGCATTCATGGGGATGACCTCAGTGGAGCCAAGCGAAGCCTCGGCAAACTCGCCCAGGGCCATCTCCAGGGCCCGACTCATGGCCTCCACGAAGGCGCCCGCTCCGGCTGCACACTTCTCGTTGATTGCGAAGTCGAGCACGTTGCCGGCCGGTCCCAGGCGGATAGCCCGGGCCTCGTCGGCCCCTACGTCGACGACGGTGCGGGCGCCAGGGTAAAGAGCGGAGGCGCCCCGGCAACCGGCTGCGATCTCGGTGGGCTGGTCGGCGGCGAACGGCAGAGCCTTACGACCCGATCCCGTCGCGGCGACCCTCGTCACCGCCGAGGGTTCCACGCCCGCCAGTGCGCATGCCATCGCCAGCCCCCGGCCGGCCGACTCTTCATGGTCGAACCCAGAGGGTACAGCCGCGCGCGCGACGACCTCTCCGTCTTTGATAAGCACTGCGTGGACGTTCTTGGCGCCCGCGTCGATTCCCGCTACGAGCATGTTCCACTCCTTCGCTATTACGCCGCATCGAGACCCGGCCCGCGACCAGCGTGAGCACATAGGCCGTCCGCCAGGTAGTTAGGAGGAGGTGACAGACCGCCCGGCTACCCGCCACTCGGCCGGGTCGAGCGACAGCCCCTTGGCCAAGGCCTTGCCGTTGACCTCCGTGGTGCCGCGGGGGACCGCCTCGAAGACAGCCTTGCGTATGGACTCCACCGATACCACACCGGTGATACCGACCACAGCCCCTAAGGTGAGCACGTTGGTGGTCTGCGTCCGTCCAGTCTCTTCTTTAGCCAGACTCGTGAACGGCACGCCGAAGATCGCTCCACCGAACTTGGGCAGAGTCAGAACCCTCTCGCTGTCGTAGATGAGGATGCCATCCTTGCGAAGAGTCTTGACGTACCCGTCGGCCGCGGCCTGGGACAAGGCGACAAACAGGTCGGCCCGATCGAGCTTGGGATAGTCGATGGGGTTGTCAGAGATGATGACGTCGCTCCGGCTGTGCCCTCCGCGAGCCTCGGGCCCGTAGGACTCTGTCTGCACGACGCAACGGCAATCGCGATTGGCCGCCACGGCGAGGATGATGCCCATGAGCACCACGCCCTGCCCACCGCTTCCGCCAAACCGCACCTCTATGAAGTCGCGGTCGGCTAGAAGCCCGTTGCGGGCCGGCAGCGCGACAGGAGTATCAACCGCCAAGATGGCTCCCGCCTGGTCATTGGGTGCTCCAGCTGTGATGCTCACTGCTTCTCCTCGGCAAAGACGCGGGCCGCCTCTTCAGCGTGAGCACGGGCAGCGGCGGAGTGGACTTGCTGAAACTCCGGCGCCTCCGGATCCTCATGGATGACGCCTGTCACGATCTTCCCGACAAGCTCTGCTGGTGACAGTCCGGCGGCTTTGGCCTTGGAGATAGAGCGGGCCCTCTCTTCGTCGAGCATGTCCAGCACGTTCCCCTGGCCGTTGCGCCGCCCGTACTCGGTGGGACAGGGGATCACGGCCTCGATAAAGGAGAAGCCTTTGTGCTCGACGCCCTTCTTGATGAGCTTCTCGAGGCCGCGGATGTGCCCGGCCGTGCCCCGGGCCACGAAGCTGGCCCCAGCCGCCTCGGCCAACCGGCAGAGATCGAAGGGCGGCTCCACCTGGCCGTTGCGAGCGGTGGTCGACCGGCTGCCCACCGCCATGGTGGGCGAGGTCTGACCCCCGGTCATGCCGTAGGTAGTGTTATTGAAGAGGATGCAGGTGAGGTCGATGTTCCGCCTGCAGGCGTGGATCAAGTGGTTGCCGCCGATGGCAGCGCCGTCCCCGTCACCCATGAACACCACCACCGAGAAGTTCGGCCGGGCCATCTTGACGCCGGTAGCGACGGGCAGCGCCCGCCCATGGATGGAGTGGACCGTGCCTACGTCCATGTAGTTGACGGCCCGGCTGGAGCACCCGATGCCGCTGACCACCACGGTGTTCTCGCGTTTGAGGCCCAAGTCGATCATGACCCGCAAAAAGGCCCCGGTGACCATGCCAATGCCGCAGCCCGGACACCAGATGTGAGGCAGCCGCTCGGTATGCAAGAATCTTTCGATTTGCAGAGGCACGCTACACGCTCTCGTACTTTCCGATGAGTTCGGATATCCGATCCAGGATCTCGCGCGGGGTAAAGAGGGCACCGTCGGTCTTGCCCATACCCACGACAGTGGTCCACTGATCAGCCATGTTGCGCACCTCGTGTGCGTACTGCCCCAGGTTGAGCTCCGGGATCAGCATGAACTCCACACGCCTGGCCACCTTCTGGATGATCTCCACCGGCAGCGGGAACAGCGTGTACAGATGGAGCACCTCCACCGGAAGCCCTTCTTGGTCGGCCAACCTCCAAGCAGCCCTGGCGGTGCGGGCGCAAGAACCGTAGGCCACGATGCAGACTCGGCCCCTGCCTTCGTTCTTGACGTCGTACAGGCACAGCTCCTCGCGGTGGTGAACCACCTTGTTGTACAGCTCACGCAGAAACTCGTCGCTCTTCTCGGGGTCGTTAGTGGGGAACCCGGTTTCGTCGTGGAAGAGCCCGGTGACGTGGGGGTGGCTGCCCGAGCCCAGCACGTGGGGACGATGGACCTCGCGCGCCAAGTCAGGGTGAACGTAACCGGGCGTGAAGTCGAAGTCGCCGCTGGTGAGGCGGTACCGCCCCACAAGTTCGGGGGAGAAGCTCTCGCGCATCTGGCCCACCATCTGGTCGGCCAGCAAGGTCACCGGAGTACGGAAGCGCTGGGCAAAGCGCACGGCCGCCATAGTCAGGCGGTACATGTCGGCCACGTTCGAGGCTGCCAGCACGATTGCGGGATGATCGCCGTGAGTGCCCCAGCGGGCCTGCATCACGTCGCCCTGCGAGGGAGCGGTGGGACGGCCCGTGGAGGGCCCCACGCGCATGACGTTCACTATGACCAGGGGAGCCTCGACCATGATCGCGTAGCCGATTGCTTCCTGCATAAGGGAGAACCCGGGGCCCGAGGTGGCCGTCATGGCCAGTTCGCCAGTCAACGACGCGCCGATGCAGGCGCAAATCGAGCCGATCTCGTCCTCCATTTGGACGAAGACCCCGCCCGACTTGGGCAACTCGTCGGCCATGGCTTCCATGATCTCAGAGCTGGGCGAGATGGGATATCCGGCGAAGAACCGTACCCCGGCATCAAGCGCCCCCAAGGCGCAGGCACGGTTGCCTTGGATCAGCAGACTGCTCTGATCCACTCGTTCTCTAAGTAAATGACTGTGCCATTGCTCCATTGCTTTGGGCAGTTTAGCATCCGATGGCTCCGCGACGCGGGATGGCCAGGCAAGGTATCCCCGGGTACACTATGTAAGAGGCCATCGTTGCCGGGCGCTTGTGTGCGCCGATGTGTCCTCCGGTAACCGAGAACTGCGGCAGAAGTGGGAAGGGCAGCGACCATGGCAGAAACCGCCAAACTCATCATCGAGCACGAGACTCACGAATTCCCTGTGACAGTGGGCACCGAGGGCGATCGCGCGCTGGACATATCGCGCCTCAGGGACACCACCGGCTACATCACCCTCGACGAAGGCTACGTCAACACCGGTTCGTGCCGCTCGGCCATAACCTTCGTGGACGGCGAGAACGGAGTACTCCGCTATCGCGGCATCCCCATCGAGCAGCTGGCCGCCCAGAGCACATTCCTGGAGACATGCTGGCTGCTCATCTACGGGGAGCTTCCCACCCGCGACCAACTCAAGGGCTGGAGCGAGCTATTCACCAAGCACGAGATGATCCACGAGGGTCTTTATCACCACTTCGATGGCTTCCCCTCCACCGGCCACCCGATGGCCATCTTGTCGGCGATGATCAACGCCATGAGTTGCTACCAGCCCGACATGATAGAGATGGAGAACCCTGCTACCTTCCAGGTGGCCGCCGCCCGGCTCATCAGCAAGATCCGCACCATAGCCGGTGCCAGCTACAAGGCCTCCATCGGGCAGCCTATCGTGTATCCGAAGCCGCACTTGGACTACTGCTCAAACTTTCTCCACATGATGTTTTCCCTCCCCTTTGCCGACCACGAGCCCGACCCGGACACCGTCGCGGCCCTTCAGCTCATCCTCATCCTCCACGCCGACCACGAGCAGAACTGCTCGTCGAGCACAGTGCGTATGGTGGCTTCTTCGGGGGCCAGCATGTTCGCCAGTTGCGCCGCCGGAGTCTGCGCGCTGTGGGGACCCCTGCACGGCGGAGCCAACGCCGCAGTGGTGGAGATGCTGCAGACCCTGCACGACGAAAATATCGACTTGAGCGACTACATCGCCCAGGTCAAGGACAAGAGCTCTCCTCTGCGCCTAATGGGGTTCGGCCACCGCATCTACAAGAACTACGACCCTCGGGCGAGCATCATGAAAGACCGGGCAGACAAGCTGTTGAGCAAGCTCAAGGGCGTCGACCCCCTGCTCGAGATCGCCAAACGCCTGGAAGACGTGGCCTTGAGCGACCCTTACTTTGTCGAGCGACGCCTATATCCCAATGTGGACTTCTACTCCGGCGTCATCTTGCGGGCCATGGGCATCCCCGTGAACATGTTCACGGTCATGTTCGCCATGGGCCGGATGCCGGGCTGGATCGCAAATTGGAAAGAGGTGCACGACGGCGATACCGCCCTTTACAGGCCGCGGCAGGTCTATGTGGGCGAGCGCGAGCGCGAGTATGTGCCGATGGCCGAGCGCCAAGTCAAAGCAGGCGCCTAGCAGCCTCCTGGCGCACCAGCGCGCTTACGGACCCTAGCCGGCGACCGGCGGTTTCCCGGCAACGGGCGGTGGCGTGGATCGCGGCGCCTTGGCTCGGCGGCGTTTGCGTAGTACAAGTCGCACCACTAGGAGCACCCCGGCTGCTACGACCACCGCGGCGGCGATGACCCAGGGCAGCATGCTCATGAGGCTGAAGAAGCGCAGCGACACGCTGAGTTCATCGAGCACACCGCTGCCGGCGACGAGTTGGGCCTTGAGATCGTGAGTTCCGCCACCGCCGCGGACTACGTTGACAGCCAGTTCGGTCTCTCCGAGCTGTAGCTCCACCCTGATGCTCTCCCCGTCGGGGAAAGTCACCCCTTCTCCAGTCAACCGTAACTCGACAGTCAGGGGATAGGCGGCGGCGTTTTGCGCCTTGATCTCCAGCACTCCTTCGTTCCCGGTGATGAAGGTCGAGCCGACTCCCAAGAAACGCACCAGCTCGAGCTCGCCCCGGGCCACTGCCAGAGCCCGCGCCACGTAGTCCAAGCCGATACTCGCTTCCCACGGGCTTATGTCCTCACGCCACCACCAGCGGCTCTCGGCGACCGCGAGTAGCCTGTAGGCCGTGTCAACGGGCGCCCGGGTGGCGTCTGACGAAGCGGCCAGATCGGTCACCGCCGCGTGAGCCGCCCTCAGGTCGGCCAGCATAGTCTCTTCTATATATCCCATGGACTCGGCGAAGCCTGTCTGCAACAACACAGGGCGGGTGCCAGGTGAGTGCGCCCGGATGAGATCCGCCAGAGTCTGCGTTCTTATCCAGTCCGCGTCCATCAAGACCTCGCCCACACTCTCCAGATAGGACGCGGGCGGTACCGTGAAGGCGCTGCCCGGCACAAGCACTATGGCGTCCCGGGGGGTGGCGGCAAGCTCAGCCGCGAGTGACGGGCCGAACAAGGTCGCATCCCAGGGCGCCGTCATGACCTTGCTCATAGCAGCGCTGGCGAAGACCAGCGTCACCCTGTCGTTATCGAGATCACTCGCCCTGGCGGTCACGGCGCCGGCCCCTATGGGCTCGGCCATCGAGTCGATCAGCCTGTCGCTCACCACCACGTGGTCGATCGACGCCCCGGCGTAGTAGGCCAAGGCATCACTGGTGAGGGCGAGATCGGGCGAGTACGCGCCGATCAAGGGGTCGCCCAGGCCCAAGGTCTGCTGGAGCTCCTGCTTGCCCATCTGGATCTGCAAGAGTCCGTCCCGCCAGCCTTCGGCGGCGATCATGCCGAGGTCGGCGCCGGCATAAGGGCTGACGACGATCTGCGTGCGCTCCTGACCGGCCAGTCCCTTGATGACCGCCAGAGCGGCGTCAGCCTCCATAGCCCTGGGATCATCTCCCCCTACCTGCACCCGGGCACCCGAGGAGTCGACTCCGGAATACCCGTCGGCCATGTCCCGCAGTTGGGTAAGAAGAATCGGCTCGACAGCCAAGGTGAAATCCCATCGAGGGAAACGCTCGAAGGTACTGAACAACCCGCCCAGTCCGCCGCCGGAGCCGGTCGACGCCACCGCCTCTTCCAGAGCTTGGTCGAAGAAGGCTCCTTCCGTATCCCGGTGGACGCCCAGAGACACCGGCAGCACAAAGGCCACGTCGAGAGGCACTTCTCTGTCTGCCACCTTCCCCACCCACGTCTCGCCGACGGCCAGCACCTCTCCGTCCACCGTCACCTGCACCTGGAGCAGATACGCGCCGGCCTCCGTCGGAGTACGCGCGGGAATCGTCACCGTCGCCTCGAGCGTTCCGGCTTCCAAGTCGGCCACTGTGCCCTGGTGAAGGAGGGCTGATGCTGTAGTAGTAGTTGTGGTCGATGCGATCGTGGTCTCGGTGGCGGTAGTCTGGGTGCTGGTGCTCGTCATGGGCACACCCACTGCCCCGAGGATGTGACTGATAACCGCGACCTCGGGGGCCTCCACATCCGCCTGCCCGATGCTGGCCAGGGCGACCGGCCCGCTTATCTTGATCGACAGCTCCGCCCCAAGGAGCGAGTGGGGCAACTGACCGGACGCATTGACCGTGAGGGGTTGCCCGACGAGGCTGAGGGTGTGGTCCACGCTGACGGAGACAGGCTTCGCTGCCGCCAAGGCGGGCGAAGCCGGACCGGTAAGAAGCAGCAAGAGCGCAACCGACAAACCGGCCGCCGCTACCAGAACAAGCGCCACCACCGGGAGTGATCGGCATAGGGGATCGGCGCGCCTCATGGCACCTCAGTGTAGCACGGAGCCCCTGGCCCTCCGGTCTGCCGCATGGGGGGAGTCACCACCACCCGAGCAGGGCGAACTCGGCCGTCAATCAACGCCGCCGCGGGCGACCGACAGGCGCTTTTCCAACCGGATGACACTGCCCTCGCCTTCATTGTCGGTGCGCTCTATGGAATCCACCAGCGCCTTCATGATGGTCATCCCCAGCCCCCCTCCGCCCTCTTGATCGCAGCGAGCCGCGGGACGAAGATGGTAGCTGCCTTCGGGATCGGAGATGGTGACCTCCCAGGATCCAGGGAGAACGTCGAGGTCTATGCGCAGCCTAGAAGGCGGGTCTGCCGGCGCGGCCTCTTCATCGGTCAATGGGGGGCCGTCCGGGCCCCAGATAAAGCAGGTGCAGGCCTCGGTAACCACCACTTTGAGGTCAGCGATCTCTTCCTCGCTCAACGACTCGCGTCCGCCAAGCACTCCCGCCACCAGACGACAAAGCCCTATGAACTCGGCTTTGCACGGTATGACCAGGGAGATGAGCTGCCGCCCGCTCCCCATGTCCGCCCACATTTGTCCGGCTGCCTCGTCCATAGACACGGCTAGAATACTCCGTTCCTGGTCATTTCTAGAGCTACCCGAGGCCAAAACGGTCTAAACAGCGGCGACCGGCGCACAGCATCATCACGCCCCCACCAACCCGAGGTCCTCTCCGCAAGCGGAGCACAGACTGTCTCTGAGCCCCCATAGATCGACCTTGACCCCCTCCCTTGTGATCACGGTCCGGGCGCAGGACGGACAGACGGTGTTACGGAAGGCATGGCCCGGGACGTTGCCCACATAGACGTACCGTAGCCCAGCCGCTTTGCCCAGCCGCACACCCCTCTCTAAAGTGGCCACGGGAGTGGAGGGCAGATAGGAGAGTTCGAAGTCCGGCAGGAAGCGAGTCACATGCCAGGGAGTCCCTGGGCCCAGGTTGTCGCGCACCCAGCCGGCCATCGCGCTCAACTCGTCGTCGGTGTCGTTGAGTTCCGGCACCACGTTGCTCACTACCTCGATGTGACACCCGTGCACCATCTTGGCCCGCGCCGCCATCTGAAGGGCCGGCTCGGGGTCCTTCACCTTGGTCAGTCGAGCCCAAGCCTCAGCCGAAGCGGCTTTCAAATCAAACTTGAACGCATCGGTCACCGGGGCCACGTAGTCGAGAGCGGCCTCGGTCAAATAGGCCGCGGTGATGAAGGCCGTGTAGAGACCCGCTTCTTTGAACGCGGCCGAGACATCGTGCACGTATTCGATCCATACCACCGGGTCGTTGTAGGTAAAGGCGACACCGGCCAGCTTGTGCCTGCGAGCCATAGCCACGGCATCCGCAGGGGTCAAAACCGGCAGCCTGGTGGTCTCCGTGCGGGCGCTCGCGTGCGAGATCTGCCAATTCTGGCAGCCCGCGCAGAGCACGTTGCAGCCCAGGCCGCCCAACGACAGGGCCCTCGTGCCCGGGTGGAAGTGAAACAGAGGTTTCTTCTCGATCTCGTCGCTGACTATGGTGGCCGGGCGGGCATAGGTGAGACTGGCCATGCGGCCGCCTCGCACTCCCCGAGCTTTGCAGAGCCCCTCCGCGTTCTCCCCCACAAGGCACAAATGCGGGCACAAAGTACAGCGAATCTTGCCGTCCCCAGCCGGCTCCCAGAAGAGAGTCTCAGCAGCGGGGGCGGTAACCGGCTTTCGTGATGTGGATCGAGATGGTCCCATAGTCGACCGAGAAGTATAGCGTCGGGTTGGACATGATGGGCCAAAACGTGTTATTTATCCTACGAAGGTCTTTATCACGCAATAGTCGGGCACGTGGTCTCCGCGCACACTGATGTATGAACCAGCGCCCGAGCCCGAATCCAGGAAGTGGAGAAGTTGAAGAAGAATCGCATCCTGTTGACCATTCTCATCATGGTGGCGTCGATCTCAGTGCTTGCATTGACAGCTTGTGCGACCACCGGCCAGACGACTACGACTGAAGCGGCCACCACAACTACAGTGGCCGGCAGTGAGGCTGCCACCGCCGCAGATGCTGCGATTGCTGCCACCACCAAGTCCGCCGATATCCAGGCGCCCGCAACCCTCAAGGCCGGCGCGCTGCAGGCCGGATCCGACGCTTCCTTCCCACCGATGGCGTTCTCGAACGGCAAAGACAGCTACGTCGGTTTCGACATCGATCTCTGCACTGCGGTGGCGAAGAAGCTGGGTCTGACCCTGGAGATCATCCACAAGACCTCCCTGGACGATATTCTGCCCGGCCTTGCGAACAACGAGTTCGACATGGTCATGTCGGCCATGATCATCACCCCTGAGCTCCAGGAAGAGGTGGGTTTCACGCAACCTTACCTCCCCGCCGTGTTGTCCATCAGCGCGCCCATCAGCGCGCCCATCACCGATTCCGCGGGTCTGGCCCGCAAGATCGTTGGCGTGCAGGTAGACACGATCGGCCAATCGCAAACCGAGGCCATAGAGGACGTGCGTGAAGTCAGGCCCTATCAGACCATCGTCGAAGCCTTTCGCGATCTCGCCGCCGGCAAGATCCAGGCTGTTGTGACCGAGGACGATCGTGAGCAACTACATCCTTGCTAACGACGCTAACCTCAAGGCCACACTTGCCAACACGGGAATACTCGCCACCAATTCTGGCTATGGTTATGGAACCAGAAAAGCAGACACCGCCCTTCTGACTGCCCTGAACGCTGCCCTCGCGGAGTTACGCGCCGAGGGTGTGTACGACAAGATCTGTGCCAAGTGGGGCATAGACGCCGGCTAGCCCGTGGTTCGCTGCTTGAAACCTACAGCCGGCGGAGTTGTTTCCCGGCAATTTTCTCCCCGATCACCCAGCTTCTCACGAGCGCTCGTGAGAAACGAATCCGCGTGGTCGGGGAGAGTCTGTGATATCAATAGCGATAACTTATGTGCCATCGTGGGCGGATGCGAGTGGGCTGACCTTCGGGTATCTGCCCTCATCCGGCACGGCATCCAGAACTAGGAGGGAATATACGTGAAGAAGTGGCTTCTACTGGTGACGCTGCTGGTCACAACATTGGCTCTCATGTCTTTCGCCGCTGCGTGCGGTGGGGGCGACGAGGCCACGACGACAACAGCCGCGGCGACCGGATACGACATCAACACGATAGTGGCCGGCATCCCGGCCGACGCGACCATCAGCGCCAATCTGCCCGAGAAGTACAAGACCGATGGAGTGAAGGTCGGCTCCGACATACCCTACCCGCCGTGGGAGATGTACGTAGGCGACACCGATCAGCTCACCGGCTTCGACTATGACCTCGGACAGGCGCTGGCAGCAGTGCTGGGGGTGAAGTTCGAGTTCGTCCTGACTGCATTCGACAGCTGCATCCCGTCAATGCAGGCCGGCAAGAACGACATCGCCATGTCGGACTTGTACGACAACCTGAAGCGTAGAAACGACGCCGACTTCGTCGACTACGCTTGGGACGGCACGTCTCTACTGGTCCTCAAGGGCAACCCTGAGGGGCTGGTCGGACTCGACAGCCTTGCCGGTAAGACAGTAGGGTGCGAGAGAGGGACGACCCAGGCTGTCGTGCTCGAGAACTTGAACGAACAGTTCAAGAGCGACGGCAAAGAACAGATGACCATCAACCAATACGACGATCAACCGACTGCACTGACAGCTCTGCAGAGCGGCAGAACGTCCTGCGACCTCACCGACCACTCAACCGCGGCGTATATAGCTGCCGAGACCGAAGCCGGGTCCGTGTTCGAGGTCATCACCGATCCAGATAATCCAAACGGCTATCTGCCTCAAATCGTCGGCATCCCGGTGCTCAAAGACAACACCCAACTGCGTGACGCGCTTCAGCAGGCCCTACAGGTCTTGATCGACAACGGCACATACGCCACGATCATTGAACACTACGGTCTCCTGCCTGTGGCCTCGGCTGAGATAAACCAGGGCACCGACTCGGGCGAGTAGACGCGAAGCGGATCTCATCCCGGTGCAATTGCGTAGGAAAACACGCGAGAGCAGATCTATCTCGTCGGGCGCCGACCGCGTGGCCATAGGGCCGCGCTCGGCGCCCGAACAGCCTCTACCTGCCGGCTCCTTGCCACCCGCGACTGTGCACAACCGCGGCGGCGGCATCCGCGCGGAGCGACCTGAAGCCATCAAAGCCATCCCCATACGCCACTGGGGCCGCTGGATCGCCTCGGTCGTCATCTTGATCGCCTTCGTGCTTATCCTTATCTCCCTGGCGTTGAACCGCAATCTGAAGTGGTCGGTCGTCGGCGACTACCTGTTCTCGGATCTGGTGCTCCGCGGTGTACTGGTGACTCTCGAACTGACCGTAATCGCGATGATCATCGGCATCGTCGGTGGCGTCATCCTCGCGGTCATGCGCCTTTCAAGCAACTACGTTCTCCGGAGCGTCTCCTCTTTCTACATCTGGTTCTTCCGAGGCACCCCGGTCTACGTCCAGATATTCTTCTGGGGATTCTTCGCACTTCTTTATAAGACACTCTCCATTGGCATACCATTCACGCATTACATACTCTGGTCGGTCGACTCCAACACGGCGATTCCGATCTTTGTCGCCGCGATCCTCGGGTTGGGATTGAATGAAGCCGCCTATTCCGCCGAGTTGGTCCGAGCCGGCATCATCTCGGTTGACAGGGGCCAGACCGAGTCGGCCGCGTCCTTGGGCATGTCGCCCAGCCTGATCATGCGCCGGATTGTCTTGCCTCAGGCAATGCGCATCATCGTCCCGCCCATGGGCAACGAGACCATCTCGATGCTGAAGACGACTTCGCTTGTGGCGGCCATCTCGGCTCATGAGCTGTTCACCAATGTCCAGATCATCTACTCCCAGAACTTCCTTATCATGCCGCTGCTGCTCGTAGCCTGCATCTGGTACCTCTTCTTGACGACCGTACTTACGGTCGGCCAACACTACCTTGAGGCATATTTCAGCAAGGGTTTCGGGAGCGAGGAGACGGCGGCGGCCGAGAAGCGCGCCTTGAAGCGCTTGGAGAGGAGATCGGGGGTCGATCCAGGTGTCTTCTGACCCTACGCCCATGGTGAAGGCCGAGCACGTGTGGAAGTCCTTCGGGAGACTGCAGGTTCTCAAGGGCATCGACTTTGAGGTCTACCCGCAGCAGACTATCGTATTCCTGGGTCCCTCAGGGGGCGGCAAGTCGACCCTACTCCGCTGCATCAACCACCTTGAGCGTATCGATGCAGGCCGCCTGTGGGTGGACGGCGAGCTTATGGGCTACACGCAACGGGGCGACGCCTTGCACGAGATGAAGCCCCGGGATGTCGCCCGGCAACGCGCCAACATCGGCATGGTCTTCCAGCGCTTCAATCTCTTCCCCCATATGACCGCTATCCAGAACGTGATGGAGGCGCCGTGCCAGGTTCGCCGGGTTCCGCGCAAACAGGCTGAGGTCGATGCCGAGGTCCTGCTCACCCGCGTGGGTCTGCAGGACAAGCTCGATGTCTATCCGGCCCAGCTTTCAGGCGGGCAACAGCAAAGATTGGCTATCGCCCGTGCCTTGGCGATGAAACCGAAACTCATGCTCTTCGATGAGCCGACATCCGCACTCGACCCGGAATTGGTCGGGGAAGTGCTTGACGTCATGAAGGAGCTAGCTCGGGAGGGCATGACCATGGTCGTGGTCACTCACGAGATAGGCTTCGCCAAAGAAGTGGCGGACGCGGTCGCTCTCATCGACGGCGGGGTCATCGTCGAGCAAGGGCCGCCGAGCGAGGTGTTGGTCGATCCACGCGAAGAGCGCACGAAGCTCTTCCTCTCCAAGGTGCTTTCCTAAGAGTCCGTCGCGCATCTCCGCCGGCCACGGGCTACGACTCTACTCCACAGTTCTTCCTACTGCCCCGACGATTCCCGGTCCGCCGACGGCGCGGTCTCTGCCGTTGTTTCGGCGGCCCGCTTGCGGCGGCCGCGCCAACGCCACACCGCCCAAACGATCAAAGCCAGCACCACCGCGCCGAGCACGATGTAGAAGATGTGATTGTAGCGACCAAACTGCTCCTGCAGCTTGGTCCAATCGGCTTCTTCCCCTCCGGCCGCCTTGCCCGCTGCGTAGCCCAGGTATGCCAGAGCAGCGTTCCAGGGGATCGAGCCCAAAAGGGAGAACAAGAAGAATTTGCCCACAGGCATCTTGGCTATCCCCGCGGGCAGAGAGATGAAGGTGCGCACGCCAGGCATCATGCGCGTGAAGAAGACCGTCATCTGACCCCGCTTCTCGAACCAAAGATCGGCCTTGTCGAGGTGGTGCGGGCGGACGAGCACGTAGCGCCCGTACTTGAGAAAGAGAGCCCGGCCCCCGTAACGCCCCGCCCCGTAGGCGATGCCCGATCCAACTACGTTCGCGGCAGTCGCCACCGCTATCACCGCCCACAACTGTGTGTGCCCGGTGGCAGCCAGAAAGCCCCCGTAGGGGACCACGATCTCGCTGGGAATGGGGATGCATGCACTCTCCGCTACCATCGTCAGGAAGACGATAAGTAAGCCGTGGTCCTCAAGAAGAGGACGGAGCCAGTCTTGGAAGAAGCTCATCATGACCGGCTATTCTACCTGCATCCGAGTATGTGCCGTGTCAATTTGCGAAAGCCCGTACTCAAAACACTCCCTAAGTCGGTCCTCTAGGTCGGTGTAGTCGGGCTGAGGGTCCTGTCCTCGGAACCGCTGCCGCAGGTCCTGCTCCACCTGACCGGTCAAGTGAGTGGTCTCGTCGTCGAGCCGGTCCATGAACTCACCGGGGCCCAGCTGCTCCCAAAGCGAGCCGAGATACGCGCGACAGGCCGCGAACGCCTCGGTGGGATCCGCGATACCGGGGGAGAGAAGTTCTACAAAGTACGCAGCAAAAGTCCGCTTGAAAACCAAACGCAGGGACTGCGACGAACATGACGGCATGAAATCCTTCAGCGGGTGTATGCCACCTCGCGCCAGGAAGGATGCGGTGGCGGACCGATGCGGCGCGAGCGATGACCCGCCGGGAAGTAAGCGAAGTCGCCAGCCTCCGCGTCGTAGGTGACCTCCAATTGACCCTCGAGGAGGCGAAGGTCCAGCCAGGCGCCGCGGAACACCAGCTCACGAAGCCAATAGACCAGACTCTCCCCGTTCAGACTGAGCACCTCTTTGCCCTTCTGGATAAGGTACTCACCAAGAGAACTCACCGGGAACTCGATGCTGCCGCCTGCCACGAGTTGCACCAGGTCGGCGCATTCGTCTTGGCGCAATCCGCGCTCCTCGATGAGCCCCAACTCGATCGCTGCCATCTCCGCCCGTTGAGCAAAATCCACGCTGTTGAACCCGTACTTGAAGCTGCGGAACTCAAGAACATAGTCTTCGCCCGAGGCATAGTTGGGATGCGCGTGTCGGTTTTCAGGCGTCATCGACTTCCTCTGTGTCGGTGGAGGTCAGCACCGCGTTTCCATTGTATCAAGCGGCAGACTCCGCCGCCGACGCACCGCGCGTGGCTTGTGCAGGTTTCGGCCACCATTCATAATGGGCGTATGAAATCTATTGCGCGCTTCTTGATGTCTATGTTGGTCGCCACCGTGCTCGCCGGCGCCTTGCTTGGCGCGACAGCCTGTGGGAGCCAGCCCCAGAACGTCGACGCCACCGCCGTGCTGGCCGACGCTTCGGCCAAGATGAAGACCCTCGCCGGGTTCCACTTCTTGTACGAGGTCCACACTCCCGAGTCAGCCATGGCGAACGTCGGGGGGGGCATCGTCAAGGTCGACGGCGACATCAACGCCGCAGGAAACATGGAGGCCACTGTACAACTTGTCGCCGGCGGGCTGCTCGTCAACGTCGACTTCGTAGCAATGACCGACACTCAGTACATCAAGTACCCGGTAGTGAACAAGTGGAAGGCGATGAAGCCTGAGGAGAGCCCGATAGGCGCCCTGAACCTCTCAGCTTTCTCCATCCGTATCCTTGACCAGATCACCCAGACGTCTTACCAAGGCACGGACAAGAAGGACGGGGTGCAGTGCTATCACATCAACGGTATGGTGGCGGGCGCTGAAGTCCAGGCGATCGCCGGATCGGTCGAGGCCACCAAGCTATTCGAGACCGACATCTGGGTGGGCGTCGACGACGGCCTTCTCCGCGAGGTCGACCTCATAGGGGCTATGGGGAGCAAAGAGGTCGACGGCACCTGGCGCAGCATCGCCCTCTCCAAGATGGGCGAGGCCGTCGACATCAAGGCGCCGCTGTAACCGTGCCCGGGCCGGCGGCCGAAAAAGAGGCCGGAACCTCAAGGATCCCCCGCAGCGCCGCCCTCGTCATGGTTGCGCTTTGCTTGGCCGTGTTCGTGGCCGCCCTCGACCAAACCATGGTCCTCACGCTCATGAAGAAGATCATGTTCTCACTCGGTATCGACAGCGAGCACATCGGCGATGCTGGATGGATCATCACCGCCTATCTGCTCGGTTACACCGTCGCCATGCCGCTGTTCGGCCGACTGGCCGACGTCAGTGGACGTCGCTCCATGACCATGGTGGCCCTGGTGCTGTTCATGGTGGGAAGCGGGTTCTGCGTGATATTCGACCAGCTCGGGCTGTTCGTGGCTGCCCGCGTGGTCCAGGCAGCCGGCGGGGGGGCCTTGGTCCCCATAGCCATGGCGGCCGCGGCCGATATGTTCCCCATGAGCCGCAGGGCCTTGGTGCTGGGCATCGTGGGCGGGGTAGCTGAAGCCGGAGGTGTTCTGGGCCCCCTGTACGGGGTGGGACTCGACGCGCTCTGGTATTGGCGTCTGATCTTCATGGTGAACATCCCCCTGAGCCTGCTTCTGATGGCCATGTGTTGGCGGCTCTTGAGGCACGACAAGAGCCTCGCCCGGATCTCGGCGTCGGACGACGAGACACCCTCCTCTCCCGAGCCCCCGGCCCCAGCCGCCGACAGCGCCGCGCTCCGCTGGTGGCAACGCGGGAGGGTGGACTACCTGGGCGCCGGTCTTATGGCTGCGGCTCTTGCCGGCATCACCATCGGTCTGGGTACGGGAACCCAGACCGCGAATGCCACCACCGCCGACCAGGGCAGTCCGGTCAACTGGCCTTGGTTGATCGTATGCGCCGTGGCACTGACGATGTTCATCCTCTATGAACGAAAGCACCCGCACCCTCTCATCAGGCTCGACTTCTTCAAGAAACCTGCCTTCGCGGCGGCCAATACAGCTAACTTCCTTCTGGGCGCCGCCCTCATCATCGGCATGGTGGAGGTCCCCCTCTACGCCTACACTCTCTTCGATCTCACCGAGTGGCAGGCGGGGCTGCTCCTCATACAACTGACGATCCCACTGGCAATCGGTGCGGTGGTAGGAGGGTGGGCGGGCGACCGCATCGGCCTGAGGATCACCGGCGTGCTGGGCTTCCTGATTGCTGCTGCGGGCTATTTCCTGATCTCGCGCTGGTCGCTCGATCCCGCCTTCTGGACCAGACTGGTCGATCTCGCCATCAGTGGGTTCGGATTCGGAATGGTGATAGGGCCCATCGGCGCAAGTGTCACCACCGCAGTTGGTCCCAGGTGGATGGCCACGGGCTCCGCCTTGGTCACGGTGTCGCGGATGATCGGCATGGCGGTAGGACTCTCCGCTCTCAGCGCTTGGGGCGTACGACGCTTCAATGCGTTGGCCGAGTTGTCGACCATCACCGTCCCTCGCACGCCCGCTATGACCGAGACTGACTTCCAGATAGCGCTCACCAAAGCCATAACGGAGGATTCACTCCACCATGTCTTTCAAGAGTTGTTCCTCATCGCGGCCGTGATAGCCGCCTTGGCCATTATCCCGGCTCTCTTCTTGTACAAGCATCGAGCCAAGGGCGCGCCACTTCTATTTCCCCTCTGACCCACCGCCCGCGACGGCGCCCAGGTGTCCGGAGCCTTGGCTACAATTGGACCTTAAGAGAACAGAGAGAATGAGGACCGCGTGAGCGACAATCAGCTTGATATGGGTGGCTCTTTCGACTTCGCTACGCCCGCTGGGCGCAGCTGTGGGCCCGCCCCGGGCGGCGGCGCCTCCCGGTCAGACCGGGAGGCGCGCGTGTCGGTGGCCGACCTCAGAGCCGGCACCACGATCGAAGGGGTCTACCTCCTGGCGGCCAAGGAGACCCGCAACACCAAGGCGGGCAAACCGTTCCTCAAGCTGAAGGTTAGCGATCGCAGCGGAACGGTGGACTGCACCGTTTGGGAGGTCCAAGCCATGGACGCCGCCTTGAAGACGGGCGACTTGGTGGCGGTGAGTGCCCGAGTGACCGACTACCAGGGCAAACCGCAACTGGAGGCGACCAGAGTGACCGCCGCCCCAGCCGGATCGGCAGAGGCCCGCGACTTCATGCCCTGCACCTACCGCGACGTCGACGAGCTGAAGGGCTTTCTGCAGTTCCACATCGACTCTGTGCACGACCGGGACTACTCAGCCATGCTCCAGTCCATCTTCGGCGACACCGAGCTGTTCCGACTCTTCACTACCGCTCCGGCCGCCAAGCTGTACCACCACGCCTATCTCGGAGGCCTGATGGAGCACACCGTCGCGGTAGCCGATATGTGTGAGTTCGTGGGGCAGCAGTACGGCCGCATCGATCGCGACCTGCTGCTCACGGCTGCACTTCTGCACGACGTAGGCAAGATTCGGGAGCTGGCTTTTGAAACCACCATCGACTTCACCGACGCGGGTCGGTTCTTGGGACACGTCATCCAAGGAGTCACCATGGTGTCCGACAAGGCAAGGGAGTTGTCGCCGTTTCCCGAGAACAAGCTGCAGCTCCTGCTCCACTGCATCGTCAGCCACCACGGAGAGCTGGAGTGGGGCTCACCCAAGCGTCCCGCGACTATCGAAGCGCTGATCCTTCACCACGTGGACAATCTGGATGCCAAGGTCAAAGGGTTCCTAGAGATCGTGGAAGGATCGCGGGACGCGGGCTGGACCGATCTACGCAACCTATTCCGCAGGCCACTACACGTGCCCCGCGCAGCCCACCAAGAGGAAGACTTCCTTCCCCCCGGCGAAGACGAGCCCGGTCCAGGCGGCCACTAGGACCGGCAGCCTGCTATTCCTCTTCCTCGCGTAGGCTCGTCTCGATGGTCTCGTCGACCTCGATGTCAACCGGCGGTGGTGCATTCCGGTTGCGATCGGAACCCTCGGCGTCGCGCCCCAGCAGGGCCGATTCGCCGGTCATCATCGCGTCGAAGGCTTTCGCCTTGAGCCGGCTGCGGGTCTGCTCGATGCGACTCTTCATCGACTCGTAGTCTACGGGTTCCTCGGGCTCATCCGGGTATATGACCTCGACCTCCGGGACCTCGACCTCAGCCTCGACGGCCGGAGCCTCCAGTTCGCCGGCGACTGGAGTCACGTCGGCGGACACCGTGGCCACGGGCACAACAGGCAGCACCGTCCAGTCGGGTTCGTCCGCCTGGACCTCTTCTTCGGTGTCAAAGGGCTGCTCAAGTTCTCGGCGGATGCGCCTGCGCGTCTCCTCGATGCGCGACTTCAAATCGTCAACGCGCGCGATACCCGCGGGTGGCTCATCGCTGACAACCGGCGCGGCCTCTACGATGAGCGTTTCCTCGATCTCCAGCTCCTCGATCGGCGCCTCTTCGGAGGACAGCTCCTCGATCTCCAGCTCTTCCACCGGCAGCTCCAGCGGTTCGTCAACCACAGGCAGCTCAACAGCCATCGGGTCCACTGGAGCGGTGTCGGCCAGCGCTTCCATCTCAAAGGATCCCGCATCGCCTTCATCGTCAAGAAACACCAGTTCAGGCTCCGCGGGCTGACTGACCAGTCCTTCACCCCCCAGTTCCTCATCCACGGGTGATCCCGCCCCGCCACGCGGGAACGGCGTGCTCTTGACTATCGCCTCGATTTCGGTGGTCCCGGGCCCGCTGATCTCGGCGACCAGGTTGTCAGTCCCAGCTTCATCGTTCAATGCGACTTCTTCGCTGGTGGAGAGATCTACGACCAGTGCCTCCGGCATTTCCGCGATCAGATCCTTCGCTACTTCCGCGACAAGATCCTCGGGCGCGTCTACCAGTGGCTCGGCCACCGTCGACAGATCCTCGATTGCCGCTTCGCCCGCGGGGTCGAGCCACACGAGTTTAGGCCGGCTCGCTCTGGCATCAGTAGCGAGGCTTTCGATCTCCGGTCCCGCGTAGGGGAGAACCACGTCGGAGACCGAAGGCACTATGTCTTCGATTCCTTCCTCCGAGACGGCCGGTGTCCCCTCGGATCCCCAGCCAGAGCCCGGAACGGGTTCATCGAGGAATCTGCGCGTGACTATGACCTCCGACTGACGCGATACCTCAGGATAGGACGGTTCTGGCTCCCATTCGGGCCCGGGAGCGACAGGGCGCACAGGGGTGATAGGTGGCACGGGAGCGACCGGCGGGGCGACCCGGTCGGCCGCGGGAGCGGGAGCGAGCGACGGCGCGGGGGAGATCCTCCACGCGGGCTCGCCTGCGACCGGAGCCTCAGCCGCCGTATCGGCGGCAGTAGGGGTCGGCGTGACCCATGGTGCTGGAGGCGCGGGCCTACTTGGAGCCTCCGGCGGCGTGTCCGGAACAGCTGCCGGTCTGGACGGAACAACAGGTGCCGCTATCACCGGCGCGGCCACTGCGCGGAACACGCTCTCTGGGGTCACGGGTGCTGAGGCCGGTGCCGCACCCGAGCCGCCTCCGAACACAGTCGGAGCCCCGGCAGACTGCGTACCTTTTAGAACCTTCTCCAGGCTCTTTTGCGATATTAAGAATCCCAGGGCAGCGCCCAGTGCTCCCCCCAGGAGGAATCTTGCCGTGCTATCCATCGCGATTCCCTTCCTTAGCACCTTTCTCTCGCGGCTAGAGTAGCCGCAACAGACTAATTCTACCCCCATCTACGAGCTTCCTGCCCGTCTCCGCCATCGATTGGGCGGCGGCAGGCTCGGTCACTATGAAGTTAGTATCGGCGGGAGTGCCCGAACCTTGATTTCGGCTCAGGAATCTGGAGCCCGCTCGCCATCTCGCCGGAGCCTGCGCATCCGACCTAGGAACTCACTGATGCGTCCCTCGAATCCTTGATCCGTCGGCCGGTAGAACTCCCTGTCGGCAACCCCCTCGGGCAGATAGCGCTGTGGACCGTACCCCCCTTGGTCGTGGGGGTAGTCATACCCCACGCCATGCCCCAAGCTCTTGGCCCCCGAGTAGCCCGTGCTACGCAGAAAGACAGGGGGCGCCTGGGCACCGTGCTCCTCCACCTCGCTCAGAGCCGCAGTGATTCCGGCGTACGAGGCGTTCGACTTGGGCGCGCACGCGAGATATGTGACCCCCTGAGCCAGGTTGATACGACACTCGGGAAGACCCACGAACTCCACTGCGCGCGACACCGCCACCGCCACATCAAGGGCTCGTGGATCGGCGTTGCCGATGTCCTCCGAGGCGAAGATGATGAGGCGTCGAACGATGAACTTGGGGTCTTCACCGCCTGTAAGCATCACGGCCAGGTAGTAGAGGGCGGCGTCGGGATCGGAACCCCGCAGGCTCTTGATGAAGGCCGAGATCACGTCGTAGTGAGCGTCGGCGTCCTTGTCGTAGAGAACCAGCTTCTTCTGAGCGGCTTCCTGGATGGTGACTTCATCCAGCCGAGCCCCGCCCTTCGCCCGAGCCAGTACCAATCCACGCTCCAGGATGCCAAAGGCCCGCCTGGCGTCCCCCAGAGCCCCTTCGGCTATCAAGGCCAACGCTGCGTCATCGACTGTGATCCCCGCAGAGCCCGTCGCGGCGCCCGCGCCCGCCGCCAGAGCCCGCTCCAGCAAGACGCAGATGTCGGCGGACGACAGCGGCTGGAACTGATACAACTCGCACCGGGAGATCAGGGCCGGGATGACCTCGAAGTAGGGGTTTTCGGTGGAGGCGCCGATCAGATTGATGATTCCGTCCTCAACGGCATGAAGGAGCGCGTCCTGCTGAGCCTTCGAGAAGCGGTGGATCTCATCAATGAAGAGCACCGTGCGCCGGCCGGTCTGCGCACGCCGGTCCCGAGCTCCCTCGATCACCTTACGAACCTCAGCCACCCCAGAGCTGACGGCGGAGAGTTCCTCGTACGCCGACCCGGTCTCGGCGGCCACCAGGCGCGCCACCGTGGTCTTGCCCGTGCCGGGGGGCCCGAAGAAGATCATCGAGCCGACGGTGCCGGTCTCAATGGCCACCCGAAGCGACGCCCCCTCCGCCAGCAGTTGGGACTGCCCCACCACCTCGCCTATACGCCGCGGCCGCATGCGCGCCGCCAGCGGCGCGTTCTCGGAGAGATCGGCCATCAGGCCGGAGTGGAACAGATCATGCTCGGGCATACGCGCATTCTAGCAGTGCCCCAAGAGGTGGCACGGGCACCCTTCCATTCACAACCGCGACAATTGGCTAGAATATGGCCAACAGAGCATCGGGGGGTGAACTGTGCGCCAGGTACTGGTCCTGAATTCGACCTACGAACCGGTGAATGTTTGCTCGGCCCGCCGGGCTGTGGTGCTGCTGCTCAAAGGCAGGGCCGAGACTGTGGAAACCTCCGGGGGCGTCTTCCACTCTGAGCGCGCCGCGGTCGCGATCCCTGTAGTGATCAAGCTCCTGCACTATGTGCGCCTGCCCCGCGCCGAAGGACGCCGGCTGTCCCGGAGGGCGATTCTTGCCAGAGATGGTTTCCGCTGCCAGTACTGCGGCAGCTCCCGCCATCTGACGCTCGACCACATCGTGCCCCGGAGTCGGGGTGGCCTTACTTCCTGGGACAACGTGGTCACCTCGTGCGCACCCTGCAATGTGCGCAAAGGAGCCTGCCTGCCTTCGGAGGTGGGGATGTCACCCTCGCGCAAACCGCGGCCCCCACTGCCGGGTGACTTCGTCTTGGCTGCACAGCGCGCGGTACCCGAGGCCTGGCTGCCCTACTTGGATTACGCGGTGATGTAGCTCCCCAGCTTCAGGTACTTCTCGCGCCTGAGGCGGAGCCTCGTGGCCGGGTCGAGCCTGCTGAGTTCCAGCAAAGCAAGTTGGATCTCGTGCATCAGCCTCCGGGCGGTCAAGGCCTGATCGGTCTGCGCTCCGCCGGGCGGCTCGGGGATGACGGCATCGATCAAACCGAGTTCGAAAAGACGTGGGGCAGCAACGCGTAGGGCCGCCGCGGCCCGCGCCGCCTCGTTGGAGTCGCGCCAGACCAAAGCCGCGCAGCCCTCGGGCGAGATGACCGAGTAGATGGAGTTCTCGAGCATGAACACCCGATCGGCTACCGCCAGGGCAAGCGCTCCTCCAGAGCCGCCTTCGCCTATGACCACGGTGACCGTGGGCACCCTCAGATTGGCGAACGTCTCGATACTCCGGGCGATGGCGCCCGCTTGCCCGCCCTCTTCCGCGTCCTTGCCCGGATAGGCGCCGCCGGTATCCACCAGGGTGACCACCGGCAGCCCGAACTTCTCGCCCAGCCGGGCCAGCCGCATGGCCTTACGGTAGCCCTCCGGCCGGGTCATGCCGAAACTGCGCTCTTGCCGCTCCTTGAGGGAGTGCCCCTTTTGGTGGCCGATGAGGACGATGCGCTGCTTGCCCAGGGTGGCGAAGCCCCCGACTATCGCCTTGTCGTCGCCCTTTAGCCGGTCGCCGCTCAGCTCCAAGAAGTCCGGCAGCGCCAACGCGATGTAGTCCAGAGTCTGCGGCCGGTCTTGATGGCGCGCGAGCTGGACCGTCTGCCACGCGGCTTCGAGAATGTCGTCTTCTTCAGACACCGACCTCACCTCCCGCCAAGAAGTAGAGAGATTGCGCCAGCTTCTCTTTGAGCTGCCTGCGATCCACCACCATGTCCACCTGCCCGTGGGCAAGCTGCGACTCCGACGAGCCGAAGTCGGGAGGCAGCTTCTCCCGCGTGGTCTGCTCGATCACCCGCGCCCCGGCGAAACTCATCACCGCTCCTGGCTCGGCCAGGATGATGTCGGCCACCGTGGCGAAGCTCGCGAACACGCCTCCCGTTGTGGGATGAGTGAGGATAGTGATGTAGGGCAGACCGGCTTCGGCCAACAGCTGCACCGCGACAACGGTCTTCGCCATCTGCATGAGCGAGAACAGCCCCTCCTGCATGCGGGCGCCGCCCGAGGCTGCCACGACCACCATGGGCCGCCGTTGCTCGACCGCGGCCAGCGCCAGTCGGCAGAAGCGCTCTCCCACCACCGAGCCCATGGATCCGCCCTGGAACTTGAAGTCGAGCACCCCCAGCGCGGCCGGCCGGCCGGCGATGTCGCAAAGCACCGCTAGAAAGGCCTCGGTGAGGCCGGTCTGGGCCATGCGCCTCCGACATCCGCTCGGGGTAGGGCTTGAGATCGACGAACTCCAGCGGGTCGGCCGCTCGCAGTTCCTCGGCGATGAAGGTGGCGGTGCCTTTGTCGGCAAGTTGCGCCACTCGCTCGCGGGTCGGCAGCGGGTAGTGGTAGGCGCAGTGCGGACACACGCGCAGATTCTGCGCAAGATCGCCCGGCTGCAGAGCGGCATTGCACTTCTTGCAGTGCTCGCCCGGCGCCTCCGGCCCAGGCGGCGGCTCCCTGCGGGTGACCTGTATGGTTACGTACTTAGCCATTCCACCTGCGGAACACTATGCTGGCGTTGTGACCACCAAAGCCGAAGCTGTTGGACACAGCCACGTTCACCTGCGCATCCCTGGCGACGTTGGGCACGTAATCGAGGTCGCAAGCCGGATCGGGATCCACCAGGTTGATAGTGGGGATCACCTTGCCGGCCTCCATCGACAGCACCGTGGCCGCGGCCTCGAGCGCCCCGGCCGCGCCAAGACAGTGACCGAACATGCTCTTGTTGGAGCTGATCATCAACTTGTAGGCATGGTCGCCGAAGGCCACCTTGAGGGCGTTGGTCTCCATGGCGTCTCCCAGAGGGGTGGAGGTGCCGTGAGCGTTGATGTAGTCCACTTCCGAGGGGTCGATCTGTGCATCGCGCAGGGCCCTCTTGATAGCCAAGCCGGCCGGCTCTCCGCTCTCGACTGGTTCGGTGAGATGCGAGGCATCGCCCGTCATGCCGTATCCACAGATCTCGGCGTAGATGTGAGCGCCGCGTTTGAGGGCGTGCTCCAACTCTTCTAGGACCAACACCCCGCCGCCCTCGCCCATCACAAAACCGTCGCGCCCCGCAGTCGAAGGGACGGCTGGCCTTCTCGGGCTCATCGTTGCGGGTAGAGAGCGCCCGCAGGGCCGCGAAGGCCGACATGCCCACCTGGTTCACGGCCGCCTCGGCGCCGCCGGCGAACATGGCGGTGGCGTCCCCCCGTCTGATCATAGAGAAGGCGTCGCCCAGAGCGTTGGTCGAGGCCGCGCAGGCCGTGCAGGTAGCGCTGACCGGGCCCTGCAGACCCAGAATGATCGAGCTGGTGGCCGCGGCCATATTCGCGATTATCATGGGGATAAAGAAGGGGCTGACCCTGGTGGGGCCCTTCTCGTAAAGGATCCCGATCTGCTCGTAGAAAGTATCCAAGCCTCCCACCCCCGAAGCGATCAAGGCCCCGACCGCGTACGGGTCTTCTTCGATGGGATATCCGGAGTCCTCCCGGGCAATTACAGCGGCCGCCGCCCCATACTGAGCAAAGCGGTCCATCCGCTTGGCCAACTTCTTATCGATATAGGTCACGGGATCGAAAGTCGCGCATCTCGGCCGCGATCTTCACCGGATAGTCCGTGGTGTCGAAGCGCTCAATGAGCCTCACGCCCGAACGGCCGGCCAGCAGCGATTCGAGGAATGGCTCCTTGCCGATGCCGATGGGCGACACAACGCCCACGCCGGTCACAACCACCCTCTTGTACTCGATGGTCCTGGGTTTCGTGGTCAACACCTACCTCCTCCCCCCACTAGATACCAAGTCCGCCGTCGATCGCAAGGACCGCGCCGGTGATGAACGAGGCCGAATCGCCCGCCAAGAAGGCCACCGCGTCGGCCACCCCTTCGGGTGAGCCGATCCGGCCGAGCGGGATCTGACTGATCAAGGCGTTACGGGCCGCTTCGCCCAACGCGGCCGTCATCTCTGTCTCAATGTATCCGGGTGCGACGGCGTTGACCCGGACGTTGCGCGAACCCACCTCTTTGGCGAGCGACTTGGTCAGGCCGATAAGGCCCGCCTTGGCCGCCGAGTAGTTGACCTGACCGGCATTGCCCCGCCGGCCTACCACGCTGGAGATGCTCACGATGGAACCGCTGCGGCGCTTGATCATGCCGCGCAGCACCGCCTTGGTCATGACGAACGCACCTTTGAGATTCACGGTGAGCACCGCGTCCCAGTCGGCCTCGTCCATGACCAGCATCAGTCCGTCACGGGTGATGCCGGCGTTGTTGATGAGGATGTCCACCGGCCCCAACGCTGCTTCCACGGCCGCGACGGCCGCCTTTGCCTCTGCCTCTTTGGAGATGTCGGCTTTGAAGAAGGTGGCAGCCCGTCCGCTCCCCTTCTCAACCTCCCGGGCGGTCTCGGCGCCGCTATCGGCCAGGTCGATGATGCCCACTTTGGCCCCATCTGCCGCCAACCGCAGGGCGATGGCCCTCCCAATACCCCTAGCTCCACCGGTGACAAGCGCCACCCGATCGGCCAGCGGAGCGTTCATATCGGTCACAGTGCTCCCCCAGTCTGTTCAACGGCCTCCAGGGCCTTTCGCAGCGACTCGGCGTCTCCGGTGGATGCCATGGGGAAATCGCGGGCGATCCGCTTCATGAGCCCCGTCAGAATGGCGCCCGGACCCATCTCCAACCCCTCGACCGGAGCGTCGGCGGCGCCCAGCAGAGCTTCCATGCTCTGCATGAACTTCACCGGCGACATCAACTGTCTCGCGAGCACCCCGGCCAGTTCCTCCGGTTCGGGGTAGCTCAGCTCAGTGGTGGAGAAGAAGCTTCGCGCGCCTTGCATGAAGTCGAACCTGGTCGAGCGCCTTGGCGAGGGCTTCGGCCGCTCCTGCCATAAGCGGCGTGTGGAACGCGCCCGAGACAGCGAGAGGCAACACCCTCTTCGCGCCCTTCGCCGTAGCCAGCTCGCCGGCAGCGCGCACCGCCTCCACCGCGCCCGAGATCACCAGCTGCCCTGGAGAGTTGTAGTTGGCAAACCAGACGTCCGAAAGCGAGGAGCAGGCTTCTTCGAGCACCTCGGTGTCCAGCCCGATGATAGCGGCCATAGTCCCTCCGCGTTGCTCGGCACACGCCTGCATGCCCCGGCCCCGCACGTCCACCACCCGGAGGGCGTCGGCGAAACTCATGTGGCCGGTAGCAACCAGGGCCGAGTACTCACCGAGAGAGTGGCCCGCCGCCACCACGAAAGAGGCGCCCTTTTCTTCCAGAACCCTCCAGGTGGCCACGCTGCAGGTGAGTATCGTGAGCTGGGTCCGGTCGGTACGGGTGAGCTCCTCCATGGAACCATGGCGGCAAAGCTCGCCCACGTCCCAACCCAGCACCTCCTCCGCTTCGGCGAAAGCCGCCCGCGCCACGGGGAAATCCCACAAGTGCTCGGCCATACCCGCCGCTTGACTCCCCTGGCCGGGGAACAGTGCGAGTGATCCTCCCAAGTCAGCCTCCTATACCGTCCGCGCCTGCAGCGCGGCCCCATTCCATCAAGCATGCTCCCCAAGTCAGTCCCGCGCCGAAACCCATGAGCAGAACCAGGTCTCCGTCCTTGAGCCGCCCTTCCGCCCGGGCGCCGCTCAGACACAGCGGGATAGAAGCACAGGAAGTGTTGCCGTACTTCTGCAGATTCGTATACACCTTCTCCGCACCGATGCCAAGTTTCTTGACCGCGGCGTCGATGATGCGCAGGTTGGCCTGATGCGGCACGAAGAGGTCGACCTCGGAGATATCACGTCCACACCGCTCAAGCACCCGGCGCGCCGACTGCACGATCACTCGTGTGGCGAACTTGTAGACCTCGCTGCCGTTCATCTTCATGAAGTGTTGCCGGGCTTCCACCGTGGCGTACGAGGCAGGCAGCTTGGATCCGCCCGCGGGGACCAGCAGGAACTCCTCGCCGGACCCGTCGCCGCCCAGATCGAAACCCAGGATACCCCGCGGAGCCGCACTTCCGGCCGGAGTTGCCGGCTGGACACCGCCGCCCCCGCCCCACGCCGATACCACAGCGGCCCCAGCGCCGTCGCCGAATAGCACGGCGGTCGAACGATCCTCCCAGTCGAGCATGCGAGATATGGCCTCGGCCCCCACCACCAGGACATTGTCGTGAAAGCCGCTCGCCACCACCCCCGTGGCCATCGCGAGCGCGTAGACAAAGCCGGTGCAACCGGCCGACAGGTCGTAGGCCCCGGCGTTGCCGCAGCCGCACTCGAGGGCGATTCGGGCGGCCGTCGCAGGCATGAGCCGGTCGGGCGAGATGGTGGCGGTGATTACCAGGTCGACGCTGTCGGGGGCGAGGCCCGGCGTCGATCAGTGCCGCCCTGGCCGCGATGATGCCCAGATCCGACGAGCTTAGGCCCTCAGCCGCGACTCGCCTCTCCCCGATGCCGGTGCGCTGTCTTATCCACTCGTCGGAGGTGTCGAGCACGGCCGCAAGATCGTCGTTGGTGACGACCTTCTCGGGCACGTGAGCGCCCAGGCCGGTGATGGTGACAGGCCTCCCCAACAGGGGAGACGCTATTTTGCTGGACATATTATGGCTCGGCTACCGCGAAGGTAAGAACGCCGCTGCAGACCAATTCCGATCCGACGAAGGCCTTGCCCTCGCCCTTGCCGATAGATCCGCGGGTGGCAGTGAGACGCATCTCGAGACGCAGAGTGTCGCCGGGCACTACCGGGCGCCGAAAGCGCACGTCATCAACTCGGGCGAACAGGACAAGCTTGCCTTTGGACTCCGGTCGGGACAGCACCGCGACGGCGCCCGTCTGCGCCAGGGCCTCCAACTGAAGGACTCCCGGAAACACCGGATGTCCGGGGAAATGGCCCCGGAACACGTCATCGGTGGCCAAGATATCCTTCTCGGCCACAGCATACTCACCAGGCTCCAACTCCGTCACCCGATCGATCATCAAGAAAGGGTCCCGATGGGGCAGGATCGCCTCTATCTCAGTTCTGTTCAGCATTTCTACCCCTCTCCGGCCACACCGGCCTTCCCCGGGTCCAGGGTGCTAGTATTGTCCAGGATGCGCTTGCCCTTTTCAAGGAAACCCGTTTGTTGGCCTATCTAGCCAGCCACCTATGCAACAGCAGCTGTCTCTAAAGGTCGCCGATCAACTGCACGAGACCCTGCTGGTGCGAGGAGAGCCTTTGGACGCCGACGAGGCGGCCCGAATGTTGGTGGCCTCCGGCGCTGTGCCGGCGCCGCTGTGCCGGGGCATCTTAGCAGCCCTCGTCCACCATGACCGACGTTTCCACTGGGACCATTCCGGCACCGGACTGCTCTCCCTCCGAAATTGGGAGATCCCCGACCCCGATCTGGCCGAAGTGGCGTTCGTCGCTCTCGACCTGGAGACCACCGGTGCCCGGCCGGGTGCCAACAAGATCACCGAGATCGGCGCCGTGCGCATCGAGGGCTTCCAGGAGGTCGCGCAGTTCTCCACTCTGGTGAACCCCATGCGGCCCATTCCGCCCATGATCACGCAGATAACCGGGATCACCCAGGAGATGGTGGCCGATGCTCCCCGCATCGAAGAGGTGGTTCCCGAGCTGCTCGAGTTCCTCAAGGGAGCGGTCATCGTAGCCCACAACGCCCCCTTCGACGTAGGCTTTCTCAACTACGAGCTGCAGCGCCTCAACGGGACCAAGCTGGGGGAGGGGGCCCTGGACACGCTCCCCTTGGCCCGGGCATTGGCGCCGGGCCTCTTCAACTACAAGCTGCACACGGTAGCCGAAGCGATGGGGGCTCCGGGCTTGGCCTGCCACCGCGCCCTGGGCGACGCGCGGGCGACCGCGCATGTCTTCATACAACTTGCGGGCCGGCTGCAGGAACGGGGCGTGACCCGGCTTGGTGAAGCCCGCGCCTTCATCAGTCCGTCTTCCCGTCCCACACTCGAGAAACTGTGCCTCACCCGCGACCTGCCTCGTGCCCCCGGAACCTACCGCTTTTTGGACAAGGACGGGCAGATCCTATACGTGGGCAAAGCCGACCGGCTGGGGGAACGGGTGCGCTCGTACTTCGTGGCCAGTGCCGCCCTCAGCCGCAAGGTGCGCGGCGCTGTCAGACTGGTAGAGCGCATCGAGTGGGACGAGACCAGTACCCCCCTGGAGGCCGTGGTGCGGGAACAGGAGCTCATCTTAGAGCACCGGCCCTCGTGCAATCTCCACGGCACCAGACCAGAGACCTACGCCTACATCAAGGCCGGCGGCACCGGCCGCGGCCTCGCCCTGTTCGCCAGCAGCCGCCCGCCGAAGTGGCTTGCCGCCGGCCAAGACCTGGAACCGCCCGGGGGCGGGTCGCTCATCATGGGTCCGTTCCGCAAACGCTCGCGGGTGGCCGCTGCGCTTGACCTCCTGCAGCGCTGTTACCCCATCCGCCGGTGCCCCCAGCGTCCCGACGGCCGACCCTGCGTGCGGGGTGAGGCCGGCCACTGCATGGCACCCTGCGCAGACGATCTCCGAACGCGAAAACAGCACGACGCCCTGGTGGTCGAGCTGGTGAGGTGGTTGGCAGGCGACACCCCCTTGAACCGACCCAACCCGGTGGAGCGCGCCCACGAACTCATAGACGGCCTCTCCAAGCATAAGCGCTACGAAGAAGCCCAGCGCCTACAGGAGGCGTGCGAGCACCTGCTCTGCGTCCGCCGCTCGTACTGCGCCCTGTCTGAGGCCCGCGCCCTGTCTTTCGCAGCCCTCTGGCCGCAGCTGGTCAACGGCGAAGTTACGTCGGTACGGTTGAATGTGGTGTGGAACGGGCGACTGCAGGAGCCGGTGACACTGCAGGCCGCGACGCTGGAGCGGGATATCGAGGCGGCGCTTGCGCCCTTGTGGGACCAGGCGACCGGGCCGACGGTACGGCCGGCCAAAGGGGCCGGCGCATGGGTGGCCGTGCCGCAGCCAGACCTGGATACGCTCCTCGCCGTGAGGCGTTGGTTTCTCGAAGCGACCCACACCCCCACGGTTGTTATCCCACCGCGGGCGAGCTATCCGACCGCCAGACAGGCGGTACTGACGCGGCTTGTCGAAGAAGCCCGCGCCCTATTCTCAGCTACCTAGACCGCGGCCACCTGGGTCTGGGCAAGCTGGACACCCTTGGCCTTCATCACCACCGTCAGAAGACTGCGGTCGACCTTCCCCTTGTAGATGGGGATTCCCTCGCTGACACAGATCCGAATGATGTCTCGAGCATCCGTGCCGAATTCTTCTGCCAGTTCCTCGGGGGTGAAGTGGTTGGCCATGAGTTCTCCTTTCCAGGTCAGTTACTAAACCGGGATCGCAACACTCTCAGAGAACAAAAAAAGCCCAGCAGTGCTAACTGCCAGGCCTGTCGAAGCCTCCCGTACCATCGGCGCGGATATGCCTCTAGCACCACTCCCGCGACGATGTCGAATTGACTTCCTCATCTGGATCATTGTATCCCCACCCGCCGCCGACGACAACCTCGAGGGAGCGCGGCGAAGGTCTTCGTTCACCTTTCATTCAGCTTCCAGCTCCTCACGCAGTAGCAGGAGGTCGACCTCCTCACCCGCCTTCACTCCCCGTTGCCCACCTGGGACAAGGACTAGGCCGTTGGCTCCCACCATCGAACGTAGGATCCCCGATCCTTGCGGGCCGGTGGAACTGGCATGCCACACGTTGCCCTCCCGCCAAGCCCTCACGCGCACCACGTAGACTCGTCCGTCGGCGCTGGATAGATCCTCGGCGACGACCGCCTTGCGGAGCGGCCGGACGACCTGCCGGTGTCCCATGAGCCTCAGTAGAGCCGGCCGCACGAACAGCTCGAATGACACCATAGCCGACACCGGGTTGCCGGGCAGCCCAAAGACCAGGGTCCGGCCGAACACACCGAACGCCACGGGTTTCCCCGGCTTCATAGCCACTCCCCACAACCGCCGCTCGACGCCGAGTTCGTCCTGCACGTCTTTGACGAAATCAAACCGGCCCACCGAGACCCCGCCCGAAGTGAGCAGCACGTCGTAGCGCAACCCTTCCTCCATGGCCCGCTTGGTAGCTTCATAATCGTCGGCAACTATTGCGAACACGACAGGCTCGATGCCTAGTTGCTGGCATTGAGCACGGAGCGAGTAGCTATTGGAGTTGTGGATCTGGCCGGCGGCAAGCGGCCGGTCGACGTCCACCAACTCGCTGCCGGTAGAGATGATGGCCACGCGTGGCTTCCGGTGGACCTGCACCTTCGGATATCCCAGGCTGGCGATCAGTCCGATCTCGGGCGGTCCGAGCACACTTCCCGGACCAAGCACCACGTCGCCCGCCTTGACGTCTTCACCGGCACGCCGGATGTGCCTCCCCCGCTTTGCGGCCTCAAACACTAGGACCCCGGCTGCGATCTCTTCGGTTACCTCCGACTGCACCACGGCGTCGGCGCCTTGGGGGACGGGGGCGCCAGTCATGATCCGGGCGGCCTGCCCCGAAGTGAGAGTCACACCCGAGACGTCGCCGGCCGCGATCGTCTCCACTATCTCCAGACGGACCGGCCTATCGGCCGTCGCGCCGGCTGTGTCTTCCGCCCGCACAGCGAAGCCGTCCATGGCGGAGTTGTCAAAGGGGGGCACATTGTGCTCGGCCACTATCTTCTGGGCAAGGACCATACCGAGGACCTGGGCTAGGGCCAGAGACTCGACTGAAAGGGGAACCGCCGCAGCCAGCACAAGGGCCTTGGCTTCTCCGATGTTGATCAGATCGACCGACAACGAGCACTCCTCGGACGCCATCTCTGCTGACCGCCAATTTGCACTCTGAGTATAAACCTATCGGGGTCTGCAGCCGATAAGGAAGATAGCATGAGCACGACAAACCACACACCAACACCAGAGTTCCCCATGAACCCTATAGTAAACGAGAGTTGTTTTCGCTCCCCCCAGTCGGCCGTTGAGGGCCCTGGGGGACAGCTTATGCCCGCCCGGCTGCAAGTGATTCATGACCTCATCCGGTCCGGGGACTATCATGTGCCGGCCGCGGCCGTTGCCGACCGTATGATCGAGCAGATGCTCTTCTGCAGGCGGCCCCGCAAAGTCTAAGTTGTCTCCCGGTCTCCTGGGGCATAGAATCGCACACGCCCCAAGCGAACTGGAGTCACTATGCCGCTCACTATCCGCCGGCGTCTTATCGACCGAGTCCGGCAATGGAGGAAGGTAGCGTACGCGTCATGCGTCGCTCTCGTCGTCCTCGCCAGCGCGGCGGTGTTCCTGTCGGTATCGACTCCAGAAGCCAGCATAGAGATCGTCACAGGTCCCACCTTCTTTGACTCCAACCGCGCCTTCCGCGCCACCGAGGGCATGTGGGAGAACCTGTCCCGAACAACCACCGGGTCCGAAGAGCAGACCGACGTCATCAACTGGATCAAATCCCAGCTTGCCAACCCCGAGATGGCCACCGTCGAGTCCTTCGAAGCCCCCATGGGCAACGAGAAGGTCACCTTGCAGAACGTAGCCGTGGTTCTCGAAGGCACCAGCAAAGAGGCCATCCTCATCGCAGCCCCGAGGGACACGCCCAAGGTGGTCAAAGTCGAGCCGCTAACCTACACAAGCGGAACCGGGATTCTCCTTGAGTTGATCCAAGTCTTCTCAGCCCGGCTGCACACCAAGACGCTGATCTTCCTCTCCACCGAAGACTCCAACAACGGCGGGCTCAGCATCAGTCACTTCCTTGATTCCCCCGACAACCGCTGGGACGTATCGACCATCATTTCCATCCACGGTCTGGGCAAGGAATCATCCGAGTCCGGCGTTCGCCGGGCACTGTCGGCAGGGGTCACGGCCGCCCAAGGCACCACCCCCGGGTGGTTGTTGCAGCTGACACGCAACGTGCTAGAAGGTGAGGGGCTCAAGCTGGAGGTCCCCGGTCTGCTCAGCCAAGCGGCCGACCATGCCCTCTCCCTATCCAAGGGGGACCAGGTAGCCGGACTGACCCGCGGCATCCCCTCGCTACGCATCTACGACGAGGGAAAGGGCAATCCCAGCGCCGACGGCATCGCCAAGCAAGGGCCCGCGCTCGCGCGACTGATCCTCTCCTTGGATACAGGGACCGAGGCGCCGCCCGATCCGGGCACGGCCCTGCTGCTCCAGTCCGGACGCTACCTCACTAACCGGGCCATAAACGTGCTCGCCACGCTCTGCCTGCTGCCCGCGTTCTGCGCTCTGATCATCTGGCTCATAGCCTCTCGCGTCAGTGCTCAGGCCGCCCTGCGCCATCTGCGCAACCTCGCCTCGTTCGCTCTGCCCGTCGCGCTCTTCTTCATGTGGAGTTATATCCTGGCCGTCGCCGGTCTCATCCCCCGTTACCGGTTCCAGGTGCCCACCATGGACGGGCCGGCCACGCAACCCAAGGCCGCTCCCACCATCATCCTCATCCTTCTGGGGCTGGCAGGCTTCGTGGCGTCTCGTCGCTTTCTGGGCTACTTCCGTCCGCGAGAATCCAAACCGGTCACCGAGATGGCCAAGCTATGCGCCGCTTTCCTCAGCCTGCTACTGGGCATGATCATGATGGTCTCCCGGTCTCCCTTCTTGATACTTCCCTGCCTGGCTGCAGCCTGGACTTGGCCACTAGCCACCTGCTTCGCCGAACCCGTCTATTCGGGAGCGCTCTGGAGACACCGGCTGACCACCAACGCCCCGCTGCTCCTGTTCGGCCTGCTGGCGCCGTTGTTCCTGTACGGGTACGTGGCCGTGGGGCACGAAGTGGGCTGGTGGAAGGCATGGTGGTACCTGCTGGTGCAACTGGTCTCCGGCGCCTACGGAGTCCGCGGGATCCTGGCGGTCGTGTTTATGACCACGGCTCTTGCGCTGCTCTTGGGAGTCAAGCGGATGCGGGTGGTGCCAATCGAGACACTTGAGGTCACCGACGACCTGAGCTTGCTCGAACCGCCGGTGCCGCGTGCCCGGCGCAAAAGGCAGACCGAGACCCGCCCGCCGCTGTCACCCTGGAGCTAGACCACGTATCGCTGAAGTGCTGCCAAGGGGGTGCGAGGGCCGGAGCGAAGTTTTGCGTACTCGCTGTGCTTCGAGGAGGTCCTCACACCCCCTTGGCCACTAGAAGAACTTCTTCCTCCAGAACACCACCGCGAGAGTCACGGAGATCACAAACGCGACGACGATCGTGACGGGGAAGCCCCACGCGCTGTCTGCAAGCGGGAGCCTGACATTCTGCCCCCAGAAGGAGAACACGATCGTGGGGATCGAAAGGATGATGGTGAAGGTGGTCAGCAGCTTCATCACCCGGTTGAGGTTGTTCGAGATCACCGAGGTGAACGCGCCCATCATGCCGGTGAGGATATCGGTATAGATCTTGGCCATCTCCGAGGCCTGCTTGTTCTCCACCTGTACGTCCTCGAGCAGATCCTCATCCTCTTCGTACATCTTGACGGTCTTGGTGCGCGCCAGCTTCTGCAGCACAGACTCGTTGGAGCGCAGTGACGTAGTGAAGTACACCAGCGACTTCTGCAGACCGAGAAGATCGAAGATCTCCGCATTCTTCATCGAGGCGCGCAACTCGCGCTCCAACTTGTCGGTCTCGCGGTCGATCCGCCCCAGGTACCGCAGATAGAAAGCCGACACCCGCTGCAGGATCTGCAGCAGAAAGCGGGTCTTCTAAGAGGTTGTGAATCCCCGGACAGTACCGCGCTCGAACTCACCCAGGATGGGATTGGGCCTTAGGCAGGTAGTGATGAGATAGTCGGGGTGCAGCAGTATCCCCAGCGGGATCGTCTCGTAGCCACGCTGGTCCTCCTCCCGGACCACCACAGGGATGTCCACGATGACGTGAGTCAGCCCATCTTCCACGTCTATGCGCGATTTCTCTTCCTCGTCCAACGGGCCTCTTAGTAGATCGAGCGGGATCACCAACTCCCGGCTGACTCAGCTCGAGCTCCTCCTCCGTGGGACTGACTAGATCGATCCACGAACCGGGTTCGAACTTCTCCAATCGCACCAGACCTGTAGGGGTCGATTTGATGATGGCAAGCATGACTCACCCCCTTCACTGGACGTGCGGACGCACCGCGTTGCATGTGGCTTCTTACCTCACTCTGGGACTAAAAGACCGCCCGGCAGGGCGGCCCGCTCCGACTCGTGCATTCTCTCACGAAGTTCCTGCTCGCGCTATCATTCTCCCCCATGGCCATTCCCGCAGAATCCATCGCCCGCGACCTCCGCTCCGCCATCCGCGGCGACGTGGAGTTCGACCCCATCAGCCGCCGTCTCTACGCCACCGACGCGGGCCTCAGTCAAATCGAGCCCCTGGGTGTCGTCTCGCCCCGAGATGCCGAGGACGTCGTCGCCCTGGCCGCCTATGCAGCCGACCGGGGTCTGTCCCTAGTGGGCCGCGGAATGGGCTCCGGGCTCAACGGCGCCGCTGTCGGCCCTGGGATCCAGGTGGACTTCACCCGCTACATGAACGCGATACTCGAAGTGGCTCCCGACGCTTCCTGGGTGCGGGTACAGCCTGGGTTGGTGATGGCCTCTCTCAACAGTCACCTGCGGGATTTCGGCGTCTTCTTCGCGCCCGACCCCTCCAGCGAGAACCACTGCAGCCTGGGTGGCATGATCGGCACCAACGCTTCGGGGGCTCGGTCGGTCGCCTACGGAGCCACCAAGGACCACGTACTCGCCCTGGACCTGGTCATGGCCGACGGCAGCCGGTACCAGGCACGACCCCTGGAGCTGGACGGCCCCGACATGCAGGCCCTCCTGACCAGCGGCACCGCGGCCGGAAGGGCCTTCGCCGCCGTGCTCCCCGAGTTGCGCGCCTCCGAAGCCCACATCCGCGCCGCTATGCCCCGGGTGGTCAAGAACTCCTGCGGGTATCGAGTGGAGGCGGTCCTCGACTGGGGCCGCCCCGGGGCCCCGCCCATGGCCATTGCAGAGGGTGCGGCCGACCTCGTCGCCGCGCCGCCAAACACCGCTTCGCCCTCCCTCGCCCATCTGCAGCGACTGTTCGTCGGGGCCGAAGGCACCCTGGGCCTGGTCACCGAAGCCACTCTCAACCTGGTGCCCCTGCCGGCGAAGCGCGGCATCGCCATGGCCTATTTCCCCTCGGTGTTCGCCGTCGGAGAAGCGGTGCCCGGAATACTCGCCCTTTCACCCACAGCCGCCGAGATAATGGACTCCCGCTTCCTGGCTCTGGTGCGCAGGCACGATTCCCACATCGACGCCATGCTGCCCGAGCACACCGACACCGCGCTGCTCATCGAGTTCGAAGGGCGCGACGACGCCGAGCTCTCCGACAAGTTTGCCGCCTTGGCCCGCCACCTCCAAGATACCGCCGCCCTACGCATGGTGCGCGCTACAACCGCCGCCGAGACCGAGAACCTCTGGAAGATCCGCAAGTCGGCCGTGCCTCTGATGCAGCGCATGCCGGGAGCGCGCCAACCGCTGCCCTTTGTGGAGGACATCACCGTGCATCCCACGGAGCTTCCGGCCCTCGTGGACTTCCTTCAGAAACTCTACGACCGCGAGGGAGTAGAGGCGGTCATGGTGGGCCACGTGGGTGACGGCAACCTCCACAGCCGTCCCGTTCTGGATCCCAAGGATCCCGCCGACTCCCGCCTCATGCAGAGGCTCTACAACGAGATCTCCGCCTACGTCCTCAGCGTGCGAGGCACCATGTCGGGCGAGCACGGCGACGGACTGGTCCATACCCCTCGCCTGCAGGAGATGTACGGCAAAGAGATCTACACCTTCTTCACTCGTATCAAGAATGCTTTTGATCCTCAGGGCGTGATGAACCCAGGCAAGAAAGTCGGGCCGCAGGAGCCCGCCGGCACCCTGTTCCGGGACGTGCGCTACGGACCAGGCTATCGAACGCTGCCGCAGAAGCCGCTGCTTCACTTCGCCGCCCACGGATACGAGGGCGACATCGAACGATGTCACGGCTGCGCCTTGTGCAAGAGCGCTCTCAACACCACCATGTGCCCCACCTACAAGGCCACCCGGCGTGAGCACGCCTCGCCCCGGGCCAAGGCCAACCTGCTGCGGGGCATCATCACCGGCGCCCTCGACCCCGAGAGCACCTACGGTCTGGCCGCCACCAAAGCGGTGACCGACTACTGCATCGAATGCGGCATGTGCGCCGTGGAGTGCCCATCGAACGTGAACATCCCCAAGCTGATGCTGGAGGCCAAGAGCCGGTACCGGGCAGCCCACCGGGCAGCTCCGGTGGACATGATCCTCGGCCGCGCGGAAACGGTGTCGCGGCTCGGCCACCTGGCTGCGCCCTTGGCCAACCGGCTGATCAATCGCCCTACCCTACGACGCCTGGCCGAGCCGCTCCTAGGCATCGACCGCCGCCGCCCGATGGCGCCCTTCGCCCGTAGGACCTTCCGCGAGTTGGTGACTGCCGGGAAGACAGTGGCGGAACCGGCCGGGGGTGCGCCGCTGCCCGCCGGCGCCCGGCCCGAGAGTGGCGCCCGGCCCGAGAGTGGCGCCCGGCCCGAGAGTGGCACGCCGCGACCCGCCGGCGCGCGGGCGCCCGGCACCAAAGAACCCACGGTCGCCTACTTCAGCGACCTCTACGCCAACTACAACGAGCCCGGACTGGCCCTCGCTGTGGAGTGGGTGCTCGCCGCCCACGGGGTGCGCGTGATCGTGCCCGAGCAGCTGGCCAGCGGCATCCCGGAGATGCTCTACGGATACGCCGGCAAGGCAAGACAGACCGCCCAGTTCAACGTGAACGCGGTGCTGCCTCATGTCCAGGCCGGCGCTATGCTGGTCAGTGCCGAACCCACCGCCACTTTCGCCTTCAAGGTGCACTACCCCGACTATGTGAACAGCCCCGACTGCTCGCTGGTGGCCAACGCCACCCGCGACCTGGGAGAGTTCCTGCTGAGGCGACGCCTCGATCACCCCGAGGCCGCCCCGGAAGCCGGCCCCCTGCGGGCGGCCACGGCCCCGGGCGCGGCTCACCGCGACAGCGCCCCTCTCCGCATCGGCTACCACCAACCGTGCCACCTCAAGGCGCAGCAGATCGGCAACCCAAGTCTGGAGTTACTCCGGCAGATACCCGGGGTGGAGGTCATCGACCTAGCCGCCGGGTGTTGCGGCATGGCCGGCACCTTTGGCATGAAGGCGGGCACCTACGACTTCTCCATGGCCGTGGGGGCGCCGCTGTTCAACCGAGTGGCCGAAGTGGCGCCCGATCTGGTGGCCAGCGATTGCAGCACGTGCCGCATGCAGCTGCAGCAGGCCACCGGCAGACAGGCGCTCCACCCCATCACACTGCTGGCTAATGCCTACGGCATCGGGCCTGAAGACGATTTGAGCGAACTCTGTATTCCCTCTAACATGGTCTCCTCGGAAGCGAACATCTCGGGGCGTTCAGGTCACGTTCATGTCAGAGTTGATAGCCTGCCAACGCATGCCGAGGTCAGCCAGCCGGCTGAGAATTACCCCAGCGCATGGGAAGGGCAACCATGCGTCTCGGGGAAGGCGGAGTGATGGGCCTCAACAAACAGGCCGGGGTAGGTGTGCGCGAGGGCGTGACCCCCGGTGATCAAGACATAATGCACGGCCAACTCGTGGACGGATCGGGCAGTCAGCACGACTCGACTTGCGATGGACCACCTGTGGTCTCCGTTCTAATGCCTGTTCTGAATGAATCGAAGACCATCGACCACCTCGTGCGCCTTCTGCGACTTTGCCCCCAAGTGCTCGAGGTCCTGGTAGTAGACGACGGTTCCATCGACGGCACGGGTGAGATCGCCTCGCGGGCAGGCGCCAGTGTCATGATGAGTACTCTGCTGGGCAAGGGCGCGTCGATGCAGGATGGCCTGAAAGTCGCAGGCGGCGACATCGTCCTCTTCCTGGACGGAGATCTTCTGGAGACCCGCGAAGATCTCGTGGCGAGGATGACCGCGCCGATCATTGCCGGTCAGGCCGACCTGGTCAAGGCCAAGCTTGGCGGTGACGCGGGGCCGGTGACGGTTCTTACAGCACGCCCTCTCCTCAGCGCGTTCTTTCCAGAGTTGGCCACGCTTGACCATCCACTCGGGGGTATCGTCGCAGCTCGCCGCTCGCTTCTGGGCAATCTCCGTCTGGAGAACGACCGCGGCGTTGACATCGGGCTGCTCATCGACGCGGCGATGAAGGGAGCCAGGGTAGCGGAGGTCGATATCGGCCGGATAGGCCATCGCAGTCAATCACTCGAAGCTCTGGGCGACATGGCAAAGCAGGTCACCCGTGTGATCCTCGACCGCGCATGGAGACATGACCGCCTCAACATCAATCTGGTGCGCGAAATGGAAGAGGTCGAGCGGAGGACCAGAGCCCACCTGCTTCCAGCCGCGGACCGCACAGCGGGCAGGCAGAAATTCGCGCTCCTTAGCATGGATGGAGTCCTCTTGGAGGGCCGTTTCGTTGTGGAACTGGCTGAGCGGATAGAGGCTCAAAGTGAACTCGCGCGGTTCCTAGACAACCAGGTCTTGGCCGACGCCGAACGGACACACGCTATAGCGTCCTTGTTCACGGGCGTTCGGCTGGAGGTCTTTGAAGAGACCGCCCGCTCTATGCCGCTTATGGACGGTGCCATAGACACAGTCGTCACGCTTCGTAGAGCGGGGTACACGGTCGGAATCGTGACCGACAGCTTCAATGCCGCAGCCGAGATTGTCCGACGCCGGGTCTTCGCCGACTTCAGCGTGGCCCACCTCATGCGTTTTCGAAACGGGGTTTCGACTGGGGAGGTGACACTGGCACCGGCGATGATAGATCCCGATGGTTGCCCACGTCACCACTGCTGCAAGTCCAATGTGATACGGCGGTTCCGTGACGACGGGGGCCTCATGCCCCGACACTCCCTGGCGGTAGGCTCTGGAGACAACGACATCTGCATGCTGGAACAGGCAGGGATTTCGATAGCGTTCCGACCCCAGTCGGCAGCCGTCGAAGCAGCCGCCGGGTACTCGGTCAACCGCTCCCTGACTGAGGTGCTTGATCTGCTGGATCTCCGTCAAGCCGCCACCGAGGACGGAGAGGTTGGCCCAACCAGCGAGCAGTGTCCCACCTTCGCACCGATTCTCGACGTTGGGACCGAACAGGACAGGATGGCCCGCATCACCAGCACGTAGCGACACACCGCGAACATGAGCGTTGAGCTGGGCGAGCAGCTCGGGGCTTGGACGTTATCCCCGTTTGTCTGCATGCTCTTGGCTGTGGCCGTCTTGCCGCTGGTGGCCGAGCGGTGGTCTTCTTCCTCTAGATGCCCTTCTTCCCCACGGCGCCGGTCTTCCTGGCCGCGGCGCCGGCCTTCTTCGCCGTAGCGCCGGTCTTCTTCGGCGCAGACTTCGCCGCGGCGCTCTTCCGCGGACCCGTCTTCGGCGACCCCGGCCTCTCGGGCGGGCGCTTCCGAGCCCGCCTCACCATCCAGTAAGCCACTACGGGCGCCAGCACGATCACCACCAAAGCGATGACCTGGGCTTCTTTCAGTCCCCAAAGCAGAACATCGTTCACCCGCCAGAACGAGATGACAAAGCGGCCGATCGAATAGAGCCAGAAGTAGGTGAGAATCGATAGCCCGTTCACCTTCGTCAGCCGCGGCATCAGCCAGATGAGCAGTCCCGCCACGACGATCAGCCACAGCTGCTCGTACATGGGCGTGGGGTGGGTAGGCACCCCCAACAGATTGTCGGGGATGAACGAATCGGGATTGGTGTAGGTAAAGCTCCACGCCGAATCAGTGGGCGGTCCCCAGGTGTCGCCGTTGATGATGTTGGCGCACTTGCCGATGATCTGCCCTATTGGAAAGGCTAGCGCCGTGGAGTCGATCACCTTGAGCACCGACAGCTTCTGCCACTTGCAGTAGATCCAAATACCCAGCAGGCCACCTGCGATCACACCGTAGACGGCCAACCCCACCAGTTGCCCCCCGATTATCTTGCCGGGATTCTCCCAGTAGTAGCCAAGATGATCGAGCACGTGGACTAGGCGGGCCCCGATGATGCCGCACGGCACACCGAAGATGGCGATGCCGAGCACGTGATTCGAAGCGATCCCCCGCCGCACGAGTTGGCGCGATATGACCCACAAGGCGACGGCTACGGCCACAGCCATGATCACGCCGTACCAGCGGAAATCCAGCGGCCCCAACTTGCCGATGACCGGATCTATGTTGATGGTCACAGCCGCGCCCCTACCCCGCGGGCCCTAGGTCCGAGCGATGCCGCTACCGACTCCACTGCCGCGGCCACTACTTGTCGTAAAAGAGAACGCCGGCTTTGGCCCAGTTCTCCTTTGGGTAGTCCTCGATGATCACGTCTACCTGCTCTTCGGGGGCGCCGGTGTACTTCGTCACCACCGTGGTGAGTTCACGCACCAGCCGGCGCTTTTGTTCGACACTGCGACCTTCCAGCATCTTGACGACGATGAGGGGCACCATGTCCTCCTATCCCGCGCTTCACATGCCCCGGTACGATACCACTGGCAGACGGACGTTTTGCGACCGCCGGCGTCGCGCCGCACGTCCTAGGGTACCGCCGGCACAACGATGTTGTCCGCCACCCACACGGAGCATTCTTGGCCAGAGAGCCCGTTCGTTGTCCAGAAGTCCAGCCGATCGAGCAGAAACGCCTCGTAGCCGTTGGCGGAGTCGTGAATAGCCGCCAGCTTTTCATCGATCATGGGCCGCACGGCGATCTTCCAGAGAGCGGCCTCACTCGCATCGATGGCAATCACCTCGCCACCCGGCTGCGCTCGGAAGAAAGCCACGGCGTCATAGTCGTTGGCCGAAGCCACCTTCGCCCAGTAGTCCAAATACTCCCGACTGACATCGGTCAACACTTGCCGGATATCCACCGGAAGTCCGTCCCACTTGCCTTTGCTCATAGCCAGGCACATCGTGCGGGTGGAACCGACCGACGAGCACTCCGTGACATACCCGACCAACTCCGCCTGTTTCCGGCCTAGAAGGACCTGGCGCGATGCGATGGTCCCGGCGATGATCCCCTCAGACATCAAGCCAAAGACTTCATTCGGAGTCGCGGAGTGGACTTCCGCCCCCAGAAGAGCGGCCGCGGCGGCGCCCACTCCGTCCCCTCCCAGCACAACCCCTTCGGCGTCTGCGAGAGTCCGCACGGGCTTCTCGGCCGTGAGCAACACCTGGGGGCCGGTCGCAGACACGGCGAGTACATGCACTTTGTCGAGTTCGGCCGGCACAAAGCGCCTGTAGAAGTCACTTGCAACCCTGGTCGCGACATACCCAGAGGGATACCCGTTGGGCATGTCCACGAACTCCATCACCGGAAAGCCCCCCGGAGTATCGGCCAGGGCGAAGAAGCCCAGGTCCGAGTCACCAGCCACCACTCCGTCATAGACCTTGTCGGCGGCCGTAAGCGAGGCGCCCGAGAGATACTCGAATCTAACGGCTCCGTGTGTCCGCGCAGAGACCTCACTCTGCCACATCTCGCTCACGATGGCGATCCTGTCGGCAGCGGGGAGCGGCATGTTGAAGGTGAGGGTCCAGGTCCCCTCCGGATATGTGGAAGTCGTGGTCGCGGCCGCCGTCGTGACGACCGAGTCCACTGTGGTGGTGGTCAGCACGGTCACAGTGGTCGTGGTGGTCGTGGTGGTCTCAGCGCCGGTGCAGGCGACCAGCAGCAGCGCAAGGGCGAACACCACCACGGAACCCAGGATTAATGCCTTCCTCATGGCATGGTCCCCCCCAGAACAGCGTCCACGAATTCGCGAGTCCTTTTCCACGATCCCTGCCACAGACCCATCGCCTGCTTGCCCTCCTCGGTCACCCGGTAGTAGCGGCGGGGAGGTCCCGCCACCGAAGGTTCCACCTCGCTCGAAAGCAACCCGCCGGCCTCAAGCGATCGCAGAACCGGGTACAGGGTCCCTTGTTTCACCGGCAATCCCTCGCCGAATCCCTCGAGCTCCTTGGCGATCTGGTAGCCGTACAGCGGTTGGTCGGCCTGCGCGAGGAGCGCCAGCAGCGCGAGCGACACGATGCCCGAGCTCAGCTCCTTTTGGAACTTGCGCAGCGAGGCCCCCACGACCTCCGGGGCCTCCGCGCCGCCGGACAGGTACGGCGAAACCTCACTCTGAAGTGGTGTTGACGGCATGTCTATCATTCAGTTTGGCCTCCGATTATCGATGCGCCGGCTGACGACCGTCCGGCGAGCCTTGTGATCCTTGCTGATCCTCATGAGCCTGCATAAGTCTCCGCGAACCGCGGGGCCCATTCATAACCCCACCATACTACGCAGTTACTAATAGTCAAGAGCTCGGCATACCGGCGCGGGGGTGAGTAGCGTGGGTCTAAGACGGCAAGAGAGTCGCGCATTTCAGGCGTTGCGACACTGAGCCTTCCCCATTGCGCCCAACGAGCAGTCGGCGGACAATACCCGTACCAAATCACCACCAAAGAGGCGTCGCACTATGTCAGCACACCAAGACGATCTCACCGCAGCCCGGGAGCGCATCGCCGCCGCGTACGACCCCCGCCTCCTTGAAGACGCCGGGCACCGCCTGGCCGACCTATTGGCCGCGCACCTGACCCGAGTCCAACGTTCGGAGGGGCCGGTCTTGCCGTGGGTTGACCCGCCCGAGGCGATCCGCGACGCCGCCGCGATTCTTCAGGGTTCGGACCCCAGCCAGAACGGCAGCACCTCCGGCTCCACGACTGCCGAGGACTTCTCCCGCCTCGTCCAGATAATGCTCGACCGGGGCCTGAATCTCCACGATCCGCGCTACATCGGCCACCAAGTCCCCGCACCGGTGCCACTGGCCGGCCTCTTCGACGCCGTCGGCTCGGTCACCAACCAGTGCATGGCCATCTACGAAATGGGCCCCTGGGCCACCGCCGTTGAACGAGCCCTGGTCGCCGAAGTCGGCCAGGCCGTCGGCTGGGCGCCCGACACCTTCGCCGGAGCCATCACGCACGGCGGATCTCTCGGCGAATCTCACGGCCCTACTCACGGCCCGCAACGTCGCCCTGAGCGACTCGTGGGATCACGGACTCGCCTGGGACGGGCTCCACCGCGAGGGACTAGACAAACTGGCACACCAGGCTGCGCCACCCAGACCCGAGCGGGGCCCCGCCGCACCGGCATCTAACAGCCCCGAGCCCGCCCAACTGTCGGCTCTCACCCACGAGGCTGCGCCACCCAGACCCGAGCGGGGGCTATACCACCGCGAGTCGCGCCTGGGCGCCGCCACCGCGCCCCCGGTCATGCTCGCTCACGCCGATGCCCACTACAGCGTGGCCCGGGCCGCCGGCATCCTCGGCCTCGGTTCGCGCCAGATCGTCCGCGTCGGCCTCGACGACCGGGGCCGCATGGACCCCCAGCAGCTCGACGCCGAGCTCACCCGCCTCCGCGCCCAGAACAGCCCCATCGTGGCCGTTGTCGCCTGCGCCTGCGCCACGCCCACTGGGGCCTTCGACCCGCTGGTCGACATCGCCGCCGTCTGTCGCCGCCACGGAGTCTGGCTGCACGTCGACGCCGCCCACGGGGGCGCGGCCCTGCTAAGCGACCGGCACCGCCACCTGCTGGCCGGGCCTGGAACTGGCCGACAGCGTCGTCTGGGACGCCCACAAGATGCTCTTCGTACCGGCCCTCTGCGCCTTCGTGCTCTACCGTGACAAGGCCCATGGCTTCGACGCCTTCCGTCAAGACGCGCCCTACCTCTTCGATCCGGCCGCTCCCGGCCTGGCCGAATACGATAGCGGCGTGCGCACCGTGGAATGCACCAAGCGGGCCGCGGCCTTCGGGCTATGGGGGGTGTGGTCACTGTTCGGCCGACAGCTCTTCGCCGACATGGTAGACGTCACCTTCGCCCTGGGCCGCACCTTCTACGAGAAGCTGTCGGAGGCCGAGGACTTCGTCCCGCTCCATGAGCCCGAGTGCAACATCGTGGTGTTCCGCCACCTCCCGGCCGAGCTGCGCGACGCCCCGGCAGAGCGCCTCGGCGACTTTCAACTGGAGCTGCGCCGCCGCCTCATCGAATCGGGCGAGTTCTACATCGTGCCCTCGAAGCACCAGGGCGTGGGCGCGCTGCGCGTGACCATCATCAACCCGCTCACCACCCCCGAACACCTGGACCGGCTGCTGGAGGCGTTGAGGCGGCAGGGTAGGAAGTTGCTGGCCGGCTGAGAAGAGCCCGCGCCGACCGAGGTGGTCACGGCGCCCGACGGCACCCGCGCCGGCCTACATCGTCACCCGGAGCACCTCGGCGATGCTGGTGAGCCCGGCCAGGACCTTCAGGCGTCCGTCTTCGCGCAGCCCCCGTATGCCTTCAGCCGCTGCTCGCTCGCGTATCTGGTCGACCGAAGCGTCGTCCAAGATCAGACGCCGGATATCCCGGGTCACCGGCAGCACTTCGAAGAGCCCCACTCGCCCACTGTACCCTGTGTTGTAGCAGCGGCCACACCCCACGGGCCGGGCGATCTGCGCCGTACCGATGCCCGCGCCCAAGAAGTGCTTCTCCTCTTCGGTCATCCCAGCCTCGGTGAGAGTCACCGTCTCCTTGCAACGGGCGCACAGACGGCGTGCCAGCCTTTGCGCCACCACCAACTCCAGCGCCGAGGCGATCAAATACGCCGGCATCCCCATTTCCACCAGACGGGTTATGGCCGTCGGAGCATCATTGGTATGCAAGGTAGAGAGCACCAGATGGCCGGTGAGCGAGGCCTCAGTGGCTATCATGGCGGTCTCATGGTCCCGGATCTCCCCGACCATGATGATGTCGGGGTCGCTACGCACTAGCGCCCGCAGCAGAGAGGCGAAGGTCAGCCCGATGTTCGCCCGGGCCTGAGACTGCATCACCCCGGCTATGCGGCGCTCCACCGGGTCTTCCACTGTGTAGATCTTCACCTTGGGGTTGTTGATCTCCTCTAGCCCCGCATACAAGGTGGTGGACTTGCCCGAGCCTGTCGGACCGGTCACAAGCACCTCGCCCCACGGACGTTTGATCGCTTGGCGGAAAAGGGCCAGCTCGCGCTCCCCCATGCCCAATTGTTCCAGCGTGACCACAGCGCCTCGGTCATCGAGCAGGCGGACGGTCACGTTCTCGCCATGGACGGTAGGAATTGTGGCGATACGCAGGTCTATGGATCCCTCATCTGTCCGGAAGGTGGCCCGCCCGTCCTGCGGAAGCCGCTTGTCGGCGATATTCATGTCACCCAGGATCTTGATGCGCGAGACTACGCCCTGCCTAAGTTCCTTGCTGATGGTGCTAAGGCCATAGAGAATGCCATCGACCCTCAGCCGGACCACCATGCCGTCTTCCTGCGGCTCAAAGTGGATGTCGGAAGCCTTCCGGCGCATCGCGGTGAGAATGACATCGTCCACCACGGAGATCACAGCGTCGTGTTCCGCCGCCTTCCGCTCTTCAGGCTCGACCGTCTGTACCGGGACGGCGCCGACTTCGAGACGACCCCTCCCGCTGAACACCGCTTCCCAGGCCTCCCGGATGGCGGCAGGAGTGGTGACCACGGCCCTAACCTCCAAGCCCGTGATCAAACGCACGTCGTCGACGGTGAGTACGTCCGCCGGATCGACCATGGCCAGAATCAGGACCTTCTCTCCGTCAAAGTTCACAGGCAGCACTCCGCGCGCACGACAGAATTTCTCGGTGAGCAACCTGGACGCCTGCGGATGCGGCAGCAGCTCACCAAACCCCGAAACACCGTAGGAACTCTGCCAAGCCAGCGCTTCGTGCAACTCGACAGGAGTGATGAGGCCCAGTTGACTGAGGGCCTCACCCAACCGCGCTCCAGTATCACTCTGGTAGCGCACGGCCTGAGCTAGCTGCTCCTCGGTGATCACCCCTCGATCCACCAGGATGTCACCCAGACGCATGCCCACAGAAAACTGCACACCCTTGCCCATGAGCCGGCCCCGTTCTATCGGAAGACCATGGCCGTATATACCTTGAAAGCGCCCATGCGAAACCGGGCCGCCGGTCTAGCGCGCTCCGTCGTCACGCCACATCGCAGAGTGCGGCCCAGCCATGTAGACTGCCTGCTCACAACTGCCGACCCCACAGAAGGGAACGTTCGAATGGAAGTCACTCACGGCGCGGTGGTCGCCATGAACTACACGCTCAAGGACGATGACGACGAACTGATCGACAGCTCGCAAGAGCCCCTCGTGTACCTGCACGGCTACGGCAACATCATCCCCGGCTTGGAAAAAGGCCTGGAGGGCGCCAAGCCCGGCGAGCGCCACTCGGTCGTGGTCGAGCCTGCCGAAGCCTACGGCGAAGACGATCCGGATGCCATCATCACCCTTTCCCACGACACGGTACCCGAAGGCGTCGAACTCACGGCCGGCATGGTAGTCATGGCCGACACGCCCAACGGCCCCGTGCAACTGACCATCCTCGAGATCAACGACGACGGCATCATGGTCAGCGGCAACCACCCCTTGGCCGGCAAGAGGCTCCACTTCGAGGTCGAGATCGTGGAAGTGCGAGCCGCCTCCGCCGAGGAACTCGCGGAGGGCTGCCCACTGCAGTCGTAGGAAACCGACGAGATGGGCCGATCTACTCCTCGAACACGGAACGCGGAAGACCCGACTGGCGGATGATCGAGACCAGCGTCCCCGTCTTGAGCTCAGCGTGAGTGTGCACAGGCACGGTCACCACAGAGCCTTGTAGGCGACGCTGCATCACGACGTGACTCCCCCTCTGCCTGATCTGAGCGAAGCCGTGTTCGCGGAGGATGCGACAAACGTCGGCCCCAGAGAGGGCCCTAAGCCGCCCCAACGTTGGCCTCGAAGTGGGTCACAAAGATACGAGTCTTCAGGCGACAACTGACTTCTGACGGATCGGCGCACTCCAGGAATAGCTCGACAGCCTCCCGAAGATTCTCGGCAGCCTCCTCAACGGTCGCCCCTTGGCTGGCCACGTCGAGCTCGGGGCAGAGAGCCACGAACCCGTCGCCTTCTTCTTCCACAATAGCCGTTAGATACATGGTCGCCATCCCTGGCCTCAGGAAATGAGACTTCACGATTTAACCTGACATCTTATTCCCTTCTGAAGACAAGTATAGGCGACGCGCAACGAGACAGTGGCTCATCCGTCTACCGACCGTCGAACACTAGTACGTGGAACCGTGCAGCGACATCAACCTTTCGATGGAGTCTGGCGGACGCCGAGAGAACCCCACCCCTTGTTGCATAATTGCGAAACTGTGCAATAATGCTTGGCATGAACGAGGAACGACAACGCTACGCCCTGCATGCGGCCGTGTTCGCAGCTCTCTCCAACCCTACGCGACACGAGCTCATGCATCTGCTGTGTAAGGGGGCCCGCACACCCAGCGAGCTGGCACTGGCCCTGGAGGTCAGCCGACCCAACGTCTCTCAGCACTTGGCCCTGCTTCAGCGAGAGGGCCTGGTGAAGCGCTCGCGTGAGGATGGACGGGTGCTGTGGGCGATCGTCGATCCTCGTCTCTCTCAGGCCTGCGAGCTCCTCGATGAGATCCTCGCTCGCCAGTTGACCCAGAAAGTGGAGGTACTCGAGAAATGATCGTCGTCAATCCCTACGCCTGTCCGCAGAACCATCCGTGCCCCTCCGTGCGCACTTGCCCCGTGGGAGCCATCGTTCAGGACAACAGCCACTCGGCGCCCCGCATCGACCAGGACCTGTGCACCGAGTGCGGCGCCTGCACCCAGAGTTGCCGCGCGTTCACCCATGTCAAAGAAGAAGCGCTGGTGCACTGATGCCCCGGCGCGACATAGTCTGCAGAGAGTGCAAGCACGAGTACGAGGTGACCACCCCCGGCTCGCTCAAAGACGACTCGACCGACTGCCCCAAGTGCGGCTCGGCGCTGGTCCGTCAGACGTTCACCAGCTACCTGCGCAACGGGGCGCTGCTCGACCCCAAGTGGGCCAGCGGCAGTTGCGGAAGCTCCCGGCCCTTCGGCTGAGGCTGATGCCTCGCGGCGCGGTCGCGCCGCCACATTGGCAGGATGTTGACTAATCGTCCCGACGGCCCATAATCGGGAGTGCCGGTATGCCCGCCCCGGCCCGCAGAGGCTCCCCGAGCTTCTGTTATGGCGGGCGCCATCACGTCCGTGCCCTTGGGGAGGTAAGCATGGCCACCAGCCGCCTTTGGAGACGCCGCCGTTGCACACTCGAATACCATCTGCCGGTCTCGTGCGTCCGCTTCAAGGGGGACGTCACCTTCACCACCGATGAGTTCGCCGCCGACCCGCACCAGCCCAAGGAATCGGCCAAAGCCACGGCCACACTGGAGGTCATGGCCGCCGACGAGCCCCTGCTGAAGCTGGATGTTCAGCCGATGCGGCTGTGCGACACCAAGATCTCGGTAGCCGTGACCGACGACCTCCGTCTGACCACCGCCGGCTTCAGCTCCACGGGGCAGGCGGGCCCGGTCCTGCTGGGAGTGGCCAGTGCGGTAGCCACGGTGGCCGGCACCGCGATAGGCCTCCGCGCCCCTGGCGTCGCGACTGCCGCGGGCGGCCTCGCGTCGGTCATGGCAAACGGCGGGGTGGAGGGCCTTGTCGGCGATCTCGACCTGGACCTACTCGCCCTAGACATGGGCATAAAGACCGCGGAGCCTAAGGACCCCTGGCAGGAATACCAGGAGCACCAGCCCGACCAAGCCGAGCTCCTGGAGACCTGTCGGGACACCGTGACCGCCTTGGAGCGGGCTCTCGCGGAAGAAGCCGCCAAACTCGCCACCGGCAGCGACCTCGACAGCCTTTCCCGCCTCAGTGCCCTAGAGAAGGCCCTGGCCGTCGCCCAAGCCGAGTTAGACCGCTTGAATAGCCGCTACGACAAATGGAGGGCGGGCAAGATCTCCACCCGTGGCGAACAGTACGAGTACGTTATGAGCCTGGACGACCTGGGCAAAGGCTGCTCTGTGGACGATAGCGGCAACATCACTTTCGACCCCGCCGCCCCTGCCAGAGCCGCTCAAGAACAGGTTTGGGACAAGCTGGGAATCGCCGTGCAAGTAGGTCGCAAAGACAGTCAGGCCAAGGAAGGCTCAGGCGGTAACCCGGGCCACCTGCCGGGGCAAAGACCCAATCGCGTGGTCCTGCGCATCCCCAGACACACCCAGCTCACGATATACGAGAGGGTGGGCGCCAAAACAGACATGAAGGCCCGGCCGGTGGAGTCAAAACCACACCTGATCATGGACAAGGACTGCCGGTTCCAGGCCATCCGCCTGCACAGCTCGCTGTTCGGCAAGAAGGTCGACGACATCACCTTCTCCGACCTGGGTGGTCTGGCCTCGTATTCCACCGAGAGAACCTCCGGCGCCGCCGGCCTGGCCCAGAACCTGAGCAAGTTGCCCGAGACGGTGACGTCCGGGCTGGAGCAGTCGGGTAAGATGCTCGACCAAGTCTCGGGCCTGCGCAGCCTGGCGGCCACCGAGAGTCGCGCCGCCGAACTGGCCCTGCTGCAGTGGCAACTGGCCCTCACGGAGGCGCAGCATAAACTCGCGAACCTGGAAAAAGGGTGAGGGATGACGGCCAATGAGGACCTGCCTCTGGGAGCCTCCAGTTGTTTCCGGCATTTTGGATACCGCGATTTCGATCCCGCTCGACTGAAGACCAAGCGGCCATCGGTCTGCCCGGTTGCCGACTGTTCAGCCGAACTGATAGATGTTCGCCGCGGAAGGGGCAACCGCCCTTTCTGCCCATCGCACGGTCTACGGCTCCATTCGAACACCTTCGTCTACTGGAACGGGGTCGACAAGCAGAAGGAAGCGCGATTGCGGAACTTCCCCATCCGCGCCGATCTTGCCCGCAAGATAGCACTGGGCTCCGCTGCAAAGGCGGAAAGCTACCGGCTGGGCAACGAGATGTCCGAAGACGCGCTCACCTGGAACGTCCTCGTGGGTCTCGCGGAAGCAGGCGGGCTGCGGCAGGCCGTCCGTTTCCTAACCGGCCGCGAGGTTGACGTTGAGCCCAGTCTCTATCTGTGGGGCGAATTGGTGGATGTGAGGAGGGGCGGCCGAACCCGGTTCCGGCCGCTCGATGCAGTACGGGAGCGCTTGGAAGGCGACATAAGGGGCTACAAGACAGAGCCCGACGCGATCATGGCCATCGAGGGGCAGCTTGTGGTCTGCGTAGAGGCGAAGTTCGGCTCGGGTAATCCGGTCGCCGCGCTTGGTGATGCGGTTCCGTCGGGCGACAAGCCCACCGAGCGCGAGCAGCTGCTCCGGCGCTACCTGGACAAGGCGGGGGACAGCACCAAGAGAAGCGTGCACCGCGACAGCGTGGCCGACCCGCTCCACAGCCAGATCTTCCGGAACGTCGTCTTTGCCTCCGAGATGGCCGATGGATGCGATTGGCACGTTGTGAATCTGGTGAGCAGCACCCAGTGGGCTCTGGGCAGCGAAGCGGAGGACTACTCGTTTGAGTGCCCAGAGAAAAGCGTTCATTCTTACCTGCATCCGGATTCCAAGGATCGCTTCAGCTTTCGCACGTGGGAGGGGCTCCACCGCGAGCTGATCAAGGACGACCCTGCCCTTCAGAGCCTGGATACCTACATGCGCTCCAAGAGTGCGCACTACCAGCGGGCGTTCGACCTCGACTAGAGCGGGGAGAAGCATCTGGCGCCTACCGCTCCGCCCTTGTACACTCAGGCGCGGCAACAAGCGCGATCACGAGATGACGGGGGGGTTCTGGTGGAATATTGGGCGTGCCCCAAGTGCGGTTTTCGCAACGACTACTCCGAGGGGTACTGCGTCTCGTGCAACGAGTCGCGGCCGGCTGAGGGGCCCCCGCAAGAGCTGCAGTCCGTCGCGCCCGAAGTCGCGGGCGAAGTCGCCGCCGAGATCGCCGCCCCGCGCGCCGCCAAAGTCGCGACCCCTCGCGCCGCCCCACGCGCCGCCCCACGCGCCAACCAGTCGGCGCCGCCGCTTGCCCCCGTGGAATCCTCACCCCTCGCTTGCGAGATATGCAGGCGCAAGCCGGCCGCGCCGTTCAGCTTCCAAGCGAATGTGGGCATGGTCTTCACACGAAGAGTCCATAGCTTCAACGGTTGGTTGTGCCGAACGTGTGCCAAGGGCAAATTCCGGGAATTCCAGGGGCGCAACCTGGCATGGGGTTGGTTCGGCCTCATATCCTTCGCTGCGACCTTCGCCTATGCCTTCGGCAATCTGGCCAACTACAACAAGAACCGGCGAGGCCTCGCCGCACCCCTGGCAACCGATACCGCCCAGGAGGCAAAACTCGCCGGCCGGCCGGTCATCTTGAGAGCGCTCCCGGGCCTGGCAGTGGTGGCCGCTATCATCGCGGTCGTCGTCGTGATGGGAACGTTGGAAGCGCAGAAAGCGGCCGACCGACCCTATATCGACGACTTCATCAGGGTCAACGCCATCCGCGGCGAGATAATCGAGCTGGCCAACTCACACACCGGGGAGTGGACCGCGAAGTCAGATGGCTCTTTCCCGGGACCGGAATACCTGTGTGCCGACGAGTTCGAGAACCTTCTGGATGATGTGGAGCACATCACAGCTCCCCCCTCCGATGAACTGCGCAGACTCCACGGGGCCTGGCTGGCCGGCTTGCGCCGGCTGGCGGCGGCAGAGCGGCTGCTGGTGACCGAACCCACCGAAGCCAACTTCCAAGCGGACAACCAGGCAGCGGAAGCCGAATACGCCGCCTACATTGCGCTGTTTGATTACTGTAAGGGGCGCTACTAGGTCTGGAGAGGGCCCTCGCCCGCACGCCGCCTCTGTCACCGGTGAGGGGTGACGACCAGCGACACATCGGGTGCGACGGTGAAGTCAAGCTCAAGAGCACCCTAGCGCTTGGAAGCGTCTGCGCTGTTGGCAGGTACCAGCCTCACCTCGACGTCGCACCCCACCGCGTGCGCATAGCGCCTGAGCGTGCTCACCGAAGGTGAATGCTTGCCGGCTCCTTCGAGCCGCGAGACGGCGCTCTTGGTGGTGCCCATGGAGGCGGCGACTTGCTCCTGAGTCAGACCCGCCTGGGCGCGGGCGGCCAGGAGCTCGCGCGCGAGCAGGTACTCGTCCTTGAGGTCGTCGTAGGCCTCTCGGAAGCCCTTGCGCTTGAGGGCGCGTTCAAGAAAGGCGTCATGGTCGTGAGCGACTGGCTGGTATTCAGTTCTTGCCATCCTTGACCTCCTTCATCCTTCGACGGGCTAAGTCCAGTTCGCGTCCCGGGGTGGCCTGGGACTTCTTGACCAAGCTGTGCAGGACGATCACCCGTCGACCCACCTTGAAGCAATACAACGCCCGCCCGCTGCCCTCATGCCCGCGGGGGCGGAGCTCGTAGAGCCCGCCGCCCATGGCGCGGGAATGCGGCATGTGCAGTTGGGGGCCGAACTCGATGAGGAGTCCGACCAGCCGTGCGTAATCCGCCAGAATACCCACCGGCCATGACTCGATCTCGTCGAGCACGCGCCGGTTGAAGTATTCGACGGAGTACGACAAGTGGTAGGTTAGCAAATACGCGAACTCAGTTCAAGCGCAGTCGTTCGGCCTAGCCCTGTTCCGAAGGCCCAAACCCGGCGGCTTGTCTCTTCTTTGCATCCGGCGGAGTCATCAAGGCGCGGATCGCGTCGAACACCACCTTGAACTGCCCGTCGTACTTCTTCTCCAGAGCGGCAAGCTTCCAGGCAAGGTCTGCATTCGAGCCGAGCATCCGGCGTAGGTGAACGAACGCACGCATGATCTCCACGTTGACCAGAATGGCGCGAGGGCTCCTCAACACGCTGGAGAGCATGGCAACGCCTTGTTCGGTGAAGGCATAGGGCAAGTACCGTCGCCCGCCGCGACCCGGACCCGGGCTGTCTTCGCCGGCGTTTGAAATCACAGATTGTGATTTCAAAGCGGCCGCGCTCTTCTCGCTGTTTGAGGTCACAATCTGTGACCTCAAAGCTGCCACCTCCTCGCCGGTCAACTGGAACATGAAGTCAGCAGGGAAGCGGTCGGCGTTGCGCCTGACGGCCTGGTTCAGCGCCTTGACCTCTACCTCATATAGGGCGGCGAGATCCTCGGCGAGCAGTACCCTCAGCCCACGCAGGAGAATGATCCGCGACTCTATGCGCTCCGGAAGAACCAGGTCACTCTCATCCGCCACCGCACAACTCCTTCTGAATCACGCCACCCCTTTGCCAGCGAGGCAAACCCTAGTCCGTGCGACCGCGGGGCGACATCGGCCTTTCGATGGATTTCGGCGCCGCCAACCCCGATAGTGCCCAGCCAGCATCCATGGCCTGTCGCACACCCGGCGAGTGCTTATCCACGCCCACGCTATAGCCGGCTCGGTCGGCCTGGAGCCCGCCGAGTTCGAACCGCTCGTACACGCCGTCGCCTGGCATGACATCGACCGCACCCACGACGGGCATGACCGCGAGCACGGAGCCAAGAGCGTGGCCCGCATCGCGAACCTGGGACCGGGCAGAGGGATCCATCGGCAAATCCTGGCCCGTGTCCTTTTTGCCATCGAGCTGCACTGCGCCCACGACGAGGCGGACGTCGAACGCGCCGCCCCCCTCGCAACTGCGCTGTCCCGTGTCGCGTTGCGCCTCGCTGCAGCAAGGTGAACTCTACTCCACAGGGCGGACGGGCGCGCGGGGGCCGGGGTGGGGCGCCAAGGTCCAACCAAAGGCCGAGGGCCCTGGTCGGGAAGACAGGCTAGGCTTCCGGACGAGGCCTCGGTGGCCACCGGGCCAACCGGCCATGGGGCCCGAGGCCAACGGGTTCCTTGTCCACGACTTCTTCGCCCCGAAAGGAGTGGGTGTATGCTTGTCCCTCGCGCGAGCGGCTGCCTGGAGGCACAGGTGCAGTATCACTTCTCCGCCATCGTGGGCCACGACGCTGAGGGCTATTGGGCCCGCTGCCCAGAGCTCCAGGGCTGCTACACGCAGGGCCGCACCTACGAAGAAGCGTTGGACAACCTCCGCGAAGCCGCCGGCCTCCATGTCGAAGACCGCTTGGCCTGCGGCGAGGAGATCCCCCGGGTCGAAGCGATCAGTCTCATCACGGTCGAAGTACCGGGATGAATCCCCGACTCCCCCGCCTGACTGCGAGGGAGGTGCAGCGAGTGCTCGAGCGCCACGGGTTCGAGGTAGTGCGACAACGAGGTAACCACCGGATCCTTCGTGACCAACTCGGCCGCCGCGTCACCCTTCCTTGTCACGCCAGCGCCATCATCCATCCGAAGATCCTCGCGGCCATCATAGAGGACGCCGGGCTCGGGGAATCGGATTTCCACGCGTAGCCAGAGCTCTGCTATCCTGCCACCGTGACACCACGGTAGCAGGAGGCAATGATGGAACCTCAGTCAAAGCGAAGGGCTATGACTCTACGAATCGACATTGACACGGCTGAGCGGTTGGAGGCACTGGCGCAGGTCGAAGGAGAGCCGGTGTCAGAAGTGGTTAGGGAGGCCCTTGTTCGCCACATCGAGGAGCGCCGCGCCGACGCCGGCTTCCAGTTGCGCCTCCGTGACTCCATCGAGCGCAACCGAGCTATTCTGGAGCGGCTCAGCAAATGAGTCGGGTCCGGTATCTCGACCTTGCCGACTTCCTGCTCGTCGCAGAAGCCGTGCTGGGCACGGATGCCGGGGAGCTCGCCTACACCGCGAGACTCGCTCTCGCCGAATCGGCGCTTGCGGCCCCGTCGGCGAGTTTCGAGAGTCACGAGTTCTATCCGACTTTCGCCGAGAAGGCCGCTGTACTCTGCCACCACATCATACGGAATCACCCTCTTCCGGACGGGAACAAGCGGGTGGGCTAGCAGTGACCCCCTACCGGCTCCTTCTGCACCGCTTGCCGCGCCTTGCGTATAGGCACAGATTCCATCTCTTGTACCAAGCGGTTGAGTCGAACCTTCGCCCCGCGAAACCTTGGCCTGCTACCAAAGGCGGCCTTGGTCCACATTTCGTCCACGGCTTCGTGATATTGACCGTGGACCACCCAACCCGCATCTTGGTGAGCCGAGAGAGCCGCTAGGACATACTGCCGCGACCGCGCCTTGGCTTCGGCCTTCTTTCGCTCGTAGTTGGGCAAGAAGACTTTGCCCAGACGCAGATACGCGATTTCAGGCCCTCCGTAGTAGAGCTCAATCTCCTTGTATTGGGCGACGGCCACCCGCTTATTCGCCGGCGCTTCGGCCGCCTCGCCAAGGCGAGCCCCACACCGCCAGCACAACACGCCATTCTCCGGAAGATCCTCCCCACAGGCGAGGCACGGCATTCGCTTCCCCCCTTAGACTCCGAAACAGCAAGCCACCCGCTAGCCCATAGTAGACGCGCTGGCCAAAGTGTCAAGTGTTCAGCGCAGGCGGCTCACCACGCACGGGCACGATGCAGATGAACTCAAACGCTTCCGCGCCCGTATTCTTGAAGTTGTGCGTCTCGTCGGGGGGAACGTAGATGTAGTCGCCCGGGCTCAGCGGCTTGTCGTTGCCGTCGGAGTCCACCGCTGCACCGCGGCCTGCCTCCACCCTCACCAGATGGGGAAAGGCGTGGGCGTGCCTGGGAGTAGCCCCGCCCTCGGCCAGGCTGAAATAGCGGAGCACGATCTCGTCCGAACCGTCCGCCGGTCCCAGCACGATCTGCTTGGTCACGCCGGCATAGCCGGACATGACACTCGCAGGTGCGTCGTCACGTCGCTTGATCTTCACCTTCTGCCTCCTACAGTCGCTTAGTCCGACAAGTCCACCACGCAGGTGCCCACCGGCGAGGCGGCGAGCAAGTGCTCTTGGCCGGCCTCCGACAGGCCCAGGCCCTCCAGCTCGGCCTGCAGTTGCTCGGCCGACCCCTGCCCGTACAGGTAGGCGTTCACGCGCGTGGCCGCGGTCGAATCCACCAAGGCCCAGACATCGGGATACATGGCGTGGAACTCCCTGGACAGGGGCCCATCGTTCTGCAGCGCGTACTTCTGGTGATAGTCCTCAGCCAGGTAGAAGGTCGCACCCGAGACTATCTGGGTGTTGAGGGACCGGTCGAAGTTCGTCTGCACCGATTCCATTACCGTGCGGGCCACCTGCTCCTGTCCGGCGTCGCTTGGGAATATCACCGACCTGTACTGGCCGGTCGACGGGGCATAGGTAGCGTCGTGAAAGACGAAGAAATCTTCCACGAGCTCTTGGTAGGTCACCTTGGCCGGGTCGAAATCAACCTGCACCGTCTCGGCGCTGCCGCCAAGGTCGTGGTAGGTGGGGTGGGTGGAAGTTCCGCCCGCGTAACCCACCCTCGTGCGAATGACTCCTGGGAGGGCGCCAAACTGCGCCTCCGTGCCCCAGAATCAGCCGTATCCGAATGTCGCCGTCTGAAATTCGCCGGGTGCTTCCACATCTATGGGGGGAAGTTGCGGTTGCGTCATGGCTTGTCCGTCCTCCGGGTCGGCCGGGTCGGCGCCTTTGACCTGCCCGTCGCCGCATCCGGCGGCGAATATGGCCAGGCCGGCTCCGACGCCCAGAACGGCTGCCGCGAGCCCTACCTTGCTGAGTACCCCTCGCAGGCTCATGTGCCACCTCCTTGCGAGTGATCCGTTGCGGCATCATACCAGCGCGGCGGCGAAGCCCTGCGGACATGTTCGCCCCGCCGCTATCGTCACCTCAAGGGGCCCTCAGCACCGCCAAGAACTCCTCGCCATACTTCTCCAACTTCTTGACCCCGACGCCGCCGACGTCCAGCAGTTCGTCGGCGGTCTGCGGCCGCACCGCCGCCATCTCCCGCAGCGTGGCGTCGTGGAAGATCACGTAGGCCGGCACGCCTTCGCGATCGGCGATCTCCCGGCGCAGCGCCCGCAATTCCTCAAACAGCGCGTCTTCACGGTCGCCGCCGCCCCCAACTAGCGCCGGGCCGTCGCCGTCAACACCGCCCAGCCGAGTCGCCGACCCTCGCCGCCGCTTCGCCCCCCGCCCGGTGCCGCCCGCCGCCCCCGCGCCGTCCTCGCCACCGGCCGCCACCACCCGCACGCGCGGCCTCGCCAGACTCAGCGCCGTCTCGCCCCGCAGCAGCGCTGCCGCTGCCGGGGCCAGCTGAAGCACGGGATATTCGCCCATGTCCTGCCTCAGATATCCCAGGTGCACCAACTGCCGCAGCAGGCTCCGCCACGCCTCCGCGCTCAGGTGGGCACCGATACCGTAGGTGCTCAGCCGCTCGTGGCCCAACTCCCCGATGCGCTGGTTCTTCGATCCGCGCAGCACCTCCACCACGTGGCCTACGCCAAACCGCTCCCGCAACCGGTATACGCACGAGAGCGCCATCCGCGCATCCTCGGTGGCGTCATACAACTCGGGCGGGTCCAAACACACGTCGCAGTTGCCGCAGGCCGACTCCGTCGCCTCACCCAGATATCCCAACAGCGTCCGCCGCCGACAGGTCAGCTCTGTCGCAAAGCCCACCAGCGCCCCCAGCTTGTGCTGCTCCACCGCCACCCGCTGCTCGTTCTCGCCCTTGTCGATGAGCGCCCGCACCCGCACCACGTCCTCCCACCCGAACAGCATGAGCGCGTTGGCCGGTAACCCGTCCCTGCCCGACCGCCCGATCTCCTGGTAGTAGCCCTCCAGATGCTGGGGCAGGTCCCAGTGCACCACAAACCGGACGTTGGTCTTGTCGATGCCCATCCCAAAAGCGACCGTCGCCACCACGATCCGGATTCTGTCAAAAATGAATTCTTCCTGGACCCGCTCGCGCTCCTCCGCCGCCAACCCCGCGTGGTAGGCGCCCGCGGCAATGCCGTGCTCCCGCAGGTGAGCGGCCACCTGCTCGGTGCGCTTACGGGTGGAGCAATAGATGATGCCCGACTCGCCACCATCGCCGGCGCCGACACCCCGTGCGCCGCCGGCGTGCGGCGCCGCAAAGTGCCCGTGCGCCGCCAGAAACCGCTGCAGCTGCGCGTAGGGGTTGTGCTTCTCCACTACTTCCAGCCGGATGTTGGGCCGATCGAAGCTGGAGATGAAGCAGGCCGCCCGCCGCAGCCCCAGCTGGTCGATGATGTCGTCCCGGGTGTGCGGATCGGCCGTGGCCGTGAGCGCGACGAGCGGCACCCCTGGGAACCGGTCCCGCATCCGCCCCAGCGCCACGTACTCAGGCCTGAAGTCGTGCCCCCACTGCGAGATGCAGTGCGCCTCGTCAACAGCGATGAGCGCGATGCCAGACCCGGGCGAGTCGCCACGGACCAACCGTCTGCCGGCCCCGGCCCCAGCCGGGCCCGGAGACGCAGCCGCCCGCAGCCCGGCCAGCCGCTCGACAAAGGCGTCGCTGGTGACCCGTTCCGGCGACACGTACAACAGATCGAGCCGCCCCGCCGCCAAGTCGGCCAATACCTGTTGGGCGACCCCGGCCTCCAGCGACGAGTTATACGCCGCTGCCCGGACCCCGTTGGCCCGCAAAGCGTCCACCTGGTCTTTCATCAGCGAGATGAGCGGCGAAACCACGATGCCCGTGCCCGGCCGCAGCAGGGCCGGGATCTGATAGCACAGAGACTTCCCGCCCCCGCTCGGCATGAGTACGAAAGCGTCGTCCCCGCGCATCACGGTCTCGATGACCTGCTGCTGGTTCGACCGAAAGGTGGAATAGCCGAAGACGGTGCGGAGGATGTGCTCCGGGGTGTTGTGGTCGGGGGTCAAGGTCATGGTGTCACATGATACCGGGGCTGCCGGACACGTGGGACCCAGCGAGCACCGACTCCGGCGCCACCCGCGGCCGGACTCATGCCCGGTGCAATCGACCACCCGGTCCAGAGATATATCTTTGAGATATGAGTTAATATAGATATATCTGATTGGCCGGACACCACGGCAGCGTTGCAGCAAGGCGCTGTGCCGGCGACAGGCTAGCTCACCAATCCAAGCATTTGTCGCTCGTGTGCGAGCTTTGCCTGCGCTCCCTTCGGAAGCGCGGTGGCCGCGGACGCGAATGCCGATGGCCATTGCCTGGAGGGGCAGGGATATCTACCATGTCATCGTCACCGTCAGGCGGGGCGATGCTTCGAGAAAGGACGAAAGTCATGGGTGTTGCAGAGGAGATCTTGGCCTACTTCTCCCAGGAGGTTGGAGCCAAAGTTACCGCCAAGAACCAGGGCGGCGAAGCCAGTCTGGTCATTGCCGAGCAGAAGTCCTTCTTGTCCAAGAAGAGAGTGGACTACTCAGCCAAGTTCAAGGTCGACGACACCGACCGGTCGGTCCACTTCACCGAGACGCTGAAAGAGCGCGGGGCGGGCATGTCCGGCGGCAGCAACGTTGACGTCGGCGGAGGCTGGAGCTTCTCAAAGGAGACGTACAAGACAGGACCCAACGGCCGCGAAGGCAGCATCGAGGCCCAGGGCAGCATGCTGGGCAAGAAGTACGCCTTCACCTTCGACTACGGCAAGATCCGCGCGGCGGTCCAGGCCCTTGCCGAACGCAACGGCTACCGGTTCGAGTACCAGGTGTTCCCCAGAGGTCTGTAGCCGCTTTCACCGACTTCGTGCGCCGGCCGGCGCACGGGTCTATCCGGCCTCGGGGATCCACGTGACCGTGTACTCGGCGCCCTCGGCAAGCGAGCCACCCACAGGAGGCTCCACCGCCCAGCGCCCGGTCAGTCCGCGTTCGCGGGCCACCAGCTCGAAATGGCTCATGGCTATGCCCATATCCACGCGCTGGAGGTCCGCGATCCTAAGCAACGAGAAGACCACGGTACCCTTACCGTAGCCCTTGGTGCGTTGCAGATAGAAGTGCCAGCGGTCGCCGGACCTCACAACGCGCCAGGGCTGCTTGTTGGAGGCCGAAGGCGCCCGGCGCATCGCCTCGAGAACCTCCGCATACCCGGCGGTTGCGGCGGGCGCCAAGGGCTGCCCCAGCTTCTCGTCGAAAAACAGCTGCTCGAAGGGAAGCCTGTGGTTGCTGCCGGCCCGCTCCCGGATCTTGCCTTCCCTGGAGCCCTCGGCCGCGTAGCCGGTAGCCACCACAGCGGGCACGACTTCGCCGCTGGTGGCCCCGATCTTGCGGGCGAAGGCGCTCTTGGAGAAGGTCCCGCCCAGCCAGCAGGTGCCCAACCCGATGGCGGTGGCGGCCAAGACAGCGCGCTCCCGCAGATAGCCGTAGTCCTCCATGTCTTTGGGTCCAGGCTCCACCGCCCCCACGATGAAACCGGTGGCGCCCTTGATGAGGCCATAGGTGCCCAGCCCTTTAAGTGACTTCCGATCTTCCTCGGTCGCTGCCACCAGCGCGAACTTGGCGCGGCTCCCCAACGGCCCCGCGCTAAGCGAAGACAACGCTTCCGACATAGCGTCCCTGTCCGCGACTTCGATAGGCCGGTCCACATAGGCCCGACACGAATACCTGCGCTTGACGATCTCCTCTATCGAGTTTTTCAAAGTCTTTCTCCGCCCTTTTGGACCATCCGCGGTCCACCGGGATGCTCTAATCGTATAGCATAGGAAGTGTACTGCTTCCGCTCGAAGGAGATGGATGCATGAACGGTTCACGCGTCACCGGCCAAACGGTCTTCCTGAGCGGGATGGTCTTTCTGACCGCTTTGATCTTGCTCCTCACCGCGGCCCCAGCTCTGGCCACCACCCCCGACTACAACGTCATCCGAGGCACCGATCGCTACGACACCGCGATCAGGATCTCCAAAGCCATGTTTGCCGGAGCGCTTCCCGCCGACTCCGGCTTGGTCTTGGCTCCGGGAGAGACCTTCCCCGAGGCCCTGTGCGGAGCGCCGTTAGCCGCCGCTTACGGGGGGCCGGTGCTCCTCACCCCCGCCAGCGGCCTCAACAGGGCCGTCAAAACGGAGATGCTCAGACTTGCGCCCCGCTACGTGTTTTGTGTCGGCCTCTCCAGCTCCGTAGTAGCCGCGGTGACGACCGCCATGGGACCCGGGGTCGAGGTCACCGCCCTTCGAGGCACCAGGGGCAGCGTCTACGAGATGAGCTACAAGGTGGCCAAGGCCTTGGGCAATAAGGTCGGCGACATGACCGGGGCCTCCGCCATCATCACCCCGGGCACCCGCTTTCCGGATGGCATCGGGGTCTCGCCGCTCGCCTGCGCCAAGCTCTGGCCTGTTTTGCTTACCGAGTCCGGCGGCGGCGCCGCCTTGAACGTCTACTCCGCCAGGGCCCTCACTGAACTAGGCATCACCACAGCCATCAAGGCAGGCACGTACGTCACTCTGCCAAGAGGCGTGACCGCTCTTGCCAACCTGTCCGGTGCCGACCGCTACGCAACCAACAGCAACGTGGCCGAGTGGAGCAAGAACAACGCAGGCCTCCAGTTCACCCATCTGGCCATGGCCACGGGCGACAAGTTTCCCGACGCTCTGGCGGCCGGACCCTATCTGGCCCTCGATGGCGGCATTGTGCTTCTAACCACGCCTGCTGGAGTGCCGGCGCCCATTGCCGCCACCATCACCGCCCACGCGGCCGAGGTCACAAACGTAGATTTCATCGGGCTGAGCAACTCCAGCGCTTGGCAGATGTGGCCGTTCTGGCCTTTGGATGGTCCTCCGGCCACCCCCAACCTGAGCTCGCCCTCCAACGGCACGGCCGTCGCCTGGCTGGAGGCTAAGTTGGCCGGCCTCACTTACAGGCCCGGACCGATAGACGGCGTCTACGACCAGAAGACCGCAAGCGCCGTGATCGCCTTTCAGAAGTGGGAGGGACTCACACGCGACGGCAAGATGGGAGCCGACGACTGGGCGAGGCTGGTCACGGCGACGGTGCCGGTAGCCCACGCGACCGGCACGGGAGCCTGGGTCGAGGTCGACAAGGCCCGGCAGGTGCTGCTCTACATCGAGGAGGGTACGGTCAAGAAGACTTTGCACGTCTCCACCGGAAGCGCGAACGTGGGGGCCGTCACCCCCAGCGGTGACTTCACCGTCTACAAACGCTACACCGGCGAACCGTGGCCCCACGTGTACTACCCACGCTTCTTCACCTGGGCGCCAAGGGCGGGGGAGATAGCCATGCACGGCTATCCCACAGTGCCCACCTACCCGGCCAGCCACGGTTGCGTGCGCGTTTGCATGTGGGAGGAGCCCACACTCTTCAAGCAGATGCCCCTCGGGTTCAGGATCGTCGTCTACTAGCCGGGCGGCCTTCGCAGGCTGACCCGGAGCCCGGGGTCGCCGACCATCACCGGAGCGCGCGGGCCCGTGCCGGACCGCGACCGGAGCCCCTGAATGTCCCTTTGTGCCCTCCCCACCGCACGTGCATGAAGATTGTTAATGTTGTCATTGACTTTCTTAAGCACTGGCACTATGATGGGTCAAGATTCACGAAGGGAGGCCGCTATGGCTCAATGGAACGAATTGACCGATCTCACCCAAGACAGACCGTTCACGGTCACTTCGGTGCGCCTGCAGAACGGCGACATCACCATCAGCGGTGAGTTCGAGCCCCCTCAACTTGCCGGCCTTCGCTACGAAGATCAGGTGTTCGTCTGCGAGTTCGTGCGCTGCCACGGCTCCATCAAGTACATGGAGAAAGCCTTTGGCATCAGCTACCCCACCGTCAAGAACCGCCTCAACCGCATCGTCCAACAGCTGCAACTGGTGGAGGTCGAGCAGTTCACCGCCCACGATGAGGTCTTCGAGCTACTGGAGCGCGGAGAGATCTCGGTGGCCGAGGCCGCGGAAAGGTTGGAGAAATGAAGATGCCGCCCTATCTGGTGTCCATGCGCATCGTGCAAGAGGAGCGTACCAAGTTCAAATTCTGGTTCCCGCTCTTTCTGCTTTGGCCGCTGTTGCTGCCACTGCTGCTGCTCACGCTCATATGCACTCTGTTTGCCGATCTTGTCGGAATCGTGGCGCGTTACAAAACCGGGTTCACTCGCTTCTTCTTCGGGGTGCTGAGCATCCTCAGCGAGACCCGGGGCACCGAAGTGTTCGTCCAAGAAAGGCGCAATAACAGCCGGACCGTGGCTTTCACGCTCCGCTAGGTACAAAGGAGACCATCATGGGTGACGATCGCAACCGCATACTGGATCTATTGGCGACGGGGAAGATCACCGCCGACGAGGCCGGGCGCCTGCTGGACGCCCTGGACGCCCCGGCCGCCCAGGCGGCCGGCACCGACTCGGAGGGCAAGACCGCCGGCAAAGCCGGCTGGTCGAAGTTCGTGCACGGCACCGCCAAACCCGGAGACAAGACCGGCGCCGCCGGTTCCACCGGCGCGCCCAAGTTCCTGTACGTGAAGGTGGTGAGCGTCAAGGGCGACAACGTCCACGTCAAGATCCCGCTCAACCTGGTGAAGGCCGGTCTCAAGCTGACCTCGCTTATCCCGCAACCGGCGCGCGACCAGGTGAACAAGGCCATGCTCGACAAAGGCATGTCGTTCGACCTCAACGACTTCAAGCCCGAAGACATCGACGAGCTGCTCGAGGCCCTGCGCGAGATGGAGATAGACGTCGACTCCAAAGACGGCGACAAGGTGCACGTGTATGCGGCGTAACCAGAATGAACCCCCCGGCGGGGAGCCTTGCCTAGTACGAGGTTCGTAGTATAGTACGGTGCCTAGCAGACCCAGGTCGCGGGGTAGCCAAAGGAATGATCGGGAGCCACAAGGCTCGCGCGGACAAGGAAGGGGACCAAGAGTGAGGATCCTGCGGAACGTGTTCAAACGAAAGCTGAGGGTGATGCTCACCATCTTCGGCATCACCATCGGGGTGCTCACCCTGGTGGTCATGGGCGGCATGGCCGAGAAGATCAACATGCTCGTATCTGGAGGCACCAAGTACTACTCCGACAAGGTCACGGTGCAGGCGGCCGGCACGTCGATGTTCGCCTCCGAGGCATTGTCTATCGACAAACGTGAGCCCATCAAAGCAGTCCCCGGCGTGGCTGAAGTTTCGGCCCAAATAGGCATGCTTTTGGACACCGAGGCCGGCGCCAGCTTCGGAATGCCTGCCATGATCACCGCCAGCGACATGCGTGGCGACAACCTGGAGAGTTTTGAGATCTCCTACTCAGACGGGCGGGCGCTGACTCCCGACGACACCGGCTCGGTGATACTCGGCTCCGACATGGTCAAGAAGCTGGCCGGTCAAGTCGGCGGCACCGTCACCGTACGTGGAGAGCAGTTCACGGTCGTAGGGATCTTGGACAAGACCCTCACCATGCCCGACACCTCAGTCTGGTTGACCCTGCCCGACGCGCAACGCCTCTTCTACCAGGCCCTCCCGGAGGTCTACCGCGGCGGGGCGGACCCGAGCACTTTTGTCACCTCCTTCGTGGTCTATCCCACTCCGGGCACCGACCCTGAGGAGCTCGCTACCGCCATCAACGCGGCGGTCCCCGAGGTCAAGGCTACCGGCCCCAAAGCCTTCCAGGAGCAGATAGCCAGCACCATGAGCGTCATGAACCTCATCCTGTACGGCATAGCCATAATCGCCCTCATCGTCGGCGGGCTTTCGGTGATCAATACCATGACCATGTCGGTCAACGAGCGCACCCGCGAGATCGGTGTCCGCAAGGCCATAGGCGCCTCCGACGGCCAGATCGTGCGGCAGTTCTTGGGCGAATCCGGCATCATCGGTCTCATTGGCGGAGTCTCGGGGCTGTTGCTTGGCTGGGTGGCTGCCACGGTGGCTAACATGGCCTTGGAGTCCCGCAACCTCGATCTCTTCTTGGTCACTCCCCGGTTGGCCATCGGCTCCGTACTGTTCGCGGTGCTTCTGGGTCTGGTGAGCGGGCTGTATCCGTCCTTCCACGCCGCCCGGCTCAAGCCGGTCGTCGCTCTTCGTTACGAATAGGAGTCAAGAATGCAGCCTCTAACAGACACTGCCGGCCACCTGACCGCCGACGGCACAACCGACATGGTCACCGCCCCGAACATCATCATCCGGGGTGTGGGCATCTACAAGCGCTATGTGATGGGCAAGGACAACTACGTCGACGCCCTTCAGGAAGCTTCCCTGGAGATCCGCCGGCGCGAAGTGGTGGGCATCATGGGCCCCTCCGGCTCCGGCAAGTCCACTCTGCTTCACATCCTCGGCTGCCTGGACTCGGCCGACTCCGGCGAAGTCTGGCTGGACGGCCGGCGGGTCGACACCCTTGGCGGCAAGGCGCTGGCCGAGCTGCGACGCAGCGAAGTGGGCTTCATCTTCCAGACCTTCAACCTGGTGACCAGCCTCACCGCTCTCGAGAACGTCATGCTGGCCGCTGAGTATGCGGGCAAGGGGAGGCGCGAAGCCCGCGAAGCGGCGCGGAGCGCAATGGCCAAGGTAGGTCTCGCCGACCGCGAAGGTCACCGACCCACGGAACTGTCCGGCGGTCAGCAGCAGCGCGTCGCCATCGCCCGCGCTTTGGTCAACAACCCCAAGGTCATCTTCGGCGACGAGCCCACGGGCAACCTGGACTCAGTCAGTTCGGCCGAGATCGTGGAAATGATGCATCAGATCAATCGCGACACCGGCACCACCTTCGTGCTCGTCACCCACGACCCGGGCGTAGCCTCCACCTGCGACCGCGTGTTCCACATGCTCGACGGCCGTGTGACGAATGGGGACGGCGCCGCCTGAACAAGACGGCGGGTACAACACCGCCGGGTAGAACAAGACCGGCCGGCGCCCCCAGAGGGGCACCGGCCGGTCGCAGTCGCGTATCAACGCCGGCGTCGCGCCTAGGAGGCGCGCCTCAGCTCTTCCGCTACTTGGCCTTCTTGAACAGCATGCGCCGCACCGCGGTCTTCTTGAGCGACTGGATCCCCTCGGTGGGGTTCAGCTCTTTAGGGCAAGCCTCAGCGCAATTCATGATGGTGTGACAGCGATACACACCGCGCTCGCTGTTCCAGCGCTCCATGCGTTCCTTGCCCGCCTCGTCGCGGGAGTCGACCTCGAACCGGTGGGCCTTCAACAGCGCGGCCGGTCCCATGTAGTTCGCCTCACCCCATGCCGACGGGCAGCTCGAGTAGCAGCAGCCGCAGAGGATGCAGTCGATCGGCATGTCGAAGGCCTTGCGCTCCTCGGGCGACTGGATGATCTCCTTCTCCGGATCGGGCGAGTTGCGGATCAGCCAAGGCATGATGTACTCATACTTGGCGAAGAAGTCGTCCATGCCCACGACCATGTCCTTGACCAAGGGCAGGTGCGGCATGGGCTCCACCGTGATGAGATCGGTATCCAGGTGCTTGACGTTGGTCTGGCAGGCTAGGCGGTAGGCGCCGTTGATGTACATGGCGCAGCTACCACAGATAGACGCCCTGCAGCAATAACGGAACGACAGGCCGCCGTCGAAGTTCTCCTGGATGTGGAAGAGTCCCTCCAACACGGTGAGGTTCTCGCCCTCATAGGTGACGGTGTATTCCTCCCAGTGAGCCTCGGAGTTGTCCTTGCTACGGGGGTCTTGGCGCTTGAGGCGAAACTTGATGTCAGGCATCAGTACTTCCGCTCCTGTAGCTCGAAGGTGCCAAGGGTGACCGACTTGCTATCAAGGCGCGGGCCGGCCGCGTCGCTCTGATAGTGGGCCAGCGTGTGCTTGAGCCAGTTGTCGTCGTCGCGAGTGTTGAAGTCGGTACGGAAGTGAGCTCCACGCGACTCCTGTCGAGCGACTGCTCCCAGGGCCACGCACAGGGCCAGGTCGACCATACCCTCGAATTCCACCGTGCGGATCATGTCGACGTTGAACACGCCTCCCATCCAACGCAGGCCGACTTTCTTGACCCGCTCTTTCACGGAGACAAGCTTCTCCACTCCTGCCTTCATGGTGGGCTCGTCGCGGAACACTCCGAAGTGCTCTTTCATGGCCGACGTCATCTCGGCGCGAAGCGCGTATACGTCCTCGGTGCCGGTCTTGGAGCCCAGTTCCTCCACCTTCTGCTCCATGAGCTGGGTGGCCTCAAAAGCCGTCCGCGCGTTTGGCCTGTTGTCTTTCATTCCTGCTAGGTAGCGCACCACTTCAGCGCCGGCGCGGCGACCGAACACGATCGTCTCGAGCAGGGAGTTGCCGCCCAGGCGGTTGGCTCCGTGCACCGACACGCAGGCGCACTCGCCGGCCGCGTACAGACCAGGCATGACTGTGGCCCCGTTCACGTCGGTGTCGATGCCGCCCATCCAGTAGTGCTGGCTGGGAACCACCGGGATCGGCGCCTCGATGGGATCCACACCTTCAAAGTGGATGGCCAGATCACGGATGCCCGGCAGGCGTTCCAAGATCTTCTCCGCGCCTAGGTGCCTCAGGTCCAGATACACGTAGCCTTTCCCATCGATGCCCCGACCCTCGTTGATCTCGGTCTGGATCGAGCGCGAGGTTATGTCGCGGGGAGCCAGCTCCATGGCGGTGGGCGCGTACTTCTCCATGAGACGCTCGCCCAAGCCGTTGATCAGGTAGGCACCCTCGCCGCGAGCACCCTCGGTCATGAGGATGTTGGTGGTAAACAGACCGGTGGGGTGGAACTGGACGAACTCCATGTCCTTCAGCGGCACGCCCGCGTGGTAGGCCATGGCCATTCCCCCGCCGGTGCTGATGATGGCATTGGTGGAGTTGCTGTATGTGCGACCGGCGCCGCCGGTCGCCATGATCACCGCGTTGGCCGTGAACGCCTCGAAGCCGCCGTTGATCATGTCGTATGCCACGACACCCTGGCAGACACCTTCGTGCACGATGAGCTTGGACACAAACTGCTCGACGTAGATCTTGACCTGCAACTTGTAAGCCTGCTCAACCAGAGTATGCAGCAGGTAGTGGCCGGTCTTGTCGGCTCCGTAGCAGCAGCGCGGGTAGCCGGCGCCGCCGAACGGCCGCTGGGCGATGGTGCCGTTTTCGAAACGGGAGAACGGGCAACCCCAGTGGTCCATCTCGTAGATGACTCCGGGGGCATCCTTTGCCATCTGGATGGCGCAGTCCTGGTCGACCAGGTAATCGCCGCCCTTGGTGGTATCGAAAGCGTGTTTCTCCCAGGTATCGTCGGCGCTGCCCGGGTGGTTGCCCAGTGCGGCGTTGATGCCGCCCTGAGCCGCGCCCGAGTGGCTGCGGCCCGGGTGGACCTGCGAGAGGATGGCCACGTCGATCCCAGCCCGCTTGGCTTCCACAGCCGCCCGGAGACCGGAGAGACCCCCTCCTACAACAATGACGTCATGATGGATCATATCTGCCTCACCCTACCTTGTAACCGATGTAAGGCCAGAGGCCCCAGACCCCGTAGACCAGGAACGCGATACCCACGACCCAGAGGACGATAGTCAGAGCCCGTGACCGTTTGCGCGAGGTGAACCAGTAGTCCATGAGCACCATGCGCAGACCGTTGAGAGCGTGGTAGATGGCGGCTGCCAGCAGGATGAGGTCCAACGCGGTCACGCTGCCGTGGGCCACGCGCTTGCCCACGGTGTCATAGGTGAGGTCACCGATGTTGAGAATGTGCGTGAGAATCAGGTGAATCGCCAGGCACACGATGAGAAGAGCGGCAGTGATGCGCTGGAACAGCCAGGCCCACATGCCTCCCTTGTGCGACGCGACAGCCTCGGCTTTCAACTCACCACCTCCGGTGTACTGTTCCAAGGCCCTACGCCGTTGGCCAAGTAGCTGAAAGCCACATAGGCAAAGAACACGAGACATATGGCCGCGAGGGCCATGCAGGCCCAGAAGATGATCTTGTGCCGCTTGATCCCAAGACCGAAGTCCATGAGGATAATGCGCACTCCGTTCAACGCGTGGTACAGAACGGCCGCCACCAGGAAGAGATCAAGAACGACCGCGATCGCACTGTCAAACATCTTCATCAGACTGTTGAACGTGTCGCCGTCGTTGAAGTTTCCTGTGGAGATGATGATGATGTGGGCGCCCAGGTAGAAAACCAGGACTAGGCCGCTGATCCGGAAGAGCAGCCAGGCCCACATGCCTGTCCCCTTCCAGAGGCCAGCGCCCACATTGGCCGTCTCACGAGGTTTTGCGCTCAAGAGGCTCCCTTCCTTTCGTACTTCTTGCGCCCTTCACTGTAGAGGTCGCCTCCGTACATGTCATTGATCACTACAACCGGGAAGTCCTTGACTTCGAGCTCCCGTATGGCTTCGGCACCCAGGTCTTCGTAGGCGACGACCTTGGCCGAGATGATCCGTTGAGCGAGTAGGGCACCGGCGCCGCCGGTAGCACCCAGATACACGGCCTTGTCACGCTTGAGGGCTTCTTTGACCGCGTCGTTGCGCGACCCTTTGCCTATCATGCCCTTGAGGCCCAGAGCGGTCAGCTTGGGTGAATAGGCGTCCATGCGGCCCGAGGTGGTCGGACCGGCCGAGCCGATGGCCTCGCCCGGCTTGGGCGGGGTGGGGCCGACGAAGTAGATGATCTGCCCCTGCATATCCACGGGCAGCGCTTCACCCTTGTCTATGAGCTCCACCAGCCGCTTGTGGGCGGCGTCACGTCCGGTGTAGATGATCCCGTTCAGAAGCAGCCGGTCGCCGGCGCGCAGAGTCTCGACTACCTCGTCGGTTATTGGAGTAGTGATACGGCGATCCATTACAGCACCGCCTCCTTGTGCCTGGCCGAGTGACACTGCACGTTCACCGCTACCGGCATGCTGGCGATATGGGCGGGCAGTTCCTCGATGAACACGTCGATGGCCGTGACTGTACCGCCCAGACCGGCTGGGCCGATGCCCAGGTCGTTGCAGCGCTTCTCTATCTCGTCCTCGAGCTCTGCCAGCCGCGGGTCCGGATTGGTGGAACCCACCATGCGCAGAAGAGAATGCTTGGCCATATAAGCGGCCTTCTCGAAGGTGCCTCCGAGTCCCACGCCCACCACGATGGGCGGACAGGGGTTCGGGCCGGCTTTACTGACCGTGTCGACAATGAAGTCGATGGCGCCTTGCCGACCCTGGGAGGGCTTGAGCATGCCGATGGCGCTCATGTTCTCGGCGCCGCCGCCCTTGGGAGCCACGGTCACCTTCACCTTATCCCCGGGCACGATGCGGGTATGCAGCATAGCCGGCGTGTTGTCACCGGTGTTCTTGCGAGCGCCGATAGGGTCGGCCACAGCCGACTTGCGCAGGTAGCCCTCGTCGTAACCCTTGCGCACGCCTTCGTTGACCGCATCCTCCAGATCGCCGCCCACCAGGTGCACGTCCTGGCCTATCTCGAGAAAGACCACTGCCAGACCGGTGTCCTGGCACAGCGGGCGATCAGTGTCCCGGGCCAGATTGGCATTCTCCAGCAGTTGGGTAAGGATGTCCCGTCCCGTTTCCGACTGCTCCCGGTCTATCGCGTTCTCAAAGAAAGCCACGACGTCCTCGCCCAGATAGTTGCAGGCGTCGACGGCCAACTTGGCCACCGCCTCCGTAACCCGAGCAACGTCCAATTCCCTCACGGCATCCCTCCTCGGATCAGCTCAAGCCTGCCAGCACAGGCCATTTGACACGCCCCGTCCTGATGGCCCCTTTCCATCCTGATATATGTATACCAAAAACGCGCCCCGCGCGCCCAACGCGTGCCACACAGTTTCGCTAAACTTGCTCGCATGCGCATACTATCCGGCATACAGCCCTCGGGCCGACCCCATTTGGGCAACTACTTCGGAGCCCTCCGCCAGTACATCACCCTCCAACAGGGCAATGAGCCGTTTTACTTCATCGCAAGCTACCATGCGCTCACCGCGGTGCAGGACGCCGCCCTGCTACGCGAGTACACGATGGGCGTAGCCCTGGACTTCCTCGCCCTCGGCCTGGATCCCGAACACAGCGCCCTCTTTGCCCAACAGGATGTTCCCGAGGTCACCGAACTCTCCTGGATACTCTCCTGCGTCACACCCATGGGTCTCCTGGAACGAGCGGTGAGCTACAAGGACAAGGTCGCCCAAGGGCTCAGCCCCAGCCACGGCCTTTTTGCCTATCCAGTTCTGCAGGCGGCGGACATCCTCATCTATCTGGCGGACATCGTACCGGTGGGTCAAGATCAGAAGCAGCACTTGGAGATGACCCGCGACATCGCCGGTAAATTCAACCAGCAGTTCGGCGAGGTGTTCATCATCCCCGAGCCGTACATCCTCGACTCCACCGCTGTGGTACCCGGCATCGACGGACGCAAGATGTCCAAGAGCTACAGCAACGAGATCGGCATCTTCGACGAGGGCAAGGACCTCAAGAAGAAGGTCATGTCCATCGTCACCGACTCCACTCCCGTGGAGGCGCCCAAGGACCCATCGCAGTCTGTGCCCTTCCTGTTACTCAGCCTACTCGCGTCCGAAACCGAGAAGGCCGAGTGGGAGGCCCGCTACAAGGCCGGCGGGATGGGGTATGGCGACGTCAAGAAGCGTCTGCTGCAACTCATCGACGAGTATTTCGCCCCGTTTCGCGAGCGCCGCAGGGAACTTGAGAAGGACCCCGGCTTAGTCACGGACGTGCTCCGGGAAGGCGGGATGCGCGCCCGCGCCGTTGCCCAGCAGGTGATGCACCGGGTGCGCGAAGCCACGGGTCTGCCGACCACCTACTGACGGGGGCCGGCGCCCCAGCGCCGCCCACCCACATTCCTAAGGAGGCCGTGATGGAAGACCCCGCAAAAACCGACCCGGAATCTGATCAGCCGTGGACAGGCGACCTAGACCAACTGACCCAGTTCGCCGAGCGCGGCATCGTGAGCAAGACTCTGGTCGACTCCCCCAAGGCCAACATCAGCCTCTTCGCCATGAGCACCGGTGAACACATGTCGGGACACGCGTCCCGCTGGGCGGCGACCATCCATGTACTTCGGGGAGCCGGCAAGATCCAGATAGGCGACACCGAGTACGAGGGCAAGCCCGGCGCCCTCTACTACATGCCGGCGGGCCAGTACCACGCGTTGACCTCCACCGACGACCTGGCGTTTCTGCTCAATCTGTTCCGCTGACCTCAGCCAGCGCCCGGCACCAATGGAGCTCTTCGACCTGACTCGTCCCCTCACCGCCGGGATGCCTGTGCTCCCCGGTGATCCACCTGTGGTCGTTGAGCGTGTGCTCTCGTACGAAACCCATGGGTACGCGGTAAGCAGAATCTGCTTGGGCTCGCACACCGGCACCCACCTGGATGCGCCCCGGCACTTCTTCCCCGCCGGCGCCACCCTCGACCAGTACCCGGCGGAACGCTTCGTCCGGCCCGGTGTGCTGCTTGATGTGCGCCCGGAGACCGGCGGCCGGGCCGGGCGACAAGCGGCGGCGGGCGGCCCGGAACGCGGCCCACGCTCTACCGACGACTGCGCCGACGGTCCCGCGATGCTCGAACCTGAGCGGCTCTCGAGACTCCTGCGCAACGCGTATCTGCAGCCCGGGGATTTCGTGCTGCTCTGGACCCAAGGGGCCTTGCTTAGTCTCGCAGGGGCTCAACTGTTGCTCGAGGCCGGCGCCGGCCTGGTGGGCACAGACGGCCCGAGTCTGGACGAGGCTCCCTACCCGGTCCACCGGCTACTGTTAGGTCATGACGTGCTGATAGCCGAGAACCTGTGCGGACTGAGGCGGCTGGGCACGGGACCGTTTACCTGCGCCTTCTTGCCACTGGCCGTAGCCGAAGCCGACGGCGCTCCCGTGCGGGCCGTTGCCTGGCGCTAGGAGGCTGCACCCCGCAGGAAGCTGCTCAGGATTCGGTGGTGCTGGTAGTGATCGTTGCTGCCTCGGGACTCACAGTTATGACCCCGTCGTACCAGAACGGGTTGTAGATGAGCGTCGGCTCGTAGCCTGTCGGAGCCTTGAAGGTCAGCAGTAGATCCAGCGATGTGCCTTCGATGAGGCTGCGCGGCAGGGGCCCTGACCGAGTCGGCTCGATCCTGGCGACAGCGTTCCCCACGGCGCAAACAAAGTCGGCTCGGATCGACTCTGATGGGGATCATCCCGTTGTTTGTGACGCGTACGTAGGCCTGATAGAAGCCCTCGCCTGCAGCGGGTGGGGCGGGAGTCTCGTCGCTCAGCCTTTGCGGCGGCATTGCCGGCTGAAAGGCGACTTCGAGCGCCCGTACCGTGACCACAGCGTCGCCCACCTCGAGGTCCTCGCCCACGACACCCTGGATGTCATCCTGCTCGCTCCCGCTGGTCGCAGGCAGAGTGGTCTGCCCATCTCCGCTCCCGTCACCAGAGTCGCACCCTACCGCAGTCACTGCAGTGACGACCAGCGCGAACACCATCACAAGCATCGACCACCGCCTGCGCCGCTCCTCTCGAGCCTCGCATCCGCCTGACCCGCCTGAGCTTGGCACACCTGTCTCTTGCCGCTGCAACTTCATGGCTAGTCAGTATATCCTTTGCTCATGCTTGGAGCTGCTCGTGTCGGCACCTGTTCCTGGACCGACCCCACCATGGTGCGGGCCTGGTATCCACCGGCCGCGCGCACCGCCGCCGACCGGCTGCGCTTCTACGCCGCGCATTTCGACACCGTCGAGGTCGACTCCAGTTTCTACGGCATGCCTACGCCGAACACGTCGCGCCTTTGGGCCGAACGCACTCCGGCGGGCTTCGTATTCCACATCAAGGCCTTCGCCATGCTGACCCGGCACGGGGTGCGGCCCGAGCAACTCCCCAGCCCCCTGCGGATGGCGCATGAGCTGGAGCTCGACGCGCGCGGCCGTATCGTGCACCTGCCTCCGGCACTGCGCGCGGAGGCCTTCGCTCTCTTCAGCCAAGCACTGGAGCCCCTGCGCGCCGCTGGAAAGCTGGGACTGGTCTTGCTGCAGTTCCCGCCCTACTTCGTGGCCAACCAGGCCAACCGCGACTACATCGCGCAGAGTGTCGGCCTTCTGGCGCCCGACCCGGTGGCGGTGGAGTTCCGGCATGTCTCCTGGGTGGAGCCCGACATGGTGGATACCACTCTAGATCTGCTCACCTCACTGGGAGCGGCCTACGTCTGCGTCGACGAGCCCCGTCTGCAGGGACCCACCGTGTTGCCGCCGCTTGCCGCGGCCACCGCCGACGTCGCCTATGTCCGCTTTCACGGTCGCAACGCGGCCACCTGGAACGCCCGCGTGAGCTCAGCGGCGGAGCGCTTCAAGTACTTCTACTCCACGGGGGAGTTGGCCCAGTGGGTGGAGCCGGTCCGCCACCTACACCGATCAAGCGGCTGTCACCTACTTGATGTTCAACAACTGCTTCGCCGACTACGCACCCAAGAACGCCCAGATGATGCTGTCGCTCCTGGAATAGGGACCCGCTCAAACAAGAAGGGCGCCCCGGAACCTTCCCCCTAATAAGAAGGGCGCCCCAGCTGGGGCGCCCCACACGCAACAATGCTTCTTGCCCATTCGAGCGCCGGTGTCCCGACGCCCCCTGGACTGCCGGCTGCGCGCCGGCTCACTCGACTCAGATCTTGGGCAGGTTCTTCATCGCCTCTTTGATCTTCTCTTCCGGATAAGCGTAGTCCTCGAGTTTGCCGTCGAAGTAGTTGTCGTACGCAGCCATGTCGAAGTGACCGTGACCGCTCAGATTGAAGAGGATGGTCTTCTCGTCGCCGGATTGCTTGCACTCCTCGGCCAGTTGCCTCACTGCAGCGATGGCGTGACAGCTCTCGGGAGCCGCGATGATCCCCTCCGACCGTGCGAAGCTCACACCGGCGGTGAAGACGTCGGTCTGCATTACCGACTGCGCCTCGACGAGGCCAAGATGGTAGGCATGCGAGAGCATGGGGGCCATGCCGTGGTAGCGAAGACCACCGGCGTGGATGCCCGGCGGGATGAAGTCGTGGCCCAGAGTGTCCATCTTGACCAGCGGCGTGAGCTTGGCGGTATCACCGTAGTCGAACGCGTAGATGCCCTTGGTCATGCTCGGGCAGGCCGCCGGCTCGACCGCGATGCAGCGGGTCTTCTTGCCCTCTCTTGATGTTCTCACCCACGAAGGGGAAGGCGATGCCGGCGAAGTTGGAGCCACCGCCGACACAACCCACCACGAAGTCGGGATACGCGCCGGCCAGTTCCATCTGCTCGATGGCTTCCTGGCCGATGACTGTCTGGTGCAGAAGCACGTGGTTGAGCACCGAGCCCAGCGCGTAGTGAGTGTCGTCCCTCTGGGCGGCAAGTTCCACCGCTTCGCTGATGGCTATCCCGAGGCTCCCCGGCGAATCCGGGTCCAGCGGCCAAGACCGCACGGCCGGCTGCAGTGGTGTCGGAGGGGCTGGGGATGACTTCCGCGCCCCACACCCTGATCATGCTCCGGCGATAGGGCTTCTGGTAGTAGGAGACCTTCACCATGTAGACAAGACATTCCATCTCGAACAGCCGACAGGCCAAGGAGAGAGCCGAGCCCCACTGGCCGGCGCCGGTCTCGGTGGTGAGCTTGGTGATGCCCTCCTGCTTGTTGTACCAGGCCTGGGCGATAGCGGTGTTCGGCTTGTGCGAACCAGCCGGGCTGGCGCCTTCGTATTTGAAGTAGATCTTCGCGGGAGTACCGAGGGCCTTCTCCCATCGCGCCGCGCGCAACAGCGGGGTCGGCCGCCACAGCCGGTAGATCTCCCGCACCTCGTCCGGGATCTCGATCATGCGTTCCGACGACATCTCCTGCATGATGAGGCCCATCGGGAACAGTGGAGCCAGATCGTCGGGACCGGCCGGCTGATGTGTCCCCGGGTGGAGGGGCGGGGGCGGGGGCACAGAGAGATCGGCCGCGAGGTTATACCAAGCCGTGGGTATTCTTTCCTCCGGTAGAAGGAACTTGACGGTCATGCCTTTCCTGCCTTTCCATCCTCAAAAGGGCGTACAGCGTAGCAAGTTAGCACAGCCCTGGTGAACGTGCATCGTGAGCGCGGAACAAGGGTATGCTAGAGGCAAGCTGTAGCTCAGCCAAATGGCAGGAGGAGGCGTCTTGGTCGCTTTTCCCAATCTGACGCCTGATTCTTTGGACTTCGTGCTTCTCTCTTTCGAGGGCCCCGATCAGTACTCAATGGCCGGTGGACTCGGGCGTGCGCATGAAGGAGCTCGCTCTGGAACTGGCTCGGCAAGGCTCACCGGACGCACCTGGTCTTCATAGGCGACCCGCGACTTCCCGCGCAGGAGTCCCCTGCCGAGAACCTCACCCTGCATCGCCGGTCGCAGTGGACTCTCTGCCCACTACCCCGCCGGGGTCTACCACGGCGAGGAGGCCAAGCTCGTCGACTGGAACGAGCAGCTGCCCGAGCTTCGTGGTCTCGCAACTGGTAGCTCCCGCCGCGGCCGCCGGCCGTCTGACTGCCATCCTGGCCGAGGAGTGGCACACGGCCTACTCCACCTGCCAGCTCTCCGACCGTTCTGTGGGCCGAGAGCCTGCGAGACAAGACCATCATCCTGTGGAACGCCAACAACGTGATGGGCTTCGACCGCATCAACTGGGGGAGACTCGGCTTCTGCTCCCAGATCACCACGGTCTCCCGCTACATGAAGCACGTCATGTGGGATGTTGGCGTGAATCCGCTCGTCATCCCCAACGGCATCCCCGCCGACCGCATCCGTACGGCCGACCCTGCGCTCGTGTCCCGACTGCGCTCCGCCTTCGGCGAGCGCGAGCTGGTCTTCAAGATCGGCCGCTTCAGTCCCGACAAGCGCTGGCACATGGCCATGGAAGCCATGGCTGAGGAAAAGCGCCGGGGTCACGCGGTGGCCACCGTCGTCCGTGGGGGAGTGGAACCGCACGGCCTCGAGGTCCTGGCCGGCGCACGAGCCCAAGGGCTTGTGGTGGCCGACATACCCCTGCCCAAAGACCCCGAGGAAGCCATCACAGCCCTTGCCGAACGCCCCCTTGGCCGATGTCTACCACATCACCAGTTTCATGACCGACGAGTTCATCTCGCTGCTCTATACTCGGGAGCCGACGCGGTGTTGGCCAACTCGGGCCACGAACCGTTCGGCCTGGTGGGGCTGGAAGTCATGGCAGCGGCCGGACGTCGCCTTCGTGGGTTCCACCGGCGAGGACTACGCGGTGCCGTTCCTGAACTCGGTGGTGCTAGACACCGACGACCCTTTTGAGATCAACATCGCCCTCGCCTTCCTGCGGGCACACCCCGAAGTCGTGCAACGGCTGCGCGTTGACGCGCAGGAGACAGCCCGCAGCTTCACCTGGGAGAACGTGATCGTCGACAACCTACTGGGCAAGCTGGAGTATGTGGGGCTGCGCCAGCTGGTCGACCCGCCGCAGCAAAGCCCCGCGGAGCCGGCCCCACCGGCCCCGCCGGCCGCTTCGCAAGAGGAGCCGCCCCAAGCCGGAGCGGCCGAGGCACCCGAAGGGGAGGCCCCAGCCGAGTCCCTTGGCCTACGGCGGGCAGTCCGTCTCGCGACGCCTCTCGATCAAGCCCCAGTTGGACAGCTCCGCAGATGAACCCATCGACTAGAAGGGCGGCCATGGCCGAGAACCTCGTCACCTACTGCGTCATCCATCAACCCCGCCGGATCAAGCTGCCGGCCGAGGTCATCCCGCCGGGCACCAAGCCCACCGACATGGCGCCCTACCTGTTCGACGACGTTCTGAACAAGCACTACTTCGACAAGGTGGCCCGCTGGTGCTACTACCCGGCCACCGAGATGTTCCAGGACATGCTCGACCGCGGTTTCAAGCTGGGACTGGGCTTCTCGGTGAGCTATCTCTGGCAGCTCCGCCAGCTGGGACAAAGCTCTCGCCGAGCGCTTCCAGAAGCTGGTGAGCCATCCCAACTGCGAGTTGGTGGGCGTCGAGCCCTACCACAGCTTCGCCTTTGCTATCGACATCAAGCTGTTCCAGGAGGAGATGCTCCGCGGCAAGACCTACGCCGAGGAGTTCTTCGACAAGGAGATCCGGGTCACCGACACCACCGAGTTGGTGATGAACAACGAGATCTACTACGCCCTCCTTCAAGCCGGGTACAGCGCGGGCATGCTCGACGGCCGCCCCTGGGTGATGGAATGGCGCGAGCCCACCCACCTCTACTGCTCACGGCCAACGCGACCTCGCTCTGTTCTGCCGTCACCACGAGCTGTCCGACGACGTGGGCTACCGGTTCAGCAACAAGACCTGGGCCGGCTACCCCCTGCGCGCCGACGCCTACGCCGCCAATCTCCGCAAGGCCTGGGGCGACTTGGTGTTCATCGGCTGGGACTTCGAGACCTTCGGTGAACACCACAACGTCGACACCGGCATATTCGAGTTCATGCGCGCTCTGCCCGAACAGCTCACGAAGCATGGCGTCCGCTGCCTGCTGCCTAGCGAAGCGGTGGAGCAGTTCGGCCAAACCGAGCTCCCCGATCTCCCGCTGCCGGAGTTCGGCACCACCTGGGCGGGCTCCGGGGGAATGGAGTTCTTCCTGGGCAACGCCTCACAACAAGCGATCTTCCGACTGATGCACTCGGCCCTTCACAAGGCCCGCCTGACCGGACTCCACGACTTTCCTCGACCTGGCCCTGTGGCTTCTCCAGTCCGACAACCTGCACCTCATCCAGTGGGCCGGCCGTTCCGGCTCCGAGGCCGAGGTGTCGGCGTATTTCACTCCCAAAGAATGGTGGGATCTGGGACCCGACCGCATCCTCACCGAGCAACAGCGTGTCTACAACAACTTTGTCCGAGCGATGGATGCCTACGTCTGAACCGCTTCATGTAGCGTTCGTGTGGCACATGCACCAGCCGTACTATCGGTCGGCGCGTACCGGTGCCTTCGAGATGCCCTGGGCGCGGCTGCACGCCCTCAAGGACTACCTGGACATGGTGGAGACCCTGTCCGCGTACCCGGAACTTCACCAGACCTTCAACCTGGTGCCATCGTTGGTCGAGCAGTTGGAAGACTACGCCTCCGGCGATTTCGCCGACGTCTACTGGGACCTCACGCTGAAGCCCGCCGCCGAGCTCGACCCCGCCGAGCGGGCCTTCGTGGTCGAGCGCATGTGCGAGCGCTCCGACCACCTCCGCACCCGCCTCCACCCCCGATACCTGGAGCTGGCCCACAAGAGAGAGGCGGCCTCTCCCGACTGGGTGGCCTGCGCCGGCGCCTTCACCACGACGAGTTGCGCGATCTCCAGGTGTGGTTCAACCTGGCCTGGTTCGACCCCCAGGCCTTGGAGACCGACCCTCTGCGCCAACTGGTCGAGCGCGGCCGCGATTTCCGCGAAGAAGACAAGCAGGTACTGGCCGCCGTCCAGGCCGACATCCTGGCCGGCGTTCTTCCCGCCTACCGCGACGCGGCCCGCCGCGGCCAGATAGAGCTTTCCACCTCCCCCTATTTCCACCCCATCCTGCCCCTGCTCTGCAACACCGACTCCGCCCGCATCGCTTCCCCCGACGTGCTCCTGCCTCCGCGCCGCTTCGCGCACCCTGAAGACGCCGCCGAGCAGGTCAAAGACCGCTATGGATAAGCATGTCCGCGTCTTCGGCGAGCCACCGCGGGGCATGTGGTGCTCGGAACAGGCCGTCGGCGAGGATGTCATCCCCTTGCTGATCGCTGCCGGCCTTTCGTGGACCATCTCCGATGAGACCGTCCTCGCCCGCTCGGTGTCGGGGGTGGGCTCGGCCGTCGCCCCTCCGTCCGCCGCCACCGTCCTTCCCGTCGCCCCCTCCGCGCTTGGTCCGGCGTCTCCTTACGTCCCCTACCGGCTCGAGCGCGAGAGCCGGAAACATCGCGATTGTGTTCCGCGACCACACTCTTTCCGATCTCATCGGCTTCACCTATCAGTCTCTGGCATTCCCGCGACGCGGCGGCCGATCTGCTCCGCCGGCTGCGAGATCTGCGCACGACTCTCCTCTCCTCAGCGCCCGCGACCGGCTAGGCCTCACTCCGAAGTCCCCCTGGTGACTATCGCCCTCGACGGCGAGAACGCTTGGGAGTACTACCCTCGCGACGGCAGAGACTTCCTCCGCTATCTGTACGAGGGACTGAGCTCCGACCCTGCACTCCGGTGCGTCACCGTCTCGGAGCACCTGCGCGAGCACCCTCCGCAACGCTCACTGGAGTGGCTCCATACCGGCTCCTGGATCGGGGGCGACCTACGCACCTGGTGCGGCGACAAGGCCCACAATGCCGCATGGGGGCAGCTGGGACGAGCCCGCGACGCGGCCTCCAGGCACGGCCGGGCGAGCCTCGCACACGGCTCAACCTCCGCGCACAGCCACGCCGCAGAAAGCCACGCCGCAGCCGATCCGTCACCCCCCGACTCTGCGAACTCGGGGGCGAGCGAGGCGCTGTCCGCCGCCTGGCATCACATCCTGGTCGCCGAAGGCAGCGACTGGTTCTGGTGGTTCGGGGAACACCACCGCACCAATCTCGACTACGTCTGGGACCGCGATTTCCGCTCGCACCTTCAGGAGGTGTACCGCTTGCTGGGTGAGCCCGTGCCTATCGAGCTACTGCTGCCGCTTCTGGAGCGGGAGATCCTTCCTGCCAGACCACCTCTCGGCCCTGTTGATCCAGTCATCGACGGGAGGCTCACCGATCCGCAAGAATGGGCAGCCGCCGGATTCCTGGCCCCGGAGCTATCGTCCACCATGCAGCGGGCAACAACCACGACTTTCCAGGAGGTCCGCTATGGTTGGAGCTCCGGAAGCCTGTGTCTGCTTGCCAAGCCTGGAACCGCTTCTCTCACCGTGGGCCTAGAGCTAGAGCTTCACCTCACCTGGGACGGCGGACGCGATGACCTTTCGGTCCTGATGACCCTGTGGCCCGAGGGCCAGGTAGCTGTAAGCTGCACGCAGGATCCGACTCTTCAAGAAGGCGCACGGGCCCACTGGGAGGATGTCATCGAGGCCTCCCTTCCTCTGGCTCTGTCGACCGCGAAGGCGATAGGGCCTGCCAATCTGGTGTTGCGCATCGGTCGAGACGGACTTCCCGAGCATGTGTTCCATGCAGCAGGTGTTGCTGCGAGTGGGTCTGGGAGAGCCATGAGCGAACTGGATATCATCACCTTCACCAGCGATTTCGGCTGGGCTGGGGGGTACGTGGCCGCCTGCGAGGCGGTGGTGACGACGATTGCTCCAGAAGTCCGGGTCCTGCATGTCTGGCATGAAGTGCCCGCGGGCGACGTCCCCGCCGGAGCTCTCACTCTCAGCAGGGTGGCTCCGCTGTTTCCTCCCGCTGTTCACTTGGCCGTTGTCGATCCAGGTGTGGGAACCAGTCAGGAGGCCTCTGGCTCTCATCACCGCCCGCCGAGATGCTCTTGTGGGTCCCGACAACGGTCTGCTCCTAGACGCCGCAGTGGCGCTGGGCGGCCTCGAGTCCGCATGGCTGCTCGAACCGGCTCGGCTCCGGCACCAAGCCACACTGCCGGACGGGGAGGTCTCCTTCACGTTTCACGGCCGGGATGTATTCGCCCCAGCCGCCGCCCTCCTGGCCGTCGGCATCCACCCGTCCTCGCTCGGATCTGCTATCGACCCCGCGGGATTGACTACGCTGGTTCCCCCCTTTGCCGAGGCCGGCGACGAGGGAGCTGTAGCCGAGGTCATCGAGATCGACCGTTTCGGCAACGCGGGGCTTGCCCTGCGCTTCTCCCTGCTATCTCCGCAGGAGGGTGACTTCGCGGTGGAGATTGTCGGCGAAGACCTACCTGACTGGAACGCCCGCGTGGTCAAGACCTACGGCGAACTCCGCGCCGGCGAGCTGGGCATATTCTGCGATTCCTGGGGACAGGTGGCGCTCGCCCTGAACGGAGCAAGCGCCGCGGAGTTACTATCTATCGAGCGAGGCACGAGACTCCGTCTCACCCAGACTCTATCCTCCTACAGCTCTACAGAGCACCGAAATGGAGCCAAGTGCGTAAACAAGAGACCACAGATTCCCTCCCGGGGGGCTTGCTCGCGCTCTACCGTCCCGATTTGCGCGACGCCCTAGATCGCGCGGGGGTCCCCGCGTATCGCTACGACCAAGTCTACGAACACCTGGTCCGGCGGCCCCTTCAGCCCTTCGTACAAGCCAGCGCCTTGCCGGCGGACATCCGGCAGGCCCTCGACAGTCTCGAAGCGTCCTATCTCGCTCCGGTTGAGACGCGGACTGCCTCCGACGGTACGACCAAGCTGCTGCTTCGCGCCCGCGACGGCGCACTCCTTGAGACCGTCATGATGCCCTACCAGAAGCGCGTCACCCTCTGCATATCCAGCCAGGCGGGCTGCCCGGTGGGCTGCGTCTTCTGCGCCACTGGAGCCCTGGGCTTCCGCCGCAACCTGTGCACCGCGGAGATCGTGGACCAGGCACGAGCGGTTTCTGCCCTGGCCCTGGACGAAGGCCGCCGGATCTCCAACATCGTATATATGGGCATGGGCGAGCCCCTCCTCAATCTTCAAGCCGTGCTGGATTCCATCCGTATATTCACCGACCCCAAGGGGATGGCCGTTGCCCACCGCGCGCTTTCGGTGTCTACCGTCGGTATCCCCAGCGGGATCATCCGACTCGCCAATACGGAGCCCCAGGTCAACCTCGCGCTTTCCCTGCATGCCGCGGACGACTACACGCGTGCGCGCCTCATACCCAAGAAGTACCTCCACCCACTCGCTGAGATATTGATGGCGGCCTGGCAACACTTTGCGATCACCCATCGCAAGCTGCTTGTGGAATACGTGCTGCTGCGCGGCGTCAACGACTCGATCGACCACGCCAAGAGGCTGGCAGGCCTCCTGCGTGGTCACGTGGTAGCGGTCAACCTTCTGGTCTGGAATCCAGTCGCCGGCCTAGCGGCAGGCAGCCTGCTGGACCCACCCGCGGGCAAGCCCCCGCGAGAGGGGACCAACTTGAGTTCGACCGAACGCGCGCTGCGTGGTTCGCGCAATCCCACAGCCCGTGACCCCGGCCCCGGACGAGGGTCTGACTCCGGCGGCGCCGACTCACGTTTCTCCCGGTTTCAACCGAGCCTGCCGGCAACAGTGGCGGCGTTCCGCGAGACGTTGCTCGAAGCGCATATCGAGACCGTCGTCCGGCGCAGCAAGGGAGCGGACATACAAGCTGCGTGCGGCCAGTTGGCTGCACGCGCCTCATCGGCCGCTGAACCCAAAGAAGAATAGGCTCAAGAACGTCCCGACAAGCACCGGTTTACGGCATACCGACGGTCGTACTTCCAAGGTGGTCGGATGGTCTGACCACTAAGTTGCACCGAGGCAAGCTTCGCTAGTACTCTATCCCCCGGCGAGCCGGGACGCCCTGCCCGAATGCGTGCTTGATGCAACGCATCTCGGTGACGGTGTCGGCCGCATCGATCAATTCGAGCGGAGCGTCGCGACCCGTGATAACCAACGACAGCCGTTGAGGCTTTGCAGCAAGCATCGCTAGGACATCTTCCACCTTGATGTAACCCTCTGCAATAGCGTAGTTGAGCTCATCAAGGATAAGCAGATCGTACCGGTCGGAGAGGGCCAGCTCGGTCGCCAGTTCCCAGGCCTGCTCCGCCAGTCCCTTGGGCAGGGAGGGGTCGTCGGCCAGCCACGTGAACCCTGAGCCGATGCGCGTTATCTCGATATTCGGCAATGCCTCCAAGGCTCGCGTCTCGCCGTAGTTCCATGTGCCTTTGATGAACTGAACCACAGCTATCTTCAGACCGTGCCCCGATGCTCGGAGAGCGATCCCGAAAGCGGCGGTGGTCTTGCCCTTGCCGTCGCCCGTATTGACGATGATCCTTCCTACACCTAGCATCTGGCCTACTCGCCTCCTCCTCGCCGATCGGTTGCAGGCGACTGAGACTCACCCGGCATGCCCGCTCGCCCGCCGAGGCGCAGGACGAGTACGGACGTCTAAGCCCCTCGCCGAGCGACGCTCAAGCTAGACGGTCTCGGTCGCGCAACCCCGTTGTACGCCAGAGTCACGCCACCAGCGGTGTCAGATCACCGGACATCGCTCCCAGCGAACCGGCAGCCGCCACCAGCACCAACATCACATCCTGGGCGAAGGGAGCCAACACCACCGTGAGCTTGTTGAACTCGATTCTCATTGTGTCCAGATACCCGGCCTGAACCTGAAGCCCGAAGCGCTGGACGGTCGCCACGGTGTCGATGGCCAAAGCGGCGATGCTCGCGGTATCGACGCCGTCATGCGCTACGCAACTGATCAGAAGGCCCTGGTCTGAGACTAGTAGAGCCGCCTCCATCCCAGGGATCGCCAGATACTCCGCCAGCGCGTCTCGAAAAGGATCATCCCGCGAGCCGTCCCTGGATTCCGCCACCTATGTCTCCTCTTCGATTCCGATTTGGGCAAACTGGTAGCGCAAGAAAGAGGCCGCCCGTTCGGCCTGGCCCCGCTCACCATAGCTGATGGTAAGACCTTCGGCATGTGCCGCCACTTCCGACACAAACATCCCGCTGCGCTCCAACTTCGACTCTTCCTGAGCACTCGACTGGAGCCCGTCCACGGGCCACGACACCATTGAGTCTCCAGACAAGAACAGATCGTTGCTCTCGGCTCGGGTCAGATTGACTCTGAGCAACACCGACCACGGTGCCCCCCCTGGCCCCTCTACGACTGAAGTCGAGTAACCCATGAGGCCATCATATAGCAAGACGCTCCTGGCCAATAGACCCGGCGGCAGCTCCGCGGAGCCACTGGACACCTGCGGGGCGTGCCGCCGGGCAAGGGAAGTGCCTCCGGAGACCTACCGGGCCAACGCGTAGGTGATGGTCACCGTCGCGGTCACGTCCAGACTCGCGGCGCTGATGGGCGTGGCCACTACTCCGGCGGACCGAGAGGCCATATCCGCCTCATAGTTGGCGTAGATCGGATATGCGGGCAGCTCCACGTTGCTCTCGTTCATCATGAGCGCATCGCCGACCTTGACGCCCTGAGCCTCAGCAAGAGCATCCGCCTTGGTGCGGGCGTTCGCTACCGCCTTCTTGAGTGCCTCGGCAACAGCCGCCGTATCGTCAGACAGCCTCCACACAGGGCCCGAAACGATGTTGGCACCGGCCTCCACTGCCGCGGAGAGCACCTTACCCACTTGCTCTGCATCCGCCAGCGTCACAGTCACGGTGTTCTGCGAGCGATACCCCGTGGTCTTCTCTTGGCCGGTATCTGGGTTGTAGGTGCGAATGGGGTAGATGGAGACGTTTGCAGTCTCGATCTTGTCGGCTGCCACACCTTCGCTCTTCAACCGATCCAGTACCTTCTGAACCGCTTCTGAATTGGTGTTCAGGGAGGCCCCAGGATCGGCTCCGTCGCTCTCCACGGTCAATGTAAGAACGGCCTCGTCCGGCGCGCTGCTCTCGGTAGCCCTTCCGGTGACCGTGATCGTGTTGAGCGCGCCGACTGTCCCTGACGCGGTAGTACCCCCGGTCGTCACCGCGACGACGTCAGACGAGCCCCCACATCCGGAGACGATCAACGCCGTCAGAATAACCACTACCATCAGACCGGCGGTGAGCAGCACCCGCCAACCGCGGCCCCGTAGCCCAGAGCCGCGACGCCCCCAAGCCTTGGTCTCGGGCTGCCCATTCCCCGAAATGCCCAACGTTCTTCCTGTCTTCATGATGGTTCCTTTCCTCGCCAGGGTTCTGCTGCCCCACCGAGCCGTCAGTTTCGTCAAGGTGCTACGGCAATTGCAGTCCGTCGGACGCCCTGCGAGGGACGCTCGGTTCCGGCGAGGTCAGCTAGACCGCTCTAGGAGCGCAAGCGCTCGGCGAGCCGGCGAAGCCCATCTGCGTTCTCGAAGGGTAGTTCGACAACACCCCCCGCGCCTTTACTCTTAACCCTGGGGGTCACCCCAAGAAGGCTCAGCAGGGAGTCCCTAACCTCGTCGACAAGCTCCTCGTCGAGGGCGGGACTCTCACGGGCGGGTTGGCTCTTGGCCCCCTCGGCATGGCGGCGCACTTCTTCTTCTACTTGGCGGACCGACATCCCCTTCTCTAAAACTTTCCGCGCCAGCTGGAGCTGGCTGCCCTTATCCGGGAGACCGAGAAGAGCGCGGCCGTGACCTTCGGAGAGGGCGCCGCCCGCCAATGATTCCTGCACGGCAGCCGGTAGCTCAAGAAGACGGATCTTGTTTGCGATGGCCGAGCGGCTCTTGCCCACCCTGGATGCCAAGCTCTCCTGAGTGACTCCCAAATCTTCAAGCAGGACCTTCAGAGCGTATGCCTCGTCGACGGGGTTCAAGTTCTGCCGCACTACGTTCTCGATCAGCGCCAGTTCGAGACTCTCCACATCGGAAGCGATACGCACAATCGCAGGAATAGCGGTAAAGCCAGCCCTTTGTGCTGCCCTCCAACGACGCTCCCCGGCAATGAGCTCATACCCGTCTCCGCTAGCCCTGACAATCACCGGTTGCACTACGCCTACGGCGGCGATTGACATGGCGAGTTCCTCGAGAGCTTGGGCATCAAATGCCCTGCGCGGCTGCCTCGGGTTCCTTCGGATCAGATTCACCGGAAGATCGGTCACGCCGCCCCCGCCTGAAAGCGACTGCTCGGCCGAAGTCTCGATTCCCACAGCGGCCTCTGGTGTATCGCCTTCGCCCAGAAGAGCGGCGAGCCCCCGGCCCAAACCCGGCCTTTTAGCCATGCTCGACAACCTCCATCGCAAGGTAGAAGTAGGCGTCCGATCCGTTGCAGTGCGGATCGAGCACTGACACAGGCACACCGTGGCTGGGCGCCTCGGCCAGCCTGACGTTGCGCGGCACGATCGTCTTGTAGCTGAGGCTCGGAAAGTGGCTTCTAATCTCCTGCTCGACATCCCGGGCGAGAGTTGTACGGTAGTCCACCATGGTCAACACCAGACCGGCGATCTTCAGCGAGGGATTGAGCCGTTCCTTGACAGCGGAAATAGTCGACATGAGCTGAGCCAGTCCTTCCAGAGCGAAATACTCAGCCTGCACTGGAATTATCACCTGATCGGCGGCCACCAGGGAGTTCACCGTCAACAGGCCCAGCGAGGGGGGACAATCCACAAAGACATAGGTGTAGTCCAGAGTGGGCAGTTCCTCGACCAGGACATCCCGCAGACGGAACTCGCGCCTTTCGAGGGTGGGCAGCATGACACTTGCCCCGGCCATGTCGCTCGACGACGGTGCCAAGTCAAGCCCCACCACCGAGGAGGGCCGGATTATCGAGGCCAGGCTCTTTTCGCCCAATAGCACGTCCAGAACCGCGGGCTCACCCGACTCCACGCGCACGCCCAACCCATGGGAGGCATTGGCCTGGGGATCCATGTCCACCAGCAAGACACGCTCACCAGACTGCGAGATGCTCGCCGACAGATTGATGGCGGTCGTGGTCTTGCCCACCCCGCCCTTCTGGTTGGAAATGGCGTAAATCAGAGTGCTTTCCCTTCTTGTCGCCGCGGCTCGAGCTGTCCAAGCGGCCGTTTGACCGGGACCCCGGACCGGCGCGGATACCCATCAGGAGTTGCTCGCATCTTCTCGGCCACATAGAACCAGCGATCACGAGCGCCCACGAAGGGATCCGAGCGAAAGACTTCCAGCCGATCCGCGCCTAGTATAGCGAGCGCACTGACGGCTCGGGTGCGCTCTTGGTCTGATATTGGGCCCTTCATCGCGACCATCGTTCCGCCCACTCGCAGAAGCGGCAGCGAGTACTCGGCCAACACAGGCAGAGTGGCCACCGCACGACTAACCGCGACATCATGAGCAGCCCGCCCTTCCTTGCCCGCGTAGTCCTCCACCCGCGCGCAACACACGTGCACGTTGTCTAGCTCGAGGGCCGCGGCCGCTCTCTGAATATGCTCACACTTCTTGTGCTGTGACTCTATTGCCGTCACCTTCATTCCTGGCCGCGCCAGAGCCAAAACCAGCGCCGGCAGACCGCCCCCAGATCCGATGTCGGCGAGATTGGTGGCATCGGAAACTATCGGGAGCGCGAGAAGGGACAGCGAGTCCAGGAAGTGTATGCGCTCGATCTCCGTTGGCTCGGTGACACTGGTTACGTTGTGAACGGCGTCCAGTAGGATGTCACCCAGAACTGATAGACGATCCTGCGCTCTGGCATCCAAACCGTAGGACTCATACGCGGCTGTCTCGGCCAGTTTCACACTTGCTCCCGATCTTCTGCAGGCCGATTGGCGTTCGTCTTCGAGACCCTCACCTCGGCCAGAGCCCTATGCAGGTATACCAGCAAAACGGAGATATCCGCCGGCGATACGCCGGGCATCCGGGATGCTTGGCCCAGCGTGGCGGGCCGAAGGCGAGTCAGCTTGTCCTTGGCCTCATAGGTCAGTCCGTCCAGAGCCCAGTAGTCGAAGTCCCCTGGCACCTGCATGGTCTCTGTCGCACGATGCCTTTTGATCTCGGCGGTCTGCCGGCGTATGTAGCCTTCGTACCGGGCACAGATGTCTAGTTGCTCTACGACTTCCGGTGGAGTCGAGGCGAGCTGTTCCATAACGGATGCAGGCAGCAATTCCCGCAGATCCGCGAAGGACACCTGGGGCCTACGCAAGACCTTAGCCGCAGACTGTGATTCTTCAAGCGCGGTTGTGCCCAGCGCCTCGAGAACTCGATCACTGGTGTCGTCAGACCGCACCTGCACCGTGTCGAGCAGTTCCGTGAGTTCGCGCACTTGACGCTGTTTCTCTTCCACGACGGCCAACTGCTCATTGCTGATGAGGCCGAGGCTGTGACCTAGGTGAGAAAGCCTTTCCGCTGCGTTGTCGTGCCGAAGCAGAAGCCGGTGCTCCGCTCGCGAAGTGAACATGCGGTAGGGTTCGTCCACTCCCTTTGTGACCAGGTCGTCGATGAGAACCCCTATATAGGCTTGGTCACGTCTCAAGATGAACGGTGGTTCGTTTCTTGCGTGCAACGCTGCGTTGATTCCAGCCATGAGACCCTGGGCGGCTGCCTCTTCATAGCCGGACGTCCCGTTGAGTTGGCCCGCGCTGAACAACCCCGCCACCGCCTTGGTCTGAAGGGCGACGGTCAACTGCTCCGGGGGCAGGTAATCATATTCGACGGCGTACCCCGGCCGCACGAGTCGAGCGTGTTCTAGCCCTGGTGTGGCCTTGATGATCATCTCCTGGACGAACACCGGGAGACTCGTCGTCAGGCCTTGGAGATACATCTCCGAAGTGGTAACCCCTTCGGGCTCCACGAACACAGGATGCTGCTCTCTCTCAGGAAAGTTGATCAGTTTCCTGTCGATGGAGGGACAGTACCGAGGGCCCTTGCCGCTCACAGAGCCGCTCTTCAGAGGGCTCAAGTGGAGGTGGCGCTGGACCACTTCATGCGTGGCGGGTGTGGTGTGGGTCAAGTAGCAGGGCAATTGTCTCCGCGGCGCTGGTGACTGCCAGTGGGAGAAGGAACGGGGGACAGCGTCGCCTTCTTGTAGGAGCATCCGTTCTGGGTCGATCGTGCGGCCATCCACCCGGGGGGGCGTCGCCGACTGGAAACGGCCCAGCTCAAGCCCCGCGCGAAGGATACTCTCGGACAGTCTCTGGGCGGGAAGTTCACCCACCCTGCCCGCTGAGTGGCTCCTGTCACCGATGACGACTTTGCCCCTAAGAAACGTCCCCGTCGCCAGGACGAGCGAGCGACAGCCAAGCCTCCGGCCGTCCGCAAGAGCGATTCCCCTGATTGTTTCACGTGAAACAATCAGGGCAACTGCCTCGCCCTGTATCAAGTCCAGCTTCGGGGTGCGGCTGAGAACCACCTTCATCCAGTCCTCGTAAAGCCGCTTGTCGGTCTGTGCGCGCAGTGCCCGCACCGCCGGCCCCTTCGAGGTGTTCAGCATCTTGATCTGAACGAAGGCTCGATCGGTGTTTCGGCCTTGCTCGCCGCCAAGCGCATCGACTTCCCGAGTCAGCTGACCCTTTCCAACCCCTCCCACCGCAGGATTGCATGGCATGAGCGCGATGTTGTCCAAATGCAAAGCGACCATGGCCGTGCGACACCCCATCCGGGCGGCTGCCAACGCTGCCTCTGCCCCCGCATGGCCTCCCCCGACAACAACCACGTCATAACCCGTTGCTCCTTGGGTCCCCTTCACCGCGTTGCTTCACTCAGGCCGTCAAGAGCCCCCGCGACGCCGATGGCCGTCAGAACCCCTGCCCGGAGGCTCTCCAAATAGTCCGCACTCCCTCCGGCCCTCCCCGTGACCCAGATCGGAGAGTCTTCCATTCCTTGTACACACAGCCGCCCCGCATGGCCCAAATCCCCGACGACAAGCGCCCTTACTTCCTGACCCAGCCTACTGGCTACGGGGCCGTGTCCCCTCGGGTCGCCCACGTCGCCGCAGCTATCCCGCGCCTGCTCCGGTCCACGCTCCGGCGACACATATACCTCTCCCAAAGCGCACCCATCGGGCAACACCAAGCGCCCTCCTTCTGAGTACGCGACACCTCCCACATACAACTCGGCCGGCTGCAACTCTCTCGTCCCGTGGGGGGCCGGAGGGAAATCCTCGGGCCATCCCCCCGTACCCTCGTATGCACTATCGTCTTCCCCCAAGATCTCCGACAGAGGCACGGCCGTGCACATCCGCCCCTGGACGCCCGTCCGATCTCCATGTACCTCGCAGTTCGCCACTTCCCTGAGCCCCCTCGCCCCAAGCCCCTTCGGCACGAATCTGGGCCCAACCTTATTTTCAATCTCGAACATTCGCGCTCCCAGTCTCTCGAGCGCCCCCACGAGCCCGTCCGCCCGGGTCTCGCCAGAACGCCCACCCGGCAAGACATCCTGGCCCGAGACAACCAGCCCCCCCAAGCCGAGCCCCACTGCCAGGACGACTGCCTCCGCCTCGAACACCTCTCCAAACACGGTCTCGACGGCGACTCCAGCGGCTTCTTGGCCGCCACCCACTACCATCGTCTCTCCGCTAGCCGATATGAGCCTCACATCGTTCACAAGTCCTTGGCGCAGTTCCAGTTCAGGCAGTGACTCCAGACTCCGCTTCAGTTCGATACTTATTCTCCGCCGGTCGACAGCCACAACCCCGCCGCCTCCCGCGGGCCCCACGCCTGCCTCCACCCACACGTCCCGAACAACCCGCGGAAGAGCTGCAAGAACCTCGACAATGGCCGACCATCCCCCCGCCGACACTAGCTCTGGCCCGTATCCCGGATGCCCGACCCGGTCAAGGGCACTGTTGAGCAGCTGTACTCTCACACCACGTTCGACCAGAGCGGCCGCACAAGCGCAGCCCGAGACTCCTGCCCCGATCACCAGAGCGTTCCTGACCGCTCCACTCCGACAAGCAGACTCATAGCGTCCTTCAACCATGCGGGTTCCCAGCCTTCTACTTCCCCAAGCAAAACCGGCTGAAGACCTCATCCAGCAAGTCCGGAGTCAGATCCTCGCCCGTTATTCTGCCCAACGCCTCCGCCGCCATGCGAATGTCCTCGCACACCAGCTCCTCACCTTCGCCCCTAGCCGCCCTGTTCATAGCCGCATATGTACTCCCAACAGCCTCGTCGACCAGAATACGCTGCCGCTCTCCCGCAAGAATCGGTTCTTCGAGGTGAAGACCCCCTACGCCGGTGATGATGTCGGCGATTGTCGCCCTCAAGCCGTCCACCCCCTCCCCGGTCAAAGCCGAAACCGAGCACACCCGGGGCCGCGGAGGGACTTCGCCGGAGGGCCCTGATGTAACAGGAGCGATCTCCAAGTGTCTCCACAATCGAGCCAACGCTTCCGGTTCGTCCTTCACAAGATCGCGCTTGTTTCCGACGATCACCAACCGCCCAGCATCAATCCCGCTCACTAACTCCCGCTCGGCCTCGTCCCGCGAATCCGAAAGATCGAACACGGCCAACACTAGATCCGCCTGCTCCATCGCCTTGACCGACCGCTCCACTCCGAGACGCTCCACATGGTCCCCGCCCGCTCGGATCCCCGCCGTATCAACGAGATGCATGGGAATTCCACCGATCTCCATCAGTTCTTCCACTGTGTCCCTTGTGGTTCCCGGCATCTCCGACACAATGGCCCTCTCTCTCATCAGAAGCGCGTTGAGCAAGGAACTCTTGCCCGCATTCGGCTTCCCTACGATGGCCGTGTGCACTCCCTCCTGCAACGCTCGCCCCACGAACGCTGTCTCCAGCAGGCGCACAAGACCTCCGTGAACGACACTCAGACCCTCCTCCAGCCTTACCCAGTCCAGTTCATCCACGTCCTCATCGGAGAAGTCCACCGTCGCTTCGACCGACGCCAGAAGACTCACCAACTCCCCGCGTGCAGCTTTGAGTCGCTCCGACAGACCCCCGTCCAATTGGCGGAGCGATACACGCAAGGCTCCCGTGCTTCGCGCCGCCACAATCGCCGCGACGCTCTCGGCCTGGGCCAGATCGATCCGGCCGTTCAGGAACGCCCTCCGGGTGAACTCTCCCGGCTCGGCCGGCCGTGCCCCTAACCTGACTAGAAGGCGCAACACCGCGCGCTGCGCAGCAGGACCTCCGTGACAATGAATCTCGGCAACGTCCTCGCGTGTATATGATCGTGGCTTCCGCATGACCGCGAGCAGTGCCTCGTCGACCACCTCGGCGGAACCGGGATCGACAACGTGCCCGTAGTGCAGGGTGTACGATTCCTCAGGATCCAGAGGCCTCCCCGCCACCGACCGAAAGACGGCTTCTGCGATATCCAACGCCTCAGGACCGCTCAATCTGACAATACCGATCGCCCCGGTGCCCTGCGCCGTCGACACCGCCACAATGGTGTCAACCGCCCACGAGTCGGCTTTAGGTCCACTGCCAAGAAGGTGCGACCGCTCGCCTCCCGCCCCCTGAGGCGAACCGTCGCTCAAACTATCCGCTGCGTCGACCATGCTGACACGCTACTGTGAATGTCTTTTGCGGGTCGCTGCAGTCAGGCCGATAGTTCCACCCAACGCCCGCCCGTTGGTCCTACCCAACCGGCGAAATGACCACCAGCCGATTTGGCTCCCGCCCCTGACTTGCAGTCACAACGTCGGTGCGGTCACGAAGAGCCAAGTGAACGATCTTGCGCTCGGCCGGAGTCATGGGGGTGAGCTGGACTGGCCGGCCCCGCTTGGCCGCTTCCTCGGCCTTCCGCAGAGCCACTCGCTCAACCTGCCGCCTACGCCGCTCCTTGTAGCCCTCCGCATCAAGCTCCACGTGCTTGCGAGGCTGACCGCTAGGAAACACGGCTATGCCTGCCAAATACTCAAGAGCATCGATAGTCTGACCGCGCCTGCCTATGAGAATGCCCAGATCATCCCCGGTGATTTCAGCCGCGAGCTCCTCCGGACCATCCGTGATCCGCACCTGAGCTGTCAATCCCATATCCCGCAGCACCCGCACTAAGAAAGAGCGAAGACGCGCGGCCTCAGGCTGGTCACTCAGCCCCTGGTCTTCTTCATCGACTAGATAGCCCCGTTCCTGCGCGTCGTCCTCGAGTTCATCCTCCCCGTAGGGATCATCATCCGACGGATCTCTCAACAACTCGGAGGGCTGACTGTCATCCTCTGGACCGTAGAAATCGAATTCCTCGCCCACGAGCGCGACCTCGACCACAGCATCAACGGCCCCAACTCCCATGAAACCCTCTTCGGGCGGGATGACGATGATGACCTCGTACTGATCGTCCGCCAGTTCACCGGGAGCGAAATCCAACTCCGCGAGCGCCCTTTGCACGGCCAGCTCAATCGTTCGGCCGCTCGCCTTTGCTACCTGTTGCTTTGCCCTTCTGTCCCGCTTGTCCGCCACTGGTCTTCCCTCCGCTCTTGCCAGCCGGCCGCGCGGGAGACTTCCCTGCGGGTCGAGCCGGGGTTTTCCCGGAAGTACCCGCCGAAGTCTTCCCGGACACGCGTGCCGGGGTCTTTCCGGTAGCGCGTGCCGGGGTGCTCTTGCCTTTCTCAGCAGGAGCCACCACCGGTACGTGCACCGGCATGATCTTCTCAGCCGCGAACTGCTGCGCGATGGTCCACAGGTTCGAAGTAACCCAGTAGATGAAGAGACCCGCGGGCCACTTGTAGATGAACATGAAGATGCCAATGAACACCGGCATGATGTAGGCAATAATCTTCTGCTGCCCCGCGCCCTTCCTCGACATCTGCCACGAGGAAGCGAACTGACTGCCTATGTATAAGAACATCAGAGTGATGTCGAACGTCGTTATGTCGCGGACCCAGAGCCATGAAACCGGATGCGAGTGCCAGACCGAGGAAAACGCCCCGGCATCCACGTACCCATTGACCTGCCCCTGGTAGCGCAACATATAGAACAGACCGATGAAAACCGGCATCTGTAGGACGAGCGGCAAACAAGATCCGAAGGGGCTTACCTTGTTCTCGCGATAGAACTCCATGGTCTTCTGGTTGAGGACCTGCTTATCATTCCGGTACTTCTCTTGCAGACCCTTCAGTTGCGGCTGCAGGGCCTGCATGGCCCTCATGCTCTTGATCTGCCGCCACGTCAGCGGAATGAGCACAATCCGGATTACAACCGTCAGCAAGACGATTGCCCAAGCCCAACTGACGCCGATGTTCTCGTGCAGAAAGCGGAGAATCGCAAAGAAAAAGTCGCTAAGGGGAGAGAAGATGCTCTGCATAGCGCCCGCCTACACTCTTCCCATACTGCGAGCCGCGGTCGTCGCCCCGCCCCTCGGCTCGAAGAGCCTCTGACGCTCCACCGGATCGTAACCGCCGTAACTGAACGGATTGCACCGGAGTATGCGCCAAGCTGCCAGAACCACTCCCCGCGCCACTCCGTATTTGCCCACAGCGTCGATCGCGTATTGAGAACAAGACGGATAGTACTTGCAGGACCGAGGGAGCGCCGGCGAAATCACCCTCTGATAGGCTCGCACCACACAGATTGCCACCGTTCTTGCCGGGTTCCTGAGGGCCTTCACGAGCGAGGCCGCCTTTCGTCCCCGCTCTTCAGCAAAGACGCCTTCTGGAGGACCTCCATCATCTTTCCCTCTACCGCCCTTTGCCCATCATTCTCCAACAGTTCCACCACAGGCACCCGAGCCACGAACACCAGGTCCAAATTGCCCCCGACAGATTGGCGGTTGACCCGGAAGGCTTCTCGCAGGGCACGCTTCACCCTGTTTCGATTGACAGACGTTCCAAGCCGCTTGGACACAGAATAGCCAACTCGCGTGCCCTCTACGGCCCCTACCGCTCCGGTCCCCGAGCGCTCAAAGTAATATAGAACCAGATACTTGTTCGCAACCGAACGCCCGCCCCGATAGGCGCGCAAAAAATCCTCTGAGCGCGCAAGCCGGCCTTGGGACCGATTCACTCTAGCTACGCCGATATACGCTTGCGGCCCTTGTCGCGCCGACGCTTCAACACAGCCCGCCCGGCCCGTGTACTCATGCGCTCCCTGAAGCCATGCGTCTTTTTGCGCTTGCGTTTGTTCGGCTGATAAGTCCTCTTCACGTTCCCTCGCTTATCGCACTACCATCGCGGCCCTCAGGTACTCGTCGCCGTACCACCAGACACGCGCAAGATCATACAACTCAACCAAGCAGATGCGCCCGCGACAACGGCGCACAAAGAGCAGCGAAGTATACAAGCCTGCTCCCTGCCCGTCAATCCGCTCCGTAAGCGGGTATCCGACCCGCTGTAAGCGTACACAGGCTCCTGTGGATACTGTGGAAACCCGGCCTGCTGAGCTACATAACGGACGAGTCTCGGGAGACGTCTGTGGACCAACCTCCACATTTGGCCGCTCACAGCGCACCGATCGGCAGTCGCCGCGTCTTGCATCGCCTCCGTACATCCTCGCGTGTGAGCAGATTACCCTAACACTTGTCGAGAAACTTGCCTCTCATACTTTGGGTCATCGCGTGGCTGCCATTACTCCACCATCTGCAGCGGCCTCCCGCTTGACAGTAATGCGGACAGCCAGGAAAGCAGGCCACCAGGTGATGAGGGCCGAGTGTCCCCTTCCTCCGATATCTCGAGGTTCAGTCGAAACCCCAAAGTCACCCCGCTCGAAACCATTTTCCCCATTTTCAACAGAAAACTTGGTCTATGCGGCCGTCACATTCCACCGTTCTGCACGTTTTCAACAGCTGTGGACGGTGCTGTTGATAACCTGGGTTTCGTGCCTGCAAAGCGACGGTCTTTGCCCAAGGCACCGACTGCCTCGCACCGTGTAAATGCGACGGAAGAACCGCTCTTTCCGGGGTTCGAGTGCCGACAGGGTTGTGGAAAAACCCCCTCCACGTCGCTACAATGGCGACGAGCTTTCGGCACGCGATGATCAGCCCGTACCCGTACAAGATCGAGGCCGCCCGCCATCCGATGACCAGTCACAGATCTTCCCCTAGCGACCCATTGGGGGCGCCACCGTCCGACAGTCCGCCTACCCCCGCGGATCCCGCTGACACGCGCCTTCAGGCTGCCGGCACATCCTCATGGGCCGAAGATCCTCCACGCATCGCCCTCTACGCTGACCCCCATTCCCCTCCTGTCGTGGTTTTGGTTACCGACCACCCCCTCGACGACGGACACATACCTCAACTGGTCGATGCCCTCTCGACTCGCGCCCATTCCCTGGCCCGCGAACAAGGAGGGCGCATACCTCTTAGTGTCTTTCGCGAACTGATCGACAACCTGGTGCACGCTTCCTTCAAAGGAGCCGTCATCACCATCCTCGATGGGGGCAACACCGTCCGAGTAAGCGACAGAGGACCGGGCATACCCAATAAGGAGGCGGCCCTCCGGCCAGGCTTCACGTCTGCCGACGCCGACGCCAAGCAGTTCATCCGAGGGGTGGGGTCCGGTTTCTCTATGGTTAAAGAGACTCTGACCACCTTGAGCGGTCTTCTTGAGATCGAAGACAACCTCGGACGTGGTACCGTAATCACCGCCCGAGTCGCGCCTCTAACGAACATCCCTCTCGCGCCCACCCCGGTCCCGGCATATAATCTCTCTGAGCGCCAACTTAAGACGCTGCTTCTGACGGTCGAACTTGCCCCGGTCGGTCCGACTCGTGTCGCCCAGGAATTGCGCGTGTCCACTTCGACCGCATATCGAGACCTCGTATTTCTCGAGACTGTCGGCTTTGTCGCCTCCGAGCAGACGGGGCATCGCTCGGTCACTGAAGCTGGGCTGACGTATCTGAATAGCGTGCTTTAAGATAGACGGTCCGCTGTAGTGGGTCGTAGGGCCTTCTTTGGGGGCGCTATGGTCCAGATCAATCTGGGAGGGGAATAGGTGGAGACAAAGGGCAGCGATCCGATTTGGGAGGAGGCCCTCCGACTCATCTCTGAGCAGGTGAACGAGGGCACCTTCCGCATATGGTTCGAGCCCACCGTCGGCCTAGGGGTGACCAACGACACCTACTCCGTCGGGGTAGCCTCTGATTTCTCCAAGGACTGGATAGACTCGCGTTTCCGAGCCCTGATCACTGACTCGCTCGCCCAGGCCTCCGGCGAATCACTGCGCTTGGAGATCGTCGTTTCGCCCACGCTGACCCATGCCGCCCCCGATCCTTCCGCTCTCGCCGCCGCCGCCGATCGTGCATACACAGCCGACACGTCAGCGAGGGGAGTCGCCTACTCGGACCGCCCAGGTCCTCCTACCTCAGGTCGCCCCGGCAGTACCGCACGGGTCGCTCCCATCGCCAATCCTCCCGTCACCGCAGAAGGTCTCTCCTCGGTAGCTGGCCTGTTGGGCAAGTACACGTTTGATACCTTTGTAATAGGACCGTCGAACCGCTTTGCCCACGCTGCCGCCCTCGCGGCGGCAGAGACGCCCGGCACTCAGTACAACCCGCTATTCATCTATGGAGGAGTGGGACTCGGTAAGACCCACCTCCTGCAGGCCATCGGCAACTACGCTCTCCGAAACCACCCGACACTCAAGGTCCGCTATCTGACTCTCGAAAGCTTTACGAACGACTTCATCAACTCCTTGCGTGACGACAGCATCGAGGGGTTCAAGAATCGCTATCGCACGGTCGACGTGCTTCTCATCGACGACATCCAGTTCCTTCAGAAGAAGGAACAGACCCAGGAAGAATTTTTCCACACGTTCAACGCCTTATACGACGCGCAGAAACAGATAGTCATCAGCTCAGACCGTCATCCCAAGGGACTTGCCACCCTAGAAGACCGTCTCGTCTCGCGTTTTGAATGGGGACTCATCACCGACATCCAGCCACCCGACCTCGAGACGCGGGTCGCTATCCTTCGCAAGAAGGTGCGGGCCGACGGCATCACTTTGGCCGACGACGACGTCCTCATGTTGATCGCCTCGCGAGTTCCAACCAACATTCGCGAGTTGGAGGGGTGCCTCATCCGTGTCGTCGCGTTCTCGTCGTTTACCAAGCGCCCCATTGATGTAGACCTAGCCCGCGAGGTCCTGAAGGACATTCCCGAGACACCATCTACCCGGGTGACTATTGACCTCATCCTCTCGACAGTCGCAGAGGTCACTGGTGTGTCGATCACAGAGATCACCGGCGATAAGCGCTCACGCCCCGTTGTAGAGAGCCGGCACTTGGTGATGTATCTGGCTCGCGAATTGACCGACTCAAGTCTTCCCAAGATCGGCGATCGAATCGGCGGGAGGGACCACACCACCGTCCTTCACGCCGTTGAGAAGATCGCGAAACTCATGCGCGAAGACCGAGAGATGTACAACCGGGTGCAGCGACTAACCACGAAAGTCAAAAGTGCGCGGTAATAGTTCTTCCACAGCCTGCTGTCAACACTCCCGGGATAGCCTGTGGAATACCCACGCCTTTCTTCAAATCCCTCCCGCCCCCCTCTTCCGCGCTCAACAACACCACGTATCCTCCACACGCCTCTCCACCACCCATACACACCGCAAACCGCTTGCCCCGAGGGTCCTCCCGCGTTCTACACATCTTCCACAGCACCTATTACACCGGTTATATTTTCTATTGAAGAATAGAATAGAAGTAAGCACCATCCAGTCAAGACTCGCGTGATTGAGGAGCCCCGATGAGACTTGTCACCACCAAGCAGGCGCTCGTTGAATGTCTAGGGATCGTCAGCAAGGCGGTCTCCTCTCGGAGTTCCATACAAGTACTCGCGGGAGTACTCATTGAGGCGACCGATGCAGGCATCGTTCTCTCTGCTACGGACATGGAGATCTCCATCCGAGCGCCGCTCGCTGGCCGCGTGGAACAATCCGGGTCGCTCGTCGTGCCTGCCCGTATTGCCGGAGATATCGCGCGGAGCCTGCCTGTTGGTGAGGTAGTCATAGAACAAGCACCGGCGGAGACACATGTAGAGATCCGAGCGGGGGAATCTCTGTTTAACCTACACTCTCTGCCGGCGGTAGATTTTCCTCAACTGCCGTCTTTCTCGGGTGAGAGATTTACAGTAGGCAAGGTCGCCTTCGTCGAAACCGTCGACCGAGTTGCTCCGTCGGCTTCTAGGGACGAAACAAGACCAGTTCTTACCGGGGTTCTTATCCACTTCGCCAAGAACTCTATCCGCATGGTGGCCACCGACAGCTACCGCCTCAGCGTAAAAGAAACCCCTATTGATTCCTCTCTTACCGCTGATTCTCAGGTGATCACACCGGCGCGGACTCTCCTCGAACTATCGCGCATTGCTGCCGGCACAGATGACGACAACATCGCGATTCTCCCCACCGACAATCAGATCCTTTTTGAAGTCGGCGGTATCTCGCTCGTGTCACGACTTATAGACGGACAGTTTCCCAACTACAAGCAACTCATCCCGGAGACGTTCGACTATGAGGTTGCTGTCGATCACGACGAGTTGTTGGAAGCGGTTCGCCGCGTTGGGCTTCTCGCACAGAAGAATGCTCCCCTGCGTATGCGTTTCGCCGCCAACAGCCTCACTGTCTCCGCCGAGTCACAGGACGTAGGCCGAGCCCACGAGACTATGCCGGTGCAGTATTCAGGAGAGGAACTCGAGATCGGCTTCAACCCTGAGTTCTTGGAAGCCGGCGTAGCCTCAGTCAAGGAGTCCCCCGTATACCTTCGCTTCATCAGTCCGCTCCGTCCTGGGCTGGTCAAGGGCGCTGGTGACGACTTCCTCTACTTGGTAATGCCCATCCGACTCAACGACTGACATGTCAGCCACGGCCGGTCTCGTTCCAGGAGTGGACTCGTCCGCGCCGGTGGCCGTCGAACTCCCGATCACTCTGGGACAGTTCGTTAAGGTCGCAGGCCTCGCTGTCACCGGAGGAGAAGCCAAGTACCTGGTGACCGCAGGCCTGGTGCGCGTCAACGCCCAAGTGGAAACGCGCAGAGGATACAAACTCCGGGCAGGCGACATCGTCGAAAGCCAGGGAGCGGCGGCGGAGGTTGTTGTCTGTCTCTCGAGCGGAGCGGCCGGCCGAGCGACAGGACTGACTCCAGTGCTGGTCCGGCGGCTCACCCTATGCAATCTACGGTCGCACCGAGACCTGGAGATGGAGCTCGGAGCGGGCCTAAACGTCCTGGTAGGTCCCAACGGGGCCGGGAAGACAACCGTCCTGGAGGCGGCTGCCCTCGTTCTTGACGGAGCGCCGCTACGCGCCGGATGCGGTGCGCGACCTCATCACCAGCGGGCAGGACCATCTCCGAGTGGACATTGAGCTGCAGGACGGCGGGGTGGCTCTCACGGCGGCGGCCGCGCACTCCCGAGAGGGCGAACGCCGACTGACGGCCGACGGGGCGCCTCTTGCTGATTCTTCCCGGTGGCGGGAGATGCTGCCATTACGGACGTTCGTCCCGGACGACCTGCGCCTGATCAAAGGGAGCCCGCGTCGGCGCCGGGAGTATCTGGATACCCTGGCTTCACGGTGCGAGCCAGAATACTTGCCCGCCCTGCGTCGCTACGAAGAGGCGCTTTCCCAGAGGAATGCTCTCCTGCGAGCGGGGCGCGCCGCGGTGGATGATGATCATCACGTCCCCTGGGAGAAGATGCTGGCGCGGACCGGACTGGCGGTAACGGCCTGGAGAGCCGCCGCGCTGGCATCGTTCATCGAGCCTTTCCAGCGCATGCACGCGAAACTCACCGGAGAGATGGCCGACACCTTGCACCTGACCTACCGAACGAACGTCAGCCGGGCTTGACGAGGATGGCTACGTGCAGAGGCTTGCGGAGATGCGCGTCGCCGACCGGCAACGCACCTATACCCATTTAGGCCCGCATCGCGACGACTTCAGGCTTGTGCGGAACGGTCTGGATATGCGTGATTGTGCCTCCCAAGGAGAACAGCGCGCGGCTTTGCTCACCCTTGTGCTGGCCGAATGGGAATATCAGTGCGGAACGCAGAACAAACCCCTGCTCTTGCTTGACGACGTCATGAGCGAGCTCGACGAGGGGCGCCGGAAGGCACTTGTGAGTGTGGTGCGGACGCGGCGGGCAGGTGGTGATCACCACCACAGACCTACGGTATTTCTCCCCAGAGGACCTGGAGGAGGCGACAGTCGTGGAACTCGAGCCCAGGGCGAGCCAGCTGTGAATGCCGGCCAGCGCTCGAGGGTAAGCCCGATTTCGCACGCTTGGGGGATCTCTTGGGTGATGCTTGCGAAGGGCCGGCAGTGGCACCGGTCTGCGCCGGTGCCACTGCCGCGGCCGGCTCGACGACTCGCACCAGGCCGGCACCTCCCGCCCGCCCCCCCGAACGCGCGCGACCCCCCGTGGCGGTGACCCCGCCCGGCTGCTGGCGCTGATATGGCCGGACGTCGTGGGCGCTGAGGTGGCCGCCAACGCTCGCCCGGTGCAACTGAAAGGGGGAAGACTCACCGTCAGCGCGTCGTCCGCCGCCTGGGCGCAGACGCTGCAGTTCATGAGCGACGAGATCTGCGCCCGTTTGCGGGATTCGCTGGGTGCAGGGGTAGTGCGACAGGTGGTCTTCCGCCACGCCGGGTGGGACGAGCCTGTGCAGCGGCCGGCCTGGGCGGGCCGCTGCCCTGAAGCGCCGCGTCAAGGGCCGGCCGAGTCATTCGCAGCGCCTGGGAGCCGATAGGCCGCTCTCCCCGGAGCAGAAGGAGGCTCTCGCCGCTGTCGAGGAGCTGGATCTTCCGGGCGACCTGCGAGCGCGCATAGCCAAAGCTATGGAGGCGGCCTTCGTCCGCGGAGAGCAGCGACGCGTACGCTGACAGCGTTCCACCGGCGGTCTGGAAGCGCCTCTGTGATATCATACATAGCAACGTGATTGGTACTTCCGACACCGACAGGTCGGCCTTTTCTCCAGCTTCCTGGGAGCATTGCTTCCGACTCTCCGCGCCGCGTGGTCGGGGAGCCGCGAAGTGCGCATTGTGGGCGCTACAGGAGGACTGGGCGGGGGCGGCCGGTAGTGGACTGGGCATAGAGAGGCCGGGCAGGTTTGGCAGAGCACTCTTACGACGCAGGTGACATCCAGGTTCTTGAGGGTCTGGACCCTGTCCGAAAGCGGCCGGGCATGTACATCGGGTCCACCGGGCACCGGGGTCTTCACCACCTGGTCTACGAAGTGGTGGACAACTCCGTCGACGAGGCTCTGGCCGGAGTCTGTACCCACATCGAGGTCACCGTCTGCGCCGACTCGTCGGTACGCGTGGTCGATAACGGCCGGGGCATCCCCGTCAAGAACATGCCTCAGTTCGACCGATCGGCTCTCGAGATCGTCATGACCAAATTGCACGCCGGGGGCAAGTTCGGCGGCGAAGGGCTACAAGGTGTCTGGCGGTCTGCACGGGGTCGGAGTGAGCGTGGTCAACGCTCTCTCTGAGTGGCTCATCGTCGAGGTGAGCAGGGACGGTCATCGGTTTCGACAGACCTACGCCCGCGGTGTTCCGGTCACCGAGCGTCGAGAGACTCGGCGAGAGTGACGGAACCAGCGGGACCATCACGCACTTCAAGCCCGACCATCAGATCTTCGATGATCTCGACTTCAACTTCACCACACTGTCGCAGCGTCTGCGCGAAGTGGCCTTTCTCAATCGCTCGCTTCGCATAACCCTGGTCGATGAGCGTGACGACCTCCCCGAGCGTGAGAGTGAAGGCGGGGACGAAGACGACGACGTGGCCCGCGAGTATCTGGACCGCACCGCGGAGATAGAGCCTTCCGCGTCCGCGTTGGTCGCAGGTGAGACGGCCGCTGATGTCGGCAGCTGTGTCGGTGGGCAGGAAGCGCTCCGAGCCACGAGAGGTCGTCTACTGCTACGACGGCGGCATCGTCGACTTTGTCAAGCACATCAACACGCACAAAGACCCCAGCCATCCGCGCGTGATCCACTTCGAGGGTGAGGAATCCGACCACTACGTCGAGTTGGCCATGCAGTGGAACGCCGGCTACAACGACAACGTATTCACCTTCGCGAACAACATCAACACTCACGAGGGGGGCACCCACCTCTCCGGCTTCCGGTCCGCCCTCACTCGGACGATAAACGACTACGCCCGCTCCAAAGGTTTCTTGAAGGAAAAGGAAGAGAACCTAAGCGGCGAAGACGTGCGCGAAGGGCTGGTGGCCATTCTCAGCGTCAAGCTGCGCGAGCCTCAGTTCGAGGGTCAGACCAAGACCAAGTTAGGTAACTCCGAGATCCGCGGCTTTGTAGAAGGCGTCGTCAACCAGAAGCTCGCCGAGTTCCTCGAGGAGAACCCCGCCGAAGCCAAGCAGATCCTCGCGAAGACCGTCCAGGCCGCTCACGCCCGGCATGGCGGCCCGCAAGGCTCGCGACCTCACCCGGCGCAAGAGCGTGCTGGAGAACACCACGTCTGCCGGGTAAGCTGGCCGACTGCTCCATCCGCGACCCCGCCTCGTGCGAGCTCTACCTGGTGGAGGGCGACTCGGCGGGCGGTTCGGCCAAGCAGGCTCGCGACCGCAGCTTCCAGGCCATCCTGCCCCTGCGGGGCAAGATCATCAACGTGGAGAAGGCCCGGCTGAACAAGATCCTCTCCAACACCGAGATCCAGTCCATGATAAGTGCCTGTGGCACCGGCCTGGCCGACGAGTTCGACCTCACCGCGGCGCGGTACCACAAGCTCATAATCATGACCGATGCCGACGTCGACGGGGCGCACATCCGCACCCTCATCCTGACCTTCCTGTTCCGGAACATGGTGGAGCTGATCGACGCCGGCTATGTCTACATCGCGCAACCCCCGCTCTACCGGGTGGTGCACAAGCGCCAGGACTACTACGCCTTCGATGATGCCGAGCTGGAGCAACTGCTGGGTCGCATCGGGCGGACCGGCATCACGATGCAGCGCTTCAAGGGCCTGGGCGAGATGAACCCCGAGCAGTTGTGGGAGACCACCATGAATCCCGACAAGCGTACGCTGCTGCAGGTGACAGTGGACGACGCCGCCATCGCCGACGAGGTATTCACCACCCTGATGGGCGACAAGGTGGAGCCACGTCGCGACTTCATCACCGAAAACGCCCGCTACGTGCGCACCCTGGACGTATAGGAGGGTGAACGGAGCCATGGAGACATTGGAGGGCCGCGTAGAGCAGATCGAGATCGCCGACGAGATGCGGGCGTCGTATCTCGACTACGCGATGAGCGTGATCGTGGGCCGGGCTCTACCCGACGTGCGCGACGGCCTCAAACCGGTGCACCGGCGCGTGCTCTTTGGCATGCACGACTCCGGGATGCAGCCCAGCAAGCCCTATCGCAAATGTGCCCGCATCGTCGGTGATGTCATGGGTAACTTCCACCCCCACGGCGACGCCTCTATCTACGACGCCCTTGTGCGCATGGCTCAGAACTTCTCCATCCGCTATCTCCTGGTCGACGGTCACGGCAACTTCGGCTCGGTAGACGGCGACTCCGCGGCCGCCATGCGCTACACCGAGTGCCGCATGAGCCGCATCGCCACCGAGATGCTGCGCGATATCGAAGCCGAGACCGTAGATTGGACCCCCAACTACGACGAGAGCAGGGAAGAGCCCAAAGTTCTGCCGTCTCGGTTTCCCAACCTGCTGGTCAACGGCAGCTCGGGGATCGCAGTGGGCATGGCGACGAACATCCCCCCGCACAACCTGCGCGAGACGATCGCCGCCACCGTGGCGCTCATCGATGACCCTGGGCTCACCAGCGCCGATTTGATGCGCTTCATCAAGGGCCCTGACTTCCCCACGGGGGGGATCATTTTAGGCAGCGCCGGCATACGCGAGGGTTACGAGACCGGCCGCGGTCGGGTGTCTGGTCCGGGCGCGGGCGCACTCCGAGCCGATCAAGCAGGGCAAGACGGCAATCATCGTCACCGAGCTTCCTTATCAGGTCAACAAGGCCCAACTCATTGAGAAGATCGCCGATCTGGTGCGCGAGAAACACATCCCGGAGATCTCAGATCTGCGTGACGAATCCGACCGTTCGGGCATGCGCATGGTCATCGAGTTGAAGCGCGAGGCCATCCCCAAAGTGGTGCTCAACAAGCTTTACAAGCACAGCGCCATGCAGACTACTTTTGGGATAAACATGTTGGCTTTGGTCGACGGCGTGCCCAAGACCCTGTCGTTGCGCGACATGCTCCGGCACTACATCGCGCACCAGGTGGAGGTCATAGTCCGGCGCACCCGTTTTGAACTCGACAAGATGCAAGAAGCGGGCACATATCCTCGAGGGTCTGCTGATCGCCATCTCCAACTTGGACGAGATCATCCGCATTATCCGATCCAGCGAAGACACCGAAGCGGCGAAGATGGGCCTCATGGAGCGCTTCGGCCTGAGCGACGAACAGTCTCAGGCCATTGTCGATCTGCGCCTGCGCAACCTTACTGCGCTGGAGCGTCACAAGATCGAGGAAGAGCATCGTGACCTGCTGGAACGCATCGCCTATCTCGAAGGCCTTCTGGCCGACGAGTCGATGATCTACGAGGTCATCAAGACGGAGTTGCTCGAGATCCAGCAGATGTACGGCGACGACCGCCGCACTCGAGATCTTGCCCTCAGAGGATGAGATCGACATCGAGGACATGATCGCTGTGGAGGAGATGGTCATCTCCATCACTGCCTCCGGCTATCTCAAGCGGCTGCCTGTCTCGACCTACCGCACGCAGCACCGCGGGGGCATAGGCGTCATGGGGATGGACCTAAAAGAGGGCGACTATATCGAGCACCTCTTTATCACTACCACGCATCACTTCCTGCTGTTCATCACCTCCCGAGGCAAGATCTACCGCCAGAAGGTGCACGAACTACCGCTGGGGAGCCGGCAGAGCAAGGGGCGGCATGTGGCCAACCTCCTCCCGCTGGCGCAGGGCGAGAGGATCAAGGCCGTCATAGCCACGAAGGACTATAGCGACGCGAAGTACCTGGCTTTCGCCACGAAGAAGGGCATCGTTAAGAAGACCCGGTTCTTGGACTACGCTACCTCGCTCAAGGCCGACGGGATCATCGCCATCAACCTCGACGACGATGACGAACTGGTGGCGGTGGAACACACCAACGGTCACGACGACCTGATCCTGGTGTCGAGCGAGGGCAAGGCCATCCGCTTCCACGAGTACGACGTCCGGCCGACAGGGCGTAACACCATGGGTGTCACAGGCATGCGCATGCCCCCGGAGCATTCTCTGCTGGGCATGGCGGTAGCCGAAGACGACGCCGACATCTTCTGCGTCACCAGCGGAGGGTATGGCAAGCGCACCCCGGTGTCGAGCTATCCCACCCAAAAGCGGGGGGGTCAGGGCGTCATCACCATCAAGGACAGCCCCGACCGCGGCGATCTGGTAGGTGTGGCCACCGTGCGTAACAACCACGAGTTGATGCTCATCAGTCAGGATGGCACGATCATTCGGGTGCAGGTGGAGAGCGTCCGGACCACGGGACGCAACACCATGGGCGTGCGGGTGATGCACCTGCGCGGCGCCGACCGGGTGTCGAGTATGGCTCGCTTGGTCGGCACTGCGAACGGCAACGGAGATGGCCGCGGCAACGGCCTGGAGCTGGGCGCCGAGGACGACTTCGAAGGGGCCGGTGTTGACGACCTAGAAGGGGCGGTCGACAGCGACTTGGACGACACCGCAGCCGATGACTTCTATGACATCGAGGACACCCAAGAGACGGAGGCGACCGACATCGTCGACGAGGATTCGGGGGAGTAACTCCTGGGGCCAGGCAACAGAGGTCTATACCCCCCATAAGAACTGAATAAGGCCTGTCTCCATCTGGAGAGTAGGGAGGGAGGCCTTCTGGTATTATCAGCCCGGCGTAAGGCGGCAGCGCGCCTTCCGGGGAAAAGGAGTACAGCGTGTCAACAATCGGATTTTGGTACTGGGATCTGCTGCTGTTGGTGCCGGCCGTGATCCTTGGTATATATGCTCAAGCCAAGGTCAGATCCAGTTTCGCCAAGTACTCGAAGATTGCCTCTTCCAGGGGCCTGACCGGCGCAGACGCGGCGCGTCTGGTCCTTGATGGCGCAGGCCTCTATCAAGTGGGCATCGAGGTTGCTGGCAGCCGCCTGTCCGATCATTACGATCCTCGAACTCGTGTCCTCACTCTGAGCCCCGACGTGGGCAACAGCAACTCTCTGGCCGCACTTGGCGTAGCGGCGCACGAGGCCGGCCACGCGATGCAGCATGCCGAGGGCTACGCTGCTTTCAAGTTGCGGAGCGCGCTGGTCCCGGTGGCCAATATAGGCACCAACTTTGGCTGGATCCTGTTCTTCGTCGGGCTGATCTTCTTTCGTAGCGGCCTGTTGATGAACATCGGGATCATGCTGTATGCCGCCGCCGTGCTCTTCACACTAGTCACGCTTCCGGTGGAGTTCAACGCCTCCAGCCGGGCAATGACACAGCTCACAAACAAGAGCATCCTCGTGGGAGAAGAGCTCAAGGGCGCTAGGAAGGTGCTGAGCGCGGCCGCCCTCACATACGTTGCAGCCGCTCTGATGGCGCTGCTGCAGCTGCTGCGACTCATATTGATGAGCCGTCGGTCCTGATCGGCCGGCGGGACTAGGATAGGGGCTTACGGACTAGTTTCTGAGGGACGGTGACCATGTCGGCTCCGCGGTTGTTGCTCGTTCCGACGCATCGCACCGGATTGGCCGACGCCGTTGCCGCCGCCGCAGCCGAGATCGCCGAATCGCGCGGAATCGAGGTTAGATACCATCATGTAGGGGCGCTGAGCCCTTCCGCGTGCTGGGACCGCTGGGAGGGGACGGTCTTTCTGGACCCCGCGGTCTGTAGCGAGGAATCGCTGCTGGGGTTGTACGACCTGGCCGTCCGCCACGTGGGGTTGTCAGTGCTCTCCTCCAATACCGGAGTGCTTGACCGGCGCGACGGAGCCCTGTGGACGCCGGCGAGCGTGGCCCGGCTGCTCGACTGTCCGGTGGTGGTGGTCATGGACTGCAGGGGCTGGGGTAAAGGGATCAAGGTACTTGCCACGGGTCTGCGGGCCCATCTTACGGGGGTCAACTGGGCCGGGGTCATCCTGTCGGGCGTGGCTAACCGCGAACACTACGAACTCCTCCGCGAAGCCCTGGCCGAGGAGGGAGTGCCGGTGGTTGGTTGCCTCTACGAAGGAGAAGGACCTGGCTGGGATACCCCTGCGCCTGGACCCTGGGGGCTTCCATTGGAGGCATCAGTGCTCGCCTCGGTCGCTCGCCAGGTGGACATCGACGGACTGATCTCCCTGGCCGGTCAGCGAGGGTTTCTGTCGACCCCCAGCCGGTCGCCGGTGCGGGGTGGCGGTGGGCCTGTGATCGCGGTCGCCGGCGGCAAGGGGTTCGCTCTGTGGAGCCGTGACTCGGTTGAGATCTTGCGCGCGGCGGGGGCGGACGCGCGGCGGGTGGACCTGATCGAGGATCCGGCCTTGCCGGCCGAGACCGCCGGTCTTATCCTCGCCGGGACATTATGGCCCGAAACCGTGCCGGACATCGCGCTCAATCTGCCGCTGCTCCGCGAGATCGTCTCTCACATCGGTCAAGGCATGCCCACGCTGGCCATGGGCGGAGGGATGCTGCTACTGCTCGACCGGATCCAAGACCTGTTAGGGCGGAGCTCGGATCTGGCGGGGGTCATACCCGCCCAAGGCGAGATCCTTTGGGATTTGGAGGACCCGGCGTATGTCGAGGTGACTTCTCTGCGCGACAATCTGCTTTTAGCCAAGGGCGAGAAGGCGGCCGGGTGGGTGCTGACCGATGCTGAAGTAGTCAGTGCGGGCCCTCCATGGGACTCACCGCTGAAGATCCGCGGAGCGGGCGTCATCGGGGAAAGGGGCGAAGGCGTAGGTACCGACACGCTTCTATGCACACCGGTGCTGGTCCACCTGGCCGCGTCGCGGGACGCGGCCTCACGCTTCGTGCGGCAGTGCGCGGCCTATGGAGCCCGCGGCGGTCGGTGAAGGACGATACTGGGCAACACGCGGGCAGTAGGGTAGCCTTCGCTAGACAACAGCGGCTGGACAAGCGAGCCTCGGTCAGAGAAGGTGACCGGGCGGAGACGAGGAGGCATCTATGGCGGAAGCAGGCACCGATCCGGTCGTAAGGAACTACCGGGAGAAGATCTCCGACAACGATCTGAAGATAGTTGAGGCACTGAACAAGCGGGTCCAACTGGTCAAGAGCCTCAAGGACTACAAAGATACCCATGGCCTCAGCTTCTACGACGCCGCTCAAGAGGACTGGGTGATCACGTATCTGTGCCGGGCCAACCGCGGCCCGCTGTCCAACGAGGGGCTGCGCGAGATATACGGGCTGATCCTTCAGTGCGTCAAGAGGGAAGCCGCCGCATTGGGGGAAGAGAAGGCGAAATAGCCTAGAAGTCCTGGGGGGAGACCTCGTCGAGGAACTGCCGGAACTCTTTCACGATGTCTTCGGCGTCTCCGATCTCCTGTTCGAACTCGATGCCGTTTGTGGCGAGCAGCTCGCTGGAGACGTAGATGGGTGATTCGGTCCTTACCGCGAGCGCGATCGCATCCGAAGGGCGCGAATCGAGGCGTATCTCTTGCCCGTCCGCATCGAGCACGATGACCGCGAAGAACGTGTTGTCCCGCAACTCTGTGACGATCACGGCGGACACGGTCGCGGACAGCTGTCCCAGGGTGGCCGCCAGAAGGTCATGGGTCATGGGACGAGGCAGTTCGGCCTTCTGCAGTTTCACGAGGATGGCAGCCGCCTCTGGCTGCCCGATCCAGATGGGCAGGAAGCGGTTCTTAGCTTCCACCTTCAGCAGGACGATGGGCTGCTTGCTGGCCACGTCAAAACTTACGCCGTATACTGCGACTCTCTCGAAGCCTTCCATGGTTCCCCTCGAGCTGGTGAGTCTCTAAGGTTACTCCCAGCGAGGGGTCCACGTCACCAGTGGTACTCGTTGTTGCGCGGCGGTCTCGGGGTGGCGTCGGTTGGTGTCCGGCAGCTGGGCCCTTGCTTGACATAAAGGGTAATGCCGGTAAACTACCCGCGCATGGGCCTATAGCTCAGTTGGTTAGAGCGCACCCCTGATAAGGGTGAGGTCAGTGGTTCGAATCCACTTAGGCCCACTGAGTTCGAGGCTCACGGGCGGTACGGATCGCCCTGCTCGGGGGATTAGCTCAGTTGGGAGAGCGCCGCCTTTGCACGGCGGAGGTCGCCGGTTCGACCCCGGTATCCTCCACTTCGGGTCAGGTGTTCGGACGCCTCGGAGGCAGTCGTTGATCTTCCGTCGCATTCTGGCCGCCACTGACGGCACAGAGGCCTCTCTGCGGGGGGTCGAGGTGGCCGCCCAGATGGCCGCCCGCTATGGCGCAGAATTCATTCTTGTCACGGCGATCTCGGTTCCGCAACACATGGTCCTGGCCTCCAGCCATGGACCAACGGACCATCGAGGGCTACGTGGAGCGAATGGCTCAGGAGGCTGTGGGCCCAGCTTTGGAGGTGTTGCGGCGGCTGAAGGTGGGGGCCGAAGTAAAGGCGCTGGTGGGGCCGGCGGCCGAAGTCATCCTGGGCGAGATGGAATCCCTGGGTGCAGAGCTGGTGGTCATGGGGCGCAACAGCCGCTACGAGCCCAAGGATCTCATTCTGGGTAGCGTTAGCTACAGAGTGGCGCGCCACGCCCGAGTGCCGGTCCTTCTCGTTCCCTGAGCTCTTCAGCGTTCTTCCCGCTGGCCGTTCTTCGCACTCGCCGGAGGCTGTGAGTAGTTCCGGCGGCTCTGCTGTCGCCGACTTGCCTTGTCCGCCCAGAGCAGCCACGTCCGCTCGCGGCGTACGCAACAATTTCATATCGACTGTTTGGCAATATGTATTGCAAAGGCTTTGCACTTCGCTTATACTGCAATCAGACTCACATGAAAAGACAGCGGACAGCCGGTGCCATGCGCGTGACCGAGCGGCAGAAAGCTCGGGCGAGGCTGGTTCTTCTGGTTCTTGTGGGTCTCATCTGTCCTCCTCTCGCCGGAGCCAAATCCCCCGCCATTTGGGTGCTCTATGTAGCATTGGTGATCGGCTATTCACTTTGGGCTCTGCGGCTGACGCGTCATTACGCCAGCGACCGCCTGTTGGGGTTTCTACTGTGCCTCACCGACGGGGCCATACTGTTGCCGCTTCTGGCTTGGAGTTCAGCGCCAGCACTGTGGATCGTGCTCGTATTGGTATGGATGGGCGGGCTTCTAGCGACGCGCGCCGCCCGCACCGGACCAAGGGAAGCCTCGCGGGACTCCAGCTTCGATCCCAGGGCAGTAGAGCAGGATAGGGTTCGGGGAAGCCGTGGTCATGACGATCCGGAGGCCCTGTTTGACGGCGCTCTCAGGCTGCGTCTGCAGGTACTGCGTTCGAACGAACGCCCGGTTTGCCTTGGTGGTTCTGCGGGTCTTGCGTTTCGATGACATAGCCGACTACTACGGGCGCGACGTCGCCGGCCGCGTACTGGCGGCGGTAGGACATAGAGGATCGCGCCTTCTAGGTCCGGACGCCCAAGTGTTTCTGCTCCAGAGCGGCAGGGTGGCGTTCGTGTTCGCGACCGGAGCGACCGCGGGCACGGTTGCCTCCGCCAGTGGTAAGACCGCATGGATAGATCCCTACGATGTGGAGAGCCTTGCCATGGCCCTCGGCCGCAGAGCCTGCGAACACCTCATCGACGGGCAGAAGGTGGAGTGCGTGGTGGGCTGGGCGTCGGCTCCTGCCGATGGAGTGAGCGTCGAGGATCTTCTCTACGCCGCCGAGAGCGGAGCCCAAAGTACGGCGGCGTTCAGGCGAGTAGGCTGGATCAGGAGTGCCGGTCCCCGAACGGAGCCGGGCCGCCACCGGGTGACTGGGCGCTGGGCGGCTCGCTGAGGTCTCGGCCGGCCGGCCGTCTTCACGTAGCGCGCCGCTAGGCCTGTGGTAAAGTTCCTGCAATGGACCCCCAGACGCTCAAGACCAAGACTATCGGTGTGCTGATGGGCGGCCTTTCCGGTGAGCGAGAGGTCTCTCTGCGGTCGGGCCAGAACTGTCTGCGCGCTCTGCTCGAGCGGGGCTACCGAGCCGTGGCAGTGGATGCACTGCGGGATGTCGCCAAGCGCATCGACGAGGCCGGGGTCGAGGTCGCCTTCCTGGCTTTGCACGGCCGCTACGGTGAGGACGGCACCATCCAGGGGTTGCTGGAGGTGATGGATATCCCGTACACGGGGTCCGGCGTGCTGGCGTCTGCCTTGGGGATGAACAAGATCGCGGCAAAGAAGATCGTTCTGGGCACAGGACTTCCCACCCCGGGCTATTGCGAGATAGGGCCAGAAGAACCTGCCCCGGCAGCCGCGGCCAGGATCGAGGCGGAGTTGGGATTGCCCGTGATGATCAAGCCGGTGGAAGAAGGATCGAGCCTCGGTGTCACCAAGTGCGGCACGACCGGAGAGCTCGTTGCTTCCATCGCCACGGGCCGAGTGGACTACGGAGTGTTGTTCGCGGAGAGGTTCGTCCCCGGTCGCGAGATCACGGTTGGCGTGCTCCAGCAGGACGGCGTCCTCCGAGCCCTGCCGATTCTCGAGCTGGTGCCAAAGAACGAATTCTATGACTACGAGGCCAAATACACCGAGGGCATGACCGAGTTCATCCTCCCCGCCAGGCTGTCGGCGGAAGACTACGCTCGAAGCCGAACGGGTGGCTATCGCGGCCTTCAGCGCCATCGGCTGCCGGGGCTACGCCCGGGTGGACATGATGGTCGACCAGGAGGGAGTCCCCTGGTTCGTGGAGGTGAACACTCTGCCCGGTATGACGGACACATCCGATCTGCCTGCCCAAGCTCGCGCGGCCGGGATCTCGTATGAAGAGCTTGTGGAAACCATCCTCCTCACGGCCGTTGCCTGACACCCCCGGGAGGGTCATGCCGCGGGCCGGCGGGGTCGTGGATGCTCACGTCCACGTGTTCCCGCCCGAGATGGTGGGCGACAGGAAAGCCTTTCTCAACCGGGATGCCCGCTTCGAGGCCCTTTATCGGTCGCCGGTAGCCCGCATGGCAACCGCCGAAGAGGTGGTGGCCCACATGGACGAGGTGGGCGTGGGCGTGTCGATCGTCTTCGGCTTTGCGTTCAGAGACCCAGGGCTGTGCCGCCTGGTCAACGACTATGTGATCGAGGCCGTCAGAAGTCGTCCGGATCGGTTGGCCGGGTTGGCCTGCGTTGCCCAAGGAGACCCGGGCTCCGGGGCTGAGTTGGAGCGCTGTCTCAATGCGGGCTTGAGCGGCTGCGGGGAGTTGGCGCCCGATCCGGCCGACGCGGATCTGCTCGCCGATCTGGCCCCCGTGGCTGGTTGTTTGCGCGAGCGCGGCCTCCCCTTGGTGATCCATGCCAGCGAGCCCGTGGGCCACGAGTACCCCGGCAAGGGCCGGTTCTCTCCAGAGCTCTGCCTGGCTCTGGCTAAGGCCTACCCTGGGCTGAAGCTTGTCTTCTCACACATGGGTGGAGGGCTCTTTCTGTACGAACTGATGCCGGAGGTGCGCGAAGTGCTGGCCGACGTCTACTACGACACAGCTGCAGTCCCCTACTTGTACCAGCCCCGAGTCTACGAGGTGGCGGTGGCCTGCGCCGGCTCAGACAAGCTCATCTTCGGCAGCGACTTTCCGCTGCTGTCTCCCGCGCGCTACCTTGCCGGATTCGAATGCCTCACGCCCCATCAACGAGCGGCGGCGGAGGGCGACAATGCCCGAAAGGTGTTTGCTCTTTGAGTAACGACAGCCGACACGACGCCGACCTGCGCAGGCTCCTGGAGGGGTTGGCCGCCGGGGAGATAGACCCCGACCAGGCGCTGCAGAAGCTGCGGCTGTTCCAGGTGGCGCAATTGGGCGACTTCGCCAGGCTGGACACCAACCGCGATCTGCGGAAGGGCGTGCCCGAGGTCATCTACGCCTCCCGGAAGAGTGACGACGATCTGGAAGCCATCGCGGCGCACTGTCTGGTTGAGCGGGGGTTTGTTCTGGTAACCCGGCTGGGGCCAGAACGGGGCAGGCGCCTGGAGCGCATTCTGACGAGCCTTCCCGCGGCCACCCTTAGTTCAAGCGAGGGTTTCGGCGGCGCCAGAGCTGGGGAGGCGCCGGAGGTGGTCTATCAGGAAAGGTCTCGCATACTCAGCGCTCACACCTCAGCTTACAGGCCGCCCGAGGAGCGTGGGTGTGTGGGCCTGCTCACCGCGGGCACGTCGGACATTCCCGTGGCCGAGGAAGCGGCTCTGGTGATCAGTCACATGGGCTGCAGGATCGAGCGTGGATATGACGTCGGAGTCGCCGGCCTGCATCGGTTGGCCGAACCTCTTGGCCACATGTTGGAGAGCGGGGCCGACGTCCTAGTGGTCTGCGCGGGCATGGAGGGCGCACTGCCTTCTGTCATCGCGGGGCTTGTGGACATCCCGGTGGTGGGAGTGCCCACTTCGACCGGATACGGCCTGGGTGGCGACGGCACGGCGGCGCTCTACTCCATGCTGCAGAGTTGCTCCCCGGGGCTGGTGGCAGTGAACATCGACAACGGCGTGGGGGCCGGAGCCGCTGCCGGCCTCATCGCCCGGGGCCGCGCGCGGACGTAAGGGCGCCGCGCGACCGCCGGCGCGCCGGGTGGGTCTCTGCTAGAAAGGCTTCGGGGGAGCCGCGCGCAGGCCGAAGTGGTACTCCAGGTGGTCGGCGATGCGTACCGCCGCCCGACCGTCTCCGTAGGGATTGACGGCTGTGGCCATCCGCTCATAGGCGGCGCGGTTGTTCAGCAACAGTAGGAGTTCCCGCGCGATGGTCTCGCTGTTGGTGCCGACCAAGCGGGCGGTGCCTGCCTCGATGCCTTCCGGACGCTCGGTGGTGTCGCGCATCACCAGAACTGGCTTTCCGAGGGTGGGGGCTTCTTCCTGGACTCCGCCTGAGTCTGTGATCACCACGTCGACGGCCTTCATGAGATGCACGAACGGCCTATAGGGGAGCGGCTCGGTGAACACAACCTGGGAGACCTCGCCCAGAGCCTCCCGGAAGGTGGTCCGCACCACTGGGTTGAGGTGGATGGGAAAGATGAAGGTCACCTGCGGGGCGCGCCCGCATACCTGCTTTATCGCCTCAGCCACTCGCTCCATGGGCGTCCCCCAACTCTCTCGGCGATGCACTGTGACCAGCACCTTGGGGCCTGGCTGCGTCAGCGCCTGGGAGATCTTGGGCTCCCATTCGGGGACCGCGGTGGCGGCGGTAGTCAGAAGGGCGTCGATCACGGTGTTTCCGGTGATCAAGATGCTCTCGGAGGGTGTGCCTTCACGCAGCAGAGCCTCTTGGGCGCCACTGGTAGGAGCGTAGTGGATCTGGGTGAGCCGGTCGGCGAGGCGGCGGTTCATCTCCTCGGGGAAAGGGTTGTAGAGGTCATCGGTTCTCAGCCCCGCCTCGACGTGGGCTACTGGAATCTTGTGGTAGAAGGCGGCCAATGCGGCGGCGAAGGTGGTGGTGGTGTCTCCATGGACCATCACCAGGTCGGGCTTCTCGGACTCCAGCAGAGTCTCGACCCCGCCCAGCGCGGACGAAGTGATGTGGCCCAGCGATTGGCGCTCGCGCATGATCTTCAAGTCATGGTCGACCGGTAGGTCGAAGGCCTCGATGACCTGGTCGAGCATTTCCCGGTGCTGGCCGGTGAGGCAGGTGATGACCCGAAAGATTCCGCGCCGGCGCAGCTCGAGCACTACCGGAGCCATCTTGATGGCCTCGGGGCGGGTGCCAAAAGCTATGAATACGACGGGTTCAGGCATATTCGGACTGTAGCCCAAGCCTAGGCCCACTACAAGGGCGATGGCAAGGTACGCAGTGGGCATCACCGGGCTATTCCGATAGAATTCGGGCAGTCCGATACACCGGCATTACTACGTTAAGGATGGTGGCAATGAGCCGCTTTCTAGATGAGCGCGGGCGAATTCTCGGCAAGGTGAACATTATCGACGCCCTCGTGCTCTTGGTGATCGTGGGAGTCGTGGTTCTTGCGACGGTGCGCTTCAAAGACGCGACTGTGGATACTGTTCCGGTGCGGGTTAGCTTTGCCGCCGAGAGGGTCCAGTCGGCGCAATTGGCTGCGCTGGACATCGAGGGTACTGTGACAGATGATGGGGGAACGGCCTTCGGGAAGGTGCAGGAGGTCATGGTGACTCCCACCCGCGAGGAGTTCTTCACCGGCGCAGACGAGCTGAAAGCCTTTGACTCGCCGATATTCAGCGACGTGAGCATTGAGGTGTTGGGCGAGGGCGTGGTTTCCGGTTCCTCTGTGCGCATCGGGAGTGTGCCCATGCGCGTAGGCAAGAGGGTCACGCTTGTCGGTGCGGGGTTTGAGATCGCGACGGTCATACGGAGTGTGGTCTGGGGCGAGGAGGCGACCAAGTAGCGGGCGCGACTCCCAGAGAAGCCCGGTGTGGACAGGGACGCGGCATGAATATTCTTAGAGGTTCTCTTGTATGCCGCGCTGCCCGCCGAGCCGTCGCCTGGATCGTTGGGGCGGCGCGTTTATCGCTGAGCGGCCGTGTTGTCTGCGCCGGAGCCGCGGCCGCGGGCCGAACCTGCACGGACAGCCGCCTTTTTGGCCGTGCACCGCTCCCTCGTCCTTTGGCCCTTGGCGACCGGTCGGCGGCGGTATCCGCCCTTGCTTGGCTCTATCTCGGGCTCAAGAAGAGTGTCGGTGATGTTGGCGCGCGCGTGGTTCGCGTCGGCAGGCCCGCAGTCTCGCGCTCCGCTTTTGCAGCAGGCGCGTGGCTATGGGTTGTGGGGGCGGGCATTCTTGCCTTGGGGGTCGGGTTGCTGGCGTCGGAGCCTGCGGACTCAGGGGGTCGCCGGATCGCCTCGGTATGTCTCATGGTGGCGGGCGCCTTAGTCCTGGGGCTTGGGCCTCGGTTTGGCTCCGCTGTCAGGCAGAGCGTCCTTCTGCGGGGGGCTTCACGGGCCTTTGCCGCGGTGGTCGAAGGGTCGCGTGGTTCTGTGATGACGAGCCGCGAGCACGTCGGAAGAGTTGCGAGCCCTTCTTGGAGGAGTCTCGCCGGCCCGTTGGGGGCGGGCATGGCCTTGGCTCTCGCCGCCGGGGTGGTAGCCGGCCTCGGAGGTCCGTCTGCCGCGACAAGGGTAGTGGTCTTCGCTGTGGCCCTGTGCCTGCTTGCGTTGGTGTTGTGGCGGCCGGAGGTGATGATGCTTGCGGCCGCTGCGTTCCCTTGGGCTGATTGGATTGCTCGCCGGAGTCTCGGGGGGTTGGGTGCGGCCTGGGACGAAGCCTTCGTGCTCTTGTGCTTGCTGCTGCTTCTGGGATGCCTGATCGCCAGGCGGAGATCGGTGCTCTGGACCGTACCGATCACACTTCCTGTGATGCTCGCGTTGCTCGCCGGGCTTGGTTCAGTTGTCCTGCAGCATGTCCCTGGGAATGTGGGCGTGTTTGCCTTGAGGCTTATCTTTCAACCTATGTTGTTCTACTTCCTCGGCTTCCTCTTCCCGAAGACCAAGCGCTTGGTGCAGTGGACCGTGGCGGTGTTCCTCCTGGCGAGCGTGGCTCTGGCGCTCCACGGGATATACCAGTACATCAGCCACGCACCCATGCCGAGTCACTGGGTTGATATCCGGGAGGTGGCAATAGGCACCCGAGCGTATTCCATCATCGAGAACCCCAACGGCCTGGGGGCGTTCTTGCTCATAGGAGCGCTCGTCTCTATGGGGCTCACCCTGTCTAAAGGACAGAGCCGCCTTCAGCGTGGAGCGACGGGCCTCGCCTGTGTGATTCTGCTTTGCGGAGAAGCGGTGACTTTCAGCCGGGGGGGATGGCTGGGCCTGATCGCGGGGATCATCGCCCTCCTCATCCTGGCGCATCGTCGTTACCTTGCGGCGCTCCTCACTGTGGGGTTGGTGGGTTGGTTTGCTATGCCGCGGGTGCTGGTCAGCCGGCTGACTTTCGCTTTCAGTTCCACCTATATCGCCCAGAGTATGGCGTTCGGACGTCTGTACGTGTGGACGTACTCTCTTAGGCAGATAGCGGCGCACCCCTTGTTTGGGCTGGGGCTGGGGACGTTCGGCGGTACCAGCGCTGTGAGGTTCGCGTACAGCGGCCTGTGGGTGGACAATTTCTATCTTCAACTGGCGGCCGAGGGCGGACTGCTCCTTTTGGGACTCTTCGTATGGGTCCTTTTGTCGGCGGCCAGAGGGCTGGTGAGGGGGCATCGGATCTGCCCTGACCCGTATCTACGGGGGCTGGCAGCAGGTACGTTTGGAGCCTTCATCGCGGTGGCGGTGGCGAACGTGACTGCAAGCGTGTGGGAAACGCTCGTGGTCGCCCTTGGGTTCTGGTTTCTTGCCGGCCTGGCGACGGGAGCGTCGCTGCAGATAGGGCAAGAGGCGACCTCAAGCGCCGCGGTAGCGCGGACCGGTTCGCCGGCCGACACGAGGGCGCCATATAAGGAGGCCCGGTGAGCAACTTGCAGGTCCTGCACGTTATCGGGGGTGGTGACACGGGCGGGGCCATGAGCCACCTTCTGCCACTGCTCTCGGCGCTGCAGCGGATGGACTGTGACCCGCACCTTCTTTGCCTAGGCGACGGAGGACTCGCTCGGGAGGCCGGACGACGAGGTCTCTCCGTCACCGTGCTCCCCATGGCCGGAGCGTGGGACCCTCGAGTCATGGGAGCATTGCGACGCACTGTTGTCGCCGGACCGCCGAGTCGCTCGCTGGCTTCGCGGTGGGGCGTGGTGCACACACACGGCATGCGTGCGAATCTCGCAACCCGCATCGCTACCCGAGGAGTGCGAAATCGTCCCTGTCTCTTCACGACCGTTCACTCTGATTTGCGGCTCGACTATGGCGATCCTCACGTAGGCAGGTTATACGAGACATTGGATCGAGCGACGCTGGGCTGGGTCGACCGGATCATATGTGTCTCTGACGCTCTCAGGGCTGTTCTTGTCGAGAGGGGTTATCCCGCGGACCGGCTTCTGGTAGTGCGCTCGGGCCTAGAGATAAGTTCGAGCGGCATCGACGGTGCGATCGGTGGAGAGGCCGTTCTCAATGAGGGGGCTGAGCCAAGGGGTCGTCTGGATGCACTCAAGACCGGAAGACCTCGGATAGGGACAGTAGCCCGGTTGGTGGCCGTGAAGGACCTAGGCCTCATGCTCGAGGTGGTGGCCCTGCTGCGGCTGACTCATCCAGACATCGAGCTTGTGATTGTGGGTGACGGACCCGAGCGGGAGCGCCTTGAGGAACTTGCGGCCGAGCCTGCGCTGGCCGGAGCTGTTCGTTTCATGGGCCGCAGGGATGACGTCGACTCTGTGCTTAATACTCTTGATGTCTACCTCGTAACTTCAGAGTTCGAAGGTGGGGTCTCTATGGCGGTTCTGGAGGCTATGGCGGCCGGGCTTCCAGTGGTGACCACATCGGCAGGTGGAGTGGCTGAGGCCGTGGTCGATGGAGAGACCGGCTACGTAGTGGCCCGCGATCAGGAGCGGCGCGCCCTCGTATCCGCGCTGGCCGAGCGCGCCGCCACCTTGCTGGGCGATTCCACTTTGCGCGCGCGGATGGGCGTGGCCGGGGCTTTGCGCGTGCGTTCCGTGTTTACGGCAGAAGAGACGGCTGCCCGAACACTCCGGGCTTACGAGCGCTGCCTGGTTCCGCGGAGCCATGATTTCTAGACTCGGCAAGTGAGGTCGCATGTTCGGCGGTAAAGACATTGTCTGCATTTCCTCACTTGATTGGGGCGCCATGTTGACAAGCAAGCAGCAGATAATGCGCCGACTTGCTCAGGGCAACAGAGTGCTCTATGTTGAGGAACCGGTTACCATGCTTGCACCGTTCAAGGTGCCTGGGTACTGGCGGCGCTGGGCTGCGGTTGTGCCGCGTCTCAGACAGCGGGAGGCCGGTTTGTGGACTTTGACCCCTCCCCCCTTTCTTCCATTCGGGAACAAGAAGCCGGTGTTAAACCGCGCAAACCAGGCAGTTCTTGCTCGGTACGTGCGTTGGGCGATGGGCCGTCTTCATTTCGAGGACGACTACATATTCTGGACGTACCTGCCGACCTCGGTGATACTGCTTGATTCCCTGGGCGTACGTGCGGCTTCAGCCGAGTCTGAGGCGACGCTGGTCGAGACCAAGGCGGCTCGGCGGCCGGCCGCTGGTCGCCGGCCCTCGCTCGTTGTCTACCATTGCGTTGACGAGCACTCTGCTTTTCCCGGATTCGTGTCCCCCGGGGTCGTCAAAGGCTACGACGACGAACTGACGCGCCGGGCAGATCTGGTGATAACAACGGCGGATAGCCTTCGGACGACGCGCGAGGCGTTGAACCCCAACACCCACACCGTGTTCAACGCCGCCGACGTGGAGATCTTCAACCTAGCTCTCGACCCCTCTCTCCCGCTCCCCGCCGATCTCGCGGATATTCCGGCTCCGCGCCTTGGGGTCGTGGGCCTGCACGACTCCCGCCTCGATGTGGAAGCGCTGGAAGTGATCGCACGAGCTGAACCCAGTTGGCAGATCGTGTTGATCGGTCCGGTCAAGACTGGGCAGGTGGACGAGGCTCGCCTGCGTCGGCAGTCCAACATCCACTTGCTGGGCCAGAAGCCGCGGACAGAGCTGCCGGGCTACCTCAAAGGCTTAGCAGTCGCTCTCATACCCTACAACACGAGCGACCTCACCCGTAACATCTTTCCGTTGAAGTTCTTCGAGTACCTAGCGGCCGGGGTGCCTGTGGTCACAGGAGGTCTCCCGGAACTCGAGAGGTTTGCAGGGATGGTCGGAATCGCCAGCAGCCCTGAGGATTACCCCGGATTGGTGCGCAGAGCTATCGTCGAAGATGGGCCTGACAAACGGGCGGCTCGTGTTGCGCTTGCCAGCGAGAACACGTGGGAAGTCCGGGTGGAGCAGATATCGGCGCTGGTCGAGGAAGCTTTGGTTCGTTTGGGTAGGGCGACCACAATATGAGCGATATTAGAAGGGCTAGGCCATGAGAGCGTTGCTTCTTACGACGGGCGACCCCGATCAAATCGGTGGTATCAGAACGCATGTCGCCATGTTGGCTCGTGGGCTTGAGCAACTTGGTCACGAAGTACGGACATTCTGTCCGGGGGGAACCATGCCGACGTTTGTGCGCAAAGCTCGGCTGACGTGGCCGGCGGGTGCGCTTAACCGCGTGCGGTGCGGCTGGGGCATGGTGTACTCGGCGGAGGCCCGATCTCGCATGCTTGCTTCCGCGGCTTCGCGCGATCTAGCCCGCATGGCCAAGAGTGGCGCGAACGTTTCCGGGACGGTCATCAACGCGCAAGAGGTGTATTCGGTGCCTTACCTGCGTGAGGTGGCCGACGAGTATGGACTGCCACTGGTGCTTACGCTACATGGCTATCCCCTCTATGAATCGGTATCAGAAGGCTACACCGACGCCTCGCGGATGGGCCGGAACTACCTGATGCGGGCGGAGATGAGGGGGCTACGTCTGGCTGACGCGATCGTCACTGTAGATAGGCGCCTGTATCAATACGCCCTGCGCCTGGTGCCCGAAAAGGCCGAGTGCATCTATACGCTCGCCAATTTCATCGATACCTCCGCTTTTGCGCCGCTCGACGATGCGGTTGAAGAGGAGCGCCTGCGCCGCGAATCGCGACGGACTTGGGACATCCCCGAGGGCAAGATCGTACTCTTCTGTCCTCGGCGGCTGGTGAAGAAGAACGGCGTGATCTATCCCTCCCTCGCTCTGGCCACAATGGATGAGACCGATCGGGGGCGCTTCTTGCTGCTGCACGCCGGAGACGGTGGTGAGCGGGGCGAAATAGAGCGGATCATCCGGGACAATCGCTTGGAAGGGGACGTTCGTCTCCTAGGGGGGCAGAGCCGCGAGGCAATTCGGGATCTCTATCGCGTAGCCGATGTCGTTCTTGTCCCCTCGGTACACTCTGCGAATGTGGAAGAAGCGACCTCGCTTTCGGCGCTTGAGGCCATGGCGTCCGGCCGGCCGTTGATTGCGGGCGACGTCGGTGGTTTGGCACAGATGTTGGAGGATGGCGTGACCGGCCTGTTGGTATCGGAGAGCGCGGAGGCGCTTGCGGCGGCAATTCTGAGGTTGGCCTCCGCTCCGGAACTGGGTGAGCGGTTGGCCGCGGCCGCGAGTGGTTACGTGGTGGCCAATCACTCTCACCTACAGGCCGCCGCCGCGTACGCGGAAGTGTATCGTCGTGCGGCCTTGAGCTTGGCGGGCTCTACCCCCCTGGCGCCCACCGAGAAGCCGACCATGGCGGGCGAAGCAGCTGGGCCACTCGTGGATGCGCAGCCCGAAAGCGCGCCGCCGCCGCCCTGGTCGTCGCTCACGGTGTTGGGCTTTCCGTTGGATGTCGTCACGCTTGATCAGGCAGCTGAGTGGACGATCTCGGCGGCCGATAATGCTGCGAGGCCCCTCGGCCGCACCGCCCTCGCAGTCTCGTTCAACCCGGAACTGGTGATGCGCGCCCAGCGCGACCCAGCCGCGGCCGAGGCGCTGCTGGAAGCCGACCTCTGCTATCCAGACGGAGTGGGTGCGGTGTGGGCGGCCCATCGGCTGGGAGCGCGACAGACGGCCACCGGCGCCGCACTTGAACGCGTCACCGGGATCGACCTGGCGCAACGCGTGCTCGAGCTGGCGGCGGAGCGTGGACTATCTGTGTACTTCCTTGGTGCGGCCGAAGGGGTGGCCGAGCAGGCAGCCCTGCGGCAGGTCGCACAGCTGTCTGGGCTGAAGGTGGCCGGGACTCACCATGGATACTTCTCCCCAGCTGAGGAGGAGGAAGTCGTTTACAGAGTGCGCGACTCTGGGGCCGACATTCTTCTCGTCGGCATGGGAGCTCCCCGGCAGGAGATCTTTCTATATCGGCATCGTCATGTGTTAGGAGCTTCAGTGGCCCTAGGTGTGGGGGGCACCTTGGACGTGTGGGCTGGGGTCGTCAAGCGGGCTCCCCAATGGGCTCAGAGGGCGAGCATGGAGTGGTTGCACCGCTTGGCCACCGACCCTAAGCGCCTCCGTAGACAGCGGGCGCTACCAGGGTTCGCGGCGCAGGTGTTCCTGGGCTCAGCCGATGACTATGGACAGCCTCGGCGCGTCGCTCGTCGGGGGAGTCGGAGTGGCGCGACTTGAACTATCTGATAAGCGGCTATTACGGCGAGAAGAACGTCGGCGACGAAGCCATCCTGGCCGCTATTCTCCAGGAACTCGAACAGCGAGATCTCGATGCTCGGTTTTGCGTACTTTCATCAGACCCAGAGGACACCGAGTGGCGCCATCATATGCCGGGGCGCCGGCTGAAGTCACTTCGAGCCAGCCTACGATCGCCGCTGCAGCTGCGCGCGATAATCAGGGCCGCGGACCTGCTCATCAGCGGGGGCGGCGGCTTCCTGCACGAAGCCGATTTCGAGATCCAGCGCCGTTCGTTCCTGCTCCGAGAGGGCAAACTGCGCCCCGTGCCGTACTTTCTCTCGGTGGTCATGATGGCCCGGATGGAGAGAGTCCCCGTCATGTGGTACGGACAGGGGCTGGGGCCTTTGCACACGAGAGGGGCGCGGCGTCTGGTCGCCGTGGCCGGTTCGGCGTCGCAGGTGGTTACCTGGCGCGACCGGGAGTCGGCCAGTCTGGCATACGAAGTGGGCGTGCGCGCACCGGTGCAGTTGATAGTGCCCGATCCAGCGTACGCGATCCAGCCTGCGTCGTCGGAGGAAGCCTCCGAGTGGGCCGCATTCTCCGGAGTCTCTCCCGGCACCCGCTATCTGGCGGTCTGTCCTCGATACTGGGTGCGTCGCAGGGGATATATCGAGAATCTCGGCGAGGCTTTGGAGAAGACAAGGGCCGAGTTGGATCTCAAGGTGGTATTCGTCTGCTTTCACGAAGTGCAAGACTTGCCCGTGTGCGAGACCCTTGCGGAGCGGCCCGGCTTGGCTGGTCATGCGCACGTGCTCACTCCGTCTGCTTCGCCCGCTCTGTTGGCCGCGGTCCTTGGAGCGGCCGATATGGTGGTCGGCATGCGCCTACACAGCGGCATCTTGGCCGCTGTTGCGGGTACGCCGGCGGTCGTTATCGACTACGATCCAAAGACCCGGGCCTTTGCCGCTCAGACCAGGCAGACAGATTGGACGGTCACCATCGACGATCTGGAGCCACGATCGGTGGGAGAGCCGGTCGAGTCGCCCGGGGGTAGGCCTCAAGTCATGGCAGTTGGAGCAGCCCGGCTTGTCGAAGCCATCATGCAGACCGCGGAGGACCTGCCCGCGCGGCGCGCGGCGCTGGCACGCGCGGTCGCGCCTCTCCGGGCAACAGCTGGGCATACCGCTCAGTTGGCCTTCGAGCTTGCGTCTCGGGGTAGACGGTGAATACTCCCGTGGTTCCACCTCCGGCCCCCGGCGCAGAGCCGAGCCGGTCGGTCAGGTCCGTGGTGGGGAGGGCTGCTCTCATTATCACCCTCGCGACTTTGGTGGGGCGGGGCATCGGTCTGGCGCGAGATATCGCCGTTGCATACTTCTTTGGAGCCGACAATGCGACGGATGCCTTCTACTTAGCCCTCAGGCTTCCGAACATGCTGGTGGTAAGCGTCGCGGCTGCCCTTACGGCAACATTCGTGCCCCTGTTCAGCTACCGATTGGCCGTTGGGCGGAAGGAAGAGGCCTGGAGGCTCTCGGTCAACATCGGCAACATCATCTGCCTCGTCTTGATTGCTATCACGGTGGTGCTGATCATCGTCGCCCCCTGGCTCATGGCGCTGGTGGGTTTCGGTTTCAAGGACCCGGCCACGGCCGCCAGGGCGGTCCCTCTCTTCCGCGTCTTGATGCTCGGGTTCACTTTTCAGGGTCTAACTGGGCTATTGATTGGCATGCTCAACTCATTGCGCCGTTTCGCGCTGGCCGCATTCGCGCCAGCGGCGGGCACCGCGACCACTCTTGTGATCACTATCGTCCTGGCGCGGAGCATGGGTCTTATGGCTTTGGCGATTGCTACCGCTGTTGGGTGGGTCATTGGGCTGGCGGCTCTTGTTCCCGGGTTGCGCGATCAGGAGATCCGCTACCGTTTCCGCATCGACTGGCGCGATTCAGCCGTGCGAGAAGTGGGGGGGATGGTGTGGCCCATCCTGCTTGGATCCGCGGTGGGGGCGGTTGGTATCTTCGCAAGCCAGATGTTGGCTACAACGTTGGAGGGGGGGGCCGTCACCAGTCTGAGCTATGCAGAGAAGCTCTTTCAGCTTCCGCTCGGGCTCTTTGTCGCCGGCATAGCGATTCCCATCTTCCCGCTCCTCTCGGAGCAAGTGGCCGCACGGGCACCCGAACGCGTCAGGGCTACTCTCGACTATGCTCTCCGAATGATGGGGTTCATACTGATACCGGTGACAGTGGGGCTGATCTTGATGCGCTATCCCATCGTGGGGCTCCTCCTGCAGCACGGCGACTTCGCCGCCGACGACACGGCGCGGACCACATGGGCCTTCCTATTCCTGGTGCTTGGGCTCTATGCATATGCCGGTCGGGATACCCTGACCCGTGTGTTCTACGCGCACCATGACACACGAACCCCGATCAAGATCGGCATAGCCACCGTGGTGGTCAGCGTAGGCCTGTCATACTTGTTGATGCGGCCTCTCGGCGTCGGTGGTCTAGCGCTGGGAACGACATTGGCCCTAGCCGTAAACTTCGTGGTGCTTGCTTGGCTGTTGCGGCGGAAGATCGGGGCGATCGGACTCAGAAGTATCGCGCGTTCTCTTATGCGGGTCGTCGGGGCCGCGGCGGTGATGGGGGCCGTGGTCTGGGCCGTTGACTTCGCTCTCGCCTCGGTGACAAGTGTAAGTTCCGGTAGCTACTCACTCCGCCTAGTGACGTGCACCGTGGTGGGACTTGCCGTCTTCCTGGCCGTATCGAAGCTTGTCAGGATGCCGGAGCTTGCCGAAACAGCAGACATGCTCCGTGCGGTCTTCAAGCGCTCCCGGCCCAAAGGCGGCGACTCGACTCGGAAAGGCACTCCATTGGATCACGCTGATGATCACTAACTGCTCATGCCCCGTTTGCGGCGGGGATAGAAGGGTGCGGGAGGAGACTTTCCTCTACTCGCGGACGGACAGTATGCGGCGTGGACGCCTGCCCCTGGCGTCCGCTCGGCACAGGCTAGGGACGGTCGGCCGTATCCTCTTGCTCGCCAGACCCAGAAGACGACTCGTCACGCGTCGCCGTCTCTCCCCCTATCAACTCCTGCGAAGAAGAGTGCTCTTCGAAGTGTGGTTTCCCGCCCAGGACACCGTCACATTGACAGCGGCCCGCTGTGTCGACTGCGGGTTCGTGGCCTATTCGCCTCGGCCAACGGACGATGAGGTAGCTGCCAAGTACGCTTTTCTGAAAGAGCACGAGCCGGACGTTGGTGGGCAGGCTGGCTATGACTCTCACGCGCTTAGATCGGACCTCGCGCGGGCTGGGAGAGTATACGAGCGCTGCCTCCCACATCTCGCGCCGGGAAGGCTCAGAGTACTGGACTACGGCGGGGGAAACGGCAAGCTGATGAGGCCGTTCCTTGATGCGGGCCACTCATGCTACATAGTTGACTACAGCGACCGCACCCTACCGGGCGTGACCAAGATCTGTGACGACATGGATGCTTTCGCCGGCGATGAGGTCTTCGACCTCATCGTATGCAGCCACGTCCTTGAGCACGTGAGTGACATTGGCCGCCTTGTCTCATTCCTGCGACGGCACCTTGTCGATAACGGGATCCTATACGCTGAGGTTCCCCAGGAAATCTGGGCCGGCTTCGCTCTGGAAGCCGATCCTGTGACCCATATCAACTACTTCACGAAGAACTCCTTAAGCAGCCTGCTTATGCTGAATGGATTCGACCCAGTGGAGAGTCGGCAAGAGATAGCAGACTACGGCGGGATGCCGACTGAGGTCATCTGGGCCCTCGCTAGCCGCTCGAGCGCCCCGGTGGGCAGCGCCGCCGCTTCGCGGGGCACTGCGCCTGCATCGAACACCGATGCCGACGGACCGTCTGGCTGCCTGCCGGCTGATGTTGAACCTCTGCTGCACCCGTCTCGAAAAGCCAGCCTGCGCAGGATCTACAAGATTGCGATTGCTCCCAGACTCGCGAGGCGGGACTGAGTCGCCGCGACCGGCTATGCGCCGGCGGGACAGCCTAGGGGCCGGCGGGACAGCCTAGGGGCCGCGACGCGGGGAACCAGATCCGCCAAGGCGGACCTGGTTCCGTTGCGACCAGCCCGGTCGCGAGGGTGCCCGGTTTCGGTTTCGGCTCTGGGCGACAACGCGCAGGGTCGTGACGCTGGGGCTACAGCAGCGGGACCAGCTTCACAGCATCGCAGATGACATACCCGTTGGCTCCGGTGGCGTAGATGCTGACGCTTCCTGTACCGGTGGAGTACGCCGGCGTTGAAGTAGTAGGTCCCCACGCTGCACCAATAACCCCCGTTGTATCGCTGGTTGACGTAGAGCGAGTACTGCCCGGCCGGAGTGTTGACGTGCACTGTGGCATTGCTGGCGCGGTCGCTCGCCGATGTCCAGCGGAGGTACACGGCGTACCGGCCGCTTGCGGGGATCCGGGGCGTCCAGCGCGCCCAAGCGGTCTCCGTGGTGGCCGCGTGGGTCTGATAGTTGTCGCCGTAGTATCCGGAGACATTGGTGGAGCGGGTCCAGTTGCCGCCAAGGTCGCTACCGGCAGTGCTCTTGGCCGTGGGGTTGTCGAGGATGAGCGAGCTGGTCTCAAGCAAGGAATCGCGGCGTCTAGGCAGATAGGCGCTGCTGAAATAGCGGCTCGCTCTACGGATCGTGAGCCCGGTGCCTGGCGCCTCGTATACTATCGGATAGTTCCAGACGTCGCCGCCGGCGTAGATGACCACATGTCCTGAGGTGCCGTCGTTGTATGCGAGGATGTCACCTTCCTTGAGCAAAGAGCGGCTGCTCAGCGCATACCAAGGACCGAGGCAGTTGTAGAAGTGGTAGGTGGTGTAGCGGGGAGAGATGGTCGCGTTCAGCCCATCCTCCTCTTGGTAGAGCATGGTCCTGGGGACCTCCCAGCATTTGAGGACCAAACCGGAGCAGTCGGTGCCCGTTCCGACCCCGGTGTTGGGGACCCAGCTCTCCTTCCCCCAGGTGTAGGTGAGCCCGATTGCGGATTCCGCCCGAGCGACGATCTCCGAGCGGGTTAGGTAGGGCACGGCGGCTTGGGCGGCCGGAACCGCGGTGCTGAGCAGTAGGCAGAGACCGGTGAGCAGGGCGGTCAGGCCTCCCGTAAACAAGTGGATACGTTTCATGGCTACACCTCCACCTTCACGGTCGCGCCTTCAGAGAAGCTGCGCACAAAGATGCTGTAGCCTTCTTCGCTGCCCACGGGCTGGAAGACCCGGCCATCGGGCGCTACCACGTAGGGCTGACCCAGGTAGGCGAACGACGACTCCGCCAGTAACAGAACTGCAGAGTCAGCTGCCGTGGAGTGCATCGAGGCGGCGTCCGCGGCACCGGCACCGGAAGAGGCCAGTCTGGTAAGCGCTAGGTAGGCCTGCCCAACAGCGCATGTCTCAGGCTCGCTGAGGCGTGCCCCCACGATGAGCCCGCCGCTCCCGTCCCCGTCGACGGATACGAGGTGCTCGATCGGGCGGCCCAAGGCGATGGTCGGGGAGAGCTCGTTGGTCTTGGCGGACTTGAAGTTGGCTTTGTCAAACTTGAAAGATCTGATCGACGGGTTCTGCCCCGGCTTGAAGGTCACTCTCGCCAGTCGGACGAGGGCATGGTCGACCGGACGCCCTTCCAGCGCGCGGAGGGGAGCCTGAGCGGGGCCGCCGGGGAGCGCCGCGGTTTTCGCCTCGGGGATGCCAGCCGCGGTAACCGCCGCGACGGAGGCCACAACTGTACCGGAGAGCAGGAGCGAGGTTCGGTGGGCCACCTCCACGCACGGCCCTTCGACGGTGGCGAACAAGCCGGTGACCACGTCCTGGAGCGCGGGAAGGTATTCGAGCCCCACACAGGCGCCGTTCCAGTCGAAGGCGGCCAGCCGACGGTCGGCATCGTTGTCGAGAACGTAGAGGCGGTCGTCATCGACGGCGAGGAACCGCGGCTCCGTCAAAGCCACCGCAAACATACCCGTGACCTGTCCACCGGCGTCCAGCAACAGAACGCGCCGGTTGACCGAGTCGAGCACGGCGATGCGGCCGTCGGGGGCGACTGCCAGGGCTTCGGGGCCTCTGGTGAGACCCTCTGAGGGACGGCAGAGGCCAACCTGGTTATCGCCGTCGCCCCAGGGCAAAGTGACAAGCGGAGCGTCTCCGATAGGCGCAGCGGCCTGCGTGATCTCGGTCTGAACGGGTTCTCCATCCGCGACCGGGAGGGATGCGTCCGGCAATGCGGCCGAGGGCGAGGTGACGGCACTAGGTGTTTCCATGGGCACGGCAAGGGGACTCTCGGCTCCGAAGACCAAGCCGGGGACGAGCAGAGCGCCCGTGGCCAGGATGCACAGGCTGGCCGCCACGGTCAGACGGAAGTGGGCGGCTAAGGCGGCAAACATCGTCCGCAGTGGCGCGCCGTCGGCCGGCGGGCGGCCAAGGCGCCCAGGCCAAGCGCGCCGGGAGGGGGGGCGTGAACTCGTCATGATGCGCTCCTTTGTCTCGATTGAACGGATGTATCGAGGCTAAGGAGGGTCGCCAAGCGGCGGCCATGAGACCTAAGTTGGTTGTTGGCCGGGATGCCTCAGTACCAGGCGGCAGGGATCGGTGGGCTCCACATGGGGGAGGCGCGGCACCTTCAGGCTCGTGCGGTAAACTGGGTCGCGAAGCCGCTAGGATAATCGCGCGCTCGGACGAGCGCATAGGAGGCCTTCTTTGATCTTCCTCTTCTTTGCCGATGTCATAGGCAAGCCCGGCCGGGAACTGCTTGTGGCCAAGCTCTCTGAGCTGCGCAGCCGCTTCTCTGCCGACGCGGTGATCGTCAACGGTGAGAATGCCACCGAGGGAAAGGGCATCAAGCCCGCCCACGCCAACGCTCTCTTTGCCGCGGGGGTGGACGTGATCACCACCGGCAACCACGTGTGGCGGCAACGCGACACCTATCGCTATCTGGACGAGCATCCCCGTATCATCCGCCCGTTCAACTTCCTTGCCTCCAACCCTGGACGGGGAGTCACGGTGGTCGACACCCCCGGGGGGCGCTTGGGGGTCATCAACCTCAGCGGCGAACTCTACATGAACCCGGCGCGCTCACCCTTCGAGGCGGTAGAGGAGGCCTTGGAGCAATTGCACGGCGTGCGCAACGTCTTGGTCGACCTTCACGCCGAGGCCACCAGCGAGAAGGTGGCGATGGGCTGGTTCCTGGACGGCCGGGTGAGCGCCGTGATAGGTACACATACCCACGTCCGCACCGGCGACGCCCGAGTCCTGCCGGGTGGCACCGCGTACATGACCGACGCCGGCATGTGTGGTCCACGCGATTCTGTGATCGGTGTCAAGAAGGAACTCGTTCTGGAGAGGCTGCTGACGCAGCTACCGGTGCGCTTCGAAGTGGCCGACGGCGACGTGTGGCTGGAAGGGGCGGTGGTGGAGGTCGGTTCCGACGGCCACGCTCTTCGCATCGAGCCCTTTGAGGTGAGCGCGGACTCCTAGAGCTCCGGCGCCGCTAGGGTGCTAGAGCCGGCTGCTCAGGTCGTGAAAGACCAGCCCGGTGGGCAGTTTGGGGTAGAAGTAGGTGGCCTTCTGTGGCATGCGCTCTCCTCCGAACGCCACTTCGCGCACCTGATTCATCCCCGTGGGGTTCAAAAAGAACCCGGCCTGGAATTCTCCTTCGCCCAATCGGGCAAAGGCGTCGCCTGGGTCTTTGAAAAATGTCACGTGCTGTCCTGCCGCCATGTCTGCGGCGGTGATTCCCAAAGCCCTCTCCAGGACGAGTGTCTGGAGCACGGTGACATCGAGCTCCTGATAGGCGGCGCTGTGTTCTGGAACCATCGCCTGGACGGCGGCCCGGTCTTTCAATAGGAGGCCGTAGGCGGCACCAAGATCCGCTCCCCACAAGGCGAAAGCTCCCCTGGGATGGTCGCGAAGGAATGCCTCCGTAGTGGTCTGAGCCTCAACAGCCGTAGTGGGCCCCGCGGTCAAGCGCTCCACCTCGAACCATTGCGGGAGTGAGTCAGGTAAAGCAGCCACCTTGGCGGCACCGACACCTGCCACCAAGCGGTGAGTGGCGTAGATGGCCAGGTCCGGATCGGCCATGTTGCTGAAGTAGGCCAAGAAGTAGTCAAACGCGGGACGAGCGACCAGGCCGTCGCCGGGCTTTGCCCACCGGTGCTCCCTGTAGCGCAGAGCTGTCTCGTAGCGGTGATGGCCGTCGGCGATGATGAAACGCGACCCGGCTAGGCTCTGCTCGACCTTCTGTAGAATGCCGGGAACGGAAGAGGGCCACATTCTTGTCGCGTTGCCCTTGTCGTCGGTCACGGTGACCGCCGCCGGCTCGGTGCCGGGGCCGGCCTTCCAGGCGCGTGTGATGTCGTCGCCGGGAAGCTCATACAGCAGGAAGACGGGGCTGAGATTCATGGCAGTGGCCGCCATCAGCCGGAAACGATCCTCCTTGGGACCGGTGAGCGTCTCCTCGTGCGGAAAGATGACGCCTTCCCCATAGTCATACAGGCGCATCGCGGCCAGAAAGCCATGGCGGATCTTCGCCTGGCCGTCGGGGCCGGTGAAGTTCTCTTCCACAAAGGTCATCGACGGCTGGGAGTCGCGGAGTAGGACGCCCGCTTTCTTCCACCGCTCGAGATAGGCCGCGGCTCTTGTGTACTGATTGTCGCAGTCGTTGTCGCTCGGGGTGGTTATGCCAAGGTCCACCCGGACCACGTTGTGGGGGTCGCTCGTGTACAAGCGGGACTGGAGTTCGGGCCCAATGACGTCGTAGGGCGGCGCGACCAGCCGCGCTGGATCGCCGGCCGTGGAGGCGTACCGCCATGCGCGAAATGGGACCGCGAGTTCCAAGAGCCTCTCCTCGAGTGCGGGGCCTGAGTTGGTGGGGCGCCCGAATAATAGCACCGGCAAACACGGTGACCGCTCCCACCGCCCACAGTTAGGTTGTTTCGGCGCCCTATTGTGGGTAGCCTATAATAGTCAGTTCAAGAGAGCGACTGGAATGTGTTCGATTCAAGACCCGCGGGACAGCCGCGCGGTCCGACAAGGAGGGTTCGCTCATGGCACTTAAGGACAAACTGGGCAAAGGATTCAAGCGGGTCGGCGAGGAAGCCAAGGTGGCGCTGGACAAGGGCAAGCTCAAGGTCGAAGAGATGCAGCTGGAGATGCAGCTGGATGGCTTGGCCAAGAAGCTCGGCCATCTCGCCTTCGACGTTCACCGCGGCCGTCAAGTGGACGATGCCCTGCGGGTGAAGTACTTGACGGACATGTCACAGCTTGAGGATCAAATAGCCAAACTCAAAGCCGATGCAGCCGCCAAAGCTGAGGCCGAAGCGGCGGCCAAGGCCGCTGCGGCGCAGGCCCCACAGAATGAAGGCGAGCCTCCCGCCGCCTCCTAGGCGGCGCAACCTAGGGCCTCAGCCCACGGTCACGTAGGTCTCGAAGGCGGGTGGGTGGTCGAGGTGACGCTTGACGGCGCATTGCTCGGCCGCCCTGATCACGGCGTCTCGATACTTGTCGGGGAATTCCGGCGGCAATTTCAGTTCAAGCGTGATCTTGGACACAAGCTTGGTCTCAGGGTCTCGTTCTGAACTGAGGTTGACACCTGCCCCTTGGGTGGAGAGCCCGCGCTGTTCCAAGAAGGACAGCACGTATATTCCCGCGCACGTTCCAATCGAGGCCATGAAGAGATCGAAGGGGGCAGGTGCGCTCGCGTCTCCTCCGCTTGCCACCGGCTGGTCAGTCTCGATCAAGAAACCTCTGTAACGGGCGTGGACCCGCTTGTTGCCGGGGAAGAAGACTTCCATGTCCATCGCTGCTCCTCTCCTCCAACACTCCGATTGATTGCACCGGGCTGAGGATAGCGCAGAAGATGCCGGGCGGGTTGGTTCAGTGGCCTGCTGGGCGGATCCGCTCGGTCTGAGCCTTGCGGGCGAAATCGAAGTTCGCTGGGGCAGCGGCTACGGCCGTGAGTTCGGCCAGCGCTTGGAGCATCCAGTTGAAGCCCTCCTCGATGGCCAGCGACAGGTAGAGCAACTGAGAACGGTCGAGAGCGGCCGCCTGTTCGAACCCACATTCCGGGCACCAAAGCCTGACCTCCCAAACCGAGTCTTGGCCCTGATCCCAGTCGGCGGCCTGGGCCAACGGCGAGCCACACGAGCGGCAGAAGATATTGGCCGCCGTTGCGCGAGAGTCATTTCTGTCTAGGTCCTGTCCCATATCAGACATATCGACCAGGGAGGGATCTGAGTTTAGGGGAGGTTCCACCTTTGGTTGTATTCATCCCTCAGCTGCAGGTCGCTACTCTGCAATCCCCGGCCGCTGGTAGTCGGGGAAAGGGGCGCGACGAAAGCGAGCAAGGAGGAGGACCACATGAACAGTGTGCACTTGATAGGCCGTCTGGCCACAGATGTGGATGTCAAGGAGGTGAATGGCGGCTCTAAGGTGAGTAGTTTCATCCTGGCCGTCGACAGGAACGCCGAAGAGGCGGACTTCTTCAGGATAAAAGCCTGGAACTCGCAGGCCGAAGCCGCTGGAGACCACTTGGGCAAGGGGCGTCGTATTGCGGTGGAAGGCTCGCTGCGGCAGGACGTCTACGAGAAAGACGGTGAGGAGCGCAAGGCGGTCTCTGTAGTGGCCAAACGCCTCGAGTACCTTTAGCGCCCGTCCCTGCGACGGACCCGCCGGCATCGTTCGGGGCAGGGTCCGTCGCGGGCAAGGGCGTGGGAAAGCAGTGCCCCGACGAGATTCACCGATGGGGGGAGTGTATGAACAACATTGACACTCAGGTTCTCACTGATACGATTGTTTCTTCCGGGGGCATTGTGGCCACCGGACGTAACTTGCCCCGGCGTCTGCGGGAAGCACCGGAAATGGAAACGTCCGAAGTCAATGAGCAACGGGCCAGGGTGCTGACGGCGAAGCTGAGTCTGCCTCACATGGGCTTCGTCCTCAGTCGTCCGCGGCTGCATGCGCTCGTAGGGCCGGTCCGGGCCGGCGGGGCCATCTGCTTGGTCGCGGGGCCAGGCTACGGTAAGACAGCCTTCATCGTGGATCTTCTCTCGACCGTCGGTGGTCGCACCGTGTACTTCTCGCTTGACGAGGGAGATCGTGATCCCAATCGCTTCTTGAGCTATCTGGCCGTTGCGCTCGGTATGGAACCGGACAACGCGGCGTCGCTCCCGGGCTTGGACTGGTCGGCTTCCGGTGAGCGGGACGGGGCGGTGCTCGATCTGGCGGCGAGACTTGTGGACTTTATACGAGAGAAGGCGGGCGAGCAGACTCTGCTTGCCATCGATGACTTCCATTTGGTCGAGGCTTCGCCGCCGATTGTGACGATACTGGGGCTGATATTGCGCGGGCTCCCGCCGGGTTGGACTGTGCTCGTGTCGTCGCGTCATCAACTGCCGCTGGAGCTTGACCGTGTGGCTATGGGGGGACGGCTGGTACGGGTGTGCAGCCGGCAGCTGAGGCTGACTCCCAAAGAAGTCGCCGCTTGGGCGGCAAAGAACTGGGCCGTGACCCTGCAGCCGGTAGAAGCGCGCGCCCTTTGGCGCCTAACCCAGGGCTGGCCCGCTGCTTTGGTGCTGCTGGGGCAGCGCCTGCTGTCCAGTGAGCCGGCCGTGGCCGGCAAGGACATCGTCGAACTGATCGCCCAGGGGCGGGACCTGCGGGTCTATCTCGAGCAGGACATCCTGGGCGGACTTGAGCCGTCAGCCGCTCGGACCATGCTCATGGCCGGTCTCTTGCCTCGGGTCATCTTTCCTCGGGACGAAGTCCTCTTCGCCGGACAACCGGGCTGCACCGAGATGATTCTGGATGATTTCGTGTCCAGGGGCTTTCTGGTGACCCGGGTCGGCCAACGCAGCTACACTGTGCATCCTCTCGTGCGTGGATTGGCCGAGCGGCAGGCCCGAGCCACCGCAGACGGGCTAGGGTTGCTCGGCAGGGTAGCGGCGCACTTGGAGAACCTAGGCGAGCACTACCATGCGGCCTATCTGTACCTGCGGGCCGGGCGCTTCGCCGATGCCTGCCGGCCGCTCCGCTCGCTGGCCCTATCTTCGCTGGACGCCACGCTTGGTTTCACCCGGGACGAATGGGCCGAACTCATGCCTGATCGGTCGTCCGGTGCTGATATCTGCCAACCTTGGCTACTGGTGGCCAAGGCCCGCGCTCTGCAGCAGCAGAGCGACTATGCGGCTGCAGCTTCGCTGTACGGGGAGGCGGCCCGTCTTCTCGCGGCCTCAGGTGACAAGGAGGGACTGCTCCCAGTCTTGCTGCGCCTGGCTTTCTGCGTCTTCATCCAAGGTCTTTGGGAGGAGAGTCTCGCGGTTCTCGGGCGCTGTGGGTCGGTTGCTCGTGGCGCGGCAGAGAAGGCAGAGGTGCTGGTGGCTGAAGGTAGCGTACTCGTGAGCCTCTGTCGGTGGGACGAGGCGGTGGAGAAATGGGAGAGGGCTCTTATTCTCGCGCCGGCGCCGCGCCGGACGGCGCTGTCGCGGCGGGTCTTCATAGGCCGGGCTCGGCTGTTCCTTTCGCTAGGTCACTACCGGTTGGCGAGGTCGTGGATCGACAAAGCCATGGCGCTGGGAGCGGGCCCGGTGACGCCCGCCCGAGCCATGGCTCTTGATGGCGCCGGAGTCCTCGCCTATCTGACCGGCGAGTACGATCTGGCCGAGCGTCTCGCGGTGCAGTGTAGGCGCTTGGTACACACGCACCAATACGAGTTCATGCGCGTACCCGGCCTGTTGTGCCAAGCGGCTGTGGTCCTGGGTCGATGGGACTACCGAGGGGCAGTCGCGAAGCTCAGGGAGGCCCAGTCGTTGGCCGCGGAAGTGGGGGATGTGGAGCAGGCCTTCCGCGCAGAGGAGATGTTTGGAGACCTCTGCCGGTGCAATCGCAACCCGGCGCGCGCGCTGGATCATCACCGTAATGCTCTTGACCTGGCCAGTCGTAGCAGGCTGGCTGTGTTTGAGCGGGTTCGCGCGGTTGCTGCTGTAGGTATGGATCTAGTTCTCTTGGGAAGAGACGAGGAGGCACTCGCCACACTGGAGGAGTCTGTGCGCCTGTGTCGCCAGTTGGGGCTCAAGAGCCCTCTGGCTCCTGCGCTCTTCTACCTTGGGTGGCTGCATGCCTGTGGCGAGCGCGAACGTGAGGCTGCCTCGTGCTTGGGGGAGGCGATGCGCATCGCCGAAGAGCACGAACACATCCACTTCTTCAGCCAAGAAGCGAAGGTCACGGTGCCCATCCTGGCCTTGTGTGACCGTTTCGGGACCGGTTCCTTCGTGCGGAGCAGGATCGTCCCTCTGCTGCCCCGGAGTCTACAAGACTACTTCTCCTCGCTCACGGACGGCAACACCTATCCCACCGACGTATCCCTTGGGCCTCCGCGTAGGCAGGGACTGAAAGCGCGAGAGGCCGGGCATGTCGGCGGATGAACGGTTGGTGCTGGGCTCCCAAGAGGGGGCGGGGGCGTTGATGGCGTCGCTCACAGATAGAGAGAAGGAGATTCTCAAGGCCATCGCCGTGGGAATGCCCAACAAGGTGATCGGAGCCCGGCTGTATCATCTCCGAAAAGACGGTAAAGACGCACGCCAACCACATCTTCCGCAAGCTTGGGGTGGCCAACAGGCTACAGGCCACGCTGGTGTTTCAGAGTCACCAGCGGGCCGTCGCCGCGGGGTCCGCGGCGACGCGCCGGCGTAGATAGACTGAGCCGCCCCCCGCAGGCCGGCGCGGGCCTGTTGCGCGGAGGGCGGCTCATGCCCGGATAGGGGGTTGGCCGGGACGTCTACTTCTTGAGTTGCAGCGGGATCTCGATCACGTTGATCTGAGAGCCATCCTTCGGCGATTCGGCGAAGACGATGAGGCCGCCGAGGCCGGCCTTGTCGACCGTGAAGGGTATGGTCACATCGAATGTCCCGCGGGTTCCGGTGCCGGAACTGGCCATGACCACTTTGTCTGCGATGATGAGCCCGTCCCAGTTGACGATGTTGATCCGGAACACCGCTTCGAAGACGTTGGCGGTGCCGGTGATCCGCATGGGGCTCGTCACCGTCCCGCCCAGCGTCGGCGATTCGACCAAGATGGCCGGAGACATGTCTTCGTAGTCCTCGCGGTCCATAGGATGGTCGACGATGATGCCCTCGCCTTCGCTGATGTACGTCGATCGGCTCGCCATCGAGCTTGAAGTTCACGCCGTGCACGGTGGGGAACTGGGTAAGGGTGAAGACCACCTCGGCCATCCGCATTGCATGGACAGCGTGCCTCCGCCCGACTCGATACTCCTTGGACAGGTCGACGGTCGCGATGCCGTCCTTGACGTCCAGGCCGAGGAAGGTAGTGCCTGCCGGGATGGTGCTTAACACGCCGTCCGCCTTCTCGGAGGCGGTCGGACCTTCGAGGAGGGCTTTCATTGCCGCGGCGCCTACAGACTGAGTCTTGGTGACGACCCGGGTGGCCGCGCAGATCTTCTCGTCACGGGTGAAGTAGACCCTAACCGTCATGGTGTCGTTGCCCGAGGCGCTCTCGGTGGTGACTGTGACGGCCGTGGAGCCAGTCGGGGCGGTGGTGTCGGTGGTCGTTGGTGGTTGTCGTGGCGGACTCACCGGGGCTCATCGTGGTCACCGGGCTGTCCGCGGTACTGACGGTGCCCCCGTCTCCTACCTTGCCGGCCACCCCGCAGGCGACCGAGACCAAAGCCGCAAGCACAAGCAGCACGATTGTAAGCACAAGTACCGTCGTTCGCTTGGATCGCTTGCCTAGGATGTTGCTCATAGTTCCCGCCTCCTTCGAACCCGGGCTCGAGACGAGCCGGCTTTTGCACGTGGTGTCATCTTCGACCGCGCTCATCACGGGCCTGCGGCGGTCAGGTAACGATTCGTGTTACAGGTCGGCGGCGGGGAGGGTGACCAGGAAGAGCGCGCCTCCGCCGGGCACGTTGGCGGCGTTGACATCTCCTCCCATGAGGCGGGCGTTCCCGCGGGCGATGGCGAGACCCAGGCCGCTCCCTCGCCCGGACGCGCGGCTGGGGTCGGCCTTGTAGAAGCGGTCGAAGAGATAGGGAAGGTGCGCGGCAGGAATGCCCGGACCGCTGTCGGCGACGGTGATCTCTACGAGCCGGTCGTCGCCGGTTGCTCCATTCGCACCGTGCTCCGGCTTGGATGGTCACCGGGGCGGCTCCATGAAGCAGTGCGTTCTCGACCAGATTGACCACGATGCGCTCGACCCGGCGCTTGTCTGCACGTTCGCCAGCGGGCTTCCGGCCGCGGTGCAGGTCCATCGCACGAGTCGGCCTGGCCCCCGGCGATCACCCGCACGGTCTTCAGACCAGCCGTGGGCCAGCACCAACTGGTTGAGGAACGGTCCCAGGTCCACCGCCTCGATCACCGTCTCGGCGGCACGGGCGTCCAACCGGCTGATCTCCAGCAGGTCGTCGACGAGTTGACGCAGCCGGGTTATGTCCCTCTCGACCATGATGCCCAGGCGCCTGACCTCGGGTGGGCAGGCTGAGGGGTCGGTCTCGAGCCTTGACTTGAGCAGAGAGGCCTCGCCCACCAAGGCTGAGACAGGCGTGCGGAGTTCGTGGGTGACGTCGGCCACGAAACGGCGCTCACGGGCCTGGCCCGCTTCGAGGTCGAGCATCTTGGCCTGCAGGTTCTCGGCCATGCTGTTGAACGAGGCGGCCAGAACCCCGAATTCATCGGACCCGGTCGGGAGTCGGATATCCAAGTCTCCGTGGGACATCTGCACCGCCGCCCGGCTGGCCGCCGCACGGGGCGGAGCAGGCGCCGGGCCACCAGGTATCCCGACGATCGCGCCCAGTAGCGCCAAGAGCATCCCTCCGACGATGAGGATGTTGCGCAGCTGCGCCAGGCTCGCCAAGCGCTGGTCCTGCGGGAAGAAGAAGTAGATGGTCGAGCGCCCCGGAGCGCAGCTGCGCCCCCACCACGATGGTGGGTATCGCCCGAGACGTCGACGGTCTGATAGCGGATGTTGCCTTCGGCCACCTTCTGCGGCCAGCTCGGCTGTGATGGGCGCTTTGGTGACGTTGGGCCCCGAGACGTAGGTCTCCGACCCGACTTCCACCAGCGTGTCGAAGTCTCCGCGTATCGCGAAAGCCGCCATCAACTCCTCGTAGTCGGCCGGGCCGGGTTCGGCCGGTAGCATGGCGTCGGCGACGGTGAGGTTCTGGCGCGATTGTTGTAAGGCATCGGCCAGGGCCCGTTCGTCCTGGTCGTGCTTGGTGATGAAGTAGGCGGCCAGCGCCAAGACAAGGGCGGTGAGCACCACGGCGGCCATGAAGATCAGCGCGACCCGTCGCAGCAGCGAGTGCCGGGTGCCTGAGAGGTGCCTGCCGGGCGTTGATCAACGCGCGCCTTGAGAGACTCCGTGCTCGCCATCACGGCCGGATCTCACGAGCCGAGCCGGGCGGCCCGGTAGCCCACACCCCGAACGGTGAGCACGAGGAGCGGGTGGGCGGGGTCTTCCTCGATCTTTGCCCGTAGGCGCTGCACATGCACGTCGACCAGGCGGCTGTCGCCGAGATAGGTGTAGCCCCACACCAGTTCGAGCAGTTGATCACGGGTGAGCACCTGGCCGGCGTGACGGGCCAGCTCGTAGAGAAGGCGGAACTCGGTCACCGTGAGCAGGATCTCTTCCGGACCTCGGCGGACGGTGAACCCGCCGGGGTCGATGACGAGCCCGCCCAGCGTCAACGGCGAGGAGGCGCCGGAGCGGTTCCCTGGGCGTCCACAGCCGTCGGCCGGGTGTCGCTCAGCGGAGGGTTGTCCGGCCATGTCTGCCGACCGCCGGAGAGCTCCTTACCGACGCCCGGCGCAACGCCGAACGGACGCGGGCGAGCGAGTTCGGGGAACTCGAAGGGTTTGGTCACGTAGTCGTCGGCGCCTGCCTCGAGGCCGCCCACCACGTCCGCGGTCGACGTGCGGGCCGTCAGCATGACGATGGGCACCAGAGAGACCTTCCGCAGTTCGCGGCACACGGCGAATCCGTCCAGCCCGGGCAGCATGACATCGAGCAGCACCAGATCCGGACTCTGAGAGGCGAAGGCAATGAGAGCGGACGGGCCGTCCTCGGCCGCCGCCACGCGGAAGCCCTCTCCCTCGAGGCCCAGCCGGATGACCTCGCGCAGAGAGGGGTCGTCTTCCACGATGAGCAGAAGCTGGTCCACGCCTGGATTATCCTCAAGGGGCCGTCACTAGTCCAGCCCGGTCGCGCCGGGCCGACGAACGGCGGGCGAGTCGCCCGAGGGCGGCCAGCCGCTGCAGGCGTACCAACGCTATTTGCCGACCCGGTATTTGCGGGAAAAACACGCGCGTCAAAGGCTTTGACAGCCGATATATGGGGTGCTAGCATCGTGGAGACCCCATATGTAGTGGTGCTGCCGGGGATGTCCGGTCATATCGGGGGGGTACTAGTGTGTGTACGCTGGTGGTAGCAATCGACTCACTCTATCGGAGCAAAGGGAGGACGCCGTGAACTGTCCCTACTGCGGCCTTCCCGAGAGCAGAGTGGTCGAATCTCGCGAGACGGAGGGCAAAGAGACCATCCGGCGCCGGCGAGAGTGCATCGCGTGCGGGCAGCGCTTCACCACCTACGAGAAGATCGAGGAGATCCCCATCACGGTGGTCAAGCGCGACGGCAACACTGAGCTGTTCCACCCGGAGAAGCTGCTGCGGGGTCTCACGCGGGCGTGCACCAAGAGGAACGTCCCGGTCGAGCGGCTGCAGGAGATCGTGGCCGACATCGAGCGGGAGCTGAGGGAAGAGTCGGCCTACCAAGTCTCGTCCGAGCGGGTGGGTGAGATGGCCTTGGAGCGGCTGCAGGAGGTCGATCTCGTGGCCTACATCCGTTTTGCGTCGGTCTACCGACAGTTCGAGAGTATCGAGGAGTTCAAGGAAGAACTGGAGCAGCTTGCGAAAGAGGGGATCAGATGACCGTCGCCGAGCTAAGGGCCTTGTCGGCCGAACTGGAGAAGAGGCTCTCCCCCAGCGCAGTGAAGGTCCTCGAGAAGCGCTACCTCAAGCGTACGGCGGACGGAAAGCCCCTGGAGACGCCGGCCGACATGTTGGCTCGAGTGGCCGAGAACATCGCGCAGGCCGATCGCCTCTACCATCCCGAGCAGCCCTCTGGACGCCGTGATCGCCGAGTTCTACGCGGTGATGGCCGGCCTTGGAGTTCCTGCCCAACACCCCCACGCTCATGAACGCGGGCCGGGAACTGCAGCAACTCTCCGCCTGCTTCGTGCTGCCGGTGGAAGACAGCATGGAGTCGATCTTCGGCGCCATCCGGGACGCGGCTCTGGTGCACCAGTCGGGGGGCGGCACGGGCTTCAGCTTCAGCCGCCTGCGGCCCAAGAACGACCTGGTCAAGTCCACCATGGGTGTGGCCAGCGGGCCGGTCTCGTTCATGCGGGTGTTCGACATGGCCACCGAGACCATCAAGCAGGGCGGCACCCGGCGCGGCGCCAACATGGGCATCCTGCGGGTGGACCATCCCGACATCGTGGAGTTCATCCGGGCCAAAGAGGACGAGCACATCCTCAACAACTTCAACATCTCGGTGGGGGTCACCGAGGAGTTCATGGCCGCGGTGCTGACGGGCGACGACTACGCCCTGCGCAACCCGCGCGACCGCAGAGAAGTGGGCCGCCTGAACGCCCGCGAGATATTCGACCTCATCGTCAATCTGGCCTGGAAGAACGGCGAACCGGGCATCGTGTTCCTCGACCGGCTGAACCGCGACAATCCTACGCCGGGCCTGGGCGAGATCGAGTCCACAAATCCTTGTGGTGAGCAGCCACTCTTGCCCTACGAGAGCTGCAACCTCGGTTCGATCAATCTGGCCATCATGGTCAAGGACGGCGACGTGGACTGGGAGCGCCTGCGCCGGGTGACCCGGACGGCCGTCCACTTCCTGGACAACGTCATCGACATGAACCGCTATCCCCTGCCCCAGATAGGCGAGATGACCAAGAGCAACCGCAAGATCGGCCTGGGGGTCATGGGCTGGGCGGATCTGCTGGTCGAACTGGGCATAGGCTACGACTCCGACGAGGCCATCCGGCTGGCGCACGAAGTCATGGGCTTCGTCCACGAGGAGGCCATCAAAGCTTCCGAAGAGCTGGCCCTCGACCGGGGCGTATTCCCCAACTGGGAAGACAGCGTCTGGAAGGCCAAGGGAAGGCGGGTGCGCAACGCCACCCTCACCACCATCGCTCCCACCGGCACCATCTCCATCATCGCCGGCTGCTCGAGCGGGGTGGAACCCATCTTCGCCCTCGCCTACATCCGCAACGTCATGGACAACACCGAGTTGCCCGAGGCGCACCCGGCGCTGGAGCGTGTGCTGAAGGAGCGCGGAACTCTACTCCGAAGACCTGATGAAGAGCATCGCCGCGGTCGGCGGGCTCCACGATCATGGACGTACCCGATGACCTCAAGAAGGCCTTCGTCACCGCGCATGACGTGTCTCCCGAATGGCACATTCGCATGCAGGCTGCCTTCCAGGACCACGTGGACAACGCCGTTTCCAAGACGGTCAACTTCCCCAAGGAGGCCCGGCCCGAAGATGTCGAGCGGGTGTACCTGCTCGCCTACGAGTTGGGAGTCAAGGGGGTGACCATCTATCGCGACGGGTCCCGCCAGGATCAGGTGCTCAACATCGGTGAGGTCAAGCGCAAGGTCGCCGGGGACAACGGCGGGAGCCAATTGGAGCTTGATCGCGCAGGGCGCCGCCACCATGCCGGTGCGGCCCAGCCGGTCCCCTGTGCTGCGTGGCGAGACCCGAGAGAAGGTCACCGGTTGCGGCAGTCTGTACGTCACCGTCAACGAGGACGACTTCGGGCCCCGGGAGATCTTTGCCAACATGGGCAAGGCCGGCGGCTGCGCCTCGGCCTCGACTGAGGCCATCGGGCGTCTTATCTCCCTGGCCTTCCGCTACGGAGTTCCTCCGGACAAGATCGTCAAGCAGACTACGGGGCATCCGCTGTCACGTGCCGCTGGGCTTCGGGCCCAATCAGATCCTTTCGTGCCCGGACGCCATCGGCAAGGCTCTGGCCGACAAGTATCACTTGGCAAGCAACGGTAGTGGCAAGGCTGTGGGGCAACTGGAGATGCCCATAGCCCACGCACAGGGAGCGTGCCCAGACTGCGGCGGCGCCATCGAGCACGAGGGCGGCTGCATGGTCTGCCGCTCGTGCGGCTACTCCAAGTGCTCGTAGGCCGGTAGGTGCGCCGGCGCCCCGATCGTCTCGCGGGCGCCGGGAGGTCGTGCTCCGGGCGCTACCTGGTCATGATCCACTCCTCGGTCCAGGCCGGCCGAGGCGGAGCTTGGCCCGAATCGAGCAGGGCGGTCCAGGCCTCGTCGGTGAGGCGTTCGGCGACGGGTACCGTGAACTCGTAGTACGCGTACGAGGCACCGGCGAGACCTGCAGTCTGCCGTCCAGCTCGAAACGCGACGTAGAGGGTCAGCGGGTAGCCGGTTGCCTCCTCGAGGGCGACCGGCGGAATGGAGTTGTAGTTGGAGTGCACGTCGGCTGCGAGCGGGCTCTTCTCGGCCGTGGGCGAGAGAGTCTGGCCTGGCTCAGAGGTGCTGAACTGCTCCAAGTCCTCGAGATACTTCCCGTACTCCTGGATGACGGTGATCTCCTCCGCGGTGAGCGGCTCGCCGGCCAACTCCTTCTGGGCGATGGAGCCAAGGGTGTCGGCCAGGTAGATCATGGTCTCGAGTTTGTTGGCCGAGTTCGGATCGATCAGCTCGTAGTCGACCAAGCCCTCGCGCAGAGTGGTCGCCAGCTCGGCGACCTTGGCATAGAAGGCGGGGTAGGGCTCCACGTATCCCGGCGATTCCGGTTCCTCTCCCCCGTCGCCTTCGGCCGTCACCGACTGCTTGGCGTACAAGATGGTGTCGTGCCGAAGCTCCGTCCAGCTCCCCAGGGCCGTGTTCAGGCTCTTGCGCGCCCAGACCCGCGACTTCATGAAGTCAGGAGCGCCTTCGGCAGGGAAGGCCATCACATACTGCAGCGACTCGAGCCACCCGGTGTAGAGGTTCACTGGCCATAGGTCGGGGCTGCGCTCGGTGAACTCCCGGTTGACCTTCTCGATTTGACTCTGCCAGTTCTCGTACTGGTCTTGGCCAAAGTCTTGTGTCTCTATCTGATAGGCCTGGTCGGATCCGAGCACTGTCATCGCGTCGAGTCCCATAGGCAAGTCCCGGGGATTGTCTTCGGTGCCCACGTAGTTCCACACCAGCTGCTGGAAGGCATAGGAGTCGGGGATGAAGCGCTGTCCCATGACCCGGAAGCTGCGCTGGCTGTCTTCCCGGCTTCCGGTGCCATCTGCCATCGGTGCCTGGCGCAACCGCTGACTGGATCTTGGGTGCCGGCAGCTCGTTGAGTTTCTCCCGGACCGCGGCGATCTTGCCGGCGTCGGCTAGGTCGTCGGGCGCGGGCTGGGCGCTGCCGAACACCTGGGTGAGCACCTGCGCCATGTCGTCCACGGTGATGTCGTCGGCTCGTCCGACCAGGAAGCTGGTGGGCTCGTAGATGGCCATCCACGCCTCCTTGGCCGGGCCCACGAGCGACGACGCGACCAGGATGGCCCGCCGGGTGAGGCTGAGCGCCTCTTCTAGGGTGATGTCGGGTTCGCCGGGGTTGATGTAGAAAGCGGTGTGGCCGTACCACATCATGGTCTTGAAGTAGCGCTTCAGCTGCTCGCTGCGGGTGTAGTGGCCGCGGGGGGTGTACTGGCTGTAGTCCTCGGTGTATCCGAGGACGGGAGAACCACTCGGGCCGGCGGCGGCTTCGATGAGGGCCAGCTCTGCCTGGACCTCGTCCGCCACCACGTCCGGGCTCGCGCTTGCGCCCTTGAGCAGCGAGTCGGCCACCGCGAAGAAGGCCATGTTGAGGCGCGCCTCCTCCTTGATGGTCGGGTCGGTGGCAGTGTTCCATTGGTCGGAAGCCGACGAGTACAAAGCCTCGGTCATGACGACCGCCTGGTCGAAGAGAGACGTTTCCTCCATGCGTTGGAGAATGGTGTCGAAGAGGCCGTGATAGGCGTTGAGGACGGAATCGGTGGTGACGAAGACCGGCAGGCCCTGGTAGCGGGCCGTCTCGTAGACCTGCCAGAACTTCCACGATGTCTCGTCGGGGGGCAGGCCGACGGCGACGAAGCTCTGCCGGGCGAGTACCTGTTGCTCGGCGTCGGCAAGGCCGGCCGCCTCGAGATTGGTGATGGCCGCAAGATCGACCGGCTGCGAGTCGAGGTAGTCGGGCTCGGTGAAGGGTCCCACCATGCCGGCGGGGGGCTTCGAGTCCCCGGTGGCGCTCGACTGACCGGTGGACGGGTTGGTGGTGCCGGCACTCTGATTGCCGTTGTTGGTCACGCTGGTTCCACTCGCGCCGCAGCCGAGGGACGCCAGGGCCGTCAACGCGGCCAGAGCGACTACTAGAAAGAAGATGACTGCCGGGCGTCGGTCCATGACTACCCCCTACGTTGGTATTTGCCCCACCATAATTCCACCGTGTAACGATTCTATTACGGTCGGAGGACGCTTGCTTGGCCCGTTACGGCAAATCGGCCGGATCCATGGCGGTGAAGCCGAAACCGTTCCAGCGGTAGAGGACGGTCCGAGTGCCGTCCTGGCCGGAGGGGAGTTCCTGCGTGAGCTCCAGTAGGTCATCGGGGAGCACGCGCAGCGAGAGGGGTCGGGGGGTGAGTTCGCTCGTCACGAGGCGCTCCCGGTACTCTCCGCCGAAGTAGGCGAACAGGCCCAGGTGGCGTCCGTCGTCCGCGTCCAGGAGGGCCACCACCTCGAGGAAGCCCGTTGCGGTCGGTGTCACCAAGCGCGGCTTCGACCAGTCGCCACTTGTCGCGGCTGTGATAGACGGTGTCGCCGTCGGTGATGGTAAGAGAAGCCGTGTCTCCGTCGATGAGGATGGTTTCGCTGCTGCCGTCACCGTCCAGGTCGGCGGTGTAGGTGGTGTCGGCTGCCAGTCTATCGCCCGACTGCGCGGCCAGCGGAGGGCTGAGTGCAGGCCGAAGGCAAAGAGCAGAAGCGTAACGGTCAGACAAGCCGGTGCGCGGCGCGCACCAGTGGGGCGCATTGCGCCCCTATGGCGGCGTGCCGCGCGCGGTAGTCGTCGATGGCGGCCCGGAGCCCATCGGCGGCCAGGTTGGAGCAGTGCATCTTGGCCGGAGGAAGCCCGCCCAGGGCCTCGGCCACTGCCTTGTTGGTGATTTCCAGGGCCTCATCCAGTTTCTTGCCCTTTGGCCATCTCGGTGACCATGCTCGAAGTGGCGACGGCGGCTCCGCAGCCCAAGGTCTGAAACTTCACGTCCTCAAGGACGTCATCCTTGACCTTGATGGTGATGCGCATCATGTCCCCGCACTGCGGGTTGCCGACCTCGCCCACGCCGTCCGCATCCTCGATGGAGCCCATGTTGCGAGGGTTCCGGAAGTGTTCCATAACAAGCTCTGAGTACATATCAGTTCCTTTGTTTGCACGCGCAGTTGGAGCACCAGATGGGCGACATCTCCCGCAGCCTCGCCACGATTGGAGGGAAGACGCTGATGAAGAAGTCGATGTCCTCGGCGGTGGTGCCGCGGCCGAGGGTGACCCGCAGGGAGCCGTGCGCGTGTTCGGCCGGGATGCCGAGCGCAAGAAGCACATGGCTGGGCTCCAAAGAGCCGGTGGTGCAGGCCGAGCCCGAGGACACGCAGATGCCCTCCATGTCGAGCATGAGGATCATCGACTCACCCTCGATGCCGTCGAGGCGGACGTTCAGATTGCCGGGAAGACGGTGGGTCAGATCCCCGTTCAGATGGATCGATTCGATCTGGGCGCTGAGACCGGCCCACAAGCGGTCGCGCAACTCGGCTTCGCGGACGGCGTCGTCGGCCATGCGGGAGGTCGCCAACTCGAGGGCCTTGGCCATGCCCACGATGCCCGGCACGTTGAGAGTGCCTGCCCTGCGGCCCTTCTCCTGGCCGCCCCCGTGGAGCAGAGGCGTCAGCCGGGTGCGCTTGCGCAAGTACGTGAGTCCGACGCCCTTGGGACCATAGAACTTGTGCGCGCTCATGGAGAGCATGTCCACGCCCAGCTCGTTGACATCGAGCGGGAGCTTGCCGGCGGTCTGCACGGCGTCGGTGTGGAAGAGAACTCCTGCCTCGCGCGTGATCTTGCCGATCTCGGCGATGGGCTCGATGGTGCCCACTTCGTTGTTGGCATGCATGATGGACACGAGGATGGTGTCGGGGCGGATGGCGTCGCGTACGTCCTCGGGGTCGACTAGGCCACTTGCGCCAACCGGCACTCTGGTGATCTCGTAGCCGCGTTTCTCCAGGTAGTCCATCGTCTCCAACACGGCGTGATGCTCGATGGCGGAGGTGACGAGGTGATGCCCCTTCTTCTGCTGAGCTTCGGCAGTGCCCAGTATGCTCCAGTTGTCGGACTCGGTGCCGCCGCTGGTGAAGTAGATCTCCTCGGGCTCCGCGCCGATGGTGTGAGCTATCGACTCGCGGGCTTCGGTCACGGCCTGAGCGGCAGTGAGGCCCAGGCTGTAGACGGTCGACGGGTTACCGTATTCGTGTGTATGCCACGGGAGCATGGCCGCTACGACCTCGGGGTCAACCGGGGTGGTAGAAGCGTGGTCGAGGTAGATCACTTTGCCCATGAGCCCCTCTTACAGATAGATCAGGCGGTGTCCTTGTCGGCTTCCCCAAGCTCGACTAGGCTCAAACACACGGCCCAATCGGGGCACATGTCTTCACACAGCCCGCACGAGGTACAGGCCTCGGGATGGGCGAGGAACGGCGTGCCGTCCTTGTGGAGGGCGATGGCCTCAGTGGGGCAGAAATGGCTGCAGATGCCACACTGTTTGCAGCGGTTCAGCGTGAAGACCGGCAGCTTCTTCTTGGTGATTTGCGCAGTCGTCATGACGTAATTGTATATTAGGCGGCGCCAAACCGTCCGGGATGACCCTTCGCCTGAGGGGTGGGCGTCCGCCGGCGTGGTATTCCGTACCACGCACAGACGGTTCTGAACCAGCCTCGATGGCTTCGCAGGACTCTCCCAACCTGGGAGCGGAAACTCTTGGCCCGCGTCAGGTCTTCATTAGAGGCACTCCTGCCCCCGAACAGTACACAATCGGCCCGCTCGACAAGCACCAGGTCGGGAGCCACGCCAACCTGGTGCTGGAGTACTTGCAGAGCTTCAGCGAGAGTGTGGGCCGGAGTGATGGGTACCCCGTGGTCACGTAGGTCGGTCCTGAGAAGTGCTAGCGACGCCTCCAAGCGCCGGTCCGGGGCTCCCCTGTGAAGCCGCCGCCGTCGCCACAGCCCGAGGAGGAGGGGCCAGATCGCTCCCATGGCCACCACAGCGGCCACCCAGGGCAACCAGGTGGCTTGGCCGAGGGCTTGTTTCTCGTCGGGCGTTGCGGGGTTTCCCCCCGCCTGGCTTTGCGCGGGGAGGGTGGTGGGAGTCGGGACGGTGTCAACGGTCCCCGACTCTGGTGCCGCTGCATTGCTGAAGGGATCGATGAACCCTGGGCTGGTGGAGGAGCCGCCCGCAGTGGGTATGCTCCGTCCCGGAGTGGGATCGAAATTCACCCAGCCAACACCGGGGAAGTAGGACTCCACCCAGGCGTGAGCGTTGTTCCTGCTGACCACATATGTCCCCGTCGTATCGGGAGATCCAGTGGTGAAGCCCACCGCGACCCGCGCCGGGATGCCGTTGTAGCGCAGCAGCAAGGTCATGACACCGGCGAAGTGCTGGCAGTAGCCGGTGCGGTAGTTGAACAAGAAGGCTGCGTACGGGGAGAAGTACTCGCCTGTCGGGGGCTCGAGCGAGTATGTGTAGTTGCGGCGCAGATACCGCTCGATGAGAAGGGCGATCTGGTAAGGGTCGGTCGCTTCACCGACGACGCGGCGGTTGAAGGAGTAGAGCTCGGTCCATTCCCAGCCGTCTGGCGCACCAGACTCCACCTTGCTGCGCCACTCCGCATCCTTGTCGGGGCCCCTGAGATCGGCGATGGTGCCCCAGGGCAGAGTGCGGTAGCGATCCAACTCGGCCGGATAGTCGGTGCCGAGCCCTACCAGATCGGCCGGCTTGAGGCGGGGGATGACCGCGGTGATCCTGTAGTCGAGTGTTGGTCCCAGGGCGTTGCTTACCCGCAGCGAGCGCATGCTGTTCATGCGCAGAGCGACATTCTGATCGAGGTCGAGGGTCTGGGGGTCGCCGCCCGCAAAAAAGTAGTTGGTGTATACGTCGCGGATCTGGAAAGTCTCGGTCACAGTCTCCCCGGCGGGCATGAGTTCGGTCGCGGGCAGCGTGTATATGTAGCCGTTCGCGCCGGTGGTTCCCTCGACCCGAGAAAGGAAGGCCTGCGATGTGACCCAGGCGGTCCCAGTGAAGGTGTCGAGGGCGTTGGCCCGCCAGTAGGCCGGTAAGGGGGATCGCACCTGCATTACCACGAAGTTGTTGCTTGGATCGAGTAAGCCGGGAAAGTTTTGTAGCCAATTGAACGTGTACGCGGGCGCACCTTGCCGGAACGGGTCCCAGGAGCGCCAGTCCTGCCAAGGGGTGGCCGCCACGGAGGGTGCGCCCAACATCAGCCCAAGCGCGAGAACCGATGCGGCTACCCCGATAAGACCGCCGGTGGCCACGTCTCGCGGCCGCCAGCTACCGCGGGCGAGTCCGCGGCAGATCACTATCAGACACACCGACAGGACACCGAACAGAAGCGCGGGCCATAGCACCCGCGGCTTGTCATCCACTGTCAGACCGTAGCCCAGCAAGGCTAGAACGAGCACCACCGCCGGGATCGCTCTGCGGAGGCTGAGGGCCAGAAAAGCCGCTGCCGCCAACAGCCAGTAGGCTGAGAACGCCAGCAACGCTCGCAATGCCGGGAACTCTCCTACGGGCAGAGGGAAGAGAGTAGTTTCGTAGGCGGTTGCCCCTTGCCGCAGTTGGCTCAGGTAGAAGTCGAGGTGATTGCCGAGACCATGCACCGTGGTGGGCAGCGGGACCGTGGTTCGCAGCAGGAAGTAGCAGCCCAAGGGGAGGAGCACGATAGCCAGCGGCCAGAGCCTGCGCCAGATCAATCCTGGAGCCGCGCAGGCGGCTGCTATGAACACGGCCCGGAGAAGGACGGCAGACATGGAGGGTTCCACCGCTTGGTCGAGGGCCAGAGCGGAGACCGCTCCCAAGCCGATGAAGCAGCTAAGGTATATGAAACGGGGAAGGACTTTCACGATATTCCGGCCCTGCCTACAGCACCGCGGCCTGGCCCCGGCGGTCTGGGCGCCATAGGGAAAGCCGGTCGGTGAGGTCATCGCCGCGGTTGAGAGTCAGGCAGGGGATACCGGCGGAAGACAGAGAGAGCAGGAGGGCGCCGGCCTCAGCGGAGAGGGCGGAGCCCTCCTCCCCCGCGGCAGGTTCGGCCGGTACGATCGGGCTAGCGGCGGCTGTGTTGTGGTGCGCGGCGCCGCCGAAACGCTTTGGCGCTAGGAAGGGTAACAAAGAGGAGGGGTTGTCCGCCTTGGCGAACGATTCGCCGGCCACATACACGAAGGCCGGCCGGGCGCTCTCGTCGCGCAACTCAAGCAGGGTGCGTACCAGCTGGAGGCTCAGCGACATGCTGACGACCGTGATGCTCTGTGCGCGGAGCAGACGAGAGTCACCAGTACGGAGGCGCTGCAGGCCGACGGCCAGCGGCGCGGCAGCGGTAGGCTGCGTCTCGGCCAGTGCCTGTAACAGGGCGCGGCGACCGCCTTCGTCGGCTGTGAGGCGCTCACGTCTCCACGCGTGCTCGTGGCAGAGTAGTCTGAGCCCGTGACCTGCGCGGAGAAGGAAGTCTCCTATGCTGCCCGCCGCTCTCACGGCCAACTCAAAATTGTTGTTTGGCGGTTCTCCCGACACCTGGGCCTTGGTGCCGTCGAGCAACAAGGTGATGTCGGCGCCGGCGGGTTCGTCCATCTCGCGGAGCATCAGGATGCCGGTTTTGGCCGTGCTCTTCCAATCGATGTGGCTGAGTGGCTCTCCGGGCTGGTGCGGCCGGATCCCCCGGAATTCCGACGCCCCAAAAGTGCTAAGCCCCTGCCGGCCGGCCCAGTCGTGCCGCAGGCCGATATCCGGGTGTAGCGCACACGATTCGAGCAGCGCCACCTTGGGAAGGACGGTCACCGTCAGCGGGTCACCTGTCCGGTGGACGGCCCGCGCCACTCCCAAGGGGTCCTCAGCGATGGCCTCAGGGGGGGCAGATAGTGCACGCCTCGGTTGACCACCTCGATGCGGGCTTTGATCACCTTCTCACCGCGCGGACGCAGACTCTCCACCTCTGCCTCGAGATTCGCGCCGCTCAGCCCCTCCAAGCGACTACGCAGCGTCAGCTGCGGTCCCGGCAAGAAGGATTCATTCTTGATCGTCGAGACGATCTCGGGCTCGTCTCCCGCGACAGGTTGATCGGGGGCGAGTGTGCGAACTACGCTCGTTCGCCGGCCGGTCAGGGTCACCAGCAGCCAGCAGAGCAAGACGACCGCGAGAAGCGTGAAGGCGAGCATGAAGAGCTCCCAGGTGCCGACCAGCCGTGCGGCCAGGTAGGTCACGGCGGCTAGGGCAAGAAGGGTGTAGCCCCGGCCGGTCGGGTGAGGCATCGTCTACCCGCCGCCTTGAGGCACAGGTACTGTCTCAAGCAGCTTCGCGACCAGAGACTCGGCGCTCACCCCGTGGACTTTGGCGTCGGGGGCCATCATTATGCGGTGGGCCAGGCAGCGCACGGCCAGGTCTTTGATGTCCTTTGGTACCACGAAGTCGCGTCCGCGCAAGAGGGCCAAGGCTTTGGCCGCTCTGGTCAGCGCGACGCCGGCCCTGGGGCTTGCGCCCAAGTACACATCGCGTTGCCCGCGGGTGGCCGTCAGGATATCCACGACGTAGCGGCGCAGAGCCGGAGCCACCCTTACGCGTGTGACCGCTTGGGTCATAGCCAGCACGTCGGATCCGTCCACTACCGGCTTGAGTGCGGACAGGGGGTCGCGGGAGGTCTGCTCGCTGATTATGTCTTCTTCTGCCTCTGGCGTGGGATAGCCCATGCTGAGCCGCATCATGAAGCGATCCAACTGGGCCTCGGGCAGAGGGTAGGTGCCTTCGTATTCGATGGGGTTTTGTGTGGCGACGACCATGAAGGGCGCGGCGATGGGATGCGTGACGTTGTCGATGGTGGCCTGGCGCTCTTCCATGCACTCCAGCAGGCTGGACTGCGTCTTGGGGGAGGCGCGGTTGATCTCGTCGGCAAGCACGATGTTTGCGAAGATCGGGCCGGCTCGGAACTCGAACTCCCCGGTCTTCTGGTTGAACACACTGACGCCGGTGACGTCGCTGGGGAGCAGGTCGGGGGTGAACTGGACGCGGGCGAAGCGACAGTCTATGGAGCGGGCTAGAGACTTCGCCAGGAGGGTCTTGCCCACCCCGGGGAAGTCCTCCACTATTACGTGACCCCCAGCCATGAGTGCCACCACGCAGGCCCGGACGACCTCCTCCTTGCCAAGGATGACTGAGGTGATGCTGGTGGCAATCCGGTTGGCCTGGTGAGCCACATAGCGCATCTCGTCGTCTTGGAGCACGTCGAGCGCTGTGTCGGTTGTGGCATGCGCTCTGCCCGCCGCCTCTGCGGCGTGGCCGGCTCTAGTCGCTGGGGCGCCTTCCACTGTCCTAGTCGACCCGGCGATCTGATCGAGCGGGCCGTAGAGCCTGTCGGGCATGATGCCCCTCCAATCCCGTGAGCCGATACCCGGCGGTCTTGAGCGCAATCACTTCGAGGCCGCGACACTGAGCCGCGAAGATGTCCATGGAGATTGTACCCTTCCGGCGGTCGCGTAGGGTCCCGGAGTAGGTGTTGCCTCGACAGAGCTTGGACGGCGGCGCCAAGCTACTGGTTTCCCGCCAGGGCGACGTCCAGCAAAGCTCGGAGGTCTCCGACCGCGCGCCAAACACGCTCTCCCCGGGCCACGACTCCCTGGTCGAGGTCGAGGAAGAAAGTGAGAGTGCCGCGATCGGCAAAGAGAAACGTGATGGTGGAGGTGGCCGCCTCGCCCGCGGCTGCCGCATCGGCAAAAGCTGCCGTGAGCGGCGCGGCCTCGTCGGAGCCCAACTCGTCAGCATGGCGGATAGCCGCGCTCAGGGCCTGCGCGGCGGGAAGATCGGAACTGAGGCCATAACCGGTAGGAGCGTCATGGCCGTCGGCGATCCAGATACTGACCATCGTGGCGTTCTCCAGCGCTTCCAGGTTGGTATTGTCAGGCAGTTCGGAGAAGTCGTAAGGCGACGTCATGACCGTGCTGGTGGTCGCGGCGGCGGCAGCCAACCGGCGTGCCTCATCCCTATCGTGATCCACCAGAACCAGGACGACCACGATAGCGACCATAATGACCAACATCGCGGCGACCAGTGCCAAGACACCCTTCAGTGGCACTCTGCGCTTGAAGAAGGCCCCTTTGTTCGCGGATGGTTCTGACACGGCCACTCCTTGCAATCGATGCTGCGACGGCGTAACCGTGCTGCCCGTAAGGGTACCGCGACGGGGAGCGGAGCGCCAGACTGTGGCCGCGGCTGCGAGAGGCCGAAGCCGGTGCCGGGCAGGGTTACCTGGATGGGGGGCGTATCTGTCCTTGAATAGGTAGGTATTCGTGACTTCCGGTGGGCCGGTTGCGCGGAAATGCTTAAGTAAACGAAGTGTTGGCCGATAACGCTCCAAATAGAAGTATCTGTGCACGGATCGTCAGGCTTGGGGGAGCCTTGGACAAGGGAGGGACCATGCGAGGTTGGGCAGAATCACGGAGTGACAGCGGAATACGTCGCTTTCCCCCGTCTAGGGCGGCCGCCCGGAAGGGTGTCGCTCTTGTCTGCGGCCTGATCCTGGCGATTGCGTTGGCACTGGGGCTGGCCTCGAGCGTGCAGGCCATGCCGGTGCAGTTCTTCTATGTTCCTTTGCCCGAGAACGAGTTGCTGACCTTCTTTAGGGCGGTGGAGAACGGGGGGCCGAGCGACGCGCCGACCGAACCCATCACGGGTTACGTCACCATCACGGCGGTAGCCGACGGCACGATCATCTACTATGACCAGTGGGAGAACGGCTACGACGTCGATATAGCCAACACGCTGGACACCTATAGCACCGGTAACCTAGACGGCACGCAGATCTGGGGCGACGGTAACCCGGCCAACGGTGCTCCCCCCGGCATCCCCAGCGACGTCATTAACGCCGGGGATCTGATCGACCTGCACAACGACGTCACCACCACCACGCGGCAGACGGTGATCGACTTCGACGGCGGCGACAAGGTGGCGGCCACCAAGACCATCGCCATGACCCGCACAAGCTGGGCTGGGGCGACCGGTACCCTCTTCGCCGGGTGTGTGGAGGTGTTCGACACCAACAACTGGGGCACCGACTATCGCGCTCCGGTGGGCGTGAACCTGGCCGACAACGTCGACTACCAGATGTTCGAGTACACAGCTCTCTCGATCATGGCCGGTCAGGACGCGACCACGGTGCGCATCGACGCCGGCGGCGACGGGACCTTTGAGACCACCCTGACTCTCGACGAGGGCGACAGCACGTATGTAGCCAACATCTCAGTGGGCGGTCATGTGACCTCAGACAAGCCGGTGCAGGTGGACATCCTGACGGGCGATGTCGCCTCCAACTACGAGAGCCGTGACTCGGCCCTGATCCCGACGGACATGTGGGCGAGTCGCTACTACACTCCGGTCTCCACCCCCAACGTCACCACCAACGCCGGAGACGAGCGGACGGTGGTCTGGCTCTACAACCCCGGGACCAGCTCCATCAGCGTGACGTATCAGCGCCGGAACACATCGGGAGTGAGGATCACCAGTGCCGTCACGGTCCCGGCCGGCGGAGTGTACAAACAGATCCTGGAGAACGCGACCGACGGCACCGGTTCGAGCTTCTATAGCTCTGGCGCCCCCTTCTATGCCTTTTCGACCACCGATGCGGCGGGCACATCCGTCGACTACAACCAGGCCTGGGACTGGAGCTACACCATGATTCCCAGCACCATGCTGACCACTGAGGCTCTGGTGGGCCTGGGCATCGGTCGCGATCCGAACTCTCCCACCAACCCGACCGAAAACGGCAACCCCATCTGGGTCACGCCGGTCGGCAACGGTGACACCGCGACCACCGTGTACGTGGACTATGACGCCGATCCGACGACCGGCGCGTTGACCGACCCGAGCGGCAATGGATACGACGCCGCCTACAGTCTGAAGGAATTGGAGCAGGCAAGGGTGTACGTCCGGGGGATGGCCGTTGACGCCACCAGTTCGCGCAGCACCGGCGCCGATGGTGCTACGGCGACGTCACTGTCGGTCTCGCACACGACCGGCTCTCTCCCCAACCGACTCATGCTGGTTTCGGTTGCCATAGGCAACGATGCGGACAACCAATACAACGCAGCGGTGACGTACGGAGGCACAGGCCTGAGTCTCGTCGGAAGGGTCATGGCCCCCGAAGGTGGAGCCGGAAGACCCAACGCCCGGCCTCAGACAGAAATCTGGGCTCTGGCCAATCCGACACCGGGCACGGCGAACGTGGTAGTGACCCTGGGTGGCACTCGCACTTTCTCGGTGGGCGTGACGACCTTCAGCGGGGTCAACGTGTCCGGCGGCCTGGTCTCGGCTCTGGGCACCTACGTCTCCGAGTCTAGGAGCACCGATACCCTCACCACCCAGAGTGTGGTCGCGGCCACCACCGCGGGGCAGGTCGTGTACGATGCCGTGGCTGCTATGAGCGTTGGCCGAAACAGCCCGAGTGCGTTAACCGTCGGTCTCGGTCAGGCGGAGTTGTGGCAGCAGTTCTCCCGCACCGAACAGAACAACTCCGACCGCCGCCTAGTAGGGGCGGGCAGCATCGAGACCGCGACCGGGAGCACGACCACGATGAGTTGGACCTCGGATACGAGCTATCCCTGGGCCATCGGGGCTGTTCCCATCAACCCGATCGTCGCCAAGAACGATCAGACGGGGCTGCTCCTCTACACCCTGGACTCTTCTGTCAAGTTGGCGGTGGCATGGGGGCAGGACCCGCAGACCTCTGAAGCCGGAGCGCCCGGTCTGGATGTGGGCACGAGCGTGCCGCCCATGCCGGAATTCACGGCCGGTAAAGACGGCCTGCTCTACGACGACGACGACAACCCTGCCAACGGGTATTCGGGTGACCTCGACGGCGACGGGTACATCAGTCCGGGGGACGAAATAGTCTGGCCCATCGCGGTGTATAACGTCAGCCGCATCCCGGTGCCCGATGTCGTCGTTTCGGACACTATCCCGGCCGATACCACTTATGTGCCTCAGAGCACCTACATAGGGACGACCCACATTCCTGACAACACGTCTGGAACGCCCTATCCCCTGGACGAAGGCGGCTATAACGTAGGCACTCTCATGCCGGGCCACGACGTCACCGTGACCTTCCGGGTGATCATCGATGATTACGCCCAATTGACTCCGGGCACCCTGGCCATATACAACAATGGGACGGCGCGGGCACTAGGATGGACTGACCCGGTTGAGGACAAGGTGTTCCTCAAAGGCCGTATCGGCGACTACGTGTGGCACGACGACGACATGGACGGCATCCAAGATGCCTACGAACCCGTCATTGAGGGCGTCCCCGTGCGGCTTCTCAACGGCGCGGGAGACAACCTGTACTACGTCAACGGCGATCCGATGCTCATGTGGACCGACGAACACGGTTTCTACGAGTTCACTGGCTTGCCTCCCGGAGACTACAGAGTCCAGTTCACGCTTCCCGACGGCACCGTGTTTTCGCCGAAAGATCAAGGGGGCGACGACGCCAAGGACAGTGATCCCGATCCAAGCACCGGCCGAACCGACGTTGTGACCTTACACGGGGGGGAACGACTTCGCGACATGGATGCCGGTCTATACAGGACTTCCCCGACAGTGGTGGTTGTGAGTGAATTTGAAGCCCACACCGCCAAGGGAGGGGTGGTTGTGACCTGGGGGACCGCGAGCGAGGCCAACACGGCCGGTTTCTTCGTGGAGCGGCTGGACATTAAGACCGGCCGGTGGTCGAGAGTGAACAGAGCACTCGTCCCGGCACTTCTGGAATCGTCCGCGGGCGGCTCCTACAGCCTGCTGGACCGCGGAGGCGCAGCCGGGCAGGCTCTGACCTACCGTCTGGTGGAAGTGGAGATGTCGGGTGCCGAGCGCATCTACGGACCATACGAAGTGACGGCGACGGGACCTCTGCCTGCCGGAGAGGCCGCTGACGAATTGGCCCGCGGCAATGAGGTGGCGCGGGCACCCAAGCAGGCGCAGTCACACGAAGCTGTTTCGCGAGATGTGGTGAGCGAGTCGGTGCTGGTGGAAGCCGTGGCCGGGGACAGACTGCGGATCGAAGTGACGGCTTCGGGCCTCTACCGAGTAGAGGCCGCGGACCTCGTGGGCGGTCTTGGCGTGACCGAACAGCGGGCACGTCAACTCCTCCGCACAAAAGGTGTCAATATCACCAATCGAGGCCGCACTGTGGCCTATCTTCCAGCCAGTGACGGCTCGGCTCTGTTCTTCTATGGCCAAGCCCTGGATAGCGTGTATGCCTCCCAAAACGTCTATTGGCTGGCGGTGGGCAGGGGAACGTTGATGTCGGCAGCCAAGACGGTGGTCACAAGTGCCATCGGCCAGACGCAATACGTCGAGCTGGTCCATGCGGAGGATGACGCCCTGCCTATCACCGAGCAGTTCCATCAGGTCGATGGCGACTTCTGGCTGTGGAGCTACATGGTCGCCGGCTTCGCTCCCATGGCGACGAAGACCTTCGTCTTCGAAGCAGCTGAAGGCGCGCAGGCTGGGTTGCAGCTTGACGTGGTGCTTAGAGGGCTTACAACGACTGGTCAGACGGGCGAGCATCACGCCGCTATCGCGCTGAACGGCACCGGTCTGGGCGACGAGCGATGGATGGGCACAACGGTTCATAGAGCGACCCTTGACATACCGGCCGGGGTGCTGCTGGCCGGAGCGAACGAGATCGTGGTGACGGCAGTGTTAGATGGCGGAATCGGCCATAGCATGTTCGGGGTCGACTCCTTTGACATCAGTTATCTGCGCTCCACCAGCGCTGTGGACGATCGCTTGCTCTTCAAGGCGCCGTCCACGGGTCTGGTCGAAGTAACAGGGCTCAGCGCCGCGGAGGCCTGGGTGCTCGATCTGGCCAAGCCGCTCACTCCCGCACTCGTTTCGCTCGCGGGTTCGGGTGGCGAGGCCGGGGCCGCTTGGGTCAAGTTCGCTGCCGCCAAGAGCCGCCAGTATCTGGTTGTGACCGCCGCTGGAGCTATGCGCCCTGATGCCATTACGGCGACTCAGGGCTCGAGCCTGCGGGACTCGGGACGCGGGGCCGAATACATCTTGATAACCGCTCCGGAGTTCGCTGAAGCTGCCGGTCGCCTTGCGGCCTACCGGTCGGGCCAGGGACTCAGGACGGCTGTGGTGACTACCACCCAGATCTACGATGAGTTCAACAGCGGAGTAAAGAGTCCGTACGCCATCAGGAGCTTCATCAAGTACGCACTGGCGTCCTGGGCCCCTGCTCCCCGGTACGTTGTCTTGGCCGGCGAAGGCAGCTATGACTATAAGAACAACGTGGGCGCGGGCGACTCCATAGTGCCGCCGCTTCTGGTTGACACTGAGTTCGGCTTGGTTCCCTCTGACGTTCGGCTTGCCGACGTAGTGGGCGGCGATGGCGTGCCCGATGTGGCCATCGGTAGGATCCCCGCGCTTGTGCCGGGCGATCTTGACGCCGCTCGGGCGGAGATCGAAGCCTATGAGGCTGCCGGCGGAGCCGGCGGTGACTCGAAAGTGCTGCTCGCCGCCGATGACCAGGACGGGGGGGGCAACTTCTCGGCCGACAGCGAGACAATCGCCGTAGGACTGCCTTCTTCGCTGCAGGTCTCCAAAGCCTACCTTGATCTTCTCCCCGCGGAGCAGGTTCGTCCGGCGCTCTTGGATGCTCTGGGCAATGGTACGCTGTTGGTCAACTTCATGGGCCACGGCGGCGAGGATCAGATGGCCGACGAGGCACTCCTTACGAGCGCCGACGTCGCCGGTCTGCCGTCCGGAGTGAAGCTTTCACTGGTGACCGCGTTCACCTGCAAAGTGGGGCAGTATGGGCTTCCCGGCTACGATGGTCTTGGCGAGACCCTGGTTAAACAGCAGGGCGCCGGCGCCATAGGGGTATGGGCGCCCGCGGCCATGGAAGACAGCATCGCTTCGGCGAGGTTGGGCGCGATCTTTGCCGAACTGATGTTTGGGCCCGAGAACGAAGTGGTGCTGGGCGACGTCATCCGGGCGGCTATGGGCCAGGCCGCCGCTGAGGCTGTGCCGGCTCCGCTGTTGCTGACATACAATCTTCTTGGTGATCCCGCGTTGCGGGTATCCTGGTGAAGCGCCGGAGCTGGTGAGTCTCGTGGGAGAGTCGTTACTTCGTCGAGTGGGTGACGTGGTGCAACGTCAGGTGGCCGGGGAAGTGTTCCTGGTGCCTATCCGAGGCCGCCTTGCCGATCTGCAGGAGTTGTTCGTGCTGAGTGAGACTGGGCGTTTCATCTGGGAGCGTCTGGACGGCCGGCATTCCTTCGACGATTTGGCGGTCGGTCTGGTGTCTGAGTTTGAGGTAGAAGAGGAACAGGCTCGAAGCGATGCCCTGGCCTTCGTCGAGCAACTCCAAGAGGCGGGTCTAGTCGAAGAAGCTACTCAACCGGCGGAGGCCTGAACGTGGACTGCGGTGTTCAACTAGACCTGGGTTCGTCTGAATACGTGGATCTGATCGCCCGGAAGGCGTACCGGGACCGCGTGCCCGTGAGCGGGGCGGTCGATCTCACCTATCGATGCAATTTCCGGTGCCGTCACTGCTATGCGGCCCATTTAGTCGCTCAACCCTGCTCGCAGGCGGGCGAACTGAGCAAGGGCGAGATTCTCACCATGCTGGCCGCGGCCGCCGAGAAGGGCTGCCTATTTCTGCTGCTCTCCGGCGGCGAGCCTCTTTTGCGTGATGACTTCGTCGACATATACGCAGCGGCGGCCCAGATGGGATTCGTCATCACGGTCTACACCAATGGGAGTCTGGTTGGGCCGGCCCACCTCGAGGTTTTCGCCGAGTACCCGCCTCACCTTGTGGAAGTGAGCCTCTACGGAGCGAGCGAGGTGACCTATCAAAGGGTCACCCGGGTCGCCAACGCGTATCTGCGGGTGCAGCGGAGGATCGAGAAGATGCTGGAGCGCGGGGTCAGGGTGGGTCTGAAGACGATGATCCTCAAGGAGAACGTCGAGGATGTTCCCGCCATGGAGGCCTTCGCCGAGCAGTTAGGTCTGCGCTTCAGGCTGGATCCTCTGGTCACACCGCGCTTGGACGGTAACCGTGCCCCTCTAACTCAGCGGGTCGAGCCCGATCAGGCGGTGGCGGCGGAGTTGAGGAGTCCCGGGCGCCGGGCAAAAACCGCGGAATTTCTAGAGGGCCACGGCGGTCCCTGTATGTCGAAGGACACGTCCAACGGCCGCCTGTACCGCTGTGGGGCCGGGGCGGTGGGATTCCACCTTGATCCGCAGGGGATCATGCGTCCATGTCTGATGAGTCGGGACCTGGGGTACAATGTGGGCAGCCTAGGTTTCGCCGAGGCTTGGGGTTCGGTGGTGACCGCGACCGACCAGGTGACATCGGATAAGGTGGACGAATGCGCCGATTGTCCCCACCTTCGGGTATGCGGCTACTGTCCTGCGTTGTTCGCGCTTGAGCAGGGCTCTCCAAGCGAACCGGCAAGGTATGTGTGCAAGTTGGGAGAGACCAGGTATCGGACGGTCGTGCGGAAGAGACCGGAGGTCGAGTATGCACGCTGATGGTTCATCTCGCCAGCAGGATTCGCCCGGACGAGAGTCCGGCAGGAGGCCTTACAGCCCGCCTCTGTTGGGTCGCATCGGGCTTGAGGCCGACCAGGTGCTCGGCGTGGGCTGCAAGAGCCAGGTCAGCATCAACCGTACCGGTGTCGCCCCTCTGGGCGGTTGCTGCGGTATCTCTCCGTGCTCGTCGTGGGGTTCCTAGCCGTCCGAACGCTCAGCGTCGCCGGCGTCAAGCTGCGCGCCCGCTCTGATCTTGAGCTGGTCGACCTGGGCGACCCCTGCTATCTCCCCTTCCAGGTCGCGTCCGACTCTCGCGCTCCCGATTCCTCGACCATAGATATCGAGGTGCTGGATTATCCCGCTCCTGCCAACCCCTCTCCCGAGTATTTCGACACCGGCGGGGAGTGGATGGCGCAGATCGAAGATGAAGGCTACCGGCTCAATCTCTTTGGAGACGGCGAGGGCAACTTCAGCATGGTTGCTAGGTCTAACTCCGAGACAACTCGGGTGGTGGTTCACGCTCCTCTGGAGGAGACTTCTTCGCCGCCGCCGGCCGGGCAGCTTGCCGACCCGGTGCGCTATCCGCTCGACCAGCTGCTGATGATGAACCACCTAGCCTTGCGAGGAGGGGTGATCGTGCACGCGGCGGCTGCCGTGATCCAAGGAAAGGCCCTAGTGTTTCCGGGCGTCTCCGGAGCGGGCAAGTCCACGCTCTGTCGGCTGTTCATGGCGGCCGGGCACACCGAGTATCTGCTGAGCGACGATCGGGTGATCATGTGGGGGGAGGGGGCGGGCGGCATCTCAGAGTCTGAGGGCGCACGAAAGCAGGCCGAGATATGGGGAACTCCCTGGCCCGGCGACGCCGGCGTGGCTCAGAACGTTTGCGCCCCGCTGGGGGCGCTGCTCTTCCTCGTCAAGGCCGACCAGACTGAACTGGTGTCGCTTCCTGTCGGCACGGCCATGCGCCGGCTTATGCCGGTGGTGTCTTGCCCCTGGTACGACCGGGTGCGGGGCAACCTCGTGCTGGAGACGTGCGCCCGGGCGGTGGAGACCTTCCCTTGCTACGACCTGCGCTTCCGGGCTGATTCGGAGGTGGTGGACCTGCTCATGGGCCGGTCCTGGGCGGAGGCGGGCGCGTCCGCATGAACGCGCCCGGCGATGCGGTGCCTTCGGGCCAGGTTCTGGCCGCGCTGGTAGAGTCGACCCTCGAATCGGGCGCGGAGGTCCGCTTCCCGGTAGATGGGCGCAGCATGCTGCCCTTCATCCGGCCGGGAGACGTGGTGCAGTTGCGGCCGCTGGTCGGGTCGGAGCCTAATCTGGGTGATGTTGTGGCCATCCGGGGTATGCCGGGAGGCGGTCTGCTTGTGCACCGGGTGGTGCGCAGGCGGGGCGAGTTGTTTCTGCTCCGAGGCGACAACACTACCGTGGCGAACGGCGAGCATCCGGCGGGCCAGATCTTGGGGATAGTCGACTCGGTGGAGCGAAATGGACGGAGAGCATGGTTTGGAGTCGGCCGCTGGGGAGCCCTCGTGGCCCTGACCGTGCGCATCGGGGCGGTGAACCGGCTCAATCGGGTCCGCTTGAAGTTTCCCAGGGGGGCATCTAGACTGCTTCAGCACAAAGGCGATGACGGGAACGAGTAGGCGTCGCTCTTCTCCCAAGCGAGCCGGGGATGGTGTGAGCCCGGCGGGAATCGGTGTCCGAAGATCATCCCCGAGCCGCCGGTCGAACGGACGGGTTCCTATGCGGCCCTTCTCAGTAGATCCGGCCGGGTCCTTCCCGTCACAGAAGGGGGACGTAGCAGCCGCAAGGGCTGGAGCGTCCACTGAGTGGGTCGCGCCGGGCGGCGCCGCGGAAGAGCGGTGGCACCGGCAGCAGCGCAGCAGCGCCTTCGGCGCGGCGGCGCGCGGCCAAGTAGGGTGGTACCGCGGGCAACGTCCCGTCCCTATGCGCTCCGGTTCCGCGAAGAACAGTCGCGGAGCAGGCGACCTCGCGGGTGAGTGACACCAGCAGGTTGAGCACCCGCCAAAGAACGAAACCTCGGCCACCAGAACGCACTGGTCGGCGCGATAGGGCGTCCTCGGTCGCGACCGTAGCTCTGCTACGCTTGCTTCCTGCGTCCTTCTCTCGCACTCGGCCATCGTGCCCTGGCGGCGAGGCCTCGTCCTTTGGCAGGCGTAGCGCGGGGCGGGGCGTATTTGTTTTTGTAGGGCAGAAGCGGCGCATGAAGGACGGCGCCGGCGTAGGCGCCGAGATGGGCGCGACGCCGTGTGTGGGCCTCACCGACTAGGAGGATCAATGGCAGGCCGGTATCGAGCAGTGGATACGGGACAAAGCTTCCCCGCTCTGGAGGAGCGGATCCTTGGTTGGTGGAAAGAGCGGCGCATTTTTGAACAGAGCATGGAGAAGCGCTCCGGCAGGCCGGAATGGGTGTTCTACGAAGGCCCGCCCACGGCCAACGGCAAGCCTGGGGTTCACCACGTGCTGGCCCGGGTGTTCAAAGACGTCTACCCACGCTACAAGACCATGCAGGGGTACCACGTGGGGCGCAAGGCAGGCTGGGACTGTCACGGGCTGCCCGTAGAGCTGGAGATCGAGAAGCGTCTGGGTTTCGACCACAAGGAGCAGATCGAGGAATACGGTGTGGCGGAGTTCAACCGCCAGTGCCGGGAATCGGTGACCGCCTACGTGGACGACTGGAACCGCATGACCGAGCGCATCGGCATGTGGCTTGATCTATCCGACCCCTACATGACCATGACCAACGAGTACATCGAGTCCGTCTGGTGGATCCTCTCCGAGTTCTCAAAGCAGGGGCTGCTCTACGAGGGCTACAAAGTGGTGCCCTATTGCCCGCGTTGCGGTACGGCGCTGTCGTCGCACGAGGTGGCCGCAGGGTACGTGATGGTCACCGACCCCTCGGTGTTCGTACGCTTCCCCCTGGTCACGGCCGGAGAGTCCCTCAGCCTGCTGGTATGGACCACTACGCCTTGGACCCTGATCTCCAACGTGGCCGCGGCCGTGGGCGCCGACATCGAGTACGCGAAGGCGCGGCTGGGCGACGAGCATCTGATACTGGCCGCCGACTTGGTGGCCGCCGTCCTGGGGCCGGAAGCCGTGGTCGAAGAGACCTTCTCGGGTTCGCACCTGGTGGGCCGCGAATACAAGGCGCCTTACGACTTCGTCACTCCTGACAAGCCTGCCTGGCGCGTTGTCGCCGCCGAGTATGTGGCCACCGACGAGGGCACCGGCATCGTTCACATCGCGCCCGCATTCGGTGCCGACGACATGCTGGTTGGGCAGGCCAACGACCTCCCGGTGATAATGCCGGTGGACTTGGAAGGTCGGTTCACGGCGGAGATCACGCCCTGGGCCGGGGTGTTCGTCAAAGACGCCGACGCCGGCATCATGGACGAACTGGAGTCGCGGGGGCTGCTGTTTGCCCGCCGGCCCTACGAGCACAACTATCCGCATTGCTGGCGCTGCGACACGCCTCTTATCTACTACGCCAAGTCTTCGTGGTATGTGCGCACCACCGCCCGCAAGGACGAGGTGCTGGCCGCCAACGAAGAGGTGACCTGGTATCCCGAACACCTCAAGCACGGTCGCTTTGGCAAGTGGCTGGAAAACAACATCGACTGGTCGCTGTCGCGCGACCGCTATTGGGGCACGCCGCTGCCGGTGTGGCGGTGCGAGAACGGGCACGACACGGTGATCGGCTCGCGGGCGGAGCTTAGCGAGAAGGCCGGCCGCGATCTCTCCGCCCTGGAGCTGCACCGGCCCTATGTTGACGAGGTCACCTTCGCCTGCCCGGAGTGCGGCGCGACCGCGACTCGGCTGGCCTCGGTCATAGACGCCTGGTTCGACTCAGGAGCAATGCCGGTGGCGCAGTGGCACTACCCCTTCGAGAACCGTGAACTGTGGGAGCGGCGCTTCCCTGCCGACTTCATCTGCGAGGCTATCGACCAGACCCGGGGATGGTTCTACAGCCTGCTGGCCATCAGCGCTTTGCTGACCGGCCAGACCTGCTACCGCAACGTGCTCTGCTTGGGGCACATCTTGGACAATGACGGTCGTAAGATGTCCAAGCGCCTGGGTAACGTGGTCGATCCTTGGAGCATCTTGGACAAGCAGGGCGCCGACGCGTTGCGCTGGTACCTGTTCACGGTGAGTTCTCCCTGGTTCGCGCGCCGGTTCGGGCCGGAGAACGTCGACGAGGTGATCCGCAAGTTCATCCTCACCCTCTGGAACACCTATTCCTTTTACACGCTCTACGCCAATATCGACGGCTTCGACCCGGCTCAGCACCAGGTGCCGGTGGACGACCGCACGCTCATGGACCGCTGGATACTGGGCGACCTTCATCTGCTGGTGCAGAAGGTCACCGACGAGCTCGACCAGTACGACGCGTTCTCGGCCGGCCGGGCCATCGCCGACTTCGTGGACGAGCTGTCCAACTGGTATGTGCGCCGCAGCCGCCGGCGCTTCTGGAAAAGTGAGGCCGACGCCGACAAGATCGCCGCCTACCTCACCCTGAACGAGTGCCTGGCGACCCTCAGCAAGTTGCTCGCACCTTTTACGCCGTTTCTGGCTGAAGAGCTTTATCAAAATCTGGTGGCTGAACGTTCCCCTGGGAGGCTGCTGGAAGACGGCGTTTCGCCGCCAGGGCACGATGGGCACGCGCAAGACAAGGACGCAGGGAGCGGCAATAGCAGCGCTATTGCCGCGACTGAGGACGACGTATCGCGCCGCACAGGGTGTTCTGGTGGCCGGGACTCCGTTTTTCAGCAGCCTAAATATGCGCCGGTATCGGTGCATCTGTGCGATTGGCCCATCGCCGACGAAGCCCTCATGGACGAGGATCTTTCGTTCCGCATGGCTGTCGCCCGCAGAGTGGTCAACCTTGGGCGCGCCGCCCGTAACGCGGCGCAGATCAAGACGCGCCAGCCGGTGGAGAAGGTCGTGGTGGCCTGCACTGAGAGGGAACGCGCCGCCGTGGAGAGTCTCTCCGCCGTAGTGTCCGAGGAGCTCAACGTCAAGGGTGTCGAGTACGTGGAGTCGGCGAGCGAGTTGGTGAGCTACGTCGTCAAGCCCAACTACCGGACTCTGGGACCCAAGTTCGGCAAGAACATGCCGGCGGTGGCTCAGGCGGTGGAGGCTCTACCCGCCGACGAGACCGGCGACCTCCTGGCCGGCGGTCGCTCGGTGCCGGTGGTGGTGGACGGCCATGAGTACGAGTTCACTCCCGAGGACTTCGCCGTCGAGACCCACGAGCGCGAGGGGTACAAGGTGGAGCGCGAAGGTGGAGTGGCAGTTGCCCTCTCGACTGTGCTGTCGCCGGAGTTGGTGCGCGAAGGTCTGGCCCGGGAGCTGGTGCATCACATCCAAAACACTCGCAAAGCTGCCGAGTTTCAGATTGACGACCGTATCAACGTGCGCTTGATCGGACCGCCCGAGGTCGCTGAGATGCTGACCGTTCACGGAGAGTGGGTGCAGAAGGAGACGCTGGCGCTGAGCTTGGAAATGAGTGAGACCGGCGACGGCCCGGCGGCATCGGGCGACGACGACGGTGACCCGGCGGCGCCGGGCGACGCGCCGTCCGGCACCTACCGTGAGTCGCTGAAGGTGAACGGGCTGTCGGTGATGATCGAGGTGGCCAGGGCTTAGGGGGTCACCAGCCGCGTCGTGGCCGACGCGAAGGGCGCCGCCGGCGGGGGTATCGCCGCCGGTCCGTGGAAGCGGTTGTCGCGGGCACCGGAGTGGGCTAGTCTCTAACGTTGTTTCTACCCCATGCCCTTTTTGCGGTTGCCCACTGGCAACCGCGTCCGGGAGCACAGACACCGAGCGTTTCGCATGACAAGCGACCAAACAGAACAAGAGAAGCTAAGGCTCGCCGTCGGCCGACGGGCGACCCTAGACAGGCAGCGTCGTCTCGTCAAGAGCTTCTGGTCTTCAGACGTGCCCGGTACAGCGGTGCTTGCCGCTGTGGTCGGTGCTGTCACAGGCTTGGGCGCGGTCGCCTTCATCGAGATCATCTCCCTCTGCCAGCGCCTGTTCTTCGATGAAGGTGCGAAGGCCTTCTCGGGCCTGGGCGGATGGTACGTGTTGGTGCTTCCGGTGCTCGGCGGGTTGATCGTGGGACCTCTTGTGCATTTCTTGGCTCCCGAGGCCCGGGGCCACGGCGTCCCTGAGGTCATGATCGCCATGGAGACCCGGGGAGGCCGCATACGACCCATGGTGATCCTCGTGAAGACCGTAGCTTCGGCCATTACCATCGGGTCGGGGGGCTCGGCGGGACGAGAAGGCCCGATTGTCCAGATCGGGGCGGCCGTCGGTTCCACTCTCGGGCAATGGCTCAAGATCAGTAGGCCGCGGATTCTCGCCCTAGTCGGCGCCGGCGCCGCGGGAGGTATCGCTGCTACTTTCAACGCGCCCATCGCCGGGGTGATGTTCACGCTCGAGGTGCTTGTGGGCGAGTTCAGCGTCGGGGCGGTGAGCAGCATGGTGTTCGCCTCGGTCTCGGCCAGTGTGGTGAGCCGGCTGTTCCTGGGTGACTATCCGTCATTCCATGTGCCCGCTTACGATCTCGTGAGTAATTGGGAGCTGTTCATGTACCTCGGCCTCGGGATAGTGGCTGCTTTCGTAGCGCTGCTCTTCGTGCGCACGCTCTACTTCTCAGAGGCGATGTTCGACAAGTGGACCATACCCAACTGGATGAAACCGCCCATCGCCGGCCTGGCGATCGGGCTGCTGGGTTACTTCCTGCCCCAGGTCCTGGGGACCGGCTTCGCGGCCATGGATAGCGTCCTCATCGGTCAGTTCAGCTTCGGGCTGGTGGTGCTTCTCATCTTTGCGCGGATCGTCGCCACCTCTCTGACTCTGGGGTCGGGTTTCTCCGGAGGAGTGTTCGCTCCTGCTCTCTTCATCGGATCGATGATGGGCAGTGCCTACGGAAGGATCATGCACTCGTTGTTCCCCAGCGTCACGGCCACCAGTGGCGCCTATGCCACCGTGGGGATGGCCGCCGTGTTCGCCGGTGCGGCTCGGGCTCCCGTCACGGCTATTGTCATCCTGTTCGAGTTGACTTTGGACTACAAGATAATGCTGCCCCTCATGTTCGCCACGGTCATCTCCACTCTCCTGGCGGCCCGAATGGAGCCGGAGAGCATCTACACCCTCAAGCTGGTCAAGCGGGGCATAGATTTCTTGGGGCATCGCGCCGGCCGGCTCCATGCCATCGGGGTGGGCGAGGCGATGACCCCCATGGACAAGGCTGGGGTCGTCGAGCCGAGCATGTCGCTCGTGGCTCTGCAACGATACTTCCAGGAGACCGGGCACCGCGGCGCAATGGTGCTGGCTGCCGACGGTCTGCTAAAAGGGGTGGTCACGCAGGGCGATCTGGAGCGGGCGCTCGTCGTGGGCATCGACTCGGGCACCGCCAAGGACATCTGCTCGCGGGAGGTGGTGACCGCATACTCGGACGAGACCATCGACGAGGTGGTCAAACAGGCGGGGATGCTCGAGGTGGGCTACATACCAGTGGTCGCGCGCGAACAGCCCAAAATCCCCGTAGGGCTCCTGCGGCGTGAGGACATCATCCGAGCCTACGGCACGGCCATCTCTAAGCGCGACCGGCACAGGGTGAGTTTCGAACGGCGTCGGGCGGAGCACGTGTTCGGCCTGCGTCCGTTCGAGGTCGTTCTAGAGGAAGGCGATCCCGCGGTGGGCCGAACCTTGCGCGATCTCAACCCGCCGGCTACATCGGTCATTGTGTCGATCATCAGGGGCGATACGACCATGGTTGCACGCGGGGAGACAAGGCTCCAGGCCGGCGACCGCATCAACGCTCTCGCTTTGGCGGACGGAGGCCCCATCCTGGGGCGCATTCTCAAGGGGCGCAACTACCGGTAGAGGGCGAGTCGGGTGGGTTGATGATGCTAGGCGTGGCGACGTCTGGTGACGTCTCGGCCGGTATACGCAACGGTGGCGGCCACCGCGTTTGCGGTGGCCGCCACGCTCCCCCCGGTGGTCTACCAGGCGATGGGCGTCTGGCCTACCTGCAGCGCGTAGCGCGTGAGGCTCTCGCTATCCACATCGACAGTCCACAGGTCTCTCAGTTCCCAGTTGCGGAAAGCTATCTGCTGTCCGTCGGGCGAGAAGACCGGGTAGGTCGGCGCCAGGCCTTCTGTGGCCTCTAGCTTTGTGCACTCATCGGTCTGAAGGTCGTAGATCCACAGGCTGGTCTCACCGGCGGCCTCTTTGGAGCCGACGAAACAGATCTTGCTGCCATCGGGTGAAAAGACCGGGCTGTAGGCGGTCGCCAACCCCAGAGGAAGCTGAGTCTCACCCTCTTGTGTGCGGAGGAATGCCTTGACCGGAGACTCCCAGAGGCCCAGGTAGACGACGGTCGACCCGTCGGGGGCTACGGCGAAGTCGCCCCTGCAGTCGTGGTTCAGTGGGACAGAGACCGGCGCCATTTCGGGGTCGTCGGTCGTGGCGCCCTGCATCAGAAGATTGTCTACCGGGTCGGACGTCTGAGGCTTGGTCGTCCAGAGTGAGTACGTGTCCCCGTCCTCATAGAGGGCGAACCAGACTCGGCTCACGCGCTCGTCATAGCGGACGTTCACGACGGTGTTGGATGATTCGTGGGTGAGCAATCTCCGAGTCTCTCCGGAGTCTCCGGCGGGAACCGCGTCGATGCCCACGGGGCCATATGGCTCCACGGGGCTGTAGACCAGCCAGTCATGGCCCAGAGAATACGACACGCCTGTGCCGCACGACGTCGTCCCTTCGATCTCATCCACCGAGCCGCCGGTGATGCGCGCGATGCGGCCGTCGGCGTTCACGAACGCCAGACCATCGAGTCGAGCGTCGATGGGTTCGGCCTCGACTATCTCGCCTTCGCCGGCCTGCCCGGTCGAGAGCGGGCCGACTGCTACATAGGCGGCCGGAGTGCCGAACTCGTTGACGCCACCGGTCGTCGTTTCGTGAGGCCCTTCTGGTTCAGGCGCATAGGCGGCTTTCCATGCCCAGGCCAATTGGAGGGTGCACCATTGGCTCGCACGCTCCAAAGCGGAAGTCAGGTCGTTGCCTTCGAGAGCAGCCATGTTTCCGCCTGAGACGCCCACAATGTCGCTACCTCCGGCCGCTAGGGCGAGGGGGTCTTGCGCAATACCGGCTGTGAATGACCACACGAGGCGCTTCTCGGCGATCTCCACGCCCCGCATTCCGGGGTCGAAGGCGTCTTCGCGCTCGGCGGTGACCTCGAGGTTGACCCCTGTCTGCCCCGCGATCGCCGCGAGCCCGACGCTATCGATACTGGCGAGGACTTGGTCGGCCGGTAGGGCAGGCAGGGTCTGCTCAAAGGGACTAATGCGGAAGGTGTTGAATTCGTGCTGGGTCCAGCCCTCGATGCTGAAGCCGTGGCCCTCCCAGAGGAGCCCACCCGCCGTCAACATCACCATGGTCCCGTCGGGCGTGATCACGTCGAGCATGAACTGAGAAAGCAGACCGTCGCGATCCCAACACAGGTACAGCGTCTGAAGCCGAGCTTGGCTCGGGTCGATGTTGAAGGTGGCGGCCGCTTGAGCCCAGATCTCGCTCAGCTTGAGTTCGGAGATCGACCGGGAGCCTTCGTACGTGAACGGAGGCGTCACCTGCTCGGGCCCCGTGGTGGGCTCGATGGGGTCGCCGATCACGAGGAAGTCTTGGCGATCTCTCCCCAGGTGCTGCCATGCCTGCCAGGCGCCGACCCCCACGCCGGCCATGAGCACCAGCGCGATTGCCGCGACCGCGACGCGGCAAACCACGGGGCGGCGCCTCGCCCGCGTTTTGGTGGAGGCGAGCCGGGCACCCAGCCCCGCCGTGAAGCGCTGCACGTCCACCTCTTCGGTGTTGTCCCGATAGAGCGCGTGGATGTCAGCGTCGGTATGTTGTGCGGATTCTTGTGTGGTTGGGGTCTCTCTCATGTTCATCGTCTTGCCTCCAGCATCTGCTTGAGAGTGCGTCGTGCTCGGTTGAGATGGCTGTTCACCGCGCCTTCGGAGATCCCCATGGTGCGTGAGATCTCAGCGATCGACATGTCGGCCTCATAGAAGAGGGCCGCCGCGGTACGCTGGCGAGTCGGTAGGCTCCGGAGAACGGCGACGAAGTCCTGCGCCGGCTCCCAACCAGGGCCTGCCACTTCCGCGTCCACTTGAGCAGGCGACGCCGCGGCCAGACGGCGCAGAAGCTGTGTCCCTCTGGCCAGTCGCCGCCGGTAGTCCTTGCAGCGGTTCACAGCCACCCGGTACACCCACGCCTCCGGCTCGGCTGCGTCACCCACTTCGTCCCAGTGCAGATAGAGCTGCACGAAGGCGTCTTGGGCCGCGTCGGCTGCAAGCTCCCGGTCGAGGAAGATCATGTCGAGCATCTGGATAAGACGCTTGCTCTGGCGATGCACGATCGCCTCGTAGCGAGCCGTCTGCACAGAGTCAAGAACGGCCTGTCTTCGCGCGGGTATCTGCATCTCACTGATCAGAGTCTCGGTTGTCGTCTTGCCCACCCCCTTTGGCGCAACGTTGTTTCGGTATTTTGCGGTTGCGCCCTAACTACGTCGATAAGGAGGCCTCAGCTTTACATGGTCGGCCGGGGAGCTGCACGGCGCCACCGGGTGCCGCTACGCACAGCGCCACCACGCGCCCCTAGTTCGCGGCTGACTCCAGTGCCTCACGCCCGGCTTCAAGAGCGGCGCGGCTTTCTTCTGGGACGGACGTGAGCCCTTGCTCGATGACGTCCAGTGCCTTGGCGGCGTCGCCTTGGCGCCATATCAGCTCGGCCAGGTTGAGGTAGGGCGCGGCCAAGGTGGAGTCGTCGGTGATGGCCTTGCGGTAGGCGGATTCGGCTGCCGCCTGGTCTCCCATGTCGCGCAGGGTGTTGCCCAAGCGGTTGCGCAGCACGGCGTCTTCGGCGGCGGTCAACAGGCGCTCGTAGATGGCCCGGGCCTCCTCGAGCTGTCCCAGGTTGTAGTAGGCCAGGGCCAAGGCGCGCTGGGCGTCGGCATCGTCGGGAGCAGCTGCGGCGACTCTCTGGAGTTCAGGCAGGAGCTGGGCCCACTCCGTTTCGGAAGGCTGCAGTCGGCCCTGGGCGGGCAGCACCGAGATGCCCGTGGAGACCTCGCCGGGGGTCAACTGGTCGGTGGTACCGGTGACGATGGAGGCCAGCGGCCCTTGGAGTTCGCCCGTGTCGTCGCCAGGGTCGGTCGTGCAGGCTCTGGCTATCAGAGCGATCATCACCACCAGAACCGTCGCCGCCACTATGGTGAGCACGGTTCGGAGCCGCTTCAGCCCGGGCTTGCGGCTGGTCAGCGCCGAACGGTGGGGGCCTTCGGGCTGCGGCATGGGCGTTGCTCGTTTGGGTGTCGTGGTCACGGAACGAGTAGCTCCAGCGCCTGCGGCTCGATCTCCACCGTGACGGGAAGTTCGCCCGCCAACTCTCCGTCGGTCTGGAGCCAGATGGTCTCATCGCTGCCTTCGAACGGCATCATCTGGGCCTTCTCCGCCCGGACGTGGATGACGTGAGGATTGCGGTTGTGAAGCCCACTGGGGACTCCCAGCCAGAAGGCCGCCAGACTTGAGCGGGTGGTGCCGGTGAAGATCATCAGATCGAGGAGCCCGTCGGTGGGGCACGCAGCAGGGGTGATGCTCACGTGGGCAGCGTAGTAGTGACAGTTGCTCATCACGCAGAAGGTGGCCGGGTACTCGCGTCCATTCGCGCGCACCAAGAAGAACGGGGCCTCTTTCGCGAGCCCCTGCTTGAGTCCAGTGCCCACGAACGCCAGCTCCTTGAGGCGTTTCTTGGTTTGAGGGTCGATGTTCCGCACCGTGAGGGCGTCAATGCCCGCGCCCATCATGAGGACGAACCGGCGGTCGTTGGCTCGGCCGAGATCGAGCCGGGTGGTCTTGCCGGCGGCTATGACCGCGCAGGCTTGGTCTACCCGAAACGGCAGCCGCTGTTCGAGAGCCAGCACGTTGACCGTCCCCGCCGGCACTATGCCGAGCACTGCCCGCGCTCCGCCGGGGGTTTCTCGGGCGGCGGCGAGGCCGTTGATGACCTCGTTCACGGTGCCGTCGCCCCCCACCGCGACTACCATGTCGGCCTCCAGTGCCGAACTCCGGGCGATGTCCGTGGCATCCCTGGGGCCCTGGGTGGGGTGCAACGTGACCTCAAGACCGCGCTGGACCAAGCCCTGCTCCACGGCGGAGGCAATCAGCGGGCCCCGTCTTCTGCCGGAGGAGGGGTTGAAGATGACCGCGGCCTTCACAGGGTCGCCGGCCTCACGAGCCGGCTTGTCGCGGGGGGCGCCGCTTCTGGGCAGCGGCCGGTGGTTCGAAGGGGTTGGTGCGCACCCGAGCCCGGCTGTTCCTGGCTTCGGCCTCCAGAGAGGCGAAGCCCTCGTAGCCCGCCGCCTGGGCCAACTCCACGGCGTGGGCGAAATCCCTGCCCACTTGCTCAGGCCGGTGCGCGTCGGAACCGAAGGTGATGGGCACGCCCGCGACACAGAGACGGCGGAGGATGTCCAGCGTGGGATAGGCTTCAGCGATCGGTTTGTGCAGGCCCGCGGTATTGATCTCCACAAGGGTGCCGGAGCGGGCAATGCGGCCCACCATGTGGTCGAGCTCAAGCGCCAGCACACGCGTGGGGCGGTAGCCGAACTTCTTCACCAGATCCAGATGACCCAAGATAGTGAAGAGCCCCGATTCGGCGGCATCGCCCACCAGCTCCAGATACTCTATCCAGACCTCGTCGATGTCGCGGTCGTCGTATTCGTCTATGTGTCGGGGGTCGTCGAAGTTCCAATTGCCCAGGTGGTGCACGGAGCCGATGACGTAGTCGAACGGGAACTCTTGCAGTAGGGAGCGCACGTCCGGCAAGGTCTGGGGCCGGTAGTCCGCCTCCACGCCCAGCAGCACGTAACCGGGGAATTCGGCCTTGAGAGCCTGCACGTCGTCTACGTAGTGCCGCAGATCTCCGGTGCTCATGGAAATCTCAGGGTCGGGCTCGGGCAGAAGCGGGATGTGATCGGCGATGCCGATGCCAATCAAGCCCATCTTCTGGGCCGCAAGGACATACTCCCCGGGCTCTCCGATGGCGTGACCGCAGCGGACCGTGTGGGTGTGATAGTCGGGCAGGCGCACGGTCAGACTCCTTCGAGGATGACGGTGAAAGGACCATCGTTGACCACGGAAACAATCATGTGGGCTCCGAAACGCCCGGCGGCGGTAGGGACTCCCAGACGATCGAGGGCTTGGCGAAACTGTAGCACCAACGCTTCGGCAGGGCCGGGATCGGCGGCGTCGGTGAACGACGGCCGGCGACCGCGACTGCAGTCTGCGTACAGGGTGAACTGGCTGATCACGAGTGCGGCTCCCCCGGTGTCAAGCAGCGACAGGTTGGTCTTGCCCTCGGCATCGGGAAAGATGCGCAGAGTGGCGACGTTATAGGCTAGTGCCGCCACCCGTTCTTCGGAGCCAGCGGCACCATCCGGATACGCGGCGCCATCCAGATACGCGGCACCGTCAGGACCGGAGAGGTCCTCCCGGCCCACCCCAACGAATACCACCAGACCCGAGCCGATGACTCCAACGGTCTGTCCGTCGACTTCCACTGAGGCGTGTCTAACCCGCTGGAGTACAAGCCGCATCAGATGCTCGCTTCCCAGCGGCCGTCGGGAAGGCATCGCTCCAGTCGCACTCGGACGAAGCGGTTCACCAAGCTCTCGTCATCGCTCACCAGGACCTCCATGTAATTGCCGGTGAGCCCGACCAGCCTACCGTCGGCCACCCGCTCGTTGAGGACCAAGACTCGTTGTTCGGTCGCACTCAGCCTACCGCGAAATGAATCATTCTTCTGCATCCCTAAAGCGCGCAGGAGCCGACTGCGTTCGTGGATGGTCTGAGGGGCGATCTTGGGGTTCATGCTAGAGGCCCGGGTACCGGTTCTGTCGCTGTAGGCGAACACATGCAGATAGGTGAGCGGCGAGCGCTCGACCAGGGCGAGGGTCTCTTCGAACTCGGCCTCGGTCTCGCCGGGAAAGCCGACTATGACATCGGCTCCGAGGGCGGCGTCGGGGAAGCGGTGGGCGATGGTTTGCGCGACCTCGAGGTATTGCGCGGCGGTGTAGGGGCGGCCCATGCGGGAGAGAACCGAGGGGGAGCCGCTTTGCAGGGGAAGGTGGAAGTGGTGTGCCACGCGTTCACCCGCGCCTTCTATGACATCGAGCAGGGGAGCGTCAACCTCCAGCGGCTCGATGGAGCTGAGACGTAGTCGCCCGACGGAGTCGTCTTCGGGTGGCCGGTCGTCCAGCAGGAGAGCCAGCAGGTTTGCCAGCGGTCCTTCGCTTGTGTCGCTGCCCCAACTCCCCAGGTTTATGCCCGTGAGCACTACCTCCCGGTAGCCCCGAGCGGTCAGAAGGCGCACCTGCTGCAACACCGCGGCCTGAGGCATGCTGCGTGCCGGTCCGCGCGCCAGGGGGACCACGCAGTAGGCGCAGCCCGAATCGCAGCCGGTCTGGATCTTAAGAAAGGCTCGGGTGTAGCCGTGGAATTGGGAGAAGAACTCACCTTCGAAAGTGGGGTGCTCCGGATAGGGAGAAACGGCGACGGTGGGGCTGGGCGTCGGTGCGACGCCCCGAGCGCCTGCCGGGCCACGTCCGGCGAAGTGGCTGGTCAACTGCTCGGCCAGCCGGAGCTTGTCGATGTTACCCAGAACCAGGTCGACTTCGGGAATGGCGGCCACCACGGCGGGATGTACCTGCGCATAGCAGCCTGTGACGACGACCACACAATCGGGATCAAGGCGCTTGGCCAGGTGGATCTCATGGCGGCAGGTGCGGTCACTCTTGGCCGTCACCGTGCAGGTGTTGATGACGCGGATGTCGGCCGGCCCCTCCCAACCCACAAGCCGGAAACCCGCAGTGAGTAACGCCTCCTGCATCTGGGCTGTCTCGCACTGGTTCAGCCGGCACCCTACGGTGCGGAACGCTACCCTGTTCTTAGCTGCCTGGAGCACGGGCCGATGTTAGCAGAAGGCCCTGCAACTGGTGGCGGGATGTTACGATATAGCCCGCTTGCCTTCGGCCAGCGCTGAAATAGCGGACCTTGGGGCACCGTGGAGCTCATACGCAGACTTTGGCATCGTGATCGCATAACGGGACAAGCCGCCCGCTTCATAGTCGTAGGGTTGATCAACACCCTGGTCGATATGGGCGCCTTCTATCTGTTCGGTTTGATACCTGGCATGCCGCACACGGCGGCCAAGGGCATTTCGTATGTTCTGGGCATCTGCAACAGTTTCTTCTGGAACAAGTATTGGACGTTCGGAGCCGCCAAGTCTGCGCGTGGTGCGCGCGAATTCGCGATCTTCTTCGCCGTCAATCTGCCACCTTTGGTGGTCAATGTAGTGGTGTTCAAGGTGCTGGGCATCTGGCTCGACTCCGGATCGACCGCTGAACGCATGTTCAAGGCCTTGGCTGCAGCCGTCGTGTCGGTAGCGTGGAACTTCTTTGGGAGCCGGTATTTCGCCTTTAGGCACACCGCTGTGAAGGGCAAGGCCGCCGACGCCGGGGCCCCGATCGCGGCCGGCGGAGAGCCGGTCAAGGATGGTAACGATGCCTGACCCATTGGGAAGAAACGACACTGCCGGGGCGCCTCCGGGCGTTCCGCCTGCGGAGGCGCCCCCGCGCTTCTCGATAGTCATCCCCATCCACAACGAAGCTGAGTGCCTGGCCGCCGAGGTCTCCACTCTGGTGGGCGGGTTGGAAGCTCAAGGGGTCGACTACGAGTTGATACTGGCCGAGAACGGCAGTCGCGACGAAACCGGCGCCATCGCAGAGAGACTGTCGGCGGAAAACGCGCGCGTGCAGGCCCTGCGCCTACCGGCACCCGACTACGGCGCGGCCATGAAGGCGGGCATGCTGGCCGGACGGGGCGATCTGATTGTCAACTTCGACATCGACTACTACGACGTGGACTTTCTGGTGAAGGCCGGCGAGTGCCTCGCCGACAGCGCCGGCCCCGCGGCCGGCGGACCCGGCGCAGTGCCGGCCGCCGGCGTCCCGGCTGCCAACGCCCCGGCGGTTTCCGACGCGCCCGGCATCGTGGTTGGCAGCAAGCTGGTCGAAGGTGCCGACGACCGGCGCTCTCCAGTGCGGCACCTCATCTCGCAGGGTTTTACCACCATCCTGCGCGTGCTGTTCGACCGGCGCATGGACGACACCCACGGCATGAAAGTGCTCAAGCGGGAGGTGGTGGCCCGCTTCGCTCCCCAAACCATTATGACCACCGATCTGTTTGACACCGAACTCATCATCCGCGCCCGGCGCGGAGGGGTGCGGGTCAAGGCTCTGCCTGTGATGGTGGAGGAAAAGAGGAAGGCGCGTTCTTCCATAGTGCGTCGCATACCGCGTACAATACGAGGACTGTTGCGGCTGCGGATGGCACTGTGGAGGGAGGGGAGCCCTGGATCCTGATCGGGACTTGGAAGAGCAAGAAGAACCGCTAGACAAGGGCGGAAGGAGCCTCTGGGACTGGTTGCCCACGGCGCTTGCCTTCTTCTTCATCTACGCGGTCCTCTGGCTCTTCTTTGGGCGGTGGCCGTTTGGGGACAATCTCCTCTTTAGCCTAACCACCACGGCTGGTGGTGACATGGGGGCTCACCACTATCCCGCGCAGTATCTTATCCAGGAACTGCTGCCCAACTTCCGTCTGACCGGCTGGGCGCCGGGCTGGTATGCCGGTATGCCCATGCTCACGTTCTACTTCCCCTTCCCGTTCCTCTTGATCGCCATTCTCGACTGGTTTATCCCCTATCAGATAGCCTTCAAGCTCATTACGGTTCTCGGGGTGTTCGCCCTGCCGTTGACCGCGTACGCGATGGGCAGACTGTGGCGGGTGCGGAAGCCTTTCGCCATCATGGCGGCCGCGTTTGCGCTGGTCTTCTTGCTCATGGAGCACACAGCCGGCGGTCAGCTGTATTCCATCTATGGCGGCAACATCCTCAGCACGCTGGCGGGAGAGTTTGGGTACATGCTCAGCTTCGCGCTGGTGTTCTTGTTCTTAGGCACCGTATACCGGGGCATGGAGAAGCCGCGTTTCAACATGTTATTTGTTCTCAACTGTTTGATTCTGATGGCGCTGGTGCTTTCGCACATCGTGACCACGATAGTGCTGGTTTGCATCGTCCCGGGGCTTCTTCTGGTGCACTGGCGCTGGCGCTCACTGGGCTATTTGGTAGCTGTGGGGCTTGGAGGCTTGTGCCTGACGGCGTTCTGGTGGCTGCCGTTCGTCTCCAACCTGGAGTGGACGGCTCACATGGCTTGGGGTCAGCTGGGGTGGAGCTATCTCGCGCCAAGTGCTCTTTGGCCGGTGGCCGTGCTCGGCTTCATCGGCATGGCGTACGCAGTGGCCCGCAGAGAGCGGAGGATGTTGCCGCTCCTCTGGATGACGGTTGTCAGCTTGGCTCTCTTCAAGTTGCTTCCCACCGGCCGTCTATGGAACGCGCGGTTGCTGCCCTTCTGGTACATCTCTTGGCACCTGTGGGCCGCTTTCGGCGCTGCCTGGCTGGTCCGCCCGTTCACGGTGATGATGTGGGATCTCTTTAGAGCCCCCAGCAGGATCGGCCGGCGCATCCACATACCGGTGACTGTTTTGGTGGTGGTGGCCGCGGCGGGCCTGCTGAGTACCACGGCGGCCGGTTGGATCAACTGGAACTACTCGGGCTATGAGAGCAGGGAGGGATGGACCCAGTATCAGGAGATCATCGACTACATCGACACGCTCAGTCCTCCCGGGCGGGTGCTGGCGGAGCACGACTCCTCACTGATAGATAGGCTTGGCACTTCTCGCGCCTTCGAGCTGATTCCTTACTGGACCAGACAAGACACCATGGAAGGCACCCTGATGGAGGCCTCCTACACGGCTGCCTTCCACTTCATCAACCAGGCGGAACTATCTGAACAGCCGAGCAACGCCATCATCGGGGTGAAATATCCAGGGCTGGACATACACCGGGGCATCACCCATCTGCAGTTCATGAACATCCCCTACTTCCTCGCCTCCTACAATGACGACGCGGATGAGAAGGTAATGCCGGGCCTTCTGGCTGACCCACGGGCGGATTTGCTGGCCACGTTTGGCGACTACAACATCTTCCGCATCTCGGGCTGCAGTGGGTATGTGCAGGTGATGGAAAACCAACCGGTTAGATTGGACGTCAAGCAGAAAGAATGGCGCGATTTGGCCGTGGAGTGGTACAAGAACGAAGATGCGCTTGACACCGCGCTTGTGTGGGATAACGGCGAGGAGGCTCTCCAGGAGTTTGCGTCGATAACCCCCGAGCAGTCCGAGAGCCCACCCGAGGTGCCAATAGAGACCGAGGGTTACGTCACCAACGAGCTCCTCAGCAATGAAAGCCTGGAGTTCGACACCACGGCCATCGGAAAGCCGCATTGGATCAAGATCTCCTACTTCCCCAACTGGCACGTGGAGGGCGCGGACGGGCCTTACTTGGTCTCGCCCTCGTTCATGATGGTCATACCCAGGCAGAGCCACGTGGTTCTCACCTACGGACGCACCGCGGCCAACACCGTGGGGCAGGTGCTCGAAGTGCTGGCTTGGGCGTTGCTGCTGGGCTTGACGGCCTGGCGGTTCGTGCGCTGGCTGCGGCGCAGGCGCTTGGCCGAAGCGGTGCTGGAATCACCGCCCATCTTCGGCGGCGAGCCGCCAACGAGCGGGGGTCTGGGGGCCGGCATGGGCGCCGGCACGGCCGAGCAAGGGCGGGACATGGGCCTGGAGGGCGCTGACTCGGGCTACTACGTCGATGCCGGTAGCGACTACCGCGACGCAGTGGACGGCACGGAGCCAGGCGGCGACGCTTCCATAGACAGGGACGAGCGCCCGGGAGTCTAACTGGGCGTGGGGCCGGCGCCCTCGAGGGCGGTCAGGAGTCCAGGCCCGCGGGTATACCCGACTCGCAGGGCACGCCGGTCTGGCACATGCCACAGCCGTGGCCGTTGAAGCCGTATTCACGCCGCACGTATTCCCGGGTGGCCGGGTCGAGGTGCCTGGCGCAGGCGGGCTTGTCGCGGCCGGTTTCGTCTACCGAGCCCACCGGGCAGCGGTCCGCGCAGGCGGCGCACCCGGTCTGGCCGTGGTAGTGAAGACAATAGGCGAAGGGATCGGCGTACGGCCGCGGGGTGGCCGGGACGCGCGCACACACTATCACCGAGCCCAAGCGTACCGCCATGCCTCTCTGCGTGATGAGTCCGCCGCAGAGCCCAAAAGTGCCGAGGCCGCTGGTGTAGGCGACATGGCGCTCCGACCAAGTGGAAGCCTGTCCGAACGAGGGCGATTCACGTTGGTCGTACTCGGGGAGCAGCGCCGGAACGATCGCCTGGAATCCGCGGGCGATCAAGGCGGAGACCAGGGCTTTCTGTAGCGCCACGTTGTGTCGCTGACCGTAGATGCGGGTGCGCGCCCACTGCTCCGACGGGAACTTGATCTGAGCCCGGTTGGCGGCCTTGGCCTCTTCGGTCTGGCAGAGAGCGAAACTGACGACTGTCAGCTCCTCCGGACGCACAGTCGCCGCCGGCATCGCGCTCACATCCGCGGCTGTCCCGAGTGTGAAGGCCTCGGCAGGCGTCCAGTGGAAGTCTCCGATGTGGTCCTTCCAGAAGGGGTACAGCTCATCGGCTCCGCTGGAGAACCCCAGAAGTGAACCATCCCAGGCTTTCGACGTGGTGCCGGGGCCCATGTTGTTGTTCTCGGGCACGGCAAGGAAGCCGTCGACGAATTCCGCGATGAAGGCGCCCAGCATAGTGGTCACTCTCCTGCCGGGATGGGCACGATCCACACTTTGCGGGTGCGGGGACCGTCGAACTCGGCCAGATAGATGCTCTGCCACGTGCCAAGGCGCAGCCGGCCCTGTTCCACGGGCACGGTCACGTGGCTGCCGACGAGGCTGGTCTTGATGAGGGCATCGGAGTTGCCCTCGGCGTGGTGGTATCCGGCGTCGCGGGGGACAAGCCGCGCGAGCCCGGCGGCGTGTGCGACGACGCCCCGGATTGAGGTGGAGGTAAGGGGACTCGAACCCCTGGCCTTCGCGATGCGAACGCGACGCTCTCCCAACTGAGCTATACCCCCAGTCTACGAACAACCGGGTATTTATAGCATATGCTGGTCTAGGCGGCCGGGCTGGGGGCCGGATCGCTGCCGAGCATCTCCTTGAGCGCCGTCCTCGCTCGACCGAGTACGGACAGCAGCCCGCCGAGATCGACACGCATCAGTATGAGCCCGGCATTTTCGCCCACCGGCTCAAAGCCGTTCACCCCGAGGAAGTCGGGAGGGAAGAACCTGCAGAGGTCTCCGTCGAGCGGCTGGTAGACCGCACCGACCGCGGCGACCGCGTACACTTCCTCTACGCCGCGTTCTTTGAGTCTGCCTAAGGCCTTGTGGAGTACTCGTCCGGCTTGATATCGGGTCTGGCCTTCGGCGCAGGCCAGACAGAATACCAGCGCTGATTCCTCAGAGAACGGGCCGAACGGCAGGTCGCGCAGGCGGGGCACCGAAACGGTTGGGGCAAAATGGATGGAGCTAAAGATAGCCGGTACAGCGGCGCCATCTGTCAAGCCACGAGCGGCGGGAACTCCGTCGCTGAGGGGGTCTCGACTCTCCAGAAGAAGGCCCGCTGTTCCCCATGTGTCTTCAAGCGAGCTCATCCATCGGCGGCGACTGTCAACTGCCTGCTCATGGGAGAGGCGTTTCCCCAGTGCGGTCCCGCCTAGCGCCCGTCCACCTGAGGTCTGCCACCAAGCGCATGTGCGACAGGTCTCGAACAAGAGTCCCTGCCGGAAGGCGCAGAGGGGGAGGTAGCCGGACAAGCTCTAGCCCTCCTCGGTGACCCCGTTCTCCACCGGTCCGGCGATCTCGTCTACAAAGAGCGTGACAGAGTCGAGGTCAAGATTCAGAAGACCCACCATGCGTTCACGCACAGCCGCCTCGACGTTGGCAGCCAACTCAGGGATAACAGCTCCCCAAGACACTTGGGCGTGAATCTCGACGTCTACTCCGCCGGTCTCCGTGTCCCTGACAACCACTCCGCCCGATCTCGTCTCGCGTATGCGCGACGGCAGGCTTCTCCAGTGAGAGGTGTGCAGTTCGGTGATCCCCGGTACCGAGCGGGCCGCGTCGGCGACGTAGCTGGCAATCACGTCGTGTGAGACCGATGGTCCCTCGTATTCGGGTAAGGGACTGGGAGCGAGAGGTGAGTCTCCCGAGAATCGTTCGTCTTGTGTATCAATCATGGATTCCCCCTGATGCGGGTTCAATGATCCGCCGGACTTGTCTCTCCACAAGAAGTGTATACCAATCTCCACAAGGTAGCCTCCGGCCTTGTGAGAAGGCGGAAGGGAAGAAAGCTGGTGCCGATTCCGGGCGAGATCACCAGTTGACCGGAGCCCCAGGGGTGGATCCCCGTGAGACGCTCCTCGCTGTCGCGATGTAGGGGTTGGAGACCCGACCTGGTGGGGACACGCAGCTGGCCGCCATGGGTGTGGCCGGCGAAGGCCAGGGGGAAGTGCGCGGCCAGGGGTGAGTGGGACGGGGGCGGGGTGTGAACCAGCAGAATAGGGAACGTTTCGAGTCGCTGGTTGGCCGGGAGTGGGGCCGGACGCACGTCAGAAGGCGTGGGGCGCGGTCCGAAGGGGGTCAAAGGCGCAGCTGTGGCCGAGGTGGCCGCGGCAGTCGCGGCTGAGGTGGAGAAACGCGAAGCCTCAGGCTCCGGGTCGCCGGGCGGGGTGAGTCCGTATCCGCCGGTAAGGTGGTCGGCGCCGCATAGGACGAGCGCGGTGCCGTCGCGAGCAGGGAGCGTCACGCACGAATCGGTGAGTAGGGTGATGCCCGCCTTCGCCCAGAGGCCGCTGGTGTCGCGGGCGCGGGCAAGGGGGCTCTTGCTCAACCCATATTCGTGATTGCCGGTCACGGCGAACATGCCCAGCGGCGGCTTTAGCTCCGCCAGAAGGGCCAGACAGGCCTGGCCGGCCTCCGAATCGCCCAGGATGTCGCCGGTGAGCAACACCAGGTCTGGAGTGAGCGGCACCGCCCAGCGCACCGCTTTGCGCAGGCTGCGTTCGTTGGTGTAGAAGGAGCCGGCGTGAACGTCGGAGAGGTGCAGCACGGTCAGGCCCGACCAGGGGGCGGGCAGACCGGGCACCGCCAGTTCAGCCTCCCGGCAGAGGGTCCACTGCGCCTCGAAGGCCATGTACGCGGCCGCGGCTGCGCCGGCGGCCACCACCCGTTTCAGAGCCCGGCGGCCGGGAGTTTTGCGGCCAGACGTTTGGCGGGAGGCCGCAGCCCGCGCCGGCCGCGTGCCTGCGCGGGCCGGAGCGCCTCCCTGTGCTTCTCTGCGACTTGGTTTGCGGCTCACCACAGCACCATGGTAACCCGGCAGCCGCCTCAGAGTGCTATGTTGAACGCCGACATGACCACCCTATGCCTATCTTGCCAATGTCCATGAGCGGACGTCGACCTCTTACCAGCGACGAAGAGAGGTGGCTGGCCTGCGTCACGCGGATGGGCGCCGCCGGAAAGAAAGCCGCGCTTCCTCTCTACGGCACTGCTCTCGGCCGGACTATGCTGGGCCGGGGCGCGGGGGGAGACCGCACCATGGAGATAGACCGGGCGTGTGAGACATCCATACACCGGGTTCTGGCAGATGAAGCGCCGTATGCCTACCGGTTGGTGTCGGAGGAGTCGGGTGCCACCGGTCCGGAAGATGCCGATTGGTGGGTGATCGTGGATCCTCTTGACGGCAGCCTGAACGCCAAGCGTGGACTCGAGCCGTTCGGAGCTTCGGTCGCGGTGGCAAACGGAGGCACGTTTGCCGACGTCACCGTGGGCTACATCGAAGATTACACACGGCCGCGGGCTTTCGCGGCGGTGAAGGGAGCAGGGTTGCTGTCGGTGAGCCCGCCGGCGCAGGCGGTGCAGGGGGCGCAAGCGGTGCAGGGCGTGCAGGGTGCGCACGTGGTGCCTGCCGGGTCAGGCTTGGTCGGCGCCGCGGCCGACACCGTTGAGATCGTGCTGCTGGAGGCGGGCAGGCCGGACAGGCATCAGTTCGAGTATCGGGAGCTTAGTGCCATGGGGGCGTGTGGCCGGAGTCCAGAGATGCGCATTAGGCAGATAGGGTCGCTGGCCCTCTCGCTCTGCTATGTGGCGGTGGGAGTGGCCGACATCCTGGTGGCGGCGGTGAGATCCCGGTCGGTGGACCTGGCCGCCGGGCTGCTGATCTTGCGCGAGGCGGGCGGGGATGCCGCCACCTTTAGCGGGGTGGACCTGTGGGCTCAACCTCTCGACCTCGAGAAGCGTTGCACGTTTGTGGCGTGGAGGCCCGGCCTCGACGGGGACGAGGTCAAAGCCCGGGCTAGGCAGATCGGACGGAAGCTCCTGGTCAGCCCGTAAGTCGGGTCGGCCCCTAGTCGGCCGCGAGCAGCCGGTCGGCGGCATCCAGGGCGTGGATCTGCACTTCGGGATCGGGATCTTCCAGGCAGCTGTGTATGACATCCAAGGCCGAGGAGGTACCGATGTCCTCCAGAGCGTCTATCACGTTCTTCTTGAACTCCGAATTCTCCGCGGCCGCGAACGCCTTGGCCAGTTCGTCTGGCCCTAGTAACACGAGCATCTCCTCGCGATCCGCGAGGGGAAGAGCCATTAGACCGGCGGCCGTGCTGATCTTGCCACCCATACTCTTCAGGAAGTCGTCGTGCGAGCGAGCCGTCTCCGCGGGGCCGGGACCGGCCTTGGTGGGCGGGGCGGCAGGTATGTCGGCAGGGGGCACCAGCGGCTCCCATTGCAGGATGGGCTTCTCGGCAACCGGTGGATGAGGCAGAACTTCGTCGGTGGCCCAGACATTGAGAGGGGAGGCCTTGACGCCGGGGACGGGTTCCGTTTGGACGGGATCCGCGGGAGTAGCGAGCTCGGATTGCGCCGGCGGCCGGGCGGGGGCGTCCGAACGCGCCCAGAATGCGGCGGCCGCGGCGGCGATAGCTGCCTCGGTGGATTTGTTGGCATGTGCGATATCGGACTCGCGGGCGGCGGGGGCGACGGAGCCGGTGTCAGATGTCGCGGCCGAAGTGGTTGGCGAGGCGACGTCAGAGGCGGGGACGGCGGGGACGGCTGGGGCGGCTGGGGTGAGGCCGTCCGGCGCTGAAGAGCCATCGACGGCGAAGGCCACCGGTTCGGCTCCAACCACCGGCGCGGCTCCAACCGCCGGCGCGACAGCGACAGCGCCTGCGTTCGCAGCGGCCTTCGGAGCAGTCGCGCTGAGTCGTTCGCCGGCAAGTCCGCTGAACTCATGCTCCGAGGTGGCAACGATGGGTCTTTCGTCTCCGTGCTCGAGATAGGCGGCGTACCGTCGGAGCTGAGTCAGACGCGTACGGGCATACTCACTGTTCTTCAGGTCCTTGGGCAGTTCGGCCGCGGATATGGCGGCCATAACCCGTTCGGGCCGGAACACTTCCAGGCGGTTGGTGTCTTCGGCAGCTAGGTCACCCCAACCTGCCAGGATGTCGGCAACGACCATGCGCACGGGATCGGAGGCCGCCAGCACGTCCTTCTTTGGTGCAGGTTGCCCGCCGCGCCCAGAGCGAGGGCGGTGCTCGGCGATGGCCGCGGGGGGGGCGTAAAGATCTTCTTCGGGAAGGGGAGCGGCAGCCTCAGGGGTGGCTGCGTCGGGCCACAGCGGGGGCAGCGGTATTGTGCCCGCGTTGGCGGTCTCGATCGTGGCCGCCGCGCCCAGCCCGGCCGCGGTGCCCGCGCCAAGATTGCCCCCGCCCGGGGTGAAGGCGGCAGCTTCCGCCTCGGGCAGTTCATCCGTTAAGTAGTCCATTTCTGTATCGAGGTCGGCCGGCGTACCGCCTGTTTCACCCCGGCGGCTACGGCCTTTGCCCGAGCGGGCAGCCTTGTCCGCTGAGCGGGCGGCCTGCGCCTGGGCCTGCGCCTCCGCTCTTTGGGCCTGCGCCTCGGCCTTTTGGGCCTGGGCCGCGGCTCGTAGGGCACGTTTGTCCGGCTTGCCGGCAGGCTCAAGGCCCGGTACAGGAGCGGGGCCCCGAGTCGTCTGGGAGTTGGTGGTCACTTGGGCCGCACCGGTGGCTTTGCCGTTGCGGGCCTTGACGTCTAGTTTTCGCTTCGCGCGCACCCGCAGTAGCACCAACACAAGCATCAGCACGACCACCACGGCGATGGCCGGCACGATGTAGGGACTTCCAAATAGCTCAGGCATTTTGAACACTCCTCTGCCCCTTTTGTGCACGCCTAGTATCGGGACCCATGCCCAGGATATATAGTATGTTCGCTTTTGGTCGCCGGTACCCTGTTTGCATCGTAGTGTATGGAGGATCGTTGTTTGATTTGATCGATACGCACTCGCATCTTCTGCCGGGGGTGGATCACGGCAGCCCCGATATGGAGACCAGCCTGCAGATGGCAAGCGCCGCCGCGGCGTCGGGTATCGGCACGGTGGTCTGCACTCCCCATCTGCCCGATTGGGACGAGGCGCACATCCGTCGGACCCAGGCGGCTATGGAGGAGATGCGGGGCGCGGTTGCGGCGGCGGGCATCGAGCTAACCCTTGTGCTGGGGTTCGAGGTGGATCTCAGCGTCGCCTCGGCGGTGGGCGCGGAGGAGCTGGAGGTTCTGACCATCGAAGGCTCGAACGGGGCGCTCCTCTTGGAGATGCCCTATTCCGGGTGGCCTGTGTTCATGGAAGACTTGGTGTTCAGGCTGGCTACTAACGGCTTCAGGCCGGTGCTCGCTCACCCCGAGCGCAACGATCGTCTTCAGAGGTCGTCGGACCTTCTGGTAGGCTGTCTGAAGGCAGGGGCGGTCGCCCAAGGCACGGCGGCCAGCCTTACCGGTGAGTTTGGGCGGAGTCCGGCACAGACCCTCCGCAGGCTGCTCTCGGAGGGGCACGTGAGGCTGCTTGCGTCCGATGCCCATGCCTATCGGACGGACGGCTGGACCATGGAGACCATGATGGCAGGGCTTGCCGGCTTTGTGGACGAGGAGGGCCTTGCTCTGCTTACCCGAGTCAATCCGGCCCGGCTGCTGGCCGGGGAAAGCCTGCGGGCGATATCGGTGTTGGGGAATGGCAAAACGCGGTCGTGGGGACTGCGGCGCCGGAAGGAGCGTGATAGTGTATGAGCATGAACGGAGATGACGTCGAAAGCAAAGAGCCACTCGGGCTGACCGACTATTTCCGGGTCATAAGAGAGCGCTTTTGGATCATCGCCGCCGCTGTGGTGATAGTGCTGGTGGCCACTTTGGCCGTATCTCTTACCTCGACTTCTCAGTATAGGGCCTCGGCGCGCCTGGAATTCAAGAAGAACAACCTGGAACAGTCTCTCTTTGGGTCACAGGCCTTCACCACGCCCAACCAAGACCGTGAAGTGCAGACCGCCGCCCTGCTGGTGGGGTTGTCGCTTGCCCAGGACGTCAAAGACAAGTTGGCGTCGCCCCGCAGCGCCGAGGCGCTGCTAGGCATGGTGAGTGTCAGCCCGCGCACCAACACCTATATCCTCGACTTCGAGGCGGTGAGTTCAGACCCGGCGGAGGCCGCGGCCGTAGCCAACACGTTCGCTGAGCTATTCATGCTTTCGCGCCAGACCACAGACAGGGCCACGGTGGCCGCAGCGCGGGAGCAGGTAAAGACGGAACTCGACACGATGTCGGCCCAAGAGAAGGCTTCAAGCCGGGGAGTGATGCTCACCGAGAAGTACGAGAATCTGCGCATCATGGAGGCCATGCAGAACGGCGGCTACACCGTCGTTCAGCCGGCCGTCGCCCCCTCCTTCCCCTTCGCACCCCAGACTACCCGCAACGCCATCATCGCGCTGGTGCTGGGGCTGGTGTTGGGCGTGGCCCTCGCCTTCTTGCTGGACTACATGGATCGCAGGATCAAGGACGAGAAGACGCTTGAGCTCGAGCTGGGAGTGCCGGTGCTGGCAAACGTGCCCATGGTGGGCAAGCGGCGGCGCCCGAACGCGAGCGCCGATGGCACCAGGGAATGGGTGGGTTTCAAGCACAGCGGCGCGCTTCTGGAGGCGTTTCGTACACTGCGCTCCAATCTGCAGTACTTCAGTCTGGACAACCGCCAGAGCATCTGGCTTATCACCAGTGCCTCCCCGCATGAGGGTAAGACCAGCACCACGGTCAACCTGGGCCTCTCTCTGGCTCTCTCGGGCAAGCGTGTGGTGGTGCTGGAGGCCGACCTGCGCCGGCCCATGGTGCATGAGTACCTGGGCGTCAACCAGAACCCGGGGCTGTCGAACCTGTTGGCGGGCACCAAGCGTATGGGCGACGTTCTGCAGTTCGTCAAAGCCGACGAGTTCATGCCCTCGGGCAGCCGGCGCCGCGAAGGCGAGGAGCAGCCCGGTCTGCTGCAGCGCAACATCTATGCCATAGCAGCGGGCCCGCTGCCGCCCAACCCGGCCGAACTGCTGGCCTCCGACCGCATGGCCAAGCTGATCAAAGACCTCGCCGGCATGACCGATTGTCTGCTGATAGATACCGCCCCAGTGCTCGCCGTGTCGGACGCACTGTCCATCGCCCGCCACGCCGACGGGGTGATTGTGGTGGCTCGTCTGGGCACCGTCACCAAGGACCTGGTAAGGGAGATGCGCGACCTCTTTGAACGGTCGGGAACCAGGGTCATAGGCGCTGTGGCTACAGGCACCGAGAAGAGCGAGGGCTACTACCGCAAGCGGGGTTATGGCTACGGTTACGGTTCGGAGGAGGCCGGCGCCTAGCAGGCGCCCTTGCGGTTCAACACCACCCACACCGTGCGCAGCAGGATGCTGAGGTCCAGGCCCAGGGACCAATTGTCCATGTAGTAGCGGTCGAGGCGCACCATGTCTTCGAAGTCCAGGTCGCTACGACCAGAGATCTGCCACAGGCCCGTGACGCCGGGGATGGCCTTCAGCCGGTAGAGGTGCTGCTCCTCGTAGTTCTGGACCTCTCCCGGCAGGGGTGGCCGGGGCCCCACCATGCTCATGTCGTTGCGGAGCACGTTGACCAGTTGCGGCAGCTCATCCAGGCTGAACTTGCGTAGCAAGGCTCCCACTCGGGTGATCCGTGGGTCGGCGCGTATTTTGAACATGCGGCCCGCTGTGTCGGCTTCGTTCTGCGCCTGCAAAGTCTCCAAACGGGCTTCGGCGTCTTTGCTCATGGTGCGGAACTTGTACATGGTAAAGTGGCGGCCGTTCTTGCCCACGCGCTGCTGCTTGTAGGTCACAGGAAAGCCGCTCTCGGCGGCGATGGCGATCCCGATCATCAACTCCAGGGGCAGCAGCAGCGTAAGGGCACCCGTGGCGACAACCAAGTCGATGGCTCGTTTCCAAAAACGGTGGACAGAATCAATGGCGTCAACGTTGACGTCAATCACCGGAATCTCGGCGTAGCCCAGGAGTTCGGTGGCCCGGTAGGTCTGCGCGAAGAGGGAGGGGATCACCTTGAAGGGAACGTGGCCAAGGTCCAGCAGCCGGGTGACCATGGGGAGTTTGTCGTGGTCGGGGGTGTCGAGCGCCACCACAACCTCGGAAGCTCCGGAGAGGCGCAGGGCCTCATGCAGAGTCTCCAGCCCCTCAAGACCAGCGGGGAGAGCGGTAAGCGGTAGGAGCGCATCGGTGGAGCCGGCTGGGGTAGCGGCGCTGAGCGCAGAGTCCTGAACGGCACCGCCCTCGGAGCAGCAGGTCAGCCGCCCGGTGACCACCACTCCCAGCCAGGGGCGGTTGTGGATGAAACCGACAAAATCCGCGGCCGCGTGGCCGGTTCCCAGCACAAGGAGGCGGCGCACCGTCTTGCCCCGTACAAATTGCCAGCGCTGGTATACGCTGGCGCCCATGCGCACCACCACGCCAAGCAGAAAGAACGACTCCAGCAGCATTCCCACAGCCAGCCGGGAGGGAGTGGTGATGCCGGTGAAGAAGCCCTTGGTGATATAGCTGAGTAGAGCGGCCGCCGCGGTGCCTATGACAAGATCGCGCAGCAGGGTGCCCACGCTGGACAGCGCCGACAGCCGGCTGCGGCGAGTGTACTGCCCTGAGCTCAACTGCAGGCCCAGGGTGACAATCACGCTCAACCCGCCCAACAGCAGAGTGACTCCGGTTCGGGTGTTCCCGGTGCTGTTCTTCTGCAGGATGAGGAACATCACCGACAGAGAGATGCAGGCGGCCACCAGGTCGCCCACCACCAATAACCTGCGGGGATACAAGTAGGCGCGTTCCGCCGCCCTGTCCGGTGCCCAAGCTTCTCTCTCCACGATAGTCTTCACGTGCTCTCGTTTCTCCCCCTACGATGCGGACCGGCCTATGGCATAAGAAAACCCCGCTTACTTTCGCAAGCGGGGTTTTTCAATCACTACTAAGGGTGCGTGGGTTGGAAACCCGCTCCTTTAGAACCTGTTACTACGCCCGCGACCGTGCCACGCGGCGAAGTCCAAAGCCGACACCCACTAGAGCCAGGGCACCAAAGCCAATGATGGCCAACTGCGCGCCTGTCATTGGGAATTCGTCCTCGCCCTCAAGCAGTGCCGTGACCAGCGCATCCAGATCGGCCACCTTGTCCGGGTCGGCGTACTGATCCTGCAGCTCACTCGACAGATAAGCCTCGAGTTCCGCTGTGGTGTACGTTCCGTCAAGAACACCATCGGCCGCAAAATCGGCGTAGATATCGTCTGGAGTAGCGGCCAACGCCACCCCGCTAAGCCCCAGAACCAGCACCAGAGTAGTAATAGCAATCAATACAACTTTTCCCATACCCAACTCCCTTCACCCAGTTTGTTCACTCGTTGACCCCTGTGTATCCTATCCAGAGCCAGTGCTCGCGGTGCTGCAGAGGCAAGAAATCCCCAACACGAGTCAACCACGCTTGAGCATAGCCGAAGACCCTCCGTCATGTCAACTACACTTTCGCATATTTCTTGTCACCTGCTATAAATCCTTCTCCAAGGCTGTCACTTGCCGGGACAGGGGATTCAGGCGCCGGGCTTCAGCGAGGTAGGCGCGGGCCTCTTGGTCAAGCGTGTCGGCAGAATCGGCGGAGAGCTTTAGCGCGGTGTCACGGGCGGCCAAGAAGGCCCTGGCTGCCTTGTAGTAGTAGAGCCACCCCTGGGTCTCGCGTCCGATAGCCTGTACCCACGCTGCGGCCTCCTCTTCGAACTGGGACAGCCGTTCCAGAGAGTCTTCTGGGGCGGCGAGAGCGGCAAAGTAGTGAGAGTAGGCCCGGACGACGAAGGGCGTGACCGACGTGGGGTCGATCTTCGCGGCGGTCTCGGTGCGGGCCGTGGCAATTTCGAGAGTTTTGGCCGATTCGGCCCAATCGCAGTATTTCAGAGAGAAGTACGGCAATGCCGCCGAAACGATTATCGCCAGTGCTAGGACGACGGCGAGGGGCCGGGTGAGACCCGCCACGCGGCGCAGGCGCGGAGAGGGGGCCGGGGACCCGGCCTTGGCCGGGAGTGGGGTGGCGGGTTGGCCCATCCCGACCAAGCCCCCCAGTAACATCATCGCGGGGAGCGAGGTCGCGGCAAGCTGCCATATCCAGTCGGCCGAGGAGTGGATGAACCAGGAGATGGCGGCCGTCATTACCGCTGCGATGACCGCCTGATGAGCGCGGCCGACGCGCTTAAAGCGTACTCTGCCGGCATAGACCAGGGTTCCCAGGATGAAGGCTAACCAGAGCAGGAGGCCCGGAAGACCCAACTCGGCCAGCAACTGCATGGGCTGGCTGTGCGGCTGCTTGACCGCAAGCGCGACCGTGCGGTGCTGGTAATGGTAGATCTCGAAGTTTTGCGCGCCTATGCCCAGGAGCGGGTGGTCGCGGAAGGCCTGCGCGGCCACCTTCCATTGAGTGAAGCGGCCGTTGAGTCCCATGGCCCCGAAGCGGCTGTCGGTGTCTCCCGTGCCCGAGTCGCTGATGAATTCCTCCCAGCGGTCGTCGAGGTAGCCCCCCAGGTCGCCGGTGCGGCGATCGGCGTAGACCAGACCGCCCACTGTTCCACAGAGGAGCAGGGCGATTAGAGCGATGCCGGTCCACTTGACGACCCGCCGGGACAGGGGCGCGAGGAGGCGCTCCATGACGTACGTGATCGCCCAGGCTCCCACCACGACGCAGATCGAATAGCCAATGGCCGCGAGCGCGCCGTTCAGTGCAGGGCGGAGGGGCTCGCCGGGCGTATTGGCTACCACAAAGACCCTGGTGAGCCTGTCCCAAAAGAGGACCACCGGCACCACCACGATGACGAGGTTGACCAAAGCGCGGAAGCGGTTGGGAGAAAGTATGACGAAGAACGGGATGGTCAAGAAGAAGGCCCAAAGGGCGCCGCGAGACTGGGGAAGCAGAGCCATCTCGGCCAGAAACACGGCGAGCGCCAGCAGAACCGGCTGGGTCCAGCGTGAGAGGTCGCCGGTGCCCGAGCGGAGAATGGTGATGCGCCCGCTTGGGGGGTGGTCCTCGCCGTGCTGCGCTCCATTGGCCATCCCGAGGGCCAGCCAGAAGCCAATCATCCACAGGCAGGCCAGGCCGTTGAAGTAGGCTATGGGGTGGTTCAACCGTCCGCTGGCGAAGAAGTCCAGGGGTTCATTGGCCACGGCCAGACCCATGGCGGTCTCAAAGGCTATGAGGGCGGTGACGCCGAGGACGAGTAGGGCCAGGGCCTTGAGGCCCGTCCGGCCGGCCCAGCGAACGGCGGTAAAGACTAGGGCTACGGTCACCACATAGAAGAGGGTGCGGTTGATTTCCTCCCAGGCGTTTGCCTGGCTGCCGGCCCAGAGGATACTGGCGGCAGTCCAGACTGCTTGGAGCGCAAACAGCGCAAGCAGGATCTTCTGGAAGCGGCCGGAGGGCACAGCCGGACCGGCCGCGGACATCACTATGGCCAGTGCGGCCACAGCTATGAGGAACGGCAGCCAGTACCTAGGGGCATACGAGGTGCCTGCGTAGGTCATGCCCAGACAGACGCCGCACAGCAGCGAAAGAACAACAATGCCGGCAACGACACGGCCGCGGGCCTCTGTCGCCCGGGCCTGCAGGCCCGGGGATCGGCGGACTTGGGTGGGGGTGGGGGCGATTGACTCGGGGCTCGGCTCGTCCGGAGCGACACTGCTCCAGATGTCGTCCTTGTCGCGCGGGGGATTCATGATCGGTAGGGCTCCCAGTCGTAGGGACGGTCGTAAAAGCCGGGGTGACAGGTCAGGTCGGCCACTCTCTTGATCACCCGCGCGGGATTGCCGGCCACCACCGTGTCCGGAGGCACGTCGTTCACCACCACCGAGCCGGCCCCCACCAAGGCGTTCTGGCCGATCTCCACCCCAGGCAAAATGGTGCTGTTCGCGCCGATACGGGCCAGCCGCCTTACCACAGGACCGCCCTTGCACTCTTTGTAGCGGGGGCAGTTCATGGGGTGCGGATCGTCGGTAAAGACCACGTTAGGGCCCACGAACACGTCGTCTTCGATAGTGACCATCTCCAGGAAGCAGCCGGAATGGATGCGCACCCGGTTGCCGATGCGATTGCCGAACTCAAGGACCGCGTTGGTGCCCACCGAGACGTCGTCGCCGAGCACGTTGTCTTCGCGGATGGACGCGCCCTGGCCGGTCTGTAGCCGTTCGCCGATAACGCTGCCGGCGTAGATGGTGGTGAAAGGCCGTACTGTCGGTCGGGCGCCGATACGCAGGGGCAGCTCGCCTTCGGTGGCGCCGCGCGGAGCCTTGCCCAAGATGCAGGGAGACTGCAGATCGGGCTCGGGGCCGATTTCGACGTTGGGGGCCACGTGCACCCCGGGTAGCCAGGGGCCGCCAGGCGACACAAGCGACGCGTCGCTGCCGCTCATTCAGTCGCTTTCGCGGTCTTGATGGTCTGCAGGGCGCCGTCGTTACGCAGGGAGTGGTCGGCTGCTTCCAGCGAAGCCACCACAGCCAGGCCGGCCGCACCATCGGTGAGGGGCCGCTTCCCGGTTTCCAGGCACTCGATGAAGTGCGAAGCCTCGACCAGAAGCGGCTCGCTGCCGCCGATCTTGGGAGACACGATGTCGCCGGTGCGATAGGAGAGCTGATACTCGCCAAAAGTCTCCGGATCGCGGAAATCCACGCCGTGGTCGAACACTTTGACCTTCTCCACGCTCTCGGTGTCGTCATAGAGGAGCATCTTCTTGCTGCCCACCACTATGGTGCGGCGCAATTTCACAGGGGAGAGCCAGGCCACCTGCAACTCGGCCACGACGCCCGAGGGGAAACGCAGGTTGATAAAGGCCACATCGGGGATGCCCGGGTTGATACAGGCGCGTCCGGCCACCGAGACGCTGCTGGGGGTCTCGTCCAGCCAGTAGTGCAAAATGGAGAGATCGTGGGGGGCAAGATCCCAGACAACGCTGACATCCTTTTGATGCAGCCCCAAGTTGACTCGGGTGGAGGTGACGAAAAAGATGTCGCCCAACTCACCCGACGCGATGATGTCTTTGACCTTGCGAACCGGTGGTGAAAACACGAAGGTGTGGCCCACCATGAGCGTCAGCTGCTTGGCGGCCGCCAGTTCGGCCAGCTCGAGGGCCTCGGCTGTATCGCCTGTCATGGGTTTCTCGACAAACACATGTTTGCCCGCCAAAAGGGCAGCCTTGGCCAGCGGGAAATGGGTAGAGATGGGCGTGGCGATGACCACCGCGTCCACTTTGGCATCGTCGAGCACCTTCTGGTAGTCGGTGGTGCCCGCTACCGTCGGATACCGCGAGGCCGCTTTGGCCAGGGCATCGACTCGGGTGTCACACACCCACCTTACGCAGGCGTTGGGGAGTTCCATGTAGTTGCGGAGAAGGTTGGGACCCCAGTAGCCGTACCCTATCAGCGCCACGGTCTTCACAACGTCACCGCCTTCATGATGCCGACGCCCCTAGGGCGCCACCGCCTTAGCCAACTGCTCAACCACGTAGTCTACCTGTTGGGGGGTGATCTCGGGGAAAATAGGCAGGGAGAGGATCCTCTCGGCCATGCGTTCGGCCACCGGGAAGGCACCCGGCTTGTAGCCCAGGTGCGCGTACGCGGCATGCATGTGGATGGGCACCGGATAGTGGATGCCTGTGCCTATGCCCACTTCGTCCAGCTTGGCCCGTACCGCATCGCGATTGTCCACCTGCACCACATACAGGTGGTAGACGGCTTCGGTGTCGGGGCGCTCAGTGATGGGGGAGATGGCGGCGCCGGTCGCGTCGGTCGCGACCGTGGCGCCGGCGAGCTCGGCCAGCAGGCCGTCGTAGCGTTTGGCGGCAGCCCGGCGGGCTTGGTTCCAGTTGGCCAGGTGCTTCAGCTTGATCTGCAGGAAGGCGGCTTGGAGGTTGTCCAGGCGGAAGCAGTAGCCAACCACGGTGTGGTTGGACTTGGTCTTTTCCCCATGATTGCGCAGCACGCGCACGGTCTCGGCCATCTGGGCATCGGCGGTGGTGACGGCGCCACCGTCTCCCAGAGCACCGAGATTCTTACCCGGATAGAAGCTGAACGCCGCGATGTCGCCCAGCGACCCAGCGACCCGGCCTTTGTAAGTGGCTCCGTGGGCCTGGCACGCATCCTCTATTACTGTGAGCCCGTGGTCTTTAGCGATGGCATTGATGGCGTCCATGTGGGCGGGCTGGCCGAAGAGGTGTACGGGCACAATCGCTTTGGTGCGCGATGTCACGGCGGCTTCGATTGCCGCCGGGTCGATGTTGGCGGTGTCGGGCAGCACGTCCACCACCACAGGGGTGCCGCCTACGTGTGTGACAGCTTCGGCGGTGGCCATGAAGGTGTTGGCGGGCAGGATGACCTCATCGCCGGAACCCACGCCGGCAGCCTTGTAGGCCAGGACGAGCGCGTCGGTGCCGGAGCTCACACCTACTCCGTGCGGGCAGGCGCAGAACTCGGCAAAAGCGGCCTCGAATTCGCGCAACTCGGGACCCATGACGTAGGCCGCCCGGTCGACGATGGAAGCCAGGGCCGTTTGATACTCAGGGAGCAGCTCGTGTCCCTGGGTCTTCAGGTCAACAAAGGGGACGTTCACTTGAGACGACCTCCACACTCAGGCAACACCACAGCCGCCCCCCAGCATCCTTCGACAAACATCTTTCACCGGGGGAGGCCGGTTTCCTGTGCTGGGAGGCCTAGTTGTAGCATCATGACCCGCTCTACCTGTTGGAGTTCGGCGGGCGAAAGACGGCCTACCCGGCCGACCAGCCGGGCCTTGGAGACTGTAGTCAGCTGATCGGCCATAGCCTTGGCCTGCCTGCCGGCGACAGTGACCGGGGTCTCACTTGGGAAGAACTTGTTGATGTTGCTTGTGACGGGAACAACCTGCACCCGGTTGAGGTTGCGGTTTGAGGCGTCATTGCTGACGATGATGGCCGGGCGCGTTTTGCGGACCGCGCCTCCCTGGGCTGGGTCGAACTTGACCCACCATACCTCACCACGCTTCATCATCGTCTCCAAGGAAGTTGGCGGCGTCGGCCACGGCGGACTCGGCCCACTCCAGGGCTTCGCTCTCTCGAGCCTCATCGGCGGCCATGGCGGCGTACGAAGCATCCAGATCGGCAAGGACAACATGTGGACGCGCCAGCGTTTCCAGAAAGCCGCTGATGTTGCGTGGGCCGATCACGCGATGCAGACCGTAGTAGACGTCCTCGGCGATAGTAATCGTGAGCTTCTTGCGCATGTCTGCGTCCTCTATACGTGTAGTATACGTATAGCCTACCATGACTTCAGTCGCTCGTGCCCGACACCGCCGAGGTAGTTATGACTCTGGTAGTGGCTCGTTCCTTCTTGCTCGGCTTGGCAGAAACGACGATCTGTACATCGCGGTCGAGCGCATTGAGGAAGCGAATGAGGCGCTCCATGGAGAAACCAGCGAGCTTTCCGGCAAGCAGGTCGGAGACCTTCGGCTGCGTGGTGCCAAGGATGCGTGCGGTCGCTGCCTGCGTCAGGCGTGTGTGAGTCGCGACGCGGGCGATCTGGCGGGCAAGTTCGGCCTTCGCCAGGAGTTCGTCTGGGGCCGGAAGCCCGAGGTCCCTGAAGACGTTGCCGCTGCTGACAGTGTGATCGATGGCGGGGCTGTTCATCTTGTTGCTCCCTTTGTCGTAGAGGTGCGCTGCTCGTGAAGACCCCGCGCCAGTTCCAGACGTGCGCTGATCAAATCGACGTCGCGTCTACCGGTCGCGATCCCGTGGGTCGATTTCTTCTGAAACGCGTGCAGGACGTAGACAGCATCCGAGTATCGGACGGTGTAGACCAAACGGTACGCATTCCCTTCGTGGTCGTCCACGACTTCCAAGACCCCGGCTCCTCCATATCCCCTGAGCGGTCTGGCTGCGACGTATTTGTCTCCGTACTGAGCCAAGAAGAGCGCATAGCCCATTGTTTGACGGACACCGACCGGGAACCTACGCAGATCCTTCAGAGAGGAACCGATCCAGACGACATCCTTTGCCTGGGCCTCTTGTCCATCACCAATATACCAGTTTAGGGATATGACAGCCTCGTGTCTCTCGGCGGCTATTAACGCGTCAAGAGTGCGACGGAAAAGCGCTTGAGGCCATACGACTTTGGAGGGAGATCGCCGGTGCCCCTAGGGCTTTGTGGGGAGCAACTCCTCGGCCAGGCTTCCGCCGCCCACGCCGTAGGTGATGATCATACGGTCGGTGATCCATTCCACCGGCGCTTTGTCGTCGGTCCAGTAGTCTTTCATGGGCTCCACCGCCGTCCAGTCCTTGGTCATGAGGTCGGTGAGCGGTAGGAGGTCTGCCGGCGCTTGGGTGGCGCGGCGGGCGAGTTCGCTCGGGTCATCGTTGCCGGCGAAGCCGAGCACCAGTTGGTTGAAGTTCAGGGCCGGCCACGTCATCACCAGGGGGAACTGGGTGGCCAGGGTTCCCGAGATGGAGCGCGAGAGGCGGTCGTCACCCGGCACAGTGGAGACGTTCAGGGCGATGATGCCATCGGGTGCCAGGCGCTCCCGGCAGAGCGCGAAAAACTCGGCCGTGGCCAAGTAGAAGGGCACATAGGGCTGACGGTAGGCGTCGATGAAGATGAGATCGTAGAGTTCTCCATCGGCTTCGAGCAGGAAGGGGCGGGCGTCGGCGGTGATCACCTCGAGCCGGGGATTGTCGTTTAGGCCAAGGTAGCGGGTCGCCGCCTTGCTCACTTCGGAGTCGATCTCTACGCCGTCTATTGAGGCGTCGGGGTAGTACACGCCGAATGAGCGGGCGGTGGTGCCGCCGGCGTTGCCCAAGATGGCCACCTTCTCCACCGGGCGGTCAAGGAGCGGCGGCACGGCCAGGAACATGTCCCATTCGCCGCCCGTGAGCACGGTGTCGGGCCGCCACACGGAGTGCACCGCGTAGCCCTCGTTGAGGTAGAGCGACCGCCTGCTCTCGGTGTTTTGGACCACTTGGATGAACTGGTAGCGCGACTCCTTCTCGTAAACCAGGCCGTCGACCGCTTTGACCGCTCCCGGGGGGATGGCGATGAGGGCGGCGATGGCGGCGGCTACCAGCAGCCAGCGGGCTCCCAAGAGCAGGGCCGCCGCCGCGGCGATGATCGCCGCTACCACCAACAGGGTGCGCTGGGTGCCTATGAGGGGGATGGTCACCAGCGGGGGCAGGAAGGTGCCCAGCAGGCTGCCGGCCGTGGAGAGCGCGAAGATGTGGCCTGCCGTGCGGCCGGCCTTGTCCACGTCGCGGATGCCTATGCGAATAGCGAAAGGCGTCACCATGCCCAAGAGCAGCACCGAAGGCACGAAGAGCACGACGCAGGCGAAGAACGAACCAAAGACGGCTCCCACCGACACCGAGTCGATGCCGTGGATGGTGACGTCCAGGAATGGCCGGGCTGCAAACGGCACGGCGGCCGTGACGACCGCTCCCGCCAACACGATGTAGCCCAGTACGCGGGGGCGAGGGTGCTTGTCGGCCAGTCTGCCGCCCAGTACGTAGCCTACGGAAAGAGCGACCAGGATCAAGCCGATGATATTGGCCCAGATCATGGTGGACGAACCGAAGTAGGGGGCGAGTAGGCGGGAAGCGCACATCTCGGTGGCCATGGTGCCGATGCCGGCGAAGAAGATCAGGCCTCCCAGGGCGCCGCGGCGGAGGCGGGGAACCGAACCGGCGGTGTCCTCGACAGTGGAAATGGCTATGTTCGCTCCTTTCCTGGGAATGGCTCGGACAACAGTAGCATCTTGGTCTACTGGTCGACCCAACTGCCTGCCTCAGGCGACCAGTGGCCGTGCTTTCGACCCTCGAGAACGGGATCTACAAAATCCGAGGCCAAACGCTGTCCCTCTTGCAGCGAAGTCCCGCGAAGCGACAGCTCACGTGCCATCCGGCGGTATTCAGGTGCCCAACTACTGGGAGCAGCTGCCTCGAGGGCGCGTGAGAGCGTGAACCTTCTCAGCCAGCTGCTGCGCCAATGGGTAACAGGCGAAGGCGACCGGGGGTACGTCCGCGAAGGCGAGCAAGTCCGTGACAGTCCTCCGGACGGGGGTGCCGACCATGGGTTCTCCCGCGCCGAGGTCCACGTGGAACTCCTCCCAGACCCGCCCGTCGACGCGGGTCTGCACTCCAAAGCGGGGCGCCCTTTCATCGGCGGCCGGCGCCGCCGAGACCGTGAACGAGAAGAAGTCGCCAAGGTCTATGAGAGCGGCCTGCCGCAGGAGTGCGCCGGCCTGGTCCGCCGTCTCGCCTATGTGGAGGTCGATGTCCTTGGTCGTTCGTGCCCGCCCTGAGAACAGCAGTTGCAGCGCAAAACCGCCCTTCAGCACCCACCCTTGGTCGCCATCGACGGACAAGCGCGCCAGCAGGCGGTCAAATGCCACGGTCTTGCGGAGGCGGACCAGTGGGGCGGCCGTCGCAAGAGAATGCTGTCTCAAGCGCTGTTCAAGGGCCATGCGAAAGGCCGCGGCGCTTGTGTATATCATGCCGCTACCCTATCAAGGGCCGCGTGGACGAGCTTCTTAGCTCGACCGCCGCGTCGGTCGGCGAATCGCGTAAGCTGAGCGGGCGTCGTGAGACCCAGTTCGACTGCCTGGTGGATAGCCTGCAGAACGAGTTGTTCAGGAAGGCCCGAACGAGCTACGTCGGCTATGGTTCTCTCGACTGTGGTAACAGTGATGCCGTCGCGGGTGGTCGCGTCCTCTGCTTCCATGCGGCCTGTATGGAGTCTGACCCCGCCGCGGCGCCTGGAAGCCGTGCGGGGCACAGTCACGTGGACTTCTGACGGGAGCACATCCGAAAGGCCATAAACCTCCAGGGCACTCTCGTGGGATATAGCCGCAAAGGGTCCCGCGCGGAGTTCGGCAACGATGAGGTCCGCCCGCGGAGATTCTGGGTACCGTCTGAGCCTGTAGATGCCGTGCTCGACCCGTTCGAGCATGCCGGTTTTGACATGATGGGCGAGCAGAGACCGTGAGTACCGGGCTGCCTCGGCCGCGGACGCGGTGAAATAGCCCTCCTTGGGCTCCGCGATGGCGTAGAGAGCGTCGAGATCAGGCGCGCTGCCTGCTGTACGCATGTGTGCACTATGTATCAGCGGATAGCCCATAATGCCCACATCATACCACCCAGGCTACACTTCGAGCATTCCGATCACCGCTGGAACAGCCGGGCCATGCTCCAACTTCCGTTGCAGATCTCGGTAGACTCAGAAGTTGTAACCTCGCTTTCGTGCGCGACGACGTCGGAAGATCGGTGGTGCTAGAATGACTGCATTGATAGCAGTGAATGCAATCGGCACCGTGCGGGGAGGGACCGTGGCCAGCCTGACCATCCGCGGCCTCGATGAGACTCTCAAGAGCCGGTTGCGGCTGGAAGCCGCCCGGCGAGGCTATTCCATGGAAGAAGCCGCCCGGCAGATCCTTCGCCGTGCCCTCATGACGCCGGCCGACGACGTCGGTGGCCTGGGCAGCCGCGTGCACGAGTACTTCGCGGAGAGTGGCTCCTTTGACCTCGAGATACCGCCTCGTGCCGCCGGCCGTCCGGCCCCGGACTTCTAGCGCTGCTGGGCATGATCCTACTCGATACGAACGTGCTGTCCGAACTAATGCGGCGAGAGCCTTCCCCGTCGGCGCTGGCCTGGATCGATGCTCAGCCCCAGCACGACCTATACATCTCGGCGGTGACACGCGCTGAGATCGAACTGGGTGTCGCCCTGCTGCCCGAGGGTCGGCGCAAGCAGGGCCTACAGGTGGCCGCGGCACGCGCGTTGGCTGAGTTCCACGGTCGCTGTCTCGCTTTCGACGAACGCGCCGCTTCGTGTTATGCAGGGCTGGTGTCGCACCGGGTGCGCACCGGGCGTCCCATCAGTGTCGAGGACGCGCAGATCGCTGCTGTGGCCCTAGCGGGCGGATTCACCCTTGCCACGCGCAACACCGCCGACTTCGCGGGCATCGAAGGTCTGACGCTGATCGATCCGTTCACAGCCTGAGGCACGTGCGGCCTCAGGCGCCCGCGTCACCCATGCGCCCGTAGCTGTCCTCCAGGCGGACGATATCGTCCTCGCCCAGGTAGTCACCCGACTGTACTTCGATGATCTCCAGCGGCTCGGTGCCGGGGTTGTGCAGGCGGTGAGGGGTGTCGATGGGCACGTAGGTGGATTCGTCCTCGCCCAAGCGGAAGACCTTGTCGCCGCAGGTGATGTCCGCGACGCCGCTCACCACCACCCAGTGCTCGGCCCGGCGCTTGTGCAGTTGCAGGCTCAGACTTGCTCCAGGGGATACCACGATGTGCTTCACCTGAAAGCGCTCGCCTCTGTCTATAGAATCGAAGCGGCCCCAGGGGCGGTGCACCTGGCGGTGGTGGGCGGTGAGCTCGGGGTGCTCCTGTTGCACCCGGGTCACGAGCTTCTTGAGGTCGGCGGTCTTGTTCTTTGGAGCCACCAGCACCGCGTCGGCGGTCTCGATGACCACCAGGTCGTCGGCACCGAGCACCGTCACCAAGCGGGAATCGGCGTATACCAGGGACCCACGTGTGTCTTCGAGGATGACATCTCCTCGGACAGCGTTGCCTGTTTCGTCCTTTTGGAGCACGCCCCAGAGGGCCTCCCAGGCGCCGATGTCCGACCAACCCGCGTCGAGCGGCACCACTACAGCCTGGCCTGGACCGAGCTTCTCCAGGACGGCGTAGTCCATGGATTCGGCCGGGCAGGCGGCGAAGGCGGCCTTGTCCACGCGCACGAAGAGCCCGTCGGTGGACTGTCCGGCCACAGCCGCCCGGCAGGCGGCCAGGATGTCGGGCCGGCACCATTCCAGGGCCGCAAGCCAGACCGAGCGCTTGGCCATGATGATGCCGCTGTTCCAAAGATAGTCGCCCTCGGCCAGATAGTGCGCGGCGGTGGCCGCGTCGGGCTTCTCGGTGAAGCCGGACAACAGACGAGCGGTGGGCGCCTCGGCAACCGGCCGGCCCACGCGGATGTAGCCATAGCCGGTCTCGGCTTGGTTGGGGACGATGCCGAAGGTGACCAACATACCCGCCTCGGCCTGCTGCGCGCCCTCGGTCACCGCGGCGAGAAACGCGGGGACGTTCTGGATGAGGTGGTCGGAAGCCGCGACAAGCAGCACCGGGTCGTCTCCGTCGTCGGCGAGCAGAAGAGCGGCCAGGGTCATGGCAGGTGCGGTGTTGCGTCCCACCGGCTCCAGAACGATGCGGGGAGCCGTGACGCCGATCTCGCGCAGCTGATCGGCCACCATGAAGCGGTAGTCTTCGTTGGTGACAACGATGGGGTTCGCGATCGCCGCCGCCGCGAAACTCTGCAGCCTCCGGGCGGTCTCCTGCAGAAACGAGTAGGGGCCGGCGAGCGCCAGCAACTGCTTCGGATGACTCTGGCGCGAGGCCGGCCATAGTCTGGTGCCTGAGCCGCCCGCTAGGATTATGGGTTGGATGATCATGTCAGCCAAGAATACAGGACGATGGCAGGGACCGACCGGGGCAAGAGGCGGTTGAGCCGAGGGAAGAGCCTCAGATTCGTGCCGCGTATTCGAGTGGATTGTCCACTCTCATCGAGGCATTCAGTGCCTCAATGCCCACCACATTGCCGTCTGCATCATAATCGAGGACCGGCCTAGACCCAAAGTCTGATGGTCTGCATGACCGAACAGTGCATCATGGACGTGGATGGAAGGGGACCACTGGCTCTCTCATCTGAGCCCAAACCCGACCCGCGCGAGGTACACTGAAACGGAACGGTGGATGAAGGTTCGCGAACTCATCGCACTCATCGAGGCAAACGGATGGTTTCAGGTCCGAATGAAAGGCAGCCATCGTCAGTTCCATCACCCGATCCATCGGGGAACAGTGACCATCGCGGGGAAGCCAGGCGGGGACGTGCCTCCAGGGACGTTGAACAGCGTACTCGAGCAGGCCGGCCTGAAGGGGCGGGAGTGACAATGCGGTATCTCGTGGTGGTCGAGAAAGGTCTGGCTTCGTATGGAGCATATGTGCCGGATCTTCCCGGTTGCGTGGCCGTCGGCGACACGGAGGAAGAGGTCCTGGCGCTGATCCAAGAGGCCATCGAGCTCCACGTAGGAGATCTCAGGAGCAGCGGACAACCGGTCCCCACGCCCTCGTCGACCGGCAGGGTCGTGCAGGTGGTCGCCGCCTGAGGGCCCACGCGCGCCGCGCGGGCGGGAGCCGTCACGACCTAGAATGCCGCCCGCGCCTTGAGGCTCTTCCACCACCCGGGGTTGTCGCGGTACCAGGCCACGGTCTCCGCGAGAGCCTGTGCGAAATCGCGCTCGGGCGCCCAGCCCAGAGCCCGCACCTTGTCGGTGGTCACCGAGTAGCGCCGGTCGTGGCCCAGACGGTCGGTGACGTACTCCACCATCTCTTCGCCGACGCCGAGCGATTCGAGCACCGAGGAGGTGATGAACCGGTTGGTGACCTCGTTGGCCGCTCCCACGTTGTAGATCTCGCCGATGGCGCCATGGCGGAGCACGCGTCTCGAGCGCGCGGCAGTTGTCGAGCACGTAGATCCAGTCGCGCACGTTGAGACCGTCACCGTACAGGGGCACCGGCCTGCTCTCGAGAAGATTGGTCACGAAGAGCGGGATGAGCTTCTCCGGGAACTGATAGGGCCCGAAGTTGTTGGTGCTGCGGGTGATCACCACCGGCAGGCCGAAGGTGGTGTGATAGGAGAGCACCAGGAGATCGGAGGCCGTCTTGGAGGCCGAGTAGGGGCTCGAGGGCTCCAGCCGGTCGGTCTCGCTGAACGACCCGTGACTCGGTGGAGCCATAGACCTCGTCGGTGGAGATGTGCAGAAAGCGGCCGATGCCGGCGCGCCGCGCCTCTTCCAGCAGGACGTAGGTGCCCTCGACGTTGGTGGTGATGAAGTCGTGCGCCTTGGCGATGGAGCGGTCCACATGGCTCTCGGCGGCGAAGTGCACCACCGTGTCGCAGCCGCGCATGGCCTCTGCGACGTCCTCATGCCGGCGGATGTCGCCGTGGACGAAGCGGTAGCGCTCGGCGTAGCCGGCCTCGACGTCGGCGAGGTTCTCGGGATTGCCGGCGTAGGTGAGGGCGTCCAGGTTCACCACGCTCACCCGCGGATCGGTGCCGAGAAGATGGCGGATGAAGTTGGAGCCGATGAAGCCGCAGCCGCCGGTGACGAGGACTCGTTCCGGTCGGTACGCAGGCGCAGGGCTCGCTGTCGAAGTCGGTGCAGTCATGTGTTCTCCAGGGAGCCGGCTAGCCTGCCGCCGGGACCAGTCGTAGGGGATCTCAGCGGTATCGGGCGGCAAGCGGTACTCGTCGGGGTTGGTCGCGGTCGTAGGGAAGATCGGGCACGTTCACGACGATGCCCTCCTCCTCCGAGACGCAGATCCAGCCGTGATAGACGCCCGGGGGAATGCGGACCATGACCGGGTTGTGGACGCCCATGTACACCTCTTGGAGCTCTCCCTTGGTGGGCGAACCCTCGCGGGCGTCGTACAAAGCAAGCCTGAACATGCCGTGCACGGCCGTCATGTGGTCGGTCTGAAGATCGGTGCATGTGCCAAGCCTTGACCACTCCCGGGTAGGTGGTGGTCATGTAGACCTGGCCAAAGCGCTCGAAGTGCTCGTCGTCGCACCGCATGATCTCCATGAGGCGCCCGCGGTCGTCGGGAATGACCTTGAGCGTCTTGACCATCACTCCGTCGATCATGATGCTCCTGTCTCCTAGACTCCTCTTCCAGCACTTGCTCGAGATAGCGGCCGTAGGCGTTGCCCTTCATGCCGGCGGCCAGAGCCTCCAGCTGCGCTTCGTCGATGTAGCCCTGGCGGTAGGCGATCTCCTCCAGGCAGGCGACCTTGAGGCCCTGCCGCTCTTCGATGACCTGGATGAAATGGGAGGCTTTCAGCAGCGCCTCGTGAGTGCCGGTGTCGAGCCAGGCGATACCCCTGCCCAGCTTCTCCACTCGCAACTGACCCCGCTGCATGTAGGTGCGGTTGACGTCGGTGATCTCCAGCTCTCCGCGGGCGGAAGGGGTGAGCGCCGCGGCGATGTCGCAGACGTCCCGGTCGTAGAAATACAGACCGGGCACGGCGTAGTTGGAGCGCGGCTCTTTGGGCTTCTCCTCGATGCTGAGAGCGAGTCCCTGCTCGTCCACCTCGACCACGCCGTAGTGCTCGGGTTCGTGCACCCGGTACCCGAAGATGAGGGCGCCCTCCATGAGTTCGGTGGCCGTCCGCAGGCGCTCCTTGAAACCGTGGCCGTAGAAGATGTTGTCGCCCAGGATGAGGCAGGCCGGGCCTCCCTCGAGGAACTCTCGGCCAAGAATGAAGGCCTGGGCCAGTCCCTCGGGCCGAGGCTGGGCTTTGTAGGAGAACGAGACCCCCAGCCACGAGCCGTCGCCCAGCAGCTCCTCGAAAGCGAGGCAGGTCCGTGGGGGTGGAGATGATGAGGATGTCCCGGATGCCCGCCAGGAGCAGTGTCGACAGGGGGTAGTAGATCATGGGCTTGTCGTAGACCGGCATGAGCTGCTTGCTCACCACGCGGGTGGCCGGATAGAGCCTGGTGCCCGATCCTCCCGCCAGAACGATGCCCTTCATCAGTCTTGTCCCTCCCCTCGTGTCGAGCTCAGGCTTTCATTCTAGCAAGGGTCTTGGCAGGAGCGGATGTAGCGGGCGAGGCCGTCTTGCCAGGGCGGCAGCTCGACCCCGAGTCCGGCCGCCTTGGAGCAGTCCAGACAGCTGTGGGGGGGCCGGGCCGCCGGGAGCGGGAAGTCCGAGGTAGCCGCGGGCAGCACCTCCACCTGCTTGCCCGCCAGGGCCAGGATCTCCCGGGCCCATCCGGCGCGGCTGACGCAGCCGGCGCCTCCCAGATGGTAGATCCCGTGCGCCCCCGTCTCCGCAAGAGCGCGCAGGGCGTCGGCGAGGTCTTCGGCATAGGTGGGGCTGCCGAACTGGTCGTCGACCACCCTGATCTCTGTGGCCGAGGCGGCCCAGCTGAGCACCTTGGCAGGGAAGTGCGCGCCCCCCGCCCCATAGAGCCAGGAGGTGCGCACGATGAGGGCGCCGGGCAGGGCGGACAACACGGCCTCTTCGCCCCGGAGCTTCGACAGTCCGTAGTGGCTGAGGGGCGCGGGGGCGTCGGTCTCCACGTAGCTCTCGCCCTTCGCCCCGTCAAAAACGAAGTCGGTTGATATGTGGACCATCCGGGCCCCCACGGCCGCGGCTGCCGCGGCCACGTTGCCCGGGCCGACCGTGTTGGCGGGGTCGGCGTAGTCGTGGTCGGTCTCGCACCGGTCGACGTCGGTGGCGGCGGCGCAGTTGACGATCAGCTCGGGCCGAAGGCGGGCGATGTTCGCCAGGGTGCTCTGCCGGTCGGCGATGTCGAATTCGGCGAGGTCGCACCCCACCGTGTCGGCACCGAAGACGCGCATGCAGGCCGAGCCGAGCATGCCCCGGCAGCCGAGGATCAGCGTCTTGCCAGAGACCGTTCTCGGTCATTTCGCCGGTGTCGTTGCGGGAGGTCGCCCTGCGGTGAACAGCTGGGCATGTTGATCGGCGACGGCATCCCAAGCTGAACTGTTGCGCGGCCCTTTGCTCGGCCCGGGCGGCGTTGTCTCTCAGCACATCGGGATTGTCCAGAGCATAGCGCAGCACTCGGGCCAGATCGTCGGTGTCGCTCTTCTTGAACGTCAGAGCCGTGTCGGCGACCGCATAGAGGTTCTCGGGGATATCACTGCAGATAACCGGAACACCCAGCCCCATGTTCTCCAGAATCACCGGCGACAGACCTTCGATGTCCGAGGGCTGAACGTACGCGTAGGCGTACTTCATGAGGGCGTGCACCGTGGTGCCGTAGACGAAGCCCGGAAAGACCACCCGCGGGTCCTGCGTGGCCCGGATCTCGGCCTCGAAGCCCGCGGGATTGGGCGAGCCTCCCACCAGAACCAGTTTCTTGTCGGTCTGGGTGCGCTCGAACGCCGACACCAAGTACCGCAGACCTTTCTCGGGGATGAACCTGCCGACAAAGAGGAAGTAGCCACCTGGCTCCAACCCGAACTCGCCGAGAACACCGGGGTCCAACGTTTCGTCGGGGCTCTCACTGCCGGTGGAGATGAAGACGTACTCTCGCCCGAAGCGTTTCTCGAACGCCTCCTTGGCGAAGATGTTGTCGAAGATCACCGTGGTCGGCACCCGGGCGGTGATGAAGCTGGACAAGTACAGATAGACCTTGCCGTACCAGGGCCACTTGTCGCGCTGCCAGTCGACGCCGTCCTCGCTGACGTAGACCTTCTTGCCGAACAGGCGCAGCGGGATGGCCCACATGCTGTTGCCACCGTTGCGGATGTGCACGATGTCGGCGGTGTTGTGGCGCAGGATGTGCCAGGTGGCCTTGAGAGAGTGCAGCAGGGTGTCGAAGCCCTTGGTCTTGATCGTCTTCAGGTTGACCAGCTTGACGCCCTTGTAGGTGTCGGGGAGCTGATCGGTGTCGTTGTAGACGCGGTTGTAGGCGGTCACGGGGAAGCCGCGGGCGACCAGTCGCGGGAACAGCTCCTCGGCGCACTTGTCGCCCCCGGCGCAACCCGGCTGGGAGGGGATGGATCTGAAGCCGAACGCGGCGATCTCTGTTGGTGGTCGATCTGTTTTTCATACCGGGCATGATACCGCGATGTGCAGCGATCACGGGCCAATCGGCCTGTTATAGTCAGCACAGAGCGACGACCACGAAAGGCATCTAGACATGCTGCGAAGGATTCTCGAAGTACTTGGGCGGCGCACAAAGGGTGACGCGTCTTTTGGCATCGACCCGTCGATCTCGGGTCTCGTGCTGCTTGGATTCTTGATGCGTCGTCTGGGTATGGCTCTCCGAGGACTCGTTTTGGCGCTGCGTACGCGCCGTTTGGTGTGTCCGGTGTTCGTGGGTCGTCGCGTGGTAGTCACAAACGCTCGGTATCTCCGTTTGAGTAGAGGTGTGAGCATAGGCGACTACTGCCGGCTCGACTGCCTGGGCAGCACCGGGATCGTTCTCGGACCGGGCACCACGCTCCGTCGGGGTGTGCAGATAGAGGTCACCAGCACCCTAAAAGAACTGGCTGCTGGGTGCGTCACTGGGACCAGAGTGGGCATCAGCGAGGGTACGTTCATAGGGGCCAAGGGGCTGGTCACAATCGGCGACGATACCGACTTCGGCCCCGGCTGCCGCATCATTGCCGAGAATCACAGCTTTGACGACCCCGATCGGCCCATCCGCGAGCAAGCGCTGCTGCGTAAGGGCATCACCTTTGGAAAGGACTGTTGGTTGGGTGCCAACGTCGTGGTACTCGACGGCTGCGTCATCGGTGACGGCACCGTGATCGGGGCAGGCGCTGTGGTCACCAGCGACATTGCTCCGGGCGTGGTGGCGGCCGGCGTGCCGGCGAAAGTCATCCGAGCTCGGGGCGCGACGCGGGCCAAAACCGAATAGGGCAAGCGGGCCTGGCGGTCTAGTTGCCGGGCAAGTACCCCTGGTAGTCGGTCTTCAGATAGTCGGCCAGCGCCTCGCGCCAAGGCCGCATGACGTCGAGCCCGCGCAGTGCGAGTCTGCGATTGACCAGCCGCTCACAGTCGGGGCGCGGCGCGAAGTAGGTCTTGGCAAAGTGGTCGGAACTCACCGGACGGACGCTGACCGTGTCGCGAGACCCAGTTGGCGCACAAGCTCTTGGGCCACCTCGAGGCGGCTGGTGCTCCCTTGGCAGACCATGTTGTAGAGTCCCCACCACCCTCGTTCGAGCAGAAGCCTCACGTTGTGGGCAAAATCACGCGTGTAGGTGGGCGTGCCCAGCTTGTCGTCGACCACCGCCAGCTCGGTGCGCCATCGCGGATCTGGACCATGAGCTTCTGGATGAACTTCTTGTCCTTGGCCGGCCCGCCGCCCATCATCCACCCTGCCCGGCAGATGAGATAGGTGCGCGCGTTCTCCTGCACGAACCGCTCCCCCGCCCATTTGGCCCTGGCGTAGATGCCCAGGGGATTCGGCGCGTCCCAGTCGTCGTACTGATCCTGCTGGCCGTCGAAGATGCCCGCGGTGCCGATGTACAGAAGCGGGTATGTCGAGTTCGTTGGCGATGTAGACGGCGTTCTCCACCCCCATGGCGTTGGTGGCGTAGGCGTCGTCCGGATGGGTCTCGCAGTACTCCAGGTCGGTGAGGGCGCCGAGGTGGAACAAGTAGTCTGGAGCGAAGTCCAGGACGTCCTTGCGGTAGGCGTCGAAGTCCCTGAAGTCGAGGTATCTGAGCCACTCCTCGTTGACGTCGATGTCGGTGCACCTAAGATCGGCGGTGCCGGAGAACTCCTCGTGGAAGGCGGCGCCCAACATACCTCCACAACCAGCTACATAGATCTTGGTCATAAGTCGATCCCCTGTGTAACTCCACGTTTTGCCACCAGTATTGCACAGCGAAGCTGGACCTCGGCGATAGGCCTGACCCTTTGCGAGGTAGTGAAGGCCCTCGCTTTCAGGGTCTTCGTGCAAGAGAGGAGTAGATTCGCTCGATCTGGGTGATGAAGGCCAGCGGGTCATGGCGGGTTCGAGCGCGGGTCTTGGCTTGGTCTACTTTGGCTGGAACCGCAGACTCGTCCGCAAGAAACGCACTTATAGCGGCGCGCCATGCCTTCGGTTCTCCAGGAGGGGCGAACCATCCCGCGCGCCCGGAGTCGAGGAGTTCGGTCAGGCCGCCAATATCGCTGGCAAGCACGGGCAGGCCACGGACCATGGCCTCCAGTACGACACCCGGGCAGTTCTCATACGAAACCGAAGGGAAGCAGAGCAACTGGGATTTGGCCATGTGCTCGTCAACAGACTCGCTGTCTACCCAGCCGGAAAACTCTACATCAGCTCCGAGCTCTCGCGACATCAATCTTAGTCTTTCGGAGTCTGGCCCATCCCCAAGCACTTGGAGTCGCACCCCCTCCAGCCCGGCGATGGCCTGAATCAAGCAGTCCACCCCTTTCTCGGCCGAAAGCCTGCCAACGTATAGGAGAGACTCTCTGTCGGGTGTGGACCGACCCAAACCAGGATCATGAACGGGGTTTGGCACCACCTCAATACGGCGAGCGGGCAGACCCATCTCCGCGACCTTCCCTGCGAGGAAGGTGCTCGGTGCGATGTAGCAGTCTATCCTGCCCAAGGATCGGAGGGCTCGGGTGAGATAGGATTCAATTGCCGCAGCTACACTGCGCTTGAGTTCACCCGACCTGCAGCGGCCCGCGACCGCGTGCCAGAAGTGACCATCTTTGCATAGTTCGCAGGCGGCGTGCCCACGAAGCAGGGTCGACGCCGGGCATACGGTGCGGTAATCGTGAAGCGTCCAGATGATTGGCACGCGCTCAGAGGCGCAAGCTCTTACGACTGACAGGGTGAGTTCGTGGTGAACGCTGTGGAGATGGACCACCTGGGGTTTGAAGTCACGGATCAGGCGAGTCACACCGTGGGCGCTCACGGGAGAGTAAGTGCTGCGGGCGAGCGCCCGGGCGCGGGCGAGCGGCGTCTGGATGTCCCGGTAGTCGACATGGGGTGCCCAGTATCGCTCCCACTCAGAAGGAAGGTTCTGCGGGTGGGACATTGAGAATACAGCGACATCGTGCCCGCGGTCGGCGAGTTGGGCGACAAGGTCAAGGAACTGACCTGAGTCACCCCCTCGCCGATAGTGGAAGCAATTGACTAGGAGAACGCGCATTGGCGCATTCTACGGCAGCGCCAAGCGCCGTTCCAGGTGGTCAAGGGACAACCTTCTCCAGCGCGGCGACCAGATCCTTGGCAACGCTGTTCCACGAGTACCTCCTCAAGATCGCTTCGCGCTGTTCTTCGGATGGGGGCAGCTCTAGCATCTTCTGGGTTGCCGCGCTTATCGCGGCAGGCTCTATCTCCCCCAACAGCAGAGCACCATCGTATTCTGCGAGCAGTGCTTGGTGGACTGGAGAGGAGGCCAAGACGGGAAGACCCGCCGCAAGGTACTCAAGGACCTTCAACGGACTGCTTACTCGCCACCACAATAGGTTGGGCAGTAGGCAGACGCCATAGTCGCACTCGCGGAGAGCCGACCATGCCTCTTGCTGAGGCAGCCTTCCGGTGAAGAGCACATTGGGCTTCTGTGCTCCTGAAAGAGAGCGCAATTCTGCCTCAATCGGGCCTGACCCGATCACGACGAGCGAGCCCAGGAAGTCCGGGCGTTCAGCCGCGTGAATCAAGTCTTCCAGGCCGCGATTCTCTGCGAGTACGCCGAGATACACGCCGATGGGCCTTGGGAGAGAAGATAGCTTCTGCTTCAGGTCCAACGGTGGCGGGACGGTTTGGGGAAAGGCAGAGACTCCCGAACTCCACTCGCCGAGGGTCTTCTCGCGCTCAAGCCAGTGTTCGGCGACCAGAAAGTCGGTCATTGCGGGCGTTATCGTGGTCACGCCCTCAAGAAATCTGGAGGCTGCCCCGACACACCAACGGAAACGCAGCCATCGGGCTCTTTGGATGACGGTCCCCGTGTCGTGAATCGGGAGCGTGCGAATGTCCATCACGATCGGGGCAACTCTCTTGATCCGGCGCAGGCTTCGGGCTATGAGCCCCACAACGACCTGGAAGTCCTGGTGCAGAAGAACAACGTCTGCGTCCGTGGAGCGGATGGCCTGCAGCGCGGCTTGGTTGAATCGGAACTTGTCACTCAACGACGTGCACGGCCAGAGTTCTATTCCATCGTCTCGCTTGACCGCTCGGCTCGTCCGTGTTCCTAGCACCAAGTGGACACGGTGGCCCGCCCTTTCCAGGGCGTCTCGCATGCTGACTCTGGCGAGGCTGGGACCCGCGTTATCATCGGCCACCGCCTGCGAGATCCAGAGGATCTTCAAAGCTATCTCCCTACTGCCGAGTCAGGCGGTTTTGCTCGGCCGCCGCCGAGCGCTTGACACTGTCCGCAGCCACGTAGATGAGGCCGAAAATCAGCCACACCACCTGTTGGTAGCTGTCGCCGCGATTGAACTCAAACTTGACCTCGTTCACAAGAAAGCAGAGGAGGGAGAGGAAGCACGCGCCTGAGAGAAGGGCTTCCCTGCCTCCTCTGAGCCGCACCATGTGAGCGGCCGACCAAAGGCGTCGGCCCAGATGGGCGAAGAAGGCCACCCAGATGAGGGTTCCAACAATGCCGAATTGGTAGATCCACGTCATGTAAAGGGAATGGAAGTTGTAGTTGCCCAGACCGGTCGCATAAGCCTGAACCGGTCCGTGGCCGAACCATGACAGAGTACTCTTGGTTATCGCGTATGCTGGCGACCAAACCAGATCCCTGTTCAATATGGCGGTCAAGGAATTCCCTTGCTGTACGAGTTCAGCAGACATGGTGAGCCTCGATATGGTTGTGTCGAGGATCGAAGTGATGAAGGTCGCACTAGCCGCGAGAAGTAGGAGAGTGGCAACAGCAACCATGAGGTTCTTCCCGCGTGCGCGGCGGAACACCAACAGGGTGGAGAACACAAGTGCCTGCAGCAGTATCAACAGGAGCGATGAGCGCGTGCCGGAGTAGACCGCGCCCACGACCAAAAGCAGTGTGAGGGGGAGATAGAACACCACTCGGCTGGTGAACAGCTTGTACAGGCCGAAGGGGAAAAGGACCAGTAGTAGCTCGCCGAACTCCTCACCCCTAGTGAACAAGGTCGTAGCGCGGGCGTAGGAGCCCTCAGCTGTCAAGCGCCCAAGGCTTTCTTGGCCTCTTGCGAGAAAGATGGAGAGGTGTGACTCGATTTCGGGCCACTGTCTGAGTATGAGACTGAGGACGACATGGAGGGCGGCGACAGACAGTAGGCTGGTTATCACTGCCTCAACGTAGGCGCGGCGCGATCTCTCGGACCCCCGAGCCCAGCAGACAATCAGTGTCATCCCGCCCACAGATGAGACGAGATCCAGCCAGTGACGGGCGCCGATGCCCCAGTACTCTCGTTGTAGCCCGGTTACCAGCCCAAGCGCACCGGCCAACACCAAAGCGCACAGCAACAGTAAAAGGGTCCTGTCTTCTTGGAAAGCTCTCGTCCCGCGGGTCGCCCATAGGATGAGAAGCATAATGCCGATGAGAAGCGTGCCGCTAGAAAAGGCATCGTTTCCACCCATCTGGATAGTCACGGGGAAAGTGATGAACGCGAGAAGCGCCCACACTCGCCTTCTGGGAAGGTTCAGACTCATGTAGGTGACTGCGGCAAGGAGCAGAATGAAGGCTCCGACGTAGACCGGACGAACCGACAGAACGGCGATGCTTGCGAGAATGCAACAGGCGAGCAGTAGGAAGACTACGGTGACTCCACCGCGCCGTTTGACTCTTGTCGGCCGGGCGATGCTCATCTACCTGGGCGCCCCCAGTCGGTCATAACCAGTTTGATGACGCGCCGACTGCCAGCGACGCTGTCGATGCAGATCTGCTTTCCAGAGAGCGCTATCCGGGGGTGCAGATCGCACCTGAACTCCCCGCGGAGGGTCGATGGTATGAACTCCGTATGTATCGCGTCAGCCCCTCTTCCGTCCAAGTGGTACACGAGTAGCTGACTGTTGCAGCATCTGTCCGGATATGTGTCGAGAAGTACCGCCGTGCCATCAAGACAGAAGGAAGGGTGACCGTCTCGCGCAAGCTTGAGAGGGTCGACGGTCCAGGATTGGCCCGTGACGGCATTGACTTGGAGGTAGTTCGTTGTCGCGTCAGGCGCCACAAAAGAGCAGAGGAGTTCTTCGTCGTTTTTCCAAACGTAGTGGGATGCATTCCCTGGAGCTGCGTGCAAACAGAGGTTGCCGCCGTCGACGTCACTCGTGAGCAGACGTGTGCTTCTTCGGCCGGCGGTGTTCGTCCAGGCATGAAAGAAAAGAAAGCGGTTGCCGCTCGGATTAAAGAGCAGATGATTGACGTAATGTTGGGCCTCGGACGATGGGCCCGGGTGGTTGTTCGCCGCGAGGTCACGCAGGCTATGCAGGAGCTCTCGCTCGCCTGAATCCATGTCAATCAGCCAGATGCCGCTCTCGGCTGGCTCGGGGTCATTGGCTGTTGCGTCCGCCAAGGTGGTGTATCCATAGCCCGGACGTAGGCGGTGGAGTCGGGAGAAGTCGAGTGACAGGCCCCGGCTCCCGTCAGGGCTGATCGCGTAGGTTGGCGAAGTCATAGTCTTTAGAACTCGGCCGCTTTGCACGTCGCGGACAACGCAGCCATAGCGCCCTTCGACAAGACAATTGTAGATCACCGCACTCTCGCTGAGACGTGGGTACCATTGGAGCCTGCATCCTTGCTGCCAGCACCACGTGGTAGTCGTGCCGAATTCCTGGAATGTAGGAAGCTCCTGTCTCAAGTCGAAGAAGCCTACCCGGAGTTGGTCGGTGGTTCCGGGTGTCTTGAGGGGTATGGAGGCAGCGCAGGCCAGTAGTAGCTCTTCCTTCGCGTCAAATGGAGACACGTCGTAGTACCCAAAGAAGACGTGGGCTTGGGTCAGTGAGAACTGTCGTGCCTTCAACTGCGGGGGCTTTGTCCCCTCGCCCCCCAATCTGCGGACGCCTCTTCGCGCCTGTGAGCTGACCGCGTTGCCAAGTGCCGCAAGGCTACGAGTGGCCCTCGGCCCCAGCAACTTGGTTGCGCATCTCTTGAGGGCGTCGAGGTCGAGTCTAGCCACGGAAGATCCGCCTCTTGAAGAATCTGTTGACCAGTGCCTTTTCGCTGTCATCAAGAAAGCCGTTGACAGTTGCCATGCCAAGGTACACGACCAGCCCGATCACGATGGAGACAAGCGCCCATGCGGCAGAATCGCCCAAGCGACCTACCCCATATGCTACGCCACCTGCCACGGCGGCATTCATGGTGATCTTGGCCAAGGGCGCCCAGCGGATCCGGACCCCGGCCCAATGGCGGGCCATCACGTACCACATGAGGCACTTGGCCATGTACGCGCTGCCGGTCGCCAGCGCTACGCCAACGAGGCCCATGACTCGCATCAAGAGAACCGCGGCCACTATGTTGTATATGGCGAAGATCTGCGCGTACAAGCGGGCCTGCACCTTCTCCACCGCCTGCAGTGCCAAGTCGCTCGGTAGCTCCAGAATAGAGAAGACGTTAAACGCGACGAATACAAGGAAGATGGGAGCTGAGGCTGCGAACTCCTGCCCGAACACCAACGTAAGCAGGTCTTTCGCCTGCGCGCCCACTAAGGCGAGCATGGGCACGACAATGGCCGCTATGATAACCACCATCGAGTTGAACATGCGGTTCATCTCGGCCTTCTTGTCGTCTACCGAGTAATAGCGGTGGTAGAAGACCGGCCGCATGACGTTCTGCAGGAGATGTGATGGCGCCAGCACCATCAGCATCGTGATGGCCCGCGACGCCAGAGTATAGATGCCGAGTTTGTCAGCGGCCGCCATCGCGCCGACAACGAAGTAGTCGCTGCCATAGCCGAAGATGAACGTCCCAGGGATCGTGGCGGCGCTCAGCAACGAGAAGCGCGCCACCCGCCGCTTTTCGATCGTTCCAGGCCCCTCGCCGAGACCTCTTAGAGGCCGGTACACTTTCGCGATAAACAAGGCCCACATGACCATGCTTATGGTGACGGCAGCGATCAGTTCGGCGAAGAAGACGCTGGTAAGCTTGCCGCCAAGTCCCAACAGAAAGATGAGAACCAACACCAGCCTTATGGCCATATACGCCGCGTCTCCGAATGCGGCCCACAACTGCATGAGTAAGCCCTGGAAGGTGATCTGCAGGTACTCGATCTGGCAGAAGGCCAGGTAGTTCAGGGAGAAGATGACGAACGCGAAGCGATAGCCCTGCAGGTTGAGCAACGGAGCGTAGTAGTCGAAGAGACCGACCAGCAGGGCGACCAGTATCACGCCCGACACTGCCCTAGCGACCTGGCCGAAGAAGAAGGTCTTGAGCAGACGGGCGTACTGGTGGGCCCTGAAGTATTCGGGCACGAATCTCTGGAGAGCGCTGCCCAGACCGGCATTGGTAAACAGTCCGAGGATTACAGTCGCACCCGCGAGCAGATTGTAGATGCCGAACTCATCGACTGAGAGCGTGCGCGCGAGTACGACGGTCGTGACGAGGCCCAAGATCCTTGCGGCCAACTGCGCCGGGCCGGCCACCAGGGACCCGCTCCGTGTCGAATCCAGCAATGACTTGGAGCCGCCACTCGGCCCTGAGGCAGTGTCTTGGCCCCGTCTAGCCAAGAGTGCCCCGCCGCATGTCCTTGCAGCGCGCGGCGCTCGTCACGCTACTCAGCAGTCGCAATGAAGTCTCTCACCGACAGGGTCTCGTCATAGAACAGGCGGGCGTTCCTCTCTATCCTTTCGAACTCCCAGTCCCACCAACGCAGCTCAAGAAGGAGCGCGATGTCCTCGTCGGAGAAACGTTTGCGCTGGACCTGAGCGGGAACGCCGACCGCCACGCAATATGGCGGGATGTTGTTTGTCACCACGGCGCCCGCGCCTATCACCGCCCCATCACCGATCGTGACTCCCGAAAGCACGATTGCGTTTGTGCCTATCCAGACGTCGTTTCCTATGGCGATGTCCCCCCGGGACGTGCCGTGGCGGAGGGCCTCCGACTGGTCGGAAGGCAACAACCGAGTGAAGCTGTAGTTTGAGAGGTGGCTTCTGTGAAGCGCCCCGATGATCTGCACCCCGGCGGCGACCGACGTGAATCTGCCCACCGTGATCCTGGTCTCGGGGAGACTCGAGATCCTGCCGGGCCCAAAGTAGGTGTAGTCGCCGATAGCCAGAGTCCCCGCGTGGATTTCCAGATTGGGGTCGAGGCTCGTGCACTTGCCCATATCAAGTGAGACGTAGGTTCTTCTGGTAGGGAGGCCAGCGACTCTTCTGGAGAGGTTACGCAGTATCAGCTTCACGCTCTCCATTTCAACCGCCTCACTTCTCTCTGTGCCCAGCTTGAGGAGTGTCAGGCGAGCTAACGACTTGGCTCAGAACTGCTAGATACTGCTTCCCCACGGACTCAGCACTGTGGTCCCGGACATATCGAGCCCGGCCTTCCTGCTGCAGTCGCGTGAAGATGTCGTCAGACCCGATGACGCTGTTGATGACTCTTGGCAGATCGGAGACACCATCCGCGACAAGACTGTCGCGTCCGTTTTGCAGGAAGCCCTCCAGATCATGGGTAGTGACCAGCGGAGTCCCGCAACCCCAAGAGTCGCCGATGAAACCTAGCCCACAATCCGTAACAGGAGTGTAGGCGTAGCCGGCGGATTCAAGGAGGTTCAAAGCATCGACCCGGGGCAGTGACTCGATGTATTCCAGGCGGCCAGGGTATCTTCGAGTCAGTTGCTGGATGGCGGAGGCGTATGGACCTGGTCCGACCACCACGAATCGGTCAGTGCGGGTGCCGTCAAGGATTACCGGGATGGCTTGGACGAGTTCGGCCGCGTTCTTGAAGGGAGTGAGACTACCGATGTACACACCGGTAGTCCGGTCTTTGGGTGGCTGAGTCCGCGTCTCGCCAAGTATGGCATTGGTCTCGGCACACCAGGGGACAAAGCGGACCACCGGACAATCGGCTTCGATTTCAGGGGCTAGGGAGAGATCGCCGTAATAGGAGAACATGACGCTGGCGCAACGGCCCACCAAATGGCGGCGGAAAGACCTCGAACAGAGACGATACAAGGAAGGCGACAGTCGCCGCAGCCTACCCGATCCGCGCACGGGCAGGGAGAAGTTGATCGGTCTCAAGTATTCGAAGAACATGACGAGTGGGACCTTGCAGTGCCGGCTCAATCGCAGCGGGAGCCGGTAGAAGGGATCACCGAATCCTACGACGACCTCGGGACTGAATTCGGCGGCCTTCTGGCTGACGATCGACCAGCAGGTCTTCGGCTGCCGGGCGAGATCGTCGGAGCTCTCATAGGGCCGGAAGAACTCGGCCCCCCGCACGAATTCGGACTGAGGCGCACTGACAGCCCCCTTGAGGGAGCGAGCCGCCTGTGCGGTGATAACAAGCACGTCGTGTCCCTGGCTGGCAAGGTAGATCGGGCCCCAGGCGATGGAGTTGACGGCCGGTGACCAGAACGGCGCTGTGAACAGTATTCTCACGGAATCGGGCTCAGAAGAGACTTCACAAAACAGTTCATGCGCTTCATCCAGACCGAGGCCGTATGTTGCTGCTCGCGTTGGACCTCGGTCATGCGAAGACACTGGCCGACGAAGTAGAGCGGTGTCAGCAAAGAGAATGTCTCGGAATCGACTATGCCCAGCGACTGATACCGGCCAATAGCGCCGACGAACAACTCACGATACCAACCCTCGCTCAGGACGAATCTGGAGTAGGACTCCTCGGGAGGTGCGCCCGCACCCAGCAGATACGAATTGGACGTGAAGAAGTGATTCAAGTCATGGACGGGGAGTTGGCGAGGCCGGAAGTCTTCCCAGTCGATTACGCTGAAGCCCGTTCCGGTGCGGGCACTGTCGTCAACAAGTACGTTGTGAGCGTTGAAGTCACCGTGTTGTGCACAGAGACTCACTGTCCGTCCTGCGGCGACCCCGGGCAACCTGTGTAGGTGGTCGCAAGCCTCAGGCGATAAGACCTCCGTCGACAGAGCCGCGAACTCCTTGAAGAAGCGCGTGATGGGCGCCTCCACCAAGGTGCGCAGCGACTCACCTTCGAGGACGCATGTCTCCGCGGTGTCCAGGTGGAACGCATACATCCACGGCAGAACCCTGTCGTAGAGCTTCTTGGTCCGGGAATCCGAGGTCATCCCGCTTACAAGCGCCTTGCCCGCTGCAGCGTCCTGCAGAAGGATCTTGGTCTCACCCGCGTCGACCAGTACTCCTCGACAGGTGGTAGACGTCAGAATGTCTGAGTTCTTCGCTCCGCCTCGCAAGTGCACCATCGCGTCGTGCTCGCGCTCAACGCCGGCCGTCTGGCATGGATTTCGAGGGATCTTGGCAACGGCGACTGGGCGGCGACGGATACCGTCGAGGACCAGGCAGACGATGTTGGCATTCGCCGACGTCTTTCCCAAGACCTTAAGAGGCACCAGGGTTTTCGGAACAGGCTCTCCTGGGCGCAGGGAATCCCAGTGCCGAATGGTCAGTTGACAGATCAGATCCTCGGCGGTCACTTGACGCTCCTGATGCCATAGCTGGAGGCGAACCAGTGGAAAGGCAGCCGAGACAACCCCATGCTCCGTGCAATGCGGTACTTGCTTGACCGGCTGGTCGATAACTCGTTCAGCCAGAATCGCTTGACCCACCTCGGCCGTAGCGGGATCAAGTAGTGGGGATGGTGATAGTTGGGATAGGGCCAGAAGAACTCGGGTGACGAAAACCCTGCTTTCCGCAGGAGTCTCCGGTACCCTCCGAGGGAGTATATATAGGTGCGGTGTGGCTTGTGTCTCACTATCTGGGTTATCGCATTTGACAGCCAGCGGGGTAACAGGCCTACGTACGGAAGCTCTCCGTGCGGCCCAAATCCGCGAAACGCCGAGACAGCGCAGCGGTTCTCGATGCCGATATAAAGGGCCCCGCCCGTCTTGAGTACTCGCCTGATCTCGATCAGGGCTTCGAGTTGCATGCGTGCCGGGGATGCGTCGTTGTCGACGGCGCCGATCCATTCGAGCACTCCGTTCAGGAGCACGACGTCAACCGAGGAGTCTGGGAAGGGAAGCCGCAAGAACTCGTATGGGTCGTACTGAAATGGCACAACGTTGTGGATCTCTCGGTCGGCCATCCTGGCTCGAAGCAGCCGCAGATTGATCAGATTCACATCACCGCAGTAGACCCGCCCACACCGTTGCGCAACACTCAAGGCAATGTTGCCCCAGCCGCTCCCCAGGTCTAGTGCAACCGCTTCGGGTCCAAGAGGAAGAAGCACGTGCCAGTCTGCCCGTGACTCGTCCTGGATGTACTTGAGCGTATAGGCACCGACCTCGTCAGCATGCGTTTCTATGGCTTCGAGCCAACTGGTCCGCTCGGCCATGTCCGTGACTGCACCAGCAACGGTCTTGGGGAAGACCGACCAGTCAAGCGCTCTGTTGCCAAACTGGGGAATACCGGAGACAACTTCCCAGGCACTCTGACAAGCCGGGCACAGATACGTCTCAGCCGACCGCGTTAGCGGCGATCTGCAATCGGGGCAGACAAAGAGGGTCACCGGATCAATAACAGGCTCCGATTTCATCATAGTGACGAGCACGCCCTAGATCGGGGTGTTTGACGGCGAAGTGAAAGGACGCATTTGCCGTGATTCAGGCCCGAGAGAGAAGACCCATGGAACCAAGAGTACATAGTCAATGAAATCGCCGCGCTGAATGTGAAGCGCATGATAGACCGCTTGAATAGCGTGACAGTCTCTGCCCCTTCCCGCGATGGATGTCTGAACTGGTTGTTCACCAGAGGACTGCAAGTAGCCCGAAAGCAACTATACCATCCGATTCGGGCAGGAACGGCCCGCCATGTTCTGTCCGGTTCGGCGCCCAAGCGGCTCGCACAAGCATCCTTTCGAACTGCTACGCTGGCGGAGGTGCGGCAGAGTTTCCAGGAGTCGTGGGCCGACGATCAGGAGGCATGATGGATCCACACCATCGGTGCGGTACGTGCATTCTTCCTGAGAAGCCTCCGGTGGTGTGCCTCGACGACGCCGGGACATGCAGCTACTGCCGAGCCTTCGAGAAGACGTACGCGGCCCTCGATGGCGAGACTCTCATCGGTCGCCAGGCGCAGTTCGAACGGCGACTATCTGCTTGCAGGCGGAAGACTCGGCCGTATGATTGCCTCGTACCGGTGAGTGGCGGCAAGGACAGCATGTACGTTCTGTATACGTGTGTGAAGACGTACAACATGAACGTGTTGGCCTTCAATTTTGATAACGGCTTTCAGTCGGCAAGAGCCGCCGCCAACGTAGACACGGCAATCAGGCTGCTGGGTGTTGACTTTGTCAAACTGAAGCCCAGCGAGGCCACGCTCTTCGCTCTGTACCGAACCTTCCTGACGAGAACCGGGAGTTTCTGTGCGCCGTGCAATCTGATCATAGGAGAAGGCGCTCTCAGAATAGCAAAACAATACGGCATTTCGACGATAGTCACGGGAAACTCACGCAGGTGGTCCGCTGCTATTCATGGAATGAGTATCTCCAAATATGCCAATATCCCATTCTTTTACAATGTGGTTCAGGGCTATATTGACGGTGATGTCACCAAGAATCTTGTGCGGAACAAGTATGTGAGGGACGTCTTAATGGGAGCAGCTGGGCTTGGAGTGAAGACCGTCGACTTGTTCGAATACGTCAATCCGACGAAAGAGGCCTTGCTGGAGACTTTGCGAAACGAGCTTGGGTGGGAGCCGCCGTCTGGAGGATTGGAGCATGGGGACTGTCTGGTGAATCCAGTCAAGGACTATCTGGTGTGCAGGAAGTGGGGCTTTAGTGAGATAACGGGTGGGTACGCCACTCAGGTCAGGAATGGGAAGATGTCGCGCGACGAAGCTCTGCGGAGAGCGGAGGCCGAAGAGCAAAGAGATGAGCCGCCTTTGCTTGGGGTGTTTCTCGAGAAGATCGGGCTTGCGAGGGCCGATTTTGAACAGGCTGTCGATAAGGCGCACTTCACCGATTACAGTAACGCCTACGGCGGACTCTATAGATTGACAAGACGGCTGGCGAACGTGTTGAAATAGGTGTCTTTGCGGCGTCCGAAGGCAAAAGGCCGGGGATCAGCTGTCTGGTTGCCAATCGAGGAAGCTCATTCCCGGGAGGTCGTCCGGGTGCTCGATGCCGAGGAGCGCGAGAACGGTAGGCGCGATGTCCACAGTGCCAACCGTGGGTGTGGAGCTGCTGTTGGTCGCTCGAATCGGTCCGCCGTAGAGCATCGCGGCTGACATGGCGTGGCCCCCGGATATGTGCCTTCGATAGGGGCTCACTGAGAAGAGGCCACCGTAGAGGTCGGTACCCACACCGAAGCCAGGGTGAAGTTCCATCTCTAGGTCGGCCAGGCCGCTGGAACGGTCGGCCTCGCTGCGTTCAACGATGCGGGTGGAACGGACGATTCTCTCACCGGACGGTGATATCACCGTACCCAGATCCGCGGCCAGTTGTTCAAGTAGCTCGCGCCGCTCTGCGGGTTCGGTTCTGTTCACTCGCAGACCGCCGAACGAGTTGCGGCCGAAAGGGCAAACCTCCACAAGCGACTGACTCTTTGAAACGGCGAAGGACGAGTTCTTCAACTCGGCTGCGCGAGGGACGGCCTTGGCTAGGAGCCTGGTCAGGTCCTCCAAGTGCAATCGGGACAAGGTCGTCACCACGGTGCGCTTTGCTCGCTCGACCATGGCGGTGGAAGAGAGCACTGGAGCTGCATGGAGCAGGCCGCGTCTGCGCAGCCATTCAGCCACCTCGAAGAGCTGTTTTGGCCTTCGACTATGGCCGTGGTCACCGAGGACGAGGATTGCGGCCTCAGGAAACGCTTGGCGAATGGTTCCAACCACGGCGTCGACAGCCGCGTAGCCGACCTCGATTGCCTTCTCGTAGACGGTCGGTCCCGGGTAGTCAGGGTCGCTCTTGTCGCAGAACCGCCAGAAGAAATGCTCGATTCGGTCAAGGGAGAGAAGAGTCAAGAACGCACAATCCCAGTCCTGGCCGCGCAACTCGTTGAGAAAACGTCGCCCAAGCTCAGAGATCTCCGCGATAGATTGCTGCATGAACGCTAATCTGGTCCGGCGGGTTGGGTCAGCTGTTAGTCCACCGATCGGGCACCCGCCCCACCGCGTTGCGGCCTCGCGCGGCCACGTGTCGACCTGGCCGCCGATGGCGAACGCGGGTCCCGAAACCATCAGACCAGCGAGAGGCCATGCGGGATAGGCCAGGAACGGGTTTACCACTACCACCTTCTTGCCGGCCTCGGACGCTCGGTCGTAGAAGGTTCGGCCCTTGAGCGGCGAGGTGCACGTACCATCGGCGCCAACAGAGAGTCGGAGGTAGTCGCCACTCGTGACCAGCCCGTGACGTTCTGCAGGTAAACCCGTCTGTATGGTTGCCCAAGCGGGCACGGAGTCGGGCGGGAACATCGGCCAATAACGGACCTCAGTCAGCTCGCTCATATGCGGCAGACTAGGTCCGAATGCCTGCAGTAGGTCTGAATCGAGAGCGTCGACTCCGAGGACTATCAACTGGCGTTTGGCGGTCAATGTGACACCTTCGTTTCCCGCGCGGCGCCAGACTTGACTATCTCCCAGATGCGTTCAGCAGTTGACTCGATGCTGTCGGCAGTATTGACGACCGGGGCCCCCAGAAGCTTTGCCACTCGGGCGTAGAGTGCGGATCTCTCGGCCAACCCCTGCGGTCGCTCTTCCGGCCGGCGCTCGACCAGGACGGCCGGCGGTGCGTCGAAGAAGATGCTCACCGCAGGTCGGGGGAAACCTCGGCGATAGGCTCGCTCCAGTTCGGCGGCTATGTAGGCGTCGCTCCAGCCGAGACGCCGGGCACGGTCCACGACCATGTCCACAACGTATCGATCAAAGACAACCACGTGAGCGCCTCGACCTTGGCGCAACAAGCGCGACCGAGTCTGCATGAGGTACTCAAACCAGGACACCCTGGAGAAGACCTGGGCCACGACCGGTCTGCTTGCCACGGCACTTGCGACCTGGTCGCCGACCTCCTCACCCGCCTGACTCGAATGGGCAAGCCCTGAGATCCGCCGGGCAGTCTTCATGACTAGCCCGACAACGCGTGGCTCCCATCGATTCCATATTACCGCGGCGGGTGCGCCGGTCTCGTTGAGGTGATCCACCAGCAGCTTGGCCTGAGTGGACTTCCCCGTCCCATCGCCGCCGCAAAACACGATGATCGTTCGTTCTCGTCTAGCCACGGACTATGTCCTCCAGAACCTCGTCCCAGGAGCGCAGACGGTCGTTGTCGATCGAAGGGGGTGTATCTGCCGCCAAAATGTCGCTCACCTTGCGCACAAACTCGTCGGCCGCAAGGGCATAGTGCACCCCGGCCCCCTCGGGGAACGCCCGTGGCAGATCGTTAAAGGGCGTGGAGACCACTGGTATGCCTACGGACAACGCCTCGAGCACCGAAAGAGGAAATGCTATGGCGCCACCCCCCGGCAAGGTGGGAAACACGTAGACATCCGCCGCGCAATATGCATCTCTAATGTCTGCGAAGTCCTCTCTGACCAGTAGCACGCCAGCATCAAGCAGTTCCTTGGCGACGGAGTCGTCCGCAGCAACGGCCGAGCCCGAGACCATGACCGCCCGCGCGTCACAAGCGCTGGCAAGGGTAGCCATGATGTCCAGGTGCCGTTGTCTGTTCAGGTGGCCCACATGCAGCGCACAGCGGTCATCGCTTCGCAGTCCGAGAGCGGTCTTCGCGGCACTTGTCTCCGGCTCGCTGCGCGGTCGGAATCGGGAGCGATCGACTCCAGGGACGAAGCTGCGAGCGAAAACGCCACCCTTTTGCAGGTCTGCGGCGTGAGAGGAGTCAAGCGTTGCCACCATGGCACCGCTCCACCTAATCAGGTACGCGACAGCGGCACGTTCGTTGTTGCGTTGAGCGGCGACAAGAGTCAGTCCCTTTGATCTTGTTAGAGCGCGGTACAGAAGTCCGCGCAGGGTGCCGCCCAGAGAAAGCGAAGAGTCAGGGATGTAGATCAAGGTGCTTGGCCGTTGATTGGCCGAGTGTCTCAACCTCCTCGCTCCTTGTATCGCTCCGATGCAGCGGCTGCCTGCTCCGCGCCAACTCCCCCGGTGCTTTCCCAGAGAAGGCACAGCGGCGAAATGACCTCCATGGCGCTCCAGAGATTCAGCAAGGCTCCATGACAGGTTGAGTCGTCCCTCGTTGCGTCTGCCGCTGTCGTCTTCAAACAGCAACACAACGTTGGTTAGTGATTCGTCAGTCACGGCCGGAAAGTCATCACAGCAGAGCTGACGGTCCGAGCGGATACTTTGAAGCCACGAAAGGAACTCACGGCATGTTCCTTGTCGCCGCTTTCACGATTTCTGCCACGATGGTGTAGCCCTCGTCGTTCAGGTGCCATTTCTCGTCCAGGGAGTAGGTTGTGTCGTTCTGGTCACCGGGATCGCCGAGGCGTTCATCCAGGCACACGTCTATATAGCTCCGTCAACGGACACGCTTGCCAGGCCGTAGACAACGTCTATTCTGGCAATCCAGCCGAGCCCAAGGCCGGTAAACGCGATTCCCGTTGAAGATGCAATGGAGCTTATCATGGCATGGTTTTCTCCAGGGGTCGAATGGTCACCTCGCCGGGAGGCTCACCGCCCCTTCCGCACCTCTTCCTTGATCCTCTGGATGTGTCCTCGGCCCAAAGCCTTGACCTCGCAACCCAATTCGAAGTACCTGCGGATCTTGGCGTCGTCCAGGATACCGAAGCAGTCGATCACCGCCGGCTTACGACCCGGCCCACTCGACCACCTGGTCGGGCTCCAGGTCAAGGTAGGGCGAGTGCCGTACCGCGAAGACCACAGCCTCCGTGCCCTTTAGAGCGGCGGCGAGGTCGTTCTGCACGCGCAGGCGTGGCAGGTCCTGCTGGTTTCGGAAGAAGCGCGCGAGTGACTGCCCGGAAGCAGGATAGGTGTCCGGCGTCTCCATCTCGTACCAGTGCTCCACGTACGGGTCGTGCACGCTGAGCTCGGCGCCCATCTCGGTCAGCTTGCGGACCACGAGCTCCGAGCCGCTGTAGCGGGTGTCACCCACGTCCTCCCGGTAGCTGGCGCCGCAGAGCAGTACGCGGGCTCCCGCGATGTAGCGTCCCATGTTGCGCAGGGCATCCCTGGTCAGTTCCGCGACATGCAGAGCCCGGGTGTCGTTGATGTCGATGGCGGCGGTGGTGATGCGGAAGATGTCGTCTTCGAAGCCCAAGATGTGTTTGTAGGCCCAGAAGCCCAGGCCGCCGTCCTTGGGCAGGCAGTAGCCGCCGATGCCTGGTCCCGGGAAGATCATGTTGCTGTGCGTCGGGCGGACTTTGATGGCCTTGATGACCTTGGTGAGGTCCACTCCGTTGCGCTCCGCGAAGACGCTCCACTCGTCGAGGAAGGCAAGGATGGTGGCGCGGTAGGAGTTCTCCACGATCTTGGTGGTCTCGCTCTCGATGGGCCTATCCATGACCGTGAGCGGGAAGTCCTTGGTGTTCAGGACCTCGTTCAGGAACTTGACCACCCGCTCGGTGGCCTCCTCGTTGCACCCCGAGCAGACCCGCCAGAAGTCCCTGATGGACGCTACGTACTGTTTACCCGGCATGACCCGCTCGTAGCTGTGGGCCAGAAGGGGAAGAGACTCGATGCCGCGCGCCTGGAAGGCCTTCTTCAGGATGGGGTAGGCGACGAACTCCGTGGTTCCGGGCGCCACCGTGGTCTCGATCACCACGAGGCAGTCCGGCGGGATCCTTCTCGCCGATGGTCCTCATGGTGGCCTCGAGAGCCGCCATCTCGACCTCGCCGGTTTTCATGTCGCCCAGGCTGTGCTTGGTGTAGTCGCACTGGACGTCGACCACCACGCAGTCGGCAAACTTGAGGCAGTCGCTGTTGAAGGTCGCGGTCAGGGTCTTCTTGTCTCGGACGCAGCGAGAGATCATGGCGTCGACTTCGGGGTCCTCGGCTTTGACCGGTGACACGCCGCGGTTGAGGAGGGGGATCTTCCAGAAGCTGCGGGAGCTGGGCCGCTGGCAGCCCACGACGAACTTGTTCGGCCGGCCGGCCTCGTCTTCGGCGTCGGCGATGATGGCCGCCATGACGGCTCCGACAAAGCCGACGCCCATGACCACGACGACTTCCTTGCCCTCGGCCTTGGCCGAGCGGGCCAGGGTCTCCACGCGCTTGAGTTCCGCAGCGTACTCTTCGGTGGCTCGGCAGAGGGAAGACCTCGCCGGATGGGCTTACCGATACGTCAGACATGGCGACTCCGTGCGGGGTAGGGGATGTACTGATAATGAATCCGCCAGGACCTCGCGTAATCTTGCCGAGGGCAGCGATCTACCACCACGAAGTATACCTTCGACCACCAACTGCCCTGTGAGTCCGCGCCGTCGCTCTCAGGCCTGGGTCGCGGACCTGCTTGGAGCCCCTGCCTCCACCTGCTGCCGCCCATTCGGCGATCACCCGGGGTGTGGGGCGAGGACTGTCGCCAAGCTCCAACCTTGGTTGGAGAGACAGGTGGCCGGCGGGCGCGTAGGCTGAGGTGCGTCGCGCGACCGACAATGTGGTAGCATAGTGCTAGCATAATAGCAGCGGCACGGCGAGAAAGGCGAACATGTTCATGCCCACCCTGGTGATCAGAGACCTCTCTCCGGAGATCCACCGGCTCCTGAAAGAGCGGGCCGGGCAGCATCATCGTTCCGTGAACAAAGAGGTGATCACCATTCTCGAAGACTCCGTGACTCCGTCCGGGTACACATTGCCTCCCCCGGTGAAGGGCGCCTTCCCAGTGACCCAGGACTGGCTCGACGAAGCCCGGCGCACCGGCCGCGAGTAGGGCCGCGGGCAGAGATGGAAGCCCCTCCGCTCGTTGTGGATGCAAACGTGTTCGTCTATATGCTCCTCGACGGCGAGAAGAGTTCCGCCGCGCGCCGATTGCATGAACTGCATCCGGACTGGGTGTGTCCCGGCATCCTCCGCCACGAGTTCATGAACGTGTGCGCCACCTACCAGCGGGCGGGCGGTTTCTCTCGGGAAGAATGTCTCGCTCTTGTGGGTACCGGCCTGGCTCTTCTCTCCGGCCGCGAGGTGGACGTGGATCCGGAGGCCGTTGTCGGCGTTGCCATGGATCTCGACCTCAGTGCCTACGACGCCCAATATGTGGCTGTTGCTCTTGCCCTGCAGAGCGTCCTGGTGACCGAGGATCGGACGGTGCTCGCCCGGGCGCCGGCGGTGGCGCGCTCGTTGGAGGGGTATACGTAGGGCTCCGCCAGGCACCGTCACTCTCCGCGCGGCGCTACTGGTCTCAGGCCTGGGCTTCGGCTTCGGCGTTCACCTCGGCACCTGAGTCGGCCAGCTCGGTGAGCACGAGTTCGGGGTCGCGGACCTGCTTGGAGCCCCTGCCTCCACCCGCTGCCGCCCATTCGGCGATCACCCGGGCGATCCGGTCGCCGGCATGGCCGTCCCACAGCGCCGGCCGGCGTAGTTGCGGCATGGGAGCGGAAAGGATGTCATCCGCCGCGGCAACAGCGGCCTCGATATCGTCGGGATTTACCAAGCGGTTGGTCCCCTCGGTGACGGTTACCGGTCGCTCGGTATTGTGGCGGAGGGTAAGACAGGGCACTCCCAGCACCGTGGTCTCTTCTTGCACTCCCCCCGAATCGGTGAGAACCAGCCTTGCTCTGGCCAGCAGACTAAGGAAGTCGCGATAGCCCAAGGGCTCGCACAAGACGACTGAGGGGTTGCGCTCCAGTGCGGCTTCGAGGCCGAAGTTGCGCAGCCTCTCTCTGGTGCGCGCATGCACAGGAAACACCACCGGAAGGCGTTGGGCGATGGCCAAAAGGAGCTGTACGAGCCGGTGCAGACCCTCCCGTTCGTCCACGTTCGACGGACGGTGCAGCGTCATGACGGCGTAACCCGCGTCGGTGAGCTGGAGGCCGCCGGTTAGGGTTCTTTCCAGCGCCGCGGCAATGTGGGTGTCGAGCGTGTCGATCATGGTGTTGCCCACAAAATGGATGCGGCTGGCCGGGATGCCTTCGGCGATGAGGTTGGCCTCGGCGTCGTCGGAGGAGGTGAGCAGCAGGTCGGAAAGCTGGTCCACCAGTACGCGGTTGAGCTCCTCGGGCATGCCCCAATCGCCGCTTCGCAGCCCAGCCTCCACATGCGCCACCGGGATGCGCGATTTGCCGGCCACGAGGGCGGCCGCCAGAGTGGAATTGACGTCACCCACGGTGACTACAAGGTCGGGCATCACTTCTTCTAGCACCGGCTCCAACGCAAGCATGATGCCGGCCGTCTGGCGGATCTGGCTTCCGGAGCCGACCCCCAAGTCGTAGTCGGGCCGGGGGAGTCCGAGGTCATCGAAGAATACCTTGCACATCTTCTCGTCGTAATGCTGCCCGGTGTGTACGAGCACCTGCTCAAAACGCACCCGAGCGACCTCAGGGAGCATTGGCCGCGGGCCGTCTGGGCCGTCTGGGGCGAGGGCTCCGGGGGTGTCGAGGGCGCAGTTCCACCGCTCGGCGGCTGTGATGATGGCGGCCATCTTCATGAAGTTGGGGCGGGTGCCCACCACATGGAGCACCTTTACCGGCCTGCATTCGCACTTCTGGGGAAAGGAAGTGTCCAGAAGTTCCTGGACGTCACCGGCGCACACCATCGTCCCGGATTCGGGCGTTATCTGGAGAGAAGGGTAGGTTACCGGCGCCATGCTAACGGAATGATTCGCGGAGGCGGCAGAGTCTCCTGCCTGCCCAAGGTCAGGGCGCTAGGAGGCGGCGCTGCAGCAGGGTCCGCAGATCGCGGCGCCCGTCGGTGACCAGCAGTACGGCGAGCTGCATTGCTAGGCTCCCAGCTGCTCGCGCAGTTGGTCGATCACCTCCGAGGCAGGACGTGTCCGGCCCTCCTCGACCTGGTCAAGACCCAGGGCCAGTATCCTGAGTAGGGCGAGAGTCTCCTGAGTCTGCTCGTAGCCGGCGATGTTTTGGGGGACGGCCTTGGCCTTGAGATAGCTGATCGGTTTGATCTGGTTGGAGAGCATTTCGATCCACCTCCTTGAGCATGGTCACCAGTTGCCAGTACGGAGGCAGGCGCTCAGCCGGCCGCGGCGATTCGTGCAACCGGTTGGTCTGGGCGGCTCCGGGCCAGGTCGTGTGCGTTTTGGAGGTTGAGCCAAAGCTCCGGGGTTGTATCGAGCGCTTGCGAGAGCAGCCAGGCGGTCGCAGGGGTGACCCCGCGCTTGCCTCGAACGAGTTCATTCACCCTCTGTACTGGGATCCCTAGGTGAGCGGCAAGAGCCACCTGCGATATGCCCAGGGGCGCGAGATACTCTCGGCTGAGAATCACGCCGGGATGCGTAGGTATGCGGTTCTCGGGGATCATCGACTGCCTCCCTATGTGTGATAGTCCATTAGCCGGACCTCGTAGGCGTTGTTGCCCTCCCAGCGGAATACCAAGCGCCACCGGTCGTTGACGCGGATAGAGTAGTTGCCCTTCAGATCGCCTTTCAGAGCCTCGAGTCTGTTTCCAGGTGGTGACTGGAGGTCGATAATCGCTGCGGCTGCATCGAGCAGATCCATCTTGATCAAAGCGGGGGCCACTACCTCAGCCGGCCACCGGCGGGCGCGTCGCGTCGGGCGGTTGTGGTACAGGTCTTCTGTGGCGGCATCTCCGAACGAGCCGATCATCGATGCTCCTTGTACTCGATTAGACTATAACCCTAACACGGTTACCGTGCAACCAGGTTAGCGGTCGAGCGCTGTCTTGCTCATCACACGCAGGTTAGCCTCAAGAGGCGCTTCGCGGGATACGACTTTGGCCCTAGGGACGTTCGGTCTCAAGCACCCTGTCGACGAACTGGCCGAGAAGGCTTTCTCCGACGCGGGGCGGCGCCGTAGCGGGTTTCTTGCGGAGGGTGAGCCCGGACACGTCCGCAGTGGAGCGGAGCAGTGTGAGCCTGCCGTCGGCCACCAAGGCCCGGTCGACGGCGGCGAGTTTGCCTGCGTAGATGGAGAATGCCGGTGTGCCGAGGACGGCGGCCTCCCGGTTCATGCTGCCGCCCGCGCTGATGACAGCGTCGGCAGCGGCGATGAGCTGACGTCCGTCGAGGGCCTCACCGCGCCAGACGAGTCCGCCATAGCCTTCGCCTTCCAGTGAGGCCGACTGCTGGGGCGTACGGGCGAGCAGCACCACAATCACCCGATTTTCGCGGCGACCTTGTTCGAGAAGATCGAGTAGCTCGGCGAAGAGTGGGTTCTGGAAACGGTGATAGAGGGCCATGTCGGCGGGGGGACGGACCACCACCACGGGCGGCGCGGCGCCGGCCGGGGCCATCACCGGCGCGGGGGTGACCCCGGCTCGCTCAAGGTAGCCGGGCTCCGGTGCAAAACCAGCCAGGGCTATCTGCTCTTTGAGCCCAGAGTAGCGCCAGACTTTGGAAAGATCCGCCCCCTGGTGTTGGAGAGCATCGAGGGGGAAGACATCGGGAACCGCCACCAGACTCGCGCAGCGGAAGGCCAGGTGATTGGCTGGCTGGAACTCGTAGTCCATAGCCGTGACCACGGGGATGCCCAAGGTGCGCCCGGCCAGAGCCTGAGCATAGGAGTTGTGGCTCACCGCCACCGAGGGCGCTTTCGCTCGGGCAAAGGCGCGAAGAGCGCGCACACGGCCCACCAGGTTGCCGGCCTTGCCCGCGAGACCGGAGCCCCCGTGCTCGCCGATGACCTCGGCGTCGATGCCCAGGAGGTGACATAGTGCGACCGTCTGGGAGAAGTCGCGGGCCGAAACGACGGTTTGGATGCCGCGGCGGTGCAGCTCGGCGATCACCGGCTGGAAGAAGAGCACATGGGGAGAGTTGGCCAGATCGATCCATACGGGGCCGCGGGTCATGAGCCGGCCTCCTGGGATGGCGCCGTGGCTGCGTCTGTTGTGGCGCCTGCGGTTTGTGCGGTGCCTGCGACCTGCGCGCCGCCGACCTGTGCGACGCCGGCGACCGGCGACCTCACCCCGGCGAGAGCAGACATAAGCGGGGCGCTCGACCAGCGGGGGAACTCGCGGTGGTCGGTCCAGCGGTGGTGCACTTGATAGGCGACTTTGCCGCCCGGCTTGACCAGGTGGCGACGGATCCAGTCGATCTGCCCAGGGACGGCCTGAGCGGGCCCGCCTGCGGGGGCCGCCCCCCGGGCGGCGGGGAGTCGCCGTCGCGTAGGGCGGCGAGGTGGGGGGAGTCACGGAGCGACACGTGGAGGGTCTCCACGCCCTGTGCGGCCGAGAGTGCGTCATAGGGCAGCGCATGGCCGGGGTAGTACTTGGGCTCACCGTTGGGGCCGAACAGTTGAGCGACGTAGAAGCGGAGGCCGCGGAGCAAGGCCGTTCGGAGCTGTTCGTCACCGGTGGCGCGTACGACTGCGGCCAGGCCGTCGAGTACGAAGCCGGTGTGGAAACCGTCGACCCAGCGGCCGTAGGGCTCTTCGGAGTAGGGCCACGACCCGTCGGCGGCCTGACGGGCGGCGGTGAAGCGGGCGCAGGCGAGGGCTTCGCCGATCCAGGCGCCGGCGCCGATAGACGCGTCGGCAGAAGTGACGGCGCCGGCGGGCGCTCCGTCCGCGGCCCCGGCGGAAGGGGCGGCCCCCGCGGAAGGTGCGGCCCCCGCGGAGCGCGCGGCCCCGGTGGGCGCCCTGTTGCCGGCGACCTCCGCGGCTTCGCAAAGCACTAGGGCAGCCAGCATGTTGGCGTTGTGGACGATGGCGGTCTCGCCGGGCACGTAGCCGATGCATTGGCCCGTCTCGTCGCTCACGCGCGGGAGGCTGCCCAGGATGAAGGCCACGGCGCCTCTTAGCTCGGTGGAGCAGTCGACCAAGCCGGCGCGGGTGACCGCGGCCATTCCTTTGGCCACGAAAGCCGTGACGATGAGGTTAGGCGCCGGCGGCACGTACGAGAAGAAGCGGGTGTGCACGGGAAAGTGGTATCCCCAGCCCATCGCGCTCGCCGTCGGTGATGGCCAGTGCGCGGAGCTGGGCGGCCACCTGTTCGCAGGTGGAGCGCAGGCGCGCGGGCCGACGGAGAGCCTGGGCGCGCCGGGGCGCCGTCCGCCGCCGCGGCCCGTCGTGGAGCCGGGCGCCGGCGAGCAGCACGTGGCCCAGGGTGTAGGCGTCCACCTGCGCGCTTGACCGCCAGCAGCGGTTGGAGCGGGAGTGGGGCAGCGCTTGACTGCTTGGGTGAGCACCCGGCGGATCAGCCGGGGTTTCGTCAGCACCGCCGGTAGGAGGCGGGAATTGAGGGCGTCGTAAGGGTCCCGGCCGGCGTAGTCGCCGGCGGCCAGGCGTTTCCAGATCTCAAGAGCGGTGGTGCGCGCCCACGTGGCGTCGGGTGTGGCGGCGTCGCCGGCCGGGCGGCGGGGACGGTCGCGGGCGCGCCGGTGGTGACGGTCCCGCCGGTTGCGGGAAGGTCGCGGTGCCGCCGGTTGCGGGTGTCTCTGCCTCGGGCACGCGCTGCCCCTAGCCTTCCAACGAGACGCGGGGCACCCTCGCCGGCTTGCCGGTGGTGAGTGACTCGATCACCTTGAGGGTGGCCGCGGTGGAGGCCACGCAGTCGGCGAAGGTGAGGGTGTTGACCTCTTGACCCTGGGCCAGGTCGAGGAACGACTGCATCTCGGCGGAGTGACCCTTGTCTACGCGGTCGAGCTTCTCGGTGCGGGTGTTGCCGCCCACGACCATGGTGAGGGTCTTGAAGTCGTCGATGACCAAGACCTCGCCCTCGCAGAAGACCTCCACCCGCTCCTTGGGATAGGTGGTGTCGCCTGTGGCTGCGTAGAGGATGGTGGCTATGGACCCGTCGCCGAAAGACAGGGTGATGGTGAGGGTGTCGCTTAGGGCGGCAGGCCTGTCAGGGTCGGCCGAGAGGGCGTAGACCGACACCGGATGGTCGTCCATCAAGCAGCAGGCCAGATCGACGAAGTGGCACACCTCTCCGATGATCCGGCCTCCGCCTTCCTCCAGGCGTTGGATCCAGTGATCGGGCGCGATGGCCCCGGCGTTGACCCTGATCAAAGCCGCCACCGGCGAGGAGCGATGCTCCAGCTCCTTGAGCACCGTCCGGGTGAGCGGCGAGAAGCGGCGGTTGAAGCCCACGGTGAGGCGTCCGCCGGTGTCGCGCTGGGCCTGGACCACGGCCGCCAGTTCCTCTCGGAAAGGGCGAGCGGCTTCTCGACAAACACGGTCTTGCCGGCGCGTAGGGCTTTCTCGGCCAGCTCGGCATGAGAGGCGTGACGGGTGGCGATGATCACGGCGGAGGTGTCGGCGTCGGCAAGGAGTTGGTCGGGATTGCCGGCGCAGAAGGCGAAATGGTTGCGCTTGGCCACGTCCTGGGCGCTGAGGCCGGAGGTGGTGTAGACGCCGCGGCGGGCGAAGCGCGGGTCGGCCGAAAGGGCGGGGAGGAGGGTGGCGGTGGCAAAGTTGCCGGCGCCCAGCAGGCTGACCCCCACCTTGCCTTCGGCGACCGGTGAGGACGCGTGTCGGGTGAGCCAGATGCGCTCCGGCTCGGGTGGGGCCTCGGCTCCGGGGGCTGCCTGGGGATACTCGAGCAGCACGCCCAGGGCGCCGGCGCCCTTCTTGGTGAGCAGGGCGTAGGCTTCAGAGGCGTCGTCTACGGCAAAGCGGTGAGTGATGAGCGACTTGACGTCGAGGCGGCGCTCGCAGACGAGGCGGATGAACTCGGCCATGTTGCGCTGCTCGGTCCAGCGTACGTAGCCCAGCGGGTAGTCGAGGGCCAGCTCCTCGTACATGGGATCGTAGCGCCCGGGTCCATAGGAGCGCGAGAGTTTGACCGTGAGTTCTTTTTCGTAGAAGGGGGAGCGGGGGATGTTCATGCCCACGTCGCCGACGATGACCACGGTGCCGCGGTCGCGGGCGATCTTGCCGGCGAGTCGCACCGGCCCGGACTCCTTGGTGGCGGCGGTGAGGATAACGGCGTCGTAGCCACGCCCGGCCGTGGCGGCCAGGAGGGTGCGGGCGGCGGCGTCCGGACCCGGCGTGCGTGACTTTGCCGGCGCCGAATCCGGCGGCCAGGGCGCAACGGGCGGGGTCGGGGTCCATGCCGGCCACTTCGCAGCCGGCGGCCCGGAGTAGCTGCACGGTGAGCAGTCCCAGCAGCCCCAGGCCTATGACGGCTACCCGGTCGCCCAAGCACGGCCCCGCTCTGCCGCACACCCTGCAGGGCGACGGCGCCCACGGTGGCGAAGGCGGCTTCGTCGAGGCCCACCTCAGCGGGCACCGGTACGGCGAGCGTGCCGGGGACGTACACGATCTCAGCATGGTTGGCGTATTCGCCGCCTCCACAGGCCACGCGGTCTCCGGTCTGGAAGCCCCCGGCCAACTCGCCCGTGGTCGTGACCACGCCGGCGCAGCTGTAGCCGATGGGGCCCTCCTCCTCCAGGCGCGCCTTGACGGTGCGGTAGGTCTGGAGCAGTCCGTCGCGCCGTATCTTCTCGACCACCTGGGCAACCTGATCGGGCCGGCTGCGGGCCTTGCCCACGAGGCTCTTTTGGCCGAGGTCGACTTTGGCCCGTTCGGTGCCGGCGCTGATGAGCGACCAGGCGTTGCGGGCCAGGATGCCGTGGGGGCGCAACGTGGGCGGAGGGACGTCGAGCACCTGGATGCGGCCGTCCTTGATCGCTTGGGCCACCTGCTTCACGGTCTGTCCTCCTCCCGTCGGGTAGTGCGGTTTGGCGTTTTCGGGTAGACGTCTCATTCTAGGCAGACGTCTCATTCTATTGTGTGTGCTCCGGTGGCGCGCGGCGCGTCACCAGGCGCGGCGCCCGCCTTGTTGCGTACAAAGATGCGGCTGAAGATCATCGCCAGGCGGGGGGCGATCCAGCGCCCCGCTATGCGCTCGGCCAACCAGGCGACCAACACGCAGATGATGAGTATCACAGGCAACGCTATGTAGATGGTGTCGATGCCGGCCTTCACCAGCAGACGCCCGGCGTATTTGCTCACCGGAGCATGGGTCAAATAGAAGCAATACGAGACGGCCGCGACCCAAGCCAGCCCGCGCGTGGCGGTGTGTGTCCGGACCCGCCAACCCGGGCGGCTCCCAACAAGCGCCCCCAGTGCGAACAGTGCCGCCAGCCCCATCACGGCTCGCCACCTGGTCCACGCGCCCAGAATGGCGAGCAGCGGCGAGACGGCCATGGTGAAGCCCATGCAGCAGCCCGCCTGCACCAGCCGCAACCGGTCGCGCCGGGGTCCGCGCCTCCACAACACCAGCTCGGCCGCCGCCATCCCGATGGCCAACTCGGCCAGACGACACAGCACAAAGCCCTGGGCCAGGTACTCCCACCCGGACGGCATCAGCTCAACAGCTACCAGCACCGCGGCGTTAAGACCAACGGCGAAGACGGTCACGGGGATCAGGCCCAGGGAACGGCGCAACCACATGATAAGGGGCATGAGCAGGCTGATTTGCAGAGCCAGCGACACATACCACCAGGCCTCGCCGATGGGCAGATAGGTGGACGGGTTGACCGGGCCCAGCCCCAGGAGCCATACCGGGAGTTTCCAGATATGGCGCCACGGCTCCTCGCCTAGGGCGAAACCGGCCAGAGAGAAGGGGATAGCCACCAGCCAGAACGGCGCCAGGACGCGGGTGAGGCGGTGGGACACATAGTTGTATGGCGACCGCCGGGAGGTCGAGAGGGTCAAAGCGAGCGCGAAGCCCGATAGCACCACGAAAGCGGCGATGCCCCACTCGGCGAAGTGCTCAGCGATGAAACGCCAAGCGGCGGAGGGCTGGGTGGAGGTGGAGTGCGCCCAGTCGGGGCCAAAGTGGAATAGGAAGATCAGCAGCACCGCGGCAATGCGGATGACGTCTGCCCACGGTTGGCGGGGCACCTTGCCGGCGGGCGAGGGAGCGGCGGTTTCGGCGGTCCCGGCGGCCCCGGTGTGCGGCGCGGCCCCGGTGTGCGGCGCGGCCCCGGAGGACGCGGCCCCAGGATCCTTTGTCTCGAAAGGTGATTTCGATCCTGCTGTCAGACCCTCGTCTCCTTGGTGCTCTTTCCCCGTCAAGTGGGCATTTGAAGAATTCCGCATGCCCGGCGAAAAACCTGGCAAGCGGGGGTCAAGCTCTTGCCCAACCGAGCCGATACAGGCCAATACAGCGGCGCAAAGACCTTTGAGGCCAAGTTTGGCGAGGTGGCATGGACGGAATGGCGGCAAGTCACAGCGAGACGGCCCTGCGGCAGTCCGCGGGCTCGTGGGTGCGCCCGCGCCGCATGCTGGCCAGACTGGACAATCTCGCTGCACTGACAGCCCTGATCGCGACCGGACTGCTGATGCAATTCCGGGTATTCGACCTGGCCGTGGCCCGTCTGGCGCACGTGGTCTTTCAACTGCTCGTAGGGCTGGTCACTCTGGTGCTCCTCTACAGAGCCGGCCAGTATTCGAGCGACCGGCGCATGGTGCCCCTAGGCGACCTGGCCGGCATGGTCAAGAACCTGCTGCTTGGCTTCTTCTTTGTGTGTGGCATCTGGCTGGCAACCGACGGCTTCTTCACCGGCTACAGGGATCAGTCCCGGTTGCTGTTGGGCAGCTCGTTGCTTGTGTTCTTCAGTCTCCTGGTGATCAACCGGGTGCTCATAACCTGGCATCAGCGCAGGCTGTTCGCGCGGGGCGAGGGCATGCGCAGAGTGGTGGTCATAGGTCAGGGCAGGGTGGCCGACAACTTCGTGGCCCTGCTGGAAGAGCGGCCGTGGCTGGGGCTGCGCTGCGCGGGCACGGTGGCGGCGCGCGGGGCTCTCTCTGTGGAGCGCATCCAGCAACTGGCTCGGGCGGACGGACCCTGCGAGGTCGTCGTCGCGCTTGATCCGGAGGACGCCTCCGGCTTCGATCGCGTGACCATGGCTCTCACTCAGGCGGGCATGGCCTTCCGGGTGGTGCCCGCGCTGTTCGAGGCGAGTCTTCACGCCGCCCGGGTCTACGGCTTCCGGGAGCCCCCGGTGTTCGATGTATTGGTGGATCCCCTGGACCAGGTTCGGCGCAGTTTCAAGCGGGCGTTCGATGTGGTGGTCTCGGTACTGGCGCTGCTGGTCGTATCGCCGGTGCTCTTGGTGGTGGCGGCCTCGGTGCGGTTTGATTCGCCCGGTCCGATCATCTTTCGGCAGGTGCGCTTGGGCATGGGCGGTCGTCCCTTTGAGATCCTGAAGTTCAGGACCATGGTCGTCGATGCCGAACGCCGGCTCGAGGACCTGAAGGCTCAGGACGAAGGAGACGGTCCCCACTTCAAGATGCAACACGACCCGCGAATAACCCACATAGGCGCTGCGTTGCGCAAGTGGAGCCTGGATGAGTTGCTGCAGTTTGTCAACGTTCTGCGTGGCGACATGAGTCTGGTGGGTCCGCGTCCGCCGCTGCCGCGCGAGGTCGATCAGTATGCGACCGAGGCGCTGATACGTCTTAAGGGCAAACCCGGTATCACCGGTCTATGGCAGGTGTCGGGGCGCAAGGATCTCGCCTTCGAAGACATGGTGCGGCTCGACCGGCACTACGTGGAGAACTGGTCCCTCGGCATGGACCTGGGGATCATGGTGCGGACTGTCGGCGTGGTGTTCGCGCGCCGGGGTGCTTACTAGACGTCGAGGAACGTCTGGTGCCACAGCTCCAGGGTGAGTAGCGCCCAGATGCGGTAGGTATTGTCGGCGCGGCCCTCACGGTCGTCGTCCACCAGAGTCCGGATGGCCTTGGGCTCGAAATATCCCCGGGCTTTGATGCGCTCGGAGCCCAGAAGATCGTCCACCATCTCGCGCAGATCGCGCCGAAGCCAGGTGCGGATGGGTGCCCCGAATCCGGCCTTGCGACGTTCGATGATCGCTGCCGGCACGATATCCCTTACCGCGTCCCGGAGCACCACCTTCGAAGTCCGGCCGTGCCGCTTGAGTGAGCAAGGGACGGTGAGCATGAAGTCGACGATCTCGTTGTCGAAGAATGGGACCCGGACCTCTGTCGACGCGGCCATGCTCATCTTGTCGCAGTAGGCTAGGTTCAGCTCGGGCAGAAAGGTGAACCAGTCGGTGTAGAGCTCTCGGTTGAGGAAGTCCGCGGCCGGTGCCTCCCGCATATACGCGAGATGCTCGCTCCCTGCTTGGGCGTCGGCGAGGGCGCCGCTCAGCCCGGGTGCGTAGAGGCCCCGCAGTTGCTCGTCGGTGTAGTAGGAGCGATAGAAGACGTAGCGTTCGTTGGGAGGGAGGTCGACGCCGGCCAGCATCTTGCTGAGGTAGCGGTGGCCGGCGAGCACCAGCCCTGGATGGGCGCCGGGGATGGCGTGCTGCAGGGAGGGCAGGGCCCGCACCAGCGGCTCGGCGGTGACCTTTCGTAGCCACTTGGGCAGCAGGCCGGCGCGGTCGGCCCAATCGGACATGCCGTGCACCCGGTATCCGGCGAAGATCTCGTCGGCGCCTTGGCCGCTCAAGAGCACGGTGACCTCAGAGCGAGCCGCCTCGCAGATGAGGTAAGTGGCGATGGCGGCCGGATCGGCCACGGGCTCGTCCAGGTGATAGATGACCTTGGGCAGTAGGTCGACGATGTCGGGTGACACCTCTATGTCGTGGAAGTCGGCGCCGAGCGCCTCCGCCGCGACTCGGGCGTAGCGCGCGTCGTCGGAAGACTGCTCCAGGGCGGAGTCTTCGCTCCGGAAGCCAATGGTGAAGCAGGTGGCCGGCCGTCCGGCGACCTGGGTCGCCAACGCAGCGAGGGCGGTGGAGTCGAGCCCGCCGCTGAGGAACACCCCCACGGGGACGTCGGCCACCAGCTGGCGCGACACGGTGGACTCGAGGATGCGCCGCAGCTCCGCGGCGGCGTCGCTCCGCTCCATGGGCTGAGGAGCGAACGTGGGACTCCAATAGCGGTGCATGCTCGAGCCGGCCGCCTGGGTTGGCGGCGGTGCTGCCGGCCGCGGGGCCGGAGGCGGCGGCTCCGGAGGTGACCCCGGCCCCGGCGCCGGAGGCGGCGCGGTGCCCGGCGGACGAGGCCGGCGCGGCGTGCCATTCCGCCCAGTGCCCGGGCGGGAGCTTCTGGACCCCGGTGAACATTGTTGCCGGGCCGGGGACCCACAAGAAGGTCAAGTACTTGTGGATGGCCAGGGAATCGGGGGTGGCGGGCCGGTAGCCGGCCGCGATCAGGCCTTTGACCTCCGAGGCGAAGAGCAGCCGGCCGCGATCATCGACCACGTGGTAGAGCGGTTTCACTCCAAAACGGTCGCGGGCCAACAGCAGGCGGTCGGCGGCCTGGTCCCACAGCGCCACGGCGAAGATGCCGTTGAGGCGGGCGAAGATATCGGTGCCCCACTCCTCATAGCCGTGGATGAGCACCTCGGTATCGGTCTGCGAGCGGAACTCGTGCCCCGCGCCTCTTAGCTGCTCCCGAAGCTCGCGGTAGTTGTAGATCTCGCCGTTGTAGGCCACGACCACGCGCCCGTCGTCGGAGATCATGGGCATGTGGCCGGCGGGGGATAGGTCGATGATGCTGAGGCGGCGGCTACCCAGGCCGATGGCCCCGTCGGCGGAGACGAAGGTGCCGCCGTCGTCGGGCCCACGATGGAGGGTGGCGGCCAGCATGCAGTCGAGCGCCTGCGTGGTCCACCGGAAACGTCATGCCACAGATGCCGCACATTCTGCCTACTCACCCCCTCTTTGAGTTGGTCTTCGGTCTTCACCGGCAACTCGGCAGAGTTCCTCCGCCAAGGCCGCGTGGCTTTGCTCTACGGTGAATCGCTCTCGGTGCCGTTGCGCGCATGCTTCGGACATCCGCTTCCAAAGGTCGTCGTCGCTCAGGAGCTCGGTGACTCGTCTTGCCAGGAACTCGACGTCTCCTACCGGCACCACGAAGCCGCCGACGCCGTCCTCGACTGTCTCGGCGACGGCTCCGGTGTTGGTAGCGACCACCGGCACCCCGGCGCTCATCGCCTCAAGGATGACCCAGGGGTGGCCCTCGGAGTGCGAGGGCACCACCAGCGCCCAAGCCCGCGCGAGCAGGTTCTCCTTCTCCTCGCCGCTGGTTGGGCCGGGGAAGCGGACGGTTTCGGAGAGACCCAGATCACCCACGAGCAGCCTCATCTGCGTCTCGTATTCGGGCGGTTCCCACTCTCCGCACAGAATGAACTCCAGGTCGGGGACCGAAGGCGCCACTTTCGCGGCGGCGCGTAGGGCGTCTTCGATGCCCTTTGCCGGCCCCAGGCGCCCAATGTAGAGCAGCACCGGGTGGTCTGGGTCGCGCGCGCCCACCTCAGTCTCCGGCACCGCGACCGGGCACCCGTTGGGCACCACGGCGACGCGGGTGTAGGGGTAGACGGCTTTGGCCATGGTCACGAGGCTTTCGCCCAGAACGATGACGCGGGCGCTCGACTTGAAGATGGAGCGGAGGGCGACCGACGCGAACCCGCCTTCATTGGCCCGAGTGTCGGCATACCGGCTGCCCCTGAGATACGTGACCACCTTCGAGCCGAATCCGCGGGCCGACCAGACAAAGAGAACGTCGCGCATCAGCCCGAGTCTGCCCTGCGACGCGGTGAGCAGCGTCACCTGGGGGCGTTTCCTGTCCAGCAGACGCAGCAGTTGCCATATGTGTCTCACCCCAAGGAAGGAGTTGCGCCAGTCGAGTAGCCCCATGTTGGCCACTCCGCGGGCGTCGCTGATATCGAGGTGCAAAATGTCGATTCGCTCTGCCAGGACCGGCGACTCAAGCATCAACTTGGTGGCTTTGGCCACGCCGAACGCCGGCGGCGGTACTGGGCCGATGATAAGCACTTTAGGGAGGGGGTCGCTTGGTGTGGCGGGGGCGGCGCTGGCCGCCGGGAGGCTCCCCCCAAGGGGGCTCGCCGTCGCGGGGCCTGGTCCGGCCGGGCCGGCGCCGGCGTCAGTCATTCCGGGGCCCGTCCAGAGCGCATCGTATTGCCGACACGAAGCCCTCGGCCGCCTTCTCCAAAGATGCCTTGGCTCGCACCGCGGTGGCCCCGGCTTTGCCCACCTCTCTGACTCTGGAATCGTCGGAAAGGAGGCGGGAGATGATCGCCGCGAGTGCGGGGGTATCGGTGGGCTCGACAACATAGCCCGTGACGCCGTCTTCGATGAGGTCCCGAGTGGCGCCGGCCCAGGGAGAAGACACTGTTGGCACACCGCACGCCATGGCTTCGTTGACCACCAATCCCCAGGCTTCGCGCTTGGTAGGCAGGAGGAACCCATCCACCAGTCCCAATAGTTCGGCGACGTCACTCTCGGGCAACAACCCATGGAAGCGGAAGTTGGCCTGCTTGCCGGCTGCCACTACGGTCGCCTCCAGCTCGTGTTGGAGCGGTCCGCCACCCGCCAGATGGAGCGCCCAATCGGTGCTGGGCGATTCCGCCGCCAGGGCCGCAGCCACCAGCTCGCGAAGGCCCTTGCGTTCCACCAGCGATCCCACAAAGAGCAAGTTCCTCGCGGCGATCGCGAACTTGGGTGCCAATTCCGATCTCCTGGCCGCCGCGGCTCGGGCGGCCGCGGCTATGCCCTCCAGATCCACCGTGTTCCAAGCACAGAAGACTTGCTCAGGGGGCGCGCCCAATGTCGTCAGATACTCCGCTGCCGCCGTGCCGTAGGCCACGAACGCTGCGCTGTTGCGGACGAGGCGCCTTCGGGCCGCCCTCCGTAGTCGGCCGATCTTCCCCTCCTGCCCCGGCCAACCGCCGGACCAGAGGATGCATGGCACCTTGGCTTTGCGGCACCAGCGGGCGCTCATGACCGCGCTGGGGCCGAAGCCCCCCGCGACCACACAGGCCGGGCGGTGACGATCGAGTACGTGGCTGAGACCGGTGGGAACGGCTACTACTCGCTCGAATCCGGTGCGCACACTGATGCCGGATACGTATGCCTCGACGGTGGGGTCGGCGAAATCTGTCGGGGGCAGCCCGCGGCGGATGTGTTTGGTGGGATCCGACGTGTAGAGGAGCCGGAGTTCAAGGTCTTGGGCCTCGAGCTGTTGGCCGACGGTATCGAACAGCGCGCGACGATAGGGCCGCGGGATGTTGGTGACAACGGCGACGGTGCGGTTCATGAGCCCGAGTCCGTCGCGCTTACGATGATCTGGCTCGCCAGCAATCTTCGTAGCCTCCCATGCAGCCGCTTCTCCAGGGAGGTGGCTATCCTGGGTGTGCCGTCACCGAGCAGCCGGTCCAGGGGCGGCGCCGCCAGCACCACGTCGAAGAAGCTTGTCTGCTCAACGTGAAGCCCTGCCCTCTCAAGTAGCGCGGCAAGGCTGTTGAGAGAGTAGAGCCTACGCGAATAGGCGGAGACGGGCCTGCCGAGCGTCCGTTTGGCCAAACGGGAGAAGGGCAGGTAGGCGTAGTGGGTCCACAGGCGCTCCAAGCCCCGAGCGTTCGGCACCGAAACAACGAGACGGCCTCCGGGCTTCATCACGCGGGCCAGCTCGCGGGCGACGCTCTCGGGTCTTTCTACATACTCAAAGACCCCCAGTAGCATGATCGTGTCGAACATGCCGCTCCTGTACGGGAGCCTCTCGAGGTCTCCCTGGACGTATAGGGTATTGGGGTCGCGCTCCGCCGCCGTTTGAAGCTGGCCGGCAGAGAGGTCGACGCCGTGGGTGTCGATGCCGCGTTCGGAGAGAATGGGCGACACGACACCGGGGCCGCAGCCGGCCTCGAGCACTCGGCCGGGCGCGTCGCCCGCCATCTCGAGTGCGCGCTCCCGTCGGATAAGGAAGCCGTTACTTGCCCGGGTGCGGCGGTCATACTTGTCGACATAGGTGTCGGACTTGGAGTCCATATCGGCGGCGATGCCGGCAGCCCACCCCTCCGCTTCCCCCGCCGGCTGAGCTGCCTCGGAGGCCGACTCTGCGACAGGCATGGCCGCGACTACGCCGGCGTTGGTGCGGACGTGGCAGGAGCACTTGGCGCAGATCAGTGCAGCTCCTTCTACGACGGCGTCCCGCAGTTCGCCCCAACAGTGGGGGCAGAGGCCTACGGACGCGAAACGGCTGAGGCTATGGAGATCCTGATTGCTGACGCTCGTGGTTCGCTCCCGTTCTATGCGTTCTTGTTGGCGGCGGAATAGAGATTCGCGTAGGCGGCCGCCGCTGTTTGAATGCTGTAGTCCTCCCTGAGCCGGGTCTCGTCGAGCGGCTTGAACCCACTCAGTGGCTTGCCGCTGCGGCTTTGCTCCATGATTGAGGCCAGGGCCGCGACACTGTCGACCAGACAACCGCCGCCGACCCTATGGATTACTTCTGCCGGTCCGCCTGCATCGGTGAAAGCCACGACAGGACGACCCAGAGCCATAGCCTCGAGGACCACCAATCCAAAGGCTTCGTAATCTGATGGCACCGGGATAAGATCCGCGGCTGCGACCAGATCCCAAACGTTGTCCCAATATCCCAGGAAGCGCACGTTTTCGGCGATGCCAAGAGAGGCAGAGTGTTTGCGCAGAGCATCATCCAGGGGGCCGCTCCCCACCATAAGGAGAGCCCACTCTCGCCCGCCGCTGCGTAGCAAGGCCGCTGCCTCGAGGAGCCGGTCGATGCGTTTGAAATCGACGAAACGGGCCGTCACGGCCATTACCCAGGCCGAGGGGTCTATCCCCTGGTCGAGGAGGACTTCGTCTCGGTGCCGCCCGGCGCGGATGCTCGCAAAGTCGACACCGTCAGGCACCAGGTGGAGCCGGTCTTGGGCAATGCGGTACTTCCGCCTCGTAGCTTCGGTCACCCACTCGGAGACACAAGCGACGACGGCGGCCTCGCGGCGCAGAAAGAGCCCCTTGGCGGTCTGTTTGACCGCGCCGAGCGAAGGCCATTTCTTGTCAAGCCCCAGAAGCCCATGCTCAGTAAAGAGCACAGGACGCTTGGCTCGACGGACGGCAAGGGCGACCGAGGGCGTGAAGCCGTGCATATGAATGACGTCGGCAGCCGCCAGAGTCTTCGTCACGGCTTTGAGCGGACCTCGGCGAATGTCGAACCCCGAGCGCAATCCGCCGGCGCTGACTTTAACTCCAGGCGCCGCGTATCTGGCAAGCGACGGATTGTCGGCAGTGGTCCCGCAAACGAGGACTTCGACGTCCAGTTGGGCCGTCGCTGCCTGCGCACGCGCTAGGTCGGACACGAATCTCTCTATACCCCCAAAGCCGGCGCCCCAGACCACGTGGACCACGCTCAACGTGTCGGTCATTGGTCATCCCGCTCAGGCTCCAGGTTTGCGTAGCCCAAGACAAGCCCGACGAGTAGCCAGAGGTAGAGGGTCAGACTCGGATAGCTGGAAGGATCGGCGGTTATGCCCATCAGGATGTACGCCGCCAGCAGGCACTGCACCGCGATCCCGATGCGCCATTCGAGGCCTCGCCTAACGGCCAGTCGCTTGACGGCTCCAGTCAATAGACGTAGAACCGTGATTAGTAGACCGAAGTAAGCCACTAGGCCGACGATACCATTCATCACCAGCACCCGCAGATAGTCGTCGTGCACCGCTCCACCGGACGTGGCCCACCCAGACGGACGGTATCCCTGGCCGAAAATTATGTCGCGCAGGCCCGCGCCCCGCAGGCCACTCCAGTATTCGCCCCACACAAAGATGCGACCGCTGAGGGCTTGACCACGGGTTTCGGGACTGCTCAACTTCCACAGGTCGTAGAAGACTGATGTGAAGCCCTGTCGCAAGGGGAACGCGATTACCAAGACCGTTACCACCAGGCTGTAGAAGGCGGCTTTTCTTCTGCCGGTCAGATACAGCCAAAGCAGTATTTGGAACAGAACGGCCAGCCACGCCGCCTTCAAGAAGGTGAAGTAAGTCACAGCGAGACCTGCGACCAGGAGCAGCCAGTAGGGCAGAGTTCGGGTAGCCCGCCGCTGCCCGGGTTCATCCAGCATGGCAAGCGCAAGCGGCACGAGGATGACCATGTACCGAGCAACGTCCCAAGGATGGTAGTAGAAGCCTGTGGCGCGGCCGAACCCGGTGTCCTCAAACGAGTTGTAGGGCAGTATCCCCAGAGGTTGGAGAAGCACGGTGATGCATACGAACGCCATGATCACAAAGAAGAGCTGCAGCAGTCTGCGCGGGGCGGGAAGCTGCTGCACGATGGCGGGCACGACGAACACCAGAGGGAATCCACACACGATGCGGATCATGTATTCGGCCGAATAGGCTAGGCCCGGTGTGGAGAGCACGGCCCACAGGTTCGTCACCACGACTATCAACATCGCGATGAGGAGGCGCCTCGGGAGCACTATCCGTTTGATCGCCAACACCATCAAGGCCGCGCCGAGGATGCCGACGCTAAGCAGCGACTGAGCATTGAGGGAGACACCCGCCGAGTTGGTACTGGCGAACCAGAGCATGTCGATGATCGGCTTCGCCACAAACACCGTGAGGATAAGCGCGCGCGGAGAAGAGAACAGGAAGATGGTCGCGGCTACGACGACCATCGCACCTATGACTACCCAGAAGCCTGTCTTAGTGTAGAAGTAGCCCACCAGGAGGTCGGCGGCGAGGACAAACGCGAAAGTGAGTACGGCAGTCCGCTTGTCCCACAAACTATCTAGAACTAACGGACGGTTGATGCGCATGGACCCTCGCTGCTCGCTCCGCTCGGGAAGATGGGACCGCTGCAATTCTAGCTGACCGCCGCTCGCGTGGCCATGGCGCGGCTACGTACGCCAAGTCCGGTCGCGGTGCTACAGTGCTGTTGCATGCACGAGAATACCTTCACCATCGTCGTCCCCCCGTTCGCTTGCGTCACCATACCTTCAGGTGGCTGTCGGACGAAGCGCGGCGCTTCTGGGATGGCCTGACTTGGGCGGCGTGGACCGAGCGGTGACCACCACTAGGCTTGATTCTCTGGACGGACTGCGGCAGTTGTGGGACGCGCTGGCGCAGAAATGCCCTACCAGTCATCCCCAATATCTCTACGATTGGGTAGAGCCCTGGTGGCGTCTGGTCGGCTCTCGGCAACACGCGCTCTTCTCGATAGTGGTGGACTCGGGCGACCGATCTGTCGCCATCGCGCCCCTGATGTTGGTGCGCCGCCGCGTCCGCGGGCTGGTGCCGCTTCGGGAGGTCCAGTGGTTGGCCACCGGGCCCAGCGACCAGCACGACATCATCTCTGACGGCTCCGCGAGAGATGCCGGCTCCGCGGTAGCCGACTTTCTCATTCGGTTTCGCACATCTTGGGACGAGTTGCATCTCGATTGTGCGCCTGAGGCGTCGGAAGCGGTGGAAGGACTGCTCGATGGCCTGCGCAGTGGCCTGAAGTGTAGCGTGAGCGTGAAACGCGCGCCCTCGTACTATATCGACACCAGCGGCGGCGACTGGGAAGCATATCTGGCTACGACCAGCAAGAAGTTCGTCCGCAGAGATCTACCCCGAGTTCGTCGCCGGCTTGCGGAGCTGGGGGAATTGGTGATCCGTCACGATCGCGGGGCGGACGTGGACGATCTCATGAACGTAGCTGCTGCCATCCATCGCGCTCGCCAAGATGAGCTTGGTCGGGAGAGCGGTCTGGCCGATGAACGATACGCGGCCTTTGTCGTCGAGGCGCTCGAGGGGCTGAGGCGGCTGGGGATGTTGTCGGTGTGGACGCTGCACGTGGGGCAGGAGATCGGTGCGTACCTGATCGGGTTCGAGACAGGGGGAGTCTTCTACGCGTGGAATATGGCACACAACCCTGCCTACAGCGCGGTGTCGCCAGGGAAGGTGCTTTGGGCGAGCGCGATCCAGGGATGCTTTGAAGACAAGACGATCAATGAGTTCAACATGATGCGCGGCGACACGGACTACAAGCTGAAGTGGACAAACGTTTCGCGGGGCCTGTTGGATATCCGCGTGCGCAATCTGGCCACGGCTCGCTCGGCGCTGCTCAACAGACTGCGTAGGTCGGCGGGGTGACGCCGTCCTGCCTCGTAGCGGTTTCCATAGACGTCGAGTGCGATAAGGACGAGCGCTGGGACGTGCGGCAGCCCCTCGCTTTCCGCGGTGTCGAGGAAGGTATCGGCCGGCGGCTGACGCCCTTGTTTCTGGAGTACGGCGTCCGCCCGACGTATCTGGTCAGCCCGGAGGTGATGCGACACGAAGAAAGTGCCGCTCTGCTAAGGGCTGCGACCGATTGCGAGCTGGGCACGCACCTGCATCCCGAGTTCATCGTCGGTTCCGAAGGGGTGACCCAGACCTCGGCGATAGCCTGTCTGCTATCGGAAGAGGAGGAGCGGTGGCAACTCGAGATACTCACCGCCCTGTTCACCGACACTTTCGGCTACTCGCCACGTTCGTACAGGGCGGGTAGATATGGAGCCAGCGCCCGCTCTCTACGCTTTCTGGCCGATCTGGGATACGCAGTCGATACCAGCGTCACCCCCCACAAGCTCTGGGACGAGGGTCTTGACTTCCGAGGAGCTCCCGACTCTCCCTACTACCCTTCGGCCGACGATATCAGCCGAGCTGGACTACCTGGCGGTTTGTTGGAGATACCTATCTCGCTACGACCGTCGCCCGCGCCGGCTTTCGTCCGGGGGGCGACCCAGTTCTTGGCTCGTAGCAGGGTCACGTCTACAAGGGACTTGGCCAAGTGGGCCCGGGGCCCCTTCTGGTTCCGCCCTGGATGGTCGAAGCGGGGCGTACTTCTCTCCTTCGTGCGAAGCGCCGTCCGGGGGGAGTACCAGGGGATCTTGAATATGATGTTTCACAACGTCGACATGGTGCCCGCCTGTAGCCCCAACGCACGCTCTGAGGAAGGGGTGCGGACCGCGCTTGACGATTTAAGGGCGGTTTGCGAAGAGGTGACGGCTTGTGGCGGGCGGTTTGCCACCTTGAGCGAGATAAGAGACTCTCTCGTGCAAGCGTGAATGAGCCGGTAGACACGGAAGAAACGCAAACCGGTCAGACGGTCGGCAGGTTGGCGTCGCGCGGCGCGGCCTGGATGTTCGGTCTCAATATCTCCAACCGGCTCATGGGGCTGGTGCGGACCGCGATAATCGCGCGTCTCCTTGTCCCGGACGACCTTGGTGTGTTCGGGATTGCACTGTTGGCACAGAGTGTCATCGAGATCTTCTCGATGTTCGGCCTGACGTCTGCGCTCGTGCGCCGGCCTGATGACGTGAAGCCGTATCTGGATACCGCCTGGATCATCTCGTTTCTGCGGGGTCTCGCTGTCGCCGTCATCATGGTGCTGGCCGCGCCGCTTATCGCGGCCTTCTTTCACCAGCCGGCCGCCACCGACCTCATCCGTATACTAGCTCTCACCTCGGCGTTCGCCGGCTTTGGCAACCCCGCCGTGGTCACTCTCAGGCGCCAACTGCGGTTCGGTCGCGTATTCCTGTTGTCGATCGTTCCGAGCCTGGTGGACGTAGCTCTATCGATTGTCATCGTGGTCGTGTACCGCACACCGGTCGCGCTGGTCTTGGGCCTGGCGGCGAAGGCCGCGGTGGCGCTGCTGCTGGGGTACGTGGTCGTTCCCTATCTGCCACGCCTACGCTTCAACAGAGCCCGCGCCCGGGAATTGATGTCGTACGGCAAGTGGATCACCGGCAGCACCATCCTCCGCTTTCTCTACGGCCAAGGCGACGATATCTTGGTGGGCCGGCTGCTGGGCTCGGCCAGTCTCGGTCTCTACCAGATTGGCTATAGGTACTCCAACCTGCCCGCTACCGAGATCACCAACGTGCTGCAGATGGTAGCGCTGCCGGCCTACGCCAAGGTCCAGAACAATGCCAACAAGCTGCGCAGAGCTTTCGTGGAGGCTCTTGGGAGTACAGCCTTGGTGTCGATCGGCTTGGCCGGCTATATCTGGGTCATCACCCCCGATTTCGTGGAGCTGGTGCTGGGGCCCAAGTGGCTGGGCGTTATCCCAGTGATGAGGGTGCTGGCCATCTGGGGGGCGTTGGAGTCGGTGGGCGAGATCCCCATCGCGCTCTTTGAGGCTGTCGGCAGACCTCAGCTGGCCACTCGCAGGCTCCTTGTCAAGACGGTACTTCTCGCGGGCCTCATCTATCCGATGCTTCAGTGGTGGGATCTCAAGGGCGTGTGCATCGCCGTCTTGATCAGCGCGGTGCCGGCTCTCGCCTGGTCGCTGTTTGACGGAGCGCGCATAGCGGGAGCCGCCCTTGGCCCGGTGTTGGCATCGCTCGGCGTGCCTGTCGTTGGAGCGGGCCTGGCCATGGGCGCGGCTGTGGGCATGGGGTACGCGCTGCCGACAGGGAGCGTTTGGTCCCTGGTCGTTCTCACGGCCGTTTGTCTTGCCATCTACGCCGCGGTCGCCTTGGTCGCGAAAGCCTGCGGCTATACTGCCCTCACGCAACTGGTGCATCGCCTGCGGTCCAGTTTTTCGAGAGAGAAACAGGAGTAGAACTTGAGGATCTGTTTTCTAGACGAGTCGCGCTTCACCCTGGGGCCCGAGGCCGTGAACGGAGCCCAAGTGCAGATTCTCGCTCTGGCCAAGGAGTTGGCAAGTCGAGGCCACGAGGTGGCCGTCGTCTCGGGCTCCGACCGCCATGCGAAGGGCGATGCCAACATGGTCCGCGAGGGGATCCCGGTTTTCGCGTTTCGAAGGTCGGCGCGGGTACCTCTCCTGGGCGCTCCGACAGCGTCGCGGGCGGTTCGTCGCTATGCCCCCGATGTCATCTACGTGCGTGGGCGGACCTATCTCGCGGGTGTGGCTGCCTGGGAGCGGTGGCGTCGGCGCACGGGTTTCGTCTGGGCCAGCAACGCCGAAGAGGGGTGCGAGCGTTGGAAGCATCTGCGCCATCTGTGGAACGGGCCGCGCCCGGTCGCACGCAAGGTGCTGCGCACTATCCCTGATCTCATCGCCGACCTGGTCTGCGATCTGGGGGTAGGGCGGGCCGATCAGCACGTCTGTCAGACGCAGCACCAGTGTGCGCGCCTGCGGGCCGTCCACGGTCGGGAAGGGGCAGTGATCCGGTCACTGCACGCGCCGCCCGCCGATCTTCCACCCAAGGCGACCCCCCAGTTGGTGGTGTGGGTAGGCAGGGTATCGACCGAGCGGAGTCCGGAAGCGTTCGTTGAGCTGGCCAGGAGTCTGTCCGACTTGGATTGCGACTTCGCGCTGGTGGGCCCGGCCAGCAACGAGGCCTATCTGGAGAGCGTACTGGCGGCCACTGATGGTCTTGTCCGCTTTCGCTACATCGGAGAGGTGCCCTTGAGCGAGTCCTGGGAGTGGATCGCCAAAGCAGCGGTGTTGGTCAACACCAGCCCTGTCGAGGGGCTGTCCAATGCACTGGTGCAGGCCTGGCACTGCGGTACCCCGACGGCGACGCTCTCATTTGACCCCGACGGGATCATAGAGGGGAACGGAGTGGGTTTCCGAGCGGGCGACCTACCCACAATGGTGGTGCAGGTTCGGCGGCTGCTAACCGACCCGGAGTTCCGTGAGTCGCTGAGCGCTCGAGCGCTGGCGTTGGCGAAGAGTGAGTTCTCCGGGGAGTCCGTGGGAGCGGCTTACGAGGCCGTGATGCAACAAGCGGCGGCTGCTCATGCCTAGCCTCTCTGTCGCTCACGTGTCGAACGTGATCGGGGGAGGCATGGGTACCGTCTTCCGGGTCCTCCTCCCCGCTCAGGTCAAGCGGGGCGACCGGGTGGCTCTGTTTGTTCGCCACGCCGGCGTGGAGGATGTCGCGTATTTCACCGATGTGGGGGTCGAGGTGCGTAGCGTCACGGGTGTCGTGAGTCTTGCTCGGCAACTCCGCGCCTACGACGTGGTGCATCTTCACACCGCAGACTTGGATCTTCTCACTGCCGGGTGGCTCAGCCGGCGGGCGACCATCTTCACCCTGCACGGGCTTCGAGCTCAGACGCGCTCCGTGGGGACGGTCAGCCTTCGCCGTCTGCCCACCCTGAAGGGGCTACGCCGCAGGCTGAAGCGGATGGGGCTCTCCTTTCTTCTGCGGCACGCGATGACCCGGGTCACGACTGTGTCCCAGTTTCTCGCGGAGAGGGCAAAGACGCTGTACGGGGTCGCTCCGGCCAAAGTGGCGGTGGTCTACAACGGCATAGCGCTGGACCAGTTCGGAGGGCGAGCGGCTAACCGCAAAGGTGGCGGAGCGGTGGTGGGGTGGATGGGCCGCCTCGTTCCGGTGAAGCGGGTGGATATGTTGCTGCGGGCCGTGGCGTCGGTGGTCTCCCAAGGCTGTTGCCCCGAGTTGCGGGTCGTCCTGGTGGGCGACGGCGAGCTGAGAGACGACCTTGCGTTGCTGGCGCGCTCGCTGGGAATCGATGAGATCGTCGATTTCGTGGGACACAGCGATGTTCCGCAGACCTATCTCATGCAGATGGACCTGTTTGTGTTTCCGTCGCGAGACGAGGGGGCAGGGTTGGCGGTCAACGAAGCTATGGCATCGGGCCTACCCGTGGTGGTAATGAAGGACGGCGGGGGAGCCGTGGAGCTGATCCAGCAGTCGGGTGGCGGGGTAGTCGTGCCGGACGAGGCGGCGCTGGCCGGCGTGATCGTCGATCTCCTGAAAGACCACAAGCTGCGGGCGGACATGGGCGAACGGGGGAGGGCCTATGCCTCGCGAGAGCTTGAACCTCTTGCCTGGGCCGGCCGCTTCGACGGGGTCTATCGAGCGGCTGTCAGCTCTTGAAAGAGGGCAAGGTATCGCTCGGCGATCTTCGCGAATTCAAAATGCTCAGCCGCGTATGTCCGGGAGACGCCGGCCAGCCGCTCGCGAAGGGCAACATCGTCGAGAAGACGGGCGACGTCTCTCCGTAGCCCCTCCGAAGTCCCGGAGACAAAGCCCAGGTCTTCGCGCGCGATGAGACCATCGGGGTCGATTTCAAGGCTGACCACGGGTGTGCCCGCCGCCCAGGCCTGAAGAAGGACGTTCGGGAACCCTTCGGCGGTGGAGGTGAGCACGAAGATCCAGGCCTGCTCAAGCCAGCGCTGAACCTCAGCCGGGGCCACGTTGCCGGTCAACTCGAGATTGCCTACGCCGGCCGCGTGCTGTCGGATAGTCTCCATATACTCGTCTTCTTGACGCCCTCCGACCAGCACGAAGCGGGCTGCCGGGTATTCGGCCTGCATGGACCGCGCTAGGTCGATGAACGCCTCCGCGTTCTTGCGGGGAGCGATTCGATTCAACCAGAGCACCAGCGGTTTCGGTGACGTCGAACCCTGAGCCGGCGGGACGACGACCCCGTTGGGGATCAGCCTGCCGACGAGCCCGTAGTCTGCCTGGAGGGTTTCCAGCTGAAGACGGTTCTGAGCCACTACCGCTTGGGCATGTCGCAACCCGTAGTAGAAGAGGTGCTGGTTGATCTTGGCGTTAAGGCGGAGAAGTCCCACTTTGACCACCCGCATCGGTCCACCGGAGCCGCCACCTGGCCCGCGAAGAAGGAACCCCCTCTCGATCGACCTGTCTTCCGAGCATCCCCAGACAAAGGGCACGTGGAGAGAGCCCGCTGCTGCCGCGACCAGGCCGGTCAGGGGGGACACGAAACGTTGGTACACGACCTCAGGCCGCAACCGGCGGACGGTGCGAAACACTTGTCCAGCCGCGAGAAACCGGAAGACCTTGCGCCAGCGAAGCGTACGCAGGATCCGCACCCCGTCGACCGTCTCGTCGACGAGGCTGGGCGCGATCGTACCTTTGGCACACGTAGGACACTTCGTGACCGGCCTTCGCGAATTCGCGGGCCATTCCGAAGACCTGGGTCTCAGATCCCCCTGTCAGGTCGGCAGGGTGGTACTCCATGACAATGCAGATGCGCATGTGCGGGTGTCGCTCTCTTGACGGCGCCGATGGATTCCTACGCGAGTAACCATACCGCATCTGTTGTCCGCTCCAATAGGACCAGGTGCTCCAGATGCTACGATGAGAACCGCTCGAGGACTCTCCTCGGTGCTCAAAAGAAACCAGGAGACTCTCGTGCGGGAGGGGTAGTCATGATAATGGTTCCGAGTGCTGCCCTACCTTATCTGCTGCTGCAGAGAACCGACTATCTTGTCCTGACCAAAAGGAAACTGCTTTTCAAGATTGCCTGCCGACTCAGCAAGCGAACGCCGCTCATGACGGCGGTCTCGCTGGAGTCGCGCCTCAGAAAGCGGCAGATCGGCCGTCGGTTCGATGCCGACATGCGGGGCGAGTATGCGGACATTCGTGAATGGCTCCCCAAGGGTGCCACGGCGATTCTTGACGTTGGTTGTGGCCTGGGGGGCATCGATGTCCTCCTCTTCGATCACTACCAGCGCGACCCGGATGTTCGCTTCTATCTTCTCGATCGGACCCAGGTTGACGACCAGATCGGCTACGGCTACCGTGATGTCGCCGATTCTACAACTCCTTCGACATGACACGAGCGGTGCTGACCGGCAACAGCGTACCGGCTTCTTCTCTGACTACACTGGAGGCTCGGGATGACGCGGGCATCGATCTTCCTCAACAGGTCGATCTGGTCATCTCGTTGATCTCCTGGGGATTCCACTATCCGGTTGCCACCTACCTTGACCGCACCCACGAGCTGCTCAAGCCCGGTGGTAGGCTGATCCTCGACGTGCGGAAGGGTACGGGAGGCTTGGAAGAGATCAGGGCGAAGTATGGTAATGCCACGGTCATATCGGCTGAGAAGAAGAGGCAACGGATCGTGGCTACCCGCTGATAACGGACGCCGGCAGTGGTCGTCGTTCGTGCTGTACCAAGGATTACGAGACCGCATAGGAGAACGACATGAAGCTTCTAGTAACAGGAGTGGCCGGTTTCATCGGCAGCCGCGTAGCCGAGTTGCTTGTCGAACAAGGGCATCAGGTCTGCGGGATCGACAACATGTGCCCTGCCTACGACATTCGGCTCAAGCAGCACCGGCTGGAGAAACTGTCTGAGATTCCCGGTCTCGACTTCCACCTGGCCGACATCGCCGACCGGCGGTCGATCACCGGAGTCTGGGAGAAGTGCGGGCCGTTCGATGCGGTGGTCAACCTGGCGGCCCGGGCCGGCGTGCGTCAGAGCGTGGAGAATCCCTGGGTCTACGTGGACGCCAACGTAACCGGCACGCTCAACCTGCTCGAGTTATGCCGCCGGGACGGCGTGGGCAAGTTCGTGATGTCCTCGACCTCGAGTCTCTACGGAGCCAATAACCCGGTGCCCTTCTCAGAAGACGCCAACACCGACCGGCCCCTGTCGCCCTACGCGGCCTCAAAGAAGGGTGCGGAGGCGTTGTGCTTCACCTACCATCATCTGTACGGTCTGGATGTGACCGTCTATCGCTATTTCACCGTGTACGGCCCCGCCGGTCGGCCGGACATGAGCCTGTTCCGCTTTGTCCAGTGGATCTATGAAGAGCGTCCCTTACGGTTGTACGGCGACGGCAAGCAGTCCCGCGACTTCACCTACGTGGACGATGTCGCCCGGGGCACTATCCTGGGGCTCAAGCCCCTGGGGCACGAGACCATCAACCTGGGCGGCGACAGCCCGCACGATATGCTGGAGCTCATCCGCTTGGTCGAGCAAGAGACCGGCAAGAAGGCTCTCATCGAGCACTTGCCCATGCACCCTGCCGACGTCATGGCCACCTGGGCCGACATCAGCAAGGCCAAGCAGCTACTGGGCTGGGAGCCTCAGGTGCCGCTCGCTGAGGGCGTTCGCCGGTTATGCGCGTGGTACCGGGACAACCGGGAGTGGGCCGAGGACATCGATACCGAAGACTAGTCAAGCCGGCGACGAGGGGCTCCCATGGCTCAAGAAGATCACGAGACTGCGTCGCTTGCCAACTACCCGGGCAACTACAGACTGTGCCGCGGCGAGCTTCTGCAGGAACTGAGGAGCGTGGCCAGACCGCTCAACGAAGGGCGACGTTCGGGGCCTCGCCAACGCTTTGGCGTGTGGCTCCGTCAATCTCTGGAACCACTACGCGCGCTCAGGTGCGAGCGCTCGATTCCTCTGCAATTGCTGTGGCGAGACAGCCCACGCATTCGTCAGTCTGGGCGATCACTGGCATGTGACCTGGAACTCTGCCTGTCCGGCATGCGACTCCCGGAGCCGGCATCGAGGCCTGGCCCTTGTTATCAGGCGCGTGTTGGGTGAACGGGAAGATCTTGTGCGCGTGCTTCACTTCGCACCTGAAATGGTCTTGACGAGGGTTATCTTGACGTTCGAGCGGCTCCGATATCAGACGACCGATCTGGATGACGTCGGGTGCGACTTCCCGAAAGAGGACATCCAGAAGCTCTCGTTCACCGACGGTGGGTACGATCTCGTGCTATGTAGTCATGTGCTTGAACACGTCCCGGACGATGGCGCCGCCATCGGTGAGCTGGCCCGCATTCTCTCGGCCGACGGCCTGGCGTTGATATGCGTGCCTTGCGATTGGGGAAGCGCGAAGAGCGAGTCGTTCCGTCGCATCCGGTCTGAGGGCCACTACCGGCACTATGGGAGAGATCTGATGGATCGTCTCGCCCAGAGCTGTCAGTCGGTGCAGGTCTTTGACATGAATGAGCTTGATGCCGCCCCGGACGGGTTGCGCTACGGTATTCGTCCGGGCGACATGCTGTTTCTTTGTCGCAAGGGCGGTCGCGGCGGCTTGGATCCGGCTGCCTGGGCCACGGACGTCGATACCCATGACTGACAACCTGGGCGGGGAACTTTTGCCCCGTCCGCGGAGATGCTACTGTGGTCGCGCAAACGGAGTTGGGAGACGCAGCCATGGTGCTTTCGGCTACTGACAGCGACGCCAGGATCCTTCGCCGGCCTTCCCGGGTCGCCCAAGGCCCTCAGAAGATCGGAGTGGTGCTGCCGGCGTACAACGAAGCTGCTTTTCTCCCGACAGTCATCAGTTCGCTGCCCCCCTCGGTCGATCACGTCTACCTTGTCGACGACTGCAGTCACGACGAGACTCCCTCGGATCGCGATTGAGATTTATGATCCTCGTGTGACCTACATACGGCACGAGACGAACTTGGGTGTGGGAGGCGCAGTGGTCACCGGCTATCGTCGGGCGCTCGTCGACGGATGCGACTTCGTTGTGAAGATGGACGCCGACGGGCAGATGAACGCAGCTGAGATAGAGAGGCTGTTGGCGCCGCTGCTGTTCGGCGTCGCCGACTACGTCAAAGGGAGTCGCTTCTATGTGGCGGGTTCAAACCGCTCGATGCCGAGAGTCCGCAGACTGGGGAGCGTCGCGCTCTCGTTCATGACGAAGGTCTCCACCGGTTACTGGCACGTGTTTGACTCCCAGTGCGGTTTCACTGCCGTTCGGTCATCCTACCTGCGCCTGCTTGCCCCTCGACCGCTGGCCAAGGACTACTTCTTCGAGAACAGCATGCTGCTGTGGCTCAACGTCTACAATGCCCGAGTGGTGGACATGCCTGTCACGACCATATACGGCGAGGAGACTTCGGGCATTCGCTATCGACGAGTCTTTCTTCGGATTTCCCCCGCGGCTGATCGCGGGTTGGTGGAGAAGGTTCACCAGGAAGTACTTCCTGGTGGATTTCGGTGCCGTTGCGGCGCTGTTCTCGTTCGGGACCCTGTTCTTCTTGTTCGGGATCGTCTTCGGTGCGGTCCACTGGTTCCTCTCGGCTCAACATGGTACCGCTACTCCCACCGGCACCGTGATGATTGCGGCAGTCGCTCTCATAGTGGGCATACAGTTGCTGCTCCAGGCCCTTCTGCTCGAGATATCGGGCTCTCCGGGTGCCGATACCAGCAACATCCTCAGACACGACTGGGCGACCGCTCGCCCTGCCTGCGAAAGAGAGCGAAGCCGACCGCGGGTGGTAGGCCGCCTGGTCGGCCTCCCTCAGAGTACATCCCTGACGCTAGGGCCGCCAGTTGTCGTCTCTAGTACGTCGACCACACGTCAACTTGGGTTGGGCCCGAGCACGGGCCGTTTTGCCGCAGGGCGCGCAGAGAGCCTCCGTGATCCCCAATCGAAGAGTGCAGCCATCCCATGCGCCGCGAGAACGAAGATCACGGGCATCAAGGGGAGACGTACCGCGAGTCGATGAGTATCGCCGCGTAGGTCAGCCCGACGAGCACGGGCAACGATCCCAGCAGAAGCACCCGCTTGTCCCTTCTCTTTATCCAGATGGCCACCACGGCGGGGACCAGTAGGAACAGGAGCTGGGCGTATTTGATCGCTTCCTTGGCCAGCTTCGGGAACTGCGGTATCAGGTAGGGTGATCTGAAGGACCCGAAGGTGGCGCGGAGCCTACCGAGCAGCAACTGGGCAGGATGGTGCAGGATTTGGTCCTTCAGCCTGGAGAGGGCCAGTTCCTTGTAGTGTGAACCGGCCCGTAGCTCGTCCTTGACCGATATGTCCTGCATCTCGGCGCTGGTCCAGATCAGGGTGCCTTCGGGTATTCCGTTGGCTTCGTCACCCACGTAGAACATGCTGTATGTGCCTCGCAACAATGGGTCGGCGCTGCTGGTGCTGAAGGGCACAAAACGGTCGTACACCTGTGCATTTCTTATCCACCAGGGGCTCATGCACACGCAGAATACGACGAGGGCGACGGCGCTTAGTACTGCCAACCTCCGGAAAGGCACTCGCCTCAAGAGCAGCAGGAACGGGACCACGCCCCACAAGACGCCGGCAGGCCGGACATAGGCAGCGGCGGCAAGCACTACCCCGAAGGCGCAGGCGTTGGCCCAGGAGGCTTTGTCCAGGATACGGACGCCGCAGAGGACGACGAGCGAGAGGAGGAAGGTGTAGAGGACCTCGGTGAGTATGTACTGGTTGGCGAGGGTGAATGGTGGGTACAGGCCGGCGAGGATGACAACGGCGATACCCAGCTTCCGTCCTTGGAGGCGAAGGGCTATCCGATAGAGCACAAAGAGGGTAAGCACACTCAGCAGCGCCTGCACGACACGCACAGCCACCAGACCTCCAGGACCAGAACCGAACACCCAGTACACGATGCTGACGAAGAAGGTATACCCGGGCATCCCCCAGGCGCTCGGCTGCAGGGCGTCGCTTATCGCGAATGTGCCGGAGTTCATGAACCAGTGAGCGGCGGCGCTGTAGAAGGCGGCATCCTTCTCTACGGCAGGGGGCTCGGCGAGCAACACCCAGGCGATTCGAAAGACGAGAATGGCCGCGAGAAGGAGGAGGGCTGGAAGATCCCGGCGCTGCACGAGTCTTGAAATCCGTCGCATGTCTATCTCACCCGTCACTAGAGGTCGATTCGGTGCACGAAACTAACACCTGCTTCTGAGAGCGGCAAAGGGCTTGCTGCAGCGGTCCGACGGGGCGTGAGCGCCCCGCCACCGCGCGATCAGACACCCAGGCTTTCTTCGACGGAAGTGAACTCGAAGCTGCCTAGACCGCGAACGAGTTTGGCCTCGCAGTCCTTCACCCCGTAGTAGTGGATGAGACGCTCTTTGAGCGAGAGGCGCAGCCGAGGTTGGCAAGGATCGATCTCTCGGGGATGGATATAGACAATCGCCGGGTGTCCCTCGCGGTTCACCGATCTTATGCCGTGCGCGAACAGCGAGAAGGGCAAGGCTCTGAAATAGAATCCGCCGGAGAAGGGGAAATTGCGGCCCAGAATTCGGGCAGTCGAGGTGGGTACCTCGAGGATCTCGAGCGTGCGCCCGCCGACCACGGGTCGATAGGGGAAACGTGGTGCCGACGGCATGCCGTACAGGTAGGTCCGAACCGGGAACACACTGGCGTCATAGGCAAAGCCGAGCTCTTCAAGCAACTCCAGTGCCCACATGCTCTTGTCGGTGATCGACCACGAGGGGGCTCTGTACCCTTTGACATGCCGACCAACCATCTGTTCCAGAAGGGTGCGTGCCCGCGTGACATCCTGTCTGAACTCCTCAGGAGTCTGCTCGTAGACGAGTAGGTGCCCATAGCCGTGAGTAGCGATTTCGTGGCCCGCCTCGGCGATCTTGCGGATGAGTGCAGGGTGGGCTTCTGCTACGCTGCCAAGTACGAAGAAGGTTGCTCTGGCATGGTGCTCGGCGAACATCTCAAGCAAACGCCGCGTGTTCTCAACCACGCGTGTTTCGTAGGTTCCCCGGTCACTGAAGACACCCGTGTGGTAGTTGGCATGGAACCATTCCTCTAGGTCCACCGTAAGGATGTTCTTCATGGTGCCGCTCTGGGGCGGGCTAGATGACGTCATAGTCGCCCATAGTCAGGAACCACTGTTCTAGGTTGGCCAGGGGATCTGGCCCACCCTTCTCGTCGGTGGTCAGTCTGAGATAGCAGAAGGGGAAAGGTTGCGGTTCCAGGGCTCGGGGGCACCTTAGAAAGCCGTTCGCCCTGAGGATCCGGGACTCCTCAGTGTGCGACAGCATCAGCGATCCGGCTGTGCTGGCGCCACGGGCGGCGAGATCGCTAAGAAGAACTGTGAGGAGAAGTTTGCCTGCAGACCGGGGAAGCCCCTCAATGACGAGCATGTCGACGACCATGCCCGCTCTGAGGCCTTCCACTTCCGTGTACCGGCCGACCACGTAGCCGAGGAGGTCCGCTCCGCCCTTGCTGTAGATGCCGTAGACGAGGTACTCGCGTAGCGGAACGTCGAAGTAGCGCCAGCGAAAGTACTTCTCGTCGCGGACACCCATGATCGGGTACTTTCCTCGTACGCGGCTCCAGAAGGTTTCGACATCGCCGAGGTCTGACACGACGAGCGGTCGCACCTCCCAAGCACTGTTCGAGCGCTCTCGAAGCCGGTAGAAAATCCCTGCGGGCGAAGCAATCAACCCGGCGAATGCACCGAAACGGCTTCGCACGAGAGAGCGCACGTTGAGTGGCCGAAGGAGCAACGGCACGCGCCCGAGGTCAGTGAACCCAAGTGTGCGCACTAGGCCGTGGTATGACTTTGGGTTCGGGAAGCCATAGCACAGGCCGAATCCCTGATCTTGGCAATCCTGCAAGACTGCCCGAGCAAGCCCAGTGAATACGCCCTGGCCCCAATAGGCTTCTCTGGTGAGCGTATTCAGCGACAGTAGGCCGCGCACACTGTCACCGACGGCTTGGAGTCTCATGGGGATGACGACGTACTGACCGGCGAGCCGCCCGTTGTCCGTGTCACGCGCGAGATGGGCTATCGCTGGACCGGCGGGATTGGCCTCGTACTGCCAGCGTAAGAACTCAAGATCTGAGACCCAAGACTCGCCGTAGTACTCCTGGGTCATCTCGACAGTCTCCGACAGGTCCTCCGGCCGGTATGTCACGGACTTCCACACGGTTTCGGCTACCGGCGCGTGAGGATGAAGACACCGAGGCAGATCACGAGTACGCCGATCAACTTCCAAGCCGTGAACTGCTCCTTGAAAACGGTGGTACCGATGATGAGGACAAAGACGAAAGCCAGGCTCTGGACGGGATAGATGTAGCTGAGATCGGCTTTGTTGAGAACGTAGATCCACAGTGCCGAGGCGCACACATACACGACGAGCCCTCCGATGATATACGGGCTCAGGAAGAGACGGAGAAGTTGCTCTAGGCTGTGTACTTCTTTGCCGCGGGCTCCCAACTTCCAGAGAGTCTGCCCGGCAACCATAAGCAGGGAATTCGCGACGGCGAGTGCCACAATCAAAGAGAAACCACCCCGCTATCGTTGGGTCGGGTAGACACCACTCTGGGTCTTCGGCATGTCCGACAGGTGGACAGATCCCCTGCCAATCATCGTCTACCCGAGTTTCGAGGTTTGAGCCAGAAGTCCTTGCGCCAATAGGCTGGGCCCTCGCCCCCTACGCCCTCAGATACCGGCAGCCCTCAGGCGGCTCGATGGCGTTGCGGGTGTCGCACAGCAGCCGCACCTGGGCGTACAGCGCCGGGTCCTTGAACTGCGCGTGCGCCGTGGACAGCACCACCGCGTCGTACTTGGCGAACTCTTCCGCGGTCATGGGCACCGAAGGGTCGGTGAGGGCGTGCTTGCGGCCGGGGTGCGGCACCGGGATGTGCGGGTCGCAGTAGGCCACTTCGGCCCCCCGCTCCTGCAGCAACTCGATGATCTCGTAGCTGGGCGACTCGCGGTCGTCGTCGATGTCGGGCTTGTACGACAGTCCCAGCACCAGGATCTTGGCGCCGTTGAGCGTCCGCTTCTCGGCGGCCAGGGCGTCGGCCAGCCGGGAGACCACGTAGCTGGGCATGCCTGTGTTGATCTCACCGGCCAGCTCGATGAAGCGGGTCCACATGCCGTATTCAGCGGCCTTCCAGGTGAGGTAGAACGGGTCCAGCGGGATGCAGTGCCCGCCCAGCCCGGGCCCGGGGTAGAAGGGCTGGAAGCCGAAGGGCTTGGTCTTGGCCGCCTCGATGACCTCCCAGATGTTGATGTCCATGCGGTCGAAGGTCATCTTGAGCTCGTTCACCAGGGCGATGTTCACCGCGCGGTAGATGTTCTCCAGCAGTTTTGCCGCTTCGGCGATGCGCGACGACGACACAGGTACCACCTGGGTGATGGGACCCGAGTAGAGGGCGACGGCGGCCTCGGTGGATTCCGGGTTGACCCCTCCCACGAGTTTGGGGATCGTGACTGTCGAGAAGGAAGCGTTTCCCGGATCTTCCCGCTCGGGAGAGAAGGCCAGGAAGAAGTCGGCCGGCGTTTTGAGCCCCGACTCCTCCAGCATGGGCAGCACCTCTTCGTCGGTGGTGCCGGGATAGGTGGTCGACTCCAGCACCACCAACTGCCCCGGGCGCAGATGGTCGCGGATGGCGGCGGCGGTGGCGAGCACGTAGCTCATGTCGGGTTCGCGGTGCTTGCCCAGCGGGGTGGGCACGCACACGAGCACGGCGTCGCAATCCGAGAGTTGGGCGAAGTCGCCCGTGGCCGAGTAGCGGCCGGTGGCAACAGCGGCGCCCACGCGCTCCGAGCCCACGTGCCGGATATGTGACTCACCTTTGTTGAGCGCGGTGACTTTGGCCGGGTCGAGGTCGAAGCCGATGACGGTGAAGCCGGAACCGACGAACGCCAAGGCCAAAGGCAGCCCGACGTAGCCCTGGCCGATTATCCCGACAACCGCTTCCCGGTTCTGTATGCGGGTCAGCAGATGATTCAAGTTCGGATTGGTCGCCATGATCGTCTGCCGCCTCCATGTGGTCGAGTGATGTGGTCATCATAAGGCACGCGCCCTGCTGGGGGCCAGACGCGCCTAGGTCGGTCGAAAGTCGCAAGGCGACCCTGATCGCCAAACAGTAGGCTCGGCAGATGCGCGGGGCGTGGAGAATCCAGGGCAGTCACGTCCGCGGGCTCTCCGCTATGCGGATAGAATCAATACTGCGGATGAAAAGGCCATGGGAGGATATAATGGCATCATACAGTCATACGAGGGAGGCTCCGATGCCAAGCCTTCGCATCGGCCGGCGAGGCCAGATAACCATACCCAGTGCGCTAAGGCGCGAACTCCAGTTGGAGGAGGGCGGGCACCTGACGGTCGTGATCAGGGCTGGGGAGATGATCCTGCGCCCTGCTGGTCGCTCTATCTTCGCCCTGCGCGGGAGCGTGCCTGTCGATGGGCCGCAGGACCTGGAGGCGATCCGGGCGGAAGCAGCCGCCAACCGAGGGCGGAGGTCAACCGGTGACGCGGCCTGATCGCATGGGCCATGGCGCCGAATGGGACTCGGTGTTCGTCGACACCAATGTGTTTCTTCGCTTCCTCACCAACGACGTGCCCGAGCAGGCCGCGGCGGTGGAAGCGTTGTTCCAGGGGGCGGCGGCAGGAGAGGTGAGACTGACCACAAACGCGATGGTTTTGGCCGAATTGGTGTGGGTTCTCGAAGGCTACTACCACCTTGGCCGGTCCGAGGTACAAGAGCGGGCGATGGCCGTCGCGTGCATGGATGGCTTGGCGATCCCCGAAGCGGACGTTGTGATCGACGCACTCCTCGCGTACGGGGAGGCCAAGGTCGACTTCATCGACGCCTACAGTGCCTGCTGGATGAGGGAGAGGGGTCTGAGTAGGGTGGCGACTTTCGACAAGCAGCACTACTCCCGGTTGGAGGGGATGGTCATCCACGCGTTCTGAGCGTTGGTCGAGATGGTCTTGGCCGCAGGCTTGGGAGTTACCAGCTACAGTCTCATCGTGGCCGCCGGCGCTCTCTTAAGCCAGGCGGACAGAGCCGCCATGGAAGCAGACCCGGGTGGAGATAATCCCACCAGCGACAGTTGCCGATATGGGTTCAAGCTATACTCTCCCTTGATATGGTCGACGAACGGACGCAACATGCCCGAAGACCCGATAGACCCTTGGGCCAAGATCCCGGTGAACCTGCCGGCGACACCTCCGGCGACGACCGGCTCCCCGGCGGATGCCTCCCCCGACGCGGAAATCGCCCCAGAACCCCAGGTCGCAGCCGCTAAGCGGAGCCGCGGCCGCCGGATCGCCCGCTGGGCCAGTTGGATTCTGATCGCGGTGGGCATCCTTATCATTCCCGCCTACTACGGGGGCACCTGCGCCTACACCGCCATCCAGCAGCGTGGGCTCCGCGCCGATTTGGCTGCAGCGAACCCGGGGATAGCCGCGACTCAGGCGACCCTTTCCGACAGCGACTTCCAGCCGATGGAACTGAGCGCCGAAGAGGCCGCGGTCGCTGCCGCCGCGGCGGCCGACAAGGCGGCGGCAGAGGCCGCGCTTGCGGCGGCCGAAGCCGAGCGCACGGCTCAGCTCGAGGCGTTCCACGCCGCGGCGGATGCATACGAACTCACAGTGCAACCCGGCAAGCCTATAGGCCGCGTCGTCATTCCCAAGATCGGCGTGGATGTGGTCATGGTGGAGGGCACCGGCAAGCGCTTCCTCAAGATAGGCCCAGGGCACTGGGACGAGACTCCCTGGCCGGGACAGGTAGGCAACTTCGTGGTCTCGGGACATCGGACCACCTACGGGGCGCCGTTCTTCAAGATCAACGAGCTGGAGCCTGGTGACGAGATCCAGTTGGTCCTGCCCTACGCGGTCGCCAGGTACACGGTTACTCGAGTCATCATCGTGTCCCCCGACGAGGTGGAGGCGGTCAAGCAGTTGGGGCGCGAACAAGTATCGCTTGCCGCCTGTCACCCCATTTACAGCGCCAAGCAGCGCATCGTGGCCCAGGGTGATCTGACCAGCTTCGTACTGGTCGACCAGACGGGCGCGTCAAACTAGGGGACCCCCGTTCGTCGTGTGCTATCGTCGTGCCCATGGGCACTAGTGACCTTTTTGTCGATTACCTCGTCTCGGTCAGTCCGCAGATCGACGAGTACCTGCGTAGGTATCTGAACGTCGTTCCCCAGGGCTCCCCGCTTCACCGCTACCTGTATGGCATCCTGGACGAGTTCATCACCCGCGGGGGCAAGCGGACCCGCCCGGCTATGGCCATGCTGGCCTGCGAGGCCGTGGGCGGAGAAGCCCGCAAAGCCTTGGCTGGTGGCTGTGCCATCGAGGTGTTCCACGCCGCCGCTCTGCTGCACGACGACATTATGGACGAGAGCGTCCTCAGGCGCGGGCAGAAGTGCGCGCATATCCTGCATGGGGAAGCCCTGACCATCAACGCCGGCGACTACGCCCTCGGGCTGGTCTGCACCATAGTGGTGCGCGATCCTCTGCTGGACGACCGCACCAAGATAGCTGTGCTCGACGTTATCGGCGAGATGAGCCAGCGCACCGTGGAGGGCCAAGCCCTAGACGTGGGCTGGGTGCGTGACGACCTCTACGACCTCACACCCGACGACTACCTGGCGATGGCTTTGGGCAAGACCGGCTACTACAGCGGCATAGCTCCCCTCAAGGTGGGAGCACTCATCGGCGGGGGCACGGCCCAGGAGATAGCAGCGTTTGAAGGCTTTGGGAAAGAATGTTCTATTGCTTTTCAGATCCAGGACGACCTCCTTAACATCTTGGGCGACGTCGACACCATGGGCAAGGACTATTTGAGCGACGTCTACGAGAGCAAGCGCACCCTCATGGTGATCCACTGCTTGACCGAGGCGAGCGGCCAGGACCGGGCGCGGCTCATCGAGCTGTTGCGGTTGAGAAGCGCGAAGACCCCAGAGCAGGCGGACGAGGTGGTGGAGCTGATGCGGCGCTACGGCTCCCTCGAGTATGCGCAGAACCTGGCGGCCGTGCTCATCGAGAAGGCTCGGCGGTGCTTGGAGCCGGTGCGGGATTCGCCCGCCCGCGAGATGCTGGCCTCCATGGCCGGATACTTCTTGGATAGACAGCGGTGAGGCGGCAAGTCATACGGGCGGCGCGGGCGCGCCGGGCTACACGGGTGGCGCGGAGCCGGCGCTGATGGACGAGGTCACACAGCGGGCGTTGCGTGGTCTGCCCTCCGTGGAGGAACTGGTGAGCCACGACGCGGCCGCGGAACTGCTAGAAGGTCACCCTCGCGCTCAAGTGGTCGAAGCCGTGCGCAGCGCTGTGGAGGCGGTCCGGCGAGAGATCATGGCGGCCGTCGCTGGGGCGCCGGCAGACGGGGTCGGCACTCTTGGGGTCGCGGCGACCGCGGGAGTTTCCCCGGAGGCTCTCCTGGCGCGGGCGGCCGCGGTGCTCGAGCAGTGGAGCAGGCAGGGATTGCGGCCTCTTATGAATCTCACCGGAGTGGTGGTGCACACCAACCTGGGCCGGTCACCTCTGGCCCAGAAGGCCGTGGAGCGTGTGGCCGCCGTCGCCCGCTCGTACAGCAACCTGGAGTACGATCTCGAGAGCGGCACCCGGGGCCGGCGCGAGGTGCACGTGGAGTCCCTGCTCACTCGGCTCACCGGAGCTGAGGCGGCCTTCGCGGTGAACAACAACGCGGGGGCGACGCTGCTGCTTCTGATGGCGCTGGCTGCCGGGCGCGAAGTGCTGGTGTCGCGCGGCCAATTGGTGGAGATAGGCGGGTCGTTCCGGCTGCCCGACATCATCAGGGCGGGCGGGGTCCGCCTAGTGGAAGTAGGTACGACCAACCGCACGCGTATCGACGATTTCGAAGCCGCCATCACGCCGGAGACCGCGCTGCTGCTGCGGGTGCACACCTCAAACTACCGTATTGTCGGCTTCACCGAAGAGGCCGGGCTGGGCGAGTTGGTGGATCTGGGCCGCCGGCGTGGGCTCATCACTGCCGACGACCTGGGCAGCGGTGCCCTTAGCGCCCGGGAGTGCTTCCAGGGCGAGCCGTCTGTGGCCGCCTCGTTGCGGGCGGACGCCGATGTTGTGTGTTTCAGCGGCGACAAGCTGCTGGGAGGACCGCAGGCCGGCATCCTGGTGGGAAGCGCCCCGATCATCGACCGCTTGCGCACCCATCCGGTGGCCCGCGCCCTGCGCTTGGACAAGATGACCCTAGCCGCATTGGAGGCCACCCTCGAGATCTACCAGGACCCCGAGCGGGCCGAAAGGGAGATACCGATCTTGCGCTACCTGCACCGTCCGGTGGCCGAAACGGCCGCCCTGGCCGAGGCATTGCAGTCGGCCATCGAAAGGCGCTGCTCAGACGGGTTCATCCTAGAAGTGGAGACTTCGACCGCCCGGGCGGGCGGTGGCTCCATGCCGTTGGCCGAGCTGCCGTCGCACGCGGTGCGCGTCCGCTTTCCCGTGCCGCCGGTCTCTGGGTCAGCTCCCGGTAGCGCGACGTTGCCCGCGGGGGTGTCGGCGTTCGACGCGGAGCTGCGCAGGGCGCCTGTGCCGGTGATAGGCCGGGTCTCTGACGACAGTCTGCACCTGGACGTGATAGCCCTGGAGGAGACCGACCTCGAGACCGTGGCCGCAAGCGTGGCTTGGGCGATAGACCGGCTGGTGGCGGGAGTGGCCGAGGCCGGCGTCCCTTCGGGCGCGCCTGCCGGCACGTCTGCCGCGCCCTCCGGACAGTAGCGGGGCTGGGGCCCCGATGGACCGCGGCGCCACCCCTGAGTTGACCCCTGGCGCCCTCGCGGGCGCCGCGCCCGGCGTGGCGCCCGCGAGGGCGGCCGGCGAACCGGCGCGCAGCGACGACCGGCCTCTCACCCTAGGTACCGCAGGCCACATCGACCACGGCAAGACCACTCTGGTCAAGGCCCTCACCGGACGCGACACCGACCGCCTCAAAGAAGAGAAGGAGCGGGGCATCAGCATCGAGCTGGGCTACGCCGAGCTGACCCTCCCCAGCGGCCGTCGCGTGAGCGTGGTGGACGTCCCCGGCCACGAGCGCTTTGTGAAGACCATGGTCGCCGGCGCCTCGGGCATCGACCTCTTCCTGCTGGTGGTGGCCGCCGACGACGGCGTCATGCCCCAGACTCGGGAGCACCTGCGTATCATCGAGCTGCTGGGTGTTCCCGCGGGAGTAGTGGCGCTCACCAAGATCGACATGGTCGACTCCGAGCTGGTGGAGCTGGTGCACGCCGACGTGGAGGAGTTTCTGAGCTCCACTGCCTACGGCGCCGCTCCCGTGGTGCCGGTGAGCGGCGTGACCGCGGAGGGGCTGCCGGAGTTGCTGGCCGCGCTTGAGCAGGTGGGTACGACGGTGCCGCCCCGCCATCCCTATCCGGCCACCCGTCTGCCGGTCGACCGGGTCTTCTCCCTCAAAGGCATCGGCACCGTGATCACCGGCACCCTTTGGTCGGGGAGCCTGAGCGCCGAGGACCGGGTGACCATCCTGCCCCGGCGCGGGGCGCAGGGAGTACGGGGCTCTGCCGGGGCGCGAGAGGTGCGGGTGCGCAGTGTCCAGGTGCACGACCGCGAAGTGGCCGTGGCCGGTGCCGGCCAGCGGGTGGCTCTAAACCTCAGCGGGGTCGACCGGGACGAGGTCGGGCGGGGGCAGTGGGTGGTCAAGGACCCGGCCATCGAGCCCACCTACCTGGCCGACGTACGCCTGGTGCTGCTGGTCGACTCTCCTGGTCCGTTGCCTCGGGTGAGCCGTGCTCGGGTAGATCACGGCACGGCCGAGATGCTGGCCAAGGTGGTGCTGGTCGACCGGGAGTCGCTGGAACCAGGTGATTCCTGCTACGCGCAAGTGCGCTTCGAAGAGCGGACACTGGTCTATCCCGGCGACGAGTTCATAGTGCGCTCGGTCACCCCGGTGACCACCATAGGCGGAGGGCGCGTGATCGACCCCGCTCCGCGCAAGCACAGCACCGGCTCTCGACGGCATGAGCGGCTGTCCCTCCTGGAGCAGGGAGTGCCTGAAGCCGTCATCACCCTATTGTTGGAAGAAGCCTTTCCTATGGGCCTGGTCCGCCGGAGACTCGAAGCGAGTCCTTACATGTGGCGGTCTGCCGCCCCGCAGATCCGGGCGGCCGTCGCCGGCCTGCTGGCGGACGGCCGTGCCGTGGTGGCAAGTGGCGCCGTGGGCGCGCCGTCCCCGGGCGGAGGCGCGGGCCCGACTGTCACGGCCTCGGGAGGCGGCGCGTCTTCCGCCGCGCCCGCCGCCGCGCCCCAGACGGCTCTCCTGCTGCACGGTTCCTCCCTACTCGCGCTTGTCGAGACGACGCTGGCCGCGCTGCGCGCCCGGGCCGACGGCGACGCGCTGAACCCCTATCTGACTCTGGGGGAACTGCGGCGCGACCTCGCCAAAGGCAAAGAAGCGCCCGCCCTGGACGCCGCGTTGGAGCGTCTGCAGGCCGCAGGTGAGGTGGTTCGCACGGAGCATGGCTATCGGTGGGCCGGAGCCTCCGGTGGGTCGGCAGGCGATCCCGATGGACCGGTGGAGAGACTTCTCGCCCAGTTCGGAGCGGCCGGCGCGGAGGGCGGCGCCGGCGCCAGTGAGGCGGTCGGTGGGTCCATCGACCCGGACGTGGGCGTGCCGCCCGCCGAGACCCCCAGTGTGACCGTTGCGGCCGAAGCGGCGGGGCTTGCCCCCCGCGAGGCGGAGAAACTCGTGGCCGCTCTGGTGCGCCAGGGGCGGTTGGTCAAAGTGGGCGAAGACCTCTACTACCCGCCTGAGAGGCTTCAGGTTCTCATGAACAGCCTTGCTGCCGCGATGGCACAGGTCGGCCAGTTGACTCTGGCGGAGGCCCGCGACCTGCTGGGTACATCGCGGCGCTATGCCCAAGCGTTGTTGGAGCACATGGACTCGGAGGGCCTCACTCTACGGGTGGGGGAGGCGCGGCGGCTGCGCAGCCGCCGCCGCTAGGGAGCGTCGCCGCCAGCCTGGGGCTTGAACGCACGGGACGATCCGCGAGGTAAGATGTCAGCCTGAGTGTTACCCGGAGCGGCGTTCGGTCTGGTGGCCGGCCCGGTCTTCAAAACCGGTGTTGGGCGGTGATCCCGTCCAGGGTGGGTTCGATTCCCATGCCGCTCCGCCATGCTTCCGCGGGCAAAGCGAGTGTGATATACAGGCACGCAAACTACGCGCGTTGGGCGAAGGCGGGGAGGGCGGTTCATGGCGGCCACGTTCAGCATCATCGTTCCAACGTTCAGTCGCTCCGCCTACCTGGCGCGAGCGCTGGACAGTATTCTGCAGCAGACCTTCACGGACTACTCGGTGATAATCATCGACGATTGTTCGACCGACGACACCCAAGAGGTAGCAGCCGGGTATTTGGCAGACCCACGTTTCACGTATCACAGGAATGAGAGGCAGGGCGGCACAAACGTTTCAAGGAATGTCGGGTATGACTTGGCGGCAGGTCGTTTTGTCACCTATCTCGACGACGATGACGAGCTTGACCCTGATGCACTTGCCACGGCGCACTCATACCTTTTGCGGCTGGGCATCGACGGCCGACATTGGCTCGCATTCGACTGGGTTCGAAGAAGCGACGGCGTGGTCGACAGTGCGGCGCCCACGCGCCGCGAGGGTTACTGGGACTACGCTGACATCCTGTCCGGCAAGATAGGGGGCAACTACTGGTTCGTCTTCTCGCGGGAGATAATCGAAGGCCCTCGTCGTAGACACGATGAGCGGCTTGTCTCAGATGAGGGGCAGCTGTACCTGCAGTGTTTCAAGACGGATCCCCCCTACTACGTTCCCAGAACGCTCTACTACCAGGATGACACGTGTCCGTCCCGGCAGACCGACGCCATGCGCAGGGGCAGAAGATTCAGAGAGGAACTCGTGAATCTTGGGATATACCTGGACGTTTTTGGCGATGACCTCAAAGCGCTGGCTCCCGTGATGCTCGGCAGGAAGCTAAGCCGACTGGGCTTGGTAAATGCCCAGAACGGCAGGGCGGTACAGAGTCTTGTCTGTCACGCGAGGGCTCTGCGCTACGGTTTGCGTCGCTACACCCTGGCCTCATTTGTGAAGTCAGTGCCTGCCTACTGCGCGGCACGGCGTACGGGTGGTCGCTAGCAGCGACTAGCAGCGAAGCCCGATGTGCCGTGTCGGTCGCGCGTTGTCGCATCGGCTTTTGCGATTCAGGCTTCGGCAGAGTGGTTATCTTCTCGGAGTCAGGTAGGCGATACCTGGGTATGTGTTCCTTGACGTTACTAAAGATTCCACTCGATTTGCCGATATGGGGACCATGGGGAACGTCTGTCGGCAGAGGCCGGGCACCGAATCCGGAGTCGTAGGAGTCCGAGCCGAGCGTCATCTCCTGGGAGAAGGTGCCGGCCGTGGGTAGTAGGATCAAACGCAGGCTACACAAGTTCATTCGTCGCGAGGGCTTCACTTTGGTGGAGGTGCTCGTGGCTTCGCTTCTCCTGCTCTTTGCCATGGCGGGCATCGTTCCGTTCTTTCTCACCGGGCTCACGCAGGCCTCGGTAGTGCGCTACAGGAGCGAGGCCACCAATATCGCCAGAGAGAAGATCGAGCAGATTCGGCAGCTGGACTCCCGGGATATCCCCACCGAGGGAGATGACCTCGAGACTCGGTTCGGCGTCACCGAAACCCAACGGGACATCTCCTTCGATATTGGGTACGCGGTGGAGGAGTCGGTATATGAAAACGGGCTGCTCAAGAAGGTGACAGTCACCGTGAGTTGGACGGGTCCGCCGGAGGCTACGCCGGAGGGCAAAACGGTCTCCATGGCCACCATGATCCACGAACAGTTCCTGGGACCGCGGGTGTCGCAGTTGGTCATGTCGCATTCTCTAGACGATCCGCTGGAGACGCCATTTCCCATGCTCTATCCGAGCCAGGCACACACTCTGATCTGCTATGTAGCCGAGGCCGACTGGGGCCTAGTGCTCAACAACCTCAACGAGCCGGGCATGAGTGTGCGCGACGTGTACGCGCGGCTGGTGTTGGTCGACAGCAACGGCCAGTCCGAACGTCTCGGAGACCCGGCCAATGACTACCGTCTAGAGAACCTCCAATACACCACCGACACCGAAGGCAAGGTCACTTCGGCCTACTTCTCCTACACCTTCAACTCCGCCGACATACCCGACGGCTACTGGGAATTCCGGGCCATCATCTACAACGAATACAACGAGCCGGGCAATGTGTGGCGGTTGCGTACGCGCGTCGAGAACGAAGAGGACGGCGGCCCCGCAATGCCCACCGACGTATGGGGCATTCCTCAGATAGGCGACGAGAGCATTCTGCTCGTCTGGAGCGGGGGAGACGAACGCGATCGGGCCTACTACGTACTCGAGCGCTGCAAGTGGGAGGGCGGAGTTTGGTCGGAGTGGACCACCCTTGAGGCCAACCTGGATCCCAACGCCACCTCGTACACCGACCAGGGGAGCGTCGCGCTACAAATCGATCCCTGGGGAACTCTGAGCGGACAGAATTGGTATCAGTACCGGCTGTGGGCTGTAGACATCTGTCTCGATCCTCCGAATGTGGGTCCGGAGGCGACTATCGAGGTGGCCATACCCGAACTGGTGACTACGACCACGACGCTGCTGGATACCACGACCACAACACTTGTGTCTGTCACCACCTCATCGACTACCACCACGGTCCCCGAGTTCTCTTTGGTCAAGGTGGAGAACACCACCAACAAGGCGTACTCGCTGTACTTGGTGGGGGACAATGGATTCACTCTCAACACGTCGGTGGCCAGGAAGAGCACGAAGACCATCAGTAGTCTGCCGGCCGGCAACTACCTGCTCACTGCCACGGCCAGCGGACGGCCGACCCTAAATCAGTCGTTCTCACTGCCGCAGCAGGCCGGGAATATCGTCATGACCATTCTCTAGGCTGGTGGTACCGATGGTCGCTCAGCTCAAACGCATGCGCTGTCTCTTCGGCCGGGGTTCCTCCGAGCACGGTTTCACTCTGGTCGAGCTGCTGGTCACATCTCTGGTTCTCATCGTGGTTTTGGGGGCTATCTACGGCATCTGGTTTGGTCTGCAGCGTACTTACGGTTTTGTCGAGGAGGACATGACTGCGCAGACCGAGGCCCGAAAAGCCCTGAACGAAATGGTGGAATCTATACGGACTGCCCGGAAGCCGTTGGTGGCTCCCACGGAGGATCTGGAGCTGGCTATCGTTAGGGCCGAGCCCAATCTGGTGGTGCTCTGGGCCGACGTCGATCGCGATGCCGCCCACGATCTGGAATTGGTGAGGTTCTGGGTGCGTTCGGATCGTACGCTTTACCGTGACGACAGTCAGACCGGCGATATCACTTTCGCCACCGGCTCCAGCTCGAGGTTGGTGGGGACCTGGGTGAGCAACGACGACATCGACCCTGAAAACTGGCTGTTCACCTACGTTGGGGCGAACGGGGCCGCGCTCCCTATGACCACCGGCACCGAACTCGACCCGAAACACGTGATCGACCCCACCCTGATACGGGAGGTTCACATCAAACTCAAGGTCGATGTGGTCATCAACAAAAGCCCTCAGTACCACGAACTGGCCTCGGTGGTGCAACCGCGCAATATGCGCACGTACTAGAACCATAAGATAGGCAGGGAAGACATGGCGAAGCGCGATAGCATAGAGCGGCAGAAGAACTTCTGGGCCGCGCCCGGCGGGGAGCGGGGGGCGATCATGGTCATTGTGGTGATGTTCATCATGATCTTTCTCATCCTAGGCGTGGGGCTCTACTGGCTCATCGCGTCGCAGACCCGGGCGACCGAGACCGAACGCACAGATGTGAAGTCTTTCAACGTTGCGGAGGCGGGTGTCGACGCCGGCATGCTGGCGCTGAAGCTGACATGGCCGTCGAGCTCAAGCAGTTCGGTGGTCGTAGACGCGGCCTTGCTCAAGGAGACGCTGCAGAATGACAACCCTGCTCTCTGGGACCCCAGCCGCTCGGATGCGTCCGAGTTTCTGCAGGTGGAGGTGTACGACAACTCCACCATAAGCGGGGAGACCGTCACGGTTCCTCCGGATGTTGACCAGCGCGTCTACTGGGACGCCAACGTTATGGACGACGGCACGATAGGTGACGGCATCATGTTTGTCGACGCCAGCTCTAATGTGGACGACGACCGCCACCGCATTCTGATAATGGCCGAACGACAAGGGTGGGAGTTTGCTTTCCCCAGGGGCTTGGCGCTCTACTCCAACGAGGTTGCCTCTAACGGGCAGGGATTCGGCATCGAGATCGAGAACGGCTCAGGCCCCGTGTACTATCAAGTGCACGATGCCCTTGGGAAGGGGATCAACCCGGGAGATGGTGTCTCCACCCTGCCGAGTGCCGAGTACGAGGACGAGGACAAGGTCCAGGACTTTGACTCCTTCTTCACACCAGACTTGAGCAAGGCGGCAGAGATACTGGCCAAGCAGCAGGGCAGCTACTTCACGGACTCACTGTCGGCCCAAACCTACCTCAACAGCGGCAAGGCGAACGGCAAGGTGGTCTACATCAAGAGCCCCACCGGAGTGACCATTACTGGAAGTAAACAGATAGGCACCGTGGCTGCGCCGGTGGTCGTGGTGATCGACACTCCGGACGGGAGCACCAATACGTGGGACATGAAAGGCTCTGCCGATCTGTATGGGGTGTTGGTCACGGTGGGCGACAGCGCGCTGTACGGCACCTGTAGTATCCACGGCGCTCTCTACTGTTCGGGGAGCCTTCTGAACAAGGGAACCGGCAACACAGCCGAGCTCAACTACAACGACCAAGTCCTCATCAACATCAAAAGGCAGTACGTGATCAGCGTGAACGTTGTTCCGAACACTTGGGAGGAATACACGGTGCAGTAGGCCGCCGCCGGCCTCGGCGGCTACCAGCGCCCGGCCGGTGCCTCGCGCCGGCCAGCCCGGCGGGCGCGGGAGCACGGGAGCGCGCGCGGCGCCTAGATGTCCCTCGAGTCGTAGGCCCAGTGCAGCAACGCTTGGCGCTGGCGCTGGCGGCAACTGAGGTCGCCCGCGGCGCAGTTTCTGCGCACCTGGGCGACATGTCTTCTCATGGCCCTCCAACGCCCTATCTGTCGGGTGTCCTCATCCGGCAGCCTGCGGCCCATGTAATAGCGGCAGTACCACTGAAACCAGCCCCTAGGATCGTCGGGATGGATCCAGCCCCGCTTTTGCCACTCAACAAGGGGCAGAGAAGCGTCGATGCCGAAGAAGTTCAGCGAAGGGTCCTTTCGCTCCGGTGACAGCTTCGCCTCCACATACCACTGGGCAGGGAACTCCTCCCGGCAGTCGGTCATGTACTTGCCGCCGAACACGCCTAGAGTCAGCATCTCGGCTGGGGTGAGATCAGGATTGAAGGCTGGATCGAAACCTGCGCCCACCCGCTCGGTGAGCACGTATCGGTAGCCTTGCTGCATCTTGTCGTTCACCAGGACGTCTATCACCGGTCGCCGTCCACCTCTTGGTCTTCCGGCTGTGCCTCGCGGCGGCGGGGAGGTCTGGGCACGAAGGCGCTGGTGCGTGACATGTACTCCTGGTAGCCGGGCTTGGAGCTGGTCAGCCCTTTCTCTAGAAGGGTGACCCCCGACACGCGGAGCAGGAGCACCGTTATCATCACCGGGCCGTAGACCGACCAGTAGCCGCCCGCCGAGGCGGCGACGATCCAGACGCCCCACCAGAGTACGGCTTCGCCGAAGTAGTTGGGGTGGCGGGTATAGCGCCAGGCTCCGGTCTGCATGACCTTGCCCTTGTTGCCGGGGTCGCGCTTGAACTTGGCGAGTTGGGCATCGCCGACCACCTCCCAGCACAGCCCGAACAGCCACACCCCCACTCCGACGAAGTCCAGCACGTTTATGCTCGCTGGTGACTCTCCCGCGGGCCGGGCGCCCATCGCCCCGGCGATGGGCGCCGCTATGATCCACAGCAGCACAGACTGCAACAGGAACACCTGCAGATAGCTGTACCACCAGAAGCTGGAGGGCCGCTTGGCCCGCATCGCCTGGTAGCGCGGGTCTTCCCCGCGACCTCGGGCGCGCCAGAGCAGGTAGGCCGACAGCCGCAGACCCCAGGCCGCGACCATCACCAGCACCAGGACCTTCCGGCCCCAGTAGCCGTCGAGCAACAAGAAGTAGCTCGCGGCGGCTATGACAAACCCGAGCCCCCAGAGAGGGTCCACCACGCTTGCGTCCTTGCGGACAAGGCTCAGCAGCCAGCCGATGGTCATGAAGGCCACAATCACGCCAAAGGTGATCCCCAGGGACGCGCCGAGGTTCATGATGCGTTCCGCCGGACGCCCACCGCGACGGTGCCCAAGCCCACATGGGTGGTGATAACGGCTCCGGCCGCCACTATGGGGATGTCTAGGCCGGCGAACAGTCGGCGCAGGTGCTGACGGGTGTATTCGGCGGCCTGGGCCCCGTCGGCGTGCACTATGACCACTCGGGCAGGAGCCTCGGCGGCGAAGCGGGCCACCCTCTCGGCTAAGGCGCGCAGTGCGCGGTAGTAGCCTAGGCGGGCTCCGTCGGTGTGGACTCCTCCTTCTTCGTCGAAGACGATGAGGGGCTTCAATTTGATCAACCCCGCCATCTTGGCCACCCGGGCGTTCAGGCGCCCTCCCCTCACCGCGACGTCCAGTGAAGGCAGGGCTCCGTACACCCGGATATCGCCGGCGGCGGCCTCGGCCGCCGCCGCCACCTCGTCCAGAGACTTACCGACTCGGATGGCTTCGCCCGCCGCCTGCACTACCAGTCCCACGCCCACAGAGACATGCCTGGAATCCACTACCCGGACCCGTGCCGGGTCGACCGAACGGGCGGCGAGGTCGGCAGTCTGCATGGCTCCGGATAGCCGGCCGGAGATGTGCACCGAGATCACCGAATCATAGTCATCCAGAAGGGCCTTGTATGTGCTGACGAACTCACCCGCGCTGGGTTGCGACGTCTGGGCGCCCTGGTCGTTCTCCCTGAAGAGCTTGTAGAAAAGGGCTGAGTCGAAATCCACGCGGTCCAGGTAACTAGTTCCGCCCATCCAGACGTGGAGTGGCACCATGGCCGTCACGTATCTCGCCCGCTCGCCGTCGGCCAGATCGCAGGTGGAGTCGGTGACAAGCGCGATCCTGGTCATGATCCCTCGGCAGTCGGTGGGCGGCCATGCGGCGCGGCGCCCCCCAACGGGGCGTCGTCCAGCGAGGCGATGAGGCCCAGTATCTCCTCGTTGCTGGGGATGTCGGTCATATCGTGGCCGTAGTGGACGAAACGGGCGACCCCACGCTTGTCCACCAGTACCTGAGCCGGCATGCGTCCGTACTTGAAGAGCTTGATCTCTTGACCGTAAAGCTTGAGCACGCTGTGCTTTGGATCGGGAAGGCCGATGAAAGGCAGGTGGTTCTTGCGCCAGTAGGTCGCGAAGGCCTTCGTGCCTTCGGGGCCCACGACCACAATGGCCGTGTCCGCCGCTTCGAACTTCGCATGGTCTAGGCGCAACTGCGCCATGTGCGCGCGGCAGAACGGTCAGGTGAAGCCGCGGTTGAACACCAGCAATACGTTGGCCCCGCGAAGGCTTGAAAGCTTGAAGGGTGCGCCGCGAAAATCTACCAGTTCGAAATCTGGTGCCTCAGCTTCTATGGCGACCTTCGGCATGAGCCCTCCCTCTGCCGGCGCGGCTCCGGAGTGGTCAACTCTATATAGGGTCTCACTTATCGACCTTGCTCATCATGATGCCGAGCGCCGCCGCCACCCCTTCGCCGTAGGCCGGGTCGGCTTTGTAGCAGTTGCCGATGTGGCGCAGCTTGACTTCTTCGGTCGCCGGGGCGATGTTGCGCGCCGTGTTCTCGAAAAGCAGCCCTTGCTTCTCGGGCCCCATCAGGCGGAAGAGCGCCCCCGGTTGGGAGTAGTAGTCGTCGTCGTCCTTGCGGGCGTCCCACCGGTCGGCGGCGCCGTACAGGTCGAGCGGTGGCTCCTTGTATTCGGGCTGTTCCTGCCACTCGCCGTAGCTGTTGGGCTCGTAGTGGAGCGTACTGCCGTAGTTGCCGTCCACCCGCATAGAGCCGTCGCGGCTGTAGCCGTGAACGGGGCAGCGGGCCTTGTTCACAGGGATGAGGTGATGGTTCACGCCCAAGCGGTAGCGCTGCGCGTCGCCATAGGAGAAGAGGCGGCCCTGCAGCATCTTGTCGGGCGAGAAGCCTATTCCGGGCACCACGCTGGCCGGGTTGAACGCCGCCTGCTCCACGTCGGCGAAGTAGTTCTCGGGGTTCTGGTTGAGCTCCATCATGCCGACCTCAATCAGAGGATAGTCGCCATGGAGCCACACCTTGGTGAGATCGAACGGGTGGAATTTGTAGGTTAGGGCGTCCTTCTCGGGCATCACCTGGACAGAAGAGCTGCCACTTGGGAAAGTCCTTGTTCTCAATGGCCTCGTAGAGGTCGCGCTGGTGGCTCTCTCGGTCCTTGCCCACCAAGACCTCGGCCTCTTGGTCGCTGATGTTCTTGATGCCCTGCTGGCCGATCCAGTGGAACTTGACCCAGTTGCGCTCGCCGGCGGCGTTTACGAGGCTGAACGTGTGGCTGCCGAAGCCGTGCATGTGGCGGTAGCTCGCGGGAAGGCCCCGGTCGCTCATCAGGATGGTCACTTGGTGGAGCGCTTCGGGGAGCAGGCTCCAGAAGTCCCAGTTGTTCTGGGCGCTCCGCATGTTGGTGCGGGGGTCGCGTTTCACTGCGTGATTGAGGTCGGGGAACTTGAGGGGATCGCGGAAGAAGAACACCGGGGTGTTGTTGCCAACTAGGTCCCAGTTGCCCTCTTCGGTATACATCTTGACGGCAAAGCCGCGGATGTCGCGCTCGGCGTCGGCGGCGCCGCGCTCGCCGGCCACAGTCGAAAAGCGGACAAAGAGGTCGGTCTGCTTGCCTACTTGCGAGAAGAGCTTCGCCCGGGTGTACTTGGTGATGTCGTTGGTCACGGTGAAGGTGCCGAAGGCGCCGGAGCCCTTGGCGTGCATCCTGCGCTCGGGGATGACCTCCCGGTCGAAGTTGGCCAGTTTCTCCAGATACCACACGTCCTGCAACAACATAGGGCCACGCGGCCCGGCGGTCACGACGTCTTGGTTGTTGGGGACCGGCGCTCCGAAGTTGGTGGTCAGCCTCTTCTTCTTGTCGTCGCTCACTGCCGCTCTCCTTGGGAATTCGCGAGTAGGGATTCCTGCTAGGTGAGTTATCACCCAGTTCGGATGGAACGAAACCAGCGGCCGGCGCCGCCGGCGCCGCTCAGGTCCGGTGGGTATCGGTCAGAAGGAGAGGCTGGGGGACGAGTGCGACTGCTTCTTCCACTCGTCGAGGACGGCTTGGTTGGGTAGCGGCAGAGCCCTTCCACCAACTATCTGGCAGCAGCGCTGGTAGACGCAGTCGATCTCGTGCTCGCATTCACCCGCGGATACTTCGAAGGGTGCGTGACAGTACAGGCACGTCAGGGTGTGCAGGTCCCACCAGGGCGTCCTGGCTATGCGTTCGATGACCGAACGCATGCGTCGCCAGTCGCAACACAGCGTTTCCACGTCGGCGGAGAGTTTGTCCACCTCGCGGGCTTTTGGCAATCCGTCTTCGAATACCACCCTCAAGCCTCCGAAACCAGATACGCGTACCTTGGGTCTACCTCGAAATCCTTATCGGCAGAAGTGTGGCCGAAGCTGATACTTCAGCCTGCGGCAAATCATGGCTCGCGGTGGTACTCAGATGGAGAAGGAATCGTCGTCCAAAGGTAGACGGCTATCCGCATGCAGTCTCAGCACGGCGTCGACCACCTCCGGATCGAACTGGCCACCTCGTTCGCGGACGACCTCGTCAATGGCGTCGCACAGTGGCCTGGCAGCCTTGTAGGGGCGATCATGTGTGATGGCGTCTATGGTGTCTACCACCGAAACGACTCTCGCGGACAGCGGGATCTCCTTGCCCTTAAGACCCTTGGGGTAGCCCGCGCCGTCCCACCTCTCGTGATGGCAGAGGGCGATGTTCTCTGCCATTTGCACAAGTTCGGACGTGCCTCCACTCAACAGCTCGGCCCCCAAGGCGGAGTGCTCGCGCATGACATCTCGCTCCCCGGTAGTCAGGAAGCCCGGCTTGAGCAGGATGGCGTCGGCGATGGCGACCTTGCCCAAGTCGTGCAGGGGCGCAGTCCTCTCTATGAGGGACGCCTGTTCCTGAGGCAGTCCAAGCTCCAGGGCAACCAGCCCAGCGAGTGTTCCCACCCGCTTGGTGTGGTGTCCCGTGGTGTCGTCGCGATATTCACCCACGCGGCTCAGCCGTTCGAGGATCTCCACGTGAGCCTGCTGGAGTTGGGCGGTGCGGCGCCGGACGAGTTCCTCGAGCACTCCGCGGACGTTGTTGACCCGCACACTCATAAAGCGCGTCTCGAGAAGTTGCTGGACCTGGGCGATGAACACACGCAGGTCAATCGGTTTGTTGAGGAAATGGTTGGCGCCGGCCTTGAGGGCCTGGAGCCGGGTCTCCGGCTCGGGCAGCCCGCTGATCATGAGCACGGGGAGGAAAGTATCCTCAGTCAGCCGGTGGCTTAGATCAACCAGAAAGTCGTATCCATTCATGCCGGGCATGTTGATGTCGAGCACTATCAAGTCGGGGCCGATGTCGTTGAAATCGACGACGGCCACCATGGGGTCGGTGTAGCCATGCACGGAGGTGTATCCGGCGTTCTCCAGCGCCCGTGTCAGCATGCGCACGATACTCGGCTCGTCATCGACGATCAGTATATGGGCATCAGAATGCGCCAACTCGGTCATCAGTTCACCCCGGGAGGTCGGACTTGTGATCATTGACATGAGGCCGGCACGAGCCATGGTAGATTCTTCGGTTAAATCCAGGCGATTCCTTCGATTGGTTTGTACCCAGACCCGCGGGGATGTAACTTCGTGGCATGCGCCGTCCTCCCCAAACTCCCTCATCAACGCACGTGGGCGTCGGGCCGGCCGGAGCCGCTGCCGGGGACGCCGGGGGGAGTGCTGCCGAGTCGGCGGCGCCCAGACGCGATTCCACCATCGCCATCACGCTGGTGGTGACGGTAGGGTTGCTTATGCACGCCGGTTCCGCCTTGGCGGTGAAGGTCATCGATTCGGTGGGGGTGTACGAGGCGCTTTGGTTGCGGACCGCCCTCGCCGGCCTGATGCTGGCGGTGGTGCATCCGCGCTGGGTGCGTCTACCCGGCAAGGGCGATCGAGCGGTGCTTCTCGCCCTAACCATAAGCCTGGTGGCGATGAACCTTAGCTTCTACCAGGCTATCAGCAGGGCTCCTATCGGAATCGTGGTAGCTGTGGAGTTCCTTGGCCCCTTGGGGGTTGCGGTCGCGGGATCCCGGCGCCTGTTGGATCTGGTGTGGGTGGCTCTGGCGGCACTGGGAGTGGGGTTGTTGACCCGTCCGAGTGGCGCAATCGGTTTGTCTGGTCTGCTGTTCGCTCTGCTTGCCGCGGCCTGCTGGGCGGCGTTCATCGTGTTGGCCAAGCGGGCGGTGGGGCGGATGGAGCCCTTGCGGGCCACCAGCCTTATGTTGATCGGGGCCTCCGTGATCATGACGCCGATCTGGCTGGCCACCGGAGTCAAGGTCGTGGGGCACGGCCGGGCCTTGCTGCTTGGACTGGCGGTGGCGGTGCTGTCTTCGGCGCTGCCCTACTTCTTGGAACTAGTCGCCATCCGGCGAGTGCGGGCCTCTACATATGGTGTGCTCTTGTCGATCGAACCGGCGATCGCCGCTTTGATGGGGTTTGCCATACTGGCTCAGCATCTGGGCTACCGGGACGTCGCCGCTATCGTGGCTATCGTCATCGCGGCCGGTGGCGCCGCCTGGGTGACCGGGCTCGATAGTAGGCGGGACCGCGCCATGTCGCGCGGCAGCTCTGTCGACGGTTGCCGCACGGGCGAGGATGACTGTGACCAAGTGCGAGGCGGAGAATGAGAGCGGCAGATCCCGCTTCCGGCCGGCGCGACACGCGACTCGCGGTGGCTGCGCTCGTCGGTCAGTCGCTTTTCTGGGGCTACAACTGGGTGGTAATGAAGCTAGCCCTGAAATACTCGGACCCGTGGCCCTTCACCGCTCTGCGCACCGGCCTGGGGGCGGCAGCGTTATTCGCCCTGCTGCTCGTTCTAAGGCGACCGCTGCGGCCCACCCAGCCGCTGCTCACTGTTGCCCTGGGCGTCCTCCAGACTACGGGGATGGTCGGGCTGCTTGTGTGGGCCCTGGAAACGGGTGCAGCCGGCCGGGTTTCGGCCCTGGTGTACACCATGCCGGTCTGGGCGCTCATCATGGGTCGGGTCTTCTTGGGCGAGCGCATCGTGGGCCTCCACTGGGTGGCCGCAGGTCTGTCGCTAGCGGGGCTGGTTCTCGTTCTCGATCCTCTGCACCTGGCCGGGACGTGGCAGAGCAAGGCCCTGGCCGTGGGATCCGGGGTGACCTGGGCCGCGGGCGCCATCTTGGTCAGGGTGATAAACAGGCGGGGTCCCGTGGACGTCATCAATCTGACCGCCTGGCAGATGCTATACGGGAGCGTTCCCATCATCTTGATCGCCGTGTTGGTACCGTCTCAACCGATCGAATGGTCGGGTGAGTTCATCTGGGCGCTTGGCTACAACGTCATTCCGGGTACGGCGTTGCCGTGGCTGTTCTGGCTGTTCGTGCTCAAGGTGTTGCCTACTGGTGTGGCCGGCATCAGCACGTTGGCCACCCCGGTCATAGGTATAGCGGCCGCTGCGATCCAACTGGGCGAGCGGGTCTCACCTCTGGAGGGGGCCGGGATGGGCTGTATCCTCGCCGCGCTTCTGGTGCTCACTTTGCGGGGATTGCTGCGCCGCGGCCCCGGCTTGCCGGCGGCCGCCGGCGCGGAGGGCAGTGCCCAAGCGGCGCGAGCGGGCTCCGCCGCGCCTCGGCGCGACCAATAGGCCCGCTAGACCTTACCTTGCTCCACCAGCCGGGCGAAGTGGGCGAACGTGCGGTCGTAGGTGCGCTCAGCGTCGGCGGGGAAGGCGCAGGCAGGCAGCTCCCTGCTGCGCAGGTGGTAGGCCATGCAGTCGCAGCACTTGCCCTTGCGCGAACAGGGCTCGTAGGTGCAGTTGCAGCGGGCCAGATTCGTGTCTTTGCTGCAGTCCATGTAGGCTCCTCGTGGGTCGCTTCTCAGCGGGGCCAAGCATCCAGGTCGCTGCCGGACCCGTCGGATGGTACCTCATTCATTGTGCAGGCTGGGCCCATCGGTAGGCCCGAGCCGAGCCGGGGCCGAGTCTGTGGATTCGCCTCCGACATCATCACTTTGGGGAGGCCTTGGGGAGAAAGTTCGTGGTATCATCATTTCACTTGGTGGTAATTCCCGTCCGAAAAAGGAGACGTGACTATGGCCAATGTCACCACGGATCCGGCGTCAGGCCTACAACTGATCGAGCTCAGCCACGAATGGGGGCACGGCGCTCCCTCGTATCCTGGGCAAACCGATGTCAAGATGCACCGCGGGGTAAAGCACTCGCAGCATGGTGTCTTGGCTTGGCGAATCACTACGGTCCTGCACACCGGCACGCACATGAATGCCCCGTTCCATCTCATCCAGAAGGCCGCCGATCTGGCGTCCATCCCGCCGGAGACGTTCTTCGGCAACGGCGCGGTTTTGGACATCCCCAAGAAGAATTGGGAAGTCATCACCGCGGCGGATCTCGAGAAAGCCAATCCCGGAGTCAAAGACGGTGACATCGTTATCATCGTTACCGGCTGGCATCACAAGTACTCCGACGGTCTGGAGTACTACGGCGAGGCCCCCGGCCTCTCCAAAGACGCAGCCGAATGGCTGGTGAAGAAGAACGCCAAGATGGTGGGCATCGACACCCCGTTCATCGACCATCCGCTGGCCACCTCCATGGCTAACCACCGTGGCGGCCCGCAGATGAAACGCCTGGCCGGTGAATACACCAAGGTTACCGGCTTGGATCCCAAGAAAGAACACGGGGAATGGAACGTCGCCCACAAGATCCTTCTGGGTGCCGGCATCCCCACCATCGAGCAGGTCGGCGGTGACGTGGATGTCGTCAAGGGCAAGCGCGCCACCCTGGCCGCCACTCCTTGGAAGCTCCAGCACGGTGACGCATGCGTTGTCCGGTTGGTCGCCATGTGGGATCCCAGCGGCAAGCTGCGGATCGAACCGGGCAAGTAGACGTCGAGCTAGCTGAAAGGAGACAGGATATGAGCCTGAAGGTATATGACCTTACTCACACGTTCATGCAGTTCATGCCGGAGTGGCCTTCCACGCCCAGCGTGAATCTCACCGTGGACAAGTTCCACGCCAGGGACGGCGTCTCTCAGATCCAGTGGGAAGGCATCATGCACCGCTGCACCCACATGGATGCGCCTCTCCATGTGACCGAGAACACTCCCACCATCGCCGACTATCCGCTGTGGCGTCTGTTCGGCACCGGTGTGTGCGTGTCGATCCCCATGGGCAAGTGGGGCCTCATCACCCCGGAGTTGCTCGAGGCCGCGACTCCCAAGATCCAAGAAGGCGACGTGGTGGTCATCAACACCGGCTACCATCACAAGTGGGCCGATACCGACGAGTACTTCGCTCATGGCCCGGGCATCTACAAAGAAGGCGCCCAGTGGCTGGTTGATCGGAAGGTCAAGATGGTCGCATACGGCTGCCAGGCCAACGATCATCCCATCGCCACCAAGCTGGTTAACCACGGCTTAGGCCCAACACACCCGCATCTTATCGAGGAATACAAGGCTGAGACCGGCCGCGATCCTCTGGAGGACTTCCCCGAATGGGAGCCTGCTCACAAGACCCTCATGGTCAAGGGTGGCATCCCAGGCATCGAGAACGCGGGTGGACAGCTTGACGAAGTCAGCGGCAAGCGCTGCACGTTCATGGCCTTCCCCTGGCGTTGGCCGGGTGGAGACGGCTGCGTAGTCCGGCTGCTGGCCATCGTGGATCCGGACCAGACGTTCAAGTTCGAAACCGGCGCTTAGTGACTAAGGGGGCGTAAGGCCCCCTGCTAGGCAATGAGTGACTGAGGGGGCGTAGGAGCCCCGCCTCGAGCACTGCGGAGTACCGCAAAGCTCTCGGCGGACTCCCACGCCCCTCAGTGTTTATTCACCCATGTGGGGGCTCTACGCCCCTCAGTAACCCGTCAGCGATGGGCAGTGGCACCGGCCCGGGCGCCATTGCTGGGTGAGCCACGGGGTCATCGCAGAAGACTCCCAGCGCCGAACCCCACACGGAGATCTCCGCGGTGGCGTTCCTGTCACGGTGCTGAACCATGGTCTTGCGCCTAACCCCACCGGTGGCCTGCAGCCAGAGCAGGTTGCCCAAAGAATTACGGGGCCGGGGAAATCATCCCCGGCCCCGTCGTAGTCTCTACGGACGATCTCTGCGCACGTGCCTGGTGGCCCGTGCGGGTGTGTGGCTCGTCGGCCCCTACTTCGTAGTCGTCGTAGTCGGAGCAGCCGTAGTGATGGTCTGGCCGACTGTAGTGGTGGTCGAATCCGCGGGAACGGTGGTTTCCGAACCTGCAGGAGCGACAGTGGTGGTAGTGACAGGCGCCAGGTCATCGCGGTAGATGATGGTGGTCTTGGCCTTCATGTCTGCGACCCACTGCGTCCACACATCGAACTTGGCCTGGTCGAGGAGGTCGGTGGCGATGGTGTCTCTGACGTCAGCGAGGGTCTCCTGGACGGCCTCGGTGATGGCCGTGACCTGGATGACGTGGTACCCATAGATGGTCTTGATGGGCTGTGATATCTCGTCAACAGATTGTGAGAACACAGCGTCCTCGAACTCTCCTACCATCTCGCCCTTGCCAACGGCTCCCAACTCGCCGCCTTGGTCCTTGGAGTAGGTGTCATCGGAGTACTGAGCAGACAGTTCGGTCCAGTCGCCGCCGGCCACCAGCTTCGCGCGGACCTCGTTGGCTTGGGCCAACGCTTCTGCCCAATCGGCATCGGTCAGGGTGGTGGTAGTAGTGGTCGCCTCACCGGCGGTGGTGGAGGTGGAGTCGTCTGTGGCGGTCTTGCCAGGCATGACCAGGATATGGCGCACAGTCCGGCTCTCCGGAGTGTAGTAGGACTCCTTGTTCGCCTCGTAGTAGGCGGAGAGGGCCTCGTCTGAGACCGCCGGGACGTCCTTGGTCACTTCCTCGTAGACCTTCTTGGTAAGCAGGTACTCTCGGTACTCTGCCTTCAGCTGATCCAAGGTTATGTTCGCTGCCCCGAGCTCCTGCTCCAGGGCGGCCTGGTCGCCGCCATACCAAGTGGCCAACATGGTGTCTATCTCTGCCTGCACTTCCTCGTCACTGACCGTGAAGCCCAGCTCTCCGGCCTTGGTGGCCGCCAGTGCGTTCTCGATCATAATGTCGAGCACTTGACCCTGTATTTGCAGGTAGTATTCAGGGTCGCTCTCCTTGGTGAGGCCGTATTGGCTGGCCACTCCGGAGACGCGCAGATCGAAGTCCGCTTGGGTGACATAGCTGTCTCCGACTTTGGCCACGGCGTCCTTGGGCAGGGCACTTCCGCAGCCGGCCAATGAGCCCACCAGCGTGACCATGACCAGTGCCAGTATTACGACAACGAGTCTCTTGCTCACAAGTACCTCACTTGAAAAGGTTAAGGGAAAGGCGCCACCGGAGTATAGCCCCCTAGCAGTAAGAATGCTGTAAAGTCCTAGTGTGAGCACGCTTGAACCCGTCAGTCGCCGCGAGTTCTTGAGGCTGGCCGGAAAGGCTGGAGCCGTGGCCGGTCTTGGCCTTGGCTTTGGTGGATTGCTGTCCGCTTGCGAGGACAATGAGGACACGCCTAACACCGTAGCCACCATCGGCAGCGATCCCCCCACCACCGAGGCCCCGCGGCCCACGACCACCGTGCGAGCGAGCCCAGAGACCGGGCGCCATCTGCGCATCGGCGTGGTCTCGGCCGCCAGTGGCCCTCTCGCGCTGTTCGGCAAGGCGGACGAATGGTGGATCCGCTCTGCCAAGGCCGCTCTTCCCAATGGCGTGCTCTGCGGCGACGGAAGGCTGCGAGAGATCATCTTCATGGTGCAGGACAGCCGCTCCGACCCGAACACCGCGGCGGCGGGAGCCGTCACCCTCGTCACCGAAGGCAAAGCCGATATCCTTCTTTGCTCGGGGCCGGCCGAACTGGTCAATCCGGTGGCCACTGAAGCGGAAGTCTCGGGATGTCCTTGCCTTTCCAGCTTCGTTCACTGGCGGCCATACCTATCAGGTCGGGCGGGACTCTCGACACTTCGTTCAAATGGACCTACGCCTATGCCATCGGGCTCGAAGACATCGCCGGGAACTACCTGGCCATGTGGGACCAGGTGGAGACCAACAAGAAGGTCGGCTTCGTTTTCGCCGATGGTCCCGGAGGCGGCCGTGTGGACAGATGAAGCGACCGGGCTGCCGGCGACGGCGACGGCCGCGGGATACCAACCGGTGTTGCCAGGACTGTTTGCGGCCGGCGGTGTGGACTACTCCCCGTTGATCTCGGCATTCATAAAGGACGGTTGCGAGCTCTGCTGTGGGGCCATGGGCGCCACGGACTTCATCACTTTCTGGAAGCAGTCGCAGGAGATGGGCTACCGGCCCAAGGTGCTGACCATGAGCCAGGCTCTCTTGTTCCCGCAGGCCTTGGAGGCGATCGGGCTTGGCGCCCGAGGCGTGACCGCGGAGAGTCTATGGCAGCCCGATTGGCCCTACGCGGATTCGATCACGGGTCGCTCCGCCGAGCGGCTTGCCCAAGATTACATGACCAAGACCGGCGAGCAGTGGACCGCTGCAATCGGGCAATACGCCTGTTTCGAATGGGCGGTGAATGCTTTTTCTAGGTCCAGAGACCTCGACAGCAAGGACGCGATCGTGGAGGCCGTCGGGTCCACGAGGCTCGATACCTGCATGGGTCGCATCGACTTCTTGTCGCCGGTGGATGCAGCCGACCTCAACAAGAGCAGGCGGCCGGCCAAAAACGTCTGCAAGGCGCCGGTGGGCGGAGCCCAATGGGAGGAAGGCAGCCCCTTCCCGTTCGAACCGCGTACGGTCAGCAACTTCAACAGCCCGGCGCTGGAGATCGCCGTGGCGGTGGAGGCAATGGCCTCCACCGCCTGAATCTTGTCCCCAGGCGCTCCCGCTCTCGTCGCCTGGTTGCTACAGAGCCGCTGGGACTAGTTTGAAGCTCGCCAGGAAGGCGTCGAAGATCGCCTGGTCCTTCGCCCAGTTCTCAGAGGAGGCCTGGATCACCAACTGGTACTCGATGTTGCCCAAGAAGATGAAGTAAGACGTTGTCCTCATCGGCGTACCATCGTCGGCCGAGAAAGTGGACGTGGTCACATAGCCGGGCGCCCCGCCAACTTCCGTCTCGGTGAGGGGCGTCTCCTCTTTCCATGTGGGATCCTGTGCCGGAAGACTGGCCATGAGCGGCTCAAGTGCCGCCAAGGCATCGGGCATCATTGTCTCGTCGAAGGTGACGCTGAGTTTGTAGATCTGGACCATCATCAGGTCGAGACCGGTGCCGTCCACCTCGGTCCCGTCGGGGTCGCCGACGGTGATGATCGATACCGCGCTGGCGCCGCTGGTGGCGTTGGCCTGGCCGCTATCGACCAGCTTCCATGCGCCCGGGTAGTCGAAGCTGTAGCCGTAGTCGGCATCCACATAGTTCTTGACACTGGCGTCGGTGGTGGCGGTGCCGCAGCCGGCGGCAAGTATCGACACTGATAGCGCAAGCGCTGCCGGCAGTAGCAGTAGTTTCATTGTTCGACGGTGCATATTCCATCCTTCGGTAGTTTGAGGCGGCGCAATTGTCCCACGGTTTGGCCGAACGGGTTACACTGGGACATATCCCGGAACGGCAAGAGAGGCAGCGGTGGAAGCACGCATCATCGGACTTAAGGGCTGCGGCAAGAGCACCTTAGTGGCCGCCCTAGCTGAGGGGCGGGGCGAAGGGCACATCGCCACTGTGCACGTAGGCGACTCGCGGGTGCGCGCTCTTTCCGAGATCTTTCAACCCAAGAAGACCACTTTTGCCGAACTCAAGGTGCAGGAAGTGGGGTGGCCGGAGGCCAGCGCGCGCAAGGGCGAGATGGAACGCTACCTGGACGCACTCGCCGGCGGACAACTCTATCTGCACGTATTGCGTGCCTTCGACAATCCTCTCCTGGGGGAGCCGGCTCGCCCGGATGTCGATCTCGCCGAGCTGGACCATGAGTTCCTTATGTTCGACCTCATTCGCGTGGAGCGCGCGTTCGAGCGGACCAAGAAGACGCCTTTGTCCGATGCCGGCAAGAAGGCCCTCACTCGCTGTCAAGAGGTGCTGGAAGCCGAGACCCCCCTGCGCGAGGTCGCTTTTGAGGAGGCAGAGCTCTCTTTCATCAAGGGATATCAGTTCCTCACACTCACCCCGCAGTTGCTCTTGCTGAACACCGAGGCTGAGGCGGCGGCGGAGGCCGGCCGCGAGGCGCCGGCGCTCGAAGGTCCGGCCCGGGGCCGCCCGGTGGTGGCCTTTCCCTTTCTCGACGCATTGGAAGTGGCTCGTCTTTCCATAGAGGAGCAGGAGGAGTACGCGGCGGCTCTCGGCTTGCCGGGGCCGGCGGCCGACGTGGTGGCCCAGGCGGCCTTCAAAGAGTTGGGGCTCATCAGCTTTCTCACTTCCGGCACCGATGAAGTGCGGGCTTGGCCCATCCGCGCCGGCGAAACGGCCCGCGAAGCGGCCGGGGCCATCCATTCCGACATCCAGCGGGGCTTCATCCGAGCTGAGATCGTCTCCTACGACGACTTCATGAAGCACGGAAACACGAAGGCCTGCCGCGATGCCGGGGTCCTGCGGGTGGAAGGCAAGGACTACATCGTCGCCGACGGGGATATTGTGAACTTCCGCTTCAACGTCTAGCTAGCTTGGGGGCTGCGCGGCAGCGCCCCTACCTTTCAGTGAGTGCGGCCTATCCCGATGCACGCTTTCTTCGCGGCGCGTACAACCCGTGCGCGTCTCGCTGCGAAAGCGCACATCGGACTAGGCCGAACCCTCCTGGTCGGGGCGCGGCCGCGCGCTGACGCTAGATGGGTCGCTCGGAGGCATGTTGGCGCTGAGTGTCACACCATTGGGCCGGCCTTCGCTTCGCTCGGCCCTTGCTGGTGGCCCTTGCTTCGCTCGGCCGCCTGGGCCCTTGCTTCGCTCGGCCGCTGCCCATGGGCCCCTTGGTGGTAGGCTTTCGCTGCTGGCTGGAGTGCACTTTTGGGGGAGGCAGAATGACAGACGGAACGGAGAAGAACCCAAGGTGGCGATCCCTTTGGTCGACCGGCGGTCGATTGGTCGGCAGCGCGTTGCTTGGAGTTATGGCATGGTTTCTTTCTCTCGGCCTCGTCCTATCGCTGTCGTCTGTCGCAAATGGTGAATCGGGCAACCTAGGCATTTGGATGCTCACTCTGGTTGCTCCGCCCCTCCTCGGTTCCTTTGTCTTCTGTCTTGTCCATAGAACGCCCATCAAGTGGCAGCACGGACTATGGTTTGGACTCTGTCTTGGTGTCATGGTGCTCATGTCTTCTTTGATTGGGACTCGCAGCATTTCGCCCAGCTACAGCCACCTACGGCTCGCTCTCGGTGTGGCCGTGTACGTTGTCTCGGGAGGGCTAGGGGGGCAGCTGGCCCAGGCAATGCAGCTGACGCTCTGCGGGCGAGACGGCCGGAGAGTGTGCCGGCTGAAGATGTGGCACATCGGGGTGAGTGTCGCCGGAGCTCTTGTTGTTGCTGTGGTAGTGGTCGCACAGTTCATTGATCTGTCCGAGTAGGGTTGCTCACACCCCTACCCATCTAGGTTCAAGGCCAACGTCGGCCGGGTGATGGACGGCGGCCAACAGCGCTTCCGACGCGAGGTCCTATCGCCGACGGGCGTACGCGCCGGCTTCTACCTTGCTCAAAGCTGAGGAGGCCCCCCTGTGTCTCACGGCCTTTGACGCACCCACGGAGCCTGCGCTACCCCCGAGCGTCCGAGTAGCCCCGGGTCAGGTGGTAAACGGCCTTGTCGAAGTAGACGGCGAAGCGGCTCTGCAATTCCATCATGCGGTAGGCATCGACGGGCCGCTCCCATACGCCCTGGGAGCGCGCGTACGTCCAGATCTGCTTCTTTAGCAGCAGTACCGCGGAGAGCATCTCGTGGGCCTCTATGCCTTGGGTGTGGCGCTGCTCTCCCAATCCCCTGTAGGAAGTCTTGATCTTCTCTTCGGTGCTCTCGCCCTCCAGCCAGCGGCCCAGAAGCTGAAGTCCGGCGGTGCACTCGGTTAGCAGGGCCTCGGGGTCCAGGCGCCTATAGCCCTCGGTGGTACGGCTCGAGCGTACGTCGGCCAGCCAGAGGCGGGCCACCAACTGAGCGTGCTCGCTCACGAAACTCACCAGGCTGTCGGAGAGCATGGCCTGTCCGGTGCCGTCCTCCAAGCCGTGGAAAGAGTCGTGGATAGCCCAGTCGTCTCGGTGGAGGTCGGCGCAGAGCCTGATGGCCTTCTCGTTGGAGGCGAAGGCCAGGGGTGGCAGGCTGTCGATGGCGAAGTAGCCTGTCTTGTCGGCGTCGTCCCCCGCGGTCTCGGTGCCCGAGAGTTTGTCCACCTCGAAGGTCACCACGAGCACGTCGCCGTAGAAGCTGCTCTTCCACGAGTCGGCGTCTATGAGCCGCGCCACTCGGCCTGTAAGGCCGGTCTCTTCGCGAAGCTCTCGAAGGGCGGCCTCGGCTATGGTCTCGCCCATCTCGGCAAAACCCGTGGGAAGGCACCACATCCCCTGGTTGGGAGGGTACTTTCGCCGCACCAGGAGCACCCGCCGGTTGCCGTCGAGGACCAGGGCGGCCGCCGCGGGGAGGGGATTATGGTAGAAGATCTCTCCGCAGACAGAGCAAACCTCGCGGGGTCGATCTCCCACAGGCTGCATTCCGAGGGTGCCACCGCACTTGGAACAGTACCGCGCGTTCAATTGGCCGGCTCTCCCATTACCTGCAGGTTCACATGTGAACCGGAGTCATGGGTGTATTCCGACAGACCCGCGCCTAGTGTCTCGGGGCACCGGCGCACCGCGCCCAACACTGTCTTGCCGGCCGTGACGGTCTCGCCGATGGAGACCATGGGGTCGCTGATAAACAAGAGCGACACGGTGACCCCACCCATCTTCTCGGGCCGGATGTCGATCTGCACATCGTCGTACTTGCCAAACAGCATGTACGGGTGGACCCGGGTCACCACCCCGGAGATGGGGGCGTAGACGGGGGAACCCGGCGCGGCGCCCACCAGCACCGAACTGGTGGGCTCGCCCGCACCCCCCTCGAGCTGGTAGTAGCGCACCGACGGTTCCGCGGAGAAGATACCTCTGAAGAAACGGATGATCGCGTTAGTATTGGCCTTCTGTCCAATAGGTGTAAGCGCGACGACTCGCTCATCGCTCACTGGCTGGTAGGCGACAATGGTCGCGTCGCTGGCCTTGACAGGCAGCAGAAGGTTTCGGTCGCCCAAACGGGCGAAGGCGGGATAGTCCCCCGAGGTCGCGGCCACGGGTGCCGAAGGAGAGCGGGCCCCGCCCGCGAGTAGGGCCGCAGTATCTACCTGGGTTGTGGAACCGCCCGTGGCCGCGGCGATGACTATGCCCAGAACCACCACGACCACCGCGGCAAATGCCAACGCGAGCCGCATTCTTCTTTGGCGGTACATCGCGGCCCGCCGGTTCTTGCGCCTGAGCCGCTCCTCTTGGCGCTGCGCTTCCTGTGCGGATACCTCTTCTTGCATTGGGGTTACGTTACCACCTGCCACCCAGGTCGCCCAGGGCATGGCCGGCGGGCCCGACACCGACACCACACGGCCCCGGCGCCGGATTCGGTTGGCTGGTAAGCTTTGGCGCAGAGCACATTGCCCCAAGCAGACGGGGCCAAGGAGGGCACAGGTGCGCATTACGATACCGCGGTGGGTCCAGTTCCTGCTGATTCCCATTGCGATTTTTCTTGCCCTCTACTTCGGCCGGGCCGCGAGTCATGCCGTCTTTGTCTTTCTTATTTCCATCATTGTGGCGTTGCTGCTCAACCCCGTGGTACTGGCGCTGGGTCGCATCAAGTGCCCCCGGTGGCTCGCGGTGCCGTCGGTCTACCTGGCTTTCATCGCTGTGGTCGTGGTGGTGTTCGTGTTCTTTGGCCCCCCGCTCATCCGACAGTTCCAGCGGCTTTTCGAGGTCATTCCCACCTGGCTGGACTCGCTCAACAATCTTCTCGCCGACCTGCAAGGGTGGCTGGCCGCCCATAACCTGAACGTTAACCTGCGCATCAACACCGCCGACATCGTCAACTGGCTGGAGACACACGGTACCCAATCCATCGGCGCCTTGGTCTCCGTTGGCTGGAGCGTTGTGGGGGCCTTGGTCAATCTCTTTCTGACTGTGGTCGTGAGCTTCTACATGCTCATCGACGGCAAGCGTATCTTCCGCTTCATCTGCCGCCTGGCGCCGGGCGAGCCCGAAGTCAAGGAGAAGTACGTTCGGGGCCTGCAAACAGCCTTCGGCCATTTCGTCCGAGGCCAGGCGCTCTTGGGCGCCACCATCGGGGTGGCCTGCGGACTTGCCATCTGGGTCCTGAGCTGGGACATCGTGGGGGTGTGGCCGGAGGGCGGTCAGTGGGTGCTGCTGTTTGGCGTCTGGGCCGGCATCACTGAGGTCATCCCGTACGTGGGGCCTTTCTTGGGCGCTGTTCCGCCGGTCATAGCCGCCTTCTTCCATTCTCCCACCGCCGCGCTTGTAGTCATCATCGTGTACGTGGTCATCCAGCAGCTTGAAAGCCACATTCTTGCTCCCAACATCGTGGGCAGCTCGGTGGGTGTGCATCCCCTCGTCGTCATCTTCGCGTTGCTGGCCGGCGCCCAGATCGGGGGCGTACTTGGGATGATTGCGGCGCTGCCGCTTCTCGCGATGCTCAAGCACACCCTGACCTTCTATGACTTCAAGTTCTCCAGAGCGTCCTGGGCAGGCGATGACGGCGTCGCCCTTATCCCGGCCCGGTCGGGGGCGCCGCCCCCCCGAAGGTTGCGACCCCAGGAACGCGTAGAGTCCCCGAAACCGCCGGAGCGCCCGGATATCCCGGAAGACGAGCCGGATAGGAGAAAGCCGTGAGGCGCCCCACTGTTGGTGGAGGGGGAGCGATGCTGTTACAATCGCCGTTTGCCGGGGCAAGCGTCCCGGAACCCGGAATGTAGCAGGTAATGGAGAATATTCGCGAGTTCTTCGGGATTCAGTTGCGCAGGTGCTTCTTGCCGTTGCTGGCGGCCCTGCGGTGGCTGAGGATCACTCCCAATCAGATCACCATAGCCGGTACCGTCCTTAACCTGGCGGCCGGCGCACTGGTCATCGTCGTGCCCGACCACCTGTATTGGGCGGGCATCGTGTTCGTGGTCGCCGGACTCATGGACATGCTCGACGGGGCGCTGGCCCGCATGTCTCAGAAGGTAACGCCCTTTGGGGCCTTCCTCGATTCGACTTTGGACCGGGTGTCGGAGGGAGTCATACTCTCTGCGATCGCCTATCTGCTCGCCGTACAAGGACGTGAGGTCGATGTGGCTCTGGTAGTGCTGGCCTTAATGGGCAGCATGCTTGTGAGTTACACTCGAGCTCGGGCTGAAAGCCTGGGAGTGGAGTGCAAGGTGGGGCTCATGAGCAGACCCGAGCGGGTCATTCTCATAGCTCTAGGACTCTTCTTCGACGTTCTGCCGTACGTGATCTACATAATGCTGGCCCTGACCGTGTTCACGGTCATCCAGCGCGTCGTCCACACCTACCGCCAACTCGGCAAGCAAATGAAACAGGGAGGAATCGTTGAGCGATAAAGTACGGGTCGCGATCATCGGGGTGGGGAACTGCGCATCGTCCTTCATTCAGGGCGTGCAGTACTACCGCAACGCCAAGGCGGATGAGTTCGTCCCCGGCCTCATGCACGTGAACCTCGGGGGTTATCACATCTCCGATATTGAGTTCACCGCTGCGTTCGATATCGACAAGACCAAAGTAGGCAAGGACCTTTCGCAGGCCATCGACGGTGGCAAGAACTGTACCGTCAAGTTCTGCGACGTGCCCGAGATGGGGGTCAAGGTCCACCGGGGCATGACGCACGACGGGCTGGGCAAGTATCTGTCGGCTGTTATCGAAAAGGCCCCTGGACCAACAGCCGACGTCGTCGGCATTCTCAAGGACACCAAAACCGACGTGGTGGTCAGCTACCTGCCGGTGGGCAGCGAGATGGCGACCAAGTGGTACGTTGAGCAGATTCTCGAAGCGGGTTGCGGGTTTGTGAACTGCATCCCGGTGTTCATCGCCCGCGAGAAGTACTGGCAGGAGCGGTTTGCAGAGCGCGGTCTTCCGGTCATCGGCGACGACATCAAGTCGCAGGTGGGGGCCACCATCGTGCACCGGGTGCTCACCCGGCTCATGCGCGAGCGGGGCGTCAAGCTGGAGCGGACCTCGCAGCTTAACGTGGGTGGCAACACCGACTTTCTCAACATGCTGGAGCGGGAGCGCCTGGAGAGCAAGAAGATCTCCAAGACCAACTCGGTCACCTCGCAGCTGGACTACGACATGGGCAAGAAGAACATCCACATCGGTCCTTCGGACTACGTCGAGTGGCTGGAAGACCGCAAGTGGGCCTATATCCGCATGGAAGGCCGCACCTTCGGCGATGTGCCCTTGAACATCGAGCTGAAGCTCGAAGTGGTCGACTCGCCCAACTCGGCCGGCATCGTCATCGATGCGGTGCGTTGCGCGAAGCTGGCTCTGGACCGCGGAGTGTCGGGAGCTCTATACGAACCGGCCTCCTACTTCATGAAGTCGCCGCCCATCCAGTACAGCGACGATGAAGCCCGGCAGAAGACTGAGGCCTTCATAGCTGGAACGCCGGCCAAGCCGAGCGCCCCGGCCAAGAAGTAGCGAACAAGCATATCTAGCCCGGACCCCCGGGCGGCGGCCCTCGAAGGGCCGCCGCCCGGTGTGGCCTCGGCGTGTCGAGGACGTGAGCGTGGCAAGAGACCTGCACATAGCTCTAGTGACGCCGTTCTCTTGGAGCACTCCCAGCGCCGTCAACCAACATGTGGCCGACTTAGCCCGTGAACTGAAGCGCCGCGGTCAGTTGCCGGTGGTGGTGGTCTCTTCGAGCGATCTTCGGGATGAGCCGCGCATACGCGCGCTCTTCCACCGCAGCCGTGGCCAGGTGGTCACTCTTCTGGGCGACTATCGTCGTGGAGCTCCGCCGGACCGGCTGCTTCTTCCCTTGCCCGGCAACGGGCCACTGGGGCCTGAGGCCGGCATCCCTGTGATCCCACTAGGGTCGAGCCTGCCGATACGTCTGAACGGAGGGGTAGCCAACCTGGGGTTGCCCTTGGACGTGACCTCCCGGATAGAGAAGCTGATGCTGGGGGCCGAATTCGACCTTCTGCATGTGCACGAACCGCTGGCACCCTCGTTAAGCTTCACGGCGCTGCGGGAGGCCCGTAGCCCTGTGGTGGCCACTTTTCATCTGACTCCTGTAGGGGTGGCGGCGTACGAGATGGGGCAGCCGGTGCTTGAGCGGTTCTTCTCGCGGCTGGATGGGCGGGTTGTCACTTTTGCCACTGCCCGGGGGATGATGGACGAACTCTATCCGGGCAACTACGAGGTTCTGCCTTGCGGAACAGGGGTGATGCCGGGAGTGGCGAGTGGCGTGGCAGCCGGGGTGAGTGCAGCCGCGAGTTCCCCTCCGAACACCGCAGCCGGTCCTTTCGCCCTCTATGTCTACCGAGGCGACGGACGCCGCTCGTATCGCGCCCTGCTCCGTTCGCTTTTGGCTGCTTTCCCTGAGGATGTGGACCGGGTGGCCGTCGCCTTTCACCGGCCTTCGACGGCGCGGTGGGTACCCCGGGGGGTGCCGCGGAAGCTGGCGTCGCGTCTCACCCTGGTTGAGTTTGACAAGCCCGATGAGCTGGTGCCCTTGTACCAGGCGGCTGCCGTCACCATTCTTCCCTTCTTGGGGGGCGAGTGGCTGGGTGTCGCAACCTCCGAAGCCTTGGTGTGCGGCTGTCCGGTAGTCGGACCCGATCTGTCGCCGGTGCGCGACATTCTGGTTCCGTCGGGCAGGGGCGCGGTCTTCTCGGCCACTGAGTCGGGCTCTCTCCGTCAGGCCGTGGCGGCGGCTCTGACTCAGACACCCTGGCCTCGGATGTCCCGGCTTGACGAGGCCCCACGCGCGGCCGGCAGCGCCGCCTCAAACACGCATCAGCACACCATGGCCGCGGTGGCCGAGAGGCTGGAAGGTATCTACCGGGAGACTCTCGCCGTCACCAGCAACCGCGAGGGGGCCGGAGCCAAGACCCAGGCGGCGGGCTACTCCCTTCATGTGAGGGGCATCGGCGAGGAACCGACCCGGCGGCGCATGCGGCATGCCGCCGTGGGTCCGGTGCGGCCCGACTGGATCAACGCCGACATGCACGTGCACTCCAACTTCTCCAAAGACTGCGCGTCCTCGGTGGAGTCGATCCTGGCCACCGCCCGGGAGATCGGTCTGGGGGCTTTGGCCATCGCCGACCACAACGAGATCGACGGGGCCTTCTTGGCCCAGGAGCTCTCCAAGGGAGACCCCTTCGTCATCGTCGCCGAGGAAGTGAAGACCGCGGAGGGCGAGGTCATAGGCCTATTCCTGAAGAAGCGCATCCCCGCCGGTCTCAGTTTCGACGAGACTCTGTCGCTCATCAAGGAGCAAGGGGGTCTGGTGTACGTGCCTCACCCGTTCGACGCGCTGCGGACCACCCCGACCTACCGGGCGCTTGTGGACAATCTGCACCGCATCGACGTCATAGAGATCTACAACGCCAAAGTGGCGCTGTCGTCGTTCAACCTAGCCGCCGAGCGTTTCGCGGCCAAGTACAACATCGTGGCCGGCGCGGGCAGTGATGCCCATGTGCTGCAGGCTTTGGGAACCGCCCTCATCCGCATGCCCCGTTTCCACGATCCGCAGACCTTCATGGCTGCTCTGTGGGAGGCGGACATCATCGCCAAGAAGAAGAGCCTGATGTACCTGCAGTCACTAAAGCTCCTACAGACCACTCTCGACCGGGTCTTGCCTGAGGACTAGGAGCCAGTTGGGCGCCCCGGGCGAGCATCCGGAGGAATTCACCGACCGCCCGCCAATATAGTCTCTACCCTCAGAGGGATGTCAGGCCCAACGACACGAAAGCCGGTCAGAGCGAGATCGTGAAAGACTCACCACCTCTTGCTGAGGCGAACGAGATCTACCGCAAGCTGGAAGAGCGCGCGATCACCGAGAGCAACGATCTCAACCATCGCGTAGTCCATTGCCGGAAGTGCCCGCGGGGGGAATACCTACCCACCGTTGGGTCGGGACACCCGCTGGCCGACATCTTCTTGCTCAAGCACCGGCCCCGGTATCTGGAAGTGAACGAAGGAGTGGGTTTCTTCGGGCGCTCGGGCACAGCTGTGCTCAAGAGCATGGAGCGATTGGGTGTCAACCCTCTTGTCGTTTACGGTACCAACCTGCTCAAGTGCCACGACACCGAAGCCCAAGATGCCGAGACCAACTGCCCGGGCTACTGGCTGGAGGAGTTCCAGATCACTCAGCCCCGTATGATGGTGGTGATGGGCCAGCCCACACTGGACTTGGTCAACAGCAATCGGGTGGCCGGGATGAAGGAGTTGGTCTGGGACCCGGGAGCGCTTCAAGACTTCACCGCTTTTTGCAAGGCTTTGATCACTCCCGACGTCGACGAGTGCCTAGATGATGAGACCGCCAAGGCTGAGTTTTGGAAGGCATTCCGCAATCTGGGCGATTGGTTTCGGGACGAGCCTCCGTACTGATCGTCTCAGGAGGCAACGTGACTAGGCTCCTGGCATTGCTCGTCACCTCCTTCGCAGTCTTGTCGGTTGGCGCGTGCGCGGATCTGGCGCCGCAGGGTGTTGACGAGACCACTCCGGCATCTACGAGCGGCACCGTCTTGCCCGCCGATAGCACCACCATTGCCGGCTTGGCGACCAGCACCGAGGGGACCACAGTCAACCTGGTCTTCATCCATCACAGCGTCGGCGAGAACTGGCTCAACGATGGTCTCTGCGCAGCCCTGAACGAAAGCGGCTATCACGTCGCCGATATCTACTACGGCTGGCGGGCTTATGGAGACAGCACCGACACCGTCGACTGGCCCACCTGGTTCACCGATGAGGCGATGGGCTTGGTCTACCAGGAACTTGGTCAGATGACCGCCCCCAACAACCGCGATCCGGCCCCCGGGGAGAACACAATCATCATGTTCAAGGGCTGCTTCCCCAACAGCGACGTGGGTTCGGATATCTCTGACGAGAAAGCCATCTACGACAGCCTACTGCCGTACATGGAGGCGCATCCCGACAAGATGTTCGCCCTGGTGACCCCGCCGCCCATGATCGACATCCCCGATCCCCAGAAGACCCGGGAGCTATGCGATTGGCTCATCGACAAGGACAACGGTTGGCTGGCGGAGCTGTCCACCGGCAACGTGTTCGTCTTCGACCTCTACAACGTGCTCACCCACCCCGATGCACATCACCGTCTCGTGGACGGCGTCGAGGTCCACGAGGTCGTCCCCGGCTCCGATACTCTCTACTACGACTCCGACGGAGACGACCATCCCAACGCGGACGGCAACGTCAAGGCCACCGAGGAGTTCGTGCCCCTTTTGGACGAATGGTACAGGGAGTTCGCGGCTTCGCGGGGGAAAGAGTAGCCGCGGCGCCGCGGGTGCGGCGCCCCCCTGCGCCGTTCTACTCGGCGCTCGTTTGTTCGGCGTCGGTCTTGACAAGCAGTCCCACACATTCCACGTGGGGCGTGTGCGGAAACATGTCCACGGGAGTGACGCGCTCCAGTTTGTACCCGTACTCCCCGAACCCGGCCACGTTGGGTGCCATGGTGGTGGGGTTGCACGAGACGTAGACGATGCGCGGCGCCCCTATCTCGCCGATGCGGGATATCGCCTTGTTGGAGAGTCCGGCCCGGGGAGGGTCGATGACGATGACGTCGGGGGTCTCGAGCCCCTGGGGCAGGAGGCGCTCACCGTTGGTTGCCTCGCGCAAAACCTTGGCCACGTCGCCCTCGAGGAAGCTGATGTTGTCGATGTGGTTGAGGTGGGCGTTCTCCTCGGCATCGGCCACTGCTGCCGGGACGGCTTCGATAGCCAGCACCGCCTCGGCCCGGCCGGCCAGTGACAGGCCGATGGAGCCCACGCCGGAGAAGAGGTCCCAGACGACCGGTCGGCGCGGCGTCGCGCCCCCGGGCTCGACATCAGACCCCACCGCCTGGGCAACCAGCCCGTACAGAGCGTTCGCCATCATGGTGTTGGTCTGGAAGAAGGCATCGACCGACACCTTGAGGGTCACGCCCGCTACGTGCTCCAGCAGGAACGGCCTGCCCCAGAGCAAGAGCGTAGGGATGCCGGAGCTGATCTCAGCCTGTCCCTCGTTCACGGCGTGCACTACTCCGACCACTTGGGGGTGCGCTGCGCGCAGACGCTCGACAAGTCCCTCGGGGTTGGGCAACTGCGAGCCGGCGGTCGCCAGGCTGACGATGGCCTCCGCTCCCCCCTGGCTCGAACGCACCAGTAGATGCCTGGCGAAGCCGGAGCCCGTGCGTGGGTCCCATCCAGGGATGTCGTTCTCCCTCAGCCAGCTCTCCACTGTCGCTCGGATGGCCTCGATGGTGGGATCGAGCAGGTGGCACTCAGACAGGGGCAAGACCGAATCCCACCGGCCCCGAGGCCGGAAGCCCACAACGGCGCCCTCTTCGGCTATTCCTATGGAGAAGTCGGCTCGGTTGCGGTATCTCCAGGGATCGTCCATGCCGACGATGGGGGCCAGCACAAAGTCTTTGATTCCCCCGAGATGCTCGAGCGACTCCCGCACCTGTGCGGCTTTGTATTTCAATTGCAGGCCGTAATCCAGGTCCTGCCAGACGCAGCCACCGCACGTGCCAAAAGCCGGGCAGCGGGCCGGGCAGCGGTTGGGCGAGGGGACGACTATCTCCTCCGCCCGCGCTTCCGCGTAACGCTTCTTGTTCTTGAGCACCCGTGCCTGCACGACATCGCCGGGGACGGCCCCGCTCACGAAGACCACGAAGTCGTCGAGTCTGGCTATCCCCTTGCCCCCGTAGGCAAGGCCGGTGACGGTCAGTTCGATCATCTGGCCGGGTCGAATCTGAAGTTGGGGGCGACTCATGACGGGGAGTATACGCGAGCGCCGTCGTTCCACCGCTGGCTTGCGTCGAGGATGTCGCGGATGTGAGAATGGCTGGAGAGAGGCACCGCCGTTCCCGGGGAGGTCACGTCATCCACAAGCTCGGTAGGTCGAGGCTCACGCTCGGTACAGTAAAGCGCCGGCTCGCATGGACGTTGGTCCTGGCCGCGGTTGTCGTGGCCGGATGGTCGGGCTCGCCGGCCCAGGCCGCCGATCCCGTGCAGTACGACGTGGTGGTCTACGGCACCACCACGTCGGGCATAGGAGCAGTGCAAGCCCTTACTCGGTTGCGGCGGGCGCTCATCCCCCAATCGACCACCGTGGCCATCATCTCGTCGGGCGACTACCTCGAATCGCCGCTGGCCAACGGCCTGATGATAGAAGACATGTACTCGCCCGCGTACTACGCCAACGGCCTCTGGAAGGAGTGGCGCAGGAGCTTCGGCCAGACGGGTCGGCTCAAGGTGTCTTCGGCCGCCGCCGCCGATATGCTCTGGTGGAGGCTCAACAAACCCGGGGTGACCTTCTACGCGGCCGCCCTCGGGAGCGTAGATGCTTCGGCCAAGTCGCTGACCCTGCAGGTGCAGGGCGGAGAAGAGGTCACCATTACCGGGAAGGTGGTCATCGACGCTTCTCCCACTCTGGACCTGGCGCGGGCCTTCGGCTGTGAATACCGCATCGGCAAGGACCAGACAGTCTACGGACTCGACCTGGCCCCGGCCGCGCCGACGGCTGCCAACGGCTACATCACCGCCCCGCAGGCGATGGCGGGGCTGCCTAGTTTCCGGGTCGTGGGGTCTGTGCCCACCATGTGGTCTACCACCGCCGGCAAGCTACCCAGTGGGCTGTGCGAATTCAACGAGGCTGTGTCCGATTACCGGGTGGCGCAGGATATCTTCGACTGGGTCTTTCGTCCCGATCTCCGGCCGCAGATACGCGACCGCGTTCGGGACTGGTCGGTCAGGCAAGCTCTATCCGGGGATGCGTTTGGCCTACTCGTACCCTTGGCCCTACTTTCGGGGCGAGGTGACCATCGCCAATGGGCTTGTACGCTTCACCGGCGATCAGGTGGGTAAGCGGGTCGCGCAACCGGCGGCCAAGTCGTGTTACTCGCGCTACGATCGACACGACCTGAGCGGAAACGTAAACGGTGGCGCCGCCGTGGTCTGGGTGCCCTGGAAGGCCATGATGCCTGCCGAGTTCGACTGGTTGCTGGTCACCGAGGGCGCCTGCGTGGACTACAACGCCTACAACTCCTCATTCCGGATGGAGCCCATGCGTATGGACTACGGGGGCGCGGCCGGTACCACCGCCGCGCTTGCTCTGGCCAGGGGGATCTCACCCCAAGCCGTTCGCTACGAGGATCTGCGGGCGATACTGGTGGGCCTGCTGGGCTACCGGTTCTAGGAACGCGCCTTCTCGAAGACCAGCTGTAGGTTCTCTTCGTCCACGCGGATGGTGTCGCCGTCGCGGAAGTCGCCCTTGAGCAGCGCGAGAGCCACCTGGTCTTGGATCTCCTTCTGGATGAGCCGTTTGAGCGGCCGGGCGCCGTAGGCCGGGTCGTAGCCCTGCTGGGCCAGATAGGCCTTGGCGGCGTCGCTGATCTCCAGGGTGATGTTGCGCTCCGCGAGGCGCTTGCGCAGCAGCGTCAGCTGGATGTCGACGATGCCCTTGATGTGCTCCAGGGTCAGCCGGTGGAAGATGATCACCTCGTCCACTCGGTTGAGGAACTCGGGCTTGAAGGTGTCCTGCATCAGGTCGGTGACGCGCATGTCCATCTCGAGCTCGGTGATGTCCGGGTCGAGGATGAACTCGCTGCCCACGTTGGAGGTCATGATGACCACGGTGTTCTTGAAGTCCACCGTGCGGCCGTGGCCGTCGGTGAGGCGGCCCTCGTCCAGGATCTGCAGCAGCAGGTTGAAGACGTCAGGGTGCGCCTTCTCGATCTCGTCGAGCAGCAGCACCGAGTAGGGGCGGCGCCGCACGGCCTCGGTGAGGTAGCCGCCTTCCTCGTAGCCCACGTAGCCGGGCGGCGCCCCGATGAGCCGGGCCACCGAGTGCCGCTCCTGGAACTCGCTCATGTCCACCCGGATCATGGCCTTCTCGTCGTCGAACATGAACTCGGCCAGGGCTCGGCCCAGCTCGGTCTTGCCCACTCCGGTCGGTCCCAGGAAGATGAAGCTGCCGATGGGCCGGTTGGGGTCCTGCAGGCCGGCGCGGGCCCGCCGGATGGCGCTGGCCACCGCCTGCAGGGCGTCGTCCTGGCCGACCACCCGGTCGTGCAGCCGTTCCTCCATGTGGATGAGCTTCTCCACCTCGCCCTCGAGCAGCCGCGACACCGGGATACCGGTCCACTTGGCCACCACCTCGGCGATGTCCTCTTCTTCCACCTCTTCTTTCAGCATCTTCACGTCGCGCTGGAGGTCGTTCAGGCGCTCGTTCTCGGCCGCCAACTGTCGCTCGGCCTCGGGGATGCTGCCGTAGCGCAGCTCGGCCGCCTTCTGCAGGTCGCCCACCCTCTCGACCTTCTCGGCCTCGGTCTTGGCGGCGTCGATCTGTTCCTTGAGCGCCTGGATCTTGCCGATGGCCTCTTTCTCCGCCTGCCAGTGGGCCTTCATGCCCGCCGACTGCTCGCGGAGGTCGGCCAGCTCGGCCTCGATGGCCTTGCGCCGTTCTTTGGAGGCGGCGTCCTTCTCCTTGCTCAGGGCGTGCAACTCGATGTCGAGCTGCTTGATGCGCCGCTCCACCTGGTCGATCTCCAGAGGCATGGAGTCGATCTCGATGCGCAGCTTGCTGGCCGCCTCGTCCATCAGGTCGATGGCCTTGTCGGGCAGGAAGCGGTCGGAGATGTAGCGCTGAGAGAGCACAGCCGCCGCCACCAAGGCTGAGTCCTGGATCCGGACCCCGTGGTGCACCTCATAGCGCTCCTTGAGCCCCCGCAGGATGGCGATGGTGTCCTCGACCGTGGGCTCCCCGACCAGCACGGGCTGGAAGCGCCGTTCGAGAGCGGCGTCCTTTTCCACGTACTTGCGGTATTCGTCGAGCGTGGTCGCGCCCACTACCCGCAGCTCGCCGCGGGCCAGCATGGGTTTGAGCATGTTGGAGGCATCGACCGCGCCCTCGGCGCCGCCCGCCCCCACGATGGTGTGCATCTCGTCGATGAAGGTGACGATCTCGCCTTCGGAATCGGCGATCTCCTTGAGCACCGCCTTCAAGCGCTCCTCGAACTCGCCCCGGTACTTGGCTCCGGCCACCAGGGCCCCGATGTCGAGGGCGACCACGCGCTTGTTCTTGAGACCCTCGGGTACGTCGCCCGACACGATGCGTTGGGCCAACCCCTCGGCGATGGCCGTCTTGCCCACGCCCGGCTCGCCGATGAGGACGGGGTTGTTCTTGGTGCGGCGGCTGAGCACCTGGATGACCCGGCGGATCTCGTCGTCGCGGCCGATCACCGGGTCGAGCTTGCCCCGGCGGGCCAGATCGGTGAGGTCGCGGCCGAAGCGCTCCAAAGCCTGGTACTTCTCCTCGGCGTTGGGATCCTCGGCTCGCTGCGAGCCGCGGATGTCTTTGAGCACCTGGAAGACGGCGTCGCGGGTCACTCCGTGGCGCTTGAGTGTGTCGCCCAGCCAGGCCTTGTTGGCAGCCAGCCCCATGAGCACGTGCTCGGTGGAGACGTAGGCGTCTTTCATCTTGTCGGCCTCGGCTTGGGCTGCGTCGAGCGCCGCTTGGGTCTCGCGGGCCAGGCCTAGCTGGGTGGCGCCGTGCACGGTGGAGAAGTAGTCCAGTCGCTTGTCGATCTCGGTCCGCACCGCCGACATGGCTCGCGCCGATGCGCTCCAAGATCGGCACGGCCAAGCCCGCCGTCCTGGTCGAGCAGGGCCGCGGCCAGGTGTTCAGGCTCCAGTCTGGGCGTGACCTCGTTCCTGCGCCAGTTTCTGGGCCGCGGCCAGCGCCTCCTGGGCTCTTGAGGGTGAATCGTTCTAGTTGCATGGTGTTTCGTTATATCCACAGATGCGGTTCTGCAATCATCGGGACCGGCATAGAACCCGATTGCGGGGCGGCGCAACCGGATCAGGGCGCAGTGGGCGACGAACTCGGGACAGTCGGAGTTGTCGGTGGTCGTGGTGCGGTTGTTGGCGAGCTTGTTGACGAGGTTGCTGTGGTCGACGGCCTCGTGATGGGCGGTGTCGTAGTGGTCGTCGTGCTCATGGTGGTGGAGGTAGGTGCCACCGCATAGGTGCTGCGGAAGAAGGGGTCGTAGATCGCCAGGACCTCTGGCTTGGCGAAGTCCACCTCGGGGAAGTACCGGTCGGCCTCGTACATGAACTTCTGCCACATAATGGCCGGGAAGCTCCCCCCGGTGACATTCGCCGTTCCGTGCACGTTGTCCATGGGCACCTGGGCGTCGGGGTCGCCCATCCACACCGCTGTGGACAGGTTCGGCGTGTAGCCGCAGAACCACGCGTCGGACCAGTCTGTGGCCGTTCCCGTCTTGCCCGCCGCCGGGACGGCCTATCGCGGCCCTGGTGCCCGTGCCGCTGTAGATGTTTTGGACCAGGATCCGCGTTGCTTCGTAGGCGATACCGGCCGAGATGGCCTGGGTCTGCTTGGGATGGGCCTCCCAGACCACATTGCCGTTGGCGTCTGTGACCCGGAGGATGATGGTCGGCTCGATGTGCTGACCGCCGTTGGCCAGGGTGGCGTAGGCCGAGGCCATCTCCAGTGGCGACACGCCGTACTTGAGACCGCCCAGGGCGATGGCCGGGTTGGGGTTGAGCTCCGAGGTGATGCCCATGCGCTTGGCGACGTCGATGATCCTCTCCACCCCCACGTCGAGAGCCATCTGAGCGTAGACGGTGTTGTCGCTGCGCAGGGTGGCCGCAACCACGCTGGACAGTCCGTAGTACCCTTGCCGCCGTAGGTATTGACTTCCCATGGTTCGAGGGCGCCTGGATACATCAGTTCGACGGGCTGCGATTCATAGTAGGTGGTGTACGGGTTGATGCCCTTCTCCAAAGCGGCTACCAGCACGAAGGTCTTGAAGGCCGAACCGGGTTGGCGCCGGCCCTGCGAGGCCAGGTTGAACTTGGAGGTGTCGTAGTCGTTGCCGCCCACCATGGCCCGGATATAGCCGGTCCTGGTCTCGATGCTCACCAGCGCGGCCGCGGGGTCGCCCTTTTCGTCCAGAGTGGAGGATATGGCGTCCGTGGCGAGCTTCTGGTACTCGGGGTTGATGGTGGTCTCCACCCGGAGACCTCCGCCGAAGACCTTCTCCTCGCCGAACATGTCGATGAGCTGCTTGCGCACGTAGGCCACGACGTAGGGCTCCTGCACCTTGTTGTAGATCGAGAAGGGGGCAAGCTCGATGGGTGTGTCGAAGGCCTCTTGGTACTCGGGAGCCGTGATGAAGCCCAGCTCGTACATCTTGTCCAGTACCAGGTTGCGGCGCTTGAGGGCTGCTTCCAGTGGGTAGGCTCGGTTGGATTGAAACGGCTGGGGGCCTGCGGCAGACCGGCGAGGAGGGCCGCCTCTGGGAGCGTGAGATCCATGGGGTCCTTGTCGAAGTAGGTGCGGGCCGCCGCCTCGACTCCCCAGGCGTTCTCGCCGAAGAACACGGTGTTCAAGTACATGTCGAGGATCTCGTTCTTGGAGTACTTCTTCTCGAACTGCCAGGCCAAGGCCATCTCGTTGAACTTGCGGCCGAGGGAAATGTCGCCGCGGTCCAGGTAGAGGCCGCCCACCAGTTGCATCGTGATGGTAGAGAAGCCCTCCTCTATGCCCTGAGACTGGATGTTGACCACCAATGCGCGGATCAACCCTTCGAAGTCGACCCCGTTATGGTTGTAGAAGCGCTCGTCCTCGATGGCCACCAGGGCGTGCCTGCAGTACGTCGGGGATCTCCTTGCCGCTGATGACCGTGCGGTTCTCGTCCGGCGTGCAGGTAGGCCAGTAGGGAGTGGTCGGAGGCGTAGATGACTGGTGGTCTGGGCGAGCTCGACGTCGCCCTGGGCTTCGAGGGAGGGCAGCCCCTTCTCTACCGCCGCGACTGCCTGCATTCCAGTCAAGGCCACCGCCGCGATGATGCCGGCTACGATGACGGGGATGGTGATGAGCACCGCCAGCAGGATCATGCTGCGGCGCTGCCGGGCCGCGTGGGCCCGGCGGACTCGCGCGGTGCGTCTTTCTCGACCGATCCTCATGTTCACCTCATTGGCCGCCGTAAGCGCTAGACGTATTGTAGACCCAGGGGGTGCCGAAGAACCAAGACTCGGCTCTCATGACACACCGGCCGCCGCGATGGAGCGTCCGCGGCCTCGCCCTACCGGGGGTAGACAGACTTGACAATAACCGACTCACATTTTATACTGCGATCATGCTAATGCCAAGGAAGGCAAGCGCGTATCAAGCTTTGGAGGATATGTAATGGGCAAGATCATCGGCATCGACCTGGGCACGACCAACTCGGCCATGGCCGTGTTGGAAGGCGGCGAGCCGACCATCATCCCCAACGCCGAGGGGGGGCGCACCACTCCTTCAGTTGTGGCCTTTACCAAGACCGGGGAGCAGTTGGTCGGTACCGTAGCCAAACGGCAGGCTGTCACCAACCCTGAAAACACCGTGTTCTCCATCAAAGCGCTTCATGGGGCGCAAGTTCTCGAACGTCAGCGAAGAGATGAAGATCGTCCCCTACAAGGTGGAGGAAGGTCCGAACAGCGACGTACGCGTCAAGATCAAGGACGAGCAGTACTCCCCGCCGGAGATCTCGGCGAAGATCCTGCAGAAGCTCAAGCGCGACGCTGAAGCGTTCTTGGGCACCGAGGTGACCGAAGCGGTCATCACCGTACCGGCCTACTTCGACGACGCGCAGCGGCAGGCCACCAAGGACGCCGGCAAGATCGCCGGCCTGGAAGTGAAGCGGATCGTCAACGAGCCCACGGCGGCTGCGCTGGCGTACGGACTCGACAAAGAGCACGAGCAGACCGTCCTGGTGTTCGACCTGGGCGGCGGCACGTTCGACGTGTCCATCTTGGAGCTGGGCGACGGGGTGTTCGAGGTCAAGTCCACCAACGGTGACACGCACCTGGGCGGCGACAACTTCGACAAAGCCGTCGTCGACTGGATCGTGAACGAGTTCCGCAAGGAGAAGGGCGTCGACCTGACCAAGGACCGCCAGGCTCTGCAGCGGCTCTACGAAGCGGCCGAGAAGGCCAAAGTGGAGCTGTCGTCGGTGCTCGAGACCAGCGTCAACCAGCCCTTCATCACCATGGACCAGAGCGGTCCGCTGCATCTGGAGATGACCCTCACCCGGGCCAAGCTGGAAGAACTCACTCGCGAGTTGCTCGACCGGGTGGTCGGCCCCACCAAGCAGGCCATGGACGACGCCGGCATGAAGACCGGCGACATCGACCAGGTCATCCTGGTGGGTGGCATGACCCGCATGCCGGCCGTGCAGGAGAAGGTTCGTACGCTCACCGGCAAGGAGCCGCACAAGGGCATCAACCCGGACGAAGTGGTGGCCCTGGGCGCGGCCATCCAGGGAGGCGTCTTGGCCGGCGAGGTCAAGGACATCATCCTTCTTGACGTGACCCCGCTCTCCTTGGGCATCGAGACCAAGGGCGGCGTGTTCACCCGGCTGATCGAGCGCAACACCACCATCCCGACTCGGAAGAGCGAGATCTTCTCCACGGCGGATGATGGACAGACTTCGGTGGAGATCCACGTGCTCCAAGGGGAGCGCGATCTGGCGGCCTACAACAAGACGCTGGGCAAGTTCCAGCTGACCGGCATCCCGCCGGCACCGCGGGGCATCCCACAGATCGAAGTGGGCTTCGACATCGACGCCAACGGCATCACCCACGTGTCGGCCAAGGACCTGGCCACCGGCAACGAGCAGAAGATCGATCATCAAGAGCTCGAGCGGCCTGGGTGACGACGAGATCAAGAAGATGGTGCGAGACGCCGAGGTCAACGCCGAGGAAGACAAGCAAGAAGAAGGAACTGGTCGATGCCAGGAACCAGGCCGAGCAGCTGGTGTACGCGACGCGCAAGTCGCTGAAGGACTTCGGCGACAAGGTCGACGGCGCGGCCCGGGGCGACATCGAGAACGCCACGCGCGATCTGGAAGAAGCGCTCAAGGGCGACGACATCGACCTGATCAAGAGTCGCACTGAGAAGACTGCAGGAGGCGGCCTACAAGCTGTCCGAAGCCGCGTACCAGGCGGCCCAGGCCCAGCATGGCGGCGGCGGTCGGTGACGGCGGCGCAGATGGCCCGGGCGCTGGCGCCGGGACCGGCGAGGACGAAGTGGTCGAAGAAGCCGACTACGAAGTCATCGACGAAGACAAGAAGTAGGAAGCGCGGCCCCGTCGGTGGAAGGCGGGGCGCTGAAGCAGGAAACAGGTGTGAAGGCCCGGTCGCCACGGAGGCGGCCGGGGCCGGGGCCCGCATACCAAGCAGGGGCGGGCGCGGCAAAGAGAGACAAAGGAGGTATTGAAATGGCACTGGTCAGATGGGATCCCTTCCGCGAGTTGACGGCTCTGCAGACCGAGGTCAACCGCTTGTTCTCCCGCGTGGGCGGCGGTGACGTGGCCGAGCGGCAGTCGTGGACTCCCTTGGTGGACGTGATCGAGAGCGAGGACGCTATCAGGTTGAAAGCTGATCTCGCCGGTATGGACCCGGCGGACATCAGCATCGAAGTGCAGGACAACGTCCTTACAGTGAGTGGTGAGCGCCGTTTTCAGGAGGAAGTCAAAGAGGACAAGTACTACCGTATCGAGCGGCGGTACGGTTCGTTCAGCCGGTCGATCGCGCTGCCGCAGACCGTCGACGAGGAAGGCGTCCGGCCAAGTACGAGAACGGCCTGCTCGAGGTCACCGTGCCGAAGGTCGAGATAGCCAAACCCAAGAAGATCACTGTGTCCGTTGGCGAAGCCCGGCAGGCTACGGTGGAGGCCACCGGCAAAGAGCGCAAGTCCTAGCTGCCTCTGATGCAGCGACGTCGTAGAATGGCGTCGCGAGACGATGGCGAGCGGGGCGGCGGCCTCTAGGGCCGCCGCCCCGTGTAAATGGAGCACCCGGATGCTCCCGGCGCTGCCGGGGAATCGAAAGTGAAAGACAGACCGATGACCACAAGCAAGAGACAGATTCCTATCGATGATCACGAGCCCAAGGCTGGGGCAGGCCGCCGAGGCGGGCCTGCGCGACCCGACTCAGGCGCCGGAAGCGGCCGCGGGGCCGGAAAGAGGAGCACCGGCCGGCGAACGAGAGACCTTGCTTCGGGAACGCGACACTCTGGCCGACGCGCTACTGCGTCTGCGCGCCGAGTTTGAGAACTACCGCAAGCGGGCTTCTCGCGAGTTGGTCGAGGCTCGCGAGCGGGCGCAGGGCGACCTCCTGGGCGAGCTTCTGCCGGTGCTGGACAACCTGGAGAGGGCGCTCGACGCGGCCGAGCATCACCAAGAGGGCAAGGTGCTCGACGGTGTGCGGTTGACCCGCAACCAGTTCGTGGATCTGCTTGCCCGCATCGGGGTGCAGGAGATAGAAGGCCTCGGTACCGTGTTCGATCCGGCTGTTCATGACGCCATACTGGTGCAGCCCTCGGAGCACGAGGAGGGTCAGGTGGCCGTCGTGCTCGAGCGGGGCTACAGGCAGGGAGATAGAGTCTTGCGCCCGGCCCGGGTGATAGTCTCGGCTGGGCCGGCTGGGGCTGAGCCCGGCGGCACGGCCGGATAGGGGCGACACGGGATGGCTGCCGGCACGCGCGATTACTACGAGGTCCTTGGGGTCAGCAAGACGGCCACCCAGGACGAGATCAAGAAGGCCTACCGTAAGCTGGCACGCAAGTACCACCCCGACGCCAACCCCGACGATCCCAAAGCCGAGGAGAAGTTCAAGGAGGTGTCAAGCGCCTACGAGGTGCTCTCCGATGCCGAGAAGCGCAAGATGTACGACGTCGGTCCTCAGATGCCATTTGGGCAGGGGGCGCGGGGCGGCTCGGGCGGCGGAACCCGTGGCTATCAGGGCGGGCAACCCATGGGCGGCGACTTTGCCGACCTGTTTGGCAACCTCTTCGGAGGTGGTTTCAGCGGCGGTGCGGGCGGCGCCGGCGCTTTTGGCGGGTCCGGGGGTGGCCGGAGGCAGCAACGGGTGGAGCGCGGCGAGGACTTGAGCGTGGCGGTTAGGCTGTCGTTCGACGACGCGCTCAAGGGAGTCACCACCAAGATTCCGCGTGTCCCAGACTGTCCGGTGTGACACCTGCAAGGGCAGCGGCGCGGCGCCGGGCACGGCGCCCGTGAAGTGTCCGCAATGTCAAGGGCGGGGCGTGGTGAGTCAGAGCCAAGGGTTCTTCGCCCTCAGTCAGCCCTGCGGGCGTTGCAGGGGCACGGGTAGCGTCATTGAGAACCCCTGTGCCGCCTGTGATGGGTCGGGGACTACGCGGGCCCTCAAGAAGTACACAGTCCCCCTTCCGGCGGGAGTCAAAGACGGCACCAAGATCAGGCTCAAGGGCAAGGGTGAGCCGGGCCTGCGTGGAGGACCGGCTGGAGATCTGTACGTCATCGCCCAGGTGGACGAGAGCCCTGTGTTCGAGCGGCGAGGCTCCGATCTGCTGGTCCAGGTGCCGGTCACCATGGTGGAGGCCGCCCTGGGCGCGAGCGTCCCGGTGCCCACTCCGGAAGGGAGTGTGTCGCTCAAGATCCCGGCCGGCACCCAAGACGGCCGGCTGCTCAAGATCAAAGGGAAAGGCGCCCCCCGGCTGGGCGCATCGGGCAGGGGCGACCTGCTTGCTCGGATCGGGGTGCTCACTCCCGAGGGCCTGAGCGGAGAGCAGAAGGACCTGCTCAAGAAGTTCGCGGAATCGCGCAAGGAAGACCCGCGCGCCGGGCGGCCCGGCTGGACGGCCTAGTCGAGGGGGTACGGAGATGCCGTTTGACGACAAGATGAGACCGGTGTTCATGATCTCGGTGGCGGCCGAGTTGGCCGAGATGCATCCGCAGACCCTGCGCATGTACGAACGCCGGGGGCTGATCCGCCCGCAACGCTCGTCCAAGAGCACCCGGCTCTATTCGTTGGACGACGTGGAACGGCTGCGCCGCATCCAGCAACTGGTGGCGGAATGCGGCCTCAATCTGGCCGGGGTGGAGCGGGTGATGCAGATGGAGGAGCAACTCAAAGCCATGCAGCGCAAGTTGGACGAGGTACAAGCCGATATGGAGCGGTTCGTGACCGGGGCCAGCGAAGAACTGGCGGCCGTGCATCGTAGCTACCGCAGAGAACTGGTGCCGCTGGGTCATCCCGGCGAGATCGTCCTGGTCGCCCGGCAACACCGGGGTCGCCGGTGAGCGACCAGTTCTCGCGGGTCGCGCAGCCGGAGCCGCCCCAGCCGTGCGATGACCACCAAGCCACCACGGGGGCGCCGCCTGCGTGCGAGCAGTCCTGCGCGAATCATCCCGGACGCCTCACCCTGGTCACCTGCAACTCCTGCGGCAAGCCTCTGTGCCCGGACTGCATGGTCTTCTCGGCGGTGGGCATCAAGTGCCGGGAATGCGCGAAGATGCCCCGCTCGGCCCGGGTGACGCTCAAGCGCGGCCGCCTTCTGCGGGCGATAGCCGCCGGCTTGGGCGCGGGCACGGCGGTGGGTTTCGCCTACTACTACATCCTGGGCGGCATCGGCTTCTTCTTCATCTTCTTCTTCGTGGCCGCCGGCATCGGGTATCTCGTGGGCGAGGCGGTGCGCCGGGCCTCCGGCTACTACCGCGGCACAGCTACGGCGATGGTGGCGGCGGCGTCGACGGTCTGGGCCTTTGTGGTCCCTCCGGTCATCTCGGTCTTCTTGAACACTGGATTCAGTTGGAACGCGGTGGTGTTCACCCTCTCGAGCCGCGGGGTGATCAACTGGGTGATCATGGCCGTGGCCGGATATCTGGCCTGGGCACGCAATCGGTGAGGAGAACGGCGCCGTCGGTTTGGCACTCACCCATGGAGAGTGCCAACCAGCTGTGCACGGAGGGCTGCATTTCCGGTATAATGCTCGCTAGTTGAAGAATCAGGAGGTTCTAGCGACCTTGCCTACATACGAATATCGTTGTCTTTCGTGCGAGCACCAGTTCGAGCGCTTCCAGCGGATGTCCGACGATCCGGTGAAGGAGTGCGAGGTCTGTGGCGAGCCGGTAAGGCGCTTGCTATTTCCGGTTGCCATCCAGTTCAAGGGCAAAGGCTTCTACTCGACCGACTACGCCAAGCGGAGCACGTTGGGCGCGGGTAGCTCATGCTCGTCATCCGGCGAGCGAAGCCGGTTCGTCTTCCGACCGGGCCAGCAGCTCGGCGGGCTCGGGCTCCGACTCATCTGACAGCGCCAAGCCGGCGGCCACCGAGTCGCCCAAGCCGGTCACCTCCGCGGCCGGCGCCAAGAGCGACTGAGCTCCGGCCTGCTGTCATGGCGGGTAGGGACTGCGCGCTGGTTGCTCTGGGAACCAAGCATCCGCTGATCGTTCTCACCAATGACGACGGGGTCGGCTCGCCTGGTCTTGAGCGCGCTCAAGACGGCGCTGGAATCTCTTGGCGACGTGCGAGTGGTGGCTCCCGACCAGAACCGCTCGGGGGCGGCCCGCAGCATCACCATGCACGCGCCCCTGTGGGTGGAAGAGGTGCAGCTGTGCCGACGGCAGCCCGGCGTTCAGCACCGACGGCACCCCGGTGGACTGCGTGCGCATGGCCGCGCTGGGTCTGCTTGACCGGACGCCCGACCTCATCGTCTCGGGCATCAACCTGGGCGGCAACCTGGGCGACGACATCACCTACTCGGGCACGGTGGCGGCTGCGTTCGAGGGCATCATGCTGGACATCCCGGCTATCGCCATCTCGGCCGAGGACTACCATCCCGGATACGATCTCACCGTGCCGGCCCGCATTGCGCACAGGCTGGTCTCCATGGCGCTGGCAGACGGCTTTCCGGCCAAGACGCTCATCAACGTCAACTGCCCCGATCGTTCGTGGGAGGCCCTGCAGGGCGTCGAGGCTGACGACTCTGGGCAAGCGCATCTACGGCGACAAGGTCGAGTATCGCGAGACGAAAGGTAACCGCCACGGGTACCACATCTACAACGACGACCTTAGCTACCAGAAGGAAGCGGGAACAGATTTTGAAGCGATCGCCGAAGGCTGGGTGTCGATCACGCCGCTCCATTTCGACCTCATGTCGCACGAGGCCATGGACCAACTGCGTGGCTGGGAGAGCGCGCTGGGCAGACTGAGGGCGGGAGTGATGGGTGAGCCCGTCTACCGGGCGGTGGTATTCGACCTGGACGGCACCGTCGTCGACTCGGTGGAGTTGATCATCATCTCGTTCCAGCACGCCATCCGCGAGGTCCTGGGCAGGGAGATCTCGCGGGAGGAATCGATCACCTGGGTGGGGCGGCCGCTGCGGGAGCAGATGGAGATGTTCAGCCCCGAGCAGGCCGACAAGTTGGTCGAGGTGTACCGGGAGTTCAACCATCGGGAGCACGACCGCATGCTGAAGCTGTACGACGGCATGCTCAACCTCCTGGACGGTCTGGTGAAGGCCGGCGTGAAGCTGGGCCTGGTGACCTCCAAGTCGCGCTACACCACGCAGATGGCCTTCGACCTCACCGGCATCGAGAGCTACTTCGACGCCACTGTCTGCGCCGACGAGAGCTCGGGCAACAAGCCCGATCCCGACCCCATCCTGCTGTGCCTGGAGCGCTTGGGAGTGGAGCCGGCGGCGGCGGCGTATGTGGGAGACAGTCCGTCGGACATCCAGGCGGCCCTGGCGGCGAAGGTGGTGGCGATCGGGGTGACCTGGGGCGTGTTCCCGGCGGAGACGCTCGAGGCTGAAAAGCCGGACATCCTGGTTCATACTATCCCTGAGTTGGCGGAGGTACTCGGCATCTAGGTCGCCCGGCGCGGGCTCAGAGGCCGCAACGTCAGTGCGAGGCGAGCCTTCAAGGAGGGACCGGTGGCGGAAGATGGTGCGGTGGGACGGATAGAGGCGCTCCGAGCGCTCATTCGTCACACGAGTACCGCTACTACGTGCTCGACAGTCCCGAGATCTCCGACGCCGACTACGACACGCTCTTTCGCGAACTGCAGGAACTCGAGGCGGCTTATCCCGAGCTGGTCACGCCCGATTCGCCCACTCAGCGCGTGGGCGGCGAGCCCCTGGCGGCCTTCACCCAGGTGCGGCACGGGGAGCCCATGCTGTCGCTGGCCAACGCCAAGAACGAGGATGAGCTGAGGGCCTGGCACGCGCGGGTGGTGAAGCTGGCGGCGGAGGCGGGTTGGGATGCGGAGACGCTGCGTTTCGTCTTGGAGCCCAAGATCGACGGACTGGCCGTTTCGCTCGGTATGAGGAGGGGCGGCTGACCCGGGGGGCCACGCGGGGCAACGGCGAAGTGGGCGAGGACGTGACCGCCAACCTGCGCACCGTCTCGACCGTGCCGCTGGCCATGCTGGCCGGTGGCGGCTCCGTATCCGGCGGTGGTGGAGGTGCGCGGCGAGGTCTATCTGCCGCTGGCGGCTTTCGCCCAACTCAACGAGCAGCGGGTGGCGACCGGTGAGGCCACCTTTGCCAATCCTCGCAACGCGGCCGCCGGATCGCTTCGCCAATTGGACCCGCGGGTGACCGCGACCCGCCCTCTCTCCACCTGGTTCTACGGGGTGGGATACGCAGAAGGGCGCGAATTCTCGAGCCACCACGAGGTGCTCGAGTGGCTGCGGAGCGCGGGGTTGCGCGTCAACGCAGACACGCGCGTGGTGGCGACCGTGGACGAGATCGTCGCCGGCTGCCGGGATTGGCAGGAGCGCCGGGAGCTATCTGGACTACGACATCGACGGCGTGGTGGTCAAGGTCGACGACCGGCGGTTGCAGGCCGCCCTGGGGGCCGTGGGCCGCGATCCGCGCTGGGCCGTGGCCTACAAGTTCGCCCCCACCACGGCGCAGACCCGGCTGCTGAAGATCCACATCAACGTGGGTCGGACGGGTGTGCTTAATCCCTGGGCTGAGCTGGAGCCGGTGGAGGTGGGCGGAGTGACCGTGGAGCGCGCCACCCTGCACAACGAGGACGACATCCGGCGCAAGGACCTGCGCGAGGGCGACATGGTGATCCTGCAGCGGGCGGGCGACGTGATCCCTCAGGTAGTGGCGCCTCTGACCGACCTGCGCACCGGCGCGGAGCAGCCCTTCGCCATGCCGTCGGAATGTCCGTCGTGCGGGACACCGGTGGTGCGGGCGCCGGGAGAGGTGGCGGTGCGCTGCCCCAACCCCGACTGCCCGGCCAAGCGGGCCGAAGCCGTGAAGCACTTCGTGAGCAAGGCGGCCATGGACATCGACGGGGTGGGTGACAAGCTGGTGGAGCGCCTGCTGGCCCTGGAGTTGATCGACGACGTGGCGGGCCTCTACGGCTTGGAGCCCCAGGAGCTGGCCGATCTGGAGCGTCTGGGAGAGAAGTCGGCGGCGAACATAATCGCCGCGATCGAGGCATCCAAGGGCCGTCCCCTGGCCCGGGTGATCTTCGCGCTGGGCATACTGCATGTGGGCTCTGAGAACGCTGAGCTGCTGGTGAGGCGTTTCGGCAGCATGGCGGCGCTGCGGGAGGCCTCGGTGGAGGAGATCGGCGAGACTCCGGGCATCGGCCCTGTCATCGCAGAGAGCGTGTGGGAGTACTTCCGCGACCCGCGGAACCTGGATCTGCTGGCCCGCCTGGAGCGGGCCGGGGTGACCATGGAGGGTCCGGCTGGTGGACCGGGCGGTGGGCACCTCCGAGGCGATGAGCGCCGCGGGTCCGTTGGCGGGGAGGGTCCTTGTGCTCACAGGCACTCTGCCCACCTGGTCGCGCCAGGAGGCGACCGAGCGCATCGTCGCCGCCGGGGGCCGGGTCACCGGCTCGGTGAGCGCCAAGACCGACTACGTGGTGGTGGGCGAAGAGGCCGGCTCCAAGCTCTCCCGGGCGCAGGAACTCGGCATCGCCTTGTTGGACGAAGAGGGTCTGCGGAGGCTGCTTGAGGGCTAGGGCTAGGCGCTTAGGGCTTAGGGCTAGCTAGGGCTCGGCGGGGGGTGGAGCAGGACACACTCGCGCGGCTTCAATGTGCGGAGGAGCGGCTGGGTGGTGCTGCACAGCCGTCGGCTATTACCGGCGGGCCAACTCGCTCTCCTGCTCGTTCTTGGCGAGGTTGCTGCGCTGCCCGCCCTGCACTCCCACCTGTTCGCTTTCCACCTGCTCGCGGGGTGTGACCACCAGATTGCCTCGGTCGGTGGTGATCTCGATCACTCTCTCGACCCGGGGGCGCCCGTCCTGATCGCGGCTCAGATGCACCACGAGCGGATTGAGCTTCTGAAGTTGCTCGGCGCTGGCCTTGTTGAGAGCCAGCCAGTCGTTCAGCGTAGCCTCAGGGTCAAGACTCTGGACTGTGGTCAGTCCGCCGGTGACGCCGACGTTGAGCGTGTCCAGAAAGCCCGGACCATCTCGCCTTGCCACTTCGCCGACTACTACCCACGTAGGCCTCATCTCAGCGGCTCTGCGGAAAACGGCCGTTCTGGCGGGCGTGCCTCGCTTGGCTTTGAGCTGCACCGTGAAAGAGCGTTCGCGTAGCACCGGCAGATTCTCGTCGGCCTCGTCGACGGAGACGATGCGGTGATCGCGGGGTAGCAGGTCGACTAGGGCGTTGAGTAGGGTGGACTTGCCCACACCGGGGCCCCCGCTGATCAAGATGGTGCGCTTGAGTTGCAGGCTGCTGTTGAGGAACCGGGCGTACCAGGGGGTCATGAGGTTGTCGTCCACGAGCCGGCGCAGAGATACGTTGAGTACTCTCCGGTTCTCGTGGGCGCCGCCGGCCGTCAGCACCGACCCGGCCGCCTGCAGAGTGGCAGCTTGGTCGAGTTGGTGCGACTTGTACGTGCCGACCACAGCCTGAAGGAGCCTGGCCAGCAGCATGAGGTGGGCTCGGTCCTCCTCGGGGGGGTTGTTCTGAGCTATGAGGTCATCTGCCAGCCTGGTGAGCCCTTGCTCGTAGGCTGCCAAGATTCGGTCGATAGGGGGCATTCCACCTCCGTCTGACGGGCTGGTGCGATTCTACTCGGTGCAGCATTTCTACGCCACAGAAGCTCACGTGAGGTAATCTCTGATCTTGTGGGTGGAGAGAGGTGCGAGCATGGGTGGTACATGGAAGGTCAGATGAACGAGACTGCAGGCTCCCCAGCTGATCCGGTGAGCTCGCCTCGGCAGCGTACGTGTCTGTCGGATGTGAGTCTGGCGCTTCTGGCCGGCGGACTCTCCAGCCGCATGGGCGAGGACAAGGCCTTCGCCTCCTTTGTGGGAGGGACTCTACTTGAGTGGATGCGGGACCGCCTGGCTCCGCTCTTCGCGGATGTGTTCATCGTGGCCAAGGACCCCTCTCGCTTCCACGGATTGGGCCTGCCGGTGGTCAACGACGCTCTTACTGAAGGTGGTTCCGCCGTGGGTGTCTACACGGCGGCGCTGGCTTCGCCTACCGAGCGAGTGCTCTGTTTGGCCTGCGACATGCCTTTCGTCACTCCTCGATTGCTGCGTGTTCTGGCCGAGCGGTCCGCGGGTTTCGATGTGTTTGTTCCCCGGCACGGCGAGTACATGCAGCCTCTCTGCGCTGTGTACGGAAAGGGGACTCTCGAGCCCTATCTGAACTTCATCCGCTCTGGTGGCCGCCGCATATTCGACATCTACCCCGACCTCAACACGGGTTTCCTGGAAATGGATGGCGGCAGGTACGGCGATCCCGACCGGTTGTTTGTCAACGTCAACACTCCCGGTGAGCTGGAGGTGGCCAGGCAGCGGCTGGCGGAGGAGGACGGAAGCCGGCGCGCGGCGCTCCGGCCCAGCATCCAGGCTTTCATGACCGCGTCCCCACTCCCGGTAGTGTCTTTCATAGGCAAGAAGAAGTCGGGCAAGACCACAGTGGTCTTGGGGGTCATCAAGGAGCTGCAGAGCCGCGGCTACCGGGTGGCCGCCCTCAAACACGACACACACGGGTTCGAGGTGGACGTGCCTGGTACCGACTCCTACCGGTTCCGCGAAGTGGGAGCAGCGGTGGTGGGCATCTCTTCTCCCGACAAGTACGTCTGGCTGAACACGGTGGAGGAAGAACGTCCGTTGGAAGACCTGGTGAGGCAGATCGCCGAACCGGTGGACCTGGTCATAACCGAGGGATTCAAGAAGCAGGATGCCCCTAAGATAGAAGTATCGCGCCGGGCGAGGAGCGGTGAGTTGGTGAGCACTCCTGACGAACTGATCGGTATCGCCAGCGACCAATCGTTTCTCGACTACCCGGTCCCCCAGGTCGCCCTCGACGATTTCCGTGGTTTGGCCGACCTCATCGAACAGCGTATACTCGCACAAGTATAACGACCGGGTCCGCTCTTCCGCGGCCCGGTACAGGGCAAAGGATGTCGGCGCGTGAACTCTCTCGCGGGACAGAAAGTCGATTACCTCCGTCTTTCGGTCACCGATAGGTGCAACTACCGTTGCGTGTACTGCATGCCTCCCGAGGGGGTTCCGCCCAAGCCGCATGAGGACATGCTCTCCTACGAGGATATGGCCTTCTTTGTGAGGGCGGCCGCGCGTTTGGGCATCTCCAAGGTGCGGCTTACCGGTGGCGAGCCTTTGGTGCGGAAAGGCGCGGCAGACCTGGTGGGTCTTCTGCGAGGTCTGCCTGAGATCAGTGATATCTCGCTTACCACCAACGGGGCTCTTCTGCCTCGGTTCGCCGAGGCGCTCAAGGCGCAGGGTCTAGACCGGGTCAATATCAGCCTGGACTCGCTGGACCCCGAACGATACCGATATCTGACCAGGGGCGGCTCACTGGGGGCGGCTCTGGAAGGCGTGGATGCGGCGCTCCGTCATGACTTAAGTCCGGTCAAGCTGAACGTTGTGATGATGCACGGCCTACTGGCGGAATTGCCCGGTTTTGTGGCCCTGACGCGCGACCGGCCCCTGCACGTGCGCTTCATCGAGTGGATGCCCGTGGGAGGATGCGGCCCGCGCTCGGCCGGCGACTCGCTGCCCAAGAGCGAGGTGCTTGCTGCTCTGCGGGAGTTGGGGGCGCAGGGATTGGGTGAGTTGGAGGCAGCGGCCTCGCCGGGCGGATGGGGTCCGGCCCACTACTACACATTCGCCGGCCACCAGGGTACGCTGGGCTTCATCGGTTCGGTGTCCGACCATTTCTGCGGGGAGTGCAACCGCCTGCGCCTGACGGCGGACGGCCGGCTCAAGAACTGCCTGTTCTCGAGCGACGAAGTCGATGCGAGGCCTGCGGTGCAGGCACGCGACATGGAGGCGGTGCTTGCGGTGATCGGAGCTTCTTTGGAGGGCAAGACGTTTGACAAGAACGTCCTCCCGGGGCGTAGCGGCCGGGGCATGTCGCAGGTAGGAGGCTGAGATGGACCAGTCGTCTCTGAGCCACGTCGACGAGAGGGGCAACGCGCGCATGGTGGATGTGGGCGGCAAGGAGGTCACGCGGCGCGCGGCCCGGGTCGGCGCGCGTGTGTGGATGGCCCCGGCCACCCTGGACCTCCTGCAGAAGCAGGCCCTCCCCAAGGGCGACGTTCTGGCCGTGGCCAAGGTGGCCGGCATCATGGCGGCGAAGCGGACCGCCGAACTCATTCCTCTTTGCCACCCCCTATCGCTGACGCAGGTGGATCTGACGTTCTGCATCGTTGACGAAGAGGCGCGCATCGACATCGAGTGCATCGCCCGCACCGAGGACCGCACCGGTGTGGAGATGGAAGCCCTTACTGGGGCCATGATCGCGGCCATAACCATCTATGACATGTGCAAGGCCGTCGACAGGGAAATGGTAATAGGTGACCTCCGGCTGCTGCAGAAGACCGGGGGCAAGGAAGACTATCTCCGCCCGCCCGCGTCGGCGCCGGAGTCCGCGCTCACCCTGGGGTCTTCGGTCGCGGCGTCTGTAGCCGCGGCGCCCGCAGTCATGGCGCCGGTGGCTCGAGCCACCGCGCCGGCAGGGATAGTGGTTGCCGTGAACATCAGCGCGGCCAAGGGAGAGCGGAAGAGGGCAGTAGCCGAGGCGGTTCTGCGTGTGGAGCACGGCATAGAGGATGACGCCCATGCGGGTCCCTGGCACCGGCAGGTCAGCCTACTTGCCCAGGAATCCATCGACAAGATGACCGCCGCCGGCCTGGACGTGGGCCCCGGCGATTTCGCTGAGAACATCACCACTCTCGGGATCGAGGTGGCCGCGCTTCCCATCAACACGACTTTGGACATGGGAGAGGCGTTGGTGGAAGTCACCCAGATCGGCAAGGAGTGCCACTCGCGCTGCGCCATCTACGAGCAGGCGGGCGATTGTGTCATGCCGCGGGAGGGCATCTTCGTGAGGGTACTGCGCGGCGGGCGGGTCTCCCCGGGTGACGCCGTGCGGGTGCGGGCCTGGGGGGCCGGAGCATGAAGGATCTCCAGCCGCGGCGCCCGATCAGGGCCGCCGTGGTCACTCTAAGTGATAAGGCCAGCGCTGGAGAGCGCGTGGATGCGTCGGGACCGGAGCTTCAGGCCTTGTTGCGGGCGATGGGAGCCGAAGTGGGCGAGCCGGTGGTGATCCCCGACGATCAGGCTTGGATAGAGGGGGTCTTGAGGAGCATCGCCGATGGCGGTGAGACCGACCTAATCCTGACCACCGGCGGCACCGGTCTTGCTCCTCGCGATCGCACCCCCGAGGCCACCCGGGTGGTGGCCGATCGCCTGGCGCCAGGATTCGTGGAGGCTATGCGCGCCGCCTCTCTTGAGATCACACCCCATGCGATGCTAAGTCGGGCGGTGGCGGCAGTGCGGGGGAGGACACTGATCATCAACATGCCCGGCAGCCCCAAAGCCTGCCGGGAGCATTTTGCGGTGATCGCGCCGGCGCTAGAGCACGCCGTGGAGACGCTGCGGGGCGAAGCTTACGAGTGCGCGGAGCCGGGCCGAGATCGCTAGGTGGCCGAAGGAGCGGAGGCTTGAGCCTGGCCGCCCCGTTCTCCCTTCTTCTCTTTGGCGCGATACATACTGGCGTCGGCTTCTTTGAGAAGGAGATCAGCCTCCGTCGCGTCCTCAGGGCACGCGGCAGCCCCAAAACTTACCTGCAGGCTGGCGAAGGACCGTCCGAGCTTGAAGCGGGTCTTGTTGATGGACTCGGCGATGCGTCGACCGACCATCTCGATAGCGTTCTTGTCAGCCTCTGGCATCAGAATGAGAAACTCGTCGCCTCCGAAGCGGCAGGGGATATCCACATCGCGGATGTTCATGCGCATGACGGTGGCCAGATGGGAGAGGGCCGTGTCGCCGGCCGCATGCCCGAAGGTGTCGTTGACCCACTTGAGATTGTCAAAATCGAGCATCAGGATGGCGAAGGGGTGCCTGTACCGCTTGTATAGCTCTGTGTACCGTTGCAGTTCCGGTTCCCAGTAGCGCCGGTTGTACAGTCCGGTAAGGGCGTCCGTATGGGCCAGCCTGTTTAGTTCCGCGTTGCTCTGCTTGTGATAAGCCTCGGAGGCCGCGGTCATGATGCGATGGATGCCCAGGCGCAGCACCCTGACCAGCTGGAGCAGGTCTTTGTCTTGATGGCGGAGTCCGTTGGCCAGACTGTCCCAGATTGCATCCTCCAGGGCGCAAAGGCTGTCGGACAGGGTAGCGATGGTGCTGGTGTCGTCGCGCTGCAACAAGCCAAGAGTGGCTGCTTGCTGGTAGTAGAGGCCACCTTCGTCAAACTGCGCGAGGGCGCCCTCGTCGGAGAGACACTTAGTCAGCCCCTCTATGAGTTCCAACGAGGTGCGTATGCTTTCTTGGGTGGGGAATCGCTCGAGGGCCTCAAGGTCGTCCAACTGCCCGACCATACGGCCGAGCCATGCCTTGGTTATGTCGAGTTTGTGGTCGTCCAGGATATTCCTGGCCTTCGCCAGGATAGAGCCCGCTTCCCCGCCCTCGCCACACGCGTGTGTGTCGACGCCTTTCAGCACAGCCAGCCTCTTCGCTCAAGATGAAAAACTGCACACATTCTACAATCACTTCCCGCGCAGTGCAAGAAGCACACATGTCCCATACACCTATTTCGGGTATATGCGAAGATAACTTGACCGCCGTTTGAGACCTCATCAACGCATACTGGAGGCTTTGTGCGGATAGGCTTCGACGCAAGAGCCGTCGCCCTCCGGGGCGGTATCGGCACCTATACCCGCAACTTGCTCAGGCAGTTCGCTGATTCTGGCTTGGAAACGGTGGTCTTCTGCGAGGACCGAGCCAAGAGTAGCATCCCGCGGGCCGAGTCTTTCACCCTCGTGTCGGCCAACATGGACATCCTCGCGCCTCACGGCCGTCCGGCCTTTCGGGCGCTCGTCAGAGCGTCGAAGGTGGATCTTCTACACGTGCCCAGCCCTTGGGCACCCACCCCGGTTCCCGCGCCTCTTGTGACCACCGTTCATGACGTTGCGCCTTTTCTCTACCCCGGCACCCTCTCCCCGCTTCTCCGCCTGCGCTGGAGGCGGCACTTCAACCGCAGCATAGAAGAGTCTCATCGGGTGATTTGTGTTTCGCAGATCCTCTATTCGGCCCTGGGGGTCTACGCCGGCGTAGACCAGACCAAGGTGAGAGTCATCCATAACGGGGTCTCGGCGCGGTTCGGTCCGCAGACCGACGAGAAGGTCTTGTTGGCTGCGCGTAACCGCCACTCACTGCCTGAGCGTTTCGCGTTCTGGGCTGGAGACTTCCGGCCGGAGAAGAACCTCATCTTTCTCGTCCAGGCGTGGGCGAGATTACGCGGACGGTTGGCGGATCTGCCCGCTTTGGTTCTGGCGGGGGAGAAGCGGGGTGACTATCACAAGGTCTTGGGAGAGGTGGCCAAGCAGGGACTGGAGGGGCATGTGCTGTTTCCCGGCTTCATTCCCGACGACGACCTGCCGGCGGTGTACTCGGCAGCCGACGTGTTCGTGTTCCCGTCGCTATACGAGGGTTTCGGCCTCCCGCCTCTCGAGGCCATGGCCTGCGGGACCCCTTGCGTGGTGTCGAACTCGTCGTCGCTCCCTGAGGTCACCGGCTCGGCGGCGCTACTTTTCAACCCAACCTCGCTGGACGCCTTTGAGGACTGTGTGGTGCGGGTGCTGACCGACCCTGATCTGAGGGGCTCCCTGCGCCGGGCGGGGCTGCGGCAATCGTCGCTATTCCCTTGGAGTAGGGCGGCCGAGGACACCATCCGGGTCTATCGTGAAGTGCTGGGAGAGCCGGGGAAGCCGGTCCCGGGCCTGTGACCGGGCGTCGAGGCCCCCGCTTATGAAGGATCTGCGCGACTACATCGCTCTCCTGCGGGATAAGGGTCTGCTCACGGTGGTGGACGCTCCCGTCGACCCCGTCTTGGAGATCACCGAGATCGCTGATCGGGTGGGCAAGGCCGGTGGACCGGCGCTTCTGTTCACGCACCCGAAGGGCAGCACGGTGCCTGTGCTGGTCAATCAGTTCGGCAGTCACGAACGCATGTGCCTGGCTTTGCGGGCGGCATCATACGACGATCTGGCGGCCCGGGTGGAGAAGTTGATCGCCATGGAGGTGCCTGGCAGCACCATGGACAAGCTGAGGGCTCTCGGCCGGCTCAAGGACCTGGCCGCCTTGCAGACGCGGTCTGTTAAGCACGGCGCCTGCCAAGAGGTGGTGCTCACCGGGGATCAAATCGATCTGCAGGCCCTTCCCATCCTCCAGTGCTGGCCCCTGGACGGCGGCCGTTACATCACGCTCCCCTTGGTCTTTACCCGTCATCCCCGGACTGGTGCACGCAACGTGGGTATGTACCGGCTGCAGGTGTTCGATGGCCGCACCACCGGCATGCATTGGCACATACACAAGGATGGCGCCGAGCACTACGCCGGCTCGACGGGCCGCATGGAAGCGGCGGTGGCCATCGGCACCGACCCTGCGGTGACCTACGCCGCCACGGCGCCGCTCCCCGGGGCGCTGGACGAGATGCTCTTCGCAGGCTTCTTGCGGGGAGAGGCGGTGGAGATGGTCAAGTGCCAGACGGTGGACCTCGAGGTGCCGGCGCACGCGGAGTTCGTGTTGGAGGGCTACATAGATCTGGACGAGACCCGCACCGAAGGGCCCTTCGGGGATCACACCGGCTACTACTCCCTGGCCGACCAGTACCCGGTTCTTCATCTGACCGCGATCACGCACCGGCGCGATCCCATCTACTCCACTACCATCGTGGGGCAGGCGCCTATGGAAGACACCTATCTGGGCAAGGCCACCGAGCGGATCTTCCTGCCCCTCATGCGCTTCACACTCCCGGAACTGGTGGACTTCGACCTTCCCAAGGAAGGGGGTTTCCACAACTGCGCCTTGGTGTCCATGGACAAGCGCTATCCGCTGCACGCGCGCAAGGTGATGCATGCGTTGTGGGGAGCGGGGCAGATGCAGTTCTGCAAGTGCATCGTGGTGGTGGACGCCGACGTGGACGTGCATGACTACGCCCAGGTGGCGTGGCGGGTGTTCAACAACGTGGACTGGCGGCGGGACGTGGTGGTGACCGAGGGACCTCTCGACGTGCTCGACCATTCGGCGCCGCAGCCTCTCTGGGGAGCCAAGATCGGCATCGACGCCACCAAGAAGGGCCCCGCAGAGGGGCACCCCCGGGAATGGCCACCCGATGTGGAGATGTCGCCGCAGATCAAGGCCCGCATCGACGAACTGTGGCCCAGCTTGGGTCTAGGTGGGCCGGTCGCCAGGAGCGGCGGCCCCGGCAGCTAGGGCATCGGCATGGCTCTCACCTACGCGCGCCGCTTCACAAGGCTGGTGAAGTTCGAGCACTCCCTCTTTGCGCTCCCCTTTGCCTACGCGGCTGCCTTCTTGGCCGAGATGGAAGTGCCAGGCTTTTGGCGCATGTTCTGGATAACCATGGCCATGGTCGCCGCCCGGAGCTTCGGAATGGCTCTGAACCGCCTCATCGACGCGGGCATCGACGCGCGCAACCCTCGCACTGCCGGACGGGAGATCCCCGCGGGGCTGCTGAAGCGGTGGCAGGTGGGTATCTTCGCCCTAGTCTCGCTGGGAGTGCTGATCTGGGCCACGTTCAACCTGCCCGTCATCACCCGCTACCTCTGGCCGGTGGTGGTGGCCCCCATGGTCATTTACCCCTTTACCAAGCGGTGGACCTGGCTGTGCCACCTGGTCTTGGGCGTCGCCGACGGCCTGGGGCCGGTCGGCGCCTGGGTGGCGGTCACAGGCAAGGTCACCTGGGAGCCCTTCGTCCTCGGAGCCGGGGTGGGCCTGTGGATCGCGGGCTTCGACGTGATCTACGCCTTCATGGACGTCAAGATCGATCGGGAACAGGGGCTGCACTCCATCCCGGCCGATCTTGGTGAGCGCGCCGGGCTCTGGAGCACCAGGCTGTTTCATGTCTTGGCGGTAGTCCTTTTGGCCGTGACCGGCTGGGCGCAGGGCGCCGGCTTCGTCTACTATCTCGGGGTCGGACTATGTGCGCTCCTGCTCTTCTACGAGAACTGGCTCATGCGCAAGGCCGACCTGGGCAAAGTGGGCGTGGCCTTCATGACTATGAACGGGATCATCAGCGTGGTCTTTCTGTTCTTCACAACGCTTGGGCTATACGTGCCGTGAGTGGGCACACTGACACCAAGGAGCGCGGGGAAGCCGGCGGGCGCTTGGCCGCCCGCACCGGCTTGGATGCCTGGCCCGAGCCGGCCCGCATCAAGCAGATGTTCGACGGCATCGCCGGCACCTACGACCGGTTGAACGACCTCATGACAGCCGGGCTCCATCATCGTTGGCGTGAGCTGGGTGTCATGTTGGCCCGCGTGGGCCCCGGGGCGTCGGCACTGGACGTCTGCTGCGGCACCGGTGACTTTGCCTTCGCTCTGCGGAGGGCCATCGGATCGGACGGCCGCGTGGTGGGAGTGGACGTTTCCGAGGAGATGCTCGACGTCGCCCGGGATAAATGCGGTCGCAATCAGCTCTATGTGGAGTTCCGCACGGGCGACGCGCTTGCCCTGCCCTTCCCCGACGGGGTCGGCGCTGCCTCTGGAGCGGCCGCTCCCGCTGCCGCAGGCGCCGGGGCTGCCGCGGGCGACGTGGCTGCGGGCTTCGACGCCTGCACCGTGGGGTTCGGTATCCGCAATGTGCCCGACATCGTCGGGGCCTTCGCCGAGATGCGGCGGGTGTGCCGGCCTGGTGGCCGGGTGGTGTGTCTGGAGATCACCCAGCCCACCATCCCCGTGTTCAAGCAGTTCTACGATCTTTGGTTCGGCCATGCCGTACCCAGGCTGGGCAAGCTCGCCGCCGGAAATGAAGCCGCCTACAGCTATCTACCCGCTTCGGTGCGCCGGTTCCCCGACCCCGACACGCTGAAGGGGCTCATGGAAGATGCCGGGCTTCGCAACGTGCGCTACGAGATCTTGGCCGGGAGCATCATCGCCCTTCACTACGGGTTGGCCTAGTATGCCTGTCGGCAGGCATCTCGATCCTCTCACCGCAGTCGAAGAGAAGGTAGCTCGAGGGGAGCGCCTATCCGCCGCCGACGGTCTTACCTTGTTCGAATCACCAGACCTGTTGCGCGTCGGGCGGTTGGCCGACGGGGCACGCCGGCGCAAGGTGGGCGACGACGTCTACTTCGTGGTCAACCGGCACATCAACTACACCAACGTGTGTCGCAACCGCTGCCTGTTCTGCGCGTTCAGCCGGGGAGAGGGAGAAGAGGGCGCATACACACTCACGGTGGACGACGTGCTGGAGAAGGCTCGTGAGGCTGTCGAGCAGGGCGCGACCGAGATTCACATCGTGGGTGGGGAGAACCCATCCCTGCCTTATGCCGCTATCCGGGAGATGGTGGCGGGTGTGCGGAAGCTTGCTCCCGACGTGCACATAAAAGCATTCACCGCCTCGGAGATAGTCTGCTTTGCTCAAGCGGAGGGAGTCACGACGGAAGCGGTGTTGCGCGATCTCAAGACCGCCGGTTTGGACAGCATGCCCGGCGGCGGGGCGGAGATCCTGGGGGCGGAGGTGCGTGCCCGCGTGTGCCCGGCCAAGATCTCGGGAGAGCGATGGCTGGAGATCCACAAGCTGGCTCACGGACTGGGGTTGAAGACCAACGCCACCATGCTCTACGGGCACGTGGAGACCTACGCGGACCGGGTGGACCACCTGCTGCGGCTCCGCGCGGTTCAGGGCGAGACGGGCGGCTTCCAAGCCTTCATCCCTCTGGCTTTCCAACCCAAGAACAGCGCCCTTGCGCATCTCCCCGCAACCACGGGCACCGACGATCTGAAGACGCTCGCGGTGTCCCGCTTGTTGCTTGACAACTTCGCCCACATCAAGACGTACTGGATCATGACCGGGCTGAAGCTGGCCCAGACCGCACTGTTCTTCGGCGCCAACGATATGGACGGCACGGTGGTGGAAGAAGTGATCTCGCTGCTGTCGGGAGCGGAGCATGGACAGGTGGTGCCCAAGGCGGAGCTCGTGCGGGTGATCCAGGCCACGGGCCGGACAGCGGTGGAGCGCGACGCTCTCTATCGAGTGCTGCGGCGCTGCGAGCCTGGGGATGGCGCCGGGGCCGCGCCGGGCGCCGCCGAGGGGGCGTCATGACCGTGAGGGTGGGCCACATCGAGTTTCTGAACTGCTATCCGCTGTACCACGGCCTGCAACAGCGCGGCGTTCTGGCCGAAGAGCGGCTTCTCGACCTGCCGGGCCGGCCAGGTCTCGAGTTCTTTCCCGGGGTGCCGACCGATCTGAACCGTATGCTGCTGGCGGGCGACATCGACCTTGGCCCCATCAGCTCTATCGCCTACGCTCGGAATCACCGGGAGCTGCTGGTGTCGCGCCACGTGAGCATCTCGTCGCAGGGCGCGGTGGACAGCATCCAGTTGGTCACTCGCGGGCCGCTGGCCCGGGTGAGACGCGTGGCCCTCACCCCGCAGAGCGCCACCGCGGTGGCCTTGTTGAAGACCATCTTCAAGCTGCGGCTTGCCAAGGAGGTGGAGTACCACGACCTCACCGGTCCTGTGGCCGCTGCGCTCGACCAGGGTGACGCCGTGCTTCTCATCGGCGACCAGGCGCTGGACGCCCTGCACTTCCCCCTGCGGGGGGCGGTATGTCACGATCTGGGGGCGCTGTGGCAGGACTGGACCGGGCTGCCCATGGTGTACGCGGTCTGGGCGACCCGTGAGGAGTTCGCCCGCGCTCACGGGCCTGAGGTCTCGGCTGCCGAGACGGAACTGGTGGCCTGCATGGACTACGGGAGCGAGCACCCGGGCGAGGTGGTTGACGCGGCCTTGGCGAGCTACCACTACGACCGGGAGAGCCTGACCCGCTACTTCGCTCTACTTCACTACGGCTTCGCTCCTGAGTACCAGCGGGGTTTGCTGCGCTTCTATGAGCTGGCTCACCAGGCCGGTGAACTGGCCGAAGTGCCGGAGTTGCGCTTCATCGACGAGTACGCCAGCGCGAAGGGCGCCGCGACAGGCGGCGCGGCGCCCGCGCCGTCCCCGGCCACGGCCGGAGCCGGCGGGCCCGTGGGGCCCACCGCGGCGCCTGATGGGGCGGCAGCCTCATGACCCGGATGACCGAGCGTGAGGCCCTGGAGCTGCTGCGCTCGCACGACCTGCTCGAAGTGGGGGCGCGAGCCCACGAAGTGCGCGAGCGCACCGTGCCGGGCAATCTGGCCACTTTCATCGTCGACCGCAACATCAACTTCACCAACGTCTGCACCTCGGGTTGCCGGTTCTGCGCCTTCTACTGCGCCCCCGGTTCGCCAGAGGCCTACGTGCTTTCCCAAGGCGTCCTGCACGCCAAGATCCAGGAGACACTCGACCTAGGCGGCACGGCGGTGATGATGCAGGGCGGACTGCATCCCGATCTGGACATCGCCTACTACGAAGACATGTTTCGCTCGATCAAGGAGCGCTTCGACATCACCATCCACTCGCTTTCGGCGCCCGAGATCGTCCACATCGCCCAGGTGAGCGGACTGACCACGGCCGAGACCTTGCGGCGGCTGCAAGCGGCCGGGTTGGACTCGCTGCCCGGTGGCGGGGCCGAGATCCTGGTGGACCGCGTGCGCCGGCAGGTGGCTCCGGGCAAGGCCGACACCAAGGCGTGGCTGCAGGTGATGCGCGAGGCCCATCTGCAGGGGATACCCGGCACGGCCACCATGATGTTCGGCAGCGTGGAGACGCTTGAGGACCGGGTGGAGCACCTCCGCGTCATCCGCGAGCTGCAGGACGAGACCGGCGGATTCCGGGCCTTCATCCCCTGGAGCTTCCAGTCGGGGAATACGGCGCTGGAGGGGATCTACGGGCCGGTCACCGGAGTGGAGTACCTCATGATGGTGGCCGTTTCCCGCCTATACCTCGACAACATCCCCCACATCCAGGCCTCGTGGGTCACGCAGGGTCTTAAGATGGGCCAGGTGGCCCTGCGCTTTGGCGCCGACGATCTGGGCAGCACCATGATCGAGGAAAACGTGGTGGCCGCTACGGGCCTCAGTGTCCAGGCCAACAGCGCCGATCTCATCCATGCCATCCGGGGGGCCGGGTTCGTCCCCGCGCAGCGGCGCACCGACTACAGCCTGGTGGAGAGTATCGCGTAAGTCAGTAGTAGGGGGACCACCTGTTGCGACAAGAGAATGACTACATCCTGCGCCTTATCGAGCAGTTGGGTGCAATGATAAGAACGGCCTTGGGCAAGCTCGGCGTCAAGGACCCAGAGGAGCGCCCCGAGGTCGCCGGTGAGTCCATAGGCCTGGCGTTGTCCATGGATCCGGCCATGGCTTCGAATCTGGCCCCCCAGAGTCTGGGCGCACTGCTGAGACTGGCTGAGGTGGACGCTCGCGTCCTCGCGCTCCTGCAACAAGCCCTTGAGATCGAGGCCACCGCTTTCGAGGATCAAGGCGACCTGACCACCGCGATGTTGCGGCGAGACCAAGCCGAGGCGATACGGTCTTTGCTGGAGGTGAGAGCGCATGACGCGGCCGGCGGCGCGCCGGGCGGGGCGGATGTATCATAGACGGCCTAAATTGCACGGAAGGGTCGGTCATGAGAGAAGAAGGAACACTTAGAGTCAAGACGGGTCTCGCCGAGATGCTCAAGGGCGGGGTCATCATGGACGTCACCACCGCTGAGCAGGCCCGCATCGCCGAGGAGGCGGGCGCCTGCGCCGTCATGGCTCTGGAGCGCGTGCCCGCAGATATACGCAGGGATGGCGGCGTAGCCCGCATGTCCGATCCCGAGATGATCGTGGCCATCCAGAAGGCCGTGAGCATCCCGGTCATGGCCAAGGCCCGTATCGGACACTTCGTCGAGGCGCAGATACTCGAAGCGTTGGAGATCGACTACATCGACGAGAGCGAAGTGCTCACTCCCGCCGACGAGTCCCACCACATCAACAAGTGGAAGTTCACCGTGCCTTTCGTGTGCGGGGCTACCAACTTGGGCGAAGCTCTGCGCCGCATCAGCGAAGGCGCGGCCATGATCCGCACCAAGGGCGAGGCCGGCACCGGCAACGTGGTGGAGGCCGTGCGGCACATGCGCACCATCGTGGGCGAGATGAAGGCTCTCACAGCCATGGATGAGGACGAGCTCTTCGCCATGGCCAAGGAACATCGGGCGCCTTACGACTTGGTCGCTTGGGTGGCCAAGAACGGCACGCTGCCGGTGGTCAACTTCTCGGCGGGCGGCATCGCCACGCCGGCTGACGCGGCCCTCATGATGCAGCTGGGCGCCGATGGCGTCTTCGTGGGCTCGGGCATCTTCAAGAGCGCCGATCCGGCCGGCAGGGCCAAGGCCATCGTGCAGGCCACCACGCACTATCAGGACGCCAAGATCCTGGCTGAGGTCTCCCAAGGACTGGGCGACGCCATGCCGGGCCTCGAGATCGGCCAGATCGACCCGGAGAAGCTCATCCAGCACCGCGGCTGGTAGCGTGGCCGGCGGCACTCCCTCGCCCGACACGGCCGGCTCGAGCGGCACCGTTCCGCCCACTGGGGCGCAGCCTCGTGTAGGAGTCCTTGCGCTACAAGGCGCTTTTCGCGAGCACGTGCGCATGCTGCGCGGGCTCGGCGCCAAGGTGACCGAGGTCCGTCTACCGCGCGACCTGGAGGGGCTGGACGGCCTCATGATCCCCGGCGGCGAGAGCACCACCATCGGCCTGCTCCTGGAGGACGTACAAGCTGATGGAGCCGCTGCGCGATTTTGTCAAGAATCATCCGGTGTTCGGTACCTGTGCCGGACTCATCATGTTGGCCAAACACACCACCGACGGCGAGCAACCCTTGCTGCAGGTGATGGACATCACCGTGCGCCGCAACGCCTTCGGGCGGCAGTCGCGCAGCTTTGAGGGTCCGGTGGAGCTCAGCCTGGGGGCGGCCGGGGCCGGAGGGGCCGCGGCCGGCGGCGCGGCGCCCGCGGCGGCCGCAACGCCCGCGGCGCCCGCGCCTGGCGCCGCCGCGCGCCGACCCTGCGACGACTTTCACGGCATCTTCATACGCGCTCCGTGGGTTGAAGAGGTCGGCCCCGGGGTGGAGGTCATAGCAAGGTGTGGCGACCACATCGTCGGTGTGCGGCAGGGCCAGATGATGGCTGTGGCCTTTCACCCCGAACTGAGCGACGACACTCGGCTGCACGAGTACTTCCTGGAGATGGTCAAGACAGCTGCCGGGGTGCCGCTCCGCTGATCGAACCGGCTCGCATCTGACTGGTGCATCGTCTGGGGCAGGCGGAGCCACGCCTGACCGCCGCGTCGACCCGACCCAGCGGGGTCTCCAAGGTCAGTCCAACGACTGACTCTCCGCCTTCGCGCCCTCTGCACAATCAGTGTCCAGGGAACCCCAACCGGGCGCTGATTGCGCGCCCGTATCTTATGGGATACAATACAGATGTTCGAGATCATCGAGACAAGCGAATACTGGCGCTGGTTCGAAGCACTTCGAGACCGGGAAGCACGCCAGCGGATCGAGGCGCGAGTGCGGCGCCTCATACTCGGGAACCCAGGCGACTTCCAGTCGGTGGGAGGCGGCGCGTATGAACTTCGCATCGACTACGGGCCGGGATATCGCGTGTACTTCACCCGGCAAGGTGGGGCCGTGATCCTTCTTCTGGCCGGCGGCGACAAGGCCAGCCAGGCGCGAGACATCGCGCGAGCGAGGCGGCTGGTCCGGGAGGCAATGGAGGGTTGGATGTGAGCAGAGTGGAGACTCAGGGAGAGACCAAGATCAAGCTTCGTCGCTGGGATGTCACACGCTACCTGAACTCCGACGAGGAGATCGTCGGCTATCTCAACGCGGTTCTAGAGGAGGACGACCAGGAACTACTCCTTGCTGCCCTCGGCGACGTAGCCAGGGCCAAGGGCATGACCCAAGTGTCTCGCGACACAGGGCTGGGGCGCGAGAGCCTGTACAAGGCGCTGTCGGAGCAGGGCAATCCGGAATTCGCGACGGTGCAGAAGGTCCTCCGGTCTTTGGGGCTTAAGCTGAGAGTGTCGATCTGACGGATTGGTGACTGTCCAGCGGTACCATTGCACGTACCATAAGAGATGCTTTCAATGACTGCTTTGCCCGAGATCATACCCATCTCCGATCTTCGCCAAGACACCGCCGGCGTCATCAAACGAGTGACGGCGTCGAAAGAGCCAGTGGTAATCACCCAACGCGGGCGCGTCTCGGCGGCGCGCGCGTTGCTGGCAAAAGAGTAGTCGCATGAAGAATCTTCGCGGGTCGCGGGGTTCTCTTTGAGTCGAGGGGTCCCTGCCGCTACTGCTACAGTGGTGAGCTGTGAGCTTTGTCGCACTGTAAACGCAAGGAAGGATGGTCCATGAAGAAAATGCTGCTGGTTGTCGCGCTGATCACGCTGGTTGCAATAGGGTCAACTGCATGTGGTTCGGGTGCGACCGACGAGACCGCCACTTCTGTCTCCGCTGTCACCACCGATGTCATATCGCCCGCTGACCCCGTGTCGCCCGTTGTATTCACAGACACGGTGCTCGAGGGCTTGGTACGCAAGGCGATGAACAAGCCCGAGGGTGACGTCACGGTGACCGAGGCCCAGGCAGTCACTCAGCTGGACCTTCAGATGGAGGGTGGCGTTCCCATAGCGAGAGTCAAGGACATCTCGGACCTTGCGTACTTCCCCAATCTCACCAGTCTGAACCTCAACTGGGCGCTATATGACGACGGCAAAGATATTGATATCAGCGTGTTGTCTGGGCTGACCAAGCTGGAATGCCTCTACGTGGCCTGCTGCAATCTCGCGGACATAAGCCCGCTAGAGGGGCTGACTGGCATGAAGGATCTTTGGATATGGGGCAATGAGAAGATCACCGATATAAGCGCTCTCGCGGGCATGACGCAGATGGAGAGTCTGTGGATCAAGGGCGACCAGATTACGGACCTCTCTCCTTTGGCAGGCATGACGAAGCTTGCGACTCTGTACTTGGAGGGCAATCCGATCACCGACTACTCCCCCATAGCGGATATCTACCCGAATCTGGGTGGTGAGAACAAGGACTTCACCTTGTAGCTAAGGGCTTGACGAGCGCCCCCTCGGCGGCCCCGCAAGGGCTTGCGAGGGGGCTATGCGCCTCGCTGTCGACCCGCACTGTACCCCGAACAAAAAGTCCCCAATGATATACTGGCCGCCTGGTGCATCGCGCCAGCCCTCCTATCTTCTGGACCAACGGCTGCTGGTCGCACTTGCTCAGGAGGACCAGTAGCAGTCGGTCGTTTTAGGAGGGTTGGATTGATCCGATACGACGCAGAGCAAGCAGCGTTCTATCGGGAGAAATTGGTCAAAAGGGTGCAGGCTGATGTCCGCGAGTGTTACCAGTGCGGCAATTGCTCCGCAGGTTGCCCGGCCGCTTTCACTTTTGACTACACTCCCAACCAGATCATGCGGCTGCTCCAAGTGGGCTTGGTCGAGCGGGTGCTGGACTCCAAGGCGGTCCAGTTGTGCGTCCAGTGCCTCACCTGCACGGCGCGTTGCCCGCGCAACATCGATATCGCCGGCATTTTTGAAGATCTCAAGACCATCGCTGTCGCCCAGGGGCGAGACGTCCCCGAGCACGCCAATACCTTCAACAAGGCCTTCATGGGAGCGGTGGCCCGCTTTGGCAGGCTGCCCGAGTTCCTAATGATGGCCATGTTCTACACCGGGACTATGAATCCCAAGATGGCCATGGGTGACATGGGCCTGATGGTGCCCATGGTGACTAAGCGGAAGCTTTCGTTCATCCCGCGCCGAGCCAAGGGCACCGCGGAGGTCAGCCGCATCTACAAGAAGACTATGGCTAAGGCCCAGGCTTACGAGAAGGCCGAGGCCAAGGCGCGGGCACAGGCCTCCGCTGACGCGGCCGGGGCGGCCGCGGCCGCGGCGCCGGGAGGCGCGCACGGCGCGCCCAGCGCGGCGTCGGGCGGCGCCGGCAAAGGCGAGGTGGCGGCATGAGCCTCGCTTACTACCCCGGTTGCTCTCTGCACAAGTCGTCGGGCGAGTTCGACGTCTCCACCCGCAAGGTGCTCGCTGTTCTTGGCGTGGAGTACAAGGAAGTGCCGGACTGGACGTGCTGCGGCTCCACCCCCGCTCACATGATGGACCACCTGCTGGCTCAGTCCCTGGCCGCGCGCAACCTGCGCCAGGCGGCCGAGGTGGGCGACGAGTTGCTGGCTCCCTGCCCCTCCTGCTACCAGCGCGAGAAGAACGCGCAGATAGAGATCCACACCGACGACGCCTTCCGGGCCGAGGTCAACGAGGTGCTCGACAAGCCCTACGACGGCAAGGTCATGGTCTACTCTCTTCCCGAATACCTGGTGAACTTCGTGGGCGAGGAGAAGATCGCCTCGCTGGTCAAGACCGACCTCTCGCAGCTCAAGGTGGTGCCGTACTACGGCTGCCTTCTGGGCCGGCCGAGCGACCTCACCAACGAGTGCGACAACGAGCAGCCCATGAAGATGGACCTGCTGCTGCAGGCCGCCGGCGCCGACGTCAAGTGGTGGAACTACAAGACCGAGTGCTGCGGCGCCAGCGTGGGCATGCCCAAGGCCGAGATCCAGCGGCGGCTGAGCGGCAAGGTCATCGAGCAGGCGCTGGCCGCTGGGGCCGAGGCCATCGTGGTGTGCTGCCCGCTCTGCCACGTCAACCTCGATCTGAAGCAGGCGCAGATCAACAGCTTCCTGGGCACCGACTACAAGGTGCCCATTTTCTACCTGTCGCAAGTGCTGGGCCTGGCCTTGGGCCTCAGCGCCGCCGACGTGCAACTGAACAAGAACGTGGTCGACCCCGAGCCGCTGATCAAGCGGGTGGTCGCCGAGGCGGCCGTCGTCAAGGCTGAGGAAGAGCGCAAGGCTGCGGAGAAGGCTGCCAAGGAGGCGGCGCGCGCCGCCAAGGAGGCGGCGCGGGCCGCCAAGGCCGCCGCGCGGCCGCGGCGCCGACCCCAGCGGCGCCAGTGGCTCCGGAGCCACGCCCGGCACGGACGCGGAGGTGGCGCCATGAGGATAGGAGTCTTCGTCTGCCACTGCGGCACGCAATATCGCCGGCACCGTCGACGTGGCCGAGGTAGCCAAGCGGGCCCTCAGCCTCAAGGACGTCGTCCACTCCGAGAACATCTGTACACCTGCTCCGAGCCGGGCAGGCCGCCATCCAGAAGGCCATCCAAGACAAGAAGCTCGACCGGGTGGTCGTGTCCGCCTGCTCGCCACACATGCACGAGGTCACCTTCCGGCGCTGCGTCGACAAGGGCGGTCTCAACCCCTACCTGTTCGAGATGGCCAACATCCGCGAGCACTGCTCCTGGATCCACCCAGACAAGCCGGTGGGCACCGAGAAGGCCTGGGACATCATCAAGATGTCCGTCGCCAAGGCCCGCCAGCTCGAGCCTCTCTGGGCCAACGAGGTGGAGGTCAACAAAGACGTGCTGGTCATCGGCGGCGGGGTCGCGGGCATCCAGGCCGCGCTCGATCTGGCCGACGCGGGCCTCAAGGTCACCATCGTCGAGAAGGAGACCACCATCGGCGGGGTCATGGCCAAGCTCGACAAGACCTTCCCCACCATCGACTGCTCGGCCTGCATCCTCACTCCGCGCATGGTCGACTGTGCCCAGCACGAGAACATCACGCTCATGGCCTACTGCGAGATCGACAAAGTCGCCGGCTATGTGGGCAACTTCACCGTGGATATCCGCAAGAAAGCCTCCATGGTCGACTGGACCAAGTGCATCGGATGCGAACTCTGCGTTCAAAAATGTCCCGCGAAAGCTCCCGACTCGTTCAACGTCCGGTTGGAGCCCACCAAGGCCATCTACATCCCCTTCCCGCAGGCGGTGCCCAAGCGGGCCGCCATCCAGGTGGACTACTGCCGCTGGTTCACCCAGGGCAAGTGCCGGGTGTGCGAGAAGGTCTGTCCCGCCGACGCCATCGACTACGACCAGAAGGAAGAGATAGTCGAGAAGAAGTTCGGCGCCATCGTGGTGGCCACCGGCCTGGACGTCTTCCCCTGGGAAGAGCACTACCACGAATACGGCTCGGGCAAGATCAAGGACGTCATCTCCGGACTGCAGTACGAGCGGATGCTGAACGCCTCCGGCCCCTCCGGCGGCCACGTGCACCGTCTCTCCAACGGCGAAGACCCGAAGACGGTGGTGTTCATCCAGTGCGTGGGCTCCCGGGACGAATCGGTGAACCGGCCCTACTGCTCCAGCGTGTGCTGCATGTATACGGCCAAGCAGGCGCTGCTGACCAAAGACCATGTGGGCATGGGCACCGAGGTCTACGTGTTCTACATCGACATCCGCGCTACCGGCAAGGGCTACGAGGAGTTCATCAAGCGCGTGCAGACGGAGTATGGCGTCAAGTACGTGCGGGGCCGCGTCTCCAAGCTCTACGAGCAGGACGGCAAGGTCATGGTGCGCGGGTCGGACACCCTGCTGGGCGAGCAGGTGGAGATCGCCGCCGACCTGGTGGTGCTGGCCACCGGCATCCAGGCCGCTCCCGGCGCCAAAGAGCTGGCCCAGAAGCTCAACATCAGCTACGACGAGTTTGGCTTTCTCAAAGAGGGCCATCCCAAGCTGCGCCCCGTGGAGACCAATACCGCCGGCGTCTTCCTGGCCGGCGCCTGCCAGGCGCCCAAGGACATCCCGGCCACGGTGGCCCAGGCGAGCGGCACCGCTTCCAAGGTCGTCGGCCTGCTGTCGCACGACAAGCTCAAGACCAGCCCCATGATCGCCATAGTCGAGCAGAAGAACTGTGTGTCGTGCTGGAAGTGCATCGAGGTCTGCCCGTTCAGCGCTCCCGAGAAGCAGGAGCAGCGCAACGGCGAGTTCAAGAGCCACGTGATCGAGACGGTCTGCCAGGGCTGCGGCGTCTGCGTGGCCACCTGCCCGGTCAACTGCATCGCGCTGAAGGGCTTCCCCACGGATGCCATCCTGGACCAGATCGAAGAAGTCCTCCAACCATCAACAACAGGAAGGCGGTGAAGATGGCTGAAACAACGACAACTCAAGCCAGCGGCGCCGCTTCGGGGGCCGCACCAGGCGGCCGCGACGCCCGGCGCCTCCGGCGCTCTGCGGCCGGCGACCGTCCGGTCAAGATCATCGGCATCGTCTGCAACTGGTGCAGCTACGCCGGCGCCGACACCGCCGGTGTCGGCCGTTTCAAGCAGCCGCCCAACCTGCGCCTTGTCCGGGTGCCCTGCACGGGACGCATCGACCCGCTGTTCGCCCTCAAGGCCTTCGAGAAAGGCGCCGACGGCGTGCTCATCAGCGGCTGCCATCCCGGTGACTGCCACTACTCCGAAGGCAACTACTACGCCCGGCGCAAGTTCGAACTGCTGGAGCGCATGATCCACCACCTGGGCATCCCCAAGGAGCGCTTCAAGTGGACCTGGGTCTCGGCCTCCGAAGGCCAGCGCTGGCAGAAGGTGGTCACCGAGTTCGTGGCCGGCGTGGAGAAGCTCGGCCCTCGTGAAGGGAGGGCCCTGTGAGACGAAGACCACATCCGCGAGTTCGCCGCCAAGGCGCTCACCGACGGCCGCGTGGACTACTTCATCGGTTGGAAACAGGGTCACAACGCTTCGGAGGTCATCCCGGCGTTTGTGAAAGACCCGGCCCAGGTGGAGCAACTTGTTTGGAACGATCTGTGCCACCACAACCTGGTGACCTTCATCAAACGCAACATGCCCGACCCTGTCGATGCCAAGATAGGCCTCTGCGTCAAGGGATGCGACAGCCGCACCCTGGTGGCGCTGCTCCAGGAGGAGCTGGTAGACAAGGCGAAGCTGTACGTGGTGGGAGTGCCCTGTGACGGCATCGTCGACCGGCGCAAGCTGGAGAAGCAGTTCGCGGACGAACTGGTGGACATCTCCAGCTCCGGAGACACCGTGACCGTCACCACCAGGCAAGGGGAGACGAAAGACTTTCCCAAACACGGGATGCTGCTCGATGTGTGCAGTACCTGCCGCTACCCCAACGCCATCTACGCGGACGACGTGGCCGGACCGCTGGTGCCCGAGCCCGACCGCGAGCACACGAAGCCCGACTGGAGCGACATCTTCCGTCTACGAGACCCTCTCCGACGACGCCAAGCAGCAGGTGCTGGAGAGCGTCTACTCCACCTGCGTGCGCTGCTTCGCCTGCATCCACGTATGCCCGGTGTGCGTGTGCTGGGACAAGTGCGTCAACCGCTCGCGTCAGCCGGAGCTGGTGAGCCAGAAGGTGGGCACCAAGGAGAACCTGTTGTTCCAGATGGTGCACATGTTCCACGTGGCCGGCCGTTGCCCGTCGTGCGGAGCCTGCGACCGGGCCTGTCCGGTGGAGATCCCGCTGTCGCTGCTGCACCGCAAGATGAACAAGGAGATCTACGACATGTTCGGCTTTGAACCGGGCACCAAGCTCGGTGAGAAGCCGGTGTTCCAGGTGTTCGACCTGACCGACCAATTCGGCGACTGAGAGGAGGGACGATGGCGATCAAATTCTTGTCTCTGATGCAGCTGCCGGCCTTCCTGAAGGCTCTCGCGCAAGAGGCGCGCGTGGTGGCGCCCATCAAGACCGACGGCGTGGTGCAGTTCCAGCCCTGGGCGGAGGGCAAGGACGTCGAGCTGGACGTGCTGCTGGCCAAGCAGTCGCCCAAGGAGTGCGTGTTCCTGCAGACCGAGACCTATCTGAAGTTCGGCTACGAGATGGCACCGGATCCTGAGGGCGCCGAGGGCGAGGCGGCCATCCCCCACGAGACGGTGGCGGTGGAAGCCCTGAACGAGGCCCCGGCCCAGGTGATCTTCGGCCTGCGCCCCTGCGACGCCCGCGGCTTTGTGCAGATGGACCAGGTGTTCGGCGGCTACGGCGGCTTCTACTTCGACCCGCTGTACAACGCCCGGCGGGAGGCGACCACGCTGCTGGCGCTCACCTGCCGCGACCCGCGCTCGACGTGCTTCTGCACGGCCATCGGCGGCTGTCCGGCCGGGCACGAAGGCGTGGACGCGCTCTTCACCCAGGTGGAGGGCGGCTTCACGGTGGAGGCTTTCACCGAGAAGGGCGAGGCGGCGCTGGCGGCGGCATCTGCGGTGCTCGCCGACGCCACCGAAGCTCAGACCGCCGCGGCGGCCGAGGTGAAGGTCAAGGCGACCACCAAGGTGGACGTGCCCTTCGCGCTCGACGGCATCCGCGACAACCTGCACGACAACATCGCGCACCAGAACTGGCACGACCTGGGCATGCGCTGCATCTCCTGCGGCACCTGCACCTACGTGTGTCCCAATTGCTACTGCTTCAGCATCAACGACTCCCTGGTGGAGAGCACCGGCGACCGCTACCGGGTGTGGGACAACTGCTTCAATCCCCTCTACACCGAGGAGACCTCGGGCCACAACCCGCGGGCGGCAAAGTCGAACCGGTTCCGCAACCGCTTCAGCCACAAGTTCTGGTACTACCCCGACAAATACGACAGCCTGCTCTGCTCGGGCTGCGGTCGCTGCATCATGCACTGCCCGACGCGCATCGATATCCGCGAGGTGGTGCGGGTGATGGGGGCGCCGGGTGCGACGGACACCGCGGCGGCGACCCGGTGCGCACCGTGGCGGACTGCGCGCCGGCGTGCGAGCGGCGCGACGCCCGCCGGAGCGGCGCCGACCGCGCCCGCCCCGACCGACGGGAAGGAGGGCTAGATGGCCGCCAACGGCAAGACCCGCCTCACCATCGGCGACGTGACCCCTGGGGCGACGACCGCTCGCGCCGGCAAGCTGGCCGGCAACTCCTACCTGCCCGAGATCGCCACGGTGGTCAAGATCATCGAGGAGACCCCGACCATCAAGACCTTCCGCATGCGCTTCGACGATCCGGCGGTGCAGGAGAAGTTCACCTTCGCCCCCGGCCAGGTGGGCCAGCTGGGCATCTTCGGCATAGGCGAGTCGACCTTCGCCATCAGCTCCAAGCCGAGCGAGAAGGAGTTCATCCAGTTCTCGGTGATGAAGGCCGGCGAGGTCACCAAGGCCCTGCACAACCTTTCCGAGGGCGACAAGGTGGGCATCCGCGCCCCCATGGGCTGCGGCTTCCCGGTGGAGGCCTGGAAGGGCAAGAGGATCCTCTACGTCCTGGGCGGCATCGGCTCGGCGGCTCTTAAGGCCACCATCGAATACACCCTGGAGCACCGCGCCGACTACGCCGGCATCTCCATCCTCTACGGCGCGACACACCCCACCAACTTCACCTACTGGTATGACGTGGAGGAGTGGCAGAAGCGCAAGGACATCGAGCTGGTGCTCACCATCGACCGCGAGTGCGACGGATGGCAGTGCGACGTGGGCATGGTGCCGACGGTGCTGGAGCGCATGGCTCCGAAGCCCGAGAACACGATAGCCATCACCTGCGGCCCACCCATCATGATCAAGTACGCCCTCATCAGCTTCGGGAAGCTGGGATTCACGCCTGAGCAGACCTACACCACCCTCGAAAAACGCATGAAGTGCGGGATTGGGATCTGCGGGCGGTGCAACGTGGGGCCCAAGTACGTTTGTGTGGACGGGCCGGTGTTCTCGCTGGCGGAGTTGAAGGGGTTGCCGGACGAGTTGTAGGGGCGGCCAGGTACACCCGCCTCTTGGTGCGACGCCCGGAGTCGACGTTCAACCGCCGGGCTCTGGTCAAATCCTTGTTCGTTTCCTTTGGGGGCGCCGAAAGGCGCCCCCTCATTCTTTGAGAGGTAGGGTCTACGTAGCGGCTTGACGCGCCGTGGAGCGACAGATACAGTCTGTATAGTCATGAAACTGCGGTGAGTGTTCCCAGTTCCCGCGCCACGCTTCGGTCACGCTGGAGGGGGGCACCATGAGACTCGGGACGGGTGGTGTGTAGGCGCCAAGTGTTGCCCCGGTTGGCTCGCGCAGGGCTGATGGCCACTATTTGGCCGACGGTGGAGGCGATGGCGATGGCAATTGAGGGTGGCGATGGCAGCTGAGGGCGGTCACAAGCAAGGTGAGGAAGCGAAACTCCTCAGTGCCATTAAGGCCGGGGGGATTCCCGAAGCCGAGGTCTTCCGCTCTCTGGTAGTCGGCTTGGATCATCATCAAATCCTCGCGCGGGTCTTTCTTCTCGACGGAACTCCATTCGTGTTTCACAGCAGTCCCATGAAGTACATCATCTTCAAGGAACAGGTCGCCTCTGAGTTTGGCTTGGGTTCGCAAGACGTGTGCATTGTGGGCAGCGCTCGGCTGGGATTCAGCCCGTCTGCGCACAAGTTCGGTCAGCCATTCGCGGAGACATCTGACGTTGACGTGGTGCTGATTTCGGAATCACTCTTCTTCGAAGGCTCCAAAGCTCTGCTCAAGGAAATGAACGCTGCTGGTCCACCCCTGCAGTATGACAAGAGGGCTACAAAGAAGACGGTTGAGGTGGAAGCGTGCATTTGGCGGGGAGTGAAAGAGTCGATTAGGAACTTCGTGTTTGACAATTTCAATCCTGGCCTTCTTCCCCACGATCACCCACTCCGACGACGGATTTTCGATAGCATTGCCAGTACCACGGGTCTGTTCCTCGCCCTGGAACCGCAGATCTTCGTGTCAAAGATTAGATGTCGCATCTTCCGATCATGGAAGGCCGCAGAAGAGTACTACGCGAACTCGCTTCATCAGGCACAAATCCAACTCAAGACTGGCCAAGTCGAGGACGTCATTGACGCAGACCAAGAGGACGACATTCTCGCTCAAGATGGCACATAGCTCACCCCACCCGCTGATGTCGAACAAGCTCATGGAGCAATCCGCTCTGCCGCATGGTTGCTGCGATGCACGTAAGCCGCTCACGTTTGGGATTGGCCCGTTGTGCTCGAGCCGGGTTTGCGACGATGGTCCACGCAAGTCCCGGGGGGTGTAGGAAGCGGAAATAGGAGTTGGGGAACATGTCGGCAGCAGAACAGGGGCCAGAACAGCCCGCATTTCGAGCACCAGGCACCGACCATTGGCGTGGATTGAAGGTTCCTGACGCCAACGACAATGCGCGCGATGAGGTCCGCCGGGCCCAAGATGACATAAAGAATGTGCTCCTCGCTTCCGTGCAGATGCGGAACCTTGTCGTCCTCGCCGGGTGTGGGTGTTCGCGCGCTGCCGGTGGTCCCTCAATGATGGATTTGTGGAATGGCGCAGTCGGTGAAGCGGCGACAGCGAGCGCGAAAGCGGTGGCTGAGAAGGTCAACCATGATCTTACGAATCACGACATCGAACTCTTTCTGTCCAAGGTTGAAGCCTTCCTACAGGTCAAGCAGGATTCGGTGGTCAGCAAGTTCCTCGAGTCAAGCAAGCAGGTGATTCTCGATGAGTGCACGGCGTTTCTTGACCCAACTCTCCTTGGGACTCACAAGACCCTTCTTCACCGGCTCTCCCGTCGCCGGGTCCGAGATCAGCGTCTGCGGGTGTTCACCACGAACTATGACCTGTGCTTTGAACGCGCCGCCGCTGAGTTGGGCGGGGTTGCGCTGGACGGATTCTCTTTCGCCGCTCCTCGCCGCTACGATCCGCGCTTCTTCACCTACGACATTATCCGACGGCCGCGCACCAGTGATGATCTTGGGCACTACCTTGAGGGGGTGTTCATACTGTACAAGCTACATGGATCGGTCAACTGGGCAAGGCGTGATGACGGAACGATCTACGAGGAACAAAGACCAACACCTGCGGAGGCCTGCCTGATCTATCCGGCAATCGGGAAATATCAGCAGAGCTTCGTTCAGCCCCATCTCGAGGCAATGGCGCAATACCTCGCCGCGGTTCGCGAACCGAGCACCTGTCTCCTCGCTCTCGGCTTCGGCTTTAATGACAATCATCTGGCCGAACCGCTGTTGGCCGCGGTGGAGTCAAATCCGCACTTGCGACTTGTCGTGGTGGATCCTCAGGCGAGGGCCAACGAGACCAACGGCAATCGGTACTGGAAGCGCCTTTTCGAACTTGGCGCGCGCGGCGAGGACGTTTGGTTTGTAGAAGCGTCATTCGAGGATTTTGCCCCGATGCTCCCTGATTTGAAGTCGCTGACGCCCGCGGACGCTCTTGTGCAAGCAATCAGAAGCGTGGCGAGGGAACCGTGAGCAAGCTCGACATTGACCAAGCCTTTCCCAAGGGGCTTCTTCGTCCTGAACTGTTCCTCGGTGTCGCGTGTTCGGTGACCGCATGGACGGTAGGCGTCAACCTAAGCGAGGCTGGTCAGCCCAGCGGTGCCCATTTCGCTGGCGGGCGATATGGGCGTGGCGAGGTCGGCGAATTCGTTTTGATAGAAGGACAGCGCAGCGTGCTCCTGGGCCGTATCAAGGAGATTCGTCTTCACGAACCGGAGCGCCGCTCTGTCGGGCGCGATTTCGTTGGCAGCAGCGATTTGGACGCACTGGGACAAGTCCAGCTTCTCGGTTCAATTCGTATGGATGACCTGCTGGTCACCCCGGGCGTTGATGCCTACCCGCGTCTCGGGGATCGCATCTACGCAGCGCCTCATCGATTCATCGCGCTATTGCCTAGACTGATGGAGCCAGAGGGAGTTGGCGACGAACCAGTCACTCTGAATCTGGGGCGATTGACGCTGCCCACGAAAGTCTCGTCTCCGTGAAGCCAGAGCGCCTGTTCGGACGTCACTGCGCGATTCTGGGGACGACAGGGGGCGGTAAGAGTTGGACCATGGCGCGAATCATCGAGGAATGCATCAGGCACAAGGCGAAACTTATTCTGATTGACGCCACCGGGGAGTACAGAAAGTTCGACGGTGATGGGATTTCCCACTGTCATCTGGGCGAGCCGTTCGAAAAGGGTCAGAGTTCGGTGGCGTGTTCCCTCCCGCCGACGAGCTTCTTGGAATCGGACTTCGTGGCGCTGTTTGAGCCTGCTGGGAAGGTGCAGGGGCCGAAGTTGCGGGCGGCCATGAGGAGCTTGCGACTAGCAACGATTCGGCCCGATCTTGCACCCGACGGGAAGATTCGCAAGCACGATCAACTCAAGCAGCCGGTTTTGGATGCTGAGCTGGCCCCGGAGGTTTCGTCGCTGCTTGACGACCCGCGACAGCCATTTGATGTCTGCCACTTGGTGGCCCAGATCGAGCAGGAATGCGTGTGGCCGAATGGGGGGAATTCGAGGGCGCCGGATTCGACAAGATGGGGCGGACCTGACGACGGAAGCTATGCGAACTGTCTCGCGGCTATTCTCGCGTATCAACGCAGTCCTGACATCTCCGGCATTTGAGTGTGTCTTCGATGCTGATCGAGCGCCGGGTGAGCCTCCCTAATCGACGAGTTCGTTGCCCGAGACGTGAGGCTTCTGCGGATTTGCATGGGGGGCATCGGTTATGAGTATCATGCGCGCGAGATCATCGCGAATGTCATTGGCCGTCACCTGCTGACAAAAGCGAGGGCGGGTACGTTTCGAGACCGACCGACGCTCGTCATGGTAGACGAGGCCCACAACTTCCTGGGCCGACAAATTGGGGCCGAGGACTACGCGGCCAAGCTGGATGCTTTCGAGTTGATCGCCAAAGAAGGCCGCAAGTACGGTCTAAATATCTGTCTTGCGAGCCAACGCCCTCGTGATATCACAGAGGGGGTGCTCAGCCAAATGGGCACACTGATTGTGCATCGGCTGACCAACGACAGCGACCGCGAAGTGGTGGAGCGCGCCTGCGGGGAGATTGATCGTGCGGCCTCCGCATTTCTACCCAATCTGCGGCCCGGAGAAGCAGCAATCATCGGTGCCGACTTCCCAATTCCGCTGACGATTCAGATTGATGAGCCGCGTACCAAGCCGAAGTCAGACGGCCCCGACTATCAAGGGCGTTGGACTACCTTACCCCCGAGCAGACCTACACCGCCTTCGAGAAACGCGTGAAGTGTGGCATCGTCACCGAACTGCACTCTCAAGACAGCCTGACCAGGCGTGGTACGAGAAGGAAGGCACGGGTGCGGCTGCTTGAGCTTCGACTTGGGCAACGTCTTCGAGCCGAACTCGGGCCGCCCAACGGATGCCGTCCCCCCTGTGTGCTAGCGTGAGTCGAGTGGCTTCGGGACGCATTTGAGTGAAGGGGTTCTGACTTGGGCACACAGCAGCGCACGCATGAGGTTCGAGAACTGGTGGATGCGCGTAACCACGCCGGCGAGTTCATCGTGGAGATTCCCAGGTTCCAGCGCACGCCGGTATGGTCAGATGACCAGAAGATGCAGTTGGTCGCCTCATTGGTCCGGGGGTACCCCATCGGGGCGCTGATTCTTTACGCGGATTCTTGGGAATGGTTTGCTCTCCTTCGCGCACTCCTCGAACATCCGGTCCGCGCCTTGTCCGGACCGTTCCACGAGGCCGCATTTGGCAAGCACTTCGGCAATCCTCCGGTTGCGGGGAGACTGGCGCCATAGGATGTTCGAACGTTTCGATTCCCGGAGGAAATCCGCCTGGACTCACAATCTCGAGCTTGCGGGGGTACTGGCGTACAAAGATGGACTCAGCGAGACGATAGTCGCGATGGCTGATAGCGTTAAGCACAGCCTCACGAACGACGGCCTCGTTGAATGTCGGGATCTCGCGCATGAACAAGCCTTCTTGGTACTGGTAGATCTCATTGCGCAGGTTTATGGTCTCCCATAGGTCTTCGCCAAAGGACAGAAAGTCCTCGCGATACTCCCGTCGTTGCTGGAATGGTAGTGATGACTCGCTCGCACGGTACTCAAAGACGACTTCGGCTTGTGGGAGGTAGCGCCGAAGTGCATCCTGACTACCCAACAGTACGAGAGCTGCGATGGTTACTGCCCCATCCGTAAGTAGCCCCAAATCCTCCAGTAGCTGATCCTTGGAAGCATCCAGTATGTTCCGGTTGGTGCACCTCGCGGCCCAACGCACCCGAAGGGTAGTAATCGCCGTATCAGAGAGGTCTTTCAGACTAGCCCTACTGCAGACCTCCGACGAATAGTCCACACTGGCTTCTGAGAAGATCCGGCACAGAAGGTCGGGCGTCATCGGAGTTAGTTCTTCCCCGCCTCGCATCCAGTAGGCTCCCTTGTACTCGATAGGAAGCCCGACAGGATGTGGGGGCACAGTGAACACAAGAACCCTACCGCCAGCGTGAGCCACTTCGGTGCATTCGATCTTGAGGTGGAGTCGTTGGACCAGACCAGCGGTGGTGCGTTCCACGGGGTTGAAGTAGGTGGTCCCTACCACTTTGCGCGGGCGGACGTCCGTCACACCAAGCACAGTGTGGCCACCACCCTCGTTCGCTAGGGCCGCGAGTACTTGACGAGCTTCTCGAAGTCGAAGTGGTTCTTGGCCTCCTTGAACTCGAGGTGCTCGTCTTCCTTCGAGGCTATCAGTGCGTCAAGCCATGCACCCTCGGCATCTGTCATTCTCTACACCTGGTTGCCAGTGTGACCTTTCGTACCACGACGTCATCAGACACGATTTCGAGGCCGTCCTCTGCCATGCCCTTCAGGTGAAGCTCGAGGGCGCTCCGCATATTGTCCTCGGCCTCCTTGGCCGACGCTCCGGTGGCTATGCAGCCGGGGACTTCGGGGGCGTAGGCAGAGTAGTTGCGACCTGCTCTTTCGATGATTATCGCGACTGTTCTCATGGTTGTCCTACCTTGATGCCGGCTTGTCTCACAATGCTGCGCAGCGTCCCCGGTGCGATCTCGTGTCCCGGCTTGCCGGCGATTGTCACCCGGCCGGCCTTGGTTGGGTGCTTGAACTGGCGGTGGCTTCCCGACTGGCTCACCTGGAACCAGCCATCTTCGAAAAGCAGCCTGATCACGTCTCGTACCTTCATCATGAAGATACCCTACTTGTCGCATCCTGTCGCCGGCTCCGCCTTAGGGTGGAGTATGACCAGCCTAGGAGCGAAGGGTGCGGCAGCGTCGCCGGTCGAAAGGTGGCTGGCTCCTGGACACAGACTCACAACACGCGTCCCCGCACAACACCGTCCAAACAGGACCAGATCTTGAACGGAGACACGTGACACCCCCGACGTACTCGGCACAGGCAAGTGCGGTCTCGCCCAGCCTGCTCGAGAGACTCGTCGTGGAGTTGCTGCTCAAGATGGGCTACGGAGGCAGCCGCCAGGACGCGGGCCGGGCCATCGGGCGCAGCGGCGATGAAGATATCGACGGCATCATCAACAAGGATCGCCAGGGGCCGGACATCATCTACATCCGGGCCAAGAACTCGTTTCAGAATGACGCCCCGCCATCAGGATGCGATCGGCGCGAGAGGGCCAAGGACGCAGGGAGCGTTCGTAGCGGCGCTACGGGCGCGACCGAGGACGACGGATCCCTCCGCTGAGCGCGGACTCGGCGGCCGTATGTCGCCGGGTGGCGAAGGCTTCGTTCTGAAACCAGCTCCAAGAAGGGGATCATGATCACCACCTCGTGCTTCTCGGCCGAAGCGCGCGACTACGTCGGCAAGATCGACAACAAGATCGCCCTCATCGACGGCCAGAAGCTCGCGGAACTGATGATCGACCACGAGTCGAGCTCAAGGTGGAGTAGCAGAACGAACGGCGTCAGCTTGGCAATGGTGTGAGTTGCGCGAGGGCTAAGGCTCGCGTCCCGGCCGGCCAATAAACCGCGCCAGAACAGCACAAGATCTTGCACGCTCTTTCCGCGCCAGAGTCCAACTAAAGTCCTACGGAGTCAGATGCTGCTGGCTTGGGCTCCAGGCTGACTACGACCTCGATGTGGCCCCGGACGCCCTGCGGGACCGGCTGAACGCAGAGGTCCTTGCTCGCGCCGTGGCCGGGTAGACCTGGCGCCGAGAGGCGCCACCCTTGCCCTTTGGGAATGCCGAGCAGTGGCGGACGGCCAGTCTCGCTGGTTGTCGGACGCCAGTCCGTCCTGGCGGCTCTCACAGCCAACTGCAGCGGCGAATCCACGCAAAACGCGGCTCTCTCGTGTGGGTCACGATTGTCGGAAGGCACAGTTTTGCGCCTGCCGGACATATATGAGGGTAGGGCGCTGGCGGAGGAAGCCACGCCGGAAGGCGCGGCGAGACGGCCGGTAGGGCTCCGACATATGCCAGGCAATCTGAAAGGGGGGGCCTATCGAGCTATCGGTCTTGCCGTGGGTACAAGGCGCGCATCAAATGGCGGCCCACTCTGGCGTTTCCGCCACTGCGCAAAAGGGCGCCAAAGGCAGCTGAAGTCATCGAGTAGACTGGAGTCGCAAGAATGAAACACCTCCGCGGGAAACTGAGGATCGCGTTGGCTGTGGCGTTGGTTGGGGTTTGTGCTTTGGTCATCTCCGTACCCGCCCTGGGCATTGGGGGGAGCGGAACGGCGTGGGAGGTCAAGCGTGTCGTCTCCTGGTCGCCGGACAAGTACAGCGTGAAGGCCAAAGCGTACTCACTGAACGCCGACACGAAAGCCCGGGGCTACTACACCGTGAACAATTGGCCTGACAAAGCGACCGTGTGGTTCACGGCCCTGAATGTGACGTATCAGTCAGGCGAAAGCAGCGTTGACGGTACGCCTTCACTCCAACTCTCAGGCTTGTAGCCCACCTGTGGAGGTGCCGCGCCGCCGACGGCGCGGCACCTCCGCTGCTATCGTGGGCCGTACCGGATCTGCGCCAATAGCAAGGGGGGTCTCTGGTGATTCAGGCGTCGAACGTGCAGTTCGCATATGGGACAGCTCCTGTTTTGCGGGGCATTTCGCTGTGCGTGCGCGAGGGCGAGGTCACTGCGTTGGTTGGTCCCTCGGGATCGGGCAAGTCGACGCTCCTCGGAGTTCTCTCGGGTGATCTTCCCGGCTTCGACGGAGAAGTGACCATCGACGGCGAACGGGTGGGGGGCAAGCAGCGCACGCGGGGGCTGGCTCGGATATACCAAGATTACCGGCTTGTACCGTTTATCAACGCTCACGCCAACGTGTCGCTCGCGGTAGAGCTGCTTGAGCGGATCGGCCCTCAGGACATCGCCGACCGCTCTGATCGCGCACTCAAGGCGGTGGGGCTGTCAGACAAGATGAAGGAACTCCCGGTGCACCTGTCGGGCGGAGAGCAGCAGCGAGTGGCGATAGCCCGAGCGGTCGCGACGCGCCCGCGTTACCTGTTGGCCGATGAGCCGACCGGATCGCTCGACGCGGACAACAGTGTCCAGATCGGCAGACTGCTCGTCGAGATCGCCCGAACGCACCAGGTGGGCGTCTTGGTGGCGACGCATGATCCTCTGGTATCTGGTCTGGCAGATCGCGTAGTCCACATCCGTGATGGTCGAGTGACGAGCGCGGTCCAATGACCCGCATTTGGCCTCGTGTCTGCCGCCTGGCCTGGGGGTTGATGGGTTGGCAGCGGCTCCGTTGCCTCGGTGTGGCGATCGTTGCCACGTGCCTAGCTGCCGCGTTTGCCGTGGCGGACATGTCGTACTCGACTACGCTGCAACAGACGCGGGCGTCGGTAGAGTCCACCTATCGCGGGTTCCGACTTCAGATAGTCCCTGATCAAGCCGTCCCCACTGTGACAGGCGCCGTCGCTGTGCAGACCGACGAGGTTCGAGTCAACGCAGGCGGCCGCTCCGCTGATGTCGGCCGCTCCCGGGTGGGCTTGGACGCCTTCTCGGCCGATTCCCGCGTCGCCGAGTTTGGCCTGCTCGTGTCGGGTAGTCACTCCTCCTCGGCAAGCGAGGTCTCGCTCTCGGAAACCGCCGCGGCCAGACTGGCGGTATCGGTGGGGGACCAGGTACAGATCGGTGCCGAGGTGTTCGAAGTAGTGGGCATATTTGTGCTGCCCACGCGCCCCCAGTGGGCTGCCATCGCCGGCCTTGCCGGCCCCACCGTGGATGAACCTACGGCGTGGCTTGTCAATGACATACCGGAGTATCTGGGCGATTCAGGCTACACGGCCAACTCGGCCGATTTTGAGACGATGCTCGCGGCAGAGGTGATCGACCAAGGCCCGTTGGGTTTCGTCCGCGTACTTCAGGCCGGCGTTCTTGGTGATCGCGGCATGCCTGTTCGCCTTTCTGGTCATGCTGTTCAATTCCGGGGTCTCAGTGGAGCATCGCGGGCTGGTGGCAGCGGGAATGCGAGAGCGCCAGGCCGGAGCTGTGGTTTCTGTGGCGTGCGCGCTTTCGGCGGCGTGTGGCGCGTTTGCAGGGTGGATAGTTGTTGCGCTCACGTTTCTTCTGGCGCCGCGGCTCTCGGGGCGGCCGTGGGGTATGCGCTGGCTTGATGTTCCCTTCGATCTACGGCCGGCCACAGCTATCTTCGTCCTCGTTCTCGTGTGCGTCGCGCTCCTGCTTCCGGTGCTTCCGGCGCGACGACCCGCTGTCGAGCGAGCGCTACGAAGACGGCCACTGCCGCGCGCAACTGGCTGGATCGCGCTGGTACTGTGCTGCGCCGGCGTGGCTATGGTGGCCTTTCCGCGTTCGCGTGAGTACGCCGACATCAACTGGTGGCTCGCGCTCACCGGCTCAGCCGCGATATCACTCGCCATCCCGGTCGCGCTTGCGGCCGCGACACGACGGTCCAGACTGCGCGCGTTGGCATACGTCCATAGGCAGCGCTCAAAGCGGGCGCTGCCCGCTATTCTCATACTGACTGTCATCGCTCTCGCGGCTAGCATCGCCGCGACGGAGTACGCCCACGGGAGCAAGATCGAGGAGGCCTGGTATCGTCCGTTCCAGCCCGCGGGTTCGCTGGCCGTGCGAGAAGTTACCACTCTCGAGGTCCTGCGGCAGCTGGCTGATGCCAACTCCGGCAACGAGATGTCAACCCGCTTTGACTCTACGGGTCTTCTCGTTGTCAGACCGTCCATCGCTCGGGCCGTTGAAGCGATGTTGCCGCCGCTTGACGAGGAGCGTATCCTCGCCGGCCTTGATGCCGAGCTTACTATTGAGAACGGCTCGACCTGGGGCTCCATCGGCGAGCCGGCCGAAGTCTGGACGATCGATGCTCGTCCGGAGGAGCACTCCGTCCTTGCAGACCCGTCCTTCATCGAGAACGGGCAAGTTGTGATAGCCCGGCTGCGCGAGGGAGAGCTCACCCCGTTGGCCACGGTCGCCGCCGTGCCGACCTCACTACTGGGCGGTGGCGGGGGGTTTCCGGACGCTGTGGTTGACAGCCTCGCCCGCTATGGAGGTCAGCCCAATGAGCTGAGAGATATCGCGCTGCTCGACTTCACCAGTTTGTCCGCGGCCGATCAGGGTCAGCTGGAAGGCCTCGCCAGGTCCATTGCGCCGGCGGCGTTCATCGATATCGACGCCGGCTACCAGGATGGCGGCTTCTATGCGTTTTCGCAGATGCTCGGCTACGGAGCGGCACTGCTCGTGGCCCTGATGGCCGTCGCTCTGGGATTCCAGCTTGTTTCTGAAGAACGGGAGTTTCGGCTGCTCATGGTTAGGTCCGGCCGGACACCCGCCCGGCGGGTGGTCACGGGCACGGCTGCATTCCTCCCGGTCACCGGGGCGATCACGGTTGCTTCGATCGCCGGGCTGGCGTTCGCCCACGACACCGGACTCCCCGAGATCGCGGGGTTCGGCTATACGCCATTTGCCTTTGTGCTCGTCGCGGTCGTGGTGACTGTTGCCCTTGGCCTGCTTCATGCCCGCGAACCCTGACCGGCGGGGGCCCGCCCATCGTGATCAAGTTCGCCCGCGTCCAGCAGTGAACCGCAGGGTTAATGGAGACTGAGTTGTTTGAGTTCTGTGCCCTATCGGCGCGCAGACTAAGGCCACAGCCCTCGAACCGTCCACTCCGTCGTGCACGATGGACTCACTATGAAGGGATTCGTTCCCCACACCGCCCCGAGACCGTCGACGCCATGGTCGCGCTGCTGTTTTGCGAACGGCCGCCCGGACCGGATGACCGGGTGCTCGACCTCGAATGTACATCGACAACGTGAACCCGCCCCGCGTCGCGCGGGACAACACCCCGGGCATCGACGTGGACGGAGAGTACGAGGCAGTTCGTGGGCCAGCCAACAGGGTTACGACCCAGCCGCCGTCACGACGTTCTTGCAGGCCGCCGACTTCTACCTCGTCGCGCAGGCACTCGCGCACGGGCACACAGTGGTGACGCACGAAGTGCCGGCTCAGAGCGTGAAGAAGATCAAGATCCCGAACGTGTGCATTGGCATGGGCATCAAGCCCATGACCCCCTTTGAGATGCTGAGGGTTGAGAAGGCACGGTTTGTCCTAGATCGGTCCGATGGCCTGCACACAGCGGGTGTTCAAGGGACGCTATTGTAAGCCAAGGCCTGTGCGGCTACCCCCCGCGCGAAGACTCACCGCCCCGCTGCCCGCACTACTCGTCGAAACAGCACCAGATCTTGAAAAGAGACTCGCGGTGTCTCTCCAACCCTGTATATGGTTCGCGCAAGACCTTCCGCATGCGCTTCGACGATCCCGCCGTGCAGGAGAAGTTCACCTTCGCCCCCGGCCAGGTGGGCCAGCTGGGTATCTTCGGAATAGGCGAGTCGACCTTCGCCATCAGCTCCAAGCCCAGCGAGAAGGAGTTCATCCAGTTCTCAGTGATGAAGGCCGGCGAGGTCACCAAGGCTCTACACAACCTGTCCGAGGGCGACAAGGTGGGCATCCGCGCCCCCATGGGCTGCGGCTTCCCGGTGGAGGCCTGGAAGGGCAAGAGGATCCTCTACGTCCTGGGCGGCATCGGTTCGGCAGCGCTCCAAGACTCGTTTCGAAGTGACGCTCGGCCGTCAGGGACACGCCGGGCAAGCGCAAGACAAGGACGCAAGGAGCGTCAATAGCGGAGCTATTGGCGCGACTGAGGACGTGGTATTGTGCCGTCCGGCGTGAACTAGGCGGCCGCGGCTTCGTTTCGAAACGAGTCACAGGCCACCATCGAATACACCCTGGAACACCGCGCCGACTACGCCGGCATCTCCATCCTGTACGGCGCGACGCACCCCACCAACTTCACCTACTGGTATGACGTGGAGGAGTGGCAGAAGCGCAAGGACATCGAGCTGGTGCTCACCATCGACCGCGAGTGCGACGGCTGGCAGTGCGACGTGGGCATGGTGCCGACGGTCTTGGAGCGCATGAACCCCGACCCGGCCAACACCATAGCCATCACCTGCGGTCCGCCCATCATGATCAAGTTCGCCCTGATCAGCTTCGAGAAGCTAGGCTTCACGCCCGAGCAGACCTATACCACCCTCGAGAAGAGGATGAAGTGCGGCATAGGCATCTGCGGCCGCTGCAACGTCGGGCCCAAGTATGTGTGCGTGGACGGGCCGGTGTTCTCCATGGCGGAGTTGAAGGGGTTGCCGGACGAGTTGTAGCTGAGCTGCCTCTGGTCTCAGTCGGGTGCCCGGGCGGTGAGGTGCGCCACTTGCCGCGGTGATGTCGAATTCAGACCACGCCGCGCACCGTGTCAAGAGACCGCAGTTTGGCTCGCAGTGCATTCCACTTGACCACCCTTGCGCCGGAGCGTAGTTTCTTTGCAGCACGATGGGTCTCGTTGTCTCAGTGAGTCATGCTGGCAAGCGGGGGAGCAGTCTGGTGAGTTGCTCGTGAGCAAGAAGCGAAGCGTGGGCAGCCAAAGGCCCGAGGCTGTCTCCAGCGTAAGGGAAGTCCTGGACAAGGCCACCTACTACTTCGATGAATGCCGTCGGAACTACCACGACCCCCGCGAGTTCATATTCTCACTCAACACCCTAATACAGGACCTACGCAACATCACCTTCAGAGTACAAGCCAACAAGAAGGAACTGTCTGACTTCGAACAGTGGTATGAACCATGGCAGTCGCTGCTTCGCGCCAACTCCACTGCCAAGTGGGCCATCGAGGCGCGCAACCGAGTTGTGAAGAAGGAAGGTCTGGCTCCAAGCAGCCGCGCGACCGTCACACTCGTCAACTCCTACTTGTGCCCATTCAAGACGAGCCTTAGTCTGCCCCCGTGCTTGACAACGCAACAGGCCGTCTCGGTCGTTGCAGAGTCAACCCCCGCCGAGCAGTTGGAGGGCTCCACGCTGATTGTTGAGCGCCATTGGGAAGTCGACACGCTCCCAGACCAGGAGATTCTTGCCGCCCTGCGCGAGCTTCTCCACATAATGGTTCTGCTGGTGCTTGACTTCGAAGCCCGAGTGGCAGGGAAGGCGACTCCTCCACCAGGCGAGATCGTCAAGGCAATCCCCAATAGTTGCCCTGCTCTGACCGAGGATGACTACCAGATTGTTGTTGACCCAACGACCTTTGAAGAGAAAGGACTCGTGACTAGGGACGCGCCGAATTGCCTAGAGGACCCTGATTTCAAGCAGAAGGTAGTCAAGCGGTACGGAACGTCGCGCATGAGCCACACTGACAACCCAGATGACCCCCTTGAGTTCGCTCGTGCGCTCCTTCCCCAAGCTCGACACTTGATGAGGACTGATGGATACCACACCACCCTCTTGTGGTTGCACCATCCTGAGAAGAGCTGGCAGATGATTTCGACATACTTCGGAAATCAGACGGACAAGTACTTCTTCTGGCATGAAGTAGCGAAGGAAGTGGCTGCCGAGGGTGTCGACGGGCTGGTCTTCATGTCGGAGGCGTGGACCCAACAACTTGACCGCTGGGATCGTATGGGACAGCCTCTGCCTCTCGCCAAGAAGTCCAGCGCGGGGGAAGGGCTCGTTGTGTGGGCTGCCTCAGCTGACGGGCGTCTGCTGTACCTGTTCACGCCGGTCAGACGGTTTCTTGGTCTCACACTATTGGGCGAGACAGTCGAGGAGGAGACTGGCCTTCCAGGATTCATCTCACCCATACGCCGTGTCTGGGGCTACTCCTACTAGCCCCGGCTCACCGGTTCCACGGACCGGCCAAGTGAACCGCCCCAGGTCCAGCGGAGACTGAGTTGTTCGAGCTCTGTGCTCCGTCGGCGCGCAGACCAAGGCCACATCCGCCGGACTGTCCACTCCGTCGTGTACGATGGACTCACCATGAAGGGATTCGTTCCGACACCGCCCGAGACCGTCGACGCCATGGTCCAGCTGCTGTTCCGCGAACGGCCGCCCGGTCCACATGACCGCGTGCTCGATCCGGTGTGCGGCGCCGGAGCCTTCATCGAGGGGATCATCCGCTGGTGCGCGAAGTACGAACTCGCTGTGCCGGCACATGGGGGGAGAGGTTGAACCAGTGAACGCCAAGGGAGGGTTCAGTCCGCGGGAGATGATGGAGCTCGCCGTCGAGGTCATGCGCCACTCTGTGCAGGAACCACGATCCGACGGCAAGGCCACTCCCAGGGTCGGGGCTGTGCTGGTAAGAGCTGATGGAACAATCGACACAGCCTACCGCGGCGAGCTGCGTCAAGGGGACCATGCGGAGTTCACTCTGCTGGAGCGGAAGAACCGCGACGCCAAACTCGATGGGTCAACGCTCTTCGCCACACTAGAGCCGTGCGCACCAGGTGCGCGACGAAATCCCAAGGTCTGCTGCGCCGAGCGCATTTGCCTTGCTCGACTCAAGGCAGTGTGGGTCGGCATTCAGGACCCGGATCCCAAGGTCGCTAGAAAGGGGATCCAGTACCTGGAGACCAGCGGGATCGAGGTTCACATGTTCGACCGGGACCTGCAGGTCATCATCGAAAGGGAGAACGAGGAATTCTTGAGGCAGGCCAACGAGCGGGCGGTCGAGGCAAAGATGGAGTCCGCCGCGATTGTTCTGTCGCCTCTGGAGAACCCGCTTCAGGCCGGGGTTATGGCGGACTTCTCTGCGGAAGCCATCGAGGTGTATCGCAGCCGCGCCGGAATCGCGGAATCTGCCGATTCACCGGAGTTCAAGCGGCGCCTACTGCAGCAGGGCCTATTGAAGGAAGAGGCGGCCGGAATGGTTCCGACGGGCTTTGGCATGTTGCTCTTTGGCAAGGAGCCTCGTCGGGCGATGCGTCAGGCCGGACTCCTAGCTTCGATAGCCTACCCGAACGGTGACAAGGAGCGGGAGGAGTTCGACGAGCCTGCGGTGCTCATACCGGAGTTGCTCGAACAATGGTTGCGGAACAAGCTCCCGAACGTGTTCGAGAGGACCCGGACGCAGAGAGTTGAACGCTCTGCACTACCTTTCGAAATGATCCGAGAAGCGGTCGTCAACGCATTGATTCATCGCGACTATTCCATTGAAGGCGCGAAGTGCCAGATTGCTATTGATTCGGACATCATTGTGATCCGAAGCCCCGGAGCGCCGACGCCTCCTATCACCTTGGAGCAGATGCAGAAGTTTTCCGCGCCCACATTGAGCCGCAACCCGGTGCTTCACTTTGTGTTTGCCCGCATGGGGATGGCGGAAGAACAAGGCCTTGGCCTCGGCTCGTTAAGGGACGGAGCTGTAGAGTTCTCGCTACCTTTGCCACGATTCAGGTGGGAACCTCCTTATCTTGCCCTCACGCTCTACCGATTTGCCGAATCAGCAGTGAGAGGGCTGGAAGAACACGTGGCCAAGACCCTAAGTGATTCAGAGCTGCGGGGGTGGCAGTGGATCACTCAGCAGGAGTTGGTCACGACCCGATCGTACGCTGAGGCCATGAGTCTGAGCGACCGAGCCGCCCTGTACCACCTGGGGCATTTGGCGGAGCTAGGATTGCTCCGGCGTTCTGGTTCAGGGCCCGCCACGCGCTATGAGGTCGTTTTGACATGAGGTGTTTCGCCCTGAGTCGGAACCAGGGTTGTCGGGTCATGTCCACTTGGTTTCGTCCATTTCGCGCAAAGGGACCCGCAATCATTGCGTGATACGGGAGAGGAATTGGCCGCCTCCGGGCTATCCCGCAACAAACCCCGCAATCATTGCGGGGTTGGCCAAAGCTCATGCATCAAGGATAACCGCGAGGATGTCATCGCCATCGTCATGATGACGCGCAACGCCGTCGTCGCCACCACCACAACCACCACCAAGAACATCATCATCATCAACAAGTCGTCGGCAGGATGATGATGATGATCACCACCACCACTGGGTCGTCGCTGTTGCTGGTCCCGTATCTGATCGCCCGCGCTCAGACTCACCCCACGTCTCCCGCGTCACCCCGTCCAAACAACGCCAGATATTGACCAGAGCCTGACGGCCTCCCTACGTCCACGGCCGTGGTCCGTGAGAGGGCAGTCGCTCGCAGCCCCGTCCACTCCGTCGTGTACGATGGACTCACTATGAAGGGATTCGTTCCGACACCGACCGAGACCGTCGACGGCATGGTCGAGCTGCTGTTCCGCGAGCGGCCGCCCGGTTCGCATGACCGCGTGCTCGATCCTGGATGCGGCGCCGGAGCCTTCATCGAGGGGATCATCCGCTGGTGCGCGACGCGCGACCTCCCTGTGCCTCGAGTCACCGGGGTGGAGTCCGACCCTCGCCATGTGACCGTACTGCGCTGCAAGTTCGATGGGCACCCTGCTGTCGAGATACGCCACGCCGACTATCTGCTGAGCGAGCCCGGGGAGTACGACTTCATCGGCGGCAATCCCCCTTACGTGGCCATCACGGGGTTGTCGCAGGCCGAGAAGCAGCACTACCGGGCCGGTTTCGCGACGGCACGCGGCCGGTTCGACCTGTACATGCTCTTCTTCGAGCAGGCGCTCGCCGGTCTGGCTCCCGGGGGCCGGCTGGTGTTCATCACGCCCGAGAAGTATCTCTACGTGGACAGCGCCGGTCCGCTGCGGCGGCCCGGCCCCATGTGAGCTATCCACCTGGTGCCCGAGGATACCTTCGGGGAGCTGGTGACCTATCCCACCATCACGTGCGTGCGCAATGCTCCCGCGGGCAAGACTCGGGTGACGCGGCGCGATGGCTCGGTGGCCGAGGTGAACGTGCCGCAGGGCGAGGGTTCGTGGCTGCCGGTGCTCGGTGGCTCCACGGGACAGGACGGCTCCCTGACCCTGGCGGATGCCTGTGTGCGCTGCTGCGCTCGCGACGGGAGCAGACCAGGTGTTCGTACCATGCTGGAGCAGATTTGCTGGGCCTACAAGGCCAGATGCCACGTGTAGCTTGCTCCCGGTCTGAGAGTCACGCCCCCCGTCTGCCGCACGACCCCGGCCGATCAGCACCAAATCTTGAAGCGATCGACGCCGACTACTTCTCTGAGTAGGGCGAGTCAGCTGGACGCCGTCGAGTGAGGAGTCCCTGGTAACCGTCACCGGGGCAGACTCCGCCCTATCACGCTGCTCGCAGTCAGTAGGTCTCCCAAAGGGTGCGAATGGGCACCGCATGGAGCTTCTCGCCAAACCGCACAATAGCTGTGCCGTCGTACAGGACGATTCCGTGAGAGAAACGGTCACCCGCGGCCTCACTGAGTCGTCGAAGCCCGCGGAAGTCACTGTCGGTGACGGTCGCCGCCGCCTTCACTTCCACGCCCGCCACCGCGGACGCGCCGCGCTCAATGACGATGTCCACCTCGTGGTCGTAACGATCGCGGAAGTGGAAGAACGCGTGGTGTTCCCCTTGTCCACTCGCCTGGCGCTGGAGTTCTTGCAGCACAAAGGTCTCAAGAAGGAATCCAAGAAGAGCCCTATCCTGCTGCAGGTCGGGCGCCTGCACGCCCAGGAGAGCGCACGCGACTCCAGTGTCGCCCATGTGCAGCTTCGGTGTCTTGACCAGCCGCGATAGCCGGTTTGTGAACCAGGGTTGAAGACGCTGAAGAAGGAACACGCCCTCGAGCAGCACCATGTGATCGTGGATCGTCTGCCGGTCGACGTAGAAGGGCCCGGCCAGCTCACTGACGTTCAACAGGCGGGCGGTGTTGGCGGAGGCCACAGCCAGAAGACGCGGGAGTATCTCCAGCGACCGGATGCGGGATAGATCACGCACGTCCCTCTGTATTTGTGTGTCCACGTAGTCTCGGTACCAAGCGCCACGTCGTGCGGCCGTGCGTCGCTCAAGCGCAGGCGGGTATCCGCCGGCCACGATCCGCTGAGCCAACTCCTCGCCCAGCCGCTCCACGACACGGGTGGCAAACCGGCCCGCGAAGAGATCATTCAAGAACCCTTGCCCCTGGCCGGTCAGTTCACTCTGCGCGAAGGGATGTAGCCTCAGCATGCCCATCCGACCCGCGAGAGAATCCGCGAGCGCAGGCACAAGCAGGACGTTTGCCGACCCCGTGAGAATGAAACGCCCCGGTAGACGCCGCCGGTCCACCTCAGCCTTGAGTGAAGTGAACAGCGCAGGGACGCGCTGGACCTCGTCCAAGATGACACGCGGAGGCAGTTCTCCGACGAAGCCGATTGGGTCGCGCGATGCCGCCTGAAGAACAGCATCGTCGTCAAACGACAAATAGGCGTATCCCAGGGGCTCGCCGACCATCCGCGCGAGCGTTGTCTTGCCGCTCTGACGAGCACCATGGATGAGGACGACGGGCGTGTCGGCGAGCGCGGCGCTCAACCGTGGCGCGAGTAGTCGTTGGATCGGGCTGGAGGGCGCTGTCATGGTTGTCGGCACTCCCTTGGTCGGCTGACTGGGAAATTGTACCCCGGCTAATTGGGAAAAGCCACTCCGGCTATTTGGGAATCTAGTCCAAGGCTATCTGGGAAGTAAAAGTACTGGACTCCCATTGTCGCCGGCTCCGTCTTTGGTTGGAGTATGGCCAGCCACGGGGTGATGGGGCGCAGTAGCGCCGCCGGTCGAAAGGTGGCTGGATCCCGGGCTCAGGCTCACATCCCGTGGGCCCGCACAACACCGTCCCAACAGCACAAGATCTTGAAAAGAGTCACATGACCACCCCCCATGTGGACGGCAGCAGGTGAAGGTGGCCTCGCCAGACTCAGCCTGAAGGCCTAGACCTCTTTCCCGACTTCTTCGGCACAATCTGCCGCGGCACGGCTCGCACAGCTCCCCTGCTACGAGGTTGCTCCCATGTCATATCTGACATAGACTGGTTATGTCTGAATCGCGCCCAGACAAGCCACTCGTGTGGTTGCAGGACTACTAGGGCCACGCCCACGTCGGTCATCGAGGCCTGCAAGAGGCGGCTCGGCAGCTACGATCGTCTGCTGGGCTCGATAGGGAGAAGCTGATGCAAGAGAGCAGAAGGAGGGAACTCGAAGCCGCCGGTTGGTGGGTCGGTGACGCCGCCGACTTTCTCGGTCTAACACCGGAAGAGGCCGCCTTCATCGAGATCAGGTTGGGCCTGGCCAAGCGGCTTCGGGAGCTTCGACAAGCCCGGGGCTGGACCCAGACGGCGCTCGCGGAGCATCTGGGGTCCAGCCAATCGCGGGTGGCGAAGATGGAAGCCGCGGATCTGTCGGTATCGTTGGACCTGATGGTGCGGTCCCTGCTTGCCCTGGGGGCGACCAGCGCCGACATAGGGCGTGTCATCGGCAGCGCGCAGGAGATCTTGGCACGAGCCGGGGTCGACTCGGGGCTCAGCGAGGATGAGGCCATGGCTCTCGCCCTTGAAGAGACCGCCAAGGTCCGTGCTGGCCGCGCCTGAGCATAGGGGGTATAGCAGCGGGGCATGAGGCCCGGCCGACCCTGAGCCAAGACTCGCACCCCGCGCCTCCCGCAACCCGGCACTTCTGGAGCGTAGGCGGAGTAGTTCTTGCCCGCGTCTTCTATGGGAATCGCAAAGGGTCTCATCGCCGCTCCAGCCCGTCGATCGCCAGCTTGGCTGGTCGAACCGGCAGGGTCGACTAGACCCGGATATACTGGGTGGAGTGTCGGGCCCAGCATCAGGGGGGACCTGTGACGAACGCGGACTTGACGGCCTCAGATTGGTACTACCTCAAGGGGGACACTTCCTCTCGGCACCAGACCGGTCCGGTCACGTGGGAGCAACTCTCCTTGGTGGCACAGGCCGGAACGCTGACGCCCAGCGACTTGGTGTGGAACCCGGCGCTTCCCGATTGGCTTCCTGCCGCCCAGATTTCCGGGCTTCTTCCGGCGGCGGTCTCCGCACACGTTGCCCATCCTGGTCGCCGCCACCTCTTCTGGATTGTTCCTCTAGCTGCGCTGATACTGGTCGGCGCTGTACTTGGTGTGTACTTCGGCTTCTTGCGGGGAGACGGTTCGACCGGCCTTGCGAAGACCACTACGACCGGCGCGACTACCACTACCATCCCACCGGCGGTCGCAAACACGTGGACCAAACTCAACTCGCGGGTGCTGAACCCGTCCGAGGACCCATCGGTGGAGCTGCCGCTCGCGCGCGCCTCTCATTCGATGGTCTACGACTCTTCCACCGGCCGCGCGATCATGTTCGGAGGGTCCGGCGGATCCGACTACCTCAACGATACCTGGGCCTACGACCCAGCCACCAACACCTGGACCGACCTCGATCCCGCCGGTGCCGCCCCGGCTGCGCGCAGGTGCCAATCGATGGTCTACGACCCTTCCGCCGGCTGGGTGATCGTATTTGCAGGAGAGGACACTACCGGCACCCTCCTCGATGGTACCGGCGAACTTCTCAACGACATCTGGGCGTACGACCCCACAGCCAACAAATGGACCGACCTCGACCCTGTTGGCGCAGTTCCCTCCGCGCGCTGGTGCCAGTCGATGGTCTACGACCCTTCCACGGGCCAGGTGATCATGTTCGGAGGCTCCGACGAAAGCGGCTGCCTCAACGACACCTGGGCGTACGATCCGACCGCCAACAAATGGACCGACCTCGACCCCGTTGGCGCCGTTCCCTCTGCCCGTTGGCAGCAGGCGATGGTCTACGACCCCCGCTCCGGTCGAGTGATCATGTACGGAGGAGAGGCCGGTACCGGCGCCCTTCTCAACGACACCTGGGCCTACGACCCGACCGCCAACGCTTGGACCGACCTCGAGCCGCTGGAGGCACCGTCGGCCGGGCGCCGCAGCCATTCGATGGTCTACGACTCCTCCACCAAGCGGGTGATCGTTTTTGGGGGATGGGGAGATCGCGACGACGTTCTCGCCGGCATGCTCAACGACACCTGGGCCTACGACCCGGCCGCCAACGCCTGGACCGACCTCGACCCGCCAGGGGCACTGCCGCCCCGTCGCAAGGGCCAAGCGATGATCTACGCCGCATCCTCCGGACGGGTGATCATGTTCGGAGGAGACTACGACAACGGCCAGTATTGGACCTGTATCAACGACACGTGGGCCTACAATCCCACCGCAGAAGTTCCTGCCGGCGGCCGATGATGGGTTCCGCAGCGCCGCATTGTGCCGGCGGCCGAGGCTGACCTTTGACGCGGCGCTGCGTGCTGATCAGCGGTGACAGGTGACTCGCTGAGGCGGTCCGACCCTGGTGCGAAGTAGCGACCCCAGCTGCCTTCGCGGCCACCCTTCAGGCGTAGTCAGCCCCCGCGCCGAGACTCCGACGCCGGCCCCCGCACCACCCAGTCCAGACAGCACCAGATCTTGAAAAGAGACACGTGACCTCCCCCTACGTCGACCGCACGGGTGAAGGCGGCCTCACCCAGCCTGTTCGAGAGTCTCGTCGCAAGAAGTGCGGGCCGGCGAGTAGTCCGCGATTCGTGCTACAAAGAGACGCCACCACCGGTTGGTGAGGCCGATCACCAGGTCGGATAGTCGGAATACGGCAAGGGGGAGATATGGGTTTCTTCGATCGTCTCATGGGCAGGCAGCCCTACACTCCGGGCGACGGCGTGCCGGCCCTCATCGGCACTTTCGAAGAGTGCTCCCGGCAGCATCCCGATGAGTTCGCTCCGGTGACTAGACACAAGAGATGAAGATCTTCCTAAGTCATTCGAGTGTGGACAAGAACTCCGTCAGACGCCTTGCCGCAGATCTGCGCGCCCATGGCATCGACGTTTGGCTTGATGAGTACGAGATCCGTCTTGGAGATGTCATCGTTCAGAAGCTTCAGGACGGGATCGAGCATTGCGATTTCGTGGCGGTTTGGCTGACAAAGAAAGCCATACGGTCCAACTGGGTTCAGCGTGAATGGTGTACGAAGTTCCACGACGAGATAGAGTCCGGCAGCACCATGGTGCTGCCGCTTCTGGCGGAAGACTGCGATATCCCCGCCTTTCTTCGCGGCAAAAGGTACGCCGACTTCAGAAGCGACTACCACACGGGTCTTAGGGAGTTGCTCGCCTCTTTTGATGTTGAACCAGTGCAGAATGCTCGCATTGTCATTGAGACACCAGAACCGGTGTACTGGTCATTGTTCGGTTGTCCGCTCACAGTTCATGTTTCTAGCGATAGTGTCTCTCGTGGGAACAAGCTCGCAGTCTTTCAAAGAAACATCGGAGAGAAGGACAACGAGTGGCACTTTCAGTTTGAAAGGCGCCTCGACAGTGTCAACATGATTTGCAGACCACGTGTTTGGTTCGGTTCGTTCCAAAAAGGCGACCTGGAGACACACGAAGTGCTCGTCGCGATCGTTCCCAAGGAACGCAGGTATCTCAAAGATCGCTTCAGGGTCAAGGTCGACTTTGACGATTTCATCGCCTACGAGGGGGTAACCGTAACGCGTGACGACGCGGAGGCGCGAAGAAGCTCCAACAAACGCATAGGCACCGCCGGTGAATAGCCGCGGCGCTGAGCGAGGCGTTTAAAATGTACTGTCCCAAGTGCCGTGCTGAGTACGTCCCCGGTTGCACGCGCTGTTCCGACTGTATGGTGCCCCTGGTCGAACAGCTGCCGCCTGAGCCTAAGTTGGGGCGCCGGTCCGGGCTGCCTGCTCCGCTCGTGACCGTTCTGGCCACCGGCGACCCCGGCCTGATGGCCATCGCCAAGTCGCTCCTCCAGTCCGCCGAGATACCCTTCATGGTGCAAGGCGAGGGCATCCAGGATCTCTTCGGCGCCGGTTGCTTCGGGACCGGTTTCAACCTCATCACCGGTCCCGCCAAGCTGCAGGTCGCCGCCGGCGACGCTGACGAGGCGCGTGAACTGCTGGCCGACCTGCTCGCCCCAGCGTGAGCGCCCACTGCCCATGCCCAAGTTGTCCATCGACACGGCGGTGCAAATGAGCATCGTCTCCCTCGAGGGCCCCGCTGAACTCGTCGAGGGCAGGTTCGGGATCACACGGAGCAGCGCCAACGACGATCCGTCGACGACCAGAAGCTCGCGGAACGTCGGCGGCCGGCGCCGCCTCGCTAAAGCCGCGGGCACCACGCGCCGACGAGTAGGCTAGTGCCCTTCGGCAAGGAGTCGTCAGGTGAGTGAGCGGCGGGAGCAGCTGCGCAAGAGGCAGCGCGAGGCCATATGGAAGTGGCGGTGGCTGGGGCTGCGCGACAGCACGCCGGGCTTCAAGGGGGGCCTAGCGCTGTTGGCGGTCGCGGTGGTCTTCATCGCCTTGTACGGGGCGGGCGTCCTCTAGGGAGCCGCTATCCTGGCACGCTGGGCTTGTCGCTGCGGCCCCCTGGAACAAGTCGGGTCGCTGACACAGCGGACCGACTACGAAGCTCGCCGGGCGGAACCGACCCGTATTCGCCGCACGAATACGTCACGAGACTCGACCCGGAGGCCATCTCCCTGCATGCCCTTGAGGTGTAGCTCGAGCGCGGTGCGCATGTTCGCCTCGGCCTCTTTCTCCGATGAGCCTGTGGCCACGTAACCCGGCACTTCCGGAGCGTAAGCGGAGTAATTCTTGCCCGCATCTTCTATGACGAGCACGAAGGTTCTCATCGCCGCTCCACCTCGATTCCGGCTTGTTCGGTGGCCTCCGGATTGGGCGACCATGAACCATCAGTCGTCGAGAAGCAGTCTGATCACGTCACGTACTTTCATGATCAGGAAACCGTACGACTTCGGTTCCGCACCTCAGTGCATCTTAGGTTCTAGGCTGGCGTCCCGGCATGCCTGGCCGGGAGGTCTAGCTGGCTCCCCGCGCCAAGACTCACCGCCTGCGTGCCCGTAGTGTTTCGTCCAAACAGCGCCAGAATTTGAAGAGAGATTCGCAGCCTCCCTCCGTTCGCGGCCACGATGTTCACGGTCGCGATAAACGCTGTGCGCGGCGCCGCGATTAGGATATTGTGGCGGGCATCGGGCAGGTGGCCCGAGTGGACAAGGATGGGGTGGTGGTTATCGCCATGACGCACTCTGCGGAGCCAGGGCGGGCGGGACAGCGGAGCATCCGCCGGCAGAACCTTGCTCTTGTGCTGCGGGAGGCGATGGACAACGGCCCGCGCTCGCGAGCCGGCCTCTCTGAAGCGGTTGGACTCACCAGGTCGACAGTGTCGAGTCTCGTCGGCGAGCTCATAGCTCGTGGGCTGCTCCTGGAGCGCGACCTGGAGAGGCCGGGCACCGTGGGAAGGCCGGGACGCCTGGTCGCGGTCTCCGACACCACCGTGGTGGCGCTCGGTTTGGAGATCAATGTGGACTACCTCGCCGCCTGCGTGCTCGATCTCACCGGCAACGTTCGTTACGAGCAGTTTCTTCGGCACGACAACCGCAAGGTCCCGGTAGACGCGGTTCTCGACGCGCTCGCAGACCTGGGCCGTCGGGCGCTGGACAGTGTCGAAGGCGAGGGCCTCATCGCCGTAGGGACTACGCTCGCCGTTCCCGGGCTCGTGGACACCGCCAGCGGGCTGCTGCTGACGGCGCCGAATCTTGGCTGGGGTCCCCTTTCACTTGCGGAGGAGGTAGGACGCCGTCTTGGACGTCCTCAGCACTACGTCACCGTGGAGAACGAGGCTAACCTTGCCGCCCTGGCCGAGCTCTCACATGGCCAAGGACAAGCCTGGGGAGATTTCGTCCGCATTTCTGGCGAGATAGGCGTCGGTGGCGCCTTGGTGGTAGATGGTGAGTTGTTGCGCTCCGGTAGCGGGCTTGGGGGAGAGATCGGCCACATCACCGTCGATCCTAATGGACCTCCTTGTTCTTGTGGATCGCGCGGTTGTCTTGAGCAGAAGGTCGGTCAGGAGGCCCTGTTGAGGGCGGCTGGGGTCGAAACTGTCATCGGTACCAGCGTCGCGCTGCCGGACGGAGGAATGTCGATGCTCGTCCAGAGTGCACGGAGGGGCGATGCGGCGACTTTGTCGGCTCTGGAGGACGCGGGTACTGCACTCGGTCTTGCCTGCGCGACAGTTGTGAACCTGTTCGCCCCCAACACAGTCGTTCTCGGTGGAATCTACTCCCCGCTCTTGCCGTGGTTGAGCGGTCCGCTTCGCGCCGAGCTGGAGAGACGGGCCTTCTTGACGGGACACTCCCACGTCGACGTCGTCGGCTCCCAACTGGGGGCATATGCGGCCGTTCGAGGCGCAGCTTCGCTGGCATTGCGGGCTGTGTGTGCTGATCCCTTCCTCGTCCCGTTTGTGGAGAGTCGAGCCCTTGGCGGGCGGCGCGCGCTCCCTCACGGGTAGTCCATTTGTAGATTGTTCTTACAGACTGAGGGGCCTGTGCCTTGATGCGTCGGCCCTTTTGTTGTATCGTGCAACAAATAGTGCGGCCGGCATACAAATAGGTCGGTTCGAAGTTTGACGGCAAAGGCGCGGGCCGGAGAAGGAGATAGCTTGGGCGGTGTGCGAAGTGTCCTCCCCGGGGGCGTGGGAGCGGGCGAGCCGGATCAGGAGCTGGCATCTGCCATCGCCGAACGCGTGGCCTCGCTCACGCTCGAGGAGAAGATACAGCTGCTGACGGCTCCCGATTTCTCTCGGCTGCGTTCTCTAGCCAAGATCGGACTCAAAGAGCTTGTTGTGTCGGACGGCCCGTCCGGTGTGCGGGGCAGGCATTGGGATGAGCGCGATCCTTCGCAGAACATCCCCTGTTCCTCGGCTCTCGGTGCTACGTGGGATGAAGACATGGTGGAGCGCATGGGCGCCATCATGGGCCATGATGCCCGCGAAAAGGGCGTGGACATCTCACTTGCGCCGTGCGTCAACCTACAGCGCAGCCTATACGCGGGCCGGCATTTTGAGTACTTCAGTGAAGACCCGCTGCTGACCGGTCGCCTGGGGGCCGGCTACGTACGGGGTCTGCAAAAGACGGGCGTTGCCGCCACCGTCAAGCACTTCGTCGCCAACGACAGTGAGACAGAGCGTATGACCGCCGACGTCGTGGTTGACGAGCGGACCATGCGCGAGGTCTATATGACTCCGTTCGAGATCATCGTCCGCGAGGCGGAGCCTTGGCTGGTCATGTCGTCGTACAACTTGGTGAACGGCGAGTCCATGAGCGAAAGCCACACGCTGCGCGATGTGCTCAAGGAAGAATGGGGCTTTGACGGCCTGGTGATGTCGGACTTCTTGGCGACGCCGCCCACCGTGGCTGCTGCCGCGGGTGGGCTCGACATCGCGATGCCTTGGCCCAAGGGCGGACCCAGGGGGCCGTGGAACGAGCTGCTGAAAGAGGCAGTGGGGCGGGGAGAGTTGGCAGAAGCCACTCTGGACGACAAGATCGTCCGGTTGCTGCGGCTGGCCTACCGCTGCGGTGCACTGGAGGGGTTTCCGGGCAAAGCACCGGCTCCGCTACGCGACAAGGCCGGTGAGGCCCGCGATCTGCGGGCTGCCGCGGCAGCGAGCTTCGTCCTGGCCCGGAACACCGAACAGCTGTTGCCGCTTGACAGGAAGGCATTGTCGTCTATCGCGGTCATCGGCCCCAACTGCCAAGAGGGCCGCGCCAACGGCGGCGGAAGCGCCAAGGTCTACCCGGTGCACGTCGTCTCGCCTCTGGAAGGCATATCCGGGGCCCTGAGCGATGGAGTGCGGTTGCTGTTCGCAGAGGGCGTACGGCCCTTCAAATGGCACGCGATAGCCCGGGCCCCGTGGCTGCGACAGGCCGACGACGATGGTGAAGGGGTAAGGGTCGACTTCCTCGACGGGGACGGCGTGGTGCTGGCGAGTGAGCGGAGGAACACAGGGGAGTTCGCCTGGACGGTGCATTTCGCAACTGGAGTGGACACGGCTGCCATCGCCTGGGTGAGGGTGACCGGCCGGATAGTGGCGCAGGAGTCGGGGACGCACTCGGTTGGGATCTCGGGAGTCGGGCACTACCGGTTTGGCCTTGATGGCCAGCAGGCCTTTGAGGTGCATCACAAGCTGCGTCCCGGCGCCGATATCACCGAAGGCTTTACGTTTCCGCCCCAGCGTATGTGCAGCGTCGAGTTGGACCAGGGCCAGGGTGTCGACATCGAGATCACGCACGAGGTCGGCACGTTCAGGCCGGGCAGCCCTCTCTCTATGTTCCAGATCAGGTTGGCAACCCCCTTCGGGGACGAGGAGGAGGAGCTGGAAAAGGCCGTCGCCTTCGCCAGAGCTGCAGATGCGGCGATCGTGGTGCTGGGCAATGACTCCAACGCCGACGCAGAGGGGATCGATCGCCCGAGTCTCGGGTTACCCGGCCGTCAAGATGAGCTGGTCAGACGGGTAGTAGAGGCGAATCCGCGCACCATCGTGGTGCTGAACGCCGCCGGTCCGGTGATCCTTCCGTGGGCCGAGGAGGTCCCCGCGATCCTGCTTGCGTGGCTCCCCGGACAGGAGCTCGGCAACGCCTTGGCCGACGTCTTGTTTGGTGAGCAAGAACCGGGGGGCCGGCTCCCCATGACTTGGCCGCGCGACGAATGCGGCGTGGCTCCGGTAAAGCCGGTCGACGGCACGCTTCTCTATAGTGAAGGCCTCTTCGTGGGCTATCGCGGCTATGACCGTGGAGGCCGCGCGGCCCAGTATGAGTTCGGCCACGGTCTGGGCTACACCACCTGGGATTACGTGGCAGTCGACGCGCCGGTGGATGCGCCGGTTTGCGAAGGCGCCGGTGCTGGGGAGAGTGTCATTGTGGTGCGCGTGCGGAACACGGGCGTACGAACGGGACGCGAGACGGTGCAGGTCTACTTGTCAAAGCCTGAGAGCGAGGTCGAGAGGCCACTGAGGTGGCTGGCAGGGTTCGCAATGGCAAGCGTCGCTCCCGGTGAGGAAGTGGCAGTGCCCGTGACCGTGCCGGCTACGAGCTTCCGGCACTGGACGTGCGGTGGCTGGCGGGTGGAGCCGGGCAAGTATGTGGCCCATGTCGGTCGCTCCTCGCGCGACCTCCGCCTATCCGCGGAGATCGAGGTCACTTGAGAAGCGCCCTGTACGCAGCCCAAAGTAGGCTGGCAGGCTCACGTCAGAACACGTGGCGGCTTGCGGTTACGTCCAGAGTATGCCACGATGTTAACGTTAACTATCGGACGGCTCGGCTTGCTGCTGAGCGGGCTGTCGCTCCAGATGCACAGGGAAGAATGCCCGGCGTGGCAGGACTCGATGAGCGGGTTGAACAGAGAGAAGCCAGACTCACTAAGGTTCCAGAGAAGGAGGGGTCGTGAAGTCAAGAAGATGGTTGGTTCTGCTGGGGTGTCTCCTGGCGGTGGCGATGTTGGCGGCGCTGGCGGTCGGTTGTGGGAAGGATGAAACTTCCACTACTGACGATGGCGTCACCACTACCGTTGCTACGGGCACTACCGGTGCCTCTGTAACGGATGATGTGCCCCGGTCCATTCTGGAGGGTCCGCAAGGTCCTGCCAGCGGAGAGACGCCGCAGTACGGTGGGACTTTGGTGATACTCCACCAATACGGACCGAGCAACTTCGGGGCTTGGTGGGAACCTACCCGCTTCATGGATTTCCAGGCAGCTCGTTTTGCCGTTGAGAATCTCGTTGGCATAAACCCGGATGGGAACCCCGTTCCTCAGCTGGCCACCAGTTGGGAATACAATGCCGACTTCACAGAGGTCACCTTCCACTTGCGGGAAGGCGTGAGGTTCCACGACGGCACCGATTTCAACGCTGAGGCGGCCAAGTGGAACCTGCAGATGCAGATAGATGGTGCGAAGACCGACCTCGACGTTGTGACCAACATCGAGGTCTTGGATACCTACACCATTAGCCTGACTCTCTCGGAGCCCGACCCCCTCCTGGTGCAGAGGCTGAACCCGTCGGGTTGCGGCAAGATGACCTCCCCGGCTGCCTACGATGAGTACGGTGCGGTCAAGATCAAGAGGAACCCGGTGGGCACAGGGCCCTTCAAGCTCCAGGAATACAAGTTTCCCTCTGAGCTGACTTTCGTGCGCAACGATGATTACTGGCAGGAAGGTCTGCCGTATCTGGATGCCGTGAAGATCGTGGTCATCGCCGACTACCAGAGTAGGAAGACGGCGTTCCTCAACGGCGAGGGTCAGATAATGTACGGTGCGAATTTCACCGACAGCGCGGAGCTTGAGGCCGCTGGTGGAACCCTGCAGAGCCGCATCATGGCCCTGAACACATTGGCCATAAGCACCGACAACCTCGATCCACGCTACAACGACATCAGGGTGCGTCAGGCCATAAGCTACGCCATCGACGTGCCCACCATCGTAGCCGGAGTGTACGAGGGTTTCGTCGACCCCACCAATCAACTCGCCATCCCGGGCGAGGCGGGGTGGCAGCAGGCAGCCTGGAACGACGACATTGTAGGCTACCCCTACAACCCGACGAAGGCGATGGAGCTGCTGGCAGAGGTGGGTATTACTCCAGATAACCCGTGGAAGCCGGAACTGACCTATCTCTCGGCCGAGGACTACGACCAAGTTTTCACTGTGGTGAAGGATAACTTGGACAAAGTAGGCATCGAGGTGAGTCTGAGGCCGGTGGACTTCGCGACTTGGAGCGCCATGAACTCCAAAGGCTGGGAAGGTCTGGGCGCCATGTCCTTGTCCTACAACCCCGCGGTGGAGTACTCGAGCATGCTGAAGACCTACTTCAGCGAGGATGCCTATCAGTTTGGCAACCACATCTTCATACCGGATGAGTTCAACCAGCTGTACAGGACCATGTTGGTCGAGACCGATCTCGATCAGCGGTACGCCCTGTACCGACAGCTGAACAAGATGGCCATAGACGACTACGCCCTGGTGACGCCGCTCTATGCGCTGGTTGGCAACATAGCCATAGCTCCTGAGGTTCGTGACAACGTGTGGTGTGTGTACGACAGCGGCGAGTACCCAGTCGAGCGCATATGGTTGAGCCAGGACTGAGACGCGCAGCCGCTGATTTGAGCTCTATGCATGGGGGTCGAGCCGTGTTGGGGCGCTACCCTGGCAGTGATGCCAGGGTAGCGCCCGCTGGGCGGTCCCGCGCCTTGGTGGGGTCTCTAGGAAACGTATCCGGAAGGTCAACGTGACAACCTACATCCTTCGTCGCCTGATCCAGGCCGTCATCGTCATATTACTTGTCACTGTGCTGATTTTCTTTTTGATGCGGCTGTTGCCGGGCGATCCGATCAGGTTGTACCTCGGAGACACGGCTACCTCCTACAGCGAGGAAGAGATAGCCCAACTCAGAGAGGAATTCCACCTCGATGAACCCCTGATCCAGCAGTACTTTCGCTGGTTGGGTGGCGCAGTCAAAGGAGACCTGGGGTATTCCATCAGTTCTGGAGACGAGGTGGGCACCCGGATCGCGAAGACGTTCCCGGTGACTTTGAATCTGGCGGTTCTCGCCATACTCATCAGCAGTATCGTAGGCCCCTTCTTTGGGATCATCGCGGCCATACGAAGGGGCAAGTGGCAGGATACGACGGTAAGCGTGCTCGCCAACTTGGGCATCACCTTGCCCAACTTCTGGGTGGGGATCGTGCTCATGTACATCTTCGCCAACAAATTGGGTTGGCTTGATGTGTTTCCCGGGTACGTGTCCCCCTTCGAGGACTTCGGATCGCATGTCAAGCATCTGATCATGCCCGTGTTGTCCCTTGCCCTCTTCGGCCTGGCTGCGCAGACTCGGCAAGCGCGTTCGAGCATGCTCGAGGTCTCCCACCAGGATTACATCCGCACTGCCTGGTCCAAGGGGTTGACGGAGAGGATCATCGTAAAGCGGCATCTGCTAAAGAACGGGCTGATACCGGTAGTCACAACCTTGGGGATCCAAGTGGGTTTCATGCTTGGAGGCTCAGTGCTGGTGGAGAACGTCTTTGCCATCGACGGTATCGGGGGCATGCTCTCCGAGGCGATCAACGGAAGGGACTACCAAGCCGTACAAGGGGTGGTCCTCCTGATGGCCTGCATAATCGTCGCAGTGAACATCATCGTCGATGTGGCGTACGCGTGGTTGGATCCGCGCATACGTCAAAGCTATAGATAGGAGTGTAGCGTTGCGGTTCTTGGATGCCAGTGAGGGTGAGCATGGCTGCTGAGGTCGGATGCCCGCGTCCCATAGACGAGGAAGTCCCGGCACTGCTGCCGGAATGGAAGCGGGTCGTCCGCGTATTCTGGAGGCGCAAACTAGCGGTGGTGGGTCTGGCCGTTCTAGTGTTGATGATCCTAGTGGCCGTCGTTCGCTCCGTTGATCGCGCCCCATGATCCCTACGAGACCGATGTTTTGGCCAAGTTGGCCAGCCCCAGCAGTGAGCACTGGCTGGGCACCGACGAAGTGGGCAGGGATCTGCTCAGCCGCTGGATCTATGGGGCTCGTACCGCTCTCATCGTCGGGGTGTGCGCCGTGTTCTTGGGGGCGATAATCGGCCAGCTGCTGGGCCTGACGGCCGGCTATTTCGGCGGCTGGGTCAACACCATTATCATGCGCCTCACCGACACCTTGATGGCGGTTCCTCTGATAGTGCTTGCGCTTGTCATCTCGGTGGTGCTGGGTGGGGGTCTGAAGAACGTGATAATCGCCCTCTCAGTGGGCGTCGTACCGGGACAGTGCCGCATGATGTGCGCTCAGACTATGAGCGTCAAGCAGAACGACTATGTGCTTGCCAGCCGCAGCGCCGGGGTCAGCAACCCATGGATCATGTTTCGGCATGTCTACCCGAACGCCCTGGCGCCGTGCCTGGTGATGATGACAGTATCTATGGGAGCGATGATAATGGCCGAGGCGGGACTGAGCTTCTTGGGGGCGGGGATCAGCCCCCCAACGGCTGCTTGGGGCAGCATGATCGATACGGGACGACAGTTTCTGACCAGAGCGCCTCAGCTGGCTCTTTTCCCCGGGGTGGGGATCGCGCTCTTGGTCTTCGGCTTCAACATGATGGGCGACGGCCTGCGCGACGCGCTTGACCCCCGCCTGCGGGGGACGCTCTAGATGACCCCCCTCCTAGAAGTAAAGAACCTGCACACCCAGTTCCGCACCGACGACGGCCTGGTAAAGGCCGTCGACGATGTCTCCTTTACCATCCGTGAGCAAGAGATCGTAGGCGTGGTAGGCGAGTCGGGTTGCGGCAAGTCGGTCACCCAGCTCTCGGTGATGCGCCTCATCCGTCCCCCCGGCAAGATCACGCAAGGCGAGATCCTCTTTGAAGGCCGCGACCTCATGGCCTATGAGGCCAACGGCCCCGAGATGCGCTCGGTCAGAGGCGGCAAGATAGCCATGATCTTCCAGGAGCCCATGACCTCGCTTAACCCGGTCTTAACCATCGGCCGGCAGTTAACCGAGATGCCGGAGCTGCATCTTAAGATGAACAAGAAAGAAGCCAAAGCCCGGGCGACCGAGCTCCTGGAGATGGTAGGCATCCCCAACGCCGAGACCCGCCTGGGCGACTATCCGCATCAGTTCAGCGGCGGCATGCGCCAGAGGGCCATGATCGCCATGGCCCTCTCTTGTAACCCGAGACTGGTCATCGCCGACGAGCCCACCACCGCCCTGGACGTCACCACCCAGGCCCAGCTCCTGGAGATGATGGTGGCGGCGGTGGCCAAGTTCAACTCCTCGCTGGTCATCGTGACTCATAACCTAGGAGTGGTGGCCCGCTACGCCCAGACCCTCTACATCATGTACGCGGGACGCATCGTAGAGAGCGGCACCTGCAAAGAAGTATTCGCCCGTCCCCGGCATCCCTACACCATCGGCCTACTGCGCTGCGTACCGCGCATAGACGAAGGGGAGGGCCGCCGGCTGGAAGCCATCCCGGGCCTGCCCCCCAACTTGGGCCGCATGACGGGCAAGTGCGCCTTCCTGCCCCGCTGCACCTATGCGGTGGAGCGCTGTCAGTGCGACCCCTGGCCCGAGCTTGAGTCCGTGGGTGAGGCCCACTGCACCCGCTGCTATGTGAACCCGGAAGGGGTGGCGAAGTGAAGCCCGAAAAGAGCCTCGGCAAGGGTGAACGCCGCCATGACCGCGGCGAGGACAAGGGCCGCGGCGAGCGCTCCTTGAGGCTGGGTTTCCGCCCGAGCCGCAGAGCCCGCCGAGCCCACGACAAAGACGCGCAAAGACACGGCCGGGGCTCGCTTGGGCACGGCGACAGCGACCTAGTTCTAGAGGTAAAAGACCTCAAGGTCTACTTCCCCGTGCTGCGCGGCCTGCTGCTCCGCAAAGTAGCCGATGTCAAAGCCGTCGACGGGGTCAGTTTGACGCTCAAAAGGGGCGAAGTCCTGGGCCTGGTTGGAGAGAGTGGTTGCGGCAAGACCACGGTAGGCCGCGCCATCATCCGTCTTCATAAACCAACCGCCGGCAAGATCCTCTTCGAAGGCAGGGACATCAGCCATCTCACCGAGAGGCAGATGAAGCCTCTGCGCAAGAAGATGGCCTACATGTTCCAGGACCCCTATGGCTCGCTGGATCCCCGCCAAGCCGCAGGATCTATCATCGGGGAGCCCATCCGAGCGCACAAGCTCATACCCAACAAGGCCGAACGCAGAGCCAGAGTGGACGAGCTCATGCGCATCGTGGGGCTGGATCCCTCTATGGCCGGTCGTTTCCCTCACGAGTTCTCCGGCGGGCAAAGGCAACGCATAGGCATCGCCCGGGCCCTGGCCTGTGGTCCCACCTTGATCATCTGCGACGAGCCCATCTCGGCCCTGGATGTATCTATCCAGGCCCAGGTGATCAACCTGCTTAAAGACCTGCAGGCCAAGTTCCAGGACCTGTCTTACATGTTCATCGCTCACGACTTGGCCGTGGTCAGGCACGTGAGCGACCGCATCGCGGTGATGTATCTGGGTCATATCGTAGAGACCGCTCCGGCCCGGGAGCTCTGCGACCATCCCTTGCATCCCTACACCAAGGCCTTGCTCTCGGCCGTGCCGGTGCCTGACCCGGAGGTGGAGCAGACCAGGGAGCGTATCGTCTTGACAGGCGAAGTACCGAGTCCCTTACACCCGCCCGCGGGTTGTCCTTTCCATGAGCGCTGCAGCGTGGCCATCCCGGCCTGTAGCGAGGCCATGCCCGAGACCAGAGAGATAAGCCCAGGGCATTACGTGGCGTGCATCCGGGTGTGAAGTCGGCTCTCCACCAGGTCGGCGCCCGCGCGCTTTCGCCTTATGATATGAAGTGAACGGCGGAAGTCCCTGGCACCAAAAGAATGGGGGCATAGGATATGAAGGCGAACCCCCGAGTCCTGCATGTTCTAGGCGTTGTGTTGCTGTTGGTTGCTCTCGTTTGCACATCTTGCGGAGCCAAGATGGCGGACACACCCAGTACGGCTCCGACACCTAGCCCCGGTCCGACGTCCAGCACTACGCCGCTACTATCTTTGCTGGCGGGCATCCCGGAAGACCCCATCAGTCAGACTGAGGGATTCATCTACTTCGTGGACTACTCCGCCATGGATTCCGCCTACCATGCCACCCGCCCAGCGGATGCCCAGGAGTTTGCTGGTATCTCGGAGGCCGACGAAGCCCACAAGGTCTGGTGGGCTCTACTTCGAGGGATCGCCTGGTCATACAGCCGATACTGGCAAGCCGGGATGGAAACCGGGCCGGCAGCGGTCGGGTTCAGCCCGCTTGAGGTCGACCAAGCAGTCCAGTTCGGTGTACCGCCCAGCGACGGCTTGATGTTGGCCGGCAGCTTCGACGCGGACGCCATCCGCACCGCCTACCAAGCCAACATAGGCTTGGCACCGAAGGACTTCGACGGAGTGACAGTCTGGTGCTCGGGGAAAGATCCGGAGGACGGCCTTCGAATAGACTTGTCATACAGAGTGGTGGAGAACCCGTTCGGCGGGGAGCTGGGACGGCGCCAGCCGATGATCATCAGCGACGATCTGCTGATGTCTTCGGCCGACCTGGAATTGGTGTTGGCGCATGCGGGCGCGGTGGCGGGAACAGTGCCCAACCTGGCAGACGCCCCTGGCTATCGGGCTGCCGTCAACGCGGTAGGTGAGGATGCCGATGTCTTGCAGGCGACTATCGCCGGTCTGACCATGGCGCTGAACATAGCGCCCACCTTTGAACTGCTTGTCCTGGCTGATGTCGTGACCGGTGATGAACAGATCGCTCGTTTGGGCCTCGTCTATCGCGATGCCGAATCGGCCGAGGCGACGGCTCCCGTCCTGTTGGAGCGCCTGGCGGCCTATCCATCCTTTTCGGGGCGCTCCTTCGCCGAGATGCTCACCCCGTCGAACGGGACCGGCCTGCGCTACTACGTGCGACAGGAATCTGGCCGGGCGGTGTTGGTGCTGGAGTTCCCTGCTCCCAAGGCTACTTCTGAAGAGATTGCCGCAATGCAGGATCTGGCGGGTTATGAAGGAACCGCCACTCCCCCGGGGTGGGCCTACAGGCGACTGTCTGACATGTTTCTTCAGCGTGATACGAACTGGCTGAGCCCGTGAAAGCCATCGTGTTCACCAGGTACGGCAGGGCTGAGTATCTCGAACCGCGGGACGTAGCGAAGCCCATCCCCAAGGATGACGAGGTCCTGGTGGGAGTCCGCGCCGTTGCCATCAACGATTGGGACTGGCAGGGCCTTCAAGGCGCCACCTTCGTGAACCGGATGATGTTCGGTCTGTGGAAGCCAAAGAAGCAGATCCTCGGCTCCGATATCGCGGGTGTAGTCGAAGCAGTCGGCAAGGACACGAAGCGGTTCCAGCTGGGCGACCAGGTGTTCGGCGATGTAAGCGGCCGCTGGGGTGGCTTCGCCGAGTACGCGTGCGCTCGCGAAACGGAGCTCGCTCCGAAGCCGGCAGGCCTGACCTTCGAAGAAGCTGCCGCGATACCGCAGGCGGCGATGCTCGCCGTACAGGGCCTGCTAGACATAGGGCAGCTTCGCCAAGGGCAGAAACTTCTGGTCAACGGAGCGGGTGGCGGCGTAGGCACGTTTGCCATCCAGATCGCCCGCCTGTACGGGGCGGAGACCACCGGCGTCGACAGCTCCGCCAAACTGGACATGCTGAGGTCGCTGGGCTTCGACCACGTGCTCGACTACGCGCAACAGGACTTCACCAGCACGGGGCAGCAGTACGACCTGATCCTGGACGTCAAGACCAACCGGCCGCTTCGCGCCTACCTGCGCGCGCTCAGCCCCGGCGGTACCTACGTCACGGTCGGGGGCTCGTTGGGCCGGCTCGCTGAAGTCGCGCTGCTGGGGCCGTTGGTCGCGATGGCGCACAAGAAGCGGGTGCGCGTGGTCGGCCTAAAGCCGAACAAGGACCTGGGATACATGACCGGGCTCGTCGAAACCGGCAAAGTCAGGCCCGTGGTGGACGGTCGCTACACGCTGGGCCAAGCGGCGGAGGCCATGCGGTACTTCGGCGAAGGGCGCCACCAGGGCAAGGTCGTTCTGACCGTGGAGTAGGCGCGAGTGGGTCGCTCGGCCGTCGGGTCGGCTGGGCCTCGGTTGCCCCGTCGCCCGGACGCCTGGCTACTCGGCGGCTCCGGCTGTGGCGCCGGTTACTCGGCGCCCAGGCGGCGCTCAAGGCCTTCGAGGATCATCTCCAGGCCGAACTCGAATTCATCCTCGGTGTTCCAACCGGGTTCCGCTGTGTAGCTGAGGGCCGTCTCCACGAGGTAAGGGTAGGTATCGGGGGGAAGCTCTCGTGTTGCCTGCGCGCTCGTGGGGTCGGCCGCCTCCTGGAGCTGCACATTCGACTGCTGCCGCGCGGACCCGTAGACGTAGCTATCGAGCACCCAGAAGGCGCGCGCGGCCATGTTGGGCGTGAAGCCGCCCCTTCTCAGAGACCCAAGCACCGAGTCTGCGTAGCGAAGCGCCGCTGGGCCGGGATGCGCGCGCGTGTCTACCAAGACGACCGCCCAGGGGTGGCTTACGAACACGTCGCGAGCCGAGACGGCTCGGCGGCGCATGGCCGTCTTCCAGTCGACGTCTTCCGCCGGCAGTTCGATCTCGCCCAAGATGATGTCGCCCATGCCGACCAGGAGGTCTTCCTTGTTGGCGACATGGTTGTAGAGCGACATAGCCTCCACGCCCAGTCGCTCACCGAGTCTGCGCATGGTCAGCGCATCCATGCCTTCGTCATCCGCGAGACCGATGGCGGCCCTCAACACCCTCTCTCTGTTCAAAGGAGCCCGGGGCTCCGATCCAGGTTGGCGCCGTGCTGACATGTGATGGTCCTTTGCTTGACAGACTTACGGTGTAAGTGTACCATGCGAACAGAGACTTACAACGTAAGTATGTAACAGGAGGGTTTGACGATGGCAAGCAGCGACTCAGGCAACAGGCGTTCGGTGTGGAAAGACAGAAGGGTGATGCTCTCGACGCTATGGGTGTTCATGGTTCTCAACTACCTCTACGCCGATATCTTCGGCCTCTCCTTCGATCCGGCGATGAAAGGGACGGTGGATATGAGCGCCGGGGCCATACTCTTCTTCGCCGTGATCATGGAGACATCCATAGCCATGGTGCTTCTGTCGCGGGTGTTGCCCGATGTGTGGAATCGCCGGGCCAACATCGGCGCCGCCATCGTGCACATAGCACTTCTCACCTGGTCGCTGACCGAAGGCGGAGTGACTCTCTTCTACGCCTTCTTCGCGATCGTCGAGATCGCCACCATGTTGTTCGTCATGGGCTACGCATGGTCGTGGCGGAAGCAGAGCGCGAATCAACGCGTGGTCGTAGAGGGCGCGGCGGCTGCACGGTGAGCGCGGCCGAGCTGTAGGGCCGCGACTCTGGGCGTGACGACTACCGCCGAGGCTCTGGGCAAATCCTGATTCGTTTCCTTTGGGCGCCGAAAGGCGCCCCTTCCTTTCCTCCGGGGGCGCGGAGCGCATCGTCAAGCACGTAGGTCGCCACAGGTTCTGGGACACGAAAGCGTTTACACGACCATGATCTACGACCGAGGCGGCTAAGGCGTGCCCAGCCCGCTTGACTCCCTGTAGGGCGGGCATATACAGATGGGATGAGAAGGCCGACCTCCCCCGGAGTACCGTGAGGTCCCCAATCAGAGTCGGGCTCGTGGGCCCAAATGAAGGAGGCCAGCCATGTGCGATGCTAGCACCACCGAGCAAGCGAAGGTGACCGTGGGTCTCGATCTGAGCGACCGTTGTTGTCAGATCTGTGTGCTCGACGAAGCGGGCGAGGTGACCGAGGAGGGCCGGGTGACGACCAAGCCGGAAGCCTTGCGTCGCCGCTTCTCCGGGGCGGATCCGCTACGCATCGTGATCGAGGCCGGCACCCACTCCCCCTGGGTTAGCCGTCTGCTTTCCGAACTTGGACACGACGTTGTCGTGGCCAATCCCCGCAAGCTCCGCTTCATCTACCAGAACGACTCGAAGTCAGACCGGGTGGACGCCGAGTACCTGGCCCGGGTCGGTCGTCTGGACCCGGAGCTGCTGGCCCCCCTCACCCATCGGAGAGCCGAGACCCAGTCCGACCTCGCGCTTGTGCGCAGTCGCAATGCCCTGGTCAGGGCTCGCACCCGTCTGATCAGTCATGCCCGCGGCTGCACGAAGTCCTTGGGCAGCCGCCTGCCCACCTGCGCGAGCGACGTCTTTGCCCAAAAGGCCGGGCCGTGTGTCCCCGAGGAGCTCGCTCCCGCCCTGGCTCCGGTCCTCACCGTCATCCAGAACATCTCCGATGAGATCCGCGCTCTCGATCAGAAGATCGAAGACATGGCCAAGGAGCGCTACCCAGAGACCGCGCTTCTCTCCCAGGTGCCCGGCGTGGGCACGCTTACGGCCACAGTCTATGTCCTTACCGTGGAAGATCCCGAGCGCTTCCCCAAGTGCCGCTCGGTGGGCTCGTATCTCGGCCTCAGGCCCCGGCAGGCAAGCTCCGGTTCCCTGGAGCCTCAGCTGCGCATCACCAAAGCCGGGGACGAGCACCTGCGCTGGCTCCTCGTGAGCGCCGCCCACTACATCCTCGGGCCCTTCGGCCCGGACTCGGATCTCAGGCGTTGGGGTCTTGCCTTGGCCGCGCAGGGCGGCAAGCGGGGCAAGAAGCGAGCGGTAGTGGCGGTGGCCCGCAAGCTCTCGGTGCTCCTCCTGCACCTCTGGAGGACCGGTGAGGTCTACGAGCCACTGCGCAACGTCCGGCTCCGCGGCGAGACTGCGCCCACCACCTAGGAGCGGTGAAGATGAGAGATGCCGACGGGAAGGATCGATAACCAAGGAAGACCGGCGGGTGAACCCATCGCAGGAGACCAGCAAAAAGACCAACCGCCCAGGGTGAAAGCGACTGCGCACACAGACTCGGCCGTACAGAACGACACCAACCCGGTGCCGTCCCCAAGGCCGCTATACAGATAGCAGCGCTTCCCCCGGCCGGACCCCAACGTGCACCGGGTCCCGCCATAGGTTCCCGACAAAAAGTGCGAATGGAAGCGTGGCCGTGGTCTTGGCTCTTCGCGGCGGAAGAGGGATGATAGAAACCGAGCAGAGGAGGAAGAAGCAACCCAAGAATCGCTCTTGACACCGGCCGGCTTCTCATGGAAGTCTGCATATTCACGACGCTACGGGAGGCGGCAACCGCCGCGAAAGCACGCGGAACGTCGCATTGTGGGGGTGTCTTGAAGCTCGAGACCGTTGTTACACAGACACCGAGGTGCTGCGGCGGTCGAGTTATTCATACTGGGCAAGCATTGTCGGGAAGACCACGGCCGTCGTGTTGCCTCGGAACCGCAGTGACGTATAATATGGCTCAGTGGTATACGTCAGGAGGGATTCTATGAACACCAAACTCACACTTCGTCTTGACAATAGGCTGATCACGAGCGCCAAGCGCCACTCGGCGGAGTCGGGCAGATCCATCTCGCAACTGGTCGCGGACTTCTTCGCCCTCATCGAGACCGAGGCTGGTGATATTGACGCGACTCCTCGCGTCCGGTCACTTCGCGGCGTTCTAGCCGGCTCTGGCTTGGACGCATCCGACTACAAGCGTCATCTTGAAGAGAAGTATCTATGAAGGTGCTTCTTGATACGAACGTGGTGCTTGACCATCTGCTCGCCCGTGAGCCCTATGTCGGCGCGGCTGAGCAGGTCATGAGCTTGGTGGATGACGGTCGTCTCGAAGGAGTCATCTGCTCTACGACTGTGACGACCATCAACTGTCTTGCATCCAAGGCGGTCGGAACCTCGGTCGCTACGGAGCACATTCGCAAGTTGCTCATGATCTTCGACGTGGCCTGTGTGGACCGCGACGTGTTGCGGGATGCCCTCGATAGTGGCTTCGGGGACTTCGAGGATGCCGTGCTCCATGAGGCAGCGCGCAGGTCCGGAGCAGTGGCGATCGTGACGCGGGATGCAAAGGGTTTCGCAGCTTCCGAACTGCCGGTGTTCAGCCCTGCTGAGTTCCTGGCCGCCCTCAGGGCCGAGCAGCAGTAGATGCTGGCTTTCGCAACAGCGGCTTGCATCGGACGGCGCTTCGCTTGCCGGTGAAGCCGCGGACGAACGCTAGCTGGGTCGAAGTACTACGCAGTGCAAGGAGGAGGAATGCTTCTGCCGACGCTCCATGCTATCTCGAAGTTTGAACGAGCTGCCACAGGTCGGGAACTATCGCTATTCGCCGCGGACATCGAAGATAATAGAGACACCCTACTTGAGCGCTTGCAGGGGCGCCGAGTGGCGATCATCGGTGCTGCCGGTTCCATCGCCTCGTCGGTCGTGAAGAGTCTCCTACAATTCTCACCGCGAAGTCTCATGCTGTTCGATCTCAATGAAAACGGTCTGGTGGAAATTGTCCGCGATCTCCGTTCCTCGCGCGAGTTCGACGTGCCCGATGAGTTTGCCGAGCTTCCCATCGGTCTCGGGAGTTCGGAGTTCATCCGCTATTTCCAGGAATCCGAGCCGTTTGATTACATCTTCAACTTATCCGCCATGAAGCACGTTCGTTCGGAAAAAGACGTCTACTGCTTGATGCGCATGGTTGATACCAATGTACTGTTTCTGGACGAATTTCTTCAAGAACTCCCTCGACCAGCTGTCAATTTTTTCTCCGTCTCATCGGACAAAGCGGTGAACCCAGCGAATCTCATGGGCGCCAGCAAGATGGTGATGGAAAAGGTATTGCTGCTGCGCTCCGAACGCCAGCCTTTCTCAACTGCACGTTTCGCCAACGTCGCATTCTCAAACGGGAGCTTGCCGTTCGGATTTCTTATGCGGATCCAAAAGCGCCAACCGCTTGCTGGCCCCAAGGACGTCAAGAGATACTTCATTTCACACGAGGAGGCGGGCCAGCTTTGTATCCTCGGGTGTGTCTTGGGAGAAAACGCCGACGTCTTCTTCCCAAAACTCGGCAATCTTCAAGAAAGGACATTCTTCGAGATCGCGGCGAAGACTCTCAACGAATTCGGCTATGAGGCGTACGAATGTTCTTCAGAGGATGAAGCACGATCCCGGATCAACGAGTTGTTGCCAAAGAAGAAGTGGCCTTGTTACTTCGCCGCAAGCGATACAACCGGTGAAAAGGTCTTGGAGGAATTCCATGGCCCTGAGGATATGCTCAATCTGGATCGGTTTAACGCCGTCGGGATCATCCAGCAGTCACCTGACTCCGTTGACCCCACAGTCATCGAAGGATTTCTCGAATTCGCCCGGGACGCTAAACGCAGAAGAGGGATCAAGAAAGAGGATTACGTCGCGGAATTTCAGAAAGTGATTCCTTCTCTTTATCATGTCGAGAAGGGAAAAGTCCTTGATGAGAAGATGTAGCGCTCACCAGCTAACTAGGCGCTGCACCTGACCGCAATTCCGCAGCGCTCCATTGTGGCAGGTGAGCTTTGACATTGGGTGCAACTGATGGAGCGGGGACAGCAATGGCGGATGCAGCACCAGCGAATCCCGATTCGCTAACGGCGGAGTTGATCGCACCCTGTGGGATGGACTGCGGGGCACTCGTGTTCGTGCGCAGGACAGCCGAGCGCAAAGCAAACAGGCCCACCCCAGTTTCGGGGCGGGCCTGTTCTTATTGGCAGGCTATCGGCTGCGTTCTAGCGAGGCGTGAACAGCACGCAGTGCGGCTTCTTTTCCATGATCTTGGCCAAGTCGGCCACATCGCCGTAGGTCATGGTGAAGGCCTGACAGTGCTTCACGCAGGCGGGCTGCTCGCCCTTTGAGGTCCGTGCAGCGCATAGGTCGCAGTACATGGTGGTGAAGGGGATGTAGTCGATTCGGTAGCTCTTATCCGGCTTCTCGGTCAAGATCTCGACCAAATTGATGCCGCCCTTGCCGACCGGGTAGTCGTGCTCCTGCTTGCAGGCCACCTCGCAGGAGTGGCAGCCTGTGCAGTAGTCGTAGTCGATCAATATGCCTTTTCTAGACATAGGTGACTTCCTCTCCTTCCTTCACCTTGGAGATCTTGCAGAGCATCGTCTTGGTGAAGGCGCCGCCGAAACCAGACTTGCTGTTCTTGCCCATGGGGATCAGCTGATTGACGTTGATATCCCAGACCTTGTAGGGATTGCCGTCACCCTCGTACTTGGCCTCGGGGATCCACCAGCCGTGCTGGCAGAGCACGATGTCGGGGTGCGTCAAGGGGGTTATGACCGCCTTGCGCTTGGCTTTGCCGTGGGTGCCCTCGATGAGGACCCAGTCTCCGTCTTTGATGCCGTACTTGGTGGCTGTGTCGGGGTGGATCTCAATCTGCGGATCGGGGTTGATCTCGCGCAGCCAGGGGATCATGCGGTGCTCGGAGTGGAACATGACGCCCACACGGCGACCGGTGATCATTATCAGCGGGTACTCCTTGTGTATCTCGGGAGTGCTGACCTCGCTCTCGATGGGCTCCACGTGGTGCGGCAGCGGATTCAGACCGTATTCCTCGAACTTCTGGCTGTAGAACTCGAACTTGCCCGAAGGCGTACGGAAGCCCGGCTGGCCGTCGGGGCGCAGCAGACCCTTCTCGTGGCGATGGTAGGGGGTGGTGGCATCGCCCTTGGGCGCCATGACGTAGCCGGCCTCCACAAGCGAATCGAAGGTGTGGCCGGTGACCGACAGGCGCTGATCGAACAGCGCGCGGACGTTGGGCCACGGCACGGCCTCCGGGTTCAGGCGCCTGGCGAGTTCGAAGTTGATCTCCCAGTCCATGCGCGCTTCTTCGGTCTCGGCCACTTTGTAAATGGGGTTGCAGGGCACGCCCGTGGTGAAGGCCGAGTCCTTCTCGGTGATGGCGGCCGCCGGCAACACGATGTCGGCGATGGCCTGCGCCGTCGGGGTCATGAAGGGGTCGACCACGACGTTGAACTCCAGCTTGCGCACGGCTTCGTAGTGGCGGCGCGGATCCTGGGCGGTGCCGGCGAGGAAGTTGTTGGTCTGGCACCAGAGGCCCTTGATGGGATAGGGCTTGCCGGTCTCCATCTGCTCGAGCACGTCGTCGGACATGGCCCAGGAGCGGAAGTTCTTCACCAGCGGGTACTTGTCGGCGCCGATGCGCTTCTGGTTCATCTTGTCGACGAACTCCTGGCCGTAGAGTTGGATGACCTCTTCGGTGGAGTACGGGTAGACGGTGACACCGAAGGGCGGACGCGAGATGACGTTGCCGCCGGGGTTATCGATGTTGCCGGTGAGCGCCCACAGGCTGGCCAGGCCGTGGACCGTGGCGACTGCCTCTGCGTTGGAGTCCAGCGGCTGGCCGAAGCGCATCTGTGCCGGCTTGGCGGCTGCGTACATGCGCGCGGCCTTCACGATCTTCTCCGTGGGGATCCAGGTTATCTGCGAGAGCTCGTCGAGCGAGTACTTGGCCACCTCTTGCTTCAGCTTGTCGAAGCCGAAGGTCCACTTCTCGACGAACTCCTTGTCGTAGAGTTTCTCCTCGATGATGACCTTGATCATGCCCAGGGCCAGAGCGCCGTCGGTGCCCGGCCGGATGCGCAGCCAGAGTTCGGCGCGCCCGACCTCCCAGCCGTTGTAGGGGTCGACCACGATGAGTTTCGCCCCGCGCTTCATCATGTCGACGACGTAGTGACCGCTGAAGTAGTGGTCGGCACACTGGCTTCCCTGCAGGTTGCGGGCCCAGCTGAGGATCAGCTCGGGACACTTCCAGTCCGGGTCGGCGTAGCGCTGGGGGAAGAACTGCGCCGCGTCGGGGAAGGTCATGTCGCCCATGACCTGGAAGCACGCGGCCAGGCGCGGGGTGAAGCAGGCGATGCCTGAGAGGCCGAAGAGCGTCCAGTTGGGACTGCCGTAGGCGTAGGCCAGAAAGATGATGGGGCCGCCCGAGTCGCGGCCGGTGCCCTGGCCGAAGATCATGCTCTCGGCGCCGTACTTGTCGCGAATCTCGCGCATGCGAGATTCGCAGGTGTCCAGCGCCTCATCCCAGCTGATGCGCTCCCACTTGCCCGAGCCGCGCTCGCCCACACGCTTGACCGGGTAGCGGAGGCGGTCAGGGTGGTGGATATACTGCTTCAGCGCCAGGGCGCGGGGACAGAGCCTGCCCTGATGATAGGGATGATCCTCGTCCCCCTCTACCTTGACGAATTGACCGTCTTTGGTATAGATCTTGGCTCCGCAGCCGCCGTGGCATCCAGGCCCAGGCGACCAAAGACCCATCTTGTGTACCTGAAACCCATCTTCTGTGGTCTGATGCATTACTCGCGTCGCTCCTAGGCCGAGTGTTTGCCTATTACCTTCAGCTCCGATGGTACCCTTCCCGTGGGTTCAGTACCAACGGAACGCTCTGGGTTTCGCGTCGACTTGTTCGTGCAATATAGGATGGTCGGGTCTGGTTTCAGACAGCGGCGATCATTCTGGAGGAGATGGGCAAGGAGCGCCGTGAGTGACGTCAAGTTCACCGTTCGCGCTGCCGCGGAAGCGGATCTGCCGGCCCTCCGGGCGGCTCTCGCCCACGCTCTCGACTGGCGTGGGGCCGGCGGCTGGGAGTCGCCGCTTGCGTTCATCGAGTCCAGCGGCCAGGCCTACCTGCTCGCCGGCTGGGGCCGGCCCGGTGACACAGCCGTGATCGCCGAAGCCCGCGGGCGCGCCATCGGCGCCGCCTGGTATCGGCGCTGGACCGAGTCGCTGCACTCCTATGGTTTCATCGACGACGCGACTCCCGAGATCGGCCTTGGCGTCGATCCGGGCTATCGTCGGCAGGGCGTCGGGACGGCGCTCATGACCCGCCTGCTCGCGCTGGCGGCGGAGCAGGGTGTCCGGTCTCTGTCGCTCAGCGTGGAATGCGACAACCCCGCGGTGCACCTGTATCGCGGTCTCGGCTTCGAGCACCACGCCGATATGGACAACGCCTGGACGATGCGTAAGCGCCTCGCCGCGAGGGAAGTAAAAGATACTTGACAGCAGGTTCGTACTGCTTTACACTCACGATGTCAAACATTCTAGACATCGGGAGGCGTGGAATGACTTTCAAGGAGAAGATGGCGTGGGTCAGCGCGCTGGTCTCTGTCGCGGTGGGTGCGGTCTACTTCGCGGTGGTGGGCGCCAGGCTCAACGGCGGTGCCGTCGGTGAGATCGACTACAAGTGGTGGATGATCGGCGCCATCGGGGCGACGATCGTCGCAAGCATCATCGGCACCATCGTCATGGCTATCGGCACGGCCATCTCGGCGGAGATCAAGGGAGAAGGGTTGGTCAAGGATATCGACCGCGAGGATGAGCGGGACGTCGGGATCGATAGGCGTGGCGAGCTCGTGGGCTACTACGTCTCCTCGGTGGGCGTGGTGGTGGCTCTTGCGCTGGCGATGTGGCGCCAAGACCAGTTCTGGATCGCCAACGCACTCTTCCTGTTCCTGCTGATCGGGTCGCTGGCGTCGGCGGCGGCCAAGATCGTGTTCTATCGCAGGGGCTATTAGCCATGGTTAAGCCGACAAGAGTCACCAACAGCATCCGCGCGCTCCGGTTTGCGGCGGGTGAGATGACACAGTCGGAGCTGGCCGACCGGGTGGGCGCGACCAGGCAGACCATCATCGCAATAGAGCAGGGCCGCTATTCCCCTTCGCTCGAGATGGCGTTCCGTATAGCAGGGGTGTTCGGTGTACCGATTGACGACGTATTCCAGTATCCAGAGGAGAGGTCATGAAGACGATCGGCGCCCGTGTGGAGCAGCCCACGGTACTTCTGCTGGGCGGCACCGGCCGCACCGGAGGGCTGGTCCTCACGCAGCTCTTGGAGCGCGGTGTGAATGTCCGGGCTATCGTGCGGTCGGCCGACCGGCTGCCCGCGGGAGTCTCCGCCGACCCTGGGTTCGCGGTGGTCGAGGCCGATCTGCTGGCGCTCCCGGATGACCGTCTGCGGGATTTGGTGCAGGGGTGTAACGCGGTCGTTTCGTGCCTGGGCCACAACATCACGCTCAAGGGCGTGTTCGGCTCACCGCGCGACCTGGTCACGCGGGCCGCGACGAGGATCTGCTGGGCTATCGAGGCAGTGCAACCCGCCAAGCCGGTGAAGTACATCCTCATGAGCAGCGTCTCGGTCAATAAGCCGGCGGGCCGCGACGCGCGTCGCGGGTGGTTCGAGAAGGTAGTGCTGGTCGCGTTGCGCGGTCTGGTCCCTCCGTCCAAGGATAACCAGAGAGCGGCCGACTTCCTGTGCCGCGGCATCGGGACGGCCAACCCGTTCGTGGAGTGGGTGGCGGTGCGTCCGGACACACTCCGGGAGGGCGCAGTCACTGAGTATTCCCTGCACGACGGCCTGGTGAGCAGTCTCTTTCGCCCCGACAGCACCAACATGGCCAACGTTGCGCACTTCATGTGCGAACTGGTGCAAGACCCGCAGTTGTGGGACCGGTGGAGGGGCGGTCTCCCGGTCGTCGTCAACGCGGTCCCCTAAGCGCCCTTTCGACAAGCTCGCTCCTCGATGGGTCAGACTACCTTGCCAAGTCGGCCGCACACGACAGCCGCGTCGTTCTCGGAGCGCTCATCGAGTTCATTTGGGCCGTCTCCGGCGCCGGCATCGCCATAGCGCCGTATCCGGTGCTTAGGAGGCACAACCGAGCCCTAGCTCTTGGATCCGTGGCCGGCAGAGTGGTCGAAGGGATGTTCGTCCTCATCGGGACGCTCAGCATGCTTGCGCTGCTGAGTGTGGGCCAAGATTCTCTGGCCGCCGGCTCCGCTACCGTGTTCTCGTTTCAGACTACCGGAGACGCGCTGCTTGCGGTGCGGGATTGGGTGTTCGGGTTTGTCGCGGCCTCGCTGTCGCTGGTGGCGACCATATACTCCGGATTCACCCAGGACTTCGGTTTCTCAACGGTCAATTCCGTGCTCAACATCCCCATAGCTCTTCAGGAGATGGTCCTGGCCGTGTGGTTGATAGCAAAAGGATTCAACAAGTCGGCACTGGCTTGCGACTAGGCGCGGGCACCGGGGCGCCGAAAGGCGCCCCTTTCTGTCTGGGGAGCGCCGCTTGCTGCGCCGCGGGGCCAGGTTAGCGCTAGGCGCCGGTGATACAGTTGCCTGCGGTGCTACGGCGTTCAGCCACCGAAGGAGGGGTCGCGGTGTCTTCAAACCTTGCCGGTCAGCTGTCGCAACCAAGGATGGCCAGGATCACCGGTGCCTTCTACCTCGCGTTCGTCCTGGCCTCGGTGCTTGCCGGCCTGCTGGGGCATATCGGGATGGGTGGCGACAAGGACGTCTACGAGACGATCACCACGCATGCCTTGTTGTTCCGTTTTGGCCTTGTCGTAGCGTTTCTGTCGGCGTTCCTCTTTCTCATGGCCGCCTGGGGTCTCTACGTGCTTCTGCGGCCGGTGAACCGGCAGCTGGCGCTGCTCTTTCTGGTGCTCAACGCAATAGGTGTGGCCATACAGTGCGCAAGCATGTTCCCGCTCATTGCCGCGCTGTTGATGGGAGACGGCGTGGGCCAGATGCAGGCATACTCGGCGGCGCAGTTGGAGGGACTCTCCTACCTGTCCATCAGCCTCTACAAGACGGGTTTCGTCACGGCTCAGCTGTTTTTCGGCACGTGGTTGTTTCCGCTCGGCTATCTGGTCTACAAGTCCAAGTCTCTCCCCAGGTTCCTCGGCGTGCTTCTGCTGATCGACGGGGTGGCCGAGCTGATCTGGTTCTGCCAGGCCCTACTACTGCCGTCCCATCCTGCAATCAAGTACCCGGGGTTCGTCCTGAGCTTCGTTGCGGAAGTCGGGCTGGGATTGTGGCTCGTGATCAGGGGCGTGAAGGTCGTTGAGCCCGCGGAGCCCGCCTAGACCGTCACCACCACGTTGCCTTTCTTGTGCCCGAGGTCCACGTAGCGGTGGGCTTCGACTATCTGCTCCAGCGGGTAGGTCCGGTCGATAGCTGAGCGCAGCTTGCCCTGCTCGATCAGGCCGCGTAGAAACACCAGGTCGTCGGCCGTCGCGGGCGGGTGCTCACCGGTGACTATGGTCTTGCCGCCGGTCAGTGCCGCCCAGCGCATGCGCGGGGTGCGCACCGGCGTGGTGGCGTCCAGAAAGATACCTCCCGGCTTGAGCGCGCGCAGGCAGTCGGCGAACTTGGCCTTGTCCACCGCCACGAAGATGACGTCGTAGATGGGGCCTTGCGCGGCGAAGTCCTGCGTGGTGTAGTCGACGGCCTTGTCGGCGCCCAGCGAACGCACCAGTTCAAGGTTCGCGCCGCTGCACACGGCGCTGACTTCCGCCCCGTAGTACTTGGCTAGTTGCAAGGCGAAGGTGCCGACGCTGCCCGAGGCCCCGTAGACAAGCACCTTCTGGCCGGGCTGGATGTCGGCCTTGCGGAGAAAGTGGAGCGCCGCGCGGGCGCCTATGGGCACCGCTGCGGCTTCTTCGTAGGTCATGTTGGCTGGCTTGAGGGCAATCACGCCGTTCTCGGGCAGGCACGCATACTCGGCGTAGCCGCCGAATCTACCGATGGTGGCGGCGAAGATCTGGTCGCCCTTCTTGAACCTGGTCACAGCTTTGCCTGTCTCCACGATCTCGCCGGAGAGTTCGGCGCCGAGTATCGGCCGCCGGGGGCTGAAGACGCCCAGGGCGAGGCGGGCGGGGACCCAATACGTGCGGGGCACGGTGAAGCTGCGGCAGCGGAAGTCCGGGGCCGACACGGTGCTGGCCCGAACGCGTATGAGCACCTCGTCGTCCCGAGGCACCGGCTTCTCCACTTCAGCCGGATGCAGGACCTCGGGTGGGCCGTACCGTTTGTAGACCATGGCTCTCATGAGTGCTCCTGCACGTTTGATTAAGCGCCTCAACGGAATAATCCTTGCAGACTAACACCCTTAAGGAGAGCGACATGAAGATACTGTTTGGTTTCCTGGCCTCAACCGCGGGAAGGGCCGTGCGGGTCGTGGCCGGTCTACTCTTGATCGGCTTGGGGTTGTTGGTGGTCGGCGGATGGCGAGGCTGGGTGATGTTCGCCGTCGGTCTGGTGCCGCTATTGGCGGGTGCGTTCGATGTCTGCGTGTTTGCGCCCCTGTTCGGCAAGCCGTTCGTAGGTGGGCGTCTGCGCGAGTGGGCGAGAATGTAGGCCGAGACGGCTCTCGGCGCCGTTGTAGAACGGGGCTGGGGCGGTTGCACCGCGAGCCGGGTTGCAGGGGTGGCCACTCGGGGCGCGACGGCGACCGTCGACGATTTGGCAAGATCTTGTGCTGTTCCCTTCGGCGCCGGTAGGCGCCCCCTGACGCGCGGTGAAGTGCTACTGATCTGCTGGAGGCGGGCTGCAATACCCGGACCACACAGGAGCTCCTCGGCTACAAGGACGTGCTCACCACCGTGCGTAACCCCCCCCGTGCTCGCCCACGGCGGCCAGTGAGTCCGCAGCAGCCTGTTTGACAGGTTGTAGGGCGGCACATACAGTCTGCATAAACCCAAGATCGCGCGGGCGTCTTGGTCTCAGAAACCGCTCGGTATGCCGACCAGGGGGGCTGTCTTGAGAATCGCAGCCGGAGTTATGCCGACAACCAGATGTTGTGTCGGTGGAGTTACACAGACCAGATAACTATTGTTAGGCATACGGGGGTCAGCCCGTGTTGACTCAAGGGCTGGTATCTTATACGATACCGCTATGGGTCCACGCGTTGTCATCGACACTAGCGTTTTCATCTCTGCACTTCGGTCACGCCGGGGCGCCTCGCATCGGCTTCTGATGCTGGTCGGAGGGACGCGGTTCGAGATCACTCTCTCGGTCCCATTGGTGGTCGAGTATGAGGATGCCGCGAAGCGCATGCCCGAGGCGACGGGGCTCAAGCCTGAGGAAGTCGACGATGTCATCGACTACTTGTGTAGCGTCGCCCATCTACAAGAGATCCACTTCCTCTGGCGGCCGGTCCTCCGAGATGCGCGCGATGACCATGTGCTCGAACTGGCCGTCGAGGCGGGATGCGGCATCATCGTCACGCACAACATGAAGGACTTCGTGGAGGTCGAGCGCTTCGGGATAGAGGCGGTCACCCCCGGCGAGTTCTTGGGAAGGATCGGAGGTCGGTCATGAGCACCATCAGTCTACGTCTGCCGGAGTCACTCCATAGAAAGGCGCGTGAACTTGCCAAGTCTGAGGACGTATCCATCAACCAGTTGATCACTACAGCGCTAGCCGAGAAGATGTCGGCGCTAATGACCGTAGACTATCTTCAGGAGCGTGCGGCCCGTGGCGACCGTGGTAGGTTCGAGCGTGCGATGGGCAAGGTGCCCGACGTTGAGCCTGACGAAGGAGATAGGCAACCGATGCCTAACAAGCCGGTGCAGCAGACCAGCGAAGCTGGCAGCTGATCGGCTCGACGTTAGCCATTGTGAGTTCAAGTGTGAATCGCAACACCTTCTCTGACGGGGACGTTCTCTTCTGCCGGCGTTGTCTATTGCATGGAGTACCATGGCCAACGGGCGCGGCTGACGCGCTGAATCGTTGGAACTAACGTTGGAGTGTCAGCGCCAGTCGTCGGCGGTATCATTGTGGGGTGCGTAGGTTCCGTTGCGAGGTGAGATGCCATGACTATCGACGAACTCAAGCGTGAGGCTCTGCGGCTCGATCCTTCGATACGAGCGGATCTGGCCCGGGAGCTTCTAGAGAGCCTGGATGATCTACCCGAGCCCGAGGTTGAGCGTCTGTGGCTCGAGGAAGCTGAGCGCCGACGTGCGGACGGCCAAGGTGGCAGGGTAATCCCCATCCCAATGGACGAGGTGTTCGCGAAGGCGCGGGCTGCTCGCGCATGACCCATGAGGTGCTGTTCGAGCCTGGTGCCTTCCGCGAACTGAACGAGGCAGCCGATTTCTACGACCTTGAACAGCTCGGGCTCGGGACCGCGTTTCTCGATGCTGCGCAGGCTGCACTCCTTGATGTAGCCGACAATCCAAACGCATTCCCGATTCTGCTGGGCGAGACACGCAAGCGCGTTGTCAGCCGATTTCCCTATTCAATCCTGTACTGGTTCGACGGTATGGCAGTGCATGTCTCGGCCGTCGCGCATCACAGGCGGCGCCCTGGCTACTGGGGCGATCGTGGTTGAACGCAGCGTAGTTCTAACCAGCGCCTGCAGCCGACATCCTGCGTTGCCTACTGCATGGCTTACCATGGCCAACGGGCGCGGCTGACCGGCTGCAGTCGTTAGACAGTCTCCGACGGGCCCCGACCGAGACTCACACCCAGTTGGCCACAAGACTCCGTCCAAAAAATTCCAGATTCTGAAAAGATAGACTCATGACCCACAAGTACGTCCACGGCTACGACTCCCGGGAGCAGCATGCGTCTGCAGGACCAGGCGGCCACTCTGGCCGAGCTGCTGCATGCGGACACCGTCTTCCCGGCGGGCTGCCGCGTTCTGGAGGCCGGCTGTGGAGTCGGCGCGCAGACGGTGACCCTGGCCGCCAACAGTCCGGGAGCCTTCATCGTGGCCGTCGACATCTCCCAGGCGTCGCTCGCGGAAGCCGAACGCAAAGTCACGGCAGCGGGTCTCTCCAACGTGCGGTTCCAGCAGGGTGACATCTTCGCTCTGTCTTTTGAACCGGCATCGTTTGACCACGTGTTCGTCTGCTTCGTCCTGGAGCATCTGCGAGAGCCGGGATCGGCCCTGGCGAAGCTCAAGGGATTGTTGCGGCCAGGCGGCACCCTCACGGTGATCGAAGGCGACCACGGTTCTGCCTACTTCTACCCCGAGAGCGAAGCTGCTCATATCGCCATCGGGTGCCTCATCGAGCTGCAGTCGCGCGCGGGCGGCGACGCACTTATCGGGAGGTCGTTGTATCCGCTGCTGGCGGCCGCCGGCTATGGGGAGGTCCGGGTGTCGCCGCGCATGGTGTACGTCGATGCGAGCAGGCCGCAGTTAGTGGACGGGTTCACCAAAAAGACGTTCACGGCTATGATCGAGGGCGTGCGTGAGACGGCCATCGCGGAGGGTCTCGTGGATGCTGCCGTTTTCGACCAGGGCATCAGAGACCTGTATCGTACGGCTGAAGACGACGGTACGTTCTGCTACACGTTCTTCAAGGCGGTGGGGCGGGTGTAGAAGCTCTAACGGGTGCCAAGTTCAGACTGAAGTACCAGAGTCTCTAGCGCTTCAGGGCGCAGACTCTCGGGCAGTACCTGCTGTGATCCATAGGGTTCTTTCTATTCAGCCCGAGCCACATTGCAAGACGGCGACGCCATCGATAGACTATCCGTATGACGAAGGAGGTCTGTCGGTGGAGACTGTCACCATTTCGCCCAAGTTCCAGGTTGTTATCCCCAAGGCCATCCGTGAGCAGCTCGGCCTAGTGCCTGGTCAGAAGATCCAGGCTCTCGCGTACGGCGATCGCATCGAGTTCCTGCCGGTGCGCCTGGCCAGCGAGTTGCGTGGAGTGCTGCGCGGGCTCGACACGCGCGTCATGCGCGACGAGAACGACCGCGGGTGAACGTAGTCGACTCCTCGGCCTGGTTGGAGTACTTCGCCGACGGTGAGAACGCGTCGGAGTTCGCCGGCGTCATCGAGTCGCCGGAGGCCGCGGTCGTGCCGTCGCTGACAGTTTATGAGGTCTTCAAGCGCATCCGCCAGATCAAGGACGAGGCGACCGCGCTCGATGCCGCGGCGGTGATGGTACAGGGGCGGGTGGTAGATCTCACGGCAAGCCTTGCGCTCGAAGCCGCCCGGCTATCGCTCGAAACAGGACTTGCCATGGCCGACTCCATCATCCTGGCAACCGCGCGCTCAGAGAATGCGACGCTTTGGACGCAGGACGCTCACTTCTTGGGTCTGCCCCACGTGGAGTATCGGCCCAGGGCCGACCATGCCTGAAGTCGTCTGCATGGGAGAGCTGCTGGTCGAATTCGTCTCGACTCAGGCGAATGTCTCTTTGGCGGATGCGCCGGGGTTCATCAAGGCTCCCGGCGGGGCTCCGGCCAATGTGGCTGTGGCACTGCAACGCCTGGGCCTTTCCGCCGGGTTCGTCGGCAAGGTAGGAGACGATCCGTTTGGGGTCTACCTGCGGCAGAGCCTGGAGGCCGACGGCGTGGACACCCGCGTTCTGCTGGTCGACCAGCGTGCACGCACGACCTCGGTCTTTGTGGCGGTGTGGGACGACGGACACAAGGATCTGTGTTTCTACCGCAACCCTGGGGCTGACATGTTGCTTGCGCCGGCGGAGATCGGTTCCGAGCTGCTCGAAGGGGTGCGTTGCTTCCACTTCGGCTCGATAGGGTTCACCGAGGAGCCGATCGCCTCGGCGCAGCGCAAGGCTCTAGGAAATGGCTCGGGCGAACGGGTTGATGATCAGCTATGACCCCAACTACCGCCCGACGCTCTGGCCTACGGTGGAACAGGCCCAGGCTGTCATCAGGGATGGCTTTCGCCATTGCCAACTAGCGAAGATCAGCGAAGAAGAGTGGCTGGTGGCCACCGGTGAGACCGACCTGCATCGCGGGGCCGAGGTCGTGCTGGCGCAGGGCGTGCAACTGCTGGTGATCAGCCGGGGTGAGCGCGGCGCGATCGCCACTAACGGCGACTTCTGGATCGAGCAGCCCGCCTTTGGGGTGGAGGTGATCGAGACCACCGGCGCCGGCGACGGCTTTGTGGCGGCGATGATCACACGCCTGCTGCCCGAATGGAAACGTCTCGGTTCCCTGGCCGGAGTCAGCCCCGAGGTGGTAGGCTCGGCGCTGCGGTATGCCGTGGCGGTGGGTGCGCTGACCTGCACCCGCAAAGGCGCCATCCCCGCTCTGCCTACCGCGCAGGAAGCGTTGGAGTTTTTGGCGCACCAGGAGTGAAGAGCATGGACATCTGAAGCCGACTCGCGCCACACCCCAGACCCTGGCCGCGATGATCGACCATACCTTTTTGAAGGCGTTCGGCACGGCGCAGGACATCGAGAGATTGTGCGAGGAAGCCCTGCGCTACAACTTCGCCATGGTGGCTGTCAATCCGGCCGAAGTGACCGTGTGCGTGCGGCTGCTGGCCGGCAGCCCGGTGCGTGTGGGCGCGGCGATCGGTTTTCCGCTGGGACAGAACACCAGTGAGGTCAAGGCTTTCGAAACACGCGACGCCATCCAGAAAGGCGCCGGCGAGATCGACATGGTCATCAACGTGCGCGCCCTGCAGTCCGGGGATGCCGGTCTTGTCGGCCGGGAGATCGCCGACATGGTGGAGGCCTGTCGGCCGGCTGGAGTGATCAGCAAGGTGATCCTGGAGACCTGCTACCTCACCGACGTCGAAAAGGAATCGGTCTGCCGGATGGCGGTCGCTCAGGGCGCCGACTATGTGAAGACCTCCACCGGGTTTGGCACGGCGGGGGCGACGGTGGCCGACGTGCGCCTGATGCGGGCGGCCGTCGGCCCGAACACGGGCGTCAAGGCCGCCGGTGGTATTCGCGACCTGGCGACGGCGCTGGCGTTGATAGAGGCCGGGGCCACCCGCCTGGGCACTTCGGCCGGCGTCGTGCTTGTGGAAGAGTTGCGGGGGCTTGGCTGACTCCCGGCCTGAGACTCAAACCCCAGTGGTCCGCATGATCCCGTCCAAACAGCACCAGATCTCGTTGGGATACGCCTTCGCGTGGTAGGCTTCCGCGGTTAACACATTGGCACCGAGCACTCGCCTTGTGGGTGGGGATTCGGTATGGAGAAGTACATGAGAAGAACCATGCTAGGTGGCAAGATCCACCGCGCCACGGTCACTGAGGCCAATCTGGAATACGAGGGCAGCGTCACCGTCGATGCGGACCTGCTCGCTGCCGCGGGCATCCTTGAGTATGAGGCCGTTGACATCTGGGACGTCACCAGCGGCGCACGCCTGACCACCTACGCGATTGCCGGTCCCCGAGGTTCCGGAGTGGTTTGCATCAACGGGGCCGCGGCTCATCACGTGAAGGTCGGCGATATCGTGATCATCGCCTGCTTCGTGCAGCTTGACGACCAAGAGGCCCGGGCCTGGCAGCCTCGGATCGCGTTTGTGGACGCAGCCAATCGTCTCGTGGAAGTGCGTCGGGAGCGCGTGCCGGAGTAGCGTGCTGGCCAAGATGCGCATCAGAAGTGAAACGAGCGCCGATGTCGACGCCATCGCTGAGGAGGATGGGCGCGTGGTGGGACATCCTGGGTTTCACGAGGGCTTTGCGGCCGACGGCCGGCAAGAGGGCGTAGGCGACGCGCCATCCGGGCGCGCTTGACCCTTGTCGTCTTATGGACACTGAGGCCGGGGAATGAAACAGCGGGTCGAAATCGTTGAAGCAGACTTGGATCGCGTCGATCACCAGCGAGACGTGGTCGCCATGACGGCTGCCTACGCGCTAGACGCGATGGGGAATGGCGGACCGCTTTCTCCGGACGTCCTAGAGCTTCTGGTGCCGGGGTTGCGGGCCCAGCCTACGGTTCTTATCCTGCTGGCGTACGTGGAGGCCAAGGCCGTTGGCATCGCGACCTGCTTTCGTGGCTTCTCGACCTTCGCCGCGCGGCCTCTCGTCAACATCCACGATCTGGCTGTGCTGCCCACGCATCGGGGACAGGGGATAGGGCGACTGCTGCTTGACGGGGTGGCCCGCAAGGCCACTGAGCTTGGGTGCTGCAAAGTCACTCTTGAGGTCCAGGACGACAACGAAAGGGCCCGGGCGGTCTACGCCAAGGCGGGTTTCACCCAAGCTGTATACGGCGAAAGCACCGGCGGCTCACTCTTCTACACAAGGCCGCTCTGAGGAGGCCTGATCGATCGGCTACGGCGCCATCGCGGTGACTGTGACGACGATCTCCGTCTTGTCTCCCTCGAATACGCCGATGAGCACGCCGCCGCCCAATCCGCTCGAACTAGCGGGTGCGTAGTTGCCGCCGTTGAGGGCGACCTTGCCCTCGCGACTGCCGCCGTCGCCGGACTCCTCGAGAAACCCTACCGACCAGCCCGCGGGAAGCTGCGTCTTGTACCACTCGATGACGTTATCGAATGAAGCCACCGATTCGACCGTGAGCTGATGGACGGTCGTGGACTCGGTCACTACCATGGGGTCGTATGCGGTCACAGTGCCCGGGTGGACCGGGACATCGGCTGGGAACTCGGCGGGCATGCCGGCGACCTCCGTCTCGGCCTGTGCCCCAGTCTGTGCCCCGTTCTGGGTTGAGTCCGTTCCGGCACTCTCGTCCTGCACGGTCGTCGCCACACTGAGGTCGCTCTGACCGTCTCCACCACCGCAACCGAACAGCGTGGCACACGCCAGTACGATGGCAGCAGCCAGCAGAATAATGCGGCATATGGATCGCATCTGTCGATCGCCTTCCTTTCATTGACCGGAGTACCTGACCTCGTTGGTCTTCGCGCTGGGCAGATTATCTCAGGTCGAAGCATTCGCGCAGGCGCGAATGCTGGGGACCTAGTAGAGTTGGCTTGTGTGCAACATGGTAGGAAAGGCGGGGTCATGGCTTCGGATGTGTCATTCGTAGAGATGACGGAGCGACTATTGCTCAGGCCCGTCGAGATGACCGAAGATGTCATGCAGGACCTGGAGGATAGAGGGCTGATCATCCGACTGTGTCCCAATCACCATGAACTCCCCGCGCAACGGGGTGAGACCCTTGCAGAATCGGTCTATGAGTCCCACGTTTCCCATGGACCGCACAAGCTCATCACGGTGACCGTCAACAGCTCGACCTTCGCGGCCTTTGGCACGCATCCTGACAACGAGGAGTTCCTGTTTATCGGTGATCCAGAGACAAAGCCTTTGTATTTGGCTGTTGCTCTGCACCGCAAGAATGAACTGAACCGCAGGATAGCGGAACATCGACTGGCGGCGGACGACTTTGTCTGTTTGCATGTCAAGTACAACGATGCCCAAGTCAGCTTCTTCACCATGCTCGCAGAGGTCCCCCACGGTGAGGCTGTCGCAGATGTTGACGGGCGACCGGCGTCATTCTATGTGACCGAGCCACGTGACCTTGACACAGAAATCGCCGAGTTCGGCGACTATGAGATCTGTGTTCCCTAGCATGCCCGAGGTCCTCCTCCACGCGCCTCAGGACTTCACCAACGTCTGCGTGATCGCGCGAACGCTCGAAGCGTTCGGCGTATCGTCATGCTGTGTCTTCGACCCCAATCGGCTGATCCGTGATCGCTACGGCAAGTCGTACAGCCAGCGGCTGCGAACCGTGTCGGCGGGGGCCTTCTTCAAGGTGGAATGGCGAATGGTTCTCGATCCCCTCGACTTTCTTGGGCAACATGATGGACGGTGCATAGTCCTGACCTCATCACCGGAGGCGCCTTCCCTATTCGACTTCACCTTTCGGCCCGGCGATCTGCTCGTCTTTGGGTCGGAAGATCGTGGCCTCCCGGTTGACGTTTCAGCCGCCTGTGACGCAGAGCTCACCATCCCCCTGGCGGGCGAGACGGAGAGCCTCAACCTCGCAGTGGCAGTGAGCATAGTGCTGGCGGAGCACGTTCGGCAGACCGGTCACCGAGATTCCAGCAACACCGACGCAAGCGGAGAGCCTTCGCGCTCTCTTGGCTCGCCGCGAGCGTAGCCTGAAGGAAGAACCTGGGACCCTTCGATTGTCCAAAGGTGCTGGCTTGGCAACGAATAGGCATCATGAAATGCTCTAACCGTGTATCTTGACGCACTGTGAACGGTGACCCACTCCACGATCTCGAACTGCTGATCCGCTCCCGCTACGGCGCCCTGCTTGTCGATACAGCTGAGGACGACCGTGCAGCTGCGCTCGTGGAGAGCGCCGCGGAGCGGATGCAGCTTTCGCTGTTCGTCTGGCGGCGTGCCTTCGGGCTGAGGCGGGCGGGCGTGGCCAACGGTATCTATGGAACTCAGGATCCGCGCACTGCACTCGGCCACGTCATCAACTCCGATTTTCCGGCCCTCTACCTTTTCCACGGCCTCGCCCCGGACCTGGAAAACCCGGAAGTCGCCGATCTTCTGCGTGAGGCGGCGCAGCGGTACTCAGGCCGCGCGGGTGCCGTCGTGCTGACCGGCGCTGAGGTCGTTCTTCCCGACGGCCTGCGGACCCTGGTGGGACTGGTGCGAATCCCCGTCCCCACACGCGAGGAGTACGAGGCAGTGCTTGGGCGTGTGATCCGCGATATCTCCACTCGGATGAAGCTCGAAGTAGTGTTGACGCCGCAGGATCAGGACCGTCTGTTGGCCAACCTGAAGGGGCTCACCCTTCTCGAGGCCGAGAAACTGCTGATCCGGGCGATTGTCGAGGACGGCCGTCTTGACGTGAGCGATCTCAAGGAGATCATCAAGGGGAAGCGTGAACTGGTCGAGCGCGACGGCCTTCTGGAGTACTGTTCTACCGACCAGTCGCTGGAAGAGATCGCCGATCTGGTGCGACTCAAGGAGTGGCTCGAGAAGCGGCGGACGTTCATGAGCGACCCGCAGAGGGCAAGGCAATTCGGTCTTGAGTTTCCTCGCGGCGTCTTGCTGGTGGGTGTGCCCGGTTGTGGCAAGAGCCTCTGCGCCAAGGCGGTGGCCGCGGCGTGGGGGGTCCCGCTGGTGAGGCTCGATCCGGGAGCGCTCTACAACAAGTACATGGGTGAGTCGGAGCGGAACTTCCGTAAGGCCGTCGGCTCCGCCGACCGGCTCGCGCCTTTGGTGCTGTGGATCGACGAGATCGAGAAGGCCTTCGCCGTTGGGGGCGAAGAAGACGGCGGCACTTCCCAGCGCATCCTTGGCACGTTTCTCTCATGGCTGCAGGAGCGTCGCGGCGACGTGTTTGTGGTCGCAACGGCCAACGATGTTCAGCGCCTGCCGGCCGAACTGTTGCGCAAGGGACGTTTCGACGAGACGTTCTTCGTCGACCTGCCCGACGAGACGGCGCGGGCGCTCATTTTGCGCATCCACCTGCGAAAGCGCAAGCAGGACCCGGATTGCTTCGACCTGGCGCTGTTGGCGCGCGAGAGTGAGGGCTACAGCGGGGCAGATTTGGAGCAGATCGTCGTCTCCGCGCTGTATTCTGCGTTTTCCGCGGGTGAGTCGCTGACGAGCGACCTTCTGCTCGAGGAGCTGAAGCGGACCTCGCCCATCGTTTCCACCGCCCGGGAGAAGATCGCCATGGTGCGCGAGTGGGCCAAGGGCCGGACCGTCCCGGCGAACTGACTGTTCGGAATTGGGGGGCTGAGACAGTGGAAATGGGTATCTCGGGAGCCGCCGCCCGGGTTGAGCTTTCAGCTCTGAGCGATGTTCTGCGGCGATACGACCCGTCGCTGGCCAGGCGTATCGATCATGTGCTTGGAGAACCGGACACGTATGTGGGAGCCTTTCTGATGTCCGGGGAACTGTGGGGCGGAAATGGGTCCATCGTGGACGGCGCCGGGGTGGCACGATGGCGGGGAGCCCGACCCGAGATTCAGGACGCCTTCATTGCTCTCGGCGAATGGCAGATCTCACATAGCCATGTGACCCCGGGCGTCAAGCACTGGGTCGAGGTGCTCAAGGGGCGGCGGGGACTTCAGCGGCAGTCCGGCGGAACACTCACCGCGCAAGGCGGACAGGCCAAACAGGCCGCGATACCCTGGAGCACTCGGGATGTTTGGTTGGGAGTGCTTGTAGCCGTGGTGATAGTCGGGGTCACGTTTGCACTCGCGTACATGCTTCGCGCCTTTTCGCTCAAGCACGTGAATCTCTGGCTCGCCATAGTCCCGGCCGTGCTCGAGCTGCTCTTCTTGGTGCCCGTATGGTGGTTCGCTGTGCGCAAGTACCATGCCTCCTCGAGGACGCTTGGCTTCGTGCGCTTTGGATTCTCGGTCGTGGGGATAGGGCTCGGGCTGCTCCTGGTCTTTTACTTCGCCAATGGTCTCTATGCCAGGCTGCTCTATGAGTTCGGCCTGCGGGTGCAGACTGACATGACGCCCGTTTTGCGGGGGCTCTCCACTCCCTGGCCGCTGTTCGTCACGATCGTAATTATCGCCCCGGTGGTGGAGGAGACGTTCTTCCGCGGCTTCGTCTTTGCCGGCCTGCGCTCGCGCTACGATTGGCGCAAGGCGGCGGTCATAAGCGCTGCTCTGTTCTCCGCTGCTCACCTGGAGCTTACCTTCTTCCTTCCTGGGTTCGCGGTGGGCCTGCTCTTTGCTTATCTCTATCAGAGGTCCGACTCGGTATGGCCGGGAATGATCGTTCACGCGCTTATGAATGCGCTTGCCGTGACGCTCGCCTACTGGGTGGTCTGATGACCGAGGACCAATATGCATTTTGACCTTGCTCAGTTGGCGAGCTACCAGTGGGTTCTGGCGATCGCCAGCGGCGTAGTGATCGGCATGTCAAAGGCCGGGCTGAACGGCTTGGCTCTACTCTTCATTCCGCTCATGGCGCTTTCTTTCGGGGGTAAGGCTTCGACAGGCATAATTCTTCCCATGCTGTGTGTCGGCGATGTCTTCGCCGTGTCCTGGTACCGCAGACATGCAGAGACCGGCTATCTGCTGAAGCTTCTCCCAAGCGCAGTGGTGGGGCTGGGTGTGGGTGTAGCTGTCGGCGGAGGCCTATCGGATGACTCATTCCGGATGTTGCTGGGCGGCATCATTGTCGTCTTGCTGGGTTTGATGATCTGGCAGGACACGCAAAAGAACACCGTGGCCTACCCTGGGGCCTGGTGGTTTTCGGTTTTGGCCGGATTGTTGGCAGGCTTCACCACCATGGTGGGCAACGCTGCCGGAGCGATAATGTCCATCTATCTGCTATCGATGCATCTCCCCAAGAAAGCATTCATCGGAACTGCGGCTTGGTTCTTTCTGATCATCAACTTGTTGAAGCTCCCTCTTCAGATATTCTTTTGGAGGAACATCGACGCGGCTACACTCACTTTCGATGCGATCATGATCCCGGGAATAGCGGCAGGGGCGTTCATTGGCATCAGAGTGGCGGGCAAGATTCCCGAAAGGGCATATCGCGTATTCGTCATGGTGATGACCGGCGTCGCGGCCCTGATGTTGTTCCTGTTGTAGTGAGCAAGAGCTCTCGCTCGTCATGATTATCAAACAGCCTCGATAGCGGGGAGGGAGAAGCTGTGGAATCCTGGGATCCCGGCGAGTACATGCGTTTCAGTGACGAGCGGACGCGACCCTCAGTCGACCTCGCGGCGCGGGTCGCGGTCGAGCGACCGGCGACCGTGATCTTTGTTGTGGCATACCGACCATAGAATCACTACCTGAACGGAGCTACAGGCGCATGTCAGACAATTTCGCCAACGTCACGATCGTCAAGAAAGCCAACGTCTATTTCGACGGCAAAGTCAGCAGCCGCACCGTCCTGTTCGCCGATGGCACGCACAAGACCCTCGGCTTCATGATGCCCGGGGAATACGAATTTGGCACCGAATCTCGTGAGGTGATGGAGATCCTGGGCGGCGAAATGCATGTGCTCCTGCCCGATACGAAAGACTGGCAGACCTTCGCGGCCGGTCAGTCCTTTGAGGTGCCTGCGGACTCGTCTTTCAAACTGGTGCTCAAGGGGCCGGCGGACTACTGCTGTTCTTACGGATAGGCGGCGCAACAGGCGGCCCATAAGGCGGCCCAAAGCGAACAGGCAATCCGGTAGAATCAAACAACAGGCGACGACCAAGGAGACAAGAATGCAGTTCCCGCTTAGTTTCCCCTTGACCCTATCCTTCAAGATCGTGGCGATGTCTCCCCAACTGGCGGTCCGCGATGCCAACGGCAACCTGGTCGGCTACATCAAGCAGAAACTGTTCAAGCTCAGGGAAGACGTGACCGTGTTCGAGGATGAGAAGAAGACGCGGCCGGCTTTCAACATCAAAGCGGACAAGATAATTGACTGGTCGCCGCGGTACACCTTCGTTGATCAGTTGGGACAGACGGTCGGTTCGGTCAAGCGTGAGGGGAAGAAGTCTCTCTGGAAGGCGCATTACGATGTGTATGAGGGCGAGAGCCTCAAGATGCTCATTCGGGAAGAGAAGCCCTGGGTGAAGGTTTGGGACAGCCTGGTAGGAGGATTGCCGATAATCGGGATGTTCTCGGGCTACATGTTTCATCCGGCCTACACTGTCTCGTCCACGGACGGCCGGATGGTCTTGAGGATGCAGAAGCAGCCGGCGTTGTTTGAGGGTAAGTTCAAGATAGAGAAGCACGCTGAGCTGAGCCCAGAGGATGAGAAGAGAGCCTTTTTGAGCCTTATGATGATGGTGCTGTTGGAGCGGGCCCGCGGCTAGCAGGCTGTAGCGGAGTGGTTCGCGGATCGGTCCACTGTCGTGAGGTAGCGGTTGCCGGCCGGGCGCCATCCGCTAGGGCGACGGAGGCGGTTCATGCCGTCTCCGTCTCGTCCGCCAACTCTGGATAGTACTTAGCCAGGCAGTCAGGGCAAAGACCATGGCTGAAGGTGGCCGAGGTGCGCTTGCTCACATATGATTCAACCTGCGTCCAGAAGCCATTGTCGTCACGGATCTTCTTGCATCCGGCGCATATGGGTAGGAGTCCTGACAAGGTCTTGATACTGGTCAGGGCTTCCTGAAGCTGGCCGATAGTGGATTGCAGTTCCCCATATACGCGGGCATTGCGTAGTGCCAGGGCGCAAACCCGGGCCAGGTTCAGGCCCAGGTTCAGGTAGTGCTGGATGTACTGCGGGAACGCGATGCCTTCCACCTTGAGGATACCCAACACCGCCTCTGGTTCTCCCAGGCGTAGTACGAAGCCTTGGCCCGAATCGGTCCAAGCGTACTCCTCGCGCAGCTCGGCCAGTCCGGTTGTGGCGCTGGGGTCTGTTGCCAGCCGTTCGGGCATGAAGCGTGTGGGCCTCGCCTTGCCTCCGACCATCGGAATATAGACCAGGCCCGCGGGAGCGAACAACATAGCGAACAACTCGAATATCGCTTCGACCACCCGGTCTTCCGACTTCATCCCTGCCAAGCTGCCCACCAGATCGTAGGACATGGCGTAGTCCGCAAGCTTCCGCTGGGAGTCGGCCAGAGCGGAGGTGTGTGTCGCTCGTTGCTCATCAAGTTGCGAGGAAAGAAGCATTTGGGCCAGGTTAAGGCGGAAGTAGTCCAACCCCACCGGGACGGTCTCGGCAGGGCGGCCCACGAACGAGGCAAACTCGGCCAGGCACCGGGCGCTCTCAAGCCGCACTCCGGTATCGAGCAGGACCAAGCGGGAAGCGGATTCGGCGAAGAACTCCTTCGCGGTGGCTTGGTCGAATCCCCAGACCCGGACATATTCCGGCCAATGCTCCAGCCACCCAGGGGTAAGGAGAAGGGCGCCGTCCTGCATCCAGCCTGCCGCAAGATGGGGCCCCACCACCAACTCGAAGCAGGAAGCCATGGCCACTCTGCCGCGCGGCGGTCCTTCATGTCCGCTGCCGGCCAACTCCCGCAGCCCTCCACAGCCGACCACCAGGCAGTGCTCAGGATGTTGGCTACTCGCGGCCTCGATCTCCCGGGCGGTCCTGGAGTGGTCCTGGGGGTCTGTGCAGAGTGCAGGGCACGTCAACACCTCGACGTTCTCCCAATGCTCTATCTCCGTGACGGCCCGTGCTTCCTGTTCGAGGTTCTCGCAGACAAGGAAGACAAGCTCAGTCTGCATAGGCCCGCGTCCAGCGAAGCGGGTACTGCCCCCAATGCTCCACGGCTTCCGAGATGTTCAACAAGACCTCGTCTGGGACCTGCCACGGGATCTCGCCGTGGTTGTCCGACAGAATGAAGCCTCCATCGGCCCCTGCTTTCGCGATGGCCTGCTTGACTGCGGCTTCGGTTTGGTCCGGGGTCCAGCGCCGCATCTCGATGCCGTTCAGGTTGCCGAGTAGAGTGATCTTGCCCGCTGCCGCTGCCTTGAGTTCCGCAAGATCCTCCGACGCGCTCACCCCCACCGCGGCCATCCCCGTTTGTGCGAGGGCGTCCAAGATGGGCAGACATGTGCCTGAGGCCAGGTGACCGGCCGTCGGGCCGGCGATGCGAGAAATCGTCTGCTTGGCGATGAGGTAGCCGGTTTTGAGGAAAAGCTCGCGGGGGATGATGCTCGGGGAGGAAACAGGGTCGAAATAGCAGATGGCCGTAGCCCCCGCTGTCAGCTGAGCGTTGGCCCACTCGACGCAGAACTCCTCGTTGACCCGCAGCAGACGGGCGAAGAGGTCCTTCCGTTCATAGAGCACGTCCAAGTAATGGTCGAAGCCAAGCTGCATCACCGGCAGGGAGAATGGCGACATGACCACGCCGATGATGGGGATCTCGTCACCGCCGCGGACCTTCATCATCTCGATGGCCTGTATGACCTTGAGCAGGCAGGGCGACTCAGCCACTCGAGGCACCGTGAGTTCCAGGATGTCCTCTGGCCGGCGGAGAAACGGCTCGCCCGAGTTGGGAGGTCCGTCCTCGCGGTACAACACCTCACCCCCCCAAACTTCCACCTCGATGGGTGCATAGAAGAAAGCGTCGAGACAGTCATTGCCGTACTTTGCTCGGAGCCGGATTTGACCTTCGGCGACGTATTCGGGCCGGGCAAAGTAGTCTTTGATGGAGAGTCCCAGCTCCTTGGCCCCGTGTAGGGAAAGCAGTAGGAAAAGCGGCACCCTGTCCGGCTCCTGATGACCCAGGGTGGTCAGTGTTCGTTGCATTGACGTCATGGCCGTGGTCTTCATGCGGCCTCAACTCCGAATTGGGCTAGGAGTGATATGAGGCCGGATGCGGTGGCGCTGGTCGCATCTGCGCCTACCTCTCGCCAGAGCTGATCGTCGAAGCGGAACGGCGCGCCGCCCACCACTATCTTTCCGGTCCATCCGGCGCTCCTCAAACCGAGGCTCACCCCCCCGATACGCAGCGCGGAGGGCAACATGAGCGTAGAGATGAGCAGGACCTCGATCTGGTCGCGCTGGGTCTGGTGCATCAGGGAGGCGGCATCAACGTTTCCATAGTCGAGCAAGTCATACCCGCCAGCCCTCAGCAGAGAATAGACGATGCGCTTGCCCAGCAGATGGTGATCCTCCAGCACGGCGATCGCCATATGCGGTTGGTTCTTGCGCTGGGGGCTGGCCGGTGGCATCAGAGCGTCTACCAGTTCTTCGCAGATGCGCCCGCCCATGTAGATCTGGGAGAGGGCCAGCCGGCCTGACTCCCACTCGTGCCCCATGCTCTCAAGAGCGGGGACTATCAGATCCTCCACGATGCGGTCCGCGGATAGCGTGTCTCGCGCGGCTGCAACAACTCGCTGGGTTTTAGCGCGGTCCATTTCCAGAAGCGCTTGCTCGAACCCATGCAGTCTGGCTTCCGCGGAGATCGTCGGTCTGGCATCGTTAGCGCTCATTGCTTGTCCAGCACCTCCTGCTCTTCCGCTGCCGGTCGACCAAGGCTCTGGGGCGCCTGTCGCTACAGCCAAGACTCTATCCATCTTGGGGCGCACGGAAACATAGTCGTTGTCTTTGCGCCAAGTATGGCTCGCGCCTTGCTCGTAGACTTAAAGGCTGGTAATCTAACAAACTCTTAAGATTGTAAGCAAGGCGACCAGCCGGCAGGCCAGGAGCGTTCCCTTTGAACAGTCAACTGCCCATACACACGGTGAAGGCGGACTTCTTCCGTGTATTGGGTCACCCGGCCCGGGTGCGCATTCTCGAGCTGTTGAGGGACGGCGACATGACGGTGGGTGAGCTGCAGGTGGAGCTCCAACTTGACTCCAGCGGCACCTCGCAGCATCTGGCGGCGCTGCGGCAGCAGGGCATCGTCGAAGGCCGCAAGGTGGGCACGACCGTCCGGTACTCGGTTCGGGACCCCCTCATGTTCCAGATGCTCGAGACCGCTCGCCAGGTCATTCTCTCCGGCCTGTCAGAGACCCGCGCTCTGCTCGAGGAGCTTTCAATACCCGAGCCCCCACCCGCTTCCGACCAAGAAGCGAACAGTATTTCGTGAGTCTGGTCGCCTGGTTCATAGTCGCCGGGGCCATCGCGGTCGCGGCGGGAGGTGCGCTGTGCCTGGGGCGGGCGCTGCTGACTTGGGGCCTGGGGCTACAGGTCGCGGGTCTTGCCACGATCGGCGCAGGTGGGCTCGTCGCCCTTCTGGGTAGAACTACAGCTGGGTCGCCCTTCGGCAGTGGCCCGGAACTGACGTTCGGCGTCGACCCGCTGACCGGATTCTTCTTGGCCGCTCTTGCCGTCTCTGGCGTGCCCGCGCTGGTCTATGCGATGGGCTATCTCCGTGGCATTCGCCGCGCCACCGTGATCGGGGCGCTCACGGCGGGTTTTCTCCTGGCCATGGTCGGGGTGCTCACGGCGCGCTCGGCTCCCTCGTTTCTGACTTTCTGGGAACTCATGACGCTGCTGCCGGCTGGGGCCATATTGGTCGTGCGGCGTGACACGGACGCCCGCCGCTCGGTGTTCGAGTATCTCGCCATCACGCACCTCGGCGGCGTCGGGGTATGGGTGTCGCTTCTGCTGCTGGCCGGCCACGGCGTGCTTGGTGATCCCACGGCCCTCCAAGGCATAGGCGCGCCTCTACAGGTGTTCATCGGGCTCGCGGCCATCGTGGGTTTCGGCGCCAAGGCAGGGCATAATGCCTCTTCACAGCTGGTTGCCCAGGGCCCATCCGCTGGCTCCCAGCCACATCTCGGCGTTGATGTCGGGCATGATGATCAAGGTGGCCCTCTACGGCTTGATCCGGGTGCTCTTCGAGTGGCTGGGCGGGACGCCGGTGTGGCTGGCCCTGGTGCTTCTGGGCCTGGGTGCGCTCTCGTCGCTGGGAGGCGTCGTCTATGCGCTCTTCCAGCACGAACTCAAGCGACTGCTCGCCTTTCACTCCATCGAGAACATCGGCATCATCGTGCTCGGGCTGGGCGCTTCGCTTCTCTTCCAGACGGCTGGGCCAACCCGCTTGGGCGGCACTGGCATTTGCCGCCGCCTTGCTGCACGTCCTCAATCACGCCGTGTTCAAGGGCCTTCTCTTCCTCAGCGCCGGATCGATCGACAAGGCAGTACATGGGCTGGAACTCGACCGCCTGGGCGGGCTGCTGCGTCGGATGCCCTGGACGGGCGGGGCCTTCTTGATTGGCTCCATGGCCATCGCAGGTCTGCCGCCTCTGAATGGATTTGTCTCCGAATGGCTCACGCTTCAGGCACTGGTGCACGTGGTGACTGGCACGGGGGCGGCCGGGCTGAGCGCTGCCGGTGCCGGCGCGGCGCAGGGGGCCACTTGGGGACCGGCCATCGTGGGCGCGGTAGCGACGGTCGCGCTGGCGATGACCGCGGCCTTGGCCGTGTTCTGCTTCGCCAAAGTGGTCGGGCTCGTGCTTCTGGGCCCTCCGCGACGCCCGGCCTGTGAGGCCGCTCGCGAGGTGTCCATGCCCATGATGGTTGCGACAACTACGTTGGCCGCGCTCTGCGTGGTACTGGGCCTGCTCCCCGGACTTCTGTTGCCCTCCCTGGCCAGGCTCGCTCCCGGCGGCGAGGCGGCGGCCGGCGTGTTCTCGGGGGTGGGTGCCTCGGTGCTGCCGTGGAAGGTGGGTGTGCCGCTAACGGGAACGGGCGGGTTGCCCACTCTGGGACTTGGGCTGATCCTAGTGGCCCTGGTCGCTCTGCTGGTGCTAATGCGGGGCAAGCGGCGGGCGGCTACGGCTCCCGTCTGGACCTGCGGGCAGCGGGTCGAACCGGCTCTGAACTGGACCTCGGCCGGATTCACCAAACCGCTGCGCTTGGTGTTGGAGGCGGTGCTTCGACCGGAGCGGACCGTCACCCTCGAAAGGGAGAATGGCGTTGTGCAGCGCCTCACCTACAGCGGATCGGTGCCGCACCTCTTTGACACGAAGCTCTACCGTCCGGTGGTGCGCTGGGCTCTCGCCGCCGCGTCCTATGCCCGGCGTCTGCAGTCGGGCAGCATCCGGGCCTACATGGCCTATCTGCTGCTACTGGTCATCGTCGCGCTCGCGGCGGCCTGGCTGTGGGGTGTGAGATGAGACCCCAGGGATGCGGGCGGTGCATATGAGCGCCGCCGACATAGTGGCCGGCGCTGTGCAGGTGGTTGGGGGGGTCGCCCTTGCTCCCCTGCTGCCCGGTCTGACGCAGAGTTTCAAAGCGAGGCTTCAGGGACGGCGGGGACCGTCACCGTTGCAGCCCTACCGGGAGCTCGCCCGTCTTTGGTCGCGGAGCGCCGTCGACCCTGAGGGCGGCACTGTGCTCTATCGTCTGGCACCGCCGGTGGTCGCGGCCGGTCTGGCCGTCTCGCTGCTCCTGGTCCCGATTGGTGGACACTCCCTCGCCTGGCCTGTGGGCCACGATGCCCTGCTGCTGGTCGGGATGCTCGCGCTGGCCCGCTTTGCTCTGGCCATGGCTTCCTGGGATACAGGGAGCGGCTTTGCGCTCATGGGCTCCAGCCGTGATCTCACAATCGGCGTCGCGGTGGAGGGACTGCTGTTGTTTGTGCTGATGTTGGCGGCGCTGCCTTTTGGCAGCACCGATCTGCGCTCCTTGAGCGACGCCGCGGCGGGGGCGCACATCTGGAGCCTGCCGACTCACTGGCTTGCGGCAGCGGCCTTCGCCCTCGTGGTGATCGCCGAGACCGGGCGTCAACCAGTGGACAACCCCGACACTCATCTTGAGCTCACCATGATCCACGAGGGCCCGCTGCTGGAATACGCCGGGCGGGATCTGGCCTACCTGCAGTGGGCCGCGGCTGCCAAGCATTGGATCATGCTCGTGTTGGCCCTCGAGCTGTTCGCGCCTCATCCTGTCGGTTTTGTGTGGCGGATGGTCGTCCTGGCGGTCGGGCTGCCGATCCTGTGCGCAGTGCTGGCGGTGGTGGAGTCGTGGCAGGCTAAGATGCGGCTGCTGCGGGTGCCGCGACTGCTGGTGGTCGGCATGGGCCTCTGTTTCCTGGGGCTGCTCAGTTGGCTGATCGGCGGCCAACTATGACTGAGGCGCTCAGTTGGGGGATGGTGGCTCTCGGACTGCTGGTTGTGAGCACTCGTCGCCGGGCGACGGCCATCGCGCTGGTCGCCCTCCAAACCCTGCTGCTCGGGGTGTACGCGCTGGTGCTCTCTCACGGACGCTCGACGGAGTTTCTGATCGCGAGCCTGGCCCTTTTCGTCCGTGCGCTGCCTCTCTGTGGGCTGCTGGCCTACAGCGTCAGCCGTACCCGTGAGCCACGCCCGCTGCGTTCGCGGATGAAACCGCTCATGCGCCTAGGCTTGGTCGTGGCAGCGGTGTTCGTCGTAGTCATGCTTGCGCCCCCCTTCGGTCTCGCCTCTCCGGCGGCCGAGCAGGCCGGCGTGGGTCTGCTCACGATCGGTATCGCCACGATCGTCGTACGCCGCCAGACCATCTTCCACCTGTTGGGTCTCATCGTCGCCGAAAACGCTGTGGCCCTTGTTGCGGTGGTGGTTCCCGGAGGTCTGCCGCTTGTGATCGAGCTTGGGGTGGCTTTCGATCTTGTCATGGTGATCACTGTAGCGGTGGCTTTTCACAAGCGCATCTTCGGCGAGTTCGGCACCGGAGATACCGCGGTTTTGCGGGGTCTGCGTGATTGACATGCCCGCATACTATGCTCTCATCGTTCCCGCCCTTCCGCTGTTAGGCGGGGCTCTGATACAAGTCGCCCCCACGGCGCGCAGTCAGGACTGGATAAATCGCGTTACGGCGGCGCTCACGGCAGCCGCAGCTTTCGGGGCCGCCGTCCTCGCAGTCGTCGGCGCAGACAAGGTTGGCGGCAGCGACTGGGTCGTCTTGGATACGCTCGGCGCGCCCTTTCTCGGCCGTCATCGCGTTCGTGGGTTTGTGCAGCGCCCTGGTATCACCTGCCTATCTGAGCACCGGTCACCGTAGTTTCTTCCGGCCATCGCGCGCTCGAGCCTCGTACTACCTCTGCTTCTCACATCTTCTGGGCGGCGCTGCTGGCCATTCCGCTTGCCGGCAATCTGGGAGTCGCCTGGATCGTCATCGAGGCCACCACCGGCGGTCTCAGCTCTCCTTGTGGCCTACAGCGGTCGCCCCCGGGCTCTCGAAGCCGGGTGGAAGTACTTGATCCTCACCACGGCGGGTCTGACCGTGGCGCTGCTTGGCGTGGTGGTGCTGTACGTCGCGCTCCCCGAGCGCAGCGTCGGGCATGGCCGGGCTATCTTGGCGCGGTCTCGCCGCCTCGGCTTCGGCGATGCCACACGCGGCCACGTTGGGCGGCTTTCTGCTTCTGTTCTGCGGTCTTGGCCACCAAGATCGGCTGGGCTCCGGTGCACAACTGGCTTCCGGATGCCCACAGCGAAGCACCGCCGCCCATCTCGGCTCTGCTCTCAGCGGCGCTCCTACCGACAGTCATGCTCATCGCCTGGCGGACCGAACAGGCGTTGGTGCCGGCAGTGGGAGTCCGTGTCGGCCACGGCGTGTTTCTGGCGTTCGGCCTGGCATCCCTTGGCGGTGGCCGTGCCCGTTCTTGTGGCGGCCTCTTGGCCTGGAAACGACTACTGGCCTATTCCAGCCTGGAACACATGGGAGTGATCGCACTCGGCATCGGGTTCGGCAACTCGCTGGCCATCGCCGGCGTCGTCCTGCATCTGGGCGGGCACGCGGTAGCCAAGTCTCTGGGCTTCTACGCGGCTACGCCGCTCTTCGACCTGCGACCCTCGGCGCGGCGGTACCCGGCCGCGTGGCCTGCTGGGGGAGAATCCCGCTCTCGTGGCGGGCATGGGCCTGAGCCTGGGCTCGCTCAGCGGCCTGCCGCCGTCGCCGCTCTTCTTTAGCGAGGTGCTTATACTCATGGGTGGGTTCACCTCCGGCCACACGGTCAGCGCAGCGGTCGCCGCGTTGCTGCTTGCGTTCGGCTTCCTGGGCCTTGCCCACGTGTTGGTGCAGGATCTTCTTGGTTCGAGCCGCCGCCCGCGTCGCGACGGCTTGGCCGGTGGACGCGGGGTGGGTGTGCTCAGCATCGCGGCCGCGGTTCTGCTGGTTGCTCTCGCGGCGCTGACACTGGTGCTGCCCGGGTCGGACCTTGTCCACACCTTGGCTGGAGGTCTGCCGTGAGTGCCGAGAATGTGACGCCCATGCCCGAACAGCGGCCTGTCGGGCTGCAGATCGACCAGATCACGCTCGCCGACTGGCCAGAGCGCTGCGCAGCCGTCTTGGCTGGCACGGGGCGCTTTCTTGCGCTTTACGGGGTGGACGAAAATACTCCGGGTAGCGCGGTGATGCCGGCTGGGCGTGGAGTGCGGGCGCTGTTCGCCAGACCCGGAGGGTCCGATCCTGCTGGCGGCAGCCGCGCCGGACGGCGAGGTGCCCGAGCATCGTCGACCTGGCGCCTGCCGCGGGCTGGGATGAGCGAGAAGCCAAGGACCTCTACGGCCTGCGGCTTCTCCGGCCACGTGCCTCTGCGGCCGCTGGTCGAGCATACGAGCGGACTGTCCTCATGGACGGTGCCGGTCTCTGGTCACGACGCCTTCCAGGTGGCGGTCGGTCCCATCCACGCGGGGGTGATCGAATCGGGCCACTTCCGCTTCCACGTGGTGGGCGAGAAGATCCTCCACATCGACCTGCGTCTGTTCTACAAGCACCGAGGCCTGGAGCGTGCCGCCGAAGGCCGCACCCTCGCGGAAGGCCTGGTCTATGCGCAGCGCGCCTGCGCCGCCTGCGCCGTGAGCAACTCGGTGGCCTATGCGCACGCCGCGGAGTCGCTTCTGGGTCTGTGGCCCGAGCCCGGACTGGCTCGTGTTCGCACGATACTGCTCGAACTGGAGCGTCTCTACAACCATCTCAACGACATCGGCGCCGTCTGCGCCGGCGTGGGCTTCGCAGCCGGGCAACATGGCCTTTGCCGCGCTCAAAGAGCGCGCCCAGCGCCTCAACCGGATCTCTCACCGGGCACCGGTTTCTCTTCGACACCATCGCCGTGGGGGGCAGCAAATGGCAGATCGACCGCGTTGCTGTGGCGGAGGCCCGCCAAGAACTGCGCGCGTTGAGAGATGACGCCCGCAGGGCCTGGCACGAGGTGCTGTTCAACGCTTCGGTTCAGGACCGTTTCGTCGGTGTTGGTGTTATCTCCCCGGACGAAGTGCGCCCAGCTGGGTGTCGTCGGGCCGGCGGCGCGCGCGGCGGGTGTGGCTCTGGACGCGAGGGTCGACAGTCCGCGTCTGAGCTATCGGGACTTCTCGCCTGCCGTGCCCAGTCCCGCGACCGGCGACGTCGCCGGTCGCATGGACGTGCGGGCCATGGAACTGGAGGTGACCCTCGGCTTGTTGGACGAGCTGCTGGCGGAGGGCGTGGAGCCGGCAGGGCACTGTCGCGGGTGTCGGCCGAACCCGTGGGTGTGGCGAGCGTCGAGAGTCCGCGCGGAGAAACGGTCTGCATCCTGGAAGCCGCCGACGACCGCGTCACGCGTCTTCACCTCCGCACCGGCTTCCTACGCCAACTGGCCCGCGCTGGCCAGGGCGGCGGCCGGGGAGATCCTGCCCGACTTTCCCCTTATCAACAAGAGCTTCGAGCTCTGTTACTCCTGTTGCGACCGTTGAGGGGGCACCGTGTTCGTCCTGCTTAACGAACTGCGCAGACTCCGGCGCCAGATCAGCTGCTGCCGTCATCCAAGCGGCCGGGGTCGCTCGCCGTGCGTCACGTGGACGCCGGCTCGTGCAATGGCTGCGAGCACGAGCTGGGCGCCGGGTCGGGTCCGCACTACGACCTGGGGCGTCACGGCCTCAACGTGGTCGCCTCGCCTCGGCACGCCGACGTCCTGCTGGTGACGGGCGCCATCACCACGCGAATGGTCGTGCCCCTTCGCACGGCCTACGACGCCATGCCCGAGCCGCGGCTGGTGGTCGCGCTGGGGGACTGCGCATGCGGATGTGGGGTGCTGGGGGCTCCCAGCGAACTGGCGGGACCGCTCGAGGACGTGTTGCCGGTCGCTCTCCGTATCCGGGGCTGCCCACCTTCGCCGGAGGTGATCGAGCGATCCCTGCTTGAGACACTAGCTCTGAGGAGACACACCAGGCAGGCGAGGCCGGCCGTCGAGACCTCTGGCAGGTCCTGACTCCCAGACACCTGGTGCCAGACAAGCGAGTGGGGCATACTCGCCGTGCTCGCAACTCCGGCTGCCATTGCTTTCTATCGAGGCTGACTCATGGAACTCATTTGTACGGCGATGCTTTTCGACCTAGACGGAGTCCTCGTCGACTCTTCCGTGGTGGTCAATCGTCACTGGAAGAGGTGGGCCGACAGTCATGACGTCTGTTTTGAACACCTGGCCGAAGTAATGCACGGTCGTACGTCAGCCGGGATCATTCGCATTATGGCGCCCCATCTCGATGCGGAACACGAAGGTCGCATCCGCGAAGCGCAGGAAGGCATAGACACAGACGGTTTGGAGGCCTATCCGGGGGCTCGCAGCTTGCTGCAAGCGCTTCCTCCTCACAGCTGGGCCGTCGTCACCAGTGGCAATAACCGCACGGCCCTCACTCGGCTGCACTACGGAGATTTCCCAACGCCACCTATCCTGGTGACCTCTGAAGACGTGCAACTGGGCAAGCCAGACCCCGAGGCTTACCTTCTCGCAGCAACGCGTCTAGGTGTGAAACCCGAAAAGTGTGTGGTGATAGAAGACGCCCCAGCAGGCATCGCCGCCGCGCGGGCAGCAGGGATGAGGGTGATAGCAGTGGCAACCACGCACGGCTCTCTGGCGCTGGCGCACGCTCACATCATCGCGCATGCGATTGCGGACGTGAGGGTAGAGACTGAAGGTGACCAGCTTCGGGTAATAGTCGAGTCAATGTAGATCAAACGACGGAGCCGATTAGATGATCGTGGAACACGTGGCCATCTGGGTTCGCGACCTTGAGGCAATGCGCGCCTTCTACGCAGACACTCTTGGCGGTACAAGCGGCGACCTCTATGAGAACCCGACTACCGGCTTCAAATCATACTTTGTGTCTCTCGGCGAGGGTGCCCGCATAGAACTGATGCACCGGCCTTCGCTTTGTCCGCCGCCGACCGATATCGCGGCGGGCTACGCCCACATCGCCTTGTCCCTGGGTAGCCACGACGCGGTCGACGCGGCGGTAGCGGCACTAGGCCGGTTAGGAGTACCGGTTGAGTCGGGGCCTCGAGTCACCGGGGACGGTTACTACGAGGCGGTCATCTTGGACCCTGAGCGGAACCGGGTAGAGCTGACGGCCTAGGGTGCGCACCACACGCGATTGACAGGTTTCCCCCGGTGAGTATAGTTGCTATAAATCCTGCTTCTCGGATCGAAGTGAGGGGGAGGGGCAAGGGCGTGAGTGATATCTCACATACGCGCCGGGCCGTCGCTCGACCGTCCTTTGGTGTGGCCGACATGGTTCCACCAAGCCGATCTACACTCCCATCTGGCCACCGACAGACCAAGAAGTTTGCTTCTCCACTGAACTCCTTGTTTACCGTTGCCGCCATTCGTGGAATCAAGGGTTATCCCATTCATACTGAAGGGGGGTGAGTTTGAAGCAGCAGGACAAACGAGGTGGGATGTATCGGGCAATGCTAAGTCGATTCACCAAACACAGAAGGACAGGGGAATATGTCTAAGAAGAGCACATTATGGATCATCATAGGTTTGCTGCTGGCGCTGAGTCTCGTTCCCATGGTGGCCGGCTGTGGGGGCGGAGATAAGCTTTCGGTTGGTGTTGTTCTGCCGACCAAGGACGAGCCGCGTTGGATTCAGGATGAGACCCGCTTCAATGATGCTTTCAAAGCTGCCGGTTATGATGTTCAGATCCTATTCAGCCAGGGCGATTCTGCTGTGGAGAAGACCAACGTTCAGTCGTTGATCTCTTCGGGCGTCAAGGTGATCATCATCTGCCCGCAGGATGCCACTGCGGCTGCCGCCGCTGCTGCTGAAGCCCGGGCGGCCGGCGTCAAAGTCATCTCGTACGACCGGCTGATCCGCGATACCGACGCCGTAGACTACTATGTGACCTTCGATAGCATCGCGGTCGGCGAAGCCCAAGCGCAGTATTTGGTCGACAAAGCCACCGGTACCGGCAACCCGCTCTATCTCTACGCTGGTGCAGCCTCCGACAACAACGCATTCCTCTTCTTCGAGGGCGCTTGGAATGTGCTGCAGCCCAAGATCGCCGACGGTACTTTCGTCATCAAGAACTCCAGCGAGGCGATTGCCCTTCAGGATAAGGCCACTCTCACCCGTGACGAGATGGGCAACATCATCGGTCAGGTCACCACCGATTGGAAGTTCGACGTGGCCAAGAACCTGGCTCAGGCCAACCTGACCACCGCCCCGGCCGCCGACAAGGGCGATGTCTTCATCCTCGCTCCCAATGATGGCACCGCACGGGCCATCGCCGACGTGTTTGGCGCTGACGCGGACGTCACCAGCTACGTCGTTACCGGACAGGATGCTGAGATCCCCTCCGTCCAGTACATCATCGACGGCAAGCAGTCCATGACGGTCCTCAAGGACGTCCGCACGCTGGTCGCAGATGCCATCGTCGCCGCGACGGCCTACCTGACCGACGGTACCCCCGCGCAGACTAGTACCTACAACAACGGCAAGATAGATGTACCCGCCAAGCCGTCCGCGATCGTCACCGTGGATAAGGCTAACGTCCAGGCGGCTGTGATCGACTCCGGCTACTACACGGCCGCTGAGTTCACCGGACTGAACTAGCATCTAGGTTCCCGACCGCAGGGATCTTGGCGGCTTGTCCGTCCGATTCCTGCGGTCCTTCTTGTATCTTGGATAGGTGAGTGCAATGACAGAAGCCACTCCCGTAGTGGAAATGCGGAACATCGTCAAGAACTTCGCCGCCGTCGAGGCCCTGCGCGGAGTCGACTTGACGTTGCATCACAATGAAGTACTCGGACTGATGGGCGACAACGCGGCCGGCAAGTCGACCCTGATGAAAGTCCTCAGCGGGGCCTACATGCCAGACGGGGGCGAGATCCTCATTGACGGCAAAAAGGTCCACATGGCCAGTCCTCTGGATGCGCGCCGCCTGGGCATCGAGATGGTCTATCAGGACCTGGCCATCGCAAACAATCTAGACGTTACCGCGAACATATTCCTTGGGCGCGAAGAGGTCAGCGCGCGGCTTGGACCGTTCGGAGTACTGGACAACCAGCGCATGGAGCGAGAGGCGGATCGTCTACTCGACCGTCTCAAGATCCAGATCCCGTCTGTGCGCTCGCTGGTGGAAAGGCTTTCCGGCGGGCAACGCCAAGCAGTCGCCATAGCCCGAGCGATGGCTTTCGACTCCAAGGTGATCATCATGGACGAGCCAACGGCAGCCTTAAGTGTGGCGGCCATCAGTCAGGTGCTCGACCTGGTGCGGGAGCTCAAGGCCCAAGGGGCTTCGATAATCATCATCAGCCACCGCCTGGAAGACATCTACAGTGTCAGTGATAGGTTGATCGTGATGCGGCAGGGCCGCAAATGCCGCGACGCCGCCGTCACCGGAACCTTGGATGAGTTTCGCTCAGGAGTAGTGGCCTATATGATCGGCGCCCGCGATGACTTTGCCGAAGTATCCGTGTCGTGATTTCTAGCCAGGGGCTCTAAATGTCCACTTCTTTTAAAGACGCATTGAGGGCGCAAACCCGCAATATTCGCGATTACGGCATGTACATCGCGTTTGTTCTGGTGGTGGTCTTCTTCACCATTGCCACCAAAGGTCTATTTGTTTCCTCGAGAAACATAGGCAACCTGGTGAATGCGACCAGCTACGTCGCCGTATTGGCGATCGGCATGACTCTGGTGATAGTCATTCGCCACATCGACCTGTCGGTCGGGTTCTTGGCCGGCACTCTCGGCGCGGTTGCCGCCATTTCGCTCAAGTACTGGCACCTGCCTGTCGCCGCGACCATTCCTCTCGTGCTGGGGATTGGAGTGATCGCCGGGCTGGTGACGGCTCTGTTGGTGGCGCAGATGAGGATCCCGGCCTTTGTGGCGACGCTTGCCGGTTGGCTGTTGTACAAGGGCGTGCTCCAACTGATAACGAGGTCCACAGGCTCGATCATCATCGAGCAAGACTCCTACAACGCACTCGGCAACGGTTACATTCCCGACCTTCCCGATATGGGATTTCTCCCTGGAATACACAAAGTCACCCTATTACTTGGCTTATTAGCAGTTCTTATCTTCATTCAGAATGAGTTCCGCAAGAGGCGAAAGAACCAGACGTACGGTTTCGAAGTAGCACCGACCAACATTTTCATCTTCAAGCTGGTTTTCATATCGGCTGTGATCGTCGGTGTCACCTGGGTTCTCGCCGGCTACCAGGGCCTCTCCTGGGCCGCGGTCATTGTGATAGTCGTCGTCTTGCTCTATGCATACGTCACCACCAGGACGACCGTCGGCAGGCATATCTTCGCGGTCGGTGGCAATCCGGAAGCGGCTCAGCTGAACGGCATCAGTATCAAGAAGATCACCTACTTGGTCTTTGGGTCGATGGGTCTCCTGACCGGCCTGGCAGGCATTCTGTATTCTTCTTGGCTGCGCTCGGCGACCACGATCGCCGGTACCGGCATGGAGCTGGATGCCATTGCCGCGGCCTTCGTCGGCGGCGCGGCCGTGTCCGGCGGCGTCGGCAAGGTGACCGGCTCCATCGTTGGTGCCTTGGTGATGGCTTCGCTTACCAACGGCATGAACCTGATGCACGCGGACATCTCTATTCAGTACATCGTCCGCGCGCTGGTGTTGGCCGGCGCGGTGATCTTTGACGTTGCTACCCGCAAGAAGAAGTAGACGGGTCGCATCAGCGGATTCTCACGGCCGCCGACAGGCAAGCTCACTAGGAATTGAGACGTCAGAAGGGCCCATTGCATGCTGCTGAGCATCCACCACGCGGCAATCATCTGCTCGGACTACGATAGATCGAAGCGCTTCTATACGGAGGTTCTTGGCCTCGAGGTCATAGCCGAGCACTTTCGTTCCGAGCGGGACTCCTACAAACTGGACTTGGCGCTGCCGGACGGCTCTCAGCTAGAGCTCTTCTCCTTCCCAGAATCACCGTCGCGCCTCTCATATCCCGAGGCCCGCGGTCTGCGTCACCTCGCGTTCGCGGTCGATGACGTGGCTCGATGCAAAGCCGAGCTTGAGGCGAAGGGAGTCCTGGTCGAATCGATCCGGGAAGATGAATTCACCAAGAAGCGTTTCGTCTTTCTCGCGGATCCGGACGGGCTGCCGCTCGAATTGTACGAGACCTAGCAGCTCGCGGCGCAGCACGTGTTTCTCTGAATAGTTTCGCGGTCTCCCCGAATCGGGTATTATGACGGGCACTGGACTAATTAAGAGAAAGAGTGTCAAGTCATGAAGACCAGCCTCGGCATATGGGCGTTTGGCCCCATGGTGACCCGCTTCGTCCCGATTGGTTTCAAGCCCGATATCACCGGCCAGACCACGGTGCAGAAGGTCGAGCGCGCGGTTGGCGGCCTCGGTGACTTGATCGACAGCTATGAGTTCCACTACCCGCAGGAGCTCTCTCGGGAGAACCTCGCGGAGGTGAAGCAGGCGCTTGGCGGCCACGACATCTACTGCATCGCGAGCGGCCTACACCTCGATCCCATCTTCGGGCGCGGCGGGCTCTCGTCGCCTGACGACAAAGTGCGCGCGTTGGCGCTCGAGCGTACGCTCGAAGCTGCGGAGTTTGCCGGCGAACTAGGGGCCCATTTCATAATCTGGCCGGGCATCGAGGGCTATAACTACCCCTTCCAGACCCCGTACGCCGAGAGCTGGCGCCGTTTCATCGACGGCGTCGCCCAGGCGGCTGAGGTCTGTGCCGCGCATGGTGTCAAGCTGTTCCTGGAGCACAAGAACTCCGAGCCCGCGATGAAGATCTTCATGCGCAACATCGGCATGACTCTGCATGTCATTCATACATTGCGCGCACGCGGCATCGACAATGTGCAGGTCAATATGGACTGGCAGCATCTGATAATGAACCGCGAGCACCTGCCGGAGTACGCAGCTCTGCTTGCTGCCGAAGGCCTGCTGGGCCACCAGCATGCCAACTCAGGCTGGGGCGACTTCGACGACGACAACATGGTCGGGGCCACGTACTTCCTGGAGACGGTCGAACTGGCGATCGAGCTGCGGCGCGCGGGCTATGCGGAGGCCGGCGGCAGGCTGGGTTTTGACCTCTTTCCTTACACCGAGGATCCAGTCGCCGCCGTGAGACGCAGTGTGCTGCAGTGGCGGCATATCGACTCGATCGCGGCCAAGATCGACGGGCCCGCGCTACGGGAGGCACAGAGCCACAAGGACGCTGTCCGCGCCTACGAGCTCGTCTACGCCGCCATGGGCGGCGAGTAGCCCTCGGCGCTGGGACGATGCCCCAACAGATACTCATCGGTCTCGACATCGGCACAACAAGCGTCAAAGCGGTTGCAGTCACGGCCGATGGTGAGGTGACGGGGGAGGTCTCAGAGCAGTACGAACTCCAGAGTCCCAGGCCTGGTTGGGCGGAGCAGGACCCCGGTGTTTGGTGGAGCGCGACGCAGCGTGCGCTCGCGCGCCTCGAGGGTGAGCCGGCGGCAATAGGTCTCACGGGCCAGATGCACGGGCTCGTATGTCTCGACAGACACGACCGCGTGCTGCGGCCTGCCATCCTCTGGAACGACCAACGCACCGGCGCTGAGTGCTCGGAAATCGAGCGCAGGCTGGGACTGGAACGATTGATCGAGCTGACCGGCAACCGGGCATTGACGGGATTCACGGCACCGAAGCTGCTCTGGCTGCGCGCCCACGAGCCTGACATCTACGGCGAGATCGCGCACATCTGCCTGCCAAAGGACTACGTACGTCTGAGGCTCACGGGCGAACACGCGACCGACGTGTCCGATGCCTCGGGTACTCTCCTCTTCGACGTGGCCGCGAGAAGTTGGAGCGAAGAGCTCTTGGAGGCGTTCGAGGTGCCGGTCGCCTGGCTTCCACAAGCCCTCGAGTCGCAGGAGCGTTCCGGCCGAACGCAGGCGGGGATCCCGGTGGCGGCGGGCGCGGGTGACCAGGCCGCGGGGGCTCTCGGAGTCGGTGTCGTCAGGCCTGGGCCGCTCTCGGTGGTGCTCGGTACCTCGGGCGTGGTCTTCTCGGCACTCCCTGCCTATGTCTCCGACCAGCAGGCGCGTCTGCACGTTTTCTGCCACGCAGTCCCCGACACTTGGCACGCGATGGGAGTCATGCTCTCAGCGGCTGGTTCACTTGGCTGGCTCAGAGGTGTCCTCGGTGGCTCGTATGAGGAGCTGCTTAAGGAGGCTGAGGCGTGGCCTCCCGGATGCGAAGGCCTATCCTTTGCTCCCTACCTCTCGGGTGAGCGCACCCCGCACGCCGACCCCGACATCAGGGGAGCCTTTTGTGGGCTCGACCTACGCCACGACCGGGGCGCGCTCTGCCGCTCGGTGCTTGAAGGTGTGGCCTTTGGGCTGCGAGACTCTCTGGAGCTCATGCGCTCGCTCGGCGTGAGGTCAGGTTCGGTGCGCGTTTCCGGTGGAGGTGCCGAGAGCGAGCTCTGGCTCAGGATCGTCGCCTCAGTTCTGCGGCTACCGCTCGATCGTACGGCGAGTTCCGCGGGCGCGGCCTTTGGAGCGGCGCTGCTTGGGGGTATCTCGGCCGGTGTCTTCAGCGATGCTGAGGATGCCGTGTCCCGCTGCGTGCGCGTGAGCGGGACCGTCGAGCCTGACGCGCGCTGGGCAGATCGCTATGACGAGTTGTATGCGCGCTTCCGGAGCCTCTACCCGGCACTGCGAAGAGTGGTTCATGTCGCCGATGGCGGCGCAGGCCCCACGGCACAAGCCCACCACGCGTAAAGCCCATATGCGCCCCCGCACTTTGTTGCCGACGCGGAGGCTCGGCAGTGGAGCACGCCGACCATAGAGAAGGCGCAGCCGAGAGCCTCTCGTCGGTCAGATCTACGAGCCCCAGGTGGCGAGCTCGTCCAGTTGGGCCGTGGAAAGCCCTTCGGGCTCGAAGCCTGCGCTCTTCACGATGAAGAATACGTTGGCCGACTTGTTGGCCGTGTCGATGAGGTCGAATGCATCGAAAACATCCTGTCCGACCGCGACGCAGCCGTGTTTCTCCCACAACACCATGCGGTGCTTCTCCAGGACCTTGACGGTGCTGTCGGCCAGGTCTTCGCTTCCGGGCAGGCCGTAGGGCACCACACCCAGGCCGTCGGGCATGACGATCCTCATCTCCGGGTGCATGGACCAGAGCAGGTGATTCAGCGCGTCTTCAGCCAGATATTGGCGGATGTGGGTCAGCGCCAGCAGGCTATCGGGGTGGGTGTGCAGGACCACCTTCTTGGTGGGGTCGTTTCGCCGCAGATGGGCGTGGATGCCGAGGTGTGAGGGGAACTCCGACGTCGGGCCACCCCCACCGTTGGCCGACCCGCTCACTACGTGATAGCCGTCCAGATCATCGGCGATCCTCGCGATGTACACGTGTTCTTCCGGTCGCTTCGCGATGTCCCTGAAGCGGGAGCCCGTGGCGGTCACCAGGAAGCAGCGCCCGGCAAGTTCTGGGTACTTCTTGGCCGTCTTCACTTTGGCGGACTCGACGCCGCGCTTCTCTCGTGACCTGCACTCGTCGGTCACGTCAATAGACACGTTGCCGGCGTTGCGCTCGGCCCACCCCCGCTCCGAAATCAGTCCCGCGATCTCCGCTATGTTCTCTAGCGCCCGTTTCATATGGTCGCCCCTCTGGTCTGCGTAAGTGCCCGCGCAATTGGTGTTTCAAGCCACAATCTATCCCATTCGTGATTGGGCAACAAGCCGCCGGAACGTGGACGACGGTTTCGATTTGGCGCGGCGTCCTTGCGGCCGTCGCTCGCTTCGCCTAAACTTCAGTCACCGTGCTTGATTCACCCGACGGCCGGTTACAGAGGTTGCATGTGAACGCTAACGTGGCATTTGTCGCGATCGACCTGGGCGCCGAGTCCGGGCGAGTCGTCTTGGGACGGTTCGAGGGCGGCACCGTCAGACTCGAAGAGGTGAGCCGGTTCGCAAATCGGCCCGACCAACTGCCCGACGGGCTGCATTGGAACATCCACGAACTCTACCGGCAGAGCCTTGCGGGCATCGGCTTGGCGGGACGGGCTCATCGCATCCACAGCATCGCCGTCGATTCGTGGGGCGTCGACTATGGCCTGCTGGACGAGAGTCTGGCGCTGCTCGGGCCGCCCTTCCACTATCGCGATCGACGCACCGAGGGCATGGTCGACCTTGCCGCTCAACGCGTACCGAAAGACCGCATGTATCAGATAACAGGCATCCGGTCGATGCCCATTAACACTGTGTACCAGTTGCTCGCCGAGGAGACGGCGCCGACCTTTGGAGCTGCGCACCGCGTAGCCCTCATCTCCGACCTGCTGAGCTTCTGGCTCTGCGGGGTAGTGGCAAACGAGCGGACGGCAGCCTCGACCACCGGGCTGTTGGAGGCGCAGAGCGGCCTCTGGGCGGGCGAGATCATCGACCGCCTCGGGTTGCCGGCGCGCGTCTTTGGTGACTTGGTCGATGCCGGGACGGTACTCGGACCGTTGCTGGCCACGCATGCCGAGGATCTTCACCTCCCGGGAGGAGTTTCCGTGATCGCCACAGCGGCGCATGACACAGCCGCGGCGTTTGCGGGAGTGCCTTTGAGCACGCCCGGCGCGGCGATTCTGGCATCGGGCACCTGGTCGTTGGTGGGCCTCGAGCTGGACGCCCCCGTGTTGACCGAGGCGGCCCGGCTTGCCGACCTGTCGAATGAGCGGGGCGTGTTCGGCAAGGTGCGTCTGCTTCGCAACGTCATGGGACTTTGGCTGCTGCAGCAGTGCCGCGCCGCTTGGGGCGAAGGAGCAACCCCGCCCAGCTACGACGAGCTTGCCACTCTGGCCGCGTCGGCAGAAGGGCAGACGTCCTTGTTCGATCCGGACGAACCGTCTCTCGCCTACCCGGGAGACATGCCCGGTAGGATCGCGGCGCTGATCGAAAAGAGCGGCCAAGCCGGCCCGGAGAGTAGGGGGGCTCTGGTGCGGGCGATCCTCGTCTCTCTGGCCTGCAAGTACCGGCTGGTCATCGAGGATCTTGAGCGGTGCAGCGGCCGGACTATCCAGGTGATCCATGCAGTGGGAGGCGGCACCCGCAATAGGTTGCTTTGCCAGTTGACCGCGGATATCACGCGCCGCGAAGTCGTCGCCGGGCCGGCCGAGGCCTCAGCGCTTGGGAATGTGCTGATGCAGGCGGTTTCGCTTGGCTACCTCGCAGGGGAAGAGGAGATGAGGGAGGTCGCTCGGGCCTCAGTCGCGGTCGAGCGCTACCTTCCCGCGGCTGATGGGCCGGCTTGCGACGATACCTACGAGCGATTCTTGAAGGTCACCGGCCTTTCGCACCCTGGTCGAGTGGGAAGAGAGCATAGGAGGAGTACTTGAGCATACTGAGCGAGACCGCTGTTAGAGAGCGCTTGGCCAAGCTGGAGATCGAGACGCCCTCTTGGGGCTACGCCGACTCGGGCACGCGATTCTGTGTGTTTCCGCAGATAGACGGGCCCCGGGATGTGTTCGAGAGGGTAGACCGTGCGGCTGAGGTGCACCGGCTTACCGGAACCGCACCTGCTGTGGCTCTGCATTTTCCCTGGGACGCAGTAGACGATCTGACGGGGCTGCGCTCCCATATCGAATCGCGGGGGATGCGGGCCGGAGCGGTCAACGCCAACCTTTTCCAGGACCCTGACTATCGCATCGGGTCGGTCACAAATCCCGATGCAAGAGTCAGAGCCAAGGCGCTGGACCACCTGCTCGACTGCGTGCGTATCGCCGCTGAACTCGGATCCACGGCCCAGTCGCTCTGGTTTGCCGATGGCACCAACTATGCCGGCCAGGACGACCTACGCGAGCGCAGGCGGCGCATGCTCGCCGCGCTGGAGGTTCTCTATGCCGCCCTGCCTGCCGGTCAAGAGCTTCTGGTGGAGTACAAGCCGTTCGAGCCCGCGTTTTATGCCACCGATCTGGCCGATTGGGGCTCGGCTCTGCTGCTCTGCCGGTCGCTGGGTGAGCGGGCGCGGGTGCTCGTCGATCTGGGACACCATCTGCACGGTGTGAACGTGGAGCAGATCGTGGCCTTGCTGGCCATGGAAGAGCGCCTCGGCGGAATCCACCTCAATGCCCGGCGCTACGCCGACGACGACCTCATAGTGGGCTCGGTCGATCCCTTCGGGCTCTTCATGGTGTTTGTCGAGTTGACTGCAGATGGCGGGCCGTTGCCGCGACTGACCATAGATCAGTCTCACAGCATCGAGCCCAAGGTGGAGGCGATCGTCCTCAGCGTACTCAACGTCCAGGAGGCGTACGCTAAGGCTCTCCTGGTCGACCGGGACGCGCTGCGGGCGGCCCAGGCGAACGGTGACATCCTCGGTGCACACCGTCTTCTTCTAGATGCTTTCGCGACGGACGTCCGCGGATTGTGTGCGCAGGCGCGGGTTAGCCTGGGCGCGGAGGCAGACCCGCTCGCGGCTGTGAGGGCAACGCAACTCAGGTGAGGGAGGTACCCCAGTTGAAACGGTACGAGATGTTCATCGACGGGGAGTTTGTCCACGAGGACACGCCGATGATCCAGGTGGTCAACCCTGCCACCGAGGCGGTGGTGTCTGAGGTACCGGCCGGGAGTGCCAAGCATGTAAATGCCGCCGTGCTGGCCGCGGAGAGGGCCCAGAAGGCTTGGGCGAAGCGGCCGGCCATCGAGCGCGCCGGCTACCTGCGCGAGATCGCCCAGGGCATCCGGGCCAAGGCGGACTTCCTGGCCCGCATCATCGCCGAGGAGCAGGGCAAGGTCATGCCGCTGGCCAAGGTGGAGGTCCTCTTCACCGCTGACTACCTCGACTACATGGCCGAGTTCGCCCGGCGCTACGAGGGAGAGATCATTCAGAGTGATCGTCCCAACGAGAATATCCTGCTGTTTAAGCTCCCCATCGGTGTGGTGGCGGGGATCCTGCCCTGGAACTTCCCCTTTTTCCTCATCGCCCGCAAGCTGGCCCCGGCATTGGTGACGGGCAACACCATAGTCATCAAGCCCAGTAGCGAGACGCCCAACAACGCCTTTGAATTCGCGGCCATCGTCGCTGAGAGCTCCCTCCCGAAGGGCGTGTTCAACCTGGTGTCGGGCGCTGGAGCTGTCGTGGGCCACGCGCTTGCCGGCCACCCCCGCGTCGACATGGTCAGCATGACGGGCAGCGTGGAGGGGGGCGTCAAGATCATGCACGCGGCCGCGGACAACGTCACCAAGGTCTCCCTGGAGTTGGGCGGCAAGGCACCGGCTATCGTCATGGCCGACGCCGACTTGGATCTGGCGGCTCGGGCCATCTGCGACTCGCGGATCATCAACACCGGCCAAGTGTGCAACTGTGCCGAGCGGGTGTATGTGCACGAGGCCGTTGCCGACGCGTTCGTCACGAAGGTCGTGGCGGCCATGGAGGCGGTGCGTTACGGTGATCCGCTGCAGGACGACACTTTGGACATGGGGCCCTTGGTCAGCAAGGCGCAGCTTGAAAGCGTGGAGGCGGCCGTCGCGCAGGCGCTTGCGGACGGGGCTACGTGCCTGTTGGGCGGCAGGCGGGCCGAACAGAGGCCGGGATTCTACTTCGAGCCGACGGTGCTCACCGGCTGTCGGCAGGAGACTGCGATCATGCAGCAGGAGATCTTCGGCCCGGTGCTGCCCATCACCACCTTCAAGGACCTGGACGAAGCTATCGAGCTGGCCAATGACTGCGAATTCGGCCTCACCTCGTCCATCTATACCAAGAGCATCGACGTGGCCATGCGGGCCTGCAAAGAACTCAAGTTCGGCGAGACCTACGTCAATCGGGAGAACTTCGAGGCCATGCAGGGCTTCCATGCCGGCTGGCGCAAGTCGGGCATAGGCGGGGCCGACGGCAAACATGGCCTCGAGGAATATCTGCAGAGCCATGTGGTCTACCTGCAATACGACCAAGGGGCGCAATAGGGAGCGGGTGACGTTGTGGATGAGGCGTTGATCGCCCGATTCGTCCGAGAGTGCGAGGCTGTGGGAGCCGGTGCTCACCTAGTTTCCGAAGATGAGGTGAGCACCAAACTCGTCGAGCTCTTGAAGGACGACGACTTCGTGGTCGCGGCCGCCGGGATCGAGGGCGTTGTTGAGGAGCTGCGGAGCCGAGGTGTCAAGATAGTCTGCGACGACGGAAGCGACCGGGCGGGAGCGGTCCTTCCCGGAGCCGACGCCGGAATCAGTCAGGCGCTCGCGGGAGTCGCGGCGTCGGGCACCATTCTAATGGGACCGGGGCTGGGCCTGGAGGGATTCGTCTCCATTCTGCCTCCGCACCATGTGGCCTTGCTGCCCGCCTCTCGCCTTGAGCCGGATCTAGGGACGGTTCTTGCTTCCGTCGCCTCGCAGGTGGGCGAACCAGGTTCTCGCTTTGTCTTCATCACAGGCCCGTCTCGCACTTCGGATATCGAACTCACTCCCGTCATCGGGGTGCACGGACCTCTGAGGTTGGATGTGGTGGTCATCGATGGCTAAGTCACATGATAGAGACATCGGCGGCGAGATCGATGTTGCTCTGGCCAACCCCATCTTGAGGGACGCGATGAGCCGGGCCATGGGCACCATGCTCGAGCGGCGGGCGACGGCCTGGCCCCCCCGATCTGGGTTCGAAGAACTGCGCGAGCGGGCGAGGGCCATCAAAGACGAGGCGCTTAACAGGCACGACGAGTTGCTTGCTGAATTCGAGAGCAAGGCCGAGGCCGCCGGAGCGGTCATCGTGCGCGCGGCGGATGGTCAGGCCGCCTGCGACTACATCTGCGACCTTGCGCGGGAGCGGTCGGTAGACCTTGTGGTCAAGTCAAAATCGATGACTTCAGAGGAGATCGGCCTTGGCCACGCTCTCGAGAGCGCCGGGCTCAGCGTCGTAGAGGGCGACCTGGGCGAGCGGATCATCCAGCTGGCCGGAGAGCGCCCGAGCCATCTCGTGGTGCCCGCCATCCACAAGAGCAAGGAAGAGATCATCCGCCTCTTCTCGGAGAAGATGGGCATCGCCGATCCGCCCGCCGACGCGGAGGGTCTGACGAGGCTGGTGCGAGAAGACCTGCGCCGACACTTTCTTCGAGCCGGCATGGGGATCACCGGCGCGAACTTCGCCATCGCCGAGACGGGGTCCATCGTCCTTGTGGAGAACGAAGGAAACGCCAGTCTGACCACGCTGCTTCCGCCTATCCACGTGGCCGTCGTGGGTCGGGAGAAACTGATCCCCAGGCTGTTGGATCTCGCTGTGTTTCTCGAGCTTCTTCCGCGTAGTGCCACCGGACAGAAGATGACCAGCTACGTGTCGCTTGTCACTGGACGCCAGGCGTCTCCACTCTTGGGGCAGCCGGCCGGCAGGCGGCGGGAGTTTCATCTCATCATTCTGGATAACGGACGGACCCAAGCTCTTGAAGACAGCGAACTGCGGGAGCTTCTGAGGTGCATCCGGTGTGGCGCGTGTCTTAACACGTGCGCTCCGTATACCTTGGTCGGGGGTCACGTGTACGGAGGTGACCCCTACCCGGGAGGCATAGGCTGCGCCTGGACCTACGTGACCAAGGGCCATTCTCTCGCGCGGGATTTCAACGGGCTTTGTACCACCTGCTCGCGGTGCACGGAGGTCTGTCCGGTGAAGATCGATATCCCCTGGCTGAACACAGTGGTCCGGGAGCGGAACAACAATGAGTATGGCCCGGGCATGAGGCAGCGGGTGTTCGCCCGCACAGACCTGATGGGCAAGACCCTCAGCGCCTTTGCTCCCGCCGGCAATGCGCTGATGCGCACGCCGCCCGCACGGTTGTCCTTTGGTCTGCTAGGCATCGATCCCTCACGCGCGATGCCGGCCTACGAAAGAGAAACGTTCCGCGACTGGTGGGAGCACCGAAAGGCCGCCGGGCGCACGACCGCGCCGCCGCCGACTCCCGTTATGGAGGCCATGGCTCCGACCGCGGAGGTCCCGGGTCCGGCCGCTGAGGCGCCTGGCCCGACCGGACGCGTGGCCCTCTTCGTCGACTGCTTCATGAATCACAACCTGCCTCAGGTGGGACAGGCCGCGGTGGAGGTTCTTGAGCACGCGGGTTTGGAGGTCATCGTCGCTCACAACTCATGTTGTGGAAGAGCGGCCCTTAGCCAAGGGTTGTTGGACAAGCCCCGAGAGTGGGCCGTCAAGAACATCGCCCAGCTCGGCAGTCTGGTGGACCAAGGCTATGAGGTGGTGTTCATCGAACCCTCTTGCCTTTCGGCCGTGCGTGACGACTATGCGAGATTGCTGGAAGCCATGACGTATCGGAGCGACGACCGTGGTCGTCACGTTGCCGAGCATAGCTACGACATCACGGAGTACCTTGTCATGCTTGCCCGGGCCGGGCGGCTGAATCTTCGGCTCGAAACGTTGCCGGAAACCTATGTCGTGCACGGCCACTGCCACCAGAAGAGCCTAGGCATCGGCTCGTACCCTGCCGAACTACTCCGTCTTATCCCCGGAGTAACCGTCAATGAGGTCGAGGTGCTTTGCTGCGGCATGGTGGGCTCGTTTGGCTACAAGAAAGAGTACTCGACGCTCTCGAGGGCAATCGGCGCTCAGCTTTTCGAACGACTCAAAGCTCATCCGGGGGATGTTGCCGCTTGCGGCATCTCGTGTCGTTCGCAGATCGAGTCGGGGACCGGACGAAGGGTGGTGCACCCTATCGAAGTGCTGGCGCGGGCGCTGACGTGATTTTCGACCTCGCCGCTATGCTTGGTCGAGGGCAAAAAGAGAGGGAGGCCATTTTCATGGCCTCCCTCAGCAGAAGCGGTCGGATTGCTCCGAGGTGATACTACTTGGCGGGAACCTCGTATGTGAACACGGTAGCGGAAGAAGTCGTGACAACGATCGTGGCGGCCGTGTCGGCAACCGAGGAGTAGTCCAGCAGACCAGTCGTGGTCTCGAGGAGACCGAGGCTGGCTCCGGCTGCGTCAAAAGCTTCCATCGTGGCGGCAAAGTCGCCCTCGGTGGACATGGGGAACGCCAGACCCGGCGCGGGCACGTCGGTGACCTTGACCACGTTGTTGCCCTGGTCTTCGAAGTAGACACCGATCTCGGTGCCAACAGCGCCGCCCGCGGTCGTGTCGGTGACTTCAGCCATGGTCGTATCGGTGACTTCCGGTGCGACGGTAGTCGGAGCGGCGGTGGTCGTGGTCTCGTCGGTGCCTCCGCAAGCTACGACCGTGGTGCCAACCAGCACCAGTACCAGAACCAGCAGCCCTAGTGAATACAGCTTCTTCATTGATGTTCTCCTTCTGTGATTGATTCGAATTAACCTGTCCTTGCCACTGTAAGGATACCCCAGAGCAAGTGTGTTGGTTGATGGAGACGGCATGGTGGTCAAGGCATCGACAATCGCATCACCCCTTACCCCAGTCTCAAGTGAGAATTTGCGGCCCCTCTGTCCATCGCCTACTCACCGGCGCCCGCCTCACCGATAGTCGACTGAATCTCACAATACACGACGACAACCGACATTGGCGATAACCGTGTTCCATTATACCGAAGTGGTCGCTTGAGTGCCAACCGCTCACCTGCCCACGGTCTGATCGCGGATCTCTCGAAGCCGGTGCAGCACCTCGGAGTCGCGCCCGAAGTAGTCGTGCAAACGCGCGTACTGCTCGTAGAGCGCGTCGTAGGCATTCGCCCTAGACTCGACCGGGACGAACACGCCCTTCTCTACTTTGCCCATGGCCGCCGAGGCCGCAAACACGTCGGGGTATGCGCCGGCGGCGACCGCGGCGTGGATGGCCGAACCAAGCGCCGGGCCTTGGTCGGAGCGGACGACACTGAGGGGGCGGCGGGTCACGTCGGCGTAGATCTGCATCAGGAGTTCGTTCTTGACCAGTCCGCCGGCTACCACAAGCTCTTCGACTGTGACCCCGTGCTGTTCGAAGGCTTCGATGATCGTGCGCGTTCCGAAGGCGGTGGATTCCAGCAACGCGCGGTAGACATCTTCGGGCTGGGTGGCCAAAGTCAGGCCCGCGATGACTCCGCTCAGGTGGTGATCCACCAGGATAGAGCGGTTGCCATTGTGCCAGTCGAGGGCGACCAGTCCATGCGCACCGATCGCCTGGCCGGCGGCTAGGCCCGTCAGGTGATCGTGCAGGCTGACGCCGTTCGCTTCCGCGGCTTCAGCGTAAGAGCCGGGTACGCTTGTCTCCAGGAACCAAGCGAAGATGTCGCCCACCGCGCTCTGGCCGGCTTCGTAGCCCCAGAGCCCGGGGACGATGCCGTCCTTGACGACGCCGCACATGCCAGGCACTTCCGCGAGTACGTCGCTGTTCATGACGTGGCAGGTGGACGTGCCCATGACGGCCAGCATCTGGCCCGGCTGCACAGCTTGAGCGGCTGGGGCGGTCACGTGGGCGTCGACGTTGCCGACGGCTACCGCGATGCCCTCAGGGAGGCCCGTCCATGCGGCCGCCTGGGCTGTGAGCGAACCCGCTCGCCCGCCAAGGGGCGACAGGGGGTGGGCCAGCTTGTCGTCGACGAAGTCGACGAAGTCCGGCGACAGTGCCGCCAGGTAGTCGCGCGAGGGCCACGTTCCATCCTGGTAGATGCCCTTGTATCCGGCGGTGCAGATGTTGCGCGTCTCTACGCCGCAGAGCTGCCAGATGATCCAATCGGCCGCCTCGATCCATCGCTCGATACGATGGTAGAGCGGCGGGTCCTCATTGAGGATCTGGAGCGCCTTGGCGAACTCCCATTCCGAGGAGATCCGGCCGCCGTAACGTGCGATCCACGGTTCGCCGCGTTTGTGGGCGACCTCATTGATCAGGTCCGCCCAAGGCTGCGCGGCGTGATGCTTCCAGAGTTTCGGGTAGGCGTGCGGCCGCTCGCGGAGCTCGTCCAGCTCACACAAGGGCGTGCCGTCACGAAGTGTGGGCATGACCGTGCAGGCCGTGAAGTCCGTGCCAACGCCGACGACATCGCGCGGATCGACTCCGGCGTCAAGCAGGGCCGCCGGAACGGCCATGCGCAGCGCCTGCCGCCAGTCCTCCGGAATTTGTAGCGCCCAGTCAGGAGGCAGGCGTTCGCCGGTGGTGGGGAGCACCTCGTCGACGACTCCGTGCCGGTACTCCCAAACGGCGCTGCCCATCTCGGCCCCATCTTGGACTCGGGCGACCAGAGCGCGGGCCGACAGCGTCCCGAAGTCTATCCCGACGGTGTAGGTGGGTTCAGATGCATGGGGGCGCATGGTCTCTCGTCTCCCTTATGCCGTGTTCGGGCCCGCCCCGGTCTCTCGGGGCCGGCTTGTGCTGGCGCGGACGACAAGCGTCGGGGCGATCACCGAGCGCGAGACGGGGGCGCCCTCACGGTCGATCATGCTAAGCAGCAGTTGGATGCTCGTGCGGCCGACCTCCTGAAAGTCCTGTACCACCGTCGTCAGGGGAGGTGCGAAGAACTCTGACTCGGGCATGCAGTCGAACCCGACCACGCTGATGTCTTCCGGCACCCGGACGCCGGTCTCTCGACAAGCCATCAGCAGGCCCAGAGCCATTTGGTCGTTCGCCGCGAACACCGCGGTGACATCCGGCTGTTTGAGTAGTTTCAAGCCGGCCTCGTAGCCGGAGCGTGAACTCCAATCGCCTCGCACTATCGGAGGGGGCAATACCCCAGCTGTCTCAAGGCAAGATCGCCAGCCTCTAATGCGTGCTTCGGCCTCGAGCCAGTCGACAGGGCCCGCGAGGTGATGCACCGTGGAGTGTCCGAGGGCAAGCAGGTGCTCCGTCGCGAGACGCGCGCCCTCTTCTTGGCCGACACAGACCACGGGTATGTCGGGTGTCCCCTCCCCACCTTCGACGGCTACCGTCGGGATGCCCAGCGCCATCTCTCTGAGCGCATCGCTTACAGTGCGCTTGAGAGTGATGACTACGATGCCATCGGGCGAGTACTCGGTAAGAACGTGGAGAGCCCGTTTCACTGTCGCGTTGGTCAGCTTGTCGAGGTCCACTACCGTGACGAAGTACTTGGCCTCGCGTGCCGCCAGCTGGATGCCGTGGAGTGTGCCCGAAGGTCCATACCACGAGGTCCCGAAGACTATGACGCCCAGCAGCCGAGTCTTGCTGGTGACCAGCGCGCGGGCAAAAGCGTTACGGCGATATCCGAGCTCCTCTATCGCCGCAAGGACGCGTTCGCGTGTCTCCGGTACTACCCCCGGTTGATCGTTAAGTACTCGCGAGACGGTCTGGTGGGATAGCCCGGCCAGACGAGCGACATCCACCATAGTCGGCCGGCGGCGCTCACTCTGAGGCATGTTGACTCCTAGGTACGCGACTCGGTGCAGGATCTACTGCCGACGAACGATATTAACGCTAACATCCAATCGCTACAAAATCCAGTGGAGTTATGTTAGCGTGAACATACGTCAATGCGAACAATGGTAGGCGGGGCATGAAGGCACAAGAAGTCTGGTTCGTCGTGGGCTCGCAGCTCATGTACGGCGCTGAGGTGCTCGAGACAGTAGCGGCACGGGGAGCGGAGATGGCGGCGTTCATCAACGAATCCCCGCCTATTCCCTGCAAGTTTGTATACAAGGGAACGATCAAGTCCGCGCAGGAAGTCACGAAAGTCGTCAAAGAGGCGAACTATGACGACAACTGCTGCGGGGTCGTGACCTGGGCGCACACCTTCTCTCCCAGCAAGATGTGGATCAACGGTCTCGCCCTCCTGCAGAAACCGTGGTGCCACTTCGCCACGCAATACAACCGGTCGATCCCCGACCAACAGATCGACATGGACTTCATGAACCTCAATCAGGCGGCGCACGGGGATCGCGAACACGGGTTCATAGGCTCGCGGATGCGGTTGCCACGCAAGGTGGTCGTAGGCTACTGGCAGGACGAAGAACCGCTCAAGGAGTTGGGCGAGTGGATGCGCGCGGCGGTGGGCTGCAAGATGAGCCGCGACCTCCGTGTGGTGCGCTTTGGCGACAACATGCGCGAGGTGGCGGTCACCGAGGGCGACAAGGTGGAGGCTCAGATCAAGCTGGGCTGGCAGGTGAACACCTGGCCGGTGGGCGAGTTGGCGGACGAGATCGGCAGGGTGACCGAAGCAGAAGTCGAGGCCTTGCTTGATGAGTACCGGGACAAGTACGTCGTCGCCACCGACGATCTAGCCGCGGTGCGCTACCAGGCCAAAGAAGAGATCGCCATGGAGCGCATCCTCGTGCGCGAAGGCGCGAGCGCCTACTCCAACTCGTTCCAGGATCTGTGGGGCATGGAACAGCTTCCCGGTCTGGCTTCGCAGCGCCTGATGGAGAAGGGCTACGGCTACGGTGGCGAAGGCGACTGGAAGACCGCGGCGATGACCTACCTCGTCAAGGCGATGGCTCAGGGGCTCGAGGGTGGCACCAGCTTCATGGAGGACTACACCTATCACTTCGAGCAGGGCAACGAGTATGTCCTCGGCGCGCACATGCTGGAGGTCTGTCCCACTATCGCCGCGGCCAAGCCACGCATCGAGGTGCATGCGCTGGGCATAGGAGGCAAGGATGCCCCCGCGAGGATGGTGTTCGAAGGACAGGCGGGCGACGCGATCAACATCTCGCTGATCGACATGGGCGGCAGACTGCGACTGATCGTGCAAGACGTCGAGTGCGTGAAGCCCCTCTTCGAGATGCCCAATCTGCCGGTGGCGCGGGTCATGTGGCGTCCGAAGGCCGGGCTTGTCGAAGGTATCCGCCATTGGATCCAGGCAGGCGGCGCGCACCACACAGTGTTGACATACGCGGCCGGCGCACAGACGCTGGAGGACTGGGCCGATATCATGGGTGTAGAGTTCGTGCACTTGACGGCGGAAACGCGCGCTGATGAGCTGAAGACTCGTCTCGCGGTTTCGGACACGTTATGGAAGCTGAGGGATCTCTAGTGCCGGAAGAGCTCAAGAAGCAGGTCCTGGAGGCAAATCTGGCGCTGCCCAAGCATGGGTTGGTCACGTTCACTTGGGGCAATGTGTCGGGCATCGACAGGGAGCGCGGTCTTGTGGCGATCAAGCCATCGGGCGTGGAGTATGACGAGCTGACGGAGGAAGACATCGTGCTCGTCGATCTCGATGGTGGCACTATCGAGGGCAAGCTCAAGCCGTCCTCGGACACGCCCAGTCATCTCGTGCTCTACAAGGCGTTCCCCGATATCGGTGCCATCGTGCACACGCATTCCCGTTGGGCGACGGTGTTTGCGCAGGCCGGGACGGGCATCCCCGCGCTTGGTACGACTCATGCCGATTACTTCTACGGCGAGATACCGTGCACGCGGCCGATGAAGGACGAAGAGATCCGCGAAGGCTATGAGCTGAATACGGGCAAGGTCATAGCGGAGCGCTTCCAGGACATCGATCACAGAAGGATCCCGGCCGCACTTGTTCACAGTCACGGCGCGTTCTGCTGGGGGGCATCGCCAGCGGAGGCCGTTGAGATCGCCGCCATGATGGAAGAAATAGCTTTTATGGCCTGGCACACACTGGCGTTGGACACTCAGACTCCGCCGATGCAGCAGACATTGCTTGACAAGCACTACCTGCGCAAACATGGCGCAGGCGCCTACTACGGGCAATAGGAGGCGGCACAGGACATGGAGAGACAGCTGTTCGATTTCGGGTGGGAGTACACCGATGAGGTGGGTACGTTCCCCCGTCCGTCCAGAAACTGGCGTCCGGTTGCTCTTCCCCATGATGCGTCTATCTCGAGGTCACGTGAGCATCAAAACCCGACTGGGTCGAGTGGGGGTTTCGCCTGGAGCGGAGTAGTCGCCTACCGCAAGACACTGCAGGTTCCCGCGGCTTGGAGGGATCGTAGCGTCTACCTGGAGTTTGAAGGCGTCTACATGAATGCCCAAGTTCTTGTGAATGGGCATCTGGCTGCGTTTCATCCCTACGGATACACGAGCTTCCTGGTCGATATCAAGCCATATCTGCTCTACGGGGCAGAGAACGAGATCACGGTGGTGGCCAACAACAGCGCGCAACCCAATTCGCGCTGGTATAGCGGCACCGGCATTTACCGGCACGTCTGGCTGCGGAGCGGTGCTGAGGTCCGCATCCAGCCCTGGGGGGTGTGCGTGACCACCCCGCAGGTGGGCCCTGCGGTCTCGTCAGTGGCTGTTTCGACAGAGATCGCCAACGACACGGGTGCCTCGGCCAAGATCGTTCTGCGCACGACCGTGAAGGACTCCACAGGTAAGCGGGTGGGGCTGACAGAGGCGTCGGCTGAAATCCCCGCGCATTCGACGGCGACTGTTGAGCAGGCTCTGGAAGTGACGGATGCCAGATTGTGGTCGGTCGATGATCCTCAACTGTATTCCTTGACCAGCGAAGTCTTGGATGGCTCCGAGGTGTTAGATGCAGAGACGACCAGCTTTGGCATCCGCTCTATCGCCGTGGACGCGGAGAATGGGTTTCGCCTGAACGGCGTACCCATGAAGCTGCGCGGCGGCTGCGTCCATCACGATCATGGTCTGCTTGGAGCGGCCAGCTACGACCGAGCCGAAGAGCGCAAGGTGGAGCTGCTGAAGGCGGCTGGGTTCAACGCCCTTCGTTCGGCACACAATCCGCCCGCGCCGGCGCTGCTGGATGCCTGTGACCGGCTGGGCATGCTGGTGATCGACGAGACCTTTGATTGCTGGCGCATGGGGAAGAACCCCAACGACTATCACCTGCACTTCGAAGACTGGTGGCAGCGCGACACCGAGTCGATGGTCAAGCGCGACCGCAACCACCCGTCGGTGATCATGTGGTCGGTAGGCAACGAAGTGCCCGAGCGTACCGGTATCTCGGACGGCTACACGTGGTGCCGCAAACAGGCCGACTACGTCCGCGCCTTGGACAGCACCCGCCCGGTCACGGTGGCGCTCGCGACTCTCTTCGAGGAGACTCTCGCCACCGGGGAAGCCGAGCCGGGCGATACGGAAGACTTCTTCGAGAGTCACAACCGTCCGCCGGCCGACCCTCAGAGCGACCGCTGGGGCAAGCTCACTTCGGCCTTCCTTGCTCCGCTTGATGTCGCCGGCTACAACTACATGAACAGTCGCTACGAATTCGACCAGGCGCATTTCCCCGACCGAGTGATATGCGGTACCGAGACCTTTCCCCTCAGGGCCTACGCCACTTGGAACGACACCGTCCGCCAGCCCAACGTGATTGGCGATTTCGTGTGGACCGCCATCGACTACCGGGGTGAATCGGGCGTCGGCAAGGTGTACGTCGATGCGCCCGCGGGTCTGTTCTTCGCTCAGGATCCCTGGCCCTATTACCTGGCCAACTGCGGCGACTTGGACATCTGCGGCTTCAAACGTCCGCAGTCGTACTTCCGCGACATCCTGTGGGGTGTGCGGCAGGCCCCCTACATCGGCGTCTTCGATCCGCGGCTCCACGGCAAGAAGCTCAGCTTCACCCCGTGGGGATGGGAGCCGGTGAGCGACAACTGGACCTTCCCAGGGTGGGAAGGCAAGCCTACTCGGGTGGAGGTCTACTCCGCCGACGACGAAGTGGAGCTCATCTTGAACGGTGTCTCGGTAGGCCGTCGCCCGGCGGGCGCGAGTTCCGAGAACAAGTCCGTGTTTGAGGTCACCTATCAACCGGGGACGATCACGGCAGTCGCATTCGCGGGCGGCCGGGAGACGGGTAGAACAGAGCTGAAGACTGCCGGCGCGCCGTGTGCCTTGCGCCTGACTCCTGATCGAACGACCATCAGGGCGAGTCATGGCGATTTGGTGTACGTCACGGTGGAGATCGTCGACAGCGAGGGAGCGGTGGTGAAGTCCGACCGGTCGGAGGAGGTCACCGTGGAGGTGGACGGGGTGGGCGAACTGATAGCTCTGGGGACCGCAGACCCGGTCTTTGAAGGTCCACATAACGCCGAGCGCGGTCGGGCGTTCCAGGGACGTCTTCTGGCGATAATCCGCAGCGCCGGCGAGGCTGGAGAGATCCGAGTGAAGGCGAGCGCCGGGGGGCTGACGGCCTCCGCCTGCGTGATCTGGACCGGAGAGGAACAAGGTTTGGTCTACAAGGTTGACATTTCGGGGGAAGTGGTCTAGCTTGCAAATGCATTAGGCATGTTAACGCGCACATTGGCCAACAGAAGACCTGAGCGCACAAAGGAATACAGTACAACATATGACATTGCACTTCACAATTAGAAATGAGAAGTGTCCTTGTTGACAAGCGAGGTTTCAGCCTCTAGTATCCGGCAAACGAAGAGCAGGCGCGGGCACAATCTCGGGACGTGGAAACCGAAGGTCGTGACATAGGAACACCGGGCGACATAGACGACAGACTAATAGTGGAGACGAAAGGGCTGGTCAAGACTTTCGGGCCCACAGTAGCGGTGGACGAGGTCGACATGCGCTTTTACCGGGGTCAGATCATGGGCCTGGTGGGCGAGAACGGCTCGGGCAAGTCCACTATCGGATCGATCATCGCGGGAATGCAGCCTCCCACGCGGGGTGAGATGTTCTTCAAGGGCCAGCGCCACAAGCCCGCGACCATGATCGAAGCGGCCAAGAGCGGCATCGGCATGATTGTCCAGGAGCAGGGCTACGTACCGGGCATCTCTGTCGCGCAGAACATCTTTCTTGGCGAAGAGGACAAGTTTCGCAAGTCACTAGGGCGCTTGCCTGTCTTCATCAGTGCCGGGGCGATGAACAGGGCGGCAAAGCAGGCTTTGGAGGATATCGGTCTGGAGGGCGTTGACCCTGCGGCCACCATCGATTCGCTGGACCTGCAGGACAGGAAACTCGTGGAGATCGCTCGGGTGATGCACGACGATCCCGAACTCCTGATCGTGGACGAGACCACGACTGCCCTGTCGCAAAAGGGCCGCGAGATCATCTACGGCATCATGAAGAGGATGCGCGACGACAACAAGGCCGTCGTCTTCATCTCTCACGACCTCGAAGAACTCATCGGGCTTTGCGACTCTCTGACCGTGCTCAGGGACGGCAAGCTCATCGCCACTCTGGACAAGGCGCAGATGATAGAGGACGACATCAAGCGCCTCATGGTGGGTCGGGAGATGAAGGGTGAATACTACCGCGACGACTACGAGGCGAGTCGCGGAGCAGAGGTCGTACTTGAAGCCATCGAGGTCACATCCGGCTCAGGTCTACTGATGAACTTCTCGATGAAGGTGTACAAGGGCGAGATCCTTGGCATCGGCGGTCTGTCTCACTGTGGCATGCACGAGCTGGGCAAGGTGTTGTTCGGCGAAGAGAGGCTACTTACGGGTGAGGTGCGGCATCTTCCCAGCGGTACCAAGATCGACGATCCGCAGGTGGCGGTGAAGTGTGGGCTGGGCTATGTGTCGAAGGACCGGGACCGGGAAGCGTTGGTTCTCACCGCCAGTATCCGAGACAACATAGCCTCTGCTGCTCTGGACAAGTTGAGGAACGCACTTGGCCTCATCTGGCCGAAACCGGAGAAGGAATACGTGAACCGGCAGATCGACAGCCTCAGCATCAAGTGCTCGTCGATGGATCAGAATGTTCAGTATCTTTCGGGCGGTAACAAGCAGAAGGTGGCGTTCGGCAAGTGGGTCGGGCGTGACTGCGAGGTCCTGATACTCGACTGTCCCACCCGTGGCGTGGACATAGGTGTTAAGGCGGCTATGTACCAACTCATGGCGGAGATGAAGAAGCAGGGCAAGACCATCGTCATGATCTCCGAGGAGCTGACGGAGTTGATAGGCATGAGCGACCGCCTGCTGGTGCTCAAGGAAGGCAAGCTGGCCGGCGAGTTCGAACGCAGCAGAGACCTCAGTGAGAACCGCGTCATCGAGGTCATGGTGTAGACGATGGATTTCCAGAAGAGACTCCCGCTACTAAGGACCCTCGCCCCGTTCGGCGGCCTCGTCTTGCTGTTCGCGCTATTCGCTGGGCTCACCAACGGGGACAGTCTCGGCATCTCCAACTTGCAGAGTCTCCTGAACCAGGTGATCGTGACCGCTCTCGTCGCTACCGGGGCCGTCTTCGTATTCGGTAGCGGCAGCATCGATATGTCCATGGGCGCATGTGTGTCGTTGAGTGCCGTGCTTGGGGGGACGGTGGCAATAAACACCGGCAGCATCGGGTTGGCGCTCCTGGTCTGCGTGGGCTCGGCGCTGGCTCTTGGCCTGCTGAAGGGTCTGTTCGCCGCTTACGTGTCGGCGCCGAGCTTCATTGTCACCATTGTGATGGGTATGGTCATAACGGCGATCGTTCTTGTCGTGATGGGCGACAGTGCCAACCTGCTGCTCCCCAGCCCGGGCACCGAACCCAGCACGATACAGTTGTTCAGCTTCAGGCAGATGACCGTGGTCAATGTGGCCACCTTAGGGAGCTTCTTCATCCTTTGCTGGGTGCTCTTTTCCTTCGGCACCCTTGGCAAGAGCGCCAAGATCACGGGGGGTAGCGGCGTCGTCGCCCGACAGACCGGTCTGCCGATCAAGAGAACCGTCATCCTCTCCTATCTCCTAGGTGCGCTAGGCATCGGTCTTGCCGCTTTCGTGCTTCTCATCCGTACGAGGACCGTGGGGGCCAGCACCGGGGGGTCGCTGGGCACGGACGTGCTTGTCGCGCTGGTGTTGGGCGGCATGCCACTCACTGGCGGTCCACGGTCCAGCATATATGCGGGCCTGATAGGGGCAGCCAGCATCACGGTGTTGACTAACGGTCTCACTATGATGGGGCTTCCCCTGGAAATCATCCAGACATGTAGGGGAGTCGTCTTTATAGCGGTGGTGTTCATCGCGAGCATGAGCTATCGCACTAAGTTGTTGCCAAGGTGATCGACGAAGCTCGATGGGCAGGCTTGAACGAGGAGGACGACGGGAAGGACTGACGGGGCTCCAGTGGGCGGTGCGAAAAACGTGACCAACAGGAGGGAAGTATTCATGAAGAAATCACTGATAGTGTCGGCGTGTTTGTTGGCCTTTGTCTTGACAGTGAGCCTCGCGGCCTGCGGCGGTGGCTCCGGCAGCACGGGAGTCCTTCCGGAAGGGGAGAAGTATCCGGCCGAGACGGTGAAGATAGGCGTTGTCACCTTCGACCCGACGGCTGAACAGTTCTTGGCTGTCAAGGGGTATTTCGACTACCTGAAAACGAAGATCAACATCGATGTCATCTACTCTGAAGCCATCGGTAACGCCGAAGGCGAGCTGGCCTTCATCGAATCGTGCGCTGCAGCGGGATGCAAAGCCATCATCGGCTACTTCAACGTCGCGAGGGTGGCGTCGGTGCAGCTCTGCATCGACAAGGGGATGTACTACTTCGGCGTCGCCGAAGAGCCTACGGTCTATGACGCCTTCAAGGACAACCCGATGTATCTGGGCGGCTGGTACAACGAGACCCAAAACTACGACGCCGGCCACGACATGGCGCAGGCTCTGATCGACGCCGGCTGCAAGAGGCTCGTTTACGTCTCCGGCGGCAGGGACTACGGCGTGCAGATGTTCATCGATCGCTCCAAGGGTTTCATGGCCGCGATCGACGAAGCCAAGCAGGCCGGCAAGGATGTCGAGCTCGTTGCTGACGTGGGCGGCTGGCCGGAGCTCGGAACGTACAAACCGGCTCAGGACGATGCCATACAGCAGGGTTTCGACGGCTTGGGTTGCTCATTCGGCGCGGCCACCTGGTACCAGGCGCTCTCGAACGCGGGTATGACCGACAGTGTCAAGATCGCGGCCATCGACGCCTTCAGCGATCTGACCAAGAGCGCGTGGGAGAGCGGCCAGATGGTATGTACGCCTATCGAGACTACCAGCGCTTTCGGCATGGGAGTCCCACTCCTTCTGAACGCTCTGGACGGGGCCGAAGACGCGTACCGAGACAATGGTCTCGCACCGCGGGTCGAGGTCAGCTGGTGGGTGATCAAGTCGGCTGAAGAGTATGCAGCCTATTCGGATATCGAGACCGGTGGCATCTGGTGCTGGAACGCCGAGGACATCCTGTCGGTAGTGAAGGGTGTCAACGCCGATGCGACGTTCGCAGATGTCGCTGCGCTGTATGCGGCGAACTCGATCTCAGACGTGGAGGCAAGGCGCGCGGCGCAGGCGGCCGCGGCCAAGTAGTAGAGAAAGCGGCACGAGGCGGCCGCAACGGGTCCAGCGGACCCGTTGCGGCCAGACCGCGGAACAGGTGAGGCCATGACAGCAACGAGGTTAAAGAAGATAGGTCTGAACACGCTGGTGACCATCGGCGTGCCGCTGGCCGTCTACTTGCTGCTCAAAGGCATCATCGCCGCTGCTGGGCAGTCTCCCGATTTCCTATCGGCACAGGAGTGGAAGACGCTTGCCTACAACACCGTCTACTACGGTCTGATCGCTCTGGCGGTGTCCTACAACCTGACCTCGGGCAGGTTCGACTTCTCCGTGGGTTCGGTGATCATTCTCTCCGTGATAGTCGGTGGGACCTTGGCCGGCAAGTTGGGTGGGGGTCCTTTCTCGATGTTGCTGCTGATGGTTCTCGCCGGGATGGTGCTAGGCTCCATCGGTGGTCTGATCTATGTGTGGCTCAGACTGCCTGCCATGGTGGTCTCTCTGGGCATAGCGATGCTATACGAGGCCATCGCGTATGGACTGAACGACTCCAAGGGCATCCGCCTCATCGGTAGGGACGACCTGCTCATCTTCGCGAAGTGGCCCAACAACGTGATCCTCCTGGCCTGCGTCTTGGTCGTCTTGGTATACCTACTGAACTTCACCAAGTTCGGATACAACACCAATTCGCTGCGCACGGGGCAGAAAAACGCGGTGGACGTGGGCGTCAACGAGAAGCGCAACACCGTCGCCTGCTACGTCATAGCCGGCGCTCTGCTGGCAATGGCGGGCGCGGTCTACTTCTCGAACTTCGGGATCATGCAGCCGAAGACCGGTCTGGGTAGCCTACCGTTCATCATGGATGCCTTCCTGCCCATGTTCATAGGCGTTTCGCTGGCTAAGTACTCCGACAAGAACATCGGCACGATCATTGGGGCTTTCATCCAAGCCTCTATCTATCAGGCCTTTATCAAGCTGGGGTTCTCCATATCCGTTCAGCAAGCACTCACCGGCGCCATCGTGCTTGTGTTCCTGGTCTACCTCTCCAACAGCCACAAGATCGGCCTGTATAAGATGTTCAAGCTCAAGAAGCAGGCCGCCTTTGATGACAGGTCGGGCACCGACTGATCCATGCTGGTTTGATCGGCGCTGCCGGCATCACAGTTCTTACCAACGGGCTTGCGCTGAGGGGGCTGCGCCCGGAAGTCATCATTGGAACGCTGCAGACCCTAACTGGAAGGACGCCGGTATGCGCAGCCTGGAACTGAAGGATATCCATCTCCGGGATCCGTTCGTCCTCTTGAGCGACGATCGCTACCATCTCTACGGGACCAGAGGCCCGACTGTGTGGACCCAGGCCGACGGGTTCGACTGCTACACCAGCGACGATCTGGTCTCTTGGCGAGGTCCCTTTGAGATATTCCACAAGCCTCAGGACTTCTGGGCGGACAGGTCCTACTGGGCGCCGGAGTGCTTCTTCTATGAAGGTTCCTACTACCTGATCGCGACATTCGGCGCGGACGATAGGGGAGTTGGGATCCAGATCTTGAAAGCGGATTCTGCGTTGGGGCCTTTCGAACTGCACAGCGACGGACCGGTGACGCCGGCCGGTGGGGATTACCTGGACGGAACGCTTTACGTGGACGCCGGTGGTGCCCCCTACCTTGTCTTCAGCGGATCGTTCAAGCAGGCTGCCGAGGGCCAGATGTGCGTCGTGGAACTGGCTCGGGACCTCAAGACCACGGTGGGGGACATCCACGTGATCTTCAACGCGGTCGACGCGCCGTGGGCGCGGCCGTTCCCCTTTGCGAAGGATTTTGGAATCGAAGGGGAGGTGTATCTCTCCGACGGGCCGTTTGCGTACCAGACCCGGTCGGGGCAGTTGTTGCTCCTGTGGTCGAGCTTCGGGCCATCGGGGTACGCGACGGGCATCGCCCGTTCCGCGGCTGGTGGCATCCTCGGGCCCTGGGTACATGAGGCGCAGCCGCTCTTCGCCGAGGACGGCGGCCACGGCATGGTCTTCAGGTCGAGGGAGGGACGGCTGCTGCTGGCGCTGCACGCCCCGAATTCGAGCGGCCAAGAGCGCCCGACGCTCATCGAGTTGATAGAAACCGACGACGGATTCAAGAGGTGATCGTTGTGACCGATGCCCCCTCGCCTGAGGCGATGGCAGCCGCAAAGCTGGAAGTGGCCGCTGGCGTCAAGCTGATGAAAGAACTCAACAAGATCGTGCCCGTCCGCGGCATACGCGAGTCCATCTCGCTCCCCGGTAGGACGCTGGATACCGTGTTCTACCCGGTCGACCAGGCGGGAGCGCCGGTGGTGTTCGCCTTCCATGGCGGCGGCTTCATGTTCGGCGGCAGCGCGCTGGACGACATCCTCTGGCATGCGGTGCGGCAGGCTTTGGGGGCGAACGTGGTCTCCATCGACTATCGCAAGGGAGAGGAGAACCCCTTCCCGGCCCCTCTCTACGACGCGTACGACGTCATCAAGTACTACCTGGACAGCGGCGCCCACGACTTCGACCGCGGTAGGGTCGCGGTGATGGGCAACAGCGCGGGTGCGACCGAGTCGGCGACGGTGTGCATCATGGCCAACAGGAAGAAGGAATACTCCATCGGTCTGCAGATCCTGGTGTATCCGTTCGTGGACTCCGTGACACCGCCGCAGGCGAAGCGCCTCGATCCGATGGAACTGGCGATGTACACGTACTTCAACCAAGCCCACATCGGCAAGGAAGACCCGGCGGATCCGTTGCTCTCCCCTATCTGCGCTTCGACGGACGATCTGATTGGGCTTCCACGCGCGGTGTTCGTGCTGGCCGAGGCGGACGGCCTGTTTGACGAGGGCGAAAAGTACGCGGACATGCTGCGGCAAGCGGGTGTGCAGGTGGACAGCATGGTGGCGAAAGGCATGGCCCACGGGTTCTTCGAATTCGCCCATCGCGGTGAGCTGGAGGACTGGTGCCCGCCCGCGATCTTGGCGGCCGCGGCCGATGGAACGTTGGCGGAACAGACAGCGCGCACCATGGAGTTCATCAAATTGCACTTCGAGGATTGGGCGAAGCTGTAATGGAACTGTTCGTCAACGGTCTCGCGGGCCACGTCGTGACCGACGACGGCGGGCCGACCTTCTCGCTCCAGCTGCGGAGCATCGAGCGCTTCGACGCGGTGCGCCTGGTCGTGACGGGCCCGGGCGGCGAGGTGCTGTGGGACACGGGCGTATCGGCGTTCGCGAGTCCGCACTTCCGGTATGGCGGGGCGGCGCTGTCCCCCAAGACCGTCTTCACCGCGAAGGCTGTCTCCTATCTGCAGGGCGAGGTCGCGGGCGAGTGCGGTGCCGCGTTCGAGACGGGTTTCATGGGTACCCCCTGGGCTGCTGAGTGGATCGAGCCCCTGCAGGACCCGGCTATCCGGGAAAAGGAAGTGCAGATGCACTACCTTTTTACGCCCCACGACGACGACTTCGGTGGGCAGGACCGCCTGCGACCGTGTCGAGAACTGAAGAAGACGTTGACCTGCGCCGGACGCACGCGAAAGGCCAGGCTATACGCCACCGCACACGGCGTATACGAGTTGCTCGTCAACGGACAGCCGGCGGGCAAGAACCTGCTGGCCCCGGAGACTTCGGCCTACCACGACCGCCTCTTCTATCAGACCTACGATGTGGCGGCCCTTCTCCGGGAGGGCGAGAACGAGATCACCGTGACGCTGGCGGACGGCTGGTGGATAGGGCGCATCGGGCTGTCGGGCGACAGCTGCCAGTACGGCGACAGGCTGGGATTCCTGATGCAGCTGGAGTGGATCGATGAGGACGGGGCGACGCACCAGGTCTGCTCCGACACTTCCTTTGAGAGTCGTCGCTCGTACATCGACTATGCCGACCTGTTCATAGGTGAGCGTCATGACTATGTGGCACTCCCCGCGCGCTTGGGAGCCCGTGACGCCGGCGGCCTACGGCACCGGCAATCTGATCGCACAGCCGAAGCCGCCCGTGGTCGAGTGGGAACGGCTGGACCCGCAGACAGTCTTCACCACGCCCGAAGGGGACTTGGTGGTCGATTTCGGCAAGTGCTTGGCCGGTGTCGCCGAGTTGACGGTGCGGGCCGCCGAGCAGACTGAGGTAGTGCTCGACTTCTCGGAGGTCTTGGGCAAGGACGGCGGATTCATCCGCAACATCATGGGCCGCAACAAGGACCAGCGCGACGTATTTGTCTGCCCGGCGGGGGTGACCACGTTCCGCCCCCGGTTCACCTATCACGGGTTCCGCTACGTGCGTATCGCAGGCGTCGCCCACGATCAGATAGTCCGGGTGCAGGCTCTCGCCCTGGGGACCGCGCTTAGAAGCACCGGACACTTCTCGTGCTCCGACGAGCGCCTGAACGCCCTGCAGCGCAACATCCGGCAGAGCGAGCGCAGCAACATGTTCTCGGTGCCGACGGACTGCCCCCAGCGGGAGAAGATGGGCTGGACGGGGGACATCTTGGTCTTTGCCAAGACGGGGTGCTTCGATTTCGACCTGCACAACTTTCTGGTGAGCTGGTTGGCCGACATGCGGGCAGAGCAGAAAGAGGACGGCGAGGTCCCGATGGTCGTGCCGTGCTATCCCGCGCAGGACCGCATGGAGCGGGAGAAGGCGGGGGACAACTCCTCCGCGGCGTGGGGTGACGCCTGCGTGCTGGTGCCGTACGACCTCTACCGCTGCTACGGCGACAAGCATGTGCTGCGGGACAACCTCCCCATGATGGAGCGCTGGCTGGGTTTCATCGCCGCCGCGGCCGCTCGGAAGCCCGAGGGCTGGGACTCACTGACTCCGGCGCAACAGGCGCGCAACCCCTACCTCTGGACCAAGGGGCATCACTTTGGCGATTGGCTCATCCCCAGCTTCGCCAAAGAGCCCGGGGGTGTGATGAACGGCGTGGCGGCCACCCGAGAGGTGATCGCGGCCTGCTATTACGCTGTCACGGTGCGGGCGTTCCTGGCCGTGCTGGACGCGCTGCTGGAGGAGGAGCCCAGCGAGGACCTTCTGGAGAAGCGGGCGCGCTACGGAGCGCTGCTGCCCAAGATCAAACAGGCGGTCCGAGAGGAGTTCATCTCCGACGACGGGCTGATCCGCGGCGACCTGATGGGCATGTACGTCCTGGCCCTGTACGCGGATGTTGTCGAAGGCGCGCTTAAGGAGCGGGTGGCCGGGCGTCTGGTCCGCATGATCGAAGAGAACGGATATCGGCTGGATACCGGCTTCGTGTCCACTCCGCATCTGCTGGACGTGCTCACCGAAGCGGGCCACAAGGACGTGGCCTACCGGCTGCTGTTCCAGACTGAGAGCCCGTCGTGGCTGTACATGGTGGAGAGGGGCGCGACGACCATCTGGGAGAGTTGGGAAGCGATCGCGCCCGACGGCACCGTCACCAACTCGTCCTTCAATCACTACGCGTTGGGCAGTGTGGGTGACTGGATATACCGGAACATCGGCGGCATCACGATAGGGGAAGCCGGGTACCGGCACATAGTATTCAGCCCCGACCTTCACTGCGGGCTGGCGCACGCTGACTGCAGCGTGCAGACCCCCTACGGGGAGGCTTCCTGCTCGTGGAAGCGGGAGGGGAGAGGGTCTCGGTGGATCTCACCGTGCCGGCGATGGCCACCGCCGAACTTCGCTTGGACGGGGAGACACGCGCGCTGGGTGGAGGAGAGCACCAGGTCTTCGTCGATCTGCGCTGACGATATTCCCAGAAGAAGGAGAGGAGGCCCACTCGAAAGTGGACCTCCTCTCTTGGCAGCTGTGGTGGCTCGCGCTCAGTCCGCCACGATCAGATTGCCTTCGGCATCCCTGGAGAACCTGCTCATGAAGTCCCAGGCCATCTGCGGAAAGGCGGAGTCTCGCCATGTGCGGCAGGTTGGTCACACATACGAGCTCGACCATCTTCACGCCATCGGCGCGGTTGAACTCAGCGCCGTAGTGCACGACGTCCGTCGATGGTCTCGGTCCACATCTTGTCGCCCACCACGCCTATGGCCTTGACCGCCGGATCGGTGCTGCTCGCCTGGGCCGCGAGGCTATCCTCCAAGGCGAGTTGGGTGGGGCAGCCGTTCACCTGCAGCCACAGGTTCAGTCCCGCTGATGACGCCCGCGGTCGTTGATCGGGAGCATCGCCATGTCGTGATCGCCAGCCACCGCGAGCATGGGGATGCTCCGTAGTCCATGGCCTTCGCGTAGTCGCTCGCGGGAGTGAAGAATGTGAACGACGCCGTCTTGCTCGGTATTGAGAGCGCATGAGACCGAACTGTGCATGGCGACACGCCGCGACGACATCTGGTATGTTCGAGGCCCGCCAGCGCAGTCGCGACGCCGCCCGTCGACATGCCGGTCACGTAGACTCGGCTCCTGTCGATCGGATAGCCCTGTGCCTCAAGAGCGTCCAGGATCCTGACGACCTGGCCCCCTGCGGTGAGATCCTCGTAGGCGCCCATGGCGGCGGGGTCGATAGCCTTCATGGCTACGGGATTGGAGGGGCAGATGGTGATGTAGCCCTCTGTGGCCCCCACGATATGCTATTCCGTGGGTCTCTGCGTAGAATATGAGCTTCTCAGCCCCGACGAAGTCGAACACCACCGGATAGACGGCCGTGTTGCCGTCCGCGAGCGCCGCCAGCGGAGTGTAGCTCGCCCATTTCAGGGCCGGTTCATCCGCGTCGTGCATCTCCTTCTTGATCCCCAAGGCGTCCCAGTAGGCTATTACGGCCGGGTCCATCTCGTTCCTGTAGAGGAAGGGGTTCCTCTTGTGCTCGACGGTCTTCTGGGCCGCTTCGGTAGCCTTCCAGGCTTCGACGTCGAGTTGCCCTTTGCCGAGGTTCTTGAAGTCGGTGTAGACGGCGTCGGGAAGAACGACGCCCGTGTCTCCGGCCGAGAGGGTGGTCGTCGGAGCCGCCGCGGTGGTGTCTGTCGTGACTGCGCCGGCGGTAGCGGCGGTCGAGTCGCCGCCGCAGCCGGTGAGCAGACTCACTGTCAGTTGGCCGACCAGGACCATGCTGGCGACTGCCAAGAATGGTCTTTTCATTGTGCACCCCTTTCTTTGCCGTTCAGGGTTCGCGTCCTCATGTGACTACTGAGCGACGATCAGATTGCCCTCGGCATCCTTGGAGAACTTGCTCATGAAGTCCCAGGCCATCTGTGGATATGAGGCGGTGGTCCAGTGCGGGTGGTTGGCCACACCGATGAGTTTGATCATCGTCACGCCATCTGTGTTGTTGTACTCAGCGAAGTAGTGCATGGAGCCGTCGATCGTGTCAGTGTAGGTCTTGTCGGCAGTGACCCCAAGAAAGGTCACAGCTGGGTCGGTCCCGCTGGCCGCAGCCGCCAGGCACGCGTCCAGCGTCAGTCTCGTGGGGCAGCCGTCCATCTCCAGCCACAGATTGAGCCCGTCGATGATCGGCTGTGTCTTGAGGGGGAGTTGACCAAAGTCATACTGCCCTACCGCGAGATACATGGGGATATCGTAGGCCATGGCCTTCTCATAGGCCGTCGGCGGGATGCCTATCGCCGCCGCTGATGGCTGGGCTCCTGCCTCCCCCGCGGGTTGCGTGTTCAGCGCAAAGGCCGAACCATGGATCGCGATCGCGGTCACCACATCGGGGAGAGCGAGGGCCGCTTGAGCGCTGCAAATGCCGCCTTTTGACATGCCGGTGAGATACACGCGGCTTCTGTCGATGGGATAGCCTCCCGCTTCGAGAGTGTCGAGGATCACCGGGATCGCCGCCGCCGCGGTCGGTCCGTCGCTGTTGTTGCAGTCGGGAATGACGGTGATGAAGCCCTGCGGTGGCCCCCAGGTTGGCGAACCCAAAGCCCTCAGCGTGCAGGATGGTGTTCTTGTTGCCGTGGAACGAGAACACGACCGGGTACTTGGTGGTGTTCCCAGGTTCGAGAGCCGCCACCGGAGTGTAGCTGGCCCATGCTTTGTTCTTGTCCTCTGCGTCGTGGAGCTCCTTCTTGATCCCCAAGCCATCCCAGAACGCCACGAGCGCGGGGTCCATGTCGTCCGTGTAGAGGACGAGTGTGTTGTACTGCAGCGCGATAAGCTTCTCCGCCATCACGGAGTTCACGAACGAGGCCATGTCAAAGCCCTCGCTGCCGTTGACGCCCACGATGGAGTAGGCGTTCGGCTGGCCAGGCAGCTCCACAAACCATTTGTCTTTGCCCGGATAGTCTCTCTCGGCCACCGTAGTCGGGACGGCGACCGTAGTGGTCGTGCCCACCACGGCTGCGCTAGTGACCGTGGTCTGGGCGGCCTCGGAGGTCGTGGCCGATTCGGAGGAGTCACATGCCGCGGTTCCCAGCACCAGGATTCCGATGGCCAGTAGCACTGTCAGACTTCTCAACCCTTTCATGCTCCTTCACCCCTGACTTTCGTTGGCGCTAGTCTCTGACCAGGCACCGGGCTTGGCACTACGGCGTGTAGGTGATGCTGCCGTCCGCATTCCGAGCGAAGTGCTTCAAGAAATCCCATTGGATCCAGGAGGTCTGGCCGATGGTCTCGTGGGACAAGTTTGTCACCGCGCAGTAGGCTGTGTAGGCGACACCGTCGGCGCTCTTGTAGTAGTTGATGGTGTAGACGTTGTTGCCGTTGTAAGCGGATATCTCCTTGGTGTCATCGGGCGCATAGCCGAACACCGGGTCCTTCCACGTCTTGTTGTCCTCAGGGATGACCGCCGGGTCGGGGGTACCGCCATTGTTGGTCAGCGATATCTGAACGTTGGCTGCTCCAAGGGATCGCGGGATCGAAGGCTTGGCCAAAGGATCAGTGAGCCCGCCCACGGCGAACACCGGAGCGACGACTCCGCCCGTGTCCATCGGACCGGCAGGGTTGCATGGTCCGAAACCGGCGAAGCTGGTGGGGAATTCCTTGGCCAGGCCGGCCGTCATCAGCGAGCCCATGGAGAAGCCCGTAGCGTACACCCTGGCGGGGTCGATGTTGAGGCTGCTGTCCGTAAGGAGGTAGTCCAGAAGTGCCTTGATGTCGGCGGGAGTGGCAGCGGCGATGTCGGCGCCTGTTTCGTCCTTGACGCCGGAGTGCTGCACCGAGACTACCGCCAGGTTGTTCTCAAGCGCGACGCGCAGCCAGTCGGAGGTCTGGGCTATATATAGGGCGGAATTGTCGCCGCCGTGGAACAGCAAGATCGCGGGCCTTTTGGCGTCACCCTTCGCCGCTGGGGCCCAGGTGAAGTAGGTATACGCGTAGCCGTTGCCGACCTCGGGGATAGGCGTCCAGAGATGCTCGGTGTAGTCCAGACCGGCCGCCTGGTAGTCGACGATGTACTTGGTCAGCAGGAAGATGCCGGGGGTGCACTCGGTCCTCTGCCACTCGGACATGACTTGCCAGGCCTCTTGGGCCAGCTTTGGAGTGATGCCGTCCTTCTTGTCGACGGTGACTGTGGGGTAATCAACCCCGTTGATGGCCTTGAAAGAGTCCACCACTGTATCGCCGGCGTTGGCGAGGTAGGCGGGGATGGCATTCGGCTTGTCGCCCGGAACGGCCGGCTCGGAGACGTTGAAGAGCGCAACCGCGGCAGCCAGATGGTTGAACGTGATCATGCCGCCGTCGGAGAAGCGCAAGATGTAGGGCATGCTCTTGGTCGCATATTTGGCGATGAAGTCTGCGCCGGCGCCGTCGGCGTAGATGTAGTTCCTGAAGCGGCTACCGGCGTACTGCAGGCCTGAGTCGCTCGTCACCATGCCGCCTTCGGCTTCCCGCGTTCCCTTATAGATGAAGCCGATATCGCTGAACTGGCCCTTGGCGGAGTTCATGATCTGCAGGTCGGCTTCGGTGTAACCCTCGGCGTCGATGGGTGTGAAGACCATGCCGAAAGACCGGTTGATCTCGAGGATGTCTTTGACGCCCGTCTTTACGAGGTAGTCAAGCGCCTCGTCGGCGCTGGCCACCGTCTTGTCGGGATAGACAAAGGTGGTGGGCATCACGGTGCCCGGGAAATCCGGATTCGTGGGCGAGTACACATAGACGGTCGCCGTACCGCCCGCCTCGCCCGTTACATGAAGCTGGGTGATGGTGCCGGTGGGTTTCTCTTCTCCGCAGGCACTTGCGACCAAGAGGCCCAGTATCGCCGCGACTGTCAACAAGGCGATGAGCAAAGTTCTTGGATGTTTCCTCATGACACTCCCTCCGAGCGTAGAGCAACGTTGCCCCCTACCTGTCCCAACCTGAGTACTGATGGTAGGGGTTGGTGGTTGGGCTGTCAATAACGGCGCTCAACAATGCGGGTCGCAAAGTGCTGTTCCATAGCCGGGCGCCGGCTGTTGCTCAAGCCGCTGCCGCCGGCCATGGCACTTCACGACTAGAAACCACAATCTGTATTGTTGACACTCGGCTTGGCAAGCTCTACTATCCAGGAGCTAAGCGCCCTCCGGCTATGGTCACAGCCGCGAGAGCGTCTACGATCGATGGTGAAGCCGAGGTTGGCGACCGAGAGCGGTCGCGGGAAGAGCGTGTGGAGAATGCTGCGGGAAAGTTATGAACACTGGCGGGCGACGACACCACCGTATTCATCACCATGCTGCGTGGGACGCAGTACATGTACCTCCTGGAGGGGAGCGAGCGGGCCCTCCTCATCGACACGGGCTGGGGATGCGGGCCGCTGAGGAAGTACGTCGAGCGGCTCACGGACAAGCCGCTGATCGTAGTGAACACTCATGGCCATCTCGACCACGTGGGCGGCAACGGCTGGTGGCAAGAAGTGCACATGCATGCCGACGCGGCTGGCCGACATCGCCGGCATGCCCCCGCTGCCGCGAGCGGCGCGAGCTTCCGTGGCCCGACTACACGAAGGTCTTTGTAGGCGAGGGCTTCGTGTTCGAGCTGGGCGGGCGACAAGTGGAAGTAATCGAGATACCCGCTCACGCTTCGGGCAGCATCGCGCTGTTGGATCGGCAGACGAAGATGCTGTTTGCGGGTGACGAGATCGAGGCGGGGCAGGTCCTGCTGTTCGACTACCATACGAACGACCGGGCCGCGCTGGATGGCCATGGTCGACAAGCACCTGGCCAACATGCTGAGACTGAAGGCCCGGCAGGCGGAGTTCGCGTCTATCTGCCCCGCGCACAATGGCGCCCCCATCGCCTGTTCGCACATCGACGATTTCATCGAGCTCGACAGGGCCATCCTCGAAGGTCAGCCAGCAGGTGGCTCCGCGGCTGAACCACTGGTATCTGAGCCGCGAACTACCCTTCGCCGCGGAGCTGCGGAGAACGTCGCACGGCAAAGCGTCGATCATCTACAGAGACGCCGATGAATAGCAGACTGCAACAGGCCCCGTTTCTGCTCAGCGACGCCGATGTCGACTGGGTGGAGAGCACGCTCGGCGCCATGTCGGTGGAGGAGAAGATCGGGCAGGTGTTCTGCCTGGTCTCCTACGGCGCCGACGAGAAGGCCCTGCGGCATATGGCCGGCGTCCTCAAGGTCGGCGGGGTGATGTGCCGCAGCGGCTCGGCCGAAGACGTCATCGACACGGTGAGATTGCTCCAAGAGAGCGGCGAGGTGCCCCTGCTTATGTCCGGCAACCTCGAGGCGGGCGGGGATGGTGTGTCTACCGATGGCACGCGCATCGGCAGCCTGATGGCGGTCGCCGCCACCGGCGACGTGGAGCATGGCCTACAAGCTGGGCGTCGCCTGCGGCCGGGAGGCTTCCGCGGTGGGGATCAACTGGGCCTATGCGCCCGTCGTCGACATCGACTACAACTTCCGGAACCCCATCACCAACACGAGGACCTTCGGATCTGACCCGGGGTGCGTGATCGACATGGCTACGGCCTGTCTGAAGGGGCTCCAGGAAAACGGGGTCGCCGCGACGGTGAAGCACTTCCCGGGCGACGGCGTGGACGAACGAGACCACCACCTGGTCACCACGGTCAACACTCTGAGCTGTGAGGCATGGGACGACAGCTACGGCCAGGTGTTCAAGGCCTGCATCGACGCGGGCGCGCTGGCTGTGATGGTGGGGCACATCGCCCTGCCGGAGTATTCGAGAAGGCTTCATCCCGGCATCAAGGACGAGGACATCCTGCCGGCCTCGCTGTCGTACGAGATCACCACTACTCTTCTTCGGGAGAAGCTCGGATTTGCCGGCTTGGTGGTCAGCGACGCCACCCCCATGGCGGGGATGGCCATGGCCATGGAACGGTCGAAGGCTGTGCCGCAGACCATAGCCGCGGGCTGTGACGTCTTCTTGTTCACCAGGAATCTGGACGGAAGACTTCGGCTACATGAGAGACGGCTTGACGAGCGGCATCCTGACGGAGGAGAGGCTGACGGACGCAGTGCGCAACGTGCTTGCGCTCAAGGCCGCGTCTGCGGCTGCACGAGAAGAAGGCACAGGGCGCGCTTGTTCCTCGGTTGGAGACCGCCAAGGAGATACTGAACTGCCCAGAGCACCGCGCTTGGGCCGGAGAGTGCGCGGACGAGTCGATAACGCTTGTGAAGCAGCAGAAGGGAGTCCTCCCCTTGAGTCCCGAGCAGGACGAAGCGGGTGTTGCTGTACCGACTGGAAAGCGATGGGGACTTCTTTGGCCGCGGCGCCCGGACGCAGGGCTGACGGAGCAAGTCCAGGTCGCTGCTGGAGAAGGAGGGCTTCACCGTCGAGGTCTTTGCGGCCCCTGAAGGTATGGAAGGCCGCCTGCGGTCCTATGCCGACTTGTGGCCGGCTATGACCTCATGATCTACGTGGCCAACCTGGGCACCAGGAGCAATCAGACCACAGTCAGAATCAAGTGGGCGCCCCCCATGGGCAGCGATGTCCCCATCTACGTCAATTCCGTCCCGACCGTCTTCATCTCGCTCGAGAATCCCTACCACCTACTCGATGTTCCGCGGGTGAAGACCTACATCAACACCTACGGTTCCTCGGACACGGTCCTGGAGAAGTTGATGGACAAGCTGATGGGCAGGTCGCCGTTCAAGGGCACGAGCCCCGTGGATCCGTTCTGCGGCAAATGGGACACCAGGCTATAGGGATGAACATCCGGGCGGTGATATTCGACTTGGACGGGGTGATAGTCAGCACCGACGCCCTGCACTACCGGGCGTGGAAGTCTATCGCCGATAGCGAGGGCATCTACTTCGACGAAGTCATCAACAACCGCCTGCGGGGCGTCTCCCGGATGGAGAGTCTGGAGATGATCCTGGAGGGGGCTCCGAGGCAGTACAGCGATGCGGAGAAGCTCGCGCTGGCGGAGACCAAGAACGCCCGCTACGTGGAGGCTCTGCGGAGTCTTACTCCGGACGACGTGCCGAAGGAGGTCACGGCAGTTCTCGACGCGCTGAAGGCCGCGGGTATCAAGATCGCCGTAGGCTCGTCCAGCAGGAACGCCCCGCGCATTCTACGAGCAGATAGGTCTGCAAGACGCTTTCGACGCGCTGGCGGATGGCAATGACATAAAGCGGACAAAACCGGCCCCCGACGTCTTCCTGGTCGCCGCCCGCCGGCTCGGGGTAAGGCCGGACGAGTGCGTCGTGGTCGAAGACGCGGAGGCGGGTATCAAGGCGGCGAAAGCGGCCGGGATGCTGGCGGCGGCGATCGGAGATGCAGTGCGCAGCAGCGAAGCCGACTTCAGGTTGGGGGGGATCACTGAACTCCTGGGACTATTTCAGAGTGAGGACGGCACAGATAGGCGGATGCGGCTTTGACCGACATCTGCCAAGATGCTACTAGATACCCGGCATCCGCGACCGGGTGAGTCGAGGAGACCGCACATCGTGCAAGGCACTGACAATCTCCGCTCTTGAGCAGGCGACCGGGGTGGCGCGAAGCACCATCCACTACTACATCCGCGAAGGGCTGCTGCCCCAACCCGCGAAGACGGCGGCCAGCCGCTCACTGTACTCCGAGGACCACGTTCAGATGCTCATGCAGATCGGTGAGCTGAAGCAGGCCGGCCGCTCGCTGGCGGAGATCAAGGACGAGCTTGAGCACACGCTCGACCGGGCCAACCAGAGCGGTGTCGATCTTGCGGAGCAGGAGAATGTGCGGACCCACAGGGCCATCATCCTGGTCGCCACCAGGGAGTTCATGACCAAGGGGTACCGGCAGACCCACGTGGCCACCATCATCAAGAAGGCCGGAGTCACTCCGCACGTCTTCTATGATCACTTCCCGAGCAAGCGCCGGCTCCTGATCGAGTGTCACAACACCTTCATCAAGTGGAACGTGGCCGACCGGCAGCCCGAACTGGCCAGGACAACCGACTTTGGAGAGAGGCTGCTTGCCAACTTGGTCGGCGACCTCCGGATACGTGCTCTGGGTGTGGATGTGATAGGTCTCATCCACTCGGAGGGCACTCACGGGGAGAGCGACATCCGCAAGTTCGTGGAGGAGGCGTTTGGGGCCATCGTCGGTCCCATGATCGAGGACCTGAAGGCCATGCGCCCGAAGGGGTCACCCGGGGAGCCTGTTCCCTTCGAGTTGATCGCCTACAGTCTGCTCGGCGCTCAGGACAACAGCTACATGAGGGCCTCCTGGGACGACAAGTACGATCGCGGAGATCTTCTCCGGACCCATCTCTGGCTGTTTCTGGCCATCCAAGCCGCCCTGAGCGGCGAAGTCGACATAGACTCGCGGCTGGCGCGCTACGAGGACCAGATCCAGGCGATTATCGCCGCGTGGGTCGGATCTGCCCGCGGGGCTGCTGGACTGACAGCGCAGCGCTCGCGGCCCACGAGGGCGCGAGCCCCCGTTTGCGGCGCGATCAGCCTGCCGCGGCGAAGGCCTTGTCGAGCACGACCAGCGCCTCGTCGATTTCGCTCGAAGACACTATCAGCGGCGGTGTGAGGCGTATGACGTTGCCGTAGAGTCCGCCCTTGCCGATCAGCAGCCCCAAGTGGCGCGTCTCTTCAAACACCCGCAGCACCTTCTTGGCATCGGGCGCCTTGCCGCCGGGCGAGGCCGGATCGACCACCTCCATGCCCTGCATGAGGCCCATGCCGCGCACGTCGCCGATGCAGGGGTACTTGGCCTTGAGAGCCTCGAGGCCATCGCGGAGCCGTCCCCCCTGCAGGTGAGCGTTGTCGGCCAGTCGCTGGCTCTCGATGAACTCGATGGTGGCCAGCGCACCCCGGGTGCTTACCGGGTTGCCGCCGAAAGTGGCGATGGAGAGCCCCGTGAGGCAGTCGGCTACGGCGGGCGTGGCGATGGTGGCTCCGATCGGTAGTCCGTTGGCCAGGCCCTTGGCGAAGGTCATGATGTCGGGCTGCACATCCCAGTGCTCGATGCCGCAGAACGTCTTGCCCGTGCGACCGCATCCCGTCTGCACCTCGTCGCAGATGAACAGCCCGCCGTACTTGCGCACGATCTCCAGGACCACTTGGAAGTACTCCTTGGGCGGCGTGATGAACCCGCCCACTCCCTGGATGGGCTCAGCCATGAAGGCTGCGATCTCGCCGGTCGTGGTCGTCTGAATCAGCTCCTCCACGTCGCGTGCGCAGCGCAGGTCGCAGGACGGATAGGAGAGACCCAGGCCGCAGCGATAGCAGTACGGGTTGTGGGCGTGCTTGATGTAGGCGATGCTGCTGGGCATCGGGCGCCAGGTGGAGTGAGCGGTGATGTTGAGGGTCACCTCGCTACGGCCGGAGTAGGCGTGGCGAAGCGCGACGACGTCGGAGCGGCCGGTGGAACGCCGGCAAAGAGCACGGCCGTCTCGTTGGCTTCGGTGCCCGAAGAAGTGAAGAAGCTCTTGCTGAGTGCCCCGGGTGTGAGGTCCGCCAGCTTCTTGGCCAGTCGCACCTGGGGCTCGGTAACATAGAGCGTGGAGGTGTGCTGCAGCGTCTGGCACTGGTCGATGACCGCCTGGTTCACGTTGTAGTTGCAGTGGCCCACGCTGACGGTGAGGATGCCGCCGAAGAAGTCAAGGTACTTCTTGCCCTCAGCGTCGGTGAGATGCATGCCCTTGCCCCGGACCAGCGTGAGGGGCTTCTCATAGTAGGTAGCTACGCAGGGAAACAGGTACTTCTTGTGTAGACTCTCGATCTCCGACGGCATTGTCGAACCTCCTCTTTGCTACGTCTGCCGTGACGTTGCCTACCGGCTAGCTGCTGACGTAGCGGTACTCCACATATTGGTCGTTGTTCAGACGATTGTCTAGGGGGTAACGACACCGTGGCGGTCGAGCGGATACTAGGGTTTTGGGCAGCCCGGAGTCACGTTGGCTTCGTCCGCACCCGACTCTCTAGTCCTGACTGACCACGTTCGTTCTCTCGGCTCCGAGAGTGCTTTTCTGGCCTTCCAGCACGCCGATGAACGCGTCGACGCATTCGGGATCGAACTGGGTGCCTCTGCAGGCCAGCAGCTCGGCAATCGCCGCCTCTTTGGTCCGCGCCTTCCGGTACGGCCGGTCGGTCACCATGGCCGAGTAGGAATCGGCAACGGCCAGAATGCGAGCCATGAGCGGGATCTTGTCGCCACACAATTCACTGGGATATCCGCTGCCGTCGTAACGCTCGTGGTGCGACAAGACGATGGAGCGGATCTCGGCGAGGTCGGGTATGGCGGCAATGATCGCGTCGCCCACCGCGGAGTGCTGTCTGACTATCTCGTACTCTTCATCGGTGAGGCGCCCCGGCTTGCGCAGAATGCGATCAGGCACGCCGATCTTGCCGACATCGTGCAGCAATCCGGCGACACGCAGTACCCGCTGGCTTTCCTCGGAGAGGTCGAGAGCCTTGCCGATAATCATGGCCAGCGCTGTCACTTCTTCCGAATGGTGGCGCGTGTAGCGGTCTTTGTTGTCCACGAGGGTGACGAGTGAGCCCAACATGCCAAAGGCGGTCATGTCCTCCAACGAGATCTCATCCAGCGGTACACCTGTGACCGTTTCGCCACCGCGGCTCTTTGACAGGTATAGGTTGGCGTCGGCCAACGCGATGAGCGTGTTCACGTCTTGGGCGTCATCCGGATAGCAGGCCACACCCAGGCTCATCCTGATCGGTACGAGGCTGCCGTCGGGGGCTTCGAATGCATTGGAGGCCAGTACTGTCCGCAGTTTCTCGACAGCTCCTGCTATTTCCTGCGGGCCGCATTCCGGCAGAACCAGCATGAATTCGTCTCCGCCACACCGGCCGACTGAGTCTATCTCTCGGGTCTGGTCCATGAGTATCCGGGCGAATCGCCGGAGAGCCTCGTCGCCCACGGGGTGGCCGTAGGTGTCGTTTAGAAGTTTGAAGTTGTCCAGATCGATGACGATCAAGCCGAAGCGGCCTCCATAGCGCATTGCTCTGGCCACTTCTCGGCCTATGTGCTCGGCGATCATGCGGTGGTTGAGTAGGCCGGTAAGGGCGTCGGTCTCGCTGAGCCGCTTGACCTCGTTAAAACTCTCGGCCAGACGCGCATCTCGTGTCTTGAGCTCCTCGCCCATCGTATTGAAAGCCCGGGCCAGTTCGCCTATCTCGTCGCCACGCCTTATCTCGATGCGCGTGTCAAAATCGCCGTTCTTCAACCGCGCGGTCGCGGCGGTCAGTTGGCGCACGGGATGGACGAGTCGTCGGGCGACGATGAGCCCGGCTAGGAGTAGCACCGCCGCCCCCGCCGCGAATATCAGCCAGGTGCGTGTCCAGTCGCCGGCGGCCTCGGCCGCCAGAGCCTCAAGGGGCAGGGCAGTGGCCACGCGCACCGCGCTGGGTGCGCCGTTGATGTTCACCGGGGCGCTCGCCATCACGTACTGCTCGCCGCCTACTGTGAGGCGCCCGCCGCTTGCCGTGGCAAGTGCCTCGGTCCACTCGGCATCGTTGTATCCGTTCTCGCTGCAGGCCGCGATGCCGTCGTCGGTGAAGGCAAAGAGCACGCGCTCTGACAACCCCGTACCCAACAACGCTTTCCGATCGATCTTGCTTCCCAGAATGAGAAGTCCACCCGAGGACGCGTCCTCTAGCGTCGAGGTGCCCGCGAGTGCCGCGGTGCCCACGAGGTATGCGCTCTTGCCATCGGTCGTCGTGATGATGTCCCCGCAGCTGATGCCATCGAGACCTTTGGCGACTAGTGCTTCGTCATCGAGCTGGCGTCCCGTGAGCAGATCTCGGTGCAGCTCGAGCACCGTCTCTCCATGAGGGCCCACGATCTTGACGAGGTCGACCTTGACCAGACTATTGCCACCGAATCCGAGCATCCGCATGATGCTCACCACATCCAGCTCAGACATCGCCTCGGCGAGGTTTGTCTCGGTGCCTATCAGCATCCTGCCCTCTTCGACCGCGAGGGTCAGCTGCGAGACGATGAACGACCCCTCGCGTTCGAGATAGGAGGCGATGAATGCGGCCTCTTGCTGCACCTCTTCGTCGGCTTGATCGTACACTTGGTCTTCCAGCGAACGCCCGAGCACCCACGCACCCGTGAACGACACGATCAGGGAGACCGCTAGAAAGGGGACGAGAATCCTCCAGCGGAGGGACATCCGCGAGTATTGTATTGACAATCTCACCCTGACGTGGACTTTCGGTTAGGCGCGAAGTTCGGAAGCACTTACGGTCTTGTCGTCTTTCTCAAGGCGAAGCTTTAGCGCGGAGGCCAACTATGTGCGACGTCACGCTCGCCATCCCCTAGACCATCCCCTGCTCTCGGAACCAGCGCACGGTGTCTGCCAAGGTCTCGCGCAGGGGCCGAGGCGAGTAGCCCAGCTCCCGGGCGGCTTTGCTGCTGTCCATGCAGCAGTTCGAGGCGATGACGTCGAGCGAGTAGGTGGTGAATACGCGCTTCTGCCTCGTGACCCTGTAGTAGGCGGGGGTGAGGAAGCTGACTGCGCGCACGAAGCCGAAGGGGAGCCGGAGCCGGGGCGCGGGCACACCCGAAAGTTCCTCGATGGTGCTGAGCAGTTGCCTCACCGTCACCTCTTGCCCGGCCAGGAGGTATCCCTCCCCTGAGCGGCCGCTTTCAAGCGCCGCGATGAGGCCGGCAGCCACGTCTCTCACGTCCACAAAGTTGTATCCGCCGTCGACGTAGGCCCCCAGCCTCCGCCGGAGGACGCTCCTGATGAACGACCCCGTATGCGACGGCCGATAGTCATACGGCCCGATGATGCCCGAGGGGAATACCACCACGGCGTCGAGACCCTCCCGGGCGGCGGCGAACACCAACTGCGTGGCCGCCGCCTTGGTGACGCCGTAGGGACCGTGGGCCCGCTCTGGGTCTATGGGGGTGTTCTCGTCGGTGGGAGTGCCGTGCGGCGGCTCGACGAAAGCGTGCACCGAGCTGGTGTAGATCAGTCGGCGGACGCCCGCGAGCCGGCAGGCCTCGATCACGTTGCGGGTGCCCTCCACGTTGGTGGCGCGGAGGCTCTCGAGTCTCTCGCCCCCGATGCTGATGAGCCCGGCTACATGAAAGACGGCGTCCGCTCCCCGGAAGGCTGCGGCCAGGGACTCGACGTCGCCCATGTCGGCTTCGACCAACTCGACGTCTCAGGCCGGCCAGGCTGGACCTGTCGCTCTGACGCCTCACGACCGCCCGCAAAGGGCCGGTGAACCCGGCAGCATCGGCGGGGCCGGCCTTCGCGCCGCCCGCTTGGCGTTCCAAGAGGGCGCGTAGCAGTGCGTTGCCCACATGGCCGGTGGCTCCGGTTGCGACGATCATCTGACCTCCATACGTTGGACGGTGTGGCCCGCGGCGCTCCCACATCACCTGGCCGGAGCATCTTCCCGCTGTCCGTGAACGGCCCTCGGTGGCGCTTCCCGCCAAGATACACCGCAATCGCACCGGGCGGCCGAGCATCGGCGGAGCGCAATACGACATGACAATACATAACGCTGATGGAAATACTTGACAAGAGCGCGCGCGGGCTCTAGCATAATGTGCCGACCCGCCAGTCGATGGTCGGGCTGCTTCGTCGTCTCTTTTGCGCGAGGTGCTTGTGGTCAAGTGGATCCAGCTACTGGTGACCGGCATAACCATGGGGAGTATCTACTCCCTCATAGCCCTTGGGTACGTCACCATCTATCGCACTTCGCGTATCGTCAACATGGCCCAAGGGGCCTTCGTTATGTTCGGGGCGTTCTTCACCTTTTCGTTCCTGGTCGAACTGGGCCTCCCGTATTGGCTTTCCACCATCCTGGGCATCATCTGCGTGGTCATCTTGAGTCTGATCATGTATGTGCTGGTGCTCAAGCCTCTTCTCAAGATCTCGCTGGTGTCCATAATCCTGGCCACCTTGGCGCTCAGCATCCTGTTCGAGAACTTCAGTCTGTTGCGCTGGGGGGGCTACGGCAAGAGCATCCCGTACTTCACCGGCGAGCAGGTCATCCGCATTGGCGGGGTGAACGTATCGAGGCAGAGCCTGTGGGTAATCGGGCTGATGATCGTTGTGCTGGTGGCCCTGCATCTTCTCACCAGTTACACCCGCATCGGCAAGCAGATGTCGGCCACCGCCTCCGACCCGGGCGCGGCCAGTCTGTCGGGAATCAATACCGGGCGCATGATCCTTCTGGCCTTTGCTATATCGGCCGCCATCGGAGCTCTGGGGGGCATCGCCGTCAACCCCATCAGCCAGACCACGTACATGTCGGGTGGCATGTTTGCCTTGAGCGGTTTTGTGGCTGCCATTCTGGGTGGCTGGGGCTCCAGCAGCGGTGCGGTGGTTGGCGGTCTCGCGTTGGGCATCATCCAGAACCTGTCGCTGGGTTTCGTGCCCGCGGGTAACGAGGACGCTATCGCCTACGCCATTCTCATTCTGTTCTTGTACTTCCGGCCCACTGGGCTGCTCGGGATCCCCTCCAACGAGGGCGAGGAATGATGGCCGGCAGGCTGCTAAAGAATGGCGCCCCGGCCTTCAGAACGTACTGGAGCAGGCACGGGGGCACCATCCTCAAGGTGCTCATGGTAGTCGCCTTGTTGGTCTGGCCACTTGTGTTTGGCAACAAGGTCCACATGGGGTACATGAGGACGGCCGGCCTGTACGCGCTTCTTACCATCGGGGTGGTCATAGTGCTGGGCCAAGCGGGGCAGCTCTCCTTCGGCCACTCCGCCTTCTACGGCATAGGCGCCTATATGACCGGGCTCATGGCGATGAAACTCCACATGCCGACCATAGCCTGTCTCATCCTCGGGGCGTTGGCCGCCGGAATTGTCGCTCTCATCGTCGGCCGGCCGGTGCTCAAGCTGCGCTACTTTTACTTGGCCTTGGCCACGATTGGACTCGGTCAGATATTTCTGACCCTTGTGAACGTCACCATGCGCTCGATCACCGGCGGCGAAAAGGGAGTCGCGCCGGTGCCCAAGCTCAGCCTCTTCGGGTTTGAGTTCGCGGGCGCCATGAGCAAGTACTACTTGGTCTGGGTCATCGTGATCATCGTGCTCATCTTTGTCTCCCGTGCGCTCAAGTACCGTATGGGCCGGGCTTTCCGGGCCATTGCCACCAGCGAGATCGCCTCGTCGTCGCTGGGGATGCGCACGGCCAACTGGAAGCTCCTCGGCTTTGTGACCAGCGCCGTGATCTGCGGGATGGCCGGCGGTCTGTTTGCTTTTGTGAACGGAGCCTTCAGTCCCTTGGACTTCACTTTCTCATTGGCCATTCTCCCCATCGTCATGATGCTCATAGGTGGGGCTGGGTCGGTTTGGGGCGCCGTCATCGGGGCCGTCATCATGATCTATATCAAAGACTGGCTACCGACCAAGGTCCCAGGCATCGGGCAGTACAGCGGAGTGTTGTACTCAGTCATCATGGTGTTGCTGCTCATGTTCTTGCCCGCCGGTCTGCTGTTGCGACCCGACCAGCGGGCGTGTCTCAAGGCGCTCTTCCGGAAAGAGAAGCTGCGCGAGTCGTTGCAGTGCTCGGCGGCGGCCGAGGAGGACCAGCCGCTCGGGCAGTGCGAAACATCAGTAGGACTTCCGCAGGTGGTTGGCGCCGCCGCGGGCACGGCCGCCTTGACGGTCGCTGAGGCAGAAGTCCTCGTTTCGTCGCTCGCTCGGGCTGTGGGCGACCGGGCGGCCTCAGAGGGGGCCGCGGTCGGTTCGCTTCTGGAGGTCGAGGGGGTCTCGGTGCACTTCGGTGGCTTGAAGGCGGTGGATCAGGTCTCACTGCAGGTGACGGAGGGGCAGATCGTGGCGCTGATAGGCCCTAACGGCGCGGGCAAGACTACGTTCTTCAACGCAATCAGCCGGTTGCAGAAGATGTCCGCGGGCACCATTCGGTTCGCCGGCAAGGACGTGACCAAAATGTCCACTGCCAACACGGCGCGCTTGGGCATGGCCCGCACCTTCCAGAACCTTCGCATATATCCCAACATGAGCGTTCTCGAGAACGTCCTCGTGGGTTGTCATCGCCACGAAAAGACGGGACTTTGGGCTGGAGGTCTGGGCCTTCCACATCAGAGAAGAGAGGAACGGGCGTCCCGCGAGCGAGCCATGCAGGCCTTGGCCATGGTGGGGCTGGAGGCAACGGCATCTGCTCCTGCCGCCGGCCTTCCCTACGGCTCGCAGCGCTTGGTGGAGATCGCTCGGGCGCTGGCCTCTGAACCGCGCCTGCTGTTGCTGGATGAGCCCGCGGCCGGCATGAACGCTTCGGAGCGCGCGCATTTGGTCGAGCAGATAGGCCGCATCCGGGAGTCGGGGATCACGGTGCTCTTGGTGGAACACGACATCGAGTTGGTCATGGATATTTCGGACTATGTGTTCGTGCTCGACTACGGCCGCCTCATCTGTGAGGGGAGGCCCGAGTCCGTGCAGAAGGATCCCGCGGTCATCGAGGCCTACTTGGGAGTGAAACTCGACCAGGGCCAGGATCTCTGCCAGACCCGGGATCTTGCCGCCGGAACCTGTGCCGAGCCCGAGAACCTTCTGGTGATCGAGGACCTCGCTACCTCCTACGGCTCGATAGAGGCATTGCATGGGGTGTCCTTCGTGGTGCCCAAGGGCGAGGTAGTGGCCATACTGGGGGCGAATGGGGCGGGCAAGACCACGCTGCTTCACACGGTTTCGGGATTGCTGAAGCCAAACCGGGGCTTGGTTACCTACAAGGATTCCGACATCACCCGGCTGGCTCCGGAGAAGATCGCGGCTCGTGGGCTTCGCCAGGTACCTGAGGGGCGCCGCTTGTTCCGCGACCTTTCGGTGGAGGACAACCTGGTGGTGGGTAGTTCCGGGCGACGCGATTGGCGGGACACGCTGGCCGACGACATCGCCTACGTCTACGAGCTCTTCCCGGTGCTGGGAGAACGGCGTAGGCAGGCGGCGGGTACCCTCTCGGGAGGCGAGCGGCAGATGCTGGCCATCGGCCGGGCGCTGGTGGGCAAGCCCGATTTGCTGGTGTTGGACGAGCCCTCGATGGGCCTCGCTCCCCTGGTGGTAGAGCGCATTTTTGAGGCGCTGGCTGAGCTGAACAAACAGGGTTTGACCATGTTGATGGTGGAGCAGGGCGCGGAGATGGCGCTCTCGCTGGCTCACCGTGGGGTTGTTCTGCAGACCGGCAGCGTGGTCGTTGCCGGGTTGTCGCGGGACCTGAAGACGGATGATCGCGTGCGCGCAGGCTACCTCGGTTCCAGCCGGGGCTAGCGCACGCTCTCAGGCATCAGGCACGGATAGGGCAAAATGGAAGCGTCTCACACCAGGGGAAGAAGAGGAGGAACGATGAGAAAGCGGTTCATGCTTGCAGGTCTCTTGGCAGTGTTGTTGGTGGTCACCTTGATGGCGATGGCCTGCGGCGGCGGTGAAGTCACCACGAGTGACACCGGGGCTGCTTCCAACGAGCCGATCAAGATCGGCATGGTCACCAGCCTCACCGGAGCCAGCGCGGCTCCTGGCGTCTCTATCAAGAATGGCGCCGAGTATCAGGTGAAATGGATCAATGAAAACGGCGGGATCAACGGCCGGCTGATCGAACTCCTCATCGAAGACGACAAGTCTGAGGTGACCTCGATGACCGCGGCCATGAACAAGCTGATTGAGCAGGATGGCATCGAGTATTTCGTGGGCCCGTTCATCGGGTTTGGCCAGGAAGCGGCTCGGGCTATCTGCGAAGATGCCGAGATGCCCATGATAGGAGCGGGACCCCCGAGTCTCGAGCAGATTGAGGCGGCGACTCCGTACAAGTGGAGCGTTATGATGGGCGCGGGCCCCGTGACTCAGGCGGATGCCTTCGCCAAGCTGATCAAGGCCCATGGGTACAAGAACATAGTGGCCATCGCCGACACCCTGTCGATCCACCAAGAGACCCTAACCAAGCTGGTTGAGCTGGCGGCGACCGAGGGGTTCACCCTCACGGTTCTGCCGGACACCTTCGGTCTCAGCCTACCCGATCCCCAGGCGATCTTGAACAAGATCATGGAGGCGTACAACTCGGTCAAGCCGGACGCCATCTTCACGCTGTCCAACCCCTTGGCGCAGCCGGCGCTATACCAAGGTCTGCGGACTCTGGGAGTGACGGTGCCCGTACATGGCTCGCCGGCCGCGGCTCACCCGGCGGTCATGTCTAGGGGTGCGGAAGCGGTGGAGGGTCTCTATGTTCTGGATTCCGGCGGCATGGTGAATCCGCAGGCCCTGCCCGACACTTGGCCGACCAAAGCTTTCCAGGTGGACTTCTATGACCGCTACGTTGCGAACTACGGCTTTGCGCCGGACTTCTTCGCGGCCATGGGTGCCGACTACTTCATCGTTCTGGAGGCGGCCATGAAGCAGGCCGGTGGTGCGGATGACAAGGAAGCGGTGCGTGAGGCACTGGTCAATCTGAGGGATGTCCAGACCCTCGAGGGTCTGCAGAACTACATGCCCGAGGACACCACCGAAGGCGTAAAGGGATTCTTGGTCGAGTACCAGATCAAAGCCGGCGCGTTCGAGTTCGTGCGGACGCTTAACTAGAGAAGTCAGCTTGGGGGTCGTTCGCCGGGCTGAATGCCGGCGAACGGCCCACCGGCGCAGCAAAGCACAGCAAGGGAGCAGAAGAATGAAAGTCCTCGGCCTATCCTGCGGAAGGCGCGCAAGCAACACCGAGATCATGGTCAAAGAAGCCCTCATGGGGGCCGAGGAGGCCGGCGCTGAGGTCGAGTTGATCCGGCTCCAGGACCTCCATATCAAGCCCTGCACCGGGTGCAATTCGTGCGTGGAAGACCTCTTTGAGCGGTGCGGCCCGGGGCGGTGCATTCTCAAGAACGATGACTTCCCCTTCATCGACGACAAGATCATGGACTGTGACGGCCTCATTCTGGGCGCGCCCATCTACGAGAAGTCCCCGCCCGGGCTTCTCAAGACTCTTAACGACCGCATGGGCCCGTCGCACGACCAGGCCTTCCGTATGGCGGCCACCAAGATGCGGGCCGAGCGTGGCATCACCACCGGTGAGGGACCCGACCAGCGGGCCTTCAAGCCTAGGGCTGCTTCGCTGATCGCCGTGGGTGGCAGCGAGTGGGACACCCTCGCTCTGCCGTTGATGCACCTTTTCACCCTCTCCATGCAATTCGAGGTGGTCGACAAATACCTGGTCAACTGGGTGGCGCTGCCCAAGGTCGTCGCCCTGCGTGACGACCTGCTGGAGCGGGCCCGCAAGTCGGGCCGCCATGTGGCCGAGAGTCTCATGAAACCCCTCGACCAGGCCGAGTACATCGGCGACCCCGGCCTGTGCCCCATGTGTCATTCAAAGCTGTTCGAGATTCGGAACGCCGCTGAGCCGTACCCCACAGTCTGCGGCATCTGTGGCGTGCGGGGCACGCTCAGCACCGACGGCGGCCAGGTGACATTCACGGTCACCGACGAGGAGCGGCCGCACTCGCACGTGCTCCTCTCGGGCAAGTTCATGCACTTGGAGGAGCTGGCCAACGTCTCGCTCAAGCCGCCGGCCAACATGGGCGACCTTCCTGCGAAGACGGCAAAGTACAAGGAGTACCTGAAGGCCACCAAGCCGCCGCGTGCGCAGGTCGCGGTCGAGGGAGACGAATAGGAGAGGCGTCATGGCTTATTTTCCTGAATTCAAGCCTATGCGGAGCTTCATCCTTCAGAACTTCCGCTCCGACAACGACCGGCCCAAGATCTGGCGCTGGCTGTACAAGCAACACGTGCCCGAGAGCATCTCGCAGTTCATGCCTTACTGCACCAAGTACTGCACCTACCATGCGCTGCCCCTGCCTGAAGGCGCGCTCGATTTCGGCACTTACAACGGCATGATGACCGAGCATTACTGGCTCTTCAACATCTTTCAGAGCAAGGGGACCGGCATGCCCGCCGGCCTCGCCTTTGGCGAGGAGTATCCCGACGATTTCATGGAGATGACCTGCCAGCCGCCCAGCAAGGTGTTGCGACAGTCCGGTTGGCAGGGGAGCCGGGACGGCTATCGTCCCGTCGTGTTTTCCTTCGCGCCGGTGTTCTGGGAAGACGATTTCAAGGGAGAAGGGCGACTCACCGACGCGGGTGCCAACTTCCGCTGGCTCTTCTTGCTGAAGTACCCGGACGAGATCTCCGTCGACGAGGGTGACACCTGGTTCAAGGAGGTGTTCGCGCCGGAGGTGGCGGCTCAGCCCGAGGTAAACCGATTTATCTCCAGCCGCCAGTTGGACGATCCGCGCATCAACCCTTTTCAGCGCATAGTGGAGATCTGGTTCGACGACTCCGAAGGTTGGCGCAAGGCCTTCGTCGAGAAGGCCGGACAGTACAGCAAACCGGCTTGGGCCAAGTGGGACAAGCTCCCCTTCTTCGAGCCCTTCAAGGACTTTGTGGGGGTCTTTATCCTCGACCGGCCCGAGTCCGATCACCTGCAGCAATGGCGGGGCTACATCACGACGCGATGAGCAGGACGATGTGACCTACTGATGATGAGGGCGCTCAGCATATCGGAATTGGAGCAGGAGACCGGAGTAGGTCGTAGCACTATCTACTACTACATCAGCGATGGCTTGCTGCCGTCTGCGCAGAAGGCCAGCGCCACCCGCGCGGTCTACGACCAGTCTCACATCGATCTGTTGCTCGCTATCACCAACCTCAAAGCTCAAGGACTGAGCCTGAAGGAGATCCGTTCGCAACTCGCGACGCGTATCGAGAAAGCGTCTGAGAACGACGTGGATCTCGTGGCTAGGCAGAGCGAGGCCATGCGCAGCGCCATCCTGCACGCGGCGGCCGCCCGTTTCGCTGAACACGGATATGAGAAGACCCGCGTGGGTGACATCTGCAAGGATGTAGGCATTACCGCCCAGTTGCTCTACGCCCATTTCCCCAGCAAGAGGCATCTGTTCATCGCCTGCTGGGAGGTCTACTACGAGTACATGAGCGCCGAAGTCTGGGAGGCCGTCCAACATACGCGTGATTCCGCCGCTCGCATGGCTTGGCGGCTCTACGGGGGAAACGGCATCCAGGCCTTCAGCCCCGATCTGCAGGCCATGGCTCGGGTAGAGGCGTTCCACCCGGAGAGCGCGCTCCGTCCTTTGGTGCGGGGAGTCTACGAAAGGATGCTGCGGGGCGCGGCGGACGAACTGGCCGCGGACCGGAAGCCCGGCGCGAATGTCGGGCTCTTCGACGACGAGTTGGTGGCGTTTGGGTTCATCGGGGTGCTCGAAAGCATGGAGATGCGGGCCTCCTGGGACAACAAGTACACGAGAGCCGATATCATGCGCAACCTGCTTGCCATGTTCTTGGCCGTGCGCGCCGCCTACGACGGCCGGGTCGATCTGACAAAGGATTGGCAGGCGATAGACGGCCTGGTGGAGCAGCTGTTGGCCAAGTCGCCCAAGCGCCGAGAGACTCCGGGCGAGCGCTAGAGAGTGGCGCTGCCTCGCAGGAAGGCAGCCAAAGACGCCTTGAGTTGACCGAACACCTGCTCGTCGGTCACGCCGAAGCGCAGCACGCTCGATGGGCTGAAGAACACCAGCCGGCCATGCATCACCGATATGTATGTGACGTATGCCATCTCGATGGCCGCGTCCGGAGCCGGCTGACCGATCTCGTCCCGATGGGCGGCTAGAACCGTGGCGAGGGCACTCCTCCGCTCCAGGTTGACCTGCTCACCTTTCTGGCGCATCACGGGATCGAAGGCCGATAGCATCATGAAAGCCCGCGACAGCTGGCGTTCGGCGAGGATGTGCTCGACGAGGATGCCGAAGCCGTGGTCGACCGCCTCCTCAAGCGACTCTTCAACTTGTGCCTGAGCCTCCAAGGCGGCAAGAATGACCGGTTGCATGCGGGAATGCAGGCGGTCCTGCACCGTCTGTAGTAGCGCGGCCTTGCCGGGGAAGCGGGCGTAGAAGGCCCCGACGGACAGTCCGGTGCGCTCGAGCACACTTTGGATGGTAAAGAAGTCCAGCTCTTCCTCTCGAAGCTGGTCCTCGGCCGCAGCCAAGATCTTCTCAAGAGACGCGTGTCCAGGTTTGCGGCGGGGGGGTCGGAATGTGGCTTGCTCTAGCTCCATACGATGATTATAGACGATTGAATGGCCCATAAAAGAATCGTGATTCTTATAGCTTGCGCTTTCATAACAGAATCGATATTCTTACAACGCGGTTGGGACGGACGCCCGTCTTGAGCCGGCAACCAAGCGAATGGGGTGCTGACGCATTGAGTTCCAAAAGGAGGGCAGGGATGATGAGGCGGTTCATGATCTTGCTGGTGATGGTGGCTATCGCATGTGTCTTGCCGTTGGCCGCGTGCGGCGGCGGCGACACTACGACCACCGCGCCGCCGGCCACGGGGGCTGTGACAACAGGTGCTCCGACAACGGGAGCGCCCACGACCCAGGCAACCACGGGCGAGAAGCAGACCATCGGGGTGTGTCTGCCCGCTTTGGATAACCCCTTGATGTTGGCGCTCAAGGACATGTTTGAGGCCAACTTCGGCGAGACCTACAATGTCGAAGTGTCCAGTGCCGAGGGCAACCCGAACACGCAGGCCACGCAGGTGGAGAACTACACCACCATGGGCGCGAAGTTCATCTTTGTGATGGCCGTGGAGGCCACCAGCTTGTTGCCCAAGTTGGAGGCAGCTCGGGAGGCCGGTGTCATCGTCATGACGGTGGGCACCGAGCCCGGGGAGTCCGGCCGCGACGCCATCATGAAGTTGGACCAGTTCCTGGCCGGAGAGTATTGCGCTTTGATGGCGAAGAACTGGGTGGAAGCGACCTATCCGGGTGCCGCCGCGGGATCGATTGAAACAGCCGTGCTGGAGTCGACCACCAACACTGAAGCCGTCCAGCGGACCAACGGCCTTCTGATGATCAGTGAACCCTTCCTCAAAGACTGGGAAGGCGCCTACATCGATGCTGCCGGCGTGCCCATATCGGACAAGGACGGCAAGTATCTGGCCGGCAAGACCGAGGCGGACCGGGTGGCAAACCCCGTCTACTGTCCGGCGGTGAAGATCGTCCAGACGCCGATCGCGGAGATGTCTTTGGCCGCTCAACCGGCCATGCAGAACATCCTGACCACCAACCCGAATGTGAAACTGGTGCTCGCCTATGGGTCCGATGGTGGTAACGGTGCCTCGACGGCCATCATGGACGAGGTTGCCAAGGGCGCGCGGCGGCGCCATCCCCGATCTGAGCAAGGTCGCCGTCTTTGGCGTGGGCATGTTCGGACCCGAGGGGGACTTGGTCAAGGCGGCAGTCTCCGGGCGAAGGAGCTTTGAGGGGTGTCATCGCCTTCGGCGGTGCGGACCTCCCGGGCAAGACGGCAGCTCTCGTCACCAAGATACTGAATGGCGAGGACTATCCGGAAGTCACATGGGACGAACTGGCTCTCGCCACCGGGGATAACGGCGAGCTTGTCATAACACCCATGGCCGCCACGGGCGTGGTCACAGTCGCCCCGTAGCGGTAGCGCTGAAGCTGCGCAAGTGGTAGAGAGAAAACTAGGCGACTAGACCATCCAGAGTGAGACCGATGGGCTGGGGTTGAAGAACTCCGAGCGGTTCTACCCCAGCCCTTGGTCTGCCGGTACTGAAGAGACGTGTCTAGGGGACTCAATGATAGATGTGAACAATGTAGAGAACGTCGTCGAACTGAAGGGCATCAGCAAGCGCTTCGGTGGGATCCACGCCCTGAAAGACGTGGATCTTGAGTTGAAGCGGGGCGAGATCATGGGCATCGTCGGCGACAACGGCGCCGGCAAGTCGACGCTGATGAAGGTCCTCTCGGGAGCCTACGTAGCCGACGAGGGCGAGATCTGGGTCAACGGCAGGCAGGCCCGTATACGCAACCCCCAGGATTCGGCCAACCTGGGCATCGCGATGATCTACCAGGACCTCGCTCTCTTCAACAACTTCGACGTGGCCAAGAACATCTTCGTGGGCCGGGAGCTGACTCGCGGCCCTCTGAAACTGCTGCTTGATAAGAAGCGCATGTACAAGCAGGCGGAGGAGCTCATCCGGGAGCTGCGGGTGGACATCAAGTCGGCCAGGCAGAACGTGGCGACGATGTCCGGAGGGCAGCGACAGATGGTCGCCTGTGCCCGGGCGATCGCGTTCAAGTCCACCATACTCATCATGGACGAGCCCACGGCCGCTTTGGGAGTGACCGAGGCCAACAAGCTGCTGGGGCTCATAAGGAGCTTGGCCGACAAAGGCATCTCTATCTTGCTCATCACGCAGCGCATACCGGATGTGCTGGCCATAGCCGACCAGGTGTTCGTGCTCAAGGGTGGTGTGCGGCAGGGGGTGCTCGAGGTGGGCAAGATCTGTCTTGACGACGTGGTGACGCTGATCGTCAGGGGCAAGGATCGCGCCGAAGAGGTGCCCGCAGACGTCCAGTACAAGTCTTTCGGATAGGGGTCGGCATGGTTCAGCAACCTGACGCGATTGTGAGCCGGCGTCATGTCAATCTCGGTTTCATGAGGAAGTATGCGGTTGTTCTTGTGCTGCTCCTGCTCATGCTGCTGTTCTCGCTTGTGAGCGGCAGCTTCTTCACGGTCCGCAACCTCACCAACATCGTCACCCAGAACACCTACTTCATCATTGTCGCCATTGGCATGTCCTTTGTGCTCATCTCCGGGGGCATCGACCTGTCCGTCGGCTACATGATGTCGCTGGTTGGAGTGATGACGGCCATGTTGATGGTGCGTTGGAACTTCCCGGTGTGGGCCTCGGTCCTCATAGGGCTGTCACTTGGCACAGTGCTTGGTCTTATCAACGGCCTCATAGTCACGCGGATACGGACGTTCCCACTCATTGTCACCCTGGCTACGTCGGTGATCTTCCAGGGGGTGTCATACATGGTGTCCGGTGCCCGTACCTTCCGGGCCTATCCGTCGTCTTTCGAGTTCATCACCAAGGCCCGCCTTTGGGGCATCCCCTTCGACGTCTACCTGACCTTGTTCATCGTCATCGTGGTGGCCCTCATCTACTACAAGACCGTCTGGGGGATCCGCGTGGTCGCGTTGGGGGGCAACGAAGAGGGGCTCAGATTGGCCGGAGTCAACACCAGGCGCATCAAGGCCCTGGTGTACACGGTTTGTGGATTTCTCACTGCTGTGGCGACGATGGTCATGATCTCGAAGTCCAACTCTACGCAATCCTCGTTTGGACCGGGGACAGAATTCACGGCCTTGACAGCGGCTATCGTTGGGGGCGTGAGTTTCTCTGGGCGGTGAAGGTAACATTCCCGCGCTGGTGGCCGGCGTTTTCGTTCTGGCCGTTCTGGGAAACGGGATGCAGCTGGCGGGGTGGAATCCCTATGCCCAGTTCATCGTCAGGGGCGCCATCTTGCTGGCGGCGGTGGCCTTCGACGAATATCAGAAGAACCTGAAGATGAGGGTCAAAGGGTGATGTGCCGTGCGCACTGCGGCACCAGCCCTGACTCTGTTTTGACCGAGGAAAGGCTTTATGAAAACTCCTAATGGACCTCACAATAGTGGAACGCCCGGAGCGACCTGGGCTCCTGGGATGCCGGGCGTCCCGGCGAAGTCGGGCTCGCCGAGGGAGCTGTGGATGCTGGAGCATCCGGGTGAAGAATTCCAGATCCCGACGGCTGATGTCTCGCACATCCGTCGGAAGTGGCTGGACGTCACCTACGCTCCCACCTCCGCCGTCCAGCAGCTTGATATCTACCTGCCCGAAGAGGGTGGCGGGCCGTTCCCGGTGCTGTTCTACACTCACGGCGGCGCGTTCGAGATCGGCGACAAACGCGACGACAATCTCTACCCTCATCTGGTAGGACTGGTGCGCGGCTACGCTGTTGTGAGCGTGAACTACCGTCTGAGCGGCGAAGCCATCTTTCCGGCGGGTCTGCAGGATGCCAAGGCGGCCATCCGCTGGGTGCGGGCTCATGGGACAGAGTACGGGCTGGACCCCAGCCGGATATGCGCGTGCGGTGGGTCGTCCGGCGCCAATTATGCCGCGATGATCTGCGTCTCGTCCCACGTCGCTCTGTTCGATGACCCGGCACTGGGCAACGCGGAGTACTCGTCCGAAGTGGCGGTAGGAGTCGATTGGTTCGGGCCCACCGACTTCTTGAAGATGGATGAGCAGCTTGCCGCAAGTGGTCTGGGGCCTTGTGACCACAGTGAGGCCGACTCGCCCGAGTCGAGGTACTTGGGCCGGATCATCCGCGAGGTACCGGATAAGGTCCGGGCTGCCAACCCGATGACCTACGTCCATGAGGGCATGGCTCCCATCTTGATCCAGCACGGGACGTTGGATTCCACTGTGCCGTACCAGCAGTCGGTGGAGTTCGCCCGGGCCATTGAAGAGCGAGTGGGCGGCCATCGGTACGAGTTGGATCTCCTACAGGGCGCGGGGCATGCTGATCCGGCCTTCGCAACCCCGGAGAACCTGAGCCGAGTCTTTGCGTTCGTCGATCGGTATCTGAAGTAGCCGGCCCCTTCGAGGGGCCGTTCTTGCCATGTCTCCCTCCTCTGGGGGGCGCCGAAAGGCGCCCCTTTTCTTTGTCGCGATTGGGCTCGGGCGCTGGGGATGTGTTCCACAGGACAGCCCCGGTCGGTTGCTGCCCGAGCCTTTGTACGAGCGTGTCTTGATGACCGTCGTCCCGGCGTGGTATCTCCTGTAGAGTGCAGACCGTGATGGTGCGACTGTAAGCGGACCGCGTAGGAGTGGGACATCATGAGTGACCAGGGTGGCATTCCCAAGGAGGCGGCGATAGCCGTCGGCGACCTGCTGGACAACTGTGCCAGGATCCAGCCTGGGCAGGAAGTCCTGATTCTTGCTCACACCGATGGCCTCCACGGGGGAGACAACATGGTCGACCGGGAGGCAATCTCCTGGATCGAGTCGGGCATCAAGTTTCGGGGCGCGAATGCGTCGGTGCTGTGGATCGACGAACCTGCCCGGGCGCACGAATGGCGGCTGCCGCCCATCGCGAAGGCCGCGATGGCCGGCTGCGACGTTCTGATCAATCACTCCTTCAACGTCGTCCGAGAAGAGCTCTCCGAGTTCAGGAAGTGGAGCACCGAGAACAAGAAGCCGATGGTGCGCAACTTCGCCACAACGGCGCCTCTTCTCTGTTCCGCGTGGGCGCAGACGCCCAACGAGTTGGTGAGCGAGATACGCTATCGCGCTTCACTGGGCATGCAGCCCGGTCTTTCGTGGGAGTTGTCCGACCCCAACGGGACGCATCTGGAGGGCGTGATACTGCCCTCCACCAACCCCTCCTTCCCCACCTACTGGGTGCGAAGGGAGGAGTTCGGTGTCTACCGGCCCTGGCCGGAGTGGGTGAGTATTCCTGTCAGCATGGGCAACTTGAGCGGGACCTTTGTGTTTGACTGCATGCACAGCTGGTGGTCTCGCTACATAGGCATCTCGCCTTACTTCGAAAGCCCTATCAGCCTGACTGTGCAAGATGGCAAGATCACTAAGATCGTCGGGGGTAGCGAGGCGGAAGCGCTCAAGAGGTTCCTCGATATGATGCGCGGGCGCCTGGGCGAGGGGGTCTACTCTCTCAACACCCTGCACTTCGGTGTCCACCCGCAGGCAGTGATCGCTCCGCACCAGTGCCCCAACGTGCTGCATCGCCGGTTGATAGAACACTCCCACACCTGCAACGTCCACGTGCACATCGGTGCGCCACCCGCCACCGTCGACTACCCTTACTGGATGCACATCACGGGAGACATTCGCAATCCGACCTTCCGGGTCGGGGACACACTAGTGCACGACAAGGGGCATCTCACCGCGCTGGACGATCCGAAGGTGATAGAGGTGGCTGCCAAGTATCCGGGGCGGCCGGGCTTGGCGCCGGAGCCTCGGAACTTCTAAGCGGAGACGAAGCCCGCTGGTTTCGCCTCACTAGGAAAGGTGTGACATGTATCGCGGCGGCTACACCGGCAAGGTCCTGAGGGTAGATCTCACCAGCAAGACCTTCAAAGAAGAGCCACTGCCCGTGGAAGTGGCTCAGGATTTCATAGGCGGGTCGGGCCTTACCGTCAAGTACGTCTTCGATGAGGTGCCGCCCGACTGCGACCCGCTGGGCCCGGAGAACAAGCTGGTCTACGCTCCGGGGCCCCTCACCGGCAGCACCATCCCCTGCGCCAGCCGGATGGCCATCAACGCCAAGTCGCCGGCGACGGGAGCCATGGGTGTGGCCACCACCGGCGGGCATTTTCCCGTGGAGATGAAGCGCGCCGGTTATGACGCGATCATCATCGAGGGCAAGGCGGCGGAGCCCACCTACCTATACATCAAGAAAGGCGAGGTCAAGTTCCGTTCGGCCGCCAAGATATGGGGCATGTGGAGCAGCGACACCCAGCAGGCTATCAAGGACGAGCTTCACGACCAGAACGTGCGGGTGAGCTGCATCGGGCCGGCGGGTGAGAAGCTGTCCAAGATGGCCGCTATCGTCAACGAGCGTCGGGTGGCCGGTCGCAAGGGCCTGGGCGCGGTCATGGGCTCCAAGAATCTCAAAGCCATCGCCCTGCGGGGCGACCAGCAGGTGCAGATCGCCGACAAAGAGAAGTACGACGCCGCGCGCAAGCGCATGCGCGAGGGCATGAAGAAGAGCCCTATCCTCTATCCCGAGTTCTCGCGCTACGGCACTTCCACCACCTTGGACCTCACCCAGGCGCTGGGCATCTACCCGGCGGTCAACTGGTCGGGTACAGGCGTCTTCACTCCCGCCGACAAGATCGGTGGCTTCGCGATAGAGGCCCTGAGTGCGGGCAAGACCGCCTGCGCCGGATGTCCGGTGGCCTGCAGCCAGATGCGCTTGGCCAAAGAGCCGCCCTACACGGGCATCCTCGCCGAAGGGCCGGAGTACGAGACTCTATACTCTTTTGGCGGGGTGACCGGGGTCGACAATCCCGACGCCATCATCGCCGCCGACCGCCTCTCCGACGAACTGGGCATCGACACCATCTCGGCCGGGGTGACCATCGCCTTTGCCATGGAGTTGTTCGAGAAGGGCATCCTCACGCTGGGAGACACCGGGGGCATGGACCTCCATTTCGGCAACGACCAGTCGATGGTCAAGCTGCTGCACATGATGGGTGAGAGGCAGCCTGGGCTGGGCGACCTCCTTGCCGACGGCACCAAGGCGGCCGCGGCCAAGATCGGCAAAGGCAGCGAGAAGTACGCCATGCACATCAAGGGCCTGGAACTACCCGGCTATGACGTGCGGGGAGCCAAAGCTCACGGCCTCAGCCTGGCCACGGCGTTCACCGGAGCTGATCACAACAAGGGATATGCCTTCCAGGAGATCTTCGGCATCCCCATCCCCTACGCGGTAGACCGGCTGGCGATCGAGGGCAAGGGCAAGCTCACCAAGTGGAACCAAGACGCCCGCACGGCCATCGCCGACTCGTCGACCATGTGTGTGTTTCTCATGGACATGGCTGTGGCCGACTTCATGTTCGAGAACACCGCCGACATCATGAGGGGGCTCACAGGCCTCGAGTTCACACCCGAAGAGGTGCACCAGGTGGGCGAGCGCATCAACAATGTGGCCAGGGCCTTCAATATCCTGGCCGGCTTCACCAGGGCCGACGACGACCTGCCCGAGCGCCTCAAGACCGAGCCCATAAAGGAAGGGGCCTCCAAGGGCGAGATGATCTCTCAGGCCGACCTGGATGCCATGCTCGACGAGTATTACGAGGCTCGGGGCTGGACGCACGAGGGAGCGCCCACGCGCGCCAAGTTGGAAGAGTTGCGGCTGGGCTACGTGGCCGAGCGGCTGGGTCTCTAATGGTGGAAGTCAAGGTCAGGGGCGTCGGCCTCACCAGGCAACTGCTGGGCCAGGCAGAGGTGGCCAGGTCGGTGCCCGACGGGACCACCGTGGGCGGGTTGCTCGACATGCTCGCCGAGGAGAAGGGCGAGGCTTTCGCCCGCTATGCGGGTAATCCTCAGGCGACCAGCCCTTACGCTCCGCTCCGTATTGTGGTCAACGGTCGCGATCTGAGTGCGCAGCAGGCGCCGCAAACCATCCTAGTCAAAGGTGACGATGTGCTCATCTTCCTACCCATCGCTGGCGGCTGAGAGCGCCAAGAGAGGCGCCGTCATGCCGCGCAGCCATTACCCGAAAGGCCAGGCTATGAAGATCATCGATCTCGAGACCCACTTCGCTACTCCGGAATGGGTGGACTCCCTGTACGGCGAAGACGTCTATCCTCGGTTGACCGAAGACCCCGTTACCGGCAAGCGCCGGCTCTGGTATTGGCCCGAAGCATTCGAGCCGTTTGGCGACAAGCTGCTCGACCGGCTGCTCGACCTGGGCGAGGGCCGCATCAAGGAGATGGACGCGGCAGGCATCGATTTGGCAGTGCTGTCGCTCACCGCGCCCGGCGTGGACCACCTCGCGCCGGCAGCCGGCACCCGCTTGGCCATGCGGGTCAACGACGCTCTGGCGGAAGCCATCCAGAAGTATCCCGACCGTCTTGCCGGTTTTGCCGCTCTGGCGCCCAAGGACTCTGAGGCGGCGGTCAAGGAGCTGGAACGGGCGGTCAAGGAACTGGGCCTCAAAGGCTGGAAGACGCACTCCAACTTCGCCGACTCCTTCATAGACGACAAGCGCTACTGGCCTATTCTGGCCAAGTGCGAAGAGCTGAAGGTGCCCATCTACCTGCATCCCACCGCTCCCATGATCAGCGAGCTGCGCACCTACGGTCTGGCACTGGCCGGCGCGGCTTTCGGTTTCGGCCTGGAGACGGCGACGGCCATGATGCGGCTGGTACTCAGCGGCGCCTTCGACGCGTTTCCCGGGCTGAAGATCATGCTGGGCCACTACGGCGAGGGTCTGCCCTTCCTCAACCAGCGCATCGACCACCCCTTCGTGCGCCCGCACATCAAAGCGGCCGATCCCGACGCGGTGCCCGATCTGAAGAAAGTGCCCAGCGAATACCTGCGCGACAATATGGTGGTGACCACCAGCGGCAACTACTTCGCGGGGGCGTTCAACTGTACCCGTGACGCCTTGGGCATGGAGAAGATCCTGCTGGGCACCGACTACCCCTACGAGGAGATGACCGAGAGCATCGCCTTCTTGGAAAGCCGGGGCATGACCTCACCGGAGAAGCAGCTGCTCTACCACGACAACGCGGCGGAACTGGGCTTCGCCTAAGGCGGGCAAATCCTGGTGCTGTTGGGACTGGGTGTTGAGAAGCCACTGGTAGTGAGTCTCGGCCGGAGAAGCGCCGCCGCCCGTCGGGTTGCGCGCGCGAAGATTCTACCGGGCATCGATGCGGCTATTTGGCGGTGCCTGCTAGTATCGCTTCAACCAAGACCGAAAGGACGGGCCCGCGGGTGAACAGCCAGGTGACCGAGCATGTGTACGCGGTGGACGCGGGTGCGCTCAGCCTCTTCTTGATCGTGCTGCCGGAGGGCTTGACGCTCATCGACGCCGGCTTTGAGGGGAGCATGGCTGCTGTAGAGGAGGCCGTGCGCGCGCTGGGCCGGCGCACCGATGAGATCCGCGACATACTCGGCACGCACTGCCACCCCGACCACGCCTGCGGCCTGGCCGAGATCAAGGCGGCCACGGGAGCGAGGTTGTGGATGCACCCCGCCGAGGCGGCGATGGTGCGCGCCGGGCGGACGTATCGTCCGTGGAAGCCCGCCCCCGGACAGAAGAACCTTGACTTTGCCACCAATATCGTCATGGCGAGTCCCCAGACGTGCACTCCCGTGGAGGCAGACCAAGAGGCCCAACCCGGGGAGATCATCCCGGTGGCGGGCGGCATCACGGTTCTGGGCACTCCGGGCCACGCACTGGGACACCTGTCGTTTCTTTGGCCCGGGGACGGTGGGGTGCTCTTTGTGGGCGACGCGGGCAAGAACGTCGATGGGCTGGTTCTCTCGCCTATCTACGAGGACTTGGCCGAAGGCCTGAAGAGCCTGAGTAGGCTGGGCCAAGAGGATTTCGAGACGGCCTGTTTCGCACACGGAGATGCCATCGTCGGCAATGCGGCAGCGGTCTTTCGAGGCCATAGCTGGGGCGACGAAGCGGGCTGAAAGGCCGAGGGGCGTAGGGTCCCCGGGTGAGTCGCGCATGGTAGGGTGCGCGAACGAAAGGGGACCCTGTGCCCCTCGGCTACTAAGTTATGGAGACGGGCCCCTGCGCCCCCTCAGCCACTCGGGCGTCCGGCAGCAACAGGGCCACGACGGCGCCCACGACGAAGACGCCGGCCGAAAGCAGGTACGAGGTGCTGAGCGTGCCCGATTTGTCTTCGAGCAGACCTCCCACATATGGTCCGAGCGTCTGCCCGATGCCGATGAACACGGTGACAAAGCCAAAGGACGCGAACGCGAGCCTTGTTTCGAAGTGTTCACCGCAGGCGGCACCCATGAGGCCGGGCACGCTAAAGACTCCCGAACCGAAGATCACGGCTGAGATCACCAGGCCGGCCGACCCGGGCCGGAAAGCCAGGAGGCAGGCAGCCACGGCCTCTGAGACGAAGATGGCCGCCAGCGCCCGGCCACGGCCCACTCGGTCGGAGAAGGCGCCCCAGAACGAACCGCACACCAGGCTGGCTGCGCCGGCTATCAGGAAGAGGGTGCCGGCTGTGCCCGCGCTCAGCCCGAGATCGGTGGTAAGGCGCTTCTGGAAGAACGTGTAGTAGATAAGATAGGCAAAACCGTAGAGCACATAGATGAGCCCCAGGTGCCAGGCATAGCGTGAGCGTAGCACCTCGCGCAAATCGGAGCGGATGGACTTTCGTTGGGTTCGACGGGTAGCGTCTTGCGGCGGGTCTGCGCCGGGGGCGCGGTAGGGCCGGTCGCGTCCGAGGATCACCGTCAAGAGCGCCATGAAGAGCGCCACAGCGGCGAAGACGTACCAGGAGATGCGCCACCCCGCCTCGCCGCTGTCCGCGATGATGCGGGGTACCAACGGTCCCGCTACCACCAGCCCGAGACCCGTCCCTGAGGAGGCGATCGCCGATGCCAGTCCAAGCTGGCGGGTGTCAAACCAGGATGATATGAGCATTACCGAAGGGGCCATCACCACACCGTTGCCCAAGCCGGTCAGCAGGCGCGCGGCCGAAGCCGTGGCCAGGTTTGCGGAGAGGCCGGTCAGCAGCATGCCCGCCGCGGTGACCACCATGCCGATGGTCACAACTTTGCGGGCGCCGAAACGCGAGGCCAGAAAGCCTCCCACCAGGGCCATGATGGTGTAGCCGGCAAGATTCCACGACGCCAGCGATCCGGATTCGGCTCCGCTCAGCCCCAGGGTCTTCTGCATATCGGGCAGCACGGCGCTGTAGCCAAAGCGGCTGAGGCCGGCCGCCCCGAAGATGCCCAAGAAGGCTACGGCCAGTATGACCCAGCGGTATGAGGGGCTGCGCGTCAGCCGCACGGCGTCGCTGTCGGGCTGGAATGCGGTGTGGGGTCCAGGTGTCTCTGCTGTGGGGTCTTGCTCACGTCGCTCATCATACCGTCTGCGCGTGTCGGCGGTTCTCGGCGGGTGACCGGGCTGTGCTACATTCGAACAATGAGTACGCTGACGCGCTGCGCCTGGGCCGGGGAGGACCCCCTCTACATCGCCTATCACGACGAGGAGTGGGGAGTGCCGGTGCACGACGACCGGCTTCTGTTCGAGTTCCTGGTTCTGGAGGGAGCGCAGGCCGGTCTAAGTTGGCTGACGATCCTGCGGAAGCGGGAGGGCTACCGGCGGGCATTCGCGGGCTTTGATCCGTCGAAGGTCGCTGCTTTTGGGGAGGCGGATGTTGAGCGTTTGCTGGGCGACTCGGGGATCGTGCGCAATCGGCTCAAGATCAAGGCGGCGATTGTTAACGCGCAGGCATTTTTGCAGATACAAGGGGAGTTCGGCAGTTTCGACGAATATGTCTGGCAGTTTGTCGACGGAGAGACCCTGCCTGGCGACTGGCGTTGCATCGAGGAGATCCCGGTCAAGACGGTAGCGGCTGAGCGCCTGAGTGTCGATCTAAAGAAGCGCGGGTTCCGGTTCGTCGGACCGACTATCATGTATGCGCATATGCAGGCAACCGGCATGGTAAACGATCACACAGTGGATTGTTTCCGCTGGAGCGAACTGAAGCGTCCGAGCACCCAGGGCGAGCGACGAAAGGCGATGACCTCATGATCGAGTCGCAGACGATCCTGTGCATCAACAGCGGGTCTTCGTCGCTGAAGTTTCATCTATACGAGGTGGGCTTGAGCGAACGTCAAGGCTTGGACCAGGAACTCCTGGCCCGAGGAGCGGTTGAGGGGATCGGGCAGGGCAAGGGCCGCATATGGTTCGCGGACGGACAGGGCAGCCTGTTCCTTGATCGCCTGCTGCCCGATGTGGAATATGAGGATGCCATCGAGCAGGTTCTGGCCGCGCTCTCTGGTAGGAGCGTCCCTTCGATCGAGGCCGTCGGGCACCGCGTGGTGCACGGGGGACCTCACTACCTCACACCGCGCATGCTTGTCCCGGATGTGCTGGAGGACCTGCGCGAGCACACGGCATGGGCGCCTCTGCATATGCCGGCGAGCCTACGTGTGATCGACGCCCTGTGTGCTCAGCGCCCGGGGTTGCCTCAGGTGGCCTGCTTCGACACCGGCTTCCACGCGCGCATGCCAGAGGTCGCCAGCCGGTTGGCCTTGCCCCGACAGTTCTTCGAGCAGGGAGTGCACAAGTACGGGTTCCATGGGCTCTCGTACGAGTATGTTCTTAGCGTATTGGGCAACCGAGCCGGGGGCCGCGCGATAATTGCCCACTTGGGCAATGGGGCGAGCATGGTCGCTTGTCTGAACGGGCGGCCGATGGACACTACCATGGGCATGACCCCCATGGGGGGATTCATGATGGGCACCCGCAGCGGTGATTTGGATCCCGGGGTGCTGCTCTATCTGCAGCGCGAATGGGGCTACGATTCTGAGACCCTGGAGCGTCTGCTGGACAAGGAGAGCGGCTTGAAGGGAGTGTCCGGCGAGACGGCCGACATGGAGACTCTGCTGGGGCTACGGGCCACCTGCAACGAGGCGGCGGCCCAGGCTGTGGAGATGTACTGCTATCAGGCGCGCAAGACCGTCGGCTCCCTTGCCGCGGTCTTGGGAGGTCTTGATCTGCTGGTCTTCACGGCCGGCATTGGCGAGAACGCTCCGCTTGTCCGCGCCCTCATATGCCGGGGACTCGAACATCTCGGCGTCGAGCTCGACCCGGCGCGCAACAAAGATCAGACCCTGACCATCAGCTCCGACGAGAGCCGGTGTCGGGTGATGGTGGTGCCTACTAACGAAGACCTGATGATCGCCCGGCACACCTACACTCTGGTTTTTGGCAGCGGGCTGCCGGAGAAATCCGGCCCCGATGCCTTCGAGGATGCCGAAGCGGTTGACACCTGTAGACCGGAGGAATAGATGCCACTCGACTCCGCTTCCCTGGATAAGATCAATGCCTACTGGCGCGCAGCCAACTACCTAGCGGTCGGACAGATATACCTCAAAGAGAATCCGCTCCTGCGCCGGCCCCTGTGCCACGACGACATCAAGGCCCGTCTCCTCGGACACTGGGGTACTTGCCCCGGTCTGAGCTTCGTCTACGCTCATTTGAACAGGGTAATCAAGGACCGCGACCTCGACATGATCTACATCTGCGGGCCGGGTCACGGGGGGCCGGCCATGGTGGCCAACGCGTATTTGGAGGGCACCTACAGCGAGTACTACAGCCATATATCGCAGAGCGAAACGGGGATGCAGCGTCTGTTCAAGCAGTTCTCTTTCCCCGGGGGGATCCCCAGCCATGTAGCCGCCGAGACGCCGGGGTCTATCAACGAGGGCGGGGAACTGGGCTACTGCCTGTCACACGCCTACGGGGCCGCCTTTGACAACCCCGAGCTCATCGTCGCCTGTGTCGTGGGCGACGGCGAAGCCGAGACCGGCGCTTTGGCCGCCTCCTGGCAGTCGAACAAGTTCCTCAACCCGGCTGTGGACGGGGCCGTGTTGCCCATCCTCCACCTCAATGGCTACAAGATCGCCAACCCCACCGTGTTTGCCCGGGTGGACCGGGCGGAGCTGGCCGACTACCTGCGCGGCAGTGGATACAAGCCCTACTTCGTCGAAGGCGACGATCCCGCCACGATGCATGAGTTGATGGCCGCCACTATGGACCAGGTGTTGGATGAGATCAAGGTCATCCAGAAGTGCGCGCGGGAGGGTGGTGTAACCGAGCGCCCGGCCTGGCCGGCGATCGTGCTGGTGACGCCCAAGGGCTGGACCGGCCCGAAGACCGTGGACGGCCTGAAGACCGAGGGGACTTTCCGCTCGCACCAAGTGCCCTTCTCGGATATGACCGACGCGCACATCCAGTTGCTCGAAGACTGGATGCGCAGCTACAAGCCCGAGGAACTCTTCGATGAGACCGGCAGGCTACTTCCCGAGCTGGCGGAATTGGCACCGCACGGCACCCGGCGCATGAGCGACAACCCCCACAGCAACGGTGGTCTGTTGCTGCGCGACCTGGAGCTGCCGGACTACCGCGTTTTCGCGGTGGACGTGCCGGCGCCCGGTGGTGTGGTGGGCGAGGCCACCAAGGTCATGGGTGCCTACTTGGCTGAGGTTATGCGCCTTAACCTCGACTCCAAGGACTTCCGTCTGTTCGGCCCCGATGAGACGGCATCCAACCGCTTGGGAGCCGTCCTGGAAGTCACCCCGCGCACTTGGATGGCCGAAATGATCCCCGGCGACGACCGACTCTCCCCGACCGGCCGGGTCATGGAGATACTGAGTGAGCACACCATCCAGGGCTGGGTGGAGGGCTATCTCCTGACGGGGCGGCACGCCTTCTTCTCCTGCTACGAAGCCTTCATCCACATCGTCTCGTCCATGTTCAACCAGCATGCCAAGTGGCTGGACGTGTGCGAGGAGATCGCCTGGCGGCGCCCGGTGGCCTCTCTCAACTATCTGCTGACTTCACACGTGTGGCGTCAGGATCACAACGGCTTCTCCCACCAGGACCCGGGTTTCATCGACCACGTTCTCACCAAGAAGGGGTCGGTTACCCGGGTCTACTTGCCTCCCGATGCCAACACCCTGCTGTGTGTCACCGACAAGTGCCTGCGTAGCCGGAGCCTGGTCAATGTGATCGTGGCCGGCAAACAGGCGGAAGCGCAGTGGCTGGACATGGCCTCGGCCATACGGCACTGCAGCGCCGGCATCGGCATCTGGGAGTGGGCGGGCAACTGTGACGGCGAGCCCGACGTGGTGATGGCCTGTGCGGGTGACGTGCCCACCATGGAGACCCTGGCCGCGGTCGACTTCTTGCGGAAGCATGTGCCCGACCTCAAGGTGCGTGTGGTCAACGTGGTCGATCTCATGTGCCTGCAGCCCCAGGAGGAACATCCCGATGGGCTCTCCGACGAGGCTTTCGACAGCCTGTTCACTGTGGACAAACCCGTGATCTTCGCCTATCACGGTTATCCCTGGCTCGTCCACCGGCTTACCTATCGGCGCACCAACCACGACAACCTGCATGTGCGAGGTTACAAGGAGGAGGGGACCACCACTACCCCGTTCGACATGGTGGTGCTGAACGAGTTGGACCGCTTCAGTTTGGCCCGCGACGTGATCGACCGGGTGCCCGGTTTGGCTCAACGCGTGGCTGGAGTGCGCCAAATGGTGCGCGACATCCACGTGGACCACGGGCAGTACATCCGCGAGCACGGCGATGACATGCCCCTGGTCAAAGACTGGACCTGGGGCTCCTACAGCGGCGGCGCCTAGCAGGGTGTCCCGCGCGCCGGCGAGAGCCGGCCTCAACTTAGCCCTCAGACTAGCTCCACTTGAACAGGTGCACCTCGTCCCCGATCACGAAGGCTATGTAGCTGGGCGACACTGAGATGGGCGGGCAGAACCAGGGCTGATCGGGATTGATGCCCAAGACCTGCTCATAGCTGCCGTTGTACGCGCGCGCTACGATCTCGGTGCCCGCGCCGACCATTCGGTAGTACGTGGCAAAGTCGGGCCCGGCGGTGGGGAAATAGCCTCCGGGAGCGAAGTCGTGTACTCCTCCCACGCTTAGGTCGGTGATTTTGAGGCCGTCATCCGAGTACACCAGCGTGTGCTGCCAAAGCGACGGCTGCCATGCGTTGTCCCCTATCGAACCGTGGCTGTCGGTGTCGATCTCGATCACATTGGTGCCCGGGTCGTCACCGGCTGCTGCATCGCCATTCTCCCAGGCCAGGCATGTGCGCGAGAGGCTGTATTGCCAGCCGGAGTCGCCCATCGCAAAGGCAAGTGCCATGGGCACCATCTCGGTCACGCCGCCGGTGGGCGCTCCGCTGCCGTTCACCCGCGTCATCAATATGCGCTCAGTCCAGTACTCATCGGGGCTGACGGCCCAGGGAGCCGATTCCACCCAGGTTACGTAGGGCAAAGCCACTTGGGGCGAACCGATGCGGACTCCTGCTCCCGCCGTGATCTCAGAGCGGGGGCCGTCGGGAAGGTGGAACGAGTAGATATGCTGCTCGGTCCACATCCCAGCAACGTCGTCAAAAGCAGCTCCCTCCCACCACACGGCGACGTCGCCATCGATGTCCATGCCCCACATGGCCTCGGCCGCTGTCAGCTCGATCACGTCGCCGGAGTCGAGCATGACCGCGGTGAGTCGTGACTCGGTGTCGGTAGACGTGTTGAGCAGAACGGCCTCGTCGGAAACCGCGACATCGCTCGCGGTCCACGGACCGCCCGGGATGTCTACTTCCACCCATTCATCCGCGGCGGCCGCGGTGGTGCTGGTGGTCTCCGTTGAGGTGACGGGCGCGGTAGAAGTTGGTGGCTCGGAGCTGGTGGTGCTTGCGACAACCGTGGTGGTGACGCTTCCCGTGGTCGAGCTGGTGTCGCCGCCTTTGTCTCTCAGGGCAAGCGGGATGATTATGCCGGCGGCGGCGAGTACGACCACCGCCGCGGACACGGCGATCCACAGAATCGTACGGTCCGGTTTAGCGGGCGGCGGAGGAAACGATGCTCCCGGAGGTAGGTATTGCGCCCGGGGCGGGGCGGAGAACCCGCCACCCGCTGGAGCGCCTGGTTTCGGGCCCGCCGGCGCGGCGGATGCCTGGTTGGCCGGAGTGCCGCAGTTGCCGCAGAAGCGACTGTCTTCTGGGATATGGCTGCCACACGCAGTGCAAAACATCGGAGCACCCCCGTTTTGTGCCGTCAAGGACCTGGGCGGTTTCGCGTCGTTTTTTCCACAATACCGCACCGGCGGTCGGTGCGCGAGACTGAAGGCAACTCGCCTCGGGCGGGACGGTGGGAGGAGCCTCTGGTGGTCCCCCACAATCAAGATCTGGCAAGCCACAGTGTTATATTGACCCCTGGTATACTGCTCGAGCCCGCCCGGGTTGCGGCGGCTAGCGCCCTTCGACCGTAGGAAGCAATTTGACCGACTGGCATCGGATTACGATTGCCGAGGCCCTGTCTCAAGCGGGGACTCCATCGCGAAGTGGTCTCAGCGGAGACGATGCTGGTCGGCGGCTGGCCGAGCAAGGCCCCAACGAGCTGGTTGATTCTGGTGCCAAGAGTCCCTGGCGCATCCTGGCCGAGCAGTTCACCTCGCTTCTCATCGTCATCCTGGTCGTCGCGGCTATCGCCTCCGCCGCTCTGGGTGACTACGAGGATGCGATCGCCATCGTGGCCATCATCATCCTCAATGCCGTTCTGGGTTTTCGTCAGGAGTACCGCGCCGAGAAGACGATGCTCGCCCTGCGCAAGTTGGCCACCCCCGTGGTGCGGGTGAGGCGGGCGGGTCAGGTGGAGGAAATCCCGGCTCGTGAGCTGGTAGTGGGCGATGTCGTCCTCCTGGAAGCCGGTAATCTGATCCCGGCCGACTGCCGGCTGATCGAGTCGGCCAACCTGCGCGTGCAGGAATCGGCCCTCACCGGTGAGTCCGAGCCGGTTGAGAAGACCGTCGCCCCTCTGCCTCAGCCCGAGCTTCCCTTGGCCGATCGGCTCAACATGGTCTTCATGGGTACCGCGGCCTCGTACGGGAGAGCTGAAGCGGTCGTCGTAGCCACCGGTATGGATACCGAGTTGGGCCGGATCGCTGGTATGCTCCAGAGCGTTACCCGTGAGGCCACTCCGCTGCAGAAACGGCTTAGCCAACTCGGCCGGTGGTTGGCGCTGGCGGCGCTGGTGCTTGTGGCGATCATCTTCGCGGAAGGTCTCATCCAGGGGCAGGGCGTGCGGATCATGCTCTTGACGGCGGTGAGCATGGCCGTGGCCGCCGTGCCGGAGGGCTTGCCGGCGATCGTCACCATCGCGCTGGCGCTGGGCGCCCAGCGGATGTTGCGCAGACAGGCACTCATTCGCAAGCTGCCCGCCGTGGAGACCTTGGGATCGGTCACGGTGATCTGCTCCGACAAGACCGGGACTCTCACCGAGAATCGCATGACTGTGGTCATCCTTGACGCCGCGGGCCACGAAGTCGACCTGGTGGAAGCCGTCTCGCGCGGGCGCCTTGCTCCGCTCGCCGCGTCGGATGCCGGCCAGTCCGCACCTCTACTCCGAGACAAGCCCGCAGTGGCCCTGTTGGTGGCCGGAGGGGCCCTCTGCAACGACTCGCTACTGGTGACCGCGGGCGCCGGCCAAGAGGGCGGGGCCGCGGGTAGCGAGTTGCGGTCCATCGGAGACCCTACCGAGGGCGCGCTGGTCATGGCCGCAGCGCGGTTGGGTCTGCTCAAAGCCGATCTCGAGGATCATTTTCCCAGGGTCGCCGAGATCCCCTTCGATTCCGAGCGCAAGCTCATGACGACGGTCCATGCTCTGCCGATGGAACCGATGGTAGGTCTCGAGGGCTTGAGCGACGCTCTTCACAGCGACCCGGATCTGGGGTTCGTCAGTTTCACCAAGGGGGCGATGGATTCCATTCTTGCTATCTCCACTACCGTGTGGGATGGGGAGAAAGCTGTTCCGCTCGACCAGTCTGTCAGAGCACGGGTCGAAGAGGCGAACACCCGTATGGCCCAACGGGGCACGAGGGTGTTGGGGCTGGCGTTCAGGCTTCTGGACGAACGGCAACGAGCCGGAGACCCAGGCGAATGGGAAGAGGGAGCGGTCTTCGTAGGCCTGGTGGGCATGATCGATCCGGCGCGGGCCGAAGCTCGAGACGCGGTCATGACCGCAAGGGCGGCCGGCATTCGCCCGGTCATGATCACCGGCGACCATCCGCTCACGGCTACCAGCATCGCCGTCCAGGTGGGCATCGTCACTCAGGCCGAGACCGAAGCGGAGGGCTTTCGGGTGCTTACGAGCGCCGACCTTGATCGTCTCACGTTGCCCGAGTTGGAGCAGATCGTTGGCGACATTTCGGTCTTTGCCCGGGTCGCTCCCGAGCAGAAGCTGAAGATCGTCCAGGCCCTTCAAGATACTGGGCAGATAGTGGCCATGACGGGGGATGGGGTCAACGACGCTCCCGCTCTTCGCAAGGCGAACATCGGCGTGGCCATGGGGATCACGGGCACCGATGTCGCCAAAGAGGCCGCGGATATCGTGTTGCTCGACGACAACTTTGCCACGATCGTGGCAGCGGTCAAGGAAGGCCGCGCCATCTACGACAACATCCGAAAGTTCATCAAGTACCTCATGGCCACCAATGTCGGCGAACTGGCGGTCATGCTGGCCGCTCCTTTCTTGGGTATGCCGTTGCCACTGCTTCCTCTCCAGATCCTGTGGATGAACCTCGTGACCGACGGCTTGCCCGCTCTTGCCCTGGGCTTTGAGCCACCGGAGAGCGACGTTATGCGCCGTCCCCCCCATCCGCCCGGCGAAAGCATCTTTGCCCGCGGTCTGGGGACTCATATTCTTTGGGCCGGGCCTGTGATGGGCGCTGTCGCGCTGCTGACCGGCTTTGTCTTATGGCGGGCGGGAGACGACACTTGGCAGACCATGTTGTTCACGGTGATGACCATCTCGCAGATGTTCCACGTGATGGCCATACACTCTGACCGAGCATCGGTCTTCACAGAAGGGCCCTACTCCAACCGCGCCCTCTTCTGGGCTGTGCTTGCCACTCTGGCCTTGCAGGTAGCGCTCATCTACGTGCCGTTCATGCAGGGTCTGTTTAAAACGCAGGCCCTCGACGTGGGGCACGTCCTGATCGCGGTCGCTCTTAGTTCTGTCATCTTCTGGGTCATCGAGATCCAGAAATGGGTGCTCAGACGGCGGGAGCGGTCTCTCGGTTCGGTGTATAGCGCCTGAACCCCGCGTCAGAGGCTGCTGGCCTGCCGGATGGTCCCTACTCGCCCACCAGGCTTGGTCTGGGCACGCTCACGTTGGGCCCTCCGGACTTGCGACCCAGCAGATACTGCTCCAGGGCCTCGGCCACTCCATCGCGCAAGTTGGAGGAGGTGATCACGTCGGCCGCCGCCTTGGCCGCCGGGCTCGCGTTTCCCATAGCCACCCCGATGCCGGCCCATTGCAGCAGAGCTGCGTCGCTGTCGTGGTCGCCGATGGCCAGGGTCTGCTCCGCCGGCACCTGCATGCGTCTGGCCAACTGCTGAGCCATTGCCACCTTGGAGGCGTCGGCCGAAGTGACGTCCACCACTCCCGGCGTGGTCTCGTAGATGTTGGCCTGCCGGCCGAACACGCGCTGGATGGTGGTGAGGGCGCTCTTGGCCGAGTCATCGTCGAGTTCGCGAAGATCGAGAAAGACTTTGTCGATGGGCTCGCCCGCGCGAAGCATCTCGTCCACGGTCCCCACCCCGTGCGGATCGGACACCTCGTAGTCGACGATCGCATCTCGCTCGAGATTGCCCACTCGGTCGGTGAACCACTCGTCGTCGCTCTCCAGGTTGGCCACCGCGCCCAGGCTCCGACCCAGCGCCACCACCTCGGCCGCCAGTTCCGGTGCGACCGGAGCGTGGGAGAGGCCGGCCCGCGCCGGCTCGTTCCACAAGATGGCCCCGTTGCAGGCTATGACCGGAGTCATCAGCCGGAGCTGCTGATGGAAGGGGCGGACGTCTCGCGGCGGACGGGAAGATACCAGTACCACTTCCACTCCGGCCTCGCGCACGTCGGCGATGGTGCGCCTGGCTCTCTCGGAGATGTGCCGCGGGCCGGAAAGGAGGGTGCCGTCGAGGTCGATGAAGACCAGCCGTATTACGCGGCCGGCCCCCACCAGCTGGGCCAGGCCCCGAGCAACATAGTCTAGGTGATGGCGCATGACCTGCCGGGCCTTCTCTTCATCGCCCGAGCGGATGGCTCGTCTGATGGCATCGTGCTGCTGCTGGAGGGCGATGGCTCCGCCAGGCTCGCGATAGTACACGTCGAAGATCGCCGCCATGTGGTCGTGCAGCAGATCTACCGGCTCCTGGATCACCCGTTCGAACATGGCATTGTGGGTGGCTTCGGCTATGGCGGTGTGGAAGGCCATATCCTCTTCTGGCGAAAGCACCTCGCCGGGTGTGGTCAGGAGGATCGACAGCTTGTGGAGATCCTCGAGGTTGGCCCTGCGGGCGGCAAGGCCCGCCGCCTCGATTTCTACGGCGCTACGTACCTCCATGAGTTCGATGATGCGCTCTGCACCTGTGCCCAAGAGCGACGAGAGGGGCGCGGAGAAACTGGGCGTGGGGAGGTTGGCCACCGTAGTGCCCTGGGCGCCCCGGCCGGATACCAGATACCCCTGGGCTTTGAGCTCTCTCAGCGCTTCGCGCACCGCCGGGCGGCCGACTCCTAGGTTGAGGGCCAGGTCGCGCTCGGCCGGGATGCGGTCACCGGCGCTGTATTCACCGGACGTGATGAGACCACGCAACTGCTCGGCCACTTGGTCGGAAATCGTGCGCGGAGTGACGGGCTGGAGCTTGACCCCGGCCGGGCCGGACGTACTCTCTGCAGGTTGCACCCGTTTCTTCTCCGTCATAGGTAGGATGGTAACACCATGGGCGGGTGCGGTGCAAGGATAGAACTGCGGGGGACGAGGGGGATCAGCCTCCGTCGACGTCAGGTGCGCCGGGGGCGCTTTCAGCCGCGGCTGCGGCCGCGGCAGCGGCGGCGGCAGCTGTGGCCTTGGCGGCTTCGCGCTCAGATTCCGCGGCCGCCGCGTGTTTGGTCTTGCGTTTGGTGGCCATCTTGGCCAGCCAGATGCCGACCTCGTACAAGAGTATGAGAGGCAGAAGCATGAGCATCATGCTCAGAGGGTCTTGGCTGGGAGTCAAGACCATCGCGACCACCGCTTCGACAAGGACCGCGTACTTGCGCACTTTGCGCAGGATGATGTGGTTGACCAGGCCGGCCCAGGCAAGCAGCATCATCACTAGGGGCAGCAGGAACACCACGCCAAAGGCCAGAAGGAAGGTCGCCACGAAGGTGGTGTACCGATCGGCCTGGAGCAGGTGGTAGAAGGCATCGCCCCCGTATCCGATGAGGAATTTGAGCCCCACCGGCAGCACGATGAAGTAGGCGAATGCCACTCCACCCAGAAAGAGGAAGGTGGTGGCGGCGGTGTAAGGAATAACGTTGCGTCGCTCGTTCTCGTAGAGCGCCGGCATCACGAAGGCCCAGAAATGGTAGAGAATGACGGGCAACGCGCAAATCAGCCCTGCATAGATAGACACCTTGAGAATCTGCATGAAGGCCTCAGTGGGGCCCAGGACTGTGAGTTTGTCGACACTGGTGGCATGCAGAGGGTGCATGAGCACCTTGAAGACGTACTTGTTCTCGATGAACGCCGCGATCACGAAGATCACGACGATGATCCCGACGTACGTGAGGCGTTTGCGGATTTCGCCAAGATGCCCCATCAGGGGCATCGCCTTGGTAGGGTTCTTACTCACTCATATCCTCGGCTTGCAGTTCCACCCTATCGCACAAGAAGACGTGCTCATGAGCCCGGCGCGCGAGCAAGTATAGCCTAGGGCACAACGTTGACCTGCGGTGGTCAGGCTCGTTGCGCGTAGGCGGACGATTTGTTATCGTCAAACGCGTGGTTGAGGCTGCCATCAGAGCGGCCGGCGACCTATGCTTCGCTCCCGCTGGCTCCCGCTGTGAGGTGCTCGCTTGGTTAATCCGACCATCGATTTGGTCATACAGTTTGGCATCATGCTGGCCATCGGGGCAGTGATGGCGGTCGCGTTCGTTTCGATCTCGCACCTGCTTTCTCCCAAGAGCACCAACCCCAACAAAGGTCTGCCCTATGAATGCGGCGTGCTTCCGAAGGCCGACGCCCGGGCCCCTTTCAACGTTCACTACTACTTGGTGGCCGTGCTGTTCGTGCTGTTCGATCTTGAAGCGGTGTTTATCTATCCCTGGGCGATCTCTCTCCGCGCCCTTGGCACCCCTGCCCTGGTGGAGATGTTCGTGTTCATGGCCATCCTTCTCGTGGGGTACGTCTACGCCTGGAAGAAAGGCGTGTTCGAGTGGGAATGAGGTCGGGAGGATTGTGGACGCCGGGTGCCGGGGACACACCGGATGCGCTTGACGCGGAAGAGACCTTGGGGGGTCCCGTGCTGCTGCCCGGCGGCATCGCTATGCCGGTGCAGATCGAGCGGGTGCTGGGCTTTGGCCGGAGCTTCTCGTTCTGGCCCCTCCTTTTCGGCCTAGCCTGTTGCGCCATCGAGATGATGGCTCTGGGCGGGTCGCGTTTCGACATGTCCCGCTTTGGCATGGAGGCCATGAGGGCCTCGCCGCGCCAGGCCGACGGCATGATCGTGGCCGGGTGGTGCAGTGCCAAGATGGCTCCCCGAGTGGTGCGGCTCTATGAGCAGATCCCCGATCCCAAGTGGGTGGTCGCCATGGGCTCCTGCGCCATATCCGGGAATATCTGGGATACGTACAACGTTGTGCAGGGCATCGACAGCCTGATCCCGGTGGATGTCTACGTACCAGGTTGCCCGCCTCGTCCTGAGGCCTTGTGGCAGGGCCTGGAGATGATCAGAGACCGCATCAAAGAGAGCCGGCATGCCTATGACGGGCTGCGCCGCATCCCCGCCCGCGATGCCATCGCCGACCTCGAAGCGGCCGCGGGCGGCCTGCGACTGTGAGCGCCGGCAGCCCGGCAGACAGTCCTTTCGCCGCGACCCTGCTCCAGGGGGTCGCGCAGCTCGAGGCGCGCTTTGGGGCGCGGCTGCTCGAGCGGGCGGAATACCGGGGCGAACTCACCTTCTCGGTGGCGCCGGTCGACTGGGTCGAGGTGCTGCGGGCCTGCAAGGAGACTGCCCGCGCTCGCTTTCGACCAGCTGGACTGCCTGCTGGGTGATCACCTGCCGGAGCGCTCCGCGGCTCCGTTCGCGGTGGTCGCACACCTGACCAGCCACACCCACGGCCATCGTCTGCGGATCAAGACCGCTTTGGCCGAAGGGGCGGCGCTGGCCACGGTCACCGGGCTGTGGCCGTCGGCCGGGTTCGACGAGCGCGAGGCCTGGGAGATGTTCGGCATAGTGTTCGAGGGGCATCCCGACCTGCGCCGGCTGCTCACCACCGAGGACTTCGAAGGATTTCCGCTGCGCAAGGACTTCCCGCTCCAGGGTACCGTTGGTGGGCGCATCCGCACCGACCTGCGGGGCAAGATCTAGATGAGCACCGCACACGACGCCCACGAGGCGGCAGTGTCGGCACACGGCGCCGCCGCGGTTCACGGCGCCGCGCCGGCGGTGGGCTCCGGCGGCGTCGTGGCCGGCCGCCCCACCCTGGAGGAGCTCAAGCAGCGCAAGGCCAAGAGCCGCAGGCGCTCGGCGCCCGGCGGCGAGGTCATGACTATCAGCATGGGCCCTCAGCATCCGTCCATGCACGGGGTATACCGGGCCGAGCTCGATCTGGACGGCGAGGTCATCGTGGCGGTGCGCCCTGAGATAGGCAACCTGCACCGTGGGGTGGAGAAGCTCTGCGAAGAGCGCACCTACCACCAGATCATCCCGCTCACCGACCGGCTGGACTACATCGCCGGCTTCGCCATGAACCACGGCTTCTGCGAAGCGGCCGAGAAGCTCATGGGCGTAGAGGTGCCCGCCCGCGGCCGCTACATCCGCACCATCGCGCACGAACTGTGTCGTATCTCCAATCACATCATGTGGCTGGGCATCCACATCATGGACCTGGGCACGCAGACCTTCTTCTGCATCTGCTTCCGCGACCGCGAGTACGTGCTCGACCTGCTGGAGATGCTCACCGGCGCCCGGCTCACCCACTCCTTCGCCCGCATCGGCGGGGTGGCCAAAGACCTGCCCGACGGCTTCGACCACCGCTGCCGCAAGGTCATCGACTTCCTGCCCAAGCGGGTGGCCGAGTACGAGCGCATCGTCAAGCACAACCGCATCTACTACAAGCGGGCCAAGGGCGTGGGCATCTTCACCTCCGAGGACTGCTTTGCCTGGCGAGTCACCGGACCACCGCTGCGCGCGGCCGGGGTGGCGCGCGACCTGCGCAAGGACGAGCCCTATGCGGCCTACGACGAAGTGGACTTCGAAGTGGCGGTGGAGTACAACGCCGATGTGTACGACCGCTTCTTGGTCCGCATGAAAGAGATCCGGGAGTCGTGCAAGATCATCCGTCAGTGCCTGGACAACCTTCCCGACGGACCGTTCGTCGCCCGAGACGCGGCCCACACTCTGCCGGTCAAGAAGAACGTGCTGCGCGACTCGGCCGCGATGATCCAAGACTTCTACCAGGTGTTCCAGGGGCCACAGGTGCCCAAGGGCGAGGTCTACCAGGCCATCGAGGTGCCCAAAGGTGAGATGGGCGTGTACATCCGGTCGGAGGGCGGCGCGAAGCCCGCCCGCGTGCATTTCGCCACCCCGAGCTTCTACCACGGCCAGGCGGTGCCGGCTCTTGGTGGAGGGAGAGATGATCGCCGACATGGTGGCCATCTTCGCCAGCGTCGACGTGGTACTGGGAGACTGTGACCGTTGAGCGCCTGCCGGAAAATCAAGCCGCGGCCCTCAGGCTGCACTGGGCGGCGCCATAGCGCGTCCTCAGTCGCGCAAATAGCCCTGCTATTCGCGCTCCCTGCGTCCTTCTCTTGCGCATACCCATCGCACCCTGGGTGCGGGGCTTGGTTTCCCGGCAGGCTGCCATGAGCGATCCCGTAGCCCAGCTCATCTTCCTGCTCATCAAGGCCGTCTTGATGCCGGTGCTGATCATCCTCATCGTGGCCTTTGCCATCTTCTTCGAGCGCAAGTTCGCCGGCTTCTTCCAGGGACGGGTGGGTCCCACCTACCTGGGGCCCTGGGGCTCGTTCCAGTCGTTCGGCGACATCCTCAAGCTTCTCTCCAAGGAGGATCTGATCCCGGCCAGGGCGGACAAGCGGGTATTCCGGCTTGGCGCCCTACATCGCTTTCGTCCCTGCCTTCCTGGTCATGGCCGTGCTGCCTTTCGGCCCGGTGGGGGGCGAGCCCAACCTGTTCGGACACCGCTTCGACTGGGTGATCGCCAACTTCGATTCCGGCATCGTGCTGTTCCTGGCTATGGGGGCCATCGCGGTCTACGGGTTCGTGCTGGCCGGTTGGTCGTCAAACAACAACTTCTCGCTGCTTGGAGGCCTGCGGGCCGGCGCCCAGATGATCTCCTACGAGTTGGCCATGGGCTTCGCGGTGGTGGGGGTCATACTCATGGCCGGGTCGATGAGCCTGGTGGACGTCGTCGACGCTCAAAAAGGCGCCTTCTGGCATTGGTACTTCTATCCGCAGATCGTGGGCGGGACTGATCTTCTTCATAGCCAGCATCGCGGAGCTCAACCGCACTCCCTTCGACCTGGCCGAGGCCGAGCAGGAACTGGTGGCCGGACATCTGACCGAGTACTCGGGGATGCGCTGGGGCATGTTCATGTTTGCCGAGTACGTGAACATGGTGGTCATATCGGCCATCATCTCGACGCTCTACTTCGGGGGGTGGCGCGCTCCGTTCGAATCATGGAACATCATCCCGGGCCCCGTTTGGCTCTTTCTCAAGGTCTTCGCCTTCATGTTCCTGTACATGTGGGTGCGCTGGACCATCTTCCGCTATCGCTACAACCAGCTTATGTCCATCGGCTGGAAAGTGCTGCTGCCTTTGTCGTTAGCCAACCTGGTGGTCACGGCTATCGTGGTGAGCGTGGTGGACTGACATGGGCTTGATCGACGTCATCAAGAAGGGCGCCTTCGTCGACATCCTGCGGGGCATGTCGGTCACCGGCACCTACTTTGTGGTGGACAAGGTCACCGTGGAGTACCCCAAGGAGAAGCTGCAGACCTATCCGCGCTTCAGGGGGGTCCAGGCACTGCTGACCGACCCCGCGACCAACGACACCAAGTGCGTGGCCTGCATGCTCTGCGCCACTATCTGCCCGTCGCGCTGCATCAGCATCGTGGGCGAGCAGATGCCAGAGGGGCGCAGCCGTCCGGCCAGCTTCGACCTGGATCTGTCGCGCTGCATCTTCTGCGGCTTGTGCGAGGAGGTCTGTCCCGAGGCGGCCATCGTCATGACCCGGCACTACGAGCTCGCCACCTTCGACAAGAGCGACTTCGCCCTCGACAAGGAGAAGTTGCTCGCGAATCAGGTGTACGCACAAAAGGAGCTGTTCGCGCTGCCGGTGGACGGGGCGATGTCGGTCGGCGCCGAGGCGCCTGCGAGCGGCGCGCTGCCCGCGGACACCGGGGCGGCGCGCGCCGGCACGAAGGACGGTCGGTCATGACCGAGAAGGTGCTTTTTCTCGTCTTCGCTTTCCTGGCCGCCGCCGGCGGCGTGGGGGTCATCACCCGCAAGAACATGGTGCACGCCTTGCTGTTGCTGGTGTTTACCTTCCTCAATGTGGCCGCCATCTTCTTCCTCACCCAGGCCTACTTCCTGGCTGTGGTGCAGATCCTGGTGTACGCGGGCGCCATCATGGTGCTGTTCGTCTTTGTGATCATGCTGCTCAACCTGCGTACCTTCGAGCAGGAGGAGCAAACGCATCGCCGGCAACGCTGGGTGGGACTGGGGCTGTCGGTGCTGGTGCTGGCGGAGTTCGTGGTGGTGCTGGCCGGAGTGACCTTCACCTCGGTACGAGGCGGGTTCGGCCCCGAAGCGATCACTGAGGCCGGGGGCAGCACCAAGGTGTTCGGCGAGGCTCTCTTCAACAACATGCTGCTGCCCTTCGAGGTAGCGTCGGTGGTCCTGTTGGTGGCTATGGTGGGCGCGATCGTGCTGGTCAAGAAAGAGAAATCGGCCGGCTGGGGCCACGCGGGCCTGGGGGCCCGGCGAGCAGCCCTCCGCCGAAGCCGCTGAGGAGGAGGTGTAGCCGCGATGGGAGCGACTCCCGCCGACATGCCTATCCCCGTCGACTGGTATCTCTACCTGTCGGCGACGCTCTTCATCATCGGCGTAGCCGGGGTGCTGATGCGGCGCAACCTGTTCATCATCCTGTTCTCCATCGAACTGATGCTGAACGCCGTCAATATCAACCTGGTGGGCTTCGCCCGCTTCCACGAGAACCTGGCGGGGCAGCACTTCGTGCTTTTCGTCATGGCTATCGCCGCGGCTGAGGCGGCCGTGGGCCTGGCTATCGCCACCACCCTGTTCCGCAACAGGCAGACACTCATGGTCGACCTCTTCGACAGGATGAAAGGGTAGGTCGGCAGCGGTGGCCAACTACATCTGGCTCATACCGACCCTGCCGCTGGTGGCCTTTGTTGTCACCCTGATCTTCGGCCGCTGGTGGATCAAGGAGTCGGCGCACGTTCTGCCCATCCTGGCCATGGCCGGGCTCGTTTGGGCTTTCCGTCGCCGCCTTCATCCAGATTCAGGGGGCCGAGGAGCCTGTGGTGGTCGAGCTGTGGAAGTGGTTCGCAGTTGGCAGCTTCAAAGTACCCGTCGCGTTCCAGCTGGACCAGTTGTCGGCCGTCATGCTGCTGGTGGTCACCGGAGTAGGCTTCTTGATTTTCGTCTACTCGCGGGGATACATGCGCGGCGATCCCGGCTACTACCGGTTCTTCGCCTACCTGAGCCTTTTTGCTTTCAGCATGCTGACGCTGGTGCTGGCCGGCAACTACCTTCTACTGTACTTCGGCTGGGAAGCGGTGGGGCTCTGCTCCTACTACCTCATCGGCTTCTTCTACCACAAGCCGGCGGCGGCCGCTGCCGGCAAGAAGGCGTTTATCGTCAACCGGGTGGGCGACTTCGGCTTCGGCCTGGGCGTGATGCTCATCTTCGTCACCTTCGGCACTTTGGACTACGTGGGGGTGTTCGAGCAGGTGGGCGCGGGAGGGTTCGGCGGGGGCACGCTCATCGCCATTGCCCTGCTGCTCTTTATGGGGGCCATGGGTAAGTCGGCCCAGTTCCCGCTGCATACCTGGCTCCCCGACGCCATGGAAGGTCCCACCCCGGTCTCGGCCCTCATCCATGCCGCCACCATGGTCACCGCCGGTGTCTATCTGGTGGCTCGGAGCGCGGTGATCTTCGCCAGCGCGCCCACGGCGATGCTGGTAGTGGGGGCCGTAGGGACCTTCACCGCCATCTTCGCCGCCATCATCGGCATCTGTCAAAAGGACATCAAGAAGGTGCTGGCCTACTCCACCATCTCGCAACTTGGCTATATGTTCATGGCCCTGGGCGTGGGGGCTTGGTCGATAGCCATCTTCCACCTCGTTACCCACGCCTTCTTCAAGGCCCTTTTGTTCCTGGGCGCAGGCGCTGTTATCCACTCGCTACGGGGCGAGCAGGACATGGACAAGATGGGCGGCCTGCGCAAGCGCATCCCCGCCACCTACTACACCCTGGTGGCCGGCGCCTTGGCCCTTTCGGGCATCTTCCCGTTCGCGGGCTTCTGGTCCAAGGATGACATCCTGGGCGCGGTGTGGCGCGACGGCAAGTACCTACTCTGGGCGGTGGGCCTTGCTGGCGGCCTTCATCACCGCCTTCTACACCTTCCGCATGATCTTCCTGACCTTCTTCGGGAAGTCGCGCATGGACGAGGAGACCGAGAAGCACGTGCACGAGAGCCCCTGGTCGATGATCGTGCCGCTGATCGTGTTGGCGGTGGCCTCGTTGTTGGGTGGCTTCCTGGGCCTTCCGGGCAAGCTGGGGCTCATCCAGAAGTTCCTGGAGCCGGTGTTCGCCCCCGCCAATCACATCCTGGGAGTGGAGGAGCACGGGCTGAAGGCCATCGACTACGCCCTCATGGTGGCGTCGCTGGTAGTGGCCATGCTCGGCATCGCGCTGGCCTGGCTGATGTACATTCGCCGCGTCGACCTGCCCGCGCTGGTGGGTGCCAAGCTGCGGCCGGTCTACAAGGTGGTCTACAACAAGTTCTACGTGGACGAGTTCTATGCCGCCACCGTGGTGCGGCTGACGGTGGACGGCTCGCGCTGGGTGTGGCGCAACTTCGACGAGAAGGTCATCGACGGCGCCGTGCACGGCACCGCCTGGCTGTGGCAGCACGCCGGCCTGGCCGTGCGGCCGCTGCAGACCGGCAAGGTGCAGAACTACCTGCTGGGCATGTTCATCGGGGTCTTCGTGATCGTGACTGTGATCGTGTTCGCATAGGGGCGACGACGGAGATCGGGTGAGTTTGTGGGCTTTGACTTTGCGACACAGATAGGCTTCCGGGGGCTCTCGCTCCTGACCTTCCTGCCTCTGGCGGGAGCTCTGGTCATGCTCGTGTTCATGCGCGGTCGTCCCAATGCCTACAGGACCACCGCCCTGGTCACCACCATCGCGACATTCGGCCTCTCTCTGTTCCTGGCCACCCAGTTCCAGAGCGGCACCGCCGACTACCAGTTCGTCGAGAACTCCAGTTGGATCGGCAGCCTGGGCGTCTCGTACCACCTGGGCGTCGACGGCATCTCCCTGCTCGTGGTCCTACTCACCACGGTCCTGTCGGTGGTGGCCATCCTGGGCTCGTGGAACTCCATCAAGGACCGCGGACTGGCCTTCTTCATCAGCCTTTTGGTGCTCGAGACCGGGATGCTCGGCGTGTTCGTCTCCATGGATCTCTTCCTGTTCTACGTGTTCTGGGAGATCCAACTCATCCCCATGTACTTCATCATCGGCCTTTGGGGCGGCGCCCGCCGGGTCTACGCGGCCATCAAGTTCTTCCTGTTCACCTTCGTGGGCTCGGTGCTCATGCTGGTGGCCATCCTGGCCATCGTATGGTCGTACTCCAAGCAGGGAGGTCCTCTCACCTTCGACATCCTGGCGCTGCAGCAGGCCGGCTTCAGCGGGTCGCTGGCGACTTGGTCGTTCATCGCCTTCTTCATCGCCTTCGCCATCAAGGTGCCGATGTTCCCGGTGCACACCTGGCTCCCCGACGCCCACACCGAGGCGCCCACCGCCGGTTCGGTCATCCTGGCCGGCGTGCTGCTGAAGATGGGGGTCTACGGCATGATCCGCTTCTGCATAGGGTTCTTCCCCGCGGTGGCGGTGAAGGCCATGGTGCCGGTGCTTATCCTGTCGGCCATCGCCGTGGTCTACGGGGCCGCCATGTCGCTCGTCCAGCCCGACATGAAGCGCCTTGTGGCCTATTCGTCTGTGAGCCACATGGGGTTCGTCACCGCGGGGTTGTTTACTTTCAACCAGCAGGGCATCGAGGGCTCGGTGCTGCAGATGGTCAGCCACGGCGTGCTCACCGGCGCCCTGTTCATGATGGTGGGCTTCTTCTACGATCGCACTCACACCCGCCTAATCAGCGACTACGGCGGCATGGCCAAGCCCATGCCTGTGGCAGCCGCCTTCTTCAGTCTGTTCGTGTTGGGCAGCCTTGGTCTGCCGGGGCTGAGCGGGTTTGTGGGCGAGTTCCTGATCCTGGTGGGCGTGTTCCAGTACTCGAAGGTCTTCGCGGCGATCATCTCCATAGGGATCGTGCTCAGCGCGGCATATCTGTTGTGGATGTACCAGCGCACCATGTTCCAGCAGGCCAACGAGAAATGGGCCTCGCTCAAAGACCTTAGCGCCCGGGAGATCATCACCCTGGTGCCATTGGTGGGCCTGGCCATCTGGATCGGCGTTTATCCGCACACCTTCCTCAATGTGCTGCACGCTCCGGCCCAGAACATCATCCACCAGGTGCAACCCTATCTGGCTGAGCACGGCGGTCTCGCCCACTTGGTGGGCTCCCTGTTCGGGGGTTCTAGATGAAAGCCGCTGATCTGATCACTCTGCTTCCTGAACTCATCCTGCTGGTGGCGGCCTGCCTCATCTTGCTGGTGGAGCCGTTTCTCAAGAACGACCCACCGGGCAGGTCCGACCGGACCGCGGTCTTGGCGTCTGGCACTCGTCGGCCTCCTTGGGTCGTTGGTGGCGTCGCTGGCTCTGACGGGGAGGCACCAGGAGGCCTTCAGCGGCATGCTGGTGCTGAACGACTGGGCGGTGTTCTTCAAGGCGCTGTTCGCAATCGGAGCGGCGCTGACGGTTCTCATGTCCTCGGGATACCTGGAGGCGCACCGGCGTCATATGGGTGAGTACTACGCCCTCCTCTTGTTCGCGGTCATCGGTATGGACCTGATGGCGGCGGCCCGCGACTTCATCCTCTTCTGGGTGGCGCTCGAGCTCATGGCCGTCAGCAGCTACTGTGCTGGCCGGCTTCTTCCGCAACCGGGTGCGCGCCAACGAGTCGTCGCTCAAGTACTTCCTGACGGGGTCGTTCGCATCGGCCATCATGCTGTACGGCATCTCGCTGGTGTATGGCCTATCGGGCAGCACCAACTACTGGACCGCGGGGCAGGCGCTGGCCGGCATCGACGGGGCCGGTATCGGGCGGAGCGGAGTGGGAGTGACCCTGGCCGTCTTCCTGTTTGCCGTCGGCCTTGCCTTCAAAGTGTCGGCCGCTCCCTTCCACATGTGGACCCCCGATGTCTACCAAGGCGCGCCTACTCCGGTTGCCGCGTTCTTCTCGGTGGGACCCAAGGCGGCGGCTTTCGCGGTCATCATGTCGGCCTTCGTGGTGGCGTTCCCCGGGCAGATCGGGAGGTGGGGCGTGCTTGTTCGTGGTGCTGGCCATCGCAACCATGCTGGCAGGCAACCTGTATGCGCTGGTGCAGACCAACGTGAAGAGGATGCTGGCCTATTCGTCCATCGCCCATGCCGGCTACCTGCTCACTGGCGTGGGGGCCATGGGCTGGAGCGGCAACTCCTATCCTGGCCAGGGAGTGTTGATATACCTGGTGGCCTACACCTTCATGAATCTGGGTGCGTTCGGGATACTAGCCTATCTGAAGGCGCAATCGCCCGAGAAGTTCGACTACTCACTCAAGCACTTCGCCGGATTGGGCAGGCGCTCCCCCTGGGCGGCGGTGCTGCTGTCGCTGTTCCTGCTTTCGCTAACCGGTATCCCGGGAACGGCCGGCTTCATAGGTAAGTTCTATGTGTTCAGCGGCGTGGTGTGGGCGGGATTGTGGTGGCTGGTGGTGATCGGCGTGCTGCTCAGCGCGGTCTCGGTCTACTACTACCTGCGGGTGATCGTCTACATGTTCTTCAAAGAGCCCGAAGAAGAGCTCGTGCTCAAGGCGCCTATCTCGGGAGGGATGGCCGCGGCGCTCGCGGTGTGTGCCGCCGCGACCTTGGCCATCGGCCTTGTGCCATCGTCGCTCTGGGACGCGGTGACCCGGGCCTTCGACTCGCTGTTCGGCTGAGTCGCCGGGTGGACACGCCGGGGCGAATCGGCGCCGTCCGGCGATAGGAGGCGGAACGGTGCTCCTTTGCGGCGATTGGATCATCCCGGTCAGCAGCCCGCCCATCCCGGACGGAGGGGTTCTGATCGCGGACGGGGCTGATCGTCGAGGTGGGCGCGGCGGCGGAGATGAAGCGCCGGCATCCCGGCGAAGAGGTCCGGGCGTTTCCCGGCTGTGCGTTGTTGCCTGGGCTCGTAAACACCCACACTCACCTTGAGTACTCGGCCTTCCGCGGGTTCGCGCCTGAGTGCGGGTTCGGAGAGTGGATGCTGCGCCTGCTCATGGCCAGGCGCAAGCTCGACCCCGAGGACTACGCGGCTTCGGCCTTGTGGGGGGCCCACGAGTGCGTGCGGAGCGGCGTCACCGCCATCGCCGACACTACGCCTGATGGCGTGACCGTGGCGGGCGCAGCCCGCGCGGCGGGGCTGCGCGCCCGCGTCTACCTGGGAGGTCTTTGGTCTGGACGATTCCGGCTTTGCCCGCGACCATGCGGCGGCTGGAGGAGAGGCTCGACCGACTATGCGGCGAGGGCGTCGGCGGCTCTCGCGACGTCGCTGGTAGCGGCGCCCGGGGTGGCGAAGCGGCCGCCAACTCGGCCGCGACCGGGCCCGCGGTAGAGTGGGGCATCTCTCCGCACGCTCCCTACACTGTATCCGCCCGTCTGTATCGCGAGACGGCTCGTCTTGCCCGCCGCCGCGGCCTCCGGCTGGCGGCTCATGTGGCGAGTCGCAGGCGGAGGTGGAACTGCTGTTGCGCGGCACGGGTGCCATCGCGCTTGCGTACAAGGCGGCCAACCTCTGGAGCGGGCAGCGGTGGCGACCACCGGGAAAGAGCCCGGTGAGCTACGTTGCTGGCACGGGGGCGCTGGGCTGGAACATGCTGGTGGTGCACGCGGTGCAGATCGACGATGCCGATATCGCCACGTTGGCCGCGAGCGGGGCGGCGGTGGCTCACTGCCCGCGCTCCAATCTGCGCTTGGAGTGCGGCATCGCTCCGGTGGCCGAGTTGGCCGCCGCAGGGGTCACAGTGGGACTGGGCACCGACGGTCTCTGCTCCAACGACGACCTGGACATGTTCGCGGAGATGCGGGCGGCCCTAGCGCTGAGCCGCGAGCGCGCGCTTCGCGGCGCGCCGGCCACAGCCGGCGCCTGCTCCGAGCGCCGCGCCGCTGACCTCGGCCGCGGTCCTCCGCATGGCTACGCTTGACGGGGCGCGCGCTCTGGGATGGGATCATCTGATCGGCAGCCTGGAAGGGGGCAAACGGGCCGACGTTATCGCCGTGCGGCTCCCCGCGGGAGAGCCGTCCGGGCTTGACGGGGAGGCGCGGATCTCTGTCCCGTCCGCGGCCGGCCTGGGCAGGAGCGCATCCCGCGCGGACCCTGTGGTGGCGCTAGTCGCGGCCGCCTCCGCCGCCGACGTGGCTATGACCATGGTGGACGGCGCCACCGTGTCCGAAGGCGACGTGGTTCCGGCGGCCGTGGCTCGGGCGGCCACGGCCGTGCGCGCAAAGCTGGGGCTGGGAGCGCGCTAGTAGGAAGAACTCGGCAGCGGCGAATGATCGCTACTGCCACCCCAGCGGCTGCCTTCCACTCGCGCAACCTGTATCAGGGTATGTGGAGTTTGTGCCGATACCATCCTCGCACGGCAAAAAACACCGGTGCGTAGGTCCCTAGGGTTCGCGGCACAGGCGGCGATTTAGTCGGGACCGGATCCTCCCCCGAGGGGGCTCGCTGGTTGTTCTATTCCAGCGTAGGGGACGCAGCCGGGTCGATGCTGGAGGAACGACATGCTTCGTATCGGGAGGGTATTCGTCCCTATAGTGGGGGCGCTCCTGCTTATAGTGATGTTTCTGGCGGCATCCGCGCCTGCGTTGGCAGGGCCCACTCTTTCCAGCCCGATCAACTCATCCACGGGCAGTCACATAGCTAACGCAATCTCCTTGTCGAAGCAAGGCGTTCCCCAGCGGGGCACCCGCCGCGGTCCTAAGCAACATCAACAGCTACAGCGACTCGCTCACCGCGGCCGTGCTGGCCGGGGTGTGCGAGGGTCCGTTGCTGCCCACCAGTTCGCCCACACTCACGGGGGATGTGGCGGCGGAACTCAAGCGGCTCAAGCCGGCCTTGATCTACATCGTCGGCCTCCCCTACGACATGGCGCGCCAGGTGCGAACGGCGCTGCAGGTGGTCGTGCCTAAGGTGCAGGTGATCAGCGTCACGGGCTCCGATCGATACCAGACGGCGGCCCTGGTCGCCCGCGAGATCAAGATCAGGCTGGGCAGCGTGTCGGGAGTGGTGATAGCTCCTGGCGACAGCTACGCCGGTGCTCTCGCCGCCGCCTCGCTGGCGGCGGCCAAGGGCTGGCCCATCATTCTGACGCCTGCAGCCGGCCCCTTCGCGCCCGCTGCCAGAGCGGCTATAGAACAGCTCGGGGTGAAGACCGGGATCGCCATCGGCACAAACGTAGACCCCGGCGTCAGCGGCTTCACGGTCACGAAGAACATCATCGGGACGAGCGGCTCCGGCGATCCTGACGGCCGCTATGACGCCTGCCACCAACTGGCGGAGTATGCCGTCTCCAAAGGCTGGGCAAGCTATGAACGGGTAGGCTTGGTGCCCGGCTACGACTTCCCCGACGGTGCCGTGCTGGCCCCGTACTTTGCCCGCTACAAAGGCGTAGTGTTGCTCTCCACGGTCGCCAGCCTGCCGGGTCCCACCGTCACAGCGATGAAGGCCCGGGCCGCGCAGATATGCACGGTTGACTTTGTGGGGCTTGGGTGGGCGGTCTACCGGGAGGTAAAGAGTCTCAACAGCCCGCGCATCACCGGTCTCTCCGCAACGATCGGGCCGGTGGCGGGAGGGGGCGGCCTTACCGTCACGGGCAGTGGGCTGAACGGGGTGACCGAGGTGCGTATGGGCAAGGCCGTGCTTCCGGCTTCCGGCTGGCGGATCGACTCCGGCACGCAGCTCACCATCCTCTCCGTTCCGGCGGCCGAAGGTGCTTGTCCGGTGGAGGTGGGTGTCACCAACTTCTGGGGGAAGAGTCCGGCCAGTACCAAGGATGTCTATGTCTACACGGACGATGGCCCCGCCTGGATGGGCGACAAGGTCGTGCAAGAAGCGCTCAAGTACGTGGGAGTGCCCTACCTCTGGGCCGGTGCGAGTACGAGCACGGGCTTCGACTGCTCCGGGTTCGCCATGTACGTCTACGGGAAGCTCGGGACCACGTCTGCCGCACTACTCCGGCTCACAGGCCACGTACGGTACGCCTGTCAGCAAAGCCGATCTCAAACCCGGCGACCTCATCTTCTTCTACACCCCCATCAGCCACGTGGGCATCTACGTTGGTGGTGGGCATGATGATCAATGCGCCGCGTAGTGGTGACTTGGTCACCATCGAGAACGCTTACCGTGCCAGCTACATCACGGCGCGACGCATCGTATCGCCCTACACTCGCTATCAGCAGAGCGATCCAAGTCTGGTGTACAAGGGTACCTGGAGCGTCAACTCCTGACGGCATCGGCGGCCTCCAACAGCAGTTTCTGCTACGCCAACGCTTCTGGGTCCGCGGTCACCGTCAAGTTCACCGGCACCTCCTTCATCTGGCTCAACAAGAAGAGCCCGGTCTACGGAATCGCGACCGTCGTCGTCGATGGTGGGCCGGTGGTGCAGGTGGACCTCTACAGCGCCACGGAAGTCTGGCAGCAGAAGGTCTGGCAGAGCGGGACGCTGAGACGACGGCGCTCACACCGTCACCATCAGTTGGACCGGCGCGAAGAATCCGTTGGCGACCAACACCAACATCGGAGTCGACGCTTTCGACATCCTGGGCACCATCGGGCACGTCGCCGCTGACTACCACCACTGCCGCGTCTACCACGACCACGACGACGCCTCCCTCTACCACCACGACCACGTCGCCGGTCACGGCCACAACCACCACCACAACGACCACCACCGTATCTCCGGGCACAACTACCACCATCGCGGCCGATCCGGCGCCGGTCAAGCGCTACGAACAGGCCGACGCAAACCTGCTGTATAGGGGCACTTGGATCGCTGCTCCCCTCTCGTCGGCCTCCAGCCGCAGCTATCGCTACGCCAACATGTCCGTCTGCTCGGTCACGGTCCAGTTCACCGGCACCTCCCTTACCTGGGTCACCAAGATGAGCCCGAGGTACGGCAAGGCCCGGCTGACCCTCGACGGCGGCACCCCCACCATCGTCGATCTCTACAGCGCCACGGAAGTCTGGCAGCAGAAGGTGTGGCAGAGCGGGACTCTGGAGCAGGGCACCCACACCGTCACCATCGAGTTGGACCGGCACCAAGAATCCTTTGGCTGTCGACTACAACATCGGAACCGATGCCTTTGACATCGCTGGGCACCTTGGGGCAGGCCCTGCCGACCACCATCGCGCCAACCACCACGACCACCCTGGCGCCAACCACCACGACTACGATGCCGGTGACCACCGCCACTACGACCGCCAAGGCACCCGTGGTCAAGCGTTTCGAACAGGGCGATGCTGGTCTGGCTTATGTGGGCACTTGGAAAACCAACGCCTGGGCGCCGGCGGCCTCCGCCCGTAGCTTCCGCTACGCCAACAGCGTGGGGTCGTCGGTAACCGTCACATTCACCGGCACCTCCTTTGTCTGGGTCACCAAGAAGAGCCCGGTGTACGGCAAAGCTCGGCTGATCCTCGACGGCGGCGCCCCCACCATCGTCGATCTCTACAGCGCCAAGGAGGTCTGGCAACAGAAGGTGTGGCAGAGTGGGACCCTGAGCTCAGGCACTCACACCGTCACCATCAGTTGGACCGGTACCAAGAATCCCGCGGCAACCGGCTACAACATCGGAACCGATGCCTTTGACATCGCTGGGACCCTGGGGCGTCCCACATCAGGCCTGGTAGTGGTCATCGACCCCGGCCATCAGGCCAAGGCCGATCTACAGCCTGGAACCGATTGGGCCGGGATCCACTGAGAAGAAGGCCAAGGTCAGCGCCGGCGCCATGGGCGTGGTCACGGGCACTCGCGAGAGCCAACTGGTTCTTGCCGTGTCGCTGAAGCTGCGGGACGCGCTTGAGGCCCAAGGCATCACCGTGATCATGACCCGCACCACTCAGGACGTGAACGTATCCAACGTGCAGCGCGCGCTGATGGCGAATCAGGCCGGCGCCGATCTGTTGGTCCGTGTCCACGCCGATGCGTATCCCAACCGGGCGGTGGCCGGCGCGCACGTTCTCTATCCCGCCAGCGTCGCCGGGCTGGACGGACGACATCGCCGTGGCCTCGAAGAGCGCGGCCACCGTAGTCCTGCAAGGAGCTGGTGGCGGCAACCGGGGCGACCAATCGCGGTCTCATGGTCCGGAGCGACATGACCGGTTTCAACTGGTCGGACGTGCCCGTGATCATTCCCGAGATCGGCTTCATGACCAATCCGGCCGAAGACCGACTGCTTGCGACCGCCGCCTATCAGGACAAGATCGTCCAGGGTCTCACCAAGGGCATCCTTGCTTACTCTGGGAACTCGAATAGGCGCACAATCTCTGGTCGCGGGACTGCTTTGCGGCGCTTATAGTGGCGACAAAGCCCCGAGTACGGCATAATCTGTCGGGCAGTCCGCAGCCGTAAGGGCCGGCCGGTCCCTGCCGTCGGGCCTGCACGGGGGAATCGACCTCTAGGAGAACACCTTGCTTCTTGACCGTAGGCGAATAAGGAAGTGGGCCAAGTGGGTGGCTCTGGGGCTGGCGATCATCTTCGCGGCGGGCTTCCTCTTTATGGGCATCGGCTACGGGCGGTGCTGGCTTCAACCTTCTCCGAGATTCTCTCGGGCGGCTGCACCGAGACCACCGTGCCTGTCACCGGGCTGGGCCAATTGGCTACGTACCTGAGGCTGCTCTTGCGGCCGAATCCCGACGACACCGAGCCATGCAGGGCGCCGCCACCGTCTACCAGCGCTTGTACCAAGCGGGTGAGGGACCAAGGCGATTCCCAGTACCTGCAGCTGGCGGATCGCCTACGCTCGAGCGGGCCATAGAAGTCGATCCGAGCCTCAAAGAAGTCTACTTGCGGCTGGCCGACATCTACATCACTACGATGGGTACCTCCGCGGCACTGCAACCGGCGGTGGTGACGCTCAACAAGGCCATAGTTGTCGATCCCAACAACCCCGACATCTTTCTCAAGCTAGGGACGGCCCAGAAGTCCTGGGGAACGTCGAGGCGGCCGCCCTGGCCTGGCAGAAATACCTGCAGCTCGATCCCAACGGTGACTATGCGAAGATCATCCAGCACAACTGGACGAGCTCATCGGTAACACCACTACTAGCGCCACCGGTGCCACCACGACCACCACTCTGCCGGCTGCCACTACCACGACTACGGCCGTGACCACTTCCACGACCGGCTAGCCTGCGGGAAACGCAGATTCTTCCCGAAATGTATATACTGAAGTCACTGGTCGATCTGCTCGGACAGGTGCTATCCAGCCGTCCCGGGCATTGAGAGGAAGCGTTTGAGTCTGTCTATCAGCACCGAGGCGAACGGCGGATTCGACCGTCATCCACGTTGGTGGCGATCTCGACGTGTACACGGCTCCACGGTTGCGGGAGACGCTTGAAGAGTCCGTGCCCTCGGGCGGCCGTGTGGTGCTCGACCTCTCCCAGGTGCAGTTCATCGACTCCACCGCCCTTGGTGTCCTGGCCGGCGCGCATCAGGCGGCGCAGGCCGGCGGAGGCGACTTTCGTCTAGTCGTGGACGATCCCTTCTTGCTCAAGATCTTTCACATCACCGGCTTTGACGGCATCTTCGCCATCTTTTCCCAAGTGGAGACCGCGCTAGCCGGCGTTTGACTTCGATGCCCGGGCGTCCGCGCCGATGGGCATGCTATCGTTCGCTCTTATAAGTCCCGTACCCTGGTGCGCGAGGAGACTCCCTTTTGCAGCTGATCATCACCGAGAAGAACGACGTCGCGAAGAAGATCTCCGGGATACTGGCCCTGGGCGGGCGTCAAGGAGGAATCGCACCTCCGCGTCCCCTACTACCTATTTCACCGACACCGCGGGCCGTCGCGAGCGCGTGCGTCGGACTCAAGGGCCACGTGGTGCAGGTGGACTTTCCTCCGGAATACTCCGAGTGGCGCAAGGTGGATGTCAAGTCGCTCATCGACGCGCCCTTGATCAAGACCGAGACCGCTAAGTCGGTGGTGCGGGCGGTCAAGAGATTGGCCGTCGATGCCACGACTCTCATCATCGCCACCGACTTCGACCGCGAGGGCGAGCTGATCGGGCTGGAGGCACTCAACTTGGCGGTGGAAGAGAACGCGAAGCTCTCCCGCACAGTTCGCCGGGCTCGTTTCTCGGCGTTGACCCCAAGCGAGATCACCAAGGCCTTTGCGAATCTGGATCAACTCTCCGAACCGCTGGCCAGGGCCGGAGAGGCCCGCCAGGACATCGACCTCATCTGGGGGGCCACTCTCACCCGGTTTGTGTCGTTGGCCACTTCGCGCTTGGGCAGTCAGTTTCTCAGTGTGGGCCGGGTGCAGACCCCCACCTTGGTGTTGATCGCCGAGCGGGAGCTGGAGCGGCGGGCGTTTGTTTCCGAGCCGTTCTGGGTGGTCAAGGTGGAGCTGGATTCGGGGGGACAGAGATTCACCGCCGTCCACAAGGAAGAGCGGTTCACCGACGAAGCCAAAGCAACGGACATTTTTGAGAAGATCGCCAGCCCGGGCCAGGTCACGGCCGTCAAGCAGACTTCGCGCAAGGTGCCGCGTCCGGCTCCTTTCAACACCACCAGCTTCACAAGCGCGGCCACTTCGCTGGGCTTCGGCGCGGCCATGGCGATGCGCATCGCCGAGGACCTCTACATGGCGGGCCACATCAGCTACCCGCGCACCGACAACACGGTGTACCCCACGTCGCTCGATCTGCGTGAGGCGCTGGAGATATTGGCTCAGGGAGAGTTCAAGCGCGAAGCTGGGCAGTTGCTCGCCCAGCCGGCGTTGCATCCCAGCCGCGGCGAGAAGCGGACCACCGACCATCCTCCGATCTATCCCACCGGTGGTCCCAAGCAGGGCGATCTCAGCGAACGGGACTGGCGCCTCTACGAGCTGGTGGTCCGGCGCTTCATGGCTACCCTAGCCGACGAAGCGATCATGGAGTCCAACCGGGTGGACGTGGCCATCAGCGGCGAGCCCTTCTTCGCCCGAGGCAGCCGGGTGGTCAAAGCCGGGTGGCTTGAGTACTACCACTACAGCCGCCAGAAGGACCTCGAGCTGCCCTTACTGCAGAAGGACGACTTGGTGGAACTGGCGGACAAGAGCTTCGAGGCCAAAGAGACTCAGCCGCCGTCCCGCTATGGCCAAGGGCCCCTGATCGAGTTGATGGAGAAACACAACCTGGGCACCAAAGCCACGAGGCACGCCATTCTCCAGAACCTGTACGACCGGGGCTATGTGCATGGCAACCCGGTGGAGCCCACCGAGATGGGCATGAAGATGGCCGAGGCTCTCCAGGAGTTCGCCCCGCTCATCGCCACTCCGGAGATGACCGCCCAGCTGGAGAGGGACATGGACTCCATCTCTGTGCGCGATCTCACCAAGGAAGAGGTGGTGAAGACCTCTCGCGATCTGCTGCGCCAGGCCTACACTTCGCTGGAGCAGAACAAGGTGCAGATGGCCGCCAAGATCTACGAGGGCATCACCGACGATCGCATATTGGGCCCCTGTCCTAAGTGCGGCACCGAGAAGTTGCGCGTCATCCGGTCGAAAGCTACCAAGAAGCGGTTTGTTGGCTGCGAGGGTTACCCCAACTGCGACCAGACCTATCCGCTGCCGCAGAGGGGCGACATCATCGGCACCGATGACATATGCCCACAGTGCAATACCCCGAAGATCAAGATACTTGGCGGGCGACGGCCGTGGATCCTTTGCCTCGACCCTCACTGCCCCACCAAGGAAGAGTACCGGCAGAAGCAGGCGGCCAAGGCGGAGCGCCTGGCCGGGGGCAAGACCACAGGGAGTCGCGTCGCCAAGGACGGCTCGGAGGACGCCTCCGGCGAGGCCGGCGCGGCGCCGGCCCGCAAGACAGCGGCGAAGAAGACCACCAAGTCGGCCACGACCCGCAAGGCGGCGCCGAAGAAGACCAGTGCGGCCGCGGCGGCCAAGACCACGGCCGGCGCTGCGAAGAAACCCGCGGTGCGCAAGCCGGTAACGCGCAGGCCCGCCTCCGGCAAAGTCGCTGAGGGCGCCGGCGTGGCCGCGACCGAGGGCACAGGCCAGGTGGCCGCTCCGGACGAAGAAGCCTGAGATCGGAAGAGGTGGCTTGAGCGATATACGCGACTTGGAGCCACCGGAGGACGCGAGCCTCGACGAATCGGCGCTTGCAGGTTTGGGCACCGGTCTCAAGGGTGTTTTCATAACCTTCGAGGGGCTCGATGGCTGCGGCAAGTCTACGCAGATGGAGCTGCTGGCCATGGCTCTGCGGGAGAGGGGCTATGTGGTCTTGGTGACTCGCGAGCCCGGCGGCACCACTCTGGGTGAGGCCATAAGAGACGTGCTGCTCGACCCGCGTCATCACGGGATGTCGGCTCGGTCGGAGGCGCTGCTCTATGCCGCGGCCCGCGCACACTTGGTCGAGCAGGTGATTCGGCCGGCCTTGGAGGACGGCCAAGTGGTGCTTTGCGACCGCTATCTCGACTCATCGCTCGCCTACCAGGGCTACGGCCGCGGGCTGGGTACCGACGACATCATCACGCTCAACGTGTGGGCCACCGAGTGCCTGTTCCCCGACCTCACCCTGTATCTGGATCTCGACGACGCCGTCCGCTCCACGCGGTTGGGGGCGGTGCCGGATCGTCTGGAGGCCGAGAATCAGGACTTCCATAGGCGAGTTGGCGAGGGTTTCCGGGAGTTGTTGGCGCAGCATCCTCACCGCATCCGCAGGATCGACGCTCGAGGGAGCGCGGTCGAGGTGCAGGAGCGGGTGTGGGCGATGGTGGAGCAGGAGCTGGAGCTGTTCAGTCACTAGGTCGCACAGGCGAGCCGGACCGCGGGCGCGGAGCGCGGCGGCGGGGCGGACCGCGAAGACGCGGCCCCCGGCTCGGGGTCGCCCTCGCGGGGGCCGGCGCGCACCGGCGGGCCGGCCCCGGCCGGTTTGGGAGGTAGAGTGACCGATCTGTTTGCCGATATCGTGGGCCAGCCGATGGCGGTGTCCATCCTGGCACGCTCGCTTGAGCAGGGCGCTTCACATGCCTACCTCTTTCAGGGACCTCCAGGGGGCGGCAAGACAGAGGCAGCGGTGGCCTTCGCGGCGGGGCTGGCCTGCCCTGACGGAGGCTGCGGCGAGTGCAACACCTGCCGGCGCGTGCTGGGCGGGCTGCATCCTGATGTGGAGACGGTCTTCCCCGAGGGCAACTTCATCCTCATGGATCAGGTCGCCGGCATCAGCCTTCATGCTGTGTATCGGCCCTATGAGGCCCGGGTCAAGGTCTACATCATCCTGGAGGCGCACAGCTTCAACATCCCCGCCGCCAACGCTTTCCTGAAGACGCTGGAGGAGCCCCCGGCACACGTGCACTTCATCCTTGTGACCGACCGCCCGGAGCGGTTGCTGCCCACCATCGTCTCTCGCTGCCAGCCGGTGGTGTTCGCGCCGGTGCCGGTTCCCGCGTTGGCGGCCGACTTGGCGCGCAGGTCGGGCAAGTCGGAGGCTGAGGCGGTGCTCATCGCCCGGATCGCGGGAGGGGACCTCGATCACGCCCGTGAGTTGGCCATATCAGAAAGCGCTCGGCGGCAGCGGGACCAGTCGCTAGATCTTGCTCGGGGCATCGCCCGCGCCGGGCTCATGGAGACACAGGAGGCTGTCGACGAACTCATGGCCACGGTGGAAGCCCGGGCCGGAGAACGGGCCACCGACCTGGAGGCGGAGCTGGAGCGGGCCCTGCAGTGGGCCGGCGATGCCCGGACCAAGGCGTGGCTGAAGAAACGGCACGAAGAGAGGGCGAAGCGGCAGCAGAGGCGAGCGCTCACGTACGGCCTCCACACGGCCGTCGGCGTCTTCGCCGGCTGGTACCGGGACCTGGCTCTGGTCTCGGTGGGGGCGGAGGAGGCGGTGCTCAACCAGGACCGTATGGAGCAGTTGCGTGCGGACGCCGTATCCGGAAAAGCTCTGGCCTACACCGGCGCTGTGGAGGCTGTGCGGAGGGTGCAGGAACGGCTCCGCTATAATGTGGATGCCCGGTGTGCGATCGGGGACATGTTCCGTGCTATCAAGGAGGCCCTGACGTAGTGGCCGAGGTCGTGGGAGTCATTTTCCGGGGTGGGGGCAAGGTCTATCATTTTGACCCGGCCGGTCTCGAGCTATCCCGGGGAGATCGCGTGGTCGTGCAGACTTCGAGCGGCCCCGAGATAGGCCAGGTAGTCGAGCCTTCGCACGCCGTCGATGACGCGGATATCCCGGCTCAGCTCAAAAAAGTGGCCCGAGTGGCCACGGATAAGGATCTGGAGTCGTTGGCGGCCAATGTGGCCCTGCGCAAAGAAGCTATGGCCACCTGCCGGGAGCTGATTTCCAGTCATGGCCTCGACATGAAGCTGGTAGATGCCGACCTGGGTTTCGGCGGCGAGAAGATCACCTTCAGTTTCACCTCCGAGGAGAGAGTCGATTTCCGGACGCTGGTCGCCGATCTTTCTAAGGTGCTTAAGGTTCGCATCGAGCTCCGCCAGGTGGGGGCCCGCGAGGAGGCACGCATGGTGGGCGGACTGGGCCCGTGCGGCCGGGGCCTGTGCTGCACCCTCTTCCCTGGCGATGACGAGCCGGTATCCATCCGGATGGCCAAGGAGCAGAACCTGCCGCTTAACCCGGTGAAGATCTCCGGCCTGTGCGGCCGTCTGATGTGCTGTCTCAAGTACGAGCAGGAGCAGTACGTGCGCTTCCGCAAAGAGGCGCCGCCCAAGGGGACTCCGGTCTCCGGACCCGGCGGAGACGGCGCCGTCGCGGGCTACAGCATGACCAAGGAATCCCTCACCGTGCGCATGGACGACGGGACGTTCGCCGACGTCAAGCTTCGTACTTGCTCACGGCAAGAGGGCGGCGGGCTGCTGGTCACTCCCGAGGAGGAACCGCCTTCACCGGCGTCGTGGCTGGAGAGCCCGGCGGGTATGGAGAGGTTGGCGGCAATGGAGCGCAACATCGAGGCCCAGTCGGTAGAGGACGGGGATGCGTTTGTGGGTGGAAACGGGGAACCGGCCGACGCGGCGGGTGCCGAGGGCCCTCGGCGCGGACGGGGCAGGCGCGGACGGGGGAGGCGGCGGGGTCCGGGCCGGGCGCCAGGCCAGGGGGCTGAGGGCGCGGCCGGCGGAACCGGCGGTGCCGACCAGGCTGGTACAGGTGCGGATGCGGGCGCTCCAGGTGGGACAGGCTCCGGCGGCCCGGGCGGCGGCCAGGGCGAGGGCCGCGGTGGCGGCGGCAACCGGCGCCGTGGGCCCGACAGGCCTGTCGGGCAACGCTCCGACCAGCGGCAAGGCTCAGGCGAGGGTAACTCGCAGACGGGTGGTGGAGCCGGCGGCGGCGCCAGGCCAGAGGGCGGCGGTGGCGAGCAGAGCGGCGGCGGCAATGGGGGCGGTGGCAGCCGGAATCGGCGGCGACGCAGGCCCAGGCGCCCAGGCGGCGAGGGCGGTGGGGCGACGGGAGGCTCTGGTGTTGGGGCCGGTCCGGGTAGCGGCTCCGGTAGTGGGGGTAGCCCGGCCGGCGGCGGAGGTTCGGAGGGCTAGTAGCCCGAGGTCGGGGCTACAAGGCTGCTGAAAAGCGAAGTCCCGGCCGCCAAATCGCTTCGCGGATGCGTTTCTTTGGCAGCGCGTTGTAGGGGCGCTTGTCAGCGTTCTGCTTTACTTCTAAACTATGGCGCCCGCCGACGTAGCTCAGATGGTAGAGCAGCTCACTCGTAATGAGCAGGTCTGGGGTTCGATTCCCCACGTCGGCTTTGAACTTGGCGCCCTGACTCGGGGGAGAGACGTGAAAAAGCCGCGGTTATTGCCCAGCTTGCCGCTTGCCTGTCTGACCGCGATGTTGGCCGCAGGTGTGCTGGTTGTGGGCTGTGCCGGCCAAGAGCAGACCGGCAGCGCTGCTTCCGCCGGGGTCTACGAGCTCAAAGTCAGCCACCACATCCCTTCGACGGCTCCGCCTGCGCTGGCCATGGAAGAGTGGACCAGGAAGGTCGAAGAAGCCACCGGCGGCCGGGTGAGGTTCACCATCTATCCAGCCGAGAGCTTGGCCAAGGGCGGGGAAGCTCTTGAAGCCACCGAGGGCGGCGTCTGCGATATTGCCATGATCAACCTCGCGTATGTGGCGAAGCAGTGGAGTCTGAACAGCGTAGTCACCTTGGGGTCCGTCGCGGTACCCAACGGCAGAGGTAGGCAGATCTGGGACAGGCTTCTGGAGAGATTCCCTGAGATGTCCGCGGAGATGGGCGGCGTGAAGATCCTCGCCAGATCGCTCGCGACGAACACGTCCATACACGTGAGCGACAAGGAGATCCACGTCCCGGACGACATTAAGGGCATGAAGATAGCCTCCATGGGTGACAGCGTCCTGGTGCTCGAAGCTGCCGGTGCTACTCCGGTGGACATATCGTCGGGGGATTGGGCTATGTCTGCGCAAAAGGGCGTGATCGTGGGTTGCATGGCGCCGGTGTACGTCGTCACCGACAGGGGTATGGAGGAGACGTTCGACAGCCATCTGGATCTGGGGCTCGGCCAGGGCGGTATTGTAGTGGCCATGAACTGGGATGTCTGGAACGGGCTTCCCGACGAAGTGAGGGCGGCCATAGACGCCCTCAGCCCGTGGTTCGAGGAGAGGCTTCGCAGCGCCAGCCTCGAGGTGGAGGCCGGAGGCTGGCAGAAATGCGCGGGCCAGACGGTGGTCGAGCCTAACGCCGGCGAGTTGGAGCTATGGATGGATTGTTTCGAGCCCTCAGCCCAGAAATGGATAGCCGCGAATGCCGGCAAAGGACCCTCCCAGGACATCTACGACTACTTCAGGCGGTTGGCCGAGCAGTAGGCGAAAGGTCTATCCGCCGGTCTCCGTCGAACCTTGAGGCGCCTTCCGGGGGGCAGAGATGCTTACAGTGGTGCCCATGCCCTCCGCGGGCTTGATCTCCAGCAAGGCTCCGATGTACTGCGCTCTTTCGGCCATCCCCAGGAGGCCCAGCTTGCCGCTTTGCGCGAGCCGGCCGTATGTCTGCGGCAGCTGGAATCCCCTACCGTTGTCCCTTATCTGGATGGAGATACCGTCTGCGCCGGCCGCTATGGAGACATGGACCGTGTCGGCCTGAGAATGTTTCTTGACGTTGTTCAGCGCCTCCTGAACGATTCTGAACAACGCCAGGCTCTCGTCTGGTGTTGACTCGAAATCGGTGCCTTCGGATTCATACTCGACCCTGATCCCTGTCTCTTCGCACAGGTTGTCGATGAGCCACTTGATCGAGGAGACGAGGCCCAGATGGTCCAACACGCTGGGCCTGAGATCCTGACAGATGGACCGCACCTCGGACACCATCTCGAGGCTGTGCCTCTTTATAGCCTCCAGTTCTGTTCTCACGGCCTCGTCTGCTACCCGGCCGTCGTCCAGCATGTTGTGGGCGACGCTCGCGGTGACCAGCAGACTCTGGGCGACGCCGTCATGCAACTCTTGTGCTATGCGCTTCCGCAGATCCTCTTGCACAGAAATGAGCTGTCTCATGAACTCGGCTTTTTCCCGGTGTTTCTCCTCTTCCGCTCTGCGCTCCCTTGCGTCCGACATCAGTTTCATCTCGATACTGATGATGACTGTCGGTGGTATGAGAAGACAGCCAAAGCTAGCTATCCAGCTGTACGGCTTATAAGAGAACGTAACAATATAGGGAAAGATAGAAGCAATAAGTATTATCACAACGATTGTTGCGCGCTTCCAGCCCAAAGTTATGGCCGAGTATAGTATAGGAAACAGCATCAAAAGGCCGATGACATCATTGCGAAACTCGAAATAGAACACACTCCAAAACCAAGATAAATAGTGCCCCGACGGCGTGGGCATATGGCTCTCGTATGCGTAGTAGAGAAAGAGTATGGCCGCGGTGCTGACAAGAAGTACCCCATAGTGCAGGTAGCGGTACCTTCGCACGCGGGAAAGTGGATCCGCCACCGAGCGGCCCGGTCTTGCGGGCCTAGTCATTCGGCGGGAGCAGCCCGTTCTGCTGGGCATTGATCACCGCCGCGGTTCTGGAGGTGGCTCCGACTTTGGCGAAGATGTTCATCATGTACTTCTTGATAGTGTTCTCGGTGAGCGTCAGCTGGGCGGCGATACTCTTGTTGCTGGCGCCTTGGGCTACGAGTCTGAGGATGTCGAGCTCGCGCTCGGTAAGAGGGCTTTCGAGAATCGTGGCGTGGCGTTTTGTCGGGTAGCGCAGGGCATACGCAAGCAGCTTCTTGAGGATCTCCTCGGACAATATGGACTCCCCTTTAAGGGCGGAGCGTATCGCGGCGGGGATATCCTTGCTGATGACAGTCTTGGTCAGATATCCCGCGGCTCCTGCCTCAAGGATCCGAAGGATGTACTCGTTGCTGTCGTGGACTGTTAGAACGATGATGATGACGCTGGGCAACACCGCCTTGATCTGTTTGGTGGCCTCGACTCCCGACATGTTGGGCATCTCTATGTCCATGATCACTGCGTCGGGGTTGAGTCTGGCAGCCAGGGCGACCGCTTGTTCGCCGTCTGCGGCCTCGCCCACCACCTCCATATCGGGCTCGTTGTCGATCACCGTTCTCAGAGCCTGGCGTATCAGGTCGTGGTCATCCGCGATCAGCACCCGGATGGGGGGTGATGATTTGTATTCCTCCAGATGGTCCATAGTGCTCAGGCTCCAGACTCGTCACGCTTGCCACTGTTGCCTCGGATACATCCTAGCGCGCTCGGCTCATGTGCAGGTCTGCCGTTTTCAGGTCGCAGGTTTCTGGCTCGTTCAAGCGCACAGTACCTCTCTTGCCGGCCCGGCCGCGATATGCTCCGAAGTGCATCTACGAAGGTGGATGAACGAAACCCGTCTTCTTCCGATTGACAGACGACGACGGAACGTCTAGTCTGTTTAGGCTGGTCCAACTTCGTATACGAACTCGTATGCGGGACAAAGGAGAGGGGTACGTAATGAAGAAGTTGTTCGTACTGTTCGTAGCGGTAGTTCTCTTGGGAAGCCTTGTTCTCGCCGGATGTGGTGGGACTGAGGAAACGACAACGACAGTGGCACCGACAACGACAGCAGCACCGACGACAGAAGCACCGACGACTACCGTCGCTGCCGCTGTCACAGTTCCTTGGGATCAGGCCATCGACCATGAGGGCGAGACCGTAACGGTCACCGGCCCTGTGCTCGCGGTGGTTGACAAGGGCGCAGGCATCGACAAGTACATCTTGCAGATCGGCTCTGAGGGCGACGACGGCTTTAACGCCACAGTCGAGTATGCCAGCGCCGACGCTTTCGGCGGCATGGCTGCCCTGAGCGCTTTGGTGGGGATGGACGTTGAGGTCACCGGCGAGGTGTACGTGAACGCGTTCGAGCTCAAGGCTGAGATCCTGCTCACCGACGCGGCTCAGTTCAAGCTGGTTGGTCCCTCCGCGGCTGCCGCTGCGGCCACCAATTGGGATGCGGCTCTGGACCTTGAAGGTACGACCGCCACTGTGACCGGACCGGTCATGGCTGTGGTTGACAAGGGCGCAGGCATCGACAAGTACATCTTGCAGATCGGCTCTGAGGGCGACGACGGCTTCAACGCCACAGTCGAATATGCCAGCGCCGACGCTTTCGGTGGCGCTGCCGGCCTGCAGGCCTTGATCGGCAAGACCGTTGAGGTCACCGGCGAGGTGTACGTGAACGCGTTCGAGCTCAAGGCTGAGATTCTGCTTACCGAGGCCGCTCAGCTGAAGATTGTGGAAGCCGCCGCTTACACCGCCGATGAGGCGAAAGCACACTATGGCGAGGAAGGTTCCGTGACCGGAACGGTCGCCGGTGTTGTGGACTTGGCAGGGGCTGAGAAGTGGCTGATCCAGCTTGACAGCGCTGATGACGGCGCTGGCTTCAACGGCATGGTCGCGTACGCGAACATCGCCGCCTTCGGCGATCTGAACACTCTGGTCGGCAAGACGGTCACCGTCACTGGCGCCATCTACGAGAACACGTTCCAGGGCAAGGGCGAGATCGAACTGACCGATCCCGCTCAGCTGGTAGTAAAGTAGTAGTTTGAGGCACTAGAGCTAGTTTGGGCGGAATGGTGCAGGTAGTTTGACCGGCATCATGCCGCAGCCCCAGGACAGGGCGCGCTTTGAAAGGGGGCGCAGCGAAAGCTGCGCCCCCTTTCTGTTGTGTGAGGACTTGTGACCCGTTCGACAAAAACATTCCGAGTGCATTCAACAGCGCGGCCCCAGCGGGCGTGAGTTATACCGGATAGCGGACGACTGGGCGCGTGGAGCGCAGCAGAACGAAAGTGTATACACCAACGTTCATTCAGCCTGCAGAGGGCCTGTGGTACTAATTGGCGCTGGCGGTGAGCCAATGGAGCAGGTGCATGGAGCTAGACGATTGATGGGCAGCAGGGTAGGCAAGAGCGAGGATTAGCCAGCAGTAGGTTCTTGAATGGAGGGGTGATGAAGTCTAGGCGTTTGTTGGTGTTGCTTGGATGTGTGTTGGGGGTGGTTCTGCTGGCGGTTTTGGTGGCCGCCTGCGGAGGGGACGCCACGACTACTACTTCCCAATCCAGTACCTCCTCGAGTGATGCGACTGGGCCCACCGGGGGCGCGACTACCACTGAGGGTGGGGTTGTCAGAAGCGCCCTTGAGGCTCCTCAGGGACCCGCGAGTGGCGACGCGCCTCAGTATGGGGGAACGCTTGTGCTGCTTCACTACGCTGCTCCGACCAACCTCGGGGCCTTCTGGCTACAGACCGGCTTCACGGATGTGCAGATGTCCCGGTATGCGGTCGAGAACCTCATTGGTCTGGACGCGGAAGGGAACCCGGTTCCGCAGTTGGCCACGAGTTGGGATATCGACGAAGCTGCGAAGACCATCACCTTCCACCTACGTGAGGGTGTCAAGTTCCACGATGGCACCGATTTCAATGCTGACGCGGTCAAGTGGAATTTTGACAAGTGGCGCTTTGAAAGCGACAAGAAGGACCTGGCGGACGTAACGGATGTCACGGTAGTGGACAGCTACACAGTGCTTGTTAGCTTCTCGGCGTGGGATCCTCTGTGGTTGCAGGGCCTGAACTCGAGCGGCGCCGGCAAGATGGTCTCTCCCGCCGCCGTCGAGGCCATGGGCGACAAGGAAGCGATGATGCATCCGGTGGGCACCGGGCCCTTCAAGTTCGCTGAGTACAAGACCGCGCGCTCTCTCAAGTTCGAGCGCTTTGATGACTATTGGCAGCCGGGGCTCCCCTATCTGGACGGCGTGGAGATCCGGTTGGTGAGCGACTCCATGGCTTCTCTCATGGCACTTCAGAACGGAGAGGCCAACGCACTCTACGGAGTCAGTGCTGCCAACGCCAAGGGCCTATTGGCAGACGGGTATACCGTGGACACTCGCGTGTTCTCGGTGTGGTCGATCGGCGGGGACAGCAAGAGCGATACCTGTCCCTTCTCAGATCAGAAGGTCCGTGAGGCTATGGCCTATGCCCTAGACGTGGATGCGATTGTGAAGGGTGTATACGGGGACTTCATGTTCCCCACGATGCAGCTGGCCGCCGAGGGCATGCAGGCCTACAACCCGGCTATCACGGGCCATCCGTACGACGTGGCCAAAGCCAAGCAGCTGTTGGCCGAATCCAAGTTCAACATCAGCCCGGAGAACCCGTGGAATGTGAGATTCACCTACATCATCCAGGCCGGGGACGAAAGCCAAGTCATGACGGTCATACAGGATTACCTGAAAGTGGTAGGCATCAATCTCGAACTGAACGGTCAGAACTTCCCGGCCCAGAAGGCCATGGCAGAGAACGGCTTCAAGGACGAGCTGATCCTGACGGACCTTTCCTATAACGGAATCGAGATGCAGTACTCCACCGCTCTCGGCGGGAACTTCAGTGAGGACTCGCCCATATTCGTCGACATCTGGATCCCCGAAGAGTTCAACGCGGTTTACAGGCAGATGAAGGTCGAGAACGATCTGGCGAAGCGCGAGATCTTGTACCAAGAGTTGAACAAGATCGCGGTGGACGACTTCTGCCTTGTGGTGCCCTTCATGGTCAACGAGGGCCTTGTCGCAAAGTCGCCCGCGGTGCACGACTACGGCTTTGGTAACAACACAGTTGGCGAGTTCTTGCCCGAGATAGCCTGGCTCAGCAAGTAGCCAGGTGTGAGGGCACGGATTACCAGTCTTATGCGATCTGAGTCGGTGGGCTACTCCCGCAGTGATGCTGCCTTGGTGTGGCCGCTGGCTCGGATCGCGCTGCGTTACATGACAGCGAACTGCCGGGCGGTCTAGTTGACAAGCTACATCATCCGCCGCCTGTTCCTGGGCGTCGTCGTCATGTTCGTGGTCACCATATTGGTGTTCATCATGATGCACTGGTTGCCGGGTGACCCGTTGCGCACCGTTCTCGGCGAGGACTACACCAACTACAGCCAGGAAGAACTCGAGAAACTCAGGCAGGACTATGGCCTAGACAAGCCTCTCATAGCCCAGTACTTCGATTGGATCGGCGGCGTTTTGAAAGGAGACCTGGGAGAGTCCATCTACTATCAGACCCCTGTGAGCCAGATGATAAAGGAGAGGCTCCCGATCACCCTCAACCTGGGCATCTTGGCGCTCATAGTGAGTTCCCTGCTTGGACCGACGCTCGGAGTGATAGCCGCGATTCGAAGGGGCAAGTGGCCCGATACTGTCGTGAGCGTGACGGCTAATCTGGGGATAACGTTGCCCAGTTTCTGGATCGCCATTGTCTTCCTGTACATCTTTGGCTTGAAACTGGGCTGGGTGAGCATCTCGCAGGGGTACGTGTCTCCCTTTGACAACTTCGGTGAGCACGTGCGGCAGGCGATCCTGCCGGTGCTCTGCATGGCCGTATTCGGTATCGCGGCGCAAACGCGGCAGACGCGCTCGAGCATGCTCGAGGTCTCCCACCAGGATTACATCCGCACAGCCTGGTCCAAAGGTCTGCAGGAGAAGACCGTCGTCCGACGGCATATAGTGAAGAATGGTCTGATACCCGTCGTCACCACAATGGGCATGCAGGTCAGCTTCATGTTCGGGGGCGCTGTCTTCGTCGAGAGGGTGTTCGGCATCGCCGGTGTCGGAGGGATGCTGGCCGGCGGAGTCATGGACCGAGACTACCCGGCGGTACAGGGTGTCGTCCTGCTCATGGCGCTCGTGATCGTTATTGCAAACCTCTTGGTGGACATGGCCTATGCGTGGCTGGACCCGCGAATCAGAGAGAGCTACAGGTAGAGCGTGTTGTTTCTGAGGAATACGGAGAATCTGTATGGTTAGTGCAGGCGACTGCGCGGCGACGTGGGACGAAGAACCAGCACGGCAGCCTGAATGGAAGAGGCTGGTCAGGGTGTTCTTGCGGCGGAAGCTCGCCGTAGTGGGCCTGGCGATCGTGTTCGGGATGATCATCGTGGCCATCTTCGCGCCGTTGATAGCGCCTCATGATCCCTATGCCACCGATCTGACAGGCAAACTGCTGCACCCCAGCAGCGGGCATTGGCTGGGTACCGACAGCGTGGGAAGAGATACGCTCAGCCGGGTGGTATACGGGGCTCGGACTTCACTCATCGTAGGTCTGTGCGCCGTCACCATCGGCGCGATCATCGGCCAGTTGTTGGGTCTGCTCGCGGGCTTCTTCGGGGGCTGGGTGCACACCATCATAATGCGGCTCATCGACGCCATGATGGCCATACCCATGATCGTCCTAGCTCTGGTCATCTCGTCGGTACTCGGCGGGGGGGTCAAGAACGTCATCATCGCCTTGGCCATCGGGGGCATCCCTGGCCAGTGCCGCATGATGTGTGCTCAGGCCATGAGCGTCAAACAGAACGACTATGTCCTGGCAGGACGCACTATAGGTGTGGGTAGCTGGAGGATGATGCTTCGTCATGTCTACCCGAACGCCTTCGCCCCTTGCCTGGTGCTGATGACCATCGGCATGGGCGCGACGATATTGGCCGAAGCGGGTCTGAGCTTCCTGGGCGCCGGCATCAACCCGCCCACGGCTGCTTGGGGGTTCATGATCAAGGAGGGGTACACGTTCCTGCTCAGCAATCCGGAGATGTCCATCGCGCCGGGTATCCCCATCATGCTGACGGTCTTCGGCTTCAACATGTTCGGCGATGGCCTGCGCGACGCCTTGGACCCCCGCCTGCGCGGGACCATATAGAAACCACGGCCTCAAGGACACCATGACCCCCCTCCTAGAAGTCAAGAACCTCCACACCCAGTTCCGTACCGACGACGGCCTGGTAAAGGCCGTGGACGACGTCTCCTTCACCATCAACGAGCAAGAGATCGTAGGGGTGGTAGGCGAGTCGGGTTGCGGCAAGTCGGTCACCCAGCTCTCGGTGATGCGCCTCATCCGTCCCCCCGGCAAGATCACGCAAGGCGAGATCCTCTTTGAAGGCCGCGACCTCATGGCCTATGAGGCCAACGGCCCCGAGATGCGCTCGGTCAGAGGCGGCAAGATAGCCATGATCTTCCAGGAGCCCATGACCTCGCTTAACCCGGTCTTAACCATAGGCCGGCAGTTAACCGAGATGCCGGAGCTCCACCTTAAGATGAACAAGAAAGAAGCCAAAGCCCGGGCGACCGAGCTCCTGGAGATGGTAGGCATCCCCAACGCCGAGACCCGCCTGGGCGACTATCCGCATCAGTTCAGCGGCGGCATGAGACAAAGGGCCATGATCGCCATGGCCCTCTCCTGTAACCCAAGACTGGTCATCGCCGACGAGCCCACCACCGCTCTGGACGTCACCACCCAGGCCCAGCTCCTGGAGATGATGGTGGCGGCGGTGGCCAAGTTCAACTCCTCGCTGGTCATCGTGACTCATAACCTAGGAGTGGTGGCCCGCTACGCCCAGACCCTCTACATCATGTACGCGGGACGCATCGTAGAGAGCGGCACCTGCAAAGAAGTATTTGCCCGCCCCCGGCACCCCTACACCATCGGCCTACTGCGCTGCGTGCCGCGCATAGACGAAGGGGAGGGCCGCCGGCTGGAAGCTATTCCGGGCCTGCCCCCCAACTTGGGCCGCATGACGGGTAAGTGCGCCTTCCTGCCCCGCTGCACCTATGCGGTGGAGCGCTGTCAGTGCGACCCCTGGCCCGAGCTTGAGTCCGTGGGTGAGGCCCACTGCACCCGCTGCTATGTGAACCCGGAAGGGGGAGTCCAATGAGGCCGGACAAACATCAGCGAGAAGAGGGCCGGTCTCGGGGCGAAAAGGGGAGCTCCGACAAAGATGTTCGTGGGCACGACGAGCACCGCCGCGACAAAGACGGGCGCCATCACCACAAGGACCACCACAGCAAGGATCGCGACCACGGGAGCGCCCGAGGCAGCCGCAAGGACGGTGACCGCAAGGACGGCAGCCGCAAGGACGGCCGCCGCGCCCCGAGCGACCTGGTCTTAGAGGTAAGAGACCTCAAAGTCTGGTTCCCGGTGCTGCGCGGCCTGCTCCTGCGCAAAGTGGCCGATGTCAAAGCCGTCGACGGGGTCAGCCTCCAACTCAAGCGGGGCGAAGTCCTGGGCCTGGTTGGAGAGAGTGGTTGCGGCAAGACCACGGTGGGCCGGGCCATCATCCGCCTCTACAAACCTACTGCCGGGCAGGTCTTCTTCGAAGGCCAAGACATCACTCATCTTAAAGAGAGGCAGATGAAGCCTCTGCGCAAGAAGATGGCCTACATGTTCCAGGACCCCTATGGGTCCTTGGACCCCCGCCAAAGCGCGGGGAGCATCATCGGGGAGCCCATGCGCGTACATAAGACCTACAAAGAAAAGGGGGAGCGCCGGGCCCGAGTAGATGATCTTATGCGCATCGTGGGCCTGGACCCCCGTATGGCCGGTCGCTTCCCCCATGAGTTCTCCGGCGGTCAACGCCAACGCATCGGCATCGCCCGGGCCCTGGCCTGTGATCCTTCTCTGATCATATGCGACGAGCCTATCTCCGCTCTTGATGTATCCATCCAGGCTCAGGTGATCAACCTCTTGAAAGACCTGCAGGCCAAGTTCGCGGATCTTTCATATTTGTTCATCGCTCATGATCTGGCGGTGGTCAAGCACGTGAGCGACCGCATTGTTGTCATGTACCTAGGCCATATCGTAGAGAGCGCCCCGGCGGCGGAACTCTGTGACCACCCCCTTCATCCCTACACCAAGGCCCTGCTCTCGGCGGTGCCGGTACCCGACCCGGAGGTGGAGGCGACCCGGGAGCGGATCGTCTTAGCCGGCGAGGTGCCCAGCCCGCTTAACCCACCGGCAGGTTGTCCTTTTCATGAGCGTTGCAGCGTGGCCGTACGGGCCTGTAGCGAGGCCATGCCCGAGACCAGGGAGATAAGCCCTGGACACCAGGTGGCGTGCATCATGGTGTGAGGGCGAGGGTCGTCGTGACGCGCGGAACGCTCGCTCGGAGGAGGCCGCTACTTGGGAAGTGCGGCCGCGAGCGCTTGTCTCACTAGGTCGGATTCGTTGGAGCGATTGCCGTGAAGATAGTTGCTGATCCACAGGCCGATTTGCTGGAATATCTCTTCGTTGCTTACGCCGAGGCTGATCTCGCTATGTTGGGCAAAGAACACAAACCTGCCGTTTATCAGTGAGTGGAACACGGCGAAAGCCAGATAGATGGCTGCCACTGGGTCTGGATGTGCGATCTCGGCTCGGTGGACGAGCAGCACCCTCGTCACGGCCTCTCTGCGCTCGATATAGACCAAATGCCCCTTATGGCGCAGCACAGTGTCAAACGCGGAGAACATCATGAACGCTCGGATAAGCTCACGTTCGCGCAACATGTGTTCGATCAGGATACCGAAGACGTGACCCACGGCCTCATCGAGCGACTCGTCAACGCGCTCCTGGGCTGCGAGGGCTGCCAGGATGCCAGGTTGCAGCCGTGCATGCAGACGATCCTGGACGGCATGCAGGAGCGCGTCTCTTCCGCCCGGGAAGCGCGCGTAGAACGAGCCAATGGACACGCCGGCCCGTTCCAGCACATTATCGACTGTGAAGAAATCGAGCTCCTGCTGCCTGAGTTGGTTTTCTGCCGCCAACAGCAGCATCTCCAGCGACTTGTGTCCCTGCCGGCGGCTTGGTGGGCGAAATGTAGCTTCGACTGCCATGAAAGCAGTATAGCCCACCATACGCTACTAGAAGAGGAGTTCGAGTAAGCTTGCTATACAACGGCGGACTTGCCATGCTCGTTGCTCGTCTCGCGCGGCCGGGGTATCTGGCCTGGCAAAATGTTCTGGGCCTATGGTCACATCACCAGGAACTTGCCCACGAGAAGCTCATTAGTCGGCTATTACCAGGAGCGTTTGGCCGAGAGAAGCGAGGGAGCACGAACTTCTTGGAAGCGAACAAGTCGGTCGGCCTTCCCACGTGGACTGCACGGCGTCACGGGCGGCAACAACTAAAGTGGATACACGAACGGCGATTCTAGTTGGGGGCGATTTGTGGTACTAATTGGGCGGTGGAGATCTTTGGAGAGCGAGTCCCGCTGCAGCGGCGGGCCGCCGAGACGGTCTTAGCCGCTTTGTTCTGTCCAATGAAACATGACGGCTCAACTGCGGTTCTTCCGTGTTCCTCCATAGCTAAAGGAGCGGGCGCATGGGGCGAAGCGAGTGAGCGGTAGGACGGACAAAGATGAGAGCGAGCCAACATCGGGTTCTTGAATGGAGGGGTGATGAAATCTAGGCGTTTGCAGGTGTTGCTTGGATGTCTCTTGGGGGTGGTTCTGCTGGCGGCGTTGGTGGCCGGTTGTGGAGGGGATACCGCCACCACTACTGTCGAAACCAGTACCTCCTCGAGTGATGTGACCGGCTCCACTGGGGGTGCGGTCACCACTGAGGCTGGGGTTGCCAGAAGCGTCCTGGAGGCGCCCCAAGGACCCGCTGGTGCCGATACGCCCCAATACGGGGGAACGTTGACGGTAATCCACAGTGGCGCCCCCACCAATCTCGGCGCGTTTTGGAGCACCGTCGGCTTCATGGACAGCATCCACGCTCGGTGGGCGATAGAGAACTTGGTCGGTCTGGACGAGCAGGGGGAGGCCGTTCCTCAACTGGCCACCAGTTGGGACGTCGACGAGGCTGGGAAGACCATCACGTTCCACCTGCGCGAGGGGGTCAAGTTCCACGATGGCACCGACTTCAATGCGGAAGCCGCCAAGTGGAATCTTGACATGTTCATCGCGGGCACCAACACGGGGCTTGAAGGTGTGACTTCAGTGGACGTAGTGGACGGCTACACGATCCGCCTCAACATGTCCGAGATGGATCCCATCTTCATCAAGAGCCTGAGTGCTTCCAACGCGGGCAAGATGGTCTCTCCCACGGCCTATGAGGCCAACGGGGAAGACTACATGAAGAAGAATCCCGTCGGCACTGGGCCCTTCAAGTTCGTCGAGTACAAGACCGCGCGTTCGCTAAAGTTTGAGAAGTGGGAGGGCTACTGGCAAGAGGGATTGCCCTATCTGGACGCTGTGGAGATCAAGCTTGTCGCCGACCCTGTGGTTCGTCTCACGTCGTACATGAACGGCGAAGGCCAGGTGCTGTACCAGAGCTCGGCGGCAGACGCTAAGGCTCTCGAGGCAGAGGGCAGCTCCATCAAGTCCCGTGTCATGAGCCTCTGGTGCATCGCCGGAGACAGCAAGAGCCCAGATTCCCCCTTCTCTGACCAGAAGGTTCGTGAGGCTGTTGCCTGCGCTCTAGACAACGACACCATCGTGAACGGAGTCTTCGGAGGCTTCATGCTACCCATCCACCAGTTGGGCGTGGAGGGCATACAGGCCTACAACCCGGATGTCGTGGGTTATCCGTATGACGTAGCCAAGGCCAAGCAACTGCTGGCCGAGTCGAAGTTCAATATCAGCACGGAGAACCCGTGGAATACGGTGCTCAGCTACAACTCAGGTGATGAGAACACCGAGATGTTCACACTCATCCAGGAGTCTCTTGCCGAAGTGGGCATCAATATTACCCTGAAGCCGGAGGGATACCCGGCCATGGTGGCCAAGTCTGAGAAGGGCTTCAAGAGCGAGTTGATGCTCTTTGGCCTCTCGTACAACGGCATCGAGATGGAGTACTCCACCAGCCTCGCGGCCAACTTGAGCGAGGATATGGTCAGATGGGTGGACCTGTGGATTCCCGAAGAGTTCAACGCGCTTTACAGGCAGATGAAGGTAGAGACCGACCTGGCCCAGCGCGAGCTGCTGTACGAGCAGATGAACAAGATGGCGGTAGACGACTACTGTATGGTGGCGCCGCTCATGTTGCTCAAGATGGTCACCCCTGTGGCGCCACAGGTGCATGATCTCGGCTATGCCGACGTATCCATCGAGTTCCTGCCCGAGAATGCCTGGATGGAACAACAGTAGAAATCAGCGATAGAAGCAAGGGATATTGATTTGATGCGATCTGAGCCGGCCGGTTACTTTGGCAGCCACACCGTTACGTTATTGCCCGCCGGCTCAGATCGCGCTGCTCTAAAGAACTGCTATCCACCTCGGGTGTTCTAGGTGACTACATTCATAATTCGACGGCTACTGACAGGGGTCGTCGTCCTTATCGTAGCTTCCGTCATCGTGTTCATCATGATGCGCGTCTTGCCGGGTGACCCCTTGATGGCGATGCTGGGAGAAGACTACGCCAACTACAGCCAGGAAGAACTCGATGCCCTCAGGCATGATTTTGGTCTAGACAAGCCGGTTGTTCTGCAGTACTTCGATTGGATCGGGAGCGCCGCCCGGGGCGACCTGGGGGAGTCGCTTACCTATGACTTGCCGGTCAGCACCATGGTCAAAGAGAAGCTACCGGTCACACTCAACCTGGGAATCTTGGCCATCATCGTGAGTAGTCTCTGCGGGCTGAGTCTTGGGGTGATGGCGGCGATCCGACGGAGCAAGTGGCCCGATACTCTCGTGAGTGTCACGGCCAATCTGGGGATCACCTTGCCAAACTTCTGGGTTGGCATCGTGCTGATCTACCTACTCTCCTACAAGTGGGGGCTGCTGCCGACCTACGGGTACACGTCGCCGTTTGAGGATTTCGGTCTTCACGTCAAGATGCTGATCATGCCGGTGATATGTCTTTCGATATTCGGCATCGCGGCGCAGACCCGACAGGCACGCTCCAGCATGTTGGAGGTCGCCCACCAGGACTACATCCGCACGGCTTGGTCCAAGGGGTTGAGGGAGCGGGTTGTCGTCGTCCGGCACATGGTCAAGAACGGGCTGATCCCGGTGGTTACCACTATCGGTATGCAGGTGAGCTTCATGTTTGGCGGCGCGGTGGTGGTGGAGACCGTTTTCAGTATTCCCGGCATCGGACGGATGCTGATGGACGCTGTGAATGAGAGGGACTACCCGGTGGTGCAGGGGGCAGTCCTGCTAATGGCTGCCATCATCGTGATCACGAACATCCTCGTCGACGTGGCGTACGCGTGGTTGGATCCGCGCATACGCGACAGCTACAAATAGGGCCGGTGGGTAAAGCGATGGAGAAGAACATGGCGTCAATGGTCGAGGACATCGCCGCGATAGACGAGGGGCCGGCGAGACGGCCTGAATGGAAGAGGTTGGCCCGAGCCTTCTTCCGGCGGAAACTGGCGGTGTTGGGCCTGGTTCTCTTAGTGGGCATGATCTTTCTTGCGATCTTCGCCCCGCTGATCGCTCCCGGCGATCCCTATGAGTCGGATATCGTCAACAAGCTGGCTCCCCCGAGCAGCGAGCATTGGTTGGGTACCGACAGCGTGGGGAGAGACACGCTGAGTCGTTGCATATACGGGGCTCGGACGTCGCTTGTCGTGGCCCTAGGCGCGGTTGCACTGGGGGCGGTCATCGGACAGTTGTTGGGGCTGATCGCGGGCTTCTTCGGGGGTTGGGTGTCCACCATCATCATGCGGGCGATCGACGCCTTGATGGCCATACCAATGCTTGTCTTGGCTCTGGTGATCTCGGCCGTGCTCGGAGGGGGGGTCAGGAACGTCATCATCGCGCTGGGGATAGGGGGCATCTCGGGGCAGTGCCGCATGATGTACGCCCAGACCATGAGTGTCAAGCAGAACGACTATGTCCTGGCAGGACGGACTATAGGCGTGGGCAACTGGCGGATGATGCTCCGCCACATCTACCCGAATGCCTTCGCGCCCTGTCTGGTGCTGATGACGGTCGCTATGGGCGCGACGATATTGGCCGAAGCGGGACTGAGCTTCTTGGGCGCCGGGATCGACGCTCCTACTGCTGCCTGGGGCAGCATGATCAGGGGGGGATACAAGTACCTCATAACCAACCCAGTGCTCTCTATCGCCCCGGGGATCTTCATCATGCTGACGGTCTTCGGCTTCAACATGATGGGTGACGGCCTGCGAGACGCTCTTGACCCCCGCCTGCGGGGGACGCTCTAGATGACCCCCCTCCTAGAAGTCAAGAACCTCCACACCCAGTTCCGTACCGACGACGGCCTGGTAAAGGCCGTGGACGACGTCTCCTTTACCATCAACGAGCAAGAGATCGTAGGGGTGGTAGGCGAGTCGGGTTGCGGCAAGTCGGTCACCCAGCTCTCGGTGATGCGCCTCATCCGCCCCCCCGGCAAGATCACGCAAGGCGAGATCCTCTTTGAAGGCCGCGACCTCATGGCCTATGAGGCCAACGGCCCCGAGATGCGCTCGGTCAGAGGCGGCAAGATAGCCATGATCTTCCAGGAGCCCATGACCTCGCTCAACCCGGTCTTAACCATAGGCCGGCAGTTAACCGAGATGCCGGAGCTCCACCTTAAGATGAACAAGAAAGAAGCCAAAGCCCGCGCGACCGAACTGCTAGAGATGGTAGGTATCCCCAACGCCGAGACCCGGCTGGGCGACTACCCCCACCAGTTCAGCGGCGGCATGAGACAAAGGGCCATGATCGCCATGGCCCTCTCCTGTAACCCAAGACTGGTGATAGCCGACGAGCCCACCACCGCTCTGGACGTCACCACCCAGGCCCAGCTCCTGGAGATGATGGTGGCGGCGGTGGCCAAGTTCAACTCCTCGCTGGTCATCGTGACTCATAACCTAGGAGTGGTGGCCCGCTACGCCCAGACCCTCTACATCATGTACGCGGGACGCATCGTAGAGAGCGGCACCTGCAAAGAAGTATTCGCCCGTCCCCGGCATCCCTACACCATCGGCCTACTGCGCTGCGTACCGCGCATAGACGAAGGGGAGGGCCGCCGGCTGGAAGCCATCCCGGGCCTGCCCCCCAACTTAGGCCGCATGACGGGCAAGTGCGCCTTCCTGCCCCGCTGCACCTATGCGGTGGAGCGCTGTCAGTGCGACCCCTGGCCCGAGCTTGAGTCCGTGGGTGAGGCCCACTGCACCCGCTGCTATGTGAACCCCGGGGAGACCGACTGATGGAAGGCCAAACGATGACCACGCGGCAACAGGTCGCGGAGACCAAATACCAAGACCTGGTGCTGGAGGTCAAGGATCTCAAGGTCTACTTCCCCGTGCTGCGCGGCCTGCTCTTGCGCAAGGTGGCCGATGTGCAGGCCGTCGACGGGGTCAGCCTGACGCTCAAAAGAGGCGAAGTCCTGGGAATAGTGGGGGAGAGTGGCTGCGGCAAGACCACGGTAGGCCGGGCCATCATGCGGCTGCACAAGCCTACGGCGGGCAGCATCATCTTTGAGGGCAGGGACATCTCTGGGCTTTCGGAGAGGAAGGTGAAGCCAATCCGTAGGAAGATGGCCTACATCTTCCAGGACCCGTATGGTTCGCTGGATCCGCGCCAGAGCGCTGGGAGCATCGTTGGGGAGCCGATGGTGGTACAGAAGATGGGCAAGAGCAAGGCCCAACGCAGGGCAAGAGTAGAGGAGCTCTTTAGCATCGTGGGGCTGGATCCTCGCATGGCCGGGCGTTTCCCCCATGAGTTCAGCGGTGGGCAACGCCAGCGCATAGGCATCGCTCGGGCGTTGGCTTGTGATCCTACCTTGATCATATGCGACGAGCCCATCTCCGCCCTGGACGTCTCTATCCAAGCTCAAGTGATCAACCTGCTCAAGGATCTACAGTCGCAGTTCGAGGACCTGACCTATCTGTTCATAGCTCACGACCTGGCCGTGGTAAAGCATGTGAGCGACCGCATCGCTGTCATGTACCTGGGGCATATGGTCGAGTTGGCCGCCGCGAATGAGCTTTGTGACCACCCGCTGCATCCCTACACCAAAGCCCTGCTCTCGGCCGTGCCTGTGCCCGACCCTGTCGTGGAAGAAACGCGGGAAAGGATAATCCTGTCGGGTGAGGTGCCCAGCCCCTTGAACCCGCCTTCGGGTTGTCCGTTCCACCAAAGATGCGACATGGCCATAGCCGACTGCAGCCTGGCCGTGCCGGAGTTGCGGGAAGTGAGCCCAGGTCACCAGGTGGCCTGCATCAGGGTCTCAGAAGTCACCGCCGGCGCCACGGGGTGCCGGCTCCAGCCGGGCTGATAACCAAGGAGGATCTATGTACCAGGAGAATCTGGATACTGCGCTGGAGTGGCCCTACTCCGTTTCCTACGGCAAGGAGAACGAAGTCGAGGCGGACGTGCTGATTCTGGGTGGTGGGATCGCCGGCTGTCACGCCGCCATCAGCGCCGCCAAGCGCGGGGCCAAGGTGGTGGTGGTGGAGAAGGGCGCCACTATAAGAAGCGGTGCGGGTGGAGCGGGAGTCGACCACTGGCACGGGGCCTGCACCAATCCTTGCTCGACTATCCCCCCAGAGGAAATGATCGAGCTGGCCATGTATGGGGACTACCGGATCCACTGGGAGTTCGGCAACGGCATCACCACCTATATCCTGTTCAAGGAGAGCTGGGACGCGCTCCAGGACGTGGAGAGCTGGGGGGTCAAGGTCCGCGACGTGGACGATGAGTTCAAGGGGGCCGAATTCAGAGACGAAGAGACCAAGCTGTTGTTCGCCTACGACTATGATGCCAGGCACTGCATCAGGGTCAACGGAGGCACCGACATCAAGGTGGCCGTCTACAAAGAGATGAAGCGGCAGGGAGTAAAGATCTACGACCGGGTCATGGCTACCGGCCTGCTCACCGAAGGCGGAGAGCCCGGGGGCAGGGTGACCGGTGCTACCGGCCTAAACACCCGCACTGGCGAGTTCTACGTCTTCAAGGCCAAGGCCACCATACTTGCGACCGCAGCGCCCACCGGCCTGTGGATCTTCTCCACTGAGCTCTCTGGTTCTGGCCACGGAGACATCATGAGTTCCGGGGAAGGCACCGCCATGGCCTGGCGGGCGGGTGCTGAGCTGACCCTCATGGAGAAGTCCACGCCCATGCCGCACTCCGGAGGCTTTGGCTATCCTCAGTACGGCACCGGCAACGCTCACAACACCTGGTATGCGTGCACCATGGTCGATGCCAACGGCAAAGAGATCCCCTGGGTGGACTGGAAAGGGAGAGTTCTCGAGACGGTATCGGAACGCTACCATGCGTCTCCCGACCAGAAGGTCATCTTCAACGGGCCGGACATCCCCGCTTCGATCCACAGCCCGCGACTGATTCCCGACCTTGGCGACCGCATAAGCAAGGGCGAGTACGTTCTGCCTCTGTACGCCGACCTGCCCTCGATGCCGGCGCTTGAGAGGCGGGTCATCTGGGGGCTCATGATCCCCCACGAGGGCAAGTGCAAGATCATCTACGACACCTATCAGCAGGCCGGGTTCGACCCCGACAAAGACATGCTGCAGACCAACGTGATGCCTCCCGACCGCTACAGTCGTTTCTATCCCTACTGGGCGGGCATGGGGCCGCGCCAGTGGAGAGGGGGCAGCAGCGGCGGCGGGCTGCTGTTCGACTGGGATCTCAAGACCAGCCTGGAAGGCCTGTACGTAGCTGGCACATCTGGCTACGGCGGGGGAAACCACGCGCAGGCGGCCAGCACAGGCAGGTATGCCGGAAGAAAGGCCGCGGAGTATGTGAGCAGAGTCGCGCCTGGGCAGGTGGACCGGGCGCAGGTGGAGAAGGAGAAAGAGCGAGTGTACGCTCCGGTCAGGCGGACGGAGGGGATCGGCTGGAAAGAGCTGCGGGCAGGTCTGGCCCGCATCATGCAGGACTACTGCGGAGAGTTCAAGAACGAGGAGACTCTCGACATGGGACTCGGCTGGCTCAGTAGCATCAGCGAAAGCGAAGCAGCCAGAGTCTACGCCCGTAACCCCCATGAGCTGATGCGCGCCGTAGAGTGTCTCGACCGGATCACGCTGGGCGAGATCGTGATGGAGGCGACCTTGAACCGCAAGGCCAGTAGTAGGTCTCTGGGTTTGAACCGCCTGGACTACCCCGAGCTCGATCCTCCCGAGTGGACGAAGCTCATCACCATGAAGCTGGAGGCCGGAGATATCAAAGTCGGAGAGCAAACCGTCGACTACTACCTGCAATCGCCCAACGCTGCGGCGTTCGAGCAGAATTACCAACAACACTGCGGTCTGTAGACCGGGCCCGCGCCGGCCGACTCATAGGGAGCTATGGAGATGTACAGCAAAGCGTATATGGTGCCCAACCCGATGACACCCAATCAGGCCCTCGCAATCGACGAGGGACTCTGCAAGGGCTGCAACAGATGCGTCAACGTATGCCACTCGGATGTGATGGTTCCCAACGGAAAAAAAAGCGGACCACCGGTGGTCCTGTACCCGGATGAGTGCTGGTTCTGCGGCTGCTGCGTCGAGCACTGCCCGGTTCCGGGAGCGATCAGAGTGGAATTCCCCCTGCATCAGAGGATGGGCTGGAAGAGGAAAGACACCGGGGAGTACTTCCGGATAGGGATGAAGAACCCGCCGCCCCCCAATACCCGTCCGCCGGTCGGGTACGAGCCTCCCAGAACCGAAGACGTCGAGGACTTGTAGGGGAGCCAGAAAGGCATGGGCATGACTGATAAGGGTACCGAGAGGCATATCACGACCGATGTCCTGGTCATCGGTGGGGGTATGGCCGGCATGTTCGCTGCCATCAAGGCCCGAGAGAGGGGTCTGGACGTGACCCTGACCGACAAGGCGTTCGTCGGCAAGGCAGGGTCCACTCATTACGCCGAGGGAGACATCGTCTTCTTCAGAGAGTCGAGGGGTCATAAGCTGCAGGAGTGGCTGGATATCATCAGCAAACGCTGTGAGTATCTGAACAACCGTGAGTGGGACGAGATCTGCCTGTGCGAGGCAGAAGACCGATACAACGATCTCGTCAGCTGGGGGGTCCAGTTCCACGAGAAGAACGGGCAACTCTATAGGTTCGACACAAGTTCGGTTGGCGCGCCACCGAGTGCGTATGAGGACATAACCATGGTGTCCAGGAAGTACGCGCCGACCCTCCGGAGGAAGGTCCTCGAGAGCGGCGTGAGGATCCTGGACAACGTCATGATGGTCGAGCTGCTCAAGCAGGACGGAGCCGCGGCGGGAGCGGTAGGGTTCCATGTGCGTGGGGGCCGGCGATATGTCGTCCGTGCCGGCGCGACGGTGATAGCTACCGGCTCGGCCAACCTCAAGAGTGAAACGTATCCCACCCATTACTGGACCGGCGACGGGGAAGCCATGGCCTACCGGGCCGGCGCCGAGGTGACAGGCAAGGAGTTCGCGGGCGGCGTGACCCGCAGCAGGTTCGAGATCAAGCGACAGCGGGAGAACAGCGGCGGGGGCGAGGATTTCCCAGGCGAGGTCGTCGAGGACTCGTACCTCAATCCTTATGCCATCGGCGGCGGCTTCTCGGGCTGGTACAGCCGGCCGACGCTGAATGCCGAGGGCGGTCCGGTGATAACCGCAGCGTGGGAGGCCCACGGCGGCCGGGCTCCTCTCTATTTCGACCCGGGGGACATGACTCCGAAGAAGCGGGAATGGCTTGATGAGTACTTCAAGAGGATCGAGGTCGCCTGGGCGCAGGCGGACAAGATCGGTCTGGATGTGTTCCGGGGCGGCATGATCAAGTGGCCCCCCTCGGGGGCGCTGGCGCGTCCACTCTATACGGGGTCGGGCATCGCGCCGATCGATACCGATTGCTCTACGGCGGTGCCCGGCCTTTACGCAGCGGGCAACGCCTGTGCCACCAGGGGCTCTGGTGCCATGTACGCGGGCATGGGATTCGCCATGAACCACGCCATGGTCACGGGCAACCGGGCAGGACTGGCCGCTGCCGAGCGCGCCTCGAACATCGCGGGTGGAGACCTGGACGAGACCGAGATCAAGCGGGCGATGGACGTGGTCTGCGCTCCTCTGGAGCGCAAGGGCGGCTTTGGCCCGGCCTGGGTCACCGATGTGATCCGCAGTATCACCGTGCCCTATTTCTACCTTTTGGTGAAGCACGAGGACCGGCTGCGGGCGGCCTTGGCCATCGCTGAGTTCGTCAACCGCCATCTGGTGCCCAAGATGATGGCGCAAGACATCCATGAACTGCGCCTGGTCCAGGAGACCCGCAACATGGCTCTGGTTGCCGAGATGAAGATTAGAGCGTCCCTCTTCCGCACCGAGAGCCGGGGCGATCACTTCAGGGAGGACTTTCCTCGCCGGCATGACCCGGACTGGCTGGCTTGGGTGATGCTCAAGGACGAGCAGGGCGAGATGAAGCTCTACAAGGACCCGGTACCGCAAGAGTGGTGGCCGGACCTCACCAAACCCTATGAGGAAAGGTACGGCGCGCTGCTTCCCATGGAAGATTGCCAGGCTCCTTCGGGAGGTGACGACCATGTCCGTTGAAAGGGTCGATGGCGAGCTATGCAACGGCTGCGGGATCTGCGTGACTACTTGCCCGCTTGATGTCATCCGGCTGGACACCGTCGTTGCCGACAAGGAGGAGTCTCCCCCCTGCCGGAAAGCCTGTCCTGCCGGGGTGGATATTCGGGGCTATATGTACCTGCTCAAGAACGGGATGATCGCGGAGGCCATCGACGTTCTTAGAGATTCTCTGCCTCTCCCCGCGATCACCGGCCGGGTATGTCCTCATCCCTGCGAGTCCGAGTGCGCGCGCAAGGAAGTGGACGAAGCCGTCAACATCAATGCTCTCGAGCGGTTTGTCGCCGATTTCTGGTTGAGCGAGAAGGCCGAACCCGCTCTGAAGATCTATGCCGCCAAGGTGGCGGTGGTGGGCTCCGGACCTGCGGGGTTGGCATGCGCCTATTTCCTCTCCCGTATGGGTTACTCGGTGACGGTCTTCGAGGCGAGGCCGGTGCTGGGTGGCATGTTGCGGCTGGGCATACCGGAATACAGGCTGGCGCGCGATGTGCTCGACGCCCAACTCAGCTACATCGCGGATATGGGGGTGGAGTTCAGGGCCGGGATCGTCGTTGGGAAGGACCTCACTCTCGAGGAGATCCAAAAGGAGTACCCAGCCGTTTTCTATGCCGCGGGCAATCAGCTGAGCCGCCGGGTGGAGATCGACGGTGTCGGACTGGAAGGCATCTCTTGGGGCCTGGACTTCTTGGCCGGGGTCAACCTGGGGAAACTGACCGAGGTCAAGGGCAGAGTGGTGGTCATCGGCGGCGGCAACGTCGCTGTCGATGTGGCCTTGACCGCGCTGCGCTTGGGGGCCGAGAACGTCGAGCTTGCCTGCCTGGAGACAGAGGGAACGATGCCGGCCTTCCGGGAGGAGATCGACCAGGCCGTTGAGGAAGGTGTCCTCATCAACGACGGTTGGGGACCGCGGAAGATCCTGGGGGCCGACGGGCAGGTAGCAGGCGTTGAACTGGTGCGCTGCACGTGTGTTTACGACCAACGAGAACAGTTCTGCCCCTCCTACGATGAGACGGTTACCAAGACGGTCGCTGCCGATATGGTAATCCTGGCCATCGGCCAGGCTGCCGATGTGTCGTTGTTGCCCGCGGAGCTGAAGATCAGTCGAGGCGGCACCATCCAGGCCGACCCGATCACCTTGGAGACGACATGTCCCGGCATATTTGCCGGCGGGGACGTGGTCTCAGGGCCGGCGTCTGTGGTCGAGGCGATAGCCGCGGGCAAGAGGGCTTCAGTCTCGATCGACCGCCACCTCAGGGGGCTTGACCTCAAAGATGGGAGATATCTACTTCCCAAGAGGGTCAAGAAGCCACCTATGGAGGGCATCGAACCGGTGGCGCGTAACTACCCCTCAATGGTCCCCGCGGTTGAGCGAGTCGGAGACTTCAGAGAGGTCAAGCTGGGCTTTGACGAAGACACAGCGAATCTTGAGGTCCAGCGCTGCATGACGTGCGGTAGCAGAGCCATACTCAGCTACGTCGACGACTGCATGCTCTGTCTGTACTGCGAGCGAGATTGCCCCCAGAAGGCCATCTTTGTCTCGCCCGATAAGAAGGTCATGCCTCTGATGCCTTGGAGATAGTGGGAATACGAGCGCGACGGCGCATTGCGTCGGTTGCAGACTAGCGAGAGAGGGGCCCAGCGGTGCAAGGCAAAGCAACAGAGCGATCCAGCGATACTTTGCTGTTCCCCGTGGACGACTTCGCCGTAGTGACGATGAAGGTGGCGACCTCCATGGGCGAGAAGGAAGTCACCTACCGCTCGTACGCGCATCTCTGCTACGTAGCCTATTCGGTGGACAAGGAGTATCAGAGCCTGAACGTCAGCGTGCCCCTTGAGGTCGATGGCGTTGCCGTGGATGCTACCAGCGCGCCTATTCTTCTCGCCAATGCGATCGGCGGGTATATGTCGGCCAACAACCTGCGGGGAGAACTGCGCGGGCCTAACGGTGAGGGCACCGTGGGCAGCCGCCACGCGGAGCTGGCGCTGGCCGCGGGGTATGTGGTGGTGTCGCCTGGCGCCCGCGGTCGGGACAACCAGGCTCCCGACGGCACCTACTACGGCAAAGCCCCCGCAGCTATCGTGGATCTGAAGGCGGCCGTCCGCTATATTCGTCATAACCAGGGCGTTTTGCCGGGGAACGTCGAGCGGATCGTCTCGACCGGTTGTAGCGCAGGCGGCGGGCTGTCCGCACTCCTGGGTGCCTCCGGGAACAGCCCCTTGTATGACCCGTATCTAGAGGAGATCGGCGCTGCCGACGCCGACGACAGCATCTACGCGGCCGGCTGCTACTCCCCCATCACAGACCTGGATCACGCCGATATGGCCTACGAGTGGATGCACGGCCAGGTGCCTCGCAACCAGACCGGCAAGCAGGTGGACCAGGAGCTGTCAGGAGAGCTCAAAGCCTTGTTCGCGGAGTATCAGGCGACTCTGGGCCTTCAAGGAAGAGACGGGTTCGGGCTCCTCACCGCGGAGAACTACGCCGAGTACCTCATGCGTTACTACCTGCTCCCTTCGGCGACAAAGTACCTCGACGCTTTGGCGGATGGCGAACGGAACGAGTATCTGGCACACAACAGGTGGATCCAGTGGGACGGCGGGCGCGCCGTCTTCTCCTTTGCGGACTATGTCGCGCACGCGGGCAGGTTTAAAGGCATCCCTGCCTTCGACGACTTCGATCTGGAAGTAGCCGAGCCCTCTCTCTTCGGCGACAAGACCACCGAGGCCAGGCATTTCACCGACTTCAGTCTCCGGAAGACCACCGGTATCGAGAGCGCCGATCTCGACGCCGGCGTCGAGATTTTGGTGAACCTGATGAATCCTCTGTACTTCATCCTACAGAACAACCCCGGCTGTGCCGGTCACTGGTGGCTTCGGCGTGGCACGGGCGAGAGCGGCATATCGCAGACGGCCGTCGCCAACCTGTCTGCCGGTCTGGAGAACCGGGGCAAGCAAGTGGATACCTGGTTCTTCTGGGATGCGGCGCATTGCATCGACCAGGATGCGGAGGGATTCATCGCCTGGGTCGGGGATGTCACCGGTTTCTCGAGATCGTCCGGCGAAGGGAAATGAGCTCTGGTGGGCTGCGCAAGGAGGATCCGATGAGTGAGACCGTCAAGTTCCAGCCGGCCTACTGGGGGGGCAAGAAGCTGGCGCACCCCAACTTCCCGCCCGAGGCCGGGAAGTTCTCCGCCTCCGTGGTGGCCGGCAACCTGGTATTTGTCTCAGGATGCCAGGGGCAGAACGACGAGACCATGCAGGTGGAGACCGGAGTGTTCGAGGAGCAGATGCTCGTCGCTCTCGACAAGGTGCGCGGGTGCATGGAGCAGGCAGGTAGCTCCATGAACAATGTGATCAAGACCTTGATTCTTCTCAAGAGGCGCGAGGATTATCCGAAGATGCGTAAGACCGAGCTCGAGTATTACCAGAAGCACGCGTCCCTGTTGGTAGATGACCCGCCGGCGAGCACGGTCATGATCGTCCAACTGGGGAAGCCCGAGTACTTGATCGAGATCGAGGTGGTGGGAGTGGTTTCCAGGGACTGAGAGACCTCTTCCGCCGGGACCCGGCCGCCCGCGAGGCGCGCCCGGGTCCTCTCCCCTCAGGAGCTTGTAGCCAGGCGCGCCGCGGCTTTCTTCTCCACATCCATGCTCAGAGCGTTCGGGTCGCCCTGGCGTAGCGCCTTGGTGGGGCAGACCCGCACGCACGCTGGTTCGAGACCGTTCTCCAACCTGACGCTGCAGAGGTCGCACTTCTGCATGGTGCCGTCCTTGCCGAAGCGGGGTACCCCGAAGGGGCAGGCGATGGAGCAGCTGTGGCAACCGATGCACAGCTCGGCGCTGACCTTGACCACTCGCGTGCCCGGCTCACGTGCGATCGCGCCGCTGGGGCAGGCCATGAGGCAAGGTGCGTCTTCGCAGTGCATGCAGGCCAGGGAGATGTACCGAAGTCGCGCCTCGGAGTCGGTGCCGGTCTCCACCTTGAAGACCTGTCGCCAGGCAGTGGGCTCGGGCCCGACCTCCAAGTCGTTCTGGTCCATGCAGGCCACGGCGCAGGCGAAACAACCGGTGCAGCGGTCGACATCCAGGTAGAAAGCGTGGGTCATGGCGTCACCTCACCGTGTTCGGCGGCGCGAGGCGCCACCTTCTTGATCGCGCAGAGCGAAGCGTTGTACCCGGGAAAGCCTGAGATGGGGTCGAGGTAGTCGCTTGAGAGCAAGGTGTTCGCGTCGGCCTCGGGGTAGTCGTGGAACATGTGCACCGTCCCCGGATGGGCGAGTTCGGTCACGTTTGCGAGCACCTCGATGGAGCCGGCCGGCGTCGAGAGCTCGATGCGGTCGCCCTGGACGATGCTCAGGCGGCGGGCATCCACCGGGTTGATGTCGGCTGCGGCCTCGCGGCGCAGGCTGCGGGTCCAGGGGAGCCGGAACGTACGCGAGTGGATGAACATGGGCAGGCGCGTGCCGGTGCCCAGAACGAGCGGGTACTCCTTGGCTATCTCGGGGGTCGACACCGGGCTGAGGGTAGGCTCTTCGTACACGGGGAGCGCGGCGATACCTGGGCGATCCGAGTACTTCTCCAGAAGCGACGAGGTGAACTCCATCTTGCCGCTGGGAGTGGGGAACCCTTTCTTCTCATACTTCTTGAACGCTGGCGGCAGGGGGTGCGGCACCGGCATACCCGCTGGATGCTTCTTGAGCTCCGCTACCTTCATGCCGCTGGGCTCTAACACCCAGTCGAGCACGTCCTCGAACGCGCGGCTGAAGTCCGGGGCGCCGTTGGGGAGGAAGCCGCGGCCGGGGGCCTGCGTGCCGCCGGCTCCGCCCGCCGACCCGGCCGGGTTGAGGAGCACATCGTCCAGCCCCAGCTTGGAAGCGAGCCCGAAGATGATGTCGGTGTCGGAGCGCGACTCGCCCACCGGGTCGATGACCGGCTGAGTGAGGATGACGTACTGCTCCGGGTAGGCGCGCATCTCACTCCGCTCGACCGAGCCGCAGGCCGGCAGGACGATGTCGGCGTACTTGGCAGTGTCGGTCAGGAAGAGGTCGACGTCGCAAATGAAGTCCAGCTTGTCCAGGGCGCTCAGCAGGCCCTTCGGATTCGGCCACATGCGGTGGTTCAGGCCAAAGGCCACCATTCCCCGGAGGGCATAAGGCTCGCCGGTCTGAAGCTGCCGGGGGAGATCCATTGCTTGCCCCTCGTTCTTCATCTCCGCCCACACCGGGAAGAGTGCGGCGCCAATGCGAGGGGGCAGCTCGCTCCATTGACGGGGCATCTCGAACTCGTGCTGACGGGTGACGAAGCCGGCGGGGCTGCCCTCCAGCCAGGCGGGGGGCTGCACGACGTTGCCGCCCGGCACGTCGAAGTTGCCGGTGAGCCCGACCAGGGCGGCGATTGCCCGCTGGTTCTGCAGTCCGTTGGTGTTGTGCACCACCGCGGCGGCGCTTCCGAGCATGGCAGCCGGCTTGCTGGTTGCGTAGAGGAGCGCGGCGTCGTGTATCAGACCTGCGGGAACGCCGGTGATGCGCTCCGCCCGGTCGAGAGTGAACTGGGCCGCGTAGGCACGGAACTCGTCGAAGCCGCGGGTCCATTCGCCGACGAACTGCGTATCGTAGAGTCCCTCGGAGATGATGACGTGGGCCATGGCGAGGGCCAGCGCTCCGTCGGTGCCCGGCCGCAGGCGTAGGTGCAGGTCGGCGATGCCGGCCATGGGCGAGAGCCGCGGGTCGATCAAGATGAACTTCACGCCGCGGTCGCGGGCGTCCATCAGCCTGCGGCCCATGGTGGTGTTGCTGTGCAAGGGGTTACCCGTCCACACCAGCGCGCACTTGGCGTTGGCCAGGTCGGGCCCGCCCATCTGTCCGTAGTCGAGGCGCCAGGCCATCACCAAAGAGGAGAAGCAGGTGCTCGACTCAGTGCAGTAGTTGGGCGACCCGAACTGAAGGGCGAGCCGTTGCAGGAATGGCCTGGGCTGCTTCGGGTATCCGCAGTAGAAGACCACAGACTCTGGTCCGCTCTCGGCCTTGAGTCGCTGCAGGCTCTCGGTGACGGTGTCCAGTGCTTCGGTCCAGGAGATGGGCACCATCTCTCCCGAGCCCCGCGGTCCGACGCGCTTCAGCGGTGTGCGCAGCCGTTCTTCGTGATAGACCCACTGGCGCTGAGCCGCCCCTTTCGAGCAGAGCGTGCCCGCACTATGCGGGTTCTCCAGCGAACCCTCCACTTTGATGATGCGGCCGTCCTTGACGTAGCAGTCGAGGCCGCACTGGGTATTGGGGTCGCAGATGGTACAGATGGACTTGCGCACCTCGATGCCCGTGGTTTCGCTGGGGATCTTGCCCTTGATCATCCGCTGAAGCTTGTCCACGTAACCTCCATCTCGGTCGCCGCGCCGGTAGCCGCTCTCAGCAAGGCTTGTCTCATAGTGCCCGCGGAAAGGCAGCAGTTCAATAGATTCACGCCGCTCAAACGTCCTTCTTGCCAAACTCGCACCTGCACCGCGTCTCCGTCCCGGCAGATGGTCATGCGGTCGTATTCCTTCATGCAACCGATGCCGGCAAAGAGCAGGCGGCCCACGTGGCTAATGTTGTAGGGTACGCCTCCAGGGTACTCGGAGGCCACGCCGGCGAGACTGCGTCCCGCGGCGCGGCCTTGGTAGCGGGCGCTGGCCCACAGACCGATGATCTCGTGACGCCCAGACATCAAGTTCTTGCCCTGGGCGACGTCGCCGGCGGCGTAGAGAGTGGGGACGTTCGAACGGAGCTGCTCGTCCACCAGGATGCCTTCGCGGGTGGCGACCTGGCCGGGGGTCAAGAAGCCCAGAGACGGCCGGGTACCGGAGCAGACCACCACCAGATCGACGTCCTCGTGGGGAGTGCCGTCGTCACAGGCGGTCTCGTCGGCACCGCTTGGGCCGGCGCCCCGGTCGCCGGCGCCGAAGTACAGGCGCACAGGTGCGCGGATCGCCCCGGTGCTGGTCCCGCCGCCGGTGCCACCCCCAGTGTCGATGGCGGCAAGTGCCGCTCCCAAACGCAGCTCGTACCCCTCCTCGAGTAAGTGGGTCTGCATCAGACGGGCGCACTCCGGGTGGGCGCCCAACGGGAGGATGGTGGGCTCCCGCTCGATGAGGCAGACGCGTAGGCCCAGGTCGCGCAGCGTAGCCGCGATCTTCACGCCCACAAACGAGGCGCCTATCACCGCCGCGCGCGCAGGCTCGCCCGGACGAGTGTGCAGCTCATCGACCGCGCTCTTCAAAGCCAGCGCGTCATCAAGAGTCCGCAAGGTGAAGACGCGCCGTCCTGTGCGCTCCTCAGTGCGCGGTGCGTCTAGGCGCCCGCCGCCAAGCGCCTCCCGCAATCCTTGCACGGGAGGCAGCGACGGCCGCGCCCCGCTGGCCACAAGACAACGGTCGTAGCGGTACGAGCCGCCGTCAGAGGTGACAAGGACCTGCTCGGCGGCGTCAAGAGTGATCACGGTCTCACCCAGGTGGGCGGCGACCCGATTGGCTCCATAGAACCCGCGCTCGTCTCCAAAGGGGAAGGCCCGCTCCACCGGTATCGCCCCCGAGACGATGTAGGTGCCCAGCATCGGGTTGTAGGGAGCCCGGCGGTTGTCACAAAACAGGTGGATGTCACCGTCGTAGCCACTGGCCCGTAGTGCCAACACCGCCTCAGCGGCGGCTGCGCCGTTTCCAATGATGGCTAGAGGGATCCTCAACTCCACTTGTTCTTCTTCTCTCCCACGAAGGTGGGGGATCCTAGGAGAGCCGGCTCATGTCTGCCCGAAGTCTTTCAAACAAGACCGTGAACTGCTGCAGATCGTCCTTGTCCCAACCATCCATGACCTGCCGCAGTGCCTCCAATCGTGCGCTGCCTATCGCCTCCGCCACCCGCTGGCCCTCCTCGGTGAGACTCACGATACTCACCCGTCCGTCCTGCTCGTCGGGTGTCTTGTTGACGAGTCCTTTCCCCTCGAGGTCCTTGATCAGCTTGGTGACTGTCGGCGGCGCGGTACCCACCAGCTCTGCCAACTCGGTCATGCGAAGCGCCCCGTATTCTTTCATTCCTTCGACCATCAGAAGGGCTGAGTAGGTCCAGTCTAGGCCAGTGACGCGACTCGCGCGTCTAGTCGCCCTCTCGCGTCCGAGCCGGCCATCCTGGTTGAATGCGTTGATCGAGGCGTCGAGGGTCTTTATCAAGCCCGCGGGCTTCGGGTTGCCTGCCACTGGTCAACTCCATGGGTATTTACTTTCCGAAGTTACTAGTCTAGACTCGTTCAAGATAATCCGCAAGCTCGGGAAAGAAGTCGATGGCTGGAATGATAGACCAGATCGCGGTAGCTACGATGTGGCACTACATCCAGCGCAAAATTGTCGTCGACCCGGGGACATTCGAGATCGATCACGCCGGCATCGCGAAACTGAGAAAGGCCGATTGATGTATGAGTGACAACGAGAAGACGGTAGTCAAGGGCCTCAGCTTCAACGGGGTCGCCCAGGACGGCAACACCGTGCAGGTGGACGTCAAGGACGGCAAGATCATCCGCATAAGGCCGTTCCACTTCGACTGGAAGTACGACCGCAAGCCCTGGCGTATGGAGGCCCGGGGCAAGGTGTTCGAGGCCAGCATGAAGTGCCTCATCCCGCCGTTCACCCTGGCCTACAAGAACCGCATCGACTCACCCAACCGGGTGTTGTATCCCCTCAAGCGCGTGGATTGGGATCCGAGCGGCGCGCCCGGCTCCACCGGTCCCGGCGGACGTAACGCGCAGAACCGAGGCAAGAGCAAGTACGTGCGCGTCACCTGGGACGAGGCCACCGACCTCATCGCGGCCGAGATACGGCGAGTGGACAAGGAGTATGGCTTCTCCAGCATCTTCTGCCAGCACGATGGCCACGGCGAGGGCAAGGTCATCCATGCCGCGCACGGCTGCAATCGCAGGCTGCTGTCGCTCATGGGCGAGGCCACCATACAGACTCGCAACCCCGACAGCTGGGAGGGCTGGTATTGGGGCGCCAAGCACGTCTGGGGCAACGAGCCGGTGGGCAAGGCCGCCTATCAATCGAACATCATCCCCGACATAGCGGAGCACTCCCAGACGCTCATCTTCCAGGGCTGCGACCCCGAGACCACCACCTGGGGCTGGGGCGGACAGACAGTGAGTCAGCTCTGCTACTGGTTCACCGAGTTGGGCATCAAGCAGATATACGTATGCCCCGACGTGAACTACGGCACGGCAGTGCATGCCGACAAGTGGATACCCATACTCCCCAACACCGACGCGGCCCTGAACCTCGCCATCGCCCACCAGTGGATCACCGAAGGCACTTACGACAAGGAGTACGTAGAGACGCACGTGGTGGGCTTCGACAAGTTCGCGGCCTATGTTCTGGGCGAGGAAGACGGCGAGCCCAAGACCCCCAAATGGGCCGAAGGTAAGACCGGGGTGCCGTCTCGCATCATCAAAGCGCTGGCTAGGGTCTGGGCCGGCGGTCCCACCTGCACCGTGCACGCCAACGGGGGCAATATGGCGCGCGCACCTTACGCTACCGAGAACATGCGCACCGAGGTCTGCCTGCTGGGCATGCAGGGCCTGGGCAAGCCCGGACGTCACATGCTCACCACCATCGAGTGGGGACTCATGGGCAAGCGGGTGGGCGACCCGCCGAAGTTCGCCTTCGGCGGGTCGGTTCCGGTGCCGCGCCACCTGGTGTATCCGGATCTGGGCGCGGCCGAGCGGGGCGCTCCCAAGGTGGGCGGGCTGCCGAAGCAGTTCATACCCAAGGACCTGGTGCACCGTGCCATCAACGAAGCGACCCACGAGAAGCCTCTCACCTGGTACGGCACCACGCAGAGCCGGGCGCTTACCGAGGACCAGTTCGTCAAGTACCAGTATCCGGTGGAAGGTTGCTCCGAGCTGCGTATGATCTGGACCGACTCGCCCTCGCTGATGACCTGCTGGAACGACACCAACTACATGGGCCAGGCCTTCCAGAGCCCCAAGATAGAGTTCATCGTGGCCCAACATCCCTGGTTGGAGAACGACTGCCACTTCGCCGACATCATCCTGCCGGGCACCACCAAGTTCGAGAACGAGGACATCGGCATAGACAACTACACCGCCGAGTTCGGCACGCTGTTCTTGGATGAGAAGTGCATCGAGCCGCTGGGCGAGAGCAAGAGTGACTACGAGACGGTTTGCGCCGTCGCCGAGAAGCTGGGCATGTTGGAACAGCTCACCGAGGGCAAGACGGTGGACGAGTGGATCAGGGTGGGCTTCGACACCTCGGGCATAGGCGACCTGATCACCTGGGACGAGTTCAAGGAGGCCGGTCACTATGTCATCCCGACCGACCCCGATTGGCAGAACAACGAGATCGGCCTGCGCGGCTTTGCCGAAGACCCCGAGAACCATCCGCTCACGACGCCCACCGGCAAGTTGGAGTTCTTCTCCCAGCGCTTGGCCGACAACTTCCCCGATGACACTGAGCGGCCGCCTGTGCCGCACTGGATAGAGCGCGGTCCCAGCCATGACGAACGGCTGAGCGGCGACCGCGCCAAGCTGTACCCGCTCTTGTGTGTCTCGCATCACCCGCGGTGGAAGGTGCACTCGCAGCACGACGACATGAAGTGGCTGCGCGAGATCGAGACCAACAAGATCGTGGGCCCCGATGGATATGCGTATCAGACCGCGTGGATCCATCCAGATGACGCGGCGGCCCGCGGCATCAAGCACCGCGATATCCTCAGAGTCTTCAACGAGCGCGGCGCGGTGTTGGTGGGGGCTTACGTGACAGAGCGCATCATGCCCGGGGTGGTCTCAGTGGACCACGGTTCTCGGTACGACCCGATAGTGGTGGGCGAACTCGAGCGCGGTGGTGCCATCAACACGCTCACTCCCCGCAACACCATCTCCAAGAATGCCACCGGCATGGTGTCGGGAGGTTTCTTGGTGGATATCGCCCCCGTGGACCTGGAAGAGCTAAGCAAGCAGTACCCCGATGTCTTCGCCCGGCCCTACGACAAGGCTTCGGGGCTCGCTTGGGAGAGGATGTTGGCGTGACGCAATCATCAAACAAAGGTCAGGCATCATGAAAGCCCTCGTGATCGACATCGACAAGTGCAACGGCTGCTACAACTGCCAGGTGGCATGCAAGGACGAGCACGTCTCCAACGACTGGACCCCGATCGCGAAGCCGCAGCCCGACACGGGGCATTTCTGGATGAAGGTGACCGACATCGTGCAGGGCACAGTGCCGAAAGTCAGAGTGCGGTACATGCTCGACATCTGCCAGCATTGCGATGATGCCCCTTGCCTGTCTGCCTGCGAATCGGGAGCCATCTACAAGCGGGATGACGGAATAGTCATCATCGACCCGCAGAAATGTGCCGGCGCGCACAGCTGTATCGCTGCCTGCCCGTACGGCGCCATCTACTTCAATGACGATCTGAACATCTCTCAAAAGTGCACCATGTGCGCGCACCTTCTGGACAAGGACTGGAAGGAGCCTCGTTGCGTGGATGCCTGCCCAACAGGTGCGCTGAGGTTCGGCGAGGAAGCGGAGCTGAAGGAGCTGATAGCCAAGGCGGAGACGCTGAAGCCCGAGGCCCAGACCAAGCCCCGCGTGCGCTACCTCAATTTGCCGAACAAGTACTTTGTAGCGGGCGCGGTGTTTGACCCCGACGCCGACGAGTGCCTAATAGGCGCGACCGTCACGCTCACCAACGCGGAGAGCAAGGAGGCGGCTTCTTTGGAGACCGACGACTTTGGCGACTTCTGGTTCGAGCGCCAGGAACCGGGTGAGTACTCCTTGCGTATCGAGAAGGCCGGCTACCTCGCGAAGGTGGTCGAGCCGATCGAGGCGACGCAAGACGTCAACGTTGGGGATATCGAGCTACATCTCCGAGAGCCCATCACGCGGACCTGACCTCCAAACCAGGTGGGCAAGATGACAGAGAAGGAAGAAAGCACCGGCGCAGAGCAGACATACATCAAGAGCACCGGTCTCTGCGCTTTCAGCATCGGTTCGCACGTTGCGGCGGTGGACGTCAAGGACGGCAAGATCGTGCGTATCAGACCACTGCCCTACGACTGGAAGTACAAGCCGGAGGAGTTCCGGCCCTGGAAGATCGAAGCCCGGGGCAAGATCTTTGACGTGCCGCTGAAGACCACCATCGGTCCTTTCGGCCTGGGCTACAAGAAGAGCATCTACTCCCCCAACCGCATCTTGTATCCGCTCAAGCGGGTCGACTGGGATCCGAATGGGGCTCCCGGCTCCACCGGCCAGGGCGGGCGGAATGCTCAGAATCGGGGCAAGAGCGGCTACGCGAGGATCTCCTGGGACGAGGCTCTGGATATCATCACCGGGGAGCTGAAAAGGGTCATCGAGAAGTACGGCCCTTGGGCTGTGTTCGCCCAGGCCGACGGCCACGGTGAGACCAAGTCGGTTCACGGGCCGCATGGATGCCAGGTGAGGCTGCTGGACATGCTTGGTGGCTGCACGCTGCAGGTGCGCAACGCGGACAGCTGGGAGGGCTGGTACTGGGGCACAAAGCATTTCTGGGGGGGCGAGCCTTTCGGTTTGATGCCCAGCCCCACCAACGTGTATCCGGACATCTCGCGCAACAGCGATCTGCTGCTGTTCTGGGGCTGCGATCCTGTCACGACCACGCGGGGGTTCAGCGCCGGCGACTACGTCGGCCGGTTCTGCAGCTTCTGGAAGGACCTCGGCATCAAGCAGATCTATGTGTGCCCGGACCTGAACTACGGTGCCGCCGTGTTCGCCGACAAATGGATACCCATACTGCCCAACACCGACGCGGCGCTACAGCTGGCCATCGCCTACCAGTGGATCGTCAACGACACGTATGACAAGGAATACGTGGCCACTCACAGCGTCGGGTTTGAAGCCTTCGCGGACTATGTGTTGGGCAAGGATGACGGAGTGCCCAAGACCCCGCAGTGGGCGGCGCAGAAGACCCACGTCCCCGCGCGGACCATCAAAGCCCTCGCCAGAGCGTGGGCCAAGCAACGGACCTCGGTGGTACACGGCTTGGGCGGGCCCTATATCCGGGGGCCCTACTCGCACGAGCCGGCCCGCCTGGAGGGCGCCCTGCTTGCCATGCAGGGGCTGGGCAAACCGGGGCAGCATTCGTTTGCCATCATCAACCGGGCGGTGTTCGGCTCCGAAGACCATCCGGCCTTTCCGCCCTCTCCGGGCAGCATCATCAACAACCCCAGCGTGAACATCAGGGCCGCGTATCGGGGCTACTCGCCTTTCCCGTTCACCGGGCTGCCGAAGCAATGGATCCCCAAGACTTTGGTCCACGACGCCATTCTCGACGGCAAGTTCGTAGTCAACGGGAGCTCACTGCAGAGTACCCCGGCCGCGGAACAGTTCATCAGGTACGAGTATCCCGCCGAGGGCTGCTCGCCCATCCACATGATCTGGACCGACACGCCCTGCCTCATGACCTGCTGGAACGACAGCAACCGCATCGCCGAAGCCTTCCAGCATCCCTCCATAGAGTTCTTCATGGCGCAGCATCCCTGGCTCGAAAACGACTGTCTCTTTGCCGACCTCATCCTGCCGGTGAGCACCAAATTCGAGGAGGATGACATAGGCGACGACACCGAGAGCGTCACCTTCGAGATGGTGTACCTGGAGCACAAGTGCATCGAGCCGCTGGGGGAATCGAAGAGTGACTACGAGATCGTCTGCATGGTGGCCGAGAGGCTGGGCCTGCTCGAAGAGTACACCGAGGGCAAGAGCATCCAGGATTGGATCAAACATGGCTTCGACCAGAGCGGGATCCCCGAGAGAGGCCTGCTCGACTGGGAGACCTTCAAGGAGAAGCAGTACTACGTGGTGCCGTCCGATCCCAACTGGGAGACCTACTCGGCGGGCATGTACGACTTCTATCGCGATCCCGAGGCCAATCCGCTCTCCACTCCGTCGGGCAAGCTGGAGTTCGAGTCTCTAGACTTGAAGAAGCACTTCCCCGACGATGACGAAAGACCGCCGGTGCCGCACTGGGTGGAGAAGAGCAGGCTCCATGACGAGCGGATCTCCAGTGCGCGGGCCAAGGAATATCCACTGCTGTGCATGTCCAACCACCCCCGGCACAGGGTGCACGCGCAGATGGATGATCTGAGCTGGAACCGGGAGATCCCCACCTGCAAGGTCAAAGGGCCCGATGGCTACATGTATGAGCCGGTCTGGCTGCATCCCTCGGAAGCCGCCAAACGCGGCATCGCGGACGGCGACATCTGCAAGGTCTTCAACGAGAGGGGCGGGGTCCTGGTGGGTGCTCGGGTCATGGAAAGGGTGATGCCCGGGGTGGCCTACGTCGACCACGGGGCCAGGCAAGACTTCCTTGCGCCGGGAGTGCTCGACAGGGGAGGCGCCATAAACACCATCTCGCCGCACGGCATTACTTCCAAGAACTGCGCGGGCATGGCAAGCAGCGGCTTTCTGGTGGAAGTGGCCCCCATCGATCTTGAGGCGCTAAGAAGGGAATTCCCGGAAGCATTCAGCCGGCCCTACAGCCAAGCTGCCGGCTTGATATTCGAGCGAGTGCTGGCAGAAGGGGAGAAATGGCGCGGGGGAGATGCTGAAGACTGAGAGCAGGCCGAGAGGCCGGGCTTGGTGGGTCAGAATACCTGCAAGGTGAGTACCGAGAAGGACATGAGCATGTGCCGTGCCTCAATAACCTCGATCTGTTCACAATAGTCTAGGTGGGGCTCAGTGTTTGTCTACAGTCCGTGGTTTGGACAGTTGCGGCAATCTCTCGGGCAGTCGGCCGAGCCGCCCCTTTTCGGGCAATCCTCAGCCGGGGGAAACGACACTGCCTGTCCGGAGTGGCTCGCTTCGGGCGCGCCGGTGTGCGACGGGCCGGCGAACGACTGCTGCCGCGCGGGATCGTGGTGATCTTGTTCAGGCGAAGAGCCTGGGTGATGATGGCCGTGGCCACCGTGGCCGTGTCCTGCCTTGCCGTGTCCGGCTTGCCGCCGGCTTGGCCGTGTCCGGGGTGGTGACCCTTCTTGTTGTGCATTGCTTGACCTCCGTCGGTCTAATACGTTATATCGCAATATATCACAGGGCGGCGTCTTGGCGTCAGATCATAGGCTACCGGAGAGCCGGGACCGTGCGTTGTTCAGCACATGACCACCGGCATCATACTATGAACTCTTGTTGACACTAGTGCTTTGATGTGAATTAATGGGCACAAGTACGACGCTCTGCGTCGGAGGTAGGGGCCTGAGTCCGGGCAACAAGCAGATGGTGCTGATCGTGGGCCCGGGGACCATGGGTGAAGCCACCGCGCAGGCCTCCGCCCGCCAAAGGTTCAATCTGTGACTTGTGGCGCACGCCGCGAATAGCCGAAACTCAATCGATAGGAGTTGGTAGGAATGGCAGAACAAGACTACGTTCATATGGCCACGCTGGAGGAGTACTCGGAGCGCTTCAAGAGGTTCTTCAAGTTCAAGCGCTCGGAAGACGGCATCCTTGAGGTCAAGATGCATACCCTCGACGGGCCGGTGCGCTGGAGCTACCAGATGCACCACGCCATCTCCGAACTGTGGACCGCGATAGGGCACGACACCAATAACGAGGTCCTCATCTTCACCGCAACCGGTGACCAGTGGATCAACGATGTGGACGCCTCCTCCTTCAAGGACATCGAGGACAACCCGGACAACATCCCGCGCTTCAACGTCCAGATCTACGACACCCTCAAGGTGGTCGAGAACTTCGTCAACGATATCGAGATCCCCACTATCTGTGCCATCACCGGTCAGGGCATCCATTGGGAGATGGCCATGATGAGCGACATCACCCTCTGCACCCCGGACTTCATCCTGCAGGACGACCACTTCGTCCATGCGGGCGGGCATGTGCCCGGGGACGGCATGACCCTGGCTCTGCAGTACGTGCTGGGCATCAAGCGCGGCAATTACATGAGCCTGATGAACAAGGGCCTCGACGCCGATACCTGCCTCAAGCTGGGTGCGGTGAACGAGGTCGTCGAGCGCGACAAGATCGAAGAGCGCGCCTGGGAGATCGCCCGGCATCTCATGAAGACCAACCGTTCCACCCGGCGCCTCAGCCACCACGTGTGCGCGCGCCCCTGGCGGGAACTGGTGGAGCAGAACATCCGCCAGCATGTCTACGCCGAGATGTACTCGTTCAACCTGGAGAAGTCGCACCACGACTTCGACACCATCGAGTATTCCGACGACAAGATGATGAAGGCGTAGATAAGTCGCCAGTGCTTGCTTGATCGCCGCGTGAAGAGGGATATCAGAGGACCGTCTGATTCCACGCCTGTCACTTACAGAACAGCCCCTACCGCCGCTCGGGCGGGGGGGCTGTCTTCTTTGATCCCCGAGAGCGCGCCCTGCCAGGCAGTCTTTGCCGGGCCTAGGATCCCTCGACCGCGTCGGTACTGCCGGGATAGCCCATGTTGGCCGATATTTCGGCGGCTGCTTGCTTGAGGTTGCGGATGGCCGCATCCAGGAAGGCCTTGTCGTTCTCCCGCGTCGCGGGCAAGCCCAAGGACAGAACGCCGGCCGTGTTGCCGGCGAAGTCGAATATAGGAGCAGCTATTCCCATCAGGCCCTCCACCACCTCGTTGACTTCGATTGCGTATCCCTCACTTCTAATGAGCGGAAGTCGTTCGACAAACCGGTCGCGGTCCATGATGGAGTAGGGGGTGTACTGCTCGAGGGGATACTTGTTCAGCAGTGCATCAAGGGCTTCTGGGGTGAGCGTCGCCATGAAGACCTGGCCAACCGGCCCGTAGGGCAAGGGGCGAACGGTCCCCACTTCGCTTGGTGTCGGCACCATGGCGAATCCGTCACCAACGCCTTGCCGGCGGTCGACCGTGACAGAGTAGTCGCCGTTGCGGACCGCCAGAAAGATGGTGGCGCCCGATTGCCTTTCGAGGCCCGAGAGAGGCCCGGCTGCCGCCTCGACAAGCGACAGCGACGAGTAGACGATGCTTCCCATCTCAAAGAGCCTACGGCCGAGCCGGTATCGGCTGGTGGTGGGTGTTTGCTGCAGGAGTCCGCGGCGCTCAAGATTCGATACGAGCCGTATGGCGGTCGATCGGTTGAGTCCGGTAGCCTCGACGATCTCGCGGATGTTCAGGTCTGTTCGGCGCAGCGTGAAGGCGTCGAGGATATCTATGGCTCTATCAAGTACTCTCACCTGATAGATGGCCGCTCGATCTGCTCTCTCTGGCTTGGGAGGCACAACACTCCTTCCGCGCGCTGGCCGGCTGCCCAGGGTCGCATACTGTTCATCACATGAACTTTACCATCATAACATGAACAGTTTCTTGACACTAGTCCGCACGTGTGGATTAATGGGGCAAGAAGAGTGTCCAAACGTGGGAGAACTGGGCACCAGCTCCAGAACACGGTCATGAGTTGATTGGAACAAGGAGGAAGTATCCATGGCACTACAGCCATATGTTCACGTGGAAACGCTGGAGGAATACAGCGAGCGGTTCAAGGATTTCGCTCACATGGAGCGTACCGAGGACGGTATTCTGTTTCTGCCGCCTTCACTGGAAGGGCGAGGCTTGTGTCTGGAGCTACCAGACTCAGATGACCTACGGCGAACTCTGGACCGCCATTGGGCATGACAAGCAGAACGAGGTCATCATCCTGACCTGCGCCGACCCCTACTGGATCACGCAGAAGAGCGATCCCGCCTCCTTCGATGAAGTCGAAGATTCCAACGACACTGCTCTCAAGTACAACTGCAATGTCCCGGATACGATGAACTTCGTCGAGAATTTCATCAACGACATCGAAGTCCCAGTCATCGGGGCCATCAATGGCATCGGGCAGCACTACGAGTTCGCGCTCATGGCGGACATCGCACTGTGCGTCCCGGACTTCTACTTCTCCGACGCCCATTTCTCGCACAACATCGTTCCCGGCGACGGCATGAACTTCTCCTACCGCGTCTGCGTCGGGCAGAAGCGGGCCGCCTACATGGCGTACATGGAGCCGAAGATCGACGCCAAGACCGCCCTGGAGTGGGGTCTTATTAACGAGATCGTCGAGCACGATCAGCTCATCCCGCGTGCCTATGAGATCGCCAAGCACATCATGAAGACAGGCCGGCCTGTTCGCCGCCTGACCCATGAGCTCGTCATGCGTCCGTGGAAGCGTGCGTTGCAGGACGATGAGCGCGTTCACGTTCTGGCCGAGATGTACGCCGTTGCCCTGGAGGCCACTCGGCACAATTTCGACAAGATAGCCGCCGACTTCGTAGGGGATCGTCCCCAGCACCAGAAGTAAGCTCTAACGCTTGTTTTCGGAACGCCTTGGCGGGCATGGGGTCCGCCAAGGCGTTCCCCATTTCCGACCGGAATGCTCTGGTGCCCACAGGCTCTCTCCGCGAGACGGGGCGGGTTTGTAGGTCGTCTGTTCAGCACGTGAACTGCGTCACCATAATATGAACAATTCCTTGACACTAATCCCCACTTGTGAATTAATGGGGTCGAGAAGAAAAGCCACAGTGCGGGAGACTGACATATGAGCGCTAAGAACGCAGAGAAGATACTTGTTGTTGGCACCGGGACTATGGGTGAGGGCATCGCACAGACCTTCGCACAGAACGGGTTCCAGGTGCGTTTGGTGGCCCGCCGCGAAGAGCCCCTGACCCGGGCTATGAGCCAGATCAAGCAGAACGTCAAGCAGTTCATCGAGTTCGACCTCATCAAAGAGCCCGCCGACGTCGTTGTGGGTCGGGTCGAGGGCATGGTCACCACCGACATGGCTCAGGCCCTCGAAGGAGTCACCTACGTAGTCGAGACCATCCGTGAGAACCTCGACGACAAGCGGGCCCTCATAGGCGCCCTGCAAGCGGTGAACCCGGACGTGGTCATCGGCAGCAACACCGGCAGCATGAAGGTGGATTCCTTGGCCGAGGGCATGCCGAACCCCGCGTCCATAATCGGTATTCACTACTTCAACCCCGCCCACATCATCCCGCTGGTCGAGGTTCATCGCGGCACCAAGACCTCCGACGCCGCCTACGATCTCACCCAGCGCATGATGAAGGAGTCGGGCAAGAAGACCGCCCTCGTGCTCAAGGAGATGCCGGGCTTCATCGTCAACCGGGTCATGGGTGCCATCACGCGTGAGTGTGCCTTCATCCTCGACGAGGGCATCTGCACTCCCGAGGACCTGAACACAGCCATAAAGGGCAGCACCGGTTTCCGGTTTGCCTGCCTAGGCCCCATGGAAGTGGACGACATGATCGGCCTCGATATCTGCGCCACCGTCTCCGGCCGGGTGTTCCCCGGGCTGAGTAACGCGACCACGGCCTCCAAGCTGGTCACCGAGAAGGTCGAGAAGGGCGAGCTGGGCATCAAGTCGGGCAAGGGCTGGTACGACTACAGCGGCAGGACGCGCGAAGAGGTGCTGGAGGAGAAGAACCTCGTCCTGATCAAGCAGCTCCAGCTCTACATGGCCAACAACTGACCGTCGCACACAACAACACTTACTGAGCTTGGGTAAAGAGGAGGAGGTCTGATGTTCGATCTAAAAGGTAAGGTCGCGATCGTTACGGGAGGCGCAGGTGGACTGGGCCGTCCCATCGCGCTCGGACTCGCTAAGGCCGGCGCTGACGTGGTCATCGATGACCTCGCGAAGGCCGACCCGCAGAAGGTGGCCGAAGAGATCAAGGCCCTGGGTCGCAAGGCTCTGGCCGTTTCGTATGACGTAACCAGCGCCGAGTCGATGCAGGCGATGGTCGACGAGGTCAAGAAGGAGTTCGGCCACATCGATATCCTCGTGAACGTCGCGGGCATTAACTGCCGTTTCTCGGCCGAAGAGATGCCGGCCGACGAGTACGAGAAGGTAGTCCGTTTCAACACTCTGGGCACCTTCCTGCCCTGCCAGGCCGTGGGCAAGCTCATGATCGAGCAGAAGAAGGGCAAGATCGTCAACATGGGTTCGGTACGTGGCTGGGTAGCCCCCTCCATGGGCGGCTCCGCTTACGCCACCAGCAAGGGCGGCGTACACCAGCTGACCCGTACGTTGGCGGTGGAGTGGGCCAAGCACGGCGTCAACGTCAACGCCGTCGCCCCGGCCCTGATCATGACCGACATGACCAAGGAATTCCTCTCTAAGCCTGAGATCTACTCCAAGATGACCGCGGAGATCCCCCAGGCTCGTCTGGGCGTGCCCGAGGACCTGCTGGGCGCCATCATCCTGTTGGCCTCGGACGCGTCTGACTTCATCACCGGTCAGATCATCTACGTCGACGGCGGACTGTACGCGGCATAGCCGGCATCTAGGCGTCGAGGCATCGGACAGGAGGTCATAGACCAGTGAAGAAAATCGCGCGGGCTGACATGACGAAATACGGCATTCCGCCGAAGCACTTCGGTGTGAATTCCGTCAAGCTGCAGGGTAAGGCCGAATCTGGGTTGGAGAAGTTCTGGATCGGAGTGTCGCACTATCTGCCCGGGGGCGGGATCGAATGGGGCGGCGAGGATTCGGTAGAAGAGAAGGTGTACCTGGTCGTCGAAGGTGAGATCACGGTCAAGGGAACGGATGAGGAATTCGTCCTAGGCCCGCTCGACTCGATCTTCATCGGCCCGCATGAAGGCAGAGAGGTCATCAACAACGGCACCAAGCCGGCCGTCATGCTGGTGATCGTCAACACCTAGGCGGTCTCGGCACAATGGATAAAGCTGAGGGAGTCGTTCGGCTCACCAACCTCACCACCGGAGGGCCGGTGCACGTGGACGTGCGGGCCGGCAAGATCCTCCGCATCGTCCCTCTGGAACTGGACGACAGTGATGGGGCTTCGTGGACCATACATGCGAGGGGGCGTGATTTCACGCCCCCTCGCCGCACGACGTTGTCACCGTACACGGTCGCTCAGAAGTCGACCATCTACTCGCCCGACCGCATCCTCACCCCACTCAAGCGGGTGGATTTTGACCCCAAGGGTGAGCGGAACACGCAAAACCGCGGAGTCTCCGGTTATGAGCCCATCAGCTGGGACGAGGCTCTCGGCATCGTTGCCGATGAGATAGTGCGGCTCAAGCGGGAACTGGGGCCGGCGGCGATTCTCACCTCCCCGGGCTCTCACCATATGTGGGGCATCGTAGGCTATCGCACGAGCGCCTACTACCGCTTCATGAACCTGGTGGGCTTCACCTATGGGGAGCACAACCCCGACAGTTGGGAAGGTTGGCACTGGGGCGGCATGCACATGTGGGGCTTCAGTCACCGGCTGGGCATCCCCGAGCAGTATGACCTTCTGGAAGACGCGCTTGAGAACACCGAGATGGTGATCTTCTGGTCCGCCGACCCGGAGAGCACGGGCGGAGGCATCTACAGCGCCTTCGAAAGCACGTCCCGCCGTTTTTGGTTGAAAGAACTGGGCGTGAAGATGATCTTCATCGACCCCTATTTCAATCACACCGCCGGCTTGTTTGCCGACAAATGGTTCGCTCCCCGTTTGGGCACCGACGTGGCTCTGGGTTTGGCCATCGCCTACACTTGGCTCACCGAGGGCACGTACGACAAGGAATACGTGGAATCCCATACGCTGGGGTTCGACGAGTGGAAGGAGTACGTGCTCGGAAACAGCGACGGCTGTCCGAAGACGCCCGCCTGGGCTGAGGGCGAAAGTGGCATCCCCGCTCCAGAGATCCGAGCCTTGGCCCGGGAGTGGGGCGCCAAGAAGACCTCTCTGGCTGCCGGCGGCAAAGGTGGTTTCGGCGGTGCGTGCCGTTCTGCCACCGGCAACGAATGGGCCCGCACCATGATCGCCTTGGCCGCCATGCAGGGCCTAGGTAAGCCCGGCCGCAACATTTGGGGCACTACGCAGGGTGTCCCTTGCGACGCCACGTTCTGGTTCCCGGGCTACAACGAGGGTGGTATCTCCGGCGATGCCACCACCGCGGCCGGTTTTCGTCTGGCCAATCGTCTGTGGCCCGATGGGGGCCCTCCGGCCAATCCTCAGCACTCCACGGAAGGCCAAACGGTCTCTCGCCTCTTGATTCCTGAGGCGATGATGCACGAGCATCTGGAGTGGCGGGGCAAAGGCTTCTGTGGTTCTTCCATCGAGTCGCAGTTCCAGAAGTACGAGTACCCGGCACCCGGATACTCCCCGGTCGGCATGTACTACAAGTACGGCGGCTCCTTCTTCGGCACCATGACCGAGACCAACCGCTACGTGCAGGCCTATCGCGAAGGCAAGATCCAGTTCGTGGTCAACCAGTCCATCTGGCTTGAAGGGGAGGCCAAGTTCGCCGATGTCATCCTGCCCGCCTGCACCAACTTCGAGCGCTGGGACTTGGGAGAGTGGGCCTGCCCCACCGGAGCGGGTGCCTCGGCGACCGATCAGCCTAACCATCGACTCATAGTGCTTCAGAAGAAGTGCATCGAACCTCTCGGCGAGTCGAAATCCGACTACGAGATCTTCTCGCTTCTGGCCGATCGCTTGGGTATGGGCGAGATATACACCGAGGGGGGCCACAGCGACCTCGACTGGGTCAAGCGCCTATTTCACGCGAGTGACCTGCCCAGCCGCGTTTCCTGGGAGGAGTTCGAGAAGAAGGGCTACTATATGGTGCCCGCGCCGGCCGACAGGCCGCGTACTCCCGCCTTGCGCTGGTTTGCGGAGGATCGGAAGCGCGACACGCCCGACCTGGGGCCCAAACCGTGGGACACCGTGGCACTCAAGGGACTGCAGACGGCTTCGGGCAAGATAGAGTTCGTGGCTTCCAGCCTGGAGCGGTTCTACGCCGGTGGCGTCGTCGACGAGGAACGCCCGGTCATGGGCCCGCAGTACATGCCCAGTTGGGAAGGACATCGCACCAAGGAGCTTCTGGAAGACTACCCGCTTCAGCTGGTGACTCCCCACCCCCGCTTCTCTTTGCACACCATGGGTGACGGCAAAGGCTCCTGGTCGGATGACATAAAGGACCACCGGCTTCTGATTGATGGCCACCACTATTGGATCATTCGCCTGAACACCAAGGACGCTGAGGCCAGGGGCATCGAAGACGGGGACCTTGTCCGGAGTTTCAACGACCGCGGGGAGGTCATTCTTGCCGCCCAGGTCACGGAACGAGTGGGCTCAGGCACTGTACACTGTTATGAGTCGTGCGCGGACTATCTGCCACTGGGCGAACCCGGTTACTCGCCGGACACCGCGGGATGCATCAACATACTCACACCCAAGCGGTTTGTAACACCTACTTCGACGGGCATGGCGCCCAACTCTTGCTTGATCCAGGTGGACAAGTGGGAGGGAGCCATGGGAGACAACACGATGGAAACTGCAGACAAAGCTCGACTAGGAGGCATCACGCAATGAATCCGATCATCACCGCTTCACTCACCGGCCCCGCGGCCCTCAGGAAGGACACTCCGGCCATGCCGACCACCCCGGAGGAGATCGCGGAGGCCGCGAAGGGCGCCTATGAGGCCGGCGCATCCGTCATCCACATCCATTTGCGCGACAACGACCAGTTCAGCTGCGATCTTGACGTCGCCAGGAGGACCGTCGAACTCGTCCGCGAGGCTTGCCCGGGAATCGTGCAGCTCTCCACCGGCGGCGGCATGCCGTACGAGGAGCGCATGAAGATCGTCGAGGCCAAGCCGGCCATGGCTACCCTCAACCCCGCCAGCATGACCATGGGTGACAACGAGTTCCTCAACCCGCCCAAGATGATGTACAAACTCGCCGAGCGCATGCTCGAGCTGGGCATCAAGCCCGAGATCGAGATCTACGACACGGGTCACATCCCCCTCATGCTGAACCTAGTGAAGAAGGGGCTTGTCACGCTGCCGTTGCAGGTCTCCTTTGTGATGGGCACCCCCGGCGGCATGAAGGCCGACCCCATGCTGCTCGCCTACTGCGTGCGTGAGCTGCCCGAGGACACCAGCTGGCAGGTGATCGCCATCTCCAAGGCCAACCTGCCGCTTACCACCATCGGCCTCGCCATGGGTGGCAACGCGCGCGTCGGTCTTGAGGACACGTTGTACATCAGGCCGAAAGAACTCGCCACGTCCAACGCTCAGCTGGTCGAGCAGTTGGTGGGCGTGGCCAAGTCCATGAACCTGGTGCCGGCCACGGTGCAGGAAGTGGTAGAGCGTCTGAAGCTCCACCCAGACCTGGTCAACGTCTAGCAGCGACAAGATCCAAGTCCTCGCGGCGCCTTCGGGCGCCGCGAGGACGTTTGTGGTGGAGGCCGAGCCGCGGGACCAGGCCTCCACGAAAAGAGCTTTGACACTCTGAGGTAACAAATGGCTAGTGCGAAGGAAATAATCGAGAGGGCCCGCAAAGAGTCGCGGACCGTTCTCACCGAGATGGAATCCAAGGATCTGCTCCGCAGCCTTGGCATCCCCACAACTCAGATGATGCTGGCCACCTCCAAGGAAGAAGCGGTGGCTCTGAGCAAGAGGATCGGTTACCCGTGCGTGCTCAAGGTGTCCTCGCAGGACATCTCTCACAAGAGCGACGCCGGTGGAGTCAAGGTGGGCCTAGCCGACGCTGACGCGGTCGGCGACGCCTGGGACGCCATCATGGCTTCGTGCAAGGCCTACAACCCGGCCGCCGCTATCGAAGGCGTGAGCGTGCAGGACATGGCCAAGCCTGGGCTGGAGGTCATCGTGGGCATGGCGACCGACCCGCAGTTCGGCCCTGTGCTTATGTTCGGGCTGGGCGGCGTGTGGGTGGAGGTGCTCAAGGACGTGAGCTTCAAGCTTGCGCCCCTCACCAAGGGCGATGCCACCAAGGCCGTCGCCGAGATCAAGGCGGCGCGACTCTTGGAAGGGTTCCGCGGCTCTGAGCCGGTAGACAAGGCCGCGCTCGAAGACATCCTAATGCGTTTGTCGGACTTCGTGGCCAAGACCCCGGAGGTCAAGGAGATGGATCTCAATCCCATCTTCGCGTACTCCAAGGGTGCCATTGCCGTCGATGCCCGCGTGATCCTGGGAGAGTGACGGTATGTCGGCAGAGACTATTGAACAACTCAAGCGTATCTTCGACGCTCAGTCGGTGGCACTGGTAGGGGCCACTGATAAGGAAGGCAGCTTCGGACGCCTATTCGTGGAAGGTATGCGGGACGCCGGCTGCAAGAAGCTGTACCCGATCAATCCCAAGCGCGAGGAAGTCCTGGGAATCAAGTGCTATCCGAGCATCAGTGCCGTCCCCGAGAAGCTCGACCTAGCCATCCTGCTGACCCCGCCCGACGCGGTGCTGGGGCTGGTGAAGGAATGCGTGCAGAACGAGGTCGGCGGCGCCGTGGTGTTCGCATCCGGCTTTGGTGAGCTGGGCCCCGAGGGCAAAGAGCTCGAGAAGGAGATAGGGCGCATCGGGCGCGAAGGCGGTTGCCGCATCGTCGGTCCCAACTGCCTGGGCTTCTTCAACCCGCGCAACGGCGTGGTCACCTATCCGCAGGTGCTCATGAAGGGCGTCCCCACTGAGATGGGCACTGTCGGCGGTGTCTCTCAGAGTGGCTCTTTCGTCGACTATCTGGTCTGGTTCCTCTCCACCAAGGGCGTGCGCTTCAGTAGCGTGGTCAGTTGCGGTAACGAGTGCGACCTGGCCGCCGAGGACTACCTGGAGTTTCTGGGCCAAGACGATCAGACCAAGACCATCGTCTCGTACATGGAAGGCGTCAAGGACGGTCGTCGCTTCTTCGAGGTGGCCCGCGAGGTCTCCAAGACGAAGCCCATCATCCTTTGGAAGGGCGGCATGAGCGAGCAGGGCGCGCGGGCCGCCGCTTCGCATACCGGGGCGTTGGCCGGCTCTACCGCCATCTGGCAGGCCATGTTCAAGCAGGCCGGCATCATCCAGGTGCACAGCGTGCAAGACGTGGTGGAGTGCGCGGTGGCCTTCAACTATCTGCCGCTGCCCAAGGGCAATCGTGTGGCCATCATCACCGGCCAAGGCGGTACGGGTGTCGGCACGGCCGACAACTGCTACTCCATGGGCCTGGAAGTTCCGCGGCCTAGCGAGAAGACCATCGCACGTCTGCGCGAAGTGCTCCCGCCTGTGGGCACAGGATTCGGCAATCCAATCGACACCGGCGTGGCCTCGCTGCTGGATCCAAGCCTGTATGCCAAGGCCATCGAGATCGTGGCCGAGGATGAGGGCATCGACATGATCCTGGTGATAGCGACGCCCGTCCAGGCTTGTATGGAGCATGTGGCTGCCGCGGCCAAGAGCATCAGCAAACCACTGGCCGTGTCTGTGTTTGCGCTGCCCGAGTCGGAGCCCGAGATGTACGCCTTCCTGGCTGACCGTGGTGTGGCGGCCTATTCTGATCCCAAGCGGGCGGTGTACGTGCTTTCGCGGATGGCCGAGTACGCGGCGTTCAAGAGCGGGAAATAGGGGCCGGTTCTGTCTGCAAACGCGACGACAGAGGAGGTTATTGACTTTGGCTCTAGGGTGCGATACGCTCGCTCAACTTCGTATACGAACTTAGATACAGGGGCTGACATGGTGTCAGATGGCTGCGAGCTCAAGGCAGACGAGTATTTCGGTCTCTTCGTGCTCGTAGCACAGACGAAGGACGCCATCCTAAGGGCCCGCCAAGTCGAGTATGAGCCGTATGGCATCAGCAACGAGCGACGAGCCCTCTTGTGGGTGATCCAGAGCTACGGTGGTCAAGCGACTCCGTCTGAGATCGGTCGTCGGTTCTTCAGGGAACTCCAATCCATCACCGAGATGCTCAAGAGGATGGAGAAGGACGGTTTGGTGACGAGGCACCAGGGCTCGGGTCGTTCGAAGACGGTGGTCAAGTTGACCAAGAAGGGGTCGGAGACGCTCCGGCAATCGCTCCACAACGAGACCGACAAGCGGATCATGTCGGTCTTGACACCCGACGAACGCGACCAGCTGGCCGTTTCGCTAAGCAAGCTGAGGAAGCAGGCGTTGGCCGAACTTGGATTGACGGATGTAGAGCTCAGCGTGCAGTACGTTTCGAGGGTGCAGGCAGAAAGCAGTGCGGCGCGGTAGTGCAGGTATACAGAATTAGCGAAAAAGGAGAGAAAGAATGAGTAATCCATTGGGAATCCCCAAGGCGGCGATGGACGCGCTTATCCAGTTGGTGGATCACAACGCCGAGATCAAGCCGGGTATGGAGGTCCTCATCGGGGCCCACATCGACGGTGCCTATGGTAGCGCCAACCATGTCGATCCTACCGCCGTGAGTTGGGTCCAGGCGGTTTGCGCGTCGCGCGGTGCCAACTGCACGGTGCTCTGGCTAGACGAGGTAATGAAGAAGCACGAGTGGCGGGTGCCGCCCATCCTCAAGGGCGCTATCACCAACGCCGACGTCTTCTTCAACTTCTCCCTCGACTTGGCCATCGAAGAGAACGCAGAGTTTCGGCAGTACATCGAAGAGTGCAAGACCTGGTACTGCCGCATGTTCCCAGTCACCACCGGGCTCATGATGACCGACTGGGCCCGGACCCCACACGAACTCGTGGTCATGGCTCGCCACCTCAGCTCCAACCCGTTCATGAACCACATGGCCGAGTTCGAGATGAGCGCGGCCAACGGCTCACAGCTTACGGGTAACATCCTTGACCCCGTGAAGCGTGAGGGTATCCCCGGTATGCCCTACAACTCCTGGCGCAAGGATGCGAGCCACTACATCCCATGGCCTGAGTGGGTGCACCCGCCGGTCAACTGCAAGAACGTCAATGGCGTCATGTACTTCGATCGCATGCTGCCCTATTGGGCTCGCTACATGGGCCTGCCCCCGGTCTGGGAGACGCCGATCAAGATCGAGGTCAAAGACAGCAAGATGGTGAGCATCACCGGCGGCAAGGAAGCCGATCTGCTCAAGCACACCCTGGGCGAGTTGGAGGAAAGAGTCGGCGAAGGCATGAAGAAGTTCGACACCTTCCACTTCGGCATCCACCCGAACGCCAACGTAACGAAAGACCAGTGCCCGAACGACACTTACAGGCGCATCATCGAGCATTCGGGTCCGCGCTGCGTGCATTGGCACCTGGGCTCCGCCCCGGCCAACCCGAACTACAACTTCTACCCCCATGTTACCGGTGACCTCATGGATATCGACCTCAAGATCGCCGGCAAGGTCGCATGGGATAAGGGCTGGATGTTGGAGCTCGACAATCCTGAGCTGAAGAAGATCGCTGCCAAATACCCCGATCTTCCCGGCATCCCCGAGAGAATCTAGGGTACCCAAGCGATAGACAGGAGCAAATGTATGAGCAAGCTGATTGCCTACGTGGGGTGTAACCACGTTGCGAATTTTCAGGGCGGCGGCATCAAGATCTTCGAAGTCAGCGAGGACGGAAGCAAGATCACCGCTATCGGCGGGGTGGATGACAAGCCGAAGAGGCCGGGCTATCTCGCGTATGCACCAAAAGCGGGAGTCCTCTATGCGTGCGACGAAAGAAAGACCGACGGACGCGGGCCCATCAAGCCGGCCTCTAACGTGTCGGCGTGGAAGGTAGATCAGAAGTCCGGACAGCTGACCTTCATCAACTCGCAGCCGTCTGTCGGAGCGATGCCGGCCGCGGTCACAGTGGACGAGGAAGAGAAGCGTCTCTATACCGCCAACCATGCCTTCTTCGACTGGGTGGTAAAGGTCGTCGAGACCTCTGATGGCAAGTGGGCTGAGAAGTTCGAATACGACGATTCGACCGTAGTCCAGTACGAACTTGCCGCGGACGGTTCCATCGGCGATGTTCAGGACGTGCATGTATTCACCGGGCACGGCGTCGACCCGAACGATTCCCCGCAGGGCGGAGGCCACTCGCAGGCCAGTCCTCACGCGCATCAAGTGGTCATCGATCCGTCAGGCAAATACGTGGTGGCGTGTGAGAAGGCGGGCGGCCGGGTCTACGTCTACCGGATCGGGAGCAGACTGGAGCTCGCCTCCGTCTACCAGTGCCCGGAAGGAGCCGGTCCTAGGCACTGTGCCTTTGACAAGAACACAGGCCGCATGTTCATGACGTGCGAGTTCTCTTCTGAACTGTGGTCCTTCGACTTTGATGCTTCCACCGGGGTGCTCAAGTTCATCGACAAGCAGTCGACGCTCTCGGGCTTCAAGGGCCGTAACGAGCCGGCCACCGTGCAGGTGCATCCGAACGGTCGCTTCGCATACATGAACAACCGTGGCGAAGACACCATCGTCTGGTTCAGCATCTCCGCGGATGGTCATCTAACGAAGGCGGGATCGGTCTCCGTCAGCAAGTCTGATGATCCCGCAGGGGCGACACGCTGCATGACGATGTCGCCTTCAGGCGCGTTCTTGCTCGTCCCGGACCGCCCGGCGGATGTGATCCGGTCATATGCAGTGAATGCAGATGATGGAAGCCTGAAGGTCCTGACGGAGGTTTCAGTTCCCAACCCGGTATTCGTTCAATTCGTCGAACTCTAAACCGGCCTGACGGCTGTACCTCTGGCCCCATGGGGCCAGAGGTACAGCAACCGTGCTTCGCTGAAGGAGAATGCAATGTCCTTTGGGCGTAGAGATGTTCGAAGTCACGCGTGACGATCTGGTGATGGAGAAGTGCGCTGAGATCCGGTGCCAGGGTCTGTGCCGTGCGCTCGAGAGCGGCGTGCCCGTGGAGATGATGAAAGTGCGTATGACGTCCAAGAGCAAGTCGGGCAAGCTTCTCATTCATAAGACGGCCATTGGAGCGGGCAACGCTTCGAAGGCAGTCATTCGGACGAACGACTGTTATCTCGCCAACGTGTGTGCCGCCACTCCGATGCATGGCGGCCTCAAGCTGGAGGCTGACAATATCATCCAGACGCCGACGGCGACCACCGTCATATCTGTAATGGGTATGCAGGGTCGACGCCTTCGGCCACTATGTCATCGTGCCGGAGGAACAGCTACACGGACTGTAGGGAGGTGAGGGCTAGAGCTCGCTGTTTGACAGTGCGAGAGGGTGTTCTAGTTTTCTGAACTGTAAGATGGGGTTGAGGAGGAGTGAGATGAAAAAGAGCAAATGGGCTATCGTTCTCTTGGTCCTGGCGTTGGTTTTGGGTCTCGTCGCCGTCTTGTCGGCGTGCGGCGGGGATAAGACCGACGACACCACCGTGACTACGGCCACGCCGGTCGCAGACACCGGGCAGACATGGAATCTGAAGTTCTCCTATGGCGTTCCCAGTGCGTCCAGCCTTGGTATAGCCTACGTCAAGCCATGGGCCGATGCTGTGGTGGCGGCGACCGACGGTAGGGTGACCATCGAGCACTATTCCGACGGTACTCTGGCCAAGGACGAGCAGCAGTACGACTTCCTGGTCTCGGGTGCGAGCGACCTGTCCGTGATTGAGCCTGAGTACACCGCCGGTGCCTTCAAAGTGTTCGAAGTGGGCTCTCTGCCCAAGCTGTTCCCGAATCCGGCCGTTGGTGCGGCTGTGATGTGGGACGTTGCGAATACGTACAGCGATGAGATGAAGGACGTCAAGGTTCTCGCCATCACCTGCATCGCGGGCGCTCAGTACGTGGGCAACAAGGAAGTCAAGGTCCCCGCGGACCTTGCCGGCGTGAAAATGCGCTCCGGCGGCAAAGTCGAGTCCTGGATTCTCGAGCAGTTGGGTGCAGAGGCTATCGACATCCCGCTCGGTGATCTGGGGACTTCGCTGGAGAGAGGGCTTGCCGACGGCGCCTTCCTTAGCTGGTCGCTGGTCTTCATTTCTGGCGCGGTCAGGTTTACGGAATATCGCACCACGCTGGAGCTGATGTATCGCCCCTGGGTCATCTGCATGAACAAGGACGTCTGGAATTCCATGCCCCCGAACGTTCAAGACGCCATCATGACCGCGACAGGCCAGATACCTTCAGTCATCTACTCGATAGCGAATGAGAAGGCTACGAATGAAAGCAAGGTTAATCTGGAGGCTCAGGACGTAAAGCTGGGCCATCCCCCCATCTATCAACCCACCGCCGAAGAGTACGCGCTCTGGACAGAGGCACTGCAGCCCGTCTGGCAGCGTTGGCTCGATCAGTTCGCGACTAGTGACAGTCCGTACGCCGACCAGGGTCAGGAGATCCTGGACTTCATAGCTGCAAAGTCCGCGGAATACGCGTCGTACTACCAGGACTACGAGGCTGAAGCGCAGGCGGTCCTCGACGCGAGGCCTAAAGCCGGCCAACTGTAAGCAAGAGCCCTCTGATCGGCCCTGGTCGCGCCGGCCAGGGCCGATCTCTCTTCACTGAAAGGACAATGATGAGCGAACATGGGCAACCTGAGGCTGAGGGGGCGCAGCCTACATCGGGTCTATCCGCATTCGTCAATTCAGTCGAGGCGTTTCTCAAGCCCGTCTACACGTGGATCGCGTACATCGGTGTCGCGGTTCTGGGTGCGCTTGTTCTGACGATCGTGTACTCCATCATCGGTCGGCAGTTCGGTGCGCCCGTGCCGGGCACGCAGGAGTTGATCGAGCAGTCGTTGGTGATCATCGTCTTCACCGCCATGGGCTAGAGCACATGGGACACGAGAAGATGTCTGTAGACGTTCTGGCCAACCATCTTCCGAAGAGGGTGCAGAAGACAGTAGCTCCCATCATCTACGCTCTCGCCGTCGTCATCTTGGTCATAGCGGTCTGGCAACTGGTGGTCCTGGGGCGTCAAGGTGCAGAGCCGTGGGCAGACGACCATGGGAGTGCTCGGTTTGCCTATCTACCCGTTTGCTTATCTATCAGCCTTCGGGATGGCCACTCTGATCCCCATATGGTTGCTAAGGTTGTTGAACTTCTATCGATAGGGCGGTGAAGAGATGAGCTCACTTCCCTTGTGGGCTAGCGCGGTCATAGGGTCGGTGATCTTCTTCATCCTTATGTTCCTGAAATTGCACGTGGGGCTGTCGCTGATGGTGGCAGGGTTCTTGGGTTTTTGGATGACCCGAGGCTTGGCGAGCCGCGAAGGCTGGGTTGTCGACAACCATCTACGAGGTCGGTTCCTCACCGATTCTGGTGATCATCCCCTTGTTTGTCGTGATGGGCATCATCGCCGGCGAGGGCGGTGTGATCCGCGCGGCTTTCGAGACCTTCAAGAACTGGCTGGGACACTACCGAGGTGGCTTGGCCATGGCCACGGTTGGCTCGTGCGCGGCCTTCGGGGCCGTCTGCGGTGACAACATCGCCACGGCGGCCGTCATGAACAAGGCTGCCCTACCGGAGATGAGAAGGTATGGTTACAAGGACAGCCTTTCCCTCGGCTCCATATGCGCCGGTGGCAACCTAGGCATCCTCATCCCCCCCAGCGCGGCTTTCGTGGTCTTCGGGTTCATAACCGAGACGTCCATCAGTGATCTCTTTATATCCGGCATAGTCCCGGGCATCCTGCTGACCGCCATGTTCATGGCGCAGATCTGGCTGCAGTGCAAGATGAACCCCAGCCTCTCCTCAAAGTACGAGCGGTGAGCTGGAAGCAGAGGTTGATTTCACTAAAGGGCCTGATTGGCATCATCGTGGTGTTCGGTGTGGTCATGGGTGGTCTCATGGGAGGCATATTCACCCCTACTGAGGCCGGGGCGGCAGGCACTGTCGCCATCACGTTGGCAAGCCTGGCGTATCGGAAGCTCACCTGGAAGGCTCTCGGTCGCTCGTTCATGGATGCAATCAAGACGTCAGCCATGATCCTACTTCTTGTCATGGGGGCCCGGTACTTCAGCTACTTCCTGACCTCCACCGAAATCGCCACAAGCCTTTCCAATGCGCTGGTAGAGGCCGAACTCAACAAGTACTTGGTCCTGATCATGGTGTGCCTGCTCTACTTCATCCTGGGCTGCCTCATGGACATATGGTCGGTCATGATCATCACTCTGCCCATCTTCTTCAACCTGTTGACCGTGACCCTGGGTTTCTCGCCGCTGCAGTTGGGCGTCGTCACGGTGCTTTGCATCATGATCGGGTGCATCACGCCACCGGTGGGAGTAGTGGTGTTCACCATATCGGGCATGCACAGAGATGTGCCTATGTATACGATCTTCCGAGGGTGTTGGCCATTTGTGAGCACCATGGCCATCATGCTGGTGTTGCTCATCTTCTTGCCCTGGATCAGCACTTGGCTGCCGGGTCTGACGGCAGGAGGAGGTTGATCGAGCGCGGTGGTGCAGGCCTTCGGTTAGTCTTGGAACCGAGATCAAGTCAAGTTCGAGAGTCTTGTAAGAAATGAAAGAGCAATGGTCTAGGAGATCGATCCAATAGAGGATGAACATCCTCGAGCCGAAGGCTTTTGAGATCGATCAGGCGGGCACCGTCAAGCTGAGAAAGGCCAGTTGGTACTGGTCTGGAGTACGGCGCGGATCGCGTTGGATGTCGAGGAGGACTTCCGATCCGCTTGCAGGCTGATGTGGGGGGCCAAGGGTCACTGTGTGTGGCCTCTGGCCCCCCTTACACGCCGGACAGTATCGTTGATGGCCCGTCTGCCGGTGTGGTTTCGGGCGGGTTCTTGGTAGACTTTGAGCGCACAACCTGGACACCTTCCAGAGGTAGTACCCCGAAGTGTTCTCAAGGCCCTAGCAGAAGGTACTGGGTCTTACTCTACAAGGACTTCCTAGCGGTGTCGTTGCCTGGCCGGTCTAGCGAACAGGGAGAAATTGATGTCTGAGCAGGTCTTAATACAGTGCACAGTAGGCGGTCCGGTGAGGGTCTTCGTCGAAGACGGGGTCATCACGAAGATGCGCCCGATAATCTTCGACGATACCGATGCTCCCTCGTGGACCATCGAAGCCCATGGACAGAAGTTCACCCCGCCTCGCAAGACCACCCTCCAGAGCTACGAGGTGCCGGAGCGGCAGCGGGTGTACACCAATCGCGTCCAGTACCCGATGAAACGGAAGAATTTCGACCCCAACGGCGACCGGCATCCGGAGCTTAGGGGCAAGGACGAGTATGAGCGTATCTCGTGGGATGAGGCCCTCGACCTTGTGGCCGGTGAGATCACCCGTATCCGTAAGGAACACGGCCCGGCGGCCATCACCGCGATGACCTCGTCCCATCACAACTGGGGCTTCCTGCACTACAAACTCGGGCCCTTGGGCCGCTTCTTCAACATCTTGGGCTACAGCCAGTGCCTCGACAACCCAGACAGCTGGGAGGGTTGGCATTGGGGGGCCACGCATACCTGGGGCTACTGGTGGCGTTTGGGCCATTGCGAGCAGTCCGAACTCCTGCAGGATGCGCTCAAGAACACCGAGCAGATCATCTTCTGGTCGGTGGACCCCAACAGCACCTCCTACATGTACAGCGGCCAGGACAACCTGATCTGGCGGCATTTGGATGAAGGAGCTGGGCATCCAGTTCGTGGTCATCGACCCGCACAACAACTGCACCATGAGCACCATGGGCGACAAGTGGATAGCGCCTAGGCCGGGCACCGACGCGGCGCTGGCCGAGGCTATCGCCTATGTGTGGTTGACCGAGGATACATACGACCACTTCTTCATAGATAACCGTACTTACGGCTTTGACGAGTGGAAGAAGCACATACTAGGTGAGGGCGAGGACAAGACTCCCAAGACCCCGCAGTGGGCGGAGGCTATCTGTGACGTCCCGGCTCACACCATCACGGCTCTGGCGCGCGAGTGGGCGGCCAAGAAGACCATGTTGGCTGTGGCCAGCATCTTTGGAGCCACCGGTGCCTGCCGCCAGGCCTACGCCACTGAGTGGTGCCGTTTGTGCATCTATCTCATGGCTATGCAGGGCTTCGGCAAGGAGGGCGTCAACTTCTGGGGCGGCACCGGCAAGGGCTCGCCTCTGGACATGGGCTTCCACATGTTCGGCTACTCCGATAACGGCTGGGACGCTTTCGGCACGGTGGCCGAGAAGTCGTACTTTCCCGTGGGCAACCCGGTGTCTCAGAAGACCTATCGCCACCTGCTGCCCGAGATCGTCATGAACCCGCCGGTCAGCTGGATAGGCGAGGGCTTCTGCGGCCAGAATATCGAGCAGCAGTACCACCGTTTCACCTGTCCGGAGGAAGGGCCCAACGGCGCCCCCATCAAGATGATCCACCGCCACGGCGGTTCGTTCATCAGCACCATGAGCGAGACCAACAAGTGGGTGCAGATGTATCAGCACCCCAACCTGGAGTTCGTCGTGATGCAGGACTGCCACTGGCAGAGTGAGACCAAGTTCGGCGACGTCATCCTGCCCGCCAGCACCAACTTCGAGCACTCCGACCTCTCGGAGTGGGGCGCGGCCGGCGGCTACGGCTTCAACGACTTCAACAGCAACCACCGGGTGATCATCTATCAGCACAAGTGCATAGATCCTCTGTGGGAGTCGAAGCCCGACTACGAGATATACACGGAGCTCGCGAAGCGGCTGGGCATCGAGCAGGAGTACACCGAAGGCCACACCATCGACGACTGGAACCGCATAGTCTTCGACAAGTCTGACCTGCCCAAGTACGTCACCTTCGATGAGTTCAAGGAGAAGGGCTACTTCGTGGTGCCGTGCAGGCCAGATGATGAAGAGCCAATCGTATCTTTCCGCTGGTTCTATGAAGGCCGCGATGCCGACGTGCCCTCGGAGATGAGGAATCCGCCGAACCCGCCGCACAATGGGCCCAATCTGGCCACGCCTAGTGGCAAGGTGGAGTTCGTGTCGCAGACCCTCATGGCCTTCGACCCCAACGACAAAGAGCGGCCTCCCATGGCCCGGTACATCCCCAGCTGGGAAGGGTACAACACCTCTGAGTTGGTGGAGAAGTACCCGCTGCAGATGATCTCGCCGCATCCGCGGTTCTCGTATCACACCCATAACGACAACAAGAGCCACTGGCTGGACGACATCCCACAGCATCGGGTCAAGATCGACGGCTATGCGTACTGGCCCGTTCGCATCAACCCGGTGGACGCGGCGGCTCGTGGCATCAAGCACGGCGACCTTGTGAAGCTCTTCAACGACCGCGGCACGGTCATATGCGCTGCCATCGTCACCGGGCGCATGCGGCCCGGCACCGTGCACTCCTACGAGGCGGGGGCCAAGTACGACCCGCTGGAGCCAGGTAAGGCCGGCAGCCCCGACCGGGGTGGCTGCGTGAACTTGCTCACACCCATGAAGATGGTGTCAAAGAACGTGCCCGGCGAGGCTCAGAACTCGTGCTTGGTCGAAGTGGCCAAGTGGGAAGGCTAGGGGGGCACAATGGGCAAGAAGTCGTGCAAGCTTCTTGGGCCAGGGTGGTCGTAGACGAGGTGGCGAGAGGCGACTGAGAGAATATTGGCGTCCACGAGTCAAGTCATGGAGTGAACAGGTTATGGCAGAACAGGAATTCATTAATACAGGCATAGGAGGCATGCTGAAGGTCACCGTCAAGGACGGGGTCATCACTCGCATGCGTCCGTTGCGCCTGACCGAAGAAGACGGTGGTCACTGGACCATCGAAGCCAAGGGCAAGAAGTTCAGCGACCCGCGCAAGACCACCATCAACACGTTCAACATCGCTGAGCGGACGCGCGTGTACTCTGAGAACCGCATCAAGTACCCCATGAAGCGCAAGAACTTCGATCCCAACGGCGAGCGGCATCCCGAGCTGCGCGGCAAGGACGAGTACGAGCGCATCACCTGGGACGAGGCTCTCGACCTGGTGACCAGCGAGATCAAGCGCATCCAAGGCGCCTATGGGAAGGCCGCGGTCACGGCCTACGTGTCCTCGCACCACAACTACGGTCTTCTGTACTACAAGATGGGTCCCATGCCCCGGTTCTACAACATCCTGGGCTACACCCAGCTGTTGGACAACCCGGATAGCTGGGAAGGCTGGCACTGGGGCAGCATGCACACCTGGGGCTGGTACTGGCGGTTTGGCCAGTGCGACTGCTTCGACATGCTGTCTGAGGCTATGAAGAACACCGAGCAGGTGGTCTACTGGTCGGTCGATCCCAACACGTCAGCCGGTGGCTACGGCGGCCAAGAGACGGTCATCTGGCGCGAGTGGCTGCGCGAACTGGGCATCGGCGCGATCTTCATCGATCCCTACTGCAACGCTACGGCCGCTCACATGGCCGACAAGTGGCTTGCCCCGCGTCCCGGCACCGACGCCGCTCTGGCGGAGGCCATCGCGTATCAGTGGATCCAGGATGACACTTACGATCACTGGTTCGTCGAGAACCGCACCATGTATTTTGACGAATGGAAGGACTACATCCTCGGCAAGACCGACGGTGTGCCCAAGTCCCCCGAGTGGGCTGCTCCCATCTGCGACATCCCCGCGCATACCATCAAAGCTGTGGCCAAGCAGTGGATGTCCAAGAAGACCATGCTGGCCACCGGCTCCATGTACGGCACCGCTGGTGCCTGCCGCAACTCCTATGCCACCGAATGGTGCAGCCTCATCGTGCACCTTGCCTCTATGATGGGCATCGGCAAGGAGGGCGTCAACATCTGGGGCGGCACCGCGCACGGGGCTCCGCTCGACATGACGTTCAAGAGCGCGGGCTACTCAGACTGCGGTTGGGACGTCTTCGGCCTGGTGGCCGAGCAGCCCACCTTCCCCGACCGCAACGAGGTCACTCAGAAGGTGTATCGCCTGAACCTTCCGGAGGCCATCCTCGACGGGCATCTCGAATGGCTGGGTGAGGGCTTCTGTGTGCAGTATCCCGAGCAGCAGTTCAAGAAGATGCAGTATCCCGAGGCCGGCCCCAACGGTGCTGAGATCCGCATGATCCACCGTCACGGCGGCTCGTTCATCAGCACCATGAGCGATACCAGCAAGTGGGTGCGCATGTACCAGTCGCCCAAGCTGGAGTTTGTGGTCATGCAGGACTGCCACTGGCAGAGCGAGACCAAGTTCGGCGACATCATCCTGCCGGCAAGCACCAACTTCGAGCACGAAGACATCTCGGAGTGGGCTCAGCCGGGTGGTTATGGCAACGGCAACGTCAACTGCAACCACCGCATCCTCATGTACCAGCAGAAGTGCATCGAGCCCCTGTGGGAATCGAAGCCCGACTACCAGATCTACTGCGAGTTGGCCGAACGCTTGGGCTTCCTGCAGGAGTACACCGAAGGCAACTCTGAAGAGGACTGGATCAAGAAGGTCTTCAACATCACCGATCTGCCCAAGCACGTCACCTACGAAGAGTTTAAGAAGAAGGGCTACTTCGTAGTGCCCTCACTGCCCGAGGACTACAAGCCCACCATCTCGAACCAGTGGTACTACGAGGGTCGCCCTGTGGACACCCCCGACCGCTTCAATCCGATGGCGGGTACCGACAAGGCCGCGGAGATGGCCACCCCGTCGGGCAAGATCGAGTTCAAGCGCACCATCCTGGAGAAGTACTTCCCTGATGACGAAGAGCGGCCCATCATGCCGCGCTACATCCCGCTCTTTGAGGGTCACGAGACTAAGGGCTTGGTCGACAAGTACCCGCTGATCATCATGACCCCGCACGCTAAGTTCTCGTATCACACCCACCAGGACAACAAGATCGACTGGCTGAACGACATCCGCCAGCATCGCATCATCAAGGACGGGTACGCCTACTGGCCCATGCGCCTGAACCCAGGCGATGCTGAGGCTCGGGGTATCAAGGACGGCGACCTCGTCATGGTGTACAACGACCGCGCCAGAGTGCTCGGCGTGGCCTTGGTGACAGAGCGAGTCCGTCCGGGTCTGGTGCATTCGTACCAGGCGGGTGCCAAGTACGATCCGTTGGAGCCGGGCAATTCGAAGAGCATCGACAGAGGTGGTTGCGTGAACCTGCTGTCGCCGTCTCGCTGGACCAGCAAGAACGCCTGCGGCGAGGCCAACATGTCCTATCTCGTCGAAGTCTGCAAGTGGGAGGCATAACAGTGTCCAGGTATGGAATGGTAATCAACGTCAATACATGTGTGGGGTGCTACAACTGCTTCCTCACCTGCCGGGACGAGTACGCGGGTAACGAGTACCCCGGTTACTCGGCGCCGCAGCCGATGAGTGGCGGCAACTGGCTAACGGTAAACGAGATCGAGCGCGGTCAGTATCCCCATGTCAAGGTGGACCACGTCGTCACGACCTGCAGCCACTGCGACTCAGCGTCCTGCGTCAAGCTCGACCAGAGCGGGGCCATCTACCGCCGCGCCGACGGCATCGTCTTGATCGATCCGGAGAAAGCCAAGGGCAACAAGGATCTGGTCAACCTCTGCCCCTATCGCCAGATCGAGTGGAACGCAGAGCTGCAACTGGCCCAGAAGTGCACCTTCTGCGCCCACCTTCTGGATGCCGGCGAGAAGGAACCCCGCTGCGTGGAGTCCTGCCCCAGCGGTGCTCTCGTCTTCGGTGATCTTGACGATCCCGCCAGCGCAGTTTCCAAGCTGGTAGCCGCCGGGGCCGAGCCCCTGCGTCCCGAATATGCCATGGGAGAGAAGGTCGTCTACCAGCATCTGCCCAAGAAGTTCGTGGCCGGCACCGTCATCTACGGAGACGTTGATGAGGTCGCTACCGGAATCGAAGTCGTCATCAGCGGCGACGGGGCAACGAAGACCGCCAAGACCAACGGCTTTGGCGATTTTGAGTTCGAGGGTCTGGCGGAGAATACGAAATACACGGTCAAAGTGCAGGCGCCCGGCTACAAGGCGGCAAGCCGCGAGGCCAAGACCTCCAAGGACATCTATCTTGGCGAGATAGTGCTGAGCAAGTAAGTGGGAGTTGATATGGCTGGAATAACCTCCTACGGAGCATATATACCGTTCTTCAGGCTGAGCCGGGCAGAGATAGCCCAGGCCTGGGGAAGCGCGCCCGCTCCTGGCGAGCGAGCCGTCGCCAGTTACGACGAAGACAGCTTGACCATGGCCGTGGCTGCCGCCCGAGACTGCCTGAAGGGCATAGATCGCGCGTCCATCGGAGGACTGTACTTCGCGTCCACCACGGCGCCCTATAAAGAGAAGCAAAGCGCAGCCATCATCGCCGCGGTCCTGGGCCTGGCTCCGGAAGCCATCACTATGGACTTCTCCGGTTCCCTGAGGAGCGGCACCAACGCCCTCAGGGCGGCTCTGGACGCCGTGATGAGCGGCTCCGCCCAGAACATCTTGGTCTGTGCCGCGGATACTCGCCTAGGCTATCCTTCCGGACCCGGCGAGATGAACTTCGGCGACGGGGCTGCCGCCCTGCTGATCGGTGGCACCGACACGATCGCCGAGGTCAAACAGTTCGAGACCAGATACTACGAGATCCAAGATGTCTGGCGGTCGGACAAAGACACGTTTGTGCGGTCGGCCGAAGAACGTTTCTCCATGGATGAGGGCTTCGGTCGCGTTATGGCGCAGAGTGTTTCGGCAGCACTGAAGAAGCATGGGCTGACGGCGGGAGACATTGCGCACTTGGCGCTCAATTCGCCCAATATCCGCCAGCTGCGCGCGCTCGCGAAGAAGCTGGGCTTTGACGAAAAGACGCAGGTTCAGGACGTGCTTCACGCCGGCGTCGGTGATACAGGCTGTGCCATGAGTCTCATGAGCCTGGTGGCCGCGCTCGAGCGGGCCAAAGGCGGCGGCGAGCGGATACTGCTGGCCAGCTATGGCAATGGCTGTGACGTGGTCATTCTGGAAACCACCGAGCGGATAGGTTCGTTCACCGATCGGCGGGGCATCCAGAAGCACTTGGCTTCCAAGCTCAATCTACAAAGCTACACCAAGTACCTGCGCTGGCGGGAGCTGGTCACCATACAGCCGCCCGCCCGGCCGGCCATGGAACTACGCACACCTTCGCCGGCAGCTCAATGGCGCGAAGTGCAGTGGGAGATGCGCCTCACGGGCACCAAGTGCACACAGTGTGGCACTCCGCAATACCCGCCGCAACGCGTGTGCGTGAATTGTCAGGCCAAGGATGAGATGGAACCGTACAACTTCGTCGATGTGCCCGCGAAGGTGTTCTCGTTCTCTCATGACCATATCGTGGAGACCACCGATTCGCCGGTGACGGTGACCTTCGTGGATTTCGAGGGCGGTGGTCGCATCATGTGCGACATGACAGACCGAGACCCGGCCGCGATCGAGGTAGGGTTACCACTGGAAATGACATTCCGCCGACTCTATTACATTGGAGGCATCCACAACTACTGGTGGAAGTGCCAGCCGGTCAGATGTGAGGGAACAAGCCGTGGATAGCATCAAAGACAGAGTCGCCATCGTTGGAATGGGCTGCGTCAAGTTCGGTGAGAACTGGGGCAAGAGCCTAGAAGATATGATCATCGACGCGGCGTATGAAGCGTTTGAAGACGCCGGCATCGGGCCCAAAGATATCGAGGCAGCCTGGTGGGGCAGCGTCTTCGCAGGCGAGTCGGGCACCATCATGTCGACCCCGCTGAAGCTCGCCTACATCCCGGTGACACATGTGGAGAACCAATGTGCCACCGGATCGGAAGCCATCAGAGCGGCCGCCTACGCCGTGGCCGCCGGCGTGTACGACGTCGTTTTGGCCGTCGGAGCTGAGAAGCTGAAGGACACCGGGTTCTCCGGCCTTCCGCAGACACGGCCCGTCGCTACCTGGAGCTACCGCATCACCACTCAGACACCGGCGGCGGGCTTTGCCATGCTGGCCACCGGCTACTTCGCCAAATATGGTCTGAGTTTCGAGGAAGGCAAGCGACTCCTCGCGATGATCGACGTCAAGAATCATCACAACGGATCTCTCAATCCGAAGGCGCATTTCCAGAGGGAGATCACGCTGGAGCAGGCTATCAACGCTCCAATGATCGCGTACCCGCTGGGTCTATACGATTGCTGCGGCGTGAGCGACGGAGCGGCAGCGGCCGTGATCTGCCGAGCCGACCTGGCAAAGAAGTTCAGGCCGGATCCCATCTACATCAAGGCCGCCACGATATGTCAGAGTGCGCGTGAGGGCTGGATGAGCCAGGTCTACGATCTGGCGCACGTGGAGGAGACCTATCGCGGAGGCATGGCTGCCTACAAGGAAGCCGGAATCAAGGACCCGCGCAAAGAGATCAGCATCGCCGAAGTGCATGACTGTTTCTCCATCACCGAGATGACCATCATGGAGGACCTGCAGTTCAGCCCCCGGGGCGGGGTCAAAGAGGACATCGAAGCCGGCTCGTTCGGTCTAGAGGGCGATCTGCCCGTCAATACCGATGGCGGTCTGAAGTGCTTTGGGCATCCCATCGGCGCCACCGGGCTGCGGATGTTGTACGAAGTCTACAAGCAGCTTCAAGGCAAGGCCGACAAGCGCCAGGTCAAGGACCCGCGTCTGGGTTTGACTCACAACCAGGGTGGCGAGCCGGGCTCGGCGACTGTGAGCGTGCTTATCGCCGGCAACGAGCTAGGTTGATCTAGCCAGTCAGACCGGCCCTAAAGCCGAAGTCTTCGAGCGGCCCCGGCCGCTGCCCGACGCGGGCAGCGGCCGGGGCCGCCTTGTTTGTGATGTATGCTGTTCTTCCTGCCTTCGGAGGCTTCTATCGACATGTCGAGGGTGGAGATATCGTTGACCGAACATGAGTCGAACAGGACCACACCGCAGAAGACCAGAATCCTGCTGGCCGATGATCATCCGCTGATGCGCCGAGCGCTGCGAGAATTGATCGAGCGAGAGCATGATCTTGAAGTGGTCGGCGAAGCAGGTGACGGTTCGGAGGCGGTCCGGCTGGTTGAGACCCTTGATCCGGACGTTGTGATCATGGACATCAGCATGCCGGTCATGAACGGTGTGGAAGCCACTAGGCGGATCAAGGACGCAAGCCCCGAGGCCGCGGTGCTTATCCTGACAGTGCACACCGACATTCACACGATATTCAGTATCCTGCAGGCAGGCGCCAGCGGCTATCTGGTGAAGTCCATATACGGTCCCGAGGTGATCAATACCATACGCAGCCTGATGGACGGTGATCTGGTACTGGCACCCGGCATCTCAGAAGAGGTGGTGAAGTACGCCCTGCAGCACGTAGAGGAACCGGGTAGGGGCAAGGCCGCCCAGAGTGGTCCCAATCACTCCATGTCAACCAAGACGATGGAAGTGCTCAAGCTGGCGGCCCAGGGGCTATCGAACAAGCAGATAGGCACCACTATGAACATCAGCGAGGGCACTGTGAAGGGGTACTTTGTCGAGATATTCCAATGCCTGAACGTGCACTCTCGTACTGAGGCTGTGTTCGTGAGTTTGAAGTCGGGCCTATTGACCTTGGACGATCTAGGGTAGCGCCTGTTCTGCGGCTGAATAGGGTATCGTGACTCGGATGCGGGTGCCTCTTCCGGGATGCGACTGCACCTGGATAGTGCCCCCGGACGATAGAGCCCGCTCCTCCATGCCGATGATCCCGAGTTTGCCGTCCGCGGCGTACTGCGCGAGCTTCTCTGGGCGTTCAAAACCGACGCCATCGTCCTGAATCTCCAGGCGTAGCTCGTCTTCTGCAAACTCCAGGGCGACACTGGCCGTCTTGCCCGCGGAGTGGCGCTGTATGTTGACCACGGCCTCCTGAACTACACGAAAAGCCGTGGCTTCAGCGAGGCTCGACATGGTCTCCGGAGCTCGCCCCTTGACGCGAGTAGATATGCGACAACTTCCCTCTACAGAGTTGTCCGTCAGCCACCTGATACCGGCGACGAGCCCGAAGTTGTCCAAGATGCTGGGTCTCAGCGTAACGCTCAGTCTTCGCAGGTCGTCCATGCTCTCCATCAGCTTCTGTCGCGTCCACGCGATGCCCCTCTTCTGCAGCGCTTCTGCAGCAGAGGATGCGAGAGAGTCCAGCTTGTTGGCAATGGCCAGGAGAGTCTGCAGCGTCTGATCGTGTATCTCTTGGGCGATGCGACGGCGCTCCGATTCTTGGGCCTGAAGCAGTCGGGCGACGTAGACGCGGCCGAGCTGCTCGCGCTCGGCGTAGTGGCGTCTCTCGCTCTCTCGCCAACGCCTTTCGCCCGCCATTATCGCTGCCAACAAAGCGGGAAGCAGCAGCAGCACCAAGTTGCTCACCATCCATCTGGTGCCCCAGGGGCTGAGGGTAGGGAGCAACCAGATGAGGGAGAGCAGCCACGCGAAGATGCCACCGGGCCAAGAGAGGGTCAGTGAACCGTAGATGATGGGCACGAAGAACAGTACGCCGAATATGTTGAGTTTGAGCTCCACGTTGGTGACGAACGAGCTGAGTCCCGAAAGCCAGGAGAAATGGCTCCAGAATCCACTCGCGAACTGCCAGTCCCGCCAAGGCCACGCTTGGTAGATGAAGAGAAGCATCACCGACAGCGCGACGAGTGTCCAGAAGTGCGGGTTCGTGAAGATCCTGCGGGCGATGGGGCCAATCTTGGCAGTAGCAGCTTGAAGCATGATGCCATGATTATGTCAGGCGCCGGAGCGTCACGCCACAGCAGCAGCCACGGCCTAACTTATGTAGGAGTAGCACCGCCAATAGTTACACGACGAAGGTGATTGCAAGGTCTCTGGCGGTTCTTCAGAATGTGATGAGTCGACTTGCCGAGTGATAGGGGCCATGAACACGGCGGATGGTCACGGCAATAGGAGGAGGGCCATGGTTATCAGGGCGGTGTTGCTCGCCGTACCCATAGCTGTGGCGCTGGTGTTCGGTCTCCTGAACTTGATGGCGCTCACCGATGGTGGGAATTCAGAGGCGAGTTCCGGTATCCCCGTGGTGAAGGACGTCGGTCAGACATGGGAACTGAAGGTCTCCTTTGGCTTCAGTGAGGAGGCCAGCCTCTATACGGCGCATGTGGTGCCGTGGTCGAAGGCTGTAGAAGCTGCCACCCATGGACGGGTTAGTATCAAGCACTACGGGAGTGGGGCCTTGGCCAAGGACGACCAGCAATATGACGCCGTTCTGTCGGGCACCTGTGACATAGCTGTGGTTGAGCCTGAATACAGCCAGGGAGCGTTCCCGATATTCGAGGTCGGCTCTATGCCCTTGATGTTTCCCGATCCGGCTGTGGCCACCGCGTCCATGTGGGATCTCTATGAGGACTACTGCGACGAGGAGTTCAGCGACGTAGTATTCATAGGTGTGACCTGCATCTCGGGTGGCCAGTACGTGGGTACCAAGAAGGTCATGGCGCCGGGGGATCTCGTCGGCATGAAGATGCGTTCCGGTGGCAAGGTCGAAGACTGGATCCTCGAGGAGCTGGGGGGCGAACCGGTCGACATCATGGTCGGCGATCTGGCGCCCTCCATGGAGAGGGGTCTTGCGGATGGAGCCTTTCTTACGTGGTCATACATCATGGCTGCGGGTGTAGAGGACTACACCACCTATCGCACCCACCTAGACCTCATGTACAGGCCTTGGGCGATGATAATGAACAAGGATGTATGGAACACCATGCCTCCTGATATCCAGGCGGCCATCATGAGCGTGAGCACCCGTGAAGATTCGATCACATACGCGGTTGTGAACGAGGAGATCACTCAGCAAGCCAGGATGCAGCTGGAAGAGTACGACAAGAGCGTTGGCAACATGCCTGTCTATGAGCCCACCGACGAAGACAGGCAGCAGTGGAAGCGGGCTCTGACCGGAGTGTGGGATACATGGGCTATTGAGCTCAAGGCAAGCAGGAGTCCGCACGCCGGTGAGGGGCAGGAGATCCTCGAGTTTCTTGAAGAGAGGCTGGCAGTGCACAAGGGTGTCTACGAAACGCACCTCGACGAAGCTCGCAAGATCCTCGAAGCGATGCCTGGGCAGGCGCGCCTACAAGAGACGGACTCGTGATGTCTCCAAGCCTTGCCTCGGCCAGGCCGTTTGGCCTAACTATGAGACCGCTTGGACACGGCATACATGACGAAGTGAGCCGCAGCGTATGCGTCGGACGAAAGGAGGAGGCGAAGGCAACTCAGAGCAAGCGGCTCTGTCTCTGTTCGAGTGTCACCTAGCTGACTACGAAACAGGAGGGTGGAAAAGTGAAGAAGCGCTATTTGCTGGCTGGTATGCTCATACTTCTATTGGTGATTGCGTTGACGGCGGTGGCCTGCGGAACCGAGGACGCCGCTACTACCACGGCAGCGCCCGGCACGGGCGACGGAAGCGTAACTACTCTGGCGCCCGCGACGGGCGAGCCCATCAAGATCGGCTTCATCTGCGACCTGACCGGGCTAGAAGCCACCACCGGGCTGAATATGGAGAAGTCGCTGAAGCTGGCGTTCGATGCCATCGGCAACCGGATCGGCGATCGGCCGATAGTGATAATCTCCGAAGATGCCGCCGACAGTCCGGCTACCGCGGTGGACAAGGCGCGGAAGCTGGTTGAGCAGGACAAGGTCGTGGCCATCTTCGGCCCCAATGAGGCCGGCGAGAAGTTCGCGGTAAACGATTACATCAAGAATGCGGGCCAAATCCCACTGATCCTATTCAGTCCGTGCCCCGATCCTCTGCTTGAGACCGGCAATTCTTGGCTGGTTGCGGCTATGGGCACCAACTCCCAGCAGCCTAGTGTCATGGCTGACTACGTCTACAACGACCTTGGCTACCGCAAGGTCAACACTCTCGGGCAGGAAGGCGCCGGCGGCAAGGGCTTCTTGATGCCCTTCATCGGCACCTTCACCGCTCTGGGCGGCACCGTTGACGCTCAGGTGTGGCCGCCGGCGGGCACCTCCGACTTCGGGCCCTTCCTGACGACGCTGCCGGCCGCCGACGCTCTGGCCGCGTGGATGCCCGGCGACGGAATCGGCATGCTTATCCAGTACGTCAAGATGGGCATCATCGACAAGATGCCGATCGTTGGTGCGTTCCACGGTGCCACTTTCGACCCGTGGGTATATGCCAAGATCGCTGAGAACAACCCGGACGTCGCTGAAGCTCTGGTCGACGTGCCGACTCCCATGGAGTACTCGCCCGAACTCGACTCGGCCATGAACCAGGAGTTCATCAAGGAAGCCAAGGCTGCCTGGGGTGACAATGTCGTCTTGGACGGCAGCAACGTCAACCCGTACCAGTCTGCTGAGCTGTTCATCAAGGCCCTGGAAGCCAATGGCGGCGTCACTACACCGCAGGAGCTTCTGACCGCTCTTCTGGGGACCAAGTGGGACGGACCTCAGGGCTCATATTTCTTTGCTGCAGGCCAGCAGGCTGCCACCGTTCCCGTCTACATCGTGAAAGAGGTAAAGGGTGCCACTACGGACCAGTTCCCCTATCACTTTGAGACGATCAAGACCTACGATGCAGTCCCGCCGGGCGGCCTCGTTGTAGGTGGTGCGGCCGGCGCTACCGCGACTACTGTTGCCAAGTAGGGAACGTACGTAGAGTCTGACTAAATGTATAGGGCATAGGATGCGGGGGGCAGACCCGCTTCGATACGGAGGGGGTCTGCCCCCGCATCCATGCTTACACCATCTAGCACCAGGGACAGGGCCATAGACTCGATAATCATAGCCACCAAAGTCCAAGGGTAGAGACACACGTGACGCACGCCGGATGGGATCTGCCTCTAGCGCCGGCCGGCGCGGGCAAGATAACCTGATCTCGAGACAATCCCAAACAGAAAAGGGAACCGGAGCTACCAATGGGCGAAATACTGTCTGTGTTTGTGCAAGGGTTGTCCACCGGCACCGTCTACTTCCTGTTGGCGGCCGGTCTGACACTCACCATGGGCCTGATGCGCGTCATCAACCTGGCTCATGGAGCGCTCTACATGATGGGCGGCTACTTGGGCTTGGCCGTGGCTGCACGCACACACAACTACTGGGTGGGCATCCTGGTGGCGGCGGCGTGTGTGGGGTTGATAGGCCTGGTGCTGGAGACCGTCTTCCTGCGTCGACTCTACGGGCAGCCGACCAGCCAGGTGCTGCTGACCATCGGCTTCATCTACATATTCCGTGACATAGTCACCTGGATCTGGGGCTCACTCCCCTTCGCTCAACTCGTGCCGGGCATCTTCTCCGACTCGGTGCAGGTGGGCGACATCAAGATCGAAGTCTTCCGCCTGGTCGTCGTCGGGTTTGGTTTACTGATGGCGCTGGGGCTGTGGCTTCTGCAGGACAAGACCAAGATCGGCGCTGTAGTCCGAGCCGGCATGGACAACAGGGAGATCGCGGGGGCGCTGGGGATCAACCTCAGGGGCGTCTTCACCGGCATATTCGTGCTGGGAGCCTTTATTGCCGGGTTCTGCGGACTCATAGGTGCCACCGTCGCTGTGAAGATCGACGTCAACGCGGCTTGGGACGCTCTGCTGTTGTCCATGATCGTGGTGGTGGTCGGCGGGACTGGTTCTATACAGGGGGCTCTCGTCGGCGGCGTCCTTCTGGGACTCCTTGAGGCTTTCGGCAAGGCCTACTTCCCTGACTACTCGCACTTCATAGCATATGTCACCCTGATAGTGATCCTTCTGATCAGGCCTGGTGGCCTTCTGGGCAGGCAGATGGCCACGGGTCCGACGACGGTGCAGTACTTGGAGGGTCCGAAGGTTCGCAAGAGGAAGTGGCCCAGCGATGTGCGGGCCAGGATAAGCACAGGGCTGAGCAATCTGGCGGCCCCACTAACACAGAGGCGACGCGTCAAAGAGACGGTCCTCCCTGCGATCGCCGGCGAGATACCCAAGTGGCGGACGCTGCTGCACAATTGGACCCCGTATTTGGTCGTATTGGCGGTGTTGGCTATCGTGCCCTCTCTTGTGGGCACCTACGACCAGAGCATCCTGACCAAGGTCGTCATCTTCATGCTGTTCGCCATGAGCCTGGACTTGACGATGGGTTACACGGGCATGGTGTCTTTCGGCCACGCGGCCTTCTTGGGTGTGGCAGGGTACTCATTCGGCCTGATAACGACTAAGATGGGGATCTCCTCGTTCTGGTTGGCCGCGCTCATAGCACTGGCGTTCACCCTTGTCGCGGCTCTGATTATCGCCTTCATAAGCCTTCGGGTGAGCGGGAACTACTACTTGCTGGTCACCATGGCTCTGGGACAGGTCCTATCCGTGATAGCTCTCAAGTGGGACTCGGTCACCGGCGGCACGGACGGTCTGACGAACATCGTTCGCCCCGATCTAGGCCTTGGGGTGGATTGGGCGAGTGCTTGGTCTAATCTTCGCTACTACTACTTCACGCTTGTCCTCTTTGTCATTTGTTACGCGATCCTGCGACGGTTCGTCGGTTCCTCGTTTGGCAAGTCGCTCGTGGGCGTCAGGCTGAACGAGCAGCGTATGAGAAGCCTGGGATTCAATACCTGGAAGCTCAAGTACGTCGCCATAGTAATAGGCGGGCTGTTTGCGGGCATGGCCGGGATACTGTACGCGGTCAGCTACGGCTCGGTGTTCCCCAAGGACGCGGCGCTGCAGATGTCTTCTCTCCCTATGTTGATGGTAATCCTGGGGGGGCGCGCCACTCTGTGGGGACCGTGCGTGGGAGCCGCGGCGATCATCTTCGCTCGGGAGAAGATAAGCGCCTGGGGCCCAGTCAAGGACAAGTGGTGGTTCATACTTGGCGTGGTCTTTGTGGTCTGCGTGATGTTCCTGCCCGGTGGGTTCGCGCAGTACTTGTCGAAGGCATGGAACCGGTGGGGATTTGCCAGGGTTCGGTCGCCTCGAGCGCGCACGACGGGCGTCGGTGAGGTGAAGTCATGACCATTCTTAGAGTCGAAGGGCTTTCAAAGAACTTCGGCGGCCTCAAGGTTCTCAGCAACGTGTCTTTCACGGTCGAGCCTGGGCAGAAGCTGGCCCTCATCGGGCCGAACGGGGCTGGTAAGACTACACTCATCAATACCATAGGCGGCCAGCTGCCTTTATCGAGTGGTCACGTGTTACTGGAAGACCGGGACATCACCAAGCTCTCGCCCAACAGACGCCTCCATTTGGGCCTGGGGAGGTCTTTTCAGGTTAACAACCTGTTCTTCGAGCTGACCGTCTTGGAGAACGTGCTCCTAGCCCTTCACGGCGCAGAGAAGCGCCATCTGCAGATGTTCCGCCGTCTGGAGAAGAGGCAAGCACTGCTTGCCGAAGCTGACAGGTTGCTGGACCTTGTGGGGTTGGCAGACAGGCAGCGAGAACAGCTTCAGGTGCTGTCGTACGGCGACCAGCGTTTGGTGGAGCTGCTCTGCGCTTTCGCGGGCAAGCCCAGGATGGTCCTGTTGGACGAGCCCAGCGCCGGCCTGCCGACGGCAGAGGCGTTCGCCTTCGCCGACGTCATCCGCCGGTTGGCTGTGAACACCACCGTCCTCTTCTGCGCTCATGACATGGACTTGGTGTTCAGTCTGGCCGACAGCATCATGGTGCTGTACTTCGGGGAGATCATCGCAAAAGGCCTTCCCAAGGAGATAAGCGCCAATCCCAAGGTGCAGGAGATCTATCTGGGGAGTGACGAGACTTGCTAGAGCTAGAGAACATAAACACTTTCTACGGCGACACGCACGTTCTCTGGGATCTCTCCCTGAAGGTTCCACGGGGCAGCGCGGTAGCCATTCTCGGCCGAAATGGCATGGGCAAGACGACGATCATCCGCTCCATCATGGGGCTACCCTGCCCTGAGAGTGGAGTGGTGCGCTTCAACGGCGAGGCCGTCAACGGGCTTGCTCCCTATCAGATAGCGCGTAAGGGCATTGGGCTCGTTCCCCAGGGGCGCATCGTCTTTCCCTCGCTCACTGTCAAAGAGAACCTGCTGGTCGCGGCTCGAGGCAACGACGCCGAGGGAGCTTGGAACCTAGAGAACATCTATGAGCTGTTCCCCATCTTGAAGCAGCGCCAAAGCTTCCACGCGAACCTGCTTAGCGGGGGCGAGCAGCAGATGCTGGTGGTCGCGCGCGCCCTCATGTTGAACCCCACCCTCTTGCTTATGGATGAGCCTTCTGAGGGTCTTGCTCCTATGGTGGTCAAGCAGATCGGGCACGTCATCTGCCAACTCAAGGGCAAGGTGACGGTGTTCTTGGCCGAGCAGAACTTGAACATGGCGCTGTCGTCGGCCGATCTCATCTACATCATCAGCAAGGGCGGGGTGGTATGGGAGGGCAAGCCCGAGGACCTGCGCGAGAACGAAGAGGTCAAGCAGAAATGGCTGGGGGTCTAGTAGCAGAGAGTGGTAAGAGGTCGATGAGTCACGAAGTGCGAGAGGAGAACACGTCATGGGTAGAGTAGGTATGCCTACTGGGGCAGCAATCGCAATAGCTGACATGCTCGACAAGTGTGCCGAGGTCAAGCCTGGCTGGGAAGTCCTGATCCTGGCCGAGATCGACGGACTCTACGGCGGCGACAGCCCCGTAGACGAGGACGCCATATCCTGGATACAGGCGGGCGTGGCCGAGCGGGGCGCCCGCGCTACGATCATGTGGATAGACGAGCCCGCCACGCCACACAAATGGCGCTTCCCGCCGGCGGTAAAAAATGCGATACGGGACGCCGACCTGCTGATCAACCACTCCAACAACCTGGTCACCGAGGAGATCGCGGAGTTCCGGTATTTCCTCGAAGAGGCCCAGACCTGGATGATCCGTAACTTCGCCAGCACGGCTCCGCTGTTGTGCACGGCTTGGGCGCAGACCCCGTGGGAGCTGGTGAGCCAGATCCGCTACCAGTCTTCGTTGGCCATGCGGCCCGACCTCCCGTGGGTGCTCACCGACCCAAACGGCACGCATCTGGAAGGGCGCACGACGCCGGCCGAGAACCGCAAAGAGGGCGACCCCGGCATGCCTTACTCCTCCTTCCGCAAAGACGCCAGCCACTATCTGCCTTGGCCGGAGTGGGTACACCCGCCTATCCGCATCACCGACACCAACGGGGTGTTCATCTTCGAGACCATGCTCAGCTGGTGGTCGCGCTACATCGGTATCTCCCCCTACCTCGAGACGCCTATCAAGTTGGTCATCGAGGACACCAAGATCAAGGCGATCGAGGGTGGCTGGGAAGCGCAGGCCCTGAAGCGTTTCTTAGAGGAGATGAAGCCACGGGTGGGCGAAGGAGTGTACGACTTCAACGTCTTCCACTTCGGTGTGCATCCGCAGGCCAGCGTGGCGCCGCATCAGTGCCCCAACGTCCTGCACCGCCGCATCATAGAGCACTCACACAGCTGCGACCTGCACGTACACATCGGGGCGCCGCCGTCGAACGAGAAGTACCCGTATTACATGCACGTCACCGGCGACATCCGCAACCCGTCGCTCAAGATGGGCGACACGGTGGTGTATGACAACGGTCATCTCATGGCTTTGGACAGCCCCGGCGTTGCAGCTGTGGCCGCCAAGTACCCCGGCCGTCCGGGCGTGGAGCCCTGGCCGAGGCAGTTCTAGAGTCACAGCACCCTTCTTGGCGACACCGGGGCCCGCGCTCTGCCGTCAGGCAGGGCGCGGGCCCTCACAAACGAAGCGACATGGGACGTATACATATGTACAGAGTATGCATTGACACTGGAGGGACTTTCACTGACTGCGTAGTCCTCGACGGAGAGGGCCAGCTGCACCAGTTCAAAGCCCCCACCACTCCGGGGGACTTCTCCGAAGGGGTGCTGAACACGATAGTGGACGCCGCCGCATACTTCGGGCTGAGCACCCGAGAGCTCCTGCAACAGACGGAATGGTTGGTGCACGGCACGACGGTATCGACGAATGCTTTGGTGCAGAGGAAGCTCTCGCCGACGGCCCTGATAACCACCAAGGGTTTCAGGGACATCATCGAGATGCGGCGCTCGGCCAAGATCGAGACCCACTCCATGTACGAGGCCTACATCCCACCGTACGAGCCACTGGTTCCGCGCCGGCTGCGTTTCACCGTGTCCGAGATGACGAAAGCTTCTGGAGAGATCGTCACCCCGCTTGACGAGGACGAGCTGCGCGCGGTGCTAAAGCGTATCAAGGAGCAGAAGATCGAGGCTCTCGCGGTCTGCTTCATCAACTCCTACGCCAACTCCGCCAACGAGATCCGAGCGGCGGAGATATGCGCTCAGGAACTCCCCGGGGTGTTCATCTCGTGTTCCAGTCTGCTTCTTCCGAAGATGGGTGAGTACGAGCGCGAAAGCACTTGCGTGATCAACGCCGCCGTGGGTCCCATCGTCAATAAGTACCTGACGAAGCTCGAGTCCTCGCTGAGAGAAGCCGGTTTCGACAACCAGTTGCTTGTCGTCCAGGCGAACCAGTTTGTGCAGTCTGTTGACGCCGTGATCGCCAAGCCGGTGTATCTCACCGGTTCGGGGCCGGCCGCCGGCCCCGCGGGCGCGGCGTATTTGGGCGAGACTATCGGCGAAGACAACTTCATCATCGGGGACATGGGCGGCACCACGTGGGATGCGAGTTTGGTGAAAGATCGCAAGGTCAGTCTCAAGGTGGGCGAGTGGCTTAACGACGACCGCCTGGGCATCAAGGTGGCCGACGTCATGAGTGTCGGGGCCGGGGGTGGCAGTATCGCCTGGATCGACCCCTTGGGGCTGCTCCGGGTCGGTCCGCAGAGCGCCTCGGCCATGCCGGGGCCAGCCTGTTTCGGGCGGGGCGGCACGGAGCCCACCGTCACCGACGCCGCCGTCATCCTGGGTTACATAGACCCAGACAACTTCAACGGCGGCAGGCTGAAACTGCAGCCCGAACTGTCACGCCAGGCCATGAGCAAGATCGCCGACGTCCTCCACATGAACATCGAGGAGGCTGCGGGGGCAGTCTTCACCACGGTCAACCATACGATGGCCGATGCGACCGCGGAGATATCCACCCACAAGGGCTACGACGTCCGCGACTTCAGCCTGCTGGCTATCGGCGGCGGCGGTCCTCTGTGCGGACCCTCTGTGGCCCAGATCCTGGGTGTGCGCAGGACCATAGTGCCGCGCTATGCTTCGGCGTTCTGCGCCTGGAGCATGTTCTTCCTGGACATAGGCCGAGACTATGTCCGCTCCTCCCTCGCCAGGACGGACAAGGCCGACGTGGCCCTGGTCAACAGACTCTACAGAGATATGGCCGACGAGGCACTCCGAGATGTCGAGGCGTTCCACGTCGGGATCGACGACCTAGTGGTCGAGAAGTCGGCCGAGGTCCGCTATCAGGGGCAGTACCACGTGCTGGAGATCAAACTCCCCGACCACGAGATCACAGATGACGACATAAGGGACATGGAGAAGCGCTTCCACGTCCTGCACGAGGAGCTCTTCACTTTCTCACTTCCTTGGGTGCCTCTGGAGATGATCAACCTGCGTGTGACTGCGAAGATCGCTTCAGTCAAGGTGCCCATACCACGACGGGAGATGGCCTCGGTCGACGCCTCCAAAGCGCTGATAGCGACCAAAGAGTGCTACTTCGGGGGCGAGTGCGCTCCGGTCCCGGTGTATGACGGGGAGAAGCTGGAGTCAGGGAACGTGATCCACGGCGCGGCGATAATCCAAGAGCCCACCGTGACCACTGTCATCCCGTCACACAGCGTGTGCGCGGTCGATGCGTTCGGCAACTACATAATCACACCCAGCGAGTGAACTTCGCTTTAGACGAGGGGAAGAACTAGAGTGTCGACGCAGCCAGCTCAAACCGACCCGATCACGACCGCGACAATCTGGCACTACATCCAGCGGGTGTGTCGAGAGATGAGGTTCACCGCCGAACGCACCGCGACAAACGTGCTGGTGGTGACGCTTCACGACATGGCGTACGGCATATGGGATGCCGAAGGTAGGGCCATAGCGATACCTGAAGGATTCCCGCCGCGGTTGATCTCTTCGAGCTTCCCCATCAGGCGGGTCAAGGAGAAGTTTGCGGGCAAGATCAGGCCAGGTGACGTCTATCTGACCAACTCCCCCAAGGACGGGGCCATCCATCTGCCGGATTGGAGCTTCATCCGGCCGATCTTCTACAAGGATGAGCTGCTGTTCTTCACCTGCATGGGCACTCACGTCGCCGACTCCGGCGGGGCGCGGCCCGGCAGCCACTTTCTGGCTTTTGACTCCATCGCCGAAGGGCTGAACATCCCCATGATCAAGATCTTCGAGGACGGCAAGTTCCGCGAGGACGTGGTGGATCTGGTGCTGGAGAACAACCGGCTGCCCGACATGATGCGCAGAGAGATCGCCTCGATGCTAGGCAGCACGGCTGTTGCCGAGCAACGGATGGTCGAACTACTCGACAAGTACGGCAAAGAAACGGTGCTTGCGAGCGTGGGAGAGATGATCGACCGCACCGAAAGAGCGGTACGGGCCGAGATCGCCAAGTGGCCGGAAGGACAATGGTCAACGGATGTGGCCACCGACGATGACGGCTGTACCATGAACCTACCCGTTCACGTTCGGTGCGACCTCACTATCAAGGACGGGGACGTCTTCTTGGACTTCTCCAGGAGTGACGATCAAGTCACCGGAATGATCAACAGTTACTATCAGCAAACGCTCAGCTGCGCTCTTTGCACGACCTTTCTGTTCTTGGGTAGCGACCTGGCCGCGTACCACAACGAAGGCAGCATGAAGCCGATCCACGTGAAGACGCGCAAGGGGACCGTGGTGGACTGCAAACCCGGGGCGTTGGTCGCCGCGGGACCGGCCATCACCGGGGGACTGGTGATCGAGTCGGTCATGTCTGTGCTCTCTAAGGCCCTGCCCGACAAGGCTATCGCCGCCTACGGTCCCTTGGATTCACTTTCGGTGATGGGGCAATACCCTGATGGGAGTGGCCTGTATGTGTACACCTCATTCTGCGCCGTCGCCGGAGGGGGCGCTGTGGCTGGCTACGACGGGTACCAATGCATGTGTGATTTGGGGACCTTGGGGGTGGTCGGCAAGTCGGACGCCGAGGAGGAGATGGCCCGGTTCCCGTGGCACATCCATCAATACGAGTTCTGCACCGATTCACATGGCGCCGGGCAATGGCGCGGAGCGCCCGGGATCAATTGGGAAGCGGAGAATGAAGGCGGCGACGCCAACTTCACCGGCGGCACCTGGACCGGCCTCACAATACCGAGTGAGGGCCAACACGGTGGTCTTCCCACCCCGCTCAACAAAGGATGGGTGCTTCGGGGTTCCGAGAAGATAGATATCGTCGAACCGCACCGGCCCCTCAAAGTGATAAAGGGCGACCACGTGGTTGTTCATGGCGCGGGCGGAGCTGGATTGGGCTACCCGTTCAAGCGAGATCCTGAGGCCGTTGTGGCCGACGTGAGAAACGAGCTCGTGTCTGTCGACATGGCCAGGAACGTTTACAGGGTCGTTATCGATCCGGACACGCTCGAGCTAGATGGCGTCGCTACGGAGCACCTGAGAATGCTTGCGACCGTGACGACGCCCTGAACGGTGACGTCGGGGGAGAAACGTGACGACCATAGACCCTATCGCAGTAGCCACCATCTGGCACTACATACAGAGGGTCTGCCGCGAGATGAGGTATGCGGCGGAACGCACGGCCACCAACGTGCTGGTGGTGACGCTGCACGATCTCGCTTACGGCATCTGGGACGCGGAAGGCCAGGCGATCGCCATACCCGAGGGTTTCCCGCCACGCCTGATCTCAAGCACCTACCCCATCCGCCGTGTGAAGGAGAAGTTCGGCGATCGCATCAAGATGGGCGACATCTATCTGACCAACCTGCCTCGTGAAGGTGCGGTGCACCTTCCTGACTGGGTGTTCGTCAAGCCGATCTTCTACCAGGACGAACTGGTCTTCTTCACCTGCATGGGCACGCACGTGGCCGATAACGGCGGTGCCCAGCCCGGTAGCCACTTCTTGGCCCACGACTCCATCGCGGAGGGCTTCCATATCCCCATGATCAAGGTGGCCGAGGACAACGTACTACGCGAAGACGTGGTGGAGTTGATCCTGGCCAACAACCGGTTGCCTGACATGATGCGGCGCGAGATGGCCTCGCTCATGGGCAGCACCACCGTGGCCGAGCAGCGGATGGTGCAGCTGCTCGACAAGTATGGCAAGGCCACGGTGACGGCGTGCGTGAGAGAGATGATCGAGCGTACCGAGAAGGCCGTGCGGGCCAAGATCGCGCAGTGGCCCGAAGGCACGTGGACCGCCGAGGCTCAGACCGACGACGACGGGCTCGCCCTAGGGCGACCGGTCACCATCCGCTGCGAGCTCACTATCAAGGGCGGCGAGATCTACTTCGACTTTTCCGGCTCGGATGATCAGGTGGCCGGCATGATCAACTGCTACTACCCGCCGCTAATGAGCGACGTGCTCTGCACCAGCTTTCTCTTCTTGGGCAGTGAGCTGGCTGCCTACCACAACGAGGGCAGTATGCGGCCCATACATGTGATTACCCGCGAGGGCTCAGTGGTGGACTGTAACCCCGGCGCTCTGGTGGCCAGCGCTACCGCGATAACAGGGAGCGTGGCCATTGAGACCGTGCTCGATGTCATGTCTCAAGCCCTGCCGAAACAAGCCGTCTCGCCGTACGCGCGGCTGATCGCTCCCCTGATCATTGGCAAGGAGCAGGAGTCCGACAGTATGTACGTGTACAGCTCGTTCTGCTCGGCTGCTGGTGGTGGGGCGGTCACCGGATATGACGGATATCAGTGCACCTGCGACATGGGCACTCTTGGGGTGGTGGGCAAGACCGACGCCGAGGAGGAGATGGCTCGCTTTCCCTGGCGCATCGAACAGTACGAGTACCGCACCGACTCGCACGGGCCCGGCCGTTGGCGCGGGGCTCCCGGGGTCGTCTGGAAGGCGGTGAACGAAGGCGGAGACTCCAAACTGCTCTGCGGCTCTTGGTCGGGCTTCAGCACACAGGCCAAAGGACAGCATGGAGGCGGAGATACCCCGCTGAACCAGGCGTCGGTGCAGCGAGGCGCAGAGACTATCGACATCACCGAACCACACCGCGACATGTACCTGAAGGACGGCGACCGCCTGACGACTCTTACGGGGGGCGGAGCCGGGGTGGGCCGGCCCGAGGAGCGCGACCCCGAGGCGGTGCGCGCTGACGTCGTCGATGAGCTGGTCTCCGTGAGCATGGCCAGAGACGTGTACAAGGTGGTGATCGACCCGCTGACTTATGCGATCGACCGCTCCGCCACCGAGAGGCTCCGAAAGAAGGGCTGAGGGGGCTGCTCGGCACTTGGGCCGTAACGGCATGGGCCCAACAGCTGCTAGACTGCGCTTCTGGCGACACGGGGTGCGTGTCGTGCGGCCACATAGTCTGTGGGATAGGGGAAGGAAGCGGGCGTGCAAATTAAGGGTCTGAGTGACCAGTCGGGTAGACTCTACGCCGAGCGCGAGCAGCGCTTCAACGACATCGTTGCCCTGAAGAAGCCGGACCGGGTGCCGGTCATCCCGCTCATGGTCCACTACTTCCCTACGAGGATCAAATGCATCTCCAATCGAGATGCCGGTTATGGCGATGCCGTGCGTTACAGTGCGACGAAAGAGGCCGACCTGGCGTTTGGCTGGGACTTCGCCGTGCCCAACAGGTTGCTGTCGTCTCAAGGCCTTGAGGCCTTGGGCACTCTTCAGGTCAGGTGGCCGGGCGGCGATCTGCCCGACGATGCTGCCTTCCAGTTCGTGGAGCACGATTGGGTGGCCGAGGACGAATACGACGAGTTCCTGGCGGATCCCGACCATTTCACATTGACGAAGCTCCTGCCGCGCATCGCGACTGCGTTCTCCGGATTCGGGCAGACGGAGTTCCCACCTCTTCACTGGCTTTCGAATGCCTACAGCCTGCTGTATATGGGCGCCACGCTCGTGGCCGAGCCGGCCATGCGGCGCACACTTGAGGCGCTCCTGCGTTTGGCCGACGCGGCCGATGCGAATAACGCGGCCTTGAGCGCACACATCGGAGAGATGGCGGCGCTTGGCTATCCGTACGCCTTCCACGCGTCGTCCGCGGCAGCCTTCGACCAGGTAGCGGCTTTTCTTCGGGGTCTGATGGGCAGCAGTCTGGACATCTACCGGCGGCCCGACAAACTGCTTGCGGCCGTCGAGATGATGCACCCCTCTTCCGTTGGCGCTGCTATCGCCGTCGCTCGGACGAGCGGCAACCCTCGAGTGTTCGTCCCCATGCATATGGGTGCGGACAACTACATGAGCGAAGAGGCGTTTGAGAAGTTCTACTGGCCTACCCTTGTGCAACTGGTCGACGCGCTGATTGCGGCCGGTCTGACGCCGATTCTCCTGTTCGAAGGCAACTACACCTCTCGGCTCAAATATCTGGCCCAACTTCCCGCGGGCAAGATAGCGGGTCACTTCGACCAGATAGACCGCAAGCGGTTCAAGGAGATGTGTGGGGATGTGATGTGTTTTTGGGGCAACGTGCCCGCCTCCCTCTTGTGCACCGGGACGCCCCAGCAGGTCAAAGACGATGTGAAGAGACTTCTCGACATGTTTGGAGACACGGGCGCCTTGATAATCGACTCAAACCTGGGTATCCCCGATGAGGCCTTGCCCGAGAACGTGATGGCTCTGCGCGAGGCCGTAGACGAGTACGGCTCCCTCTGAAGCAAGCGGGCCCAGAGCACGTGGGTTCAGCAGCCTGCTAGCTCTGCCGCGCTTGCTCCACCAGGCGTAGACATATCCTTACGCCCTCGATAGCGTCGCTGCTCCAGGAGTCGGCTCCGGCGTATCGGCAGATCTGATCGTCCACCGTGCCTCCTCCCAAGACCACGGGGGGAGCAGTCATGCCTTTGGGAACCTGCGCCCGGACCAAGTCCACAGTGGCCTTCATACTTTGGAAGGCCGTGGTGATGAGGCCCGACAAGCAGACGACGTCTGGTCTGAATGTGTTGACCGCCTCAGCTATGGCTTCTTTGGGCACGTCAACGCCAAGGTCGACGACCTCAAAGCCATATCCGCGAAGCGTGGAAGCGAAGAGATTCTTCCCAATATCATGGATATCGCCCTTGACCGTGGCCAGCAGGATCGTGCCCGCGGTGCCTACGTGGCGAGGCGCATCGTCCTGCGGCTCTACAAGCTCCAAGACCTCCTTGAACAGCTCTCCGGCTAGGATCAGGCCTGCTAGGTAGTATTCCTGGCGCTCGTATCGCTCCCCCACCACGCGCATGGCCTGTTGGCATGCGCTGATAAGGGTGAGCGTCGGGGTGTTTCCTTCCGCCAAGATCTCGCGGGCGATGCCTAGGGTGCCTTCCTCGTCGAGTTCCACCAGGGCGTTTGCGAGAGTATCGATCGCTGCCATGCCTGCTCCTAGGTTGGTCATTCGGGCCCGAGCTGGGCGGAGAGCTGAAACAAGTCGGCGCGCATGAGGAACCGGCCCCAACTCATCGGTTTGCGAGTGCCATCCTCAAAGACATGCTCGAGACAAAGTGCCGCCGAGCAGGCGGGAACCTGCAGAATCTGGGCGGCCTCCTCGTCGAGACACCGCGCCGTGAGTTTCACATTGCCCCGTGAGAAGCCACTGCCTCGTGCCGCCTGCAGGACGCCGTCAAGCGTGGTCAGTTGCAGCTGGGATTCGATAAGCGGTTTGCGCGCATCAAAGACCACGTACTCGATGTAGTACATGGCAGGTATCTGGCACTTCAAGATAAGGCGCCTCAGATAGACCACCCGCGTGCCCGGAGTGATGGCCAGCTTCTCGGCCACTTGCGGATCGGCCTTCACCGTGGAAACGCCCAACAGTCTGCTCTCCGTGGATTCGTCAAGCCAGCCGTTGTTGGGTTGCTCCAATTTGAAGATGCTGTCGGTGAGAGCGATAGTCCGGATGTAAGTGCCGCGACCTTTCTCAGCATGGACAAGCCCCTGGTCGGCCAGAACAGCGAGGGCCTTGCGCAGCGTCATCAAGCTCACGCCGAATTCGGTGCGGAACTGAGGTTCGGCCGGCAACTTGCTTCCGGGAGCATATGTGCCGTCGGCGACGCGTGCCGAGATGATGGCCGCTATCCGCTGATAGGGCGGTAGGCGGTCGTCTTCCTTGCTTGTCGCGGGTGCTGTGTTACTCGCCGTCATCACCCCCTTCTCGGTCCGGGCCGCAGACTAGTGTAGCCAGCCAGTCCGCACTATAGAGTACAGCCTTGCAAATAGCTATAGAGCGCGCTACGATGGGCGCCTCCCAGTCATGATAGGCGTATTCATGTCCCAGTTGAAGAGGGCGACGCAATGATGACGCAAAGGGCGGGCCAGGAAGCGCGGAAGGAGGGGCCGAGAGGAATAGACAGCGAGTCATGTCGACCGAACTCCATCGATAGGGTCTACTTAAGAAGAGGGACGGAGGAGCAATGAAGAAACGTTACGTGTCAGCTGGGTTGCTCGTACTGCTGCTGGTCGTCGCCATGACGGCCGTTGCGTGTGGCGGCGAGGAAGCTACTACTACAACTTCTGGTGCGGCCACCGACACTACTGTGGCTTCGACCGATACGACCGCGGCTTCGACCGATACGACCGTGGCAAGCACCGAACCCATCAAAGTGGGACACATCGTAGATCTCACGGGCTACCAAGAGAATGTCGGCTTCGTCATGAAGGCGGGTTTGGATTACGCGCTGACAAACGCCACGGTGGGCGGCCGGCCGGTTCAGATCGTTGAGGCCGACGCCAAGTCGGACACGGCGGGTGCTGTCGAGGCGGCCAGAAGACTGGTTGAGAACGAAGGAGTCGTCGCCATCATAGGCCCGACTCAGGTAGCTCAGAAAGAGGCCGTGGCCGCCTATTGTGAAGAGGTTGGCATTCCCATCATCTTCTACAATCCCACTCCTTCTGAACTCCTAGACAACGAGTGGGTCATAGCTTCTGGTGGTACGACTCTCGAGCCCATGACTGTGATCGCTGATCACATCTACAACGATCTGGGCTACAAGACCATCGATGTCATTGGTGGCGAAGACACCGGCGCCAAATCCTTCTTCGATCCTTTTGTGGCGCACTACGAAGCGCTCGGTGGCACAGTGGTGCAGAGGCAAGACACTCCTTACGGCGAGGACTACTCGGTCTATCTGGCCAACCTTGAGCCCGCGGACGCCTTGGTGACTTGGTACGGTGGCAGCGCGGGCATCTCGATGCTCAAGCAGTACGTCGAATTGGGTATCGACAAGAAGATGGACATCGTGGGCCTGTACCACGGAGGCATGTTGGACCCGTTTGCCATGAACTCCATAGCGCAGGCCGATCCGGCGACCGCGGAGAAGCTGATAGGCACCCAGACCGTTATGGCCTGGAACCCTGATTCTACGGATCCCGTGAACCTGGCTTACGTCGCGGGGATCACGCCGACGCTCAAGTATGGTCCTCCCGGAGACGACGGCTACGCGTGTGCGGTCCAGGGCGGCCAGCTCTTCTTGGCCGCGGCGAACTCTGTTGCTTCTGACCTGTCGCCGGCCAGCCTGCGCGATGCCTTGCTCGCAACCGACTTCGTCGGTCCCGAAGGCAGGGAGTTCTTCGCCGCCGGTAGCCAGGCCGCGACAAAGCCCTTCTACATCGTGGAAGTCATAAAGGTGGAGATCCCCAACGTGGGACCCATATACAAGTACGCTCTCGTGAAGACGTATGAAGACGTTCCGCCGGAAGGCCTGAGCAAGTAGACGGTTGACGAAAGAATCGCCAGAAGTCTAGATAGCGACGGATGTGGGGGAACTGATTCCGTTCCCCCACATCTCCGTCTAGGTCTGAAGTGAAATCTACCGGACATCATATTGCGGCTGGCGACATGGTCGCGGGAGGACATGCGATGACGAGAGAAGGCAAGGCTCCGAATGGGTGAAGTGCTGTCCGTCTTTGTTATCGGACTCTCTCGCGGGTCCATCTTCTTCCTCCTGGCTACCGGGCTATCCCTGACCATGGGCCTGATGAGGATCGTGAACATGGCCCACGGCGCCCTCTACATGGTGGGTGCCTTTGTAGGCCTGTACGTGGCCAAGCAGACTGGGAACTTCTGGGTAGGGGGTCTGGCCGCCGCGGCTTGCGCCGCGGCGCTCGGTCTGCTGATCGAGACGGGCTTCCTTCGGCGGCTCTACAAGCAGGAAGCCGACCAGGTGCTTCTCACCATCGGCTTCATATACGTGCTCATAGGGTCGGCGACCTGGATATGGGGGACGCTGCCACAGAGTGGCATATCGCCCTCGATCTTCTCCGCTTCGGTACAGGTCGGTAGCGTCACGCTCTCTCTGTGGCGCTTCTTCCTCATCGCGTTTGGCCTGGTCATGGCTTTGCTCCTCTGGCTGTTCCAAGACAAGACGAAAGTCGGTGCCAAGGTGCGGGCCGGCATGGACAGCAAGGAAGTCGCGAGCGCGCTTGGGGTCAACCTGAAGGTGCTCTTCACCGGAGTCTTCGTGCTGGGCTCGGCTGTGGCAGGATTAAGTGGCCTCTTGGGCTCTCAGACATACAGCGTAGAAAGCGGTCTTGCGTGGACGACCCTACTTACCTCGCTGATCGTCGTGGTGGTGGGTGGGGCCGGTTCAGTTCAAGGGGCTTTGCTTGGAGGCACGTTTCTGGGTCTGCTCGAAGCCTTCGGGGAGAAGTACTCGCCCAAGGCGGCCGCCTATCTCATCTACGGGGCGCTGGTGGTCATTCTCCTGTTCAGGCCCTCCGGCCTGCTTGGCAAGCGGATGGGGGGCGGGCAGCACGCGTCGGATGCCCTGGAGAGGGCGTCCGCCCACAAAAGCAAGGCCCCAAGGAAGGCGACGTCTATAGGTGCAGCAATCGCAACTCAGCCTACGTGGCGGCGTCTTCTGAAGAAGTATCTACCCTACGCTATCGTACTGGCTGCGCTCATAGCCGTACCGCTCTCGGTGGGCTCCTTTCAGCAGACCTTGATGACCAAGGTGCTGATATTTGCGCTATTCGCCATGAGCCTCGACCTCTTGATGGGCCATACGGGGCTGATCTCGTTTGGACACGCCGCCTTCTTTGGCATGGGCGGCTATGTCATTGCGATACTCACCAAGAACTACGACATCACGTCGTTCTGGATCGTATTCCCCCTGGCCTTGTTCTTTAGCGCCGCCCTGGCCTCCTTCATAGGGTTCCTATCGCTCCGGGTTTCCGGCGTCTACTTCCTCCTTGTAACCATGGCTTTCGGCCAGTTGCTGTTCGTGGTAGCCGAAAAGTGGAATTCGCTGACGAGAGGCAAGAGTGGTCTGCCCGGCATCAGGAAGCCCGATCTTTGGTTCGGTTCGCACCAGTGGACGAATCTCAGTTTCTACTTCTTAGTGCTGGTGATCTTCGTGCTGGGGTTCCTCTTGATGTACCGCATCACGCATTCGGGTTTTGGCAGGACGTTGGTGGGCATACGCGACAACGAATCGCGGATGAAGAGCCTGGGCTTCAATACCTGGGGCGCCAAATACGCGGTCATCATCCTGGCCGCGGTCTTCGCCGGCGCGGCGGGGGCTCTGTGGGCCTACCAGAACAACACGATGGTGCCCACAGACTTTGCGCTGGAGAGGTCCGCGTGGCCGATGCTGATGGTGATCATCGGCGGGGGTGGCACTCTCTGGGGCCCTTGCCTGGGCGCTGCTGTCATCGTGCTTGCAGAGTACTACTCCAGTCTCTATCTAGGGGCGCGCTGGTATCTGATCATGGGCGGCCTGTTTGTTTTGAGCGTGATGTTCCTCAAGGGCGGCCTAGCCCGGTACCTGTCCAGAATCTGGGACAAGTTGTGGTCGACACGAGCGCGCAAGGTCGGTCTTGACCAGCTCTCGGATGACGGGTCGCGGCCATGACGGTGCTTAGGGTGGAGAATCTGTCGAAGAGCTTCGGTGGGCTGTGTGTCCTGAGCGGTGTCACCTTCGGCGTGGAGCCTGGGGAGAGGCTGGCCCTCATAGGGCCCAACGGCGCGGGCAAGAGTACGCTGCTCAACGTTATCGGCGGACAGCTCCCCGCGTCCGGTGGAGATGTGTTTCTGGGCGAGAAGCGGATAACCAACATGGCTCCCTACAAACGTCTGCATGCGGGGCTGGGGCGGTCTTATCAGGTTAACAACCTCTTCTTCTACCAGTCGGTGTTGAACAATGTGTTGCTGGCTGTCTACGGTGCGCGGGGGTCGCATTTTCAAATGTGGAGTGCGCTGGACAAGCGCAAGGATTGCCTGCATGAGGCCGAGCGGCTGCTCGATACGGTGGGCCTTGGCGACAAGCGGTCTGAGCCTCTGCACACACTGTCATATGGGGAGCAACGCTTGGTAGAGCTGCTCGCCGCCTTTGCGTCAAAGCCGCAGGTGGTTCTGCTGGACGAGCCCAGCGCCGGCCTGCCGACCGCGGAGGCGGCGGCCTTTGCCGAGGTGATCCGCGAGCTGGCAGTTGATACGACGCTGGTCTTCTGCGCTCACGACATGGATCTGGTGTTCAACCTGGCGGACATGATCATGGTGCTATACGACGGCGAGATACTCACCAAGGGTCTTCCGGACGAGATCAGTGCCGATCCCAAGGTGCGGGAGATCTATCTGGGAGGCGATGAGGCTTGCTGACTGTGAAGAACATAGACACCTTCTACTGGGACCGGCAGGTGCTGTGGGACCTCTCCCTTGATGTGCCGACGGGCAGCGTGGTGGCGATCCTGGGCCGGAACGGTATGGGCAAGAGCACGCTCATGCGTTCGGTCATGGGCCTGACACCCCCGCGGAATGGCCAGATACTGTTCAAGGACGAGGTCATCAGCGGTCTTGAACCTCACCAGATCGCCCGTAAGGGCATCGCCTTCGTGCCCCAGGGGCGTGGCGTCTTCTCGTCACTCAGCGTGCAAGAGAACCTGACCATCGCGGAGAGGAAGGTCAAGGAGGACGATGCCTGGGACATTGAGAAGATCCACGAGCTGTTTCCCATTCTGAAGGAGCGCGCCGGGCTGAGCGGTAATCTGCTGAGCGGGGGTGAGCAGCAGATGTTGGTGGTCGCCCGGGCACTGATGGCCAATCCGGAGCTACTGATCATGGATGAGCCGTCCGAGGGGCTGGCGCCGATGGTCATCAAGCAGATCGGCCAGGTTATCTGTCGCCTAAAGGGAAAGCTCACCGTGTTCTTGGCCGAGCAGAACCTGAACATGGCCCTCACGGTGGCGGACTATGTGTACATCATCGCCAATGGGACGGTTGTTCACACAAGCACGGCTGATGAACTCCGCGGCAGCAAGGAAATACAGCACAAGTGGTTGGGAGTGTGAGGCGAGCGTGGGCGGCATAGGTGAAGCGGCGCCACACGACGGAGCGGAGAGGAGCTTCTCCCACCTCCCGTATGCCGCGTACGACCCCAATGTGGATTTCTACATCTATAGCAGGGTGTTCGGTATGGGACTCGACTCCGTCGTCCCTCTTGAGTACAGCGGATGGCGTGAGGAGGAGGTGTCCTGGAAGACGGGCTGCTACCTACACGCGGGCCTCAATCCTGCTCCCACGTTCCGGGTAAAGGGGCCCGATGCGCTGAGGTTCTTCTCCGATATCTGCGTGAACAGCTTCGCCAACTTCGCCGTCGGCACCCTGAAGCACGCCATCATGTGCAACGAGCAGGGGATGGTCATAGCCCACGGTGTGCTGCTACGAGTGGCGGAAGACGACTTCATCACCTACTTCCTGGCGCCTTACGCAGCCTATAAGTTCTACACGGGTGGGTACGACGCGCGGGGCGAATGGGTGAACGATCGCTTGCTGCTTCAGCTTGGCGGCCCGCGGTCTCTCGAGATACTTGAGGTGGCTACCGGCGAGTGCCTGCATGACATCAAGTTCGGCCATCACCGTATGAGCAGCATCCAGGGCATGGATGTACGGATCACCCGCATGGGCATGGCAGGGACTCTCGCCTACGAGGTCCACGGTTCTACCAGCGAAGCGGTACTTCTCTACGACGCCATCGTAGCGGCGGGAGAACCCTTCGGGCTGACCAAGCTCGGCTGGCGTGTCTATCAGATGAACCACACCCAGAACGGCTTTCCGCAGTCTTTCGTCCATTTCCCGCTGCCTTGGGGGGACGACAAAGGCTTCATGGCGTTTCTCGGCATGCCCCCGGAGATGGACGGGCTGCCGGCAACCTTGGCCGGGAGCATGGGGGCGGACATCAAGCTGCGCTACCGTAGTCCGGTGGAACTCGGATGGGGGAAGACCATCAAGTTCGATCACGACTTCATCGGACGCGTCGCCCTGGAGAAAGAAGTGCAGCAACCACGGCGGAAGATGGTCACCCTGGTCTGGGACATCGAGGATCTGCTCGACGTGCACTTGTCGCAATACAGAGACGGCGAGCCCTATGCGTGGATGGACCCGATCGATCTGGGCCAGCGTCATGGGGGCCACATCATGCACGCCGACCAGGTACTGCGAGACGGTAGAATCGTCGGAGTGAGTTCCGGCCGGGCCTACAGCTACTACTATCGGGCGATGCTGTCGCTTTGCTCCATCGATGTGGGGCACGGCGAACTCGGTACCCAGGTCACCGTGCTCTGGGGCGATCCAGGGACCCGGCAGAAGGAGATCCGAGCCACAGTATCTCGGTTCCCCTACTTGAATGAGAACCGCAACGAGAACGTCGATGTAACAACCATTCCTTGTGTAACGAAGTCGCTAGGTTCTATGAAGGAGCGAATATGAGCTGGGGTGCACCGGACCCGATGTTTGACGGCTGGGATAAATTGGACTGGAAAGAGCGTCGCGAGCGTCGTTTCCAGCGGTGGTCGAGCGCGCGTGGGGTCGAGTTCGCGAGCGATGCCGTCCAAGACGACTACAAGCAGCGCGTCCAACTCCTGGTTGACGCCATCACACTGAAGAAGCCGGAGCGCGTGCCGGTCTCGGCGAACGTGGGCTTCTACTCGGGCAAGTACAGCGGTCTCACCAAGAAAGAGGCCATGTACGACTACCAGAGATCCGCCACGGCACTCGTCAAGTTCCACGAGGATTTTCGCCCGGACTTTCAGGTGAAGACTGTCTCTCCCGCGAAGGTGTTTGAGCTGCTGGGGCTGAACTTCGTCGACTGGCCTGGGCATGGTCTACCGGACGAGACCCCCTGGCAGTACCTGGAAGCCGAGTACATGAAGGCGGATGAGTACGACGCCCTTATCGCCGACCCCGAAGGCTACTTTCGGCGGTCGTTGTTGCCCCGCTTCGGCTCGGCCTTCGGCCCCCTGGCAGCCATGCCGCCATTCACAGATTTCATGGAAGCGGCCGCCATGCCCTACAACATGCTCGGCTTTGCCTCTCCAGGACTGGTCGAAGGAATGCAGCAGTTGGCCGCGGTGGCCGGGGAGTGTTTCGCGTGGATGAAGGTGACAAAGGCCGCTGATGCCGAGGCGGCGGGTCGTCTGGGTATACCGCCCGAGTGGACCGGCTCGGCCAAAGCCCCGTACGATGTTTTGGCCGACACCCTGCGCGGCACCAAAGGCATCATGCTCGACCGTTTCCGTCAACCGGACAAGATCCTTGAGGCGGCTGAACGGTTCGTCCCGCTGATGATCGACCAGTGTGTGCGTCAGGGGGCCTGGGCCGAATCGCCCCTCGTCATGTTCTGGCTGCACAAGGGCGCCGACAACTTCATGTCGGATGCGGATTTTCGCACCTTCTACTGGCCGACACTGAAGGCCGTGATGAAGGGTCTTATCGACCAGGGCTTGGTTCCGACCATGTTCGCTCAGGGCAGCTACGGCAAGCGTTTGGACATCATCGCCGACGACGATCTGCCTGCCGGCAGCGCCATGTGGCTGCTCGATCAGACCGACATGGCTGCTGCCAAGCGAGCCCTGGGGGGCTACGCCTGTATATCCGGCAACGTGCCCACCGCGCTTCTGGCGCTGGCGGGTGCGGCCGAGGTCGAAGAGTACGTTACCGACCTGCTCGACACGTGTGCCAAGGACGGCGGCTTCTACCTGCGCAACGGGGCCGCGCTTGACGATGCTAAGGCCGAGAACCTTAAGGCCATGATCGAGACTGGGCGCAACTGGCGGGGCTAAGAGTTTTCAGCGGCGCCGAACGTGATTCCTTTGGGTCACGGTCGGCGCCGCCTTCTTGTTGACGAGAGATCGCGAGACCGTTAAGCTGTTAACTAATAACCGGTACGTTTAGCGAGAAGGCCAGCAGAATGAAGTCAGAGGACGAACAGTTGGTCATTACCGACGGCTTTCCAACGGACCCGCTGTCTTGGCTGATGGCGACCTGCTCCAACCGGCTGCGTGACACCCTGGCGGTTAGATTCAGCAACGCTGGCTATGCCGTCACTCCCGAACAATGGGCCTTTCTGGGCTGTCTGTGGAAGCAGGACGGCTTATCTCAGCAGGCTCTGGCAAGCTCTTTCCAACGGAGCAAGGTGGCGGCCTTTCACCTGATCGGCAAGTTGGAGAAGCAGGGCCTCATCGTCCGCCGTCCGGATCCCGAAGACGGACGCTCCAACTTGGTCTATCTGACTCCGGAAGGCCGTGCAGTACTGCCGGCTCTAGTCGCTCTCGCCGAGGAGAACATGGCGTGGGCGCTCGATGGTATTTCCGACGCCGACCTACAAACGGCCAAGGAAGTCGTCCGCAGGATCATCAGCAGTACCGGGGGGTAGTCATTCTTGACATGGTGGTTGATCTACCAACTATAAGGTTAAAGCGCTAACTATAAGGTTAAAGCATTAACGAGAAGGTTAAAGCCTTAACGAAAAGTCTGCTTATCGCGCGGACGCTCAACACGGAAGGACACGGTGCTCATGTTCAAGAAGACTCTGCTTTCGCTGGTTCTGTTCTCGCTGGCGCCGTTGGTGCGTTTCACCGCTTGGCGCTTTCCCGAGTTCGCCGCCCGGTTGAGGCAAAAGGACGTGGACTTTCAGATCGAGCTCCAAGACGGCTCCGTGGGCAGATGCTTCTATCTCAAGGATGGCCGGATGCGATCCGCGCGAGGCATCGACCGGCGTGCGGACTACACCATAAGATTCTCCGACCAGCACGTTGCCGTCAGTGTGTTCGTGAAGAAGGCATTGGCTTCTCTTTGCGCCCGCCTTGGTCTTAGGGAGCAGGGCCTTCCGGCAAGGATGATGGGGCTCAACACGGCCCAGTTGGAGATGCAGAACGCGCTCAAGAACTTTCAGATCACGTACGAGGGCTCGGATCTTCTGGGGTCGTGGTTCTTCGAAACACTATCCGTCATGTTGAGCCTTATGTCTTGCCGGAAGCACGGAACCGACGCGGGAGATGGTGTCAAGCGCTACACCAGCAACACCAATGGAGGGCCGTGTTTCGTCTATGTGAAGGCCGGCAAGATCATCCGCATCACGCCCATCGAGTTCGACGACACCGACCCAAAACCGTGGACCATCGAGGCCCGAGGGAGAAGCTTCACGCCGCCGCGCAGATCGACGATCTCCCCTCACGCCCAGGCCTGGAAATCGATGGTCTATTCGTCCGAGCGGATGCTCTATCCCATGAAGCGGGTCGACTTCGATCCCAAAGGCGAGCGCAACCCCCGTAATCGCGGCATCTCAGGATATGAACGCATTGGCTGGGACGAGGCTCTCGAAATAGTCGCCGGAGAGATCAAGACGGATGAAGACGGAGCACGGTCCCGGCGCCATCCTCAATACCCACCCGTCGCATCACACCTTTGGCTATCTGGGCTATCACATCAGCGCCAGGGCCCGCTTCATGAACCTCATCGGCCACACGCAGGCTGTCATGAACCCCGATTCTTGGGAGGGTTGGTACTGGGGCGCCTCGCATCACTGGGGCCATTCGATGCGGCTCGGTGCGCCTGAGTCCTACGGCACCGTTGAAGACTGCTTGAAACACTGCGAGATGGTTGTGTTCTGGTCGAGCGACCCGGAAGCCACAGGCGGGGTCTACGGTGCTTTCGAAGGCACCGTCCGGCGGCAGTGGCTTAAAGATCTGGGCGTGAAGTTCGTCCACGTCGACCCCTACTACAACAGTACGGCGGCCCTGTTCGGCGGCAAGTGGTTCGCGCCCAGGCCGGGCACCGAAAACGCCATGGCCCTGGCCATCGTGCACACGTGGCTCGTCGAAGGTCTGTATGACAAGGAATACGTCGAAGCAAGGACCACCGGATTCGACGAGTGGAACGACTACATCCTCGGGACGAGCGATGGCATAGCCAAGACGCCCGAGTGGCAGGAGCCGGAGTCCGGCATTCCGGCGAAAGATGTCCGCGCCTTAGCCCGTGAGTGGGGGAACAAGCGCACCTATCTGGCCGCCGGCGGCCTGACTGGGTTCGGCGGCGCCTGCCGCTCGGCCTCCGGCATCGAATGGGCGCGCATCATGGTCTGCATGATGGCCATGCAGGGCATCGGCAAACCCGGGGTCAACATGGGCTCCGCTCAGCAAGGTACCCCCGTGGACACCCACTTCTACTTCCCCGGCTACTGTGAGGGGGGACTGTCCGGAGATGTGAAGAGCAACGCGAGCATCGTCAGTATGTACCAGCGCATGCCGCAACTCCCCACCATCAACACGGTGCCTCAGAGAGTCCCCAAGCAGCGCCTGCCGGAAGCGATCCTGGAGGGCAGGGCTGAGGGCTATATGCTGGACCCCACTTCCATCGAATCCCAGTTCGCCAAGGTCAGCTACCCCATGGAGGGGTGCGCGCCCGTCCGGATGTACTACAGGTACGGCGGCGCCTTCATAGGCACCATGAGCGATACCAATCGCTGGGTCGACGCCTACCGCACCGAGAACCTCGAATTTGTTGTCAACCAAGGCATCTGGTTCGAGGGCGAAGCCAAGTTCGCCGACATCATCCTGCCGGCCTGCACCAGTTTCGAACGATGGGACATCAGCGAATCCGCCAACTGCGCCGGCTTTATCCAGCACAGCTTCAACCAGTGCAATCACCGCATCTTCGTCCTGCAGCACAAGTGCATCGAACCATTGGGTGAATCAAAATCGGACTACCAGATCTTCTACGAACTGGCGCAGCGTCTGGGGCTGGGGATGATGTACTCGGAGGGCGTCACCGAACTGGATTGGGTGCGGCGGCTCTTTGAGGCGAGCGACCTGTCCAAGAAGATCTCCTGGAAGCGGTTTCTGAAGAAGGGCTACTACGTGCTGGGGGCGCCCAAGGAGGAGATGCGCGACCCGGTTTCTTTTCGGTGGTTCGCCGAGGGCCGTCCCAAAGACACACCTGAAGCTGGCCCCTCTTCCGGCCGACTACAAGGAGTACCTGCACGGCCTGCAGACACAGTCGGGTAAATTCGAGTTCTCGTGCTCGAGCCTCAAGCGCTTCGCTCCCGATGATCCCGAGCGGCGCCCCATTCCCACCTACATGCCGTCCTGGGAGGGTATCCACACCGAGGGATTGTTTGAGAAGTATCCGCTGAGCCTGATCTCGCCTCATCCGCGCTACAGCTTCCACTCCATGGGGGACGCCAAGGACAGCACCATCAACGACATCAAGGACCACCGCGTCCTTATCGACGGCTACTACTACTGGATCGCTCGGATCAGCCCCAGCGACGCCGAAAAGCGGGGCATCAAGACCAACGATCTGGTGAGACTGCACAACGATAGGGGCGCGGTCATCTGCGCGGCTCAGGTCACCGAGCGGATATCGCAGGGCACCGTGCACTCCTACGAAGCGTCGGCCTCCTACGATCCGATCGGCGAACCGGGCAGCTCCCCCGATCGTGCCGGCAGTGTGAACCTGCTGACCCCTCACCGCTCCATCATAAAGCGGTCGCATTCAATCGCCGTGAACAGCTGCCTGATAGAAGTCGAGAAATGGAAAGAGAAAGAAGCCGTCAATGCGTAGATGGAACCTGATCATCGACGTAGCCAGATGCGAGGACTGCAACAACTGCTTCCTGGCCTGTAAAGACGAGCACGTGGGGAATGACTGGCCCGGCTGCGCCCTGGCCCAACCGCTGCACGGGCATCGCTGGATGAACATCATGCGCAAAGAGCGGGGAGCGGCACCCATGATGGACGTGGCCTACCGGCCGACACCATGTATGCACTGTGACGACGCTCCTTGTATCGAGAAGGCCCTTCGCCAGGCCGTCTACAAGCGCGCCGACGGCATCGTGATCATCGACCCCCAAAAGGCGGCTGGGCAGAAGGACCTGGTCAAGGCCTGTCCATACGGCGCTATCTTCTGGAACGAGGAGAGGAACGTTCCCCAGAAGTGCACCCTCTGCGCTCACCTACTGGACGGTAAGTGGGATAAGCCCCGCTGCGTGCAGTCCTGTCCCACCGGCGCTTTGGTGGCGGTCTGTGTTGAAGACAACGAAATGGCGGCCCGAGCCGAGGCAGAAGAGCTTCATACCCTCCAGCCCGAAATGGAGACGAGGCCACGGGTGTACTACAAGAACCTGTACCTCTATAGCCACTGTTTTATCGGTGGAAGCGTCTCGCACAAGAAGGACGGCGTGGGCGAATGTGCACAGGGCGCCACAGTGACCCTGACTCGGGACGGGGGGATCATCGCGATCGCGTTGACGGACTGCTACGGAGACTTCAAGTTCGACCATCTGGAAGGGGAAAGCGGCGTCTATGTGGTTTTGGTTTCGTTCTTGGGCCGTGAGAGAAGAATAGACGTAGCACTGAAAACCGGCAGCGTTAATCTGGGGGATGTGATGATGTCATGATCTACGGTGATGGTGGTAATATCCCCATCTCACTAGGTTCTAGCGGTTAGACTCTACTTGTGAGATTAGCAGCACATCTTATTGGGAGGAAGCATCATGGCAGCTGAGACTTTTGGTTTCAAACCGGTTCCTGTTCCACAGGCATCACGGGGGCTGAGAACGAGCAAATATGTTGCTACCGTTGAGGCTGTTTATAAGTATCTTCAGGATAACAGCGACCAGCGATCCGTCAAAATCGAACTTGGCGATGTGGCGATCAAGTCAGCCGTTGCCAGCTTCCGAAATGCCATATCAAAGCACTATCCGGGCTCCATCCGTTTGGTGCAGCGTGCCGGAGAGCTGTACATAGAAAAGCGCTAGCCCCCCGAGTCCGCCGAGCCTTCGCCGCGGCCAAGGCACTCGGCGATGTGCCTGACCTGGGCTGACAGATTCATCAAGTGGGCTGTGCTCGGCGGGCCCATCCTGCCTTCGGGACCGTATTCGGCGCGCGCCATCTCTCGAGTCGTCTCCTCGACGCTGCCGTGGGCAGCTTCTAGGTAACCTTCTATACGCTCTCGGTATCGGAACGTTTCGGCCAAGGAATCGGCGAGAAACTGCATCGCGTCCGCTTGGGTCAGCACCCAGTTGTGCGCCAGGCAGATGATCTCCGGCTCAAGGGCGGTCATGAGTTTCAGGGAGTCCACGTAGCCCTGGTAGGAAGCTACGAATTCGGGCTGTATCAAGGTGCCCTTCTCGCCCCTCAGAACCCCTGACGCATCGCCCGGGAAGAGGACCTTGATCTCCGGAAAGTAGTAGGCCAGGGAGTCTCTGGTGTGGCCCGGGGTTTCATATACCCTGCAGGTGAGTCCACCTAGGTCGAATTCGTCTCCCTGCTGTAGCAGGACGTCGATCTCAAACGGGTGCAGCGTCAAGTCCTCACCGGCGGGGTTGCGATCGAGAAGTTCGACCTGGTCCATGCTGAGACGGTTCATCGTCTTCAGAGCCGAGGGCTTACGCACCACTGTCGCGAGTCGTGGGTGCCCGCCGATCTGCAGTCTGGGGATGTGCCGCCTTAGATAGTCCGCCGACCCCACATGGTCCCAGTGCGAATGGGTAAGGAAGAGTTGGCCGGGGTGCCCGCCACGGGGGAACATGGCGTTGAGCGAAGCGAGGTAGCGAGGGCCCAGCAGATTCGCGCCGGAGTCGATGAGCAGAGCGCTCTCTTCTCCCTGAACCACGTACAGAGGGTAAGAGACGTCCGTGATCGCAGTGATGCGCTCATGTATCGCGCCGATGGCCGGCACCTTCATGCCACAGCCTTTCCTCGTTCTTCCGCCACCTGTGTGGATTGCTCATCCCCATGGTACCGAAACCTGCGCAGTGGCGGATACGACGGTGGCCGTGGTGCGCAGTTTCCGCCCGCCTGACCGCGGCCGCTGGGCTGATTTGCCGGCTTATTCCGACTTGCCACATGCGCAACGGGCCGGTTATACTGCGCTGAGTATTATCCTGGACACAGTATAACGACTGTGCGGAGCCCGACAAAGGAGAATCGAGAACATGAGATCGCGCACCCGCTCACTGCTACTTCTGGCGTCCTGCCTGGCTTTGCTCGGTATCTTGGCCTTCGCGGCCGCCTGTGGCGGTTCCGACGAGACCACCACGACGGCGATTGCGGCTACCTCTACCACGGCTGCGGCGACGGAAGTCACAAGCGGCGCAGTGGTGGTCAAAGGCCTGGTGGACAGTCCGGGGACCCTGTTGGTCGCCGATCTCCAGTCGATGAAGATGAGCACCATTACCGCCGAGCATCCCAAGAAGGGGGCTACCGAGTACACGGGCGTCTTGCTGAGTGACTTGATGACCTCGGTGGGGGTCCAATCTGGCGCCACGCTGCTGGACATGGCCGCGTCCGACGGCTTCATGGGCCAAGTCACGCTCGCCGAGCTTGACGTCAACGCCATGATCGCCATAGGCGACGATGGCACTCTGAACGCCGTGATGCCGGGCATGGACGGCAAGGCCTGGGTCAGCGATATCGTAACGCTCGACTTCAAATAGACATCCTGTAGGCGATGAAGGCCCCCGCCGGCGCCCGCGCGAAACGGGGCGCCCGGGGGGCCGCATTGCCGTGGACGGCGCCGTGCGGCGGCTCAAGCGAAGGGCCTCAGGTGCCGATGTACATAGTGTCTTGTTAAGAGGCTCGGAGTGACTCTAGTCACTGCCGGGCGCCTGCATAGGAATGGCGGTGGTAGCATGGCGACCGGGATGAATACGGTCAAAACCACTCCGAGGTTTGTCGCAGCGGTACTGCTGCTTCTTCTATTCTCCTTGGCCTCGATGGTGTTCTTCTTGATGCCCTCCGTTGCGAAGGCGACGGTTCTGGAGACCCTGACGATTGAGCAATTGGCCCAAAGGGCCAGCACGGTGGTCGTTGCCGAGGTCGTGGAGGCCCCGTACCGCGTGGTCCTTGTCGGACCGGTGGGGAGCTCATCCGCTATGCCACAGACCTACTTCGACCTCCAGGTGATTGATGTCCTCAAGGGGAGCGCGCATGCCGACATCACCGTGCCGGTGCTGGGCGGCGAGATAGGTGATTACCGCGTGGAAGTCGATGGAATGCCGGTCTTTACTCCAGGAGAGACCTGCCTGCTGTTCTTGGACGCGCAGGGCCGCGTTATCGGGGGGATGCAGGGCAAGCTGGACGTAACCGGCGGCATGGTTAAAGCGCTCTCGCAGTCGCTGACCTCAGTGCGCGCAAGTATCGGACGGGCCCTGTCGGCGACCGGAGCCGGAATGCCCCCCATCCCGTCGTCTGCTACGGTCTATGACATCGTACCGTCCGTGGAATCATCCACGGCCCTGGCGGGTGGAGTAGGCGCCTTGGCCGTGCCCGCTATAACCGGCATCAACCCCGGGTCTGCTCCGGCGGGCACAGGCGACAGGGTGACCATTACGGGCACCGGTTTCGGAACGGCTAAGGGATCGGTGAGGTTCTTCTATAAGTTGGGGCAGCCGACCATCAGCGCGCCGATCGTGTCATGGGGCGACACGTCCATCGTGGTCGAGGTGCCGGTGGGAGAGGTCTACGGCTATCCTGCCTCGGCAAGTAGTGGGCCGGTGATTGTGACCAACTCCAGCGGCCAGGCCAGCGCCGGGTATAACTTCGAGGTTACGTTCGGCTACGGCTCGCTCTACTGGAACACTCCGGTCGTCAACTTCCGGGTCAACCCAAACACCGGCGACACCACTCAAGAGCGGGCTATGATCGATGCCGCGGCTGCTACCTGGAGCGGCGCGGCCGACTTCCTCTTGGTCGACTCGGGAACCTGCTCGACTACCACCTGGAACGGCGAAGACGAGCGGAACGACTTGTTTTGGAGTTCCACGCTGCTTCCCTCCGGGGTCATCGCCACCTCATGGGCCTCATCCTGGGATCAACTGCTTCTTGAGGTCGACATCTGCTTTAACGACAATCTCTACTGGGGTGACGGCACCGGCGGGACCATGGACGTGCAGAGCATCGCCCTGCACGAAATGGGCCATTGGTTGAAGCTGAGGGATCTATACGGGTCGAGCGATACGGGCAAGGTGATGTACGGCATGCGGGCGGTCGGCACACAGTCGCGCGAACTCTCGTCCAGCGACCGGGAGGGCATCATCTGGATCTACGGAGCCTCTGGACCGTCTGCTCCCGTGGTTGCGGCGGGCAGCGACGCCACCACAACCGTTGGTTCCACGTTCACCCGCACCGGCTCCTTCACCGACCCCGATGCTGAGACCTGGACCGCTACCGTGGACTACGGAGACGGCTCGGGGGCTAAGCCCCTGAGTCTCAGCGGCGCCAAGGCTTTCTCGCTGTCACATCTCTACTCCGCCGTCGGCAAATACACTGTGAGGGTGACGGTTGACGACAGCGGGGGCCTCAGCGGGACCGACACCGTCGTGGTCACAGTGGATCCTGCATCTCCCAGCCTATCTACGCTATATCGGCGTCGACCGTTACGACACCGCCGTCCGCCTCTCCATGGCAACCTTCCCGGCGGCTCTGCCCGCCGGCTCCGGGCTGGTGCTGGCTCCCGGGTGAGACTTTCCCCGAAGCCCTCTGCGGTGCTCCGCTGGCCGCCGCCTACGGCGGCCCGGTACTGCTTACCCCCAAGGCTGGACTCAGCAAGGAAGTGGGGACCGAACTGCAGAGACTGGCGCCCAAGTACGTGTTTTGCATAGGTCTTTCCACGACGGCGGTAAACGCGGTAAAGGCTGCTCTACCTGGCACAAACGTCATTACCATCAACGGTAGCGATGTCTACGACATGAGCTACCAGGTGGCTAAAGCCCTGCAGCAAAAAGTGGGCGACCTCACCGGTGCTACCGCTATCATCACCATAGGCACCAACTTCCCCGATGCCCTGGGGGTCTCTCCGCTGGCCTGTGCCAAGCTGTGGCCCATACTCTTGACCGAACCCGGCACCGCGCGTGTGCCGGTGCCGTCCCTTAACCCCAAAGCCGGCCAGGCTCTATCTGAGCTAGGCATCACCCAGGTCATCAAGGTGGGCACCTACGTCACCACAGCGGCCAAGATCACGTACTACAACCTCTCCGGAGCCGATCGCTACTACACCAACGCCAACGTGGCTAAGTGGGCCCAGGCCTATGCCGGGCTTACCTTCACCCACACCGGTATCGCCACCGGCGGGAAGTTTCCCGATGCTCTAGCCGCCGGGCCGTACTTGGCCAAGGACGGCGGCCTCTTGCTGCTCAGCCCGCTCAACGGGCCCCTGCAGCGGGCCACGAGCGCCCTCATCACCGCCAACCGAGTCGATGTGCAGACTGTCACCTTCGTCGCCATGATCGAGCCGGTGATCAGCCAGGTGAAGGTCTTGCTGCCGTAGGGCACCGGTATTCCGCCCGGCCCCGGCCAGGGGCCGGGCGGAATGTGCTTGTTCTCCACCGTTCTCACGGCTAGACTTAACTGCAGTCGAACTATGTCGGGAGGGCACATGACCAGAGCCAAGGCCGCATCCTTCGCGGTAGCGATTGCGGCGCTGACCCTGATGGCTTGGCCAAACGTCGCGCAGGCCCGGGTAATCGAGCGGGTGAGCGTCAGCAGCGCGGGCGTCCAAGCCAACGACCTGAACAGCGAGGGCTGCGTCAGCGGAGATGGCCGGTATGTGGTCTTCCAGTCCGATGCGGACAATCTGGTCGCCGACGATACGAATTCGGAGGAGGATGTTTTCGTCCGCGACAGGAAGACCAGTATCACCTTCCGGGTGAGCGTGGCTTCCGACGGCACCGAGGGCAACGGGCCGAGCACCTTTCCAAGAATCAGCGCCGACGGGGCGTGGGTGGCCTTCACCTCGGCGGCCGATAATCTGGTCGCCGGCGACACCAATGACGACCGCGACATCTTTCTTTACGAGATGGCTACCAAGACGACCATCCGCATCAGCGTTTCTAGCGACGGTACCGAAGCAGACGACGAAAGCGGCTACGCCTACGTGTGTGCCGACGGCAGCGTGGTGGCCTTCTCGTCGTTTGCCACCAACCTCGTGCCGAATGACACCAATTTGAATCTGGGGCTAGGCAGCTACGGTCAGGATATCTTCGTCTGGGTGCGGGCCACCGGGGCCGTCGAGCGCGTGAGCGTTGACAGCGCCGGCGCGGAGGCCAACAACAGTAGTCGTTGGCCGTGTTTGAGCGCCGACGGGCGGTATGTATGTTTTGGCTCCGAAGCGACCAATCTGGTGGCAGATGACAACAACGGTGTCGCGGACATCTTCGTTCGTGATCGCACAGCGGCCACCACCGAACGGGTGAGTGTAGGGTCCGGAGCGGCAGAGGGTGACGATTGGAGTGACTACCCGTCCATCAGCGCCGATGGCCGGTACGTGGCCTTCGATACCCTGGCTGGCAATCTTGTCGCGGGTGACGACAACTACGACTGGGATGTCTTCGTCCGCGACCGCACGGGCGGCACCACCGCTTGGGTGAGCGTAAGTGGCACTGGTATCCAGGGCGACCACCTGAACAGCGGTTGGCCCTCCATCAGCGGAGACGGCCGTTACGTGGTATTCGAGTCGTTCGCTACCGATCTCGTGTCCGGAGCCACCAATACTCAGGGGGACGTCTATGTGCGCGACTGCGCTGGACGTACCACCACGCGGTTGAGCGTGACCGGGGCCGGAGGCCAAGGCGATGGCTGGAGTGGGACTCCACTCATAAGCGCCGACGGTCGCTACGTTGTTTTCGAGTCGGAGGCGACCAACCTTCTCACCCCTGACTCCAACGGTGATATATCGGATACCTTCGTCGTAATGAACCCGGCAACCCTCACCTACAACTCCTACCGCGGCGTCGACCGCTACGACACCGCCGTCCGCCTCTCCAAGGCCATCTGCCCGGCGGCTCTGCCCGCCGGCTCCGGGCTGGTCTTGGCTCCCGGTGAGACTTTCCCCGAAGCCCTGTGCGGAGCTCCGCTGGCCGCCGCTTACGGCGGCCCGGTTCTGCTTACCCCCAGTGCCGGCCTCAGGAATGAAGTGAGGACCGAGATACTGAGGCTGGCGCCCAGCACCGTGTTCTGCATCGGTTTCTCCACCGCGGTGATAACCGCCATCCGGTCAGCGTTCCCCGGGATCACGGTCATCCCCATCAATGGGACCACCGTCTACGACATGAGCTACCGGGTGGCCAAGGCCCTGCAGCAGAAGGTGGGCGACCTCACCGGCGCCACCGCCATCATCACCATAGGCACCAACTTCCCCGATGCCCTGGGGGTCTCTCCGCTGGCCTGTGCCAAGCTATGGCCCATCCTGTTGACCGAACCCATCACCAAGCTTGTACCTGAGCCGAAACTTAACCCCAAAGCCGGCCAGGCTCTATCTGAGCTAGGCATCACCCAGGTCATCAAGGTGGGCACCTATGTCACCACGCCGGCCAACATCAAGTACTACAACCTCTCCGGGGCCGATCGCTACTACACCAACGCCAACGTAGCCAAGTGGGCCCAGGCCTATGCCGGACTTACCTATACGCACACCGGCATCGCCACCGGAGACAAGTTCCCCGACGCCCTGGCCGCCGGGCCGTTCCTGGCCAAGGACCGCGGCCTCTTGCTGCTCAGCCCGCTCAACGGTTCTGTGCCGCCGCCCATCGTCGCCCTTATCACCGCCAACCGCGCGGCTGTTAAGCGCTTCAGCTATGTCGCCATGATCGAGCCGGTAATCGGGCAGGTTAAGGGGCTGTTGCCGTAGCCCTCTTCATCGCCAACCATCAGAACAACGCGGGGTGACTGAAAGATGCACGCGGCACTTAGCGACAGCGCTTTCGTCCTTAAACGGCACGGGCGCCTCTCTGGCGGCAAGTACCGTCTCTATGGTCTGCGGCATGACGAACCGCTCTTGTTCATCGAAGAGACGACAGGAGCGTTCCCAGAGCCCAGTGTCATCCGTGCCTACGAAGATGAGCAGCGGACGCGCGAGATCCTAGCGCTCGCCGACATCGAGTCGACCGGGACAGAGCTGGATGTGACCGACGCCGAGACCGGGCAGAGGGTCGGCCGGATCGCACTGGCTGTCGACGCTGGTGGGGACTACATCGAGGGTGTCTGGTCGATAGCGGATGCCGACGACACGCCGGTGGGCAAGGTTCTTGCGAGAGAGACCGGCCGGCCGGTCACGAACGCGATGCCGGGAGCCGCACTGTTGCAGGCTATGGACATCACGGTGGGAAGCGCCATTGTGGGGGAGTTACGCCAGAGAGGCAACGTGGTGGGCTATGAGCTGGCCCTCAATTTCCGTATGGATGTAGCGAATCTACTCGACCGTCGCCTAGGCCTGGCGACGGCCATCTTCGCTGCGATAGATCAGGACAGAGCGAACTAGCGGTCGCCGTTGGGTGGTATCCCGGAGGCCTCAAGGACCCGGTAGGTCAGGCCCTTGACGAACTCTATGTGCACCCGCATATGTTTGGCGGCTGCGCTCCCGTCCTGCTTGCGGATGGCGTCGAGGATGGCGCGGTGGGTGTGTTGCACGCGCGGATCTCCCTCGTCGAGGCGGTTCAGGTCGACAGGGATGAACAGTTCCCCCCGCGCGCCCATCATGGCCCGCTCCAACCAGGGGCTGCGGGCCGCCCGGGCGATGGCGCGATGGATGTCCATGTCGGCGCGTAGGATCGCTGCCCATTCCCTGGGGCTGTTCTCACTGGCCGCCGCTCGCTCCATGGCCAGCAAGTCTTCGTCGGTGCGACGTTCGGCCGCGAGTGCGGCCAGCCTGGTCTCCACCGTGATGCGGAACTCGAAGATGTCTTCCAGCTCCCCAGCGTGGCGATGCATCCACTGGTTCCAGCATTGGGTGAGCGACTCGGGGTCGGTCACCCGGGAGCCTCCGCGCGAGCCCCGGGTGGTGACGATGTACCCTGTGCTCTCGAGGGCCTTGAGGGCCAGACGGAGGGTCATCCGCGAGATGCCTAGGCGGAGGCCCAAGTCTCTCTCGGGGGGGAGCCGGTCACCAGGGCCGATCTCTCCGGCGAATATCATGGCGCGAATAAAGCGGACAGCGCTGTCGCTGGCCGTCTCTGTAACGAGTGAGATGTCCTCTATGGGCTTTGCCCCTGCGCTGTCAGCGCACATTACCCCTCCATGATCAGCCCTGTGGCATACTTACTATACCAAAGTGACATGTCTTGACAATGCGCCCCGCACCTTTAGTATAATTGGCCACTAGGTAGACCAATGCGGGTGTTCCCGCGCGGCGACCGCGCCGGAGTATGCAGTCTGCCGGCATACATTGACAATAACGAGGGAAGGCACGATCCTCATGGGCGGCAAAGAAGCATTCGCGAAGAACATCGATGTGCTCGCTTATCACGACTTGAATGACATGCCTTGGTTTCAGATGGCGATGCAGGAAGTCGATGGCAGGTACTACCTTTATGGGGCCCACTTCAAGCATTCGGGCTGGGCCGTCGTTGAGGTGACCGACCCCACCAAGCCGGAGTATCTCAAGTTCATCCCCGGTCCGGATCTCAAAGGACAGGGCACTCCCAAGATCCAGGTGGCCGATGGTCTCATGATCACCGCACTGGGGGGGACGTTGCCCATGCTTCACGCCACCGAATGGGGCGACCCCTACGAAGAGGGCGTATACATCTGGGACGTGAAGGACCCGGCCGAGCCAAAGCTGCTGTCCAAATGGTTCTGTGAAGGCGGGGGCGGGGTCCATCGGTTCTTCTACAACGGGGGCCGCTACGTCCACCTGAGCGCCTCCTGCAAGGGATTCCGCGGCTATATCTATCGCATTCTCGACATCATCGACCCGAAGAACCCGGTCGAAGCCGGCCGCTGGTGGGTGCCCGAGCAATTCGAGGCGGGGTATCTGCCCGCGACCAGCACCGGACCGCACGACGACCCGCAACTCAACATGCTTGACGGTCCGATGATGCATGGCTCGGCCTATCCCAAGGGCGAACTCGCCTACGTGAGCTGGGGCGGAGCCGGCATGGTCATCCTCGACATCGCCGACATCTCTCTGCCGAAGCTGGTTGGGCAACTGCGTCACATGCCGCCGTTCGCCGGCAAGCTCAGCGGCGCCCGCTGCCATACAGTGATGCCTCTCTCCAAGCGCGACTACGCCATCATGACCAGCGAGGGCGAGCGGTTCCACGTCTATAGCAGTGAGCAGGTGCACGCGTCGGTGCAGCCTCTCAACTTCATCGGCATGGTCGACATCTCCAACCCTGCTGATCCCACTCTCGTCGCAGTGTTTCCCTATCCGGAGATCCCGGCGGGCTACCCATACAAGAACTTCAACGAGATCCCCGGCTGGGGCGTGGGGCCGTTCGGGCCGCACAACATCCACGAGCCGCACTATCACCCCGCCCTTGAAGACCGTAACGACCGCCTCTACTGCGCCTACTTCCACGCCGGCCTGCGGGTCTATGACATCAACGATGCCTACGTTCCGCGCGAGATCGCGTACTTCATCCCGCCCGATCCTCAGAAGTGGACGTTCAACAACGCCGCCGGCGACAACTTTCCGGGACCCCGCCTCGGTACCACGGAGGATGTCCTTGTAGACAATCGGGGCAACATCTTCGTCGACACGCAGCACGCCGGGCTCTACGTTCTCCGCTGCACCGTGTGACCACGCTCGCGTTCTGATACCGGGATAACGGGGGAGCGGCTCGCGCGCCGGGCAGCTCTGCCCTTGACCTTAAAGGTCTAAACAGTTACCATATGGACCGCAGAACGAACGGGCATATGTCGCGGACGGATGCGCTCGTATGTCGCGTCCGCAAGAATCTGAAGGATCGGAACAAGTCATGAGTGTGAGACCCGAAACCACCGTCGCAGCCGAGCTGATCAGTTCCGCCTTAGCCTCCGGCGCCTCGGCTCTGGATGAGTGGCAGGCGAAGGCCCTGTTCGCCGCGTACGGCATCCCTGTGCCCGCCGGCGCTCTCGCCAAGACGGAGGAAGAGGCTCTCGCCGTCGCAGCGCGCATCGGCGGCAAGGTGGTCATGAAGGGCATCGGCGCCGAGATCCACCACAAGACCGAAGCAGGGCTGGTGGTCTTGGGGGTGGAGGGGCCTGAAGCAGTGGCCGAGACCTATGGCCTGCTACAGCAGCGAGCGGGGGGCGCACTCGAGGCCGTGCTTGTGGAGCAGATGATCGCGGGCAACCGGGAACTCATGGTGGGCATGAAGCGCGACCCCGTGTTCGGGCCCGTGGTGGCGTTTGGGTTGGGCGGCGTGCTGACGGAGGCTTTGGGCGACGTGGTTCTGGCTCTTGCTCCCATCGACGATCGGGAGGCGCAGCTGAGTTGCCAGGCCTGATCAGGGCCAATAAGCTACTGGGCCCATTTCGAGGCTATCCCGCTGTGGACAGAGACGCGCTCGCCAAGGTGATCCAGACAATCGGGCAGATGGCGCTCGACAATCCCCAGATCGTCGAGATCGACGTGAACCCGGTGCTGGTGCAGGGCGACCGGCCGGTAGCCGCCGATGCGCTCATCATCCTTTCGGCTGAGCCCGCGAAGCTGCCGGAGCGGAGCTCGTTTGTGCCGAACCTGAAAGCGCTGCTGGCGCCCCGGTCTATGGCGGTGGTGGGTGCGTCGGGCGACATCGGCAAATGGGGCGGGTCGGCCCTCAAGAGCATCCTCGACGGCGGCTACGCCGGCACCATCTATCCGGTCAATCCCAAGGGCGGCGAGTTCTTCGGGCTTCAGTCCTACCCGAGCATCACCGACTTGCCTGAGACTCCAGATCTCGCTCTTCTGGCCGTGGGCGGCCATCAGGTGGCTCCCATGCTGGAAGAGTGCGGTCGCAAGGGCATCGGGGCCGCTATCGCCATAGCCGCCGGCTTTGCCGAGACCGGGGAGTCGGGCGCCGAAGCCCAGCGCGAGATTGCCCGCATCGCGAGCGAGGGCGGGGTCACCCTGATGGGGCCCAACTGCATGGGCATGATCTCCAATGAGGTGAGCCTGCACGCCGTCGGCTTTGTGGAGACTCCATCCGCCCAAGGGCAAGCTCAGCTTCGTCTCGCAGTCGGGCAACATCGGAGTCATGACCACCCTTGTCTGCCAGCGCCGCGGCATCGGCCTCGACAAATTCGCCAGCGTGGGCAACGAGGCCCAGATAGGCGCGGTGGAAGTTCTTGACTATCTGCGTGACGACCCCCACACCACCTGCGTCATGATGTACATCGAAGGCATCGACGACGGACGGCGCTTCGTCGACGTCGCCCGCCGCACCACGGCCGTCAAGCCGGTGGTGGTGCTGCGTACGGGCCTGACCGAGTACGGCAGCAAGGCGGCGGCGTCACACACCGGCGCAATGGCCGGTTCTGCCGCCGTGTGGGAGGCGGCGGCCCGGCAGGCGGGAGTAGTGGCCTGCACGACACTGCAGGACGTGGTCGATCTTGGCACAAGCCTGGCCTACCTGCCTTTGCCAAAAGGAAGACGCATCGCGGTGGTCACTCAAGGTGGCGGAGCAGGCGTGATGGCGGCCGACGAAGTGGCTCGCAACGGGCTTACCCTGGCCGAGCTGCCGCCTGAGCTCTTCGCAAGTTTTGATGAGATCCTTCCCCCGTTCTGGAGCAGGCAGAATCCGCTGGATCTGGTTGCCTCCGCCGGCGGCGCTGTGGCTTCGCGGGTGCTCAAAGCCGTGGCGGAATGCGATGAGGTGGACGCCGTCATCGCCCTCTCGCTACTTGGTGTTCCCACCAGTGGCACCGGGGAGCGCAAGGTGAGCGCCGACGGCGAGTTCCTGGGCCTGAGCGCCTGGGAGGACTCGCTCCTTGCGTTTGTGGCAGAACTCATGGAATCGACGGGCAAGCCCATCATCAACGTGCCCGATTCATCCATACGCGGCTCGGTGTTCGACTACGGAAAGCTCTACAGCCCGATAGTGTTATCTTCGCCGCAGGCAGCGGCTCGGGCTCTCGATAGAATGGAATGGTACGCGGCTCACCGGCGCGACCGCAACCCCCTGTCCTAGGTGGAGGAGATATGGCAAGCAAAGTTGAAACCCCCGAAGCAGTGGAGATCCTCTCCGGTAACGAGGCGATTGCCCGTGGCGCATGGGAAGCCGGCGTTAAGCTAGCGGCTGCCTATCCTGGCACGCCCAGCACCGAGATCCTCGAGACCCTCGCGGAATACGAGGATGTTTACTGCGAATGGTCACCCAACGAGAAGGTGGCCATGGAAGTTGGTGTGGGCGCGGCGATAGCGGGCGGCAGGGCCCTGGTGTGCATGAAGCACGTAGGTCTGAATGTGGCCGCCGACCCCTTCTTCTCTGCCGCCGAAATCGGGGGCGAAGCCGGTCTTGTGATCATTTCGGCCGATGATCCCGGCATGCATAGCTCTCAGAACGAGCAGGACAACCGCAACTACGCCAAGTTCACCCGTGTCCCCATTCTGGAGCCCTCCGACAGTGCAGAAGCTAGGGAGTTCACGGTTGCCGCCTTCGAGCTCTCCGAACGTTTTGACACGCCGGTCTTATTCCGCATGACCACCAGGACCTCGCATTCGAAGAGCCTGGTGAGTATGGGGGAGCGCAGGCAGCCGAAACCGATCACGGAGCTCAAGCGCGACTGGACCAAGTACATCATGATGCCGGCGAATGCCAGGGTCCGGCACCGCTTTGTGGAGCAGCGGCTGCTCGATCTGGCCGAGTATGCCGAGACCTGCCCGTTCAACCGGGTGGAGATGGGTGACACGCGTGTGGGCATCATCACCTCCGGCGCCGTCTATGGCTACGCGCGGGAAGTGCTTCCGGGAGCCAGCTTCCTTAAGATAGGCATGCCCTTCCCCCTTCCCGAGAAGCTCATCGCCGACTTCCGCTCCAAAGTGGACAAGCTCTACATCGTGGAGGAATCCGACCCGTTCATGGAGGAAGCTATCCGGCTCATGGGCGTCAAGATCGACGGAGGCAAGGAGCTGAATACGCTGCTCGGCGAGCTGGACGCCCGCTCCGTGGCCCAGTCGCTGGCCAAAGCCGGGGTCTCGGGTGTGAACGAGGACATGCTCCGCGAGCTGGATTCAGTGGCTTCAGACCTACCCGACCGTCCGCCGACATTCTGCCCGGGGTGCTCACACCGGGGCGTCTTCATGGTGCTCAGCAAGTTACGCGTGTACGTTAGTGGCGACATCGGCTGCTACACGATGGGCGCTCTGCCTCCATATAGCGCACAGCACTGCCAGACGTGTATGGGGGCCAGCATCAGCATGGCGCACGGCATCACCAAGGTCCTGGAGCCGCCCGTCGAGGGCGCCAAGCCCGATCTGCGCAACAGAGTGGTCTCGGTCATCGGCGACAGCACCTTCTTCCACTCGGGCATCACGTCTCTGCTGGACGTGGCCTACAACAATGGTACGTCGCTCACGCTCATCCTCGACAACAGCACCACGGCCATGACCGGCGGCCAGGAGAACCCAGGTACCGGAAAGACCCTCCTTGGCGATCCCGCGGCTGTGGTGGACATCCCTGCTCTCTGCAGGGCCATCGGTATCAAGCGTGTGACCACCATGGATCCCTATGATCTCGAGGACATCCAGCGGGTGCTGCGCGAGGAGCTGGCGGCCAACGACGGGTCTCGTCGTGATAGCCAAAGCTCCGTGCGTTCTTGCAGTTCAAAGTGCGCAAGCCGGTCTACCAGGTGGACTCTGAGGCGTGTATCGGCTGCAAGCACTGTCTCAAGGCGGGGTGTGGGGCTCTCAACCTCTACACTGATGCCAACGGCGATCGCAAAGTAGAGATCAGCGCCGTCGACTGCGCCGGTTGCGGCATCTGTTCGCAGATGTGCAAAGAGAACGCTATCGCCCGGCCCGCGGCGACCGAAGGGAAGGGGTCTCGATGACCGCCCGTCCTACCATGAATGTGCTTCTGGCCGGAGTGGGGGGCCAGGGTGTGGTGCTGGCCAGCTACGTGCTCAGCCAGGTGGCCATGAGCGAGGGCTACGATGTCAAGCAGAGTGAAGTGCACGGCATGGCTCAGCGCGGTGGCAGTGTGGTCAGCCACTTCCGCTTCGGCGACAAGGTGTGGTCACCGTTGGTGGTGCAGGGCACTGCCGACCTACTTATGGCCTTCGAGGCCTTGGAAGCACTGCGCTACCTCAATTGGCTGAAACCGGGCGGCGAGCTGGTCTACAACGCCCTGCGCATCAATCCCAGCCCGGTCTCTGCTGGATTGGCCACCTACCCCGAGGACATCTACGGCCTCATAAAGGCCACTTGGTCTAACGCCAAGTGTGTGAATGCCAACGAGCTGGCCGCCAAGGCCGGTACAGTCAAGGCGGCCAACGTGGCCATGCTGGGTGCTATCTCGCCGGCGCTTCCTTTTGCCACCGACACTTGGGAAGCGGTAATCCGTAGGGCGGTGCCCCCCAAGACTATCGACGTCAACCTGCAGGCCTTTCGCCTGGGGGCTCAGAGCGCGAACGCACCTGCCGGCGATTGCGAGACCGGCGGAGCGTGAGCGGTTCCAGCGATCCAATAATGATGGGGGTGTCCGCGAAGTGGGCACCCCCCAAATGAGCAAACCATGAAGTTTTCCCACAGGCCCTCATACCGCTGGGTCGTCTTGACCATGGGCTTCTTCGCCGTGTTCGGAGCCCTAGGCTTTGGACGTTTCGGCTACAGTGCCATCCTGCCGGTCATGCAGAAGGACCTCGGCATCAGCAACGCCGCCGCCGGTTCGCTGGCGTCTTGGAACTTGGGGGGGTATGTGCTCATGGCGGCCATAGGGGGGGCGCTGGCTTCCTGGTTCGGGCCTCGCAAGGTGGTGGGCATCGGTTCGCTCGTTGCCGCTCTAGGCATGTTTCTCACGGGCATCTCCGGTGGCCTGGCCGGTGCCGCGGCCGCCCGTTTGTTGACCGGCATAGGCGGCGGGATGGCGCTTGTGCCGTCCGTGGCACTGATGTCGGCTTGGTTCGACGTGCGCCAGCGGGGCATGGCCTCGGGGGTCGTCAGCTCTGGTTCGTCGCTCGCTCTGGTGATCACCGGACCGGTGGTGCCGGCCATCATGGCATACGGGGGGGTCGGTGGTTGGAGATACGCTTGGTTCTTCTTTGCCATCCTGACGGCGATTGTGGGCATTCTAGTGTTCATCGTCCAGCGAGACCGGCCCTTCCGAGAGGACCTCAGCGAGGCCGCGACCCACGCCGCCTGGCTGTCGGTATCGGCCTCGGACTTGACGGCTTCCCAGACGGGCGCCGAAGCGGCCACCGCGAAGACGCTGGCTGCCTGGTCGAACATGGCGTCCCGACCCGTCCGTTCTTCGTTCAGCCTAGGAAGCGTGGTCCGCTCGCGGTACGCGTGGCATCTGGGCTTCGTGTACATGACCTTCGGCTTCGCTTACATCATCTACTTCACGTTCTTTCAGAAGAGGCTGACCGCCGACTTGGGCTTCACGGCCGGTCAGGCGGGGGCCCTATTCTTGGTAGTCGGGGTGGCCAGCCTGATGTGCGGCGTGCTGTGGGGGGGGATCTCCGATCGTATCGGCCGGGGCAGGGCGCTCGCGCTGATGAGCATCGTCCAGGCGATCGCGGCCGCGCTTTTCGCCTGGTGGCCCAGTACCATAGGTCTCATCATCTCAGCCTTGGTCTTTGGCCTCTCGGCTATCGCATTTCCCGGCGTCGTGGGGGCCGGGTGCGGCGATCAATACGGCCCCAGACTGGCCTCCGTCTCGCTGGGGTTCGTGACCATCTTCCTGGGATTAGGGCAGGTCTTGGGCCCCTACCTTGCCGGACGCATGGCCGATGCCCTGGGCTCTCTGAAATACGCCTACGTGCTGGCGGCCGGAGTCTTTCTGGTTGGAGCGGTTGCCGCGATCTTCTTGCGTGAGACTGGATGGGCAGCGGAGCGTAACCGCTCATCTCGGACCACGTCCCCACAGCTAGAGAAGAAGCGGATGCAGATGAACCAGGGCCAAGTGCTTCCGTCGCAGTCAAACGCCTGGGTGCCCGCTGCCCCGACCGAGCCGGAGAAGCCCGCGGGAGACTAGGCAAGAGAAACCCCCCTGGGCCGGTGGAAGCCGGCCCAGGGGGTTGACATCCCAGGTCGCAAGCGCCGAACGGCTGCGCCCGCTACTTCTTCGCTGCTTTCGGCTCGGTCGAGCCGATGCTCTCGGGTACGAACCCGTATTCCTCGTTGCGGAAGACCTCCTCGGTGAGCTCCTCGTCCTTGGCCTTGTAGACCTTGCAGAGCAGACAGGTGAGGTCGGGCGACCCATACATGGGGTCGAGGTGATCGTTGCTGGTGAGCACATTGGGGTTGGAGATGAACACCCCGTGATAGCCCTTCGCCGGTTCTTCCGGGTAGAAGCAGTTGGCAGTCGCCATCAGTACGCCCTTCTTGATGCCGGGGAACGTGCGCAGCTTCTGGCGGATCCTGCCGCGGGGCGACTCGATCCAGATGATGTCGCCGTCCTCCACGCCGTAGAGCTTGGCCGTTTCGGGGTGCAGCTGGCAGGTGGGGAACTCCATGAAGCTACGCAGCCACGGTATGTTGCGGTACTGCCCCAAGAAGTAGAAGGGTTGGCGATAACCGCTGCTCATCACGATGGGGTATTCCTTGTACACCTCCGGAGTGGAGACAGGGCTTTCTCCTGGCTCGTTGAACACCGGCAGGCCGTCGTATCCCAGCGACTCCAAGTGCTGCGACTTGAACTCGAATTTGCCCGACGGGGTGGGGAAGCCGCCTCCTTCTTTCCAGAAGTCGGTCTTGTACTTGTAGTACACCTGGTCGGGACCCCAGCAGCCGCTGACGAGCTTCTCACTGAACTCTTTCCACTTCAGCTGGCCGCCATCTTTGCCGTCGCCTCTTCTAACCTGGTAGTCGAGCATGGCTTCCACGTTGGGCCACCACTTGTCGGGGACCACCCGCCTGCCGATCTCGTTGAAGATCCAGGCGTCGGACTGGGCCTCTCCGGGCGGGTCGACCACCCTGTTGTGAGCTTCCACCATAAAGCGCGGGTGCATGTCGTAGAGGTCGTCCAACTCGAGCCAGTGCGCGGCTGGTAGCACGATGTCGGCCGCTTCGGCCATGGGGCCCATGAAAAGGTCGGTATGCGACATGAACTCGACCTTCTCGATGGCCGCCACCACTTCTTTGGTGTTGGCCATGTGGACGATCTGCTGGCCGCCCACGCTGAACCACACCTTGATAGGCGCATCGCCGGCGAGGAGCTTCTTGACCATCGTGTCGGGGTTACACGTCCGGGTCGCGCCCATCTTGAACCGGTCGCCGCCAATGATGTTCTTCTTCATCTCGTCGGTGATGGGGAGCTCGAGGTTGAAGTCCTCGATGAGACCCGTGTCGGGGAGCACCCAACTGATCATGCTGCCCGGGGCTTCGATGTTGCCGGCGAGGCCCATGAGACAGGTGATGGCCCGCAGAGTGTGCCCGCAATTGGCCTGCCGCTCGAGCGAGCTGCCCACCTGGATGCATCCCGGTGTGTCGATGGCCCACATGCGGGCTGCTGTCTCCACGTGCTCCTTGGGTATCCAGCAGATGTTCGATACCTTCTCGGGCGTCCACTCCTTGACCCGTTCCCGCAGTTCGTCAAAACCGTAGGTCCAGTTGTCGACGAACTCCTTGTCCCACAGCTCTTCCTCGATGATGACGTTCATCATGCCCAGAGCCAGTGCGCAGTCGGTGCCGGGCCGGGGTTGGATCCAGAGGCTGGCCCGCGTCGCGTAAGCGCTGGCCCGTGGGTCGATGACGATGAGGTTCTTGCAGTAGTCGAGCGAGCGCATGAACCAGTAGCACATCTCGGAATCGGCGCTCGATATCTCCAGCTGCTTGGCCCACATGATCTGGGTCTTGGGAAACTCGCCGCCCCAGCCGTGGTAGTCGCAGTAGAGCCGGCCATACCCGGTCACCAAGGCGTACAGGCCCAGGCGGGGGCTGTGGCACACGTAGCCGGGAGTGATCGCGTTGCCGGTGCCCAGGGAGCGCGCCAGCCGCATGGTGTAGCGGTTATAGCCGCGTCCGGTCCCTTGGGAGATAGCGATGCTCTGCGGCCCTGGATCGGCGATCGCGGCCTTCATCTTGTCGGCGATGGTGTCGAGCGCCTCGTCCCAGGAGATGCGCTCCCATTTGCCGGAGCCCTTCTTGCCCACCTGCTTCATGGGGTACTTGAGGCGGTAGGGGTTGTCGATGTGCTGGATGCTCGAGAGGCCTTTGGAGCACATGGTGCCCCCGGTGAGGGAGTCGGGGTTGCCCTCGATGTGGACTATGACCCCGTCTTCCTTGGTGACCTTGACCCCGCAGCCACCGTGGCAGCTCTTGCACGTTGAATAAACGACTTCTCTCTTTGCCATCAGTGTCTCCTCAACACGAGAGCTGCGCTGTTAGTAAGCATGGGCTTTGGGCAGGAGCGGCCGGTAGATGCCGACCTTCAGCACCCCGTACTTAAGGGAGAAGGCCCCTATCGTGTGGCAGACGATCGCGGCTATCAGCAACCCCGTCGCTTCGGCGATGAAGAGTCCGACTATCGAGATCACAAACGGCACCACGATGCCCAGGAGAACGATGCCCAGCCAGAAGACCCAGGCCACGTGCCCGCGCACGAGCTCTTTCACCGACAACTCGGCCGTGGTCGACTGGTAGTTGGCGTTGACCAGGTAGAAGATGACCAAGAGGGCGTTGACGATGAGCAGCCAGCGGGTGACCGACTCGGCGGCGGGTATCACGTCTTCGCCCGTGGCCAGTCCGACGCCCATGATCAGAGCAAGTCCGTCCGCGATGCCCATTATGAGGAACACAAAGGGCAGAAGCCCCGTGTTCCAGAAGGGCACGCTCTTGCAGAAGCTCATGGCGAATCCGCAGTAGACCGCGGTCAGCACGCAGAAGACACCGGCCAGGATCATCAGCGCCCAGTTGGCGGCGTCGATCGCCCCGCCGGTGACCACGTCATAACCGATGAGACCCTGCAGCACCAGTTGAACGGCCGCGAAGGCGAGAAAGATCATGGTGAACACGATGCCGCGGGCGAACCAGGAAGTCTTCCAAGCGCTGCTGAAGGGGGGAAAGCTTCTCCAGAAGCGCAAGGGCTTGCCAAGGTAGGCCAAGTGCAAGGGCAGCTTGAAGATCGCGATGCCGACCCAGCCCAGGATGCCTCCCCAAAAGGCGGCCGGCGGATGCGATTGGCTGAAGAAGAGCGAGACCAGGTAGAGACCGGTGCCGAGAGCCGAGAAGACCTCCGCCAGCCAGACGAGCAGTCCCTTGCCTTCGATCCATTCGGTCTGGGCCATGGGTTTGATCATCCACTCGTGGGTGACCATCCATTGCCGGGCTGTCTTTGCATTCATGTGGCCACTCCCCTACCTAGTCCGCGTTCTTCTTGGCGAGTTTGGGCTTGCTCGGCGCATAGACGCTGCTCAGGTGCTGCATGTGGCTGCCGGTCTGCGCCTCCACCGGAGCCTTGTTGGAGGGAGCGCCGCCCAGCTTGTAGTCGATGTAGTAGACGGAGGGCTCGGTTCCGTACTCGGCGTGGAGCACGAACCCACTCTTGTCTCTGATGAGCTTGGAGACTTCGCTGTTGGGGTCGTCCAGGTCACCGAAGGTTAGGGCCCTGGCCTGGCAGGTGTTCACACAGGCGGGAGTGGCGTCGCGGTCGACGCCCGGCTTCAGCCCCTTGGGCAGACCGGCGTCGATGCGCTCCATGCAGAAGTTGCACTTCTCGGTTGTGCCCACTTGGTGGGGGTAGAGATCCTTGCCCTTCTTCTCGAAGCTCGTTTTGGCGTGCTCGGGGAAGTAGTTGGGGTTTCTCTTCTTGGAGAGGTAGGTGCGGTTCTGGTAAGGACAGGCGATGACGCAGTACCGGCAGCCGAAGCACTTGTTGGAGTCGACAGCTACTATGCCGTCCTCGCGCTTGTGGGAGGCCTCGGTGGGGCAGGCGTCCACGCAGGGCGCCTCTTTGCACTGGTTACACCGCACCGGATAGGTGGACACGTCGACGGTGACGCCGTCATCGGTCTCGAGAGCGATCAACCGCGGCCAGGTGACTCGGAGAGGCAGGAAGTGTTCGATCCTGCAGGCGGCCACACACGCGTGGCACCTAGTGCACTTGGCAAGGTTGATGACCATGCCCCATCTCATAACTCGGCTCTCCCTTCCTCGCGCCCCGACCGTTCCGACACAGCCATCATGCTTTCCCCTTGTTTTGAAGGGTGACCGGCGTCTCGTCGCGTCGTACAGCCCGCGGCGCACAAGCCGGCTTGGACAGAAAGACGGTTACGATATCTCGATATTACTGGACAATATCGCCCATATCGTAGATTATGCAATGCCGATTTGCAAGATTGGTCACGGCCTGCAGTTCCGGAAGACGGGACGCGGCCCCGCAGTGTGCTTCGAGCCATGGCGGCTATCCCTTCGCTTGGCCACTCATGCAAGCCGCATTCTGGCTTGAATGAGCACCGCTCGTGTACTACGATTGTCACAGTACCGAAATCGTCAAATATATAAGGCGGTATGCTCATACCATGATGGCAACCGTCTCCCAGGAAAGAACGAGCTAAAGGGAGCATCCTCGTGAAAGTAGAAGACGTCAAGAAGGTCGCCATCTTCGGGGCCGGCACCATGGGCCCTGGATTGGTCCAGGTGTTCGCGGCCGCTGGGTACGACGTGGCCGTGTACTCGCGCAAAGCCGAGACGCTCGAGAAGGCCATGCGCGTGGTCGAAGCTAACCTGGCCACGTTCGTGGCGCAGGGCCTGATTGCCGAGAGCGCGGTGCCGGGAGTGCTCGCCAGGGTGACCACCACCCAGTCGGTGGAAGAGTGCGGCAAGGACGCTGACCTGGTCATCGAGAGCATCGCCGAGAACATGGATGCCAAGAAGGAGCTCTACGCAACCCTGGACGCCGTGTGTCCCGAGCGGACCGTCTTCACCAGCAACACCTCCTACCTGAACATCTTCGAGGCCATGCCGGCCGCCAGGTTGCCCCAGACCGTCATAGCCCACTGGTTCGCTCCCCCGCACATCGTCCCGTTGGTCGAGGTGGTCAAGGGCCCCGAGACTTCTCAGGCGACCGTTGACTTCATGGTGGAGATGCTCAAGAAGGTGGACAGAGTCCCCACAGTGCTCGAGAAGTTCGTGCCCGGCTTCTGCGTCAACCGCTTCCTGCGCATCATCGGGCGGGAGATCTTCTTCTTGCTCGACAACGGCTACATGACCGCCGAGCAGCTGGACCTGGCTGTGAAGGCCAGCATCATCCCGCGCGCGATGGTGCTCGGATTCGTCCAGCGCTACGACTTCACGGGCATCGATCTCAGCTACAACAATCTTCAGAACAAGGACTTCGTCGAGGCTCCCCTCGACAACCAGCCCAAGAGTCTGGTGGAACTCATGGAGCAGGGCGACATGGGGGTCAAGAGCGGCAAGGGCTTCTTCGACTATAGCGACCGTCCGCTCGAGCAGGTCCTCGCAGAGCGCGACGCGGCCATGATCAAGGTTTTCGAGGACGTCAAAGACCTTATCTACAAACGCATCTGAACCACGAGATCGATTCCGACCCTTCACTAGGAGAGTGATCTGATATGAGCAAGCTGATCATCACCTGCGCCCTTTGCGGAGTAGGTACTACCAAAGAACAGAATCCCAATGTTCCCATCACGCCCGACGAGATAGCCGCCGACGGCCTGGAGTGCGTGAAGGCAGGGGCCTCCATCCTCCATGTCCATGTGCGCGACGCGAAGGGCGTCAACGTGATGGACAAGGACATCTTCGTAGAGGTCGTGGGCAAGATACGCGAGAAGGTGGCCGCCGCAGGGCTTGACGTGGTCATCAACGTCACCACTTCCGGTTCCAAGTTCAGCTACGAGCAGCGCATGAGCCACCTCGCGCTGGTCAAGCCCGAGATGTGCTCGTATGACCCCGGCACCATGAACTGGGGCAACAGCTACGTGTTCCTCAACGAACCCAAGTTTCTGGAAGAGCTGGGCACACTGTCGCAGGAGCTGGGCGTCAAGCCTGAGATCGAGATCTTCGACGCCGGCATGATCGGCAACACGGACTTCTATCTCAAGAAGGGGTTCCTCAAGGCCCCGCTGCACTGCCAGTTCGTTCTGGGCGTTGCCGGCGGCATGCCCGGCACCGTGGAGTCGCTTGCCTACCTGCTACCCAAGATCCCGGCCGGCTCCACGTGGTCGATCTCGGGCATCGGCAAGTACCACATGCCCTGCATGCTCATGGGCCTCGCCGAGGGTTGCGATGGTCTCAGAGTGGGTCTTGAAGACAACATCTTTTTTGAGAAGGGCGTGTTGGCCACCAACCCGCAGCTTGTGGCCCGTGCGGTCGAGCTCGGCAAGCTTGCCGGTCGCGAGATCGCCAATGCAGCAGAAACGCGCGAGATCCTGGGCCTCACCAAGAAGGTCTGAGAGCGACCGTAATTCTTAAATGCTAGTAGAGGGAGACACGATGAAAGATAATCTCTTTTCGCTGAAGGGTAAGAACGCGGTGGTCATCGGCGGCGCCGGTGGTCTCGGGCGAGTGCTCGCGGCTGGCCTGGCGGAGTACGGAGCACAGGTAGCTATCGCCGACATCAACGAGGACGGGCTGAAGAGCGCGGCCGCTGAGATCGAAGCCAAGACCGGCGCAAAGGTGAAAACCTACTCGGTCAACACCGACCAGGAAGACAACATCCAGGCGTTGGTCAAGAACACCGTAGCCGACATGGGTCGTGTGCACGTGTTGGTGAACGCCCAGGGCTTCAACATCAAGGGTGCCGCAACTGAGTTTCCCGCCGAGGCGTGGGACAAGCTGTTCTCGGTCAACGTGCGCGGCGTCATGCTGTGTTGCAAGAACTTCGCGGCTCACATGGTCGAGCAGGGTGGCGGCAAGATCATCAACCTGTCATCTATCCGTGGCCTGCGTGCTGCCGGTGGTGGCAACATGGGCTACTGCGCCACCAAGGGCGCCGTGGACATGATCACCCGCACTCTGGCTGTGGAGTTGGCGTCCAAGAACGTTCTGGTGAACGCCTTGGGCCCCATCATCACCGCTACGCCCATGACCAAAGAGACCATCAAGAACAATCCCGAGCGCTACGCCAAGACGCTGAACAACATCCCCATGGGACGGTTTGGCGAGCCCGAGGACCTCATTGGTCCGGCGGTGTTCTTGGCTTCGGCAGCGTCCGATTTCGTCACGGGCACTATCCTGTATCCCGACGGCGGGACAATGGCCTTCGCGTGATTTGAGCGCGGACCAGGGGGAAGAGAGCAGCATGGCCGGAACGGAAGCTAGAACAGAGCAACGTGCGAAGTCTGCAAACGGTGGGGACAGCGCCTTCATGGTGCGTGCCCTGGCTAAGGGGCTTTCGATACTCTCACTGTTCGACGCCGAGAACCGGGAATGGACTCTGGACGAGATCGCGGAACGCGCCGGTCTTCCCCGCATGACTGCCTATCGAATGATTCGGACCATGGAGTCGGCCTGGTACCTGGTGCGCGATTCGGTGACCAATCGGTACCATCTGGGCCCGGCGTTGCTCTCCTCCACCTATCTGTCGGAGGGCTACGCCGAGCTCGCGGCCATCTCGCGCCCGTATCTGCAGGAGCTCACAGAGAAGACGGGTGAAGCGGCTACCCTAGCTATGGAAGTCGACGGGGTGGCGGTGAGTGTCGACATGGTCGACACCCCCCGCCCCTTCCGTCGTGAGGTCGCCGTGGGGCGCATCATCGGCGACACGGCCAGCGCCAATGGCAAGGTCTTCTCGGCCTTCAAGTCTGTTGCTGAGAGGGAAGGCATCCTCGCCAGCCCTCATCCCCAGCTGACTCCCAACACCATCACCGAACCCACTGAGCTTGCCGCCGAGCTGGACCGAGTGGCAAGCGCCGGGGTGGCTTTCGACATGGAAGAGCGCAACGTCGGCACCTGCGCGGTGGCGGCACCCGTGCGCGACCAGCTCGGCGTAGTGGTGGCGGCCGTCTCTCTGATCGTCCCCACCGGGCGCTTTGGTCCCAAGGAGAAGCGGGCCTACGGCGAGGCCGTCAAGGCCTCCGCGGCGACGATCTCGGCGTTCCTGGGCTACTCACACCGGTAACCCCGGGGGTCGCGCGGGCTCCCTTCACTCACAGGCCCCTGTGGCCGAGGGGCGCACGGGGCCTCCTCCACCCTCTCAGACTAGTAGCCGGCGCGTGCGCGAGGTCTCCTCAGCTTTGGGTGCGCGCCCGCACCAGGCAGGTGCGGCTGCGAAGGAGAGCGAGATCCCCAAGACCACAGATACAAGTAGAATAAGCCGAGGTACGGACATGGCAGCGGGGCGACGTTGATGCGTTGCTCAGGGGTGAGCGACGGACGAATGCTTCGGGCGGAGGGCATCGTGAGAGACCAAGTATGGAAGAAGCCATTACCGTGCAGAGTGGGCCTGCATTCCTACCGGGCTGCGGCGCAGCCAACGCAGTATGCAGTCGAGGTGGAATGTGAAAGATGTGGCAGGCGGAAGATCCTGCCGCTGAATGCTAGTCATGGTCGCGGGGGTTCGAGGTAGACGTTCTATGGGGCCTCCTACTGAGCTACGTCCGAGGTTCTGTGGGCGACACCCCATATGCTGTGCTATCCGCTGAGCGGGCGATACTGTGCAGACCTCGAACACAAGCGGCGAGTGGCCAGAGGTAGAATGGGCTAGATCGACATTCGGGGGTAGCCATGGCGATGCGTATTCGCTCCCTGCTCATACGCAGTGTCCTGCTCGGTTGCGTTGCGGTTGGAACGTTCGCATTTGGCTGCGAATCCTCGGCACCAATGACCACGTCGGCCGTTCAGCTCCCGGCCGTCATGCCGGCCGACTTCGGCTTCATCGCCGCATACGGGGTCTTTACGGGGGACCGCGTTGATACCTTCGAGGGGACCTTTACCAAGAACATCAACAGTGAGACCAAGTCGAACCCCACAGCCGAACTGCGCCTCACCAGCGAGGAACTTGCCAGTCTGTACCAGGATCTGCGCGCCATGCATATCCTCGACTATCCCGCGGACTTCCGGCCGAAGACGCGTGTGACCGCCAGCACACCCACAGGCTACTCCCTGGAGATGCAGGCGGATGGCATGTGGAAAACCGTTGCCTGGCCGAATGCCGACGACGCGGAGACGTCAGAGGCAAAGGCCTTGCAGAACTGGTTCGATACGCTCCGGAAGATGATAGAGTCCAAGCCTGAATACCAGCGCATGCCCCCGATGGAGCGCCTCCACATGTGACATTGCGCGGGGGCAGGCGGCTATGCCGGCACTAGAAACGAGTGGGGCTACAGGGGGATACTGGATTTGAACAAGTTGATGTGAGACACGCGGCGTTTCACGCGCACGGGGCCATGCGGTTCACCCCGGGAACAGAGGTGGCGGGCAGTACCGGACGCCCTTCGAACCAAGAGCATCTGGGATAGGGCAGATTCGGCGGTGGGATCGCTTGCCGCCGAAGCCCGCGGGGTCTTGCTTGCCTCAAGACAAACCGGGGCCCCGTCGCTTCCGCGACGGGGCCCCGAACTGCGTTCCGAGCTTCAATGCGTCGGGGCTTCGCCCCGCTACCTGGCCGGCTACTTCGTCAGCGCGATATCTCCCAGGTTGACGTCCTTCTCGGTGACCACGGCATCGAAGGTCTTGTCTTTGAAGCCCTTCGCCGCGATGGTCAGTTTGTAGCTGGCGCCGTCGGCCAGGCCGCGGAACCAGAAGTCGCCGAAGCCATCCGTCGTCGCGGTCAGCGTCTTGTCATCCGCACCGGCCAGCGTGCAGCTGGCACCCACTATGACTTCCTTGTCCGCCGGATCGTAGACCGTGCCGCCGATGAACTTCTTGGGGATGTTCAGGTAGTAGACGCGGGGCTTGTGGCCCAACTCGGGCCTCAGCACCTCAGCCTTGGCGATCTCGGCCGCGAACTCGCTCTCCTCGCCGAACTTGATCGCCTCGGTAGGGCAGGCATCGACGCATCTGGGCACCGTCCACTCGCCGCCGTCCAGCAGGTGGGCGCAACCGGTGCACTTCTGCGCCAGGTGGAGGTCGTCGTTGAAGTAGATGGCCGCGTACGGGCAGACATCCACGCAGCGCCCGCAACCGGTGCACTTCTCTGAATCGATGATGACCAGGCCGTCTTCGCGCTTGTAGATGGCGCCCTCGATCGGGCACGGCGGCACGCACGGGGGTTCGGCGCAGTGCATGCACGGATTCGGGATGTAGTGCATCTCGACCTTGGGCACGGTGCCGCGGATGTGCTCGTCCAGCCTCATCCAGAACTGGCCGGTGTCGGGCTGGGGTTTGGCGATGGGCGACCAGTCGTTGCCGACGTGCTCGTCTTTGCAGACGAACTGGCAGGCGTAGCAGCCTACGCAGAGCTCGACGTCGATGACGAAAGCCTTCATTTGTCGTCTCCCTCTATCCAGGCGTCGAAGCGCAAGCCTGCACCTTGGTCGTACTTTCTGGCGAAAGCCTCAGGATGCTCCCTGCGCCATTTCTCCCATTCCTCGTTCTTGACCTTCGCAACGTCTACCAGGTAGCCGCTCGTGGCCTGGCCGCAGCAGTTCTTCGACGTAAGCCCGTTGGGGGCGATGGTGTTGATGGCGCCACCGCGGTCCACCTTGCCGGGCACCAGTGGGTCGTGCCGCGCACCGTGATCTACGTAGACCACGCCGGGTCGGATGCGCTCCCAGACGCGGGCGCCCACGAGCACGATGCCGCGCTCGTTGAAGATCTTGACCACGTCGCCGTCGTTGATGCAGCGTGTCTGCAGCGTCGGCCGGGTTGATCCAGATGGGCTCGTACCGGTAGCCGTCGAAGCCCAGTACCTTGCCGGTCGGGGTCTCACGGGTCCAGCTGATGTCGTCGCCCTGGGCGTGCGTGCGCCAGCGCGGGTGGTTGGACATCAGCAGCAGCGGGAACATGTCGGCGCGCTCGCTCGAGAGGTCCTCGTCGTGCGTGATGCCCTTCGGCACCCACTTCGGGAACGGTGGGCGTTCTTTGTCGTCGGGAAAGTGCACTGCCAGCGCCTCGGAGTAGAACTCCAAGCAGGCCGGTGGGGGTCGGAAGCGGATTCGCCTTCGGGTCCTCGTAGAACTTGCGGAAGCCTGGCGGGTCATGCTTCCCAGTCGTGGGCGGTGGCGTACACGTAGGTCTTCTTTTCGTAGAAGTCTTCCCACGTGGTGAGCTTGTCCATCTTCATGGCGTCGAAGACCAGCTTCTGCAGGTCCAGGGTGGAGAGGCCGCCGCTGAACTCGTCGCCCTTGCCCAACGTCTCGGCGATGGTCGGCCACGATCTCGTAGTCGCTCTTCGACTCGCCCACCGGGAGGATCGACTGCTCCTGGATGGAGACGCTGGCGAAGTGTGGGCCCTGCCGGGTGGTGGTGACGATGTCCTCGACCTCGAGCGTGGTGTTGGCCGGCAGGATCATGTCGGCGTAGAGGCAGTCGTTCTCCAGCCAAGGGTGCTGAGCCAAGACGAACTCGATGCTCTGGTCCTTCATGGCCTCGATAGTCCAGTTGCCGTGGTTCCAGCAGGTGATGCGGCACGGCGTGTCGGTCCACATCATGTGGATGCGGACGCCGCCCTTTTCCTTCGCGATCGGGTAGGTGTAGCTTGGTGAACTGCTCCTCGGTCTGGCACTCCTGGCCGCCGCTGCCGTGGAAGACCAACGGGGCCTTCATGATGGCGTCCTGGATGAGGGTCTTGGGGATGAGCTGCGGGCCCCAAGCGTGCACCGTGGTCCAGCAGGGCTTGGTGAGTCGCTCGGGCAGATCGGGGTTGAAGAAGCGGACGCTTCCCAGACCCTCGGCCCGAGGCATGCCGAAGTAGGTCATCTGGCACTGGTGCACGCCGGGCCCGCCGAGCCCCTGCATGCCCAACAGCACGCACTCCAGCCGGCCGGGTTCGTGCGAGTACGGGCCGCGGAAGGCCGAACCGCCGAAGTAGTGGATGATCGAAGTGATGTTCTTGGCAAACTCCCGCGCTAGGGCCTTGATGGTCCACTCAGGCACGCCGCAGATCTTCGAGGCCCACTCGGGGGTCTTGGCTGTGGCCGTCCTCGTCGTTGCCCAGAACGTACTCGGCCACCTCATCCATGCCGACCGCGTGGGTCTTGACGTACTCCTTGTTCCAGGTGTCCTCAGTCAGCCACACATAGATGATGGCCAGCTGCAGAGCGGCGTCGGTGTTGGGAAGCACCGGGATCCACTTGTCACCGTGGACCGCGGCGGCGTAGTTGAGGTCGGGGCAGATGTACACCTGCTTGATGCCCGCGCGCGTCCAGAACTGGGAGATGCGGCTGGCGTACTGGCCGGTGAAGCCCCAAGGGGTGGTCTCTTCGTCGCAGCCCCACTTGAGCACCATGTCGCAATTCTCGGAGATGTCCTTGATGAGGTTGGCCGCCGGCGACATCATGCCTTGGAAGCCCTGGCCCCACACGTGCTTGGCTCCCCAGTACCAGCCTTCCCAGCTGTCCGGGTTGCGGACCTGCTGGGTGAACCCGCCCATCATGTCGAGCAGCCGGGCCTGGTGGCCGTGGGGGGTATGGATGGTCTTGTTCTCGCCGTGGCCATCGCCTTGGGCGAGGATGGCGAGCGGGCCATATTCCTTGTGGATCCGTCTGATCTCGGCGGCGATGATGTCGATCGGCTTCGTCCCAGGAGATCCGCCTGTACTTGCTTTTGCCGCGGTTCTGGGGATTACGCTCGCCGTTCGGGTCCCAGTCGACCCGCACCATGGGGAACTTCACCCGGTTGGGCGAAAACGTCCTCTTCTTGTAAGCGAGCGAGAACGGTGCCGGAAGGGCTTTGGCCAGGGGCCTCAGCGTCTCGCCGTTGCGCTCGATGGTCCAGGGGTCTGAGCTTCTCGAAATCCTGTCTTCCAGTCGTACTTGTACGGCCTGATCCTTACGGCCTTGCCGTCCTTGACGTCGACGAAGCACTCTCCGCCGCCTCCCAGTAGCCCCCCCATAGCCAAGTTCTTGATCGTTACCTTGTCGACGCTAACGTCGACCTTCTTGCGCTTCTCGTCTGCCATCGCAATCGGGTCCTTTCGAAGGAGGGGTGTCAACGGCGACTTCACAAGGGTCTTCAAGGAGTCTTGGCCTAGGGACTATACCTTTCGTGAGCTTGTAGTCAATGGTGTCTCTGGAACACGGTTGAGCCAAACTAGGTGGAAGACCGTCCAGGAGTCCAACCTAGGTAGGCCGAGAACGACAGTGGCAGCCTTCTTGACCGCCTCGGTGCATAGCGCCCTCTCGGCCGGCCCGAAGCGCCCGGCCGGCATGACCACCGACATCGCCGCGGCTACAGCGCCGAACTGATCGCGCACAGGGGCCCCCACCGCGCAGAGGCCCGCTGTAGGTGCCCTCGATGTCGTAGGCCACTCCCATCGTGGGCGACCTGATCCAGTTCCGCCAAGATGGCCTCGCGATCGACGACAGTGTCGGTCATTCTCTGCAGCACGGGTTTGGCCAGCATCGCCTGTCTCTCCGCGGGGCTTCGAACGCATTGAATAGCTTGCCGTGCACCGTGGCCACGTTGCCCAAGATTCGTCCGGGAGCGGTGCGGCGCTTGAAGGGGCGAGTGGTGTTGATGATGTCCACGCAAACCGGATAGCCATCGACCTCGACGGCGAGCGTGACGGACTCACCCGTCTCACGCGCAAGCGACTTCCAGAAAGGGGCGCGCTGCATTCACAAAACCCGACTGGTCGTCGGAGACGTATCGCATGGCGATGATGGCCGGCCCCAACCTGTAGTGGTTGGTCGAAGGATTCGTACCAGAAACGCCATGGACTCGAGAGTGCGGGCCATCCGATAGACCGTCATACGAACCAAGCCGGTCTGCTCGGCCATCTCGTCTATGGTCCATTCCCGGTTGTCGACGTCGAACAGGCATAAGATAGAGAGGCCCCGGGTCAGCGCTCTCACCTGGAAGGCGTCGGTGTCTCGCGATACTGTCGTCGTCGCCATGGCTCCCCCGACGCGGTTTGCGGGTCGCAGAGCGTCCGCACTCCTTGCAAATCGACGCAACCTACTCTACGATATTAACAGTATTATCCAATAATATCGAGATATCGTTTAGCCCCTCGAGTTTCGATCCCCACTAGTCCGGGAGCTGATGTTTGATGGCTGAAAAGGTCTTCGCGAACTGCACCAATAGCGGGCCGGTGTCCGTATACGTCAAAGACGGAAAGATCGTCAGGATCAGGCCGCTGGTGGTCGACCCGGACGACTACGAAGCCTTGGGTCATCGAGGCCGACGGCAAGGAGTACTCCCCGCCCAAGAAGGTCACACTCTCACCCTGCGTACATGCGGAGCGTCGTCGCATCTACTCCGACGAGCGCATCAAGTACCCCATGAAGCGGGTGGATTTCGATCCCAACGGCGAGCGCAACCCGCAGAACCGCGGCAAGTCGCGCTATGTACGCATCTCCTGGGACGAAGCGGCCACGCTGGTGGCTTCCGAGCTCACGCGCGTCAAAGAGACATACGGTGGTTCGGCCATCAGCGGCCTGACCTCCTCGCATCACAACTGGGGCATCGTCGGCTACAAGATGGGGCCCGTTCGCCCGCTTCCTCAACATGGTGGAAGGCACCCCGGTGCTCGACAACCCTGACAGCTGGGAGGGGTGGCACTGGGGGGCGACTCACACCTACGGCTTCCAGTGGCGGCTGGGTATGCCCGAGCCCTACGACATGCTGAGCGACGCCCTGCAGAACGCAGAGATGATCGTCTACTGGTCCAACGACCCGGATACCACTCGGGGCACCTACTCCGGCCAGGACTCCGCCCTTTGGCGGCAGTGGCTCAAGGAGAAGGGCGTCAAGATGGTCTTCATAGATCCCTTCCACAACTACACCAACGCCGTCATGGGGGGCAAGTGGATCGCCCCGCGGCCGGGCACCGACGCGGCCCTGGCTATGGCCGTAGCGTACGTGTGGATCACCGAAGACACTTACAACAAGGACTACGTCCGCGATCGCACCCTCGGCTTCGAGGAGTTCAAGGAGTACATCCTGGGTGAGACCGACGGGGTGCCTAAGACTCCCGAGTGGGCTGCCGAGGAATCCGGCGTCGAAGCCCGGGTCATCCGCACGCTGGCGCGCGAGTGGACCGCCAAGCGCACCATTCTTTCCGGCGGATCGCGCGGCGGCGAAGGCGGGGCCTGCCGGCAGGCGTTCGCCACCGAGTGGGCCCGCATGATGGTGCTGCTGCAGGCCATGCAGGGTCTGGGCGCTCCGGGCCGCGGCATCTGGGGCACCACTATGGGCGCGCCCAACGACACCACTGTTTGGTTCCCAGCCTACGGTGAGCCCGCCGGGCGTGTGTCGATGTCCACCCATGGCCTGCGACTACATCCCCGTGAACAACAACCCGCAGCGTCTGTGGCGGCTCACGGTGCCGGAAGCCATCCTCGAAGGACACGTCGAGTGGCACGGCGAGGGCTTCTGCGGCAAGTCGCTGGAGCAGCAGTTCACTCACTTCAACTACCCGGCCGAAGGTTGCTCCGAGATCAAGCTGTGGTACCGCTACGGTGGGTCCTTCATGGGCACCATGGCCGACACCACCAAGTGGGTGCGCATGTACCAGAGCCCCAAGCTGGAGTTCGTGGTCAATCAGGACGTCTGGTTCAACAGCGAGACCCGCATGGCCGACGTCATCCTGCCGGCCTGCACCAACTTCGAGCGCGACGACATCGGCGAATGGGCGGCCGTCAACGGCTACACCTGGCACGCCAGCAGTGGCTGCAACTACCGCGTGGTCGTGCGCGAGCAGAAGTGCATCGAGCCTCTTTGGGAGTCCAAGTCCGACTACGAGATCTTCGCGCTTATCTTCGAGAAGATGGACCTGCGTAACGAGTACACCGATGGTGGCAAGACCGAGGCCGACTGGGTCAAGAAGTTCTTCGAGATCTCCGACCTGCCGAACGAGGTGAGCTGGGAAGAGTTCAACCGCAAGGGCTACCACATCATCAACATCAAGGACGACTACAAGGCCACCCCTGGGCTGCGTTGGTTCTACGAGGGTAGGGATTGCGACACCCCCGACCCGGGTAACAACAAGCGCCTCACCGATAAGGGCGGCGAGTTGGGCACTTTCAGCGGCAAGATCGAGTTCGCGTCGGAGAGCCTCAAGCAGTACTTCCCCGACGACGACGAGCGTCCGGTGGTGCCGCGGTACATCCAGAGCTTCGAGGGCTACAGGACACCCGGGCTGTACGATAAGTACCCACTTCAGCTTATCTCCCCGCATCCGCGGTTCTCGTTCCATTGTCACTACGACAAGCACACCGACTGGCTCAACGACATCGAGACCCACCGCATCAAGAAGGACGGGCATCCGTGGTGGCCGGTGCGCGTCAACCCCGAGGACGCGGCTGAGCGCGGCATCAACAACCACGATATCGTGCGGCTCTACAACGACCGCGCCTCGGTGCTTTGCATGGCGGTCATCACCGGGCGCATCCGCCCCGGCACTATCCACAGCTACGCATCCTCGGCCCTGTACGATCCGCTGCAGCCGGGCGAAGCAGACTCCATGGACCGGGGTGGGTGCGTGGCCATGCTCACCCCCTCACGCATGATGTCCAAGAACGTGCCGGGCATGACGCCCAATTCCTGCCTCATCGAGATCGAGAAATGGGAGGGCTAGTCAGATGGCACGCCTGAGCATGCTTTTTGATGTGACCAAGTGCAGCGGTTGCTACAACTGTTTTCTAGCCTGCCGCGACGAGTACTTCGAGAACGACTACAGCCCGTACTCGGCCCCTCAGCCGCTTGACGGGCAGTTCTGGATGCAGATCAAAGAGGTCGAGCGGGGCAGTTTTCCCAAGCCCAAGCTCGACTACATCCCCACGCCGTGCATGCACTGCGAGAAGGCGCCCTGCATCGAGGTGGCCGCCGATGAGGCCGTGTACCGGCGCGAGGACGGCATCGTCATCATCGACCCCACCAAGGCCAAGGGACAGAAGGCCATTGTCAGCTCTTGTCCTTACCGAGTGGTGTTCTGGAACGCCGAGCTCGATATTCCGCAGAAGTGCACCATGTGCGCCCACCGGCTGGACGAAGGCGAGGCGCTGCCCCGTTGCGTGGAGGCCTGCCCCACCGGAGCACTCATCTTCGGCGACCTGGACGACGCCAACAGTGAGATCGCCAAAGCCGCGGCTGCTCTCAGCCCTGAGGTCTACCATCCCGAATACGGCACTTCTCCGACGGTCAAGTACTTCGGTCTGCCCAAGAAGTTTGTGGTGGGTGAAGTGGTTCGGCGTGACTTCCCCGGCGAGTGCGCCGAGGGTGTGAAGATCACACTGGAAGGTGGGGGTCAGACAATCGAGTCCCGCTCCGACAGCTACGGCGACTTCGAGTTCGAAGGGCTGGAGAAGAACACCGACTATCGGGTGGGCATCGACTTGGACGGCTATGCCTCCATGGTCATCGAGGTCTACACGCAGACGGACGTCGACCTAGGAGAGATCGTATTGGAGCCGTTCAAGTAAACTTGCAGAAGCTTGAAGCAGAAGACATAGCAGCGCAACAAACAACGGAAAAGGTCTCATGGAACAAGTTGTGATCGTCAGTGCCGTGAGAACGGCGGTAGGTAGGCTGGGCGGAGGACTCAAGGACGTCGAGCCGGAGGATCTGGGCAAGATAGTCATCCTGGAAGCCCTGAAGCAGGCGGGGGTAGAGGCGGAGGCGGTGGACGAGGTCATCCTCGGCCAGACCAAGCAGAGCGCCGACGCCGCCAACCTGGCTCGGGTGGCCATGCTCAAGGCGGGCATGCCCATCGAGATTCCGGCCTACACGGTGATGCGGCAGTGTGGCTCGGGTCTAACGGCCATCCACAACGCCGCCATGTCCATCATGGCCGGTCAGGCCGACATCATCCTCGCGGGTGGGGTGGAGAACATGAGCAAGGCCCCCTACTATCTGCGTGGTGCCCGCTACGGATATGGGGCCGGCAACGCCGTGTTGGTCGACTCCAATACCGAGAGCCAGCCGCGCTCGCAGCCCATCGAGGTCTACGGCGCCAACCTGAACATGGGTCTCACCGCCGAGAACCTGGCGGTCAAATACGGCATCAGCCGGGAAGAGCAAGACGCGTTCTCGCTGGAGAGCCAGAACAGAGCCTTCGCCGCCATAGAGTCCGGACGTTTCAAGGACGAGATCGTGCCGGTGGAGATCAAGCAGCGCAAGGCCACGGTTGTCTTCGACACCGATGAACATCCGCGGAAGAGCACGCTGGAAGGGTTGGCTGGACTACCGCCCGTCTTCAAAGACGGCGGCACGGTGACGGCCGGCAACGCCTCGGGCCGTAACGACGGTGCCGCGTGCACTTTGGTCATGTCGGCCAAAGAGGCGACCAGAAGAGGCCTCAAGCCCATGGCGGTCATCAGGGGCATGGGCATCGCCGGTGTTTCTCCGGAGATCATGGGCATCGGGCCGGCCCCTGCCAGCCGCAAGGCGCTGGCCAACGCCGGCCTCACCTTCGACGACATGGGGCTCATCGAACTCAACGAAGCTTTCGCCGCTCAGGCGTTGGCGTGTATCAAGGACCTGGGCATCGGCCATCGCTTGGCCGACATCAACGTCAACGGTGGAGCCATCGCTCTCGGGCATCCGTTGGGTTGCTCCGGAGCCAGGATATTCGTGACCTTGCTGCATGAGATGAAGAAGCGCGGTACTCGCTACGGCTTGGCCACGCTCTGCATCGCCGGCGGCCAGGGCATCGCCACTGTGGTGGAGGCGGTCTAGCCAGCGGAGCCACCGAGCCACAGAGTCGCGCGGCCCGCCGGGCGGGCGCCTCTCAGAACGATTTGACGACCCCCGGGCGCCGCAAGGCCCCGGGGGTCTTTCTATGGCGCCAGCGAGATGCGGGGCGTCTCTGCCGTCAGGTAGTCGATGCGGCTGGTACCGCCGCAAAAGCGCCCGATCAGCTCGGCCACCTCGACGCATGCGGCTTCGATGTCTGACTTGGTGACGGGGGGCAACCCGTCCACGTTGAACTCGATGGCCGTGGTCTCGGGCAGGGTCAAGGTGTGATTGCCCTGTCGCCAGGTCCAACGGCGGGTGAGGACGGTGTTGCCCTCGGCAAAGATGACCTCGCCCGGCAGGGGGTGCTCCATCTGCTCAGTGCCGAAGGCCACGAACTCCTCTTCGCCGGTGGCGAAGCGGAGTTCGATGTCGCCGTTCAACAGGTCGATGGCGTGACCGCCGGCCGGGATCAGATGGCGCAGCGACATGACGTTGCCGATATCGACAAGGGCGTTGATGGCGGGCAGTTCGTCGCCGCGCAACGCCCGGCGGGCCATGGCCTCCACCGACGAACGGAACTCGGCCGGTTTGGCCCCGAAAGCCCGATAGGCTTCGCGCCACGATTTGATGCGGGGTTCCTCGGCTATCTGCTCGATATTGACTCGCGCCCGCACCGACGCTTCTGCTTCTCGCATCATCTGCACCAGCTCAGCGGGGGAGGGGCCGTTCTTGACTCCGTGGGCGATCACGACGCCGCGCACGTAGCCGGGGAAGCGTTCGAATACCTCTGGGGCGATGCTGTAGCTGAAGTGCTCCATGGCTGTGACTCCCACGTGCGATAGGACTGCTTGCTTCAGCGATTCTACAGTGAAACCGGTCGGGCCTGCCGTCCGGCGCCGCTGCGCTCGGCACCTTCGCGGTCGTCAGTCGTCTTGCGGCCGAGCCAAGGCCTGCGCTAGGCTTGACGGGCCGGAAACGAGCACACTGGAGAAACCATGGAGTCCCGCGACGTCGGGTTGCGTGGCGGTGAGGAGCAAGTATGCGCATAGACGTGCCTTGGGGCACCGGGACCACCCCGGTCGAGTTAGACCCCCAGCGGGTGGCCGGCGTGCTGGGCGCCAACGTGGAGCGGGCCGCCGACCCCGATGCGGTGTTGCGGGCGGCCATAGCTGTACCGGGGGCCGAGTTCATCGAGTTCCTGGCCGGGGCGCCGTCGCCCCTGCTTGTGGTGGTCAACGACTCCACTCGGCCCACCCCATCGGCTGAGGTCCTGCGTGTGCTGCGGCCGCAATTGGAGGAATGGCTGCGCGGCCCCGACCGGAGCGGCGTGTGCGACGGCCTCGGCCGGCAGTTGTCCTTCGTCATCGCCACCGGGACGCATCGGGCGGCGCTTCCGGCCGAGATCGAGCATCTGTTCGGGGTCGACCTGGCCAAAGCCCATGCCGGTCGCATCTTCTGCCACGACGCCAAAGACAAGGGGCAACTGGTCCACCTGGGCCACACCTCGCGCGGCACCGACATCCAGGTGAACCGGCTGCTGGCCGAAGCCCATAGCGTGCTTCTGATCAACTCGGTGGAGCCGCACTACTTCGCCGGCTACACGGGTGGCCGCAAGTCGCTGTTTCCCGGATTGGCCGGCTACCAGACCGTCTGGGCCAATCACAAGCTTTCGATGGAGGCCGGTTCCGAGACGCTCGTGCTTGACAGGCAACCCGGTGCACGAGGATCTTGAAGAGGCCATGGCCGTAGGCGTCGCCGGCAAGCAGATCTACACCATCCAACTGGTGCTGGACAAAGACCACAAGGTGGGCTTCGCGGCGGCGGGCGCCTTGGACGACGCCTTCCCCCGCGCTATCGCGCAGGCCGACAAGCAGTTCGTGCTGGAGATCGAGCGGCCCTACGAGGTGGTGGTGGCGGTGGCGCCTCATCCCATGGACTGCAATCTCTATCAGACCAACAAGGCCATCCAGAGCGGGGCCTTGGCCGTCGAAGACGGAGGCGTGCTCATCGTGGTCTCGGAGTGCCCCTTCGGTCTGGGAGAGAACCAGACCCTTTTCGACATGCTGGCGGCCGCCGATTCGCCGGCCCAGGCGCTCGAGCGCGCCAATCTGGAGGAGTACAAGCTGGGCGTGCAGCAGCCGGCCCGCATCGCCTCCATCCTGGAGCGGGCGGACATCTGGATGGTCAGTTCTCTCAGAGCCGAGGACGTGGAGGCCATGTTCATGACTCCCTTCGCGAGCGCGCAGGAGGCCGTGGACGCCGCGCTGGCCAAGATGGGCGAGGATGCGCGGGTGTTGTTCTTGAAGGAGGCCAGCATCACGGTGCCGCGGATGCGGACGATTGTGTAGCCGCCCAGGCGGATGCTATCGTGGGCGCCTGGCCGGGAGATTGGGGACGGTCAGAGGCTGAGTCGGAAGCTGTGACAGCGGAAGATTGGGGGGGACTTGGCAACGGTAGACTGCACCGGGCTCACTAAGCACTATAGGGCTCTGGCGGCGCTCGAGGATTTCACGCTCGAGGTGCGCGAGGGCGAGATCTTCGGGTTGCTTGGGCCCAACGGCGCCGGCAAGACCACGCTCTTTCGAGTCCTACTGGGCTTGACCAGCGCGACCAGGGGCAGTTCACGCATCTTGGGTGATGAGGTCCCCATCTCAGCCGGCACTCTGGCTCGCATGGGGGCGGTGGTCGAAGAGCCGGCCTTCTATCCCTGGATGACTGCCGATAGGTTCCTTGCCACCATGAGCGATACGCGCAAGGTGCCCGTCGCGAAGTCGGTCAGGCGCGAGACTCTGGAGCGGGTGGGGCTGGCAGATGTTGGCAAGAAGCCAATAAAGAAGTTCTCCCAAGGCATGAGGCAGAGGCTTGGCCTTGCGCAGGCACTCATGGGCAAGCCCGAACTGCTGGTTCTCGATGAACCCGCCAACGGTCTTGATCCCGCCGGCATCGAATGGCTGCGCCGCCTGATGAAGGAGGAGGCAGCGGCCGGTACCACTGTCCTTGTCTCCAGCCACCAGTTGGGCGAGATAGAGAAGGTGTGCGACCGGGTGGGCATCCTCAGCAGTGGCCGGTTGCTCGAGGTGGGGAGCCCTCTGCAGGTGGGCGGCGCCAACGAGCGCGTACGGTTGGTGGTCGACTCCGCAGATCACCAAGCCGCGGCGAGAGCTCTGTCTCACCTCCAAGCCACCAGTCCCGGCTCGGGCGTCTTCTACATCGAAGGAGCCAAGAACAGGGAAGTAGCGACCGCGCTTCTGGCAGCCGGCATACCTCCAGACACGTTGGTGCGCGAGAACACCTCGCTGGAACAGCGCTTTCTTGAGTTGACGGGGGCACGGCAATGATCCGGGGCGTGCGGGCAGAACTCAGGAAGTTTCGCGGCCCCATGTTCGTCACCACCACGATCGTCGTCATGCTCATCTCGGTTTTCTATGGAATAGGGTTGCAGGGAGGGGCAAGCGGTCAGCTTGAGGCTGCACTGAACAATCTGGAGACCATGAACTACGTCCCCACTCCTGAAGATATGGGGCTGACGGCAGGGCCGGAGTACGACGAGGCTCTGGCTCAGATGCAGGCACAGATGGAGGCCGAAAACGCCAGGTGGGTGGAAGAGGTCAAGTCAAGCGTGAACCTGGCGCGCGCTACCCAGCAACCCTTGGGCGCGGCCGGGTTGGCGGCGGCGGTTTCGACTTCGGCATTGGGTGTGTTCGCGCTACTCATCTTTGCCGCTTTTCACGTGGCCGGAGAGTGGAGCCGCAATTCCATCAAAGAGGTCCTGGTGCAGCACAGCGGCAGGGCGAGACTGGTGGTCGCCAAAGTGGTTTCTACTTGGATCGCGGGGCTGTGGCTGATGTTCGCCTCCTGGGTGGCGTTGATGCTGTGGGGCCTCATCTCAGTGCATGCTTTTCCTCTGCAGGTGGATGCCGCTCCGGAGGCTGTAGGCTGGAGTCTCTCGCTTCTGGCCAGGGCGCCATTGGTCATCATGGCCGTGGCCACGCTGGGAGTGTCCACCGGGGTTCTCTTGCGCAACGCGCTCTCGGCTCTCTCAGCATCGGCTGTGGTGGTGCTTTTTGCAGCCATCGTCGCCGGGGTAGTGGAGCAGATCACCAAATACTCGCCGGCGGTATGGATTGCCGAGTGGATGCAATTCCGGCCAAGGCCCTTATTCTCCTACTTCATTTGGATGGAGAGCAGCGGCCAGGTCAGTCAGGCTAGGGCGGGGCTGTTTCTAGGAGGGCTGATAGTGGCTACTACCGCGGTGACGGTTGCGATTATGAAGCGCCGCAACGCGCTGAGCTAGGCGCGCAAGCCCTCGATTTGCTGGGTGCCCAGAAGCGTGACTCATCGGTTCCCGCCATTCTTGAAACGACCCTGGCCTTTGGGTATCATGCGTGTTCGCCTCAGCGGCTGGTTTTGCGCGTGGCGGGGTGCCCGAGTGGCCAAAGGGAGCAGACTGTAAATCTGTCGGCGATGCCTACCGAGGTTCAAATCCTCGCCCCGCCACCATATGACCTATAGGCGGCCGGCGAGGTGGTCAGCGGCAGGCTGGCTAAGTGGGCCTCCATAGCTCAGTGGTAGAGCACTTCCATGGTAAGGAAGGGGTCTTCGGTTCAAGTCCGAATGGGGGCTCCATACAACCCGCTTCGGAGCGGGGTTTCGCCGACAGGGACGCGGTGGACATGCACGAGGCGAGGACGCAGGGAGCAGGCGTAGTAGCGCTACGGATGCGACTGAGGACGACACATCGTGCCGTCCAGTGCGCACTCGGCGGCCGAAACTTCGCTCCGAAGCGGGTTGCAGAACGGGGCGGCGTAGCTCAGCTGGTCAGAGCAGCGGAATCATAATCCGCGTGTCAGAGGTTCGAGTCCTCTCGCCGCTACCTCCGTTTGTGGTAGCATTCACGGGCGTTTCAATGACTAGGAAGCGGTGAAGTAATGCGGGTTCGGGTGACGATGGCTTGCCAAGAGTGCAAGCGCCGTAACTACAACACTATGAAGAACAAGCGCAACGATCCAGAACGGATCGAACTGCGTAAGTACTGCAAGTGGTGTAGTGAGGTCACGGTCCACAAAGAGACCAAGTAATCCCGTAGCGGAACGAGCGTATAGCGTAGGGCAGTAGCTCAGCTGGTAGAGCACCGGTCTCCAAAACCGGTGGCCGGGGGTTCGAATCCCTCCTGCCCTGCCAGTTTTCTTCAACGGCAGAGTCGAGGCGATGGCAAAGATAGAGAGCGATAGAGCGGCGGGTCAAACGGGGAAAGTCCCGAAATCCACAAACGCCCAGAAGCCCCAGGCCAAACCGGTCGGGCGGATTGCGGGCGCGGTCGGTCGTACCTCCGCCCGAGCCTCGGTGTCGCGTTCGAGTTCGTCCACGGGTCCCCGGGGATCCGTTAGCACTAAGCCTCGTGGCCGGGTGCGGACGTTCTTCCGCGAAGTTCGCATCGAGATGGGCAAGGTCACTTGGCCGCCGCGCAAGGAGCTCGTCAAGTCCACCGGGGTAGTGATCGTCGCGGTCGCCATCGCCGGGGTGTTCATCGGAGTGTTCGACTTCATCTGGAATCTCATAGTCAGCGCCGTGGGGCTGGGCTGAGCGATGGCTGAGCACACAACCACACCTGAGGCGGTCACTTCGATGGACTCAAAATGGTACGTCATAAACACGTACTCGGGGCACGAGAACAAGGCCCGCACCAATCTGGAGCACCGCATCCAGTCGATGAACCAAGCGCAGTACTTCGAAGAGATAGTGGTTCCCACCGAGCAGGTGGTAGAGACCAAGGGCGGCGAGAAGATACAGATCGAGAAGCGTATCTTCCCCGGCTACCTATTGGTGAAGATGATCCTCACCGACGACTCTTGGTCGCTGGTCAAGAACACCCCTGGTGTCACGGGTTTCGTCGGGTCGGAGAACAAGCCCACCCCGCTCATGCCCGCGGAGGTCGATCGCATCCTGCACACCTCCACAGTCGAGAAGCCCAAGGCTAAGGCCGAGTTCGTTGTGGGCGACCAGGTGCGGGTGATCAGCGGGCCGCTCACCGATTTCACCGGTGAAGTGGCCGAGGTCAACATAGAGCAGAGCAAGCTCAAGGTAATGGTGTCCATCTTCGGGCGGGATACACCCACCGAGTTGGGCTTCGAGCAGGTCAAAAAGATCTAGGTCGGTCGGACTCCCTGAGCGCAGACGGCTACAGATAGAGACGGAGATTCAAGGTGGCTAAGAAGGTACGGGCTATAGTCAAGTTGCAGATCGTGGGGGGCAAAGCGACCCCCGCGCCGCCGGTGGGCCCAGCGCTGGGTCAGCACGGTGTGAACATCATGGAGTTCTGTAAGGCCTACAACGCGGCCACCCAGGACCGCATCGATCAGGTGGTGCCTGTGGAGCTGACGGTCTTCGAAGACCGCTCCTTCACGTTCGTCCTCAAGACGGCACCCGCCGCGGTGCTCATCCGCAATGCGGCCGGCATCGCCAAGGGTAGCGGCAGCCCGCGCAAGGAGAAGGTGGGCAAGATCACGAAGGACCAGCTTCGGCAGATCGCCGAAGTGAAGATGCCCGACCTCAACGCTAACGACATCGACGCGGCCATGAGCATCCTGGCCGGCACGGCGCGTAGCATGGGAGTGACCATAGTCGAGTAAGCGGTCGCCGCGAAGCGGCCGACATGCCCGCGCGAGCGGGCCGGAAGGTGGGAGGGTCGAGGGGCCCGTCTGACCACCAGGAGGTATCACGATGAGCAAGGATTCCAAGCGCTTCAAAGAAGCCAAGAAGGCCGTCGAGCCGGGCCGGATCTACACACCGCTCGAGGCCGCCACTCTTCTCAAGAGCGTCACCACGGCCAACTTCGACGAGACCGTCGAAGTGCACATCAAACTCGGCGTCAACCCACGGCACGCCGACCAGCAGGTGCGCGGCACGTGCATGCTGCCTCACGGCACCGGCAAGACGGTGCGGGTGGCGGTGTTCGCCAAGGGCGAGAAGGCTACTGAGGCCGAAGCCGCCGGCGCCGACATCGTGGGCGCCGAAGACCTGGCCGCCCTGATCGAGGGTGGCATGCTCGACTTCGACGCCGCCATCGCCACCCCGGACATGATGGGCGTGGTCGGCAAGCTCGGCCGGGTGCTGGGCCCGCGGGGTCTCATGCCTAATCCCAAGGCCGGCACCGTGACCTTCGAGATCGGCAAGGCCGTAGTCGACATGAAAGCCGGCAAGGTCGAGTACCGCACCGACAAGTTCGGCGTCATCCACCTGATCGTGGGCAAGAAGTCCTTTGCCGCCGAGCAGCTGGTGGCCAACTACGGCGAGGTGCTGGGCGAGATCGTTCGGGCCAAGCCGGCCTCGGCCAAGGGCAAGTACCTGCGCAGCATCACCATGACCACCACCATGGGCCCGGGTGTCCCGCTGGACACCTCGAAGACCCGCGCGCTGCTTGAAGAAGAAGCGATAACCGGGTATAATCCCCGTCGCTATCCGCCAAAGACAGCTGGTGCCGCCACGGCGGCAGAAGCGGAACGGGTTTAGACCGACCCGCCAGCCGAGGCAGAGTGAGACCGACATAACGGCTCGATAGAGCCTGTGAAGTCATCGTCCGCCTCTGCTTTTGGAGGTGGACGATTTTCTTTAGAGGAGGTGAGTTAAGTATGCCGAGACCGGACAAGATCGCAGCAGTCAAGGAGATCACTGCGGATCTCAAGGCCACCGATGTCTACTACTTTGTAGACTATCGCGGGCTGACCTTCGCTGAGGCCACCGAGTTGCGGGACTCGTCTGGCGAAAGCCGACGCCAGCCTCAAGGTGGTCAAGAACACCCTGGCCAAGATCGCGGCGGCCGACGCCGGCGTGGAGGGGCTCAGACGAGCTTCTCGCAGGCCCCACCGCCATCGTCTACTGCCATGGCGATCCCGTAGCGGGTGGCTAAGGTCATCCAGGACTTCATCAAGGAGAAGAAGAAGGCCACCATCCGCGGGGGCAAGCTAGATCGCTCAGTGCTGGCCGCAGCCGACGTGGAGAAGACTGGCCACGCTGCCCAGCCGCGAGCAGCTGATCGCCCAGTTGGTAGGCACCATCGCCGCGCCGCTGAGGGGGCTGGTGACAGTGCTGAATGGCCCCATTCGCGGACTTGTGGTCGTATTGGCCCAGGTCCAAGAGAGCAAGGCGAGCGCCGCCTAGCCAGGACAACGAGACGGCGATGCGCCGGCCGCGTGGCCGGCGGAGCCCACAAGGTTCATGAGCCAAGAACAGGTAACGGGAACATCCGAGAAGAGACAAGAAGGAGTCGAACAGATATGCCCGCTGACAAGATAATCGAAGAGATCAAGAAGATGTCGGTACTCGACCTGGCCACCCTGGTCAAGGCCCTCGAAGAGGAGTTCGGCGTGAGTGCCGCCGTGCCGATGGCTGCCGCCGCCGCACCGGCTGCCGCCGCTGCCGCGGAAGAAGAAGAGCAGACCGAATTCGACGTCATCCTCAAGGCTGCCGGCGAGAAGAAGATCAACGTCATCAAAGTAGTGCGGGCCCTCACCGGCCTTGGTTTGAAAGAAGCCAAAGACCTGGTCGACGGTGCGCCGAACCCGGTCAAGCAGGCCATTCCCAAGGCCGAAGCCGAAGACGTCAAGAAGCAGCTCGAAGAAGTCGGGGCCGAAGTCGAAGTCAAGTAGTTAGATATCGTCGGAGGGGTGCCGTATGGAGCACGGCGCCCCTCCGACGAGCTTCACGCTCGGCCTTGGTTGTCCTTTGGGATATAGCCTGGGCTGGGCTGGCTGCGCATACCATGTCGTGTTATCATGCATGGTTGCGCGCTGAACCTGTGCAAAAACCCGGCTTGTGAGGAGTGATCCCCTTTGGGCGAAAGGAAGACTCCATTTCCGCGTAAATCTTTCTCGAAACTACCACATATCCTTGGCGTACCCAACCTCATAGCCATACAGACCGACTCGTTCGAGTGGTTCAAGACCCAGGGTCTTCGAGAGACCATCGACGACATCACTCCTATAGAGGACTACACCGGCAACTACGCGGTGGAGTTCGGTGACTACGAGTTCAAAGAGCCCGTGCTCACCCTCAAGGAGTGCAAGGACAAAGACCAGACCTACGCTTCGCCTCTCTTCATCACCGTGCGGTTCGTCAATCGCGAATCGGGCGAGATCAGAGAGCAGAGCGTCTTCATGGGCGAGTTCCCCATGATGACCGAACAGGGGACCTTCATCATCAACGGCACCGAGCGGGTCATCGTGACCCAGTTGGTGCGTTCACCCGGCGCGTATGTCATGGCTGCCAAGGACCCGACGAAACAGGTGCTGGTGGCCAACCTCATGCCGGCCCGCGGTTCGTGGCTGGAGTTCGAGATAGACAAGCGCGCGGCTGTGTCGGTGCGCATCGACCGCAAGCGCAAGCTGCCGGCCACCGTCTTTCTGCGCGCTCTCGCCGGCATCGACTCCGAGAGGACCAAGGACGAGCCGGGGCTGCTCTCCATTGGCTCCGACGAGGAGATCCTTGCGCTCTTCGATGGCAACCCCTTCATCAAGGCCACCCTAGAGAAAGACTCGGTGCGCTCGGTGGAGGAAGCGCTTGTGGAGCTGTTCAAGAAGCAGCGCCCGGGCGAACCGCCCACGCTCGAGGCCAGCCGCAACCTGCTGTGGAACATCTGCTTCGATCCCAAGCGCTACGATCTCACCCGGGTCGGACGGCATAAGCTTAACGCCCGCCTGGGTCTGAACACCGATCTTGACGTGCGCACCCTCACCAAGGCCGACATCATCGCCCTGGTGAAAGAACTGGTAGCGGTGCCGCTGGCTATCGACCACGAGCACCTCCTGGAGGAGGCCCGCGATCTGGCCGAGGTCGCCCCTAGCCTTCCGTGGGACGAGGTGTCCAACCGACTCGACGAATACGAGCACTTCGGCAACCGCCGCCTGCGCATGGTGGGCGAGCTGGTGCAGGAAGCGTTCCGGGTGGGGCTCTATCGCATGGAGCGAGTGGTGCGCGAGCGCATGACCACCGAGGACGTCGACACCATCACCCCGCAGTCCATCATCAACATCCGACCGGTGGTGGCGGCTCTCAAGGAATTCTTCGGCAGCTCCCAGCTGTCGCAGTTCATGGACCAGACCAACTCGCTGGCCGGGCTCACCCACCGTCGCCGGCTCTCCGCTCTGGGCGCGGGCGGCCTGACAAGGGAACGGGCCCCCATCGAGGTGCGCGACGTGCACCCCACTCACTACGGGCGCATGTGTCCCATCGAGACTCCGGAAGGCCCGAACATCGGCCTCATCGGCTCGCTGTCCAGCTACGCCACGGTGAACGAGTTCGGGTTCATCCAGACTCCTTATCTCAAGGTGAGCAAGCCCAAGGGCAAGGTCACCGACGGAGATCGAGTGGCTGACGGCCTACGAAGAAGAGAAGTACACCATCGCCCAGGCGAACGCGCCCGTGGATCCCAAGACCAAGACCTTCGTGGAGGAGACCGTGATGGCGCGGTCCCCGGGCGGCGAGTATGTGAGCGCCCGGCGCGACGACATCGACTACATGGACGTGTCGCCGCAGCAGATCGTATCGGTGGCGACGGCGCTGGTGCCTTTCTTGGAGCACAACGACGCCAACCGGGCCCTCATGGGCTCCAACATGCAGCGCCAAGCGGTGCCGCTGCTGAAGGCTGAGGCTCCTCTCATCGGTACGGGCATGGAGTTCCGCTCGGCTGTCGACACCGGTGACGTTCTTCTGGCCAAGAAAGGCCGGCAAGGTGAGGGGCGTGTCGGCCGACCGTATCCTCATCGAGACCGAAGACGGCGAGGTGGAGTCGCACGAGCTGCTCAAGTTCGAGCGCTCCAACCAGGGCACCTTCATCCACCAGAAACCGGTGGTGAACGTGGGCGACATCGTAGCCTCAGGCGCGGTCCTGGCCGATGGCGCCTCCACCAAGGACGGCGAGCTGGCTTTGGGCCGCAACCTGCTGGTGGCCTTCATGAGCTGGGAGGGCTACAACTTCGAGGACTCCATCGTCATCAGCGAACGGCTGGCGAAGGACGACGTCCTCACCTCGGTGCACATCGAGGAATATGAGGTCGAAGCCCGTTCCACCAAGCTGGGCGACGAGGAGATCACCCGCGACATCCCCAACCGTTCGGAGGAATCGCTGGCCGACCTCGACGAGGACGGCATCGTGCGCATCGGGGCGGAAGTGGCGTCCGGTGACCTGCTGGTGGGCAAGATCACTCCCAAGGGAGAGACCGAGCTCACCGCGGAAGAGAAGCTGATCCGCGCCATCTTCAAAGAGAAGGCCCGCGAGGTGCGCGACACCTCGCTCAAGGTGCCTCACGGCGAGAAGGGCGTGGTCATCGACGTCAAGGAGTTCTCCCGCGAGAACGGCGACGATCTGTCCCCGGGCGTCAACCGCCTGGTGCGGGTGTACGTGGCCAAGAAGCGCAAGATCGCCGAGGGCGACAAGCTGGCCGGGCCGCCACGGCAACAAAGGGGTCATCTCCAAGATCGTGCCCGAAGAGGACATGCCTTTCCTGGAGGACGGCAATCCTGTGGACATCATCCTCAACCCGCTGGGCGTGCCTTCGCGCATGAACATCGGCCAGGTCATGGAGACCCACCTGGGCTGGGCCGCTCACCACGGCTTCTATCAGCTCAAGCGCAACAAGAAGAGCATGGAGGGCGATCCGCTGCTGACGGGCGACGATCTGACCCCCGAGGAGCAGGTCAAGATGGTCAAGAAGTACTACGACATCATCGACGAGAGTACCGCGGTCGGGCCCACGCCGGTAGCGACACCCGTCTTCGACGGCGCGACTCAGGTGGACGTGGACGAGGCCCTCGTCGGCTGGGCGCTTGCGCATGCTGACGATCTCTCCGACCCGCTCAAGGTCAAGATGTCGGTGAGTGTGGACAACAACCCCGGTACGCACGTGGCCGGCAAGGTAGTGCTCTTTAACGGCCGCACGGGCCAACCGTACGACCAGAGCATCACCGTGGGCTACATGTACATGCTGAAGCTGCACCATCTGGTGGACGACAAGATCCACGCCCGGTCCACAGGCCCATACTCTCTGGTCACGCAGCAGCCTCTGGGCGGCAAGGCCCAGTTCGGCGGCCAGCGCTTCGGCGAGATGGAAGTGTGGGCGCTCGAAGCCTACGGGGCGGCCTACACCCTGCAGGAGATGCTCACCATCAAGTCCGACGACACGCAGGGGCGCGTGAAGGCCTACGAGGCCATCGTCAAGGGCGAGAACATCGCCCGCCCGGGTGTGCCGGAATCGTTCAAGGTGCTGCTCAAGGAGATGCAGTCGCTGGCCCTCGACATCCAAGTGATGAGCGAGGAGGGCGGCACGCTCGAGGTGGCCGAGGAGGAGGACGACCTGCTCCGGGCCGCTGAGGAGCTGGGCATCGATCTCAACGCTCGGTACCGGGCGGAGGAGCGGGCCGCTGAGGCTCAGGCTGCGCTTGTGCCCACGCACACCGGGTCCGAGTTGGACGAGGAGTCGGACGACGAGGAGGAACCCGACGAGTTCGAAGGAGCGCCTGAGCTCGAGACGTTCGAGATCGACATGGGCAACGAGTTGGACGGCGTCGAGCTGACCCGCTTCGTTGACGACGGGGAATAGGAGTCTCCCGTGATAGACATAAATGAATTCGACGCCATCAGAATAGGTCTGGCCTCGCCGGAGCAGATCAGAGCCTGGTCGTCGGGCGAAGTGACCAAGCCCGAGACCATCAACTACCGCACGCTCAAGCCCGAGAAGGATGGCCTGTTCTGCGAGCGCATCTTCGGTCCCACCAAGGACTGGGAGTGCTACTGCGGCAAGTACAAGCGTGTCCGCTACAAGGGCATCATCTGCGAGCGTTGCGGAGTGGAGGTCACTCGGGCCAAGGTGCGCCGCGAGCGCATGGGTCACATCGACCTGGCCGCGCCGGTCAGCCACATCTGGTACTTCAAGGGCGTTCCCAGCCGCATGGGCTACCTGCTGGACATCTCGCCCAAGCAACTGGAGAGGGTGCTCTACTTCTCTGCCTCCATCGTGACGTTCGTCGATGACGAGAAGCGGGTGCGGGACGCGGGCAAGCTCGAGGACCTGGTGCAGGCCGACATCGAGAATACCTTCGCCACTCGTGACGAGCAGAAGGTCAAGATCATGGCCGAGCGCGACAAGCGCGTGGCCGTTCTATTGGGGAACTCGACACCCGACGAAGACGACGAGATCGCTCTGGGCTTCGACGAGACCCCTCTGTCCGAATGGACCCGTGAGGAGACCGAGAAGCGGGCAGGAGAACTTCGCCTTGAGGCAGACACCCGCCTGCGCGATCTTGAGCGCTACGCCGACCAGCAGGCCCTGCGGTTGCGCGAGTTGTGGACGGCCTTCAAAGGCATCAAAAAGGGCGACATCATCACCGACGAGACCCTTTTCCGGGAGATGAAAGAGAAGTACGGCAGCCCCTTCGGCTACGGCGTGTACTTCCGGGGCGGCATGGGCGCCGAGGCCATTCGGGAGCTGCTGGCGGCCGTAGACCTCGAGGCCGAGGCCAAGTCGCTTCGTGAGATCATCAAGACCTCCAAGGGGCAGAAGCTGTCCCGCGCGGTCAAGCGCCTCAAGGTAGTCGAAGGTTTCCTGCGCTCCGACAACCGGCCGGAGTGGATGATCCTGCAGTCGATCCCAGTGATCCCGCCGGAATTGCGCCCGATGGTGCAGTTGGACGGCGGCCGCTTCGCCACCTCCGACCTAAACGATCTCTATCGCCGGGTGATCAACCGCAACAACCGGCTCAAGCGCCTACTCGATCTGGGAGCGCCCGAGATCATCGTGAACAACGAGAAGCGCATGCTGCAAGAGGCGGTGGACGCCCTCTTTGACAACGGCCGCCGCGGCCGGGCCGTCACCGGCCCGGGCAACCGTCCGCTGAAGTCGCTCTCTGACATGCTCAAGGGCAAGCAGGGGCGTTTCCGCCAGAACCTGCTGGGTAAGCGCGTGGACTACTCCGGTCGTTCGGTTATCGTGGCCGGTCCGGAACTGAAGCTGCACCAGTGCGGCATCCCCAAGACCATGGCCCTGGAGCTGTTTAAGCCCTTCGTCATGAGCCGCTTGGTGGAACGCAAGCAAGTGCAGAACATCAAGGCGGCCAAGAAGCTGGTGGAGAGTGAGTTCCCCGAGGTGTGGGACATCCTCGACGAGGTCATAACCAAGCATCCGGTCTTGCTGAACAGGGCGCCGACACTGCACCGTCTGGGCATCCAGGCCTTCGAGCCTGTGCTAATCGAGGGTAAGGCCATCCAGCTGCATCCGCTCGTGTGCACGGCCTTCAACGCCGACTTCGACGGCGACCAGATGGCCGTCCATCTGCCGCTATCGGTGGAAGCGCAGGCCGAGGCCCGCATCCTCATGCTTTCGTCCAACAACATCCTGTCGCCGGCCCACGGCCGGCCGATAGCGGTGCCTACTCAGGACATGATCCTGGGCTGCTACTACCTGACCTACTTCGATGGCCCCGATCTGTCCAAGATCGACCCGTTCGACTATAAGGCTCTGGAACTGTTGGTGCCGCGGCCGCGGATCTTCTGGGACATCTCCGAAGTGGAGCATGCCTATGCCGAGAAGCTCATCGGGGTCCAAGACACCATCATCTTCCGCTGGAACGAGGGACGGGTAGTCACTACGGTGGGCCGGGCCATCTTCAACTCGGCGGTGGTTACCTCACTCGAGGAGTATTTTGGCGAGAAGTGGGAGCAGGCCGGACTCGAAGGCACCATCCGCAAAGACGACTACGTGTTCCAGAACAAGGTCTTCACCAAGAACGAGATGTCGTCCTTTGTGAGCGATCTGGTGGAGTACTACGGCGCCATCGCGGTGGCGCATTTGCTGGACGTCCTTAAAGACATGGGCTTCCGCTACGCGAGCATTGCCGGGGTGACCATATCCAAGAACGACATCGTCGTGCCGCCCGACAAGGAGGCGATCCTCGAGGTCTACGAAGGTCGGGTCCGTGGGATCCAGGAGAGCCACCAGCGTGGTGAGCTGACCGACTTCGAGCGGCGCGAGCGGGTGAACGACCTGTGGGCCGAGGCCAACGAGAAGGTGGCCGAGGCCATGGAGAAGAACTTCCGCCGTTTGAACCCGGTGTTCATGATGGCGAACTCCGGAGCCCGTGGTTCTTTCAAGCAGATCCGCCAACTGGCGGGCATGCGCGGCCAGATGGCCTCGCCGAAGGGTGAGATCATCGAGCGCCCGATCAAGGCCAACTTCATGGAAGGCTTGAGCGTTCTGGAGTACTTCATCTCCACGCACGGCGCTCGTAAAGGTCTGGCCGACACCGCTCTGCGCACGGCCGACTCTGGGTATCTCACCAGGCGCCTGGTCGACGTGGCCCAAGAAGTGGTCATCCGCGAGAGCGACTGCGGTACCGAGAAGTACATCGAGATGCCGCTACGTAAGGGCGAGCGTCTGAACGAACTGCTGCTGGGTCGAGTATTGGCCGTCGACGTCGCCGATCCCGCTACGGGCGAGATCGCCTACGAGCGTAACGAGCTGCTCAACAAGCGCATCCTGGAACGGCTGCTCACGCTGTACCCGTTCGGGGAGTACTCGGAGCTCAAATTCAAGGTCCGCTCGGTACTTGGTTGCCAGAGTGAGATCGGCGTGTGCCAATACTGCTACGGCCGTTCACTAGCTTCCAACGATCTGGTGGCCATCGGCGAGGCTGTGGGGCATATCGCCGCTCAGTCTATCGGCGAGCCGGGAACCCAGCTCACCATGCGTACCTTCCACACCGGCGGTGTGGCAGGAGCCGACATCACCCACGGTCTGCCCCGCGTAGTGGAGCTGTTCGAGGCCCGCAAGCCTAAGGGCCAGGCCAAGATCACACAGTTCGCCGGCACCGTGCACATCGAAGAGAGCGACAAAGCCAAGAAGGTGGCCATCCTCGACGACACGGGTGAGGAACTGCACAGCTACGCCATCAGCCGCCGATCCGACATCATGGTCAAGGACGGGCAGCATGTGGAGGCGGGCGACCAGCTCTACGAAGGCTCGCTCAACCCGCATGAGCTGCTCAAGTACTGGGGAGCGCTCGACACCGCCCGCTACATCGTGGGCGAGGTGCAGAAGGTCTACCACTCTCAGGGTGTGCAGATCGACGACAAACACGTTGAACTGATTGTGCGGCAGATGACCAAGAAGGTCCTCGTGGAGACCCCTGGTGATACCAGTTTCCTTCCCGGCCGAATGATCGACCGTCTGATCTTTGACCAGGAGAATGCGCGCATGGCCGAAGCCGGGGGCGAGCAGGCCGGCTGCGAAGACATCATCCTAGGCATAACCAAGGCCTCGCTGGCCACCGAGAGCTTCCTGTCGGCGGCCTCCTTCCAGGAGACCACCAAGGTACTCACCGACGCGGCTCTCGAGGGCAAGGTGGACGAACTCCGCGGACTCAAGGAGAACGTCATCATAGGCAAGTTGATCCCTGCCGCAACCGGGCTCCGGGCCTACCGCAACATCGAACTTGTGACGGCCGGTATCCCCGCCGAGATGGACGTTTTCGGCGACATGATGGGCGGGCGGATGGATGCCGGGATCGGCACTTTGACGCCGGAGCAGCAATGGGCGCAGCTTACGGGGTCGTCGCAGAGCAACGAAGCGTACAACATGCTGGTGGATGACCTTGATCTGCCCACCTACGTGCACTCGGTGTTGAGCAGAGCCGGCATCGAGCGGATCAGTGACTTGATAGGTCACACCAATAAGGAGCTCATGGCGGTTCCCGGCTTGGGTCAGAAGAGCCTGGAGGAGATTCGGGTGCGGTTGGCCGAGAAGGGTTGGTCACTAGTGGGCGACGAGACGGCCGACGAGGAGTTCTTGGGCACCGGTGATGCGGGGCTGGATGACATCGAGGCTGATCTGTTAGGTAGTGGCGATGCTCTCGAAGGGGACATCCCCGCTGCGAAAGAGTCCTAACGCGTGCGAGCGCTTCTTGCAGGCCAAGTCGGGCTTTGCTATACTTCGCCCCCGCCGCACGGCCAGGCGAGCTGTATACGCTTGCTTGGGCTACGATTTATGAAAACCAGCGGATCTAGAGACTAGGAGTACGTGTGCCGACGATCAACCAGTTGATCCGAAAGGGCCGACAGGCACAGTCCAAGAGGACTACGACCCCTGCCCTAAAAGGCGCGCCGCAGAAGCGCGGCGTGTGCACGCGTGTGTATACGACCACGCCAAAGAAGCCCAACTCGGCCCTCCGCAAGGTTGCGCGCGTACGGTTGGTCAACGGGATGGAAGTCACCGCGTACATCCCCGGTATCGGGCACAACCTGCAGGAGCACTCAGTAGTGCTCATCAGGGGTGGCAGGGTCCGGGACCTTCCCGGTGTGCGGTACAAGATAATCAGAGCCGCTCTTGACTCAGCAGGCGTGGCCAATCGCAAACGGGGCCGTTCCAAGTACGGCGCCAAAATGGGCAAGTAGGCTTCAGGAAGGCGTAAGGACCCATGGCAAGAAGAGCAAGAGCAGCTAAGCGGGACATTCAGCCCGATCCAATCTACCGTAGCCGCCTGGTCACCCAGATGGTCAACCGGTTGATGATCGACGGCAAGAAATCCACTGCGGAGCACATCATTTACGACGCGATGACCCTGCTTCGCGAGCGGACCGGCAACGATCCTGCTGGCGTGTTGAAGGAAGCGGTTGAGAACGTGCGGCCTGCCCTGGAAGTGCGGTCTCGGCGGGTCGGGGGTGCCAACTATCAGGTGCCGGTGGAAGTTCCCACCCGGCGTTCGTATACGCTGGCCGTCCGTTGGATTGTCATCCACAGTCGGTCGCGTCGCGAGCACACCATGGCTGAACGGGTGGCCGGGGAGTTGCTCGACGGTTTCAATCGTACGGGCGTGACCATGAAAAAGAAAGAAGACCTCCTGCGTATGGCCGAAGCCAATAAGGCTTTTGCGCACTACCGTTGGTAGGCTTCGTACTTCTGTATAACGAGGAAAGTAGATAGTGGCTCAAGCGACTGCAAATAAGACCGACTCAAAGGTGGCTCAGCGGCATCCGCTGGGGATGGTGCGGAACATAGGCATCATGGCCCATATTGACGCGGGCAAGACCACGACGACCGAGCGGATCCTGTACTACACGGGTCGGACCTACAAGATCGGCGAAGTGCACGACGGCGCTGCCGTGATGGACTGGATGGCCCAGGAGCAGGAGCGGGGCATCACCATCACATCGGCTGCTACAACGTGTGAATGGCGCGATTATCGTATCAACATAATAGACACACCCGGGCACGTGGACTTTACGATGGAAGTGGAGCGCTCCCTGCGGGTGCTCGATGGGGCCATCGCCCTTTTCTGCTCGGTAGCAGGGGTGGAGCCTCAGTCGGAGACGGTTTGGCGGCAGGCAGACAAGTACCACGTGCCACGCATCGCGTTCATCAACAAGATGGATCGAGTAGGGGCCGACTTTGACCGCGGCGTGCAGACCATGATCGACCGGTTGCATGCGAGGCCCTTGGTTCTTCAGCTACCCATAGGGCGTGAAGACAAATTCCGCGGCGTCATTGACCTCGTCCGCATGGTGGCTTGCCTCTATGAGGACGACATGGGCATGGAATGGCAGGAGGGTCCCATCCCCGAAGACATGCGGGAGCGGGCCGAAGCGGACCACACTAAGTTGATCGAGGCTCTGGCCGAGCGCGATGATCATCTGATGATGGATTACCTCGATGGAAAGCCCATCTCGGAGGAGCGCATCAAGGCCGGGATTCGCCAGGCCACTCTGGACATCGAGCTTACGCCGGTGATGTGCGGGTCGTCGTTCAAAAACAAGGGCGTGCAGATGCTGCTCGATGCAGTGACAGACTATCTGCCCTCGCCGTTGGACGTGCCGCCGGTGGAGGGAGTCAACCCGCATAATGGCGAGACGATCGTCAGGAACGCGGACGACAAGGAGCCCTTCTCGGCCATCGCTTTCAAGATCATGTCCGACCCGTTTGTGGGCAAGCTCACGTACTTCCGGGTCTACTCCGGCAGTCTTAAGGCGGGCTCGTATGTCTACAACGCCAACAAGGACAAGAAGGAGCGGGTAGGCCGCATCCTGCAAATGCACGCCAACCATCGCGACGACATCACTGAGGTCGGTTCCGGCGACATCGCTGCGGCAGTGGGGCTGAAGGGCACCACCACAGGCGACACACTATGCGATGCGGGCAGCGCGATCGTGCTAGAAGTGATGGACTTTCCAGATCCCGTGATCTTTGTGGCCATAGAGCCCAAGACCAAGGTCGACCAGGACCGCCTGGGCGAGAGCCTCATGAAGTTGGCCGAGGAAGACCCGACTTTCCGGGTGCGCACCGACGAAGAGACTGGGCAGACTATTATCGCCGGCATGGGCGAGCTGCACCTGGAGATCATCGTCGACCGGCTGTTGCGTGAGTTCAAAGTAGACGCCAATGTGGGACGCCCGCAGGTAGCCTATCGCGAAGGCATCACCAAGGCTGTGCAGAAGATCGAAGCTCGGTTCGTGCGGCAGACTGGTGGCCGCGGCCAGTACGGGCACGTGGTCATCAACATGGAGCCCAGCGAGGAAGGCACCGGCTTCACGTTCATCAACAAGATCGTCGGCGGCGCGGTGCCCAAGGAATACATTGGACCGGCGCAGGCAGGCATGAAAGAAGCCATGGAGACCGGCATTCTGGCCGGCTTCCCGATGGAGGACGTCAAGGTCGAGTTGATCGACGGCTCGTTCCACGAAGTCGACTCTTCGGAGATGGCCTTCAAGATCGCGGGATCGATGGCCTTCAAGGAAGCGGCTAGGAAAGCTCACCCGGTGCTGCTCGAGCCCGTCGAAGATGTGGAAGTGGTGGTGCCAGAGGAATACATGGGCGACGTGATGGGTGATCTCAGTTCCCGTCGAGGGCATATCCTGGGCATGGAACTCAGGGCGGGTGCCCAGGTCATCCGGGCGGCGGTGCCGCTGGCGCAGATGTTCGGCTATGCCACCGATGTGCGCTCGATGACGCAAGGAAGGGCTTTGTACACCATGCAGTTCAGCCACTACGCAGAGGTACCAAGCGCGATAGCGCAGGAAATAATCGCCCAGCAGGGCGGCCGGAACTCAAACGACTGAACAAGGCAAACCGGCTGCCTGGCTGCGGCAGCCGCCTGAGCGAATCAGGTAGAAAGGGAGGATTCAATGGCGAAGAAGAAATTTGAGCGGACAAAGCCGCACGTCAACGTTGGCACCATCGGCCACGTGGACCACGGCAAGACTACTTTGACCGCGGCTATCACCAAGTGCCTTGCGAGCTTGAACCCCAATATCGAGTTCCGCAGTTTCGACTCCATCGATAACGCCCCCGAGGAGCGGGAGCGCGGTATCACCATCGCCACGGCGCATGTGGAGTACGAGACCGAGAAGCGGCACTATGCCCACGTAGACTGCCCGGGTCACGCTGACTACATCAAGAACATGATCACCGGGGCTGCGCAGATGGACGGCGCGGTGCTGGTAGTGTCTGCTGCCGACGGTCCGATGCCTCAGACTCGTGAGCATATCTTGCTCGCCCGTCAGGTGGGCGTGCCCTACATCGTCGTGTACCTCAACAAGGCCGACATGGTCGACGACCCCGAGCTGCTCGAGTTGGTAGAGATGGAAGTGCGCGAACTGCTTACTGAGTACGAGTTCCCCGGTGACGACATTCCTGTCATCATCGGCTCGGCTCTGCAGGCGCTCGAACACGGCTGCGGAGACCGCGAGTGCTCCAAGTGTGGGTCCATCTTCAAGTTGGCCGACGCTTTGGACAACTACATCCCCGAGCCTGAGCGGGCTATTGACAAGCCCTTCCTGATGCCGATCGAAGACGTGTTCAGCATCCAGGGCCGTGGCACCGTGGTCACCGGCCGGGTGGAGCGCGGTATCGTCAAGGTAGGCGACAACGTAGAGATGGTCGGTCTGCATCCGCAGCCCATCAAGACTGTCGCCACCGGCGTGGAGATGTTCCGCAAGCTTCTCGATGAGGGGCGCGCGGGCGACAACATCGGTGTGCTTCTCCGCGGCACCAAGCGCGAGGAAGTGGAGCGCGGCATGGTTTTGGCCAAGCCGGGCAGCATCACCCCCCATACCGAGTTCGAGGCTCAAATCTACGTGCTGTCCCGCGAAGAAGGTGGGCGTCATACCCCGTTCTTCAACGGTTACCGTCCGCAGTTCTACTTCCGTACCACTGACGTCACTGGTGACGTCACGCTTGATGAAGGCGTGGAGATGGTCATGCCGGGTGACCACACCACCATCAAGGCTAAGCTCATCACCCCCATAGCCATGGACGAAGGCCTCCGTTTCGCCATCCGTGAGGGTGGCCGTACAGTCGGTGCCGGCGCCGTGACCAAGATCGCAAAGTAGGAGTTGCTCGGTGGCGCAACAGAAGATACGCATTAGGCTCAAGGCCTACGACCACGAGCTTGTAGACAAGAGCGCGCGGGCCATAGTTGAAACGGCTGAGCGCACCGGCGCCACCATTTCAGGACCGGTCCCGTTGCCGACAGAGAAGAATGTCTACTGCGTGATTCGTAGCCCTTTCAAGGACAAGGACTCGAGGGAGCATTTCGAGATCAGGACGCACAAGCGACTGATTGACATCCATCAGCCCACCCCCAAGACGGTGGACTCGCTGATGCGGATGGATCTCCCGGCGGGCGTAGACATAGAAATCAAACTGTGATGAAGACGCTGCTAGGCACAAAGCTGGGCATGACCCAGTACTTCAACGAAGACGGCACGGTCGTGCGGTGCACTGTCATTCAAGCCGGGCCTTGCCTGGTTACTCAGAAGAAGACGGTGGAAACCGACGGCTATGCCGCGACGCAGATCGCGTTTGGCGATGTCAAGGCGAAGCGGCTGAACAGGCCCTTGCTTGGACATCTGAAGAAGTCCGGCGTGGCACCGAAGCGCCATCTGGTAGAGGTGCGGGGCGAGGATGAGCTGGCTGTTGGTGAAGCTGTGACGGTGGAGGTGTTTGCCCCCGGCGACGAGGTCAAAGTGACCGGCGTTAGCAAGGGCAAGGGGTTCCAAGGCGTCATCAAGCGGCACGGGTTCGCTGGTGGTCCCGGCTACCACGGTTCGCATTTCCACCGCGCGCCCGGTTCCATCGGCTCCTCGGCGGATCCGGCCCGGGTATATCCGGGGACCCGGCTTCCGGGACAGATGGGCAACGTAAGGGTCACGCAGATGGGTCTGACCGTAGTCAAGACCGACGCGGACAAGAACCTGGTAATGGTCAAAGGCGCGGTCCCGGGGAGCAAGGGTTCCCTGGTCGTGATCAAAGGTTAAGCTTATGCCATCCATCGAAAAGATTGACGATAAAGGTGCCGTGGTCGGCCAGTACGAGTTGGCCGACGCGCTGGTGCAGGACCGGATCAACATAGGGCTGCTCCATCATGTGGTTACGGCCGAACTGGCCGGGCATCGCCAAGGCACCGCCTCTGCCAAGAGCAGGGGCGAGGTCGCCGGCACCACGGCCAAGCAGTGGAAGCAGAAGGGCACCGGCCGCGCCCGTGTGGGTTCGGGCAAGGTGTCCCAATTCACCGGAGGAGGGGTGGCTTTCCCGCCTATCCCCCGGAGCTACGCTATGAAGGTCAACAAGAAGGAAAGGGTCCAGGCGTTCCGCATGGCCTTGGGTGACCTGGTATCAGGGGGCACGGTCCGCGTGCTGAGCGGGGCGGAGTTCGTAGAGCCGTCCGCGAAAAGGGCCGTCACACTGCTGAGCAAGGCGGAGATCGAGAAGCCGCTCTTGGTCTTGGTGGGAGCCGAAGAGATCTGCGCCCTCAAGAGCTTCCGCAACCTGAATGGCATTCGGGCTATGACGGTTGGCGAGGCTGAAGTGCAGGACTACGTCTGGGCGAAGAGCTTGCTGTTCACTGAGGCGGCTGTTTCCTTCCTCGAAAGCGGTGTGAGTGAAGGCGGTGATGTCTGATGGATGCGCGTGAGATCATCATCCGCCCCATCGTGTCGGAGAAGAGTTACCGGGCTATCGACCAGAATCGGTACTCGTTTGAAGTCAACTATCGGGCTACCAAGCCCCACATCAAGACCGCGGTTGAAGAGATCTTCAACGTCAAGGTCATCGGTGTGCAGACCATAAACGTGAAGCCTAAGCCCAAGCGCAGGGGTGCCCATAAGGGCATGACCAAGCGGTGGAAGAAGGCTGTGGTCGAGCTCGCTCCGGGCAACCGGATAGAGTTCTTCGGCGCGACATAGGAAGGGACGCGGTTTTAGAGACATGGCAATAAAGAGCTACAAGCCGACATCTCCCGGACGCAGGTTCGCGACCACGCCTGCCTTCGAAGAGATCACAAGAAGCGAGCCGGAGAAGTCGCTTACCAAACCGGCGCCGCGCAAAGGCGGACGTAATAACAACGGCCGTATTACCACGCGGCACCAGGGCGGGGGGCACAAGCGACTCTACCGGATCATCGACTTCAAGCGCGACAAGGATGGCGTGCCGGGACGGATCGACTCTATCGAGTACGACCCCAACCGCAACTGCCGCATCGCACTGGTAGTTTATGCCGACGGCGAAAAGCGCTACATCCTGGCTCCTAACAAGCTGGGCGTGGGCGCGACTATCGAAGCCGGACCGGGAGCCGACATTCGGGTGGGCTGTGCCCTTCCGCTGAAGAACATCCCGGTTGGTACCGTGGTGCACAACATCGAGATGTATAAGGGCCGGGGCGGACAGATCGCACGTTCGGCTGGGTGCTCGGCCCAGGTCATGGCTAAGGAAGGCGATTACGCTATCCTCCGTCTCCCCTCGGGCGAGATGCGCATGCTACGCCTGGAATGCCGGGCGACTATAGGTGAGATCGGCAATGCTGAGCACGAGAACTTGGTTACCGGCAAGGCTGGGCGCAAGCGCTGGATGGGCGTGCGTCCCGGAGTGCGCGGTACCACGATGAACCCGGTGGATCACCCGCATGGCGGCGGCGAAGGCTCCACGCCTCCGGGTCGTAACCCGGTGACACCGTGGGGTATCCCGACTTTGGGTCACAAGACCCGTCATGCCAAGAAGCCTTCGTCCAAGTACATCATCCGGCGACGCGGGAAAGGGAGGTAATAGAGCAAGTGGCACGTTCAAGCAAAAAAGCTCCCTTCGTCGAAGAGAGACTGATGAAGCGGGTCGAGACCATGAACCAGACCGGCGAGAAGCGCATGCTGAAGACCTGGTCTCGGGCCTCGACCATATACCCTGAGATGATCGGTCACACTATCGCCGTACATGACGGGCGCAAGCATGTGCCCATCTACGTTACGGAGAGCATGGTCGGTCATCGGCTGGGCGAGTTCGCTCTGACGCGCACATTCCGGGGTCACGGTGGCAACAAAGAGCGCCGTATGAAGAGGAAGTGACGGACGTGGTCAGCGCTACAGCCAAATATGTGCGGGTCTCCCCGCGAAAAGCCGGTGACGTGGCTCAACTGATCCGCGGCAAGAAGGTCGCGGAGGCGAAAGCCATCCTTGCCCTGAGCCCGCGGGCCGCGGCCAAGCTGGTGGGTAAGGTCCTCGATTCCGCGGTGGCCAATGCCGAGAACAACAATGATCTCGATGTTGACGATCTTTATGTGGTGCGGGCGTACGTAGACGGTGGTCCCACCTTGAAGCGGTTCAAGCCGCGGGCGATGGGACGAGCCAGCGCCATACGCAAGAGGACCAGTCATATCACCGTGTGCGTAGACGAGAAGAAGGAGTCGTAGCAGATGGGTCAGAAAGTTCATCCCGGAGGCATGCGGCTCGGTATCATCCACGACTGGAAGGCTCACTGGTACACGGAGAGGCACTTCGCCAGCTACCTGCAAGAGGACATGGCCATCCGCAAGCATATTCAGCGGAAGATGGGCCACGCTGGACTCTCCGCGGTCATCATCCGCAAGGATACGAACAAGCTGGTGATCGACATCAACACCGCTCGGCCAGGCATCGTGATCGGCAAGTCGGGCTCGGAGGTGGATGCGTTACGGCGCGACCTCCACGACATGACCGGCAAGGCCGTACACGTGAACATCCTTGAGATCAAGAGACCCGAACTCGACGCCAACTTGGTCGCGCAGTCCATTGCCGAGCAGTTGGCCAATCGCGTGAGTTTCCGGCGTGCGATGAAACGGGCTATCACCTCGGCCATGCGCTCAGGCGCCATGGGGATCAAGGTAAGGTCCGGAGGCCGTTTGGGCGGGGCCGAGATGGCGCGTAGCGAGGGGTACAGCGAGGGCCGGGTGCCGCTGCATACCCTGCGGGCCGATATTGACTACGGCTTCTGTGAGGCGAACACGACGTTTGGCAAGATCGGCGTCAAAGTGTGGATAAACAAGGGTGAGATCATGCCCGAGGGCTTCGACTTGGGGTCCCGTGGGCAGGCAGAGACCCGCGTAGGGTGACCGGCGCCACTTACGCCGCATAATCAGAGGATAAGAGATGCTATTACCAAAACGGGTCAAACACCGTAAACAGCATAGGGGTCGTATGACCGGCGGGGCCAAAGGCCAAACGACGGTACATTTCGGCGAGTACGGACTTCAGGCTCTGGAGCCCGGTTGGGTGACCAGCCGGCAGATCGAAGCCGCCCGTATCGCGATGACCCGGAAGATCAAGAGGGGCGGGAAGGTGTGGATCAACATCTTCCCCGACAAGCCCATCACCAAGAAGCCTGCCGAGACCCGCATGGGCTCCGGTAAGGGCTCGCCCGATCAGTGGGTGGCCGTTATCAAACCCGGCCGGGTCATGTTTGAACTAGCGGGTGTCTCCGAGGAACTGGCCAAGGAAGCCATTCGCGTCGCGGCGCACAAACTTCCTGTGAAATGCAGATTCACGACCAGGGAGGGTGGGGGCATTGAAGGCTAAGGATATTGTCGAACTGGCTGACGAAGAGTTGGCACAACGCCTCAAGCAGTCGCGCGAGGAGCTCTTCAACCTTCGCTTTCAGCACGCGGCCGGTCAGTTGGAGAACACCAGCCGTCTCCACCAGGTGCGCCAGGACATCGCCAGGATCATGACGATGCAATCCGTGAGAGAACGGGCGAGGGAGCTTTGATGGCAGAGAAGACCACAAAACAACGGGAACGGCAGGGCGTGGTCGTCTCGGACGCGATGGACAAGACCGTAGTGGTCAAGGTCAGCGCGGTCAAGCCGCACGCCAAGTACGCGAAGGTCATCCGTACGACCGACCGTCTGAAGGCTCATGACGAGGAGAACGAGGCTCGAGTAGGCGATACGGTGCTTGTGCGTGAGTGCCGTCCGCTCTCCCGGGACAAGACCTGGCGCCTGATCAAGGTGCTTGAGCGCGCCGAGTAGCGCGGCGGCTGGGGATGGGTGAAACACGATGATACAAGTGGAGACAAGACTTAGGGTCGCAGACAACACCGGGGCGCGGGAGCTTTTGTGCATCCGTGTCAAGGGCGGGTCGCAGCGGCGCTACGCCGGGGTAGGCGACATCATTGTCGGTGCTGTCAAGGAGGCGACTCCGGGCGGTGCTGTCAAGAAGGGCGATGTGGTCCAGGCCGTAGTGGTACGGGTCAAGAAGTCGTATGGGCGCCGTGATGGCACCTACATCGGTTTTGACGAGAACGCCGCCGTGTTGATCGATCGGCAGATGAATCCGCGGGGTACACGCATCTTCGGCCCGGTGGGTCGCGAGTTGCGCGAGAAGAACTTCGCGAAGATCATCTCGCTGGCCCCGGAGGTGCTGTGATGGCAGAGGCCAGAAAGCGCGGCAAGAAGTTCCGTATCAAGCGGGGCGACACCGTGGAGGTGACGCAGGGCAAAGAGAACGGCAAACGTGGGAAGGTCCTGCGCGTGCTCGGGAGCGAAGAGCGGATCGTGGTGGAGCGCGTGAACTTCATCAAGCGGCACGTGCGGCCGTCGAAGAAGGTGCCCCAAGGCGGGGTCATCGAGCGTGAAGCCAGCATGCACATCAGCAACGTGAGATTGGTCTGCCCGAGCTGCAGCCAGGCGGTGCGGGTGGGCGTGCGGATCCAGGGCGACCAGAAGGTCCGTTACTGTAAGAAGTGCAATGTCCAGGTTGATAAGGGTTAGCGATGGCAGTTCCTAGACTTAAGGATAAGTATCGCACTGACATCGTGCCGGCGATGCGTGAGCAGTTCGGCTACGTGAACGTCATGCAGGTGCCGAAGGTCACCAAGGTGACTCTCAATATGGGCGTCGGTGAAGGCACGCATGATGCGAAGGGTATGGAAGAAGCCGCTGTGCAGATGGCTCAGATCGCCGGTCAGAAGGCCCAGGTGCGGCGGGCACGCAAGTCGGTGGCGAACTTCAAGCTGCGGACCGGTATGCCCGTGGGCCTGCGGGTTACTCTGCGCGGCGATCGTATGTACGAGATGCTGGACCGGCTGATGAGCATCGCTCTGCCCCGCATCCGCGACTTCCGCGGAGTAGCCCCCGGCGGCTTTGATGGCCGGGGTAACTACAACCTGGGCATAAAAGAGCAGATCATCTTTCCCGAGATCGACTACGACAAGATCGATCGCATCCGGGGCCTAGACATCGCCATCACTACCACGGCCAAGACGGACGACGAAGGACGGGCATTGCTCAAGTTTATGGGCATGCCTTTCCGTGAGAGCTGAAGGATAGGAGCATCAGCGCATGGCAAAGAAATCTATGATCGCGAAGGCAGGGCGTCCGCAGAGATTCGACGTCCGGGTCCACAACCGCTGCTTCCGGTGCGGACGGCCGCGGGGGTATGTCCGCCGCTTTGGTCTGTGCCGCATTTGTCTCCGTGAGCTGGCTCACCAGGGGGTTATCCCTGGTGTCACTAAGTCGAGCTGGTAGGAGGGGGCATGCCTAATACAGATCCCATAGCCGACATGCTGACCCGAGTGCGGAACGCCAACAAGGCGCTCCATGCCCAGGTCGAAATGCCGGCCTCAATCCAGAAGGTGGAGTTGGCTCGCCTGCTCCACGATGAGGGCTACATAGCCGCTTACTCGGTGGTCAAAGAAACTAGCTTTGACAAACTGGTGATCGAGCTCAAGTACACTGACGGCCGTCGCCGCGTTATCGCGCAGGTGAAGAGGGTCAGCAAGCCGGGTCGCCGCATCTACGCCAAGAAAGACAACCTCCCCAGGGTCCTAGGGGGCCTGGGCACGGCCGTCATCTCCACCTCGCGTGGTCTCATGACGGCTCGGGAGGCTCAGCGGCTGGGTGTTGGTGGCGAAGTCATCTGTTTCGTGTGGTAATGCTATGTCGCGAATAGGAAGAGCACCAATAGATATCCCGACCGGCGTGGACGTCACGATCGCCGGTAACAATGTGGCCGTCCAGGGCCCCAAAGGCCAGTTGTCGCTTGACGTTCACCCGAACATGAGCGTGGCGTTGGACAACGGCGTAATGACAGTCACCCGGCCCAACGACTCGGGTCCTAACCGGTCCCTGCACGGGCTTACCCGCACGCTGCTCTCCAATATGGTCACCGGGGTGACCGCTGGCTTCCAGAAGAAGCTGGAGATACAGGGCGTGGGCTATAGGGCATCCAAGAAGGGAGTCGACCTGGAGATCCTTGTCGGCTACTCTCACCCGGTGGTTGTGGAGCCGACGGAGAACATCGAGTTCGACGTGCCTGTTCCCACTCAGATCGTGGTTAGGGGCATCGACAAGCAACGCGTCGGTCAAGTGGCTGCCGAGATCCGCTCCATACGGAAACCCGAGCCCTACAAGGGCAAGGGCATTCGCTACGAAGGCGAAGTGGTGCGGCGCAAAGTCGGCAAGCGGGCGTAGTGGGAAGAGGATCGAAATGAGCACACAAGGTACAGCTAACTCGACGCGGGCAAGGCGGGCCGTGCGTGTCCGCAGCAAGGTGCGCGGCACGGCCGAACGCCCCCGTCTTTCGGTATTTCGGTCCAATCGGGCCATCTGGGCGCAGGTGATCGACGACAGCAAGGGGCACACTCTGGCCAGCGCGAGCAGCGTGCAGGTGACCGAGAAGGGTCTGCCCAAGAAGGATCAAGCAAGCAAGGTAGGCGAGCTTTTGGCCCAACAGGCCAAGGCCGCGGGTATCGATAAAGTGGTATTTGACAGGGGACCGTATTTGTATCACGGTCGTGTCAAGGCTCTGGCGGACGGTGCCCGCCAGGGCGGCCTGGATTTCTGAGGGAGAGGGGTAGCACTTTGGCACAGATCAAGGCAGATTCGCTCAACCTTCAGGAGAGCGTTATCCACATAAACCGCGTCGCAAAAGTGGTCAAAGGCGGCCGGCGGTTTTCGTTTACCGCCCTGGTGGTGGTCGGCGACAGCGACTGTACGGTCGGCGTAGGCTATGGCAAGGCCAAAGAGGTTCCGCTGGCCATACAGAAGGCTATCGAGGACGCGCGCAAGAACCTCTTCGTTATTCCCAAGCACCGCAACACCATCACTCACGAGGTCTTGGGCCACTTTGGCGCAGGCCGCGTAGTGCTGCGGCCGGCCTCTCCCGGTACGGGCGTTATCGCCGGCGGCGGAGTGCGGGCGCTGTTGGAGCTGGGTGGGGTCAAAGACGTCCTCACCAAGTGTTTGGGAACCACTAACCCCATCAACATGGTGCGGGCAGCCGAGCAGGGGCTTCGTGCGCTGCGTCGGCCCGAGGACATCGCTCGGCAGCGCGGCAAGACGATTGATGAAATCCTGGGCAAGCGGGTGGTCGATGCCCCCGTGGCCGTGGCCGGAATCGCCGAGTCGGCGGCCCCAGCGGCTGTGCTCACCGGAGAGTGACATTATGCTGAAAATCACTCAGGTCAAGAGCCGGATAAATCGTAAGAAGGACCATAAAGCCACGCTCGATGCGCTCGGCATCACTCGTATGAACCAAACGGTCTATCACGAGGACAGTCCGGCTATTCGGGGCATGTTGCTCAAAATCCGGTACATGCTTCAGGTTGACGTGGTCGATATCAAGGACAAGGTATAGCTATGGGAGAAATCTTCCTGCACAATTTGAGGCCCGATCCCGGGGCCAAGCACAGCAAGAAGCGTGTTGGCCGCGGCGCAGGCTCGGGCGTGGGCAAGACGTCCGGCAGGGGCCACAAGGGTTCCAAGCAACGGTCCGGCGGTCAGATCTCGCCTCGGTATGAGGGTGGGCAGATGCCTCTGCACATGAGGTTGCCCAAGCTGCGTGGCCCGCTGGCCAAGACCTCCATGCCCATCGGCCCTTTCCGTACTTATATGACACCCGTGAACCTCTCTCGGTTGGATGTGTTCGTTGCCGGCGAAGAAGTGTCACCTGACTCCCTGTTGGAGAAGGGCATCATCAAGAAGCTGGACGAACGGGTCAAGATCTTGGGCATGGGCGAGTTGACCCAGCCTCTTGCCATCAAGGCCCACGGCTTCAGCGCCTCGGCTTTGGCGAAAATCCAGGCTGCCGGCGGAACTGCCGAAGTGCTCGGATAGTATGCAGATGCGTGACCTTCGGACCATAGGGGAGAAAGGCTGATGTGGCAGTCTCTGCTTAACGCTTGGAAGCTCCCGGATCTTCGGAAGAAGCTGCTTTTCACGGCGATGATCATCGGCCTTTATCGGTTGGGCTGCTACATCCCGGTGCCTGGTGTCGATGTGGATGCCGTGAAGAATCTCACCGGCACCGGAGGGGTGCTGGACTTCATCAACCTCTTCTCTGGCGGGGCCCTGCAGCAGATGGCCATCTTCGCCATGGGCATCATGCCCTACATCACGGCGTCGATCATCATGCAGCTGCTGACGATGGTTAGCAAGCGGCTGGAAGCCTTGATGAAGGAAGGGCCGGCCGGGCAGAAGAAGGTCAATCAGTACACTCGTTACTTTACGGCAGCTCTCGCTCTCGTCGAGGCTGTCGGGTTTGTCTTCTTGTTCGACAGCAAGTACGGGGCTTTCGGCCAGGGAGGCGTAGGCGGCCTAGAGTTTGTTCTAGTGGCGCTGACTCTGACTGTGGGCGCCGTTATGGTCATGTGGCTGGGCGAACTCATCACGCAGCGGGGCATCGGCAACGGTATCTCGCTCATGATCTTCGCCTCCATCGTGTCCCGGCTCCCCAGTGGGCTGCGGAAGCTGTTCACTCTTAATCCGGGCATCTGGGTGCTGATGGCCGTCATAGCGGTGGCGGTGGTGGTGTTCATCGTGCTGGTGACCCAAGGGCAACGCCGGATTCCCGTGCAATATGCCAAAAGGGTGGTCGGACGAAAGGTGTACGGGGGGCAAAGTACCTACCTACCCCTGCGTGTGAACATGGCCGGGGTCATCCCGGTGATCTTCGCTTCCTCGGTGCTGATGTTTCCTGTGACGCTGGCGGAGATGGCTCCCTGGGGCTGGGCAAAGAAGCTGGCCGAGATATTCGGGCCCAACAGCTGGTGGTACCTCGTGGCAGAGGTCATTCTGATCATCCTCTTCACGTACTTCTACACGGCGGTGCAGTTCAATCCCATCGACCAGGCCGACAACCTCAAGAAGTACGGCGGTTTCGTTCCCGGCATCCGCCCAGGACGGCCGACGGCGGCCTATCTCGACCGGGTGCTTACGCGGATCACCCTGCCGGGGGCTTTGTTCTTGGCGGCCATCGTTCTTCTACCCACGGCGCTGTACAAGGGTCTGAGCGTTCCCTTCTACTTCGGAGGGACTTCCATCTTGATTGTGGTTGGGGTGGCTCTGGATACCATGCAGCAGATGGAGTCGCAGCTTCTAATGCGGCACTACGAGGGCTTTCTCAAGTGATCCCGGGTCTTATGGAAAGGATTCTTGGCGTGACACAGTTCAATCTCATCCTCTTGGGACCTCCGGGTGCCGGCAAGGGTACCCAAGCTGGTCGCATAGTGGCCGAATACGGTATTCCGCATGTGTCCACGGGCGACATCCTGCGGTCGGCGGTCAAGAACCAGACTCAGATGGGCCTGGAGGCCAAGAAGTTCATGGATGCGGGCGAACTGGTGCCCGACAGCGTGGTCATCGGTATCGTCAAGGATCGCCTGCAAGAGCCTGACACAGCCAAGGGCTTCTTGATGGACGGGTTTCCTCGCACTATCCCGCAAGCCGAGGCGCTTGACGGAGTGCTGGACGGGCTTGGCCGCGCAGTCAGCAAGGTGCTCGTGCTTCTGGTGGACGAGGACCTGTTGCTGAAGAGGCTCACCGGGCGCCGAGTTTGCCGATCGTGTCAGACGCCGTTCCATGTGTTGTTCACCCAGCCCAAGACGGAAGGGGTGTGCGACAAGTGCGGCGGAGAACTCTACCAGCGCGACGATGACACGGAGGCTACGGTGCGGAACCGGCTTGAGGTTTACCGCAACCAAACGGAGCCGCTCATCGACTATTACGATCGGGCCGGTCTGGTGGTCCGTATCGACGGCGCCCAAGAGGCGGAGGCTACGTACGGCGATATCCGCGAGGCCCTGGGCCCGGCTGCCTGAGGCATGGCAGAGGCGCAGGCAGAGACAGGCCAACTGTGATCAAGATCAAATCGCAGGCGGAGATTGAGAAGATGGCCCGGGCGGGAGCGGTTGTCCGGGAGTGTCTGGAGCTGATGGGGCGCGAAGTTGCGCCGGGAGTGACGACAAGAGAGTTGGATCGGTTGGCGGAAGAGTTTATACGGTCTAGGGGCGGCATCCCCACGTTCAAGGGATACAGGGGTTTTCCGGCATCCATCTGCGCGTCGCCGAACGCGATGGTGGTGCACGGGATCCCAGGGAAGGTGCGCCTGGTTGAAGGCGACATCTTGGGCGTCGATGTGGGCGTGACCGTGGACAACTACATCGCCGACGCGGCGGCTACCTTCCCGGTGGGGGCGATCTCAAAGAAGGCGGGTGAACTGCTGCGAGCCACCGAGGAGTCGCTCTGGCGGGGCATTGCTCAGTGCCAGATCGGTAACCGGGTGGGTGACATCTCGCACGCAGTGCAGACTCACGCCGAGACCTACGGGTTCTCGGTGGTGGAGAGCATGGTTGGCCACGGGGTGGGGCGCGAGATGCACGAGGACCCGCAAGTGCCCAACTTCGGCCCGCCCGGTAAGGGACCAGAGCTGCGTGAGGGCATGGTGCTGGCGATAGAGCCGATGGTCAACATAGGCGGTTTCGACGTGGAGCTCGGTGACGACTCTTGGGCCATCTACACCAAGGATGGGAGCCTGTCGGCCCATTTTGAGCACACGGTGGCGATCACCAAGAACGGGCCCCGGGTCCTTACCGCGGCTAAAGTAGCGGGAGCCCAGAGAGGTGCTGGCGAATGACGCGTCATCATCAGGGTGTGATGAAGCCTTGTGGTAAGATAGACGGCCGTCTAATGCGGATTCGGCGGTCTCGACTTTGTCGCGAAACAAGTGCAAGAGCAAGCAGGGTGGCGTGCTGTGTCTCCTAAAGAAGAAGCGATAGAGCTCGAGGGTGAGGTGGCTGAAGCCTTGCCCAACACGATGTTCCGAGTTCGGCTCGATAATGAGCTGGAGATATTGGCGCATATCTCGGGCAAGATGCGGATGAATTACATACGTATCTTGCCTGGAGACAGAGTCAAGGTAGAGTTGTCGCCCTACGACCTTAGTAGGGGCCGAATAACGTATCGCTTCAAGTAGAGGAAGGGCGTTAGATGAAAGTCAGAGCGTCGGTAAAACCGATGTGCGAGAAGTGCATGATAGTACGGCGGCGCGGCGTGGTCCTTGTGATCTGCCAGAACCCCCGCCACAAGCAGCGGCAAGGCTAGGCAGGAGTAGGATATGGCTCGTATCGCTGGTGTCACACTCCCCAGGGAGAAAAGGATCGAGATCGGTCTGACGTATGTGTTCGGAATCGGCCGGTCGGTATCCAACAAGATCCTCGCAGCTGTGAAGATCGACCCAAACACGCACGTCAAGGATCTCACCGAGGACGAAGAGGTCAGGCTGCGCAGTTACATTGAAGACAACGTGACGGTCGAGGGTGATCTGCGGCGTGAGCGCAGCCAGAACATCAAGCGGCTTATGGAAATCGGCTGCTACCGGGGCATACGGCACCGCCGTGGTATGCCGGTTCGCGGCCAGCGCACCAAGACCAACGCCCGGGTGCGCAAAGGGCACAAGCCGACCGTGGGCGTCAAGAAGAAGGTGCGGGTCTAGCCTGCGGGCAAGCCTCGCAGGGATATCTAGGGACGGAGCTAAGAAGATATGCCGAAACCGAAACGCACTACCACCGGTCCGCGCGGGCGGCGCCGCAAGGTGCGCAAGAGCATCGCGGTAGGCAACGCCTACATCAAGACATCGTTCAACAACACCCTCGTGACGTTGACCGACAAAGAAGGCAACGTCATAGCATGGGCAAGCGCCGGTTCTGCGGGTTTCAAAGGCTCGCGCAAGTCCACGCCATTTGCAGCGCAGGTTACGGCCGAGAGAGCTGCTAGGGCCGGAATGGAGCATGGACTGCAGAAGGTGGACTGCTTTGTCAAAGGGCCGGGCAGCGGACGTGAGACCGCTATCCGCTCCTTGCAGGCTACCGGTATTGACGTTACCAGCGTCAAGGACGTCACTCCCATACCTCACAACGGTTGCCGCCCCAAGAAGCGGCGCAGGGTCTGAGGCGGCGGTTATGGCTAGAGACACATCTCCTCAGTGCAAGCAGTGCCGGCGGGAGGGCGAGAAGCTCCTCCTCAAAGGCGAACGGTGCCTCACCGACAAGTGCGGTGTCGATCGTAGGGCATATCCCCCGGGGGACCATGGCCGCGGTCGCAGGCGCAAGCAGTCAGAGTACCTGAACCAGCTGCGCGAGAAGCAGAAAGCGCGCCGCTATTACGGGGTGCTTGAGAAGCAGTTCCGCAACTACTACACAGCGGCGGCGCGCCAACCAGGTATGACCGGTGAGAACCTGCTGAAGCTGCTCGAACTGCGTCTAGACAACGTGGTGTACAGGTTGGGCTTTGGCGCTTCCCGGCGGCAGGCCAGGCAACTGGTGCGCCACGGTCATTTCCAGGTTAACGGACGGCGGGTCAACATCCCTTCGTATCGGGTGAAGCCAGAAGAAGTGATCATGGCGGTCTTGGGCAGTGAAGGTTTGAAGGCGGTCGTTCAGGACGCCACCGATCTGACCGCTTCGGTGCCGGCTTGGTTGCAGGCCGATCACGACAACCTGGTGGGCAAGGTGCTTCGCCTGCCGGAGCGATCCGACATCGATATCCCCATTCAAGAGTCGCTCATCGTCGAGCTGTACTCTAAGTAGTCCATTAGGAGGGCCGCTTGCTAGACTTTGCCACCCCGCATAGCACTTATGAGCCGGTCGGGGAGAACCTGGGCCGCTTCTATGTCGAGCCTCTCTCCCGTGGTTTCGGCTACACCTTCGGCAACTCGCTGCGGAGGGTGCTCCTGTCTTCACTAGAGGGAGCCGCGATCTCGGCGGTCAGGATCTCGGGCGTCGAGCACGAGTTCTCGACTGTGCCGCACGTCAAGGAAGACGTGACCGACATCATACTGAACCTCAAGAAGCTTGTTTTTGTGCTGCACGGCGAGGCCGATGAGCACGAGGTCATGTTGGTCAAAGACGGCCCCGGTGAGGTCCTAGCAGGCGACATCGAACTGCCGGCCACCGTGGAAGTCATGAATCCTGAGGCATACATCGGTTCCATCGAGGATGCCGGTCGTCTGGAGATGCGTCTCACGGTTCGCAGGGGCCGGGGATATGTTCCCGCCGACGACAACAAGCGTCCAGGCATGGCCCTGGGCGTCATCCCCATCGATTCTATCTTCTCGCCGGTCAGGCGGGTGGCCTACAGCGTTCAGTCGGCGCGTGTTGGCCAGCGCACGGACTTCGACAAGCTAACGCTTGAGGTGGAGACCAACGGCGCTTTGGATCCTGAGAGCGCCGTCGAGTTGGCCGCGGCGATGTTGCGGGACGATCTGACGGCCATCTTCCTGGGTGATGCCGAGGAGTCGGGCGTTGAAGAGGTGACTCCGACCGCCGACATGTCTGCGCCTGAGGACAGCATGCTCATCGACGACCTCGACCTTGGGGTGCGCTCGCTCAACTGCCTGAAGCGTGAAGGCGTGGAGACGGTGGGAGACTTACTTGCACGGTCGGAACAGGACCTCATGTGTATACCCAATTTTGGGCGCAAGAGCCTGGACGAGGTGCGCGAGCGCCTCGAGAAGAACAACCTGAAGCTTAGAGGAGAGTAGCGTGAGGCACCAGAGAAAAGGAAGACGATTCGGTATGCAGCCGGATCATCGCCGGCAGATGCTGGCGAATCTTGCCTGCTCTGTGCTCGAGCATGAGCGCATCAAGACCACAGAGGCACGAGCTAAAGAAGTGAAGCCCTTGGTGGAGAAGATAATCACCATGGGCAAGGCCGGAGATCTGAACTCGCGGCGGACGGCTATCAGCCAGCTGCGCAACAAGCAGATCACCTACAAGCTCTTCAACGAGATCGCGCCGAGGTATGCCGACCGTCCGGGTGGATACCTTCGTATCATCCATTTGGGCCAACGCCAGGGCGACGCGGCGGAGATGGTCTACTTGGAGCTGGTATAGCTCAAACTCGGTGGTTTGGATAGTTTCTGAAACGACTCGAATGCCGGGCCCAGCAGGGTCCCGGCATTTGTCTTCTTAGGGGGCGGAAAGCTTTCTGAGGCAAGGTGGCTCGTCGGTCGGGCAAAGACCGGTGGGCGCAAGGACGGAGGGCGAGCTGGAGCGCAACCACCGCATGGAGTTGCAGTACGACGGCACGGGTCTACACGGTTGGGCCAAGCAGCAAGGGTTGTCCACGGTGGAGGGCTGTCTGGAAACTGCGCTGCAGACTGTTCTTGGGTTCGTACCCAGACTGCGGGTGGCCGGCCGGACAGATGCGGGGGTGCATGCCCGGCGGCAGATAGTGAGTCTGGTGCTACCTGCGAAGACCGACCCGGCCGGGCTCATGGCTTCGCTGAACGCTCTCACTCCGTCCGGGATCGCGGTTACTCTCATGGGGCGGGCTTCAGAGGGGTTCGACGCCCGCAGGAACGCTACCAGCCGTTGTTACAGATATTTCCTTTGGTTGGGGAGTGTGGCTCCTCCCTTTTGGTCTCGCTATTGCTGGCAGACGCCACGCAGGCTTGACCTGGAAGCCCTCGCGGCCGCTGCGGCCGCGGTTGAGGGGCTGCATGACTTCACGGCCTTCACTCCTGTCGAGACCGAGCACTTGCACTTCAGGCGACTGGTGTTGCGCTGCCGCTGGCGCATGGTCAACGGAGGCCTCCCGGGAGGGTTGGCCGGCGGGAGCACGGACGGAGGGAGTCTGCTGTGCTTGGAGGTTGAGGCGGATTCCTTCTTGCGACACATGGTCCGCACGTTGGTGGGAACCATGGTAGAGATTGGGGAGGGGACGCGCGAGCTGGAGGGTCTGGGCCTGCTGTTGGACGGAGCGTCGCGCGAAACGGCCGGTATCACCGCGCCTGCCAAGGGGCTGTTTCTGTGGGACGTCAAGTATCCTCTCGGGGCACCGGTCGGGGATGGCACCGGGGAGAGAGAACAGCCAGATGAGCGGGAAGCGGCTCTAGGACCGGGGTTCAGTCGCAACAGTAAAGGTGAACAGTAGGGTAAGTGTTGGATTATAGGGCCCCTTTCGTCGAGCACCTGGCTGCCCGTCCGTGCCGGACACCTCTGTAGGAGCATGCAGTAGATTGGTCCGCGTGGCTTGAGGGTGGGGCTGCTTCTGCCGATGTCATCTTGCCGGCCCATACCGGCTTTGAGAGCTGGGAAATCGTGGAACCGCCATCGTGGGAGGCATAACTGAACGTTCGAGCACTCAATGCGACCACTGGGGTGCGGCCATGATAGGCCTTCGTCCCTATCCCCGCTATCACGGTAACGTCATCCGGCCGCCAAGTGAGGCCGACAGCCTGATTCTTCAGGTGATGTATGGGTGTTCGCACGGCAAGTGCGCGTTCTGCGGGTCGTACCTGGGCAAGTCCTTCCGCCTTCGTTCGGTGGACGCCGTCAAAGAGGACATCCAGAACATCGAGGAAGGTCTCAAACAGCATGTGAACCGGGTCTTCCTCTGCGACGGCGATGTGCTTGCGCTGCCGGTTTCGAGGATGGTGGAGATACTGGGCGTCCTACGAACCGAACTGCCTGGCCTGGCCCGAGTCAGCGGCTACGCCAACGCGCACTCGCTGCAGCGCTATACCATGGATGAACTCCGGGAGCTCCGGGAGCACGGTTTGGAGTTGCTGTATGTGGGGCTGGAATCCGGGGATGACACCACTCTGGTGCAGAGCGGCAAGGGCCTCTCGTCGGGCCAGATGGTGCGGTCGTTCTTGCGGGCCAAAGAGGCGGGGATGGCCCTGTCGGTGACCGCGATCCTGGGACTAGGCGGAGTGGCTCGGTCGGCGGAGCACGCTCTCGCCACCGGCCGGGCTTTGACCACAATCGATCCGCAGTACATCGGCATCCTGTCGTTGATGATCGAGCCGGGGACTCGGGCCGAGGAGGCTGTACGCCGGGAGCAACTGGTGGTGCCTGACGCCCGCGGCCTGCTGCGTGAGTTCCGGTGCATGATCGCCGAGACCAACGTGACCCACGCCTTGTTCCGCACCAACCACGCCTCCAACTATTTGGATTTGGGCGGTACTCTGCCCGATGACAAGCCGGCTGTGCTGGCCACTTTGGACGATCTTCTCGCCAAGGATGACCTGGCCCCCATCCGGCCCGAGGACCTAAGAGCTCTCTAGGATCGGCCTTCGGCGGCTACTTGCCGCCCAACCATCTTTCGACTTCCACCAGGCAGGAGTTCGGCGCCTGACCGGAGGAGGTCGGTGTGATGAACCGCTTGGAGGTGAGCATGTTGATGCAGCCGGCTGTGTCGGCCGAGTGGCCCGGCTCACCCAGCGGCAGGTAGTCGCTGCACGACTCGTAAGAATGCACGGTACCCGGCGGCAACCTCTCCGTGATCTGGGCGGCCAGGATCACCTCGGCCCGGTCGTTGAACGCTCGGACGAGATCTCCGTCGGCGATGCCCCGGGCGGCGGCGTCCTGGGAGTTGAGCCGCATGATCCAGTAGTAGTGGCCGTCAACCAGGACCCGGTGGTCCTTGATGTCGTTGCTCCAGCAGTCCTTCGAGTCGCCCACCGTGTGGAAGGTGAAGCGAGGATGCGGTGAGACCATCGCCAGGGGGTACTTCTCGAAGAGCTCCGTTGTGTGATGGCCTTCCCAGCTCTCGAGATACTGCGGGCCCATGGCCGGCCGCTCGGGGTCGACGCCCGTCGGTCTCGTAGAAACGTTTCAGGCTGTTGGCGACGAACTCGATCTTGCCAGTCTGAGTCTGCAGGCCCTTACCGCCGATCTGATCCCAAGGGGGTGGACCCAAGTCGGGGGTGTCTTTCACTCGGTCTTCAGCGAACCAGCGAAGCGCCGGCGTGGTCGTTTGGTCCGCCGGGACGGGCACCACGTAGTAGCCCTTCTTCTCGAATTCCTCCCAGCTGATGCGGGCGGGTAGGTCGCTGGCCTGGAAGACCCGCTTGACCCAGTCCAGGTCGGTGTGGCCGCCCTCGGTGAACTTCTCGCCGAAGCCCAGACGGTCGGCGAGCGCCGCGAAGATCTCGTAGTCGGACTTCGATTCGCCCAAGGGCTCGATGCACTTCTTCTGGAGCACGATGATGCGGTGGTTCACCTGGTCGAACTTGTGAGTGCCGTAACCCGACGGATGCGCCCAGTCGCCGATGTCCCAGCGCTCGAAGTTGGTGCAGGCCGGCAGGATGATGTCGGCGAACCGAGCCTCGCCCTCGAACCAGACCGACTGGTTGACCACGAAGGGCACCTTGCCCTCCCGGTAGCCCCTGACGAAGCGGTTGGTCTCGGTCATGGTGCCGATGAACGAGCCCCCGTAGCGGTAGTACATCTGCACGTGGGGATAGCCGGAGGCGGGATACTGGTACTTCTTGAACTGCATCTCGATGGAGCCGCCGCAGAAGCCCTTGCTGCGCCACTCCAGCTTCTCGTGGTTCATCATCTCCGGGATGAGCAGCCGGTAGCCCACCTGCCCTTCGGCGCCGTGCTGCGGGATTGGAGATGGTGCCGCCGTTGGGCCACATGCGCGCTTGCAGGCGAATAGCCCGACGCCGTGTTGGCGGTGTCGCCGGAGATGCCGCCCTCGGCGTAGCCGGGGAACCAGAAGGAACGGTCGGCGGGCGCTCCGCCGGTGGTGGAGTAGATGTTGCTGCCCGGCTTGCCCAGCCCCTGCATGGCGGCCAGGGCGATCATGGTGCGGGCGTATTCGGCCCCGTATGAGGAGCGGGCATGCCCCGCCCCAGCCGCCCATGCCGCCCGCGGCGAGCATGGTCTGCTTGGAGCCCCACTCCCGGGCGAGGGCCCGGATCTCCCGGGCGGGGATGAGGGTCTCGCGCTCCGCCCATTCCGGCGTCTTGGGCGCGCCGTCGCTCTCGCCCAGGACGTAGCGTCTTCCACTCGTCGAAGCCGTGGGTGTGGGAGGCCACGTATTCCTTGTCGTAGAGGTCCTCGGTGAGCCACACGAAGGCGATGCCGAGGCCCAGGGCGGCGTCGGTGCCCATGCGGGGGGCGAACCACTTGTCGCCCATGAGGCCGGCCGTGTGGTTGAAGTAGGGATCGATGAAGACCATCTTGACCCCCAGCTCTTTGAGCCACCGCCTGCGACACGTGCTCTCGTGCGACCCGTACACTCCGCCGGTGGTCTCGGGGTCGGACGACCAGAACACCATCATCTCTACGTTCTTGAGAGCGTCCTCCAAGAGGTCGTACTGCTCGGGGATGCCCAGGCGGGTGCTGAAGCCCCACATGTGGTCGCCGCCCCACTGCCAGCCTTCCCAACTGTCGGGGTTGTGCTCCACATAGGTCATGCCCCACAGGTTCATGAACCGGTTGTAGGCGCTGAAGCGATAGCCGACGTTGCCCCACATGTGGTGCGAAGAGGGGGTGGTCATCATGGCGGCAGGACCGTACTCGCGCTTGAGGCGGATCATCTCCTCGGACGACCATGTCGAGGGCTTCGTCCCAGCTGATGGGCTCGTAGCCGGACTCTCCGCGCTTGTGGATGTTGCGGTCGCCCTTGGGGTCGAAGTCCACCCGCTTGAGCGGGGTGAGGATGCGCTTGGGCGAGTAGATAGTGGACCTGTGGGCCACGGTCCAGTTGGAGAGGGTCGTCTTGCGGGGCGGAGTGAACGTTCTGCCTCTGGCCTCGATGGTCCACGAGGGGCCGTCGTCCGCGTCCAGCGCGAGGGGCATGATGCGGAGGATCTTGCCGTCTTGCACGTCGACGTGCACCGGTCCGCCGGTGGTAAGATTCGTTAGTCGCTGCACTGCCGCCATATCTCTCTTCTTTGGAGCGGGGTACGCCGGGTGTCGTTTGCCGGTGATTGTGCCGGCTGGGCTAAACTACCGAGCGACCGGTTGTTGTATTGCGCTAAACTACCTGCTGCATCCTAGTTTGTCAATCGGACTAGCGCCGCCCGGGGGGGCTTTCTGCGGGCGGACGGGAGGGAACGAAGCGGTGGCTCCAGGTTCCCAGCGGATGACGGCTGAGGCGCGAAAGCGCCAGATCGTCGAGGTCACCCTCGATCTGATCGCCGAGCACGGCCTGCCGGGGCGACCATGGCCCGTATCGCCGCGGCTGCCGGGATACGGCAGGCTTCTCTCTACACTCATTTTGAAAGCCGGCGGGCGATCCTGCTGGCTGCTCTCGATGTTGTCTACGAGCGCATCTACGCGTCGCGCGAGACGCCCAGCGACGAGAACTCGCTGGAGCGGCTCCGGCAGATGTGTGACCATCATCTGATGCTCTGGGCCACCCAAGGTGAGCGGCACCACGCTCATCAGTTGCTGGAGTATGTCTCCGGAGCCCGCGGCGAAGGTCTGCGGGAGATCCTGGCCGAGAAGCACATGGCCTCCATCGAGCAGTACGCCCAGGTGGTCAGGGACGGGCAGAAGGAAGGCAAGATACCGGCGCACGTCGATCCAGAGCAGGTGGCGTGGTTCATCACCGGCTGGGCCTTTGCCGGCGACGTGTCGCATCTCATGGGTTTCAAGACACTTCTTGGAGCCCAACATCGGGGTGCACTGGCTGGACGTGATCTTCGCCAGCTTCGTGGCCGGGTCGCGGCGCCTCGGCTCCGGGCGGTCGCACCTGCGGATGTGGCTCGGCGAGGATCGGCAGCTGACGCCACAAACGCTTCACCGAAGTCTCGGATGTCAGCGGGATCGCGCGCTCGTCGCCTTGACACTATCTGCCCCCTCGACTATTATCTGCGGTCGCGTTTTATCTAGGAGGCAGTGTGAGGACGTATACGGCGAAACCCGGTGAGATCCAGCGCAACTGGTGGGTCGTCGACGCAGACGGCAAGAACCTTGGCCGGCTCGCGTCGGAGATAGCCATTGTGCTCCGGGGCAAGAACAAGCCCCAGTACACTCCGCATGCGGATACCGGGGATTTTGTCGTGGTGGTCAACGCTGAGAAGATCGCGGTGACCGGCAAGAAGCTGACGGACAAGATGTACTACCGCCATTCCGGCTATCCGGGTGGCCTAAAGACCCGCAGTCTCGGGCAGATGCTCCAGATGCGGCCAACCGAAGTGCTGCGCAAGGCGGTCAAAGGCATGCTGCCCAAGAACCGTCTGGCCGCGCAGCAACTGACCAAGCTCAAGATCTATGCTGGGCCTAAGCATCCGCATACCGCCCAGAAGCCGGAGGAGTTGCCATGGCAGCAGTAGTCTACTCGGCGACGGGTAAGCGGAAGACCTCGGTCGCCAGGGTCCGTCTCATGCCGGGCACCGGGATCATCACGGTCAACGGTCAAGACGTACGCGAGTACTTCAACCGGCAGACCCTGATGCTTACCGTGCGTTCACCGTTGGTCGAGACGGGCACCGATGCTCGCTACGACGTGATCGCCCAGATCCACGGCGGGCGGCAAATCGGGTCAGGCCGGCGCTCTCGAAGCACGGGTTGGCCCGCGCTCTGGTAGAGGCCGACCCCTCTCTCAGGACCGACGTCAAGCGGGCCGGGCATCTTTCCCGCGACGCCCGTATGGTGGAGCGCAAGAAGGCCGGACTGAGAAAGGCCCGCAAGCGCCCGCAGTTCTCGAAGCGCTAGTCGCTTCTACTTCCAGGGAATCGAGAGGCGAGGGAGAAATCTCCCTCGCCTCTTTCTTTTTCGGAGGGCCGATGCCCGAACTGCGTGTAGACATCGACGCGATCGGCAGGAACACCGAGGCAGTGGCGGGCTTGCTCAGACGTCGCGGTCTTGATCTGGTCGCGGTCACCAAGGGTTGCCTGGGCGAGCCCCGGGTGGCTGCGGCCATGCTGGCCGGTGGCGCGGTGGCGCTGGCCGACACGCGTGACCTCAATATGCGCAGACTACGGGCGGCGCTGCCGGGCGCGGAACTGCACCGCATCGATCTGCCGTCGCCGGCGGGACGTTTCGAGCCGGGCGACGTGACCTACGTGTCCTCGTGGGCAGGGGCGCGAGGCGGTGGCCGCGCTTGGTGGTCACGGCGCGGAGCGGGCCGCCGGCCGCCGCTCGTAGGGTGATGATGCTGGTGGAGACCGGCGACGAGCGAGAGGGTGTCCCTGAAGAGCGGATGCTGGAACTGGTGGCTGCCATCGGCGGCGACCGGCGTCTGGCCTTGGAGGGGGTGGCCACCAACTACGCCTGCTTCCGAGGTCAGCCCGAGGGTCTGAGAGCCTCGGTGGAGAGGGTCGCCCGGGGGGCCCTGGCTCTGCGCGACGCGGGACTGCCGGTCGGGCGGGTGTCGGGGGGCAACTCCAGCCTGCTGTGGCTGCTAGCTCGTGGGGAGGATTTGCCCGGGCCGGTGACCGAGCTGCGGTGCGGCGAGGCGCTGTTGCTGGGCCAGGACGCGCTGTTCTACGAGCCTCTGCCCGGCTGCCGGCAGAGGGGCCTGCGTGCTGCGGGCCGAAGTGGTCGAGGAGTATACTAGGCCGTTCCCCGGAGGGACCTTCACGGCGCCTGCTTCTGGGGCTAGGCAGACAGGACCTTGGTCGGGGCGCGGTCGAGTTCGTGCGAGCCGGGTCTGCGGGAGATCGGGCGTTCGTCCGATTACCTGGTGGTCGAAGCAGATGCAGGGTCTCTCCACCCGCGGGTGGGGACTGTGGTCGAAATGATCCCCGGCTACGAGGCTCTCGTGGCCGCCTGGATGTCTCCCTACGTGGATCTGAGACTTCAAGAGTCGTGACTATGGAGGTCTAGAGAGAATGTGCGGCATCATCGGCTATGTGGGCGAACGTCCCTGCCGGGACATCCTCTTCCAGGGCCTGCGAAAGCTCGAGTATCGCGGATACGACTCAGCGGGGCTGTCCATCGTCACCGACGATCGCCTTGAACTGCTGCACTCCGTAGGCAACCTGGACAACTTGGAGGCGGTCCTCGACCGGCTGGACGAGGTCGGCACGCTTGGTCTCGCCCACACGCGTTGGGCCACTCACGGCCGTCCCTCCATCGAGAACGCTCATCCGCACACCGACTGCTCGGGCCGTTTCGCCATAGTGCTCAACGGCATCGTCGAGAACTACCTGAGCCTTCGGGCCCTGCTCCAGGACGAGGGCCACGTGTTCACCTCCGAGACCGACGCCGAGGTGGTGGCTCATCTGATCGAGCGCGCCTATCAGGGCTCGCTGCGTCAGGCCGCGGTCGACGCCTACCGGCAGATGGAGGGGCACTTCACCTTCTGTGCCCTCGCGGCGGACGAGCCGGACGTGATCGTGGGCATTCGCAAGGAGACTCCGCTGGTGGTGGGCTCTGAGCCAGGGGGAGAACTTCCTGGCCTCGGCCGTTTCGGCCTTTCTATCCGAGACCCGCACGGTGATCTTCCCTGAGGACGGTGACGTGGTCGTGGTCACGCGCGGCGGGGTGGAGATCACTACCCTCGACGGCGCGCCCGTGGAGCGACCGATACAGACGGTCGACTGGGACGACGAAGCCGCGGAGAAGGCCGGATACGAGACCTTCATGCTCAAGGAGATCCACGAGCAGCCCGGCGCCCTGGCCGATACGCTCGCGGAGCGGGTCGGGGCCGACGGCGGTGTTATCCTCGACGGCTTGGGTCTGACTGCTGAGACCGTCCAGGGACTGCGCCGGGTGGTCATCGTGGCCTGCGGCACCTCGTACTACGCCGGGCTGGTGGGCAGGTACGCCTTGGAGCGGTGGGCTCGCCTGCCGGTGGAGGTGGAGGTGGCCTCGGAATTCCGCTACCGAGACCCGGTGATCGACTCCGACTGTCTCTGCATCGCCATCAGCCAGTCGGGCGAGACGGCGGATACACTCGCGGCCATGCGGCTTGCCCGCCACATGGGCGCTCGAGTCCTGGCGGTGACCAATATCGTGGGGTCTCAGGTCACCAGGGAGGCTGACGGTGTGCTCTTCACCCGCGCCGGTCTGGAGATCGGGGTGGCGGCTACCAAGACCTTCCTCACCCAGGTGCTGGCCATGCTGCTTCTGGCCTTGCACGTGAGCAGTCTGCGCGGTCGCCTGAGCGTGGAGGAGGTGCGGGTACATACGGAGGAACTGCGGCGCATCCCGGCTCTGCTGAGCGACTACCTTGAAGATGGCGCAGCCGCCGAGGTGGAAGAGGTCGCTCGTCGCTACTCGTCCAAGAATTTCTTCATGTGTTTGGGCCGGAGGACCGGCTTGCCGGTCGCCCTCGAGGGAGCTCTCAAGCTCAAGGAGATCTCCTACGTGCCCACCGAGGCCTATGCGGCCGGGGAGATGAAGCACGGGCCCATCGCCCTGCTTGAAGAGGGTTCCCCGGTGTTGGTGGTCGCGACGGACAGCACCGTGTACGACAAGCTCATCTCCAACGTGCAGGAGGTGATCGCCCGCGGCGCTAAGGTCATCGCGGTGGCCTCCGAGGGCAACCAGAGCCTGGCCGGCATGGCGGAGGACGTCCTGTACGTGCCCCGCACCGACGAGATGTTCACTCCTCTCCTCGCCACTGTGCCGCTCCAGTTGTTCGCCTACTACGTCGCGAAGGCTCGTGGCGAGAAGGTCGACCAACCGCGCAACCTGGCCAAGACTGTCACGGTGGAGTGATCGTAGTGACCGGCGAGGCGCGAGGTACCGCTTTGCTTGGTCTCGACCTGGTGGAAGTCGAGCGATTTCGACAGGCACTCGGCCGGCATCCCGGGTTGGAGCTGAGGGTGTTCACGCCCGGTGAGTCGGCCTACTGTCGGGCGCGGGTCGATGCGCCCCTGCATTTGGCCGCCCGCTTTGCCGCCAAAGAGGCGGTGGGGAAGCTCCTGGGCACCGGAGTGCTGTCTTGGCGGGAGATCGAGGTGGTGGCGACTGAGCGGCCGGATCCGGCTCAGCCGGCGGAGCGTGTCCTCGGCGGCCTACAGGGTCTGTCCTCTGGTACCGGGGGTGCTCCGCGCGTAGTCTTGAGCGGCCGGACGGCCCGGGTGGCCGAGCGGCTGGGGATAGCCGCAGTCGCGCTCTCGCTGTCTCACGTCGACTCGCTCGCGGGAGCTTGTGCAATGGCCATAGCATGTCCTTTGGGAGGTGCCGAGATGGACGACTGCCGGTGCGGGGACAACAGTCCGGGTGAGATAGCCGGTGACTTGGAATGCGGCCGCGCTTCAGGTCTGCCCCGCCCCCTGGCCGACCGGCCCGCGGTCTTCACTCCCGAGCAGATGCGCGAGTTGGACAGGGCTACTACGGAGGACGTGGGAGTGCCGGGGGCGGTGCTCATGGAACGGGCGGCGTTGGGGGTCAGTGCCTTGGTCTTGGCGCGGTATCCGGGGCGGCACACCCTGATCGTCTGTGGTCGAGGCAACAACGGGGGAGACGGCTTGGCCGTGGCCAGGCAGCTGCACCTGGCCGGTCATTCGGTGGCCTGTGTGGTGGCCGTGGCCTCCACCGTGGAACTCAGTCCCGATGCGGCTCTCAACTGCCGGGCGGCAGAGAAGGCGGGCGTCAACCTGCGGATCGGCCAGGTGCCGGACTATCTGTGGGACGAGACAGAGCTGGTGGTGGACTGTCTGCTGGGGACCGGCGCGACCGGGGAGTTGCGGGGCAAGGTGGCCGAGTGGGCGCGGCTGATCAACGCGGCCGGAGCCAGGGGTATCCCTGTGCTGGCTGTGGACGTGCCTTCGGGCGTGGACGCCGCCACGGGCAGCATCGCCCGAGGCACGGTGGCGGCCGACGTCACGGTGACTTTTCACGCTTCCAAGAGCGGACTCGTCTGCCCTCCAGGCTCTGAGGCCGCCGGGGAGGTGCTTGTGTGGGACATAGGCATCCCCGAGTCGCTCGAGCCTGACCCCGATCTGTGGGTGGTGACTGCCGGCGACGTGAACCTGCCCGGGCGCCGAGTGGACGACCACAAGTACCGGGCGGGATACGTCGCTGTGCTGGCCGGTTCGACCGCATATCCCGGGGCCGCCTGGCTGGCAGCACACGCCGCCTACCGGACGGGCGCGGGGTATGTACGGTTACTGATGACCGCGGGTGCGGCCGCCGGGGTGCGGGGCCGGCTGGTGGAGGCGGTGCTTCAGGAGATCGGTCCGGGTGACCACTTGGCCGATGCGGCTGCCGTGTTGGAGGCGCTTGCAGATGAGCGTCTGGGCGCCTTGGTGGCCGGACCGGGACTTGGCCGTGAGCTGGATACGGTGGAAGCAGTCAGGCGCGTGGTACTCGAGAGCAGGGTCCCCATGGTGCTCGACGCCGACGGTCTGTTTGCCTTCGCCGGCATGGCTGAGGCATTGCAGGCACGCCCCGGTATGGTGCTGACGCCGCACGTGGGTGAACTGGCGGCCCTTCTGGGCGCGCCGGTGGCTGAGCTGGCGGCGTCGGCTCTGGTGGCCGCGCGCCGCGCCGCGGCCGCCACGGGTCAAGTGGTCCTGCTGAAGGGGTCGTCCACGGTGATCGTGGCTCCCTCGGGCGAGACCCGGGCAGTGGTACAGGGTCCGTCGCAACTGGCCTCAGCCGGCACGGGAGACGTGCTGTCGGGCATCATCGGGACTTTGCTTGCCAAAGGTCTTGAGCCTTTTGAGGCGGCCTACGCCGGCGCCTGGATTCATGCTGAGGCTGGAAGTCTGGGCGCCTTCACAGACCCGCAGGGTGTTTTGGCCGGCGACTTGGTAGAGCTTGTCCCTGATGTGGTGGCCGGACGACTATACGACCGAGGTCCTTCGTGGAGAGAGTGAGCATTCGGGTTATCATGCAGTGCGTTGCTGAACAGCAAAGCCGCTGAGGCGCTACGGAGGATCATGTCCAAGAAGGCAAAACGCAGAGCCGTTCGGCAGGCGTTCCCCAAGGCCAAATCGGCGCCGGCCTCGGCGTCGCGAGGCAGCCGCGCGGGCGGTGCGCGGGGCCGAGGGCGGGCCCCGGTGGCCGGCCGCGGTCGCGTGCAGAGCGGCCAAGGCCGCGGGCGGGGCGGCGGCCAGGCTCTCCGGCCTCCGTCGATCCGGAGAGCGGTTATCACTGGGGCTCTGCTGGCCTTCGCCTATTTCGCAGTGATCCAGTGGCTTTGGAAGAGCGGAGGTAACACGCAGTCTAACGCCATGTTCTCGTTCCTTGTCTTCTTCCTCTACGCGGGTGTTGTCTATGCGGTGGAGTGGTGGAAGTACAAGCGGAAGCTGGGCAGCATGAAAGGCCCGTCCAAGTAGGAGCCGCGATGCCCGCCGGCGAAGGTAGCTTGACCATGATACTGGTCGTGACCGAGGTCCTTAGGCGGCGCGGTGCCGCGGGTTGGCTGGTGGGCGGCAGCGTGCGCGACCGGGAACTGGGCCGCTTCTCTCCCGACGTGGACGTGGCCGTCATGGATGACGCGGCGGCGGTTGCCAAAGAAGTTGCGGCCGCTGTTGGATCCCCCTGGTTCGCCCTATCCGAGCGCCACCCCGCCTACCGAGTGTTGGGTCCGGGGGGCTACTTGGATGTTGCTGCCGTGAGGGGAGGTGGCATCCTGGCCGACTTGGCCCTGCGGGATTTCACGGTCAACGCGATGGCCGTGCCCTTGGACGGCACCGCCGTTCTCGATCCCTTTGAAGGCCTGGCCCATCTTCGAGAAAGGCGTCTGGTGGCGGTCTCCGCCACGGTGTTCGCGGATGATGCCCTGCGTCTGATGCGGGCGCCCCGCTTCTGCCACGTGTTGGGCCTCCGGTTGGACGAGACCTTGGCCGGGTCCATCAGGGCGCAGGCCGGTGTTCTGTCCGACGCGGCGGCCGAACGCGTGGCGACTGAGATGGCTCTCACGCTGGCCTCGGGCCGGGCTGCCGAGGCAGTGCGGCGGTGGCACGATCTGGGGTTGCTCATGGAGGTGCTGCCGGAACTCGCTGCCGAAGAACAGTTGGAGCCGACGCTGGCCCTGTTGGAGCGGCTTGATGACTTTCTGGAACGTCCGGCGGTCTGGTTTCCCGGGGCGGCCGGTGTACTGGACGAACGGCTGGCGATCACCGTCGACGGCGCCACGAGCCGGCCGGTTGCTTTGCGGTGGGCAGGGTTGATGCACGCGCTTCCGGCCGCGGACGTCGAGATGGCTGCGCGGCGTCTGAGGCTGTCTGGGGCCATGCTTTCTCTGCTGCTGACCGCCTCCCGGCATCTGCTTGTCGGGGAATCCGGCGCGCGCGCGCAAGACTCAGGGCGGCCGGCGGCGTCGCAGCCGGCGCTCGGCGGGACGGTGCCACCCGGCTCGAAGAGGGCGGACGTGCTGTTTCTATGGGATACGGCGCCGTGGGAGCCGGAGGTCACCGCCCTTCTCGCCTCGTCCGTGACCGCGGGAAGCGGGTACGATCCCGGCAACGGGGATTCGCTCTCGGACCCGGCCAAGCTCGCAGCTACCAGGCGGTTGATGAATCTTTGGGCCGGCCGGATCAGGGACGGAGCGCCCCGGCCTCCGCTGGACGGCGAAGACCTCATGCGCGAACTGGGGTTGCCGAGCGGTCCTCTGCTGGGCAAGGCCCTACGCGAGGCTCGGTTGGCCTGGGAGGCTGGAGAGGCGACCAACTCGGCTGAGTTTCTGGCAGCGGCTCGCCGGGGTCTGGCGGCAGGCTGATACCGGTCCGTACCAGAGCGGCCATCGCGCCCGGCGGCCGTTCCGGACTGACCGTGGTATTATTTTGCACTCTTAAGCCTGGTATTCGTGGGAAGTGTCATTGGAGGCACCTTGAAGGACGACATACATCCGAAATACGTTGAGAGCAAAGTCCTGTGCTCATGCGGCGAGACTTTTGTGACGCACTCGACAGTGCCTGAGATCAAGGTCGAGGTCTGTTCTGCGTGTCACCCGTTCTACACGGGCAAGCAGAAACTGGTCGACACCGCCGGTAGGGTGGAGAGGTTCAACAAGAAGTACCGCCGCGCCGAGCCGAGCAAGTAGCCGAGGCGAGCCTAGTCTCGGCCGTGCCTGCAGATCTCAAGGTAACGCTTTTACAATTCACACCCTCGCCTGAGAGGGCGGTGGCCTCTGCCGGGCGGCTTTGTTACGCGCCCATCAGTGCCGCCGAACTCAAGACGGCTATGAGCGACGACGATGTGACGCGCCTGGTGCGGGGCTTGGTCAGGTCGGGTCACATGAGCGCTCTGGAGCACGCCAGCTTCACCTTCGCCGTCGACGGCATCTCCCGGGCGTGTTCGCACCAACTGGTGCGGCACCGGGTGGCCTCCTACAGCCAGCAGTCCCAGCGCTACGTGCGCTTCGACTCTGAAGGTGGTTTTGTCATGCCTCCCAGCATCGCGGGTTCGGTAGAGGCACAGGCGGTATTTCTGGAGGCAATGGAGAACGCGCGCCGCTCCTACGAGCGGCTGGTGGAACTTGGTCTTGCTGAGGGGCGCACGAGCGAGTCGGTGTACGAGGATGCCCGGTTCGTCTTGCCCAACGCCGCCGAGACCAAGATCGTAGTTACCATGAACGCGCGCGAGCTGAGGCACTTTCTTCGCGCTGCGCTGCTGTCGCCGGGCACAGTGGGAGATCAACCGTCTGGCTTGGACCATGCGCTATCTGGCGATGTCGGTCGCGCCCCTGCTTTTCGAAAGCGCGGGGCCGGGGTGTCTCGACCGGAGGCTGTCCTGAAGGCAAGATGACGTGCGGCGAGCCCTACACCAGTGAGGAGATCCTGGCCATGGACCTAATTCGGTCGGTGTCCGAACTCAATTGACTGTGATGGCCAACAAGAAGACAGAGTCGGGCGGTCAGGAGCACGTTTTTGGCGGGCAGGCCGTCATCGAAGGCGTGATGATGCGCGGCAAGCACTCCTGGGGAGTAGCTGTGCGCAGGCCTTCCGGCGGCATCGCCCTGGTGTCGCATGCTCTGGAGTCCGCGGGCTCCCGCCACCGGTGGCTCAAGCTTCCGGTTGTGCGCGGGGTGGTGGCCCTCGGCGAGTCGCTGAGCTTGGGCATCAGAGCCCTCGGGATCGCTGCCAACATCGGTCTGGAGCCTGTGGAGATAGGCGACGAGAGCGTCAAGGTCGGCGAGACGGCTGCGACTGGAGACGAGTCCGGTGCGACCAGCGAGACGGCGGCGGTCGAGGAGAAGCCGTTCGGCTGGAAACAAATGGCCGGTACGGTGATCGTGGCCGTGGCCTTCGCTGTGGGTCTCTTCATCGTGATCCCGCTCGTGGTGGTCAAGCAGTTCGAAGAAACGTTCGCCAACGCTTTCGTCTTCAATCTGGTGGAAGGGCTCATCCGCATCGCGCTCTTCCTGCTCTACATCGTCGCGATATCCTTCATTCCGGATCTGCGCAAGGTCTTTCAATATCACGGGGCCGAGCACAAGGTCATCCACGCCTACGAAGCGTACGGTGAGCCCGACGCCGAGCGGGCTACCCCCTTCTCTACCCTGCACCCGCGCTGCGGCACCGGCTTTCTTCTCTTGGTGATGGTCATCGCGGTGTTCGTGTTCGCCATCGTGGGCAAGCCCGCGTTGCCCTGGCTGGTGTTGTCGCGAGTGGTAGGCATCGTGTTCATCGTGGGAATCTCCTACGAGATAGGCATCAAGTGGTTGGGTAGGCACCCCGATGGGTGGTTCGCCCGCATCCTTCTCTGGCCAGGTCTGCAACTGCAGCGGCTGACCACCCGCGAGCCCACTCCCGATCAGCTCGAGGTGGCGGCGGCCGCATTGGAAGAGGTCATCCGCATGGACGAGGCGGCTCGCTCGAGGCTCGAAGCGGCCACAGCGCAGTCGTGATCGAGCGACTGGCAGCGGAGATCGAGGAGAGGTACCACTCTCTCACGCAGGAACTGTCCGACCCGGACGTTCTCAAAGATCAATCCCGCTACACAGAACTCTCCAAGGCTCACTCCGATCTGGCAGGAGTCCTACCGGCTTGCGGTCGCCTACCGAGAAGCGCGCCAGTCACTCGAGGAAGCTGAATCCATGCTCGAAGAGGGCGGACTCGATCCGGAGATGAAGGAGTTCCTCGCGGAGGAGAAGGCCGGCGCTCGGGCCCGGCTGGACGAGCTGGAGCAGGAGATCCGGTTGGCGGTGCTCGAGAAGGACCCTCGCGACGAAAAGAACGCCATCGTGGAGATCCGGGCGGGAGCCGGGGGCGACGAAGCTGCGCTCTTCGGGGCCGAGATCCAGCGGATGATAATGCGCTACGCCGAGCGGATGCGCTTCAAGACCGAGATCCTGTCGACCACTGAGGCGACTCTCGGCGGCATCAAGGAGGTCATCTTCGAGGTCAAAGGCCGGCGGGGCGCATACGGGGCGCTGAAGTACGAGTCGGGCGTGCACAGGGTGCAGCGGGTCCCGGTGACGGAGTCCACCGGCCGCATTCATACCTCCACCGTCACGGTCGCGGTGCTGCCCGAGGTGGAGGACGTCGAGATCCACATCGACCCCAACGACGTGCGGGTGGACGTATACCGCTCCACCGGTCCGGGCGGTCAGTCGGTCAACACCACCGATTCGGCTGTGCGGCTCACCCACGTCCCCAGCGGCATGGTGGTCTCGTGCCAGGACGAGAAGTCGCAGTTGCAGAACAAAGAACGGGCCTTCCGCATCCTGCGGGCCCGCCTGTACGACATGGCCCAAGCCGAGCAGAACGCCGAACTGGCGGCCGAGCGGCGCAGCCAGGTGGGCACCGGCGACCGGTCGCAGAAGATCCGCACCTACAACTTCCCCCAGGGACGGGTCACCGACCATCGAGTCGGGCTGACCTCTCATCGCATGGAGGCGATCCTGCAGGGCGAACTCGAGGAGTTCACCGAGGCCCTGCAGGCGCATCAGCGGGCGGAGCAACTGGCTGCCGCCACGTTCTGACCGGTCGCGCAGCGTGACCATGGTGGACCAGTGGACCATCGCCACCCTGCTGGAGACGGCCGCCGGCTATCTGCGCGGCAAGGGGTCGTCCTCGCCCCGGCTGGACGCCGAGCTGCTGCTGGCCGAGACCCTGGGGCTGGATCGCGATCCATCTCTACACCGAGTTCGACCGTCCGCTGGCCGCCGGCGAGGTGGACAGCTACCGGGCCCTCATCGCCCGCCGCGCCGCGCACGAGCCTGTGGCCTACATCCTTGGCCGCGCCCATTTTCGCCGCCTGCGAGCTGGAGGTGCGGCCGGCGGTCTTGATCCCCCGGCCGGAGACCGAGGAACTGGTGGAAGCGGCGCTGGACCTCCTGCGCAGGCGGCCGCCCTGGAGGGAGAAGGGCTCTCCGGTCGTGTCTCATCGCCGATGTGGGCACCGGGAGCGGCGCCATCGCCTTGAGTCTGGCCCAGGAGGGCGGCTACTCGGTGCTGGCCATCGACGTCGATCCTGAAGCGCTGGCCGTCGCGGCCCGGAACGCGGCAGCGGTGGGTGTGGAAGCGCTGGTCGAGCTGAAGCAGGGCGATCTTCTCGCGGGGGTGGCCGATGCCAGCCTGCACCTGGTGGTAAGCAACCCGCCGTACGTCACCTCGGGAGACATGGCTTCACTGGCGCCCGACATCCGGCTGTTCGAGCCGAACGTTGGCCCTGGAGGCCGGGCCTGATGGACTGGACGTGATACGGCGCCTCCTGCCGGAAGCCGCCCGGGCGCTCCGGCCCGGGGGCAGTCTGCTTCTGGAAGTGGGCGACGGACAGGCGGCAGGCGGTCGCGGGACTGGCCGTGGAGGCCGGTTTCTCCACGGTCGCGGTGCACAAGGACATGTCCCAGAAGGACCGCATCGTGGCGGGCGACCCTTCCCGGGGCGGCCGTCCGCGCCGCGGAAGACTTGGACGCGGCGGACAGGGCCGCGCTGGCCGGGGCGCTTGATGCGGGCGCGGTCATCGGTGTGCCTACCGACACGGTGTACGGCTTGGCGGCCAGGTGGGACTCACGGGTGGGGGTGGCGGCACTGTTCGCGGCCAAAGGCCGGCCTCCCGAGCAGCCCGTGGCTGTGCTGTTCGCCTCGGTGGAGGCAGTCAAGGCGGCTCTGCCCGATCTGGAGCCCACTGCGGCCAGAGTGTTGGAAGCGCTTCTGCCCGGGCCGTTCACGTTCGTGGTGGCCACCATGGTGCCTCGCCCCGCTCTCGTGGGAACGGCCGACTCCTTGGGGGTACGGGTGCCGGACCAGCCGGAGCTTCTCGGTCTGATGGCCTCGTTGGCGACTGCCGCTCGCTGCCACCAGCGCCAATCGCTCGGGCGAGAAGGACGCAGCCGGCCTCGCGGAGGTCGACCCGGCCGTGCTCGCGCACTGTTCGGTGGCCTTTGCCGGTGCCACCTGGAGGGCAGGTCGCGGGGGCGGCGTCGACGGTGGTCGATCTGCGTCCTCTGGCCTCGGGAGGCGCGCCCTTGATCCTGAGAGAAGGGGCGGTGGCAGGGCCGAGAAGTGCTTGAACGGATCGCCGCACTCTGAGCGCTCGTGGCTTAGGGCTCGCCGGCGGGCTGCCGGCGGGCGCCGACACCTCATCTGATATTCTTGTGGCGGGTTCTCGAGGAGGAGTCATCATGCGCTACGGGTTTGGCTGTGATCACGCCGGGTTCGATCTGAAAGAGGTGCTTGTCAAAGAGCTGGTGGCCGCCGGTCACGAGGTCGTCGACATGGGCACCGACAGCACCGAGCGCACCGACTTTCCCCTCTACGCGAACAAGGTGGCGGAGGGCGTGAGCGAGGGGACCTTGGACATGGGAGTCCTGGTGTGCGGCACCGGGATTGGGCATGGCTTTGGCGGCGGGCAGGTACCCAGGCGTCAGGGCGGTCTCGCTCAGCGACTGCTTTTCGGCCCGCATGGCTCGGGCGCACAACGATGCCAATATCCTTTGCCTCGGGGCCCGGGTGCTGGGCGCGGGAGCCGCGACGGAGGTGCTGAGGACCTGGCTGGCGACCGAGTTCGAGGGCGGGCGGTATGCCGAGCGGCTCGAATTGATGCGGGGGGGATACAAGGGTGTTTTCCGCAAGTGAGCCGAGCGGCGGTGCCGTATCGCTCCGACGTTGGTAGGAGGCAATCCAGAGTGAGCACGTGTTCCCACCAGGCCAGCTATGCCGACCTGCCTCTTGAGCAGGTCGATCCCGAGATCGCCGGCCTGCTGACGCAGGAGCTTGGCCGGCAGAGGCGCAACATCGAGTTGATCGCCTCCGAGAACTTCACATCGGTCCCGGTGCTCGAGGCGGTGGGGAGCGTGCTCACCAACAAGTACGCCGAAGGCTATCCGGCCTGTCGCTACTACGGCGGCTGCGAAGTGGTGGACGACGTCGAGACTCTGGCCATCGAGCGGGCCAAGGCTCTTTACGGCGCCGAACATGCCAACGTGCAGCCCCACTCGGGGTCCGCGGCTAACCAAGCGGTCTACTGGGCCCTGCTCGAGCCTGGAGATCTCGTGCTGTCCATGAGCCTGGCCCACGGCGGTCACCTCACTCACGGCCTCGCGGTCAATTTCTCGGGCCGGGGCTACAGCCTTCGTCCACTACGGCGTGGCTCGGGAGACCGGGCGCATCGATATGGACGAGGTGAGGGCTCAGGCTCTGAAGCACAGGCCCAAGCTGATCGTGGCCGGGGCCAGCGCCTATCCGCGCATCATCGACTTCGCCGCTTTCCGGGCGATCGCCGACGAGGTGGGGGCGGAGTTGATGGTCGACATGGCCCACATCGCCGGGCTGGTGGCCGCCGGTGTCCACCCTTCGCCCTTTCCGCACAGTCAGTGGGTCACGACCACCACCCACAAGACGCTGGCCGGGCCCCGGGGCGGCGCCTGCTTCTGCCGGGCCGAGTCGGCGCGGAGCTTGGACAAGGCCGTGTTCCCGGGCCTGCAGGGAGGGCCGCTCGAGCACGTCATAGCGGGCAAGGCAGTGTGCTTCCTGCTGGCGGCCTACCGAGGAGTTCAAGCAGAAGCAGATCGCGACCGTCCAGAACGCCAAGATCTTGGCGGAGACCCTTGTCGGAGGGGGGTCTGAAGCTGGTGTCGGGCGGCACCGACAACCATCTGCTGCTGGTGGACTTCAGCGGCACCGAGATGACGGGCAAGCTGGCCCAGGAACTGCTCGACCGGGTGGGCATCACCGCGAACAAGAACAGCGTGCCGTTCGACGAGCGGCCCCCCACGGTCGCCTCGGGGCTGCGGCTGGGCACACCGGCCATGACCACCCGGGGCTTCGGGCCCGAAGAGATGCGGGAGGTGGGCCGGATCATCGTCGAGGCGCTGACTTCCGCCCACTCGGACGCCGACTTCGCCGGTCTGCTGCAGCGCAGCCGGGCCCTCACCGCGGCCTTCCCGCTCTACTCCTGTTTGGGCGACTGATGGCCTGCGCGGGAGAGACATCCGAACGGCTGCCTCGTCCCAGCTGGGAAGAGTACTTCATGGAGATCGCGGAGGTGGTCTCCACCCGGTCGAGCTGCCTGCGCAGATCTGTGGGCGCCGTGCTCGTGAAGAACAAGCAGATCCTCGCCACCGGCTACAACGGCGTGCCCAGAGGCATGCGCCACTGCGAGGAAGTCGGCTGTCTGCGCGACCGGCTGGGCATACCCTCTGGCGAGCGGCAAGAGCTGTGCCGGGGGCTGCACGCCGAGCAGAACGCCATCATCCAGGCGGCGTATCACGGGGTGGCCGTCAACGGCGCCGAGGTGTACTGCACCCTCCAGCCGTGCGTGACCTGCGCCAAGACGCTGATCAACGCCGGGATCGTCGCGGTGCATTTCCGGGGCGATCTACCCTGATGAGTCTGTCCATGGAGATGTTCGAAGAAGCGGGGACCCGTCTGGTGCGGATGGGCTAGAAAAAGAAAAGCTTGCGAACACTGGCTGAATAATAGATACCATTTTCGCTTGCGGTTCGAGGGAGCAATGTCTATAATGCGGCGGGCGCGACTATGAGCAAGTCCTCCCGGCAGGAGCCACCTGAGGCAGGGAGTCTGGCCTTCACATTTGTCGCCTTTGGTGCTGGTCTTTACCGGCCTCGGATATCTGGTGGACCGGTGGCTGCACACAGGTCCCTGGGTCATGGTGGCCGGAGTGTTCGTGGGCGCAGGCCTGGGCTTTGCCTACTTGGTGTTCTATACTGTTCGCTGGCTCGTCGAGCCGTGGGAGCCGTGATAAGCACGAAGACGGAGGCGCAGAAGACGGAGGCGCGGGAACTGGCAGGGGCTCGTCTTGACGAGGCCGCAACTGATCGGGAGGATGTTCTGGCTCTGACGTTGATATCCGTGGTCGTGGGACTGGTTCTGGCAGTTGGCTATCACCTTCTGTCTACATGGTTCCAGGGTTGGGCCTCGAAGCGGCGGGCTACCCTGACACCTTCCATTGTGATTCTCGCGGTTTCTTGTTCGGCTGGTCCTGATCGCAGTCATCTTGGTGGTGCTGGGCCTATGGGCGCCGCTCGACTTCCTCGCGTTGTGTATCGCCTTTATCGGTGCGTTCACCCTGCTCACGGGTTACTCCCTGTACGTCTTTGCCAAGCGCCGTACCGCGCCGCCTGAGGCGGGCGCGGGCGTCGCGAAGTAGGAGAGACTGATGGCTGCTGAAGAAGCCGGCGGAAAGATAGTCGAGGCGCTGCACGAACTGAACGTGCAGACCATCGTCCCCATCCCCAAGGTGGGCCCGTTCGACTTCTCCATCACCAACGCGGTCATCTACATGTGGGTGTCGGCCGTCATAGTGTTCTTCTTCTTCTTCATCGTGGCCAAGCGGTTGCGCAAGAAGCCCGATGGACTGCAGGTCGCGGCCGAGATCCTGGTGAACTTCGCCAGGGGCCACCTCACCGGGCAGATCGGCGAGAAGGGCAAGAAGTACTACTACCTCATCCTCACCCTCTTCTCGTACATCATGGTCACCAACCTCATCGGGCTCATCCCCAAGCCCATGCAGATCAAGCCCTACGTTCCCACGGCCAACATCAACGTGACCTTCGGCTTGGCCATCGTGGTGTTCTTCGTCGTGCAGTTCCAGGGATTTCACCGGCACGGCGCCCGGGGATATGTGCGGTCCTGGATGACCCCGCCCGGGGTGCCGAAGGCGATCGCCATGCCGCTGAACGTGATCTTCGTGCCGGTGCACGTGATGGGCGAGTTCTTCAAGCCGCTGTCGCTCTCGGTCCGGCTCTTCGGCAACACCATCGCCGGCCATCTGATCATCCTGGTGATGCTGGGGTTGCTGCTGCAGTACGGCGGCATTGATAATCCTGCCGACCGCGCTCTTCGTGATCAGTCATGACCGCCTTCGAGGTGTTCGTCGCCTTCATACAGGCGTATATCTTCTCGTCTGCTTTCGGTCGTATACATCGAATCGGCCATCTACGCTGGGCACTAGACGTCAATCCGGTACCAAGGAGGACAAGACAATGGACGCTGACACCGCCGCAAGATCTCGCCGCAGGCATCGGCATGGGCCTGGCCACGCTCGGCCCGGGCATCGGCATCGGGTATCTGACCGGCCGGACCTCGGAAGCCATCGCCCGGCAGCCGGAAGCATCGGGCGACATCCGCACCGCGTTCATCATCGGTATGGCCCTGACCGAGGCGCTCGCTCTGTACGCCTTCGTCATCGCCATCATCCTGCTGTTCGTCGTCTGAGGGCCGCACGGAGTAGTCCAGCAGGCCGCGTCGCACACGCGAGTAGAGGATCAATAGGAATAGCATGAAGATATTCGAGATCAATCCCGGGCTGTTCATCTGGTCGGCGATCACCTTCGTGATCCTGGTAGGCGCTGCTGTACAAGTTCGCGTTCGGCCCGCTGGTGAAGCTGCAGAAGGCCCGGCAGGACGACATCAGCCAGTCCATCCACGACGCCGAGCAGCTGCGCGACGAAGCCCAGGAGTTGCTGGCCAACTACAAGCAGCAGTTGGCCGAAGCCCGGGAGGAAGGCGCAGCCATCCTCGACCGGGCGCGCAAGGCGGGCGAGTCCACCAAGGCTGAGGTGCTGGAGGAAGCTCGGGTGCAGGCGGAGGCCGCTCTGGCCAAGGCCCGGCAGCAGATCGAGCGCGACACCAACCAGGCCCTGCAGAAGATCCGCGAAGAGGTGGCCGACCTCACCGTGGCCGCCACCGAGAAGGTGGCCCGCACGAGCCTGTCGGAGAAGGATCAACTGCGCCTCATCCAGGAGGCCATCAACGAGATCGACCTGAGCAAGGTCAGCGAGAACTAGGCGGACGAGGGACCAGAGGCCGGGGATAGCACAGTGAGCGAAGGCAAGATCGCAAGAGTCTACGCGACAGCGCTCTACCAAGCCGCCGCGGAAGCGGGCCGGGTGGAGCAGGTGCGCCGCGACCTGGGCGAGTTCGTCCAGGCGGTGGAGACCTCGACTGAGCTCCGTCAGCTTCTGGTGGCCGAAGAGGTCTCCGATGCCCGCAAGACCGAGGTCTTGCTGGAGCTGACCGAGGGCGGCGACGAGTTCATGAGGAATCTCCTGCGCCTCGTGGTGGACAAGAACCGGGAGACCGAACTGCCGGCCATCTATCGGGCCTTTGTGGAGCTTGTCGAGCAGGCCCAAGGGTCTCGTGCACGTGGAAGTCGTCAGCGCCGTGGCCCTCACCCCGTCTCTGCAGGAGGCGTTGCGGACCAAGATCGAGTCGTCGCTGCAGAAGACCGTCGAACTGACTTTGACCGTAGACCCGGAGATCCTCGGTGGACTGCGGCTGCGCATGGGCGACCGGGTCGCCGATGCCAGTGTGCGTCACCGGCTGGAGAAGCTCCGCGAGTTGTTGATCACCCCTATGGCTAGCTTGGAGGGTTCAGTTGAAGCTGCGTCCTGAGGAAATAACCAGCGTCCTTAAGTCGCGCATCCAGCGCTACGAGGCGGGCGTCGACATCCAGGAGGTGGGGACCGTCGTGCAGGTGGGCGACGGGGTGGCCCGCATCCAGGGCTTGGAGAACGCGGTGGCCTCAGAGATGCTCGAGCTGCCCCACGACGTCATGGGCTTGGTGCTCAACCTCGAAGAAGACAGTGTCGGCGCCGTGCTCATGGGCGAGGACACCCTCATCAAGGAGGGCGACCAGGTCAAGCGGACGGGCAAGGTCATCCAGGTGCCGGTGGGCGAGGCCCTCGTCGGCCGGGTGGTCAACCCGCTCGGGGTGCCGCTGGACGACAAGGGCCCGATCGAGACCACCGAGTTCCGTCCGGTGGAGTTCAAGGCGCCAGGTGTCATCCACAGGCAGCCGGTGAAAGAGCCGCTGCAGACCGGCATCAAGGCCATCGACTCCATGATCCCCATCGGCCGCGGCCAGCGCGAGCTGATCATCGGCGACCGGGGCACGGGCAAGACGGCCATCGCCGTGGACACCATCATCAACCAGAAGGGCCAGGACGTAATCTGCATCTACGTGGCCATCGGCCAGAAGGCCTCCACTGTGGCGGGCCTGGTGGCCAAGCTCGAAGAGCACGGGGCCATGGACTACACCATCGTCATCATGGCTTCGGCGTCTGCCGGGGCTCCGCTTGCGCTACATCGCGCCCTATGCCGGGGCGGCCATGGGTGAGTACTTCACCTACTCGGGCCGGCACGCCCTCTGCATCTATGACGACCTCACCAAGCACGCCGACTCCTACCGGCAGATGTCGCTTCTGCTGCGGCGTCCCCCGGGTCGCGAGGCTTTCCCGGGCGACATCTTCTACCTGCACAGCCGCCTGCTCGAGCGGGCCTGCAAGCTGAGCGACAAGAAGGGCGGGGGCTCACTGACGGCCCTGCCGGTCATCGAGACCCAGGCCGGGGACGTGTCCGCCTACATCCCCACCAACGTGATCTCCATCACCGACGGCCAGATCTTCCTGGAGAGCGACCTGTTCTACTCGGGCATCCGGCCGGCCATCAACGTGGGCATCTCGGTCTCGCGGGTGGGCGGCAACGCCCAGATCAAGGCCATGAAGAAGGTGGCCGGTACCCTGCGGCTCGACCTCTCCCGTTCCGCGAGCTGGAGGCCTTCGCCAAGTTCGGCTCGGAGCTCGACCAGGAGACCCAGAAGAGCCTGGCCCGGGGAGAACGGCTGGTGGCGTCGCTCAACCAGCCGCAGTACACTCCCTGGCCGGTGCAGGACCAGGTGATGATCATCTACTCGGCCACCAAGGGCTACGCCGACGACGTGCCGGTGGCCGACATCTCGCGTTTCAACGCCGCCCTGCGGGAGCATCTGAGCGTGTCGCATCCGGAGATCGGCGCCGAGATAGCGTCGAGCAAAGAACTCGGCACCGAGACCGAAGCCAAACTCCGCAGCGCCATCGAGGGGTTCAAGGAGATCTGGTCTGTGGACAAGGTCCTTCTCTAGCCCGGTATGTCTTCACAGCGAGACATACGCCGCCGGATCTCCTCGGTCCAGAACACGAGGAAGATCACCAAGGCCATGGAGATGGTGGCGGCCGCGCGCCTGCGGCGCGCTCAACAGCGCATCGAGGCCACGCGTCCCTACGCCCTCAACATGCTCGAGTTCATCGGGCAGTTGGTCCATTACCTGCAGGTCGATCTCAGCGTGCATCCTCTGCTGAAGCCGCGCGACAAGGTCAAGAAGGTGACCGTCATAGCGCTTACGGCCGACCGGGGCCTGTGCGGGGCCTTCAACGCCAATATCATCCGGCGCGCCCTGCAGCTCGTCGACAAGTACACGGCCGAAGGCGTGGAAAGCGACCTCGTCGTCTTGGGTCGTAAGGGCGTCAGTACCGTCCGCTTTCAGCGCTACCGCATCGACAAGGCCTACATGGACGTGACCGAACGCACGGCGTTTCTTGAGGCACAGGCCCTCACCAACGGGGTGATCAGGCGCTACGCTAACGAGACCATCGACCGGGTGCACCTGGTGTTCAATCGGTTCAAGAGCCCCATGGAGCAGTTCGTGACCGACCAGGTGATCCTGCCCATCCAAGAAGAGATCATCAAGTCTTGCTCTTCCTGACGATGCTCAGAAGCACATGGACTTTCTCTTTGAGCCTTCGGCGGAGGAGATCTTGGCCGATCTGCTCCCCTCGTACGTTGAGATCACCATCTACAGGGCGATCCTGGAGGGCATGGCCAGCGAGCATGGAGCCCGGATGACGGCCATGCGCGCCGCTTCGGAGGCGGCCGACGAAATGATCGATGATTTGACCCTAGCAATGAACCGGGTGCGGCAGGCGTCCATCACCCAGGAGATCCTGGAAGTGGTGTCCGGCGCCGACGCACTGTCCGGATAGAGCTCAAGGCCCGCTGAGGAGATGACGTTTCGCCGACAGGGTGCGATGGGTGCGTTTGAGGCAAGGACGCAGGCAGCGGGCGTAGCCGAAGTGCTACGGACGCGACTGAGAACGAAGCATCAGACCGCCCAACGCGGCCTCGGCGGCCGGAATGTCATTCCGAGACGGGCCCAACAAGGAGGACTGACAAAGCGATGAACAAAGGCAAGATCGTGGAGATCATCGGGCCGGTGCTCGATGTGGAGTTCGCCGAGTCGCTCCCGGCTATCTACAACGCTCTCGAGATCGACGTCGAGAGTGCGTCGGGCAGGATCCACCTGGTTGCCGAAGTGCAGCAGCACCTGGGCGACAACAAGGTGCGCGCGGTGGCCATGGACTCCACCGACGGGCTTGCCCGGGGCATGGAAGTGGTCGATACCGGCCAGTCCATCGCTGTGCCGGTGGGTCCGGCCACTCTGGGCCGGCTGTTCAACCTGCTGGGCGAGCCCATCGACGAAGGCGAAGCGCTTCCCGCCGACGTGGAGAAATGGCCCATACATCGTCCCGCTCCTGCTTTTGAAGAACTTGAGCCGACCACCGAGGTGCTCGAGACGGGCATCAAGGTCATCGACCTGCTGGCCCCGTACGTCAAGGGCGGCAAGGTCGGCCTGTTCGGCGGCGCCGGCGTGGGCAAGACCGTCGTGATCCTGGAGCTCATCCACAGCATCGCCACTCACCACGGAGGCATCTCGGTGTTCGCCGGCGTGGGCGAGCGTACCCGCGAGGGCAACGACCTCTACCTGGAGATGAGTGAGTCAGGCGTCATCGACAAGACGGCCATGGTCTTCGGGCAGATGAACGAGCCGCCGGGTGCCCGTCTGCGCGTTGGTCTTTCGGCTCTGACCATGGCTGAGTACTTTCGGGACGTCATGGGTCAGGACGTGCTCCTGTTCATCGACAACATCTTCCGTTTTGTGCAGGCGGGGTCGGAAGTGTCGGCCTTGCTGGGCCGCATGCCCTCCGCCGTTGGCTACCAGCCCACCCTGACCTCGGAAATGGGTGAACTGCAGGAGCGCATCACTTCCACGCGAAGCGGCTCGGTCACCTCGGTGCAGGCCATCTACGTGCCGGCCGACGACCTCACCGACCCGGCCCCGGCTGCCAGCTTCGCCCACCTCGACGCCACCACGGTGCTCAGCCGGGCTATCTCCGAGATGGGCATCTACCCGGCCGTCGACCCGCTCGACTCCACCAGCCGCGCGCTCAGCCGGCAGGTCGTGGGCGACGAGCACTACGAAGTGGCGATCAAGGTGCAGGAGATCCTGCAGCGCTACAAGGACCTGCGTGACATCATCGCCATCTTGGGCATGGACGAGCTTTCCGACGAAGACAAGGTGACCGTGCGCCGGGCCCGCCGTATTCAACAGTTTCTGTCGCAGCCCTTCGCTGTGGCCGAGCAGTTCACCGGCATCCCCGGTAGGTTCGTGCCCCTCAAGGAGACGGTGCGGAGCTTCAAGGAGATACTCGAGGGTAAGCACGACAATCTGCCCGAACAGGCCTTCCGGATGCAGGGCAGCATCGACGATGTGCTTGCCGCGGTGCGCGCCGCACAGGACGCAGAAGCGGAAGCCGCCACCCAAGTGGCCGCAGCCGGCGCAGCCGCGGCCGGCGCAGCCGCCAAAGCTTAGGCGAGTGAGGTAGGTCGTGAGTCAAGAGGAGAGCCGCGTTCTTCACTTAGAGCTGGTCGCACCCTCAGGGCCGGTGTTCGAAGGCGAGGTGGAGATGGTCGTGCTCCCAGCGACATCGGGCGAGTTGGGCATATTGCCCCGTCACGCTCCTCTGGTCGCCCAGTTGAGCATCGGTCGGTTGCGGGTGCTCAAAGCCGGCGGGGAGTGGCTGAATTTCGCTGTGGCAGAAGGTTTTGCAAAGATCCAGTTCGACGAGGTGATCGTTCTGGCCGACGCGGCCGAAGAGGCAGCGCAGATCGACGTCGACCGGGTGCAGAAATCTGTGGAGCGGGCCACTCAGCGCCTTGAGATGCACCGGCTCGGCACCGTCCCCGAAGGGGAGGATGTCGATCCCTACAGGGAGCAACTCGCGTTGCGGCGGGCCCACAACCGTTTGAAAGTGGCGGAGAGGCCCGATAAGTGACGCCGGAGGCGGTCGTGGGGGCTGACGAGGGACGCCTGTTGGTACGCGGTGGGCGCCGCTTGTCCGGAAAGGTAGCCGTCTCGGGCGCCAAGAACTCGGCCCTCAAGCTCATGGCGGCGTCGCTTTTGGCGCCTGGCAAGTGCGTGCTGCACAACGTCCCCGATATCCAAGACGTCCGCACCATGAAGGAGTTGCTGGAGTACCTGGGGGCGGCGGTGGAGTTCGCCGGTGGCACCATGACGGTGGATAGCACGGCGGTGCAGTCTCACGTGGCTCCATATGAACTCGTGCAGCGTATGCGGGCGTCCATCCAGATCATGGGCCCCTTGGTGGCGCGTTTTGGGGTAGCCAAGGTGGCGATGCCCGGCGGCTGCAACCTGGGGCCGCGCAAGATCGACATCCATCTGCGGGGCATGACCGACATGGGTGCGGTGGTGCGCTCCGACCACGGCTTCGTCGAAGTAACCGCCTCCAAGCTGCACGCCATCAACATGTTCCTGGACTATCCGAGCGTGGGCGCTACAGAGAATCTGCTCATGGCTGCCGTGATGGCCGAAGGCACCACCACTCTTGAGAACGTGGCCCGCGAGCCGGAGATCGTCGATCTCTGCAAGTTCCTGATCAGCATGGGGGCCGAGATCGAGGGGGCAGGCAGCTCTACCATGAAGGTGCACGGGGTCACCGCGATGCACCCGGCCGAGCATACGGTGCTGGGCGATCGCATCGAAGCGGGCACCTTCCTCATAGCGGGAGCTCTCACCGGCGGCGAGGTGGAGGTCACCGGCATCAGTCCGCATGTGCTGGACATCTTTCTTTCGAAGATCCGGGCGGTCGGCGTTCAGGTGCATGAGAACACTCGTAGTATCAAGGCAGGTGGCGTTCCGGGTTCGTTCACGGCGGTGGATGTCGTTACTCTGCCCTATCCGGGCTTCGCCACCGACCTGCAGGCTCAGATGATGGTGCTGCTCTCGGTCGCCGAAGGGGTCTCGGTGGTCACCGAGAACGTTTTCGAGAGCCGCTTCGTCTTTGTAGACGAGTTGATCAGGTTGGGAGCAGACATCCGAGTGGACGGGAATCACGCAGTTGTCTCCGGAGGGCGGTCGTTGACAGGGGCCATCGTCCGCTGTCCCGACCTGAGGGCCGGCGCGGCTTTGGCCTTGGCCGGCCTGGTTGCGGAAGGTTGCACCGAGTTGCGGGACATCTACCATATCGACCGTGGATACGAGCGCTTCGAGGAGAAGCTGCGGGGTTTGGGCGCCGATATCGAGAGAGTGAGCATGGGGTCCGGTTGTTGCGACTAGTCCATCCGTTGGCTACTGACCCCTTCCCAGGCTAGAATCTATCTCTCCACCGTCGAGGGGAACGGACAAGTGAGCGGTAGACCATACACCACCTATACAAGCCAGCGATTGCGGAAGCGCCGCGTTTTGCGCGGGCTCCTGCTGGCGCTGAGCGGTGTGCTATTGGTGGCCGCGGTGGTGGCGGGTGGGTCGTACCTGTGGCTGTCGTGCAAGGTCGGTGGTGCGCAGCTCGATGACCCGTCTCTGGATTCGGCGCTGTCATCGATCCCCGAAAACGCCATCGCAACTCCGACCGGTAGGGATATCCTGCTCATGGGTATCGACCGGCGGCCCACCAACCAAGGGGAATACATCCGGTCGGACAGCTTGATGCTGGTGCATGTCGACCCAGATCAGAACTATCTGTCCATCCTCTCCCTGCCGCGCGACCTACGCGTGGAGGTGCCGGGCCACGGCCTTGACAAGCTCAACTCGGCCTACACTTACGGGGGCGCCGCTTTGGCCGTGGAGACCGTGAAGGATCTCACCCATGTCAACATCACCGACTACGTGGAGGTTGACTTTCAGGCGTTCCGCGATCTGACCGACGAGATCGGCGGAGTCTACGTCGACATCGACAAACACTATTTCAACACCGACCCCGAGTACGAATTCATCGATCTCCGGCCTGGGTATCAGTTGCTCAGTGGGCGCGACGCGCTTGACTACGTACGCTACAGGATCGACGGCAACCTGGACTTCGGGCGCATGGAGCGGCAGCAGCGGTTCCTCACCGCCCTTCGGGAGCAGGCCATGGGCTGGAACCTCACCTTCAAGTTGCCCGGTCTGGTCGCCGCCTTGTTCGACAATGTGGGGATCAGTGGCCTGGACACCAACGACATTATCTCGTTGGTCTACTGGGCGGTGACCAAGCTGGATGGCAGCCGTATCCGCCAGGTGGCTCTCAACAACTGCACCAACCAGCTCATAGGTGACACCTACTACGTGATCCCGGCCGAGGGAGCCTTGGAGGAGGCGGTTGACGACTTCATGACGCCGCCCACTGCCGCGGCCGCGACTACCACAGTGGCCACTGAACCTTCTACCGGGACAACCGACGAAGGGGCCGGCGACGGCACCACGCCTTCCAGCGGGGAGAGGGGACGGGGTGGACCACCGATCCCGATGAGATCCCCGACAGCGAGATCTGGCACGGGCTGGCTACAATAGAACCGTTCCAAGTGTTGGGTCCCGCCTATATACCCAAGGGATACGACTTGGTCGACCTGTACTACCGGCAGGGCCTGGTTTCGTACGACCTTGTGGTAGGTAACGAGGTCGAGAAGGCGCTGAAGATGGTCTATCAGCTGACCCGAGACGGAGAGTCCAAAGACCAGTACATGGGCATCATGCAGACCACTTGGCTGGAGGCGCCCGCGGCGAGCCCGGGCCGTGAGGTGGAGGTCAACGGTATCGTCTACACCGTGGTGGGCACGAGCCAAAGCATCGACCACGTGTGGTGGAAGAAGGATGGAGTGCTGTACTGGGTGTCCAACACCCTCTCGTACGTTCTGCACTCCAGCGAATTGCTCAAGGTGGCTCAGTCGATGGTCGCGATACCAAGCGGGGCTGCGCGCTGAAGAAGGACTCCTATACCCTTACGAAGTCGAAGGACGGTTCGGCGGAGGGTGGAAGCGAATCGTTCTTTGGGTCTCCGTTGGCCTAGTGGTAGCCTTGTTGGCCACGGCCGGGGGGTTCTACCTCTGGTTTCAGGCCCAGGTGTCGGAGGCCAACCAGCGGGTGCCCGAAGAGGTCCTGGCCGTTCTAGCCAACGAGCCCAGCAGCACCCTCACCTCGGTGGCCTCGAATGCCGAGGCGCCCGAGTCGCCTTCGGCCATGAACCTCCTCTTGATTGGGACGGACCGTCGGCCGGAGGAAGAGGGAGAGAACGGCCGGTCTGACACCATAATCGTGGTGCATATCGACCCCGACAACGACTATCTGTCGGTGCTGTCGCTGCCCCGAGATCTGCGGGTGGAAGTACCGGGGTATGGCAAGCAGAAGATCAACGCCGCGTACTCGTTCAAGGGGGCGGCTTTGTGCATCACAACCGTCGAGCAGGTCACCGGCGTCGACATCGATCACTACATGGAGGTGGATTTCGAAGCCTTCAAAGACATGACCGACGCGCTCGGCGGGGTCTATGTGGATGTCGACCGGCGCTACTACTACCAGGACCCCCTCTGGGAGCAGATAGATGTGCTGCCGGGCTATCAGCTCATGGGGGGTGCAGACGCCCTGGACTACGTACGCTTCCGTCATGATCGCAACATGGACTTCGGGCGCATGGAGCGGCAGCAGCGCTTCCTGAGCGAGCTGCGGGAGCAGGCCGTGGGATGGAATTTGACCCTGAAGTTGCCGGGCCTAGTGCGTGCTCTGTTCTCGAATATCACCACCGATCTGGTGGCCGACGACTTCATCAAGCTGGCCTGGTGGCTTGTTGGTTTAGACAGCAGCCGCATCCGGCAACTGACCTTGGTCGGTGACACGGCCACCATCGCGGGGGCGTCCTACGTGCTTCTCGACGAGGAGGCGTTGGCGAAGGCCGTGGGCGAATTGCTCACCCCACCAGTGGTCGGGGGCGGGGCGGCCGCCACGACGGGCGAACCGGCTGCTGGGCAGGCGACCACCACGACCACGATCGCCGAACCGGAACTTGAGGGGCTGCAGATCGACCTGCTCTCGGCCAACGGCCGGGGAGGGGAGGCTACAGCGGCCGCGGAGTGGCTCACCAGTCTCGGAGCGACGGTGGTCGAAGCGGGCATTGCCGAGGAGCCGGCGGACAAGACCGCCGTGCGGTACCCTTCGGGCCTGGCGGCAGATGCCGAGCGGGTGGCCGCAGGTGGTGTATGCGGGTTCTGTCGACGGGAATAAGTCGCTGGAGCGGATCACCGTCGTCCTAGGTGGCGACTTTGCTCTACCTCCCGAATACGCTGTTCGTCTGAGCCCAGAGGAGGTCTCCAGCTACGGTGGTTGGAAGACGATCGCCGAGATGGTGCCCTATCCGGTGATGGCGCCCTCCCATATCCCTCGAGGCTACTTCTTCGTTCAGAAGAGGCCGGACGAGGGCGCCACGTACGATATCCAGGTTGGCGGTGGCACGCAGCCTGCCTTCACCATGTTGTACCGTCTCTTCCACGACGGAGACTCTACCGACCAATACATGAGCATCACCGAGACCACCTGGCTCGAGGCTCCCGCAGCCGTCGCGGGGCGGCAGGTCGTCTACGACGGCACCGTCTTCACCGTGGTGGGGAGCAGCGAGAAGGTCGCGCGGGTGTGGTGGAAAACGGACGACGTGCTCTATTGGGTCTCAAACAGCCTCTCTCACTTGCTCAGCGAAGAAGAGATGCTGGCGATCGCCCGCTGTATGGTGCGCATCCCCGTCGGATGAGGGTGGTCGTTTCTCCCCGCGCCTCCCAGGAGTGCGCCGGTGCCGAGTCTGTCGCCCGGGCCTTGGCCGGTGCCGGCGGAGCGATAGTCTCTCTGCACCGAGGCCGGCGTTCGGACTCTGAAGCGACCTCTCAGCGCCGCCGAAGTGGCTCTTATGAGGGAAGCGCTCGCCGGTGAGGAGCCGGTGGTCGGTTACGTTTGTCGAGGAGCGTGGCTGTCAGATATCAGACCCGCGGTGGTCGGGGGGACAGCCTCTTTTGGGGAGGTGGGCGGGCCGCTTCGGGTGGTGGCGGTGTCCGATCACGTCAACCTGACCTGGCGCTCGCCGTTGACCGGCCCGAACGATGAGAAGGTGGGTCCGCGATTTCCCAGCATGACAGGCATCTACCTGCCGGAGACGGTTTTGGACCGGGCGGGCGCGGCCGGGGGTATCATAGTAGAGACGGGAGTGGTGGCCGGGGTGCGGGACGAAGGCCGCTTGACCCCCTATGAGGCCGAAGTGGCGCGGGCTCCGGGTTATCTCGCCGTGAGCGAGGAGTTGGTGCCGGTGGTCATCGTCGCCGCCCACATGGGCTTGAGGGTGGCCGCCGCAGTAGTGATGACAGGATCTGAAGAAGAGGAGATAGTCTGTGGTCGATCATGATGTCAAGGACGAGGGCCTAGCGGCTTCCGGGGTTCTGCGGGTGGAGTGGGCAGAGAAGGAGATGCCGGTGCTCGCCCAGATCCGGGAGCGGTTTGCCAAGGAGAAGCCCCTGCAGGGTGTGCGCATCGGCGCCTGCCTGCACGTAACCAGCGAGACCGCCAGTCTCATGCGCACCCTGTCCGCTGGTGGTGCTGAACTGGCTCTCTGCGCATCCAATCCCCTGTCCACCCAAGACGACGTGGCGGCGGCGCTGGCGGTCGAGTACGGCATCTCTACCTACGCCATAAAGGGTGAAGACCGCGATACCTACTATGGCCACATCCAGAAGGTCATCGACTTCCATCCGCAGATCACCATGGACGACGGCGCCGACGTCGTGGGATCTGCTCCACACCGAGCGCACCGACGCAGCCGAGGGTGTCATCGGGGGCACCGAAGAGACCACCACCGGTGTGATCCGCCTGAAGTCCATGGAGCAAGAAGGAGTGCTGCGCTATCCCATCGTGGCTGTCAACGAAGCCATGACCAAGCACATGTTCGACAATCGCTACGGCACGGGCAGTCCACCCTCGACGGCATCATCCGCGCGACCAACCGCTTGATCGCGGGCAAGATCGTGGTGGTGGTCGGCTATGGCTGGTGCGGACGGGGCTTCGCCTCGCGGGCCAAAGGTCACGGCGCCGACGTCGTGGTGCTCGAGGTCGATCCCCTGCGCGCGCTCGAAGCGATCATGGACGGCTACCGTGTGATGCCCATGGAGCAGGCTGCGCCCTTGGGCGACATCTTCGTCACCGCCACCGGCGACATCCACGTGATCCGCAAGGAACACTTCGAAGTGATGAAAGATGGCGCCATCGTGGCCAACACAGGGCACTTCAACGTCGAGATCGACATCCCCGCCCTGGAAGGTCTCGCGAAGGCCAGGCGGCAGGTGCGGGAGTTCGTCGAGGAGTTCACCCTTGCCGACGGGCGGAACATCTACCTGCTTGGCGAGGGCCGCCTGATCAACCTCGCCGCCGCCGAGGGCCATCCCTCAAGCGTCATGGACATGAGCTTCGCCAACCAGGCACTGGCCGCTGAGTACATGGTCAAGAACGCTGCCTCGCTGGAGAAGAGGGTCTACGATGTCCCGGCCGACATCGACAAGGAGATCGCGCGGCTCAAGCTTGCGTCGCTGGGCGCCGGCATCGACATCCTCACACCCGAGCAGGAAGAGTACCTGGCCAGCTGGCAAATGGGGACGTGACCGACGTGGCGGACCTCACGCCGGTGGAGGGTACAGGACCCATCAGGACCGTGGAGTGGCAGGATGGCGTAGTGGTGATGATCGACCAGCGCCGCCTGCCGCTCGAAGAGGTCTACCTCCCCTGTGAGACCTGGCAGGAGGTGGCCGAAGCCATCCGCAACATGACGGTGCGGGGCGCCCCCGCCCTGGGCGTGGCGGCGGCCATGGGCATGGCTTTGGCGGCGCGGGCCGCGCTGCGCGACAGCGCCGGCGCGCCCGCGGCCTTCCGAGCCGCGCTCCAAGATGCATCTAAAGGCCTATTCGAAACCAGGCCCACCGCCTATAACCTTCCCTGGGCGCTCAGAGAGATGGAACGCATCTGGAGCAGAGACGATCTCGTTCCGGCGGCCGTCGCCGAGGCGCTGGAACTGCGGGCGGTGGAGATCCACGACGACGACATGGCACGCTGTCGCGCGATCGGGGAACATGGAGCAGCGCTGATCCAAGGGGAGAGACCCGTGATACTGACGCACTGCAACGCCGGAGCTCTGGCCACCGCCGGCTACGGCACGGCGTTGGGCGTCATCCGGTCGGTCCATGCCCGCAACCCTCGCCTGCACGTGATGGCCGACGAGACACGGCCGCTGCTGCAGGGCGCCCGCCTGACCGCCTGGGAGTTGACCCGGGAAGGCATCTCCATGGAGTTGATCACCGACAACATGGCCGGCTACTTCATGCGCCAGGGACTCATCACCCACGTGGTGGTAGGGGCCGACCGTATCACGGCCAACGGCGACGTGGCCAACAAGATCGGCACCTACACAGTGTCGGTGCTCGCCCGAGAGCACGGGGTGCCTTTCTTCGTGGCGGCTCCCTTCTCGACCTTTGATCCTTCGCTGGCAGATGGGAGCGCGATACCCATCGAAGAGCGAGCGGCCGAGGAGGTCACGGGATACGGCGAGCGTCCGCTGGGCACCGCCGGGCGTGCGCGTGCGCAACCCCGCCTTCGACGTGACCCCAGCCAAGAACGTCACGGCCATCATCACCGAACGTGGGGTGGCCTTCCCGCCTTTTGAAGAGAGCCTGAGGAGACTGGAGGCGACATGAGGGTCATGATCATGGCCGCCGGGATCGGGACGAGGCTGCGTCCCGTCACCGACGTCATACCGAAGCCGATGGCTCCCATAGTCAACAGGCCTGCGCTCTACCACATCCTGCGCCTCCTGCAGCGCCACGGCCTGCGGGAAGTGGTGATCAACCTGCACCATCTTCCCGATGTCGATCACCGACTACTTCGGCGACGGTAGCCGGATGGGCATGGATATCAGCTACTCCTTCGAGCCAGAACTGCTGGGCACGGCCGGCGGAGTGAAGAACAACGCCGACTTCTTGGGCGGCGGCACGTTCCTGGTGATGAGCGGCGACTCCCTCACCGACATCGACCTCACCGGGCTGATCGTTCGCGCACCGGCGCACGGGGTCCATCGCCACCATGGCGGTCAAAGAGGTGAGCCGATCCCAGCCTCTACGGCGTGGTGGTGGCCGACGACACGGGCAGGGTCGTGGGTTTCCAGGAGAAGCCCACCCGCGAAGAAGCCCGCTCTCGCCTGTGCAACTGCGGCATATATGTCCTTGAGCCCGAGATCCTGTCGCATATCCCCCCGGGTCGGTTCGACGACTTCGGCAAGAGGCTCTTTCCCGACCTGCTGAGCGCAGGGTGTCCGCTTCCATGCTCACGCGGTCGATGGCTACTGGAGCGACGTGGGCAATCTCAGGGAGTTCATCCGAGGCAACGCGGACGCTATGGCCAGGCGGGTGGAAGTCGAGATCCCCGGCACCGAGATCCGTCCGGGAGTGTGGGTGGACGACGGTACCCGGCTGGCGCCATCGGCGCGGATCGAGCCCCCGGTGGTCATCGGGGCCAACTGCGAGGTCGGTGAGGATGTGGTGATAGTGGGCCCGACCGTCATCGGCGATGGGTGCTTGGTGGGCGCGGGCGCGCATCTCGCGCGGGCCCTCGTTCTCTCGCATTCCCGGTTGCTCCCAGGGTCGCTGGTGGTCGACGGAATCATTGGACAAAGAGCGGTCGGCGCGGCGCCACAAGCCGACGGACCGGGCTGACACTGGCGTGAACGACGCCCGTGCGCACGATCTGGTCGAAGCGGCGCGCACTTGGTGCAGCGCCATCGCCGAGCCTGTGCTCTCGGTGCTCTTTCCGCCCCGATGTGTCGGCTGCGGAGACTTCGAATCTCATCTCTGCGCGGCCTGCCGGAGCAGTCTGGACGCGATAGGACCCGACTGCTGTCCCCGTTGTGGCGAACCGGGCCCGGTTCCACTGGTGGCCGGCCGCTGTGCCCGCTGCATGGCCGCGGAGTTCTCGTATTCCCGCGCTCGGGCGGCGTTTCGACATGTGGGAACGGCTCGCCGTTTGGTGGCTGAGTTCAAGTTCGGCGGCCAGCCTGTCTTGGGTCGGGTGATGGCCGATCTGGCTAGGCCCATGTTCACCGATTTCGTCGGCTCCGCCGGCTGCCGCGATGGGTTGGTGGTCACCTGGGTGCCGTGTCATCGCGCTCTTCAACGGCAGCGAGGGTACAACCAAGCGGAACTGCTGGCCCGGGCCTTGGCCGCGGGCCCGCGGCCACTGCGGCGGACGGCCTTAGTGCGCAAGACCAGGACGACCAAGCATCAGAAGGGTCTGGGCAAGGTCGGCCGGCAGGCGAACCTCGGTGGGGTGTTCGCGTTGGACGAAGTCGCCGTGTCGCAGCTACCTCGGAAAACCGAGGCCGTCGTGCTGGTCGACGACGTCTACACCACAGGAGCGACTGCCCGGGAAGTGTCTTCAGTGCTGGTCTCGGGTATCGGGATACCAGTACACGTGTTCACTTTCTCTCGGGCCGTGTCCGGTGCGACTGAAAGACATGACTGAAGGGGGTATTATCTGTATCTCTTATCGTCCGAGTGCGACGGCGCCGGGTGCGCCCGGCGATTGTTCTATCCAGGTGGCATGACTAGTCAAGGAGCGGTGCAAGCGTGAATCTCACGGTCAAAGGCAGAAACCTAGTTCTAACCGATGCGATCAGCGCCTATGCCGAGGAGAAGATGGGGAAGCTGGGCAAGTACCTAGCCGACGGCTCTCGCTGTGAAGTCGAATTGTGGACCGAGAAGAATCCCAGCATCTCCGACAACCAGGTGGTCGAAGCCACCATCTTCACCAAGGGTCCGGTGATACGGGCGAAGGAAGCCTCACCCGACATGCATGCCTCCATCGACCTGGTATTCGCCAAGCTCGAGCGCCAGGTGAAGAAGTACCGGGGCAAGATCGCCTCGCACCATCAGGGAGCACCGAAAGAGGCCTTGGCTTCTGAGGGCTTCATGCTTCTCGAAGACCATGAGGAGGTCGAAGAGGAGTCTGCCCTTCCTCTCATCGTCAAGACGAAGCACTTCATGATCAAGCCCATGACCCCCGAAGAAGCGGCGCTTCAGTTGGAGTTGGTGGGGCATGATTTCTATGTCTTCACCAGCTCCGAGACCAATGAGACCGCGGTGGTCTATCGGCGTCGCGACGGCAACTACGGCCTCATAGAGGCTGAGCGCTAGAAGGCCGGCAAACAAACGGGCCGGTTCGCGGTGCCGGCTGCCGGTATCGTGGGCTGCCCCCGCGTGGTAGGCGCGATCAATGATCAATGTCGTTGACAAAGTCCTTCACTTCGGTGAAGGCAAGAAGATGAAGGTCCTCGAGGGCCTGGTCGCCCAGGTATGCGCCTGGGAGGCCGAAGTCGCCGCTCTCTCCGACGAGGCTCTGCGTGCCAAGACGCCTGGAGTTCAAGCGGCGTTTGCAGGACGGGGAGACGCTCGACGATCTCCTGCCCGAAGCTTTCGCGGTGGCCAGGGAGGCGGCCAAGCGGGCCACCGGCATGCGGCCTTTCGACGTACAGGTCATGGGCGCCGTCGCGCTGCACCAGGGCTCCATAGCCGAGATGAAGACCGGCGAAGGCAAGACCTTGGTGGCCACTCTGCCGGTCTATCTGAACGCACTTACCGGGCGCGGCGTTCACCTGGTCACCGTCAACGACTACCTGGCCGGCCGCGACGCCGCCTGGATGGGCCCGGTGTACGAATTCCTGGGGCTTTCGGTGGCCTCTCTGCAGAACAACATGGAGACCGAGGCGCGGCGCGAAGCATACAAGGCCGACGTGACCTACGGCACCAACACCGAGTTCGGCTTCGACTACCTGCGCGACAACATGGTCCTGCGGTCCGAGCAGCAGGTGCAACGGGGCCACTACTACTGCATCGTCGACGAAGTGGACTCCATCCTCGTCGACGAGGCGAGGACCCCGCTCATCATCTCCGGCCCGGGCGAGCGGGCCGCCAAGACCTACTACGACTTCGCGCGCATCGCGCGCCGCCTCACCTCCGGCGAGGGTGAAGACTGCGACTACGAGGTCGACGAGAAGAAGCGCACCGTGGCCATCACCGAGCGGGGCCTGGCCCGGGTGGAGAAGGAACTGGGCATCGAGAACATCTACGAGGACCTCTCCGGCCAACTGGTCAACCACCTCATGCAGGCCCTTCGGGCGGCGGCGTTGTTCAGGCGCGACGTGGACTATCTCGTGCAGGACGGCGAGGTCAAGATCATCGACGAGTTCACGGGTCGCATTCTGGAGGGCAGGCGCTACTCCGAGGGTCTCCACCAGGCCATCGAGGCCCGCGAGGGCGTCAAGATCAAGGAAGAGAACCAGACGCTCGCCACCATCACCCTGCAGAACTACTTCCGCCTCTACGAGAAGATCGCGGGCATGACCGGCACGGCGGCCACCGAGGCCGACGAGTTCCGGGAGATCTACAAGATGGAAGTGGTGGTCATCCCCACCAACGAGCCCATGGTCCGCGTCGACGGCAACGACCTGATCTACAAGACCGAGAAGGCCAAGTTCAAGGCGGCGGCGGACAAGATCGCGGAGTGCTACGAGCGCAAGCAGCCCGTTCTGGTGGGCACCATCTCGGTGGAGAAGTCGGAGAAGCTCTCCGATCTGCTCAAGCGCCGGGGCATTCCTCACGAAGTCCTGAACGCCAAGCACCACGCCCGAGAGGCCACCATCATCGCCGAGGCCGGGCAGTCGGGGGCCATCACCATCGCCACCAACATGGCCGGCCGGGGTACCGACATCAAGCTGGGAGACGGCGTGGTCGAGGCCGGGGGCCTGTTCGTCCTCGGCACCGAGCGCCACGAAGCCCGCCGGGTGGACAACCAGCTACGCGGCCGTTCGGGCCGCCAGGGTGACCCGGGGGCGAGTCTCTTCGTCATCTCCCTCGAAGACGACCTCCTGCGCATCTTCGGCGGCGACCGCATCCATCGCCTCATGGACCGGCTGGGCATCGACGAGGACACCCCCATCGAGCACAGCCTGATCTCGCGCTCGGTCGAGAGCGCTCAGAAGAAGGTGGAAGACCAGAACTTCCAGATCCGCAAGCGGGTGCTCGAATACGACGACGTCATGAACCTGCAGCGCGAGGTGATCTACGGCCAGCGCCAGCGCATCCTGGGCGGCGACGACCTGCGCGAGGACGTACTCGGCATCGTCGAGCGGGTGCTGCGCGGGCAGGTGGCGCTGTTCACCGGGGCCTCTCGCTTCTCCGAGGAGTGGAACCTCGAAGAGATGCTCACCATGTTGCGCACCTTCTTCCCCACCAGCCTCACTCCCGAGAGCCTGGGCAACGTCCGAGGAGCTTGATCCCGAGGAAGTGGCCGACCTAGTGATCGAAGACGCGATGAAGGTCTTCGAGGCCAGAGAGGCCCGCTTCGGCGATCGACACCATGCGGGCCATGGAGAACTGGGTGCTACTGCGTACCATCGATTCCAAGTGGCGCGATCACCTCTACGAGATGGACTACTTGAGAGAGGGCATCGGGCTGCGGGCCCTCGCTCAGGTCGATCCCTTGGTCGCGTACAAGAACGAGGGCTTCAACATGTTCCAGGAGATGATGGAGTCCATCCAGGCGGATTTCGTCCGGTACCTGTATCACCTGGAGATCGTCAAGGAAGACAAGCCGCAGGCCGGGTCTGGACGGGGTCTAGCCTACTCTGGCGGGGGTGACGCGGGTTTGACTCAGAACTTCGCCGCCGCGGGCGCTGCCGCGGCCCGCACCGGCCAGTTGGCCGACAGCTCCGGCCAGGCCTACGAGGCGGCTCAGCAGGCCGCCCGCACGGTGGTAGCCCCCCGCAGTGTCACCCACGTAGGGCGCAACGAACTCTGTCCTTGTGGAAGCGGCAAGAAGTACAAGAAGTGCTGCGGCGCGTAGTCGCTCGCCGGGCAAGGATGCTTGGCCGCCGAGTCTGCACCGGGCGGCGTGATACTTCGTCCTCAGTCGCTCCCGTAGCGCTGCTACGGGAGCTCCCTGCGTTCTTGCCTCACGCGTACCCGGCGCAGCCTGGCGGCGCGTCATCCCTGCCCGGCGAGCGACTAGCGCCGGCGGCGCCCATCCTGGACGGCTTGGCCGCCGCGTCTGCGCTCGTCTTGTGGTGACTTGGCCCCTGGCCCGCACCGCTGTATAATCCTCCGTCACATGGCTGAGAAGACAGATAAGCAGACCGCACCGTCCCTTGCCGAATATCGTGATCTCATGGCGGTTTTCCGCGATAAGTTCTCGTGGGCAAGGGACTATCTTTGACCCCGCCTTACTGAAAGCCGATATCGCCGCTCTCGAGGAGGCGATGCGCGCCCCTGACTACTGGGACGACCAGAGTCATGCTCAGGAGGTGGGCACCCGCTACAGTCGCCTCAAAGGCCGCCTGGAGGACTACGATCACCTGGCCGCGCAGATGGGCGACCTGGAAGTGGCGTTGGAGATGGCCGCGGAGGAGGGCGACGGCGAACAGCTGCCGCCGGAGATTGAGGACGAGGTCGGGCGGCTGAGCGCTGACGTGGGCAGCATTCTTGAGCTCCTGGAAGAGCAGCGTCTGTTTACCGGGGAGTTTGACGCAGGTGACGCCATTGTCAGCATCCACCCGGGGGCCGGGGGCACGGAGAGCCAAGACTGGGCGGAGATGCTGTTGCGCATGTATCTGCGTTGGACCCAGAGGAGAGGATTCTCGGTGGAGATGAACGAGGCCAGCGAGGGCGACGAGGCCGGTATCAAGAGTGCCACCTTCACCGTGCACGGCGAGAACGCCTACGGTCTGCTCTCCACCGAACGAGGGGTGCACCGGCTGGTGCGCATGTCCCCGTTCGATTCGGCCGCGCGGCGACACACCTCTTTTGCGTCGGTCGACGTCACCCCGCTGATCGACGGCGCGGTGGAGTTGGAGATCGACGACAAGGAACTGCGGATCGAGACGTATCGCTCCCAGGGAGCTGGAGGCCAACACGTCAACAAGACCGACTCGGCTGTCAGGATCACGCATATCCCCAGCAAGACGGTCGTCCAGTGCCAGAACGAGCGCTCGCAGCTCCAGAACAAGGAAACGGCCATGCGCATGTTGCGCGGCAAACTGCTGCTACTTGAGCACGAAAAGCGGGAGCAGGAGATGGCTCGGGAGAAGGGGGAGCACAAAGAGATCGCCTGGGGCAGCCAGATCCGCTCTTATGTTCTGGCTCCGTACACCCTGGTCAAAGACCATCGCACCAACTACGAAAAGGGCAATGTCGAGGCTGTTCTCGACGGCGCCATAGACGAATTCATTAGGGAGTATGTCTGGCAAAGGTCGACGGGGAAATGGGGCGTACGTGCGACCTAGTCGGTCGGTGCGCGATGTTCCTCGGAAGATGGCAGGCTTTTCCAGAGCCTCGCAGAATACTGGCTAGAAGTCCTAAGACGGAGGTTGTAGGTAGCCCGTGATCATTTTCGAAGACGTAACCAAGGTCTACCCCCCGAGCACAGTCGGCCTGGAGAGGGTCAGTCTTCATATCGAGAAGGGTGAGTTCGTCTTTCTTGTCGGGCCGTCCGGCTCGGGAAAGTCCACCTTCATCCGCCTGCTTATCCGCGAGATAGAGCCCGACAGGGGACGTATCAGCGTGGGCGGGCGCGATCTGGCCTCCCTGCGGAGGTGGAAGGTGCCCTACTTGCGGCGCAACATCGGCTGTGTGTTCCAGGACTTTAAGCTTCTAACCAACAAGACTGCCTTCGAGAACGTCATGTACGCTCTGGTTGTCACCGGCAATGCCACCAGCGCCTCCAAGAAGAAGGCGGCCGAGATGCTTTCGCTAGTGGGCCTTGGTCACAAGGCGGGCAGCCTTCCGACCGAGCTGTCGGGTGGCGAGCAGCAGAGGGTGTCCATCGCCCGGGCGTTCGTGAACCATCCGCCCCTACTGATAGCCGACGAGCCCACTGGGAACCTCGACCCCGAGACTTCTCTGGGTATCATGCAGTTGCTTTACCGCATCAACAAGACCGGGACGACCGTGGTCATGGCCACGCACGACCGAGAAATGGTGGACCGTATGCGCCGACGCGTGATAGCGCTCGACGGGGGACGGGTAGTGCGCGACCAGAAACGAGGCGGTTATGGGGAAGATTAGCTTCTTCCTCAAGGAGGCTTTCGGGTCTCTCAAGCGCAACTACTTCATGACCGTCGCAGCCCTGGTCACTGTCTTTCTCTCCATGCTTGTGCTGGGGGGAGTGCTGGTCTTCGTCTTCACCACCGACGCCCTGCTGGTGGAGGTGGAGCAGAAGGTGGAGATCACGGTCTACTTCAAGACCAAGCCCGATCCGGACACAGAGCAGATCACCGCCCTGCAGACCGAGATCCGCAGCTGGCCCGAGGTCAGGTCCTGTGAATTCATAAGCAAAGCCGAGGCTCTCGAGCGGATGAAGGAGTGGTGGCCAGACAAGCCGGAGATCTGGGAGAACCTGTCCTCCAACCCACTGCCTGCGTCTCTTGAGGTCAGCCTCATCGACCCACAGGCGGCCGATCAGGTGAAACGGCAGATCGAGGCCGAAGACCCCGGCAACGAGATCATCGATGAAGTCAAGTTTGGCAAGGACATCGCCGACAAGCTCTTCACCTTCACGTCGGGTGCCCGTAACTTCATGCTCATCTTCATTGTGCTCTTGGGAGTGGTGGCCATCTTGCTCATCTCCAACACCATCCGGCTCTCCATCTTTGCGCGCAAGCGGGAGGTCGAGATCATGAAGCTGGTGGGGGCGACCAACTGGTTCATCCGATGGCCTTTCTTGATCGAAGGAGTCACGGTTGGGTTCTTTGGTGCTCTGATGGCGGCGGCCACTCTTCTGGTGCTCAACGGCTATCTTGCGGGCAAGCTGAAGGCGAGCATCCTGTTCTTGACCATCCCACTGGACGCGGTGCCCTCTGTCTCGGTCACGCTGGTCCTGCTGGGTGTGGGAGTGGTCATAGGCGCCATCGGTTCGGCTCTGGGACTACGACGCTTCCTCAAGATCTAGGGTCTGACCGTTGCCGGACATGCATAGCGGTAGGAGGACCTTCTTGACGGCGTGGTCGCTCCTGATCGCCGTCCTCTTGGTGTTCACCGGTTTTCTCCTGGGCATGGACCCCCAGATAGGGGGCGCGGTGCACGACGTCTTCGGCGTGGGTTCGTCGGTAGGCGACCACGCACTTCAGCAGGAGGTCATAGACAAGCTGGAGCAGTCGTACTACAAGGAGATCGATCCTGAGGTGCTGCAAGTGGGCGCCATAGACGGCATGTTGGCCGGGCTGGACGATCCCTACACCGTCTACATGGACCCTGAGGAGTACACCTCGTGGAAAGAGCAGACTTCCGGATCGTACAGCGGGGTGGGCATCGTGGTGGCGATGAAGGACCACCTGGTCACCGCGGCCGCCGTGTTCGAAGAGTCTCCGGCCGCGGCGGCGGGTATTGAGCAAGGCGACGTGGTCTTGGCTGTGGACGGAGTGTCCTCGGAGGGCCGCACCCTGGACCAAGTGGTGGGGGATATAAAAGGCCCAGCCGATACCACGGTGGTTCTCAAGATGTGGCGTCCGGCGGTCACTCCCCCCACGACTACGACCGCCACAAGCAGCAGTACCACGACCACTACGGACGCGCGGGCCACCGAGGATGAGGGCGACCCCACCGTTGATCTGTCCGGCCTGACCGACGGCGGAGAGAGCAAGGATTACACCCTCACGCGAAAAGAGATCACCATCCCCAGCACCGATAGCGAGACCCGCACTGTCGCTGGTAAGAAGGTGGCGTTGATCTCTCTGTACCAGTTTGCCCAGGCCTCTGCCGACGATCTGAGGGCCGAGGTGACGGCCGCCGTGCAGATCGATAAGGTAGCTGCGATCATTCTCGACCTGCGGAGCAACCCCGGGGGGCTGCTGACGTCGGCCATCGACGTGGCCAGCATTTTCATCGATACCGGGGTGATCGTCAGCACGCAAGGTCTGCACTACGCCAAGGAGGTCCTCAGCGCGACTGGAGACGCCTTTGTCGACGTGCCTCTCTACGTGTTGGTGGACGAATACTCCGCCAGCGCCTCTGAGATCGTGTCGGGAGCGTTGCAGGACCACCGGCGGGCTACCCTGGTGGGCGAGACGACTTTCGGCAAGGGCTTGGTGCAGACTCTGGAGTCGCTGAGTAACGGCGGAGCCATCAAGGTCACCACTCAAATATATCTGACCCCCAATGGCCGCGACATCAACGCCACGGGCATCACGCCCGATGTAGTCGCGCCCGACGATCCGCAGACCGCCGACGTGGATGAGGGGCTAGAGGCCGTGCTGGATCTTATAGCCGGCGCTTCCGGTCCGAGGTAGGACTGCCGGATGTCCGGTTTCTGTCCCCGCTTCTTCGTCTGCCCGTCGGGGGCCTCGTCACCGGGGGGCGTCTCGGGCGGACCGGGGACGGACCTTTCTGGCACCGATCTTTCCGGCACCGAATGGGCTTTGGATGAAAAGGATTCTCACCACGCTCTGCGGGTGCTGCGTCTGACGTTGGGAGACCGGTGTGAGATGGCCGTGGGGGCCGCCGTTTACGCGGCCACGGTGAGTTCCGACCAGGACCCCGTGAAGGTCAGACTGACGTCGCTACTGGAGGGGGACTCTGCCGGAGGCGGCTATCGCATCCGGGTGGGCGTGATCCAGGCGATGGCTCGTCCCGCCCTGATCGATCATGTTCTCGAGAAGGCGACGGAGGTGGGGGCCGGCTTCTTCATCCTGGTGCAGACCGCGGGCTCACCTCACCGGCCGGAGCAGTCCCGGCCCGACCGCCTGGAGCGCCGGCGCCGTATCATCCTGGAGGCGGCCAAACAGAGTAAGCAGGTGGAGGTGCCGCAAGTCGAGATGGCGGATTCCATCGGTCAGGCTCTCGGGACGCTTGCCGGTAGAGGTATGTTTTCACTTGTGCTGGAACCCAGCGCTTCGGCCGACCTGTGGGAGTGGCTCGGGCCCGACGGCCCCCGGGGGGGTGCCGTAGGGGGGCGGCGGCGCCAGGAAGACCAAGGAGTCGCTCTTTGGGTGGGGCCACAGGGCGGCTGGAGTGCGGCCGAACTCGACCAGTTCGCCGCCGCCGGAGTGGAGGCGGTCCGGCTGGGCAGGAGCATACTGAGAACGGAGACCGCGGGGCCGGTCGCGGTAGCCGCGGCGCGTCTGTTGCTGCGGGATTGGTAGTATAATCAGCCGCCATGGACGACTGCATATTCTGTAGGATCGCCAAGGGGGACATCCCCAGTGTTGTGGTCATGGAAGACGCTGATTTCGTCGCCTTTCGCGACCTGCACCCCAAAGCTCCCCAGCATATCCTGGTGGTGCCAAGAGAGCACGTGACGTCGCTAAACGATCTGGAAGGCGAGGACGGATGCCGGGGCCACGCCCTCCTGCAATTCATCGTGCGTGTCGCCCAGCAAGTGGGCATCAAAGAAAGCGGCTATAGGACATTGACCAACGTGGGTTCCGATGGCGGCCAGGAGGTCATGCACCTTCATTTCCACCTACTCGGTGGCCAAGATCTAGGAGACTTCCGGTGAGCATCCTCTCTGAATTGCAGGAATCGGTCAAAGCGGCGCTGAAGGCCGGGGACAAGGAGCGGGTGGTCGCGCTGCGCATGGTGGTGTGCGAACTGCAGAAAGAGGCGAAGCAGGCGCGGCAGGAGTTGGATCAGAGCGCCGAGATGGCCGTGTTGCGCCGGGAGCTGAAGAAGCGGGAGGAGTCGATCGAGGCCTTCCGGGCCGGAGGTCGCGAGGATCTTGTGGTGCACGAGGAAGTCGCCGCGGGTATCATCCAGGAGCTGCTGCCAAAACAGATGGAAGAGGCAGAGCTATCGGTGCTGATCGACCGGGTGGTGGGCGAGACCGGAGCATCGTCCATCAAGGAGATGGGAAAGGTCATGGCGGTCGTAATGGCTGAGGGCGGTGTGCGGGTGGACGGCAAGCTTGCAGCACGCTTGGTCAAGGAGCGTTTGTCCTGAGCTCTGCTGAGCGCACCAAGCGGATCGATCTAGACAACCGGGTGGCGGCGCTCTTGGTGGGGGAGCACGACGCGCACCTGCGGACCCTGGAGGGCCTGCTTGGTTGCGACATCAGCCTGCGGGGCAATCAGTTGACGCTGGAGGGTCCGGCCGTTGAGGTGGAACGGGGAGAAGCCTTGGTGGACGAGCTTCTGGCCCTTCTGGGGTCGGGGCAGGGGCTAGACCGCTCGACTCTTGAATTGGCCGCGTCCCTGAGCGGCGGTGGCAACGACTGGACTCGGGATCTGAGTGGCATCGTCAGCGACGTCATCCTGGAGCACCGGGGCCGGCGCATCCGGCCCAAGACCGTCAACCAGAAGGCCTACGTGGATGCCATCAGGGCCAACACCATCACATTCGGCATCGGGCCCGCCGGGACCGGCAAGACCTACCTGGCTATGGCCATGGCGACGGCGGCTCTGCTTTCGGGCGAGGTGGCCCGTATCATCCTCACCCGGCCGGCCGTGGAGGCGGGCGAGAAGCTCGGTTTTCTTCCCGGAGGGTTGATGGAGAAGGTCGACCCCTATCTGCGTCCTCTCTTCGATGCCCTGTACGACATGATGGACACCGAGCGTCTCACCGACCACCTGCAGCGGGGCACGATCGAAGTCGCCCCTTTGGCCTACATGCGCGGTCGCACCTTGAACGACTCGCTGATAATCCTGGATGAAGCTCAGAACACCAGTCCCGAGCAGATGAAGATGTTTCTCACTCGGCTGGGCTTCGGCGCCAAGATGATCGTCACCGGCGATATCACCCAGATCGACCTGCCTCGCGGTCAGCATTCGGGGCTGGTGAACGTGCGCGAGGTTCTGGTCGGCATCCCCGACATCGCCTTTGTATATTTCGACAGCCAGGATGTAGTGCGTCACAAGCTGGTGCAGGACATCGTCTCCGCGTACAAGCTGTACTCGGAGCAGCATCAGCCGGTCAAGCGCTCCAACCCCCACGGCGCAGCCGACCGGCAACGCCGGGGTCGTGGCGTTGCCGTGCCGGGCGAGTGACGGCAGGTCGATGACTCATGAACCGGGGCAGTTTCCAACTACGTAGCCGTCTTGCCGACTTTCGGGAGTGGGTTGAACAGCCGCAGTCCTCGCAAAGTCGAACTGGTGCTGCTGTCCTGTTTGGTCGTTGGGCTCACAGCCGTCATCTGGTCAGTCTATGTCCCCGCGCTGGGGGGCTTCTCCGAAGGTGTCCCGGCGCCTCGGTCGGTCACGGCCGACCAGCCCGTCACCGTTGTCGATGTCGAGGCTACCAACGAGGCGAAGGCTCGGGTGGCAGAACTGGTGGAGCCGGTCTACCTGCCCGACTCCGGAGCGCTCCCCGCCGCGTCCGCGGAGCTGGATATCTTCATGCAGGAGGCGGAGCGTCTAAGGCAGACGGTTTCGGGCGCACCGGATGTTCACAGCGCTCTAGCCCAGCTGGCTGAGGTGGCGCCCGCTACTGTCTCGGTCGCTACGCTGCAATTCCTACTTTCAGCGGAGGCCGGTTCGTACGACCTGGTGCAAGGGCAGATCTCGGGAGCTCTCACAACGCTCTTCGCCTACCGTCTCACCGCGGGCTCACTCGACGGCGCGAAGATCCGGCTGCGCTCCATCGTCGACGGTCTGGCCACGTCGGAGGTCGCCGCGGACGCCGTATACGAGGTTGTGGCGGGCTACCTGCGGCCCAACCAGGTGGTGGACGAGGGACAGACGCAGGCCCGCCGGGAAGAGGTCATGCGGCAGGTGGTCCCGATCTTGCTCTCGATCGATAAGGGCGAGATCGTTGTGCGGGAAGCGGAATCGGTGACTGCTCAGCAAATGCTGGCGCTCGGGGCGCTGGGCCTCACCAGCACGCGACATGGTTGGAAGGTATGGCTTGGCGTCTTCCTAGTCGTTCTGCTCGAGGTGGCGGTGTTCTCGCGCCTGCTCTACCGCTTCAACATGGTCACGAAGACACCGGAATACGGGAATATCATGCTCCTGGCCCTGGTGTTTCTGTTGTTGGGTGGCACCGTCATCGCCCGGCTGTTGATGATCCACCCGCTCTCGGCGTACCTCTTCCCTGTTGCCGCGATGGGCATGGTGGTGACTGTCATCCTGAACGCGCGTAGCGCACTCCTGATGGTGGTGCTGGCATCGCTCAACATCGGGTTGCTCACCGATTTCGACATGCGCTACACGCTCACGGCTCTGCTGGCGGGGGCTTTGTCGTTGTACCTGGTGTCGAAGGTCACCAAGCGCGCGGCTCTGCTGGGGGCCGCCCTTGTGGCGATGGTCGCGTCGGCGTATACGATCTTCACCGTTGAGATCTTCACCGAGGCCACCGTGGGGGAGGCTCTACGCGCGTCTGTTTGGGGGTTCGGCAACGGCTTCCTGGTGGGCGTCCTAACCATCCTCCTGCTGCTACTGCTGGAGGGGGTCCTCAATCTGACGACTCCGCTGCGGCTGCTCGAACTTGCAGATCCCGCCCACCCGCTGCTCAAGAAGCTCTTGCAGGTCGCTCCGGGCACCTACAATCACAGCATCATGATGGGCAACCTGGCCGAAGCCGCCGCCCAGGCGGTCGGGGCGAACTCCTCACTGGCGCGAGTGGGCGCCTACTACCACGACATCGGTAAGACAGTGCGCCCGGAGTACTTCATCGAGAACCAGATCTATGTGGGCAACCCGCACGACAACCTGAGTCCCAATCTATCCAAGCTGGCGATCACTGCGCACGTGCGCGACGGAGAGGATCTGGGCAGGCTCTACGGTCTGCCACAACCTGTGGTGGACATCATCAAGCAGCACCACGGCACCTCCCTGCTCAGCTTCTTCTATCACAAGGCTCGGGAGAACTCGAAGGAGCTGGTCTACGAGGAGAGCTACCGGTACGAGAGCGAGAGGCCCAGATCGAAAGAGGCGGCCATCGTCATGCTCGCCGACGGCGTGGAGGCGGCTGTGCGCGCCCTTGAGACTCCTACCCGGCGCAAGATCCAGGGGGTCATCCAGGAGGTCATCACGCAGAGGGTCCAGGACGGGCAGTTGGACGAATCGGCCCTCACCCAGAGCGATCTTCACACCCTCAGCGAGTCGTTCGACGCGAGTCTGCTGGGGCTGCTGGGGCACCGGGTGCGCTATCCCGGGCCGAAAGACACGCAGGGTGAAGAGTAGTGGACCCTGAGGTGGAGGTGGTTGCTCTCCCCGGACTCGCGGCACTCGAGGCTCCGGTCGCCGGTCTCGTGAGGGCTGCCATGGCGGCTGAGAAGGTGGGGGGGTCTGTGGTCGTCGCGTTCGTCGACGAGGAGACGATCGCCCAGTCTGAATAGGCGCTACCGGGGGCATAGCGGGCCGACCGACGTGCTCTCTTTCCGTTATGCCGGCGAGGCGGCCAGGCCTGGCTTTTCCACATGGCCCGGCGAGGAAGAGGGGGGCCAGGTGGGAGAGATAGCCGTGTGCCCGGTCGTGGTGCGCCGCTACTCGGAACAGGAGGGCGACGATGCCGGTCGCCGGTTTGCCTGGACAGTAGTGCACGGTGTCCTCCATCTGGTGGGCTATGACCATGAGGCCGACGACGGAGAGATGCGCCTGCGCGAGCAGGAGCTTCTGCTTGAGCTGGAAGAGTCAGTGCTGGTGGTTGCCGCGGCGATGGGGGGCTGACTCAGTGCGCTGGTGGCCTAAGAGGAAGCCCAAGCACTTGGCCAATACGGATGAAGCGGCCGAGCCGGACGAAAGGATCGTGGGCCGGACCTCCCTGATGCAGAGCTTCAACCATGCCTTTGTGGGTCTGGTCCACTGCGTGAGGCACCAGCGCAACATGCGCATCCACCTGGCGGTCGCCGTGGGGGTTCTGCTCGCCAGCATTCTTCTGAACGTGACCCGGCTTGAGATGGTCGCCATTCTGGTGGCCATCACGTTCGTCCTGGTGATGGAGTTGGTCAACAGTGCGGTGGAGGCAGTGGTGGATCTGCTCACCGATCGCTTCGACCCACGGGCGAAGGCGGCCAAGGATCTGGCGGCCGGCGCCGTGCTGGTGGCTGCCGTTAACGCCATGGCGGTGGCATATCTTGTGCTGGCCGACCGTCTGACAAACAGGTCGCTGCGTGTGCTATCCGCCATCCGCCACTCGCCTATCCATCTGACGCTCGCCACCCTGGCCGTGGTCTTGGCGGCGGTCATAGCCATCAAGGCCACCCGCAAGAAGGGCACGCCCCTATCCGGCGGTCTCCCCTCCGGTCATGCCGCTCTTGCCTTCGCTGGTTGGACGGTGGTGACTTTTGTTGTCGGAAAGACCCGGGAGGGCCTCCTTGTGAGTCTTATCGTGCTGGGGATGGCGGCTCTGGTGGCCCAGAGCCGGGTGGAGACCGGCATCCATTCGTGGTTGGAGGTTCTGCTCGGGGCCTTGCTGGGGATCCTGGTCACCACGCTGATCTTTCAGCTGGCGTTCTAGTGGATGCGGAGTAGGAGGCAGGCGTGGACGTAGACAGGCTTTCTCCCCGGCTCGGCCGGTTGATCGATGAGGCCAAGGCCGCCGCGCGGCGCGCGGGGCCGGAGGTAGAGCGGGCCGAAGGCGTGGCGCTGTTGACCGCCGCCGACTCTGTGTACGTGGGGCATTCAGAGTCGGGCTCGTGCAGCGTGGCGGCGGCCGAGATGGCGCTGGCCGCGGCACAAGAGGCGGGCGGCGAAGAGATCCTGGCTGCCGCGGTGACTGTCCCGGCCGACCCCGCCGGCACTGTTTTGCCCAGCGCGGAGTCATGCTGCATCCTGGCCGGGGTGGACCCCGATCTGCAGATAGTGTTCAAGCAAAGGGGACGCTGGGTAATGCTCCCCTTGTCCGAGATCGCAGCGGTCGAGTGAGGGCATCGGAGTGAGGCCGCACCAGGCCGAACCGTCTGTCTCGGATGAGGGATTCACCATCGCTAGGGTGTCACGTCCTGACCATGACCTGCTGGTGACGCTGGAGAAGTACGATCTCGAGGCTTTCGGATCGTCCGGCCTGAGGACCTACGATTTGGCTGTGATGGCTCAGGCCGGGGGCGTATACCTGGCACACGTGTACGGCGAGCTCGTGGGCGGCTGTCAATTGCTGCGGATGTTCGATGAGCCTGGGTTCTTCTACGTGGTGGGCATCTACATCAGGCCGAGCTGGCAGGGTCGCGGGCTGGGCAGGGCGTTCTTGTTGGCTCTGGCAGAGGAGATCAGGCTGATGGGCGGCTCGGGTTTCGTGTTGACGGTAGCTCCCACCAACCAACGAGCGCTGCAGCTTTATCGGAGTACGGGGTTTGTGGAAGAGACGTTTGTCCATGCTTTCTACGGCCAGGGCGAAGACCGGCATATCCTTCGTTGGCGCTTTGGCGGGGAGGGCTTGCAGGGCAGTGTATTATAGAAAGCCTACGAAGGAGGTCCAGTAGGCCGTGAGGGTAGAAGAACTAGCCAAGACCATCGATAGCACGCTTCTCGAAGCCGCCAGTACGACGACGGCCGTCGAGGCTCTGTGCCGCGATGCTATCTCATATCATTTCGCATCGGTCTGTGTCTTGCCCTACAGTGTGCCGGTGGCCCGGCAGCTGCTTCAGGGCTACGACGTCAAGGTGGGCACCGTCGTCTCATATCCCCTGGGGGCCGACTCGCAACGCACCAAGATCACCGGTGCGGAGCAGGCGGTGGCATTGGGAGCCGATGAGATCGACGTGATTCTGAACACCGCGGCCATGCTCTCGGGCGACTTCCGCTACGTGCGCGACGAGTTGCGCGGAGTGGTGCGTACCGTGCGCATGACCAGCGTCAACACCGGGCGGGGCTTGGTGCTGGTGAAGGCCAACGTGGAGGCCTACTACCTCGACGATAAGCTCAAGCGCCTGGTGTGCAAGATCGTGGAAGACTCGGGAGCCGACTTCATCAAGACGTCAACCGGCTTTGCTCCCGGCGGCGCCACGGCCAAAGATGTGGAGTTGTTCCGCGATCTCCTTCCGGAGAGCGTGGGGGTGGACGCGTCGGGAGGCATCAACACCGCCGAGGACGCCGAGCTGATGATCAACGCCGGGGCCGCCCGCATAGGTACGTCCCACGCGGTGGATATCATCAAGGAGTTCTCCTCCGACAGGGTCTGACGGGTGGCCGGCGGAGCCGACGGCTAGGCCAACGGCGAAGAGACTGGTGAGGCGCTGACATGAGCTCCCGTTTCTTCACCACTGAGGCCTTGGTGATCGGCTCCATGCGCTACAAGGAGGCCGACCGCATCGTCACCCTGTATACGCGCGATCGCGGCCGCCTCGGCGCGATCGCCAAAGGGGTGCGACGCACCAAGTCCAAGACCGGGGGACGGCTGGAGCCGTTCAGTCTGGTGCGGGCCAGTCTCCATTCCGGACGGGGCACCCTCTACACGGTGGTGGGGGTAGACACTCTCCGCACCTTCCAGGGCGTACGCGACCAGCTCTTCCGCATGGAGGAGGGCGCGCGGCTGTTCGCGGCTATCCGCCACCTTTTCCCGGCCGAGGAGGGGAGCGCTCCCGCTTTCAACCTGCTGGTGCGGGGCATCGCCTGTGTGGCCGACAGCCCCGATGCGGTCACGGCGGCCGGTGTGGTGCTGGCGACTCGGCTCAAGCTACTCACCCTGCTCGGCTACGCGCCGGAGGTGTCGCACTGCGCGGGTTGTGGCGATGAAGAGTCGCTCTACGGCTATTCACCCAGTCTGGGCGGGATGGTGTGCGATTCGTGCGCGAACGGGGGTGGTGGGTCGAGCGGCGCCGATTCATCCCGAGATGGGCAATCAGGAGCCTTCTCATGCTTCCCCCTTAGCGCGGGCGCCGTGGCGACGCTCCGGGTACTCCTTGCCAACCCTCTAGCTGAGCTTGAGCGTATGGATATCGACGATCGGGCGGCCGCAGAGGTCGAGCAGGTGCTGACGCAGACCCTGGCCTATCACGGGCACTAGATATCACGGGCACTAGCGGCCCCTGGTGTCGAGCAGGCGCCTACTTGGTCAGGTTGAAGACGGCGTCGAAGGTACTGGCCGCGGATTCGTAGGAGAAGGTCCCTTCGATCATGAGAGCGCCGCCCGCCTGGGTGACTTCGCCGGTCATCGTCGGAACCCCCCACGGCCAGGATTCGGGCTGGAAGGTCAGGGTTGTTCCCGAGGTGGTGAGGGGCATGTCGGCCGTGCCGATGTCGAAGGCCGCGCCGAGGGCGGTCGCGGACACGACCATCTGACCATTGCCGCTGCCGCTCTCATCCGCGGTTATGTTCATGGTCACGGGGATAGGCAGGCCGGTGAGCGTACCGAGAAGCGCCGCGGTGAGTCCTCTAGCTGCCCACGGATCGCCGGTGAACGACGTGACTGTCAGGGTGCCGTTCCAGGTGCCATTCAGGTCGGTAGGCGCGATCGTGCCGGTGTCGTCGGCGTCGGTGGCCGCGGTCCCGCCGCCGGTGTCGTCGCCCCCACCGCCGCTGTCGGTGGTGTCGGGCCAATCGGTCGGATCGCTCGAATCGGTGGCCGGGCTCTCCTTTGAGACCGTCCAACCAGCTCTGCCCGAGCCGGTCTCGTCTTCAAAAGTCATGGTGCCCTTCATGGAGAGCAGGTCGCCGTTGCGGGAGACTGTGGCAGTCACTGTTTCTCTGCCGCTCTCCAGGTCCTCGGACTGGAAGGTGAGCTTGTTCCCGGAGTAGGTGAAAGACATGTTGTCGCTGACTTCCCCGTAGCTCTCGTCGACGACCGTTAGATCCATGGTCAGCACAGCGGTGCCGCTGATCTCTTGATCCTCGGCCACGGACCCCACTAGTTCCGCGGTGCCGCTGCCCTTCTTCTCGCCCACCGTCATGCGCTGGGCCAACTCGGTGGCGGCGGTGCCGTTGGAGTACCCGTCCAAGTTCAGGGTTAGAGTCGCGGGAATCTCCTTGCCCAGCGTCGCGTCGCGGAGGGCCAGGTCTTCTTGGGACGCGTCCTTGAGGTCGAGCGACTCGTATTTGAGGGTGCCCTCCCAGATGCCCGCGAGTTCAGAGGCGCTTACGGGGCCGCCCTTGTGGTACCAAACCCCGAAGTACGCTCCCAGGCCGCCTCCGACAAGTATGAGTGCGATGAGCGGAATCAGCCAGGGCGCGATGCTCGCGCGTTTCTGCGCGGCCGGGGGATAGCCGCCGTAGCCCTGTTGTGGGGGTTGCCAGGCCTGTGGGTAAGGCGTCTGCTGATAGACGGGGGATGGCGGCGCGGGCGGATAGAGCCCGGTCACCTGGATGGCGGGTAGCCATTGGGGCATGGTTGGATGCCAGACCAGGTCGGCAGGCTGCAACTGGCCGGACGAGCGCAGATCGTGGAGCTGCTCCCAGGTCAGCGGGCCCACTTGCTGGTTTGTCGCCGCGCCGCTCTTGACGTAGTGCCACCCGGTCGACAGCGGTTCTGCCATCACCCTCTCCTCTCAACAAGCACCGACCTCCGGCCCGTAGGCATCGGCGGCCGAAGTCGCGGCGCAGTGCGCTTGACTACGATGAGAATAGTCAATAGAACCGCACTTAGTAAAGGGCTTTTACCAAGAGGCTGAAGCCCCAGGAAAGGGCCGTTCGGCAGCGCGGTGCGGGCGCCCACAGTGGGGGGGCGACCTCAGTCGGCGCGCGGCACCGCCTTGAACCCAAGAGTTTCGGCCACCCGACCGAGGCGCGCGTCGAGTGTGGCCAGGCGGAGGCGCAATTCCAAGGCGAGCTGCAGGTAGCAAGCGTCGTAGGCAGAGAGTCCGTGAGCGCGGGCGAGTTCGACTACCGCGGGCCAGGAGGGCATGAGGAGCCTCACCGGCACTCTGAGGCTTGAGGCGAAGGCCCGCATGATGCCGGAAGCATCATGCGGGTTCAGCGTGCACTTGGTGACTGCCACCTGCGCCATCTCGTACTTCAAAAGCGAGGGGGCCAATAGTCGCCTCGAGCGTGTCAGCGCTCGTGCCTCGGTCGAGTTGTGCTCCTCAAACGCGATCGCGGCGAGCACCGAGGCGTCGCAGACAACCGCCTTAGTAGCGTCCATCGCGCATTTCCCTGATCAACGTCGTGGAATCGACTGATGGTGAGAGACCGAGGGTCTTGGCGTACTCGGCCAGCTCGTCCACCGTCAGTGGCGATTCCTCGTCGCCGAACGCGGCCGCTTCGACGATGGCTAGAAGCTCCTTCTGAAGCGACCGGTGATTCCGCTCTGCTCGTGTGCGGAGCCGGTGGAGGGTCTCTTCGGGCACATCCTTGATGGACAGGCTCACCGACATGACAGCCTCAGTTCGGAATGGGTTCTGTACTGGCGTCATTCTAGCACCACTGTCCTTCCGAGTCGAGACTCCCAAACCGGCCCGGTCGCGCCCCGTGACGGCCTGGCCGAGGTCTCAGTTTCGCTGGCTTCCGCGCTTTTGCCCGTCCGTCGTTGGTTGCAGCCTGGCTCCGCACCGTTGCCGTCCGCCTTTCGTACTATCATGGACGGAAGTCCAGGCTCAATGAGGGGTGGCAGTTGGGGATCCTTGAGAACTTCCTAAGCGATGTGCGCGATATACGGCTTGCGGGTGAGGGCGTCTCGGAGCTTTCGTACTACCCTGCGCTGCGGCAACTGCTGGAGGAAGTCGGCGGAGGGCTGAAGCCCAAGGTCCGCTGCCTCATGAACCTCAAGAACCACGGCGCCGGTCTGCCCGACGGCGGGCTGTTCACTGCCGATCAGCTGCGCGGGTCGCGAGGGGCCAAAGGCGCGGGCGGCGCGGTCGCCGGCGTGCCACCGGGTCTGGATGCCCTCGGCGGCCAGAAGCCCGCGCGCGGCGCCATCGAGGTCAAGCCACCCAGCCACGACGCCGCCACCGTGGCGGCGTCGCCTCAGGTGCTCGGCTACCTGGACGCCTACCGGCAGGTGCTGGTCACCACCCTACGCGAGTTTCTGCTGCTGGGCCTCGACGAGCACGGCAAGCCGGTCACCCTCGAGAGCTACACGCTAGCGCCCACCGAAGCCGAGTTCTGGACCCTGGCCAACCATCCCCGCAACGCCGAGAAGGAGCAGGGCGCCCGCTTCCTGGAGTTTCTCAAGCGGGTGCTGCTCTCCGGAGCCACGCTCGCGACCCCGCAAGATCTGGCCTGGTTCCTGGCTTCCTACGCGCGGGAGGCCCGCTTCCTGGTCGAGTCGGCCGAGCTGCCGGCGCTGGACGCGGTGCGCAGGTCTATGGAAGAGACTCTGGGTGTCAAGTTCGAGGGGGCAAAGGGAGAGCACTTTTTCCGTTCGACTCTGGTGCAGACCCTCTTCTACGGCCTGTTCGCCTCCTGGGTCTTGTGGAGTCACGAGCACGAGCCCAGCGGCACCGGCACGGCCCGCGGCGCGACACCGACGGCGCCCATTTCGAGTGGCGCCAAGCCGCCTGGACGCTGCGCGTGCCCGTGGTCAAAGCCCTCTTCGAGCAGATCGCCACTCCCAGCCGGTTGGGCTCGCTGGGGCTGGTGCCGGTTCTGAATCTGGCGGCCGCGGCGCTCAACCGGGTAGATAGACGAGCATTCTTCAGCAAATTCGAGAAGCATCACGCCGTCCAGTATTTCTACGAGCCCTTCCTGGAGGCGTTCGACCCCGAGCTGCGCAAGGAGCTGGGGGTGTGGTACACGCCGCCGGAGATCGTGGAGTACATGGTGGCCCGCGTGGACACGGTGCTGCGCGAGGAGTTGGGCGTGCCCGACGGCCTGGCCGACCCCAACGTGTACGTGCTGGACCCCTGCTGCGGCACCGGCGCCTATCTGGTGGAGGTGCTGGAGCGCATCAGCCAGACCCTGGACGAGAAGGGGGCCGACGCCCTGGTGGCGGGCGAGGTCAAGAAGGCGGCCATGAAACGCGTCTTTGGCTTTGAAATCTTGCCCGCTCCTTTTGTCATAGCGCACATGCAGTTGGGTCTGCTGCTCCAGAATATGCACCTGCCCCTGGAGGAGAACGAACGGGTGGGAGTGTTTCTGACCAACGCCCTCACCGGCTGGGAATCGCCCCACGGCCACCAACAGGTGCTGGGCCTGCCGGAGCTGGAGCAGGAGCGCGACGCCGCGGAACATGTGAAACAGGACCTGCCCATCTTGGTGGTGCTGGGTAATCCGCCCTATAACGGCTACGCAGGGATGGCGACCGCCGAAGAGCGGGGCCTGACCGACGCCTACCGCACGACGAAGAAGGCGCCGGCGCCTGTTGGCCGAGGACTGAACGACCTATACGTGCGGTTCCTTCGCATGGCCGAGCGCAAGATCGTTGAGGGAACGAAACGGGGCATCGTCTGCTTCATCTCCAATTACTCTTGGCTCGACGGTCTATCGTTCACCGGCATGCGCGAGCACTATTTAGAGGTGTTCGACAAGATTTGGATCGATTGTCTGAACGGTGACGCCTTCAAGACGGGAAAGCTGACGCCCGAGGGGAAGCCCGACCCCAGCGTGTTCTCCACCCCGCACAACCGCGAGGGAATCCAGGTCGGCACGGCGGTTTCTCTCTTGACGCGCACAGGTCGTGCTGGCGGGGGCGACTCAGTGTCCTTCCGACATTTTTGGGGCGTGAACAAGAAAGACGAACTCTTGTCTGCCGCTGCGGACCAGGCCTCTTATCAATCAGTCACGCCTGCTCCAGAACTGGGAATCCCGTTCTTTCCTTCGTCCTCATCAACTGAGTACTTCTTGTGGCCCCTCTTGACCGAACTGATGCCTGTCTTTTCGCCCGGAGTGAAGACGAGCAGAGACTCTGATCTGGTGGACATCGAACTCGAAACCCTGACGAAGCGGATGTCGCACTACTTCGACCCTGGGGTCAGCGACCAGGAGGTTGCCGGTCAGCTGTCTGCGCTGATGACGCCTGTCGCCCGGTTCGATCCAGTACAGACTCGCCACTACCTGCAAGGCCGCGGTGTTGAGAGCGGCACTTTCGCGAGGACGGCCTACCGTCCCTTTGACGACCGGTATGTCTACTGGCACGCGGAGACAAAGCTTCTTGATGAGAAGCGTTCAGATTTGTTCGCTGAGTATGCTCCGGGCAATCTCTTCCTTACATCTCGACAGAAGGCCGAGCGTCATTGGGAAGGCACACCCTTCTACGTGACCCGATGCCTGCCAGACATGCACCTCATAAGGTCGGCGAGCATGTGCTTTCCTGCTGTGCGTCGCGCCGAGCATGGACCAATCGACCTCTTTGGTCTGGCTGACAACGCAGAGGCTCAGAACGGTCCGAACGCGTCGCCGGGGGCCCGGGGCTATCTCAAGAGACTAGGTTGCGCTGTGGGCGGCGGGGAAGATGAACCCAACATCGTCTGGCTTCACTCGCTTTCAATTGGCTACTCGCCGGCATATTTATCCGAGAACGCCGACGGTCTTCGTCTCGACTGGCCCCGCATCCCGCTCCCCGACAGCAAGGAGCTGCTCCTCGCCTCGGCCGAGCTGGGCCGCAAGGTGGCCGACCTGCTCGATCCCGAGACCGAGGTCGACGGGGTCACCACCGGCAGCCTGCGTCCGGAGCTCAAGGTGATCGGCGTGGCCTCGCGGGTGGGCGGGGGCAATCTGAACGAGGGCACCGGCGATCTGGCCGTCACCGCCGGTTGGGGTCATGCCGGCCAGGGGGGCGTCACCATGCCGGGCAAAGGAAAGAGCGAATACAAGACCTTGGACATCCGAAGAGCTGGCGGCCATCGGGCAAGGAGCTGAGGCTCTGGGCCTCAGCGCAGAGGAGGCGCTGGCTCAACTGGGGGATGAGGCGGTGGACGTCTATCTGAACGGCGTCGCCTACTGGCGCGGGGTGCCGGCGGGGGTGTGGAACTACACCATCGGCGGATATCAGGTGATGAAGAAGTGGCTGAGCTATCGGGAGAAGGCGCTGCTGGGGCGGGACCTCAAGGCGGAGGAGGCGCGCGAGGTCACGCGCATGGCCCGGAGGATCGCGGCTATTCTCTTGCTGCAGCCGGAGCTGGATGCGAATTATCTGGCGGCGAAGGGGGCGACTTGGGAGTGGGGGGCGAATCGGTGACATGAAGGCATCTGGGCGTCGCGAAAGAGAGCAGTGCCGGGCGTGCGGCGCTTGTTGTCGTCGACCGGGGGTGGGATGGATCATCAGACACTAGTATCACTTGCTGGCCTGATCTGTGGGGATTCTCCGGACCACCCGAAGTACCGCAAAGGTCACGAACTCACGGAGTTCTTCCACAATGTCGGGTTCTCGAACTTCGCCCATGACGGCTCAACCAGGAAGTGGTGGACCCTAGGTGTTCTTGATCAGCTGACTGAGAACAACCTCAAAGCGGTTATCTGCCGCCTGGCGGACCCTCACGAATACCAAGGCGACAAGCACCTTACGCTTCAGGCGGTTGCCAGGCTCAACCAGATTCTTCTGCTAGAGGGTCTGGGAGTGAAGCTCGACGGCGTCCAACCAGCACTCGTCAAAGTGACCCCTTCGTTTCAGGAAGAGCCTGAGAGAGAGCCGGAACTCGTGCCACTTCCGCCTCCGGACTTCTTGGCATTGTCGCTCGAGCCTAGTCTTGGTGCAGTACTTGCGAACCGGTGGACCGAGACGCAGACATGTGTGAACTCCGGATCGTTTCTTGCGGCAACGATACTGATGGGGTCGCTCCTTGAGGGGCTCCTGCTCGCCGTGTTTCAGAAGCATCCGCAGCAGGCCAATATCTGCCCTTCTGCTCCCACAGATCATGGTTCCTGCAAGGTTAAGCACTTCGCTGATTGGTCGCTCTCAGACATGATCAACGTCGCGCATGAGTGCGGGTGGATCGGACTCGACGTCAAAAAGTTCTCACACGCGCTGCGGGAGTTCCGCAACCTCATCCACCCCTATCAGCAGTGGACTCTGAAGACCTTCCCTGATGCGGACACGTGCGGTATCGGCTGGCTGGTGGTCCAAGCCGCGGTGAATGACCTCGCCGCGGTACTCAGGTAACATGCGGACGCGTGTAAATATCGATGAGTGAGCCCTTGTGATTACTGAGATACACATGTCGAATGTTGCCAGCTTCCGTGCGACGGCCTCCCTCGTGACTGACAAGAAGGTCAATCTAATCTACGGTCTGAACGGCACCGGGAAGTCCACAGTCTCTGATTTCCTCTACAGGTGTGGTGACGCGAGATTCGCAGATTGCCGAATGACCCAAGACACGACAGATGCTGTGATGGTGTACAACCAGAGATTTGTCCAAGATCACTTCTACGAGTCTGACAGTCTCAAGGGGATATTCAGCCTTTCGAGAGAGAACAAGGCGGCAGAGGAGAAGATATCCAGAGCTGAGCAGGAACTTAGGGCTCTGCAAGAGGCTCTTGCCGCCAACGCGCAGGAGACAAACGAGGCCAAGGCCGCCTTCGGCAAGAAGATAACCCTGGCTATGGAGCAGACCTGGGAGATCAAGACGAACCACTGCGGTGGCGACCGCGTGCTTGAGTTCTGCCTCGAAGGGTTCAAGGCTCAGAAGGACAAGCTGCTTTCACATGTCTTGTCGCTCACGAAGCCGGCAGAGAAGCCTGAGACAACAATTGAACAACTCAAGAAGGACGTTGAAGCACTCAAGGATGTGTCCGCGCAAGACTTGGCCGAATTGACGGAGTTCGCTTTTTGCGAACACGCGGTTGAATCCAACCCTTTGCTTGCCAAGGCGATCGTCGGTAGCGACGACAGTGCGGTATCCGGTCTAATCAAGAAGCTTGAGAACTCGGATTGGGTGAGGGAGGGGCTACGTTACGTTCCCGAGGACGCGGGCGAAGCGGGGAGCCCATGCCCCTTCTGCCAGGAGAAGACAATAACCCCCGCTCTGTTGCAGAGCATCGCTCAGTACTTCGACGACTCATACATGGAAGACGTATCGACGCTCAGCGGGCTGGAAGAGTCCTATCGAACTGCCATCACGAACATGGGAGGCGCGCCAGAACTCGGCGAATACTCTCTCGTGCTCGATTGTTCTGCGGAGATCGCGAAGCTTCATCTCGAATGTGCCCGACAGCTGGAGGCGAACCTTCGGAAGCTTCAGGCAAAGGTGGCGACCCCCAGCATGGTGGTGGAGCTTGAGAACACAAAGCCCAGCATTCATGCTCTTAGTGAGGCCTTGAGCCGTGCCAACGAACAAATCAGGCAGCACCAGGAGAAGATTCGACACAGAGATGACGCCCTCAATGTCGTAAAGGCCCAATTCTGGGAACTGATGAGATGGCAGTACGACCAAACCGTTTCCCGATATTTGCAGGACCGGGAAGAGTCGGACGACAAGACAAAGGCGCTTGAAGATAAGAAGACCCGGTTTGAGGAGCAGGTTGAGGAGCAGAGACGGATTATCGCGTCAGCTCAGCGGGAAACGGTAAATACTGACCAGGCCGTGGGCAACATCAACGCTGCGTTGCTCGACTTGGGTATTGAGGATTTCGCGATCACCAAGCACTCCGAGACCCTTTACCGGATAGCACGTCAGGATGATTCTGACGTTTCTTTCCGGAGTCTGAGCGAGGGCGAGAAGATGATCATCAGCTTCCTGTATTTCTGCGAGCTGTGTAAGGGGCGGCAAAGCGTTGAGGACACGGGGCTTCGTCGCGTGGCGGTCATTGATGACCCGATTTCGAGTCTGTCGCATGTCTATGTCTTCAACGTGGGTCAACTGTTGCGGCGTTCCTTCTTCTCGTCGGACCGTTTTTCTCAAGTCTTTGTGCTGACGCACAGCTTGTACTTCTTCTACGAGTTGACGGACGCGAATCGCGATAGACGAAGCAGAGATCAGAAGCTGTTTCGGATGACGAAGAACTCCGCGGGCAGCCAAATCGTTGGAATGGCTTACGAAGACATCCAGAACGACTATCAGGCTTACTGGGCCATCATCAATGACCCCTGCCAACCGCCAGCCTTGCTCGCCAATTGCATGAGAAACGTAGTCGAGTACTTCTTCAACTTCGTGAGGAGAAAGGACCTCAACAACGTGTTTCAGATGCCCGAATTGCAGGCCACGAAGTACCAAGCGTTTTGTCGCTACGTGAACCGGGAGTCTCACTCTCTCGGGCAGAACATCCTGGACATGAAGGAGTTCGACTACGACACGTTTCGCGAGGGCCTGCGCTTGGTGTTCGAGAAGACTGGTTACCTAGATCACTACAGGGAGATGTCGAAGACCTGACCTGCAGCGCCTATGGCTACGGGTCTGAGCATCAGCCCATCCGGTACACCGATCTACGCCGCCGCCGCACCCGCCCCAAACTCGTAGCGCTCCCGGAGTTGGATGCCCTGGTTGACCGGCAGCAGCTGCTCGTGCTGCAGGCGTCCGACCACCACTCCGGGATGTATCTCCATCGCTGACGCGAAATTGGTGATGGCGCCGGGGCCGAAGTCCAGTGTCCCGGCGAATGCTGCAAAATCAGCCGCTGGGATGAGGGCATCGCGGGCGAAGGAGTCGGCTTCTTCCTCGGCGGAATCGCGCGTGCCTTGCCCGCCTTCGACTTCGACGAAGGTCGCGTTGCCATGCAGGAGCAGGTGACCCAGCTCGTGGAACAGCGAGAACCAGAAGATGTCGGCCCACTTGCCCCTGATGCTCGACAGGACCACCGCCTTCTGTCGCGGCGTAACCCAGAACGTCGCACCCTGCGCGTAGGTCTTCGGGAAGTGCGGGAATAGCGCGAAGACGATCCCGCAATCAGCAAGGCGGACGCGTAGCGCGGAGGCCACCTCCGCTGCCGGGGCCATGGTCAGTCTTCTCAGTTCAGGAATGGAAGCCCGAAGAGCCGTCTCGCTGAACGACGCGACCTCTGTCGCTTGGGCCTGCACGTGTCCGCAGTGCAGCCAAGCGGCCAGTCCGTACTCCGAAGGTTGACGAGCACCGCCGCCGACTCGAAAGGCTGGAGCGTAGGCAGGCTGTTGTCCGAGCTGCGCCAGCGAGGCGACGCCGAAGAACCGCCGCAGCTCTCGCACCTTGTCCTGAGCTTTGCGGACCGGGGCCACGCACGCCAGTTCCGCCATCTGTTTGTATGGAAAGGCCTCGAGCAGCTGGGTCTCCTTGTCGACCTCCGCCGACTCTGTTTGCCGCGCAAGAGTGAGGCGATACTCAGCCTCCAGCCCCAGCCAAATGTGAGCGGGCACACCGACCACGTGCTCTAGCTGCAGAGCCGTCTCGGGGGTGAGCGCCTTGGTGCCCTTGACTATTTCGTTGATGGCCTGAGCGGGTCTGCCCATACGTCGAGCCAGATCGGCCTGGGACATGTCAAGGTCATCCAACACCTCGGAGAGGTATTCCCCGGGCGGAACGGCCAGATCGGAATGGATCTCCTCCCTAGTCGCCATAGTGCTTGCTGACCTCCTGTATCGTGACCACTCCATCTTCGATTGTGACTATCAGTCGATAGAACCCGGTCAGTGTGATTGCATGCTGGCCCTCGCGGTCACCGGCAAGTGGGTGGCAGCGCAGGCCTGGTAGGGACACTAGTTCGTCGATGTCATGGGTCTGCTGGATAAGTTGGATCCGTTGGATGTACTTCCGGGCTACTTCTGGGCCGAGGGTGCGTTGACCCATCTTTGAGTCCTCAAAGCACTTCTTGAGCTTGTTGGTCTTGAACTCGATAAGCAACCGGGTCTCCCGCACTTTGAGGATACCCTTCACCCTTCAGGTGAAGGGTATCCTGATGTGAGGAGTTTGTCAAGTGGTCGTTCACCCCTGGGGTGAAGGCACCGGATACATCGTCGGTCTTGATCCGGTCTTGTGCAAAGTGGCCAGCGCCGCGGACGCACAGGGGATTGTTCGTCTCTAGGCGAAGGAAGGGCCCCTTCTCGGGGGCCCGGTGAATCCTACTGCCGAGTCTAGCCCAGGGTCAGATTCAAGTTCACTGTACCCCCAGTGGCTGCAGGTTGCAAGGACAACATTCGTGGGTGGGGGGGTGATGGGCGTGGCCTCGCGGATGGGCGGGGGCAATCTGAACGAGGGCACCGGTGATCTGGCCGTCACCGCCGGTTGGGGTCATGCCGGCCAGGGGGGCGTCACCATGCCGGGCAAAGGAAAAGCGAGTGCAAGACCTTGGACATCCGAAGAGCTGGCGGCCATCGGGCAAGGAGCTGAGGCTCTCGGCCTCAGCGCAGAGGAGGCACTGGCTCAACTGGGGGATGAGGCGGTGGACGTGTATCTGAACGGCGTCGCTTACTGGCGCGGGGTGCCGGAGGGGGTGTGGAGCTACACCATCGGCGGATATCAGGTGATGAAGAAGTGGCTGAGCTATCGGGAGAAGGCGCTCCTGGGCCGGGATCTGAAGACCGACGAGGTGCGTGAGGTGACGCGGATGGCGCGGCGGATTGGGGCGATTCTGCTGCTGCAGCCGGCGCTGGACCGCAATTATCTGGCGGTGAAGGGGGCCACCTACGAGTGGGGAAGGTCATGAGCAGATCGCGCCGCGACGCGCCCGGTTGACCGCCCGCCTCCCCAGGCCGGAGGCGATACTTCTTCTAGGTCCCCGCTTCGGCCTTCTGCTCGAGCGCTTCTACGAAGTTCACGGGAGGAAGCAGGAACGCGCCCCATCGGCCAAGGGCGCAGACCTGTGCGACCTGAGCCCGGAGCAGGCCGAAGAGAATGGCTGAGCCGTTCAAGAGGATGTACCTGGCTGTGTCCTCCGCGTTCAAGTCATCAGAGACATGGAAGAAGGCTCTGCCAACTATCTCACCTGAGTACGGGGCAGACCCTGGTTGTGAGGGGCCAAATACGACCTTCAGTCGAAGCTGGTGCGCCGCCGGGTCTTCGTTGCAGAGAAGGTGTGTGGGGTCAACGTCGGTATGCACTGACATTGTGGTGGCACCGTCGTCGAAGTTCTCCAGCGTATCGACCTGCAATCTGTCTATGACGTAGGCGTCAAGCTGCAGCGGCGTTGTCACCGACCACCACCTTTAGGTTGCGCGAGGTCACTATACGTTCACGCCAACTCGGGGTGAAGAGACCTGCATTGCGCCTAGACAACTGCGTCACGGAGCTCACGCAGTTGTCCTCGCCTTCGAGTACCTCGACCACCTCAGGCATGGCGCGAATCAGGCGCATGAGGCGATCGGCGGTAGCACTCTGAAATACCGTGCCCTTCTCCCAGCGGGTGACGGTCTTCGGACCCGTTCCAAGCAGCTGTTCAAAGGCAGTCTGAGAACGACCGAGAGAATGCCTAAGGGCTCGAACCTCATCCGGCGTAAGCAGCCCCTTGGCCTGCTTCGAGCACTTGACGGCTTCCTTCTGCAGCTGTTCCATTCCGCGTAGGTCGAGGAAGACCTCGCCGCATCCTTCGCAGAGGCCGTGCTCTAGATTCGGCACCATGATCGTTTCTCCGCGCAAGGCCACAGGAACCTCGGCGCAAGACAGCGAAACGGCGCCACCGCATTCGCCACAAGTCTTCGGATACATCGACACGACATCCTCCCTGACGCGACCGTGGCTAGTGAGCCACTCCCTGCCACCAGCACGACCACACGTTTACCACCACTTGCTCATTGTCTACGTAGAACTTCACATACCATTCTTCTTCGTCGACCGTGACGACATACTCATCGGCGATCTCGGAGTTGCCCAAGACGCACGAACTCAACCATTTTCCTAGCGTTTCGATGGAGGTCAACACTTCGATGACCGTATCGGCGGCGTCATAGTTGTGATTAAGGAGCCATGACTGGACGCGCTTGGTAGTGACAACACGCCCTTCGCGTGCGAGGCGCGCGACCTCCTTCGGATCGTATCGAGGACCTTCCCGGCTCACGAAACCGTGACCGCAGCGTGCCTAGGGTAGCACCATGCTACCAATAGCGCAATATGAGGAATCCTGCAGATGGGACCGCCTCCCCACAGTTTCCACTAGCATTCGTCAGGACTATTCTAGCGAATGAGTCGGACAGGTCTGCGATCTGGCCGTCACCGCCGGTTGGGGTCATGCCGGTCAGGGGGGCGTCACCATGCCGGGCAAAGGAAAGACGAGTACCAGACCTTGGACATCCGAAGAGCTGGCGGCCATCGGGCAAGGAGCTGAGGCCCTGGGCCTCAGCGCACAGGAGGCTCTGGCTCAACTGGGGGACGAGGCGGTGGACGTCTATCTAAACGGCGTCGCCTACTGGCGCGGGGTGCCGGCGGGGGTGTGGAGCTACACCATCGGCGGATATTAGGTGATGAAGAAATGGCTGAGCTATCGGGAGAAGGCGCTCCTGGGCCGGGACCTCAAGACCGACGAGGTGCGCGAGGTCACGCGGATGGCGCGGCGGATTGGGGCGATTTTGCTGCTGCAGCCCTCGCTGGATGCGAATTATATGGCGGTGAAGGGGCGGATCTGGGAGTGGAAGTCAGGTGGGCCAGGCACAAGTGCCTGAGATTACGCACGACAATCACTTCGTACCGCAGTGGTACTTGAAGAACTGGGCCGACGGGTCCGGGAAGGTCTGGACATATCGCCTTCTTGTCCCCGATATCCATGTGAAAGCGTGGCAGCAGCGAGTGCCGCGTGGCGTCGCTTTCGAGAGAGACCTCTACACCAGCGTGGATGACGAGCGTGAGTCAGACGAGTTCGAGCATTGGCTTGAACGGGAATTCGAGGCACCGGCACAAGCTGCGATGAGTAGAGTGCTTGGCGGCCTTCATCTGTATCCCCATCATCTGCAACCACTTGGCCGCTACGCGCTATGCCAACAGCTGAGAACGCCGCAGTACTTGATGGAGAGTATGCACAGGTGGAGCGAGAGACTCCCCGGTTTGCTTGAGGGCACGCTTGGTCGCTCAATCCAGCGACTCGAGCAGCTGCGGCGTGAAGGCGCAAGCTTGCCAAGACCTGCCGTTGCCCCCGGCGCTGAGCACCTTGACGGCATGTTCAAGTTGGAGATTCATCGCCCCCAACCGGACGAATCCGAGGGGGCGATTGGGGTTAGAGTCCTCGTTGGCAGGGAGCTTTGGCTGAAAGAGCAGCGTCACTTGCTGAAAGGTCGAGTTGGTTCTCAGTGCGCAAGGCACAGTTGGTCAATTGCCGAGCCAGCCGGTGACGCCGTCTGGTTCACCTCTGATCAGCCCGTAGCTCTACTGAGCTACAGCGAACAGGGTTGGGACCTCAATGGCGGCTGGGGTCGCCCGAATGGCAACATAGTCATGCCACTGTCTCCACGCCATCTTCTCCTTGCCGAGGTCGGTAAGACGCTTCCACTGCGGATGCAGCTTACGCAACACCAGACACAACTTCTGTCAGAAGTTCTCGCCAAGCGCGCGCATCGGCTCATCATCGCCAAGCAACCTAGCCCTCACATCGAGAAGATGCGTCCTCGGGTGGTGGACCGCAGGGCCTATGAAGACGAGTCACAAATGTGGAAGCAGTGGCATGTAGAGCAGACGCGAGCCCAGAGGGAATTCGAGGGGTGGGAGTCCCCCGGATAGCAGGCCCGTCCCAGTCGGGCGTCCCTCACTTCGGCTGCTGGACGACTTTCTGAATGAACGCGTTGCCGATGCTGTTCTGAATGATCTTGGCCGCCGTGGTCGACGACAGCGTGAGGATGCATGAGTGATGCACTGAGAGCAGCGCATCTTGGAGCTCGTCATCCTCTTCAAGGGCTTCGACCTTCGGCCCGAGCTGCGCTGCCATCTCCATAGAGAAATGCCGGGCGTCCGACATTGTCTGGGCGTGGTCGGACAGGTCCTTCACTATTTGCCTGGGCCGGTCGCATCAGCCAACATGCCCGATACCAGCCAGCTTCGGGCGGTGACGCCCATGTGAAGGCCTTCGAGGACGCGGCTCTTCAGTTGGTTGTGCCCAGCGCTGCTGACAGGCGCACGCGCCCAACGGGCTGTGAGCCAACGTCTAGGTCCTAAGTCTGATTGACGGGGTCAGTATGCGAGGACTATACTCCCGGCATATCAGATCCCTGTTCGGTCACACCTTTTGACGCCGAGCAGGAAATGAAGCTCCAGGGGACCGCAAGGTCCCCTGAACTCGTTTCAAGGCCAATATCGTCGGATTGGGGGGATCCAATGCGGGTGGCAGTCTTCATTGACGGCAGCAACTTCTACCATTGCTGCAAGGACAGCTTCGGACGTTCCGACGTGGACTTGGGGAAGTTCGCCGACTGGTTGGTGGGGCCCTCGCGCCACCTGGTGAGAACCTACTACTACAACTGCCCCTTGTCGCCTGACCATCCCGAAGAGGAGCGCAAGAAGCAACAGAAGTTCCTCGGTGCTCTGGCGCGTGTCCCCTATCTTGAAGTGCGCCTCGGCCGGTTGTCTCACAAGCAAAGCATGTGCCCGAATTGCGGCAAGCCCATTCAGCGATACGTGGAGAAGGGCGTCGATATGAGGATAGGCGTGGACATGCTGTCGTTGGCCTCGAAGAGTTTGATTGACGTTGCCGTGCTCGTCTCGGGCGACGCCGATCTGGCAGAAGCCGTGAGGGCCGTCAAGGAACTGGGCAAACACGTTGAGTTGGCCGCGCTGCCGGTCGGCCGGGCATATGAGCTTGTCCAAGTCTCCGATGTTGTCAAGGAGCTCAGTCTTGCCGATATGCAGCCGTTCTTCATGAGGTAGGCAGGCATGATGATGAGCCAGCACCTCAATGCCGTGGTCGCGCCGGCGTATCGCATTTGGTTGGATACTCCAGGGATTGAGGATGCGTTGCACTTGCCAAGATGACAAGAAGTAGCTATACTGGTTGCCAATCTAGCGGAGGTCAACGGCATGGAGGAGGCAGGGGGTGTCCAAGTTGGTCGGCGCATACGCGAGGAGCGCGAACGCTTGGGGAAGAAGCTCGAGGATGTTGCGGGGGCGATCGGAGTCAGCGGATCGTACTTGTCGCGCATCGAGCGCGGCGAACGGGGTCTCGACAGCCTTGTACTGAGGAAGGTAGCGACGGAACTGCAGGTGTCTATGGATCGGTTCTTCGCGCCGGCCAGCTTCGAGAGTCTGCATGCTCGTGCTGGTGATGGGTCGGTGGCGGCCATGAAGCCGATGATCGAATGGGGTCGCCGGATTCAGGACGACCTAGACTTCGTCTTACGCGAGGGCAGATGACATGCAAGGTGAGCCTCCTTGGATGCAGGGCGAGAGGGCGGCCCGCGCTCTTAGGCATGAGCTGGGCCTGGGCGTCGCGCCGGTCGACGTTTGGGACGTGCTTCGCAGACGCGGTGTGCACGTCGCGTTGCACAACTTCGGCGAGGCGGGCGGCGACGGGCTGTACATGCGGAGGGGGAGCGAGGCCGCAGGGGTTCCACTCATTGTGGTCAACTCCGCGAAGCGTCCGTCGCGCCAGCGTTTCACGGCGGCCCATGAACTTGGACACCACGAGCTGCATCGTTTCGAGGCCGCTGATGTTCTGATCGCAGATGAGGAAGTGATGGCCGACGGCGACGAGCGTGAGGTTGCCGCCAACGCGTTTGCTGCCTATCTGCTGGCTCCGACGGAGGACCTTCGCGAGTCGGTCAAGGCCCTCGGCGGTCCGACTACTCCGACGGGACTCGTGGGCCTCATGAGGCGATACGGCCTGTCGTACCAGGCTCTGGCGTACCGTCTGCGCAATACCGATCTGATCAACCAGAAGACTCTCGACTCTCTCCTGGCGGACGGGGAGGGGCAGATCGCGCGGCTGATGAGGAGTCAGGGCTATGCCGAGGACTCCGCCTTCCCGGCGCCCACGGGGGTGCCCGAGATGCTGGCTCGAGGAGCCATGACACTCTTCAAGGAGCGTGTCATATCCGAAGCACGTCTTGCTGAGCTGCTCGGCATGACTGTGAGGCAGGCGCTTGCCGCTGTCAGCGACGCGGGGATGGAGAGACCGGAAGACCCCGATTTCGATGCGGAGGCGGTCAAGGAGCTGCTTGGATAGTGGAGGGCTCAGGCAAAGACATAGTCGCGCTTTCCACTGGGCCCGGCTTTGTTTGCCTGGACGCCATGGTACCCATTCATTTCAACAGGGTGGGACGCCTCGAGGTACTTGGAGACTGGTTCGGGCCGCGGGTATTCACAGCCAATGTGATCATGGAGCAAGAGCTTCGGGCGGCCCTGCCACGGCACCCTGAGAACAGAGCGATTCTAGAGTCAGACTGGCTGCTCTCGGTCCCGGTCGACGACATCGAGGACATCCAGCTCGTGGCCTCTCTTCGGAGACGTTGGGGCAGCAAGGACGATAAGGATCGCGGTGAGGCGGAAGTGGTCGCCCTATGCCGACGATACGGTTGGACGGCCGTCATGGACGATGATGTGGGCCGCGAGGCGGCGAAGGAGCATGGAGTGTCCCTCGTGTACATGCTCACGTCCATGCTCGCCGCGGCGAGTTGCGGACTGATCACACCAGGCGACGCCTGGAAGCTGCATTGTTCCATCGAGCAGGAGCGAAGGCGCGCCGTGCTGACTGCGAACGACTGCCATAGGCCGGTGTTTATGAACTGCATCGAACACTTCACTCGAGTCAGCGAGAAACGGGGCAACCTGCACTGGCCGGAGATCCTTGCCACAAGAGGATTCGACGACCTGGTGCTTTGGACCCGGAGGAACACGTAGCGCTTTCGCCGCCCAAAACAAAGAACACGAGCACATCGGCCCAGCCGACGCCCGTGTTCTGTGTCAGCGTCTAGAGCGGAACCCAGAGGCTCCGTTGGAGTCGCAACGCGTCTCCATCTCTAGTCGCTTATGGGATTATCGCCACTCGCGCCGCCACGGTCAAGGAGGTGGCCCCCAAAGGTATTCAGCGCACAGCCTTCGCATTTCCGCGCTGGGCTGTTCGCAACACGACAGGTTTATCATGTTCATAAAGGTTTGCCACGCGGCGAGAAACTGGACGTCGGCAGCAAGGGCTTGGTGGGTGTCTCCAGCCAGAGCGAGGGCAGCACAGAAGACCGCACTCAGGATCGCAAACCACATGGTGAAGGGTTTGGGGCAGTAGTGAGCACCACGACCATAGAGTGGACCGAGGCGACTTGGAACCCTGTCACGGGGTGCTCCAAGGTATCTCCAGGCTGCCTCAACTGCTATGCGGAGCGAATGGCAAAACGGCTCCAGGCAATGGGGCAGCCCAACTATCGCGGTGGCTTCGCCGTGCGCACGCACGAGCATATGGTCGAGGTGCCGCTCTCATGGGCCAGGCCACGGATGGTCTTCGTGAACTCTATGGGCGACCTGTTCCATGAGGAGGTGCCCGTTGACTTCATCAAGCGCGTGTTTGAGGTGATGGAGCGCACCCCCCGGCACACATACCAACTGCTGACGAAGCGCGCAGACCGGCTTGCGGAGGTCGCCACCCTGCTTCCGTGGCCCGAAAACGTCTGGATGGGAGTCACCGTAGAGGACAATGAGCGCCTGAGCCGCGTGGAACGACTCCGCGAGATCCCTTCGGTGGTGAAGTTCCTGTCGATTGAGCCACTGCTCGGACCACTACCGGACTTGAGCCTGGACGGGATCGGCTGGGTGATAGTCGGTGGCGAGTCGGGCCCTCATGCGCGGCCGCTGCAGCAAGAGTGGGTTTGTTCCGTACGCGACGCGTGCATTAGGGCAGGTGTGCCGTTCTTCTTCAAGCACTGGGGCGGTGTGCGCAAGAGGGCAGCCGGCCGGACGCTGGAAGGCCACATCTGGGAGCAGATGCCACGTGAAGCCAGGCGCGTGGCCTAGTTCATGGCGCGGAGTGCCGGTGGGAGTGTCACGACGTGTCCAGGGCTGGGAGGGGGTCATGTTTCTCATCGTCGATTGCGAGACCAACGGGCTTCCGCGCAACTATCGGGCTCCGGTCACTGACCTGGCAAACTGGCCTCGCGCCATCCAGATCGCCTGGGCCTTCCACGACGAGTCACATCAGCTCTGTTCATCGGCTACTCGCATCATCCGTCCCGAGGGATTTCGGATTCCGCCCGACGCCGTCCGCGTGCACGGGATATCCATGGAGCGTGCGCTGAACGAGGGTCAGCCCGATTGCCGATGTGCTCGCCGAGCTCTCTCAGGTGGCCGACAACGCCGAGGTGGTCGTCGCGCACAACGCCAACTTCGATGGCAGTGTGATCGCGGCCGAATACCTGCGCCTTGGGCTCAAACCGCCTTTCGTCCCGGGCTCGATGATCTGCACCATGACTCAGAGCACCGACTACTGCAGGCTATCGGGGCCGTATGGCAATAAGTGGCCCAAGCTCGACGAGTTGCATATGTTCCTATTCGGCACGCTGTTCGGCGGTGCGCACGATGCGGGCGTGGACGTGGCCGCGTGCGCGCGCTGCTTCTTCGAGCTTGAACGCCGGGGCGTGATCAGAGTCAGGTAGCGTGGCCTCGCGGCCGACGTCGGCCCAAAGTTCTATTGTCGGGCGCAGCGAACTCGGCAACCATCATTGGGCGCAATACCGCGCGAGTGTCGAGAGGTGGCGCCGTGTACCTGCTGTACGTGGATGAGAGCGGCGACGTGGGCTCGAAGCCAGGATCGAGTCGCTATTTCGCCCTTAGCGGGTTTGTAGTCCATGAGTTGCGCTGGCACGACACACTGCAGCGGATCATCGACTTCCGGCGAGGCGCGCGGGTGACTTACGGCTTGAAGCTGCGCGACGAGATTCATGCCAGTCACTTCATCCACAGGCCGGGGGATCTGGCGAGGATAGCCAAGTCGATGCGCTTGAGGCTCCTCCGCGACGTGATCGACCTGCAGGCCACGCTGCCTGATGTCAGTATTCTGAACGTTATTGTGGACAAACAGGGCAAACCGGCGGACTACGACGTGTTTCTGGCAGCGTGGCGGTCCCTTATCCAACGGTTCGAAAACACGAACTCCCACGGGAACTTCCCCGGTCCCCGCAATGCCGATGACTTCGGGGTCTTGATCGTGGATCAGACTGACGAGGTCAAGCTCAGGACGCTCACGCGACAGCTGCGCGTCTACAACCCTGTGCCGAACATGGATGGCAGTGGGTATCGGCAGCTTCCCATCAAGACGGTGGTCGAGGATGCCGTGCATAGAAACTCAATGCATTCCTATTTCATCCAGCTCTCCGATGTGAACGCGTACTTCCTCTATCAGAAGCACGAGGCAGCGGGCTATATCCATAGAAAAGGCGCTCGACACTACTTCGACCGTCTGGACCCGGTCTTGTGCAAAGTGGCCAGCACATCGGATGTGCAGGGAATTGTTCGTCTCTAGGCAACAGGAAGGGCCCCTTGTCGGGGGCCCGGTGAATCCTACTGCCGAGTCTAGCTCGGGGTCAGATTCAATTTCACTGTACCCCTACTGGCTACGGGTTGCAAGGGCCACACCATGTGGTCGTCGAGGCCTTGGTCCTCCGATCGCGCTCAACTGTGGCGGCCTGCGAATCAAAGCGAGGTGGCCGTCACCGTGGTGGACAGTTGGATTGTTGCCGGTTTAGCATGTTTATCGATGTTTATCAGCGGGCGACAAACCGGCAGCGTGGAGCAAGCCTGCGTAGAAGCAAGAGCATGGACCGACGCAGGAAGCCCTACACTCCGAACACCGGCGCACGCCCAGCTGGCGAGTCTTGACCGGGGTGGGGCATAGAAGAGGAGGTAATGCCGTCAAAGCCACCCGAAAGCCGCCTCTGGGCCGAACCTCCGACAGAAGCGTAGGCTGCCCGATTCCCAAAGTCAAGGGCGCGCGGGGCGGGTATGCGCCAGAGGAAAGCAAGAACACGAGCTCATCGGCCCAGCCGACGCCCGTGTTCTGTCTCTAGCATACGGACTCGGACCGAATACCCAACCTCTTCGCCATCCTGCGACCTTGGTTGGACGGCGCGGGGACTGCACAGGCGCTAGAGTGCGCAGAGACACGCAGGAAGGTAGAAACCAGTGCATGTGCCATACAACTTACTATGATTAGCGACAAGTATGGTAACTGCTATTCATGAGACAACCCACTGAGACAGCACTATCGCAAGCAGCAGCGGCCTTCGAGCGCAATGGAGGTATCATGCGCACGTCCGAGGCGTTGAGACTTGGCGTGCAGGCGAGAACGATGTACTGGATGCGCGACCAAGGGCTCCTTGAGTGGCTGAGCCGCGGTGTCTACCACCTGACGTCGCATCCACTACCGGCTCGGCCGGATGTGGCAGCCGTGATGCGCCGGGTGCCCAACGCGACACTTTGCCTCATCAGCGCGCTCGACCTCCATGAAGTAGGTACGCAGATACCCTTTGATGTCCAGATCGCCCTGGCGTTTGGGACAAAGACCCCCCAGATCGATCGACCACGGGTGGGGGTCTTCCATATGAGTGCGGCCTCGTTCGAAGCGGGTGTGGAGTCCCGGGAGATGGGAGGCACGCCTGTGAAGGTCTTCGGTATCGCCAAGACCGTGGCCGACTGCTTCAAGTTCCGCAACCGCATCGGTACGGACGTGGCCCTTGAGGCCCTGCAGGAGGTGATCCGCGAGAAGCGGACCACTCCGGCTGAGATCATGCAATACGCCAAGGTAGACCGAGTGGCGGACGTCGTACGTCCATACCTCGAGGCGCTGCTCTGAGCGCTGCCGGCGTCAGGAGTCGTCTCCTACGGCGGGCGCACGAGCTGGGCCTGGAGTTCCAGCAGGCGCTCCCGTACTACGCCATCGAGGGGTTCCTGGCGAGGCTCTCCAGGACAGAGTTCGCGAGCGGGCGGTCATCTGGACGGAGCCAAGTTCGTGTTGCGGTTGGACGTCGGCGTTGACGACGCCACAGTCCCCGAGCCAGAATGGGCCGATTACCCGACCCTGTTAGGCGGGCCCTGCCCCAGGATCCTCACCTATCACCCCGCGACGGCAGTAGCCGAGAGGGGCCTCGAACATACGAGTGCCGGCAAAGCTCTCTGAAGCGGTGGAAGTGATCATCATGTTTATCATGCCGGTGGTGTCTCGCAGCGCAGAAGGCCAATCCGGTAACACTTGGGTTCGGTTTGAAGGCTGGCGATGACGACCATCACTTCTTGTTCATCTGCACCGGCCGGCGATCTGGCCGTCACCGCCGGTTGGGGTCATGCCGGCCAGGGGGGCATCACCATGCCGGGCAAAGGAAAAGCAAATACAAGACCTTGGACATCCGAAGAGCTGGCGGCCATCGGGCAAGGAGCTGAGGCCCTGGGCCTCAGCGCGGAGGAGGCTCTGGCTCAACTGGGCGATCAGGCGGTGGACGTCTATCTGAACGGCGTCGCCTACTGGCGCGGGGTCACGCGGATGGCGCGGAGGATTGCGGCTAGTCTGCTCTTGGAGCCTGAGCTTGATGCGAACTGTCTGGCGGTGAAGGGGGGCATGATGGCGCTCGAAACCGGTGAGCTGAAGACGTCGTGGCGTTGGGTAATGGACTCATGCAAACTGCATGGTCGCTGTTCGCACTGAGAAGGAGACAGATGACAACATTTCAAGCACTATCCCTCGTTATCGCCCTTGCAACATTATCCGCCCTGTGGGTGCAGCTCTTTCTGATCTATCGAACCTTCAAAGCGGATCATGAACGGCGTGAGAAACAGGCCACCGTTGAGTATGTCAATCGTGTACGTGCGCTCTATCGACCTATCTCCAACAAGATCGTGGCCAAGTTCGGAGAGGGGAAGGTCATCAACGTCGACGAAATCAAGCCTGACGACATAGGTGATATCAAGGAGTTCCTGTCACTTGTTGAGCATCTAGCAGCGGGCGTGAATATCGGCATTTTTGATTTGGTCATCATCGAGCGGATGTCAGGGAGCTATTTCCTGAACATGAGAGACAAGTTCATGCCGTACGTGAAGTATGTGCGAACAAAAAGGGGTAATCCGAGGCTCTACAGCGAGTTTGAAACGATGTGCAGAGACCTCGAGGCTTTGAGGGAACAGCGAGACAACAGGTCCAACATGAAATACTCATGAGCTAAGAACAAAGCGCCGCACGGCCGCGCGGTAAGCCGCGCGCGGCCACGATCGTCAAGCGCTGGCGGCACCGGAAGCGCTAGGCACACTAAGGTTGGGAGGGGGCCATGTTTCTCATCGTCGACTGCGAGACCAATGGGCTTCCGCGCAACTATCGGGCTCCGGTCACTGACCTGGCAAACTGGCCTCGCGCGATCCAGATCGCCTGGGCCTTCCACGACGAGTCACATCAGCTCTGCTCGTCTGCTACTCGCATCATCCGTCCCGAGGGATTTCGGATTCCGCCCGATGCCTTTCGCGTCCACGGTATATCGATGGAGCGCGCGCTCAACGAGGGGCAGTCCGGTTGCGGATGTGCTCGCCGAGCTGTCTCAGGTGGCCGGCGACGCCAAGGTAGTCGTCGCACACAACGCCGGGTTCGATGGCAGTGTGATCGCGGCCGAATACATACGCCTTGGGCTCCAGCCGCCGTTCATTCCGAGGTCCATGATCTGCACCATGATCCAGAGCACCGACTACTGCGGGCTCTCGGGGCCGTACGGCAACAAGTGGCCCAAGCTCGACGAATTGCATATGTTCCTATTCGGCACGCTGTTCGGCGGTGCGCACGATGCGGGCGTGGACGTGGCCGCGTGCGCGCGCTGCTTCTTCGAGCTCGTGGGCCGGGGTGTGATCAGCGTCAGGTAGTTTGGCCTCGCGGCCGTTGTCAGGATCGCGGCGTCTTGACGTCATAACGTCAAGACGCTATGGTGCTGCGGAAAAGGAGGTGTGTGCCATGGCTACGCTAACGAAGAGAGCAACGGTGTACTTCGACCCCGATATCCATCGTGCTCTTCGGCTCAAGTCGGCCGAAACGACTCGGTCGATCTCGGACTTGGTGAATGATGCGCTCCGCGGTTCTCTGGCTGAGGACGCGGACGACCTCGAGGCCTTCGAGGCTCGTGCAAGTGACCCGCTCATCAGCTACGAGGAGATGGTCAAGCGGCTGAAGGCCGATGGCCGCATATAGCATATTCTTCAGTGAGACAGTTCACAAGGATCTTCGTGCGATCCCGAAGGGAGACCTGGCGCGGATACTCGAGCGCATCTCAGCGCTATCCGGGGACCCACGACCGGCAGGCTGTGAGAAGTTGACGGGAGAGGAACGGTACCGCGTGCGTCAGGGGGGCTACCGCATCTTGTATCGGGTCCAAGACGACCGATTGGGAGTGGGGGGCGCGCGCATGACGGTCTACGGGGCTACGCGCGGATGATCGCCCTTCGGAACATCGCCCGCAGAAAGACGAGGAGTCTCTTGACCGCTTTGGGCGCCGCGGTCGGGATCATGATTCTTTCTTCGCTGACCGCTGTGAGCGAAGGTCTCAGTAGCCAGATACAGCAAACGATAGAAGGCTACCAGATAGACCTTACGGTGCAGTCCCAGGGCGCTTCAAGCCCGTTCGGCTCGAAGATCTCGTATGCCGACTACGAAGCTCTAGCCGATATCGAGGGAATAGAAAGCATTTCCTCATTGGTCATCGGTGCGATCAAGACCCCCTGGAATTCCTACTTCGTGATCATGGGTATCGCGCCGGTTGAAGCGTTTGCGGGGAGGGTCGGCGTTCTTGACGGAAGAATGCTGGAAGTAGAAAAGCATGAGATCCTGCTGGGCCAGATCGCTGCCAAGGCGGCTCAGTTTCGTGTGGGCGACCGACTCTCTCTGTCTGAGAAGGGGGAGTATGTCGTCACGGGGCTCTACACGAGTGGCAGCAAGATGCTCGATAACGCTGCCATCCTAGACCTCGGGGATGCCCAAATCATCCTCAAGAGAGATGGTTTCATCAACCTGGCGTTTGTGAGCCTGAAGCCCGGCGTATCCGTTGAAGACGCCGCGGATCGAATCGAGGCCGCTTTCCCGGGGCTATCGGTAATGCGCAGCGAGGACTTTGTAGGCCAGATCTCCTTGATACAGATCGTGGACACTTCAGCTTGGGCCATTTCTCTCATCGCGCTCATCGGCAGTTGTGTTGTTGTGATGAACACCCTTCTGATGGCGGTCTCGGAGAGGACAAAAGAGATAGGCATTCTGATGGCGATCGGCTGGAGTCGATTCAGGATTCTGCGAACGATCATGTGGGAATCGGTCATCATCTGCTTCATAGGGGGCCTCTTGGGCAACGCTATGGGCTTGACCCTTGTCTGGGGCCTTCAATTCGTGCATCCCGCGGGCATCTGGCTGTGGGCGTCTGTCTCGGGGATATCCCGGATCATTCTTGTTTCAATGGGAATTTCCGTGCTTTTGGGGGTGCTGAGCTCCCTGTACCCCGCCTTTCTATCCACGAGGCTCCTGCCGGCGGAGGCGTTGCGCCATGAATGATGCCCGTCTTCAGCAGCCCCACACGCCCAATATCATCTTTGTCACCTTTGATTCGCTGTCGGCAAGGGACATGTCCCTATACGGATACCGGAGGATGACCACCCCGTTCATCGATAGATTCGCGGATGAGAGCTACGTATTCGACAATATGCATGCCAATTCCAACTCCAGCCTGCCAAGCATTGCCAGCATCCTGACCGGCAGATACCCGTTGAAGCACGGCTATGACAGGCTGAGCGCTCTGCTGACCAGTGGGAGTAGAGCCGAAGACCTGGATGACGTCCTAATAAGCAAGGGTTACAAGACCGCGGCGGTCATCGGCTTCAGCGCCGGATATCTGTGGATCAATTCCCTTGGGACGGTCAGTCACGGATGGATGAACAAGATGACTGCAGGTCGCTTTAGGGCGAGGAGCATATCCAAAGTGACCACATCCCTTGATTCCACATTCAGGAAGACACTGGAAGTCCTGGATTCAGCCTGCGAACCATTTTTTCTGTGGCTTCACGTCTATCCGCCCCACGAGCCCTATGTTCCCTCCAATTCCTTCAGGGGTGCCTTCGTGAAAGAGAAGAAGGCCTTTGCCGGAATCAGCAGCCAAAGACCCAACTGCAACCGGTTCTATCCGGAGGCTTCACAGCATGCGGTCGATATGCTCAGAGGTCGCTATGACGAGCATATCCTGGAGATCGATCACAAGTTCGGCAGCTTTCTCGAATCGGTAAGGGAGAGAGGCCTTTTTGACACCTCGATGATCATCGTTACATCCGACCATGGGGAGATGTTCGAAAAGGGATATCAAGGCCACAACGGACCTCTCTTGTACAACCCGCTGCTGCATATCCCTTTCATAGTGCGGTTGCCAAACGGTCAGCGGGGAACACGGATCAAGACCAGCGCCGAGCAGGTGGATATTGCGCCCACCATACTCGACCTTCTTGGATTCGAGATCCCGCGGCACATGCACGGTGAATCCCTGGTGGGAGCCATGCTGGGTGAGCGCGGAAAGGCCAAACCCAAGTTCGCCGTCAGCACAGTTTTTCGCGGCGCCGACCGCGACTCTTATGGGAGGTCGATGGCTGTGGTCCTCAATGGGCACAAGCTCATTCTTAATCTACCGTCCGGCAGCTGTGAGCTGTATGACCTTGTCCGAGATCCTGGCGAAGACACCGACATAGCGACGGGAGAGCCGGACATGGGCCGGGAGTTGAAAGGGATGATCCTCGAAAGGTTTGCGACCAGCTCATGCCTGTTGCCGGGTTTGCCATGATCGTCGTTAGGGATCTGATCAAGCATTACGACGGCGGCCTGGTGAAGGCATTGAACGGCGTCTCCTTCGAGGTCGAGAGGGGAGAAGTCATTGCCATCATGGGTCCTTCCGGGTGCGGGAAGAGTACCTTGCTCAATCTAGTGGGAACACTCGACACTCCCACATCGGGAGAGATTCTGATCGATGGCAGGAGCGTCAGTACCTACACGCCTCTCAACCGATTCAGAGCGAAAACGGTAGGATTCATTTTCCAATTCCACCACCTGATCCCCGGCTTGAGCCTCCTGGAAAACACGGAGCTCCCGATGTACTCCCTGGGGATTTCCAAGACGGCGATGCGCAAGAAGGCGATGGAAACGCTTGTGAAAGTGGGGCTCGCCGATCGAATGAACTTCCTTCCAACCAAAGTCTCAGGTGGGGAGCGACAGAGGGCGGCAATAGCAAGGGCACTGGTTAATGACCCCTCGATCATTCTGGCCGATGAGCCCACGGGAAGTGTTGATACCGAGACGGGGAAGGCGATCCTCGACTATTTGATTCATTTGTGCGACTCCCAAGGCGTGACCATGTTGATCGCAACGCACAATCGGGAGATCGCGGCGGACACACACAGGATCCTTCAGATGAGGGACGGCGTTCTGTGTGATGTTGGTTCTGCCGGGGGAGGGCCCCCGACTAGGTCTTAGAGTGGGGCGCGCCGGTGTCCCCTATCGCGTCCCAGCCGCCACCCGTTCGTCGAAGACACGGCGGACGGTCTCCAAGTTCTCGTCCGTGCACTGGATCAGCATGAGGGTGCGTCGCCCCCTTCTGAGGGTGATCTGGCGGCGCCTTGTGTCTACCCGGAATGCAGTGGCGTCCTTCCAGCGCACGCGCTGGTCCTGCCGGGACCCGGCCAGCATCCCCGCTCCCATGGCCGACGGGCGCCCGCTCAAAACAAGGAGGGCGTTGATCAGCGCATTCTTCTTCCTGGTTCGGCCGGTGGTGGAGGCCAAGACGCCCTGCTCGTCGAGGGTGAAGCGGTATTCGTAGCGTCGATAGAGCACCGCCATAACGAGGAACGCGCCCAGCAGCAGACCACCCAAAATGATCAGGAAGATCCTGCTGATCGACCAAAGAGTGGCAGCATCGAGGTCACCCTCGGCAGCTGTAAGGATGATCATGAAGAGCCACACCATCCCGATGGCTATGGTCAACACCACGAACACCTGGCGGACCACCAGGGAGCTTCGCCATAGGGGTATGGCGGCATCCCAAGGGTCAGGGAGCGGGGTGTCGCAGGGGTCGCACCGGCCTTGCTGCCTCACAGTCGCCTTTCTCTCGCTTCTTCCGTTTCGCGCGCCGGTCTGGCCTGCAGAAATGGCCGGCGCGCGAACCTCTCGTCGCTACGAGAAGGGCAACCTGCGCTCGTAGTTGGGCGCTTCCTTGGTGATGGTCACGTCGTGCGGGTGGCTCTCGGCCAGGCCGGCGGGCGAGATGCGCATGAACCGCGCCTTCTTGTGCAGTTCCTCCACGGATGCCGCGCCGGTGTAGCCCATACCGGCCCGCAGGCCGCCGATCAGCTGGAACACCATGTCGGAGAGCGGGCCCTTGTGAGGCACCATGCCCTCGATGCCCTCGGGCACCATCTTCTTCTGGTCTTCCTGGAAGTACCGGTCGGCGCTGTGCCCCACGCTCATGGCTCCCACCGAGCCCATGGCCCGGTAGGCCTTGTAGCTGCGGCCCTCCCACAGGATGCGCTCGCCCGGGCTCTCGTCGGTGCCGGCGAAGAGCGAGCCGATCATCACGCTGTGAGCTCCCGAAGCCAGGGCTTTGACGATGTCACCCGAGTAGCGGATGCCGCCGTCGGCCACCACCGGTATGCCGTACTTGTAGGCTTCGGCCGCGCAGGCCGACACGGCGGTGATCTGCGGCACCCCGCACCCGGTGACCACGCGCGTGGTGCAGATGGAGCCGGGGCCGATGCCCACCTTGATGCAGTTGACTCCCCGTTCGATGAGGGCCTTGGCGCCGGCCGCCGTGGCGACGTTGCCGGCCATGATCTCCACGTCGGGATACTGCTCACGGATGGCGGCGATGGCATCGAGCACGCCCTTGGAGTGGCCGTGAGCCGTGTCGATGCAGATGATGTCGGCCTGGGCCTCCACCAGAGCCGCCACCCGCTCGGCCGTGTCCTTGGCCACACCCACAGCGGCGCCCACCCGCAGCCGGCCCAGAGAGTCTTTGCAGGCGTTGGGGAACTCGATGATCTTCATGATGTCTTTGATGGTGATGAGACCGCGAAGAATGAAGTCGTCGTCCACCACCAGGAGCTTCTCGATCTTGTGGATCTTGAACTGCTCTTTGGCCTGGTCGAGGTTGGTGCCCACCGGGACGGTGACCAGGTTCTCGGAGGTCATGAGGTCTTTGATGGGTTTGGAGTGATCGGTCTCGAAGCGCGTATCGCGGTTGGTGACGATGCCCACCAGCCTGCCGTCGGGATTGATGACCGGCACTCCAGAGATGCGGTACTCGTTCATGAGCGCCTCGGCATCGCCGAGAGTCGCCGTGGGAGGCAGGGTGATGGGGTCGACGATCATGCCGGCCTCGCTCCTCTTCACCTTGCGCACCATCTCAGCCTGCCGGTCGACGGGCTGGTTCTTGTGGATGATGGTCAGACCACCCTCCCTGGCGAGCGCGATGGCGAGCGAAGTCTCGGACACGGTGTCCATGGCCGCCGCGAGCAGGGGGATGTTGAGGCTTATCTTGGAGGTGAGTTGCGTCCGGACATCGGTCTCTTTGGGGAGGACCCCGGATTCCGCGGGGATGAGGAGGATGTCGTCGAAACTTAAGCCTTCACCAGCGATTTTAGCGTCCCAGTCGATCACGCCCGACCTCCTTTTCTAGTGATTCTAACACCGCGCGGCATGCCCCGGCGCGCGGTGTGCCGCGGCGCCCGCGTCTCTACCTGAAGCGATCGCCCGACCCGGCATCCATCCGCTCCGCGCGCGTACAAACCGTGCGCGTCGCGCTCCTGTCCGGATGCGCCTCTATACTGGTTGAGTTCGGTAACAGCCCGACTGGAGGCCCATGCGGTTCATTCACACGGCCGACTGGCATCTTGGCCGCCTATTCCACAACATCCACCTCACAGACGACCAGCGCTTCACCCTCCAGGGTCTTGTGCGGATGGCGGAGGAGCGGCAGGTCGACGCTGTCGTTGTCGCGGGCGACATCTTCGATCGGGCCGTGCCGCCGACGGATGCAGTGGATCTGCTGGACGAGACGGTCGCCACCCTGGCCTTGGACCTCAAGATCCCCGTGGTGATAATCGCCGGGAACCACGACAGTGCGGCCCGGCTGGAATACTTCAGCGGGCTGGCCCGCCGGGCAGGGGTTCACGTAGTGGGGCGCGTGGGCGCCCAGCCGCGGGCCGCCGAGGTGGTGGGGGCCGACGGGACAAGCGTGCGCTTCTGGCCACTCGCCTATACCGATCCGGAGACCGCCCGCTTCGAACTGGGGCGGGACGACATCCACTCGCATGAGGCGGTGATCAAGGCTCAGTTGGAGGTGCTGTGTCCCTCACTGTCTGGCGGGGCCCGCGACGTCTTGGTTGCGCACGCATTTGTCGCGGGTTGCCGCGAGAGCGAGTCCGAGCGGCCGCTTACTGTGGGAGGCTCGGGGGCTGTGTCCGCCTCGCTATTCGACCAGTTTGACTACGTCGCGCTGGGGCATCTGCACCAGCCGCAGGTGGTGGCGGCGGGTCGCGCACGCTACGCGGGATCGCTCCTCAAGTACTCGTTCAACGAGGCGGCTCACGAGAAGTCGGTCACTCTGGTGGAGCTTGGGCAAACGGGCGCCGCTACGGTCGAAGAAGTCCGGCTGCCGATAAGACGGGACGTGGTGCAGCTTCGGGGCAAGTTCGCGGAGATTCTTGCCGAGCACGTCGATCCGGTCTTCGCCGAGGCCTACATCGAGGTCGTGCTGACCGACTCCGAGCCTGTTCTGAGCCCATTGGACAAACTGAGACCCGTGTTCCCCAACATCCTCTCCATCAGGAGGGAGGTCTCCGAGGGTACTGTCTTCGGCCCGCGCCCCACCAGCGCCGCCATGCGGACTCGTGGAGTGGCCGATCTGTTCGGAGAATTCTTCGAAGACGTCAAGGGGTCGGGCATGAACGATCCGCAGACGGCGGAGCTTGCGGCGGCTATCGACGAACTCGAGCGGGTGCGGCGCGAGGCGGCGCCGGCATGAGGCCGGTCACACTTGTCATGCAGGCCTTCGGGCCCTATCGCGAGCCGGAGGTGGTGGATTTCGCGGAACTTGGGACCAACCGGGTGTTCCTGATCCATGGGGATACCGGTGCGGGCAAGACCACCATCCTCGATGCCATGGTCTTCGCGCTCTACGGTGAGACGAGCGGTGGCGAGCGCCAGGCGGACCAGATGCGCTCCGACCAGGCCGCGCCCGGCCTCCCGACAGAGGTAGTCTTTGACTTCTCGCTGGGGGAGAGGAGGTTTCGCATCAAACGCCGTCCGGCTCAAGAGCTCCAGGGCGTGCGGGGAGCGGCGCTTGTCTCAAAGCCGGCGGAGGTGGTGCTCTGGGAGCGCACGGGCTGTGCCGCGGCTGAAGAAGGAAGGCCGCTGAGCACGAAGATCAGGGAGGTAGAGACCCAGATCAAGGACCTTCTTGGTTTCTCTTGTGAGCAGTTCCGCCAGGTCGTTGTCTTGCCACAGGGGAGGTTCCGCGAACTGCTGTCGTCGGGCTCCGACAAGCGGGAGGAGATCCTTCGCCAGCTCTTTCGGACCGAGCGGTTCAGGGAGTTGGAGGTCTTGCTCGGCGAGCGAGCCAAGTCGGTACGCAGCCGGATGGAGCAACTGAAGTTGCGTCGCGAGGCGCAACTCGGCCTGGCGGCGGCGGCCGACGATGCTGAACTGGCGGCTCGTGTCGCGGAAGCTGGACTGGAGTTGGAGGCGGCAGCTGAAGCCGTGAATAAGTCGGGAATGGCCGCGGCTCGAACATCTGAGGCGCTGGCTGCTGCCGAAGCCGGCGACCAAGCCCGCCAGGCGGTGCGGGAGGCTCGTGCTGAGGTTGAGACTTTTGAGCAACGCGGTGAAGAGATGGCCGCCGCGGACCGGAGACTCAAGACCGGTGGACGCGCGGACAAGGTTCAACCTGCCGCAAACAGGCATTCAGAAGCGGGTATGCGTTTGTCTGAGGCGCGCGTCGCCTTGGCGACCTGCGAGCAGGGGCTGCTGCAGGCTCGAAATGCCGAGCAGGCCGCGGCCGTCGCCCTTGCCGCGGAGCAAGAACGCCTGGTTGAGCGCCGAGCGGCCTCGGATAGGGTGCGCTATTTGGAGGGCTTGGCCGGCGTCATCGAGGCGTGGCGCTCGGCAAAGGGGGAGTACGACGAAGCGACAGGTCGAGCGCAGTCGGCTCAGGTCGCACACGACGAGGCGACGCAGGCCCTGACGAAGGCTCGTGAAGCGCTTGCTGCCCGCGAGACCGACCTTGTTGCGGGAAAGGCGGACGCCGCTCAGGCAGAGACGGCGAGGGGTCGGCTGGAGGGAGCGAAACAGAGCGCGGAGCGTTGCCGGCGCCTACTCGGGGCCCGCACAGCCGTAGTGGAGGCGGAGCGCCGCCAGGCAGATCTGGCGACCGTGGAGACCGTGGCGCTGAACAGGCATCGAGAGTCTCAAGCCGAGCTCGCCGACATCGAGGCACGATGGAAGTCGGGGCGGGCCGCCGCCTTGGCCGCCGCTTTGAAGACAGGCGAACCATGTCCGGTTTGTGGTTCCACGGAGCACCCTGCGCCTGCGGCCGTCACTGCCGCCGATGTGTCGGACGACGCGCTGGAAGCACGCAGGTCGGCGGCCGCCTCCGCACGGGAGGTATATGACCAGGCGCATGAGGCGAGTGGTGGTTCGGGGATCGTCCTGTCGACGGCCCGCGCGCGGGAGCATGCCATTCTGCAGGAACCAGGCATGTCCGCTGACCTCTCTCTCGCAGATGCCGAGAGGTCGGTGGCAGCGGTTTTGGCCGAGTTGGAGCAGTTGGCCGGTCGGGCGGACGTGAGCTCGTTGGAGGTGGAGATCGCGGGAGCGAAGTCTGCCGTGGCTGAGACCGTCGACGCCGCGCAGGTGGCTGCAGACAACCTGGCGATCGCCGAGAAGACTCTAGCCGGGGCGGAAGCCCGACTGAATGAACGGGCCGCCGGTATCCCGGAAGATCTGAGGGCCCCGGGGGCGTTGGAGCATGCACTCGAGCGGTGGCGCGAGAACAGCAGAGGGCTGGAAGCTGCGTTTGTTGACGCGCAAGAGCAGGCGGCGGCGACTGAGAAGGACAGGATCGCGCTCGCAGCGGCCGCCGAGAGTGCGGTCGCCGGGCAAAGCAAGGCGGCCGAGCACGAGCGCTCCTGCCAAGAGGACTACCTGGCGGCCCTCCGGGAACACGGCTTCTCCGACGTGGATGAGTGGCGGCGCTGTCTGGTGCCCGAAAGCGAGCGGATCACGCTCCAGCAGTCTCTCGAAACCTATCGGGACGCGCTTCATCAGGCGAAAGGGAGGCTGCAGCAGGCCGAACTTGCCTTGGAGGGTCAGCCCGAACCGGGTGACATTGCGGAAGTCCGCGCCGCCGCCGAGCAGGCGAGGCTGGGGGAGAGGCTGGCCATATCCAGGCACGCCGACGCCAAGAACCTCATCGGTAAGCTTGAGGGCATAAAGGAGAGGCTGACCGAGATCGACAACACGTCGGACGACGCGCGCCGCACCTACGAAACGGTGGGCGTGCTCGCTGAGGTCGCCGGTGGGCAGAACCCAAGCCGGGTCTCGTTTCAGAGGTGGGTGCTGGGAGTGTACTTAGACGAAGTCCTGCTGGCCGCAAGTCGGAAGTTGTACGCAATGAGCAAGGGGCGCTATCAGCTTGAGCGACTGCGTGAGGTGGCGAGCCGCGGTCGTGCCTCCGGCTTGGACCTTGCGGTCTTTGATGAGTTTTCGGGTACATCGCGGCCGGCCGTGACCTTGTCGGGAGGCGAGAGCTTCCTGGCTGCACTGGCCTTGGCTCTCGGCCTCGCGGAGACGGTGCAAGAGCATTCCGCCGGCGTTCCTCTGGAGACGATCTTCGTGGATGAAGGCTTTGGAGCTCTCGACGCCGACGCTCTCGAACTCGCCGTGGATGCGCTCATGGAACTGCAGATGAGTGGTCGCTTGGTGGGTGTCATCTCGCACGTTCCCGAGCTGAAACTGGTCATCCCGGCGCGACTGGAGGTGCGAGGCGGGCCTGGGGGCAGTTCCGCGCGCTTCTTCGTGCCCTAGCGGCTCCCTCGGTATCTCGTTCGACTCTGCTAACCTACCGGGCTATGAGCATCGACACGATCATCTTCGATCTAGACGGCATCATCATCGAGACGGAGCAGCTGTGGAACCGAGTGCGCCGTGACTTCGCCGCGACCCACGGGGGCCACTGGGGCGAACACGATCAGCGTGGGGTGATGGGGTCGAACTCCAGGGAGTGGGCGGTCTCCATGCGCGAGAACAATGGGGTGCAGCTGTCCGACCAGGAGATCTACGACGGCATCATCGGGGCCTTGCGGGAAGAGTACGCTCGCGGGCTGCCGCTCATTCCCGGAGCGGTGGAGGCCGTTACTGGTTTGGCGGCGGCGTACCGTATGGGAGTGGCCTCGTCGTCGCCCCTTGAGTTGATCGAGTATGCGCTCGAACTGGCCGGATTGCGGGAGTTGTTCGAGTGCGTTCTCTCCTCGGACGACGTGGGGAGAGGGAAGCCGTCGCCCGACGTCTACCTGGAGGCCTGTGTGCGCCTAGGCGCGTCTCCGCGGAGCGCGGCGGCGGTGGAAGACTCCGCCAATGGCATCCAAGCCGCTTACGCGGCGGGTCTGGCGGTCATCGCCATCCCCAATACCGAGTTCCCGCCGTCAACAGGTGCTCTCGGCCGGGCGGACGTGGTGCTTGGATCGATCAGCGAGTTGGACGGCGCGCTTGTGGCTTCGCTCAGGAGCGAGAGCGGGGAGGTGGCGGATGGTCAGTAAGGAACGTCTCGACGCCTTCGTCCGTGGGCAGTGTTGGGCGGTGGTGGGCGCGTCGGAGGACCGCGACAAGTTTGGCAATATCACCTTCCGCGAGCTCAAGCGGCGGGGCAAGCAGGTGTATCCGGTGAACCCGAAGGCCGGCGAAGTAGAGGGGGAGACCTGCTATGCGAACCTGGGCTCGTTGCCGGAGGGGGTGGAGCGGGTATTGATCGTGGTGCCTCCCAAACAAGGGGAGAATGTGGTCAAGGAGGCGGCTGCCGCCGGGATCAAGTACGTGTGGTTCCAGCCCGGAGCCGAGTCCGACGAAGCTCTTGCCTACTGCGAAGCTCAGGGCATGGAAGCCATCGCCGGTCACTGCATCCTAAGGACACCCGAGCAGGACTGAGCGGCGGCTTTGCGATGATCCAAATCATGCCAGGCTTGGAGATCCCCGAGGGGGAACTGACATACACCACTTCGCGAAGCGGTGGGCCGGGTGGACAGAACGTCAACAAGGTGAGTACCCGCGTGACTCTGCTGTTCGACGTGGCGGGCACGCCCAGTCTGTCTGAACGCCAGAAGGCGCTCGTGCGCGAGCGGCTCGCCGGGAGGGTCAACCGGGAAGGCGTGATGCGCGTGGTCTCACAGCGCCATCGCTCGCAACTGGCGAATCGCGAGGCTGCGATCGAGCGGTTTGCTCGGCTGATGCGCGAAGCCCTCACTGAGTCGCCGGAGCGGGTGCCGGTGAACGTGCCGCAATCACTCGATCGCAAGCGGCTGGAAGAGAAGCGCCGTCGCGGGCGTCTCAAGCAGGAGCGTGCAGTCGATCTGAGCGACGAGGACTAGCGGCTCGGCCGATGAGCACGCAGATACCCTGGGGCTTGAGTGGCGCACCGATGGAGCGAGAAGCGTTGACCGTGACCGGGAGGCCGACGACTTCGATCTGAATTGGATAGACGTTCTGCTCCGCCTTCGCGTGCGACGCAGAGGCGATTGTGACCACATCTATCACCGGCAACTTCAGCTGCTGGGCCACCTGTTCATCGATGCTCAGCTGCATACGCCCGAATGGGACGACGGTCGTCTTGATGGTGATGTTCAAGTCTTCCTTGCGCCGGCAGACACGCGGCCCCACTTTGTCCGCCATGTGTTGACACCACGTCGCCTATCCAAGCAATCGCTTGAGATCCTCGATCCGCCGATAGACCTCCTTACGGTCGGCCACCCGCACGACCAGGACCACCGCAACGGCGTCCCTCACCTGGTAGATGATGCGATAGTTCTCGGTCGCCCTAGCTCGGAACACCTCGTGGTGAGCTAGACCTCTGACCTTCTCACAGCCGGCCGGACGCGGAACAGCGCCCAACTCCTGCATCTTGTCCAAGACAGAGACCTGCATAGACTTGGACAGCTTGCTGATAGCCTTCTCAGCGGCGGGAGCTATGCGGACTTCATAGCCCACTGGGCCTCAGTGGCCAAGCTTCGCGCGCAGCTCATCAAGGCTGATGGTTCCGTCGCGCTCGGCTTCTTCGATGGCAGCCAGAGCATCGTGAGCGTCAAGTAGATCCTCCAGTTGCGCAAGAAGACGAGCGTCTTCAACCGAGACAACGACCGCGACTTCTTTGCCATGCCGAGTAACAAGCACTCGCTCATTGCCATACTGGACCCGACTCAAGACGGTGCTAGGACTATCTTTCAGTTGTTTGGCAGTCACAGAGGTCATCCGCCCTCCTTCATAAGTACACTATGGCCATAGTGTACCTTATTCCCTTTTTGGAAGAAGTCCCGAGAGGCAAGGGTACAAAGAACCCTACCCCCGACGGTCGGCGGAGGGGCTGCGACCTTGGACCGACTCTGGCGGCCTAACTCTCCGCGCCGCCTGCGGTGATCTCGACCACCTTGGCCTCCACCTGGGGGTAGAGGGCATCGATGTCGCGCTGCAGATCGATGGTGCGCGCCAGCGCGGTGACTATGCGGCAGTAGGTGCGTATGTCGTCTATCTCCAGATGGCGCTCGCGGCGGTCCTTGAGCCACTTCTCGCACACCTGGTAGCCGCCCGCCTGATAGGTCCACGCATGAAGCGGGTGCGCTTGGCCAGCTCGACGGCCAGCGACTCGGCGGTGAAGGTCTTGGGCAGGGAGAAATCCAAGAACTTGTCGAGCAGCTGGGCCAGTTCGTCGGCCCGCTGCACCGGCGGCGCCGTCTGCATACGGTTGAGCACGAATGGCTGGGCTGCCAGCACCTCGTCCACGCGTTGGCCGTTACGGTAGAGCCTGAACTCGAGGAAGTTGGTGAGTATCAGGTTGGGGAAGGTGGCACGATAACGCTTGAGTTGCTTGGACTCCTCGATGGCGTCGAGCCGCTCCTCAGTGGGCTTCTTGGCCTCGATGTAGCCGACGATGCGGTCGGTGCCGTTCCAGATGCGAAAGTCGGGGTTACCGGCGTCGGTGGACTTGGGCAACGTGGTGACGCTCACATCTCGGTGCCCTGTCTCTTGGGCGACGGCCTTGAGCATCACTGAGAGCGGGGAATAGAAGCTCTCTTCCCGAGCATCTCCCTGCCGGGCTACGCCGTGAAGGTCCTTGAAGTACTGGGCAAAGATGGGTTTGGCGTTCACGCGAGGAAGTCCCCCCAATCTGTGCTGGCGCTATCTGCGCTCCATCATAGCGCGGGAGGGTTCACGCGTCGTGCAGTCACTGCGAACATGAAGCGACCGAGGTTTTCGGTCGAGGTCACAGTGAAGTGGGACTTGAGGGTTGCCGCGACCTCTTCTTTGCTGAAGCGCACCTGCTCTGGTGGGCCGTTCTGCCAAGACTCAGGATCCTTGCGCCAGTCGATGACCAGCAACCTGCCGCCGGGCCTCAGGACCCTGGCCAAGCCGGGCAGGTCGACCTTGCCGTCCACTTCGTGCCAGGTGGCGATGGTGCAAACGACATCCACACTGGCGGGGAGGAGCGCGGCGCCGTCGGCCTCGCCGGCTGCAGTTGCGGGGTCCGCGCCGGGGCCCGCTCCGGGGCTCGCGCCGGGGTCCGCGCCCGCGGGCTCGACCGGCAGTGCGGTCATGTCGGCCAAGACCAAGCGGACGTTGGCCGGCACGCCTCGGCGGCGGTAGTGGTTGTTCATCTCGGGCTGGAGTTCCGCGGCGTAGACCGTCCCGGTGGTGAGCGCTGCGATGCGGCTGGTGTAGAAGCCGGTCCCGCTGCCGAGGTCCAGCACGTCCTCGTCGCCGCGCAGGGCGAGGAGGCGGGCCAGGTCGGGCTCGCTCACCTGCGTCTCCAGGCGCCGCGGGTCGTCCAGGCGGTGGCCCTGGTCGGGCCGTATGCGACCGTCGTGGTGCTCGCTGTGAGTGTGGCTGTGGGCGACGCTCATGATCGACCTCTGCTCAACGCAGCAGGCAGCCGTCCGCCTGCAGGTGTGCCTGCCAGTCCGCCTCAGTGGGCTCGCCGCACTTGCGCAGGAGCTTCTCCCATTCTTCGTCCACATATTCTTCGATGCGCTTCAGGGAGTCCTCGAAGCCCGGTTGGAACAGGTGGGCAAAGCGACCCTGCCGCTTCAGCCAGGGCACTAGGGGCAGCTTGTGATGCGGCCGGTAAGTGAGGTGGTACTCACCCTCCTCGTATTCAAAAAGCGGCCAGTAGCAGGTGTTGATCGCCTCCCGAGCGAGGTCGATGCTTTCGGCACCGTCGGAGCGCCAGCCACGCGGGCAGGGAGAGAGCACGTTGAGGAAAGTCGGTCCGTCAACGCTGAGCGCCTTGGAGGCCTTACGCACCAGGTCCCGCGGATCGTGGGGAGACGCCTGGGCGACATACTTGAGGCCGTGGGCGATCATGATCTCGGTGAGGTTCTTGCGATTCTGGGATTTGCCGGCTTCTTCCTTACCCACCGGGCTGGTGGTGGTCCAGGCTCCCGTGGGAGTGGCACCCGAACGCTGGAAGCCGGTATTCATATAGGCGCCGTTGTCGTAGCACACGTAGAGCATGCGGTGACCGCGCTCCATTGCGCCCGAGAGCGACTGCAGCCCGATGTCGTAGGTGCCGCCGTCACCGCCAAAGGCGATGAACTTGACGTTCTCCTCTATGGCGCCTTTCTTCTTGAGGGCCCTATAGGCGGTCTCGACTCCGCTCAAAGTGGCGGCGGAGTTCTCGAAGGCGGTGTGTATGAAGCTACCCTTCCAGGAGGTGTAGGGGTAGATGGTGGTGCTCACTTCGAGGCAGCCTGTGGCGGAGCTGACTACCACGGGGTCGCTGGTGCCCATGAGTATCTGGCGCACCACGATGGGGGCGCCGCAACCGGCACACATGCGGTGGCCACCGGCCAGTTGGCTGCCCTGCGCGACCAACTCGAGCCATCTCTGCCGCGCTTGCTCGAAGTGGTCGGTCTCCTTGAGGGCGTCCACCGGGCACACATCGACGCACTCCTTGCACATGATGCAGCGGCTCTCGTCCACCTTGAAGGAGCGCAAAGCGCGCTCGTTGAAGGTCAGCGCTCCGGTTGGGCAGACGGTCACGCAGCGGCCGCAGGTGATGCAGTCGGCCAACTGCAGAGCTTCGCCGTACGGGGTATCGACGTTCATGGTGAAGCCGCGTCCGGTGAAGTCGTAGCAGGCAGGGCCGGCTACGTCCCGGCAGGTGCGTACGCAGCGGCCGCAGGAGATACAGCGCTCCATGGCGCGCCTGATGAACGGATGCTCGTACTGGGGCTCGACCAGTCGCACCCGGGCGGCCGGAGTGACCAGCTCGTTGGTGGTCAGGCCGTACTGCACTCCCAGCTTCTGCAACTCGCAGGTGCCGAGGCTGGGGCACACGCATTGCAGGCAGCGCTTGGCTTCCTCCTGCGCGGTGGCGAGACTTAGGCCTGTTTCCACCTCGATGTCGACGCCGGCAAGCCGAGAAGCCTTGGCCGCCACGGGCATGGAAGCGCGGGCGGCGGGCTCGGCCGTGGCGCCCATCTTGAGCCACACCGGCGCGCGCTCGGCGAGGCGCTGCCCGGCCGCGCCGAGTTCAGCGGTCTTTTCGATCTGATCGAGATAGGGGAGAGCGGCGAAGGCATCCAGCTGCTTCTCCAGAGCGACCAGGTCCAAACCCCGCAGCCAGGCATCGACGGCCAGCGCGGTGCGCTTGCCGCCCGCCACGGCGTGGATGGCCGACTGCGCCCCGGTCACGGCGTCACCCGCGGCAAACAGGCCCTTCCGGGCCGTCCGGCCGGTGTACTTGTTGGCGTCGGCGAGCCTAGCCGCGCCCGCCAGATGCTCTTTGGCAATGATGAGCGTCGTACCTTCGGGTACACTTGCGTCGGTGCTCCCCTGGTCGCGGAACTCGAACTTCACGCCATCGTCCGTGGCGGCGGTAAGCTCGTGGCTGCCGGCGGGTAGGGTGGCGGCATCGTGCTTGGTGACGACAGTCACGTCGGTGGCTCCCAGGCGCAGAGCGGTGCGGGCGGCGTCCAGGCCCGTCTGGCTTCCGCCGACGACTACCACCTTGCCGGTCAACTTCGAAGCCGTGCCTGTCCGCGCGCTTCTGAGGAAGGCGAGCGCGGAAAGTGCGCCGTTGTCGGCCGGTTGGGCTGTGCCCGCTGCCGTGACGGCTGCATCTGGGGCGCCACTCCCGGTAGATACGACCACCGCGTCAAACCCGGCGTTCAGAAGGTTGGCATGGTCGCCCGCGCCTGCGAACTCAGATTCGCCCACGAAGCGTACTCCGGCGTCCCACAACGGCTGCAGCTCAGCGTCGAGCGCCTTCTCGGGCAGTCTGAACTCGGGGATCGTATAGCGCAGCGAGCCACCAGCCTTCGGCTCGGTGTCGTATATGGTGACCTGATGCCCGTGCTGGGTGAGGAACCATGCGGCCGCGAGGCCGGCCGGGCCGGCTCCCACGATGGCCACTCGCTTGCCGCTGTCGGTTCCCAGGTGGAGTCCCGCCGCGGTTCCGGCCGGATGGTCTGCCAAGGCACGGTGCAGGGCGCAGATGGCGATGGGTTCGTCAACGTCGCCCCGACGGCATACCGGCTCGCAGTAGCGGGGGCAGATGCGCCCCAGGATGCCGGGGAAGGGCAACTCGGCCCGCACGATAGCGGCCGCGCCGGCGGCGTCGCCGGCGGCCAGCGCCGCCATGTAGGCGGGGATGTCGATGTGAGTGGGGCAGGCGTGCGAGCACGGTGCCTCACAGTAGGCGTTGTGGTCGGAGAGGTACATTTTGAGGTAGCTCTCTCGACGGGCGCGGATGTGCGGGGTGTCGGTCTTGACCACCAGGCCGTCGCTGGCCCAGGTAGTGCAGGCGGCTTGGAGTTTGTCCACTCCCGCTACCTCCACCATGCACAGGCGGCAGGCTCCCCAGGCCGCCGTCTCGGCGATGTGGCACAGAGCGGGGATGTTGATACCTTCGCGGCGGGCGATTTCGAGGACGGTTTCGCCGCTATGGGCGGCTACTGTCATACCGTCGATCGTGAGCTTCACGCCGGTCGTCGCGCCGGTCTTTCCGGCCGGGCTTGCTTTCGGCGCGCTCATCGGGGCCTCCCTCCGGCCGGCGTGAGTATGCCCGTCTCGACGCGGACCGCGTCGAAGCGACAGGCCTGCCGGCAGGCGTCACATTTGATACAGAGCTTCTGATCGATGCGATGTGGCTCTTTGCGTTCGCCGCTGACCGCGTTGGATGGGCAGGCGGTGAAGCAGGCACGGCAACCCGTGCAGGCTTCTTCGTCGATGGTGTACCGGATGAGCGGCCGGCAGACCTTCGCCGGGCAGCGGTGTTCCACCACGTGAGCCATGACTTCATCTCGGAAGTAGCGCAGGGTCGACAGCACCGGATTGGGGGCGCTGCCTCCCAGGGCGCAGAGGGAGCCCTCCGCAACATCGGCGGCCAACTGCTGCAGCAGTTCCATGTCATCCAGGGTTGCCGTACCGGCTGAGATGCGCTCGAGGATCTCGAGCATGCGGGTAGTGCCTACCCGGCAGGGCACACACTTGCCGCAACTCTCCTCGGCGGTGAACTTGAGAAAGAACTTGGCGAAGTCCACCATGCAAGTGGTGTCGTCTACCACGACCATTCCGCCCGACCCCATCATGGAGCCGGCTGCCACCAAGCTCTCGAAATCGATCGGTTGATCGAGAAGCGAAGCCGGCAGGCAGCCCCCAGAGGGACCTCCCAGTTGCACGGCCTTGAACTCGCGGCCCGGCAGCATCCCGCCGCCGATGTCGAAGATGACCTCTCGCAGAGTGGCGCCCATTGGCACCTCGATTAGGCCGCCGTTCACCACTTTGCCGGTGAGCGAGAAGATCTTGGTGCCCTTGCTGGTGGCGGTGCCCACCGAGGCGAACTCCTCGGCGCCGTGGTTGACGATCCACGGCACGTTGGCGTAGGTCTCCACGTTGTTGAGGTTGGTGGGTTGGCCCCAGAGGCCCGAAGCCACCGTGCGGATGTGCTTGCCTCGAGGCATGCCCCGCTGTCCCTCGATGGAGAGGGTGAGAGCCGTGGACTCGCCGCACACAAACGCACCGGCGCCTTGGTTGATGCGGATGTCGAAGCCAAAACCCGATCCCAAGATGTCCTCGCCCAGCAGGTTGTGTTCGCGGGCCTGAGTGAGCGCATGACGCAGCCGTTCGACGGCGAAGGGGTACTCGTGGCGTACGTACACGTAGCCTTCCACCGGACCGTTGCCTGCGCATGCCTGCGAGGACCCGCCGCCGATGGCGTAGGCGGCGATAATCATACCTTCAACCACAGAGTGAGGGTTGCCTTCGAGTACCGACCGGTCCATGAAGGCCCCGGGGTCGCCCTCGTCGGCATTGCAGATGATGTAGTGCTTCTCGCCCGGGTTGGTCCGGCACGAGCGCCACTTCTTGGCCGTGGGGAAGCCGGCGCCGCCCCGTCCGCGCAGACCGCTCCGCTCGATCTCGGCGATCACCGCTTCGGGGTCGGCGGCCTTGAGCACCTTGGCCAGCGCCGAATACCCGTCGTGGGCCAGATAGTCGTCCAATGAGAACGGGTCGATCTTGCCGTTGAGGCTGAGCACTACGCGCTTCTGCAGCGCGTAGAAGGGGATGTCTTTCTCGTGGGCCAGCGGCTCGCCGGTGCCCGGATGCTTGTACAGCAGGCGATCGACGATGCCATCGCCGATGACGCTTGTCTCGACGATCTCGTCGATGTCACCGGGCTTGAGCCGGGGGTAGAAGAGGCCTTGTGGACGGAGCACGATGATGGGGCCCTGCTCGCAGAAGCCGTGACAGCCCGTTTCGACGATCTTGACCTTGTCGGCAAGCCCCCGCTCGGCCAGCGACTTCTCCACCGCCTTGCGGAGAGCTAACCGGCCGGAGGCGTGGCAGGCGGTGCCTGCACATAGGCGTATCTCGGTCTTGGCGTCGTCGGCCAGATAGGCGTCCTTGCCGGCCGCGGCTTGGAGTGCCGCGTCGATCTTGGCGGCGCGGTCGGCTGCGTTGACGGCGGCACTCATGAGGCCACCTCCTGCTTGCGCAGCTTTCGCACCAGTCTGCGGGCCTCAGTGGGACCCATGCGGCCGAAGGTCTCGTCGTTGCCTATGCGCACCACCGGCGCGAGGGCGCAGGCACCTACGCAGTTGACCGTTTGGAGCGTAAAGAGCCCGTCGGGGGTGGTCCCTCCGATGGGGATCTCAAGTTCTTGGCTGAACGCTTCCACAACCAGGGGCGCGCCGGCCACGTGGCAGGCCGTGCCCATGCAAACGTCGATGACATGCTTGCCCACCGGCCGCAGACGGAACTGGGAATAGAAGCTGGCCACTCCGTAGATCCTGGAGAACGGCAGGCGCATCTCCTCGGCGATGTTCTCCAGCGCCACCCGGGGCAGGTAGCCATAGGCCTCTTGGGTAGCGTGCAACGCTTCCACCAGCCCTGATCCCGAGCGGATGCCGGCGACCACCGGGTCGAACAGCTTCATGTCGATCTCTGGTACGAACTGGGCCGGATTCTCGCCCATTACGCAGGCCGAGGCGGCTCCGCAACTCTCTCCCGGCAGGGTGGCCAGGGCGGCGGCGCGAGCCGCTTTGATATCAAAGGGCTCCTCCGGGAAATCGGGGCAGTACTCCAACTCGATACAGTTGGTCGGGCAGGTACGCTCGCAGAGGGTGCACGAATAGCAGCGATAGCCGCCGTCCTTGTCCCAAACGAGGTCGAAGTGCCCCTCTCGAGGAGCTTTGCCCACCAGTTGCCTGCGCTCGAAGTCGATGCCCTTGAGGACTTCGTAGAGAGCGGAGCCCTTGGGCTCCGCGCCGCGGGATCCTTTGTCGTTACCGTTGCTCCCGTTAGTCATCGCGGCCACCTCAGTCCTCCCGCAGGTTGAGATAGCGGCGCTCGGTGGAGGTCCGCTTCTTGCTCTGCGCTGCCTGCTCGAGCACGGCGAAGGCCTGCTCGATGTTGTCGGGATAGATGTCCCGTCCGCCCAGGCCGTAGATGAACGGCAAGACCTGGGGCCGGGCTTCACTGTCGTAGAGGGCCGCCCGGATCTCCAAGAACACCGGTCCGCCTTGGGCGCCGAAGGAGTCGGCGCGATCCATCACTCCCACTACCTTCACGTGCTCAAGCGCTTTGGCGAAGGCCGCCGCGGGGAAGGGGCGGAAGACCCGCACCCGCACCATGCCGGCTTTGACTCCTCTTGCGCGGAGCTTGTCCACGATCATGCGCGTGGTACCGGCGGTCGAACCGATGACCACGATGGCGATCTCGGCGTCTTCGAGGCGGTAGGGGTCCAGCAGCCCGTAATGGCGGCCACTCAACTCCGCGTACTCGTCGGCGACGTCTTGGATCACTTTGAACGCCCGGTCCATGGCCCGGTTCTGCGAGACCTTGTGCTCGAAGTACCAGCCGTGCAGGCCGTCAAAGGGGCCCACCGTGACCGGGTGCTCGACATCGAGCAGAGGGTTGATGGCCTTGTAGGGTCCGACGAATTCCTTGACCTTGTCGTCCGGAAGCATGACCAGAGGTCCGATGGCCCCACTGATCACGTAGCCGTCGTACATATGCATGGTAGGCGTACGGATGTCCATGTGTTCCGCGATGCGGATGGACTGGATGCAGTTGTCGTAAGCCTGCTGATGATCCTCGCCATAAAGCTGGATCCAGCCGGTGTCCCGGCCGCCCATGGTGTCACTGTGGTCGCAGTGGATGTTGATGGGGCCCGAAAGCGCACGGTTCACTGTGGTCATCACTATGGGCAGGCGGTAGCTCGAGGCTACGAAGAGGAGCTCCCACATCAGGGCGTAACCCTGGGAGGAGGTCGCCGTCATGGTGCGGGCGCCCGCGGCCGCCGAGCCGATCACGGCGCTCATGGCCGAGTGCTCCGACTCCACCGTGACGAACTCGCTGTCCACCTTGCCATCGGCCACTATCTGAGCGTAGAGCTGCACCACTTCGGTCTGCGGAGTGATGGGATA